>NZ_JBOZRA010000001.1:0-2386229 GCF_050847465.1 Endobacterium panacihumi | reverse complement strand
GACACAATTGCTTCCGGGCCCAAAACGCCCGACACTTGGTGACGCGGGGTGGAGCAGCCCGGTAGCTCGTCAGGCTCATAACCTGAAGGCCGCAGGTTCAAATCCTGCCCCCGCAACCAAAACAAATCCAAAAAATTAAGAATGCTTAAGTGCGCCGCAGCTGAACTGCACTGTTCTGCTGGCTTAGACTAAATCGGATATTCAACCGGCTGAACCGACAGGCGGCCCGTGTCAGGCAACCCCGAAAGGGACCGGGCCTCTGCCCTGGCAAAAATCCCTCGCGGCAGAGTGGTGCGGATCCGCTGCGACCCGCCTTAGGTCGACGAGCTATGCCTATGCAAAACAGGCGATTTGCACTCATGACGGCGCCAGACTGCGCGGATAAGTAACGTCTCCCGCGTTTGCATCTCGACCGGTTGGCCGGTAATCAGAACGGCAACTTTGTCTCGCTGAGGTGTTTTCCGCATGTTCCAATCCCTGCCGCAAAAAACCTATGACGCTTTCCTGTTCGACATGGATGGCACGATCCTCAATTCTCTGGCGTCCGCCGAGCGGGTCTGGGGACGCTGGGCGTTGAGCCACGGACTGGATGTCGAAAAATTTCTGCCCACCATGCATGGCAAGCGCGGCATCGATACGATCACCGAACTGAATCTGCCGGGTATCGATCCGGCGGCTGAAGCTGCGATCATCCTGCAGGGTGAAATCGATGATGTCGAAGGTGTCGTGCCGATCCCGGGCGCCATCGAGTTTCTGGCATCCATCCCGCCGGAAAAATGGGCGATCGTCACGTCTTCACCGGTCACGCTGGCCAAGCGTCGGCTGGCCGCAGCCGGTATCAACGAGCCGCGTTTCATCGTGACGGCGGAAGACGTGAAGATCGGCAAGCCAAACCCGCAATGCTACATTCTGGGAGCGGAGCGTGTCGGTGTCAGCACGGCCCGGTCGCTTGTATTCGAAGACGTCATGGCTGGCGTCAAGGCCGGTGAAGCGGCAGGCGCGGATGTGGCCGTCATTAGCCACACGCATGCGCATCCGATGGAAACCGGCCACCTGACCATTGCTGACTACCGCGATCTCACCACGCATGTAGACGCCGACGGTCGCCTGTCGCTGCAGCGAAGATAGAGCCCCTCTAAACTGCGGCCTGTACCTTGATCTGAATCAAGGTCTCCAAACACATCAAATGACATTTCTGCCTGAGAGCGGGGCCCGGCCATTGGAGTCGGCTACCCGTCATATGCTTCAGGGGGATGTTCGCGATGAACAATACCATTACCATCGGTGGCCTTGTTGCCGGGGCGTTTCTTGCGCTTCTGGCAGCCGGTTTTGCCCATGATGAACTTTTCGGCGCCCATATGTGGGTGCTCTTCTTCTGTCTTGCCATCAGCACGGTCGTGGTTTTGCGACGTGTTGATTTTTCCGGCGCAGGCCGGGCGAACAGCCGGGATGATCGATCCGGCTATTTCGACGAAGTCATCCGGTATGGAACCATCGCCACGGTGTTTTGGGGCGTCGTTGGTTTTCTGGTCGGCGTTTTTGTGGCATTGCAGCTCGCCTTTCCAACCTTGAACCTGGAGCCCTTCCTGACTTTCGGTCGCGTGCGGCCGCTGCATACGTCGGCGGTCATTTTCGCGTTTGGCGGAAATGCGCTTATCGCGACCTCGTTTTATGTCGTCCAGCGCACCTCCCGCGCTCGCCTGTTCGGTGGTGGTTTGGCCTGGTTCGTGTTCTGGGGATATCAGCTGTTCATCGTCATGGCAGCGACTGGTTACCTTCTCGGCATCACCCAGGGCAAGGAATATGCAGAGCCGGAATGGTATGTCGATATCTGGCTGACCATTGTCTGGGTCGCTTATCTGATCACCTTCCTCGGCACGATCCTGAAGCGCAAGGAGCCCCATATCTATGTGGCCAACTGGTTCTATCTCGCCTTCATCGTGACCATCGCAATGCTGCATATCGTCAACAATCTGGCGGTACCGGTCTCTTTCCTCGGCATTAAAAGCTACTCGGCCTTCGCCGGCGTTCAGGATGCCCTGACACAATGGTGGTACGGGCATAATGCCGTCGGCTTCTTCCTGACGGCCGGCTTCCTCGGCATGATGTATTATTTCGTGCCCAAGCAGGCCGAACGCCCGGTCTACTCCTATCGCCTGTCGATCATCCACTTCTGGGCGCTGATCTTCATGTATATCTGGGCCGGTCCCCACCACCTGCACTATACGGCGCTGCCCGACTGGGCGCAGACGCTCGGCATGGTCTTCTCCATCATGCTGTGGATGCCGTCCTGGGGCGGCATGATCAACGGTCTGATGACGCTCTCGGGCGCCTGGGACAAGATCCGTACCGACCCGATCATGCGCATGATGGTCATGGCAATCGCCTTCTATGGCATGTCGACATTCGAAGGGCCGATGATGTCGGTGAAAGCCGTCAACTCGCTCAGCCACTATACCGACTGGACCATCGGTCACGTGCATTCCGGTGCTCTTGGCTGGGTCGGCATGATCTCCTTCGGTGCCGTCTATTTCCTCGTGCCCAAACTGTGGGGCCGCAAGCGCCTCTACAGCCTCGCCATGGTCAACTGGCATTTCTGGCTCGCAACCCTCGGCATCGTCGTCTACGCCGCCGTCATGTGGGTGGCCGGCATCCAGCAGGGCCTGATGTGGCGCGAATACGATGATCAAGGCTTTCTCGTCTATTCGTTCGCGGAGACCGTCTCTGCGATGTTCCCCTACTATCTGCTGCGAGCACTTGGTGGTGCCATGTATCTCGCCGGCGGCATCATCATGGCCTTCAATGTCACCATGACCATTCTCGGCCATGAACGCGAAGAACGGCTTCCCGGTCAGGCTACGGCCAACCTGCAGCCCGCCGAATAAGGACGAAACTCATGTCTTTGATGGATAAACATCAGTTCATCGAGCGCAATGCGACTCTTCTTCTGGTCGGCTCGCTGCTCGTCGTATCGATCGGTGGCATCGTGGAAATCGCGCCGCTTTTCTATCTGGAAAATACAATCGAGAAGGTGGAGGGGATGCGTCCCTATTCACCGCTCGAACTGGCCGGCCGTAATATCTACATCCGTGAAGGCTGTTACGCCTGTCATAGCCAGATGATCCGTCCTTTCCGCGATGAGGTCGAGCGTTATGGCCATTACAGCCTTGCGGCGGAATCCATGTACGATCACCCATTCCAGTGGGGGTCCAAGCGCACAGGTCCCGATTTGGCGCGAGTCGGTGAGCGCTATTCCAACGATTGGCACGTTCAGCATCTGTCGGATCCACGGTCGGTGGTGCCTGAATCGGTGATGCCGAGCTACGCCTTCCTCAAGGAGACGAACCTCAAGGTCACGGATGCCACCATGGAACTGACCGCCAACAAACATGTCGGAGTTCCCTACACGGATGACATGCTTGCCAGTGCGAAGGCTGACCTGGAGGCGCAGGCCAATCCCGATTCGGATACGTCCGGCCTGCTCGACCGCTATCCAAAGGCAAAAATCGGCAATTTCGACGGTGATCCGAATCGTTTGACCGAGATGGATGCTCTGGTTGCCTATCTGCAGGTGCTCGGCACGCTGGTCGATTTCTCGACCTATGACGATGCCACCGGCTATCGCTGAGGAGGGGCTTTCATGGAAACCTACACAGCAATGCGTCACTTCGCTGACAGCTGGGGCCTGCTTGCCATGGCTCTGTTTTTTGTCGGCGTCATTTTCTTCACCCTGCGTCCGGGCGGCAAGGCATCGGCAGACAGGGCTGCGCATATCCCTCTGAAGGATGAGGACTAAGCCATGGCCGAAAAACATGTCGATGAAATCAGCGGTGTCGAAACCACCGGCCATGAGTGGGACGGCATTCGCGAACTGAACAATCCGCTTCCACGCTGGTGGCTCTGGACCTTTTACGCCTGCATCATCTGGGCGCTCGGATATACGGTTCTTTATCCGGCTTGGCCAATGCTGACCGAGGCAACTCCGGGCATTCTCGGTTATTCCAGCCGTGCCGAATACGCGGCCGAGAGTGCGGGTGCCAAGATCGCGCAGGGCGGTATCCTTGAAAAGATCTCGAAGTCGACGCTTCAGGAAATCGTTGCCGATCCGCAGATGAACCAGTTTGCAATCGCCGGCGGCGCATCCGCCTTCAAGGTCAACTGTGTCACCTGCCATGGCTCCGGCGCGGAAGGCAGCAAGGGGTATCCCAACCTGAACGATGACGACTGGATCTGGGGTGGTGATCTCGACACGCTGCAGCAGACTATCGCGCACGGCATCCGTGATGCCGTCGATCCGGATACCCGGATTGCCGATATGACGCCTTTCGCTGATGTAATTCAGCCTGATGAAATCCGCCAGGTCGCGGCCTATGTCGTCAGCCTGACGGGGACGCCGAGAGATGTTGCCATGGTCGAACCCGGCAAGCAGATTTTTCTCGACAACTGCTCGTCCTGTCATGGTGAGGATGCCAAGGGCAATCGTGAGCTTGGTGCGCCCAATCTCGCTGATGCGATCTGGCTCAAGGTCAATGGTGAGGCGGAAATCGCCGAACAGGTTCGCGCCCCCAAGCACGGCGTCATGCCGGCCTGGCAGGCCCGTCTGAGCAGCGATACCGTCAAACAGCTGACCGTGTACGTCCACTCGCTGGGCGGCGGAGAGTAAGTCCGCAACGAAACGGATCTTTCTCTACTGCAATCCCTGGGGCCGCGCTTTGCAGAAAGGCGCGGCCTTTCATTTGTCAATTCTGTCGCACCTGAAACTTGACCTAGGTCAAGGTTTGCCATTCGGGCGGGTGGGACAAGGACGGAACAGGAAGTGGATCGTCCCATGAATCTCTATACGGCCAATCACCTTCAACCTGCTGGCGGTGCCGGAGGAGGCGGGAACAGCGCGGGAAGCGGCTCCGGTTCGGTGCCGCCATCCGAACCGCTATACGAAAAGCGCCGGAAGATTTTCCCGAAAAGCGTCAAGGGGCGTTTCCGGCGGTTCAAATGGCTATTCATGGTCGTGGCGCTCGCCATCTATTACCTGACGCCCTGGATACGCTGGGATCGTGGTCCGCATGCGCCGGATCAGGCCGTGTTGATCGATCTGTCGGCCCGGCGGTTCTATTTTTTCTTCGTCGAGATCTGGCCGCAGGAGTTCTTCTTCGTCGCCGGTCTGCTGGTCATGGCGGGCTTGGGACTGTTTCTCTTGACATCGGCTGTCGGGCGCGCCTGGTGCGGGTATGCCTGTCCCCAGACGGTCTGGGTTGATCTCTTCCTGGCCGTCGAACGTTTCATCGAAGGAGATCGCAACGCTCAGATCAAGCTGAATGCCGGCCCATGGAGCTTCGCTAAAATTTTCAAGCGGACAAGCAAACATGCGGTCTGGCTGCTGATTGCCGTTCTGACTGGCGGCGCCTGGATTTTCTATTTCGCCGATGCGCCCGGTCTCGCGTTCGATTTTGCTACCGGTCAGGCGGCTATGGTCGCCTATTGGACAGTCGCGATCCTGACAGCAACGACCTACATTCTGGGCGGCCTGATGCGTGAGCAGGTCTGCATCTACATGTGTCCCTGGCCTCGTATTCAGGGCGCCATGCTGGACGAACATTCGCTTGTCGTCACCTATAATGACTGGCGGGGTGAACCGCGCAGCCGACATGCCAAGAAGGCGGCTGCCGCCGGCCAGCCTGTCGGCGATTGCGTCGATTGTGATGCCTGTGTTGCAGTCTGTCCCATGGGTATCGACATCAGAGATGGTCAGCAGATGGCCTGCATCACCTGTGCGCTCTGTATAGATGCCTGCGACAATGTCATGGACAAGCTCGGCAAACCGCGCGGGTTGATCGCCTATGCGACGTTGGATGAATACGATAGCAACATGGCGCTCGCCACCAATGGCGGCCGGACGGCGATCGAGCCGGCTCGCGTCCGCAATCCGGACGGCTCGTTTGCAGATCGGATTCGCCAGTTCCGGTGGCAGGTTATTTTCCGTCCCCGTACGCTCGTTTATTTCGGCATCTGGGCCTTGATCGGCCTGGGTCTGGTCTATGCGCTTTTGGCGCGTGACCGGCTCCAGCTCAATGTTGTCCATGACCGCAATCCGCAATTCGTGCTGGAGTCGGATGGCTCGATTCGCAACGGCTACACGATCCGGCTTCTCAACATGGTGCCGGAGCAACGCACTATCATGCTGTCGCTTGATGGTCTGCCGCAGGCGACGATGAAGGTGGTCGGGGTCTCCGATGTCCCGGGTCAGGTCGTCGCCATCCAGGCAGAACCGGACAAGGCAATGGCCCTGCGTGTGTTCGTGACGCTCCCGCCCAGCCGCGATGCCAAACCGCAATCCAAGCCCGAGTTCCGCTTTGTTGCCGAAGATCGTTCAAGCCACGAAAGTGATGCCTACAAGGCCACGTTCAATCTGCCAGGAGGAAAGAGATGATCCAAGTTCAGAAGAAGCCCTTCACCTTTACCGGATGGCATATGCTGGCGATCATGCTGTCGTTCTTCGGCGTCATCATCTCCGTCAATTTCTTCATGGCCTATCAGGCGGTGAGCAGCTGGAGCGGCCTGGTGGTGCAAAATACTTATGTTGCCAGCCAGCAGTTCAATTCCAAGGTCGCTGCCGAACGAGCCCTGGCGGCGACGGGTGTGACAGGAAAGCTAACCATCGACGGCACAGTCGTTCGCTACGAAATCAGCGGTCCGAACGGCCTGGTTGCCGCAGATGAACTGATCCTGGCGTTCCGCCGGCCGGTCGGCGATCAGCAGGACTTCTCGCTCACCTTGGCGCCCCAGGAGGAGGGCATCTTTGTCGTCAGACATGAGGTTGGTCCCGGTCACTGGATCGTGGAAGCGATTGCCGCGCGCAACGGCACGCCCGTCCTTCACCAGACTCGCCGTATTTCGGTCCATGGAGAACGGTCATGAGTTGCTGTGCGCCGGGAACCGAAGGTGTCGTTGATCTCTTGGGCGCGTTGCCATCAAAAGAGGAACTGATGTTGTCCGCACGCGACCTTGGTGGCGGGCGCAGGCAGACGGATCTCGGTGTGCCGGAGGTTTATTGCGGCGCCTGTATCGCCACGATCGAAAAAGCCCTGCATGCGATGCCCTCCGTCGAAAAGGCGCGAGTCAACCTGTCGACCAGGCGGGTGTCGGTGATTTGGCGCGAGGTCGTGGGCAACGAGGTGACCGATCCGGTCGATATCGTCCGCACCATCATCACCGCCACAGGTTATTCGGCGCATTTGTTCAACGATGCGGAAGAAGCCGCCGACGCCATGAAGGCAAAGCTTCTGCGCGGCGTTGCCGTTTGCGGTTTTGCTGCCGCCAATATCATGTTGTTGTCGGTTTCTGTCTGGTCTGGCGCCGATGCCTCGACGCGTGACATGTTCCACTGGATTTCGGCGATGATCGCCGCACCGGCGCTGATCTATGGCGGACGTTTTTATTACCAATCGGCCTGGAATGCCGTTCGTCGCGGTCGCACCAATATGGATGTGCCGATCGCTCTCGCGATCACGCTCTCCTATGCCGTGTCGCTATGGGAAACCATGCATCACGGCCAGCATGCCTGGTTTGATGCGACCGTATCTCTGCTGTTCTTTCTGCTGATCGGCCGCACGCTTGATCATCTCATGCGGGAACGTGCCCGTGCTTCGATCAGTGGTCTTGCGCGCCTGTCTCCACGTGGAGCCATGGTATTGGGCGCGGATGACAGTCGCGAATATCGTCCTGTCTCGGATATCCGTCCAGGCGACCGGATCGCGATTGCGGCTGGTGAACGCATCCCCGTCGATGGCATTGTCGAAAGTGGTGCGAGTGACCTAGACGTTTCCATCGTCAACGGCGAAAGCGCGCCGCATCCGGTTGTCGTTGGTGCTGCTGTGCAGGCAGGCATGCTCAGTCTCACCGGATCGCTTGTGTTAAGGGCGACAGCTGCTGCCAGGGATTCCTTTCTCTCCGAAATCATGGCGTTGATGGAGGCGGCGGAAGGCAGCCGTGCCGGTTATCGACGTCTCGCCGATCGGGTTGCGCAATTTTATTCGCCGATTGTGCATCTTCTGGCGATCATGGCTTTTCTCTCCTGGGGTGTTTTCGGAGGTGACTGGAAACACGCGATGCTGATTGCCATCGCGGTGCTGATTATTACCTGCCCATGTGCTCTGGGGCTGGCGGTTCCGGTCGTGCAGGTCGTTGCGGCCGGCCGGCTGTTCAAGAGCGGCATCATGGTGAAGGACGGTTCCGCGATGGAACGGCTTGCCAATGTCGATCTGGTGGTTTTCGACAAGACCGGCACATTGACGATCGGGCGGCCACGTCTTCTCAATGCCGGTGACATCACGCCCCAAAACCTGACATTGGCCGCAGGACTTGCCGCACACTCGCGTCACCCGCTTTCACAGACGCTTTATACCCGTCATACCGGTGCCGTGCCGTCGTTTGAAACAGTCGAGGAGCGACCCGGCGAAGGTCTGCAGGGGAGCATCGATGGCCGGCTCTACCGGCTTGGTAGCCGGCGCTTCGCCTGCGGCACGGAACATGTCGGCGGTGCCGTTTCCTCGGAAGTCGTTTTGGCCGTCGATGGCATCGAACTGGCGACCTTCCGTTTCGAGGACCGGCTGCGTGCCGGAGCCGAGATGGCTGTTCGCGATCTTCATTCCGAAAATCTTTCGACTGTCATTCTATCCGGCGACCGTGCCGCAGTTGTCGAGCGCTTGGCAAAACGCCTGTCACTGGACACCTGGAAGGCTGATCTCTCACCGCGCGGCAAGACCGATGCCGTCACTGCTTTCGCTGACGCGGGCCACAAGGTGATGATGGTCGGAGACGGCATCAATGACGCGCCGGCCTTGCGTGCAGCCCATGTCTCGATGGCACCGGCGACCGCGGCCGATATCGGGCGTCAGGCGGCGGACTTTGTTTTCATGCATGAAAGTTTGGCGGCCGTGCCATTCGCGCATGAAATGTCGCGTCGGGCCGGCAGCCTGATCCGCCAGAATTTTGGACTTGCCATCGGCTACAACGTTATCGCGGTGCCGATCGCTTTGGCCGGTTATGCCACGCCTTTGATTGCGGCTGTTGCTATGTCCACCTCTTCGCTGATCGTCGTCGCCAATGCGTTGCGGCTCAATCACATACAAGCTGGCGAAAAAGAGGCGATCAGGGCAGAGAGCGCTGATCTCGATATATCCCCGGAGGCTCGAGCCGCATGAACATGCTGATCTACCTCATTCCGGTCGCACTTTTTTTGGGCGCCCTAGGGTTGGGTGCTTTCCTCTGGTCACTGCGCTCCGGCCAGTATGAGGACCTGGATGGCGCTGCATGGCGGATTTTGTCCGACGACAAACCGGAGGATCGCGGGACCCGATGATCCTTTTTCGGGTCTGTACGTTAGCACGCCCTGTTTTTTCTCTTGCCAAGACCTAATTGCAAAACCATGCCGCGACGCCACTGCGCGTCCGTAGTCGAATGGTGATGTGCAACACATGGCCTCACAGGGAGAGAGAAGCGTTATGCGTATGATCACGAAACTACTTGCCGGAGCCGTTCTCGCAGCCTCTCTTGCCGTCAGTCAGGCGCAGGCACAGGTGGTTGTCTCCTCGAAAATCGATACCGAAGGCGGTGTGCTGGGCAATATCATTCTGTCTGTGCTGAATGCCAACGGTATCAAGACCACGGATCGCATCCAGCTCGGTGCGACACCGGTGGTGCGCAAGGCGATCACCGCAGGCGAGATCGATATATATCCGGAATATACCGGCAATGCCGCCTTCTTTTTCGAAAAGAGCGGCGATACCTCGTGGAACGATGCCGCCAAGGCCTATGAACAGGCCAAGAAACTCGATTACGATGCCAACAAGATTGTCTGGCTGACGCCCTCGCCGGCGAACAACACCTGGGCGATTGCGCTGCGCAAGGATGTCACGGACGCCAACAAGCTCGTCACATTGAGCGATTTCGGCAAATACGTCGCCGGCGGCGGCACGGTCAAGCTTGCGGCTTCCTCCGAGTTCGTTAATTCGGCAGCAGCGCTGCCGGCCTTTCAGAAGACCTATGGTTTTACCCTCAAGCCCGACCAGCTGATCACCCTTTCGGGTGGGGATACTGCGGCCACCATTGCCGCTGCCGCCAACCAGACGAGCGGCGCCGACGCGGCTATGGTCTACGGTACTGATGGCGGCATCGCTCCGTCCGGCCTCGTCGTGCTGGAAGACGACAAGGGTGTCCAGCCGGTCTATCAACCGGCGCCGATCATCCGTGAAGCCGTGCTGAAGGAAAATCCGCAGATTGAGAGCCTGCTGAAACCCGTCTTCGAAAAGCTTGATCTCGTCACGCTGCAGGAGTTGAACGGTCGTGTTCAGCTGGGCGGGGAACCGGCCAAGGCGGTCGCGGACGACTTTCTGAAGAAGAACGGTTTTCTGAAGTAAGCCGATGGAAGCGCCAACCGCCAAAGGGCAGGGAAACGCATGAGGCTTGGCCTGAGCCGGATAGACCGAGTTGGAGTGGTGGTCGCGCTGATTGCTGCCTATGGCCTCATTGCACCCTTTGCCTTGTTTCGCGCCAATCGCATCGTGCAGGGGGAGGGGCGTTCGCTGCTCGATTCACTCCCACCCATGCACGGCATGGTTCTTCTGGGACTGGCTATCGCCGGCATCGTCGTAGCGCTTCTGCGTTTGCCCTTGTTGGTCCGGCTGGTTGCCAGTTTTGTCCTGCTTGCGGTGCTGGCCATCGCCGTCGGCAGTGCCGCGTCATTTCTGACACCAGAGGGCAATGGCTATGCGCGCGTCTCTCCCGGTTCCGGTTTCTGGATGCTGAGCGCCGCCTTCGCGCTCTTGGCAGCGGACTCACTTGCCCGCATGCGGCCAGGTGCGTGGGTGCGCATAGCATTCCTCGCAGCAACGGCAGCCGCGACAACGCTCGTTCTGACCTCGGGATTGTGGAGCGGACTGTCGATCATGAAGGAATATGCGTCGCGCGCCGACACGTTCTGGATTGAAGCGGGGCGGCACCTGACGCTTGCTTTGGGATCACTCGTCGTTGCCGCTCTGGCAGGCATTCCACTGGGCATATTCTGCCATCGCGTGAAACCTGTCCGTTCAGCTATTCTCAATCTGCTCAATATCGTCCAGACCATTCCGTCGATCGCACTCTTTGGTATTCTCATCGGACCACTGTCCTGGGTGGCAATCAATGTGCCGGGTGCTGCCGATCTCGGCATTCGTGGCATCGGCACGGCGCCAGCCTTTGTAGCGCTGTTTCTTTATTCGCTTCTGCCAATGGTAGCCAATACGGTGGGCGGCCTCGCCAGCGTGCCGCGTGATGCCAACGACGCGGCTCGTGGTGTGGGCATGACCGATCGCCAGCGACTGGTCCAGGTCGAACTGCCGCTCGCCTTTCCGGTCATCCTCACTGGCATCCGCATCGTTCTCGTACAGAATATCGGACTTGCCACTATCGCCGCGCTGATCGGCGGCGGCGGTTTTGGCGTCTTCGTATTCCAGGGCCTTGGGCAGACGGCGATGGATCTGGTCCTGCTCGGTGCCGTGCCGACCGTCGCGCTCGCCTTTGCCGCGGCGGTCATTCTCGATGCGGTGGTTGAACTGACGGCGCCGAAAAACACGAATGCCGGCAGAAAGGAAGCGACCGCATGATCGAGATCGACGGCATCAGCAAGACCTATGGACAAGCCACGGTGGTCGATAATGTGACAATGACGATAGAGGCCCGGTCGGTCACCGTCATCGTCGGAACATCGGGGTCCGGCAAAACGACGCTGCTTCGCATGATCAACCGGCTGGTGGAGCCGAGCAGCGGTATCATTCGTATTGATGGTGAGGACAATGGCGCGATTGCCCCGCACGAACTGCGCCGCCGCATTGGCTACGCCATTCAAGGCCACGGCCTGTTTCCCCATCGCACCGTCGCCGACAATATCGCCACGGTGCCAAAACTGCTGGGCTGGCCGCAAGAGCGTATCAACGCGCGTGTGGAAGAGCTCCTGAACCTGTTCCAGCTCGATCCCGCTGCTTTTGGTCCGCGTTTTCCGCATGAGCTTTCCGGTGGTCAAAGCCAGCGTGTCGGCGTGGCCCGCGCGCTTGCCGCTGAACCCAACCTGCTTCTGATGGACGAACCGTTCGGCGCACTGGATCCGATCATTCGCGCCAAGGCACAGGATGATCTCCTCGCCATCCAGAAACACTTTGGCACCACAATCATTCTCGTCACGCATGACATGGAAGAGGCGTTTGGCCTTGCCGACAAGATTGCCGTCATGGATGGCGGACGCCTGCTGCAATATGCAACGCCTGCCGAAATGCTTGCTAACCCGGCAACGGACTTTGTGGCGTCGCTGATCGGCACCACGGAGCGACCATTCCGGCTTCTGTCGTTGAACCGCGTCGAAACCGCCGTGGAAACAGGCGCGGCTGAAGGCATGGCAATCGAGGCCGATGTCAGTCAGCGTGATGCTCTGGCGGAATTGCTGTGGTCCGGCCGTCCGGCACTGCCGGTCGTAAGCAAGGATGGCAAGGTCCTCGGACGGGTGACTGTCGATGGTTTGCTGAAACAAGCGGCGAGGCCGGCATGAGGGTCCGCCCGGCGTTTATTATCCGGCTATTAGTTCTGCTCGTGCTGGTGGCCTTTCTGGTCAAGCCGGAATTGTTCGCCTCGCTTCTGCAGCCTTTGACAGAAAACGGCGCGCCGTCGATCTATGTCCAGGCCAGTCTCTTGTCGTTGACCCTGTCGCACCTTCTGGTAGTCTTTGCCGCCACCATTGCGGCCACGATCGTCGCTGTCGGACTGGCTATTCTCGTCACACGTGAATCGGGTGCGGAATTTCTGCCTCTCTCGCGCAGTCTGGTGAACATTGGCCAGACATTTCCGCCTGTCGCCGTTTTGGCTCTGACGGTGCCGATGCTGGGTTTTGGCGAGTGGCCGACGCTGATCGCGCTCTTTCTTTATGGTCTTCTACCGATTTTTGAAAACACTCTCACGGGGCTGACGACCTTGCCTGCCTCGGTCATGGAGGCGGCACGCGGTACCGGTATGACCGGCTGGCAGCGGCTCATCAAAGTTGAATTGCCTTTAGCCTTTCCGCTGATCCTCGGCGGCATCCGCCTGTCGATCGTCATCAGTCTGGCCACCGCCACCATCGGCTCGACGGTGGCTGCCCGCACATTGGGCGAGGTGATCATCGCCGGCCTGCAATCCAACAATCTTGCCTTTGTCCTGCAAGGTGGAATTGTGGTCGCAGCACTGGCCGTGCTGATCTACGACACGCTACTGTTCGGCGAACGCCTGGCTTCGCGACGTTCCGGGCTCAACCGAGCGAACTGATATCGGTCGTGAACGAAAAAAAAACGGCCAGACATTGTGATGTCCGGCCGTTTCATCTTTCAGATTACCGATCCGTCTGGATCAGGCTTCACTCGGTTTCGCTTCCACCGGGCGATCCAATGTGCCTTCACGCTTGTCCTGTTCGACATGGCGACGGTTGTAGCGGATCGACGACCATAGCGAGATACCGATCAGGGTCGCGCCACCGAGGCCGGTGATGACCTCCGGAATGTGGAACATCGTCTGCACATACATGATCACCGACAGGATCAGGATGGCATAGAAGGCACCGTGTTCCAGATAACGGTAATGCGTGAGCGTACCCTTCTCAACCAGCATGATCGTCATGGAACGAACATACATGGCACCGATGCCAAGGCCGATCGCGATGATGAACAGGTTATGGGTCAATGCAAACGCGCCGATGACGCCGTCGAAAGAGAAGCTGGCGTCGAGCACTTCCAGGTAGATGAACGCACCGAGGCCACCCTTGGCAGCTTCAGACATTGTTTTCTGCTGTGCATCGAGCAGGCCACCGATAACTTCCACGATCAGGAAGGTCACAAGGCCGTAAATGGCCGAATAGACAAAAGTGACCGAGTCTTCGCCATCCAGAAGACGAGAGAAAAAAAGGATCAGCAAAAGAACCACGGCAATTTCGATCCCCTTGATGCCGGCAAAGCGGGCCATCGGGGTTTCGAGGAACGGGATCCAGTGTACGTCCTTTTCCTGATTGAAGAAGTAGGACAAGCCCACCATCATCAGGAACGTGCCACCAAAGGCTGCAATCGGCAGATGCGCGTCGTGCATGATACGCGAATATTCTTCCGGCTGGCTGGCAGCCAGAACGATCGCTTCGATCGGACCGATATTGGCGGCGATCACGACGATCAGCAGCGGGAAGACGATACGCATACCGAACACGGCAATGATGATGCCCCAGGTCAGGAAGCGATGCTGCCATTCCGGGGTCATGTCCTTCAGTTTGTTGGCGTTGACGATCGCGTTGTCGAAGGACAGCGAGATTTCCAGAACCGCCAGAACGACGCAGATGAAGAAGATGGTTGCCGTGCCGCCGACCGTGCCGGTCGACTGCCAGCCAAGCACGCCGCCGAGGATCAGGCCGAGCGCGGTGACGATGAAAGCCCAGCGGAAATAGCCGAGCGTTGTGGTGGTGGACTGGCTCATGCGCGTGTCCCCCTGGTGGGGAGAACGGGCATGGAAGAGATGGACATGCCGCATGCGGCATCCATCCCCAAAAGATGGGATTGTGTCATGACATAATAATCCGCCGGCTGTTTTGCAGGCGGTACCGACATCGCGAGAGCGCCGTAAAAACTCTCGCCAGAGGGGCCCGGCACCAGGTTTCTTTCGCGGGCTCGGTAATGCGCGCGAAGACGCTATAAAAATTGGCTGTTTTCAACTTTTCGTCAAGAGGGCGGGCACGGTGATCCCTAATGTTTGATGATCAGCCGATCGGTCACCACCAGCTCGTGCCAATCACCCGCGGAGCTTGACCTTTGCCCGCCAAAAAGGCATGGAGCACGCCTGCCCGCGCCAAACGACGATCCTTCTGATAGGATCAGCATCGAAGCGGACATGAAAAGAAAGAAAAACAACACATGAGCAAAGCAACGTCTTCCGCGCCTTCGCAGCGGATGCTGCGTGTGGGCGAACAGGTACGCGCCGCCATCACGCAGGTCCTCCAGCGTGGCGAAGTGCGCGATGATCTGATCGAAAAGACAGTGATTTCCGTATCGGAAGTCCGCATGTCGCCGGATCTCAAGATCGCCACCGCTTACGTAACGCCGCTCGGCCTGCCGGATCATCAGGCAGTGATCGAAGCGCTCAACCGCAATGCCAAATACATTCGCGGTCGCCTTGGCGGTCAACTGCGCCAGATGAAATACATGCCCGAAGTGCGTTTCCGCGACGATACCAGCTTCGACAATTACAAGAAGATCGACGAGCTTTTGAAATCGCCTGAAGTGCAGCGCGATCTCGAGGCCAATTCTGAGCCTAAGGCTTCCGGCGACGAACAAGAATAGAGAAGAATGTCCAAACCGCGTAAACCCAAGGGCCGGCCGGTCTCCGGCTGGATGATCCTCGACAAGCCTGTCGATTTCGGCTCCACCGAGGCCGTTTCCAAGATCAAGTGGCTCTTCAATGCCCAGAAGGCCGGCCATGCCGGAACGCTCGATCCGCTGGCTTCCGGCATGCTGCCGATCGCGCTGGGCGATGCCACCAAGACCGTGCCTTACGTCATGGATGGCCGCAAGATCTACGAATTCACCGTCACCTGGGGCGAGCAGCGCTCGACGGACGATCTTGAAGGCGAAGTGATCGAAAGCTCTGAACTGCGCCCGGCCGAACAGGATATCCGCGATATCCTGCCCAACTATACCGGTGTCATAAGCCAGATCCCGCCGCAGTTTTCGGCCATCAAGATTGCCGGTGAACGCGCATATGATCTTGCCCGCGAAGGCGAAGTCGTCGAGATTCCGTCGCGCGAAGTCGAGATCTTTCGCCTGACGCTGCTGGGTGCCGAAGAGAATTGCGCACATTTCGAAGTCGAATGCGGCAAGGGCACTTACGTCCGCGCGCTGGCGCGCGACTTTGGCCGCGATCTTGGCTGTTTCGGCCACATTTCCAATCTGCGCCGCACCTTTGTCGCTCCGTTTGTAGAAGAGAAGATGGTGCCGCTGGCTGATCTCGTCGCACTGGAAAGCATCGAGGATCGCGACGAACGTCTGGCTGCCCTGGATGCGCTGATGGTCGATACGGTCGAGGCATTGTCCGACCTGCCGCATCTGCCGCTCAGTGACGACCAGGCCTATCGTATCCGCATGGGCAACCCGGTCATCGTGCGTGGGCGCGATGCTCCGCTGGAGGCGCCGGAAGTGTATGCCACCTCAAAGGGGCGTCTGGTTGCCATTGGCGATATCGCTCAGGGTGAGTTCCGTCCGAAGCGGGTGTTCGGCTGATCCGTCGCCTGCCTCTTCCAATTGAAGCCTGAATAGTCTATAGGCAGCGCCAGCTAAGGGCTGCCTATTGGCATTTTCTTCGCATTCACGGCCTAGGCTGGACGACATCCCGGCCTTTGGCGACCCCTATTCCTCTTCACATAAAGGATCATACGATGTCGATCACTGCAGAGCGCAAGGCCGCCCTCATCAAGGAATACGCAACTGTCGAAGGCGACACCGGTTCCCCGGAAGTCCAGGTTGCTATCCTCACCGAGCGGATCAACAATCTGACCGAACACTTCAAGGGCCACAAGAAGGACAACCACTCCCGTCGTGGCCTTCTGACCATGGTTTCGAGCCGTCGTTCGCTTCTTGACTACCTCAAGAAGAAGGACGAAGCCCGTTACACCAAGCTGATCACCAGCCTGGGCGTACGTCGCTAATATCTCCCGGCGGGCGTTCGACAAGAGCGCCCGCCGGACCTCTTTTAAGGGCCATTGCCCGACTGACCATGCCTGTCGCGCGCATGATGTGTGCGAAAAACTGTCGGTGAGACCGGATGGGCCGGTTCACCAGATTAACCCCGACCTGTCATGGGGCAGGATTGCCGGATGCTTTGTTGGCCGAGATTTTTGATAAATCTTGGCCAATGTTTCCCTTTCAAGGGATAGGAGCTTCTCGTTGTCTTGCCCGTGATGTGTCACATCTGCGGTCGATTGTGCCGGTGCCCTTAAACGGGTTCACGTCATTCCCGCATTGAAGGACAACATATGTTCAATACCCACTCTGTCGAAATCGAATGGGCTGGCCGCCCGCTGAAGCTGGAAACGGGCAAGATCGCCCGCCAGGCAGACGGCGCCGTCCTCGCGACCTACGGTGAAACTGTCGTTCTCGCCACCGTCGTTTCGGCCAAGGCTCCGAAGCCGGGTCAGGATTTCTTCCCGCTCACCGTCAACTACCAGGAAAAGACCTACGCCGCCGGCAAGATCCCGGGCGGCTATTTCAAGCGCGAAGGTCGCCCAAGCGAAAACGAAACCCTGGTTTCGCGCCTGATCGACCGTCCGATCCGCCCGCTCTTCCCGGAAGGCTACAAGAACGACACCCAGGTCGTTGTCACCGTCGTCCAGCACGACCTTGAAAACAACCCGGACATCCTGTCCATGGTTGCCACGTCCGCAGCCCTGACGCTGTCGGGCGTTCCGTTCATGGGCCCGATCGGCGGCGCTCGCGTTGGTTACATCAACGGCGAATACGTTCTGAACCCGCATCTCGACGAGATGGACGAGTCCGTGCTCGACCTCGTTGTCGCCGGCACCCAGGACGCCGTCCTGATGGTTGAATCGGAAGCCAAGGAACTCAACGAAGAAATCATGCTTGGCGCCGTCATGTTCGGCCACAAGGGTTTCCAGCCGGTCATCGACGCGATCATCAAGCTCGCTGAAGTCGCCGCCAAGGAACCGCGTGATTTCCAGCCGGAAGATCATTCCGAACTCGAAGCCGACATGCTGAAGCATTTCGAAGCCGAGCTTCGCGAAGGCTACAAGATCACCCAGAAGGCTGATCGTTACGCCGCCATCGACGCCGTCAAGGCCAAGGTCAAGGCACATTACTTCCCGGAAGGTGTCGAGCCGAAGTACACTGCCGAAGTCATCGGCGCGATCTTCAAGCACCTGCAGGCCAAGATCGTTCGCTGGAACATCCTCGACACCAAGAGCCGCATCGACGGCCGCGACCTGTCGACCGTTCGCGCCATCACCTCGGAAGTCGGCATCCTGCCGCGCACCCACGGCTCGTCCCTGTTCACCCGCGGTGAAACGCAGGCGATCGTCGTTGCCACGCTCGGCACCGGCGAAGATGAGCAGTATGTCGACAGCCTGACCGGCATGTACAAGGAGCGCTTCCTGCTCCATTACAACTTCCCTCCCTACTCGGTTGGTGAAACCGGTCGTATGGGTTCCCCGGGCCGTCGCGAAATCGGTCACGGCAAGCTCGCATGGCGCGCTATCCGTCCGATGCTGCCGTCGGCTGAGCAGTTCCCCTACACGCTGCGCGTCGTTTCGGAAATCACCGAGTCCAACGGCTCGTCCTCGATGGCAACCGTCTGCGGCACCTCGCTCGCTCTGATGGACGCCGGCGTTCCGCTCGCAAAGCCGGTTGCCGGTATCGCCATGGGCCTGATCCTCGAAGGTGACCGTTTTGCCGTTCTCTCCGACATTCTCGGCGACGAAGATCACCTCGGCGACATGGACTTCAAGGTAGCAGGTACTGCCGACGGCATCACCTCGCTGCAGATGGACATCAAGATCGCCGGTATCACCGAAGAGATCATGAAGGTCGCTCTGGCCCAGGCACAGGGCGGTCGTACCCACATCCTCGGCGAAATGGCCAATGCCATCTCCGAAGGCCGTTCGCAGCTCGGCGAATTTGCTCCGCGCATCGAAGTGATGAACATCCCGGTCGACAAGATCCGTGAAGTCATCGGTTCGGGCGGCAAGGTCATCCGCGAAATCGTCGAAAAGACCGGCGCCAAGATCAACATCGAAGACGACGGCACCGTCAAGATCGCCTCGTCCTCGGGCAAGGAAATCGAAGCGGCCCGCAAGTGGATCCACTCGATCGTTGCCGAGCCGGAAGTCGGCGTGATCTACGAAGGCACGGTTGTGAAGACCGCCGATTTCGGCGCCTTCGTCAACTTCTTCGGCGCTCGCGACGGTCTGGTCCACATCTCGCAGCTCGCTTCCGAGCGTGTTGCCAAGACCTCCGACATCGTCAAGGAAGGCGACAAGGTCTGGGTCAAGCTGATGGGCTTCGATGAGCGCGGCAAGGTTCGCCTGTCGATGAAGGTCGTTGACCAGGCCACCGGCCAGGAAATCAAGAAGGCCGAAGGCGAAGCAGCCGAATAAGCTTTCGCTGATCGCAGGATCCGGGCGCGGGAGCTTTGTCTTCCGCGCCCTTTTCTTTATCTGTTCAAGCAACAACACTGCCCAGAAACCCCAAGGTCCGACACCATGAGCCGAGACGCCCTCAAGACGCTTTTCCATCCCTTTGCCACCGATCAGGTGCCGATGCCGGGCGAGGGCGAGCGCGTGCTCTTCCTTGGCGCCGAGGCAGGCCATGCTAAGCCGTCGGAGTTCTTGGGCGATATCACCGCCGTGCAGCCGTTCCGGCCGCTGTTCCGTTCGCTGGGCGATAATGCTTTCCCGGAGGCGGATGGCGAGGACTATGATTTCGGTCTCGTGCTCTGCGGCAAACATCGCGGCGAGAATGAAAACCGCGTCGCCGAAGTTTTGGCCCGCGTAAAAGTTGGCGGCGTGATCGTCATCGCCGGTGGCAAGGAAGATGGCATCCAGTCGCTCCGCACCACGCTGCTGAAGCTCGGCATCATTCTCGACTACGCGCCCAAATATCATGGCGTTGCCATCTGGTTCGGCCGCCCGGAAGATGCCTCGGCCAGCATCAAGGCTCTGCGCAAGACCGCAGGCATGGTCGAGGGACGCTTCGAGACCATTCCGGGCATCTTTTCCCATGATCACGTCGATCCGGGCTCAGAACTGCTCGCAAGCCGCCTGCCGAGCGATTTCGACGGCAATGCCGCCGACTTCGGCGCAGGCTGGGGTTATCTCTCCATCATGCTGGCCGAAAAATCGCGCCGTACCAACCGCATCGACCTGTTCGAGGCCGACTGGAAGGCGCTGGAATTCGCCAAGCGCAACCTCGCCGCCAATTGCCCGGATCTTAGCGCCCGTTTCTTCTGGCAGGATCTCGGCACCGAGCCGCCGAAGGAAAAATACGATCTCGTCATCATGAATCCGCCCTTCCATGAGGCGCAGGCGGCTGATCCGGAGCTTGGCAAGACAATGATCCGCGCAGCGGCCAGTTCGCTGCGCAGTGGTGGCCAGCTGCTGATGGTGGCCAATCGCGGCCTGACCTACGAGCCGGTCCTGGCTGAAGCTTTCAAGGAAAGCGGGGAGACCTGCCGCAATTCGAAGTTCAAGGTTCTCTGGGCGAAGAAGTAACCGAGCCCGCCAGCCAGCGTCATCATCCTGTTGAAATCAGGTCGCACATTTCCCTTCACGGTGGAGAATTCGTGGAGGGGGATGTGTGATGGCGCTCAAGCGACTGACGATCGGGACTTTCAATCTTCTCAATCTCAATGAGCCGGGCCTGCCGATCTATACGGGCGCCGGCTGGACAGACGAACAATACGATCGCAAGATCGATTGGACGGCACGCAATATCAGCCAGCTGAAGCCTGATGTTTTCGGGTTTCAGGAAGTCTGGCACGTCGCCTCACTTGAAAAGGCGCTGAAGACATCCGGCCTTGCCGATGATTACGATCTCATCGTGCCGCCGGATACGGACGGAAAAAGGATCGTCTGCGCCGCCATCGTCCGGAAAGGCCTGCTGACTGGCACGCCGGAATGGATCGAAAATTTTCCGGACAAATTTCGCCTCGAAAGTTCTGGTGACGACCCGCAGACGAAGGCGATCTCCGTCTCCATCGACAGTTTCTCCCGCCCCGTCCTGCATTTCACCATCAAGCCGCATGCCGACCATGAAGACGCGCATGTTTATGTCTGCCATTTCAAGTCCAAGGCGCCGACACGGATCGATGCCGAGGATTGGTATCGTGACGAAAAGACCTTCTACAGCAAGCATTCGACGGCAATAGGCGCTGCCATATCGACGATCCGCCGCACGGCGGAGGCTGCAGCATTGCGTTTTCTGCTGACGGATCAGATGAAGGGCAACCGCAAGTCCGTGGTGGTTCTCGGCGACGTCAACGACGGCCAGCTCAGCAATACCGCCAATATCCTGACCGGTCAGCCGCGTTTCCTGGTGGGAGACAGCCTCGGCGGCGGTGATACGGCGCTCTACACGGCGCAGACGCTGCAGGAATACCGCAGCACCCGCGATATCTATTACACCCATATCCATCAGGACATGATGGAATCGCTCGACCACATCTTTGTCAGCGAGGAGTTTTACGACAACAGCCGCCGACGTATCTGGATGTTCGATGGCCTGACCATCAACAACGACCACCTGCATTTCGACGATCACAAGGAAAGCGGGACGAACGACCACGGCATCGTTTGCGCGGCGTTCAAATACAAGCCGATGAAAGCCGAAGCCACCGATATCGTGGGTCAGGGGTAAGTACCCGTCATTGATATCTGAAAATTACAGTCTATGGTTGTGTTCGGTTGTTGCTGGGGAGCAATTGGATGCGCCGGGTATCGATTGCTTGCGGAATGTTTTTGGCCGGCATGTCACATGCGCGTGCCGAACCGGCCAGGATCACCTGGGAATGGTATAATGCCGCCGAAGTCTATCAGTCCGGGAAGCTCAAGGGATACGATGATCTCCGGCTTTCGGCGCATTATTTTCGCCTCGCTGCCGAGAAAGGCAATATGGCAGCCGCCTACAAGCTTGGCGAGATTTACGAGAACGGTATTGGTGTCGCAAAAGACCCGCTCCTAGCCTTCAACTGGTATATGCGCGCGGCGGCCCGGAACGACAAGCACGGGCAGCTGAAAATCGGCTGGTGTTACCAGAAGGGCATCGGCGTTCAAGCCGATCCGCAGATCGCGGCAATCTGGTATCGCGCCGCGGCCGAAAACGACAATGTCTGGGCCTATCATATGTTGGCATTCATGCTCGCAGATGGTGAGGGCGTGAAGAAGGACATAGAACTGGCAAAGCGCTATTTCGAACGCAGCCTGCCGCGGACGGATGACCACTGGGCCAAATGGAAGCTCGCCCATCTGGTGGCCGACGAAAATCCCAAGCGTGCGAAACAGCTGCTGAAAGAAGCAGCGGCCGCCGGGAATGTCCAGGCGGCCGTTGAATTGAACCAGTAGCTATGTAGTCGATTACTCGACGTCTGCCTTGCGCAGCTTGTCGAGCGTCGGCAGCGAAGTGATGCTGTAGCCGGCGTCGACGTAGTGCACTTCACCGGTCACGCCACGCGACAGGTCAGAGAGCAGGTAAAGCGCGGAACCACCGATATCCTCGATGGTGGCCGTACGACGAAGCGGTGCGTTTTCCTTGTTCCAGGAATAGATCGCGCGGGCATCCGAAATGCCGGCGCCGGCGAGTGTACGCACGGGGCCTGCGGAAATCGTGTTGACGCGAATGTCCTGCGGGCCGAAGTCCGCCGCCAGATAGCGCACGGAAGCTTCCAGAGCAGCCTTGGCAACACCCATGACGTTGTAGTTCGGGATGACGCGCTGAGAGCCGTTATAGGTCAGCGTCAGCATCGAGCCGCCATTGGTCATCAGCGGTGCTGCGCGCTTGGCGATTTCGGTGAAGGAGAAGCACGAGATCACCATGGTGCGCGAAAAGTTTTCGCGCGTGGTTTCGGCGTACTGGCCCTTCAGCTCGTTCTTGTCGGAAAAGCCGATGGCGTGGACGATGAAATCGAACGAACCCCAGCGCTCCTTGATGACGTCGAAAGTGGCATCGACGGAAGCGATGTCTTCGACGTCACAAGGAATGACGAAATCGGAACCGACTTCGGCCGCCAGCGGCTTCACACGCTTGCCCAGCGCATCACTCTGGTAGGTGAAGGCCAGTTCCGCGCCCTGCGCCGCCAGCGCCTTGGCAATGCCCCAGGCGATGGAATGGTTGTTGGCAACGCCCATGATCAGGCCGCGTTTGCCCTGCATGATACCTGTCATGGGATTATCCGTTGTAGCGCTGGAAGACGAGCGTGGCATTGGTGCCGCCGAACCCGAACGAGTTGGAAAGAACGGTGTCGATCTTGGCGTTGTCGATGCGCTTGCGCACGATCGGAACGCCGTCGAATTCCGGGTCGAGGTTCTGGATATGCGCGCTTTCGCCGATAAAGCCGGCCTGCATCATCAGAAGGCCGTAGATCGATTCCTGCACGCCGGCAGCGCCCAGTGAATGCCCGGTCAGCGACTTGGTCGACTGGATATGCGGGATCTTGTCGCCAAAAACGGTGCGGATCGCGCCGATTTCCTTCGAGTCACCAACTGGCGTCGAGGTACCGTGGGTGTTGATGTAATCGACTTCGCCCTTCACGGTCGAAAGTGCCTGACGCATGCAGCGGATCGCGCCTTCGCCAGACGGAGCAACCATGTCATAACCGTCGGAGGTTGCGCCATAGCCGGTGATTTCGGCATAAATCTTGGCGCCGCGAGCCTTGGCATGCTCCAGTTCTTCGAGAACCAGGACGCCGGCGCCACCCGCGATGACAAAGCCGTCGCGATCAACGTCGTAAGCGCGCGATGCGCTAGGGGCATTGTCGTTGTATTTCGAGGACATGGCGCCCATGGCGTCGAACAGGTTCGACATGGTCCAGTCGAGATCTTCGTGGCCGCCGGCGAACATGATGTCCTGCTTGCCCCACTGAATCATTTCAGCGGCATTGCCGATGCAATGTGCCGAGGTCGAGCAGGCCGACGAGATCGAGTAGTTGACACCGTGGATCTTGAACCAGGTGGCAAGCGTTGCCGATGCCGTCGAGGACATGGCCTTCGGCACGGCAAACGGGCCGATGCGCTTCGGGCTGTTGTTCTTGATGGTGATGTCGGCGGCTTCGATCAGCGTGCGGGTGGAAGGACCACCCGAACCCATGATGATGCCGGCACGCTCATTTTCGGCGTAGTCTTTTTCTTCCAGACCGCTGTCGGCCAGCGCCTGCTTCATCGCGACGTGGTTCCACGCGCCGCCCTGAGACAGGAAGCGCATGGCGCGGCGATCGACGAGGTCCGTCGTATCGATGTTCGGCTTGCCCCAGACCTGGCACTTGAAACCGTGCTCGGC
Source organism: Endobacterium panacihumi (assembly GCF_050847465.1). Classification (NCBI taxonomy): domain Bacteria; kingdom Pseudomonadati; phylum Pseudomonadota; class Alphaproteobacteria; order Hyphomicrobiales; family Rhizobiaceae; genus Endobacterium; species Endobacterium panacihumi. Next base: position 2,362,146 of record NZ_JBOZRA010000001.1, on the reverse strand, counting down.
GAAATCCTCGGAAAAGGAAATGCCGGACTTTGCCTGACGCAGGGATTCGGTGACTTCGCCAGCATCGTTACCGATCGAGGACACGATCCCCAGGCCCGTGACTACTACCCGTCTCATGTGATCAAACCTTTGTTGTTTTCGTCGACCGCTTTTGAAAAGCGGTTCAGGCCGTCTTGTCTTTGGACAGACCGACGCGCAGGTCGGTTGCCTGATAAATGGTTTCGCCGTCCGCCTTCAGCCAGCCGTCGGCTGTGCCCAGCACGAGGCGGCCTTTCATGACGCGCTTGAAGTCGATGCCGAATTCGAGAAGTTTGGTCGTCGGGCGGATCATGCCCTTGAACTTTACTTCGCCGGTCGAAAGCGCCATGCCGCGGCCCTGTTCGCCCAGCCAACCGAGGAAGAAACCGGTCAGCTGCCACATACCGTCAAGGCCGAGGCAGCCCGGCATGATCGGATTGCCTTCGAAATGGCAGGGGAAATACCAGTCGTCCGGACGCACGTCGTATTCGGCCCGCAGGTAGCCCTTGTCGAAGGCGCCGCCGGTTTCGGAAATATCCGTGATGCGGTGGACCATCAGCATGGGCGGTAACGGCAATTGCGCATTACCGGGTCCGAAGAGTTCACCATGTGCGCAGGAGATGATTTCTTCGTAGCTGTAGCTGGACTGTCTCGTTGCCATCAGGATTATCCATTACTCCGTCTGTCTCGGCCATCCGAAGCTATAGAGCAGGATCGGCACAAAATTAAGAGAGCTGACCCAATCCGCTTATCGCCGATCAATCGGGGCTGCCCTATTCGATCACGTGGGCATATAGGAAGCGAAGCCGCCAAACCAGAGGCGTAAACGCCGAATCTGCGTTTTTTCCCGGATGCAAAGGGCGTAGGCGGCGGCGCGAACACGTGCGCTATTGAAACCATTCGTCGCTAAAGTTATATCGGGTGTTGAACTTTATCAAAGCTGACAGGAGTTTGCTTGCATGATGGCTGAAGCCAGCATGGACGTGGAAACGAGATTGCGGGTATGCGGGCTGCGTCCGACGCGGCAACGTATCGCACTCGCAGATCTCCTGTTTGCCAAGGGTGACCGCCACCTGACGGTCGAGGAATTGCATGAGGAGGCGACATCCGCCGGCGTGCCGGTTTCGCTCGCCACCGTCTACAATACCCTGCACCAGTTCACCGAGGCCGGTATGATCCGCGTTCTCGCGGTCGAAAGCGCAAAGACCTATTTCGACACGAATACATCGGATCATCATCACTTCTTCGTTGAAGGACGAAATGAAGTGCTGGATATCCCGATCAACAATCTGGCGATCGACAACCTGCCGGCTCCGCCTGAAGGTATGGAAATCGCGCATGTCGACGTGATCATCCGTCTCCGCGAAAAGAAAATCTGATCGCAACCCGTGCGCGCTTCCCGCAAGCGCCACGCAAGCACCATCTGGGATTATGGGCCAAAGCCGCCGGTCGAGAGGCCGGTGCGCATGACTTTTCATGCCTGCCGTTTCCCGGGGTTATTTCGATGAAGCTATTGTCCATTGTCTCTGCGCTGCTTTTTCTGGTGGCAGCGGTGCCGGTGTCTGCCCAGCAGCAATTGCTGAGCGATCCGGAAATCTATGAAAAAGATCATTTCCGCAAGCAGTGCAAGACGGCCGAGTTCGGTGCCGATTTCATCACCCGGCTGGATATCAACAATGATGGCCTGATCGATGCGATCGCCAATCACGGCGCTTACACCTGTGATGGCACCAAGGGACCGGCTTGCAGCGCGGAAGAAGGCTGCCCCTATAATTTTTACCTGCAGGTGAAGGAGGGCGGTTATTTCATGATCGCCACCGCCCGCATCTTTTCCTACGATTTCATCAAGCGTTTCGGCAACATGGTCTTCGTGTTCAAGATGGCGCCGAAATATTGCGATCGCGACGGTGGCGATCCCTGCCAGATGACGGTGCGTGTGCGCGGCGCCAAATTCGTCACCATATCGAAGAAATAGTCAGGCTGCTGGTGTCGAACCATTGTGGCGTGACGTCGGACGCTGATTGTAGCGATGCTGCAGCGAGCGAGGAATGAACAGCGTGACGGCCGCAAAACCGAGCGTCAGCCAGGCCGCGATTTGCAGAGCATGCTCTGGAAGTCCGATGGCCAGCGCTGCGCCACAAAGCGCTCCAGTCGCCATGCCAAGCCAAGGAACGATCTGTACTGTCCAGCCGAAACTGCGCTCGCCGAGGATCATGCGGCCTATGCCGCGACCAAGGCGGGAGAGGGCACCGGTGACATAGGTCAGCCCGATCGGCAAACCCTCGATATGCTCGACCGCCGCATTCACCAGTCCCATAGCCAGAACGACGGCGTTGAAACGCCAGATCACCAGTTCGGGTGCAGCCAGCGCCGAAGCGATCGCCAGAAGCAACCCAACCGTTGTCAGAACAGCGAAGATGCGCCGTTCGAACAGATGCGCAACGACAATGCCGAGCGCATTGCCGAACACGAACGTAACGATGGCGCCGACGAGCACGAGTGCATGACCGTAGTCTCCCTGTTCGAAGGAAATCGCTGCGCGTGTCGTATTGCCGGTCATGAACGAGACGAAATCGCCGGAAAGCTGCAGCCCGATTGCATCGGTCAGCCCCGCCAGGAAGGATATTGCCGCCACAAGAGTAATGCCCAGGCTCGTGCGTCTGGTGCGAATGATCCGGCGTCGCCTTTGAATGGTCATTGTCGCTGTTCCTTTGCGCAGGTCCTATCAGGCGAAAATGAACGGTGACTGCATGCGGGTCTTGATGAATGTCAGGAAAGCAGCGTCATCGTCAGCGGATGATTTGTATCGGCCAATCCATCGACCACGGTAAAATGGTGACGGTCGGGCTCGTGATAACGGCCGGTGGCAGCGCCAAGCCCCGTCCAGACATTGGCAAGAAGGTCATTCTGGCGGATGAATTCCGCACGCTCATTGGCGCCCACCCAGCAAAAAAGGCGTGTGCCCTCGTCCGGCATCAAAAGCGCCGGGCTTTCCCGATTTGCTTCCTCCGGCGTCAATTGCAGCTTGTCGTTCAGTCGCGTGGTGAGCAGCGGGCGCAGGTCATGTACGCCGGAAATTGAGACGGTGTTGCGGATGCGCGCGCGGATATGCGGCGCAAGTGGCGATGTCGTTGACACCATGCGAGATACCAGATGCCCGCCTGCGGAATGCCCGGTTAGCTGCACAGGGCCCTTGAACCGGTTCGCGACCAATGTGATCGCCTCGGAAATCTCACGGGTAATATCGGAAATGCGCGCTTGCGGGCAGAGCGTGTATTGCGGCATGGCTACGGCATATCCGCGTGTCACGGCGCCATGGGCCAGATGCGACCAGTAGGATTTGTCGAGGCTTTGCCAGAAGCCCCCATGAACATAGATGACCAGACCCCGCGGCGTTTCGTCAGGCAGGAAAAGATCAAGCCGATGTCGCGGCTTTGGCCCGTACGCAACATCGATCTCGGCACGACCGTAGGCCGTCAACGTCTCCCTGTAGGCCTTGGCCGGCTCTGCCCATGCCTGTGGCCAGGCGCCGCCGTCCGGAATATTCGGCCCATTGGCGTAGGCGTCATTCCAGTCGGAAACCGCGTGAAAAATCATGAGCGTGCCTGTTGTGATACATTTCGATCGCGGCAGCGTAGCACGCATGTGGAGTTAGAAAAGCTCAGGATTGGGAAGAATGGCCTACCGGCAATGTGCTGCTGGCCACGCGGCGGGTGGCGGCTTCGTAAAAGCTCGTCAGCAGTTCCAGCATCTCGGTCGTGGATTGCAGGCTATTGTCAGAGCGATCGATCCGCTGAATCATCGACACAAGCAGGTTTTCGCGGACCGCGCGATAATCCTGAGTCAGTTGCTCGCCTGCCGACGTCGGGATGTAAAGCGTATCCTTGCGCGAACGGCCCTTGACGCGCTCGATCATTTTTAGACCCTGCAGTTTCTTGATGGCGTATTGCACATTGGCGGTGTCGTCGCGGCCGAGCAAACGGCAGATCTCGCTCAATCCTTTGGGCTTCTGGCGATAGCGGATCGTATGTAGAACCGCTGTTTCCAGTCCGCTGATGCTGGTATCGGCCAGGTCGCTGCAGCATTCCGACTGCCAGCGCAGGAAGGCGGCAGAAATGCGCCAGAGAGACCATTCGAATGCCGTCAATGCATCTTCGGACAAAGCGAGGTCCGCCAGGTCTTGAGCCGCTCCTTCAGCTCTGGTTATGTCATTCATTGGAATTCTCCACGCAGCTTGCGCGGAATATTGCATCAAGTTTTACGAAAATACAGTAGTTGTCTGGGTTAAATACTGTGTTTTATTCGGTATAAAGCGGGTAAATTTCACAGATCATAACGTCATTGGCTATTTCGGTGGATGGCAATACATCGATATCGCCTGATGCATGGGCCGAATCCATCAACGAAACTTTCGGCTGACATGTGCGGAATCACGTAATCCAAAACGCCAAGGGTAGTCCGTCGCCTTGGATATGCCGATACGCTTGCCTGTCACGACTATGGGCGAAATCGCCGGAAGTCCCAGAGCAAATGGGGGCAGCGATAGCGGCAATCCATCCTGCTCACTGCCGATCGCCAGCGCTTGACAAAGCCGCCCCGGACCGGAGCAGAGAAGGAGCGGATCCGTCTGGCGCCGTCGGGTCTCCATTTCGCCAAGACCAGACGTCGGCTGCAACGCTCGGATCAACACCGCGCTGCCGGGTTTGCAGACAAAGTTCAAACACCAGTGAATACCGTAGGAACTATAGACATAGGCGTGTGCCGGCGGGCCGAACATGGTGCGGTTGCGTGCGGTCATGCCGCGAAAACTGTGCGATGCCGGATCGTCCGGCTCATAGGCTTCCGTTTCGACGATCACGCCGCCGCAATCGGAAAACACCAGTTCCGCACCGATCAGGTCACGCGCGACCTCGACGGACGAGCGGTCGAAAAAACGCTGCAAATCCATCATGTCTCACCGTTCATCATCGGCAAGCATATCGTCCTGCCTGTGAATGCCGGCAAGCCCAAAATGTCGGTTCAGGCCGTGGCAATCGCCTTGTCATCTGCATCAAAGCGATGCATGCGGCTCTTGTCTGGTGTGGCGAAAACGATGTCATCTGGGCCATATCGATGTTCACCGAACAGGCGGACAGTCAAAAGGCCGGTTGCTTCGCTTTCGAGATAAAGAATGGTGTCGGCACCAAGATGTTCGGCATGTACGACCTTTGCTTTCCAGTCGCCGCTCTCGCGTGACAGGGCGATGTGTTCGGGGCGTATGCCGATGGTTTTCGCCTGTGTGTCGCCTAGACGTTCGGCCTCGATAAAATTCATCTGCGGAGACCCAATGAAACCGGCAACAAACGTGTTGGCCGGTCTGTTGTAAAGCTCCATCGGAGATCCGACCTGCTCGATCGCGCCGGCATTCAGCACCACGATCTTGTCGGCCAGCGTCATCGCTTCCACCTGGTCGTGCGTCACGTAGATCATCGTCGCCTTCAGCTGCCGGTGCAGCCGTGCGATTTCCAGTCGTGTCTGCACGCGCAAAGCCGCGTCGAGATTGGACAGCGGCTCGTCGAACAGGAACAGTTTTGGCTCGCGCACGATGGCGCGGCCGATGGCGACACGCTGGCGCTGGCCACCGGAAAGCTCTGCCGGGCGCCGCGCCAGATAAGGCCCGAGCGACAGCATGCGCGACGCTTCGGCGACACGTGTCTCGATCTCCTGCTTGGGTGCTCCAGCCTGTTTGAGGCCAAGCCCCATATTGTCCTTCACCGTCAGGTGCGGATAAAGCGCGTAGGACTGGAACACCATGGCAATACCGCGCTTGGCCGGCGGCACGGTGGCGACCTCCTGACCGTCGATCTGCATGCTGCCGCTGGTCGCATCCTCAAGGCCTGCGATGACCCGCAACAGGGTGGATTTTCCACAGCCTGACGGGCCGACAAAGATCACGAACTCCCCGTCCTCGACCTCGAGATCGATGCCCTTCAGCACCTCGTGCGTGCCAAAGGCCTTGCGGATGGATGTCAGTTTCAGCGAACCCAAGGGCTTGTTCCTTCATGTAATCTCAAAAACGGACCGGCAGCCCGGTACGCACGCTTTCGTCGGCCGCCAGCGCAAGGCGCAGCGATTGCACGGCATCGTCCATATGCCGTGTCAGGTCGATGTCTTCGCGGATGGCTTTCAGCACATAGGCCTGTTCGAGGTCGCAGAGCTCCTGATGGCCGGGTTCCCCTTCCATCTTGAGATCCTCGTCGGGTGTCAGAAAGCGGCCATCCGGCCCGGTTTCGGCGCGGTGCACGCGGATGACGGATGTTTTCGTATGCGTGTCGATATCGGCAGACCTGGCGTTTTCATCGACGCGGATGGACACCGACCCGTTGGGCGACATCACGTCCTTCACGAAAAATGCCGTTTCCGACATCATCGGCCCCCAGCCGGCTTCGTACCAGCCGACCGAGCCATCCTCGAACATCACCTGCAGATGGCCGTAATTATACATATCGGCGGCGATCTCATCGGTCATGCGCAGGCCCATGCCACGCACTTCCACGGCGCGCGCGTCCGTGATCTGGCACATCACGTCGAGATAATGCACGCCGCAATCGACGATCGGCGCCGTCGTCTGCATCAGCGCCTTGTGAACGTCCCAATGGGCGCCGGAGGACTGCTGGTTGAGGTTCATGCGGAAAACGTATGGCGGCCCGAGTTTTCGCGCCTCTGCTATCAACCGTATCCAAGAGGGATGGTGACGCAGGATATAACCGATCACCAGTTTTTTGCCAGCCGCCTTGGCGGCGGTTACCACACGCTCGGCGTCGGCAACCGTCGTCGCCAGCGGTTTTTCCAAAAACACATGGGCACCGGCTTCGAATGCTTTGATGGCATAGTCCGCATGGCTGTCGGAATAGGTATTGATCGAGCAGACATCCGGCTTCAGTTCGTTGAGTGCCGCCTCGAAATCGTTAAAGAACGGGTAGCCTTCAAGTTCTGCCCGCAGGTCCGGCCTGCTGCGGTTGACGAGGCCGATGATCTCGAAGCCCGGATTGTTGTGATAGGCCAATGCATGGCTTTTGCCCATATTGCCGAGGCCCGCGATAAGCACGCGAAGGGGAGTATTGGGACTCATTTGACGGCTCCCGAGGTAATGCCGCGGATCAGTTGGCGTGAAAAGATGACGTAAAGAACCAGTATTGGCAGAATGGCGAGCGATAGGGCGGAGAGAACTGCATTCCAGTTGGTCACGAACTGGCCGATGAACATCTGAGCGCCCAGTGTCACCGTCTTGGTCTCCTCACCGGGGGCGAGGATCAGCGGGAACCACAGATCGTTCCAGATCGGGATCATGGTGAAAACGGCAACCGTCGCCATGGCCGGGCGCACCAGCGGCAGAACAAGCCGGAAGAAGATCGCATATTCCGAAAGTCCGTCGATTCTGCCGGCATTCTTGAGGTCATCGGACACGGTGCGCATGAATTCAGAGAGGATGAAGATGGCAAGCGGCAACCCTTGCGCCGTATAGACCAGAACCAGCGCCGTCAGCGTGTTGACGAGACCGGCAGCGACCATACCCTGCAGGATGGCGACGGTGCCAAGCCGGATCGGGATCATGATGCCGAGCGCCAGATAAAGCCCCATCAGCAGATTGCCGCGAAACCGGTATTCCGACAGCGCAAACGCCGCCATGGCGCCAAACAGCAGCACGAGAGCGATCGATAGAACGGTGACGATCAGGCTGTTCTGGAAATAACCAAAGAAGTCGCCCTGTGCGAGCACGGTCTGATAACCGACGAGATCGAAGGTTGAGGGTGTAGGGATCGCCATCGGATCGCGGAAGATCGCATTGCGGCTTTTGAAGGAATTCACCAGCGTCAGGAACACCGGAAACAGCGCAATCAGCGTGTAGCTGATGAGAGCGAGATGGATCAGTCCGCTGCGGACAAGCGAAGTACGCGCCTTGGCCATGATCGCCTCCTTCAGAACTGGTAACGGCGCATGCGCCGCTGAATGACAAAAAGATAAAGCGAAACGCCGGCGAGGATGATCAGGAACATCACGGTGGCGATGGTGGCGCCCATGGAGCGGTCGCCCATCTGGTTCTGGAAACCGAAAAAGGTGCGATAGAGCAGAGTGCCCAGAATGTCGGTTGAGCCATCCGGTCCGGCCAGCGCCCCCTGTACCGTATAGATCAGGTCAAAGGCGTTGAAATTGCCGACGAAGGTGAGGATCGAGATGATACCGATCGACGGCAGGATCAGTGGCAGCTTGATCTTCCAGAACTGGCTCCAGCCGGTAATGCCGTCACATTCGGCCGCCTCCAGCACGTCTTCGGGAATGTTCAGCAGCGCCGCATAGATCAGCATCATCGGAATGCCGACATATTGCCATACGGAAATCAGCGAGACGGTGATCAACGCGCTGTCCGGGCGGCCGAGCCAGGGCGCAAACGCCCATTTCAACCCCACCCAATCCATCATGCCCGGCGCAATGCCCCAAATCGGCGACAGAATGAGTTTCCAGATGAAACCGACGATGACGAAGGAGAGCAGCGTCGGTACGAAAATTGCGGTGCGATAAAAGGTGGCGAAGCGCAGTTTTGAGATGGAGAGCATAGCCGCCAGCGCGATGCCCAGCGGGTTCTGCACGACCATATGGATGACGAAGAAAATCAGGTTGTTCCACAGCGCATTCCAGAAGCTGGCCGAAAGCCGCGGATCGGAAAACAGCGTGGCGAAGTTGGAGAGGCCGACAAATGCCGTCTGTCCGTCGACCAGATTATAGAGCGACAGCCGCAGTGTTTCGATCAGCGGCAGGATCATGATTGCCGTATAGACAAGCACCGCCGGCGCCAGAAACACGGCGATATGCCAGCGGGTGGGCCGTCTGATCGGCGCGATCGCGGGATCGGCGCTGTTGATGTCGCTCATGGGTTGGTTCCGGTGTTTTGCTGCAGTTTTTTTGCTTCGTGGGTGTGGGGTGTGCCCCTCATCCGCCTGCCGGCACCTTCTCCCCGCTAGCGGGGAGAAGGGATATGCCGCATGGTCTCAGCCCCATCACAACGTCGCGTGAGCCAAGTCCCCTCTCCCCGTCAAAACGGGGAGAGGGTTAGGGTGAGGGGCTACAGTTCGTGACGAGCGTTACTTCGCCGGCTTGTACCAGCTGTCCAGACCCTTCTGGGTCTCTTCTGCTGCCTGTTCCGGTGTCTGCGTGCCATTGATGACATTGGCCGACACGCGCCACATTTCCAGGTCGAGGTTCGGTTTGCCACGGCCGACGATTGCCGCACTCGGGCGGATGGTCGGTTTGCAATTCTGGCGCCAGGAAACGAATTCCTGCGCCAGTGGATCTTCCATCTTCACGGCCGTCGAATTCAGGCTGAAGAAGCCCGGCAGCGAATTGGCGTAAAGCGTGGCGAATTCCGGCGAGGCGACCCAGGCGAGGAATTTCTTTGCCGCTTCCGGGTTCTTGCCCTTGGCGTTGAGGCCGATGCCGATGTCGTTATGGTCGGAAATATAGCAGGTGTCGCCGGCCTTCTTCACCGGCGGCGGGAAGGCGCCCATTTCGAAATCGGCCTGCGCCTTGAACGGCGCGATTTCCCAGGAACCGGCCGGATAGATGGCGGCACGACCGAGCGTGAACAGGTTCTGGCTGTCCGGATAGGTCTGGGCCTCAAAGCCGTCGCCGAGATAGGGCTTCCACTTGGCAAGCGTCTTATAGGGCTCGACCCAGTCGGCGTCTGTCAGCTTCTGGGTGCCGGCGATGAGAGCCTTGCGGCCTTCCTCGCCCTTCCAGTCATTCGGGCCGATATTGTAATAGCCCATGGTGGCGGCTTCCCACTGGTCCTTGGTGCCCATGGCCATCGGGATATAGTTGCCGTCCGTCTTGATCTTGTCGAGCAGCGCGAAGAACTCGTCCTCGGTCTTCGGCGCCTCGACCTTCAGCTCTTCAAACGCCTTTTTATTGTAGATGAAGCCGTGAATGACCGATGCCATCGGCACGCAGAACGTCGTTTTGCCATCGTCCGTGGTCCAAGCGGATTTTGCCGTGTCGGAAAAGTTCTTGATGCCGTCGAGGTCGTTCAAAGCGGCCAACTGGCCTTTTTCGAACATGGCAAGCGAAAGGTCGAACGGGCGGCAGGTGATGAGGTCGCCCGCCGTGCCGGCTTCCAGCTTGGCGTTGACGGCCGAATTGTATTCGGTCGGCGCCATCGGCGCGAATGTCACCTTGATGCCGGGGTTTTTGGCTTCAAAGGCGGGGATCAGCTTTTCCTGCCAGATCGACAGGTCGTCGTTGCGCCAGCTTTCGATGGTCAGCGCGGTATCGGCTGCCTGTACGGCGCCGGCCAGTGCCGCAGGCACCAGTACGGTCGTGGCAAGCATCAAACCTTTCAGCATGCGGGTCATGTCGTTCTCCCTGTTTGCGCCCGCGGGCGCGTTTTCAGTTCCCAGTTATTATCTTTCGAATTCGGCAAGTGCCTGCCGTAGGACCTGCCCCGAACGGGCAAGGGCCGCCTGCGCCGCCGCGGCATTTTTCGCGCCTGCGGCCAGTAGAACTGCGACTTTCACAGAACCATCGGCACTTTGCAGCCTTTTGTCCGCGGCATTCATGTCGATGCCGGCAATTTCGGAAACGATACGCGTGGCACGGATGCGCAGCTTTTCATTGTCGGCGCGTACATCCACCATGTACCCGTCATGCACATGGCCGAGCTTGATGGCGGTGAGCGTCGACAGCATGTTGAATGCGATCTTTTGGGCGGTGCCGGCACCCATGCGCGTCGATCCGGCCACCACTTCCGGCGGCGTCGCCAGAAGAACGGCGACATCGGCAATGTCGAACAGCGGTGCGCCGGCATTGTTGGCAATGCCGATCACCTTTGCCCCACGCGCGCCAGCGATCTTCGCAATGGTCAGAGAGTACGGGGTTGAGCCGCTTGCAGAAACACAGATCACGCAGTCCGCGGCGGTGATCACAGCCGCGTCTTTTTCAGCGAGAGCCACATCATCTTCCGGACCACCCGCCAAATCGGCCAGGCTGGTTATGCCGCCGGCCATCAGCACCACGATCCGGTCAAGCGCTATGCCGTAGGTTCCGGGCAGTTCCAGCGCATCGGCCACGGCCATCAGGCCGGAGCTGCCGGCGCCCACATAGATCAATCGTCCGCCATTGCGCAGTGCATCAGCCGTCAGTTCTGCAGCGGCAGCAATCGCCGGAATGGCATCTGTTACCGCGCGCGCTGCCGACTGCTGACCGGTCGCCAGCAACCGCAGCACAGCCGCCGGCTCAAGCTGATCGAGCCCGATCGCCTTGTCATCTCTGGCCTCGGTGGCATTTTTGCTCATCCGAATTCTCCCTCGACGGAAATGATGCCAAAAAAATACCAATTGTCCAGATGCAAATTAACGATCGGATAAGTTGAATTTCTCGCGATGTGACGATACGCAAAAATACTACGCAAATTCAATAAATTGCGATCAAGTCAAAATGCGCATTGCAAATCGCGCTTGGCTATTGGTACTTTTTTGGTATTGTTTTGGCCGGAGGTGCGTATGCCAGACTATATTCTCGGGATCGATGGCGGTGGAACCAGCTGCCGCGCGGCGGTAGCGGATACCGATGGCCGCATTCTCGGCCGTGGTAAAAGCGGTGCCTCCAATATCCTGTCTGATCCCGACAACGCGCTGCGCCATATTGATGAGGCCGCCCGTCTGGCGTTCCGCGACGCCGGTCTGTCGGAAAATCTGGTCAGATACTCCTCTGCTCTTCTGGGACTTGCAGGCAACAATGTCGGTGATGCTGTCAATTATGTTCTCGCCCGCCTGCCGTTTCAGCGTTCCAGGATCGTCAATGACGGGTTGATCGCGCTTGAAGGCGCAGTCGGCAGCGAAGACGGCGCCATCGCCATTTTAGGCACCGGCACGATCTGCCTTGCGCGTCGCGGCAAAAAACTCACCTCCATTGGTGGTTGGGGTTTTCAGGTCAGCGACCTCGGCAGCGGTGCTCGCCTTGGTCACGCGGCCTTGCAGGAATGCCTGCTGGCGCATGATGGCGTTCGTTCGGTAACGCCGCTTTCCGCCGAACTTTTGGCCGAATTTGGCAATGATCCAGAGCAGGTGGTCGGGTTTGCCCGCAAAGCAAGCCCCGGCGAATTTGGTCGATATGCACCGCGGGTATTTTTTGCAGCGGAGCGCGGAGATGAAACGGCATTGCGTATTCTTCACGCGGCCGCCGCCGATGTCGATGCCGCACTCGATGCCGTGGTGGCTGTCATGGAAGGCGAGGGACGTCTGTGCCTGCTCGGTGGTCTTGCCGGTCTTTACCCGCCTTACCTTGCTGAACGGCATCGCAGCCGCTTGTCCGAACCATTGTCCGATGCGCTCACGGGTGCCGTTTCGCTCGCTGCGTCTGAACTCACGCCCGAGGGATTTGAGCGATGACGGAAGCGCTTTCCGCCCTTCTGCCGCTCGACGGTTTTCAGGCGGCAAGCGCTGGCCCGCTTTATCTGAAACTGCGTCAGACGCTGGAAGATGCCATTCGTTCCGGCCGGCTTGCCCATGGGGCCGCCCTTCCGGCCGAACGCGATCTTGCCGATTACGCCAGCGTCAGCCGCGTCACGGTGCGCAAGGCGGTGGATGATCTGGTGAAAGACGGTTTGCTCATGCGCCGTCACGGCTCCGGCACTTTTGTGGTCAAGCCGGTTTCGCGTGTCGAGCAGCCACTTTCGCATCTGACGTCGTTCACAGAGGACATGGCCCGTCGCGGCCTCGTCACCCGCTCGGAATGGCTGGAGCGCGGGCTTTATCATCCCTCACCGGAAGAAAGCGTCATGCTCGGCCTTGCGCCCGGCACGCTGGTTGCCCGCATCGGCCGTCTGCGCATCGCCAATGACATGCCGCTCGCCATCGAACGTGCCAGTCTGTCTGCCGAATTCCTGCCCGATCCGACCCGCGTCGCCACGTCGCTGTATGCCGAACTGGAAAAGACCCATACGCGGCCGATACGCGCCATCCAGCGCATTTCCGCCTGTAACGTGAAAAACCCGGATGCGGGCCTGTTGCAGATGTCGGTCGGTGCAGCTGGTCTGTCGATCGAACGTATTTCCTATCTCGGTTCCGGCCGGGTGGTGGAGTTCACGCGCTCCCTCTACCGGGGCGATGCCTATGATTTCGTGGCCGAGCTGACGCTCGGCGACCGCTGAAACCGGGAGACCACGATGACCACCCAGACCCATATGCGCCGCGAGATCGACGAGATCCCCGATGCCGTTGCCCGCCTTCTGGATCGCTCGGCGAAAGACCTTAAAACCGCAGGCCTCGCGCTACGCGAAAAGGATCCGGCCTTTCTCGTCACCATTGCCCGCGGTTCGTCCGATCACGCCGCTACATTCATCAAATACGCGGTGGAACTGACCGCCGGCCGACCGGTGGCCTCGCTCGGCCCGTCGCTCGCCTCCATCTACGGCGCGAAACTGAAACTGGCCGGTGGTGCGGCAATCGCCATTTCACAATCCGGCAAAAGCCCGGATATCGTCGCCATGGCTGAAGCGGCAACCGAAGCCGGTGCGGTCACGGTGGCGCTGACCAATACGCTGCCGTCGCCCATCGCGTCGGCTTGCACCCATGCACTCGATATCCAGGCCGGACCTGAACTCGCCGTCGCCGCCACCAAATCTTTCGTCAATTCCATCGTCGCCGGTCTGGCGCTGCTCAGCGAATGGACGGATGACGCCGGTTTGCGCAATGCCTTGCAGAATCTGCCTGAAATCTTTGGTAAGGCCGTCACCCTGCAATGGGACGATTTTGCCGCGGAACTCGGCGATGTCGAATCGCTCTATATGCTCGGCCGCGGTCCCGCACTTGCGATCGCCAGCGAGGCGGCGCTGAAATTCAAGGAAACGTCCAACATGCATGCCGAGGCCTATTCGGCGGCTGAAGTGCTGCATGGGCCGGTGGCGCTGGTGGAAGACAAGTTTCCGCTTCTCGCCTTTGCTGCACGGGACGCAGCCGAAAATTCGGTCGTAGAGATCGTCGAAAGCCTTGCCGGCAAACGCGCGCTCGCCTTTGCCACCTCGGACAAGGTCAAATCAGCACGCCCGCTGCCTTTCGTGGCAACCGGCCATGCACTCACCGATGCGCTGGCGTTGATCCTGCCCTTCTACGGCTTTGTCGAATCCTGGTCGCGTAGCCGCGGTTTTAATCCGGATGCGCCGGTGGCGCTCAAGAAGGTAACGGAAACACGATGACCGACAAGGCATATGTGGGCGCCCGCATTTTCGACGGCGAGGTCTGGCATGATGATTCGGCGCTGGTGATTTCTGGCGGCAAGGTGAATGCGATTGTACCTGCTACGGCGCTGCCGGATGACGCGGAAAGGCTTGCGCTTGAAGGTGGCGTTCTGCTCCCCGGTTTCATCGACCTGCAGGTCAATGGCGGCGGCGGCGTCATGCTCAATGACGCGCCGACTGTCGAAGGCATTTCACGCATCTGCACCGCCCATGCCCGTTTCGGCACGACGGCACTTCTGCCGACGCTGATCACCGATACGCCGGAAACCACCCGCGCCACGGTCGAGGCCGGCAAACAGGCGAGGCGCGAACGCGTTGCCGGCTTCCTCGGCCTGCATCTCGAAGGCCCACATCTGTCCGTTGCGCGCAAGGGCGCGCACGACCCGTCGCTGATTCGTCCCATGGAAGAGGCTGATCTCGCTCTGCTTTTGTCTTCGGCAAAAGATCTCGGTGTGCTGCTGACCACGGTGGCACCAGAAAACGTCACCGAGGTGCAAGTTCGAAAACTGGCGGATGCTGGAATCATCGTCAGTCTCGGTCATACCGAATCGAGTTTCGAGACGGCCGGGGTTTACGAAAAAGCAGGCGCGCGCATGGTCACGCATCTGTTCAATGCCATGAGCCCGCTCGGCCATCGCGAACCCGGCCTCGTCGGCGCGGCGCTGGAAAGCACCGAGGTGCATTGCGGTCTGATCGCCGACGGTATCCACGTCGTTGCACCTTCCATGTCGGTCGCTCTGCGCGCCAAGCAGGGGCAGGGCCACATCTTCATCGTCACCGACGCCATGTCGCCCATTGGCACAGAGGTCACCAGCTTCACCCTCAATGGCCGCGAAATCCTGCGCAAGGACGGTCGCCTGACGCTCGCTGACGGCACGCTCGCTGGCGCCGATATCGACATGCTGTCCTCGGTCCTGTTCGTGCATGAAAAGCTGGGCCTGCCGCTGGAAGAGGCGGTGCGCATGGCGACGGTATATCCGGCGCAAGCGGTCGGCATTTCGCACAAGGGTGGCTTGCTGGCCGGCATGGATGCGGATTTCGTGGTTCTGAACGGTGACCTGTCGATGAACGCCACCTTTATCGGCGGCAACTGCGTCCATCGCCAATAGTCGCTTCTGTCCGGGCCGCGCTGGTGTTATTGGCTGGCGCATGTCTGCCATCATGGAAAATACGGAAAACCGCAGCTGCGGCACCTGCACGCTCTGTTGCCGGCTGCCCGATATCGACCATTTCGATAAGCCGGCGAATGCGTGGTGCAGCCATTGCATCGAAGGGCAGGGCTGCTCGATCTATGCGAAACGTCCGTCGCTCTGTCGCGACTTTCTCTGCCTCTGGCGAACCGATGATTCGCTGCCGCCTGAATGGGACCCGAAAGTCTCGAAAATGATGATCTATGAGCAGGGGCCGCAGATCACGGTTCTCGCCGATCCCGATCATCCGGAAATCTGGCGAAGCGAACCCTATCGCAGCCAGCTCGAATCATGGTCGGCAAAAGCCGAACCATCGGGCGGCTACGTGATCTTGTTCTGTGGGGAAGAGGTGTTCAAGATCTGACACACAAGGGTGTTAGACGATCTCGTGTCAGGCAAAAGTGTTTGGGAAGATTGGTGGAGCTAAGCGGGATCGAACCGCTGACCTCTTGCATGCCATGCAAGCGCTCTCCCAGCTGAGCTATAGCCCCATCAGGGTGGTCCGGTATTTTCCGGTCCTGGGAAACTCCGTCGGCGCGTTCGCTTCGGGAGTGGCGGCTAAGTACTTCCTGTTTCCGAGAAGCGCAAGCCGAAAAATGCGGCCCGGTGAAAAAATCTCGTCCGGGCCGCATTTTAAAAGAAGATCAGCCTTCTTCGTCGTCGCCGCCGACGCCGATGATGCCCGACATGTCGTCGTCATCGTCTTCTTCGGTTTCGAGGAAGGTGTCGTCGTCGTCGCCGTCGAGCTCGACGTCGTCATCGCCCAGATCATCCGGGATGTCGTCGTTGCCCGCACCGTCGTCGTTGTCGTCGTGCGACACGAGCTCGGCTTCGTTGTTTTCGGTATCGACTTCCTGAACGTCCTCTTCCTCGGCCTGTTCCATGATGGCGGCTGCCGAGTTTTCTTCGAAGAAGGAAAGTGGCCAGGATTTGCCGCTGTAAGGCGACACGACCGGGTCACGATTGAGGTCGTAGAATTTCTTGCCGGTATCCGGGTCTACGCGTTTGGTACCAAGTTCCGCTTTTGCCACTGTCGAAAGCCTCGTGAGAATGGGCCGAATAGTATCGGCAATGCCGCATTGTTGCGGTCGTCATATTCAGGTGAAAATGCTAGCCGGTCCCCTTAGTCGTTGTCCATTGGCATGTCAAAGGCAATTTGACCCGGCAAAATCCCGCCATTCCGCAGCATGCAGCAAAATCGGCCGATTCTGCAACATGTTGCATGACCGACGCGGCGCCACATGCTAAGGCCGGCAAAAATGTGGTTTGCAGCCGGACAAGCGGGAGATTTTCTCTTGATACACATCACGATCGCCATCGATGGACCCGCCGCCGCCGGCAAGGGTACATTGTCCCGTCGTCTGGCGGAGACCTATGGTTTTCATCATCTCGATACCGGCCTCACCTACCGCGCCACCGCAAAGGCCCTGATCGATGCCGGCCTGCCCTTCGATGACGAGGCGGTCGCCGGGACGATGGCGCTCAATGTCGATCTTGCCGGTCTCGATCGTTCCGTTTTGGCGAAACACGAGATCGGCGAGGCTGCCTCGAAGATTGCCGTCATGCCATCGGTGCGCCGGGCGCTGGTTGAAGCGCAGCGCGCCTTTTCGAAAAGGGCGCCGGGCACCGTACTGGATGGCCGCGATATCGGTACGGTTGTCTGCCCGGAGGCGGCGGTAAAGCTCTATGTTACCGCCTCGCCAGAAGTGCGTGCCAGAAGACGTTATGATGAGATCATCGCTGCCGGACAGCCGGCCGATTACGATGCTATCGTCGAGGATGTGAAGAAGCGCGACGATCGCGACATGAACCGCGCCGACAGCCCTTTAAGGCCGGCGGATGATGCGGTCTTGCTAGATACCTCGGAAATGAGTATAGAAGCCGCGTTTCAGGCGGCAAAACGCATTGTCGATGCTGCTCTGAACCGAAATTGATGGCTTGCCGGTTTGTCCGGCTGCCGGCATGCCCCGCAGTTCAAGTCCCCGCGCCGGATTGCTTCTCAACTTAAGGGAAGCGGACTTTAACTTCGGGTATTTTTAACTCGAACCCCCGGCGCCCAGTGTCCAATGGACACGCCCAGGAGATTTCATGTCAGTATCTACCCCGTCGCGCGAAGATTTCGCAGCCCTGCTGGAAGAATCCTTTGCCAAGACCGATCTCGCCGAAGGCTATGTTGCCAAGGGTATCGTCACGGCGATTGAAAAGGACGTTGCCGTCATCGACGTCGGCCTCAAGGTCGAAGGCCGTATCGCGCTGAAGGAATTCGGTGCAAAGGGCAAGGACGGCTCGCTGAAGGTCGGCGACGAAGTTGAAGTTTACGTCGAGCGCATCGAAAACGCTCTTGGCGAAGCTGTTCTGTCGCGCGAAAAGGCTCGCCGCGAAGAAAGCTGGGTCAAGCTCGAAGTCAAGTTCGAAGCTGGCGAGCGCGTCGAAGGCGTTATCTTCAACCAGGTCAAGGGTGGTTTCACCGTCGATCTCGACGGCGCCGTTGCCTTCCTGCCGCGTTCGCAGGTCGACATCCGTCCGATCCGCGACGTTACCCCGCTCATGCACAACCCGCAGCCCTTCGAAATCCTCAAGATGGACAAGCGTCGCGGCAACATCGTTGTTTCGCGCCGTACGGTTCTCGAAGAGTCCCGCGCCGAGCAGCGTTCTGAAATCGTTCAGAACCTCGAAGAAGGCCAGGTTGTTGACGGCGTCGTCAAGAACATCACCGATTACGGTGCGTTCGTTGACCTCGGCGGCATCGACGGCCTGCTGCACGTCACCGACATGGCATGGCGCCGTGTGAACCATCCGTCGGAAATCCTGTCCATTGGCCAGCAGGTCAAGGTTCAGATCATCCGCATCAACCAGGAAACCCACCGCATCTCGCTCGGCATGAAGCAGCTCGAGTCGGATCCGTGGGATGGCATCTCGGCCAAGTACCCGGTCGGCAAGAAGATTTCCGGTACCGTCACGAACATCACCGATTACGGTGCATTCGTCGAACTGGAGCCGGGCATCGAAGGCCTGATCCACATCTCCGAAATGTCCTGGACGAAGAAGAACGTTCATCCCGGCAAGATCCTTTCGACCACGCAGGACGTCGACGTCGTCGTTCTCGAAGTCGATCCGTCCAAGCGCCGTATCTCGCTCGGTCTCAAGCAGACCCTCGAGAACCCGTGGCAGGCATTTGCCTTCAGCCACCCGGCCGGCACTGAAGTCGAAGGCGAAGTCAAGAACAAGACCGAATTCGGCCTGTTCATCGGCCTCGAAGGCGACGTTGACGGCATGGTTCACCTGTCGGATCTCGACTGGAACCGTCCGGGCGAGCAGGTCATCGAAGAGTTCAATAAGGGCGACATCGTCAAGGCTGTTGTTCTGGACGTTGACGTCGAGAAGGAACGCATCTCGCTCGGCATCAAGCAGCTCGGCAAGGACTCGGTCGGCGACGCTGCCGCTTCCGGCGAACTGCGCAAGAACGCTGTCGTATCGTGCGAAATCATCGCCGTTAACGACGGTGGCATCGAAGTGAAGCTGGTCGAGCACGAAGACATCGTCTCGTTCATCCGCCGCGCTGACCTCGCTCGCGATCGCGACGATCAGCGTCCGGAGCGCTTCTCGGTTGGCCAGGTTCTCGACGCTCGCGTCACGAACTTCTCCAAAAAGGACCGTAAGGTCATGCTGTCGATCAAGGCTCTCGAGATCGCAGAAGAGAAGGAAGCCGTTGCTCAGTTCGGTTCGTCGGACTCGGGCGCTTCGCTCGGCGACATCCTGGGCGCCGCCCTGAAGAACCGCGGCAACAACGAGTAATCGTCAAGCTTCGATCTTTTGAAATGAAGAGGCCGCCGGAGATGATCCGGCGGCCTTTTTCGTCGGCAGTCCGGTGTTCCATGTAAATCTATTCCAGAACCGCCAGCCGCCGATAAAAATCCTCGGCATTTTGTGCCGGATGATTCGACAGGTGCTGACGTGGTGCCGCCCGAAGGTCCTGTTTGACCGGAGTTATATCCAGCTCGACGGGGGCATCTGTCGAGATCTGGGAGAGCACCGTTTCCGCCGCAACCTCGTCTTGTGCCGTCTGCTCCTCGCCTTGCGAGGAATGTCCGCCGCCAGAACCCTGACGCGATGGCTGGCCGTCGTCTCCGACTGCCGGCTTTCGTTTGATGTCGTGCTCTTGACTGTCATCGAACTCCTGAGCAGCGACATGTGGCACCAGCGGATGTGCAGGTGGTTCGCGGGCTGGCAGCATCATCATGCCAAGCAGAGCTTTTTCGAAGGCCGCGTCCGTCTGTTGCGCAATGGTTGCCGCGTTTGGCGCCGTTGCCGACGTCGGAAAGGCATTGGCCTGTGGGATGACCGCTTCGCCGTCCGCCGTACGGGCGGTACGGATGTGTGGCCCCGCTTCATTGCCATCTTCAGGAACGAATTCTGTTGCAAGGGGCTCGCCCATGGCTGCCGTATTGGCCTGAGAGGTCAGTCCCTGCCGCCATTCGCGCGGTTCCGGTTTCCCCACCGGTAATTCCGAAACCCATTCGGACACGAATTGATCGACCGTTCTTTCGGGAGATGGCAAACCCGGCATGTCGGTTTTGTCATGCGCGCGCCGAATCAGGACTGCCGCGTCATAGATTGCGCCGCCGACCGACCTTGGAGCGCTATCATTTCGGGCAGGTGTCTGCGTGTCGGCGCCTGTCTTTGCATTCGAACTCGTCGCTTCATTGCGTTCCGTCGTCTGCGCGGCAGAGCGCGGGCTGGCGTCTACGCCGGGTTCTTCGGCGGCAATCAACTCTGGTTCGCCCGTCGCGATGGTCTCTGCACTGGCGGTCCTGGGGTGAGCAAGCGGATTGCCTGCATCGCCGGCGAGGTGCGGACCCTCCACGTTACCTATCGACCCGTCGCGACCAGATACTACAAGCTTTTCAGGCGACGATTGGGGTGCGGCATCCGCCCCGGGTTTGATTGCGCCGCTATTGTCGCGTTCGATTGAGGCTTTTGTGGATGTTGTACCCTCTCCGGCCGATCGGGGGGGCGCCGGCGATTCTGCACTCGTATCGTTATCGCTATGGTCGGGCGTGCCGGAAACACCGCTTATCGTCGAGCCTCTCTGATCGTTTGCCGATCCGGTGGCCGTATTGGCGTTGGCCGGAAGGTGGCCTGCCTCGTTGCCATTGTTCTGTCGGTAGGAATTGACCGCATGACCGGCGGCCAGATCCTTTCCCTGGTACTGGGCGATCTCGATCTGCACGGCCAATCGCGCGGAGGCTGGGCCGGACGGGTCTTTCAACAATTCGGTCAGCAGGCGAAGGGTTGCCCCCTGCATGATCTGGTTCAGCTGTATCTGCAGCTTTGCGCGCTCGACGGCATTCAGCGCATTGATCGCTGCAGCCAGCCGCTTGCTGTAATCCGTCAGGGCCTCTCCTTCGCGACGTGGCAGCTTCAGCAGGCTGCCGAGCGTTTCGGCAAAAACGGAAAGGCTCTGTCCCAGTCGTAGCTGGCCGGAAAGGCCGAGCAATTCGACGCTGGACGTCGGGCCTGCCGAAGCGCGCGATAGGGCGACTGGCGCTGCGGTCATGTCCTGAGCCGGCGCATCGGTCTCTGCCCGTGGAGGCGAAGCCTGTCTCTGGTTTGCTTGAAGTGCGACGGATGTGGCAGGAACAGGGGGCAGCATGGCCGGCTCACGTCAAGGAGGACAATCCTCAAGTTGATGGGACAGGCCGGCGACGTCGGTCAAAATTTCCGCGATCTTGAACAGATGCGGCCGCGGCGCCTCATGGCGTCTTTCATGCCGAATAATGCTGCTTAATATGCCCGAAACATTCCTAACGTTTTGCTAATGCGCCGGTCATCTGAAATGCACACTACATCGTATGTCTGCGTTTCAGGATGTCATAGAGGCCGATATCGTCCACCAGCATCCGCGCCGAAAGCGTTTGTGCATCCGAAGCCGTATCGTCCTTGCCTATCGTCAGTTTTTCCAGCGTCTCGACATCTTCCTCATGGGTAGCATCTGAAACATTGGTCGCAATGTCGGTGATGGTTCCAGCCTCTTCCGATGTTTCCCGCTCATTGACCGATATGTCCTCCGCCTGCTCGCCGATCTCCGTTTCGGCCGTCAGGCTCAGCAACAGAAGGTCATCGCTGCTTTCCATATTGTCAGGATTTCGTTCGCCGTCGCTCCTCTCGCTGTCTTCGCGAAGGCGCTTCTTCATGATGTCCTGAACATCCTTGACGTCATCGAGCTTCTCGGCGGCTTCCCTGGCCTTTATGTCCTCAAGTTCTTCGGCGCGGGTTTCTTCATCCACCACGCGGCTGGGGTCGCTGTATTGTGGCCCCAGTTTCAGTTCCTCCAGCGTCTTCGGGTCGGAGGCATCGTCAAGACGTTGAAGTATTTTTGCTCGTTGGTCGGCGGTGGTCCTGCCGTCACCGTGCTGGCGCTCAAGCGCCTTTTCCAGCCGCTCGTTTTCTTCGCCCCATGGCGACTTGATGGCGTTGACGAGTTCGGTGAGGGAAATGTCGAGTTCGTCCAGACCCAGTTCTTTGCCCAGGTCGCCCATGCCCGCGGTGCCGATGGATTTCAGTGCATCTTCAATCGCGCGACCATAGGCGTAGTTCGATGTGCCGTCCTCGCGGCTGATACCCAGCTTTTCGCCGAGCTTATCCATCAGCTGTATCTTCAACTCGTTGATATCGATCTTGTTCATGCCGAAAAGCGCCTCGGCAATACGGCCTTGCGCATGCTTGGCTTCAGAACTGGCGCTGATGCGTGCCTTCAGGAGCGGATCATCTTTGCGACCCGTTTTCTTTTCCTGCTCCTGCTGACGCCGCTCCTCGATCGAGTCGAGTATCGTCTGCATGCTGTCGGTGATGGCGGTGCTGGCCGCGATCTGTGTCGGGAGTAGCATTGTCCTGCGCTCGCGTCGCTACGGTTGCCGGAAGGCTAAGCGCGCAGGCTTAACGCTCCCTTAAATAACCATGGCAAGAAACAGCGTCAGCTATGGGCAAAGATATCGGTTTCATCCCAGCCCAGAAGGTCGAGCTTCGAGCGTGTCGGCAGGAAAGCGAAACATGCTTCGGCCAGTTCCATGCGCTTATCGCGGATGAGGCGGTTCACCTGCTTGTCACGCAGCGCGTGCAGATGCAGCACGTCCGATGCGGCATATTCCAGTTGCGCCTGCGAAAGCACGTCGGCGGCCCAGTCCGTCTGCTGCTGCGCCTTGGAAATGTCGACCTCCAGAAGTTCGCGCAGATTGTCCTTCAGTCCGTGCCGGTCCGTATAGGTGCGCGTCAGTCGCGAGGCGATCTTGGTGCAGAAGACCGGCGCCGTCGTTACCCCAAACGTGTGAAACAGCACGGCAATGTCGAATCGGCCGTAATGAAAGATCTTTTCATGTGTCGGGTCGGCCAGCAGCGCCACCAGATTGGGCGCCTCTTTCTGGCCGGCGGCAATGCGGATCACGTCGGCCGTGCCGTCGCCGGGGGAAAGCTGTACGACACAGAGGCGGTCACGGCGCGGCACCAGTCCCAGTGTTTCCGTATCGATCGCAACCGCGCCGGTGTAGCGGACGGCGTCGGCGGCTGAAATGTCGCCTTCGTGGTAACGGATCTGGGCCATGGAACATCCTCTTTCGAAACTCTCCTCGCTATACCGCAAACGCGAACAGTCCTGCCATCTTTAAATGGTTTGCCTCGTTTGGAGTCAGGATTTCGGGAAGGGTTGCACAAAACGCATTGCTGCGTTGCAACAAATTGATTTCCCTTTCTACTAATGCATGGCTATAAGCAAATCATCGAAGCGACGCACTCCTCCTCCCAGCGTCGCCCGATACGGATCGACAACATCCTCCTCCTCCCAGTTGTCGGTCAAGTTTAAAGCCTGCCGCACCTCCTCCCGCGGCAGGCTTTTTCATTTTCAGCCCCTTGTTTCTAAAGGGCGCTATTCCAGATATTTTTCTGATCGGTATCCGTTGCGGCCATACGTCACGTAAGTGTCATCTGCCGCCGATATACCCACCTCGCCTTCACTTTCACAACTCCTCAGCGAGGTTCCACCATGCGCAAAATTCTTGCCGCTCTGGTCGCTACGACCGTTCTTGCCGGCGCCGCCCAGGCTGCCGAAGTTTTCCCGCTCGATCGCGCCACGATCCTTTCGGGTTCGCCATTCGATTTCAAAGTCGAGTTCGATGCCGTCGTAAAGCCGGAAGACGTGAAGATCACCGTCAACGGCCAGGACTACAAGGCCGCCCTCGGCAAGGAAGTCGAATTCGTCGCTGAAGAAAAGAACAAGGACAAGGTTCTTGGTTCTGCTGTCATTCTGCGCGACATCACCATCGCCAATGCCGGTGACTACAAGGTCGAGGTTTCGGCCGGTTCGGAAACCAAGAGCGTCACCTGGAATGTCTACGGCACGCCGTCGCAGGCCAAGGCCAAGAACGTCATCTTCCTGATCGCCGACGGTCTTTCGGTTGCGCATCGCACCGCTGCCCGCATCATGTCCAAGGGCATGAGCGAGGGTAAGGCCAATGGCCGCCTCAACATGGATGAGGTACCGCCGGTCGCCTTCATCGGCACCTCCGCCACCGACGCCGTTGCCACCGATAGCGCCAACACCATGTCGGCCTACATGACCGGTCACAAGACCGCCGTGAACGCCATCGGCGTTTACGCTGACCGTACGCCTGCTTCGCTGGATGACCCGAAGGTCGAAAACATCGCCGAAGCGCTGCGTCGCCAGACCAAGAAGTCGATCGGTATCGTTTCGACGGCCGAACTGCAGGACGCAACGCCTGCTGCCGTCGTTGCCCACACCCGCAAGCGCGGTGACAAGGCCGATATCAACGGCATGCTGTTCGATCTGAAGCCGGAAGTCGTTCTCGGTGGTGGTTCCGCTTACTTCCTGCCGCAGTCGACTGCCGGCTCGAAGCGCAAGGACGACAAGGATTTCGTAAAACTGTTCCAGGACGCCGGTTACAAGCTGGCAACCAGCAAGGGCGAGCTGGAAACGGCATCCGGCGCCAATGACGGCAAGATCCTCGGCCTGTTCCACACGGGCAACCTCGACACCACGCTCGACCGCGAATTCCTGAAGAAGGGCACGGTCGGCAAATTCCCGGAACAGCCGGGCCTCGTCGAAATGACCAAGGTTGCTCTCGACACGCTGTCGAAGAACCCGGAAGGTTTCTTCCTGATGGTTGAAGCCGCCAATGTCGACAAGATGTCCCACCCGCTCGATTGGGACCGCGCCGTTGTCGACACGATCGAATTCGACCAGGCGATCGGTGTTGCCCGCGAATTCGCCGCCAAGAACCCCGACACGCTGATCGTCGTCACCGGCGACCACACCCATGGCGTTTCCATCATTGGCACCGTCGATGACGAAAAGCCGGGCACCGAGATGCGCGAAAAGGTCGGCACCTATGCCGAAGCCGGCTTCCCGAACTACGAAGACAAGAACGGCGATGGTTTCCCGGATAAGGTCGACGTTTCCCGCCGCCTGTTCCTGAACGCCAATAACGGCCCGGACCATTACGAAACCTTCCGTCCGAAGCTCGATGGTCCGTTCGCACCGTCGATCCAGAACGAAAAGAAGGAATATGTTGCCAACGAACAGTACAAGGACGTGCCCGGTGCCGTCTTCGTACAGGGCATCATCCCGAAGAGCGCTGACAGCGGCGTGCACGCTGTCGACGACATCGTTCTGCAGGCCGAAGGCCCGGGTGCCGAAGGTTTCCGTGGCTACATGGAACAGAGCGACGTCTACAAGGGCTTGGCTGAAGCCTTTGCTCTCGGCGCAAAGCAGACCAACTAAGACCTGAATATCGTGAGGGCACGCTGCAATGGCGTGCCCTTGCCTTCACGGCTCTTGTGTCGCTGTCCTGTCGAGCGCACGATGCCTGAGACATTTCCAAAAGGAGAATGGTCATGAACAAGCCGGTTCAGGCGCGTTTCAATCGCCGCCAAACCCTTCAGACCATGGGCCTCGGCCTCATTGCCGGCCTGCCGCTTCTGGCCGCCGCCACCCGCGCCAAGGCCAATGACGATATCACGTTCGACGAACTGTATGGCAAGATCAGCGTGCTTGGCCTCGAATTTTCCGACAAGGTCAAACAGTTGAACGGCAAGGATATCGCCATGCGCGGTTTCATGGCCCCGCCGCTCAAGGCCGAAGCGCAGTTTTTCGTGCTCACCGAAATCCCCATGTCGATCTGCCCGTTCTGCTCGACCGATAGCGACTGGCCGGACAATATCGTCGTGGTCTATCTCGGTGAAAAGCAGACCTTTACCCAGCCCAGCCAGACGATCGAAGTGCGCGGCAAGCTGGAAATGGGCTCCTGGACGGATCCGGAAACCGGCTTTGTCAGCCTCCTGCGCATCCGGCAGGCCGAATACGCCACGGTTTGACAACATGCTGCCGCTGAAAATCGAAAATCTCGCCGTCGCCTTTCCCGGTCTGGCGGTGCCGGTGCTCGATATCGATCATCTTGAAATTGTCGCCGGCAGCCATGTGGCGCTGACGGGCGGTTCCGGTTCCGGCAAGAGCACGCTCATCAACATCATTGCCGGGCTCGAGCGCATCCGCACCGGACGCGTGTTTTGGGGCGAGCAGAACCTTGCCGATCTTTCCGAAGGCAAACGCGACCAATGGCGCGCCCAAAATATCGGTCTGGTCATGCAGGATTTTCATCTGTTTCCAGGCCTTTCCGCCCTCGAGAACATCCTGCTGCCGGCTCGCCTGTCGCGCGTCGCCAATGCCGAACTGGTCGCGCGCGCGCACACGCTGTTCGAAACCGTTGGTCTCAAACGCCCGGAACAACACATCGAAACCATGTCGCGTGGTGAAATGCAGCGTGTGGCCATCGCCCGCGCCCTGCTGCGCAAGCCCGGCGTCATCATCGCAGACGAACCAACCGCCAGCCTCGATCTGGAAAGTGGAGAGGCAGTCGGTGACCTGCTTTTGTCAGTCGCAGCCGATGCCGGCTCCACGCTCATCGTCGCCAGCCATGACCAACGTCTCGTTGAACGGCTCGATCGTCGTCTGTCGCTGAAAAGCGGCCGCATCATCGCGGACACGATGACCGGGGAGATCGCGGCATGATCCGCTTCATTCTTGCCGATCTGCGTCGCCTCTGGCTGGGTGGCGCCGTTGTCATTGTCCTTGTGGCACTGGCGACCGCGCTCGGTGTCGCCGTCACCCTTCAGGAACGCTCGCTTCGCCTCGGCAGCGCGCGTGCGGCGGATAAATTCGATCTCGTTGTCGGTGCCGCCGGCAGCGAAACGCAGCTCATCCTCTCCTCCATCTTTCTGCAGCCCGCGCCGCTGCCTCTGGTGGATGGTTCGGTTCTGACGAAGCTCGCCTCTGATCCGCGTGTATCGTGGGCGGCACCGGTCGGTTTCGGGGATTCTTTTGCCGGCTATCCAATCATCGGCACGACGACGAGCCTGATCGGCGGCACCACGACCGGTTTTTCCGAGGGAAAAATGTTTGCGCTGGAAGGCGAGGCCGTGCTCGGCGCGGCGGTCGATCTGTCCATCGGCGCCGAAATCAAACCCATGCACGGCACTGCCGAAACGGGTGGCCATACGCATGCGGGGCCGGCTTACAAGGTGGTCGGCAAGCTGCAGCCCACCGGCACGCCTTGGGATCGCGCCATCCTCGTGCCCATTCAGGCCGTCTGGCATGTCCACGGCCTCGGCGAAGAGCATGGTCATCAGGAGGAACATGAGGGCGAGCACCACGACGCGGATGGTCACGATCATTCCGCCGAAGGTGAGGCGCATCACGAAGAGGCCGATGCCCATGCCGATGGGGAGGCAAGTCAGCCGGAATCGGCTGCTCAGGCTGCAGGAGTTCAGCAGGGCCAGAAATATGCTTTTGCGCTGGGTACTGCCTCGTCAAAGCATGTCGAGGAAGAACATCACGGCAGCATCGACCCCGATGCGCCGATCGCAGAAACCTTTGGTGCGTCCACACCTGGACTACCGGCCATTCTCGTAAAACCCAAAACCATCGCGGATGCCTATCGCCTGCGTCAGGAGTATCGCTCAGGCTCCACGCTCGGGGTCTTTCCGGGCGAGGTTTTGACCAGCCTTTACGCGACGCTCGGCGACGCCAAGATGGTGTTGAGCGCCGTCGCTGCCGGCTCGCAAGGTCTGGTCGCTGCTGCACTCGTTCTGGTCACCGTGATTCACGTGGGTCAACGCCGACGCCAGATCGGCGCCCTGCGCGCCTTCGGGGCGCCGCGCAGTTCGGTCTTCCTCATTGTCTGGCTGGAACTTTTCCTGCTCGTCGCGCTTGGCGTCGGCATCGGCTTTCTGGTGGGATTGGGGGCTGCCCATGTCAGCGCACAGATGTTCACCGCCAAAAGCGGCGTCATCCTGCCGGTCGGTTTTACCCGCGAGGATGTGCGGTTGGCTTTGATCCTGCTCGGCTTTGCTGCTGTGCTGGCCGCCGTGCCGGCACTGCTCGCCTATCGTCAATCTCCGGCTCAGGCCCTCAGGGCCTGAGCAAAGCCGACTTTCGCCTCAACGAAGAGCGGTAATCGCGGCCATCACGTCA
This sequence comes from Endobacterium panacihumi, assembly GCF_050847465.1. Lineage (NCBI taxonomy): Bacteria > Pseudomonadati > Pseudomonadota > Alphaproteobacteria > Hyphomicrobiales > Rhizobiaceae > Endobacterium > Endobacterium panacihumi. The sequence goes on along the minus strand of NZ_JBOZRA010000001.1, from coordinate 2,334,134 downwards.
TCTTCGATCGTCAGGCCGGCCTCCAGAGCCGTCTGACGTAATCCGCGGCCACGGCGCCCCGGAAGCCGTACACCCTCTTCACGAGCCATCTCCGTGGCAAGGGCGGCCATCCGTTCCGTCGCGCCGCCTGCCGCGGCATTCGGGTCGATGGCAATGATCATGTGACCGAGTGAGGGGGCAGGGCCGTGCTCATCGAACAGCGAACTGGCCTGATAGGAAAAATTGGCGCCGGTCAGTCCGGCTGCCAGAACCTCCACCATCAGCGCCAGAGCCGCGCCCTTTGCACCACCCGCCGGTGCCATCGTGCCTTTCAGCGCTTCCGCCGCGTCGGTGGTCGGGTTTCCATCCGCGTCAAATGCCCAGTCATCGGGAATTCTGGCGTTTTTCTGGTGCGCCGCCATCACTTTTCCACGCGCGACCTTGGAAAGGGCCAGATCGATCACCAGCGGATCGGCGCCTGCTACCGGCACGGCAAAGGCGATCGGATTGGTGCCGTAAAGCGGCGTCTTGCCGCCCCAGGGCGCCATGGCCGCCGGTGCATTGGCAAACATCATCGCCACCAGTCCCTGCTCGGCAAGGCGCTCCACCGTCAGCGCCATCACGCCGGCATGGTGCGAACGGTTGATGGCGGCAAGCGCAATCCCCTGTTCCTGCACGATCGCCGGCAGCATATCGACTGCCAGATCAAGCGCCGGATAGGCAAAACCATGTGCCGCATCAATGGCCAGCACCCCTGGTCTGGAACGTGATGCCGAAGGTACTGCGCGCCCATCCACTTTGCCGGTGCGCACCTGTCTTACATAAGCGGGCACGCGCCGCAGCCCATGTCCGCCCTGGTCGGCCGCTTCCGCCTGCACAAGCGCCCGCGCCACCGAACGTGCGGCGGGCGTATCGACACCGTTGTCCTGGAAAACGGATGAAATGAGGAATTCGGCTTCCGCCAGCGAAATGTTCATGGAACTGCACCTGTTGCGATGCAGCAAAGTTAGCAAGTGCCAACTTAAAGCGCCACCGCCGCACTTGATCTCTCAAGGCGGCGGTGGGAATTTTTAGCGGATGGTGAAGCGGATAGGCACCGTGATCGTCTTGTTGACGCCGGCTGGCGGTGCCGGAACAGGTGATGCCCGTTTCAGCAGCGCCAGAACCTCCTGATCGAGCGCATCCGAACCGGAAGAACGCGACAGCGAAACGGACAGGACGTTGCCGCTGCTGTCGATCTGGAAGCGCACGGAGGCGGTTCCTTCTTCGCGCCGTGACCGCGCGGCCGCCGGGTATTTCTTCCTGCGCTCCAGATGCGCGGCGAGGCGGCCCTGCCAGCGCTGCGGCGAAATCGAGGGCGCGCTGGATGTGCTTGTCGACGTCTGCTGTGCGGCAGTGCGATTGGACTGGTTGGCGTCCACCTTGGCTTCCTGGCTCGCCTTGGAAGCCGGCGCCTGTTTTTTCGGGCGCGGCTTTTCGGCCACCTTTTTCTTCACCGGTTCTTCCGGCTTCTTTTCCACCGGTTCCGGTGGCCGCATCATCGGCAGAGGCACTTCGACATTGTCGAGCGCTGCCATCTGTTCTTCCACGATCGGATCGACCTGCGGTTCCGGCGGTTCTTCCGGCACGGTCTCGGTCACCTCCTGCACCGGCTCCGGGGTCGGTTCCGGTGGTTGTTCTTCGACGACAGGCTCCGGCGGCGGCGGTTCTGGCGGCGTCACTTCCTGCGGCGTTTCCGGCTGGGGTTCCACCGGCTCGGGTGTGTCGCTCTTTATCTCTTCGGAGTTTTCCGTCTGTTCGGAAATCTGCGTTTCCTCCGGCGTTGCCGCTTCCGGCTCCGGAGCAAGTTCGATCATGATCGCCGGCGGCGGTGCATTGTCGCCAGCCGCCACTTCGGTCTGCTGCATCAGGTAGAAGCCGGCGCCGATATGCAGGGCGAGTACGACCAGACCCGCCGTGCCCCAGAGCGCAGCCTCTCCAAAACGCCCGGCCGGCGTTGGATTGTAGGTCACCGGGTTCAAGGATTGGCACCTCCGGCAGGCGCAGGTGCGGCCGGAGCGGCCGCCGGTGCCGCGCCATCCTGCGCGGGCATCGGGGCCGGAAGGCTTTCAAGGCCCACAAGCGCGATCTTCAGATAACCCGCATCCCGCAAAAGGTTCATCACTTCCATGAAGTGACCGTAATCGACCATCTTGTCGGCGCGCAGGAAAATGCGTGTGTCGCGCTTGTTGCCGGTCAGGCGATCCAGCGTGTTGGCCAATTCCTCGCGTGAGACGATATCGTTGCCGAGGTTGAGGCTCAAATCTTCCTTGACCGTCAGATACATCGGTTCATCCGGCCGTTCGGCCGGCTTGGCGGTCGAGGCGGGCAGGTCGACATTGACGTCCACGGTGGCAAGAGGTGCGGCCACCATGAAGATGATCAGCAGGACCAGCATGACGTCGATGAACGGCGTCACGTTGATCTCGTGGTTTTCGGCCATTTCCTCGCCGTGGTGTTCGCGAATACCGCCAGCCATGGTCTTACTCCCCGGCGACGAGCGAAACCGGCTTGGCACGGCCGCCCGGTGGGATCTTGCGGAAATCGAGGTCGCGGCTGACAAGGCGCTCGACGCCGGAAGCGGCATCAGCAAGAAGCTGGCGGTAACCGGTAACAGAGCGCGCGAACAGGTTATAGATGACGACGGCCGGGATCGCGGCAACAAGGCCGATCGCGGTCGCGAGCAAGGCTTCGGCGATACCGGGCGCGACGACGGCCAGATTGGTCGTGTTCGATTCCGAAATGCCGATGAACGAGTTCATGATACCCCAGACGGTCCCGAACAGGCCGACGAACGGACCAACCGAGCCGATCGTTGCCAGAATGCCGGTACCGCGCGCCATGCGGCGTCCTGCAAAGGCTTCGATGCGGGTCAGTACGGAAGAAACGCGTTCCTTCACGCCGTCGCCGTCCGCATGTTCGATAGCGGCTTCGGACACTTCCATTTCCTCAGCGGCCGCCCGCAGCATTGCAGCGGCCGGTCCACCGCGTCCTTGCGTCGCCTGCACGGCTTCCGCCAGTGTACGGGCCTTGCGGATGGCCTTGATGGTCCTGTTTGCGCGGGCGCGGGCGCCTGCCAGTTCAAGCGTCTTGGCAAACCATACGGTCCATGTCAGCAGCGATGCGATGGCAAGGCCGATCATCACACCTTTGACCACCCAGTCGGCCTGCATGAACATGCCCCAGGGGGAGAGGTCGTGCGGCAGGTCGGCGCGCGGCGCTTCCTCGCTGGCTGCCGGGGCAATCTCGGTTGCCTGCGGTGTCTGGTCTGCGCTTGTCTGAACAGGAGCGTTGGTTGCGGGTGTCTCCCCGGTTGCCTGCGCCGGTGCGGGCTGTTGCGAAGCGGCCGGTGTGGTCGCGGGAGCAGGCGTGTTCGAAGGAGCGGCATTGTTATCGGTCGCTGCCGGCTGTTCCGGAGTGCCTGCCTGCGGCAGGCGACCGGTCGGCGCGCTTGGTGCCGTCTGGGATGGCGCGGCGTCGGACGCTGTCGGTGCGGAATTCTGCGTCGGAGCAGCCGGCGACGTTGCCGGGGCCTGGCCCTGAGCCGGTGTTGGCGCCGGCGTGGCAGGCGCATTGTTCTGCGTCGTGGACGCGGCCGGTGCCTCCGCCGGCGGCGTCTGTGCCTGAGCGGATGCCGTCATCAACGTTGCCGCGATGATCGCTGTGCAGGATAGAAGGTGTATGCCACGGCCACGGATGGTCGAAACGCAATTCTCGGCAATGGACATTCAAAAATTCTCCGGACTCGAAACAGGCTCGCACGATGCATCCCATCGTGTGCCATGCCCGGGAGAATGCTTCTCGCATTCAATCCGTCAGCGAACATGCCCCAGGCGACGCTCGTACCGTTCGGTTACCCGATAGTAAACTTGACTTCTCTTGGCAACAATAAATTGCTGCGCCACGGTAAAATATGCTTGTGCGAATCAAGTTTTCGCGCGGTCACCGCTGCTGCCTTCCTGTAAAAACTGCTGCGAATTTTTGTGCCGGGAAATGCGGATGCCCAAATAAAAAAGCCGCCCGAGATTCCCGGGCGGCTTTTTGGTTTTCATTCCTGTTCGGCTTAGAGCGAACGGGTGATGTGTTCCACACGGAAGCACTCGATCGTGTCGCCGGCGCGGATGTCTTCGTAGTTCTCGAAGGCCATGCCGCATTCCTGACCCATCGGAACTTCCGACACTTCGTCCTTGAAGCGCTTGAGCGTCTTGAGCTTGCCTTCGTGGATGACGACGTTGTCGCGAACCAGGCGGACGCCTGCACCACGCTCGACCTTGCCTTCGACGACACGGCAACCGGCAACCTTGCCGACCTTGGTGATGTTGAAGACTTCGAGGATCTCGGCGTTGCCGAGGAAGGTTTCGCGGCGTTCCGGCGAAAGCAGACCGGACATCGCGGCCTTCACGTCATCCACCAGATCGTAGATGATGTTGTAGTAGCGGATGTCGAGACCGTTGCGGTCGGCAAGGGTACGTGCCTGTGCGTTGGCACGGACGTTGAAGCCGATGATCGCCGCGTCCGATGCCTCGGCGAGCGAGATATCCGATTCCGTGATGGCGCCGGCACCCGAATGCACGATGCGGGCACGCACTTCGTCTGTACCGAGCTTGTCGAGCGATGCGATGATCGCTTCGACCGAACCCTGCACGTCACCCTTGATGACCAGCGGGAATTCCTTGAAGCCGGTATTCTGCAGCTTGCTCATCATCTGCTCAAGCGAACCGCGCTGGCCGGACTGGCGGGCAACCGCCTTGTCGCGCGCCAGACGCTGGCGATACTCGGAGATTTCGCGGGCGCGGGCTTCGTTCTCGACAACGGCGAAACGGTCACCGGCAGCCGGAGTGCCCGACAGGCCGAGGATCTCGACCGGCATGGCCGGACCGGCTTCCTTGACGTGATCGCCCTTGTCGGTGACGAGGGCGCGAACACGGCCCCACTGGTCGCCGGCAACGATGATCTGGCCCGGCTTCAGTGTACCCTTCTGGACGAGAACGGTCGCAACCGCACCGCGGCCACGGTCGAGCTGGGCTTCAATGACGGTACCTTCGGCCGTACGGCTCGGATCGGCCTTCAGGTCGAGGATTTCGGCCTGCAGCAGAACGGCTTCGAGCAGCTTGTCGAGGTTGGTCTTGTTCTTGGCCGAAACTTCGACGTCGAGCACTTCACCGCCGAGCGATTCAACAAAGACCTCGTGCTGCAGAAGCTGCTGGCGGACCTTGTCCGGCTTGGCTTCGTGCTTGTCGATCTTGTTGATCGCCACGATGATCGGAACACCGGCCGCCTTGGCGTGGTTGATGGATTCGATCGTCTGCGGCATCACGCTGTCGTCGGCTGCAACCACCAGGATCGCGATATCCGTCGCCTGCGCACCACGGGCACGCATGGCCGTAAAGGCGGCGTGGCCGGGGGTGTCGATGAAGGTGATCTTCTGGCCGTTCTGTTCGACCTGATAGGCACCGATATGCTGAGTAATGCCGCCGGCTTCGCCAGACACGACATTTGCCTGACGGATGGCGTCGAGCAGCGAGGTCTTGCCGTGGTCGACGTGACCCATGATGGTGACGACCGGAGGACGCGATACCATTTCGCCGGCATCGTCGGCCTTGTCGAAGATGCCTTCTTCGACGTCGGATTCAGAAACGCGCTTGACGGTATGGCCGAATTCGGACGCGATGAGTTCTGCAAGGTCGGCGTCGATGACGTCGCCCGGCTTCATCATCTGACCTTCCTTCATCAGGTACTTGATGACGTCGACGGCGCGTTCGGACATGCGCTGCGACAGTTCCTGAATGGTGATGGTTTCCGGCAGGATGACTTCGCGGATAACCTTTTCACGGGTTTCCTGCATCTGGCTGCGGCGGAACTTTTCCTGGCGGCGACGCATGGCAGCCATCGAGCGGCCACGGTTGTTGCCGTCATCGTCGGTGCTGGCTGCGGTGATCGTCAGCTTGCCCTGGCGGCGACCTTCGTCGGCCTTCGGACGTGCCGGGGCCTTTGCCGGAATGGCAACAGGTGTCTTGCCGCGGTTCGGACCACCACGGGCCGGGCCGCGATGATCGTCGTCTTCGCCGGCATTGCGGCGACCGGGAACGGCGGCGGCAGTGCCGGGTGCCGCAGGACGGGTCGACTGCGGACGGTTTTCCTGAGTGCGTGCTGCGGCCGGAGCAGGAGCTGCCGGCTTTTCAGCGACCGGAGCCGCTTCCACGACGGGTTCTGCGACCGGCTCAGGCTTCGGCAGGGCTGCAATGCGTGCAGCTTCCGCTTCGGCTTCGATACGGCGCTGTTCTTCTTCCACCTTGCGGCGAGCTTCGTCTTCGGCGCGCTTCTGCGCTTCGATGACTTCGCGGGCCTGTGCTTCCACAAGCGCGCGGCGACGGGCGTCCATTTCGCTGGCCGACAAGTCGTGCAGCACGGCGCCGCGCGGGCGTTCCGGCTGGCGAGCCGGCGTCGGGGCCGGGCGATGTGCCTGTGTCTGCTGATGAACGCGGGTCTGCGTCTGAGCCGGGGCAGGTGCTGCCGGACGCGGAGCGGCTGCCGGAGCGGCCGGGCGCGCTGCCGGGGCAGTTGAAGCCGCCGTCGAAGCGGCAGATGCCGGAGCCGGCGTTTCAGCGCGCGGTGCTGCCGGCGTCGTGATCGGGGTGATCGGCTTTTCGTCCTGCGGGCGGGTCGGGCGGCGTTTTACCGTTTCGACGACGACCGACTTCGTACGGCCGCGCCCCATATCCTGGCGCACGGTACCCTGGCTCATCCCTGATGGTTTCAGGGTGAGGGTCTTTTTCACGCCGGCTGTCTTGTCGTCTTTGTTGTCCGTCATTCCGTTCCTGTTCCTTCGCACAGGCTCGGATGAAGACCATCAGACCCTGTGTTTCAATACACGTCGTTCAATGCGGCAGCCGGCTTTTGCCGGTAACCGTGTCATGTCTCTGACCGGCCAGCGCCGCCATTTGCTCCGGAAGGACCGTTATGACGGTACGTTTCGAGCATGGTTGCGCGCTTCACTACACCTTCACCTGCCTGGCCTGCAAGCGCCACGGCATGGATAAAAGCATTCTGGCCCATCAGTTCGTCCATTTCGGCTGCGGTGAACAACGAGAAGGAAGGGATCTCCTCCTCCAGATCGTTTCCGAGCCGCCAGGCCTTTCGGGCCTGGTCGATCTTGCGTTTGCCGTCCGCGGCAGCATCCGACGCGTGAAACACGGCCAGAGCCTCGCCCGAGCGGACAGCTGCATCCACTTTCGTCGCGCCAGAGATGAATTGCCCGGCCTTGCGGGCCAGGTTCATCATGCCTGCCACCTGAACGACCAGAAGCTGGTCTACCAGGGCGGCGAGTTCAGGCTCCGCACGCACCTCCTTGTTCTTGAGGGCGCGTGCAAAAATCTTGCGGGCCACGGCCTTTTCGACCAGAGCCCGTTCCGCCTTCACCCAGCAGCCGCGACCGGGCAGCTGGCGTTTCAGGTCGGGAACCACCGTCCCATCAGGGCCGGCCACGAAGCGGATCAGCGTTTCAGGCGATCCGGCCTCACGCGTCACGATGCAGGTGCGGTCGTTGAAAACTTCGTCCGCATCCTGATCTTCGTGATCACCGTTGGCAGAAGCCTCGGCAATCATTCCTGTTCAGCGGCTTCCGCCTCCTCCGAGGTCTCGGCAACGTCTTCTTCGGCCGTTGCAAGGTCAGCCTCGGTGATCCAGCCGGCCAGCAGGCGGGCCTGAACGATCATGTTTTCGGCTTCGACACGCGACACGTCGAACTTCGAGAACGTGCCCTCGAACTTCTTGGTCTCGTTGTTCTTGCGCTCCGACCAGCCGACCAGATCGTCGGCTGCGCAGCCGGCAAAGTCTTCGACCGTCTTGATGCCTTCTTCGCCGAGCGCGACCAGCATCTGGGCGGTGAGGCCGTCGATCTGCTTCAACTCGTCCTGAACGCCGAGCGCCACGCGCTTGGCATCGTTTTCGGCTTCGATCCGCTCCAGGAATTCCTTGGCGCGGGTCTGGATCTCGTTGGCGGTGTCTTCATCGAAACCGTCGATCGAGGCGATTTCGTCGAGTTCGACGTAAGCCAGTTCCTCGACGGCGGCAAAACCTTCCGAAGCAAGCACCTGGCCGACCATTTCGTCGACGTCGAGGGCTTCCATGAACAGGTTGGTGCGCTCGTTGAATTCCTTCTGACGGCGTTCCGACTCTTCGGCTTCCGTCATGATGTCGATATCCCAGCCGGTCAGCTGCGATGCGAGACGGACGTTCTGGCCGCGACGGCCGATGGCCAGCGACAGCTGTTCATCCGGAACAACGACTTCGATACGCTCTGCATCCTCATCGAGAACGACCTTGGCGACTTCCGCCGGCTGCAGGGCGTTGACGATGAAGGAAGCCGGATCCTGGCTCCACGGAATGATGTCGATCTTTTCGCCCTGAAGTTCGCCGACAACGGCCTGAACGCGCGAACCACGCATACCGACGCAGGCGCCGACCGGATCGATCGAGCTATCGTTCGAGATGACGGCGATTTTCGCACGCGAACCGGGGTCACGGGCAACCGACTTGATCTGGATGATGCCGTCGTAGATTTCCGGCACTTCCATGGTGAAAAGCTTGACCATGAACTGCGGATGCGTACGCGACAGGAAAATCTGCGGGCCACGCTGTTCGCGGCGCACGTCGTAAACGTAGGCGCGAACGCGGTCGCCGTAACGCATGTTTTCACGCGGGATCATCTCGTCGCGACGGATGATGCCTTCGCCACGGCCGAGATCGACGATGACGTTACCGTATTCGACGCGCTTGACGGTGCCGTTGACGATTTCGCCCATACGGTCCTTGAATTCGTCGAACTGGCGGTCACGCTCGGCTTCGCGCACCTTCTGCACGATGACCTGCTTGGCCGACTGGGCGGCGATGCGGCCAAAGTCCATTGGCGGCAGCGGATCGGCAATGAAGTCGCCGAGCTTGGCGTCGACATTGCGGTCGCGGGCCAGTTCCAGCGGGATCTGCGTGCCGTAGTCTTCGGCAACTTCGACCACTTCGAGAAGACGCTGAAGGCGGATTTCGCCGGTCTTCGAGTTGATGTCGGCGCGAATATTGGTCTCAGAGCCGTAACGCGAACGTGCGGCCTTCTGGATCGCGTCGGCCATGGCGGCCAGAACGATTTCCCGGTCGATGACCTTTTCGCGCGCAACTGCATCTGCGATCTGCAGAAGTTCAAGCCGGTTCGCACTCACTGCCATAGTCGTTGGTCTCCGTAGGTCGAAATGCTGTCTGCCGTTTCAGGCAGGGTTTCGTTGTTATTCTGCGTCTTGTTCGTCTTCGTCGTCGTTCTGGTTGGCCGCCTGCTTGGCAAGCTTGTCGGCCTTCAGCGCGTCGCGGATCAGGTCGTCCGTCAGGATCAGCTTGCCTTCGGCGAGCGCCGAGAACGGAATGGTCACGCGCGGCTCTTCGCCGTAGGCCACCTGGTCACGCTCAAGCACAAAGCCGTCTTCGTTCGTCTCGCCGATCTTGCCGCGGAAACGCTTCTTGGTATCGATCAGGATCGAGGTTTCGATCTTGACGAGATGACCGGTCCAGCGGGCAAAATCGGACTTGCGCACCATGGGGCGATCGATGCCCGGCGACGACACTTCCAGATGATACTCCCGATCGATCGGATCTTCCACATCGAGAACGGGTGAAATCGCGGTGGACACGGCCTCGCAGCCTTCGACATCCATCGTGCCGTCTTCGCGCTCGGCCATGATCTGCAGCGTCATGCCGTTCTGGTTCATCATGCGGACGCGCACCAAGCGAAAACCCATGCCGATCAGCGTGGGTTCGATGATTTCCGCGATCCTGAGGTCAAGGCCTGTCTCGACGATGAGACGCGGCTCCAGTTCGGTAGGCTGCATGTTTTATCCGGCGTGTTATCGCTTAAAAGCGAAGCTTCTCCCGCGACCGGCTAATAAAAAAGAGCGGGTCCTTGCGGGCCCACCCTTCATCAGACGATCAAGAATTTAAAGGCTATATACGCCTCAAGCCGCAGGATTGCAAGGGTTGTACGATCAGTGCCTTAGTGCCGCCTAAACCATATCGGCATCGGTCCGTCTTTCGGCTTGCCCTCATGCGCCATGTCTCTAGGTTAGCGTATAACAAGAATCATTCAGGAACAGCACAGTGCCCGATCGGGTGTCGCCTCTCGCGCCTTTCAGCCACCAGACATTTCGCACGGTCTGGTTCGCCAGCATCTCCTCCAATCTCGGCGGGCTGATACAGGCGGTGGGTGCCGCCTGGATGATGACCTCGATCAGCAATTCGCAAGACATGGTGGCGCTGGTGCAGTCGTCGACGACGCTGCCGATCATGCTGTTTTCGCTGGTTTCGGGCGCGCTTGCCGACAATTACAATCGCCGCGGCATCATGCTGACGGCGCAGATTTTTATGCTGGTCGTCTCATGCCTGCTGACGCTCTGCGCCTATCTCGACGTCTTGACGCCATGGTCGCTGCTCACCTTCACCTTCCTGATCGGCTGCGGCGTGGCGCTCAACAACCCGTCCTGGCAAGCCTCGGTCGGCGACATGGTGCCGCGAGACATTCTGCCCGCCGCCGTCACGCTCAACAGTGTCGGGTTCAACATCACCCGCAGCGTCGGCCCGGCTATCGGCGGTGCCATCGTCGCAGGCGCAGGTGCTGCAGCCGCCTTTGCCGCCAACACGGTCAGCTATCTCGCGCTGATCTACGCACTCGCCCGCTGGCGCCCGCAATATGTCAAGACGAAGCTGCCGCGCGAAACCATGCTGCGCGCCATCTCCGCCGGCATCGGTTATGTGGCGATGTCACCGAACATTCTCAACGTGATGTTCCGCTCCTTCATTTTCGGCATTTCCACCAGCATCATTCTGGCGCTCCTGCCGATCGTCGCCCGCGATCTGGTCTCGGGCGGTCCGCTCACCTACGGCATCATGCTCGGCGCCTTCGGGATCGGTGCCATCGGTGGCGCTTTTGCCAATGCGGGTTTGCGGGAAAAATTCTCGTCGGAAACCATCGTCCGCATCTCGTTTTGCGGTTTTGCCATCAGCGCCGCCGTCACTGCGTTCAGCACAAATGCGTGGGTCACCACGGCCGTCATGCTCATTCCCGGCGCCTGCTGGGTCATGGCGTTGTCGCTGTTCAATGTCACGGTGCAGATGTCGACCCCGCGCTGGGTCGTCGGTCGCGCCCTGTCGCTCTACCAGACCGCCGTTTTCGGCGGCATGGCCGGCGGCAGCTGGATGTGGGGCGTTATTGCCGAAAACCACGGCGCACCGATCGCCTTCCTCTGTTCCGCCGCCGTTATGGTGCTTGGTATCGTCATCGGTTTGCGCATGCGGCTGCCGCAATTCGAGAGCCTCAACCTCGATCCGCTGGGCACATTCAACGAACCATCATTGCGTCTCGACCTGAAGGCGCGAAGCGGCCCGATCGTGCTGCTGATTGATTATACGATCGGCGAAAAGGATGTGCCGGAATTCCTCGACCTGATGTCGCAGCGCCGTCGCATCCGCATTCGCGATGGCGCGCGTCAATGGACGCTGATGCGCGATCTGGAAAACCCGGACATCTGGACGGAAACCTATCACACTGCCACCTGGGCCGATTATGTGCGCCACAACCAGCGCCGCACCCAGGCGGATGCCGATGTCTGGAAGCGTATCCGCGAACTGCATGTCGGCGAGGTCGGCCCGCGTGTTCACCGCATGATCGAACGTCAGGCCATCCCGCCGCGTGACGACATTTTTCACAAAGCCCCGATCGACCTGCAGCACTGAGGATTTGCGATGCCTGAGACGCGCTTTTCTTTTCGAAAGGCGAGCGAAACCGATCTGCCGGGCATCATCCACATGCTTGCTGACGACAAGCTTGGCCAGACGCGCGAAATCCTGTCCGATCCGGTGGACGCGCGTTACGCCGCAGCCTTTGCCGCCATAACCGCCGATCCCAACCAGTTGCTGGCGGTTGCCGTCAGCGCCGATGGCAGCTTGGCTGGATGCCTGCAACTCTCCTTCATTCCCGGCCTGTCACGCACCGGCATGTGGCGGGCGCAGATCGAAAGCGTGCGCATCTCAGCGGACCATCGCGGCAGCGGGCTCGGCTCTCGTTTCATCGAATGGGCCGTGGAACAGGCGAAGCAGCGTGGCTGCGGTCTTGTTCAGCTCACCTCGGACAAGACGCGCCCGGATGCGATCCGCTTTTACGAAAGGCTTGGTTTTGTCGCCAGTCACGAAGGGCTGAAACTCAGCCTATCGTAACTTCCCCTTCAGTGAAGCATCCGGATAGCAGGTTTGTGCCAATCCGCTCTTGGCCTGCCAGTCGCCCAGCGAGCGGCGGGTCTTGAAGCCAGGCAGGCCATCGACATTGCCGACGTCATATCCTTTTGCCACCAGCGCCTTCTGCATGGCCAGAACATCGGAACGCAGCATCTTGCCGACATCGCCCCAGTTTCCTTGGAACGGCCCCGCACTATGAGCGATGCGATCGGCCAGATTGCCGATGAACAGCGCATAAAGGTCGGAATTGTTATATTCCTTGATGACGTAAAAATTCGGCGTCACCAGAAATTCCGGTCCGCCACGGCCAGCCGGCACCAGCATCATGCCATCGGCCTTCAGGTCGGCAGACGGAAATGCCTTGCCGGAAATGCGAGTAATGCCCATGCCCGCCCAGTTGGAAACCGGCTTGGCGAGATCAGGCCCTTCCTGCGCGCAGGACACGTTTTGTGGAATGCTGACTTCAAAACCCCAGTCGCGGCTGCGCTGCCAGCCTTCCTTTTGCAGGTAATGGCCGATCGAGGCGAGCGCGTCCGGCACCGAATTCCAGATGTCTGCGCGCCCATCGCCATCGAAATCCACGGCATATTTCAAATAGCTGGTCGGCATGAACTGCGGCTGTCCCAGAGCGCCGGCCCACGATCCCTTCATTGTCGAAGCGCTGACATCGCCACGCTGGATCATTTGCAGGGCTGCGATCAGTTCCTCGCGAAACATGTCCTTGCGAGTGGACATGAAGGCTTTGGTCGCCAGAACCTCTACGGCCGAATAGGGCAGGCGCGCCTTGCCGAAACCGGATTCCCGGCCCCAGATGGCAACGATCACTTCACCCGGCACACCATAGGCGGCTTCAATCTTCTTCAGAGTCGAGGCGTACGTGCTCGCCAGACCGCGGCCGGTCGCCGCCAGTCCCTGCAGGCGCTTTTCGTTGAAATAGGCACCCGGCGAGGAAAACTCGGCCTGGCTCTGGTCCTGCTTTTTCGGTGGCGTCGTGCCCGGCGGCACCAGATCCGGCAGATCCCAGTTCAGCGACACGCCATCGAATGCAGCCTCGATCGTGCGCTCGGAAACACCGGCCTTTTTTGCCGCCGGAGAAAGATCGCTGGCGATCCATCGCTGGAACTGTTTTTCGATATCCGGCTTGTTCTGGGCAAGCGCGGGGAGGGGGAGGAGGGCGAGAGCGCTGGTCAGCAGTGCGGCCAGTTTCGTTTTCATGGCTTCCTCCTCAGATCGCCGTGCGTGCGCGCAGTGCTGCACTCAGCGTGCCTTCGTCGAGATAATCCAGCTCGCCACCCACCGGCACGCCATGCGCCAGACGGGTAATGGCAACACCGAGATCAGCCAGCCGGTCGGTAATGTAATGCGCCGTCGTCTGCCCCTCGACTGTGGCATTCACCGCAATGATGATTTCCTTGATGCCGCCTTCGCTCACCCGGTCGATCAGCCCCTTGATGTTGAGATCATCCGGACCGACGCCATCAAGCGGCGACAGCGTGCCGCCCAGCACATGGTAGGCGGCGTTCATCACGCCCGCCCGCTCCAGCGCCCAAAGGTCTGAAACATCCTCGACGACGATGATGACCGACTGGTCGCGACGATCGTCGGTGCACACGGTGCAGGGGTCGATCGTATCGACATTGCCGCAGCGCGAGCACACTTTCACCTTGTCATAGGCCTCGCCCATGGCGGATCCCAGCGGACCCAACAACTGGTCCTTCTTCTTGATCAGGTGAAGCGCTGCCCGTCGGGCGGAGCGGGGGCCAAGTCCCGGCATTTTCGCCAGAAGCTGGATGAGTTTTTCGATTTCAGGACCGGTCACGCGTTTTGCCATGCGCCGCTTTTAGCCCATATGTCCGTGAAACGGAATCACCGAAGGAGCCGCTTGCATGAAACTTCTCGCGATCTGCCTCGGTCATCCGGAAAAACTGCCGGGCAAGTCCTACAAGACAGGCATCAACAAGAGCGCCGTCAACACGTCGGTCATGATCGACCGCGAAGGCCTTGTCGGCGATGCCGTCTGCAACGGCAAATATCATGGTGGCCCGGAACAGGCCGTGCTGCTGGAAGGATCGCTGACGATGGAATGGTGGTCACAGACGCTTGGGCGGCCGTTGGAGCCCGGAACGTTCGGCGAAAATTTTGTTGTCGAAGGCCTCGACAACCGCGACGTCAGCGCCGGCGATCGTTTCGTGTTCGAAAATGGCCTCGAACTACAGGCAACGTCGGCCCGCACGCCTTGCGCCACGCTTGCCGCGCGCATGGGTGACCCGTCGATCGTGAAAACCTACCGGCAGGCCATGCGACCCGGCATCTACTGTCGTGTCCTCCGGCCCGGCATGGCCACGGCTGGCGATGGTGTCGAACACATTCCCCATGACGGCGCAGCCGTGCCGATCCCGGAAATGCTGGAGAAGTTCGGAAAACGTCTGGCCGAAGCGGATGCCGCACGTTTCCTCGCCGCGCCGATTCATGCGGACATGCGCGAAGCCATCATCGCCGGCAAACCGGCAAAGTTCTGATTCTCTTTAGTTTAGCGCGCGGCGATTGCGGCTGCCGCACCGGCCATGGTGCCGGCCGAAATGCGGTTGGCGATTTTTACCGCACGCGGGCTTTTCAAAAACTGCCGTGCCTTGGCCGCCAGCGCCATCCAGGCAACGTCCACGGTTGCCAGAACGACGATCATCGCCGCCACCAGTTCCGCCCAACCGATCAGCGTCACGCCGGCAAGGTCGATGATGGAGGGCAGAAGCGCCACGTAAAACATCATGATTTTGGGATTACCGAGCGTCACCGTCAGACCGGCTCCAAACATTTTTAGCGCAGACCGGCTTTCCGGCAGGTCTTCACCACCGACCTCAGCAGGCGCAAACCACATTTTCCAGGCGAGATAGAGAAGATAGGCAACGCCGATCCACTTGATCACCACGAAAACCGGCTGAAAGTTTTCCGCCACGGCTGCAAGACCGGCCACGGCCAGCGACAGCCAGATCGCCTCGCCCATCCACATGGCGGCAATAAAGGGCAGAACGTTGCGCCATCCCTTGGAAAGCACCCGCGCCACAAGGGCTGCAATGCTCGGGCCGGGAGAGCCTGCGGCTACGAAAAGAGCGGCTGCGAAAACCAGAATGGATGTGAGTGTCACGGCCGCGCTCCTCCAGGCAAAGAGAAAGTCGGGCGCATCCCGGATGAGATGCACCCGACCCCATCAAAAGAATCAGAACGGGAACTTCATGCCCGGAGGGATCGGCAGGCCGGCGGTCAGTTCGCGGGTCTTTTCCGCGGTCACGGCCTCTGCCTTTTCCTTGGCGTCCTTGTGGGCGGCAATCAGCAGGTCTTCGAGGATCTCGACTTCCTCTTCCTTGAACAGCGAAGGATCGATCTTCAGGCCGAGCATTTCGCCCTTGCCGTTCAGGCGCACGGTCACGAGACCGCCGCCGGATGTGCCTTCGACTTCGAGAAGGGCGATATCCGCCTGCATCTTCTCCATCTTGGCCTGCATTTCCTTGACCTTGCCCATCATGCCCATGATGTCGCGCATCAGTAATCTTCCTTATTGATCGGTGTCGATGTCGTCGCCGGGCAGAATATCGCCTTCGGCGGTTTCGATCACGGCCGGTGGGGCCGCGGTCTCGTCGTCGTCGGATGTGTCGTCGACGCGAATGCGCACGTCGATAACCTTGGCGCCCGGAAACTGGCCGAGAATGGCCATGACATCCGGGTCGGAGCGAGCGTCGGTAAGGCGCACTTCCCGCGCCGAATTGTCGAGTTCGACCAGCGTTGCCGAACCTTCTTCGCGGCTGAGCGAGACGATCCAGTGAATGCCGGTCCATTCCTTCAGCTTCACGCCGAGTTCACCGGGAAGCGAAGCAGGACCGCCTTCGGTCAGGCGCATGTCCAGCCGGCCGGGCTCCACCTTCACCAGTCGCACGAAGTTGCGCACCAATGCCTTGAGTTTGGCGTCACGGTTTTTCACGCACAGATCGACGATGTCGTTCAGCGAGCTGACGGAGACCTGCGGTGCCGGCTTTTCGGCCGGTTGCTGCTCGATCCGCCCAACCGGCATCTCCTGACGTTCCGGCATCGGCACGGAATGGAGGCGCGCCGTCGCGCCATTGCCCCCAATACCCTGCGGCATGCCGATTGCGCGCGCGCTGGCCATCGGTGCAGATTGCATAGCCTGCGATCCACCGCCGCCATTGCCGTTCGGCGCACCACGCGGAGCGGCACCTTCGCCGCCACCATTGGCGATATCCAGCATGCGCCGCGCCGCTTCTTCCGGCGAAGGAAGATGGGCAGCATGCGTCAGGCGGATCAGCACCATTTCGGCGGCACCCGCCGGGCGTGAAGAGTTTTCCGCCTCGGGAATGCCTTTCAAGAGCATCTGCCAGATGCGCGACAGCGTGCTCACGGCCACCGACTGGGCATATTCGGCACCACGCGTGCGCTCCACTTCGCTGAGCGAAGGATCGTTGGCGGCGTCGGGGATATATTTGAAACGGGTGACGAGATGGGTGAAGTCGGCAAGATCCGTCAGCACCACGACCGGGTTGGCGCCGGCTTCGTATTGCGCGGTGAATTCGGAAAGCGCTGCCGTCACGTCGCCAGCCACCACATGGCCAAAAAGGTCGACGATGCGGGCGCGGTCGGCAAGACCCAGCATGCCGCGCACGGTATCGGCATGCACGCTGCCGCCGCCATGGGCAATAGCCTGATCGAGCAGCGACAGGCCGTCACGCGCTGAACCTTCGGCCGCACGCGCGATCATGGCGAGCGCTTCCGGCTCGGCGGTAATGCCTTCCTTCTGCGCGATCGTGCCAAACAGGCCGACCAGATCGGCGGCGCTGATCCGGCGTAGGTCAAATCGCTGGCAGCGCGACAGAACAGTGATGGGAACCTTGCGGATTTCCGTCGTCGCGAAGATGAATTTCACATGTTCCGGCGGCTCTTCGAGCGTCTTCAAGAGGCCGTTGAAGGCCTGCGTCGACAGCATGTGCACTTCGTCGATGATGTAGACCTTGTAGCGCGCAGACACCGGTCGGTAGCGCACCTGCTCGATGATCTCGCGAATATCGTCGATACCGGTATGCGAGGCGGCGTCCATCTCGATCACGTCGACATGCCGGCCTTCCATGATCGCCTGGCAATGTTCGCCGGGTTCACGCAGGTCGATGGTCGGTCGATCCATCTCGGCGGTCTTGTAATTGAGGCCGCGCGCCAGAATGCGGGCGGTCGTGGTCTTGCCCACACCGCGCACGCCGGTCAGCATGTAGGCCTGGGCAATACGGCCGGTCTCGAATGCGTTGGTGAGCGTGCGGACCATCGGCTCCTGGCCGACCATCAGGTCCGAAAAATCCTTCGGACGATATTTGCGCGCCAGTACCCGGTAACCGCTGCCGGTGGTCGAATTGGTCGTCGAAGGGGTGCCGGTATCGCTCATATAAATCCTGCCAGCTTACGGGCCGTTCCGGCCGCAAGGTTCTTGACCGGACCGGACGCTGGCCAAGATGAGAGGGTGGGAGGCTGGCACGGCGACCCGTGCCTGGCTCGTTAGGGCTGCTTCCTTCCGGACCTGACCCGGTTGGCGAGTGGCTCGTCCACCACCAACCTCCCACCGCTCATATCGTCAATATCGCTGGTAAATGCAAGCCAAGCCTGTAAAAATCTGCACACGGCATCGATCGCCCTCAGAAAAAGACTGAAAATACCGGAGGATTTCCCCCATGCCATCGTTGCAAAAGGCAGCGTTTGAACTGGACGAGCGGCTGGCCCGCGATACGGTGCTGGCCACCGTCACCGGCCTGTGCCAGCTGCGCGTCATGAAGGATGGCCGCTGGCCGTGGGTCATGCTGGTGCCGCAGCGTAACGGTATTTCCGAGACATTCGAGCTGACGCCGCTCGACCAGACCATGCTGACCTTCGAGACCAACATGGTCGCCTCCGCGCTGAAGAAAATCACGGGTGCGAAAAAGATCAATGTCGGCGCGCTTGGAAACATCGTCAGCCAACTCCATGTCCATATCGTCGCGCGTTCCGAGGGCGACCCGAACTGGCCCGGCCCGATCTGGGGTTTTGGTTCGGCTCAACCGCGAAACGAGGCTGACATCGAAAATTTCATCAAGGCGCTCACCGACGCACTCTGATTTTCCGCACGCAATCATACGAAGGCCGACATGACGAAAACGCTGTTCGATACCGACTCCCCGCATCCCGAACCGGGCAGTCTGACGGCCTTTGCCGGAAATATGCTCGATCGCCAGGCCGAATACCGGGCGGATGATTGCGTAGAAAAGGCTTTTGCCATCGAAGGCACGCATATCTTTGCGTTTTCCGGCACAAAGCTGATCCTCAAGCACGATGACCGGGTGCTCGATCCGCTGTTCTCGGCCTATGAACTGGCCGATCTGCAGCCGGATTTCGACAACGCCATCCTGCTTGGCTACAAGGAAAGCGGAGAGCCGCGTATCGCCGTCCCGGTCGGTATCGCCGCCGATGATCTCGCCAGCCATTTCAAACCCGCCGATGCCCGCGCACTGTATCGCGATGCGCTTTTGGAAGGCGAGATTCTGGGCGAGGTGGCGCAGGCCGTCAGCCTGCTCAACTGGAATGCCGCCAATCGCTTCTGCGGCAAATGTGGTGCGCCAACGGAAACGAGGCTCGGCGGCTACAAACGCGTCTGCACGGCCTGCGACCACTTGATGTTTCCACGCACCGATCCGGTCGTCATCATGCTGACGGTGGATGTCGAAAAGGATCTCTGCCTGCTCGGCCGCAGCCACCATTTTCAGGAGGGCATGTATTCCTGTCTGGCCGGTTTCGTCGAACCCGGCGAAACGATCGAACACGCCGTGCGGCGCGAGACTTTCGAGGAGGCCGGCATCGAAACCGGCCGCGTGCGTTACCACGCTTCGCAGCCGTGGCCGATGCCGCATTCGCTGATGATCGGCTGTTATGCCGAAGCGACCTCGTCGGAGATCAAGATCGACCCACAGGAAATGTCGGATGTGCGCTGGTTTTCCCGCGCCGAAGTCACGACCATGCTGGATGCCGGGCCGGACAACCAGTTTTTCGCCCCGCATCCGGGCGCCATCGCCTATCGGCTGATGCGCGACTGGATCGAGTGGCCGCAGCCGTGACGATTGCCCGCTCAGAACGTCTTCTGACGCTTCTGCAGGTGCTGCGGCGTTACCGCCATCCCGTCAGCGGAAAAATTCTGGCGCAGGAAACCGGGGTCAGCCTGCGCACGCTTTACCGCGATATCGCCAGCCTTCAGGCGCAGGGCGCTTTGATCGAAGGTGAAGCAGGCCTCGGCTACGTGCTGAAACCCGGCTTCATGCTGCCGCCGATGATGTTTTCCCCCGAAGAGATCGAGGCGCTGGTTCTCGGTTCCCGCTGGGTGGCAAAAATGGCCGATGTCCGCCTCGCCGCCGGTGCCGTCGATGCGCTGCAGAAGATCGCCGCCGTCCTGCCGCCCGAACTGAGGGAGGAGATCGACACGTCCACTCTTCTGGTCGCGGGTCCGCGCCGTCCGGAGGACAAGTCCGATCTGGTGCTGATCCGCAAGGCGATCCGCGCCGAACATATTCTTGATCTTGCCTATTCGGATGAAAAGGGCGCGCCAACACAGCGCCATGTCTGGCCGTTTGCGCTCGGCTTTTTCGATAGCGTCCGGGTGCTGATTGCCTGGTGCGAGTTGCGCAACGGCTTTCGCCATTTTCGCACCGATCGCATCGTCTCCGCCGTCTCCACCGAAAAACGCTATCCACGCCGACGTGCGGTCCTTTTGAAGGAATGGCGTGAAGCGGAAGGTATTGCTCCGGCAGTCTGATGCGGCTGCTGACAGGATTTGACAGCAGGTGCCCATAAGGTCCGCTCAGTCCCAACCAAGGAGCACTGAGATGAACCACCCTGATTTCGTCATCGTCTATGTCGACAACACAGCCGCAAGCACGGCCTTTTATCGTGATCTGCTCGGCGCGGAGCCCGTCGAAAACTCGCCCACCTTCTCGCTGTTCGTCCTGTCCACCGGCATGAAGCTTGGCCTGTGGTCGCGCCACACGGCTCTGCCGCCTGTCACGGGGCAGAGCGGCGGTTCGGAAATCGGTTTCCGCGTCGATACCGTCGCCGACGTCGATCGCATCTATGCCGATTGGACGGCGCGCGGCCTGCGCGTGCTGCAAACGCCGGTCAATGCGGATTTCGGCTACACATTCATGGTCACCGATCCGGACGGCCACCGCCTGCGCGTCTACGCCCGCGCCGTCTCGGAATAAAACGAAAGAAGGCGGCGCTCGAAAACGCCGCCTTCTTCAAACCCGTCAATGTGAAGCGGTTACAGCGTGCCGCGCATGGCGTGGCCCTTGTAGACGCCGAGAATGCGCACCTTCTCCGAAAAGAACCGCAGCTCTTCCAGCGCGCGGCGCAAAGCCGGATCGTCCGGATGGCCCTGCACATCGGCATAAAACTGCGTGGCGATGAATTTTCCGCCGATCTGGTAGCTTTCCAGCTTGGTCATGTTGATGCTGTTGGTGGCAAAACCGCCGAGCGCCTTGTAAAGTGCTGCCGGAATGTTGCGCACGTTGAAGACGAAAGTGGTGACGATCACCTCAGCCGGGTCCTCACGCGTTGCCCATGCCTCGTCCCGCGACAGGATAACAAAACGCGTCACGTTGTTTTCCGAATCCTCGACGTTCTCGGCGAGAATATCCAGACCATAGAGATCGGCCGCCAGACGCGGCGCAAGGGCTGCCATCGAGCGGTCGCCTGTTTCCGAAACCAGCTTGGCGGCACCCGCCGTATCTCCGGCGACGACGGCCTTCCAGCCATTGCTGCGAATGATCTTGCGGCACTGGCCGAGCGCATGGATATGGCTGTGCACGGTGCGGATCTCGTCGCGCTGCACACCTGGCATCACCATCAGCTGGAACCGGATCGGCATGAAATATTCGCCGATGATATTGAGGCGCGATTCCGGCAGCAGATGATGGATATCGGCCACACGACCAGCCAGCGTGTTTTCGATCGGGATCATCGCCAGATCGGCCTCGCCGTTTTCGAGCGCGTTGAACGCATCCTCGAAGGTCGGGCAGGGCAGCGGCTCCATGGTCGGAAACATGTCGCGGCAGGCCATGTCGGAATTGGCGCCATAATCGCCCTGGAAGGAAATGCGGTTGGTCACGGTCAATATGTCCTTCACTTGGTACGGCCGGCGAGGATCGCCCGCGCCTTTTCGAGATCTGCTGGTGTGTCGACACCCAGCGGCACCGAATGCACGATTTCAACATCGATGCGCATGCCGGCTTCCAGCGCGCGCAACTGTTCCAGCTTTTCGCGTTGCTCCAGCGTGGACGGTTTCATCGAAACGAAACGCGCAAGCGCAGCACGGCGATAGGTGTAGAGGCCGATATGGTGGAAAAGCGGGCCATCGCCATAGGGCGCAGTCGTGCGGGTAAAATACAGCGCCTTCAGCCGCGTGTCGGAGATCGGCGAGCCGACCACCTTCACCACATGCGGGCTGGCCTTTTCATGCTCGTCGGTGATCTCGACCGTCAGCGTGGCGATATCCACGTCAGGGTTTTCCATCGGCTTCAGCGAGGCGCGCACCACTTCGGGCTCGATTGTCGGCAGGTCGCCCTGCACGTTGATGATGAATTCGGCCTTGGCATCCGGGTCTACCAGCTGCACCGCTTCGAAAATCCGGTCCGAACCGGATTGATGGTCGGCACGCGTCATCACGACTTCGAAACCGGCTTTTTCCACCACATCGAACACACGCTGGTCGTCGACGGCGACGATCACCCGGCCGACATTGGCTTCGGTGGCGCGCTTCGCAACCTGGATGATCATCGGCAAGCCATTGATATCTGCCAAGGGTTTGTCCGGAAGACGGGTCGACGCCATGCGCGCCGGGATCAGAACCAGCGTCTTGTCGGAAGCCAAAGTCATGATGGTAAGCCCTTCAAATTTGGTGCGAATAGTGGCAAAACGTCTCAGTTGCGAGTGCTACATTCGAATTGCACGCGTGGTGCAAAAGACATAGCTTCTCCGCAATTTCAATAGTCCGTCGGCAGTCTGGCGGTAAAGTGGGAGGGTGTCGTCGTGAATCCCTATGTGAATATGGGCGTGGGGGCCCTGTTGGCTTCGGTCTTTGTCCTGATGTCGGTGTCGATCGCGTCGGAAGGTCTTTTTCATTCGCCTGCGCCTGAAAAGGCCGGTTTCGAAATCGTTGCGGAAGAAGCAGCAGCTGGAGGCGGCGGGGAGGCCGCAGCACCGGCAGCCGTGCCGATCGCTCAGCTTCTGGCCAGCGCCGATGCAAAGGCTGGCGAAACCGCCTTCAAGAAGTGTCAAAGCTGTCATGACGCGACCAAGGGTGGGCCCAACAAGGTTGGTCCCAATCTCTTCGGTCTCGTCAATCGTCCGATCGCAACCCATGAGGGCTTCAGCTATTCCGCTGCCATGAAGGATTATTCCAAGGGCGGCGAAGAAAAGTGGACCTACGATCACCTCAGCCACTTCCTTGCAGCGCCGAAAGCCTACATCGCCGGAACCGCCATGGGTTTTGCCGGTGTGAAGAAGGATGAGGAGCGCGCCAACCTGATCGCCTACCTGCGTACGCTGGCCGATACGCCGGAACCTCTGCCGGATCCGGCAGCGCCGCCACCGGCCACCAACTGATCCTTGCTGGAATGCAAAAAAAAGCCCGGTTCGACGCCGGGCTTTTTCATGGTTGTTGCGCTGAGGTCAGCCGAGCAGCCACATCCAGAAGCTGACGGTGAACACACCGAACAGCGTGGTGATGCTGATGGTGGAAGCCGCCATGCCCTGTCCGGCCCGGAACCGCATGGCGATAAGCCAGGCATTGATGCCGGTCGGCACCGAGGAGGTGATCACGATCGCCATCGTCCATGCGGGAGAAAGCTCCAACAGACGCGCCACCACGAAAACGCAGGCCGGCATCAGCATCAGCTTCAGTGAAGCCGTCACGGTGGCAAGGCCCAGATTGCCACGGATCGGATATTGCGTCAGCGTCATGCCAAGCGAGATCAGCGCCAAAGGTGCGGTGGTGGATGCGATCTGATCGACAAGGTTCTTGGCCAGCGACGGAAGGGTCAGGCCAAGGCCGTTCATGATCAGCCCGGCAAACAGCGCGATGACCAGCGGGTTGCGGATCAGGTTGGAACCAACCTGCTTCAGCACGGCGCCGATGCTGCGACGCCCTCCGCCATCCACCTTGGCAGCGGCACTTTCCATCAGCACCGTGCCCACCACCATCATCAACGGCAGGTGAATGGCGATCAGGATGGAGAGCGCCACGATACCGTCATTGCCGACGGACAGGCCGACCAGCGGCAGGCCGATAAAGACATTGTTGGCAAAGGCGGAGGACATGCCGGCGATCACGCCGATCTTGGCATCACGGCCGAAGAGATAACGCGCCGCCAGATGTCCCACGGTCCAGGTAATGGCGACGCCGGTGAAATAGGCGATCCAAAGGCGGAAAGGGGAAGCGCCATGAAAATCCGCTTCGGCCAGCGTGCGAAAGATCAAAAGCGGCAGCGGCAGCTTGAAGACGAATTCGCCGAGCGCATCCCCCACCTTCGAACTGACGAATTTCGTGCGTGCCAGTGTCCAGCCCAGAAGAATGAGAAGGAAGACCGGGGCGACATTCAAAAAGACAGCTGACACAGAAAATGCTTTCGGGAGACGGGAGTATGATTGCGTCTAGCGCATATCGAGCATCGCGACAAATGCATTGCCAACGATTCAGCGTCCCGTTCCGTTATTATCTGGTGCCGGCGTCATCAGGCCGCATCCAACAAAAAAGCGGGGGAAGCCCCCGCTTTCCGTCCCGATCCTGCCGGGTGTCCGGTTCAACTTCCGCCAGTACATCCGTGGTCGGGCGCAAAACCGGTAACGGCGGCTTTCGCCTTTCATGGCCGTGCGTCGCGGCCTCCGTTGAAAACAAAGCTATCCCGCTTCCATGACAGGCATATGACCCTGGTCAAACATGGCATCAAACATCCGGTTTTCTGCTTTCTTTCGGGTCAGAAATGGCTATGACGGGATAAACCCAATCGCGGAGAAAGCATCGGCACATGAGCAGGTTCGACGTCCTCACCATCGGTAACGCCATCGTGGATATCATCGCGCGTTGCGATGACAAGTTCCTCACCGACAACGGCATCACCAAGGCGGCCATGAATCTGATCGACGCCGAGCGCGCCGAACTTCTCTATTCGCTGATGGGCCCGGCCCACGAGGCATCCGGCGGCAGCGCCGGCAATACGGCGGCCGGCATCGCCAATCTCGGCGGCAAGGCCGCCTATTTCGGCAAGGTCGCCGCCGACCAGCTCGGCGAAATCTTTCAGCACGATATCCGCGCCCAGGGCGTCCATTACGAAACCAAGCCCGACGGCACCTTTCCGCCGACCGCCCGCTCGATGATTTTCGTCACGCCGGACAGCGAGCGTTCGATGAACACCTATCTCGGTGCCTGCGTCGATCTCGGTCCCGAACATGTCGAGGAAGACGTGGTGAAGGATTCGAAGGTCACCTATTTCGAAGGGTATCTCTGGGATCCGCCGCGCGCGAAAGAAGCCATTCTCGAGTGCAGCCGCATCGCCCATGAAGCCGGCCGCGAAGTCTCGATGACGCTGTCCGATACGTTCTGCGTCGGCCGTTACCGCGACGAGTTTCTGGATCTGATGCGGTCCGGCAAGGTCGATATCGTGTTCGCCAACGAACAGGAAGCGATGTCGCTTTACGAAACCGACGACTTTGAACTGGCGCTCGACAAGATCAGCGCCGATTGCAAGCTGGCCGCCGTCACCATGTCGGAAAAGGGCGCCGTCATCGTGCGTGGTAACGAGCGGGTAAAGGTTCCGGCCATGCTGATCGATGAACTGGTCGATACGACCGGTGCCGGTGATCTGTTCGCTGCCGGTTTCCTCGTGGCTTACACGCGTGGCAAGTCGCTGGAAGAATGCGGCAAGCTCGGTTGCCTTGCCGCCGGCATCGTCATCCAGCAGCTTGGGCCGCGACCGCTCGAATCGATGCAGCCCAAGGCAAAGGCCGAAGGCCTGATCTGAAGCCTTCTTATTTGAAGGCTTCTCCGGGGTAAGCGCCCCAGATTTCGCCCTGGTTGACCCAGCCCTCTGCTTCGCCGACTTCGGCGTGGCACCAGTCGCCATTGCATTCGCCGATGGTCAGAACCGCACCCGGTTCGACCTTGGCAACGATGCCGCTCGACCCTTCCGGTCCGCGGCGCATGTTGACATAAACGTCGTCGCCCTTGCCGCGCATCCACGGTGCCGCAACGGCTGTGCGGGTACCGGAAAGCAGCGCCTGGTTGACCCAGCCCTCGGTTCCGTCGGCATCGCGTACACGGCGCCAGTTTTCGTATTCCTGAATGATTTCCATGGGCGTGCCGGCGCGCATATACATCCACGAAACGGCGTAATCCGTGCTCGGGCCGATGCGGATATTGACCTTCCTGGATTTCAGGCTGGCGAAACGGGGAAGCGGCAGGCCGCTGGCGCCCTTGGCTGCCCCTTGCGCCAGAACCGGCTGCACGAAGACCGGTGCTGCTGCCGTGAGACAAAGGGTAAGGGCGAGAATGGAATTGCGGATGACGCGACGCATATGTTTGTTAGTCCTAGAAGTTCCGGCGATGACCCTGCCCCCGCGTCTTCCAGATACAGTCAGATGAACCGAAACGGCCTTTGCCAAACAGTTTCGTTTGTCTTCGCTGACGGGTCTGGTAGAAAACGCTTAACCCAGACAGGATCACAAAACTTGGTTAAGGACCTCTGAACAAACCGTCGAAGGACCGCATGACTTCCCCAGCTATCGGTAAGAAAAAACCAAGGGTCTATCTCACACGCAAACTGCCGGATGCGGTGGAAACCCGCATGCGCGAGCTTTTCGATGCGGAACTGAATATCGACGACACGCCGCGCACGCGCGAACAGCTCGCCGCCGCGATGGCCGAAGTCGATGTTCTGGTGCCCACCGTCACCGACCGGATCGATGCCGAGCTGATCGAAAAGGCCGGGCCGCAATTGAAGCTGATCGCCGGCTTTTCGAACGGCACCGATCATATCGACGTCGATGCGGCGGCCAAACGCGGCATCACCGTCACCAACACGCCGAATGTGCTGACCGAAGACACGGCCGACATGACCATGGCGCTGATCTTTGCCGTCATGCGCCGCCTTGTCGAAGGCTCGCAAGTGCTGATGGACAAGCCCGGCCAATGGGAAGGCTGGTCGCCCACCTGGATGCTCGGACGACGCATCGGCGGAAAACGCATCGGCATCATCGGCATGGGCCGCATCGGCACTGCCGTTGCCCGCCGCGCCAAGGCTTTTGGCCTCTCCGTGCATTACCACAATCGCGGGCCGATCAATCCGGCAACCGAGGCCGAACTCGAAGCCACCCATTGGGACAGCCTCGACCAGATGCTGGCACGCGTCGATATCGTCTCGGTCAACTGCCCGTCCACACCGGCCACCTTCCATCTGCTGTCGGCACGCCGCCTGGCGCTGATGCAGCCGTCCTCGATCATCGTCAATACCGCGCGTGGTGACGTGATAGACGAGGCGGCATTGATCCAGCTATTGCGTGACGGCAAGATTGCCGGTGCCGGCCTCGACGTCTTTCAGAACGAACCGGCGATAAACCCGAAACTGCTGAAGCTTGCCAAGGAAGGCAAGGCGGTGCTGTTCCCGCATATGGGCTCGGCAACGCTCGAAGGCCGCATCGACATGGGCGACAAGGTGATCATCAACATCCGCGCCTATTTCGACGGGCATCGCCCGCCGAACCGCGTGCTTCCCGGCCGGGACTGATCAGGCCAGCCGCTTCTGCATCTCGATGGACGTCGTGCGGTCAAAACCCGCATGGCGGTTTTCCGCGGTCTTTTCAAAACCCCAGCGGCCGAACGTGGCATGGTTGCCGACAAGCTCGATGCGGGTTTCCAATCTCAGCGCCGGCAGACCTTTTTCACGCGCCACCTCTTCGGCCTTCGCCAGCAGTTTTTTGCCCAGTCCCTTGCCCTGAAGCGCGGGGGCGATGGCCAGCTTGCCGATATAGAGAAATTTTTCTTCCGGCTTGCAGAACACGCAGCCCACCAGCTTTCCGTCCTTGATCGCCACGAACGCGATCTCGGTCTGCGCCTTGAAGGCAAGTGCCGCCAGCGTCAGCCGGTTGGCGGAAGACGGCGGGTCGATGACCCCGTCCATATAGGCGAAGGAAGACAGGATCAGCGCAAAAAGTTCGTCCCAGCGCTGGAAACCGGTTTCGACGCGGATAATCTCGGTCATTCGGCGGCGTCTTTCGTCCGGCGACGTTTGTATTTGATCGTATCGAACCGGGCCGAGAGCGCATCGTAGAGCATCAACCGGCCGACGAGCGGCTCTCCGGTGCCGGTAATCACCTTGATCGCCTCCATGGCCATCAGCGTGCCGATCACACCGGTCAGTGCGCCAATGACGCCGGTCTCGGCACAGGCAGGGATCAACCCTTCCGGCGGCTTTTGCGGAAACAGGTCACGATAGGTCGGCAGCAACACGCCATCCGGCCCGGTCTCATAGGGTTTCAGCACCGTCACCGAACCATCGAACCGTCCGACTGCGCCCGTTACCAATGGAATGCGTGCCGCCTCAGCCGCATCGGCCGCCATGTAGCGAGTATCGAAATTGTCGGAACCGTCGATCAGCAGATCGAATTTTTTGAGATGATCCGCAGCCCATGTGGTCGAAAACCGCTCCTCATAGGTCACCACACGGACATGCGGATTGAGCCGCGCGATCGTTTTACGCGCACTCGCCGTCTTTTCCTCGCCGATAGTGCCGGTGTCATGGATCACCTGCCGCTGCAGGTTGGAGAGCGAAACATGGTCGTCATCGGCAAAGGCCAGCGTACCGATGCCGGCGGCGGCGAGATAGAGCAGAACCGGCGCGCCCAAGCCGCCGGCACCGATCACCATCACGTGCGCATTTTTCAGCGCCTGCTGCCCCGTGCCGCCGATTTCCGGCAGCAGGATATGGCGGCGATAACGCTCGATTTCTTCCGTGGTCAGTGCGTCCATAAAACTATCCTAACATCCGCGCGCCGTTTGGATAGCGTTCATCCCGCAATGCCGCCATGCTCGACGGTCAGGAACTGCGCCCGCTCGCCAAGCGCTGAAAACATCTCGCGGTCCGTGCCGGTCATAAAAGCCTGCCCGCCGAGGTCGTGGACGAGATCGAACAACGCCGCACGCCGACCTTCGTCCAGATGCGCGGCAATCTCGTCCAGCAGCAGAACGGGGGCGTATCCGCTCATGTTGGCGGTCAGCCGCGCATGCGCCAGCACCAGACCCACCAGCAGCGCCTTCTGCTCGCCGGTGGAACAGCGCGCCGCCTCCATATCCTTGTCGCGGTGGCGCACCAGAAGATCGACCCGGTGAGGGCCGGAAAGCGTACGGCCGGCGGCGGCATCACGGCGACGCCCCTCTTCCAGCATGAAGCAGAAATCCTCTTCCAGATCGGCAAACGGTCGATCATCCGCCTCGTCCAGAAATCCGCTCAATTGCAGATCGGGCGAGGGGAAAGGCGAGGCATCGCTCTCGGCGATCAGCGCCGTCAGCAGCCCCAGCATTTCCCGCCGCGCCGCCGCCATGGAAATGCCGAGTTCGGCCATCTGTACCTCGATGGCCGAAAGCCATGCCGGATCAAACCTTCCTTCGGACAGAAGTTTGTTGCGGCTGCGCATGGCGCGCTCATAATCTGCCGCGCGCCGTCCATGGGCGGGATCGAGTGACAGCACCAGCCGGTCGAGAAAACGACGACGATCGGAGGAAGAGCCGGTAAACAGCCCGTCCATGGCCGGCGTCAGCCACAACACGTTCAGATGGTCGGTCAGTTCTTCGACTGAGCGTGCCGGCGTGCCGTTGAGGCGTAGCCGCCGCGTCTGGCTTTCGCCGTCACCATCCAGCCCGGTGCCGATCGCAACCTCGCCCTCGCGGCCTTCGATATCGGCAAACACGCTGAACCCGCCTGTCGCGCCCACACGTGTCACATCGGAAAGCACGGCCCGGCGCAGGCCACGGCCGGGGGACAGAAAGGAGACCGCTTCCAGCAGATTGGTCTTGCCGGCTCCGTTATTGCCGGTCAGCACCACATGCCGGCCGTCAAGCGACAGCGAGGCTTGCGCATAATTGCGGAAGTCGGTCAGCTTCAGGCGGGACAGGGAGGTTTTTTCGGCCATCGCGATTCGTGCTTGTCTTTGCAAAGGAGCTAAGGATTTGCGCGCCGGATAGCAAGTTTTGTGTTGGGGCAATGGCAGCCATTGTCTGTGTGTCTGCCCCTCATCCGGCTGCCGCCACCTTCTCCCCGCGCGCGGGGAGAAGGGATATGCCGCGCCGTTGTGCCATGAGAACCGAGGGTGCGTGAGCCACGTCCCCTCTCCCCGTTTGACGGGGAGAGGGTTAGGGTGAGGGGCTGACCCAAACGCAAACACCCGAAATTGGCAAAAGCCCGGGGACGTTTTGAGGGGTCAATTCAATGATATCAATATCTTGACTCCGAGTTCATCCCCGCATTTCCAGAATGTGCGACACTCAACGCGTTCTGTTTCGGCTACACCGGTCCGCATTGCCGGCGAGATAGAGCCGGTGATCGCATGGGACACCCTGATGCAGGTGATCCATGCGGGGCTGCGCAGAAAATGGTCTTCCTCTCGCCTGAAAGATGGCGGGGCGTGCGTGTGTCGCACACAAACCGGCTCGATCTAATAACCAATAACAGCGAGTCGCCGCAGAAGGACCGGAGTTGCGCGGAAAAACCACCGAACGGGGCACGTCGTGCGCCATTATAAAATTAAATTAGGAGGCACAGGACGTGCCCCGGCCGCATAACCCGCAAACGACAGCGGGCAAAAATTGAAAACCGAAGATCGCCAAGGGCGGACTCTGCCTGCCGTTCCGAAACGTGACTTGCCTTCCAGAAATCTACATCCGCTAAAACAACAAAAACTCATAATTAACGAAAGGTCAGTATGCATGGCTAACGGCACGTTAATGACTCGCTCCCAAAAATAGCGCCGAGGGCAGGCGCCAGGGAGAGGTTGCGCCAAACAGATTTTTTGACGGGGGATTTTATGAGCGACAATAAATCGGCACTGAACGAACGTCTGGATTTTGTGGGTCTCGGTGCCACAGAACGCAGCCATCTTGCCGATGTGCGGCCGTTGGTGGCACAGGCGGTCGATGGCGCGCTGGACAATTTCTATCGCAAGGCCAAGGCGCACCCGCACACCGCCAAATTTTTCTCCAATGATGCCCATATCGCCCATGCCAAGGGGCGTCAGGCAAGCCACTGGGATGTCATTGCATCCGGCCGTTACGACGAGACCTATGTCGAAGCCGTCTCTGCTATCGGTCGCACCCATGCCCGTCTCGGTCTGGAGCCACGCTGGTATATCGGCGGCTATGCAATGATCCTCGACGGTATCATCCGTGCCGTCATTCAGGATGAAATGAAGGGTTTCTTCGTTGAGAGGAAAGCCAAAATCCTTTCCGAACACCTCTCTGCCGTCGTCAAGGCGGCCATGGTCGACATGGACTATGCAATCTCGGTCTATCTGCAGGTCCTGAGCGACGAGCGCGCCAGGGCGGAAGCCGAACGGGCCGTCGCCAAGGCCGAACAGGACGCGGCGCTCAATGCCCTCGACACCGCCTTGCGCGCTCTGGCCGACGGCGACCTGACCTCCGAAGTCCGTCAGGAACTGGCGGCCAATTTCGCAGGCCTGCGCGAAAACTACAATTCTTCGGTGGCCTCGCTCGACACTGCCATGCGCGATATCACCGGGTCGGTCGATCAGGTTCGCGCCGAAGTCGGCGATATCTCGTCCGCTGCCGACAACATGGCCAAGCGCACGGAGCAGCAGGCAGCCGCACTGGAAGAAACCGCCGCCGCTCTGGAGGAAATCACCGTGCTTTCCGGCCAGGCGGCAAGACGCACCAAGGATGTCCAGCAGATCATCCGTGAATCGGCGGCCGAAACGCAGAAGAACGGTCAGGTGGTGGAACAAGCCGTCGCCGCCATGGGCGATATTGCCGAATCCTCCCAGAAGATGACGCAGATCATCGGCGCCATCGATGAAATCGCCTTCCAGACCAATCTTCTTGCACTGAACGCCGGTGTCGAAGCCGCCCGTGCCGGCGAACAGGGCAAGGGTTTTGCCGTTGTCGCGCAGGAAGTGCGCGAACTCGCCCAGCGCTCCGCCGCCGCCGCCAAGGAAATCAAGGAACTGATCGACCGTTCCGCCGGCGACGTGCAGCGTGGCGTCAGCCTCGTCAACCGCGCCGGCGAAGCGCTGACGGGCATCGGCACGCGGGTCAAGGCGATCGATGAACATATCACCTCGATCGCGCAATCGGCACAGGAGCAGGCGTCGGGCATCGACGAGATCAACGCCTCGGTGCGAGCCATGGACCAGATCACCCAGCAGAATGCGGCGCTGATGGAAGAGACGAATGCCTCCGCCCAGAGCCTTGTCGGCATCTCCCACACGCTTGCGTCGCTGGTCGCGCGTTTCCGCACCCGCTCAGCCCGGAACACGTATCAGGAGCGACCACGTTTACGGGCCTGAAAGAGCCCTCAAACAGGTGGCATGTCAAAACAAACCGATCAATAATCACGTATTGCGACATCGGGCCGATCAAGGCAAAGAAAGATCGCGCCAAGGCATGTCCGGCGCCCAGCGATAATTTCAGATCATTTTGAAAATCCATCTTTCAGATCGGACCGATGTTTTGCGTGATTTTATGTCCAGACGCGGCCAGTCGCCGTCGCACTATTTTTTGCCGATCAGCGGTGCTGCGACGGCAATTCTCATGAAGCCGCTGCACTGGATCGCCTGTGGCCTTGCCATGTGCCTGGCGGTTTTGCTTGCCGGTACACTGATCCTGATCGAGCAGAAGGTGGCCCGAAGCCGTCATAGGCCAGCCTGATCAGGGCATTCCGTTTTCCGGCCCGATGCGTTAGGCATGACCCGAATGAAAAGGCAAAAAAGGAAGAGTGCCGTGAGCAATGAGGACCGGTTGCTGAAACTGGAAGAACTGGCGGCGCATCAGGCCAAGGTCATCGAGGAACTGTCGGATCAGTTGGCCGAGCAGTGGAAGGTTGTCGAACAGACCCGCGCCAAGCTGGATCGTCTGACCGAGCGTTTTCTGTCGCTTGAAGAAAGCTCTCTGGAAGCGCCTGCCATCACCCGCCCGCCGCATTATTGAGGCGGATAGCGTTCAGGCGGCATCGCGTCGAAACCGTTTCAGTGCCAGATATTCCCAGACCGCCACCATCAGAAGTGTCAGGCTGGCGAGAATCTGGATCATAAAGTTGGCAGCAAAAGGCACTGCTGCAAAGCCGGCCAGAAGAATGGCGATACCGGCGCAATGCGACCATGGCAACATCCGTGATGATACGGTTTTCATCCACAGCGTGCCGGCGAGATAAAGCGCTGGTCCGCCGAGTATGGCGATGGCATGATTGTAGCCGCCCTTTTCAAACGGATCGGATAGCGAAAAATCCTCCCCGACAGCGGTCAGGATGATGCCGGCGACGATCGGCAGGTGGCCATAGGTAAACAGGTAATCGGCGGTTGCCTGCGGCTCGGCGTCTTCTTCCGCCTTGTCGGCCGCGCGTTCCTGTCCGTCATGGAAATAGATCCACCACATCAGTACAGTCGACAGGAAAGCGCAGAACAGCACCAGCGGCGTCATCGTGCTGTCGAAATGGCTGGAAGCCGTCTTGCCGGTGGTGAGAATGGTTTCGCCGAGCGCGATGATGACAAAAAGCGCGCAGCGTTCGGCCAGATGTTCGCCATTGACGTCGAGGGTTTCCTGTGGCGAGGCGCCAAGTCCGGGTAGCCAGTAACGGACCATCGGCGCGACATATTCGATGACGAGTGCGGCAGCCCAGAGGATCACGCGCGCTTCGCGCTCCATCAGGCCGCCGGCGATCCAAAAGCTGCAGGAAATCACCAGCCACAATGTAATGCGTTGAAACGTGCGATAGGATTCGTCATCTGTGCCGCGAAAGGCATAAAGCGCAAACAGCGAGCGCGACAACTGCATGCCGGAATAGGCAAGCGCAAACAGCAGCCCCAGATCGGTAAAGGCCTTTGGCAGCGCGATGGCCAGAACCACGCCAAAAAACATCAGCACGAACAGCAGTATCCGTACCGGCTCAATTTCTGCATCCAGCAGGTTGGTCACCCATGTCGTATGGATCCATACCCACCAGAGCGCAAAAATGAAAAGCAGAGCCTCGGCGGCTATGCCGAAGGAAAAGTCGGAGGCCAGCGTTTCCGAAAGCTGGATCAGGGCGAAGACGAAAACCAGATCGAAAAAGAGTTCCGGGAAACTCGCCTTGGTCGAATCCTTGTCGTCCTTGCGGAGCCAGTGGTGCTTGCTGTCGGCCATTGAATTTTTTCCGGTGGTGCGGCGGGCGCGGAAGGACCAATCTAGCGCGGCAAACCGAAAGGGCAGGGGCTTGGCCGATGATATCGTGCCGGTCGGTGAATAATTCGTCGGCCGGGAGGCATTGACCGATGTCAAGGAGCGCCGGACGTCCCATGTTATGGCTGATAGTGCCGGGCCATGCCGGTGATCACTTTCAGGTCCAGACGTGACACCGCTTCAATTCACCCTCGCCATCTTGCTCCTGCTTTGCACCCCTGGCCCGACCAACACGCTGATGGCGCTCGGCGGTTATGCGCGCGGCTGGGCAAGGGCGCTGCCTCTGATCCTTGGCGAACTGGGCGGTTATCTGCTGGTCATCATTCCAGTAGCGACGCTGGCAGCCCCATTTTTCCAGGCCTATCCGCAGGCCTCGCTCATCGCCAAGGTCGCCGCCGTCGTCTGGGTGCTCTATCTCAGCATCCGCCTCTGGGCTTCGACGAAAAAGGCAGATGATTCGAGCGGCGAGATTTCGGTGCGGCAGGTTTTTGTGACGACCGTTCTCAATCCCAAGGCGCTCATCATCGGGCTGGTGATCATGCCCCACGGCAACCTGATCACGCTGGCACCGTGGCTGCTGTTGTTTGCCGGCTTGGTCCTCTTTGCCGCGAATGGCTGGATCGTCCTCGGCCGCCTGATGCGCGGCACGCGCGGTTTCGAAATCAAGCCGATGGTGATCCGTCGCGTCGCCGCCGCCTGCCTGCTGCTCTTCGCGATCATCCTCGCCAGCTCATCCATCCAGTCGCTGGCGTAAGATCGCCCAACAAAAAAGCCGCCCTTGCGAGGCGGCTTTTTGCGGATCAGTGTTGATCGATCAGTTGTCGAAAAATTCCTTCATGCGGGCAAAGAAGCCCGTCGATTCCGGATTGTTTTCCTTCGACGACAGTTCCTCGAACTCCTGCAGCAGTTCGCGCTGGCGCTTGGTCAGCTTCTGCGGGGTTTCGATGCCGATCTGGATGTAGAGATCGCCCGTCTGCGACGAACGCAGCACCGGCATGCCCTTGCCCTTCAGGCGGAACTGCTTTCCGGCCTGCGTGCCTTCCGGCACCGTCACGCGCGACTTGGTGCCGTCGAGCGTGGTGACGTCGAACGTACCGCCGAGCGCTGCCGTCGTCATCGAGATCGGTACGGCGCAATAAAGATCCGCTCCGTCGCGCTGGAAGAACTGATGCGGCGTCACCGACAGGAAGATGTAGAGGTCGCCCGACGGGCCACCACGTGCACCGGCTTCGCCTTCGCCCTGCAGGCGGATGCGCGTGCCGTCTTCGATGCCTGCCGGAATGTTGACCGACAGCGAACGTTCTTCCGTCACGCGGCCCTGGCCATGGCACTTGCCGCAAGGGTCGGTGATCGTCTGGCCACGACCGTGGCAGGTCGGGCAGGTGCGTTCGACCGAGAAGAAACCCTGGCTCGCACGCACGCGGCCGGACCCCTGACAAGTGCCGCAGGTTTTTGGCTGCGTGCCGGGCTTGGCGCCCGAACCGGAGCAGACATCGCAGGTGATCGAGGTCGGAACCCGGATCTGCGCCGTCTTGCCGGCATAGGCTTCTTCGAGGCTGATTTCCATATTGTAGCGCAGGTCGGCGCCACGTTCGCGACCGCCGGAGGAACGGCGCGCACGGCCGCCACCCATCATCTCGCCAAAAATGTCTTCAAAAATGTCGGAGAAGCCACCGGCGCCACCGCCCATGCCGCCACCGCCACCCATGCCGCCATGTTCGAAGGCTGCATGGCCGAAACGATCGTAGGCCGCGCGTTTCTGCGGGTCCTTCAAGGTTTCATAGGCTTCGCCGATCTCCTTGAACTTCTTTTCGGCTTCCGCGTCGCCCGGGTTCTTGTCGGGATGATATTTCATCGCGAGTTTGCGGAAGGCGCTTTTCAGCTCCTTCTCGTCGGCGGTTTTCGCCACACCCAGCGTTTCGTAAAAGTCTGCTTTTGCCATGGAGATTTAACCGGCTCCCGAAAGTATTCCGGCTGCACGATGGCAGCCGGATTTCCTGTCAACTATGCTTGTCTGTCTGCCAAAGGGCAAACACACGATCAAGCCGACTTCTTATCGTCCTTGACCTCTTCGTAGTCGGCATCAACGATATCGTCGT
Source organism: Endobacterium panacihumi (assembly GCF_050847465.1). Classification (NCBI taxonomy): domain Bacteria; kingdom Pseudomonadati; phylum Pseudomonadota; class Alphaproteobacteria; order Hyphomicrobiales; family Rhizobiaceae; genus Endobacterium; species Endobacterium panacihumi. The sequence goes on along the minus strand of NZ_JBOZRA010000001.1, from coordinate 2,298,251 downwards.
CCTTGCCGCCTTCTGAAGCGCCACCTTCGGCCTGCTGGGCCTCATAGATGGCCTGACCAAGCTTCATGGAGACTTCCATGAGGGTCTGGGTCTTGGCCTGGATGTCTTCTGCGTTCGGCTCGGAAGCTTCAACCGCACCCTTCAGGGCCGTGATGGCATCCTGAATGGCGGCGCGATCGCTCTCGCCAACCTTGTCGCCGTATTCCGCCAGCGACTTCTCGCTGGAGTGGATCAGGCTTTCGGCCTGGTTCTTGGCTTCCACGCCTTCGCGACGCTTCTTGTCGGCTTCGGCGTTGGCCTCGGCGTCCTTCACCATCTTTTCGATGTCGGCGTCGGAGAGTCCACCAGACGCCTGGATGCGAATCTGCTGTTCCTTGCCGGTGCCCTTGTCCTTGGCCGAAACCTGCACGATGCCGTTGGCGTCGATATCGAAGGTGACTTCGATCTGCGGAACGCCACGCGGTGCCGGCGGCAGGCCAACGAGGTCGAACTGGCCGAGCAGCTTGTTGTCCTGTGCCATTTCGCGCTCGCCCTGCGAAACGCGGATGGTGACGGCGGACTGGTTATCGTCGGCGGTCGAGAAGGTCTGGCTCTTCTTGGTCGGGATCGTCGTGTTGCGATCGATCAGGCGGGTGAAGACGCCACCGAGCGTTTCGATGCCGAGCGACAGCGGGGTCACGTCGAGAAGCAGAACGTCCTTGACGTCGCCCTGAAGAACGCCGGCCTGAATGGCGGCGCCGAGTGCAACGACTTCATCCGGGTTGACGCCCTTGTGCGGTTCCTTGCCGAACAGCTGCTTGACTACTTCCTGCACCTTCGGCATGCGGCTCATGCCGCCGACCAGAACAACTTCGTCGATTTCGGCAGCGGTAACGCCGGCATCCTTGAGGGCTGCCTTGCACGGTGCGATCGTGCGCTGGACGAGATCGTCGACCAGGCTTTCGAACTTTGCGCGCGTCAGCTTCAGCGTCAGGTGTTTTGGACCGGAAGCGTCGGCCGTGATGAACGGCAGGTTGATTTCGGTCTGCTGTGCGGAGGACAGTTCGATCTTGGCCTTTTCGGCAGCTTCCTTGAGGCGCTGAAGGGCGAGCTTGTCGTTCTTCAGGTCGATGCCCTGGTCCTTCTTGAACTCGTTGGCCAGATATTCGACCAGACGCATGTCAAAATCTTCGCCGCCGAGGAAGGTATCGCCATTGGTCGACTTCACTTCGAAGACGCCGTCGCCGATTTCCAGAACCGAGATATCGAAGGTACCACCGCCCAAGTCGTAAACGGCGATCGTCTTGCCGTCCTTCTTGTCGAGGCCATAAGCCAGAGCAGCTGCCGTCGGCTCGTTGATGATGCGCAGAACTTCAAGACCGGCAATGCGGCCGGCATCCTTGGTTGCCTGGCGCTGTGCGTCGTTGAAGTAGGCCGGAACGGTGATGACGGCCTTTTCGACCTTTTCACCGAGGTAGGATTCGGCGGTTTCCTTCATCTTCTGAAGGATCATCGCGGAAATCTGGGCCGGGGAATAGTTCTTGTCCTGAGCCTTGACCCATGCGTCGCCGTTATCGCCCTTGACGATTTCGAACGGCACGAGTGCCTTGTCCTTTTCGACGGTCGGGTCGTCGTTGCGGCGGCCGATCAGGCGCTTGACGGCAAACAGGGTGTTGGTCGGGTTTGTGACCGCCTGGCGCTTGGCCGGCTGGCCGACGAGACGTTCGCCGTCGTCCGAAAATGCGACCATGGAAGGGGTGGTGCGAGCGCCTTCGGCGTTCTCGATCACCTTCGCGTCCTTACCATCCATGATGGCGACGCAGGAGTTTGTGGTACCAAGGTCGATGCCAATAACTTTAGCCATATCTTCTTCTCTCCTTTAAGCGAACCATCGGAACCCCGTTCAGGCATTCCACTGACAGTTCCTCGACTGGGATGGTTTTCCGCAGTCTGCGCTGCGGACATGCGGCGTATATAAGGACGGGTTTTTCCGACTGCAAGGCGGGAATTCACGCGAATGTCAGCAAAAATAGGAGTTTGCGGCACCTATACTTCACAGCGCGGGATGCAGCCGTCAGCCACCGGTCAGGATGTCGAAAAGTGTGGTCCGGCGCGGCATCGGGTGAGGCTGCTCATAACCGCGGTTATCCGGCGGAATATAACCGCCACCACCGACGTCGCCGGGCGGAATATAATTGCCGTAATCTCCACCGACATCGCCCGGGGGAACGGGCGCGCCGCCCTGGCCACCGTAACCGCCACGATATTCGCGGTAGTCCCTGACTTCGCGGTCCTGCTGACGGTATTCTGGTTCGTAGCCCGGCTGATATTCAGGTCGATATTCGCGCTGATCGTAGCGATCTGCCGGCACATTACCCTGAGGAGCGTAACCGCGGTCGTTCGGCCGTACATTGGCCGGAACGGGTGCCTGTTGCCTCTGTTGCTGCTGCGGGCGCGGCTGCTGTTGAGGTTGGACCTGCTGAACGGGCTGTAGCGGACGAACCTGCTGCTGTGGCTGCGCCTGCATGGGCTGGCTCGGCGCCGGCTGTGCCTGCGGATATGGATTGGTGTCCTGCTGGTTTTGTGCAGGCTGCGCCGGCGTCGGCGCGGGCGGGAATTCGCCGGTATCGTCGATCGGTGCCGGATCGCTGCCGACACCTGGCAGAACGCCGGAGATCAGATCGCCTAATGTCGTCTGCTGCGGCGCTTGTTCCGTGCCCGGCGGCAGGATGAAGCCCGCACCGCTGCCGTAAAGCGGCGTCGGCGTATAACCGCTCATCGCCGCCGTCATGTATTCCTTCCAGGCCTTGGCCGGCAGACCGCCACCGGTGACCTTCTTCATCGGCGCGCCATCGTCATTGCCGAACCAGACGCCAGTGGTGAGAATGCTCGTATAGCCGACAAAAAGTGCGTCGCGGAAAGATTGCGTGGTGCCCGACTTGCCGGCCACCTGCCAGTTTTTCAGCCGCGCATTCTTGCCAGTACCCTCCAGCACAACACGGCTCATCATGTTGTTCATGGTCGCGGCAACGGTTTCGCTCAAAACCCGGGGCGGGTTCTGGAAATCCGACTGGTAGAGTACCTTGCCATCCGGATCGGTAATACGGGTGACGATATGTGGCGCCGCCTTGAAGCCGCCATTCATGAACGGGGCGTAGGACGAGGTGAGTTCCAGCAGCGACACTTCCGAGGTGCCGAGCGCAATCGAGGCATTCGACTGCAGGTCCGAATCGATGCCGACGCGGTGGGCAAGCTGGATGACATTGGTGGGGCCGACCTGATTGACGAGCTGGGCGGCGATCGTGTTGAGCGAATTGGTCAGTGCCGTCGAAAGGGTAACCGGACCACGATACTTCTGGTCAAAATTTTCAGGCGTCCAGTTGCCGATCTTCACCGGGCCGTCGTTGTAGACCGTATCCGGTCGCGCACCGGCTTCGAGGGCCGCGGCATAAACGAAGGGCTTGAAGGCCGAACCGGGCTGGCGCTTGGCGGTGACGGCGCGGTTGAACTGGCTTTCGGTATAATCCCTGCCGCCGACAAGCGCGCGGATGGCACCGGTAGCATCGACCGAGACAAGGGCAGCCTGTGATGCGCTGACCTTGTTGCCCTCTTTGGTAAGAACATCCGTCAGCGCCTTTTCGGCCTTTTCTTCCAGCGCCATATCGATCGTCGTCTCGACATTAACATCGGTCTTGATGTCGCCGATCAGACGCTTCACCTCGTCCACGACCATATCGGCAGCATAATGCTGCGCGCCGGACCAGTAGCGTTTTGCCTTGGTCGGCGGCTGCGACATCGCCGTCTTCAGGTCGCTTTCGGTGATGTAACCTTCCTGCTGCATGGTACTCAGCACGATCTGTGCACGCGCTTCCGCGGCTTCAGGATCGCGTGCGGGAGACAGGCGGGAAGGGGCTTTCAGAAGGCCCGCAATCGTTGCCGCTTCACCAAGGTTCACGTCGCGCGCCGACTTGTTGAAATAGCGCCGTGATGCGGCCTCCACGCCATAGGCATTCGAACCGAAAAACATCCGGTTCAGGTACATGGCAAGGATCTGGTCCTTGGTGAATTTGGTTTCCAGCCAGAAGGAGAGCAGCACTTCCTGAATTTTTCGCTCGAACGTGCGATCCGGCGACAGGAACAGGTTCTTGGCCAGCTGCTGGGTAATAGTCGAGCCGCCCTGGATCGGCTGGCCGGTCAGGTTGTTCACGAAGGCGCGGGCAAGGCCGGCGGGATCGATGCCGAAATGCGAATAGAAACGACGGTCTTCGATGGAGATGACGGCCTGTGGCAGATAAGGCGACATCTCTTCCAGCGCCAATGCCTCGCCGCCGGTCGTGCCGCGGTTGGCGATGACCTGCCCGTCGAGTGCGGTGATCTTGATATTCGGTGGCCGGTCAGGGATCGTCCACGAACTGGCGCTCGGCATTTTTGAGCCGTAATAGATAACAAGGCCGCCCACACCGATGCCAGCCCAGATCCCGAGCACGATGCACCAGTAGACGACCGAGCGGATGAAGCCGAAGAAGCCGCCGGACTGGCGTGGTTCCTTCGTCTTGCGGGGTGATTTCTTGGAAGGGGGTGCGGCCCTGGCTTTGCCCTTCGCGGCCTTGCCCTTGCCGGAAATGCGGTCATCGGCGTCCAGACGAAAGTCGGAATCCTGCTCTGCCTCGTCCTCGAAGGAAGGCTCGACGCGTTCATTTGACTTTGATCTGGATGCCATGCGGACCGGTAATACCCCAATTCTGTCGGGCGCCTGCCGATGACGATGCGTCCGGCGGCGCGCGCTGTTCCTCGCCCGATATTTCCAATGAATTGTAAATGCGGCGATTTAAGGAGGCATTAAGGGTGTGGGGCGGGCTGGAGAGGCGCAGCCTGGTCGGCTGTGCCTCTCCAATGTGGTTCAGGCAGTCTTGGCGGTGCGGGCGCCAAAGAGCTTGGCGTCGAGGCTGAACGGGCCGGCGCCGGCCGCGACGAAATAGAGGAAGGCGAAGCAATAGACCGCTGCCGCGCCGCCACCGTTTTCAGTCGGGAAGAAGCTTTTCGGAAAATGGCCGATGAAATAGGCGGAAGCCATCAGGCCGGACAAAACGAAGGCGGCGATACGGGTCTGGAAGCCGACAAGGAACAGGAAGCCAAGCGTCAGTTCGATAAGGCCGGCGATCCAAGGCAGCGAGCCGGTCGGCGGCGTGAAATTGCCTGCGTGAAAATGAAAGATTTTGGCCATGCCGTAAGAGAAGATGACGAGGCCGAGAGCGATGCGCATTACGCTGAGAAGTGCAGGCTGCGCGCTGTTGAGATTGTTCTGCATGAAGACGACTCCGGGAGGAAAAATGATAACGAATCCCTTTGTTTGCTGCACCTGCGAAAAGCAATGCAAATTGACAGCACGTCTTCGTGATGAATCGGCGGCGGTAATGTCTCGATTGAGCATTTCCTTTCGTTTTCATCTGGTTTTCACTTTAAAAGTGATACATGATCCATTTCAGATCGTTTTTCGTGGAACCGTTGAGGCGGTTCGCGAGTTAAGGCTAGCCGTGAAAAGGGAAGGTCCGATGCTCGACGTACAAATCAGCAAATCTCAATGGAAAAAGCCGGTCTGCATCACGTTTGGTGAGGCAGGCGAGCAGTTGGTCAAAGGGCCGCATGATGCGCTGGCACTGATGACGGAACAGTGGCCGTTTATTCGCGGAGCGGAGTTTGTTCGTGCGCGCAGCCTTTGCCGCGCTGCCTTGGACGGCAGGAAAACCGTCGAAGAGGCGCGCATTCAGTTCGAGCAAGCCATCGGCGAAGCGCGGGTTTCATCAAACTGAATTTTTCAGGAGGGGGCGACAGCCCCCTTTTTCATGGTTCCCACTACAATTAAGAGTAAAATAATATGCTAAATCACCCATGATTAGTTGTAGTTGCATAGTCGATGGTTTTGGCCTCAAGATAATTCCCGCAGAGGCTGTGTTTTTGCAGGAAAACTATCTCCGGTAAGCGGAGCGGAGATAAGTCCAATTGGTGCCTTTATTTCGGGGAAAGGTGGCCAACGCCTCGCAGACGTAAAGAACGTATGCACTGTAGCCAACGCCCGGCAGGGGAAGCCGGGAGCGATGGAGATTTTCATGCGCACACAAGTTCGACAGCCGGTCAATCCCGATCAGCTCAGCCTTCTTCAGCAGGTCTTCGATAATGCCTGCACCGAACACCGCATCAACAAGGATAGCCCGGATGGGGAGGCGCTTGCGCTGATTCTGGTCAATTCGTTGCAGAAAGGCATGAGCGAAAAAGAGGCGCTTTCGCACCTTGCCGAAACCTTGGCGCAGAGCCGTTAGGAACGCAAATTTCAGATAAAGTTTTTGCATCAGGCAGGCCGGCCGGAGCGCCGGCTTTTCTTTATGGAAATAACGAAGTGGCGCGAATCGATTACGGCAAAAACGTGATTGACCGGTCACATTTGGCCCTCGCTCGATATTGCCTGCCTTCCTGTCCATATATGGAACCTATCCGCCACTCGTCAGTTCACCCTGCTCCCATACGTTGAACATAACCAAGTTTGGAGGCACCCATGCCCGAGGCAATTGGAATCAAATCCGTCCGCAAAGCAGATATTTCGGACGATCTGCCGAGCGCATCTGACGTCAACGATACGTTCAAGAACGAAGTGGCCACCTTGCGTGCCGAAATCGCGACCATTCGCGAGAAACTGGCGGAAAAGAGCGGCGAGGCCTACGAAAACGTATCGCGACGCGCCAGCAACGCTGCCCATTACGTGCAGGATGAAGCGGCATCCGCTGCAGGCGCCATCCGTGAACACCCCGCTGCTGCGACAACTCTGTTCACACTGATCGGCGCCATCGGTTTCGGCATCGGTTATCTGGTTGCCTCGACGACGGCGGAACAGAAGCAGGCTTGGTATCGCCGCTACTACTGACCGCTATCATCGGTTGGCGGCTTCGGCATGTCGCAAACATCGACCCAGGTGGCGGACACCAGTTCCGCCATCCTTTGTGGCGCAATTCGAACCGCCGAATTCGTAGCGCCTGCGGCCGGCAAGACTGTCCCGTGATCTTGCAGAGAGAGGTCGCAATAAATCGGAAGCGGCGAGGAGAGGCCAAACGGGCATACCCCGCCAATCGGATGACCTGTAATTTCAGTAACCTCCTCGCCGCCAAGCATGCGTGGCTTCGTCCCAAAATGATCGCGGAATTTACGATTATCCAATCGGCGCGTTCCTGCTGTCACCAGCAGTAGAACGGTTTCGCCGGCGCGTAGGCAGATCGTCTTGGCAATCTGGTCGGGCTCGACACCATGTGCTTCGGCGGCAAGTGCCACCGTTGAAGAACTTCCCTCGGTTTCCATGACGGTGATATCGGGAGCATGGATGGCGAAAAACGCCTGAACTGATAAGAGCGACATGCAGGCAGCCTAATGCGGAGGCATGATCGCGGCAAGCCGCAGAAAGGCATGCGTACAGCGCATGGCTGCGCTGCGAAACTCTGTCTGTTTTTTGGGCGAGTTTCACGTATTTTATAAACATCGAAGCGACGCACTCCTCCTCCCAGTGTCGCCCGATTGGACTGGCAACACCTCCTCCTCCCGGTTGCTAGTCAGTTTTAAGAACCCGGCGCACCTCCTCCCGCGCCGGGTTTCTTATTTTCGGATGTTGAGAATGAAAATCAGTTGATAGAGTGATGTTTGGTGCAATTGACGATTGTGCCTGCGACATCGCTGTGTCTTGACATCCCAACCGCTCATCGATACCTGCCTTGGCATCGATATTTGTTTGCAAGCGGCACCTACGGCGTCACCACGCTACGAGACCTTTCCTTCAAATACGAGAATCGACGCACATTGTCTCAGCGAGGCAATGAGCAAGCTTATATTTGCGAGTGAAAGGACTTCGTAATGGCTAGCGGTACTGTAAAGTGGTTCAATGCGACCAAGGGTTTCGGCTTTATCCAGCCTGACGACGGCGCACAGGACGTATTCGTGCACATCTCGGCTGTTGAGCGCGCGGGTATGAACGGCCTCAAGGATGGTCAGAAGATCAACTACGAACTGGTTACCGACAAGCGTTCGGGCCGCGTTTCGGCTGACAATCTTCAGGCTGCCTAATTGGCGCCCTCTCCGGCAGTTGCCGGAGATCGACGAAATCGAGACGCGCCCCTAGTGGGCGCGTTTTGCATTTTGGAACATGACATACCGTTGTCTGTCCTGATCCAAGATGCTTGTTTAGTTGTTAACGAAATATTAACCATTTCAGACTAGGATCATCTCATAGCCGCGGGTCAAAAGCCCGCCGGATTGAGAAGTGCCGATCCCGTTCGTTTGACCACGGATGTAATGGCAGGCAGGAAACGGGATACGAAAGGTCGGGCTTGCCCGACCTTTTTTGCTATTCAGGCTTTGCCTCGATTTCGAAAATCGATGTGGCTCCGACGAGAAACACCGAAGCCACGCAAAGCAATCAGCGCTTGGCGAGCGCCTCGATGATGCGTGCCCAAGAGCGGATACCCTTGTGGAACGATTTCAGCTCATACTTTTCATTCGGTGAATGGATACGGTCGTCATTGAGACCGAATCCGACCAGCAGCGAATCCATGCCGAGCATAGTTTGGAAATCGCCGACGATCGGGATCGATCCGCCCATGCCGATGACGACGGCCGGTTTTGCCCATTCGTCAGAAAGTGCGTTCTTCGCCTTGGTCAGGGCAGGCGAATCGTAAGATAACTGGATTGCTGGCGATGCGCCGTGCTCATGGAATTCCACCGAGCAGTCAGCCGGAATCTGCGAACGGATGTAGGCGCGGAAGGAGTCGCGAATTTTCTGCGGGTCCTGCGTGCCCACGAGACGAAAAGAAATCTTTGCCGAAGCTTTCGCAGCGATGACGGTCTTAAAACCGTCTCCGGTATAACCACCCCAGATGCCGTTGACCTCACAGGTCGGGCGCGCCCAGGTCAGTTCCAGAACCGAACGGCCCTTTTCGCCGGCCGGTTCCGACAGACCGATCTCGCCAAGGAAATTTGCCGATGATCGGCCAAGCGTTTCCCAGCTGGCCTTGATGTTTTCCGGAGTTTCCTCGACGCCATCGTAAAAGCCCGGAAGGGTGATGCGACCGGTTTCATCGCGCAGACCGGCAATGGCAGTGGTGAGGATGTGGATCGGGTTGGCTGCGGCACCGCCATAAAGACCCGAATGCAGGTCGCGATCGGCGGCAGTGATTGTGATCTCTTCGCCGACAAGACCACGAAGTGCAGCAGCGATTGCCGGCGTATCGCTGTCCCACATGCCGGTATCGCAAACCAGCGCGAATTCGGCCTTGAGTTCCTCTTTATTGGCTTCGAGGAAAGGTTTCAGAGAAGGCGAACCGGATTCCTCTTCGCCCTCGAACAAGATGGTGACGCGAATCGGCAGCGCGCCATGCACATCCTTGTAGGCGCGGCAGGCTTCGACAAAGGTCATCAACTGGCCCTTGTCGTCGGCGGTGCCGCGGCCTGTCAGGATTTTGCGGCCGTTGCCGAGATCCTTGATGGCCGGCTCGAACGGGTCGTTTTCCCAAAGCTCGATCGGATCGACTGGCTGCACGTCATAATGGCCATAAAACAACACATGCGGAGCATCCGGTGTGGACGCAGCATGGTGGCCAACGACCATCGGATGACCGGGTGTCGGGCGAACTGAGGCCTCGAAGCCGAGAGAGACCAGTTCTTCGGCCAGCCAATCGGCTGCCTTGGCGCAATCAGCCTTGTAGGCGGGATCGGTAGAAATCGACTTGATGCGCACGAGGTTGAACAGGCGATCAAGTGCTGCCGGCAGGTTTTCGTCGGCACGGGAAAGGACGGGGGAAATGTCGGTCATGGAAATGGTCCTGCATTCTGAAAGACTGGCCGGACCCTAATCCCTTTCCGAATGATTTGGAAACACCCTCGGCTATTGGAATGCTCTTCTCAGAGTTTTCGCGCTTTTTCGACTGCCATGCGCATATATTCAAGCATCAGCTGCCTTTCGAAACTGCGGAAGCCACCGAGCAGGGCATTTTCGGCATCGGCTGCCGCGTCCATGGCTTCGCTCTCCAGTGCCCGACCGCGCTCGGTCAGAGACACGATCTGCGCGCGCCGATCTGTCGGATGTGGTGTGCGGCCGATCAAACCGTCGCGTTCCATGCGCGACAGCGTGTTGGCAAGTGTCGCCTGTTCGACTTCGAGGCGGTCAAGGATCTGTTTCTGGGTCAGTCCGTCTTCCTGCCAGAGTTCGACAAGAACAGGGAACTGGCCGGGTGAAAATCCGAGCGTTGCGGCCCGTTGCTGCAATGATCGCGCAAACCCTTTGGCCAACTGGCCTGCCAGATAGGTCGCCGAATTCGAACGATCGAAGGCCATTGGAAAATCATCCTTCCGGATGCGAGAGCGGAACAGGCTGACTGTATAGCCTGCCATGCTTTTGCGAAACCTGCAGGACCCTGTTTATGTCAATAAAATCTAAAGTGAGAGCGTTGCGATAAGCGAAACCGCCATGACCGGGAGGGGGATCGGTCATGGCGGCTCTTATAAGCGGCAAAGGCCCGGAGAGGGGGGAAGGCCCTTGCCCGGTCTGAAGCGGCGGGGGACGAGCCAGCTTTCAGACGACGGCGTGATCAGGCGCCGTTGGTTATGAGATGAGCGGCGGAATGCGGCTTTTCAAGGGATATGAAAATTACAAATCGGTAACGTTGATATGAGGCGAGGTGCGATTGTGGCCGCTCAAAGAACGGCTGTCCGACCAAGTTTCATTGGACGCAACCCGCGACGCACGATATCTCATGGCCATGAAAAAAGGCGATCACCTCTTCCTAGTCGACGGCTCCGGTTTCATCTTCCGGGCTTTTCACGCGCTTCCTCCGTTGACCCGCAAATCTGACGGCCTGCCTGTCGGTGCGGTCTCGGGTTTCTGCAACATGCTCTGGAAGCTGTTGACCGATGCGCGCGACACCTCGGTCGGGGTCACGCCAACGCATTTTGCGGTCATTTTCGATTACTCCTCGAAAACGTTCCGCAAGGAAATTTACGATGCCTACAAGGCCAATCGTTCCGCGCCGCCGGAAGAACTAGTGCCGCAATTCGGTCTGATCCGCCAGGCGACGCGCGCCTTCAACCTGCCCTGTATCGAGACCGAAGGTTTCGAGGCCGACGATATCATCGCCACCTATGCAAGGCAGGCGGAAGCGACCGGTGCCGATGTCACGATCGTTTCGTCCGACAAGGACCTGATGCAGCTCGTGACGCCCATGGTCCACATGTATGACAGCATGAAGGACAAGCAGATCGGCCTGCCCGAAGTGGTCGAGAAATGGGGCGTACCGCCGGAAAAGATGATCGACCTGCAGGCGCTGGTCGGCGATTCGGTCGATAACGTGCCGGGCATTCCGGGCATCGGTCCGAAAACGGCGGCGCAGCTGCTGGAAGAATACGGCGACCTCGAAACCCTGCTGGCGCGTGCCGGCGAGATCAAGCAGGTCAAGCGCCGCGAAAGCATCATCAATTTTGCCGATCAGGCGCGCCTGTCGCGCCAGCTGGTGGAACTGCGCACCGACGTACCGCTTGAACTCGATCTCGATGCTCTTGTGCTGGAACCGCAGAACGGGCCAAAGCTGATCGGCTTCCTGAAGGCCATGCAGTTCGGCACGCTGACGCGCCGTGTCGCTTCCGCCTGCGATTGCAATGCCGACGAGATCGAACCCACCGAAGTGACGGTCGAGTGGGGTGAGGCGGCACGTGGTCCGGATCTCGATGCCGGTTCCGCAGCAGCCGATACCGGCGAGGCCGCGGCCGATGCACCGGCCAACCCGGCAAAGGCCGCTGCTGCCAAGGGTACGGGCGAGGCGACACCGGCTTCGCTGGCCGAGACGCGCATTGCTGCCTTCGGCAATGCCAAGATCGATACGACGGCTTACGTGACGATCCGCGAAATCGAAGTGCTCGACGACTGGATTGCGGCCGCCCGCGAAACCGGTCTTGTCGGTTTCGACACGGAAACCAATTCGCTCGACCCGATGCAGGCCGAGCTTGTCGGCTTTTCGCTCGCCATTGCGGATAATGCCGAAAACCCGTCCGGCCAGACAATCCGCGCCGCCTATGTGCCGCTGACCCACAAGACCGGTGTCGGCGATCTTCTGGGTGGTGGTCTGGATGAAAACCAGATCGACCCGCGCAAGGCGCTCGATCGCCTGAAGGCGTTGCTGGAAGATCCTTCGGTCCTGAAGGTCGCGCAGAACCTGAAGTTCGATTACCTGTTGATGAAACGCCACGGTATCACCGTCGAAAACTACGACGATACGATGCTGATGTCCTATGTGCTGGAAGCCGGCAAGGCCAACCACGGCATGGACGGGCTTTCGGAGCGCTGGCTGAACCACAAGCCGATTGCCTTCAAGGAGGTTGCCGGTTCCGGCAAGAGCAGTGTCACCTTCGATTTTGTCGCCATCGACAAGGCAACCGCCTATGCGGCGGAAGATGCAGATGTGACCCTGCGTCTCTGGATGGTGCTGAAACCGCAGCTGGCGGCTGCCGGTCTCAACCGCGTTTATGAGCGGCTGGAGCGCCCGCTGGTGTCGGTTCTTGCCGATATGGAAGAGCGCGGCATCACCATCGACCGGCAGATCCTGTCGCGTCTCTCCGGCGAGCTTGCCCAGAAGGCGGCTGCCTTCGAGGATGAAATCTACGAACTGGCCGGTGAGCGTTTCAACGTCGGCTCGCCAAAACAGCTCGGCGACATCCTGTTCGGCAAGATGGGCCTGCCCGGCGGTTCGAAAACCAAGACCGGCCAGTGGTCGACCTCGGCCAGCGTGCTGGAGGATCTCGCAGCCGAAGGGGCGGAACTGCCGCGCAAGATCGTCGACTGGCGCCAACTGACCAAGCTGAAATCCACCTATACCGACGCGCTGCCGGGTTACGTTCACCCTGAAACCAAACGCGTGCACACCTCCTATTCGCTGGCATCGACCACGACGGGACGCCTGTCCTCGTCCGAGCCGAACCTGCAGAATATCCCAGTGCGCAATGCGGAAGGTCGAAAAATCCGCACGGCCTTTATCGCCACGCCGGGCCACAAGCTGGTCTCTGCCGATTACAGCCAGATCGAACTGCGCGTGCTTGCCCATGTCGCGGAAATCCCGCAACTGACCAAGGCATTCGAGGATGGTATCGACATCCATGCCATGACTGCATCGGAAATGTTCGGTGTGCCGGTCGAAGGCATGCCGGCGGACGTGCGCCGTCGCGCCAAGGCGATCAATTTCGGCATTATCTACGGCATTTCCGCCTTCGGGCTTGCCAACCAGCTGTCGATCGAACGCTCGGAAGCCGGGGACTATATCAAGAAGTATTTCGAGCGTTTCCCGGGCATCCGCGATTATATGGATAGCACCAAGGCGAAAGCTCGCGAGGATGGTTATGTCGAAACCATCTTTGGCCGGCGCATCAACTATCCGGACATCAAGTCGTCCAACCCTTCGGTGCGTGCCTTCAACGAACGTGCGGCCATCAATGCACCCATCCAGGGTTCCGCTGCCGATGTCATCCGCCGCGCCATGGTGCAGATGGAGCCGGCCCTTGAAAAGGCCGGCCTTAGCGAGCGCGTGCGCATGCTCTTGCAGGTGCATGACGAACTGATTTTCGAGGTCGAGGATGCGGATGTCGACAAGGCAATCCCGGTCATCACCTCGGTGATGGAAAGCGCCACCATGCCGGCGCTTTCCATGCGCGTTCCGCTGAAGGTGGATGCGCGCGCCGCCAGCAATTGGGATGAGGCGCATTGATCCATGCATTGCGCGGGCGGTCTGTTGGATGGCGGGCCGCTCAGTGACCATCCGGAAACAGTGAGAGAAGGGCGGTAGACAGCAGTTGCTGGGCATACCGCTCCGCCGAGTGAGAAGCTTCTGGCGACATGCCCATTTCCGAACAGCGCTGCTGCACGGTCTCGACGATCAGGCTCATGATGCCGCGCGCCTGTTCGGCATTGCCGTTTTCCGATGTGTCCAGTGCAAGGGCGAGGCTGGTCATCGAGACGATTTCGAGAACGACCATGCGGGCCTCGAGATCGAAAGCCACTTGTTCGGCGCTTCTCACGTTTCTGGCTGTCTGCTTCATATTGTTTTCCCCTAATATAAAAGGAGAGCTAGAGCGTTGGCTGAAACTTTAAAGCGAAATGTCGCAAGATTTTTCAAGCCTCACGCTGCCGTCAATCGAAGATCGGATTTCCTCAGGCAACCCGCTTTCCCTGCCTCCACACGGAGCGGCAGACCGGCACGCCGCCTTCACGGTGGACGCGTACCAGATCCGCGCGCAGGCCGGTGGCGATACGACCCCGGTCATCGAGACCGATCGTGCGGGCCGGAGTGGCGCTGACCATGGCGATGGCTTGTGGCAAACTGACTGTGTCTATCTCGTCCGCGAGGAGGAAGGGGGCGTGCAGCAGGCTGAAAGGCACGTAATCGGATGACAGCACATCCAGCACGCCAAGGCGGGCAAGGTCGCTTGCGGCGATATTGCCGGAATGCGACTGGCCTCGCACCACGTTCGGCGCGCCCATCAGCACGGCAAGACCTGCCTTGTGGGAGGCTTCGGCAGCGGCGATGCTGGTCGGGAATTCCGCCAGCCGCACGCCATGGCCGATCGATTCGTCGACATGATCGAGCGTGGCGTCGTCATGGCTGGCCAGCGCGATGCCGGCTTCTGCGCAATGGGCGGCAAGCGCATCACGGTGAGGGGCCGCATATTGTTCGGATGCTTCCAGACGGCGTTTGACGAAGGCATCGAAAGCTTCATCGCTCAGGCCACGCTTGATCTTGTAGTAGAAAATATACTGGTCCATCGTCTGAAACTGGCGCTGGCCCGGCGCATGGTCCATCAAGGACACCAGCCGAACGGCCGGGTCGCCTTCGAAATCGGAAAACTGCTCGACCACATCGGATGTCGAAACCTCGCAGCGCAGGTGCAGCAGGTGTTCGGCGCGCAGGCGACCTTCGCGGCCGGCCGTTTCGATCGAATTGGCCAGTTCGCGCATCTCGCCGCGGGCAAAACCGCCTTCTTCGCCGGACCCCATGCGCAGGCAATCGAGCACGGTGGTGATGCCGGAACCGGCCACCTGCGTGTCATGCGCCTGGATGGCGGCGATTGCGTTCCATTTCAGACCGGCGCGGGGAGAAAAATGGGTTTCGAGATGGTCGGTATGCAATTCCACCAGACCGGGCAGAAGATAATCGCCTTCGAGGTCTTCGCCCGTTCGGGATGAACCTTGGGAAATGTCGGTGACCAGCCCGTCACGGACCTGCACGGAACCGTGCAGGATATCGTCCTCGAGGACGATGCGGGCATTGCTGAAAACCTTTTCCATCAGGCAAAAGCCCTCCGATCCTGGCTATCTTTGAGTGGCACCCGATGCAGCACGGAAAACGGCGCGCCGCGCTGTGGTTCCACAAACACCGTCAGGGCATCGATCCGGCGTGGCGTGCCGGTAAAGGCGGCAAAGCGTTCGGTCAGCAGCGTATGCATCGCCTCGCGTCTTTCCTCGGCGACGGGGCCGGTCAACGTCATGTGGAAACGAAACTCCTCCATGACATAGGGGTAGCCGAACTTGTGCAGATAGTTGCGCTGCGGCTCGCTGAGTTTTTCCGGCTTGCGGCGGGCGATATCGGCGTCCGAGAGCGGTGCGCGAAATGGCTCGAAATGTTCGACGATGTCGCCCGCAAAATCCTGAAGGATTGAATGCGGAGCGCCCGGCACCAGCGCGAAAAAGGGGCCAAGTCCGGCGACGATCAGTTCGGGAATGTCGAAGGCATCGGCCTGTGCGGCAAAATCGTCCACGGCGGCGATAAGGCCGGCTTCATGCTTGCCGTCTGCAAGCGAAAACGGTGCCTTCAGCGTTGCGTGAAAAGCGTAGCGGCGTGGATCGGCCGTCACCATACGCCACTCGTCCTCGGCAAGGCCGGTATCTGTTGGTGGCGCAAGGTCGAGACCTTCGTAGGCATCGCGGCCGAGCCAGAGGTTGGCTGCCTGCGTCAGCGGATCATCCTTGGCGGGGGTGAAATAGATCGCATAACGCATGGGGAATCGGTCCTCGAAATCATTGTTCGGCCAAGGGTATAGGCCCTCGGCATGTGGTTGTCGCGAAAGCATTTCACAGGCTCGTGACAAAGCTGCGTCGCACCGGATGAAACCTTTTGCGCCCTTTGTACGTTTCCACAGCGTAATAAGGAGACAGTACAATGGAAGAAGCAAGCATCATGATCGGCACCGTCATGGCAGTCTTTGCGGCCAGCGGCGTATTGTCGGCCTATTGGTATTCCCGCCAGGAAGATTGACCGCCGATCATCTGGCATTTGTCATTCAGGACGGAAAAGGCCGCGTCACACGACGCGGCCTTTTCTGCATGTCTGAGCCTGTCCGGGCGCTCAATGCGCTTTGGACATGTCGCCCAGAACCGCCTTGGAGGCGACGCTCGAATCGGCATTGACCGTGTAGACGATCGGAACGCCGGTCGCGAGATTGACGTCGAGGATCTGTTCCTTCGTCAGGCGGTCGAGAACCATGATCAAGGAGCGCAGCGAATTGCCGTGCGCGGCAACGAGAACCTTTTCGCCCTTGAGGACGCGCGGCAAAATTTCGGTCAGATAATAGGGCCAGACGCGTGCGCCGGTGTCGCGCAGGCTTTCACCGCCCGGCGGCGGCACGTCATAGGAACGGCGCCAGATATGGACCTGCTCCTCGCCCCACTTGGCGCGGGCATCATCCTTGTTGAGGCCGGAAAGGTCGCCGTAGTCGCGCTCGTTGAGCGCCTGGTTGCGGATCGTTTCGAGACCGGACTGGCCAAGCTTGTCGAGCACGATCTTCAGCGTGTTCTGCGCGCGCTTCAGGTCTGAAGTGAAAGCGATATCGAACTTGATGCCGGTTTCGGCCAGTGCCTTGCCGCCTGCTTCGGCTTCCTCGATGCCGAGCGGGGTCAGGTCCGGGTCGCGCCAGCCGGTGAACAGGTTTTTGAGATTCCAGTCGCTCTGCCCGTGGCGAACGAGGACGAGGGTGCCGCTCATGTATTACCTCCAGTAAGTATGTGTCAGTTCGAAAGCCCAAGCACGTCGAGCATGGAATAGAAACCCGGCTTCTTGTCGCGGGCCCAAAGTGCCGCAGCAACACCGCCTCGGGCAAAGATGCTGCGGTCACGCGCGGTATGGGAAAGGGTCAGCATTTCGCCTTCTCCTGCAAAAAGGACAGAGTGATCGCCGACGATGGAGCCGCCGCGCAGCGTCGCAAAACCGATCTTGCCGGCTTCGCGCGCGCCGGTATGGCCATCGCGTACGCGCACCGAATGATTTGCGAGTGCGATATCGCGGCCACGGGCGGCAAATTCGCCGAGCAGCAGGGCCGCGCCAGAAGGTGCATCGACTTTGTGCTTGTGGTGCATTTCCATGATCTCGATATCCCAGCCCGCCGCCGGCAGTGCTTTTGCCGCCTGTTCGACGAGCACGCCCAGAAGATTGACGCCGAGACTTGTATTGGCGGATTTCACGACACGTGCATGACGACCGGCGGCAATGATCTTTTCATTGTCCGCTTCGGAGCAACCCGTAGTGCCGACGATATGAACGATACGCGCCTGGGCGGCGAGACCGGCATATTCGACTGAGGTTGCCGGCGTGGTGAAATCCAGTACGCCATCGGCATGTAGGAAGGCCTGCAGCGGATCGGTCGTCAGGGGAATGCCGAGAAAACCGACACCTGCCAATTCGCCGGCGTCCTTGCCGATAAACGGCGAGCCTTCACGCCCGATCGCCGCATGCAGGCGAACGCCCTCGGTTTCCTGGATGATGCGGATCAGCGATTGACCCATCCTGCCAGCTGCACCCACGACCACGAGCTTCATGTCGGTTTCGGTCTTGGGCGTTGCAGGCATGCAGGCGGGCTCCGTATTGATGCAGTCGGTCAGTCTTGCGCTGCAGGCTTTTCCATGGGGGATGCCTGCAAGTTATTGAGGCGAGCGTAGAGGCCGTCCGGCCGCTTAGCAAGCTCCTCGTGCGAGCCTTGTTCGATCACGTGGCCCTCGCTCATGACAATGATCTTGTCGGCCTTGACGACGGTCGACAGGCGATGCGCGACAACCACGACCGTGCGGCCCTTCATGGCGACATCGAGCGCCTTCTGGACGGCGGCTTCCGATTCGTTGTCGAGCGCGGACGTCGCTTCATCGAGCAGCAGGATCGGTGCATTGCGAACAAGCGCTCGGGCGATCGACAGGCGCTGGCGCTGGCCGCCGGACAGCGTGATACCGTTTTCACCGACCGGCGTGTCATAACCCTTGGGCTGCGACAGGATGAAATCATGCGCATGTGCAAGACGTGCGGCTTCCTCGATGTCCGCATCCGTTGCTTCGGGGCGTCCGTAACGGATATTGTCGCGGATCGAGCCTTCGAACAGGTAGGGCTGCTGGGAAACGTAAGCAATCTGGCGACGCAGCGAGGACTTTGTGACTGTGGAAATGTCCTGGCCGTCGATCAGGATCGCACCTTCCGTCGGGTCGTAGAAACGCGGAACGAGCGCAATGATGGTCGACTTGCCGGCACCCGAGGGGCCGACCAGCGCGGTCGTCTCGCCGCCCTCGGCGACGATATCGACGCCTTTCAGAATAGCGGCACCTTCGCCATAAGCGAAACCGACATTCCTGAGCTCGATCTTTGCGTTGGTGACGACAAGATCGGCGGCGTTCGGCACTTCACGTTGCTGCGGCTGCAGGTCGAGCAGCGCATAGATCATGCGGGCGTTGACGACGGCACGTTCGATCTGCACCTGCAGCTTGGCAAGGCGGCGGGCCGGATCGTAAGCCATCAGCAGTGCGGTGACGAATGAGAAGAAGGCGCCGGGCGGCACGTTGTCGTAGATCGAGCGGAAGGCGGCATAAGCAAGCACGCTGGCGATCGCGAGGCCGGCAAAGGACTCCGTCAGCGGCGAAGTGCGCTCGGAAAGACGGGCAATCCGATTCGCCCGCTTTTCCGCTGTCTCGATGATGCTCTGAACCTTGTTGTCGAGCTGCCCTTCCATCGTGAATGCCTTGACGATGGCAATGCCCTGGATGGTTTCCTGCATCGCGCCCAGCACGTGGCTGTTCACCTCGATGGCATCCTTGGTCGCGACGCGCAGGCGGCGAGAGACATAGCGCAGTGCATAAAGAAGCGGCGGTGCCACCGCAAAGACGATCAGCGACAGGACCCAGTCCTTGCTGATCATCACGCCGATCAGGGCGATCAGCGTCAGAAAATCGCGGGCGGTGGAGGTGACGGTCAGGTTCAGAACATCGCGGATACCGGTAACGTTCTGGCTGATCTGAGCGGCGAGATGCGCGGAACGCGCTTCACTGAAATAGCCGACTGACAGGCTCATCAAATGGGTGTAGAGGCGGCGCTGGTAGCGGGCGACGATATTGTTGCCGATCTTGGCAAGCGTCACGGCCTCGAAATAGCTGGCAAATCCGCGCAGCACGAAGACGCCGAAAATGGCACTGCAGATCAGGATAACGAGATCGGCGCGCTTGTTGGCAAAAGCTTCGTTGACGACCGCTTCCATGATCCAAGCGGTAAACGCGGTGCTGCCGGCGACCAGGATAAGACAGGTAATGGCAAAAGCGTAACCGCCGATATGATCGCGGCCGTTCTCGGCGATGACGCGCTTCAGCGTGCCGGCCACCGTTGAGGAACTGACCTCGGATTTTCTGTTCTTGTGCGCTTTCAACAAGCCTTCCAATCACCAAAACCTTGACGCAAAAGCGCCGTTGTTGGAGGCGCGTCTTAACCAGTTGGTAGCGTTTTGGCTAGCCAAGCCAAACTTTTCGGAAAGCTTGTTGCATTTGTGCAGGTTCGTCGGGCACGCGGAAACATGCCCGACGAAGCCGGTTTTTCAACGTTGCCAGCGACGTTCATCCATCGATACACCATAGGCAAAAGGCTTGCGGGCAAAGCTCGCCAGACCGGCCAGTGCCGCCTGTGGATGGGTGACGACAAAGGTCGGGATGGTGGCGAGCAGTTCCGTGTGCGGTGCTTTGTCCTCGAAGGCGGCACGGAATTCAGGTTTCTTCAGCGCCGCGAGGATTTTCTGGGAAATTCCGCCAGCCAGATACACGCCGCCGCGTGCCATGAAAATCAGCGCCATGTCACCGGCGACCCGACCGAGATATGTGGAGAACAGCGACAGTGTTTCGACCGCCTGCGGGTTGGAGCCATCAAGGCCCGCAGCGGTGACATCGGCAGGGTCCTTCAATGTCGAATCTATGCCGTCAGCCTTACAGATCGCCTGGTAGATATTGACGACGCCGCGACCGCTGAGAATTTCTTCAGCCGACACACGGCCCTCGATGCGCTTCAGGTGCGGGAAGATGGCAAAATCACGATCCGAACGTGGTCCGACATCGACATGGCCGCCTTCACCCGGAACGGGAAACCACATGTCGCGGGCATGAACAAGCCCGGCAACGCCAAGCCCGGTGCCTGGGCCAAGCACGACACGCGACGCCATATGCGGGTCATCCTGTGGTCCGAGTGTTTCACGGTGTTCCGGGGCGAGTTCGGACGCTGCCAGCGCCTGAGCCTCAAAATCGTTGACGACAAGAACGTCATCGAAGCCGAGATCGGAAATCATCTTTTTCGGGCGCACGACCCAGTCGCAATTTGTCAGATCGATCTCGTCGCCATCGATCGGTCCGGCAACGGCGAGAATGGCGGAGCGCGGCTTCAGATCACTGCCATCCAGCACGACTTGTCTGATGGCTTCATCGATTGTCGGGTAATCGGCAGTCTTGACGCTGACAAACGGCGTTGCCTCCGCAGTTGCGTTGGCAAGGATGGAAAAGCGGGCATTTGTTCCGCCGATATCACCGAGAAGAATGGGAAAGGGAAGCGCGTCGGTCGTCATGCTGTCGGCCATGAGAAGTGTCAGCCTTTCTGGAAATCGATAAATTTTTCGGCAGTGGCTCGGTTGAGAGCCATCGGGATGTCGTAGACCGTGGCAAGCCGGGTCAGCGCCTTCACGTCGACATCATGGGGTAGAGCGGAAAGCGGGTCGATGAAGAAGATCAATATGTCGACCTCGCCTGTCGCAATCATGGCGCCGATCTGCTGGTCACCGCCAAGCGGGCCGCTCTTCAGGCGCGTGACGTCGAGACCCGGTGCTGCATCCAGCACACGGCCGCCGGTCGTTCCGGTCGCAACAATCCTGAATTTCGCAAGCGACGCCTGATGGGCGCGGGCGAAATCCGCCATGTCGTCCTTTTTCAGGTCATGCGCGATCAGCGCAATACAGTGTTTGTCCGACATGATGTCTCCTCGCCCGTGGAACTTATAGGGCTTTTGCCTGCGATTTCCATAGCGTCTGCCAGCTTCGACAGCGCACCATGGATTTCTAGACTGGAGATCAGCTTTCTGCCAACAGGCTTCGTTACTTAGTTGGACGGGCGCGCACGCGGCAGCGGCACATCGGCCGGAGGAGCGTTGATGATCGCCGCTGCGCCGCCATCCGGCTGGACAGCGGAGGGACGCGGGGCAACACGCGTGGCTCCGCTGGTGACGGCGGCAATTGCAGGATCATCCGGTGCAGAAAGCACCGCAGCGCAGGCTTTTGGAAGATCGGAGAGCATGACTTGGCGCGGCTTGATGGGCTTTTCGCTCGGATCCTTCTTCGGCTTGGCCCAGGGCTCCGGCGTAAACCACCACGCGAGCGATTTGTCGCAGCCATCTCCTGCCGGAACCGATGTCTGTGGCCTGCAATTCGTGTTGCCGGCAGGGCAGCGCATGCGGATATGAAAATGCTCATCGTGACCGTAGATCGGCCTTACCTTACCCAAAAGCGAACGGTTTCCGGTCCAGGTCTCGCAGAGTTTCTTCTTGATGGCCGGATTGACGAAAATCCGCTCCACATCCGGATAACTGGCTGCCTGCATGACCAGTTTGGCATGCGTAAAGGTCCAGCGGCGCTGGTCAACGGTCAGGAACTTGCTCTTGTCGAGCATGGAGGTGAAGGGTAGTTTTTCACGCTCGGCGGCCGTCATGTGACGTTCCGGCATCGGCGTGAACCAGACATCGGCATCAAGGCCGATCTGGTGCGAGGCATGGCCGGTCAGCATCGGCCCGCCACGCGGCTGCGAAATATCGCCGATCAGAATGCCCGAACCCCAGCCGAGCCGGGCCGCATCCATGGAGAAGCGCTGAAGCAGAGCCACCAGTTGCGGCTGGCCCCAGCGACGATTGCGCGAAAGCCGCATGGCCTGCCATGTCGGCCCGTCCTCCGGCATGGCGACTGCACCCATCTGGCAACCCTTGGCATAGGAGCCTATCGGAGAGGAAACTCCATCCGAAGGCAGCGCGACATTGCCGAAAAGCTGTTTTGCCGGAGTGCCTTCCTGCGCCAGAACGGGGTCTGCGAGCGCTCCACACAACATTGCTGCTGCCGTCAAAGCCAAAACACTTCGGGAAATCGCTGCCATTGTCATCCGTCGCAAATCACTGAGTTGATCCGGTTTTACCGTGAAACCGGATTTTGGTGAAATGGAGATGTGCGCTGCCGGAATTTATCGCATCGATAATACGCTTGTGAGGGGATCGCTCCTGTTTTTCGCCCTGTTTTGCCCTATGCTTTGCCGCAACATGACAATGTGCAAGAGGTTTCGAATGGCTTGGCCCCAATTGAAGACAGGTTTGGCGATCGTGATGACGGCGGTGGTCGTAACGGTGTCAGGGGCGCAGGCACAGGATGCGGGCCAGCAGCCGAAATGGCGGCATGGGATGGCCGTTGTCGGTGAACTCGAATTGCCGGCCGATTTCAAGCAGCTTCCCTATGTGGATGTAAATGCGCCCAAAGCCGGTCAATTGCGATTGGCTGGAGAAGGTACGTTCGACAATCTCAATCTGGTCATCGATCGCGGTTCTCCGGTGCTGGGTCTCGGCATGGTCTACGACACGCTGATGAAGCGTTCGGAAAACGAGGTTTTCGGAACCTATGGCCTTCTGGCCGAGGCAGTGTCCTATCCGGATGACATGGCATCTGCCACATTTCGGTTGCGTGCCGAGGCCAAGTGGGCGGATGGCCAGACGGTGACACCGGAAGATGTGATCTTCAGCCTGGAGAAGCTCAAGGAATTGAGCGCCATGTATTCCGGTTATTATCGTCACGTCGCGAGCGTGGAAAAAACCGGTGAACGCGAAGTGACGTTTCGTTTCGACGAAAAAAATAACAAGGAACTGCCTTCGATCGTCGGCGATTTTCCGATCCTGCCAAAGCATTGGTGGGAAGGTCAGGACGACAAAGGCAAGCAGCGAGACATTTCAAAAACCACGCTTGACGCGGTGATGGGCTCCGGTCCTTACAAGGTTGCCGCCGTACAGCCCGGTTCTTCAATCCGTTATGAATTGCGCGATGATTATTGGGGCAAGGATCTGCCCATCAATCTTGGCCAGAACAATTTTCGGTCGATCAGTTATACCTATTTCGCCGATAGCGATGTTGCATTCGAGGCATTTCGGGCCGGGACGATCGATTACCGCCGCGAAAACAGTTCCAGCCGCTGGGCAACCCGTTATGATTTCGATGCCGTCAAAGATGGTCGCATAACGCGTGAGGCGCTGACCAATCCGTTCAAGGCGGTCGGTGTCATGCAGGCCTTCGTGCCCAACATGCGACGCCCAATATTCAAGGACGCACGTGTTCGCGAAGCCCTTAACTATGCTTATGACTTCGAGGATCTCAACAAGAACCTGGCATTTGGTGGATTGAAGCGCGTCGACAGCTTCTTCTGGGGAACCGAACTGGCGTCTTCCGGATTGCCGCAAGGCCGTGAACTCGAATTGCTGCAGGAGTTGAAGGACAAGGTTCCGGCGCGTGTGTTTACCGAGGCCTATACCAACCCCGTCGGCGGCGACCCTGGCAAGGTCCGCGACAACCTGCGCAAGGCTGTCGGCCTTTTGAAGGAGGCCGGCTGGGAGTTGAGAGGCAATCGAATGGTCAATAGCGAGACCAGCAAGCCTTTGAGCATCGAGATATTGCTCAGCAATGCCGCGCAGGAGCGCACCGTCGTACCTTATGTGGCGAGCCTGAAGAAGATCGGCATCGATGCCCGCATCCGCACGGTTGATGCTTCGCAATACATCAACCGTGTCCGCAGCTTCGATTACGATATGCTTTACAGCGTATGGGCTCAGACAATGAATCCCGGCAATGAACAGACCGAATACTGGGGATCCGATTCCGTCGATCGGCAGGGATCGCGGAATTATGCCGGTATCGCCGACCCGGCCGTGGATGCGTTGATCCGCAAGATCGTGTTCGCTCCCGATCGTGATGAGCAGGTGGCGGCGATCAAGGCGATGGATCGTGTGCTGCTGGCCAATCATTATGTCGTGCCAATGTTTTATTCCGGCGAGGAAAAGATTGCCTATTGGAACCGCATTGTTCACCCTGCAACGCTTCCGGAATACGAGATCGGCTTCCCGCAGGCCTGGTTTGAGAAGCCGGCAGGTCAATGAGGCACCGGTCTTGGGGCTTGCGTCACGCAAGCCCAACTGGTCCAAATGGCCGAATGATTCGCAGACAAGCAGAAATGCCGCTTTCGCCGATCAATGGTGAAACGCAGACAACGACGATCAGGGAGCGCTGATGGGCGCCTATATTTTCCGCCGCCTTCTGCTGATGATTCCGACACTGATCGGCATCATGGCGGTTTCCTTCATCGTCATCCAGTTCGCGCCCGGCGGGCCGGTCGAGCAGGTGATTGCCCAGCTGCAGGGTTCCGATGCCGGAGATCGTCTGTCCGGTGGAGGAAATGATCTTGCCACACAGGGTGGTGACGAGGGGCAGTATCGCGGCGCGCAGGGGCTCGATCCGGAATTCATAAAGAAACTCGAGCAGCAGTTCGGCTTCGACAAGCCGCCGCTGACACGTTTCCTCGACATGATGTGGAATTATGCGCGGTTCGATTTCGGCGAGAGCTTTTTCCGCAATACGCCGGTCATTGACCTCATTCTCGACAAGCTGCCGGTATCACTGTCGTTGGGCGTATGGATCCTGCTGTTTTCCTACGTGATCTCCATTCCGCTCGGCATCCGCAAGGCGGTCACTGATGGATCGGCCTTCGATATCTGGACGTCCGGCATCATCATTGTCGGTTATGCCGTGCCCAGCTTTCTGTTCGGTATCCTGCTGATCGTGCTGTTCGCAGGCGGCTCGTTTTTCGATTGGTTCCCGTTGCGCGGCCTTGTTTCCGATAATTTTGCCGAACTGTCCTGGTGGGAAAAGATCCTCGACTATTTCTGGCACCTGACATTGCCGCTGATCGCGCTGTCGCTATCGGCCTTTGCCACCACCACGCTTCTGACCAAAAACTCGTTCATCGACGAGATCAAGAAACAGTATGTGACGACGGCGCGTGCAAAAGGGTTGAACGAACGGCAGGTGCTTTACGGCCATGTGTTCCGCAATGCGATGCTGATCGTCATTGCCGGTTTTCCGGGAGCCTTCATTTCCGCCTTCTTCACTGGCTCGCTTCTGATCGAAAACATCTTTTCGCTCGATGGACTCGGGCGGCTGGGTTATCTCGCCATCATCAACCGTGATTATCCGATCGTGTTCGGCACGCTTTACATCTTCTCCCTGATGGGCCTGATCATCAGCCTTGTCTCCGACCTGATCTATACCTGGATCGACCCGCGCATCGATTTCGAGCGGAGGGATGTCTGATGGCCGACGCTTCCGTGACGACCGCTGCCGCACAGGCTTCCGCTCCACCAAGAGGTTTCTGGTCTCCCACGAGCCTGCGCCGCTGGCAGAATTTTCGCGCCAATGGACGGGGCTTCTGGTCCTTCTGGATCTTTCTCGTCCTGTTTTTCTTGAGCCTGATGGCCGAGTTCATCGCCAACGACAAGCCGATCATCGCTTTCTACAAGGGCGAAATTCTCTATCCTGTTCTGGTTGACTACCCGGAGGAAAAGTTCGGTGGCTTTCTGGCAACGACGGACTACCGATCCGAGTTCATCCAGCAGGAGAT
Source organism: Endobacterium panacihumi (assembly GCF_050847465.1). Lineage (NCBI taxonomy): Bacteria > Pseudomonadati > Pseudomonadota > Alphaproteobacteria > Hyphomicrobiales > Rhizobiaceae > Endobacterium > Endobacterium panacihumi. The sequence continues at coordinate 2,272,240 of NZ_JBOZRA010000001.1, read as the reverse complement.
CGAGACCAACGGCTGGATGATCTGGCCACCTATCCGCTACTCCTACCAGACGGTCAATTCGCAGATACCGCATTCAGCGCCCACCGAACCCTTCTGGCTGATGGACGGGGCGGACCGTTGCAGCGCCTATCCGCAAAAGGATGCCGATCCGAATTGTTCGCTGGGTAATCTGAACTGGCTCGGCACCGACGATCAGGCGCGTGATGTCGCGGCCCGTCTTATCTACGGTTTCCGCATTTCCGTGCTTTTCGGCCTAGCCCTGACCTTGGCCTCGGCCGTGATCGGTGTTTTTGCCGGCGCCGTGCAAGGCTATTTCGGCGGCTGGACCGATCTTCTGATGCAGCGTTTTATCGAGATCTGGTCGGCCATGCCGGTCTTCTACATCCTTCTGATTATCGCAGCCATTCTGCCGCCCGGCTTTTTTATTCTGCTGGGCATCATGCTGCTGTTTTCCTGGGTCGGTTTCGTCGGCGTGGTACGCGCCGAATTTTTGCGCGCCCGCAATTTCGAATATGTTCGGGCGGCGCGTGCGCTGGGTGTCGGTAACTGGACGATCATGATCCGTCACCTTCTGCCCAATGCCATGGTGGCGACGCTGACATTTCTGCCGTTTATTCTCTCTGGCTCCATCGCGACTCTGACCTCGCTCGACTTCCTCGGCGTCGGTATGCCGCCCGGCTCGCCGTCGCTGGGTGAAATGATCGCGCAGGGCAAGAACAACCTGCAGGCGCCCTGGCTTGGTATCACCGCCTTCATGGCCATGTCGGTGATGATGTCGCTGCTGATCTTCGTCGGTGAGGCGGTGCGCGATGCGTTCGATCCGCGAAAGGCATTCAGATGAGCTCGAAGATCGAACCACTTCTTTCCGTCAGGGACCTGTCGGTTGCCTTCCATCAGGGCGGCAAGACTTCGCTCGCCGTCGACCGCGTGTCATTCGATACCGCGCCCGGCGAGGTGATGGCGCTGGTCGGTGAATCCGGCTCCGGAAAATCCGTTTCCGCCAATTCCATCCTGCGATTGCTGCCTTATCCGGCCGCGAGCCACCCATCGGGAGAAATCCTGTTTGGCGGAAAGGACATGTTGAAGGCCAGCGATGCCGAGCTTCGGCATGTGCGTGGCGACGACATCACGATGATCTTTCAGGAGCCGATGACGTCGCTCAATCCGCTGCACACGATCGAGCGGCAGATCGGTGAAATTCTGGCGCTGCATCAGGGCATGAATGTTGCCTCCGCCCGCATTCGCACGCTGGAGCTTTTGAACGAGGTCGGTATCCGCGAGCCGGAAAAACGGCTGAAGGCGTTTCCGCATGAACTGTCCGGTGGCCAGCGTCAGCGCGTGATGATCGCCATGGCGCTTGCCAACCGTCCAAAGCTGCTGATCGCCGACGAGCCGACGACCGCGCTCGATGTGACGGTTCAGGCGCAGATCCTCGAACTGTTGAGCCGGTTGAAGGTCGATTATGGCATGTCGATCCTGTTCATCACCCATGACCTCGGTATCGTCCGAAAATTCGCCGATCGCGTCTGCGTGATGACCAAGGGCAAGATTGTCGAGACCGGCACGGTCGAGACTGTCTTTGAAAATCCGCAGCATGAATACACGCGCCATCTCCTAGGCTCCGAGCCGCGCGGCGAACCGCCGGTCACCGATTCTTCGCGGCCGGTTGTGATCGAGGGAAGGGACATAAAGGTCTGGTTCCCGGTCAAGGCCGGTTTTTTCCGCAAGGTGGTCGATCATGTGAAGGCTGTCGACGGCGTCGACCTGACGCTGAGAGCCGGCGAAACGCTTGGTGTCGTTGGTGAATCGGGGTCGGGCAAAACAACGCTCGGTCTTGCTCTGGCACGGCTTATCTCCTCCAAAGGCCGCATCAGCTTCATCGGCAACGAGATCGATGGTTTGTCCTTCAAGGGCATGCTGCCCTATCGTGATCGGCTGCAGGTGGTATTTCAGGATCCGTACGGTTCGCTCAGTCCGCGCATGTCTGTCGGCGACATTGTTGCCGAAGGCCTGAAGGTCCACGAAAAAACACTTTCAGCGGCGGAGCGTGACCACCGTGTTGCTGCGGCGCTCGATGAGGTTGGGCTCGATCCCGCAACCCGCTGGCGTTATCCGCACGAGTTTTCCGGCGGCCAGCGGCAACGTGTCGCCATCGCCCGCGCGATGGTGCTGAAACCGCGTTTCGTCATGCTGGATGAACCCACGTCCGCCCTCGACATGACGGTGCAGGCGCAGGTGGTCGATCTGTTGCGCGATCTTCAGCAAAAACATCAGCTTGCTTATCTGTTTATCAGCCACGATCTGAAAGTGGTGAAGGCGCTGGCCAATGAAATGATCGTCATGCGGCTTGGAAAGGTCATGGAATCCGGGCCGGCGGAGAAAATCTTCAAAGCTCCGCAAAATGATTACACACGCGCACTGATGGCGGCTGCCTTCAGAATCGAGGCGGCCGGGATTGCGGCGATCAACCAGTAGGGATCTGCAAAGCGCGGAACATTCGCGGCGGCAGTCGGTTTTCCTTGCATGAATGTCGCTGTTGATAGCGGCAAATCGCTCAAGGAGGAGACGATGAACAGCCGTTTCGATCCAAAGGAGGCGCGTCCGATCGACACCCTGCCGCCGCGCTTCGGCACACGTGATACGGTCAAGGAAATCGATGAGCCGCTGACTTCAACAGATGCCCGACAAGGCGCGAAGGGCACACCGGTTTTAAAAGTGTTGCTGGCTGGTATCGTTCTGGCATTGCTTGCCTGGGGTGGTGCGGAATGGTGGGGTGCAGAAACTGCGCCACCGGCCGAACAAACGGCAACACCGCCTGCGGGGCAGGCTGAGCCTGCCAATCCCGATGCGGCTCCGGCACCTGCCAACACGCCGTAATGTCTAACTTCAGTATCGATGCAGGACGTATCAATCGATTTGATGCGCCTGCATCTGGACTTTGTCATATGTTTTGCCGATAAATTGCGCTGCGGGCGTGAAAACACGCTCTTACCTTAGGCAGGCAAGGGCGTTTTCTCTCGATTTCGGGGTGCGCCACAGGGGCAGGCATGACAAAGACCGATATCGCAACCCGGGTCTACAACCACGCCTTCAAGCTCGATCCGATCATTCGCAGTCTGATCGATACCGATTTCTACAAATTGCTGATGTTGCAGATGATCTGGAAACTGTATCCGCAAACGGATGCGACGTTTTCCCTGATCAACCGCACGACACGCGTTCGGCTCGCTGACGAGATCGATGAAGGCGAACTGCGCGACCAACTCGATTATGCCCGTTCGCTTCGTCTGACAAAAAAAGAGATGATCTGGCTGGCGGGTAACTCTTTTTATGGCCGCAAGCAGATTTTCGAGCCGGAGTTTCTGACCTGGCTGGCGGCGTATCAGTTGCCGGAATACGAACTGTCGAAACGCGATGGCCAATACGAGCTGACCTTCCATGGCCGTTGGGTCGACACCACGATGTGGGAAATTCCGGCCCTCGCCATCATCAACGAGCTTCGCTCCCGTGCAGCCCTGCGTTCGCTCGGTTATTTCACGCTCGATGTGATCTATGCGCGTGCCAAGGCCAAGATGTGGGAAAAGGTGCAGCGACTGCGCGAGCTTCCAGGCCTGCGCATTTCCGACTTCGGTACCCGTCGCCGCCATAGCTTCTTGTGGCAGCGCTGGTGCGTCGAGGCGCTGAAGGAAGGCGTTGGCCCGGGTTTTACCGGCACCAGCAACGTGCTGCTCGCCATGGACTCCGATCTCGAAGCCGTTGGCACCAATGCACATGAATTGCCAATGGTGATGGCAGCGCTTGCCGACAGCGACGATGAATTGCGTGCCGCGCCCTACAACATCATGAAGGACTGGAACCGGCTTTACGGCGGCAACCTGTTGATTGCCCTGCCGGATGCTTTCGGCACGGCAGCCTTTTTGCGCGACGCACCGGAATGGGTGGCTGACTGGACCGGTTTCCGTCCCGACAGTGCGCCACCGATTGAAGGCGGTGAAAAGATCATCCAGTGGTGGCAGAAGATGGGGCGCGATCCGCGCCAGAAAATGCTGATCTTTTCCGACGGACTCGATGTCGATGCGATCATCGACACCTACCGTCATTTCGAGGGCCGCGTGCGCATGAGCTTTGGCTGGGGCACCAACCTGACAAATGATTTTGCAGGCTGCGCCCCGACGACCATCGACGGCCTGAAGCCGATCTCGGTGGTGTGCAAGGTCAAAGACGCCAATGGCCGCCCGGCAGTCAAGCTGTCCGATAACCCGCACAAGGCGACTGGCGATGCTTCCGAAGTACAGCGTTATCTGAAAATTTTCGGCCAGGAAGATCGGGTTGAACAAGCGGTTCTTGTCTGAGCCTGGATGACAAGAAGGCCCCAGGCAAGCCATGCATGGGGCCTTCCTGTTCACGCCGGAAAATGCTTACTGGACTACCTGAACGACGGTATGGGTACGCGGGTCAACGATCACACGTTGTTCGTTGACGACCGCATAACCGTAGCGCTCATTGCTGGGAACCGGCGTCAGGATCACGGTTTCCGGAATGCGTTTGCCGACAACCACTTCCTGCTGAACCATAACGGGTGCCGGGGCTGGCTGCTGCTGTACATAGGTAACAACTTCCGGCGGGGGCGGGTCGATGGCCGTGCCGATAATCGCACCGGCAACACCGCCGACTGCAGCACCGACAGGACCACCGACAATGGCACCGGTTACTGCGCCACCCGCGGCGCCGCTGGCGGTGCCTTCCTGGGCATAAGCGGCGGTGGCAAATACGGTCGCCAAGGCGGCCGCAGACGTCACGATAATCTTACGCATTGGTCTTCTCCTCTCTGGGTTCACCAATGGCGAAAGAACACGGCTGACGATTTTCCGTTCCGCGATGTTGATAACGAATCGTAAAAAGCTGAAAACCGGTGACGATGGGAAGTCTCGTCCATTGGGTTCAAGCAACTGTATTCTTTGGATTTACCCCATAATTGCGCAGGATCACGTTGGCCGGTGTCTGATCGGATATCGGGGAAGTGTATTCCTGGTCGAAGCCGGCTTTTTCCTGGCAAATGGCAGGCGGATATAAGGCTGGTTTTGCATTGACGGGGGAGTTTGGTAAAATAAACATATGTTGACAGAGTAGTCAAAAGTTGTAATCGGATATTGAAACGGATTTCGTAAGGGCCCGGTGACTATGGATGAACTCGCGCCGCAGGAAGCGGCGGTTCTGGCAATCATCAGGGTCAATCCTTTCGTTGGTCAGCAAGAGGTGGCCGATCAGCTTGGTCTTGCCCGCTCAACTGTGGCGGCGCATATCGTCCAACTCGTGCAGAAGGGCCACATTCTCGGCCGTGGTTATGTGCTGGCAAGCGGGCAGCGGGCAGTCTGCATTGGCGGTGCCGTACTTGATCGCAAATACAATGCGCGCGCACCACTGGTGATGGAGACGTCCAATCCCGTCGATAGCGGCCGCTCGTTTGGCGGCGTGGCGCGCAATGTCGCGGAAAATCTCGCACGCCTGGGAACCGCAACCGGTTTTGTCTCCATGGTCGGCGACGATGAAACCGGCCATGCCATTCTCCGCTATCTTCAGGACTGCGGCATCGATATCAGCCAGGTAGGCATGACGGCGGAGCGTCCGACGGCGGAATATGCGGCGATCCTTGATCCGTCCGGCGATCTTGTGCTCGGCATTTCCGACATGAGCATTTTTGATCTCATCCAGCCCACCCAGATCGAAAAAGCTTGGTCGCATCTGGCTGCCGCCAGCTGGGTGTTTGCCGATTGCAATCTGCCCGCCGAAACGCTGGCTGTCCTGATTTCCAAACGGCATGACGCCCGTTTTCGGCTTGCGATCGACGCCGTATCGACACCGAAGGCGACGCGTCTGCCTCAGGATCTCTCCGGTATCGACCTGCTTTTCATGAATATCGATGAAGCCAATGCAGTGCTGCGTCTCGATAAGGTGATCACCGACGCCGGGGAAGCGGCGCTGGCGCTGCAGGCCGCCGGCGCCTTGGAAGCCGTGGTCACCGTGGGCGCGCGCGGCATCGCGGTCGCCGCCCGCGAAGGTTTGAAATTTTTCCCGGCCGTCGAAGCCCGCCCGGTAGACATGACCGGGGCCGGTGACGCCATGATCGCCGGCACGCTGCATCGCCTGCTGGAGGGCGATGACCTTTATCGCGCAGCCCGCACCGGCGCGCTTCTTGGAACACTCACGACGGAAAGCCCGGCCAGCGTTTATTCCGAATTGTCGGAACGTTTGCTCGCCGCCAACATGCATCGCCTCGATCGCTGAAAGGAATTTTATGTCCCTCATCAAACCAAAGCTCAGCCCGGAAGTGGCCGATACACTGGCATCCGGTGGGGCGATCGTGGCGCTGGAATCCACCATCATCACTCACGGCATGCCCTTTCCAGACAATCTCGCAACCGCCTTTGGTGTCGAGGAAGTTATTCGCGAAAACGGCGCCGTGCCGGCAACGATCGCCGTGGTGAATGGTGAACTGCGCGTCGGTCTGGAGCCGGACGAATTGGAAGCGCTGGCGAAGGCCGAAGCTGTCGTGAAGGCATCGGGCCGTGACCTTGCCGTTGCCATGGTGCGCGGGCAGTCGGCCGGCACCACGGTTTCCGCCACCATGCTGATGGCCGATTTGGCCGGCATCGATATCTTTGCCACCGGCGGCGTCGGCGGGGTGCATCGCGGCGCCGAACAGACATTTGATATTTCCGCCGACCTGACCGAACTTGGACGCACGAAGACAGCCGTGGTTTGCGCCGGTGTGAAATCCATCCTCGATATCGCCAAGACGCTGGAATACCTCGAAACCCAGCGTGTGCCTGTCATCGCCTACGGCACGGAAGAGTTTCCGGCTTTTTTCACCCGCCAGAGCGGTTTCAAGGCCGATCACCGTCTCGACACGCCGGAAGAGATCGCTCGCACCATGCATCTGCATCACCAACTCGGCACCGGCACCGGCCTGCTGATCGCCAACCCGATCCCCGAAGCGGCCGCTCTGACGCATGAATTTATCGATGGCACGATCGCCGATGCGGTGAAGGAAGCGGATGAGCGTGGCATCGGCCGCAAGGAACTGACGCCCTTCCTGCTCGCCCGCATCAACGAATTGTCGGGCGGCGAAAGCCTGAAGGCCAATATCCAGTTGGTACGCAACAATGCGGCGCTCGCGGCGCGTATGGCTGTTGCCTATGCGCCCCTGAAGGCTGGCCGCTAAGCCAATTCGAATGACGGAAAAGGAAAGGGCCGCTTGATGCGGCCCTTTTTGCATTCAGGTATTAGCGCAGTGTTGCCAGTCTTTCGGTCAGCAGCGCAAAAAAGCCGTCGGCATCGACGCTCCCCATGAACAGTGCGTTTTTCGGACGATCCGTCACGCCCCACCAGTCGGCCACGGTCATGCCCTTGGTGAGTTCGGAGCTGGTCTCAACTTCTACGTTGCACTGGCGGCCGGCATAAAGCTCGGGCTTCAGCAAATAGGCGATGACGTTCGGATCGTGCAATGGCCCGCCTTCGCTGCCGTATTTTTCCACGTCGAAACGCTCAAAATATTCCAGCCAGCCGGCGACGGCCTCGCCAACCGACGTGCCGAAATCGCGGAAGGCTGCGACGCGCGGCTTGCTGGTCAGCACCTTGTGGGTGACGTCGAGCGGGATGATGACGACAGGTGCACCGCAGCCGAAGGTTATCTTCGCCGCTTTCGGATCGACATAGATGTTGAACTCTGCGGCCGGCGTGATGTTGCCGCCTTCGAACAGGCCGCCACCCATGGAAACGATGCGGCGGATGCGCTTGGCGATTTCAGGTGCCTTGGTCAGCGCCGTGCCGATATTGGTGAGCGGGCCGAGCGTGCAGAGGGTAACCGTGCCCTCCGGCTCCGCCATCAGCGTATCGATGATGAAATCGACGCCGTGTTTGTCCTGCAATGGCATGGTCGGATCGGGCAGAGTGGCGCCATCCATGCCGGTCCAGCCATGCACGTATTCGGCCGTCACGAGCGCGCCCTCCATCGGCTTGTCGCAGCCGGCAAACACCTTGATGTCCGGCCGACCGGCCAGCTCGCAGATCTTGCGAATATTCTTCTCCGTCAGCGTCAGCGGTACGTTGCCGGCGGCAGCGGTGATGCCCAAAATCTCGATTTCCGGGCTCGCCAGCGCCAGAAGAATTGCCAGTGCATCATCCTGGCCGGGGTCGGTATCGATAATAATCTTTTCCGCCATAGGACACTCCTCCAAGTATTGGGAAATCAAATGTTTCCCTGCGCTACGCGATGCCACGCGCAGACGCAAGCCTGCGAGTGTGGGCTTGCATAAACGCAAATTGCGACCTTAAGTCATCGCCGCGAATGAAGCGGGCCATATATGCTTACCGGTGAAAATTGCGATGCCTTTCCAAGCATCGCCAGCACAGGAAAGAGCGAGAAATGAGCGAAACCTTTACCGCCATGGTCATCGATACAGTCGACGGCAAACCGAAAGGGGATTTTCGCCAGATGACGGTCGCCGATCTGCCGGATCAGGATGTGCTGGTCGAGGTCGCCTATTCGACGCTCAATTACAAGGACGGTCTGGCCGTCTCCGGCAAGGGCAAGATTGCCCGTCGCACACCGCTCATCGGTGGCGTCGATCTTTGCGGCACGGTGGTGGAATCCCGTTCCCCCGAATGGAAGACCGGCGATCGGGTGATGGTCAATGGCTGGGGCCTTTCGGAAACGGAGTTCGGAGGGTATGCGCACTTTGCCAAAGTGAAACCGGAATGGCTGATCCGCCTGCCCGATGTGTTTTCACCGGCGCAGGCCATGGCGATCGGCACAGCGGGGTATACAGCCGCTCTCTGCGTCGATGCGCTGGAAAAATGGGGTGCGATCAAGCCGGGCAAGGGCGAGGTTCTGGTGACCGGTGCCGCTGGTGGCGTCGGTTCCATCGCGATCGCGCTTCTGTCCGCTGCGGGTTATAATGTGACCGCCTCCACCGGCCGGCCGGAAACCCACGACTATCTGCGTTCGCTCGGTGCCAACGCGTTTATCGATCGTGCGACATTGCAGGAAAAGGGCGGGCCGCTGCAAAAGGAACGCTGGTCGGGCGGTATCGATTCCGTCGGGTCTACCACGCTTGCCAATGCCCTGGCTCAAACGGTGCGTGGCGGCGCGATCGCGGCCTGCGGTCTTGCCGGTGGCGCCGATCTGCCGGCTACGGTCATCCCGCATATCCTGCGTTCGGTGGCGCTGATTGGCGTCGACTCGGTCATGGCGCCGCAGTCCCAGCGTCAGTCCGCCTGGGCGCGTCTGGCGCGCGATCTGGATCGCGCCAAACTCGATAACATCACGCAGCTTCAACCCATGTCCAAACTGCCGGAATTGGCGGAAGATATTCTGGCCGGAAAAATCCGCGGCCGTGTGGTGATCGACGTTTCGAAGTAACTGCCGACTGTTCAGGCGGTACGGGTGCTCGTCGAAGTGATCGTGCGGTCGCGGCGGGGATATACCTTGCGGATAAAGGTCATGTAATAGTTTCCGGGGGAGGTTGCGGTCAAAAGTCCGCTCACGGCCTCCGTCGGAACCTCCGCCAGTTCGCGGACAACGCCATCCTGAAACGTCACGTCCAGATGTTTGCGGTCGGGATCATAAGCGATTTCGGCGATCAGGCGGGATGAAACGGCAATCCGGTGCATGGCAGCCTCCTTGTTCTTTGGAGGCAAAATGCCGGGTCCGGGTAAAATCAGTCCTCAGCCAATTGTTTGCATTTTAGCGAATGCGTGCAAAAACGGGACGGCACCTGTCTTTCAGAAACGCGTGCGGGTTCCGTCATTGGTAATCATGTGAAATTTTGATCCGTCGGTCTTGATGTCCGCGCAGTCTGCCTGTTTGTTTTCGAAGCGGATGCAGATTTTGCCGGTGGAGATCTTGTATCCGCGCTTGGAGCCCTTGCGGTAGGTATAGCCGCTACGGTCGGTTGTTGTTTCCTGCGCGGATTCGTTGAGATGCGCGCGAATTTCAGCCGCTGTTGCGTTGCGGATGCGCCCCTTGTTTTCTGCCGAAAATGCCGGCGCAGCGCAGGCGATGAAGGAGGCTGTCATGGCCAGGTTCCGCAGAGTTCGGTGCATGGGTCTTCCTCGTTTCGATCGGCCGCCAAGATACGCGGCACGGTCAGCGGGTCAATGTGTTTGTCGAACCTGCCGACCGGCAAAGGTTGGTTTTGCCCCAAAGAGAGTACCATCCTTCAAGGCGGGTGGCACCCAAACCGTATCCTGATTCTCCCATCAACGTGATTGAACCGGTACGTCGACGTCTTGCCGATCCTCCACCGGCGATCCACATAAACCGTATGGCTTTGAAATCTGCACCCTGTAGCCAAGGAGAGCATGGATGACCGCCAGGAACGATCTCGAACACGGCTTGCGTGACGGCAAGGACACCCTTCCAGAACCGGTCGATTTGCCGCCATTGGAACCGCCGGCACATCCGCCCGTTCATCCACACAGTGCTCACAAAACCGAAGCGGATATCGACGAGAGTCTTGAAGAAAGTTTTCCGGCCAGCGATCCCCCCGCTTCCGGCTACACGGACTGAACCCCCTCCCAGACTTCCAAACCCTCCCCAGCCTGCAGGACACGAGCGCCTGTGGACCAAAACGAATGGATATAACCTCATGGACAATTCGATCAAATCCCGCCGCGAAGCTCCTCTGAAGACACCCAGCGGCATTGCCGAACAGGGGGTGCGCGATATTTCAGCCGGGATCACCACGCTTCTGGCGGATGTTTTTGCCATTTACCTGAAGACCAAGAATTTTCACTGGCACATGTCGGGTTCCAATTTTCGCGATTATCACTTGTTGCTCGACGAACATGGTGACCAGCTTTTTGAAATGACCGATCCGCTGGCTGAACGCGCCCGTAAGATCGGTGGCGGCACGCTGCGCTCGATCGGCGAGATCTCTCGCCTGCAGCGTATTGCCGACAATGATGCCGATTTCGTTCATCCGCATGAAATGCTGGCCGAACTGCGCGATGACAATGCAGCTCTGGTCGCCAGCATGCGCGAGTTGCACGATGTATGCGACGAATATAACGACGTCGCCACCGCGAGCCTTCTGGAAAACTGGATCGACGAAAGCGAACGCCGCGTCTGGTTCCTGTTCGAGATCACACGCAACACCAATCGCTGATCCGAACAGATATCGGGCCGCCCTTTTCTGAGGACGGCCTTTTCGATGCTGACCCTAACACGCGCTTGTGTGCTCCGACTGCGCGAGCGCATGGTATCATCCGTGTTTCATGATTTCGTTTGGAGACTTTTCACGTGAGCGCAACAAAACTGTTCTCGCCCGTCACGCTTGGCGAACTGACGCTCGACAATCGCATCGTCATCGCGCCGATGTGCACCTATTCGGCCGTGGATGGCAGCATGACCGACTGGCACATGATGCATCTCGGCATGCTTGCCACGTCCGGCGCCGGCATTCTCACGATCGAGGCAACGGCTGTTTCGCCCGAGGGACGGATTTCCTATGCGGATGTCGGCCTCTATTCGGATGAAAACGAACAGGCCATGGGCCGCGTGCTTGAAGGCATCCGTCGCATGTCCGACATGCCGATCGCCATTCAGCTTGCCCATGCCGGTCGCAAGGCATCGACGGAGGTTCCGTGGAAGGGCGGCGCGCAGATTTTGCCGAACGCGCAAGGTGGTTGGAAGACGGTTGCGCCCAGTGCCGTGCCGTTCCAACCACAATACGACCACCCGGCCGCGCTCGATCGTGATGGCATGATCCGTATCCGTGATGCTTTTGTGGAAGCGGCTCATCGTTCGGCGCGGCTCGATATCGATGTCGTGCAGATCCACGCCGCGCACGGCTATCTGCTGCACGAATTCCTGTCTCCACTCTCCAACCAGCGAACCGACGAATATGGTGGCTCTCTGGAAAATCGCATGCGTTTTCCGCTGGAGGTTTTCGACGCCGTCCGCGAAGCATTCCCGGCCGACCGGCCGGTGACCATTCGCGTGTCGGCCACAGATTGGGCCGAAGGTGGTTGGGATGTCCAGCAGACGATCGCTTTTGCCAAGGCGCTGGAACAGCGTGGTTGCAGCGCCATCCACGTCTCCAGTGGTGGTCTGGCCGCGCACCAGAATATTACGCTTGGGCCGAATTATCAGGTACCGTTTGCGCGTGCGATCAAGGCCGAAACCGCGATGCCGGTGATCGCAGTCGGCCTGATCACCGAGTTCGAGCAGGCGGAAGCCATTCTGGTAACGGGTGATGCCGATATGGTGGCGATTGCACGTGCTGCCCTTTATGATCCCCGCTGGCCCTGGCATGCCGCGGCCCATTTCGGCGAAAGCGTACGCGCTGCCCCGCAATATCTTCGTTGCCAGCCGCGTCAGTTCAAGACGCTGTTTAAGATGGGGGATTGAGAAAGAGCCGGCCGTTTTTTGGCCGGCCTAATCTTCCGGCGCTTGCTGATGGCGTGACGACAGAAATTCGCGATATTTTTCACGCAGTTCGGCAATTTCGATATCGCCGGCGATCCAACTCTCTATCCATTCCAGGAACAATGGATCGTTCTCTATCGTCTGGCCGCTTGCACGGGCTTTTTCAAAGATGCGTTCGACAAGTGCCCGCCGGGCTTTGGGATTCATGGGGCGGTGGCTCCTTGCGGCGTGATCGGCATTCGGTTCCGGCCAAACTTGCGAATTGTCGGAAAATTGCGTGAGGTCGTCGGGCTCAGAACTGGTGATCATGGGGAAGTGCCTTCCGGCAAAGAAGGGCGGCGACGCCAATGTGGCGGTTACGCGAAAAATGGCCGGTCATGAATTCCCCCAAATGCGAAGCAAGGCCGTAAACGACAGGGAGTCGGTTTTGGTTCCGTGCCTTGGAAGAAAAACTCTGATTTCCGAATTTGCACTCGTGAGAATGTCAGCTAGCGGACGGTTATCTTCGCCATGCTTCCATTTGTCGGCCAAAGGCTCTATTGCCGGCCCGCGCTTCGAACCTATCTTCGTTTGCGAGCATGGAGGGCCGAGGCCTTGGAATACCGTTTTCTGATCGTTGAAGACAGCTTGCTGGTCGCGATGGATATCGAGGATGCTGTACAGCGCAGTGGCCACAAGGTCGTTGGTATCGCACCCGATATGAAAGTTGCGCTGAACTATAGCCGCGACACGGATATCGCCTTTGTCGACGTGCGCCTTGCCGACGGTGAAACCGGGCCGGAGATCGCGCGTACGCTGGCCGACTCGGGTATCGTGGTGATCATGGTGACCGGCAACCCGGGCGTCGTGGTTCAAGGTGTACCGGGTGTGGTAGGTGTCATGGCCAAGCCATTGACCGATCAGGCCTCGCGGGACCTGATCCAGTTTGCCGTCGACCGCAAGAGCGGCCGCACCGGCACTCCGCCGGCACGACTGAAGCTGTTCAACTGACACACAGGCACGTCAGGCCGCCGACCATTTCAGGTAGATCGTCGAAAGCGGTGGCAATGTAAGCGCCACAGATTGGCGACGCCCGTGCGATGGCTCCAGGCTCGTCCATGCCTCGACATTGCCGAGGTTCGATCCGCCATAAACACCGGCATCGGTATTGAGAACCTCTTCCCAGCGTCCTTCCGTTGGCACGCCGATCCGGTAGTGATGGCGCGGCAGTGGCGTCAGGTTCGATACCGCCAGCACCACGGATGACCCATCGCGCGATTTGCGCAGCATGGCGAGCACAGAACTTTCGGCATCGTCCGACACCGCCCATTCGAACCCGGCCGGATCGAGGTCGCCGAACTGCAGCGCCGGTTCCGCCGCATATAGCCGGTTGAGATCGCCGATCAGCCGCTGCATGCCGGCATGGTCGGGCTGGTCGATGAGGTCCCATACCACGGAGCCATCGTGGTTCCATTCGGAAGCTTGGGCAATCTCGCCGCCCATGAACAACAGCTTCTTGCCGGGATGCGCCCACATGAAACCGAAATAGGCGCGAAGGTTGGCGAGTTTCTGCCAGTGATCGCCTGGCATTTTACCGTAAAGCGATCCTTTGCCATGCACCACTTCGTCATGGGAAAGCGGCAGCATGAACCGTTCGGAATAGGCGTAGATCATGCCGAAGGTCAGCATGCCGTGATGATATTTCCGGTAGACCGGATCATCCGACATGTAATGCAGCGTGTCGTGCATCCAGCCCATGTTCCATTTGAAATCGAAACCGAGCCCGCCATCTTCCGGCGGTTTGGTGACGCCCGGCCAAGCCGTGGATTCTTCGGCTACGGTGAAGGCATGCGGGCAGCGCTCGTGGATGATGCTGTTGAGGTGTTTGAAGAACTCGACGGCTTCCCAATTTTCCCGACCGCCATACTGGTTGGGGATCCATTCGCCCTCATTGCGGCTGTAATCGCGGTAGAGCATGGAGGCAACGGCATCGACGCGCAGCGCATCGATATGGAAATGCTCCAGCCATTCCAGCGCCGACGCGATCAGAAACCCCTTCACCTCGTTGCGGCCGAGATTGTAGATCAGCGTGTTCCAGTCCTTGTGAAAGCCCTCGCGCGGGTCTTCATGCTCGTAAAGCGCGGTGCCGTCGAACCGGGCAAGGCCCCAGACATCGGTCGGGAAATGTGCCGGCACCCAGTCGAGGATGACACCGATGCCGGAAGCGTGGCAGCGGTCGATGAAATAGGCAAAATCCTCCGGCGTGCCGTAACGCCCGGTCGGTGCGAACAGGCCGAGCGGCTGATAACCCCATGATCCGCCGAACGGGTGCTCCATGATCGGCAGCATTTCGATATGGGTGAAGCCGAGGCTTTTGACGTAAGGCACCAGCCGCTGGCTGAGTTCGACCCAGTCGAGCGAGCGATTGCCTTCCTCTGCGATCCGCAGCCATGAACCGAGATGCACCTCATAAACCGACATCGCGCTTTCGCCGGCGCGGGCGTCATGGCGCTGCATCCATGTGCCGTCGGTCCAGGGAAAGGCGCGCGACGACGCGACGACCGAGGCCGTCGAGGGCGCGGCCTCCGAGGCGCGGGCGACAGGATCGGCCTTCTGGGCAAGCAGATTGCCGTGGGCATCGATGATTTCGAACTTGTAGCGCTCGCCCTGTGTCAGACGCGGCACGAAAATTTCCCAGACGCCTGCCTGTGGACGTTGCCGCATCGGGTGGCGGCGGCCGTCCCAGGCGTTGAAATCACCCACCACCGAAACACGCCGCGCATTCGGCGCCCACACGGCAAAGCGGACACCGGCAATGCCATCGACCTCCATCGGAATGGCGCCAAGCGTGCGGCCGAGATCGTAATGGGTGCCTTGCGAAATCAGATGCAGGTCGAGATCGCCGAGCAAGGGAGTGAAGGAATAGGGATCTTCGGTTTCCTGCACCGCGTCCGGCCACTGGATCCGAAAAAGATAAGGCGCGGCCGAACCGATCACGCCGGCAAACAGGCCACCGGCGTGAATGCTTTCGAGCGCCGCCAGAATGCGGCCGCTATCGCGCTCGATCACCTCCACCGACAGGGCTCCGGGCAGAAGCGCCCGCACCACGGTCAGTTCGCCATATTGGTGGCGGCCAAGAATGGAGAACGGATCGCCGTGTCTGCCATCGACAAGGGCATCCAACCCTTCCGTGACGGTGCCGATGATCAGGTCGGTGCGCTCATATCTCATCGGTTCTTCTCCGCTCGGGATGTTTTTAGGAGACGGTTGGCAATGGCCGAAAAACCGGCCAGCGGTAGAGGCAGCCAATGTGGCCGGCTGCGGACTTCATAGGCGATCTCGTAAGCCGCCTTTTCCAGAAGGAAGAGGTCGAGAATCTTTTCACGCTGCGTCTGCGGCATGCGCAGGGCCTCGCAGCCGTCCGCCACCGTCAAGTAGGCGCGGAGAAAAGCCGGTTCCGCCAATTGCATGAAGCGATCCACCAGTTCGCCGTGGCGGGCATCATCCACCTCGCTGACGATCTCGCGGTCGAGATCGGCGGAGGCGCCGAGATAACTCAGCGAGCGAAGGAAGCCGGCAACGTCGCGCAGGGGATTGCTCTTGGCGCGGCGTTCCTGCAGATCCCGCGTCGGCTCGCCTTCAAAGTCGATGATGTAGGCATCGCTTTCGGCCACAAGAATCTGACCGAGATGGAAATCGCCGTGGTTGCGGGTCATCAGCGTCCCGTTGATGGAGGCAGCGAGGTTTCGTGTCAGATCGAGAAGCTCATCGCGGTTATTAAGAAGATCAGAGATTTCCGCGGCGATATGCTCCTCGAGACCATCCTTGCCGGCTTCAAGGATACCGAGACTGTCGCTTATCTGTTTCACCGTTGCATCCCGCCAGCGTGTGGCATCCGCCGTGCTCGCTTCGACCGGTTTGAAATCCGGATCGTCGGTGGGCTGAGCCAAAGCCACATGCAGTTCGCCAAGCCGCTGGCCGACGGTTGCCACGAAATCCACCAGTGGCTGGAACTGGTCGTCTGCGGCATCGCCATCCAGACCCGTCACCACCACCTGATCGATGACGCGACGCAGGTTAGACAGCATCCATGTCCAGGCTTCGCCCTGATTGCGAATGGCGCTTTGCACGATGATCAGTGTGAAACGGTTACCGTCCGGATCGATACGGGCAACCTCTCCAAGCAACTGCGCCGTATTGGCATAGCCGACCTTGGTGAGGTAACGCGTCATCTCCACTTCCGGATGGATACCCGGAAAGACGTGGCGGATGAGTTTTATCATCGCCAGATCGCCAAGGATCAAAGAACTGTTGGATTGTTCTGCTGACAGCCAGTGCACAGGCAGGTCATCGGCAAACGCCATGCAGTCGAGCTTGTCGGTGCCGACAAATTCCAGCGTGCCGGTGCGGCCGGAAATCGTCGTGCGTTCGCACAGGCCACGGATGACACCGCGCCCCAGTGCTTCGGCCGAAAAACCGTCGGTGAGAAAGCCGACGCGGCGTCCCTGACGGATACGCGCCAAGGCCAGTTGATGCGCCAATGCGCTCGGTTGCGCATCATCCCAGGCGATGGAAAGCGGCAGGAGATACGTGTCCTTGTGGCCGTCGAGGTCGACTTCCAGTTCGCCGAGCACGACGGTATCGGCAAAGGCGACCGGTGTTGCGGTTACCAGTTGCGCCGAGTTCAGCACGGCGCCCTTGGAGCCGAACCAGCGGCGTTTTGCGAGATAGGATGGCAGCACGTCCTTGGACAAAGCTGTCGCCAGCCGCGGCTGGTCGATCAGTTCCTGCAGGTCGTTGCGCAGAACCATGGTCACCATGTCCTGCATCTGTTCGGGCGGGGCGGTGCGCCATGCCGGGCCTTCGGATTCCGGTGCCAGCTGGAACCAGAAAAAGCCGTAGGGGGGCATGGTCAGGAGATAGGTCAGCTGGCCGATCGGCGGGAAAGGCGACATGCCGCTCAGTTCGATCGGCACACGGCCGTTAAATTCAGAGAGGTCGAGTTCCACCGCCTGCGGCAGGCGCGACAGGTTGAAGACGCAGAGCAGCGTCTCGCCTTCGTATTCGCGCAGATAGGCCAGAATCTTGCGGTTGCCGGGCGTCAGAAAACGCTGCGATCCACGTCCGAAAGCCGGGTGCTTGTTGCGCAGTGCCAGCATGCGCCGGGTCCAGTTCAGCAGCGAATGCGCATCCGCCCCCTGCGCCTCGACATTCAGCGCCTCATAACCGTAAAGCGGGTCCATGATCGGCGGCAGAACCAGCCGGGCCGGGTCGGCCTTGGAAAATCCACCATTGCGGTCGGGCGACCATTGCATCGGCGTGCGCACGCCGTCGCGGTCGCCGAGATAGATATTGTCGCCCATGCCAATCTCGTCGCCGTAATAGAGAACCGGCGTGCCGGGCATGGACAGAAGCAAGCCGTTCATCAGCTCGACACGGCGGCGGTCGCGCTCCATCAACGGTGCGAGACGGCGGCGGATGCCGAGATTGATGCGAGCGCGACGATCTGCGGCATAGGTGTTCCAGAGGTAATCGCGCTCCTCGTCGGTCACCATTTCCAGTGTCAGTTCGTCGTGGTTCCTGAGGAAGATCGCCCATTGGCAGTTTTCCGGAATTTCCGGCGTCTGCCGCATGATGTCGGTGATCGGAAACCGGTCTTCCTTGGCGATTGCCATATACATGCGCGGCATCAGCGGGAAATGGAACGCCATATTGCATTCGTCGCCATCACCAAAGTAGTCGCGGGTATCCTCCGGCCACTGGTTGGCCTCGGCCAGCAGCATTTTTCCGGGGTGGCTTTCATCCAGTGCCGCGCGGATGCGCTTGAGGATGTCGTGGGTTTCCGGCAGGTTCTCGTTGTTGGTGCCCTCCCGCTCGATGAGATAGGGGATGGCGTCGAGGCGAAAACCGTCAATGCCGGTTTCCAGCCAGAACCGCATGATCACCAGCAGTTCCTTCATTACTTCTGGATTGTCAAAATTGAGATCCGGTTGGTGGGAATAAAAGCGGTGCCAGTAATAGGCACCGGCCACAGGGTCCCAGGTCCAGTTGGATTTTTCCGTATCGATGAAGATAATCCGGGTTTCGGGAAATTTCTGGTCGCTGTCGGACCAGACATAAAAATCGCGCTCCGGCGAACCTTCCGGTGCATTGCGGGCGCGCTGAAACCACGGATGCTGGTCGGATGTGTGGTTGATGACCAGTTCGATGATCACCTTGATCCCGCGTTCATGGGCGGCGTCCACAAAACTGCGAAAATCCTCCATCGTGCCGTAGTCGGGACTGACATTGCTGTAATCAGCAATGTCGTAACCGTCGTCGCGTCGCGGCGAGGGGAAAAAGGGCAGGAGCCAGATCGCGGTGACGCCGAGTGAGGCGATATGGTCGAGCTTTTCATGCAGCCCATGAAAGTCGCCGATGCCGTCGCCATTGCCATCAAAAAAGGACTTGATGTGCAACTGGTAGATAACGGCGTCCTTGTACCACAAGGGATCCGACGTCACGGTTTCGGCTTCTGGCTGTGTTTCGTTTTTCATTTTTGCCTGCGTGCGCGAGATGTCCATTGTTTTTCTCCTCCCATCGTCCCGGTCTATCGCACCCGCCAGATGGCGAATGGCCGGCCGGGTTCGAGCCGGATGTGCTGCCATTTCCCGGTCCAGCCGAAAGACTGGCCGGTCAGCAGATCTTCCATGTCGAGCGTGCCGTGATCGGGCCGGCCAAAAGTCCAGAGCGGGATCTCGATATCGGCTTCCTGAGCGTGGTGCGGATCGAGGCTGATCGCCACGAGCACGACGTTTTCATGCCCCGGGCTCGATTTTTCGAAGAACAGGATGTTGTCGTTGTGGGCGCTTAGAAGCTGCAGGCCGAGATGCGAATGCAAAGCGGGATTTTCCCGACGGATGCGGTTCAACAACGTGATCTCGGGCTTGATATTGCCGGGGCGATCATAGTCCCAGGCGCGGATCTCGTATTTCTCCGAGTCCGCATATTCCTTGCGCTTGGCATCCGGTCGGCCTTCGCAAAGCTCGAAACCATTATAGACGCCCCAGAGGCCGGACAGAGTCGCGGCGAGTGCAGCCCGGATCAGATAGGCCGGACGCGGCGCGTTCTGCAGAAAGTCCGGGTTGATATCGTGGGTGTTGACGAAAAAATGCGGCCGGAAGAAATCCTTGGGCGCTTCCGTGGTGATCTCGCGCATATACTCCTCGAGTTCCCACTTGGCGTTGCGCCAGGTGAAATAGGTATAGGATTGCGAGAAGCCGACCTTGGCCAGTCGGTACATCACCTTGGGCTTGGTGAAGGCTTCCGACAGGAACACCACATCCGGGTGGCGGGAGCGGATATCGGCGATCAGCCATTCCCAAAAGGGAAAGGGTTTTGTGTGCGGATTGTCGACGCGAAACAGTTTGACGCCGTGATCGACCCATTTCTGCACCACGTCGCGCAGTTCCGTCCAAAGCGACGGAACAGCCTCACCCGCGTAGAAATCGACATTGACGATGTCCTCGTATTTCTTTGGCGGGTTTTCAGCGTAACGGATTGTCCCGTCCGGCCGCCAGTCGAACCAGCCGGGATGCTCCTTCAGCCACGGATGATCCGGTGAGGCTTGGATGGCGAGGTCGAGTGCCAGTTCCAGCCCTTGTTTTGCGGCGGCATCCACCAGCCGGTCAAAGTCATCGAACGTGCCGAGCTGCGGATGGATGGCATCATGGCCGCCAGCTTCCGAACCGATTGCATAAGGGCTGCCGGGGTCATCCGGGCCGGGCGTCAGGGTATTGTTCTTGCCCTTGCGGTTGGTCTCGCCGATCGGGTGGATGGGCGGGAAATAAAGGACGTCAAAACCCATGTCACGGATCGCCGGCAAACGGGCGATCACATCGTCGAACGTACCGTGACGGTGGGGATCGCCACTCTGCGAGCGCGGAAAAATTTGGTACCAGCTGGCAAAGGCTGCGGCGGTGCGCTCAGCATCGAGCGGAATCACATTCGAACGCACCTTGTGCGGGCGCCGATCGGCTTCAGCCATCAGGTCAGCGGTCTCAGGCGCCAGAAGAGTTCTGATCCGCTGACCGTCCTCTGCCTCTGTCAGGAAATCGAACAGCACTTTCAGTTCGGTCTTCAGATTGCCGGGGGCGTTATCGAAAGCGTCGAGGACGAGATTGATGCCTTCCTGAATTTCCAGCCGCAGATCCAGCCGGGCCTCGTGTTTCTTGGTGAATTCGTAGCGAAAGATCTGAAAAGGGTTGCGCCAGCCTTCGACCACGAACTCGTGGCGGCCCATGCGCTTCAGCGGAAATTCGGCCCGCCAGCGGTCGTTCAGCACCAGCGTCATCGGCACTTCGCTCCAGTCCTCACTGTCGGCCGTGCGCCAGAGCAGGGTGGCGGAAAGCGGATCATGCCCATCGCCAAATACATCGGCTTCGACGACAACGGTTTCTCCGACGACGCGCTTCACCACAAAACGCCCATCATCGACTGCAGGTGTCACTTTTTCGATGGCAAGCCTGGGCGACAAGGCAGCTTTGACCGCAGGTTCGACTTCGGTCGTCGGTAGGATGGGATCGGAAACACGTCCCTCGAAAATTCGCAGTTCGCCGGGCAGCAATCGCACAAGTTCCGTCAGCGGCTCGCCGCGTGCGGAAACGTCGGCAAGAGGCAGAAACGCGGATGCCGCCTCGCTAATGGCATGAAGCGGTGGGGTAGCGCTGCGGCGCAGGTCGCGATTGAAGAGGATTACGCGCACGCTGTTGGAGATGCGCAGGTCGCCACGATCACCTTGCACGATAGCCGCAGCCGGTGAATGGCTGGAGGCGATCAGCCCAAGCGGCTGCCGTTCGAACTCACCGGCTGTCCTTAATGTTTCATTGACAGACCTTATCGAGGCGGAAAGGTCGAATGTCGGGCGGTCGCGCAAGGTGCGCATACCACCGCCATTGCCGTAGGTCGGATCAAGCGGCGTGGCGGTGCCATATTCGAAACCCATCGGCACCAACAGTCCACCACCCAGAGACGCCGCCAGTTTCAGGGCGCGCTCGGCACGGCGTTCCAGCACTTCGGCACTATCCGTACCATGCGCCACGCGCTTGGAAAATGGCGCCTCCGGAAAGGCAATTTCGCGATGAAAGCCAGTCTGGGCTTCGTGTTCCTCGGCAAACCAGCCTTCCTGCAGATTCCACCAGGCCAGCGATGAAAAGCTGGCATCGAAGCCGACGCTCGCCAGCGCTCGCCGAGCCTCAAACGCAGTGCCTGGGGTCCATGCAAAAAAACGCAGGTCGGGCTTTTGTCGTCTCACCCCGGAGATCAGGGAGCGCCAGACATCGGGCGCCAGCGTTTCCAGTTCCAGGCAGCGAAAACCCGAAATGCCCTGCTCTCCGAGCCGGATCAGCCGCTGACGCCACTCGTCCATCTGGCCGGATACATCGATGGTCCGGCTGCCGCGAAGGGAAGGGGGGCGGCGGGGATCCGTTGCGGCAATTCCTGCCTGGTTCGTATCGACGGAACGGCCGGGAAGGATGTCCATCATCAGCGATAGGCCGTTGTCGCTGGCCAGACGCACCAGTTGGCCAACCGCCTCCTCGATCCCGTCACCGAGCTCGAATTGCGGATCCGCCTGCCGGTAATCGTGGGACACGAAAACGCTGGCACCGTCTGCGCGGCGAAACAGCGGTGCCGTCAAGATGGTGTCGAAGCCAAGCGAGCAAGCGTGTTCAAAAACCTCGCGCCAAGCCGCCATTCCCCGCAACATCAGCGGATGGACGTAGTAGATGCGCGCCGGCGGCAACTTGGATGCGGCTTCGGTGAAACGGGAATAGACGTTCATGGCAGATCCTGACGTGTCTACGGTGTTGGCGTAGTGCGTCGATCCGTCTTGGACCGTCGCTCATCGATATGCGAAATCGTCTGGTCGGCTCTCTCGAGCTTTCAGTGCAGCTGTGCTTCCTCAAGCGCCTCCGCAAACAGGGCTTTGGCATCTTCGGGGTCTGCGCGTTCGTCCAATGCTGCCAGGCATGCAAACCGGGCATGGATGAAGCGTGGGCCCTTGTGGTTCGGCCAGCCGTGGTCAAGAAAAGACAAGGCCTCGAAAGGGCCTGCAATCTCGACGGTTCCGATGGTCACCGCGCTAGTCCACAGGGGCTTTTGCATTGCATTCCTCCATTGCGGCAACAGTGAACCATTCCGACGCCAAGAGGACGCAGGGCGGATTTTCACCGGACACAGCATTGCAGGACTAACGGGCGTCGGTCGGATTTGTTTCCGCGAAAATTCGCTAAAATTGTAACGGTCGCGGCTCGCCAAGGCTTTTCGTTCAACATTTGTGAAGGACTAGGACCGATTCTGGCGAAAGTTCCTGGGCGATTCGCCCGCGTCGCGTTGAGTGGAGACCGCATGACTCTCGTCCAATTTCCTGCCGATCGCCGTATGGCTGATATCCGCCGCTGCAGCGAGGCCCTGACCCATCTGCATGGAGAGGAGGCCAATCGTTTTTGGCGTCGGGAAATGGCGGAGTTTGCCACGCGTTTGAAAGCGCAGGGCGTGCCAGACATCGAAATCTCGCATCAGGCCGCGCTGTTCATGAATGCGGTGCAGATGGAGTTGCAGGCGGCTTTTGCCGAGCAGGAAGAAGCCGGCGCCTGGGCGTGAATGCCCTGCGCTTGCAGGAGATTCATCCTTTTTCGCAGATGGAAGTCGCGCGGGTCACTCGGTAACTGATCGCCCCATCGTGTGGGCGATCACGGCGTGAAGTGGCGCTTTTGCGTTGTTCATGTTTAACAATTAGCGTAAATAATTATAAATTATGATCAATCGCCTGACGGGAGTTGCGCATGTCTGATCTCAGCAGAGCCAAGTCCACACATCGGGCTGATGCTGATGGTACGAGGGCCGAAGACGATCGCCAGTTGACCGAATTGCTGCTTCAGAACCGCGTTAGCCTGAAGCCGGAAACGACTGCCAAACCCGTTGATGGAAGCCGCGCGACACCAGTCGTTTCTCGCATAAAAACAGGGTTTCTCCTGTTCGTTGCCCTGCCGTTTTCCTTGTGGGCCTACTTTTTTACGTCCACCGGAGAAGACGATTTTTACAGCTGAACGACGCCTCAATCACGCCGCAAATTTGGTAGTGATTACTGCGTAAAGGCGCTGTGCAAGTGCGGTCTTTTGCCAAGTGATAAAACATGGAGAGATGGCGGACAGGGTGGGATTCGAACCCACGGTACGCTTTCACGCACACACGCGTTCCAGGCGTGCGCCTTCAACCACTCGGCCACCTGTCCTTTTAGGAAAGGGCTGCTGGAGATGTCTCCGAAGCAGCGGTCGGCGCGATATATACCAATGATTTTTTCAGGATCAACCGAAATCTGACGGTTGGATGACGGTTTGTAAAACTCATCTCCGTTGCCAAGCGGTCGAGCGCCCGTTACGCTTGGATTATCGCAGTTTCTCAATCGTTTCGGCCGCCATGTCCCTTATCTTTCATTTTTTCAGTCTGTTGGCTCTGGCTGCCGCAATCGGCTCTGGCACGCTGGATTCCATCCAGTCAGTGGCATCCTCTTCGGTCGCGCTGGCAAGTGTCGGGGATTTGTGGATTGCCATCAGCCCCGGTACGCTGGTTGCCGCGGAGGACCTTGTGGAGCGCTACATTCATCCCGAGGCATGGCAGCAAGCGGCCGGATTTTTGCTCGCCCAGCCGGCATGTGCCGTGTTTTTGGTGCTGGCGCTGATCCTGTGGATTGCCGGTTATCGCCGGCCGAAGCCGTTTGGGCGTTTTGCAGCCTGAGGCGAATCGCCGCGAATTTTTTGCGCCATAACGCCCTGCAATAAAAAACGTGTGTCAGATTTCGACCGCACAAAAGATTTCCCGTGAAATTTTGCCTCGGGCATGCAAGTATATTTTTGCCGCACGCCCAAAGAAAAGGCATCGGTGCCGCAGACTGTCCGCCAGGTTCTGACCGGCCGGAAGTGCGGGGGGAACCATAAGAGATCAAATTTAAGAAAACAGGGCGCACGATGACGAAAACCCTTCTGACCCTTATTGCCACGGCCATGCTGTCGAGCACGGCGATCGCCGCTGAAATCAAGCCGGCGCTGGTTTACGGTACGGGCGGCAAGTTCGATAAATCCTTCAATGAAGCCGCTTATAACGGCGCTGAGATGTACAAGAAGGAATTCGGTACCGAATATCGCGATTTCGAGCCGACCAGCGATACACAGGGCGAGCAGGCGATCCGCAATTTCGCCAGCAAGGGATTTAACCCGGTCATCGCTGTGTCCTTTGCCTGGACCTCAGCTATGGAAAAGGTCGCCGCCGAATATCCGGATACGAAGTTCGTAATTGTCGACTCGGTTGTCGAACTCCCGAATGTGCGTTCGGTTGTTTATAACGAAGCCGAAGGCTCCTATCTCGTCGGTCTGCTGGCCGGCATGGCATCCAAGACCGGCAAGGTCGGTTTTGTTGGGGGCATGGACATTCCGTTGATCCGCAAGTTCGGTTGTGGTTATGCTCAGGGTGCGAAGTCGGTTAAGTCCGATATGCAGGTCTTTCAGAACATGGTCGGCACGACCGGCGCCGCATGGAACGACCCCGTCCGCGCCGGTGAGCTCACCAAGAATCAGATCGACCAGGGTGCCGACGTGATCTATGCGGCGGCCGGCGCATCCGGTCTTGGCGTGTTGCAGACGGCCGCAGACAACAAGAAGTTCTCGATCGGCGTCGATTCGAACCAGAATCACGTTCATCCGGGTTCGGTCCTGACCTCGATGGTCAAGCGCGTCGATCTGGCCGTTTACAATGCCTATAAGGATCTGGCCGAAGACAAGTTCACTGCTGGCGTTCAATCCAATGGTCTGAAGGACGGCGGCGTCGTTTATGCCGTCGACGACAACAACAAGGCGCTGATTACGCCGGAAATGAAGGCTGCCGCAGACAAGGCGACCGCTGACATCGTCGCCGGCACCGTCAAGGTCCATGATTACATGACGGACAATAAGTGCCCGCTCTAATCTGAGTATTCGGGGCGCATGGTGGAGACGCCATGCGCCCTAGTCGTATCTTGATTCCGCCCTTGTGCGAAGGAGAGGCTGCGCTTGACCCCGCATCCCGCAATCGAACTGGCGGGCATCGACAAAAGTTTCGGTGCCGTTCACGCCAACAAGAATATCAATCTGACCGTCGCCAAGGGCTCGATCCACGGCATTATCGGTGAAAACGGGGCCGGTAAGTCGACTCTGATGTCGATCCTCTACGGTTTTTACCAGGCCGATCGCGGCGAAATCCGCATCGATGGCAAGCCCGTGACGATCCGCGACAGCCAGACGGCCATCGCCTCGGGTATCGGCATGGTGCATCAGCATTTCATGCTGGTCGAAAATTTCACCGTGCTGGAAAACGTCATGCTCGGTGCCGAAGGCGGGCAGTTGCTTGCCAAGGGTGTCGTCGGTGCGCGCAACGAATTGAAGCGTCTTGAGGCCGAATACGGGCTCGACGTCGATCCCGATGCCATCATCGAGGAACTGCCGGTCGGCAAGCAGCAGCGTGTCGAAATTCTGAAAGCGCTGTATCGCGGCGCCGAGATCCTCATTCTCGATGAACCAACGGGCGTATTGACGCCGGCCGAGGCCGATCACCTGTTCCGTATCCTCAAAGTGCTGCGCGATCAGGGCAAGACGATCCTGCTCATTACCCACAAGCTGCGCGAGATCATGGCGATCACAGATGAGGTGTCCGTTATGCGCCGCGGCGAAATGGTCGCCACCCGCAAGACGGCGGAAACCACCGTCGAGGAACTGGCCGAACTGATGGTTGGTCGCCGTGTTCTTCTCCGCGTCGAAAAGGGCGAGGCGCAGCCGGGCAAGGTTCTGCTGTCGGTGAAGAACCTGACGGTCAAGGACAGCCGCGGCGTCACCATGGTCGACGACGTGTCCTTCGATGTGCGTGAAGGCGAGATCCTTGGTATTGCCGGTGTGGCCGGCAACGGCCAGTCGGAACTGCTGGAGGCCATTGCCGGCATCCGCAAGCCGACATCCGGTGAAATCCTCATCGACGGCCAGCCCGTCGCCGGCCTCGATCCGGCGCAGTTGCGCCAGATCGGTCTGGCGCATATCCCGGAAGACCGCCACCACATGGGCCTCGTTCTAAAATTCGAGGAATATGAAAACTCGGTGCTCGGTTACCACCGTGACCCGCGTTACGGTCGCGGCGCGCTTCTCGATCTCGATGTCATTCGCAAGGATGCCGAAGAGAAGATCGCAAAGTACGATATCCGCCCGCCGAACCCGCGGCTGAAGACCGCCAATTTTTCCGGCGGCAACCAGCAGAAGATCGTTGTTGCCCGCGAAATCGAGCGCGACCCAAAGATGCTGATCATCGGCCAGCCCACACGTGGCGTCGATATCGGCGCCATCGAATTCATTCATCGCCGTATCGTCGAGATGCGCGATGCGCAAAAGGCCGTGCTGCTGGTTTCGGTCGAACTCGACGAAATCCGTTCCCTGTCGGATCGCATCATCGTCATGTTCGCCGGCAAGGTGGTGGGAGAGGCGACGCCGGATGCCGGTGAACAGGCGCTCGGCATGATGATGGCCGGAGCGGTATGAGGATCATATGAGTACAGCCTCCGTCCCACTTCCCAACTGGATCAGCTACGGTGTTCTGCCGGTGCTGAACCTACTGGTCGCCTTTTTCATTTCCGGCCTCGTCGTCTGGTCGATCGGCGAAAACCCGTTTCAGGCGCTGAAACTCCTGATCGAAGGCGCGCTCGGGCGTGGTGAAGCGATCGGCTTCACCCTGTTCTACACGACGAGCTTCATCTTCACGGGCCTGTCCGTCGCCGTCGCCTTCCACGCCGGCCTGTTCAATATCGGCTCGGAAGGCCAGGCCTATGTCGGTGGTCTCGGTGCGGCGCTGGTGGCGCTGGCGCTCGATCATTACGTGCCGTGGTATGTGACGATGCCGTTTGCGGTCATCGGTGCGGCCCTCTTCGGTGCCGCTTGGGCCTTCATCCCGGCATGGCTGCAAGCCAAGCGCGGCAGCCACATCGTTATCACCACGATCATGTTCAACTTCATCGCTGCGGCGCTGATGGTTTACCTTCTGGTCAACGTCTTCATCGTGCCCGGCAAGATGGCACCGGAAACCCGCACGTTTTTGCCCGGCGGCCAGTTGCCGAAACTGGACTGGCTGATGGCGTTGTTCGGCATGAAGCTCGGACCGGCCCCTTTCAACGTCTCCTTCATCATCGCTCTGGTGATGTGTTACCTCGTCTGGCTGCTGATCTGGCGTAGCAAGCTCGGTTATGAAATGCGTACGCTCGGCATCTCGCCTTCGGCCGCCGTTTACGCCGGTATTCCCTATTCGCGCACGGTCATCATCGCCATGCTGATTTCCGGCGGTCTTGCCGGCATGATGGCACTTAATCCGGTCATGGGAGCATCGGCCCGCCTGCAGGTGGAGTTTGTGGCCGGTGCCGGCTTTGTCGGCATCGCCGTTTCGCTGATGGGCCGCAGCCATCCGCTCGGCATCGTTTTTGCGGCATTCTTGTTCGGCATACTTTATCAGGGCGGTGCCGATCTTTCGTTTGAAATGCCTAATATTACCCGCGAAATGATCGTCGTCATTCAGGGTCTCGTCATCCTGTTTGCCGGTGCGCTCGAATATATGTTCCGCCCGGCCGTCGTGCGGATCTACCAGACGCTGAGTGGGAAGTGACCGCCATGGATTATTTCGACATTTTTGTCAGCATTCTTGGATCCACCATCCGGCTTTCGATCCCGCTGATCTTTACCGCGTTGGCAGGGCTGTTTTCAGAACGTGCCGGCATCGTCGATATCGGCCTCGAGGGCAAGATGCTGGCGGCCGCCTTTGCCGCCGCCTGTCTTGCCTATGTTAGTGGCAGTGCCTGGATCGGCCTGCTTGGCGGCATCGGCATTTCGATCGGCTTTTCGATGATCCACGGTTTTGCCTCGATCACCAATCGCGGCAACCAGATCGTGTCCGGTGTAGCGCTGAACTTCATTGCGGCGGGCCTTACCATCGTGCTTGGTCAGGCCTGGTTCAATCAGGGCGGCCGCACGCCGGGTCTGACGGGCGATGCGCGCTTTTCGCCGATCATCCTGCCGGGTGCGGATTTCATGCGCGAGGTGCCGGTCATCGGTCCGCTGTATTCGAACGTGATTTCCGGCAACAATATCCTCACCTATCTTGCCTTCCTCGCGGTGCCGCTGTCCTGGTGGGTGCTTTATCGTACGCGTTTCGGTCTGCGCCTGCGCGCGGTCGGCGAAAACCCGGCAGCGGTGGATACGGCCGGCATCTCTGTGTCCTGGCTACGGTTCCGTGCGCTGATTGTGACCGGCATACTCGGTGGTTTTGCGGGCGCCTATCTGGCAATCGCCCAGTCGGCAGCCTTTATCAACAACATGTCTGCCGGCAAGGGATATATCGCGCTCGCCGCGCTGATTTTTGCCAAGTGGAAGCCGGTGCCGGTCATGTTCGCTTGCCTTCTGTTTGGTTTCCTTGATGCCGTTGCAAATTTCATGCAGGGCAAGCAGGTCCCGCTGATCGGTGAAGTGCCGGTGCAGATCTTCCAGGCTCTACCTTATGTTCTCACCTGCATTCTGCTGGCCGGTTTCATCGGCATCGCACACCCGCCCAAGGCCGGTGGCGTGCCTTACGTGAAGGAGCGTTGATATGGCGCATGATCTGTTCGAAGCCGCCCGCGAGGCCATGGGCCACGCCTACGCGCCTTACTCGAAATTCCCGGTCGGTGCGGCCATCCGCGCCGAGGACGGAAAAGTCTATGTCGGCGCCAATATCGAGAACCTCTCTTTCCCTCAAGGGTGGTGTGCCGAACCAACAGCGATCGGCGCCATGGTTATGGGCGGCGGTCGCCGCATCAAGGAAATCGCCGTCATCGCCGAAAAATTGGCGCTGTGCCCGCCCTGCGGTGGCTGCCGTCAGAAAATTGCCGAATTCGCCAGCCCCGACACCCGTGTCTATCTTTGCGACGAGCAGGGTGTGCAGAAGACCATGACGATGGAGGAACTGCTGCCATTTTCCTTCAAGACCGATATCCTCGGTTGAGTGAGGGCAAGGCATGACCGAGGGGTTGAACAGCGTCATTGACCTGCTTGTCGAACGCCTGAGCGGCCTCGTGCCGCGGCATGCGATCGTGCTTGGGTCAGGCCTCGGCCCGATCGTCAATGAGGTGACCGATCCGATCCGAATTCCTTATGAGGATCTGGCCGGCTTTCCGAAAGGCGGCGTCAGCGGCCATGCCGGCGAACTGGTCGCCGGTTATCTCGGTCGCGAGCCGGTCATCATGCTGTCGGGTCGCACCCATTATTACGAGCACGGTGATGCCAATGCCATGCGCGCGCCGATCGAGATTTTGGCCGGTCTCGGCGTGCAGGCCCTGATCCTTACGAATTCTGCGGGCTCCGTCCGTGAAGATATGCCGCCCGGTTCCGTCATGCAGATCACCGATCACATCAATTATTCCGGCATGAATCCGCTGATCGGCGAGGCTAGCGATCGTCGTTTTGTCGGTCTGACCAATGCCTATGATGCCGATCTAGCAACCGCCATGCGTAACGCCGCCATCCGTGGCGGCGTGCAGCTCTTTTCCGGCGTTTACATGTGGTTCTCCGGCCCGAGCTTCGAAACGCCGGCGGAGATTCGCATGGCGCGCACTCTGGGTGCGGATGCAGTCGGCATGTCCACCGTGCCGGAAGTCATTCTCGCGCGCTATTTCGGTCTGAAAGTTGCAGCCGCCTCCGTTGTCACCAATTTTGCAGCGGGCATGACCGGTGCCGAGCTGAGCCACGAAGAAACGAAGGATATGGCGCCGATCGGCGGCGCACGCCTTGCATCCATTCTGTCGGAAATGTTTCGGCAGCCGGAGTGATCATTCAGATCCATTTTTGATTTCAATCGCTTGGCGTCGTATCGTCTGCCTGGGTTGCCAGCCCGTCATCGGGTGGTAAATATGTCCCCCCAACAGATTTCGCCATTTCCATTGCCGCGTGTCACATTCGAGGCGGCAACGACGCTGTAAGACTTCTCGAATCCGCATATCGTACCACCCGAAATCGGTTCTGATTTCGGCCATGCACTAACTCCGGAGGCATTGACCATGGAGCTGATGAGCCCACGCGAGGCGGCGTCTTTCGCCCTTTCGCTTCTCGACCTGACCAACCTGCGCGACGATTGCGACAATGCCGCGATCGAAAACCTGTGCCTGCGCGCGCAGACGCCTTATGGCCATAGCGCCGCCATCTGCATCTGGCCGCGTTTCGTCGCGCATGCCCGCTCCATTCTGGGCGAGGGGCATGTGGTGCGTATCGCCACCGTCGTGAACTTCCCGTCCGGTGATTTGCCGGTGGCTGATGTCGTCAAGGAAACGGAACAGGCCGTGGCCGATGGTGCGGATGAGATCGATCTTGTCATTCCTTACCGTGCGTTCATCGCCGGTGATGAAGCGGCCGTCACCACCATGGTCGAAGCTGTGCGTGCCGCCTGCCCGAATTCCTGCCTGAAGGTCATTATCGAGACCGGCGAGTTGAAGGAACGTGCCCTTATCCGTCGTGCGTCGGAACTGGCCATCGAAGCCGGTGCGGATTTCATCAAGACATCCACCGGCAAGGTCGCCGTCAACGCCACGCTGGAAGCGGCCGATATCATGTTGCAGGTGATCCGCGATTCGAAAAAGCGTGTCGGTTTCAAGCCCGCCGGCGGCGTCGGCACGGTTGCAGATGCCGATCTTTATCTGCGCTCGGCTGAAACCATCATGGGCGCTAACTGGATCATGCCGTCCACCTTCCGGTTTGGTGCATCCAGCCTGCTTGACGATATTCTGGCCGTCCTGTCGGGCAATGGTTCCGCCCGCGCGTCCGGCGGTTATTGATCCGGCATGATCCCGCAGGAGATCATTCGCCGCAAACGGGATGGAGAGGTGCTCTCGACAGATGAGATAACCGCCTTCATCCGTGCCATGAGCGAGGATCGCATCTCCGAAGGACAGATCGCGGCGTTTGCCATGGCCGTGTTCTTTCGTGGAATGACGCGCGATGAAATGATCGCGCTGACACTCGCCATGCGCGACAGTGGCGACGTGCTTTCCTGGGCTGACATGGGTCGGCCGATTGCCGACAAACACTCTACCGGCGGTGTCGGCGACAATGTTTCGTTGATGCTGGCACCGATCGTTGCTGCCTGCGGCCTGGCGGTGCCGATGATTTCCGGTCGTGGCCTTGGCCATACCGGCGGCACGCTGGACAAGCTGGAAGGCATTCCAGGTTACACCATCATGCCGGACGAAACTCTGTTTCGCCGCACGGTGGATCAGGTCGGCTGCGCCATCATTGGTCAAACCGCGGATCTCGCCCCGGCCGACCGCCGCCTTTATGCCATTCGCGATATCACGGCGACGGTCGAATCCGTGCCGCTGATAACCGCCTCCATTCTCTCCAAGAAGCTCGCTGCCGGGCTGCAGACGCTGGTGATGGATGTGAAGGTCGGCAATGGTGCTTTCATGAACAGCTTGCAGGATGCCGAGGTTCTGGCCCGTTCGCTGGTCGATGTTGCCAATGGCGCGGGTGTCAAAACCTCGGCTCTGATCACCGACATGAACCAACCGCTGGCGGATGCAGCCGGCAATGCGCTTGAAATCGTCAATTGCGTTGACTTTCTGCGGGGCGGCAAGGCAGGAACGCGGCTGGAAACGGTGGTTTTGGCCTTTGCCGCGGAAATGCTGGTTCAGTCCGGTACCGTCACCAGCCTGTCGGACGGCGAGCAGGCCGCCAGATCAGCGCTGGAAAGCGGTCGAGCAGGGGAAATTTTTGGCCGCATGGTGCATGCACTGGGCGGACCGTCGGATTTTCTGGAGCGTTCGCAGAATTATCTCCCCGCCGCGCCGGTACAGGTTGCGGTGCCCGCAGTTCGGGACGGTTACCTTACCCATTGCGAAACGCGCTCGCTTGGCATGGTGGTGGTAGAACTGGGGGGAGGGCGTCGCCGAGCCACCGATGCCATCGATCATCGTGTCGGTCTTGGTGGCTTGCTACCGCTCGGTACCGAGGTTGCGAAGGGGCAGCCTATCGCGATTGTGCATGCCGCAAATGGCGATGATGCGGCACGTGTCGCCGCCGAGGTGTCAAATCTGTTTACGATCGGCGACGAAGCGCCGCCGGAAAGCCCGGCGATCCTGCAGCGGATCGCTTGATCACTGTACCAGCGTCAGTCCGCCATCCTGCACCTGATAGGACCGGAGTTTTGTCAGAAAACTCATGCCCACAAGCGTGCCGCTCAAGGCCTTGTCACGCAATACCATGGCTTCCACGTTTCGCACCCGAACCGTGCCGATCTCGACGCGATCGATGGTGATGCGTGCCGCTTCCGTCAAGCCATTGGCGGTGCTCACCTTATAGCGGAAGTCGAGACCGTTTGCGGTGAAGCCGAGCTGGCGCGCTGTCGTTTCGTTGATGGCGATCGTCGAAGCTCCAGTATCGACAAGCCCTTCGACGGATTTGCCATTCATCTGAAATGTTCCGGAAAAATGGCCACGCCCATCCGCCTTGAGGCTGATGCGGCCTTGGGGCAGGGCGGCTTTCTGGACCTTCGGCAAGACGGATTTCTGGTCTGTCCGCACATCGGGCTGGCGCTGTCGGTTATCAAAAAAACGCGGAACCTGCGTGGCAGCCACGATGGCGACGGAAGCGAAAATGACGGTGCGCAGGAGCATGTCTGTCTCTGGCGTTATGAAATCCAGTCGAAAACATAGCGCCGGAAATCATAAAAAAGCGGCGCGCGAACCGCGCCGCGCGCCGCCTATTTTTGAATGCGGTTAAGAAAGCCTGACTGCTTACTTGGTGCCGTACATGCGGTCGCCGGCATCTCCAAGGCCAGGCACGATATAGCCCTTCTCGTTCAGATAGCTATCGACAGACGCCGTGTAAATCTTGACGTCCGGATGGGCGTCCTGAAAATTCTTGATGCCTTCGGGAGCGGCCAGAAGGCAGAGGAAACGGATGTTTTTCGCACCGCGCTCCTTCAGTTTCTGGATGGCCGCGATCGCAGAATTGCCAGTGGCCAGCATCGGGTCAACGACGATGATCAGGCGTTCGTCGAGGCTGTCGGGTGCCTTGAAATAATATTCGACGGGCTGCAGCGTGTCATGGTCGCGATAAAGGCCGATATGCGAGACGCGCGCGGACGGCACGAGTTCCAGCATGCCTTCGAGAAGTCCGTTTCCGGCACGCAGGATCGAAACGAAGACGAGCTTCTTGCCTTCAACGATCGGCGCCTGCATTTCAGTGATTGGCGTTTCAATCGTCTCGAGCGTCAGCTCAAGATCACGCGTGACCTCGTAACACAGAAGCATGGAAATTTCGCGCAACAGGCGGCGGAAACCTGCGGTCGAAGTTTCCTTCTTGCGCATGATGGTAAGCTTGTGCTGGACGAGCGGATGGTCAATGACGGTGACGCCGTTCATGGGAATGCCTTCCGGGGATGTTGGTGTTTTCCCCTTCTGTCATGGACGGCGCGCGAATCCAAGCGCTCAGGCGTGTTTCACCGCCGCTTACGCACCGCTTTGCACATATGCATTAAAACGTGTCAGGAGCCGTTTCCGGGTGTCCTCGTCCACAAACGCCGCTTCGAGCGACGTGCGGGTCATGATGTCGATCTCCTGGCGGGCAAAGCCCATGTCTTTGGCGGCAATGTCATATTCCCGCGCCAGAGAGGTGCCGAAGAATGGCGGATCATCGGAACTGATCGTGACCCGCACCCCGGCATTCTTCAAGCGGCGCAGCGGGTGCGATTGGAAATCGGAATAGACATCGAGCGCGATATTGGAACCGGGGCAGACTTCCAGGACAATACCCTCCGAGGCCAGCCGCTCAACGAGTGCCGCATCCTCGATGGCGCGAACGCCATGGCCGATCCGAGAGGGCTTGATGATGTCGAGTGCATCCGAGACGCTGAACGCGCCGCAAATCTCACCGGCATGGATGGTCAGGCCAAGTCCGGCGTCGCGCGCAATATCGAAGGCGCGGGCATAATCGGCAACCTTACCCATGCGTTCCTCGCCGGCCATGTTGAAGCCGGTCACCAGCGGATTTTTTGCCCGTGCGGCGTAGTCGGCAGCACCGATCACTCGGTCGACGCCAAAATGGCGTTCGCCGGTGACGATGATCCGCGCCTCGATACCGGTCTTCTCCCGGGCAGCAAAAATGCCGTCACAGATGCCGGCGAGATAGGCATCGGCACCGAGACCAATGCGGTCGCCGTGATCCGGAGAAACGATCAGCTCGCTGTAGATCGTGTTGATTGCCGCAAGTTCGGTCAGATAGGTTTCTGTCAGCAGCGCATAATCGGCTTCCGTTCGGAAAAGCGAAGCCACCGCATCGTAACAGATGATGAACTCGGCGAAGTCAGACCAGACATATTTGCCGTCATGCAGGATATTGCCGATATCTACCCCGTATTTCTGCGCCTGCCGCTGCGTCAGTTCCGGTGGCGCGGCACCTTCGACGTGGCAATGGATTTCCGCCTTCATCATTGCAGCCGTATCGAGGGTCATTACAGAAAACTCCGTCCATACTTCCCGGCAGGGATGCCGAGATGCGCAGCAATGGTTTCGCCGATATCGGCAAAGGTGTTGCGAAGGCCGATATTACGGGCGCGGATACCGGGGCCGAGCGCCATGACAGGAACACGCTCGCGGGTATGATCCGTGCCGCGCCAGGTCGGATCGCAACCATGATCGGCGCTCAGGATCAAAAGATCGCCGGGTTTCATCCTGGCGTGCACCTCAGGCAGTCGCCGGTCGAATTCCTCCAATGCTGCGGCATAACCGGCAACATCGCGGCGATGGCCGTAAAGCATGTCGAAATCGACGAAATTAGTGAAGACGAGATCGCCATGTTGGGCCTGGTCGATGGCCTCAAGCGTCCTATCCATCAGCGCCGAATTTCCGTTGGCCTTGAAGACCTGCGTCACGCCGCGATGCGCAAAGATATCGCCGATCTTGCCGACCGCTAGAACCTTGCGTTCTGCAGCTACGAGACGGTCGAGCAACGTGTCTTCCGGTGGCGGCACGGAAAAATCGCGGCGATTGCCGGTGCGCTCGAATGTTGCCGGCGTTTGGCCGATAAACGGCCGGGCGATGACGCGGCCGATATTAAGTGGATCGACGTGTTTTCGAACGGTCTGGCTGAGTTCCAGCAGCCGCTCCAGCCCGAAGTGTTTTTCGTGCGCGGCAATCTGGAGCACGGAATCGGTGGACGTATAAAAGATCGGTTTGCCGGTACGGATATGCTCCGCGCCAAGCTTCTGGATGATATCCGTGCCCGATGCGTGGCAATTGCCGAGAATACCCGACAGCTTGGCCTCTTCGCAGATAGCCTCAATCAGGTCTTCCGAAAAGGCATCGCCTTCACTCGGAAAGTAACCCCAGTCGAACATGACGGGTGTGCCGGCAATTTCCCAATGACCGGACGGCGTGTCCTTACCACGTGAAATCTCGTTCGCGGCGCCATGCAGTCCAAAAACACGTTCCGGTATGGCCATGCCGGCCGGAAACTCGCCGCTTGCCATGTGAGCGATATGCAGTAGTCCGAGGGATGACATGTTGGGCAGCCGCAAGGGACCTTCCCTCACACCTGTCCGATCACCGGCTCCGCTTGCGCAAAACTGCGCGATATGGCCGAGTGTGTTCGATCCGTCGTCATTGTATTTCGCGGCATCTCTTGCGCCGCCGACGCCGAAAGAATCCAGAACGAAAAGGAAAGCGCGCGCCAATCGACCCTCCAGCAGCTATAGCGCCCGGCGGCCTTGTCAGGCTGCCCGGAATGATTGTCGCTACATACAGCCTGTCGGCTGACTTGGCAAAGGCGCGGGCCACGTCCTCGGGCAGGGTTGGAATCAGCAGTCGCTGCAGGTGATCTTGTCGCCTGTTCGCTGCTGGTAGAAAATCTCGCGGTTCATCGAGATCGCACGCTTATCGGGTGAGAATGTCGTGGGCAAGAAAAGCATGAGCGGGTAGGAGGTCACCATTTCCGTCCGGATCAGGAACGTGTTCTTGATCCGCAGCTCCTTCGGCACGGTGACCGTGGAGCCAACGGCATAAGGTGTAGAACCTGTCCGTTGCCACGACCATAACGTTTTCGCGGTGCCCGCATCATCGATCTGTATGCCGGTGATTTTAAGGTTCAACGGATTGTTTGCGAGCTTGCTCAACCCTTCGACATCATAAGGCGCGAAAATGCTTTTTGCCGCCGTGGTCATGGTGGACAGAAATGCCTTGTTCACCGTGGACTGCTGCGCGACGAGGTCACCCACGGTTCCTGTGGCGCGCGTGGCACGCTTGGAGAAGCTGAAGCCGATCGTCAGTTCGAAGCAACTGAAATAGGTGGCAATCAGGATCGGTGCGAGAATGGCGAACTCGACTCCGCCCACACCACGACGATCACGAAGATAGGCGCGAAAACGGAGAAAAATGCCGCCTGAACCCTCATTACGCATCGGTGATGCGATCGCGGGCTTCTGGTGCTCAACTGCTACCGGCAAGACGTCGCTCACGGGTAATCCTCATTCTGGAATGTTGCGGTCGCGACGATGAGAAAATCGCCGATGCCGTCGGAAGAGCGTACGGTTGTCAGCATCGGTCGGACGAGATCCACATAAACCGGCCAGCGGTAATAGGCGCGCAACATGTTGATGCTCTTGGCGCCACCGGGTGAATAGGCAAAATCGGTCGTCTTCAGATCGGCATTGATCGACGTGTCTTTGCGCGGAATTGTGGTTGGAATATCGGCGTAGCTGCTGAACGACCTGAGATCGATGTAAAGCCGCGTTGGCGTTGCAATCTCAGATGCCGGACAAGAGATCATCACCGATATTTCATCGCAGAAGGCGGTTCGGAACGTTGTTCTGAAGGCAGGATCGTTGGCGGTTGTGGATTTGATCTCGCCGGTCCTTACCTTTCTGGCCATCACTTCAACGCCATTGGAGATGACCTGCTCGCCGATGAAAGCAATGAAGGTTTCCAGAATAGCAAAAACGATGAGGAAATAGGGGAGCGCCAGAATTGCGAACTCGATCGCCGCAGCTCCGTCCTGCGAGCGCGCGAACCGGCGCAGGATCGGCCTTCTCGGTCGAACTTTGGTCAGGCCATGATTTTCGGCGTTACGATCTGTGCACATGTCCATACGCAAAACATCTTTCGGATGTGCGTGATGGTAAGGTTCTTGTGTTGAAATTTGGTTGCAGGTTTATGGACAGTTCGAACGATGTGTGCCGGGCTGAATCGCTTAGGTCAATCGACATGCGATGCGGGCATTATGACCCGCTGGCGCGGCTCGCTTCATAACGAGACATTCTATGCGTGAACGTCTTTTGGATATGCTTGCGGTCAGGGTTTGGCAGCGTCGTCCGCCTTGAGGTCGGAATGCTGTTCGCAATTGGGGGTGCATGAAAGAATTGCTCGATCCGTCTGGCGGAATACGCGAACAGTATTGCCCTCGTCGATGGAAACCAGCACGCGTTCGTCGGCGATCGCATTGCCTTGCTTGTCGAGCAGGACGAGATTGGTCGTCCCGTAACTGTGTCCCGTCAGCACGATCGTCATCGGGTCGGCCACCGTGGCGTCTGCGACCTTTGAATTTCCGACGATGACTTTTGCAACTGGCCGGTCGAGTTTCAGCACGCGCGCATGATTCATATAGACGCGCAGAAGATCAGCGTCCTCGTCTGCGTGAACGACGGCTACCGACGATAACGAAAAGGCAATCGATAAAATAAGGGTGGTAATGCGCGACATGTTCCAAACCGCCTTTACGCGTACGAATTGGCGCAAGCATGATCTCGAATGGTGAATTGTCGGTTAATCGCGGGCCATTTGCATAACTATAGTGTCATGAATGCGCGGTCTTCCGCCCTTTGCGCCCTGTTTAGCCTTCTGACGGCTTTCTTTGAAATATAGGTCGCCGTCGCGGAGGTGGAGTTGTCGCAAATATAGAAGCATGAAATTTATGCGGCATTTTCGGTATTTTATTCGCACGTTGTTTACCAAGTCATTGGCATTCAAGAATTAATGCTTCGGTAACCGCCTTCGTTAAGCGGATTGAAATCGGCTTTCGGTAGGTTCTGCTCATCCGAACAGCGGACAACAGTTGTCGGTAGTGCTGAAGAACAACGTAGAATTAGGAGAGAAGTATGTCCAAGATTTTTGCTCGTTTCATGAAGGACGAATCTGGTGCGACCGCCATCGAATATGGCCTGATCGCAGCCCTGATTTCCGTCGCCCTGATCGCCGGTGCAACCACGCTCGGCGGCGTTCTGAACACCACGTTCCGTGGCATTGGTACCAAGATGACCGACGCCCAGGCGAACTCGGCAAAGTACTAAGCGGCTTATGCCCTGACAGCAACGCTGTTTTCTCGAAGCCGCCTCAATGGGGCGGCTTCGTCTGTTTTGAGGAAACTGTTTGATTGCCGGTTGTAATAACTGGCTTAGGAGGCCGGATGGCAAGTACGGTTATGACTTATGCAGTTCTCTCTATCTTGCCGCTCGGGCTGGCGCTGGCCTCGATCAGCGATCTGACGCGAATGACCATCCCCAACGCCATTCCTGCTGTCGTCCTGCTATCGTTTTTTATTGTCGCCCCTATTCTCGGCCTTGGCTGGCAAGAAATCGGCATGTCGCTCGCAGCGAGCCTCGCGGTCTTTGTCGTGTGTTTCTCGCTTTTCGCCGCCAATGTCATGGGAGGCGGAGACGCCAAACTGCTGACAGCCGCCGCCTGC
Organism: Endobacterium panacihumi; assembly: GCF_050847465.1. Taxonomy (NCBI): domain Bacteria; kingdom Pseudomonadati; phylum Pseudomonadota; class Alphaproteobacteria; order Hyphomicrobiales; family Rhizobiaceae; genus Endobacterium; species Endobacterium panacihumi. The sequence continues at coordinate 2,233,039 of NZ_JBOZRA010000001.1, read as the reverse complement.
TGGTTCGGGTTCAACCAGTCTCTCCTCATATTCCTTGTCGCAACGGGTTTCCTGGGTGGCATTCTCACGATTGCCATTCTCATGATCCGTGCCCATTCGAACACCGTGCTGGCCATGGGTTTCGCGCTGCCGCAGTCTCTGACTACCGCTCACAAGATTCCCTACGGCATTGCCATCGCGATAGGCGGTTTCATGACGTATGAACATGCACCTATCGTTGCATTGGCGATCCGGTCGGCAGGTTAACTTCGGTTTTACTTTCGAAACCGGGCGTTAACCGAAATTGTAAGCGCTCCATTAACCATAATTACACCATTGGCGGCCATTCTCCGGAAAGACTTAAGTAGTCCTTCAGGAAGCCGCCATGAAACCCGCCCGTATTATCATCCTCACAGTTGCCGTTGTCGCGGCAGGATTGGCTGGCCTGCTGGCCATGCAGATGGGCGGTGGTACCGTTCAGGAAATCGTTCGCCAGGCACCGACCGTGAATGTCCTTGTCTCGGCCGCCAATCTCCCTGTCGGCAGCAGGCTCAATGGTGAATCGCTGCGATGGGTAGGATGGCCTGAAAGCGGCATTGTGCAGGGGCTGATCACGGATCGCGATCGCCCGGAGGCCATCAACGAAATGACGGGCTCCGTTGTTCGCCTGCCGTTGTTCGAAGGCGAACCGGTTCGCCCGGAAAAGGTCGCCGATTCCTCCGGCCGCATCATGTCTTCGCTTCTGCCGGCAGGCAAGCGCGCCGTCGCTACGGAAATATCCGTCGCGACCGGTGCCGGCGGTTTCGTTCTGCCCAACGACCGCGTGGACGTGATCATGGTTCGCAAGGCCGAAGATGGCGCTTTCCGCACGGAAGACATTCTCAGCAACATCCGGGTTCTGGCAATCGACCAGCAGATCCAGGAAAATGAAGATGGTTCCAAGGCCGTCATCGGTACGACCGCAACGCTGGAACTCACTCCGGATCAAACCAAGGTTATTGCCGTTGCGCAGCAGATGGCCAGCCGCCTGACGCTCGCATTGCGGTCAGTCGCCGATGCCCAGCAGCCGGACACGGCCGTCCCGGATTACCTACTTGCCGGCGGCGACAAGGGCCAGGTTCAAATCATCAAATCCGGTCAGATCGTTACGGGTACGCAGGCGGTACAACAATGAACAGGAACGCTCACGTGGTTAGCTTCAAGAACAAACTCCGCACATCCGCGGCGGCGGGCCTGTCATTCTGCATTGCCTTTTCAGGTTTCCCGATCGGCGCCGGTTTCTCGGGCTTTGGGCCGGTCGCAGCAGAAGCCGCTCAGGACAGTATTATCCGCATCAGTGAAGCTGGTACAGGCGTTCGCCGTCGTCTGAAGATCGGGCTCAATAAGGCAATCGTCGTCGACCTGCCGACGGACGCACACGATATTCTTGTTGCAGACCCGACGATCGCCGATGCCGTTACCCGCACATCGCGACGCATCTATCTGTTCGGCAAGACCGTCGGCCAGACGAACATTTTCATCTTCGGACCGAAAGGCGAGGAGGTGGTCAGTATCGATCTGGAGATCGAGCGCGATATCTCCGGCCTCGAACAAAATCTTCGTCGTTTCATGCCGGATTCGAACATCAAGGTCGAGATCATCTCTGACAACATTGTCCTGACCGGCAATGTGCGTACACCGCAGGATTCCGCCAAGGCAGAACAGCTCGCCAAGATCTTTCTGAAAGGCGGCGAGGCCACAAGCCGTAAAGATGTTTCGGAAGATGAGGGACGACAGGTTTCGCAGATCCAGAACATGATTTCGGTCGAAGGCGAAGATCAGGTCACCTTGAAGATCACCGTTGCCGAAATCCGCCGCGAAGTGGTCAAGCAGCTCGGTTTCGATAACATTTTCCAGCGCAATGCGGCGGCATCGGGCTCCGGTATCAATATGTTGCAGGCCGTCACGGATGCAGATGGTATCGTCGGCGGCATCAGTGGCAATATTGGCAAGCTGAGCATCCAGATGGTCCTGAGCGCACTTGAGCGGGCCGATGCGATCCGCACTTTGGCTGAGCCAACTCTTACGGCCATTTCAGGTCAGTCAGCCACCTTCAACTCCGGTGGTGAAAAGCTTTACACCACCACCGGCGTGGATGGCGTTACGACGGTCACGCCTTACGAATACGGTATCGGCCTCGGCTTCACGCCGACGGTTCTGTCATCGGGTCGTATCAGCCTGCGTATCCAGACCACTGTCTCCGAACCTATCGCCGGTGCAACCGGCGGAGCGGAATATCGCAAGCGGCGGGCCGAAACCGTGCTGGAGCTTCCTTCCGGCGGCTCTATTGCACTCGCTGGCCTGATCAGGGACGACGTTCAGCAGACCATGTCCGGCACACCCGGTGCATCGAAACTGCCGCTGCTTGGAGCTGCCTTCCGCAAGAAGGGCCTTGAGCGTACCGAGACGGAGCTGGTCATTATCGCGACGCCTTATCTGGTGCGTCCGGTCACCCGCAATGAACTTTCCCGTCCCGACGACAATTTCAATCCGGCAAGCGATGCGGCAAGCGTTTTCCTTGGCCACGTGAACAAGATCTACGGCCGCCGCGAGGCAGCACCGCCGAGCGAGCCTTATCACGGCAATGTCGGGTTCATCTACAAATGACCAAAAAGCTTTTCACACCCATTATTCCGGTAGGCAGCGCACAAGAAAGACGCCGACCCATGACCAAGGCCAAAACTCTCGCACCCGCAGCTTTTGCTGGTCGTTTTTCCGCGATTGCCGCCGTTCTCGGCGTGGCGGTCCTCGTTTCAGGCTGCGCCGACCGCGTCGTTACGGGTTCCATTCCGGATGACTACCGCACCCGCCATCCGATCGTCGTCGCCGAAGGTCAGAAATCCATCGATATTCCGGTGGCATCCGGCGATCAGGGGCTGACCCGCGGCCAGAGTGAAGTCATAGCCGGCTTTGTCGATGACTACCGTCGCGCCTCGACCGGCATCGTCCAGATCCAGACGCCGAAAGGTTCGATCAATGATGGTGCTGCCCAGGCCGCGGCCGGCGACATCAGACGCCTGATGGTTCGCATGGGCGTGCCGAAAAACAAGATTCTGCATGTCCGTTTCGCAGCAGGTCCCGGTGATCCCGCACCGGTTCGTCTGACCTATAATGCCGTCACTGCGCAGACCAGTGCATGTGGCGAATGGCCGGCCGACATGACGCTGAACACGACACAGAACGACAACTATTACAATTTCGGCTGCGCCAGCCAGCGCAATCTCGCCGCGCAGATCGCCAATCCGCATGATCTTCTGGGACCGCGTCGTATGACGCCTCCGGATGCGCAACAGCGTGGCAAGGTCATGGAGCGTTATCGCGACGCTTATGTCGAACTGAAGGACATGGACAATTGATCAGCCGGATTGTCACGAGGGAGACCAAATCATGATCGGGTCCGTGGAATATCGCGTCAATCCTGCTTCTTCGCAGGCGGAAGACGAAATCGCGCGTGAATCTGACCTGGACAATATGCGGCCTCTGCCGCGTATTTCCATCCATATCTTTTGTGAGAGCGACGGCCTGCACCGTGTCATGGAGCGCCTCGCCAACGATCGCCGTATGGCGAAGGTCAACCTGCGCATCACCAGCGGCAGTGTCGATGCCGCCGCACAGATGTTCGCGCATACGCCGACGCCCAACCTGATCATCCTGGAAACCCAGGCGGAGCCGCGAAACCTGCTGGGCGAACTGGCCCCGCTTGCCCAGGTCTGCGATCCGTCGACGCGGGTCATCCTGATCGGGCGCTATAACGATATCGGTCTTTACCGGGACCTGATCCGCAACGGCATTTCCGAATACATGGTGGCGCCGGTGTCCATGGCGGATCTGCTTGGTGCCGTCTCGACGATCTTTGTCGATCCGGAAGCCGAACCGCTTGGCAAGTCCATCGCGTTTATTGGCGCGAAGGGCGGTACCGGCTCATCGACCATTGCCCATAATTGTGCATTCGGCATTTCCTCGCTGTTTTCGACGGAAACCATCCTCGCCGACCTCGATCTCGCTTATGGCACTGCCAATATCGATTTCGACCAGGATCCGGCCCAGGGTATTGCCGAGGCGGTGTTCGCGCCGGAGCGACTGGATGAGGTGTTTCTCGATCGCCTGCTGACCAAATGCTCGCAGCATCTGTCGCTCCTGTCCGCACCGTCTCTTCTCGATCGTGCTTATGATTTCGATGGCGGCGCGTTCCGTCCGGTCATGGAAGTCCTGCAGCGCACGGCTCCCGTTGCCGTTCTCGATGTGCCGCATGCCTGGTCGGAATGGACACGTTCGGTGCTCGCCGAGGTCGATGAGGTCGTCATCACCGCCGTGCCCGATCTCGCCAACCTGCGCAATACCAAGAATATGCTGGACGCATTGAAGAAGCTGCGGCCGAACGATCGTCCGCCGCATCTCGTTCTCAATCAGGTCGGCATGCTCAAGCGGCCGGAAATCGCCCCGGCCGACTTTGTCGAGCCGCTGGAAATCCAGCCGATCGCCATTTTGCCATTCGATGCGCAACTGTTCGGCAATGCCGCCAATAGCGGTCGCATGATAGCAGAGGTCGATCCCAAGTCGGCCGCAGCGGAAACCTTTTCCCAGATCTCGCACATCGTCACCGGCAGAGCGGCGGTAAAACGCGCCAAGAAAGCCGGTCTGGGCAATGTGCTCGGCCGCTTCCGTCGCGGTTGATCAACAAATATGTCGTCATGACTGGATCGTAGAATGTTTGGAAAACGCGGAAACGAAGGTTTTGGCAAGGCGGGCATCAGCCCGCCTCCGGTCACGCCACCACCGGTGTCGCAGCCGGAACCGGCAGCCGTGCGCCCCAGCGTTCCAGAAGTGCTCGTCGAAACGCCAACGCAGACGATGACAAGACAGCCGGTCACGCCGCCGCCTGCCGCCGCCCGAAAGCGTCCCACTCGCACCGAGGGATATTACGACACCAAGAGCCAGGTTTTTTCGGCGCTGATCGATACGATCGACCTGTCACAGCTGGCCAAGCTTGATGGTGAAAGCGCGCGCGAAGAAATTCGCGATATCGTCAACGACATCATCACCATCAAGAACTTTGCGATGTCGATCTCCGAGCAGGAAGAACTGCTTGAGGATATCTGCAACGACGTTCTCGGTTACGGCCCGCTGGAGCCGCTTCTGGCGCGTGACGACATCGCCGACATCATGGTCAACGGGTCAGGCCAGACCTTTATCGAAGTTGGCGGCAAGACGATCGAATCCGACATTCGTTTCCGCGACAACCAGCAGCTCCTGTCGATCTGCCAGCGTATCGTCAGCCAGGTTGGCCGCCGCGTCGATGAAAGTTCGCCGATCTGCGACGCCCGTCTGCCCGACGGTTCGCGTGTCAACGTCATTGCTCCGCCGCTTGCCATCGATGGCCCGGCGCTGACCATTCGAAAGTTCAAGAAGGACAAGCTCAAGCTCGATCAGCTGGTCAAGTTTGGCTCGATCAGTCCGGAAGGTGCGACGGTGCTGCAGATCATCGGCCGTGTCCGCTGCAATGTCGTCATTTCCGGCGGTACCGGTTCGGGTAAAACGACGCTTCTGAACTGCCTCACTGGCTTCATCGATACCGACGAGCGTGTCATCACCTGCGAAGATACGGCTGAACTTCAGCTGCAGCAGCCGCATGTGGTGCGTCTAGAAACCCGTCCGCCAAACATTGAAGGCGAGGGTGAGGTGACCATGCGTGATCTGGTCAAGAACTGCCTGCGTATGCGCCCCGAACGCATCATCGTCGGTGAAGTGCGCGGACCGGAGGTTTTTGACCTGTTGCAGGCCATGAACACCGGTCACGATGGCTCCATGGGCACGATCCACGCCAATACGCCGCGCGAATGCCTGAGCCGTATGGAATCGATGATTGCCATGGGTGGCTTTACGCTGCCGGCCAAGACCGTGCGCGAAATCATCGCGGGCTCGATCGACGTCATCGTCCAGGCTGCCCGTCTGCGTGACGGTTCGCGCCGCATCACCCACATCACCGAAGTGATCGGCATGGAAGGTGACGTCATCATCACCCAGGATCTGATGCGTTACGAGATCGAGGGTGAGGATGCCAATGGCCGCCTGATTGGCCGTCACAAGTCCACTGGCATCGTCAAGCCGCATTTCTGGGATCGCGCCCGCTATTTCAACGAGGACCGTCGTCTGGCCACAGCGCTCGACGAGATGGAAAAGAAGTCGGCTTGATATGTTCGGTTTTGATCCCATTCTGCTCGGCGTCATCGCTCTTGTCGCCCTCGCGGCAGGCGCGCTTGCCTACGGTTTTCTTTTCAGCCGGCTTGAAACAGAGAAGAAAACGGAAAATCGTCTCAATCGTGTCAAGGCGGCAGAGGCTGATGTCGGGCGCGCAAAGGCTGCGCGAGACCGCGTGCAGGAAATGTCGAAACGTCGCAAATCCGTTCAGGACTCTCTGAAGGAACTTGAAAAGAAGCAGCAGGAAGATTCGCGCAAAAAGGCTGATAAGAGCGTCAAAGGCAAACTGGCGCAATCGGGTCTGACGCTGAGCGTCGGTCAGTTCTATATGATCAGCGTTGCACTCGGATTGTTCTTTGCGCTGACCTTCATGATCTTCGGCATGCCGATTTATGCCGCTCTTGGTGCCGGCTTCGTAGCTGGCGCCGGTCTGCCGCGCTGGGTCATCGGCTTCATCGTCAAGCGCCGGCAGAACAAGTTTCTGGAAGAATTCCCCAATGCGCTCGACGTCATGGTTCGTTCCATCAAGTCCGGCTTGCCGCTCAACGATGCGATGCGCCTGATTGCCAGTGATGGCCAGGAGCCGGTGAAAAGCGAATTCCGTCGTGTGATAGAATCCCAGCAGGTCGGCTTGAGCATTCCCGAAGCCTGTGCGCGCATGACCCAGACGATGCCGCTTTCGGAGATCAACTTCTTCGCCATCGTGATCGCATTGCAGAGCCAGGCCGGCGGCAATCTTTCGGAAGCCATCGGCAATTTGTCGAAAGTACTGCGAGACCGTCGTAAGATGAAGGCCAAGGTCAGCGCCCTGTCGATGGAAGCGAAGGCATCGGCCGTTATCATCGGCGCATTGCCGTTCATCGTCGCGACGCTGGTTTCGCTGACATCCCCGGACTACATGGCGATCCTGTTTACCGATCCGCGTGGCCATCTGATCATGCTCGGTTCCGGCATCTGGATGTCGATCGGCATTTTCGTCATGCGCAACATGATCAACTTCGACATCTGAGGTCGGTATAATGTCACCGGAACTTGCCGCCACTCTGACAGACCCCACGATGATAATCGCCGTGCTGGTGGCCGTGGCTGTCTTTGCTACCTTCTATTCGCTTGCTGCGCCCTATCTTGAGGGTGACAATCTCAACAAGCGCATGAAGGCGGTTTCGACGGAACGCGAATTGATCCGCGCTCGCGAGCGTTCTCGTATGAATGCAGAACAGTCGCGTGGCAGCCTGCGTGCCCAGAACAATCAGCCGGTTCGCCAGATCGTCGAGCGCTTCAACCTGCGCAAGGCTCTGGTCGATGATAATACCGTCAATCGGCTACGGGCTGCGGGCCTGCGCTCCCAGAACGCGCTCAACATGTTTCTTGTCGCGCGTTTCCTTCTGCCCTTCCTGTTTCTGACCCTTGCGGTCCTCTACATCTTCGTGCTCGGCAACATGGCGGACTATTCGTTCCCCATCCGAATGCTGGCGGCAATCGTTGTTGGTTATATCGGCTTTTACGCACCCAACATCTATGTCAGCAACAAAATCGGCAAGCGACAGGCCTCGATCAAGCGCGCCTGGCCCGATGCCCTCGATCTGATGTTGATCTGTGTCGAATCCGGGACGTCCATTGAGGCGGCGATGCGCCGTGTTTCCGAGGAGATGGCAAGCCAATCCCCGGAACTCGCCGAGGAAATGGTGCTGACGACGGCAGAGCTCTCCTTCCTGCCGGATCGTCGTGTGGCACTCGAAAATCTCGGCATCCGCACTCAGCTTGATATCGTAAAGGCTGTGACGACGGCGCTGATCCAGGCCGAACGATACGGTACGCCGTTGTCGCAGGCGCTGCGCGTCCTTGCCCAGGAAGGCCGTGACGAACGCATGAACGCCGCAGAAAAGAAGGCCGCCGCCCTGCCGCCGAAGCTGACAGTGCCGATGATCCTGTTTTTCCTGCCGGTGCTGATCGCCGTTATTCTCGGCCCGGCGATGATGCAGGTCGCCGACCGCTTCTGACGATTTTGGCGCAAGCCATTCCGAAACATTACAGACGAAAACGCCGGCCATCATGACGGGGCCGGCGTTTTGCTATTGAATGCGGAAAGGGAGGGGATCAGTTGGTGCGCAGCTTCGGCTTGCCGTCCTTGTCGGCCAGCTTTGCCCAGGAGTTCTGCTGGGAAAGCATAGAGCGCAGGTAGGAGACATTGGCATCGGCCTGGGTCTGTGACAGCTCCCTGCGTGCAATGTCTTCGGCCTCGGAAAAACGTCCCTGCAAACCCACGACGAGTGCCAGGTTCTGGCGTACGCGGCTATCGGCTGTCGGCTGTCCGGATGCATTGCGCAGATAGTTTTCGGCCGTCTTCAGGTCGCCGGACAGCACATAGGACATGCCCATGTTGGAAACGACACTCGGTTCATTGGGCTGGGTGCCAAGTGCCTGGCGATATTTTGCCCGTGCTTCATCCGAGCGCCCCATCTGGTCCAGCACCGCGCCTTCGGCGGAGTAGAGGCGCCAGTCGGGACGATCCGGTGTCTGAGCGCGGGCCAGCGTGTTGAGCGCCTGTTCAAGCTGGCCTGCGGCAGCCTGTGCCTTGCCGTAGGCGGCAAGGACGTCGCGATCGGTCGGATGAACGATCGCCACCTGTTGCATGACGGCCAGCGACTGGTCGTTCTTGCCGGTCATGCGCAGGATATTGGCATAGTTCAGGCCGGTATTGCGGTCCTTCGAATTCTTTTCGTAAGCGGCACCGATGCGCTGCTCGGCGCTCGCCAACTGTGCCGCATTCATGCCGTCGAAGGATTCGGCGCGGGCTGTGCTCTGGCTCGAAATCGAGCCTGTCGTCAGGCGGTCGGCATCGCGACTGGTGCTGTTGCAGCTGCTAATGGATAGGGTGATGAGAACCAACGCCGCGGTGCGGGCGAGGTGATGTTTGTGGGCAGCGACGAATAGGCGAGCAGGCATGGTGTAATCTCTCGACGAACCGGCGCCCCTGCGACTGAAAGGGTTACGAACATGGGTGGCGCAATCTTGTCTCAAGCAATAGTCTGTTAACCCTAACATACTGTTAATTGCTTGAATGAAGGCAGCCATGTCCCCCTATCAGTTCATCGATCGTCCCTCTCCCTTCACACAAAAATCACCTACGTCTCGGCCCGTCTATGCGGTGACGCCGGCTGATCTGGAAGCCGGTGCGCTTCCGACCAAGGTTGCAGAATGGGCGAAGGCGACGGGTTTCAAGGCCGAATCAGGAGCATTGCTGCTTGTGCCGGGCGCTACCGGTGAATTGGCATCGGCGCTGTTCGGCCTTGGTGGTGAACCGAACGATGCGCCCTTTGCCTGCGGCAAACTGGCCCGTTCGCTGCCGGCGGGAGACTGGTATGTCGAATCTTCCGCACTTGCCGCCGAAAAGCTGGCGCTCGGCTTTGGGCTCGGCACCTATGCCTTCACCCGTTATCTGAAGGATAAGCCGCAGGAAGCAAGGCTTGCGCCGGCAGATGGTGTCGACACTGCCGATCTCGCTCGTCAGCTCGCCGCCGTTTTCCTTGCCCGCGATCTGATCAATACACCGACCAATGACATGGGGCCGGACAATCTTGAGGCTGCTTTCCGAGCGCTTGGCAAACACTACGGGGCCGAGGTTTCATCCATCGTCGGCGATGATCTCATGGTCGAAAACTTTCCGTTGATCCACACGGTCGGCCGCGCCAGCGCGCAGGCACCGCGCCTGCTGGACCTGCGCTGGGGCCGCAAGGGTGCAAAAAAGATCACGCTGGTCGGCAAGGGTGTTTGCTTCGATACCGGCGGTCTCGATATCAAGCCGGCCGCCTCGATGCTGCTGATGAAGAAGGATATGGGCGGCGCAGCCAATGTGCTGGCACTGGCGCTGATGATCATGGATGCCGGTCTCGATATCGATCTGCGCGTGCTGGTGCCGGCAGTCGAAAACTCGATTTCCGCCAACGCATTCCGGCCGAGCGATATCTATCGCAGCCGCAAGGGCATCACGGTGCAGATCGACAACACGGATGCCGAAGGCCGTCTGGTGCTGGCAGATGCTCTCGCCTATGCGGATGAGGAAGCCCCGGACCTGATGATCGACATGGCGACATTGACGGGTGCTGCGCGCGTGGCGCTCGGGCCGGATGTGCCGCCCTTCTTCACCGATGACGAGGCGTTGGCCTGCGCGCTTTACGCCGCAAGCCATGAGGTTGACGACCCGATGTGGCGTCTGCCGCTGTTCAAGGGCTATGAGAAGGACATCCGCTCACGTGCGGCCGAAATCACCAATGCGCCCGGTGGTGGCATGGCAGGTTCCATCACCGCCGCACTCTTCCTGAAGCGTTTTGTCTCGAACGCCAAAAGCTGGGTGCATCTGGATATATACGGCTGGTGCCCGACTGAGCGCCCGCATGCGCCGATTGGCGGTGAAGCGCAGACCATACGCGCCCTGTATCGCCATATCCGCACCATGATTTGAACGTTTTATCGATTCAGAAACGACAACGGGCGCACTCTTGCGCCCGTTTGCATATGGGCCGTAAATAGCCGCAAAGCTTGGAGTTCGGAGTAGGCATGCCGGTGGAGATGACGGCCAGCGAGGCGTTGGGCCTGTGGCAGAAGGTGACGATCGAGCAGGTTCGCCGCGATGAGCCGGACCTGACATTACGGCAGCTTTCCATCCTTCTGCATGTCTATCTGGTGCCGCCGCCGCATACGGTGCGCGGTTTGGCGGCAACACTCGGCGTCACCAAGCCGGTGATTACCCGGGCGCTCGATACAATGGGCGGTATGGCGTTGATCGATCGTGCGCGTGATGAACGCGATCGCCGCAACGTCGTCATCAAGCGCACGCTCGCCGGTGCGCTTTATCTGGAAAAATTCGGCGATCTCGTCATCGACGAGGGCCGCAAGCTTACGTTCTGAGGCAGCATGACCAACATTCTCGACCGCCGTCTTCATGCCTACCGCACCGATCTGGCGGATAAAGCCCTTCGCGACAAGGTAAAGGCCGAACATTATGTCGCGGGCGAACCGGCGCAGGTCACTGTTCCGGTTGCCGCGCTGCGTCCCGTGCCCGATCTTGCCCGTGGCATCGATACCGAGCTTCTGATCGGCGAAACGGTGCGTGTTTTCGATCGCGCTGATGGCTGGGCCTGGGTGCAGGCGGATGAAGATGGCTATGTCGGATACCTGCCGGAGGGGCATATCGGATCGATTGTCGCGCCGAGCCATCGTATCGTCGTGCCGCGCAGCTTTATCTATCCCGAGCCGGAGTTGCGCAAGCCGCATGTCGGCATCTTGTCCATGGGAAGCCGTCTGAAAATCGTCGGCGAGGCGGAGACCCGTGGCAATCATTATCATGTGCTGGCCGATGGAACGGCGGTCATCTCCAGCCACTGCCGGCCTGTTTCCGAAGATCTGGAGGATTACGTCACCGTCGCCACGCGGTTCATCGAGACGCCGTATCTCTGGGGCGGCCGTTCCGGCATCGGCATCGATTGTTCAGGCCTCACGCAGCTTGCGCTGATGATGGCCGGCCAGAAATTTCCGCGCGATACGGACATGCAGGCCAGGGTCGGAGCCGAGATCACCCGGGATGAACTGCGTCGTGGCGATCTTGTGTTCTGGAAAGGCCATGTCGGCATCATGGAAGATGCCGAAACGCTTCTGCACGCCAACGGCCATACGATGACGGTGGCGCGTGAAAACTTTGAAGCGGCGGTCAAGCGCATCGGCTGGCTCTACGAGCAGCCGACCGGCTATCGCCGCATCCTTTAATCGCTGCGAGAAACCCCGATCACGCGAACGTGCCGCCACCGGTCTGGCGTCGGATGCCACGCATCCTTATCTGTAGAGGTGGATACGGAGACTGACGATGTTTAAAGGTGCCTGGATATTGCCTCTCGTGATGGTGCTGGTTCTTTTGCCGGCGTTGGCGCTGGCGCAGGACCGGGCCCCGACGTTCAAGGATCTGCCCGGCGTCGTGCCGGAAAAAAGCCGGGTGACGGCGGATAATGGCGGCGAAGACGGCAATACACGCTGTGAATCTGGCATCGGTTATGTGCGCAACCATCACGGCTGGCGCAGAGATACATTTGGCCGTGATTTCCCGACACAGGTCTATCGCTGCGAAAGCAACGGTTTCACCTATACCGGTACGGATATGCCGCCGAACCGTCCCTGGGTGCCGGGCATCAACCCGCATTTCCTGCCGCAAAACTGATTTTTCACTGATTGTCAGGCTCCACCGGATTTGTGGTGGCATTCTTGCCGGGCGGGAAGCTGTAGCGAATTCCAGCATGCTTCTATGCGGAAAGCAGGACAGTTCACGCGAAAGCAGGCAGTGTCAATTTCAGGGAAATGTCAGGCCGTAACTACGTGGCAACCAGCCATAAAATCCGGCCGTCAACGCTCTATGGCGTCTTACGCCGGCACCGGCCAGGAGGCCGATAACTCTCTGATCTTAAATGGGAATGGTGCCCAGAAGAGGACTCGAACCTCCACATCCTTTCGGATACCAGCACCTGAAGCTGGCGCGTCTACCAATTCCGCCATCTGGGCGACGAGGAGCGATGTACGGGGGCAGGCCGGTGAAGTCAACAGCGTTTTTTGAAGTTTCTGTGTCAGTTGCGAAAATTTTTGTGCGGCGCGTCAGGCGGGGTCATCGGCAAGCCCTTGTGGTCCGGAGTTTTCCACATTCGTCGCCCTGTCCGTATGGCCGAGATCGCGATCCGGCCAGATGATATCTCGTAGCCGCTGCTTCAATTCCTTTGGTCCCGGAAAGCCGCCATCGCGTTTGCGTTCCCAAATCAGTTGTCCATTGCAGCGAATCTCGAAATGGCCGCCGGTGCCGGGGATGAGCGCCACTTCGCCGATATCCTGCCCAAAGGTCTGCAAAAGCTCCTGGGCCATCCAGGCGGCGCGCAGCAGCCAGTTGCATTGAGTGCAATACAGAACGGTGATTCGAGGACGAACGTCTTGCGCCGGGTCGGTGATCACATCAGGCATGCCATAACTCCTTGCCCGTCGGCCGATCAGAACAGGCTGCCCTGCTTGGGGGCTGCTGCCGGTTTTTCGTCTGTGGCGACCGGTTTGGACGCCGCCCGTTTCTTGGGGCCGGGTTGCGCCACACCTTCAGGCCCGTCTCCGCCTGTCACAGCGGAAATCCTGCCATCGGCAAATTCCACCGAAATCGCCTGACCGGACGAAACACCGGCAGCCCGCGTCAATGGCTGGTCGTCTTCGCCTCGGATGACCGCATAACCGCGCTTCAGCACGTTTTTGTAGGAGAGCGATTGCAGCACGCGGTCCTGCGCGGCAATGGCCGAGTGCCGGCGTGCCATCGCGTGGGTCACGGCCGAATCCGATCGCTGGGACAGGGACATCACCCGCTGGCCTTCGCGCTGCAATTGACCGTTCAGCCGCGCGGGCAAAGCTGCCAGCGAAGCGGATGCCCGCTGGATGCGGCCATGTTCCTTCAACAAACGCCGTTCCAGCGTGTTGTCGGTGCGCAGGATCTGTTCGGCCACATGCCGGCGTTGCGTGGCAATACGGTTGATCAGGATGTCGAGCCGCAAGCCGGCGCTTGCCTGCTCGTAAACGCGGCGCTTGGCGATGGCCGTGCGCTCCAGTCCGCGTCCAAGCCCGGAGGCGGCCTCGTCGAACCGGCGGCGCGGCAGAGCCAGCAACTGGTCGAGGGAGGGAAGGGCGCGCATCAGTGACCGCAGGAACTGACGGCGATTGTCCATCTGGCGTGAGGCGCTGCCCCGCAGTCGCGCGCCAAGCCCCGCCAGTTGCGCTTCCAGATCGGCCTTTACCGGCACGGCCATTTCTGCTGCCCCTGTCGGCGTCGGTGCGCGCATGTCCGCGGCATAATCGATCAGCGTCCAGTCGGTCTCATGGCCGACGGCCGAAATCAGCGGGATGCGGCTTTCGGCCGCCGCCCGCACAACCGCCTCGTCGTTGAAACTCCAGAGGTCCTCGAGACTGCCGCCGCCGCGTGCCACGATCAGCACATCCGGTCGCGGCATCGGGCCGGAGGGCGCGCCGGGGTCTATGGCATTGAAGCCGCGAATGGCATTGGCCACCTCGTCGCCCGACCCCTCACCCTGCACCTTGACCGGCCAGACGATCACATGCACCGGAAAACGGTCGGTGATACGGTGGAGAATGTCGCGGATGACGGCACCGGTCGGCGAGGTCACCACGCCGATCACCTGTGGCATGAAGGGCAGGGGACGCTTGCGGGCTTGGTCGAACAGGCCCTCGGCACCCAGCTTGCGCTTGCGCTCTTCCAGAAGCGCCATCAGCGCGCCGGCGCCGGCCGGCTCCATCGCTTCGATGACGATCTGGTATTTGGAGGACCCCGGGAATGTGGTGATCTTGCCGGTGGCGATCACTTCCATACCTTCTTCCGGCCGGAATTTTATCCGAGAGAACGATCCCTTCCAGATCACCGCATCAATGCGGGCGCGGTCATCCTTCAGAGAGAAATAGGCATGGCCGGAGGAATGCGGGCCACGATAACCGGAAATCTCGCCACGCACGCGCACGTGATCGAAAGCGGTCTCCACTGTACGCTTGATGGAGCCGGACAGTTCGGAAACCGAAAACTCGGTGAGGTTCGACGGCGAATCGGTGGCGGACATTCTGTTCATACGGCGAAATTAGTGGGTTTTTAGCGCAAATCAAATCGGCCGCGACCAGCTGGGCGCATTGTTGGTGACAGGCGAACCGACAGGTCTCGATACTGGCGGGAAAGATTGTCTCGAAATTGAAATGCGCCGTTCAGTAACGGTTAAACCTAGTTTCAATCGACGAGAAATCGGACGTTGTCTCGGTAATCTTTCTTAGCAAGTTGGGCCTAGGCTTGCGGGCATAAAAAGAAAGTAACAGGAGATTATCAGTGCTGTTTCTTACCGCTGTCACTCTGGGCCTCAGCGCCGCGATGCTGCGATCGGCCTTCTCCATGGCGCTCGTTGCTGCTCTCATCATCGGGACATTTGCCGCTGCCGCGATCATTGGCCCCGTATCCTTCATCGATCTGGCGATCGCTCTTGGCGGTTATAATCTCGGCATATTCAGCCTTGTCGCGGCAATGCTGGTGTTTTCTCGTCGTACCGCCGAAGTCTGATCGAGCCGCAGCTTTGCCGGCTGAGGTTATTTCACGCGCCAAACGCAAAGACCCGGAAACCTTCGGTGGTTTCCGGGTCTTTACGTTTTATGGTCGGGAACCGTTGAAACGGAAGAATTTGAAACCTTTCGGTTCGGGCGATGGCAGCGGTTCGAGATAGCTCGGTATCTTGCCGGCTGCGATGGCGGCGTAGAGCCCGTCGGGCTTCATTTCGATGAGGTTTTCCGTCTGCGGATCGTTTTTGCAGAAAGCGAGGATCGAGACACCGGCACCACGGAAAAAAGCTTCCGCTTCGGCGGGTGTGGCAAGGCCGATATGCAGTTCGGTCAGCATGCCACCCTGATTGCGGTGATAAGGGGCGGAAATCGCCCGATGATGCGTGAACCGCAGGATTTCGGCACCGCTGTTGGACGGCGAAACGACGAGACCCGCAGGCACCGAAGCCAGCGCATTCCATTCGGCAGGGGTGCCACATTCGCCCGCTTCCGCGCCCGACGTGCCGGATTTCGAGATGGCTGACAGGTTGAACGAATTGCGCACGCCCTCCTGCGCCATGATGCCGACGAAACCCCAGATGACCGGCACGGACGCCAGAACGCCGAGAATATAGGCAAGGCCGGCATTGATGTTTTCAGGTTCCTTGCCGGCATGTTGTCGCAGCCCGGCGATGACAACAGACAGCGGTAGGATGCTCAGAGCATTGGAAAAGAACGAAGAGCGCAGCTGGATCAGCGCCACACCCCAAGCGGTGCCGATCAGCGCCAGCATGATCAGGTGAAATTCGGTGCGTTCGCCACGGATGATCTCGAAGCCGCAGACGGCGAGCGCAAACAGCCCAACCGCGTAAAAAAAGCCGACCATATAGGGCTCTTCACGCATCTCGCCGAAAATGGATTGGGCCTCGGTGACGTTGTTCAGCCATAGCTTAACGAGCATCGGGTCGAGATTGGCAAGCGGGTTGCCAAGGCATTCCGGCGCGATCAGTTTTGTCGCCACCAGAACCACGATGCCGAGTACAAGCATGGCGCCGACGCGAATGCCGCGACCGGCGCGGACAGGCAAGAGGCTGCAGAGGAAAAGTCCCGTACCGCCGAGCGCGGTCGGAGCCTGAAATCCGAGCGAGAGATTGTCGCAGGTTACTGTCGAATAAAGCTGCGGCGGCACGGTGGCGAAAAAGGCGGCCGTCACGGCAAGCGCCAACGACAGCCCGAAGGCGCGTGCCGCATGGCGAAAATGATGGCCGTGCCAGACCCATTGCAGAGTGACGCACAGGCAGACAATGGCCGCCATCGGCACTGTTTCGGCACCGATGGCGATGGCTAGTGCCGTGGCAAGGCCGGCAATCACATAACTTCTTGTGCGGTAAAATGGATCGACCAGCATGGCCGCGATCGTCATTACCAGAACCAGTTGGAGATTGTGGTGGTCAATGGAGCCCGGATGAAAACGGCTGGAGGTGTAGACGGAGATCGAAGCCAGTCCGAGCGCGATATGAACGGTCGCGCCATTGCCGATGCGGCGGGCGGCAATTCCGACCGCAACCAGAAACAGCACCGCCATCAGGATCGGCCAGATAGCCAGTGCAATCACCTCCGCCTGCCGGGTTTCCGTAAACAGCGAGAAAAAGCGGATCATCGCGCCGATCGGCAGATCGACGAAACGTGACCAGTGCATCAGCGTACCGCCATCAAGACCCAGCCGATACTGGTGGGTGTCAAACCAGCTCTGTCCGCCCAGCCAGTCTCGGATGACCACCAGCCGCATGACATCGTCATTGTCGGCGCCGACATAATCGGTGGCATTCGGCAGCGTGGTGGCGAGGATGGCGATGGCGACGACGATGCAATAAATTGCGAGAGGCCGGCACAGTTTCGTTCGCGCCGGTTGCCTCAAAAGGTCGCCGCCGTTTTTGTTCGCGATCGAAGTCGTCATTGTCGTCCCGCATGTTTTTAACTGTGCGAAACCTAGATTTAACCTTCTCAAGAAATAGTAAAGTATCGGCAGTCGGAGCGTCTTTCCGATGATTTACCGTGTATCGAGTACAAATCATGGACCAAGCCAAAAGCAGCGACCTTGAGATCGCTGTGCTTCTGCCGTGCTACAATGAAGCAACCACGATCGCCGCGGTCGTCCGCGGTTTCCGTGAGGCGCTGCCGACGGCGCGGATTTACGTGTACGACAACAATTCCACCGACGGCACGGCTCTGCAGGCCATGCTGGCCGGCGCCAACGTCATGCGCGAACGGCGTCAGGGCAAGGGGTATGTGGTGCGCCGCATGTTCGCCGATATCGAGGCCGATATCTACATCATGGCCGATGGCGATGGCACCTATGCGCCGTCCGATGCCGAAGAGCTCATCCGCACCATGCTGACAGAACACGCCGACATGGTCGTGGGCACCCGCCGTGGCGTGCATGACGATGCCGGTCGCCAGGGGCATGCTGCCGGCAACCGCTTGTTCAACATCCTTTACCGATCGATGTTCGGCCGGGATTTTACCGATATCTTTTCGGGTTACAGGGTTTTCTCGCGCCGTTTCGTCAAGAGCTTCCCGGCTGTCTCCGGCGGTTTCGAGATAGAGACGGAAATGTCTGTCCACGCTTCGCGCCTGAAGCTGCCGGTCACCGAACTGGAACTGGATTACGGTCGCCGTCCCGAAGGCTCGCATTCGAAACTGTCCACTTATCGCGATGGTGCGAAGATTCTCTGGATGTTCGCCATGCTGATGAAGGAAACCCGGCCGTTTGCATTTTTCGGCGTAATCAGCAGCGCGTTTATGGCGGCGAGCATCATTTTCATGGCGCCCGTGATCGTCTCCTATTTCGAAACCGGCTTGGTCGAGCGCATGCCGACCTGGGTCTTTTCGCTGGTATTGATGGTTCTGTCATTTCTCATGTTCACGGCAGGACTGATCCTCGATTCTGTTTCGCGCGCGCGCGCCGAGCAGCTTAGAATTCATTACATGAACATGCCGGCTCGATCCGCCACGCGCGATCAACCATCCGCCATAACCAAAAACGAAACGCCGGGCCGGCGGAGGACAAACGCAGCATGAAACGCGAGACAACAAACAAGATCCGTTTTGTGCTGGAAGATGTCCTTCCGCCGATCCTGCGCGATTCCTCGGCGTATCTGTGGCTTGCCAAGCGGGTCTGGGGTGAGCATGTCACCAAGTTGGCGGAATTTCGCGAGCGGGCGCCTTTCCTGACTGCCGAGGAATATGCGGATCTCTATCGCAATCATCCGCGCGTCCACGAAGGCACAGATAATTCGGCGGCCTGTATCGATCGCATCAACGGCATGATCTCGGGCGAAAGCATCTGCGATGTCGGTTGCGGCACGGGTGCTCTTCTTACTCATATCCGCAGGGCACATCCGCAATTGAAGCGTGTCGCCGGCGTGGATTTCGTTATCGACGATGCATCGGCAATTCCAGGTGTCGAATATTTTGCTGCAAAGGTCGAGCAACTGCCCTTCGCTGACGGGGAGTTCGACACGGTTATCTGTACCCATGTCATCGAACATGTGCTGGAATACCGACAGGCCATCGCGGAACTACGGCGTATTGCTCGCAAACGTCTGATCATCGTGGTGCCGCGCGAGCGGGAAGCCAAATACACATTCAACCCGCATTTCAATTTTTTCGCTTACACCCATTCGTTTCTGCGCGCCGTTCATCCCGTACCGAGTGTCTACGTTTGCGAGGATATCGGTCGCGATATCTTCTATAGCGAAGACATATCGGTCTGAGGTCGACGATGTTTGCCTCGCTTTCCGCCATGACCTGGATCGGGCTTCTCGGCACACCGCTGCTGATCGCCATGGGGCAGGTGTTGTTCAAGATGACCAGCAATACCGCCGGTGATTTTTCCGTACGCGGGTTGGTGGCGCTGGCGGCAAATCCGATCCTGATCGCTGCGCTGGTGCTTTACGGGCTCGGTACGATCGTTTGGATCTATGTACTGAAATCCGTGCCGCTGACGATTGCCTATTCGTTTATGGGACTGACTTTCTGCTTCGTGCCCTTGCTTGCGCACCTGTTTTTTGGAGAACCATTGAGCTTTCGTTATGCTGTCGGCACCACGCTTATCTTCGCCGGTCTGCTGGCGATCAACGGCTGATCGTCTTATGAGCGTCAAGGTGAAGAAAATTTTCTGGTTTCTCTCGGCTGGCGGCTGCGCGTTCGTGATAGACAGCAGCCTGACCTATTTTCTTATCAACGTTCTGGGCGGAAGCCCGTTTCTGGCGCGCATACCTGGAATAGCGTGCGCAGTGGCCTTTACATGGCTTGTCAATCGCAGCCGCACTTTCGGTCCTTCTCCCCATTCTCTGGCCGTCGAAGGCTTCCGCTACTGGACGGTTGGCGTTACCGCGATGATCATCAACTACGGCATGTATTCGATGTTGATGGCCAGAATACCCGAGCTTCAGCCCCTCATCGCAATCATCTTTTCATCGGCCGCGGCAACATTATACAGTTTCTTCGGTTATTCGCGTTTCGTCTTTCGCCATAAGCGGTCAGACAGCGATTAAACCGTTTCCCAGCCGTCCTTGTCACTGGCGCGATAGATCGCATCGATGAAGCGCTGGTTGCCGAGCGAGTTCTCCAGCGTCACCACTTCGGCGGCTTCCCCCGTGGCGGCGCGTGCAAAAGCTTCGGCCTGACGGCGGTATTGGCGGCTGTCCTGGAACCGGAAGACCTGCGACACCGTGTGTTTCTGGTTGGTCAACTCGATCTCTTCCGCGCCCCAACGGTCGGCATTGAAGGGCGATTTCACCTCGATAAATCCGTCGGTGCCGTGGAAAACCATGACCTGTCGATTGGCCATCTGGGTGGCGATGTAGAAGGACATGTCGAAAGAACCGAAATCCGCCTTCACGCTGGAATAGATATCGGTTCCGAATTCCGGATCTCGCTCCGTCGTTGCCTGTACCCTGACCGGTTCCTTGCCCGTCGACATGCGCGTGGCCATGGCCGGATAGACGCCGATATCAGGCAGTCCGCCACCGCCCAGTTCGGGGATGTTGCGCATGTTACCGGCGTCACGGTTGAAATAGGTGAAGGCGCCCTGAACGTGCTTCAGCGTGCCGATCGCACCGTCCGCCAGCAACTCGCGTACCTTATGCCAGACCGGCGCATAGGCGATCATGAAGGCTTCGCAGATCAGCACCCTGTTGGCATCACGAACTGTGATCAACCGCTCGATCTCCTCCGCCTTCAGAGCAATCGGCTTTTCGCACAGAACATGTTTGCCGGCTTCAGCCGCCTTGATCGACCATTCGACGTGCTGGCTGGTCGGCAACGGTATGTAAACGGCGTCGATCACGTCGGATGCCAGCATTTCCTCATAGGATCCAAAAGCCTGCGGCACCGAAAAGCGGTCGGCCATCGCGCGGGCACGTGATTGCTCGCGGCTGGCAATGGCCGTGACCACGCAGTTATCGGCATCCTGAATGGCAGGCACCACCGCGTCGCGGCCGATCTTGGCAGTGGACAGGATACCGAAACGCAACATCGCCTTCTCCTCTGATGTGTCAGGTGGAGGCTAAACAGCGCATGACCTCTACGCAACCATGCATGTCAAGTAGCGTATCTGTGAGAGGTTTTGCAGGCTGATCGTTTGACTGGTGCGGCAGGCGGCCTAAGTTTGACATATCGGCAATCGCCGGATTTTTCACGTTATCGATACTGGAGACAATCATGGACAACCGCTCGCTCGGCCGCACCGGACTTTCCATCTCGCCCGTCGTTTTCGGCGGCAACGTGTTCGGCTGGACGGCTGATGAAAAGACCTCTTTCGAGCTGCTCGACAAATTTTTCGATGCCGGTTTCAATACGATCGATACGGCCGATTGCTATTCCGGCTGGGTTGACGGCAATCAGGGCGGCGAGTCTGAAACCGTCATCGGCAAGTGGCTGAAACAGCCTGGTCGCTCGCGTGACAAAGCCATCGTCATCACCAAGGTCGGCGCCGCAATGCAGGGGTCGGGTGTGGAAAAAGGTCTCGCCAAGGCGCGGGTGATCGAGAAGGTGGAAGACTCTCTGCGCCGCCTGCAGACCGACTATATCGATCTCTATCTTTCTCATTGGCCGGACCCGAAAACGCCACATGAGGAAACGCTGTCGGCCTTTGCCGCGCTGAAGGAACAGGGAAAGATCCGCGCGATCGGCTGCTCGAATTATGACGCGGCGCAGATGCAGGCTTCTTTCGATGCTGCTGAAAAGAACGGACTGCCGCGTTATGACGTGCTGGAACCGGAATATAATCTTTATGACCGCGCCGGTTTCGACGGTGCGCTTGCGGATCTTTGCAAGGCCAGGGATATTGGTGTCATCACCTATTTCAGTCTTGCCTCAGGGTTTTTAACCGGTAAGTACAAGAGCAAGGCCGATGCCGAGGCCAACAAGAACCGCGGCGGCATGGTTGCCAAATATTTCGACGCGCGCGGCACCCGCATTCTTTCCGCACTGGACGAGGTCGCGGCGGAAACACATTCGCAGCCGGCTTCCGTTGCGCTGGCCTGGATCGCCCAGCGCCCCGGTGTCACCGCGCCGATCGCCAGCGCGACCAGCACGCGCCAGCTGGAAACGATGATCGCCGCCGGCAATTTGAAGCTGACAGGCGACCAGATGAAACAGCTGGACGACGCTAGTGCCTGATCCCAGGACCATGACGGAAGGCGCGAAGATTGCGCCTTCCGTCATTCACGCCTTGAAACGGAAGAAATCGACAAAAGCCCGCAGTGCCGGTCGCATCTGCTGCCGGGAAGGATAATAGATGTAAAAACCGTCGAACGGTTCGCACCAGTCTTCCAGCACGCGCACCAGCCGGCCCTCATGCACATCCTGCATGATCCGCTCGTCGAAAATGAAGGCCAGTCCGGCACCGTCCAGTGCGGCGGTTCGGATCAGCGTCTGGTCGCTGAGGATCAGCGGTCCCCGCACATCGACGATGACGGCCTTGCCCTGTTTTTCCAGTTCCCAGCGATAGATTCGACCACTGCCGAACCGCCGGCGAATGCAGCGATGGTGAAGAAGATCCTGCGGTTCGATCGGGATTGGATAATCTTCGAAATAACGGGGTGATGCGACAATTGCACCGCTGAGCGGCGGGCCGGCGCGCACGGCAATCATGTCCGGTTCCAGATGTTCGCCGAGGCGCAGGCCGGCATCGTATCCCCCGGCGACCACATCCTCAAAACGGTCGTCGGCGGTCAGATCCAGCTCGATGTCGGGATAAAGCCGCAGAAAATCACCGATCCGCGGCACGATCAGGTCTTCGGCTGCCAGCCGGGTCAAGGTGACCCGTAACGGTCCGGCGGGGCGGCCCGCCTGTTCGGCAAGGCTGTCCAGCGTCGCACCGATATTGCCAAGTGCCGGCGCGAGTGTTTCCAGCAGCCGTCGGCCTTCTTCCGTCGGTGCAACGCTGCGTGTTGTTCGCGACAACAGCCGCAGGCCGAGGCCCGCTTCAAGGGAGGATACGGCGTGGCTGATTGCGGATGGTGCTATGTTGAGTTCGCGCGCCGCACCACGAAAGCTGCCGGCTTCGGCAACGGCGGCGAAGACGGCGAGTTGGGAAAGCTGGGTTCTGTTCATTGTTCCAAATTTTAGAACAGGCTTGCCGCAATTGCAGCAATTTTCTCGGGTGCCGCACCGCTCTATGTTTTGCTTGTTGCCGGTTTGTCCGGCTCTCGAATTTTCAGCAAGGATGATGATCGTGAAAACACGCAAGCTTGGAAAAGATCTCACTGTATCGGCCATCGGCCTCGGCTGCATGGGCATGAGCCATGCCTATGGCGGACAGGATGAAGCGACCTCCATCAAAACGCTGCATCGCGCGCTCGATCTCGGCGTCAATTTTTTCGATACGGCGGAAGTATACGGCCCCTTTGTGAATGAGGAACTGGTCGGCAAGGCGCTGAAGCCGCATCGCGACAAGGTGGTTATTGCCACTAAATTTGGCTTCAAGATCGACACGGATAAAACGCAGACCGGTGCCATGTCCGGCCTCGATAGCCGCCCCGAGCATGTTCGCGACGTTGCCGAAGCCTCGCTTAAACGTCTCGGTATCGAGGTCATAGACCTGTTCTACCAGCACCGCGTCGATCCGAACGTGCCGATCGAGGACACGGTCGGCGCGATGGCGGACCTGGTCAAGCAAGGCAAGGTGCGCGCGCTCGGCCTGTCCGAAGCCGGTCCCGACATCATTCGCCGCGCCCATGCCGTCCATCCGATCTCGGCGCTGCAAAGCGAATATTCCCTCTGGACCCGCGATCCCGAAGGCGAAATCCTCGACACCTGCCGGGAACTCGGTATCGGTTTCGTACCTTTCAGCCCGCTTGGCCGCGGTTTCTTGACCGGCAAGATCAAGAGCACGGCCGACATGTCCGAAGGCGACATGCGTCTTGGATTGCCGCGTTTCGAAGCCGAAAACATGCAGGCCAATCTGGCTCTGGTGCACTTGGTCGAGCAAATGGCGGAAGAAAAAGACATCACCGCCGCCCAGTTGGCGCTTGCCTGGGTTCTCGCCAAGGGCGATTTCATCGTGCCGATTCCCGGTGCGCGAAAAATCCCCAATCTCGAGCAGAATGCAGCTGCCGCCGATGTCATTCTAACCGCGACGGACGTCCAGAAGCTCGACGACATGCTGGCCCCGGAAAAGATAGCTGGCGCGCGGTATGCCGCAAGCCAGATGGCGTGGACGCCAAAGAAGTAACTAACGCCGCAGCGGCGGAAATCCCTCATACCAATCGGAATGGTCACTCTCGTGGTTCGCCATCCCGGTTTTGGTCAGCACACCGCGCGGCGCGACATAACTCATGATGCGTCGCGCCGGCTGCTCGTGCCATTGGATGTTGAAGGCCCAGAGTTTCGGGAAAAAACATAGCGATGCATAAGGCAGGTGGTCGTGGATCCACCATGCCATCTTTTGCCAGTCACCTTCCCGGTCATGGTTGTCGATCAGCCATGGCACGACGATACAGACCGTCGCGCCGACAAACCCGTCGGCATCGCGCCGGTCCCATATATGGTCAGCGGCCGTCGCGGCATTGGTGGAACAGTTGAGCTTGTTGCTGTTGCCAAATTCGTTGACTGCGGGAGAGCGATAACCGGAGCGAATATGCAGGCGGCCGAATGTCGCCTGCAGGGGGTCGAGCAACTCTTCGCACAGATGTTTTCCGGCTTCGATCGCAAGATCCGGATCGTCTGGAATGTTCGGAATATGATAAAACTCGGCAATCTCGGAATATAGAAATTCGCGCAGGAAAAAGTTTTCGGATAGCCGCGTCCGGCCGAGTTCTTCCAGTCCCCTCATCGAATTCGGCTTGCGCATCCTTGCCTCCCGTCGATGCAGCGCCCGCTGCGGTCGACAGCGTAGGGCGCGTGGCGGCAATGGAAAAGGCCCGAAGCGCAAAGCATCCGGGCCTTCATCGTTCAGGCACGGAAAACTCAGAGCTTTCCGTTGCGCTGCTGCATGATCATGAACGTGTCATAGCTGTATTCGGCGATCTGCGACCACAGGTAGCCATCGCGCTTGAAGGCCTGTTGGCTGTCAAAAATTTTCTTGAAAGCCGGGTTCGCGGCCGAAATTTCCGCGTAGGTGTCCTGTGCCGCCTTGTAGCTGGCATCGAGAATGTCATGGCTGAACGGTTTCAGGATCGCGCCTTCGGCTACCAGCTGTTTCAAGGCCTTGGCATTGTGAGCGTCGTATTTTGCCAGCATGTTCATGTTGGCATTGGCGCAGGCATCCTTCAGCATGCGCTGATAGGCTTTCGGAAGGGCATTGAATTTTTCGAGGTTGAAAAAGGCGTGAACCGTCGGGCCGCCTTCCCACCATGCCGGATAGTAATAATATTTGGCGACTTTGACAAAACCGAGCTTCTGGTCGTCATAGGGTCCGACAAATTCGGTGGCGTCGATCGTTCCCTTTTCCAGCGCCGCATAAACGTCACCACCGGCAATCTGCTGCGGTGTCACGCCAAGCTTGCTCATCACCTGACCGGTCAATCCGGCAATGCGCATCTTCAGGCCCTTGAGGTCGTCGATCGTCTTGATTTCCTTGCGGAACCAACCGCCCATCTGGGCACCGGTATTGCCGGCCGGCAGCGCGTAAAGACCGTGACCGGACAGGAATTCGTTCAGAAGGTCATTGCCGCCACCGACGGTAAACCATGAATTCGTCAGGCGCGCATTAAGCCCGAAGGGAATGGCCGTGCCGAGCGCGAAGGTCGGATCCTTGCCGACATAATAATAGGAGCAGGTATGCGCCATCTCCACTGTGCCGGCGGCAACCGCGTCGGCGGCCTGCAGGGCGGGAACGATTTCACCGGCGGCATAGCTCGAGATCTTGAACTTTCCATCCGATGCCTCGCTGACGCTGGCGGCAATTTCGGTGGCCGCGCCATAGATGATGTCGAGACTCTTCGGGAAGGATGACGTCAGGCGCCAGTTGACCTGCGGATTTTCCTGCGCGATCGCGGGCGCTGCCAAGGTCGCCGCCGCAGCCGCGCCGGCGCCTGCAGCACCAGCCTTGCGGAAAAACGAGCGACGATTGATGGGCTGGTTTTCGTTCGAATGGGTCATGGGTTTCGCATATCCTCCAGATGCTGTTTCGCGCCATAAGGGTTTGTTGCGCGCCATGCAAGTATGGCTTTCGTAAACTTGCTTGGAACCTAATTTTTTGTTTTCAAAAGTTGCGTGAATGCCGCTTCCAGTCTGATTTCAGCAGTTAAATAGCCAAAAATGGTTGCTTTTTGACTTCATAAGTTTAGAATTAGAATAATTCTAAATAAGGGTGTTTTCGATGTTCGGTCGGGTATCGTTTTCGCGCAAGCGCAGTTTCAATTCCTTGAGCGAGGAGGAAATCCTTGCCTTGGCGATAGCGGCCGAAGAAGAGGATGCACGCATCTATCTTGCCTATGCCGATAGTTTGCGGGATCAAGCTCCGGGATCTGCGAAAGTCTTCGAGGACATGGCGGAGGTGGAGCAAAGCCATCGCAACATGCTGATTTCGCAGTTCCGGCAGCGTTTTGGCGAGCGTATCCCGCTGATCCGGCGCGAGCATGTCAGCGGATTTTACGAGCGCCAGCCGGACTGGCTGGTCAGAAACCTGTCGCTGGAAAAAGTCAGGGCACAGGCGGAAGCGATGGAGGCACAGGCCTTCCGCTTTTATACAGAAGCCACCAAACGTGTGAGTGATGCCTCCACCCGCCAATTGCTGGGCGATCTGGCGCTGGCCGAGCAGGGACATAGCGATATCGCCGCCATGCTGGAAGAAAAGCATGCGCCGGAAGACGTGAAGGCCGCGGAAGACGAAAACGCCCACCGACAGTTTGTTCTGACCTATGTGCAACCAGGCCTTGCCGGTCTGATGGACGGCTCCGTCTCCACGCTCGCGCCGATCTTCGCTGCGGCCTTCGCCACCGGCGACACGTGGTCCACCTTTCTGATCGGCCTTTCGGCCTCTGTCGGTGCCGGCATTTCCATGGGCTTCACCGAAGCCGCGCATGACGATGGAAAAATTTCCGGGCGCGGTTCGCCGCTCAAGCGTGGTCTCGCATCCGGCATCATGACGGCGGTCGGTGGCCTCGGCCATGCGCTGCCATACCTCATTCCCGATTTCTGGACGGCAACCGCCATTGCTGCCATCGTCGTATTCGTTGAACTCTGGGCCATCGCCTTCATCCAGAACCGCTACATGGAAACGCCATTCGTGCGGGCCGTCTTCCAGGTCGTGCTGGGTGGTTCCCTTGTGCTGGCGGCGGGTATTCTGATCGGCAATGGATGAAGCGCGATAAGACGAAGATCCAAGCAATCCGTCCGGTAGACAGATTGCAGCGACGACGGATACGGAATCGATCAGTGCTCTGGGATACGGCGCGCTGATCTTATCATCGCGATGGGCTGCTCAGCCGGTTCGAACGACTGCAAGTGCGACGTCCACGGCACGATTCATGGCTGTCGGATCATCAAACAACGCCAGATGCAGGGTCGCCCCTTCAAGACGCGCAAGATCGTCGGCAGCGATGATGACGGCGGTGTCGCGCTGCATCGTTTTTGCCAGAATGTCGCTCATGCGGTCGAGATGTGCCTGGAAAAATGCACGCACGGCCTGTTTCGCCACCGGCGTGTCTTCGCCAATACCATAGGCGAGATGAAATCCGACACATCGCTGGCGATCCGTCAATGTCTCGGCGATTGACCGAATGACTGTCTCATAGGCGACTTTCCAGTCGGCGTTGTTTATGCCCGGTTGCGAGAACGTTTCGTGCAACGTCATCTCCAGAACCTCGGGAACAAGTGCCTCCTTGTTCGGGAAGCGCATGTAGAGCGAGGCTTTTCGCAAACCGACCCTGTCGGCGAGATCCTGCATCGACGCCCCGGCATATCCTTTCTCACGAAAAAGATCGCGGGCTGCTGCGGTTATCTGTTCCTTGCTGACTTTCATTGCCGTCACTTCTTTCAGTCGCATTCCCACGCACCGGAATGCGCCAGGACCTGCTATCACAACCATGTGTTATTTACAAACGACCGATCGGTAGTATTTTGTATCCGTCCGGTGTGTCGTGGAGGCATGCCACTGCGACCAAGCCAAGATTTCAGGAGATACCGATGACTGTCAGCTACAAGCGCCAGCAAGTGGGAGACGTAAACATGTTCTATCGGGAAGCCGGGCCGCGCAATGCGCCGGTTCTGTTGCTTCTGCATGGTTTTCCGTCTTCCAGCCATATGTTTCGCGAACTCATCCCGCAGCTTTCGAGCACCTACCGCGTGATTGCCCCGGATCTTCCGGGTTTCGGGTACACGCAGGCGCCTCCGCGTGGCGAATTCGATTATACGTTCGATAAGCTTGCCGATATCCTCGATGGCTTCACCCACGCCCTGTCGCTGGAAAAATATGCGCTTTACGTTTTCGATTACGGTGCCCCGGTCGGTTATCGGCTTGCCGCGGCTCATCCCGAGCGGATAACGGCGATCATCAGCCAGAACGGCAATGCCTATCTTGACGGTTTCAGCGACGAATGGACCGCATGGGAGAACTACTGGCGCAATCCGAATGCGCAAACGCGCGAGGCTTGCCGCGTGACTTTGTCTGCGGATGTGATCGAGAACTGGCAATACCGTACCGGCACGGATCCGCGCCGCCTCGGCCCGGATGGCTACATGCTCGACATTGCCCTGATGTCACGGCCCGGAGCAGAGGAAATCCAGCTCGATCTTATTCTCGATTATCGCAACAATCTGGATCGCTATCCGGAGTTTCAGGCCTATTTCCGCCAGCACCAGCCCCCGCTTCTTGCCGTATGGGGGCGTCACGATCCGGCATTCATTCCGGCTGGCGCGGAGGCCTATGGGCGGGACTTGCCCGATGCCCACATCCATCTGCTCGATACGGGGCATTTTGCGCTGGAAACACATTCAAGCGAGATCGCCCAGATGATCCGCAGCTTTCTCGGCCAGCATTTGTAGTGCTGGAATATCGCCCGCCATGCGGGCACTTGAAGAAGCGGCCTGTTGCAGGTCGCTTCCCGGCCTCCTCGTGAAGATCAGCGCAATGCGCCGACCACCACGTCGCGGCCGTCCTCGATGGTTACCCAGCGGCCGGTATCAAAAGATGCCTGGCGCTTGAGGAACGTATAGTCGGTGTCCGACCAGAGTTTTACGTCCGAGTTGAGATTGTCGAGAATGAAGTCACCCTGAGAGGTGCGCACGGTCAGAACCGCATGGCCCTCACCATCGGGCTTGCGCACAACGGTGATCAACAGGTCGGCAAGGGCAAAGCCGCGCTCGGAAAGCTCCTTGCGCTTTTGCAGCGCATAGTCTTCGCAATCGCCGGCATCGACCGGGTATTCCCAATATTCTTCGCGGCCATACACTTCCAGGTCGGTGCGGGCGAAGATGCGGTCGTTGACGGAGGCATTGATGTCGTGAATGGCTTTCCAGCCGAATTCGGTCACCTTGGGTGCCGGGGCCGGACGCGTGCGGATGCTGCACTCGTCCTGATGCCGCTGGCAGAATTCGTAGTGTCCGATCGGTTGCGACGTGACCGAACCCGTGACCATGCTGGCCAGGGTCCTCGGTGCCGGAATGGCGGAAGTTGCCGATGCGAGGGTCACCCCGAGGATCACGGCCAGGAACCGTACCTTCACTGCAAACGTCATATGCCCGTCCTTCAAATTCTTAACGAAAGGTTAAGAGCGAGGCGGGCACAGAGTCAATTATTACCAATCCGTAAACATGTAACTATCGGCGCTTATGGTTAAGATCGGTGCATTTCAGCATCAGCTTATTTTTGAGCCATTATTTATGAGGGTGGCCAGCGCAGAGCGCATTTTCTGCAGGTCCTGTGGGCGCGACAAGCGGTGGTCGCCATCGCGGATCAGGGTCAAGACAATGTCGTCTGCCGGCAGGAATTCCATCAGTTTCAATGCGTGCTGATAAGGGACGTCGGCATCCTTCATGCCCTGCAGAATGTGGACTGGGCAGCCGGTCTCGATAATGTCGGTCAGTACGCGGTTGTCGCGGCCGTCCTCCATCAATGCGCGGGTAAAAATGTTGGGCTCCGGGCTGTATTCGGAGATTTCCTCGAAATAGCCGCGTTCGTTGAGCGACTGACGCTCCTTGTCGCTCAGCGCGGGTTCGATCAGGTCGTGGGTAAAATCCGGGGCAGGGGCGATCAAAACCAGACCGTCGACCTTAGGCCCTTTGCCGCGCTTTACCAGTTCCTGAACCATGCGCAGTGCAATCCAGCCGCCCATCGAGGAACCGACAAGAATGACGCGTTGCGGAGCGACATGATCGATGACGGCAATCGATTCTTCCAGCCAGCGGGAAATCGTGCCGTCGTTGAAATCGCCGCCGGACTGGCCGTGGCCGGAATAATCATGCCGCAATGCCGAAACACTCTGTTCAGAGGCCAGCGCATCCATTTCCAGCGCCTTGGTGCCGCTCATGTCTGAGCGATAGCCGCCAAGCCAGACCAGCGTCGGAGCATCGCTGCGCTCTGCCGGGCGGTGCAAATAGGCGATCTCGCGCGCATCGCTGCCGTGACCGACCGTCAGTCGAGCCGACTCGCCCCGTGTCGTCGCGTCCATTGTCTGCTCCTTCGTTTATTCCTATCTCTTGTGCAGCGCTTATAGCCGCGCCGTCATAAAACATATAGGTGACATGCCAACGGCAGGTGATCTTTCCGGCGCGATATGCTATTGACTTCGCCGCGTCGATGACGACATTGGCCCGCAATTGCAAATGTGGTGCTAATGCTCGCCACCGCAAACTTGAAAAAATTCAGGAGAACACGACCATTCGCAGACCTTTCAAAGCCGATGCCCCTGTCAAAGAGGGCCCGCGCTCCAACCGGGAAATCCGCGTTCCCAGGGTCCAGCTTATCGATGCCGAAGGCCAGAATCTCGGTAACATACCCACCGACCAGGCCCTCAAGATGGCCGAGGAGGCAGGGCTCGACCTCGTAGAGATCTCGCCGAACAACGATCCGCCGGTGTGCAAGATCCTCGATCTCGGCAAGCTGAAATACGCCAACCAGAAGAAGGCGGCCGAAGCGCGCAAGAAGCAGAAGATCGTCGAGATCAAAGAAATCAAGATGCGTCCGAACATCGACACCCATGACTATGAGGTGAAGATGAAGGCGATCCTGCGTTTCTTCGAGGATGGCGACAAGGTTCGCGTGACGCTGCGTTTCCGCGGTCGCGAAATGGCGCACCAGGAACTTGGCATGAAGCTGCTGCTTCAGGTCAAGGAAGATACGGCGGAGATCGCCAAGGTGGAAGCCGAGCCCAAGCTCGAAGGCCGCCAGATGATGATGGTGTTGGCGCCCCGTTAAGGCGCCGCCACTGCCCTCTTGCCGATGAATGGGGCGCTTTCCGCCCCTGATGCCCGCAAATGCGGGCTTTTCGGCAGTTTCCCCCATTGCGCTTTTGATCGGACTATGATTATAAGCGCCGTCCGAACGGTCCGGCAGGGCATGCCGTGGCCGTTGTTAATGCTTGGATCAGCCTCGTCTGCTGGTCCGATACAAAACTGGAGTAGCAAAATGCCCAAGATGAAGACGAAATCCGCTGCCAAGAAGCGGTTCAAGGTCACTGCGACCGGCAAGGTTCTCGCAGCTGCCGCCGGCAAGCGCCACGGCATGATCAAGCGTTCCAACAAGTTCATCCGCGATGCACGCGGCACGATGGTTCTTGCTGAAGCTGACGGCAAGAAGGTTATCAAGAACTACCTGCCGAACGGTCTCTAAGACTAATCGACGACCTGGAACAGTTTTAAGGAGATCATGACATGGCACGCGTAAAACGTGGCGTAACTTCCCGCGCCAAGCACACCAAGACCCTCAAGGCAGCCAAGGGCTTCTATGGCCGCCGCAAGAATACGATCCGCGCCGCAAAGGCAGCCGTTGATCGTTCGCGTCAGTTCGCTACCCGCGACCGCAAGGTCAAGAAGCGTAATTTCCGCGCTCTGTGGATCCAGCGTATCAACGCTGCCGTCCGCGAATCCGGCCTGACCTACGGCCGCTTCATCGATGGCCTCAACAAGGCTGGCATCGAAGTCGACCGCAAGGTCCTGTCCGACATGGCCATCCATGAGCCGGCAGCATTCGGCGCCCTGGTTGAAGCTTCCAAGAAGGCTCTGTCCTACCTGAAGGACGCCGGCACCAAGAACGAATTTGAAAGCGCCGTTAAGTAAGCGCTGGACTTTTTCTGAACCAAAAAGACCCGCGCGGCGTTGCTGCGCGGGTTTTTTCTTTTCCGGATAGGGCGATTGTGCCCGCATCGGGACCCCGGGTGTTGAGGAGCGCCAAGGTGACGGATGACGTCGTCGACATGAGGAACGCGCCGCAATTGCCAGCCAAGGATATCGCCGAGCTTCTGGCGGCGCTGGTGTCCGATGGCGATCGTGTGCAGGCGGTTTCGCTCTCTTGCGGCACGGTGTGGATCAAGCGTCACGGTGGCAAAGGCCGCCGGGCGATCGTTGCCGTGCAGACCGCGCTCGCGCGCCTGTTCCGGCTCCCGTTCATGCGCCCATCACCCGCTGAAAGCGGAGAGGGCATGGTCGCGCGGGACCTGCGCCGCATGGGCAGGTTTTCCGACAACAATGTTCCGACAGCTGCCGTCCTCTACGCATCCGGTAGCGCCATCGTATTGAGTGATGTTGCGCCGACGGTGCAGGACAGGTTGTGGCATCTGCGGACCGCGAATCCGGCGGCGCACGATGATCTGCTGGTGTTCTGTTGTGCCGAGCTTGGCCGGCTGCATGCCATGGGCCTCTGCCATGGCAGACCTTTCCCGCGCGACATGTTCGAAAAAGACCAGCGCATCGGTTACATAGATTTCGAGGAAGAACCCGAGGCGGTTATGCCGCTCGCCACCGCGCAGGCGCGTGATCTCTGGTTGTTCTTCCTGCAATTGAGCGACTGGGCCACCGAGCGCTTGCAGGTCCAGGATCGTGCCTATTCGGCGTGGGCCGCATCCGCACCGCCGGCCGCGATTGCCGAGTTGCGCGCGATGACGCGGCATCTGCGGCGCTTTTTATGGCTTGCCCGGTTGATTGGCCGGATTCACATGGGTAGAGATTTGCGACAATTCATTCTGGCCACCGCCTATCTGACAACAGTATTTCCCGGCTGACGTGGCCGACAGAGCAGGACATCATGACGGAACTCGATACACTGAAGAGCGCTCTCTTGGCCGAGATCGCCGGTGCCGGCGATGAAGCGGCCATCGAAGCTGTCCGCGTTTCGGCGCTTGGAAAAAAGGGGTCGGTTTCCGAGCTCCTGAAGACGCTGGGTTCGATGACGCCGGAAGAGCGCCAGAACCGTGGCGCCGCCATCAACGCGCTGAAGAACGAGATTACCGATGCCATCACCGAGCGCAAGACGGTTCTGAAGGACGCGGCGATCAATGCCCGCCTCAAGGCCGAGACGCTGGACGTATCGCTGCCGGTGCGTTCCTCGCCGGCCGAGCGTGGCCGCATCCATCCGATCAGCCAGATCACCGACGAAATCACCGCCATCTTCGCCGACATGGGTTTCTCCATCGCCGAAGGCCCGGATGTCGAAACCGACTACTATAACTTCACCGCCCTGAATTTCCCGGAGGGTCACCCGGCCCGCGAAATGCACGACACCTTCTTCTTCCAGCCGGATGAAAAGGGTGAGCGCAAGGTTTTGCGCACCCATACCTCGCCCGTGCAGGTGCGCACGATGGAAGCGCAGGAGCCGCCGATCCGCATCGTCATCCCCGGAAAAACCTATCGTCAGGACAGTGACGCCACCCATTCGCCGATGTTCCATCAGGTCGAAGGCCTCGTCATCGACAAGAAGGCGCATGTCGGCAACCTGCGCTGGGTTCTGGAAGAATTCTGCAAGACCTTCTTCGAGGTCGACAGCGTCGTCATGCGTTTCCGCCCGTCCTTCTTCCCGTTCACCGAACCGTCCTTCGAAGTGGACATCCAGTGTGACCGTTCCGGCCCGATCGTGAAGTTCGGCGAAGGCAATGACTGGATGGAAATTCTCGGCTGCGGCATGGTGCATCCGAACGTGCTGCGTTCCGGCGGTCTCGATCCGGACGAATACCAGGGTTTTGCCTGGGGCATGGGCCTCGACCGTATCGCCATGCTGAAATACGGCATGCCGGACCTGCGCGACTTCTTTAATGCGGACGTGCGCTGGATGAACCATTACGGTTTTCGTCCGCTCGACATGCCGACCCTTTTTGGCGGTTTGAGCCAGTAATCCGGAGCGCCCGCGAGCAGGATCATCCATGAGCGAGATGGCAAGAGAGCAGCAGGATCTTCATCGGGGCGGATGCCGTTGCGGCGCCATCCGTTTCGAGGCGACGGCTGCTCCCATCTATGCCAGCTATTGCCATTGTGGCGATTGCCGGCGTGCAAGTGGCGCTCCTGTTGCAGCCTTCGTCGGCTTTCTTGCCGCAGACGTGAGGTTTGAAGACGCAAGTGCTGCCACTTATGGCACCGCTCCCGTCAAACGCAGCTTTTGCGGCACATGCGGCGCGCCGATCGCCTATACGGACGAACGGCTTTCCGACCGCATTTTCTTCATGCTCGGCGCCATGGACGCGCCGGAAAATTATCCGCCGCGCGTGCACGGTTACGTTCACGAGCAGCTTCCCTTCTTCCATGTCGATGACGGCCTGCCACGGATGGAAACCATGACCGTGCCGAGGCCTTCAGGAGAAAACCAATGAAGTTCACGCTTTCCTGGCTCAAGGAACATCTTGAGACCGACGCAACCCTCGATCAGATCTGCGAGCGCCTGACGGCGATCGGTCTCGAGGTCGAGGATGTCGATGACAAGGCTGCCTACAAGCCTTTCGTCATCGCCAAAATTCTGTCGGCGGAAAAACACCCGGAAGCCGACCGCCTCAAGGTTCTGTCGGTCGATGCCGGCCCTGATGTCAATGGCGGCAAGCCGCTGCAGATTGTCTGCGGCGCGCCGAATGCCCGCGCCGGTCTGGTCGGCGCGCTCGCACGTCCGGGCGATTATGTCCCGGGTATCGATGTGACGCTGTCGGTCGGAAAAATCCGCGGTGTCGAAAGCCACGGCATGATGTGCTCGGAAAAAGAGCTCAACATGTCGGAAGACCATAACGGCATCATCGATCTGCCCGAAGACGCGCCGATCGGCACATCCTTTGCGACCTATGCCGGCATCGACGATCCGATGATCGAGATCAACCTGACCCCGAACCGTCCGGACTGCACCTCGATCTACGGCATCGCCCGTGATCTCGCAGCCTCCGGCCTCGGCACGCTGAAGGTGCCGGCGGCACCGGCTCTGAAGCTCGAAGGTGAGACCACGGTCGGCCTGTCGATCGATCTCGATGATGAAAAGCTCTGCCCCGGCTTCGGCCTGCGCCTCGTGCGCGGTGTCAAGAACGGCCCAAGTCCGGCCTGGATGCAGACGCGTCTGAAGGCCATCGGCCTTCGCCCGATCAATGCGCTGGTCGATATCACCAATTACATGACCTTCGACCAGGGCCGTCCGATGCACGTCTTCGACGCTGCCAAGGTCAAGGGCGATCTCGTCGTCCGTCGCGCCACGGAAGGCGAAACGGTGCTGGCGCTCGATACCCGCGAATACAAGCTCGGTCAGAACAACGTCGTCATTTCCGATGACAATGGCGTCGAGTCGATCGGCGGCATCATGGGCGGCGAACATTCCGGCTGTGATGAAAACACCGTCGACGTGCTGATCGAATCGGCTCTGTGGGATCCGATCAACATCGCCAAGTCGGGCCGCACGCTCGGCATCATCACCGATGCCCGTTATCGTTTCGAGCGCGGCGTCGATCCGGAATACATGGTTCCCGGCCTTGACCGCACCACCCAGCTGGTTCTCGACCTCTGCGGCGGCACGCCCGCCAAGGAAAAGATCGTCGGTTACAAGGGTTATGAAGCCAAGACCGTCGATTTCCCCTATGCCGAAGTCAAGCGCCTGACCGGCCTCGACATCTCCACCGATGAAAGCCGCGACATCCTCACCCGCCTCGGTTTTGCCGTCGAAGGTTCTGGCGAGCGCGTGTCCGTCAAGGTGCCGTCCTGGCGCCCGGACGTCCACGGCAAAGCCGATCTCGTCGAAGAGGTCATGCGTATCCACGGCGTCGACCAGATCAAGCCGGAGCCGCTGGAAAAGCTGTCGGCGATCAACAGCCGTATCCTGACGACACTGCAGATCCGCACCCGCACCGCCAAGCGGGCGCTGGCGTCGCGCGGCATGCTGGAGGCCGTTACCTGGTCGTTCATTCCGGAAGATCAGGCCAAGCTTTTTGGCGGCGGCTCGCCGTCGCTGAAGCTCGCCAACCCGATCGCAGCAGATATGTCCGATATGCGCCCATCGCTTCTGCCGGGCCTGCTGACGGCTGCCCAGCGCAATGCCGACAAGGGTTTTGGCGATGTGGCGATCTTCGAAGTCTCGGGCACGTATGAGACCGATACGCCGGAAGGCCAGCGTCGTGTCGCCGGTGGCATCCGTCGTGGCACCGCCTCCATCAATGGCGCCGGCCGCATGTGGTCGAATGCGACGAAGGGCGGCGGCAAGCCGGTCGACGTCTACGACGCCAAGGCCGATGCGCTCGCCGTGATCGAGGCCTGCGGCCTGCCGATGGCCAATGTGCAGATCGAGCAGGGCGGTCCCGAATGGTATCACCCGGGTCGTTCCGGCACGATCAAGATGGGCCCGAAAATCATTCTCGGCACGTTCGGCGAATTCCACCCGAAGACGCTCGATGCGCTCGACGTTTCCGGCGCTCTCTGCGGTTTCGAGATCTATCTCGATGCCATGGCTGAGCCCAAGAAAAAAGCCACTCGCACCAAGCCGGGCCTCGATCTGTCGCCCTTCCAGATGGTCAAGCGCGACTTTGCCTTCGTGGTGGGTTCGGAGATTGAAGCCGGCGCCATCATCAAGGCGGCCCAGAGCGCCGATCGCAAGCTGATCACAGGCGTCAACGTGTTCGACGTGTTTGCCGGCGCATCGCTCGGCGAAGACAAGAAGTCGGTTGCGATCGAAGTGCTGATCCAGCCGGTCGACAAGACCCTAACCGACGAAGACTTTGACGCGCTGACCAAGAAGATCGTCGCCAATGTCGAGAAGGCCACGGGCGGCGTCCTGCGCGCCTGATCGGGTTATTGCTGATAGCGAAATGAAGAAAGCCCGCCGTTTCATCAACGACGGGCTTTCTGTTTAAATGGACTTGCTGCGATCGGCCGTTA
Source organism: Endobacterium panacihumi (assembly GCF_050847465.1). Classification (NCBI taxonomy): domain Bacteria; kingdom Pseudomonadati; phylum Pseudomonadota; class Alphaproteobacteria; order Hyphomicrobiales; family Rhizobiaceae; genus Endobacterium; species Endobacterium panacihumi. The sequence continues at coordinate 2,195,959 of NZ_JBOZRA010000001.1, read as the reverse complement.
TTCGGCGGCGTTCTGCACGATTTCCACCATCTCGTAGGAATACCCCTCCAGCATCGCATAGGCGCGCTCGATCGCCTCGATCTGCGCCTCGGACTTGATGATGGCATCGCCGATCGTGTCGGTGCGGGCACGGAACATGCGGCCGAGAATATCGGCCTCCGGCCGCTTGCCGATACGGTCGAGATGGTTGCGGATGCGGCCGCGATGCCGCTCCATCTCGAGAATGTGGAAACGGGCGCTGACGATCTGATCGGTCAGCTTGCGGCGCATGGCGGCAACCGGATCGAAACTGCCCGGCTCGCGCTCATCGAGGATCAGTTCGTTCATCAGTGTTTCAAGAACGAGAACGCTTTCGAGGTCCTTGGTATCGGCCAGCGCCGGGTCGTAACCTGTGTCGTCGTAAACCTTGCGGCGGATCGGATCGATCAGCAGTTCGTAGGAATTGGTGAGTTTGCTGAAAGTCTCCACGTCGCCGCCTGCATCCGGATGAGAGGTCTTGGCCTGTTTGCGATAGGCGCCCTTGATCGCGGCGCCATCGGCGTCACGGGTCACTCCAAGAATGTCGTAAGGGTCGATCATCAGTTCACATCTCTTGGTCGCGACGTATTCAAAGTCCTAATATAAACTTGTGGGTTGCCCCCTGGCGAAACCGCTCGCCTTTCCGTCAAGCAGGCAGGCTGGGCGATTCTGTGGCGCAAATCGCACAAAACATGGCTGTGGTAGCCAAAGAACGTTAAAAAAAAGCCCCGCACGCGGGCGGGGCTTTCGTTTGATCTTCAAAATGGCCGCAAATCGCCAGTTCAAAGGTAGAAATACTAAATAGAACCTATGCGCCTGCAACCTTGTCGCGTGTATTCGTTAAAAACACACGAATGCAAATGCGACGCTATACCATCAGCTGCCTGCGTTCGGACGATTGCTGCCGACATTGTTGTTGGTTGACGCCGTCTTGCCGTCCGCGCATTGGCCATAATAGGCACCGCCAAGGTGGCCGCCAGCGCTGGTGTTTTCCACCTGGCGTTCGGCACGTTTGATGGCTTTTTCTACGTCACTCTTGCTCATGATTGCCTCCATCTTTTGGGGTGGTGACAAGGAACAAACCCATGCCGGTGGCATATGTTCCGATTTTTTTGAAATAAGCAGGTTGACCAGGATGGGCGTCAGGCATATTTGGAAACGATCATTCCCGAATATGGAATCGTCCGCCATGAATGCCTCCGATATCGCCGTCGCCTCGCCGCGTGCCGCCGGCCGTCCGCGTGAATTCGATATGGAAATCGCGCTCGACAAAGCGGTTGTCGTGTTCACCGAGCGTGGTTATCACGGCACCTCGATCGGTGATCTGAGCACCGCCATGGGCGTCACAGCCGGCAGCCTCTACAAGGCTTTTTCCGACAAGAAGGCGATCTTTCTCGCCGCTTTCGATCGGTACAAGCTGGTGCGCAACGCCTGGCGTGACGAAGCGATCGCACCCGGCAGAGATGGTCGCGAGCGCATCCGCCTGCTGCTCGAATATTATGCTGAAAACGCCCATGGCGAAGCCGGCCGTCGCGGCTGTCTCGTCGTTGGCGCTGCCGTCGAACTCGCCCTGTTCGATGCAGAAGCCGATGCCCGTGTGGCCCGTTCACAGGCGGGGTTCGAAGACCTGTTCGAGCGCCTCGTCCGCGAAGGCCATGCCGATGGCTCGATCGGCGTCCATATCGATCCGCATGTCACGGCGCATCTTCTCTATGCGGTCATCCAGGGCCTGCGTGTCATCGGCAAGGGCGGACAGGACCGTGCCCGCGCCATGGCCACCGCCCAAGCCGCTCTCAAGATCCTCGACTGATTTTTATACCTCCAGCCTCCCGGAAGTTTTTTGCATGACCCTCCAAGCCACCGAGGAAAACACAGCGTTTTCCGAACCGGACGAACAACCAAAGTCTGTCGGCATTTCTGCCGGCATGACCTTTCTGATGGCCGCCGCAGCCGGCCTCATCTGCGCCAACATCTATTACGCCCAGCCGCTTGCCGGCCCGATCGCCGCATCCATCGGCCTACCGGCGGAAGCGACCGGCCTGATCGTGACGCTGACCCAGATCGGTTATGGTCTCGGCCTTCTCTTCGTTGTGCCGCTGGGAGACCTCGTCGAAAACCGTCGGCTGATCGTCACCATGCTGGCCATCGTCACGCTGGCGCTGCTTGCCGCCGCCGTCTCCTCCACGCCGTCGCCTTTCCTTGCCGCGTCGTTGATGATCGGCCTCGGCTCGGTCGCAGTGCAGATGATCGTGCCTTTTGCTGCCAGCCTCGCGCCGGAGGAAAGTCGTGGCCGCGTCGTCGGCAATGTCGTCAGTGGATTGATGCTCGGCATCATGCTGGCGCGGCCGGTCTCCAGCTTCATCGCCGAATTCTCGTCCTGGCACACGGTGTTTTACGTCTCCGCAGCCGTCATGGTGGTGCTTGGTCTCGTGCTGGCCGTGAAACTGCCAAAGCGTCGGCCGGAAACAAGCCTCAACTATCTGTCCCTGCTTGGCTCCATGGTCTCGCTAGCGCTCACGCAACCGGTTCTGCGCCGTCGAGCCGCCTATCAGTTCGGTCAGTTCGCCAGCTTCAGCCTTTTCTGGACGGTCACGCCGCTTCTGCTCGCAGGTCCCGCTTTCGGCCTCAGTCAGGCCGGTATCGCGCTCTTCGCGCTGGCCGGTGTCGCCGGTGCCATCGCCTCGCCGATTGCAGGGCGTCTCGCCGATCGTGATCTCAGCCGCCCGGCGACCGCTCTCGGCATTGCCGCATTGGTTGTCGGTTACCTGATCACCCATATCGCCCCGGAAGGCTCCATGCTGGCGCTTGGCCTGCTGACGCTTGCCGCCATCCTCATCGATTTCGGTGTCTCCACAACGCTGGTGATCAGCCAACGCGCTATCTACGGCCTCAGCGCCAGTCTGCGCAGCCGTCTCAACGGCCTGTTCATGGCTGCCTTCTTTGTCGGCGGTGCGCTCGGTTCGGCCATCGGTGCCTGGGCCTATGCCACCGGCGGCTGGTCGCTGGCATCATCGATCGGCATTGCCCTGCCGATCTCCGCCTTCCTCTATTTCCTCACGGAAAAGCGGGAAAAGGTCTGATACATCACGCAGCCGCCGCCACGGTCGGCGGCTGCGATCTGTCGGGTTTGGGAAAGGCGAGCGCGATCGCCACGGCCGCCAGCCCCATCAGCGAAGAACCGATGAACATCCACTCGTAACCGGCAAAATTGTCGAAGGCCCAGCCGCCTGCCACCGGCCCGATCGCCATGCCGGCCGAGGAAAACAGTGTGATGCCGCCAAGCACGGTGCCCATAACCCGCGGCGGAAAATAGTCGTGCGCCAGCACCGCATAAAGCGGCATGACGCCGCCATAGGCTGCTCCAAAAATGATCGCCAGCACGTAAAAGCCGGGAAGGGCGCTCGCTTGCGTATAGGCGGAAATCACCAATGCCTGCACAAGAAGTCCGCTGATCAGCACCGGTTTTGCCCCGAACCGGTCGCCAAGAAGCCCCAGCAGAACACGCCCGCCAAGCCCGGCCGCACCTTCCACACTGTAGATGCTCACCGCCGCCATCGGTGCGATGCCGCAGGCCATGGCATAACTCACCATATGAAAGATCGGGCCGGAATGCGCCGCACAGCAGGCGAAGTAGGTGAAGGCCAGAACCAGGAACTTTGGCGAGCTGACGATTTTCGCAAGCGACCAGTCCTGCCCGCCTGAGCCGGTTTGCGCTTCGGCGTGTCCGTCTGCAGCGGCCTTTGGTGCCGGTCGCATCAGCAGCGCCAGAGGCGGCAGAATGATCCAGCAGCCGATGCCGATCGCAAGCATGGCCGGCCGCCAGTCGCCGTAATAGGAGACGAGAAAACGCGCGAGCGGCGAAATCGTCATCGGCGCGACGCCGATCCCGGCGGAGACGAGCGACACGGCAATGCTGCGATGTCTGTCGAACCAGGCCATGGTGAGCGCGATCAGCGGCGCGAAAAATGCACTCGTCGCCAGTCCCAGCACGCCGCCATAGATCAGTTGAAAGACCGGAAGGCTGGTCGCCATCGAGCCCAGAACCAGCGCCAGACCCAGAAGCACGCTGCCGATCATGATGACGATGCGTGCGCCAAAGCGATCGCTTGCCATGCCCCACATGAAGCCGCCGAGCCCCATGACGATGAAATTCAGCGTCATCGCCAGCGAAACGCCGGCATGCGACCAGCCAGTCGCCGTCACGATCGGCTGCAGAAACACGGCCAGCGAAAACATGGCGCCGGCCGCCACGCAACCCATGAGGCCGCCCGCGACCACGATGACCCATTGATAGGATGTTTTCATGCCAAACCTCCCAAAGCGCCGCCAACTGACGCTACTTCACGTTGCTGATGTTCACAAGGACGCGTGATGGCGGCGCTTGCCGACAGGCGGCGTGATTTTTTGTGAAGAGTTTTGTTGCATTTCTCCACCGGTATCGGCGATCCGTGCGATAACCATCGAAGATGTAGGTGGAGCCGTAAAAGCTCATGAAAATGTTGATGGTCGATGTCGATGGCGTCGTGATTAACGGTCGCCCTGTCGATGGTTTGTCACCCTTTACGCAGGCCGAACGTGATCTTGGCCTCGATCCGGCAAAGCTGCAGCAGCAATTTTTCGCTTTGCACTGGCCCGATATCGTCACCGGCCGTAAACCGATCGAGCCGTCTTTGCAGGCGGTGCTGGCCGAAATCGCTCCGCATCTGCGTGTCGAAGAGGTGTTGCGCTACTGGTTCGAAAACGACAGTCGGCTGGACGAACGTTTGCTTGAAGATCTCGCTCTTCTTCGTGCATCCGACACAAAACTTTACCTCGCCACCAATCAGGAACATCGACGCGCCGGATGGCTGATGCAGCATGCTGCTTTTGCCGGTCGCTTCGATGGCATCTTCTATTCGGCGGCTCTGGGCCACAAGAAGCCGGAGAGGGCGTTTTTCGAAGTGGCAACACAACGGGTCGGTGCTGATCCCGCTGATATCGCTTTTATCGATGACGCTGAGGCAAATATCGAGGCGGCCCTTCGCTATGGTTGGAGGGCGGTGCAATGGTTGCCGGGTATGTCATTGCAGACCGTTTTGGCAGAATTCCGCAGCAGGCATTAGGCTCGCTCAAAGAAAAACGACCTCGATCGCGTTTGAGGTCGAATGTCTCTCATCCCGGTCTCATCCTCCGCCTCGTTCTCCAACGAAAGCGAGATTTTCCATGAGACCGACACAACTTCTTCTCACCCTGTCCCTTTGCACATTCGCACCCGCTCTCCATGCCGCCGAGCCGGTCGGCGTGCAGAAGATCAGCGTGGTCACGCAGGATTATCCAAGGCCTCTGGCGGTCACGGTCTGGTATCCGTCCAAGGGAGATGGGCAGCCCGCGGTTTCCACCGCCGACAAGGTCTTTCAGGCGGCCGCTGCCAATACCGGCGCGACCATCCGCGAGGGACGTTTTCCACTGATCCTGATGTCGCACGGTTCCGGTTCGCGCGCCGAAGGCATGGGCTGGATCGGTATCGAACTGGCAAAGGCCGGTTACATCGTGGCCGCCCCGAACCATCCGGGTACGACGAGCGGTGATTCCACGCCGGCCGCCACGCCAAAAATCTGGGAACGCGCGCAGGACATGTCTGTGCTCATCACCGCATTGTCCAAAAACAAGAGGTGGCAGTCTTCGATCAATCAGAACCGCGTCGGCATTCTCGGCTTTTCACTCGGTGGTTCAACGGCTCTGAAACTGGCCGGCGCGCGACCGGATCTCGATGGCTTCATCCATTATTGCGATGAACATCCGCCGGGTTCACTGGATTGCAGCTGGTTCCGTGGTGGCCGTGGTTATGCCGATGGTGCCTTCGTCAAGGTCGAACCTTTTGACATGCGCGAAATCGACCGTGACCGCTTTGAGCAATCCAATCACGATCCTCGCATCACTGCCGTGGTAGCCGTCGATCCCGGTCTCGGCACGCTGATGAAGCCGGAGAGTGTTGCGGCGGTTGACGTGCCGATCACGCTCATCAACCTCGGCAGCGAAGGCAAGGTGCCGCTGGCGGTGGAGGCCGAACAGCTGTCGAAAGATTTGCCTCATGCGACGTTCCATCGGGTGGAAAGTTCCGATCACTACAGTTTTCTGCCGGTCTGCCAGCCGGGCGCGGCCGCCTTCCTGAAGTCGTTCGAGGAAAACGATCCCATCTGCGAAGAAACTGCTCGCCCGCGCGCAGAAATTCACGAAGAACTGAGCCGGCTTATCATCGCGGCATTCGAGCGTGATCTGAAGCCTGGAAACTGAGAAAACAGGGCGGGAGGCAAACCCTCCCGTCACCTTATCCGATGCGTTTGTAAAACAGCGTCGTGCCACAATACCCGCCCTGCGGCCACAGGGCGTAATCGGGAATGACACCGACCCGTTCCCAGCCGAATCGCGGATAGATCGCTTCCGCCTCGCTGCCGGTCGCCGTATCCAGAACCAGCAGCGTGCGGCCGCGCCTCGCCGCTTCCTCCTCCACGGCCGCCATCAGTTTTCGCGACAGACCGAGCCCACGCGCCGAGCGATGAACAAGCAGTTTCATCAGGTCACCGCGATGCGGCTGGTTCGGTTTGGAGGCCAGCCCGACCTGCACGGTGCCGACAATCCGGCCCTCATGTTCGGCGACGGCAAGGATGATGTCGCCCGCCGCAACCGAATCGGCAATCTCGTTCCAATAGGGCACAGCATCATCCGGCGAAAACGGCAGCATGAAGCCGAGCGATGCACCGCCATTGATACAGTCGGACAAGACCTCGCAGAGACCGGGAATGGCAGCCCGCGCTGCATCGGCATCGAGAATGAAAATATCGGTCATCGAATAATCCTGGAGGGAAACAGAAGGAGAGGTGGGCGAAACGGGACTCATCCATGATCGTGTGCCAATAGGGAAACAAGTGGTCAAATGCCGTAAGTCGTCGCTTCGAAATCCGCACCGTTCATGCCGCTCCCCGGATAGCTTTTCGTCGCAAGCCTGCGCTAATCTCACGGCAATCGCAAAGCGGCTGCGTGATATCCGGACCATCACCATGGTCAGGCGACGAACAAGCCTCCGATCGAGATCGCCCAAAAGACCGTTGTTGCATTTGCCTGCCTTCGAGGATGATCATGACCGGAACGCCTGCCATCGCTGCGTCCCCCTTTTCCATTGCCAGTATCGTCATATCCATGACCATTGCCGCCATCGGCAGCGGCATCATGGCCACATATGTCCCCTTCGTGCTGACCAGCGAGGGTGCCACATGGGCAGCAAGACTGGCGGTTCCGGCCCTTGCCTTCGGAGGGCTTCTCGGTTGCGTTCTGGCCGGTCCGCTCATTCGCCGTGTCGGGCATGCGCGGTTATTTGCATGCTCCATGGCGATGGTGATCATCGGTGCGGTGCTTGTGGCAGCCGATCTGCCACCGGTCTGGTGGGTGCTCGCCCGCGCCATTTACGGTGCCGCATCCAACGTCAACTTCATCATCTGCCAGAGCTGGCTCAATCATGCCTCGTCCAACGAATGGCGCGGTCGCGCCATGTCGTTTTTTTATATGTGCTTCATCCTCGGGCTCGGTTTCGGCGCATGGCTGTTCGGGCAGGTGCCGGCGGAGGGCAATCTCGCGCCGCTGATCGTCGTGTTCGTCACGGCACTTTCCATCATCCCGATCGGCCTCACGCGTCTGCCCAATCCGCCGCCGCCGGCCAGCGTCAGCGTCGATATAAAAATGGCATGGCGCATTTCCCCGGTCGGGCTCATCGGCGTTCTCGCCTCGGGCGGCCTTTCCATGGTCGTGCAGGGTTTTACGCCGATCTATGCGACGCTGAACGGCGTGAGCCAGGGCGAAGTGGCACTGCTCATGCTCGTCATGCAGACCGGTTTGCTGTTCATCCAGTACCCGCTTGGGCTTATGTCGGATCGTATCGATCGACGCGTCATCCTGCTGTTCACCTGCGGCCTCATCGTCGTTTCCGGTGTGGCGGCGCTGATGGTGTCCTTCACCACCTTCATTCTGCTGATGATCGTTTTCCTCGTTTTCGGCGGCGCCATCGAAACCGTCTATTCGGTTGCCAACGCCCATGCCAACGACCGTGCCGATCCCGGCGATTTCGTGCCTCTGTCCTCAACGCTGCTGGTCGCCTGGTCGACGTCGGCCACGATCATACCGCTCGGCATCAGTTTTCTCGCCCCCGTTCTCGGCCAGCAGACATTTATCTATTCGATCATTCTGGTGGCCTCCGCTTACGGGCTTTACGTCATCTGGCGCCTCAAGGAGCGCGAGCCGGTGCCGATGGACGAGCGCGAAAACTTTGGCATGAAAACCGCCCAGATGCCGAATGCCTCCATCATCACCGATCCCGAAGGCGGCATCACTCCCGAAACCAAGCTACCCGAGTCGTAAAAGCAGGCCGTCATACTCAACGAAAGGTTATCTTCCCCCCTTTGCGGCAGGGACTGTCGCTGATATATGCGCGAACCATGAGCACCAATTCTTCGCGCACGCCGCTTGACCATATCCGCAACTTTTCGATCGTGGCGCATATCGACCACGGCAAGTCGACATTGGCCGACCGTCTGATCCAGACGACCGGCGGTCTTGCCGAACGCGATATGTCCGAGCAGGTCCTCGATTCGATGGATATCGAGCGCGAGCGCGGCATCACCATCAAGGCCCAGACCGTCCGCCTGCATTACAAGGCGAACAATGGTGAGACCTATGTGCTGAACCTCATCGACACGCCCGGCCACGTCGACTTTGCTTATGAAGTCTCGCGTTCGCTGTCGGCCTGCGAAGGTTCGCTTCTGGTCGTCGATGCCTCTCAGGGCGTGGAAGCCCAGACGCTCGCCAACGTCTATCAGGCGATCGACAACGACCACGAGATCGTCACGGTCCTCAACAAGATCGACCTTCCTGCGGCCGAACCGGACCGCATCAAGGAACAGATCGAGGAAGTCATCGGCATCGATGCCAGCCAGGCGGTTCTGATCTCGGCAAAAACCGGCCTGGGCATCCCGGATGTTCTCGAAGCCATCGTCCATCAACTGCCCGCTCCCAAGAGCGAGGCCGGCGAAAAGGGCCCGCTCAAGGCTTTGCTGGTCGACAGCTGGTACGATACCTATCTCGGCGTCATGGTTCTCGTGCGCATCCTCGATGGCGTGCTCTCCAAGGGCATGACCATCCGCATGATGGGCACGGACGCAAAATATCAGGTCGAACGCGTCGGCGTGCTCACGCCAAAGATGCTGGCCGTCGATAGCCTCGGTCCGGGCGAAATCGGTTTCTTCACCGGTTCGATCAAGGAAGTGGCTGACACCCGCGTCGGTGACACGATCACCGAAGACAAGAAGCCGACCGCGAAAGCGTTGCCGGGCTTCAAGCCTGCGCAACCCGTCGTGTTCTGCGGTCTCTTCCCGGTCGATGCGGCCGATTTCGAAGACCTGCGCGCCGCCATGGGCAAGCTGCGCTTGAACGACGCCTCGTTCTCGTTCGAAATGGAGAGTTCCGCCGCTCTCGGCTTCGGCTTCCGCTGCGGCTTCCTCGGCCTTCTGCATCTGGAAATCATCCAGGAGCGTCTGGAGCGCGAGTTCAACCTCGATCTGATCGCGACAGCCCCTTCGGTCGTTTATCAGATGACCATGACCGACGGTTCGGAACGCGAGCTGCACAACCCGGCCGACATGCCGGATGTGGTGAAAATCGCCGAAATCCGCGAGCCCTGGATCAAGGCCACCATCCTGACGCCGGACGATTATCTCGGCGGTATCCTGAAACTCTGCCAGGATCGTCGCGGCATCCAGACGGAACTCACCTATGTCGGCAAGCGCGCCATGCTCACCTATGAGCTGCCGCTCAACGAAGTCGTGTTCGATTTTTACGACCGCCTGAAGTCGATCTCGAAGGGCTACGCCTCGTTCGACTATAACCTGTCGGATTACCGCGAGGGCAACCTCGTCAAAATGTCGATCATGGTCAATGGTGAGCCCGTCGACGCGCTGTCCATGCTTGTGCACCGTTCGGCTGCCGAAAAGCGCGGGCGTGACATGTGCGAAAAGCTGAAGGACCTGATCCCGCGGCACATGTTCAAGATCCCGATCCAGGCTGCGATCGGCGGCAACGTCATCGCCCGCGAAACCATCTCGGCGATGCGCAAGGACGTGACGGCAAAATGTTATGGTGGTGACGCCACGCGTAAGCGCAAACTGCTGGACAAGCAGAAGGAAGGCAAGAAGCGCATGCGCCAGTTCGGCAAGGTGGACATTCCGCAGGAAGCGTTCATCGCCGCGCTGAAGATGAAAGACGATTGATGTTCAATAACCTAGCGCAAGCCTTTTTCCGGCGAGCGTGTCAAATATATCCATCGCATATTTGTCTGTCATTCCGGAAATATAATCTATTAATTTAAGATATGCGTTGTAGGCATCAGTTTCTTCCATTAGGTTTCTGCCGGTTTGATCTATTATTTTGATAAGGTTGATTGATCTTTCCGATATGGTGATATTTTTTTGTGAATTTTTTTTGCTTGATAAATTTTCTTCGATTGCTTCCGAGAATATAGAAAGAATGTCTTTTATTATTTCGTAGGCGCCTGCTTCGGATCGAATTTTTTTATATTTGTGGTATATTTTTTCCTCACAGGCTTCTCGCAGTTTTATTTCTATTTCTCGTAGTTCATCGGAATTTTGAAGTAATGTTCCGTCCATTGTTCCGGACAAAATTCTGTCTTCGTTGGTGATAAAGGCGTCCACGCAGCGCTCGACCATTGCCAGTGATGCTGCGGACCTCAGAAATTTTAGCTTATTCTTTGGTTTTATTATTTTCTCAAGCCTATCCATGTCAAAATCATGCAAGAATCGTGCTGCGGGGAGTAGATATTCCTTAGCCTCATCGTATGATATCATTCCGAATTTTCTGGCGTCTTCTATGTCTGAGGTCAGGTACGCGATATCGTCTGCTGCTTCTGTAATGTATGCTAGGGGGTGTCGCGCGTATGATCCTTCACATATTTTCTTTAACTTAAGATTCTCGCAAACATCCTCAAATATTATTTTTTCGGCGTTGTAATATCCGAATTTTCCATCTTTTTTACTGTATCTGCTTTTGGTTGAAGAAGAGTTCGGATATTTTATCAAGGCACCAATTGTTGCGGCTGTTAAACATAAGCCGCCGTCTCGGTACCCCCACGCTTCAAGTCTGTTTGTCACTCGAAATGCTTGCGCATTGCCATCAAAATACATGAAATCATTGTATTTTTTATCATTAATTATTGAAGATAGTCCGTTTTGATGACTGTATTTGGTTTCTTCTGAGCTTTTGTTGTTGTGTTCATTTTCAATTTGTTCTTTCTTATTCTTAAACCATGACCTTATGGCGTATTCTCCGATATGCCCAAAGGGAGGATTACCCAAGTCGTGGGCATAACAGGCCGCGGCCACAATATCTAAAATATCATTGAGGTCCGGCATTTGTCGGCCGTCAGCTTTAATGTCTGCAGCTTCCTTCCTGTAAGTTGTGTTTTCGACGGAAAGTCTCTGGAATATGCCCCTAGCAAGGCTTCTTCCAATGCTGGAAACCTCTAGGCTGTGCGTTAGCCTGTTTCTCACAAAATCGGTTTGTGGGAAAATATAAACCTGAGTTTTGCCTTGTAGTCTTCTAAAAGAAGAAGAAAATAGTACCCTATCAGGATCTCTTGAATAGTGATTTAAGAATATTTTTTCCCTTTCAGATTTGTTTTTGGAGAAGGTATTTTTGTAATTTCGATCTTCACTAAAAAGATCCGCCCACTTCATACACATATGCTGATCTCTGTTTTGTTGAATTTAAAATGATATGAAGTCATATTTTTTGTATTTGCAAGATGCAGATGCAAATTTAATGATTTGTATGGGTAGTACTTCTAATGTTTGCGCAAGATCAGATTACCGCACCCGCCTGCGCTCCGTCATTACCACCTGATAGTTCGACAGAACGATGATGGCAGCACCCAGGAAGACAAAAAGGTCGATCGCTTCCGCATAGGCGTAATAACCGACGATCGCCGCCAGCGGCACGCGCAGAAAGTCGACCGGCATGACGATGGAGGCTTCCAGCCGTTTCAGCGCCTGTGCGAGGCAATAATGCGCCGTCAGACCGCCGATGCCGGAGACGAACATCCACGGCACGGATACCATCTGCACCGGTTGCCAGTCGGTCAATGCCACCACGAAACCCAGCGGCAGCTGGATCAGAATCATCCAGACGACGATGACGCCCGGCGAGCAATGGCGCGTCAACTCCTTCACAACGATCAGCGCGATGGCGAAACCGGCAGCGGCGATCAGCACCAGCCCGGCGGCGGGATGGATCATCGCAAGGCCCGGCCGGACGATCACCAGCACGCCGATAAAACCGCCGATCGTGGCGATGATGCGTGGCGTCGTCAGTTTTTCCTTTAAGAAAATCCAGGCAAAAAACGCTGCCCAGATCGGCATGGTGAATTCCAGCGCGAAGACCGAGGCGAGCGGCAGAAACACGATACCGACCGTCCAGAGATATTGCGCGGTAAAATGCACGACATTGCGCAGAAAATGCAGTTTCAGCATCTTCATCTGCCGCACTTCCGGGAACAGTTTGCGTGCTACCACGAGGATGATCAGCAGCCCGACCAGCGCGCGAAAAAACATCACCTGCTGGATCGACATGGTGGCTGCCATTTCGCGCGAGCCGATCGACATGCCGATAAAGGACGCCATGCTGCCGGCCATCCACATCAGGCCTTGGCCGAACTCCGCCCGTCCTCCTGCTGTCGCGGTGAGACTGTCATCTGCCATGAAATTTTGAACCTCCAACCCGATGAAATCCGGTATGGGCCTTTGTGTGGGGGTAAGTCTACCGACATTATGTCGCTGAGGCCGCGATCAGGCAGGCGCATTCGAAGGGGCTTTAAGCGTCACCGCTTCAGCTTCTTCCCGCACGGGTGAGAATGACGGCGAAGAGAATGCATCGGCAGTCTATCGCTTTGCCGAAACGGCACAATATGTCGCGAATAGAACATTTTTTCCTCGCGCCGACCCCATCCCGCTCAACAAAATCAATATCTTGCCTTCAATTTCATCTCCGCCTTTTCAGAGCGTGCGATCCTTCACCCGTTCCATCACGGATACACCGGGAGGCGTCCCGGCGAGGTGGAGCCGGCGCTGGTGGTGGAGAAAAGACGTAAGTCTCCATCCTCAGGGTTCGCGGAAACTGGTTCCCCTCCGGCGACACGGGGGAGGTGTTGAGAGCGTCAATCCTCACAGCATCTCTGAGGCCCGAAAGCGCGCGCCGGGCGTGCCTGTGCGGCACACATGATCGCCAGCCGGTGGCAAATCGCCGGGATGGCTTTGGCAGAGGAACCGAAGTCGCGGGCATAAACCGCCGAAACGGGGCACGGCGCGTGTCATTTAATAATTTCAGTCAGAGGCACAAACCGTGTCCCGGCCGAAATTTAAAAAAGCGTCCCGCACCAAGGGCGGACTCTGTCCTGGTGCGGGCGTCCTTTTCGATGAGGGTGCGGCAGCCGATGTTACAACGAAACAACCTCCACCCAGTTTGGTTGCTGGCCCGTCGGATGAGATGCCACCGCGCTCAGCGCACCGGTCTCCGCATCGATTGTATAGATGGTCATCCGGTGCGAAAGCTCGCCCACAGCCAGCAGAAAACGACCGGTCGGGTCGATGGTGAAACCGCGCGGCTGTTTTTCGGTAACAATGCTTTTGCGGGCTTGCAGTTTGCCAGTCACGTCATCGAAATGCAGAAGCTTGAGCGTGCTGGATGTGCGCTCGGACGCATAGATGAAACGCCCGTCCGGCGTGACGTGAATATCGGCACTGGCGCTGACACCCGCAAAACCTTCGGGCAGGATGCTGGCTGCATTCAGCTTTTTCCAATCCCCGTTCGTCGCATTATACGCGAAGGAGATCACCTCGGCACTGTGCTCGGTAATGGCAAATGTGAACCGGCCATCCGGCGAAAAAACGAAATGGCGCGGACCGGATTTCGGTTCGAACGCTATTCTTGCGGGATCGCCATCGGAAAGGATGCCGGTCTTTTCGTCGAAGCGAAATCTCAGAACCTGATCGGAGCCCAGATTGCTGGCAAAGACAAAATGGTTGTCGGGCGAGGGGAGAATGGCATGGGCATTGAGCCCGGTTTCGATCACCTGCATGGGGTCACCCACCACGCCATCGTCGCCGATCGGATTGACGGAAATCACGCTGCCGCCATAGGACGCCGCGAAGAGAAATCGTCCGCTTCGGTCGGCGGAAAGATAGGCCATGCTGTCGGCCAGCGCCGCACGGCCGATCTGCCGCAGATGCCCGGTGTCGGCATCGATGGCGAAGGTCAGGACCGTGAAGGGTGCCGCGCGGATGCCGGCATAGAGAAACTGTTTGTCGGGGCTGACAGCCAGCGGCGTCGCATTGCCGATCGCGTCAATGCCCTCGAAGACTACTGTCTGGACGGGGACGGCATGTCCGTCCTCTTCCAGCCGAAACACGCTGATATCGTTGCTGGCGGCATTGCCGACATAGATGAAATTCCGCTTCACTCGAGACACCTCCTGCTCAGGTCAGAAACGCAATCGTTTCCTCTTCTTAAACGTAGATCATCGCCGACAGGCTTCCCTTGACTTAACCCCCGCCTGCATTAAACCTTGCTGATACATGGCGCTGAATGCCATGCGATTTACCGGTTTCATGACCAGATTCATGGGGAGTTGTCGCATGCACAGGTTCAAGATCGTGAAAGCTGCAAACGAGCAGTTCCGCGTCCAGTTCGTCTACAATGCCGAAGTCATGGTCTGGTCGGAAAATTACGCCTCCAAGGCCAGCGCCAAAAACTGCATCGAGTCCATCAAGAAGAATGCGCCGGGTGCTGTAACGGTCGACCTCACCAAGGACGAGACCGGGTCGGGTTATCGTTTCGAGATCGTTGAGAGCAAGAACGGCGAACATTTTGTGCGGTTCAAGGCCGCCAACGGCGAGGCCATGGTGCGCTCCGAAACCTATGCGTCGAAAGCCAGCGCCAAGAATTGCATCGAATCGGTGAAGAAGAATGCTCCCGATGCCGACACTGTTGACGAGACCGTTTCTGCCTGATCGTTCGATGCCGTGTCGCCCGAGAATGCCGATCATTTGGTTTGCAACTGATGGCGGTTGTCATTTTCATGTTCTATTTTTAGAATATAAAAAGGTGATAAACAGTTATAAACACAATGAATTCAAATGTTTACGCTACTTTAGAGAGTGCGCGATAGGCTGGTGGCAGTTTTAACGAATCAGTGTCCCGCCGATGCCGCAGCCCGTCGCCGATTATCTGAACCTTTCGACCGAGGTTCGCGCCCTCAATCAACTCTTTGCCACGGTGAAGTATGATGTCGACGGCAAGATAACTGCTGCCAATCCGCATTTTTTGCGCATGATGGGTTATGAGCTCACCGAACTGCTCGGCAATCAGGATCGTCTGTTCCTGTCGAAGGCGGTCACGCGCGCGCGCCAGAGCGAATTGTGGGACAGTCTGCGCCGGGGTGAGCAACGCGAACTGACGTCGCTGTGGATCGCCAAGCTCGGTGCCGAATTGTGGCTGCAGTCGCGCTACGTGCCGATTCAGGCGGAAGACGGTACCGTCACCGAAATCCTGCAGATCGTCACCGACGTCACCCGGGAGAAAGCGCGCGAGGCGGATGAACGGGGCCAGATAGCCGCCATCAATGCCAACCAGGCCGTCATCCACTTTTCGCTTGAGGGTGTTGTGCTCGACGCCAATGCCAAGTTCCTCGATGCCACCGGTTATGCCCTGTCGGAAGTGATCGGTCAGCATCATTCGATTTTCGTGCATGACGCGGATACCGTCGAATACCGGGAATTCTGGCGCTCGCTCGGGCGTGGAGAACACAAGTCGGGTGAATATCGCCGCCGCCGTCGCAATGGTGAGGATGTCTGGCTGCAGGCTCTCTACAGCCCGATCATGGACCCCGCCGGTCGCCCGATGAAGATCGTCAAATATGCCACCGACGTCACCCGCCAGAAATTGCGCCAGGCCGATTACGAGTGGCAGATCAATGCCATTCACAAGTCCAACAGTGTCATCACCTTTGATATGCATGGCACGATTCTCGATGCCAACGAGCAGTTTCTCGAAGCTGTCGGTTATGCGCTCGAAGAGGTTCAGGGTCGGCATCACAAAATGTTCGTCGAGCGCTCGCATGCGCACGGCACGCAATACGCCACATTCTGGAGCGATCTTCGCAAGGGCCGCCACCGCGCCGGTCTTTTCAAGCGTTTTGCCAAGGACGGCACGGAAATCTGGCTTCAAGCCACCTACAATCCGATCTTTGATGCCAATGGCAAGCCGGTAAAGGTCGTCAAATACGCGTCGGTTGTCACCGACGAACGGCTGGTACAGGCCGAACACGAAGGCCAGATTGCGGCCATTCACAATGCCCAATGTGTGGTCTCTTTCGAACTCGACGGCACGATTATCGAGGCCAACGAGAATTTTCTGAACGCCACCGGTTACAAGTTCATCGATGTTCGCGGTCAGCATCACCGCATGTTCGTCGAAACGGAGGAGGCGGAAAGCGCGGAATACGCAGCATTCTGGGCCGATATTGCCAAAGGTAATTTCCGCGCCGGCGAATATAAGCGCATCGGCAAGAACGGCCATGAAGTCTGGCTTCAGGCGACTTATAATCCGATCAAGGATTTGAACGGTCGGCCTTTCAAGGTCGTCAAATACGCGACCGATGTTACCGAGGCAAAACTGCGTCAGGCCGATTATCAGGGGCAGATCGAGGCGATCCACAAGTCGCAGGGTGTCGCTGTTTTCGATCTTGATGGTACTGTCATCGATCTCAACCCGAATTTCCTCAACATGTTGGGGTATGAACTCGATGAGATCCGGGGCCGTCACCATTCCGTGCTGATTGCGCGAGACGAGGCCGCAGGTGCCGATTACGTCGGGTTCTGGGACAAGCTTCGTTCGGGCAGCTATCATTCCGGCATGTACAAACGCGTCGGCAAGGATGGTCGCGAGATCTGGATCCAGGCCAGCTACAATCCGATTTTCGACCTTAACGGCAAGCCGACCAAGGTCATCAAATACGCGACCGATGTCAGCTCCAACGTCGAACTGGCCGCCGCTTTCGATGATGCCCGCCGTCAGGCCCAACACGATTCCGCCACGTCGCTGCCGAACCGCGTGAAACTATCATCCTTCATGGAAAATTGCCTTGCAGGCCCCGCCGGCAGCATGGTGGTTTTCTATCTCGATCTCGACCGCTTCAAGCCGATCAACGATACCTACGGCCATCACGTGGGAGACCGCGTTCTGGGTGAGGTCGCTGACCGCATGCGCCGCGCCTTGCGTGATGACCAGATCGTCGCCCGTGTCGGTGGCGACGAATTCGTCATTGCCGCCCCCGGCATGCCCACCGAGGCAATCGAACGTTTTTGCTCGCATATCCATGAGATCGTGACGGCACCGATCCGCCATGAGGGTGTCGAACTGTCGGTGGGCGTGTCCATCGGCATCGCCATGTCTCCCTCTGACGGCACAACGCCGGACGAGCTTCTGCGGGCAGCGGATGCGGCACTGTACAAGTCAAAGGAAAACGGCCGCGGCCAGTTCAGCTTCTTTTCGACGGACATGAACTGCAAGGTCGCGGTGCAGCGCCAGATGACCGAAGGCATGCGTAACAGCCTTGCGGCCGGCGAATTCTATCTTGAATATCAGCCGCGTTTCGACGCCCGCGGCCGTCATATCCGCAGCGCCGAGGCACTGGTGCGCTGGGCGCATCCCGAACGTGGCCGCATCAGCCCAGCCGAATTTGTTCCGTTGGCCGAGCAGAACGGCCTGATCGTACCGCTGGGCGACTGGATCATGCGCACGGCCTGCGAAACCGCTACGCACTGGCATGGTATCGGTGTTTCAGTGAACGTGTCGCCGGTACAGTTCCGTGATGCCGATTTCGTGCAGAAGGTCCGTGATTGCCTGGCGGAAACCGGGCTCGAACCCTCGCTGCTGGAGCTGGAAGTCACCGAAGGCATTCTTCTGGAAGATGCCGAACGCGCGGTCAGCCTGCTCAAGGAACTGAAACAGGTCGGCGTGACGCTTGCCATGGACGATTTCGGTACCGGTTATTCGTCGCTGAGCTATCTGCGCAACTACCCGTTCGACGTCATCAAGATCGATCGCAGTTTCGTGTCGGATCTCGACCGCAAGGAAAGTGCCCGACCTATCGTACAGGCCATTCTCGGGCTTGGCCGCGCGCTTGGCATATCAGTCACGGCCGAAGGCGTCGAAACCAACGAACAGCTGGCGATCCTCACCGCCGATCAGTGCAATGAGGTTCAGGGATTTCTGCTCGCCCGCCCGCTGCGGGCAGAACAGGTAACCGAACTCCTGCAGGAAATGCCTGAACTGGCGGTGCGCAACAGGCCGAGAAGGCTGGCGAGCTGATCCGGCAAGTCAGTCATCCGAACAAACGAAAAGAGGCGCCTTGCGGTATCGCAGGCGCCTCTTTTGTGTTTGCTCGTTTGCCGGTGCTCTAGCGGCGGGCCATGGTGCCCGAGCCGCTTTGGCGGTTCAGCCAGTTGTGCCACTGCTGTTCGCTGCCGTTGAACACATTGAGGTCGATCTTGCCGGTCACGCCATGCGACAGGCCGGAGCCCGAATATTGCCAGAACACCCATTTGCGACCGGGATAGACGACAGACGGATGCTGGGCGACGGCGCGCAGCCAGAACGGATAGTTTTCAAACTCGCCGCGCAGATTGTCCTTGTAGAAATCAGGCGCGGTATAGATCACCGGACGCTGGCCATAATGGCGTTCCAGCTTGTCCATGAAGACCTGCATTTTCTCGATGACGCGCGCCTTGGACAGCCGCATCTTGCAGGCGGATTCGCCATTATATTCGACATCGATGACCGGCGGCAGGGCATCGGGCTCGCGCGGTACGTTGCGAATGAACCAGTCGGCCTGTTCGCCCGCTGTGCGGCACCAGTAGAAGAAATGATAGGCGCCCCGGCGAATGCCCGCTTCCTTGGCGCGACGCCAGTTGGTTTTGAACATCGGGTCCAGATGGTCGCCGCCATCGGTCGCCTTGATATAGGCGAAGTTGGCCCCCTGGGTTCTCAGTTTCGGCCAGTCGATCTCACCCTGCCAGCGGGAGACATCGACGCCGTGAACCGCGAAATGGCGCGGCTGCACCCTGCCGAAATTGATTGGCTTGGCATCGCGGAACTGGCGGCTGTAGATACGCGAGCGGGCGGCAGCGCTCATCGTGCCGGAGGAAAGTGCTGCGGTTTCCATCATGCCGGCCGGGCGCTGCAGCGGCAGTGGGGCTCCCGGCATGCCGACAGTCGTTTCAGATGCCGGGAGAGGGGCCGTGCGCGATGCCGCCATGGTTTCCATCGGCGCCGCCGGCATGGATGCATGACCACTCGGCGTCGGTCCGGCCCAGGCCAGAACTTCCTGCTGCTGCGGCTGCGGTGTCGCGGTCACGGAAGGCCCGCCGACACTGGCTGCTGGAACCGGCGGTGCCGGCTGGATGGAGCTGGTCAGTTCGCGGGAAGGCCGCGTCGGCACCAGGGATTCCGGTGTCGTGCTCGATGAACAGCTGCTCAACAGCAGCGTGGCCATGAAAAATGCAGGCTTGATCGCTTTATGCATCGGTATCCGTACGCATCACATGTCCAGCGCCTGAAGCGGCAAACCGGAACCATTGGAGACAGTGCTAACGGAAGATTACTGAAAAAGACTGAATGCAATCTTTACGAAGGTGGGATGCAGCAGCGCAAAATTTAGGTGTATTGCCAATGGAATTGACAGGGATCACTTCCAAAACTGTGCAAGTGCAGCATATAGGCATCCTATAGGGGCAATTTGTCCCGCAGTGCAGCACGACATTACGTCGCGTCTGGCTGCCTGATTGCGTTGAAAGGTTTTCCCAAGTGGCTGGTTATACAGGCAACGGGGCCGATCTCGGTGGAGCTCGCTCCTCCGGCGTTTCGAGCACCGACAATTATGGTTTTGCTCTTGTCGCTCTGACATCGCTGTTTTTCATGTGGGGTTTCATCACCTGCCTGAATGACATTCTCATTCCGCATCTGAAGAGCGTGTTCTCGCTGAATTACACGCAGTCCATGCTGATCCAGCTGTGCTTCTTCGGTGCATATTTTATCGTCTCGCTGCCGGCCGGCGCGCTGGTCAAGCGCATCAGCTACAAGTGGGGCATCGTCGTTGGTTTGGTGATCGCGGCGATCGGCTGCGCGCTGTTCATCCCGGCCGCAAGCTACCGCGTTTATGCGCTCTTCCTTGGCGCGCTCTTCGTGCTGGCCGCCGGTGTCACCGTCCTGCAGGTTGCCGCCAACCCGTATGTAACAGTTCTCGGCAAGCCTGAAACGGCCGCCAGCCGCCTGACGCTGACACAGGCCTTCAACTCGCTCGGCACCACGCTGGCACCGCTGTTCGGCGCCGTGCTGATCCTGTCCGCAGCAACCGCCGGCATGGAAAACGCCACACCGGAGCAGATCGAAGCCCTGCGCGTCACCGAAGCCAACGCCGTGCAGTTCCCCTATATGATGCTCGCCGTCGCCTTTCTGGTTCTGGCCGCCATCTTCGCAGCCCTGAAACTGCCGCAGGTTCAGGAAGAAGAAACTGCCGAAGCCGCCGGCCATGCGGGCGGTTCTGCCTGGGGTTATCGACACCTCGTTCTCGGTGCTATTGGCCTGTTCGTCTATGTCGGTGCTGAAGTTTCGATTGGCAGTTTTCTCGTGAACTTCCTGGCCGAGCCGACCATCGGCAACATCCCGGAAACCGACGCTGCCCATTACGTTGCCTATTTCTGGGGCGGTGCCATGGTTGGTCGTTTCATCGGTGCTGCCGTGATGCGTTACGTCGATGACGGCAAGGCACTGGCCTTCAACGCCGTTGCCTCGATCGTTCTGCTGATCGTGACCATCGTTTCCTCTGGCGCGGTCGCTATGTGGGCTGTTCTGGCCATCGGCCTCTTCAACTCGATCATGTTTCCGACGATCTTCTCCCTGGCGCTGCACGGCCTTGGCCGTCACACCAGCCAGGGCTCGGGCATCCTGTGCCTCGCCATCGTTGGTGGCGCCATCCTGCCGCTCGTACAGGGCGCACTGGCCGATACGATCGGCATCCAGCTGGCCTTCATCATGCCGATCGTCTGCTATGTCTACATCGCCTATTACGGCCTGAAAGGTCACAAGCCTGCCTGACAGGCACTGCGTTAATCGTGAAAAATGAAAGGGCCGGTCCGCGAAAGCAGACCGGCCCTTTTCGTATTGAACAACGGTTTGGGATCAGGCCCATTCACCCTTGCGCATGACAGGCGTAGTAGAACCGTCCGCACGAACACCGTCGATATCCACCTTGTCGGAACCGATCATCCAGTCGATGTGGATCAGGCTGGAATTGCCGCCCTTCGCCGTGATCTGCTCCTGTGTCAGCGATGCGCCATCGAGGAAACATTTCGAATAGCACTGGCCGAGCGCGATATGGCAGGAGGCGTTTTCATCGAACAGCGTGTTGTAGAACAGGATGCCGCTTGCTGAGATCGGCGAGGAATGCGGCACCAGCGCCACTTCGCCAAGGCGTCGCGCACCTTCATCCGTATCCAGCACCTTGTTCAGCACTTCTTCGCCCTTGGTGGCTTTCGCCTCGACAATACGGCCGCCCTCGAATTTGACCTGGATGCCGTCGATCAGTGTGCCCTGATGCGAGAGCGGTTTGGTGCTCGACACATACCCTTCCACCTTCAGCGCGTGCGGTGTGGTGAACACTTCCTCGGTCGGGATGTTCGGGTTGCAGGTAATGCCGTTTTTGGCGGTGGATTCGCCGCCGTGCCATTCGTGGTCGTCCGCCAGACCGATCGTTACATCCGTGCCGGGGCCGGTGAATTTGAGTGCCGAAAAACGCTCGCCGTTCAGCCAGGTGGAACGCTTGCGCAGATTGGCATTGTGCTCAGTCCAAGCAGCAACCGGATCATCAAGATCGACACGCGAAGCGGCGAAGATCGCATCAGCAAGCTTGTTGATCGCTTCCTGCTCGCCAAGCTCCGGGAACACCTGTTTCGCCCAGGCCGGGTTGGGGTAGGAGATGATGTTCCAGTTGATGTCGAAATTGGAGATCTTTTCGAGCGCCGGCTTGTAGGCCATCGAATTGGCCTTGTTGGCACGCGCCACCTTGGATGGATCCTGACCGGCCAGCATCATCGGGTTGTCGCCGGCAATCGCCAGACGCGCGGCATTGCCGGCAAAGGCCTTGGCCATGCCCTCGTAAAGCCAGCCGGAAGCCTTATCGAAACTGGCGTCGGGTGCATGGCGATAACGGGATAGCGTGGTGTCTTCATCGGAATAGAAGGTGGTGACCAATCCGGCACCGGCCATATAGGCATGGCGGGTAATCAGTCGCACCAATGGAATGGCGGCAAGCGGTGCCGTCATCACCAGATCCTGGCCGGCTTCAAGCCGCAGGCCCACCTTCACGGCCACCTCGGCGAGCTTTTCCAGTTTCTTGGGGTCGACCGTGGCGATATCGGAATGGATGTTCATGGAGATGCCTGCCTGTTTTCAAAAAAAAACGATGAAACAGACATAGACCTGCAGGCCACGGATTTGAAGATCAGTCCGCGACCAGAGCCGCGACAATTGCCTTCAGTGCCCGCTGCGCATCCTTCGGGTTCAGCCGAACCTGCAATCCGCGCTGTCCGCCATTCATGTAGACCAGCGGCTCATCCATCGAAGCGATCTCGATGGCGGTCGGCACCTGTTTCTTTTGACCGAACGGGCTGATGCCGCCGACATGATAGCCCGTCAGCCGTTCCGCATCGGCTGGCTTCATCATATGCGCCGACTTGCCGCCAAAAGCGGAAGCTAGCTTTTTCATCGAGACTTCCCGGTCGGACGGCACGACCACGCAGACCGGCTTGCCGTCCAGTTCGGCCATCAGCGTTTTCAATACCCGATGCGGCTCCTCGCCGATCGCTTCCGCCGCCTGCAGGCCGACCCGCTCGGCATTAGGGTCATAATCATAGGTCACGGTCTCGAAACTGACACCGGCCTTGGAAAGCGTCTGGGTGGCGCGCGTCGTCTTCGACATCGTGTCTGTCCTCAACTGCCAAAGGTTTCGGCATAAATCTCCGGCTTGAAGCCGACCAGTATCGTGCCGTCCTTCTCCAGAACCGGTCGCTTGATCATCGATGGTTGTTCCAGCATCAGGCCGATCGCCTTCTCGCGTGTCATGTCAGCCTTGGCCTCGTCCGGCAGTTTCTTGAAGGTCGTGCCGGCGCGGTTCAGCACCGTTTCCCATCCTGCCTTGTCCGTCCAGCTTTCCAGATGAGCCAGATCAATGCCGGACGCTTTGTAATCGTGGAAAGTGTAGTCGATACCGTGCTCGTCCAGCCAGGTGCGCGCCTTTTTCATCGTGTCGCAGTTCTTGATGCCGAAAATGGTGACGCTCATCTGGTCTCTTCCTTGTCGAAATTCGATCATTGAAATGCCTCCAAAACCGGCAGGGAACAAGCGAAAATACAGGCAGGCAGCGTTGTTTTGCATGGCTCCCATCTGACCTTGTGCATTGTGTGCAAAGCAGCTCGGGAGCATATTCTAATCAACAAAAGGAGATGCACATGTCCACGAACCTCAAGAACATGCGCGGTGGTTTTATTGGCCGTGCAATCGCTGTTTTCGGTGCTGCCACCGCCGCTTCTGCTGCCGTTGAAGGCGGCCGCAAGCCGCAGGCCCGCGACCTCAAGACCCTCGGCATCGACCCGAAGGCTTTCGACCGCGTACAGTTCTAAGCAACACTTTGATGATCTGACTGCCCCGAATAGAGCAGGGGCAGTCCGGGCGACATGTTTGCCTGACGAGCTTCAATCAGTGCGTCAGGAACTTGTAGCCCAGATATGCCACGAGCAGAACAGCGGCGCCGCCTGCGGTAATCAATCCCAAGCGATGCTCGATGAAATGGCGGATACCTTCGCCATACCGCCGCAAAAGCCAAGCCAGCAGATAAAAGCGCGCGCCACGGGCGATAATCGCCGATGCCGTGAACAGCCATATGTTCACATGTGCCGCCCCCGCCAGAATGGTCACGACCTTGATTGGCGGCAGATGCGCAAGGCCCGATGTCACCAGAAACAGGATGACCATTTCGAAGGAAATGCCGGAGCGCAGTTCCTCGAATGTGTCGTATTTGCCGTAAAACTCCAGGACCGGTTTCGCGATCGCATCGAAGGCATAATAACCGATCCACCAGCCGGCAATTCCACCCAGAACGGACGCAACGGTTGCGATCAGGGCATAACGCCAGGCGCGATGCGGGCGCGATAGCGCCATCGGCAGGAAAAGCACGTCTGCGGGAACCAGAAAAATCGAGCTTTCGACGAAAGCGATGACGGCAAGCCAGGTAGAAGCGGCCTTGCGGGCGCTCAGCGCCATTGTCCAGTCGTAGAGTCTGCGCAGCATGCAATTGTCCCCGATCTGTCGTGCATCGAGGTCTATCGACGCGAGCCAAACTTGTAAACTTGCTGCAGTGCAAAAATGGCCATTGTCTGACCGCATGCTCTGAGAGGATGTCAGCGAATGCCTGAGGGGTGGCAGGCATTCGCAAAGGCACGACGGAGTGTGTTTTAGCCGCCGAGTGCCTCATTGGTGAAATAGCGTGTCATGTCAGGTTTGGTCTCCAGCACCTTGCCGTCGCCGTCCTTCAGGATTTTTGCGTCGAACAGATAGGTGCCGATGGCCTCCATCTTGGCCGGCTCCATCTCTCCGATCACACCACTTGTCGTGCGCAGATAATGCCCGTCAATCAAGGCCTGTAGCGAGGCGCGGATCAGTGCGCGATTGGTCAGCGCATCCTTGTTGGCGGAGATCAGCAGGTCGGTTGCCTCGTCCGGATTTTCAACGGCAAAGGCGTAACCCTTCCGGGTTGCCTGCAAAAATGCCTTGGCCGCATCCGGTCTGGCATCGAGAAATTTCCGGCTGGAGCCAAGCAACGCCGTATGCTCGTCCGGCACACCGTAATCGGCATACCGGAAAGCCTTCTGCTTCAGGCCCTCCAGTTCGGCCTGAACGCCCTCCCAGGTGTAGACTTCCAGCGTGAAATCCACCGAACCATTGGCCAGTGCCTGATAGGCCGATGTGCCGAGCGTCACCGTCTCGAACTCGCCCTTGCCGCCGTCATGGCGGATCATTGCGACGAGAAGTGCATTTTCCCAGGCGCTGCCAAAGCCGCCATAGGTCTTGCCGTCCAGATCCTTCGGGCTCTTGATGTCGTCGCGATCGGCATTGAAGACCATGCGTCCGGTCTCATGCTGCACGATCGCATAGGTTCCGATCAGGTCGGCGCCGGCCGAATGCTGGGTGAACAGGCCGATCGAACCGATCACACCGAAATCGGCGACATGATTGGCGACCAGCGTGCCGGCCGACGTATCGGTATAGGGCAGGATTTCGACGTCCAGACCGGCTTGCCTGTAAAAACCTTTGTCGCGGGCAACGAACAGGCCGATATGGTTGGTGTTCGGTGTCCAGTCGAGCGCCACCTTGACCGTCTGGTTTTCCGCCCAAGCTGGCAGGCCCAGAAGCGGTGAAAGGGCAAGGCCTGCGGTGGAGGCAAGGGCGGTGCGGCGGGTGAGCATGGTCATGGCGTTCAATCCTCCTGAAACGCGCGAATTCTTAGATTGCGGCTGGCTGTTGCGAAGCAGCGCTGCCGATATGGTCGTGCTAGGGCTTGAGAAGTGTCTCGAGAATATCCGCCTCAATCGCGGCTGCCTGCGCCTGCGTGCTGGCATCACGCCGGCGTGGACGCGGAAGGTCGATTTTGATCTCGCGGATTACCTTTGCAGGGCGTGGCGAAAGTACATAGATGCGGTCGGAAAGATGCACCGCCTCGCGCACATCATGGGTCACCAGCATCGCCGTCCAGCGATGTTTTGCCCACATTCCCTCCAGCCAGCGCTGCATGCCGGCACGTGTGAGCGCATCGAGCGCGCCAAATGGTTCGTCTAGCAGAAGCATCGACTTGTCCTGCACGACAGTGCGCAACAGCGCCGCCCGCTGGCGCATGCCGCCGGACAATTCCGCCGGATAGTTTTGTTCGAACCCGGAAAGCCCGAACTCCGCAAACAGCGGCGCGACACGGGCGCGGGCGGCTTTGCGGCTCATACCTTGCACTTCCAAGCCCAGTGTCGTGTTGTCCAAAATCTTTCGCCATGGCATCAGCGCGTCCCGCTGGGGCATGAAGGCAAAGGGACGCCCAGACTCGGCAAGCGGCTTTCCGTCGAACGCCATCGCTCCGGTTTCAGCGGTGATGGCGCCGGTCAACAGGCGAAACAGAGTTGATTTGCCCGATCCGGAAGGCCCGAGAATCGACACGAATTCGCGGGGCTGCACGGTCATGGAGATGTTTTCGAGGACCGGCAGATCGCCATAACGGTAGCCGACCCGATCGAGCTTCAGCCTTGGCGCATTCATCGGCTCGCACCTCCACTTGAAACCCTGCGTGTCCACGGCATTGCCAGCCGTTCTGCCAGAACTGCCAGTCCGAACAGGCAAAGCGTCAGCGCGGCACTGACCAGCACGGCCGCCAGAACGAGGTCGGGGCGAAAATTGTTCTTGGCATTCAGCATGTAGATGCCGAGCCCTTTGGCGGCGCCGGCATATTCCGCAAAGATTGCGCCGACGACGGCGTAGGTGATCGAAATCCTCAGACCCGCAAAAAAGAAGGGCAGGGACGAGGGTAGGCGGGCCAGCCAGAACAGTTTCCAGCGTGGCGCGCCCATCGAACTCAGCAACTGTTCGAGTTCCGGCTCGGTTGCCTCATAACCCTTGGAAAGCGCCACCAGCATGGGAAAGAAGGTGACCAGCGCCACCAGCAGGATTTTTGGTAGCAAACCGAAGCCGAACCACAGCACCACCAGCGGCGCGATCGCCACCAGCGGCAGGGTCTGGCTGATGATGAAGACAGGAAACAGCGCTCGCTTCAGCCGCGGCACGAAATCGACGATGACCGACAACAGAAAGGCGGCGGCCAGCGACAGCGCAAAACCGGTCAACGTGGCGCGTAGCGTCGGAATGGCATTGTCGAACAGCGCCTGCCGGTATTCGAATGCTTGGCGCAAAACACGCGAAGGCGCCGGCAGCGTTGTTGGTGAGACGCCGGACAATTGCGCATAGCCCTCCCATGCGAGAACAAGGCTGCCGACGGCCAGAATGGCCGGCAGGGTGTGGCGGAGGTGAGAGATGATCCGAGCGGAAAGCCGCTCGCGAAGATACTGTGAAAACGACATGATGGGGCCCTTGGCCGATCGATAGGCGCGAAAAGAAAAATTCAGCGCTTGGAAGGGCTGTTGGCGGAAACCGTCAGGTCGATCGTCACATGGCCGGCCGGCGGCCCGAAACGCACCAGAGCCTCATGCACGGTTGAGAAAACCGCGCCGGTATCGCCGCGCAGCTTTGTGCAGAAGTTCTTGGATTTCTCGAACGTGCCCGAGTTTTTCACGAAATCGATACAGCCATAAATCTCGTCCATATGGCCGTCGATGCCGAGCGTGTAGAGCGAGAACTGCGCAGCCGATTCCTGGCCGATGACGGGTGCGGCGGCCACGGCAGCATGCGCCTTTGCCTTGCGTTCATCGAGCGGCGCCCATGGGCCCAGAAATTCCGGCACCTGACACATCGGGTCGTCTGGTTCACCCGGGCAACCGCGCGAGATCGTTGCATGCAGAGTGCAATGCTTGCCGCTTTTCGCAGCCGAAGCAAACAGGTCGCGCATGGCGGCGAATACGATATCGGGTGTGCCGACGAGCAGCGTGGAAATATCGTCAGTCTCGATCCGCAGTTTTTCGCGATAGGGATCGAGCGCGGACAGTGCATTGGTGATGACGCCGACGAAATCGTCGGTCATGGGATACAAAGAAATCTGCGCGCCGGAAAACATCGCTCTACCTCGCTCCGCTGGCATTATCCAGATCAGCTTGAGGGTCCATGGTCATGACGACCAAATCTCAGCCCCGGCATTACGGAGCACCCCTGTGATGGCGCGTTCTTAGACCGGAATGATGGGCGATGGCAAGCCTTCCCTGACAACGCGTGAAGGGCAGATGGACGTCCGGCCGTTTCACCAAGCCAGAGCGCGCGCGCCTATGGCGGCGCCGATCAATGCCACGATCGCAATGGCCGATGTGTACCAGACCGCAACAAAGCTGGTGCCGTCATTCACGCAGGCAATCGCATAGGCCATTGCACCAAGAGAACCTGCCAAGGCTCCCGCCAAACCACCGGCAAAGGCGGGGCGTGTCGGAATTCCCCGGCGCATGGCAGCCAGAATGAGACCCAAGGCCGGCAGGGATGCGATGACGATGGATACCAGACAACGCGGCGCGGACAAAGTATGGATACCCAGAAGCGGAAAACCGGAACTGTCGAACAGGATACCTGCGAGCATGAGGGCTGCGGCAGGCAAAAGCATGGGGATGATTGTGATGCGCGCACCGGCAATCGCGGCGTTGCGTGCGAGAAGACCGGTCCCAAAGGCCGCAAGCAGCGTCAATGCCAGCTTGAATTGAAACATCCAGGTGAAGAAATTGCTGTCGAGATCCGGTCGTGGGCCGATGACCGTTATTACGACCACCAGCGCGGCCATGATCGCAAGAACGACCGCCACAGGCATCGCCAGGGAAAAGCGAAAACCGCCTATTGGACGCCCTTCCGCGGCGGGGCTGCCAGCCTGTTGGGCGAGTGTCCGGATAAGCGCGCTTGTCTTGTTCTTACCCAGGCGAGTCGGTTCCGTTGCAGACATTTCGATCATCCTTCCATTCTTTTGTGGGCGGCGGCCAGTGTTTTGATGGCCCGGTGAAACGCCACCCGCACGGCGCCCTCGGTGGTGCCCAGCCGTTCTGCCGTCTCGCGCGGTGAGGCGCCTTCGATACCGATGGCGTGCGCCACGGATTTCTGTCCCGCCGGCAGGTTGTCCAGCAGCCGTTCCACATCCGCCGCGCCAGCGGCACTGGTCGTTTCGGCATGGTCTGCAAGATTGCCCCATTCATCCTCGCTCAGTTCGATGCGCACCCTTGCGTCCCGGCGCAGTCGCCGGGCGGCGTCGATCATTTTGTAGCGGGTGATTGCGTTCAGCCAGGGTATGAGAGGACGCGCCGTATCCCAACGGTCGCGCCGTGAATGCACGGCGATCAATACTTCCTGTATGATGTCTTCGGTTTCGGCCGCTCCCAAACCCAGCATCGTCAGACGCAGTCCGACGATGCGTCGCAGCGAGGTGGCAAACTCGGTCAGAAAACGTTCGTAGGCCTGGGCATCGCCCCGCCGTTCGGCTTGCATTGCACTTGCCCATGACAGTTCACGCGTGTTCATGACATGTCATTCGTTGTGACCCTGGCGGATGTTACATCATCTGGGAAAAATATTTGCAGGCCGCGGTATTCACGAGGTCGTGACCCATCGTAACATCGGCAGGGCACGGTTCGAAAGAGACTTTTGAAGCAGAAGCTTCCATCAACGGAGTCTCATCATCATGAAAAAAGCTAGCATCAGCCTTCTTGTCGCCGTCGGCGCCCTGCTGAGTTCGATTCAGTTCGCATCCGCGCAGCAGGCAAAGGCCCTGGAACCGCCACAGGCCAGCAATGTCGTGCTTGTGCATGGCGCCTGGGCTGACGGATCAAGCTGGTCGGAAGTCATTCCCTATCTTCAGGCAGCGGGCCTTCATGTCACATCGGTACAAAACCCGCTGAGCTCGCTTGGCGACGATGTCGCGGCCACCAAACGCGCGCTTGCCCAGCAAAATGGCCCGACCGTGCTCGTCGGTCATTCCTATGCCGGTACCGTCATCAGCGAAGCGGGCATCGATCCCAAGGTCAGCGCCCTGGTCTATGTGGCGGCACGCGCCCCAGATGCGGGTGAAGATTTCGTCGAATTGGCGAAAAAATTCCCGACCATGCCGGTTCGCGCCGGTGTGGAAACGCATGACGGTTTCCAGACCATAGGGGAAAAGGCCTTTGTCGATCATTTCGCCAATGGCCTGCCGAAGGAAAAGGCGGAAACCCTTTATGCCGTGCAGCAGCCGATTTCCGCGACGCTGTTTAACGGAAAGACGAATGCTGCGGCTTGGAAGGACAAGCCGTCCTTTTATGCGGTTTCGAAGAACGACGAGACGACCTCGCCCGATCTCGAACGTTTTCTCGCCAAGCGGATGAACGCCACGACGGTGGAACTCGATTCCGGTCACCTGTCGCTGGTTTCCCATCCGAAGGAGATCGCGCATCTGATCCTGGTTGCGGCAGGCAAGGAGAAATAAGCGGCCCGTTCCCTGCCAATAAAAAATGCGGCGGAGCATTCGCGCCGCCGCATTCGATTAAACGATCTGCTTTTCAGATCCGGTGGGGGATCATTCCCACTCGATCGTGCCCGGCGGCTTCGAGGTCACATCGTAAACAACGCGGTTGATGCCGCGGACTTCGTTGATGATGCGGGTCGCGGCGCGGCCGAGGAAGTTCATGTCGTAAGGATAAAAATCCGCCGTCATGCCATCAACCGAGGTGACGGCGCGAAGCGCACAGACAAACTCGTAGGTGCGATAGTCACCCATAACGCCAACGGTCTGTACCGGCAGCAGCACGGCAAAAGCCTGCCAGATCGTGTCGTAGAGACCCGCCTTGCGGATTTCGTCGAGATAGATCGCATCCGCCTTGCGCAGGATGTCGAGCTTCTCCTTGGTCACGCCACCCGGGCAACGGATGGCAAGGCCCGGACCCGGGAAGGGGTGACGGCCGATGAAGCTATCCGGCATGCCGAGTTCGCGGCCAAGCGCGCGGACTTCATCCTTGAACAGTTCGCGCAGCGGCTCAACGAGCTGCATGTTCATGCGCTCGGGCAGGCCGCCGACATTGTGGTGGCTCTTGATCGTCACCGATGGGCCGCCGGAGAAGGAGACGCTTTCGATAACGTCGGGGTAAAGCGTGCCCTGTGCGAGGAAGCGCGGTGCGCCCTTACCGTCGGCAGCGATTTTTGCTGCTTCCGCTTCAAAAACTTCGATGAACAGGCGACCGATCGTCTTGCGCTTGACTTCCGGATCGCTTTCGCC
This sequence comes from Endobacterium panacihumi, assembly GCF_050847465.1. Classification (NCBI taxonomy): domain Bacteria; kingdom Pseudomonadati; phylum Pseudomonadota; class Alphaproteobacteria; order Hyphomicrobiales; family Rhizobiaceae; genus Endobacterium; species Endobacterium panacihumi. The sequence continues at coordinate 2,164,815 of NZ_JBOZRA010000001.1, read as the reverse complement.
GGCAAGCTGGGTCAGGAACAGGTCGGAAGCGTCAACAGCTACGAGCGGGATGTTGTAATGGTCGCGGAACATGCCGACGACCTGCTCGGTCTCGCCCTGACGCATCAGGCCGTGATCAACATAGATGCAGGTCAGCTGGTCGCCGATCGCTTCATGGATCAGGATCGCTGCAACCGACGAGTCAACGCCGCCGGAGAGGCCGCAGATGACGCGTTCATTGCCGACCTGATCCTTGATCTTACGGATCATTTCGGCGCGGTATGCGGCCATGGTCCAGTCGGATTTCAGGCCGACGATCTTGTGCACGAAGTTGGAGAGAAGCTTTGCACCATCCGGCGTATGCACCACTTCCGGGTGGAACATCGTCGTGTAGTAATGACGGCTTTCGTCGGCGGCGATGGCGAACGGTGCGTTTTCCGAGGTGGCGATAACCTCAAAACCTTCCGGAAGCTTGGTGACGCGGTCGCCGTGGCTCATCCATACCGGATAACGGCCACCCTGTTCCCAGAAACCGTCAAACAGCGGGCTTGCCTTTTTCACTTCCACATCGGCACGGCCGAACTCGGCGGCATGGCCACCTTCGACGACACCACCGAGCTGGGTGCAGAGCGTCTGCTGGCCGTAGCAGATGCCGAGGATCGGCACGCCTGAGTCGAACACGGCCTGCGGAGCGCGCGGGCTGCCTTCGGTGGTGACCGAAGCTGGGCCGCCGGAGAAGATCACGCCATTGGGCGCGAGCTTGTCAAAAGCCTCGGCGGCGCTCTGGAAGGGATGGATTTCGCAGTAGACGCCTGCTTCACGCACGCGGCGCGCAATCAGCTGCGTCACCTGGCTGCCGAAATCGATGATGAGGATGCTGTCGGGATGAGCTATCTGGGTCATGGCGAGCCTTTAGAGAAACTTGGCATTTCTGGCAACCGGACAAAGGCAGAAAACCGCCAGCGCATAGCGGATTCGCACTGACTTCATAGCGGAATGCTGCCGCTTTCGATGGCTTTTGTCAGTTTGTCGACGGCGTCGGCCAGCTTTTCGTCGATCACATGAAGGTATTCGGTCCAGTCGCCGACATGTTTCAGCTCTTCCTTGCCGTCGGAAATGCCGCGCAGGCCGATCAGTGGCACGTCGAAAAGCTGGCAGCAGCGCATCACCGCAAAGGTTTCCATATCGACCATATCGGCGGCGACGAGATCATAGGCGCTGCCGGACACGATATTGCCGCCGGTGGAGAGCGATGCCTGCGGAATGCCGGGAATGGTCAGCGGCAGCGGCAGGATCGCAGGATGATCGAGAAACGGCGTCGCACCCTTTTCAAAGCCGAGCGGCGAGGCATCCATATCGCGATAGGCGACCGACGAGACCTGATAGACACCGGTCTGCTCGAGATTGCGGGAACCGGCAGAACCGAGGGAGACGACCAGATCCGGCAGGCCTCCGGCGGTTTCCAGCAGCGTCAGTTCGCGGGACAGAACGGCGGCTGCCTCAACCGGGCCGACACCGGTCATCAGCGGCGTGATGCGGTTTTTGAGGTGCGGTCCATATTCCGCATCCACCGCCATGACGAACAGAACGGATTTTCCGGCAATCTGTTTGGTTGGTGCAATCGCAAGGGGCGCGGTCATTCGACAAGATCCTGACGACCGCGGATCACCATCATGCTGCCGCTCATCGAGGCGATCAGCTTGGCCGGCCCATCGCCCAGGGCATAGGCGCGTCCGTCGGCAACGATGATGGTCGAGCCCGGCTTGGTGATTTCGCCGCGAAACAGAAAACGTTCGCCACGGCCCGGCGACATCAGGTTGATCTTGAATTCGATGGTGAGGATCGAGGCTTCCGGCTCGATCAGCGTATAGGCGGCGTAACCGCAGGCGGAATCGAGACCGGCGGCAATCACGCCGGCATGCAGAAAGCCGTGCTGCTGGGTGAGTTTTGGATCGAACGGCATCTCGATCTCGACACTTGCCCGCTCCACCCGTGTCAGCTCGGCACCGAGCATGGCCATGGCCTGCTGGCTGGCAAAGCTTTTTTCGATGCGTGTCTGAAAATCGCCGGGGTCGATCACCGTCATGTCTGCTCCTGTTGGTCGCCGCGAGGTTTGCACGAGGTGGGCGCCAATCGCAAGCGGCGGCTTGCCTCACGGGAGGTAGATCAGGGATTTAACAGGACGATGGCAAGGTTGAGGTAGGTCGCGAAGCTGACCCAGATCGCATAGGGCACGAACAGCAGCGCCGCCTTGCGGTTGGGATTCCAGCTCATGGCGATGAACAGAAGAATGAAAAACAGCATCGGCAGGATGATGGCGAGCCCCAGAGGCGGGTTCTGCATGCCAAAGAATGCCGGTGACCAGCAGATGTTGAGAATACCCTGCAGGCCGAACACGATCAGCCGTTTCCGATTATTCTCATCAAACCATGTTTCGGCCAAAGCCGTGCCGATCATCACGTAAAGCGCTGCCCAGACCGGCCCGAAAATCCAGTTTGGCGGGTTGAGCGGCGGTTTTTCCAGCGCCTGATACCACTCGCCCGGCATGTTGGCGATGCCGCTCAGAACGCCGATGGCAACGCATGCTGCAACAAATAAAATATAGGTTGTCAGTTTTCGCATAAGCCTGACATAGGGCTGCCAAAAGCGAGAGTAAAGCTTATTTTAGCGAAATGATATGTTGGTCCCAGGCAACATCGTTGCGGGTGCCGTTGAAGCGGCCGTCATAGCTGGAAACGGCAATGCCGGACCGGGCGGGAGCCACGCCGGCCGCCTCGCGAACGATCTCTTCGAGTAGAACCGCCCCAGTCTTGGCATCCAGTGTCACAGCGGCACCACCCACAGGTGAGGTAAGGCCCACCAGCCCTTCGCGACGGTTGACGGCGATCGCGCCGACATAGTTGCCAAGCCGGATCGTGGTTTTCTCCGGCAGGTCGAGAAAGGCGATATCCTCGCCCTTGGACATCCAGCCGGCCAGCGGCGGCAATTCGTTGCGGGCACCCTCCCACTGGCAGGCAAACCAGATGCGGCCATTGTCGGCGATATCGAGGTGGCGGGTGGAAAGCTGGGAAAGGGATGCCGGCAGGGTGTGTTTCTGGATCAGTGCGCCGGTGCGGGCATCGAGCAGAACCAGCGACGGTTCCATATGGTCGAGATTGAGTTTGGTGCGGCCGAAATCCGGATGGGTTTCGATGCCACCATTGGCGATGACCAGCATCGACCCGTCGTCGGAGACAGTCATGTCGTGTGTGCCCAGTCCATGCGCATCAAACTCGCCGATACGTCGAAAACGATCGGTGGCGTCATAGATGCCGATCATGCCGCGATTGCCGTCAAAGTCGTTTTCGCTGGCGTAGAGGCGCGAGCCATCCGGCGAAAAATGGCCGTGGCCGTAAAAGTGCCGACCATCCGGCGCGGTGATGATGATCGGTTCGCTTTGCCGTGAGGCATCAAAGATCATCGCAAAAGTGCCGGGGCGGCGTGCAAAGGCGACCGTTCTGCCCGTCGCGATACTATGCGCCAGACCATGCGCGCGGGCGGGCAGGGCAGCACGGTCGATGATCTCGCCGCGTTCGGAAACGGTGGCGATGCCGAAGGAACCGTCGGGTGCGCGAAAGCCGGAGGCATAGATGGCGTCAGTGCGCTCCAGCGCTCGCAACGAGCCGGGCGTCAGCGTGGCGGTGAAGGCTACGCCGGCGGCTTTCAGAAAACTGCGCCGATCGATCGCTTCGCCGCGCCAGACCATGGCTTCAGTCGCCGTCAGCGAAGGAAAAACCGGAGCTGAGGCCGATCGCGCCGCCATAACCATCGTTCAATTTGGAGATGATATCCTTGCCCTCGGCCAGAAGCGTGTCGAGTTTTTGGCGTTCGCCCTCATCACCCACGGCCTTTTCGAGGTCCGGCGTCACGCTGCCGGCTGTTGCCGCCATGGCTGTCAGCTGCGCGTCGATCGCAGCCACGACCGGCCTGTCCTTCTCCGGCAGCAGATCGACCATGTTTGAAGTTGCCAGAAGCGATTTCAGGCTTTCGATATTGGCGATGACCGAAGGCCACGTGGTCTGCGAACGCCAGAACAGCGCCTGCTTGGGAAACTTTGCCTTGTCTGGTCCCTTGTAAAAGGTCTCGATACGCTGGTCGCGCACGGCTTCCGCGCCATGCACGAGAATGCCAAGCAGCGCCGTCATCGCCTCGCCGCCGGTGCGGAAGGCGGGATTGTCCGGTCCCGGCTCTTCCCAGGCTTTCTGGATGCCGTCGGGCGCATCCCATATGCCGGAGACTTCCTCCGCCACATTGGCGATGTTGCCGGCAACGGCGGCAGCATAACGGCAACGAAAGCTGTTCTCTTCTGCCGTCGCCAGCGACTGTGCATCGGTGCCGAACAGCAGATATTCCAGTGCGCCCAAACCTTGGGTGGCCACGCTCTTGGTGCCGAGCGTTTTGGGATCGGTGGCGGTCTCGTCGGATTTGGAAAGTACCGCCTGCACCTGTTTCAGACCGGTGCTTTTTCGGTCGGGGTAAAACAGGATGCGCTCGAAGCGGTTCTGTTCGATAATCGGGCCGGTGCGGACAATCTCGATATGCGCCCAGCTTTTCGCCGTATCGCGAAACGCCTGCTGCGCCGCCTTGTAATTAGCGTCCGAAGGTTCGGCACACAGCGTGCCAACGACCTTTGTCGTGGATGCGGCAGACGCAGCAAAGGCGTCGTAACCCGGCTTGATAAAACCATCGACCGCCGCCGTCATCACCGCCTTCACCTTGGCCTCGGGCAGGGTCACCGCCGGGGCGGCCTCCTGCGCCAAAACGGTGGCCGGCATCAGAAGGGCAAGGCTGGCGGCGAAAATTTTGCGCATTTACAGCGACTCCAGGAAGGTGATGAGGGCTTGGCGATCGTCTTTCGGCAGGGCGGCAAAGGCATTGCGTGCCGCTTCCGCCTCGCCGCCGTGCCAGAGCACCGCTTCGGTCAGGTTTCTCGCGCGGCCATCGTGCAGGAAGAACGTGTGGTTGTTGACGGTTTTCGTCAAGCCGATGCCCCAGAGCGGCTGGGTGCGCCATTCGCGGCCATCGGCATCGCCCACCTGCTGGCCATCGGCAAGGCCTTCGCCCATATCGTGCAGCAGGAAGTCTGAGTAGGGCCAGATCAGCTGAAATGCCTGCGCCTTGTTGCCGGCATCGCGCCGCGTCACGAATTTTGGTGTGTGACAGCTGGTGCAGCCGGATGTGTAAAACATTTCCTTGCCGCGCAGAACGGCCGGGCTGTCGATGTCGCGGCGGGCTGGCACGGCCAGATTTTCGGAGTAGAAGGTAACGAGATCCATCACCGGATCGGGTGCCTCGGTCGGTCCCAGCCGTTCCTGCACGCCGGTCGGCAGTGACAGGCATTTGGTCTGCGCCTGCGTGCAGTCGCCGAAATCGCGCGGTGCATCCGGCGTTGAAATGCCGAGATCACCGGCAAAGGCAGATGAACTCTGGTCGCGGATCGAGGCATTCTGGGCCTTGAAGCCGAACCGTCCAAGCTTCAATTCGCCGGTGCGATGATCGCGCACAAAAGCCGGTTTGCCGGAAATGCCGTCCTCATCTCTGTCGTCCGGGTCGGCGTTCGCCAGAATATCCGCTTCATGGATCGCCTGCACCAGTCCAAGCCCGATCATCGGTGGCGAAACGCGCGGTGATAGCGTCGTGTCGGGATACATCGGCCCGTAACCGAGGTCGGAGACGGAATAGGTCGGCTTGCGCAGCGACATCGTTTCACCGCCCGCCAGCTCCACCGGAACCTCTTCGTAAGTGACAACCATCCGGCCTTCGATGGCGAGATCCTGCACGGCGAGATCCTGCAACTGCTCACCATAGACCGGGTCGGGAAAATTCAGCACCTTGCGGGCAGCGACTGCTGTCTTTTCGGTCTCGGTTCTGGCCGGTCGCGCCAGCCGCAAAAACATCGAGGTGGCATCCGGTGCACCTTCCGGCGGATGGCCACGACCATCCTTGAGGTGACAGCTCTGACAGCCGCGTGCGTTGAACAGGGGGCCGAGCCCATCCGATGCCTGTGTCGAAGACGGTGCTGCCACCCAGAGCTTGGTGAACAACGCATTGCCGATCTTGAATTTTTCCTCCTCCTGAAAGGTCAGGTTGGTGGAAAAATGCGAAAAGATATTGCCGTTGACGGTGGCCTTGGTGGTCGCGGCTCCGCCCTGCATGGTTTCGAACTGTTCGGGCCTGGAAAAACCATCGGTCGGACGCGTGACGCTGTCTACGCGTTTGCGATCCTTTGGCGTGAGATCGGTGCGTTCCAGGGGCATGACGGGGGTGCCGCCCGAAGGCGCATCCTGTGCTGAAACGGCCGAGATCACCAGCGGAGACAACAGAACGGGCGCACCGGCAAGAACCGGCAGCACCAGAAGCAATGCCCTCGACGTCTTCATGGAACGGAACTCACATAACGGGGTGGATCGCGACGCAACGCGCATGGCAGCGAACAATTCGCCTCATGCGGGCACGATCCGACATTTTCATGGCATCCGCGACAAGCATCTTGTCGCGGATGCCTGAGCTTGGACTGCTTACTTGAAGACGGCGTCCGGGTTGTCGAGGCTGTCGGAGCCTTCGAGCGAAACTGAGCCGAGATCGAGCGTGGTGATTACCCGTTCGATCGTCTTGGTCTGGTCGATCAGGCCGTCGATCGCCTTCTGCACCACGGCGTTGCCGTCTTTGTTACCGTCGCCGATCATCTGGTCATAGGCTTCGGTTTTGGCGCGATCGGCCATGGCATTCATTGCCGCCAACGTCGCGTTCAGCTTGGCCGTCATCTCGCTGTCGATCTTGGCGTCCTTGGCCTTGACCAGATCCGAGATCGACGGGCCGGTCATCTTGGTGCCGTCGACGCGGGTATAGTTGCCAGTATAAGCGGCTGCGATGCCGACCGCGTCGTTCAGGTGCGAGGCATGGGTGTTGTCGGAGAAGCAATCATGCTCTTCTTCCGGATCGTGCAGCAGCAGGCCGAGCTTCATGCGTTCACCGGCGAGTTCGCCGTAGGAGAGCGAACCCATGCCGGTCAGGATGGCGGTCAGGCCGGCCTTCGGATCGGCCTCGACGTTCTTGGTGGCTTCGCCAGCCGGGGCCCAGGCATCGACCATTTCCTGCAGATCCTTGATCAGCAGCGTCGATGCTGCCTTCAGATAGTCGCCGCGGCGGTCGCAATTGCCATTGGTGCAATTGGCCTTGTCATAGTCGGTGTAAGGGCGCTCACCGGCACCAGCCTCCGTGCCATGCAGATCCTGGCCCCAGAGCAGGAATTCGATGGCGTGGTAACCGGTCGCCACATTGGCCTCGACCTCGCCGGCTTCCTGCAGGCTCTCCAGCAGTTCCGGCGTAATCTTCTTGGCGTCGATCGTCTCGCCGTTCACCGTCAGTGTCGGGTGGCCGATGATATTGGCGGTGTAATAGGCGTTGGAATCGCTTTCGGTGCCGTAGGAGGCATCGACGTAGTCGATCAGTCCCTCATCCAGCGGCCAGGCGTTGACCTTGCCTTCCCAGTCGTCGACGATCGGATTGCCGAAACGATAGACTTCGCTCTGCTGGTAGGGCACGCGGGCGGCGATCCAGGCCGCGCGGGCAGCCTTCAGCGTATCGTCGCCTGGTTTGGCGATCAATGCGTCGATGGCGGCATCCAGTGCCTTGGCCGTCGTCAGCGAATCTTCGTATTTGGCATGCGCCACATCGGCGTAATGCTTGATCACGGCCGCCGGTTCGGTTGCGGCAAAGGCCGCCGAGGCGGAAAGCAGCGCAAACGTGGCGCCGAGCAAGGTTTTGCGGATCATCGTCCCTCCTGATGCAGCCTGTTGATCGCAAGGCTGCGAGACGGTTTTCATCGCGCTTTTGTTAACTTGTGTCAAACAATCTAGTTTGGAGTATTTCCAAACAGCAGCATGTGCTTGAACGGCCTGTGTTATCGGCCGTTCAAGCCATGTTTCAGAGGCAGAAATCAGCCCTTGCGACGCATGCGGCAGAAGAAGAAGCCGTCCGTATCCGTCGAAGCCGGCGTGAGCGTCAGCGTGGCGGTGTCACGCGAATGCGGGCGCGGTGCATTTTCGCCGAACAGCGCATCCCATGCCGGTGCTGCGGGCTCGATCGAAAACTCGGGATTGTTTTCCGCAAACCGCTTGGCTTGAAGATCGTTTTCTTCCGGCAGGACCGAGCAGGTGACATAGATCAGCGTGCCACCCGGTTTGACGTAAACGGCGGCCTCGGCAAGCGCTTCCTGCTGCTGGCCGGTGCGCTCCTCGATATTCTTCTGGGTCAGCCGCCATTTGGTGTCCGGGCGGCGGCGCCATGTGCCGGTGCCGGTGCAGGGCGCATCGACAAGCACGGTATCGAGTTTTGCCTTGAGGTTCTCCATGCGGCGCACATCGTCATGAACTTGTGCGTTGCGCACGCCGGCGCGCTTCAGGCGCTCGATGATCGGCGCCAGCCGCTTGCGGTCGGTATCATAGGCGTGGATCTGCCCCTTGTTATGCATGGCAGCCGACATGGCGAGCGTCTTGCCGCCACCACCGGCGCAATAGTCCAGAACCTGCGCGCCCTCGGCCGGCATGACCAGATCGGCAACGATCTGCGAACCTTCGTCCTGAACCTCGAACCAGCCTTTCTGGAACGAAAGCTCGGCCGTGACGTTGGGTAGACGTGACGGGCCTTCACCGGCGGCGATGCGCACGCCGTTACGGGCAATAGGCGAAGCACTGGCGCCGGAGCGGTCGAGCGCCTTCACCACCTTGTCTCGCGACGCCTTTAATGTGTTGGCGCGCAGATCAAGCGTCGGGCGCCCGGCCAGCGCCTGGGCTTCCTTCAGCCACTCCTCGCCGAAACCGGCTTCGAAGGATGGCTGCACCCAGTCGGGAATATCGCCCTGAATGTGGAGCGGGGCGTCGGCAAGGTCGCGGGAGAGAAGCGGCTCGAAGGAAGGCAGGGCGGGAGCGAACTTGTCGTCTTCCAGTTCGGCCGCCAGCGTCTCGGGTGTAAAACCCCACTGGCGGATCAGAACGGCGAAGGCAAGTGCGGTCGGGCTGTCGTCTTCCATCAGCCAAGCATGCGACAGGCGCATGCGCAGCGCATCATAGACGATATTGCCGATCGCGGCGCGGTCGCCTGATCCGGCAAACCGATGGGCAAGGCCCCAGTCCTTGAGGGCATCGGCGACAGGGCGCCTGCGCGCCTCGATGTCGGCCAGTACTTCTATTGCCCCGGCTACTCGTCCGCCCAGTCGCATATCAAACTCCGTATCGGTTGAACCCGTATGGCCGGGGTCCTACCGGGGTTTGAGAGACAGGGCAAGGGGCGGCCGGAAAGCGGCTGATGGATCAGCCTTCCTTGGCGCCCTTAGCCGCGACCTTCTGGTTGCCGCCGTCGACGATCTGATAGCAGACCTGTGCGGTGCCGGAAGAGACCATGCCGATGTTCCTGGCGGCGGCCTTGGAAACGTCGATGATGCGGCCACGAATGAATGGGCCACGGTCGTTGATGCGCACGACGACGCTTTTGCCGTTGCGCTTGTTGGTCACCAGAACCTTGGTGCCGAAGGGCAGCGAACGATGGGCGGCGGTCATGAGGCTGGCGTTCATCCGTTCACCGGATGCGGTTTTGGAGGTGAGTGCATACCAGGAGGCATGTCCACAACCGGGCGCAGCATTTGCCTGCGCAGCACCGAGACAGCTGATAGCAGCCACGGCAGCTGCGATGGAAAGTGAGCGTCGGACGAAGTTCAAATCGGAGTATCCCCAGTGGTCGAAGAGCCGCACTTGCGGTGGGCGACGCTAAGGCAGGGGCAAAAAAGGCGAAAAAGTGGGCTTTTCGATCACGGAATATTTCACACGTTAACATGCGTGATGAATCTGCAGGTTGCCAAATCGTTAACGGACACGCAAGAATCGCAGTAAAATCAGTAAAAACCGCAAAACCATTCCGATTGTCATGCGGTTGTCACAGTGATCACAAAAATCGCGAAAAAAATTTTGCGCGACGGCGATTTTTGCTGCCCAATTTGCGGAATTTTTGTGAGGCGCTGCCCATATTCTTAAGAATTTATGACCTGAGAGGCGGCCTTGGAAGGAAATTTCATCCGTTCTTGCGGCTTTTACGGAGCGGCGTCAGGACGGTAGATCAGCCTTTCCAGCGGCCGGATGACCACAGTTCTGACAGCGATGCGCGGTAATCGCGGTGTGAAAATTGAAATCCAAGGTTGCGTATGGCGGCATTGGAAATTCGTTTGTTGTCGCCATAAAAGGACCGCGCCATGGGGCGCATTTCAGCGGTTTCGAAGGCCTGTTCCGGCGGTGGTTCCACGCCCATCAGGCGCGCCGCTTCCGTCACAACATCTTGCGGCGGTGCAGGCTCGTCATCAGTGATGTTGAAGATGCCGTTGGTATTCGATGATGCGAGGAACAGCGTTGCCGCTGCAATATCCTCGACGCGGATACGATTGAAAACCTGATCCTTCTTGATGATGCGATGTGCCGTGCCGCGGGCCAGATTGACGAAGGCATTGCGACCGGGACCATAGATGCCGGCCAGCCGCAGAATGGCGATCGGAATATCGGCCGCCTGTCCTGCCTCCTGCCATGCGCGTTCGGCGGCGACACGTTCGAGCGCACGCGCCGATTTCGGATGGCACGGCGTTGTTTCGTCCACCCAAGCACCGTCGTGATTGCCGTAAACGCCGACGGTCGACAGGTATCCGACCCAGGTCAAAGCCGGAAACCATTCCTTAAGATCGCGATGGGTCAATCGCAGCAGGCTGTCACCTTCGGCGCCGGGCGGAATGGACTGCACAAGATGCGTGGCCGTGCGCATGGAGCGGCGCAGTTCGGGCGAAAAATTCTCACCACCATATATATAAGGAGTGATGCCCCGGCTGCCGAGTTCGGGGAGCTTATCGGCGCTGCGGGTGGTACCGAACGCGGCCTTGCCTCCGGCCAAGGTTTCCGTGCCAATAGCCTGCCCGGAATAACCCGCACCAAAGATCAGCACCTGCATCACGCCCCTCCTGCCATTTTCCATTCCGCTTCGACCTCGGCATCCTCATCGATAACGCGATCGGACGCAAACCGTTCGAATTCGTCTTTCGTCATCAGTTGCGACAATGCCCAGATGGCCATGGCGCGCACAGTGGGTGCAGCATCGCGCGACAGAATCGTGCAAGTCTCGATAAAATTGCGGTCGCCCGAGTTGCCGGCAGCGATCAGCACGTTGCGCACAAACCGGTCGCGACCAATACGTTTCACCGGCGAGCCACTAAAAAAGCTGCGGAACTGCGCGTCGTCCAGTGTCAGCAGGAAGGCGAGCGACGGCTCCTTCAGGTCTTCGCGGGCCTGCAGTTTCATCTCGCTGGCACTTGCCGCAAACTTGTTCCACGGACAGGCGGCCAGACAGTCGTCGCAGCCATAGATGCGGTTGCCGATCAGTGGGCGAAATTCATGGGCGATCGGTCCCTTGTGCTCGATCGTCAGGTAGGAAATGCAGCGCCGCGCATCGATCTGGTAGGGTGCCGGAAAAGCGTTGGTAGGGCAGGCGTCGAGACAGGCGCGGCATTTGCCGCAATGGTCGCGCTCGGCCTCGTCGAAATCCAGATCGGCCGTCGTAAAAAGGCTGCCGAGAAACAGCCACGAGCCATGCGTGCGGCTGACGAGATTGGTATGCTTGCCTTGCCAGCCGAGACCGGCGGCAGCGGCCAGCGGTTTTTCCATCACCGGCGCGGTATCAACGAACACTTTGACATCGACCCCGGCGCGAGCAGCGAAGCGCGTGGCGATTTCCTTCAGCCGCCCCTTGATGACGTCATGGTAATCGCGATTGCGGGCGTAAACGGAGATGTTGCCCTTGTCGGGTTTTGCGAGCAGGCTGCGAGGGTCCTCGTCCGGACCATAGTTCATGCCGAACATCACGATCGAGCGCACATCGCTCCACAGCACTTTGGGATCACCGCGGCGTTCGCGCGTTTCTTCCATCCACGCCATCGTGCCATGCCGTCCGGCCTCAACAAATTCGACAAGGCGGGCAGGGGCGTGTGGAATGCTGTCAGGTGAAGTGATGCGACAGAGATCGAAGCCGAGGGCTTCAGCTTCCGTCTTGATCAGCGCCGTCAGCTTGCCAGCGCGTAGGCGGTCCTTTTCCGAGCGGCCGTCCTGCTGCGCCGGGGCATCTGCCCCTGCAACATCGGGCTTTGTCTCAGAAGTCGAGATCCGCATAATGGGACACCGGGGTTAGGCCGCGGACACGTTCCGCCAGAAGCGGCCGGAAGGAAGGCCGCGATTTCAGCCTCTGATACCATTCCTTGGCGATCGGTGTCTCCTGCCAATCGATCTCGCCGAGATAGTCGAGCACTGAGATCGAGGCGGCAGCTGCGAGATCGGCATAGGACAGCCGTTCGCCGGCAAGCCATGGCCGCGAACCCGCTAGCCAGGACAGATATTTCATATGCTGGCGAATGTTGGCGCGCGAGGTGCGCAGCACTTTCGAATCCGGTGCGCCGCCGCCCTGTGCCGCCGTCATCTGCAGCTTGTAGGCGCGTTCGCGCGTCAAGGGCAGCGTCACGTCGCGTTCCATCTTCACAAGAAACCATTCGGTCAGACGGCGGATTTCGGCGCGCTGAAATGGATCTTCGGCCAGCAGTCGGCGCTCGCGCTTCAATACGCCATGGGTTTCGTCGAGAAATTCGAGCAGCACATTCGGGCCGCTCAGCACCCGCATATTGTCATCGACATAAACGGGCAGTGTGCCGGCCGGATTGAGGGCCAGAAATTCCCGACGCTTTTCCCAGGTTTGCTCTTCCACGAGATCGGTCTGGAAACCGTATTCGGCAAGGATAAGCCGCACGAACCGGGAGGCAGACGACATGGGGTGATGATAGAGCGTGGGCATCGGTACTCGATTGTTGGTACTGCAATTATCAGCGGAAGTCGGAGATGACCTCCAAGTCCCGAATGTGGCTGACATAAGGCGATGCCGCCTAATTACCAGACCAAGCGGCCAGAACGGCAATTCTCATCATTTTAAGTTAATTTTTCTAACAAATGATCAAGAATGCGGCGGTGCCGTTAACCGTGCCGATCCCGTCGGCTTCCGCCCAAAGAAAAAGGGCGAGCGGCACGCCACTCACCCTTTATGTTCTGAAACAGATGTCTCTGCTCAGTGAGCAATTGAACCGGTGCTGCAGGGGTCGACGCCGTAGGCCGGAGCGCAAGAACCCTTGTTGGCGGCAACCGTACCGGGCGCCATGAATGAACCTGCGAGGATGATCAGTGCCGCACACGCAAAAAACAGTGCGATGGACTTGCCCATGGAATTTGGCCTTTCGGAGGAAGGTACGTCTGTCACGGTGGGAATGTCTTTCCTGAAATCCTGAAGCCCGGGATTTATTCGGCGGATTTCAAAGATACAATAGGGGATTCTACTGAATCTGCGGTTAACGCGATGCTATTTCGCAATGCGTGGTTTGTGCCACACTGTGCCGCAACATAAATGTGCAAAGCGCAGGCATTGTCTGCCTGCGCTCATTGTTTCGCCGTATTTTGAAAAGCTCAGGCAGCCTTGCCAGTATTGGTGAACTGACCTTGCGGGCGGTAATGCACCACGTAATGCGGCAGCACGTTGCTCAGCAGTGTCGGCTGGATGCCGATGCCGGAAAGCGTGCGGTCTTCGGTCTTGGCGGCGTCCGACACGACAGTGTCCGTCTTCAGCAGCGTGACCTGATCACCCGTCAGCGGCGGGGTTATCAACGGAACCGACTGCGCGATCTTGCCGATCAGCGAGGCAATGCCGAAGGGCAGTGAAACGAAGCTGCGTTTGCGACAGGTGACGCGCAAAATGGTCTCGAGACAGTTGCGGAAGGTCATGACTTCCGGGCCACCCAGTTCATAGGTTTTGCCGGTTGCTACCTTGCCGTCAACGGAGCGCGCGACAGCTTCCGCCACATCACCAACGAAAACCGGCTGGAATTTTGTCTTGCCACCGCCGATCAGCGGCAGGAAGGGCAGGTTGCGGGCCATGGCGGCAAACTTGTTGAAGAAATTGTCTTCCTTGCCGAACACGATCGACGGGCGAAGGATCACCGCGTCGGGCAGGGCATCCAGAATGGCGACTTCAGCGCGTCCCTTGGAGCTTGCATAGGTGGACGCAGATTTCGGGTCGGCGCCAATAGCGGAGATATGGGTCAGTTTGGCGCCGGCGGCAGCTGAGGCTTCGGCTATGGCCTTGACACCCAGATCCTGCACGGCGTCGAACTTGTTCTTGCCGCTTTCGAACAGGATGCCGACGCAGTTGACCACATGCGAGGCACCGGCAACGGCGCGCTCCACGGATTGCCGGTTGCGCAGGTTGGCCTGCATCAGCGCGATCTGGCCGGGATAACCGTCAGGCCGCAGGAAACCGGCGAGGTCCGGGCGGCGAACCGCGACGCGAATACGGTAACCACGCTTGGCCAGTGCCCGCACCACATATCGCCCCACAAAGCCCGAACCTCCAAAGACGGTGACGAGTGGCGGAAGATTGGACACGGTCATGGCATGCTCCGGGAATGGGCCTGTGGCGGGTTGTCGCACTCTCTTAGCCGAAACGCGACGGCAGGTGAAGTGGTTGCGTAGCGCTGGCGGACGCAATGTCCGGCATCGCCTTCAAGAATGCGGGATCGTTCGAGTTGCACCTTGATCTTGCGCAAAAACAATCGCGTCCTCTCAAGGCGCTGTTTCGGTCAGACGCCTTCGACGACGAGCATATCGGCATCCGCCACTTCTTGTCGGATTTTGGCGGCGGCCTGATATTCCGGCGAGTTGTAGCAATCGATCGCGGCCTGAACGGATGGGAATTCGATCACGACATTGCGGCTGCGCGCCTCGCCTTCAAGGTGGCTCACCGGCCCGCCACGGGCCAGAAAATTCGCGCCAAACCGCTCGAAGGCCGGTTTGGCCGTCGCCACGTAATCCTTGTAGCGCTCGGCATCGCGCACATCGACGCGGGCAATCCAGTATCCCTTCGGCATTGTCGTCTTCTCCCCCTGTTCGACGCTCAGGCGTCGTTTGCAGGCCACAGAGCCTGCCGCATCTCTTCCAGAATGGCGTCCGCCGCCGCTTTCGGTTCCTCAGCTTTCACGATCGGGCGGGCAACCACAAGATGGGTCGAGCCGGCCTTCAGTGCGTCATAAGGCGTCACCACACGTTTCTGGTCGCCGGCGTCAGCGCCCTTGGGGCGAATGCCCGGTGTCACGATCGCCATGCCGGAATTGCCGAGGATGTCGGCAACGACCGAGGATTCTTCCGCCGAACAGACGATGCCGCCCATGCCGGCTTCGCGTGCCTGTGTCGCGCGAATGCGCACCAGTTCTTCCGGCGTGTGGGCATAACCGGCTTCGGTCAGGTCTGCGGCATCCATCGAGGTCAGCACCGTTACGCCGAGAAGGCAGAGGTCGGAACCCTTCGCTGCTTCCACGGCAGCCCGCATCGCTTTCGGATAGGCATGCAGCGTCAACATGGTCATGCCCATGCCGGCAATCGCCTCGACGCCCTTTGCCACCGTGTTGTCGATATCCAGCAGCTTCATGTCGAGAAAGACCTTTTTGCCGTCTTTCGCGAGATCACGGGCCAGTTCGAGGCCGCCGATAAAGGCCAGCTGGTGGCCGATCTTGTAGAAGGAAACGCTGTCGCCGAGCGTCGCAACCATCGCTTCGGCTTCGGAAATGGTGGGAATGTCCAGGCCTACGATCAGTCGGTCACGCGCGCTCATGGTTCAAACTCCCTGCCAGATATCGATAGGGGTCCAGTCGCATGAGATGGCGCGGTTCGCAAGATCAAAGCAGAAGAGATTGCCGCCGCCGGCCGGCTGGTCGCCATCGCGTGCGATCGGTTTGCCGGCGAGATGACATTTCAGAAGCGTGCCGACGCCGCCATGGCCGACAAAGGCGATCGGCATGTCCGGGTTGTGATCCGACAGGATGCGCTCGACGGCCGAAACGATACGGGCTTGTGCGTCAACCGCCCGCTCCCAGCCTCGAAAGCTCTCCTGTGGGTTGGCAAAAAACCAGGCGGCAGCCTTTTCGAATTCCGGTTGCGTCAGAAACCCGGTTGCCGAGCGGTCATTCTCATGTGTGTCCGGCGCGATCATGATCGGGATGTCGTTGGCGGCCGCCAGGATCTCCGCCGTCTCGATCGCCTTGGTCTCGTCGCTGGCAACGATGCGCCCCAGCTGCTTTGCCCAGTCGGAGCGGGCGGCCTGTTCGGCCCGTGCCCGCCCGATATCGGATAGCCCCCACAGCGGCACCGGCACGGTGGGGTCGATCCGCACCTGCGGATGGGTGATGTAGAGCGCGAAGCCCACGCGCGTCAGCCGCGGGTGTAAACCCAAAGCTGGGCCGGCGGGATGTTGCGAACGACAAAGTCGTAGTGCTTGATCTTGTAGCTGCTCGGTTTGGCGATAACGGGAGACACCGGTCCGTAGGTGATCTGGATCACCGGGCGGCCGACCGGCATGCGGTTCAGAAGGTCCTCGATCAGCGCGATACGGCGCTCCATTGGAAAGCTCAACAGCGGAATGGCGGAAATGACGCTGTCGAAGATCACGCTGTTCTTGTCACCGAGCGTCTTGTCCAGATCGAAGGCGTCGCCATTGATGAAGTGAACGCCTTCATAGGTCTTGATCAGGCTCTGGTAGAAATCCGTCGAGAACTCGATCGAAACCAGATTTTCCGGCGCAATGCCGCGCTCGAGGATCGCCTTGGTGATGACGCCGGTGCCCGGGCCGAGTTCGAGAACCGGCAGGCCGGACGATGGATTGATGACGCTCGCCATGCGCTTGGCGGTAACGGAGGAGGTGGGGCAGATCGCGCCGACGCTTTTCGGGCCGTCCATCCAGCCTTTAAAGAAACGGATTTCCTCGTCAAACTTGCGGCCGAGCCGTTCCTTCAAACGTAGTTCCATCCGTGAAGTCTCCTCGTTGTTTCGCAGCGTTTTATGTGGGCGCAAATGTCGCCAAAACAAGGCAAAATGTCGCTTCTGGAAATTACCATGAAAAAAGGCGGTCATCTCTGACCGCCTTTACCAATCTCTGGGCAATCCTAGACGCGCATCGGCATCAAGACATAGAGCGCATCGTCGCCCGCTGTGTCGCGCACGAGCGTTGGAGAACCGGCATCCGCCAGCATGAAGATGGCGTCGTCACCCGAAAGCTGGGCGGTGATATCTAGCAAGTACTTGGCGTTGAAGCCGATTTCCATCGGATCGTTTTCGTAACCGACGGCAACTTCTTCGGTCGCGCTACCCGAATCCGGGTTGTTGACGGTCAGCGTCAGCTGGCCTTCCGTCAGCGCCAGCTTCACGGCGCGACCACGTTCCGAAGAAATGGTCGAGACGCGGTCGACCGCGCGTGTAAAGCTTTGGCAATCGACGCGCATTTCCTTGTCGTTGCCGGTCGGGATGACGCGTTGGTAATCCGGGAAAGTGCCGTCGATCAGCTTGGAGGTCATCAGGATCTCGCCGATCGTCAGGCGGATCTTTGCGTCCGACAGTTCGATCGTGACAGTGAGGTCGGGGTTGTCGACCAGCTTCTGCAACTCACCGACCGTCTTGCGCGGAATGATGATGCCCGGCATGCCTTCCGAACCGGACGGCGCTTCCACATCAGCGCGGGCCAGACGATGACCATCGGTCGCCACTGCGCGCAGCTTCAGCGCGCCACCGGCTTCGATCGTGTGGAAGAAGATGCCGTTGAGGTAATAACGGGTTTCTTCCGTCGAGATCGCAAACTGCGTGCGCTCGATCAGCATTTTGAGATCGGTCGCCTTCAGCTTGAACGTATGGCTGAACGTGCCGGCGGTCAGGTCCGGGAAGTCGGATTCCGGCAGGCACTGCAGCGAAAATTTCGAACGGCCGGACTGCACGGTCATCGAGCCGCCATCAGGCGTGGTGGCCAGCATCACTTCGGAACCATCCGGCAGCTTGCGGACGATTTCATAAAGCAGATGCGCCGGAACGGTGGTGGCGCCTGCCTGCTCGACCATGGCCGGAACGCCCTCGGTAATTTCCAGATCGAGGTCGGTTGCCTTCAGTTCGAGGTTCGCGCCGGACGCGCGCATCAGAACGTTCGACAGGATCGGGATCGTGTTCCGGCGCTCGACCACGCGGTGAACGTGGTTCAGCGATTTCAGAAGGTTGGATCGCTCAAGAGTAATACGCATGGACGCTATCGCTTTCGACCGTGCCGGACCGGAGACCGGGCCGTATGTTATTGTCGTCCGCCCAGGAGGGGATGGATGTGGACGGGCAAAATGGCAGAGTTTTGTTCGCAAGCGCAAGAGGGAGACTGTCTGCGGCTGCACCATTTCGGCGTTGCATCCGATGATGCGCACAGAAAAGCGGAGCTTGCTGCGGCTTGCCGAAGCCCAACGTGTCGATCATAAAGGCGAAAAGACGGAATGAAAGTGAGAACGCAGTGACCGAAGAGACAAAGACGGCAATGCGCGGTTATCGGGTCGCGAACACATTCGTGCCCGCCCGCCCGCTGGAACCTGCGCTCTATCTGGTCGCAACCCCAATCGGCAATCTCGGGGATATCACGCTTCGCGCCCTCGAAACGCTGTCCGGCGCCGATGTTCTTGCCTGCGAGGATACCCGCGTCACCCGCGTGCTGCTCGACCGTTTCGGCATCGTCAACAAGCCTTACGCCTATCACGAGCACAATGCCGATGAGGTCGGGCCAAAGCTGCTGGCGGCACTTGAAGGCGGCAAGTCGGTGGCGCTGGTCTCCGATGCCGGCACGCCACTTGTCTCCGATCCCGGTTACCGTCTCGGTCAGCTGGCCATCACCGCCGGTTTCCGCGTTGTGCCCATTCCGGGTGCTTCGGCGCCGCTTGCCGCACTGGTCGGTTCCGGCCAGCCGTCCGATGCCTTTCTGTTTGCCGGTTTCTTGCCGGTGAAAGAAAAGGGCCGCCGCGACCGTCTCGCGGAATTGTCGAAAATCCCGTCGACGTTGATCTTTTTCGAAAGCCCGCACCGTATTGCCGCGACGCTTTCCTCGGCCGCGGATGTGCTGGGCCGGGAACGCGAAGCCTGCGTCTGCCGTGAATTGACCAAGACATTCGAAGAGTTCCGGCGCGGCACGCTCGGTGAACTGGCTGACCATTATAATGGCGACGACATCACGGTGAAGGGCGAGATCGTGCTTGTCGTCGGTCCGCCGGATTATGATGACGTGCCGGGCGCGGTCGAGGTAGATGTGCTTTTGCGCGAACTCGCGGCCACGATGCAGACATCGAAGGCGGCAGCCGAGGCGGCGCGTCTGACCGGTCTGTCGAAGAAGGATCTTTATCAGCGCCTCATTGCCCTGAAGGGAGAGGATGAGCCCGGCCAGCCAGAAAGCTGATCGGCGGCAAAAACGCCGTCGTGCTGAACGCCGGGGCCATTGGTCCGAATACCTGGCGGCAGCCTTTCTGTTGCTGAAAGGCTACCGCATCCTCGCCATGCGCTACAAGACCAAGGGTGGCGAGATCGATCTCATCGTCCGCAAGCGTGATCTGGTTGTATTTGTGGAGGTCAAGGCGCGGCGGGAAGAAGGTCTGGCCATCGATGCCGTCGGGTATGAAACACAAAGACGTATCCGTTCCGCCTCCGATCAGTGGTTGTCACGCAGGCGTGATGCTCATCTTCTAAGCCTCCGATATGATGTCGTCGCCGTCCTTCCGCGACGTTTTCCCAAACATTTTCAAGAGGTATTCTGAAACAATTGCAATGCTGTGCATGACGGTTAAGTCGCTGTAATCATTCCGTCATGAGTCTGTTATGTAGTTGTCACATAAGGCCACTATCCCTCCCTCACCATTAACTGGCGGAGAGGGGTCTTTCCCATGATGAAGAAGCTTGTTCTGGCTGCAGCCGCAGTCGCATTGTCTGCAACCACGTCGCTTGCCGCGACCGAAGTCACCTGGTGGCACGCCATGGGCGGCGAGCTTGGCAAGAAGCTCGAGGAAGTTGCCCAGAAGTTCAACGAAAGCCAGTCGGAATACAAGGTCGTTCCGGTTTACAAGGGCACCTATCCGGAAACCCTGACGGCCGCCATCGCTGCATTCCGCGCCAAGCAGCAGCCGGCCATCGTTCAGGTTTTCGAAGTCGGCACCGGCACGATGATGGCTGCCAAGGGCGCCGTTTATCCGGTCTACAAGCTGATGGCTGACCAGGGCGAAGCTTTCGACACCAAGTCCTTCCTTGCACCGGTCACCGGCTATTATTCGGATACCGAAGGCAATATCCTGTCTCTGCCTTTCAACTCCTCCACGCCGATCATGTATTACAACAAGGACGTCTTCAAAAAGGCTGGCCTTGACCCGGAAGTTGCCCCGAAGACCTGGGCTGAAGTTGCTGACTTCTCCAAGAAGATCGTCACTTCGGGCGCTGCCAAGTGCGGCTTCACCTCTGCCTGGATCACCTGGGTTCAGACCGAAAACCTCTCGGCCATCCATGACAAGCCGTTCGGCTCGCTCGAGAACGGTTTTGGCGGTTTCGACACCAAGTTCGAATTTAACGGCGACCTTCAGGTCAAGCATTGGGCCAACCTGAAGAAGTGGCAGGACGAGGGCCTCTTCAAGTACGGCGGTCCGGTCGGCGGCGATCAGGCGGCCACCATGTTCTACAGCCAGGAATGCGCCATCACGATGAACTCGTCGGCCGGCCGCGCTGGCGTCATCAACAATGCCAAGAACTTTACCCCGGGCTTTGCTCCGCTGCCTTATTATGACGATGAAACCAAGGAGCCGAAAAACTCCATCATCGGCGGCGCAACGCTGTGGGTCCTGAACGGCAAGGACGATGCGACCTACAAGGGCGTCGCAAAATTCTTCTCCTACCTGTCGAAGCCGGAAGTCCAGGCTGACTGGCACCAGTTCACCGGTTACCTGCCGATCACCAACGCTGCCTACGAGCTTGGTCAGAGCCAAGGCTATTACGAAAAGAACCCGGGCGCCGACGTCTCGATCAAGCAGATCATGCGCGGCACGCCGACCCCGAACTCCAAGGGTGTTCGCTTCGGCAACTTTGCTCAGGTTCGCACCGTCGTGGACGAAGAGTTCCAGGCGCTGCTGGCCGGCAAGAAGGACGCCAAGCAGGCTCTCGACAGCGCCGTCGAACGTGGCGACGCCATCCTGCGCGAGTTCCAGGCTGCCAACTGATCATTGGCTTTGAAATGAGGGAGGGGACCGGCGCTCGCCGGTCCTTTCCTTGTTTGCAGGGTACCGCAACCAGGCGGTGCAGCAACGGCGGACGGACACATGGATACCAAACGCACGACATTCCAGAACAAATGGCTGCCTTACGTGCTTCTCGCACCGCAGCTGTTCATCACTCTGGTCTTTTTCATCTGGCCGGCCGGTCAGGCGGTAAAATCTTCCTTCGAGCGTGAGGATCCGTTCGGTTTTTCCACGGTCTTCGTCGGCATGCAGCATTATGCGCGGCTGATGCAGGATCCGAACTATCTCGACAGCTTTTTGCGCACCGCAGTCTTCGCGGTGGCGGTTACTGTCATCTCGATGTTGCTCGGCCTGCTCTTTGCCGTCGCCGTCGATCGGCTGATGCGCTCGGCGCGCGTCTACACGACGTTGCTGGTCTGGCCCTATGCGGTTGCCCCGGTCGTTGCCGGCGTGTTGTGGTTCTTCCTGTTCAACTCGTCCACCGGCATCCTGCCCTATTACCTGTCCTTCTTCGGCATCAGGTGGGATCACAATCTCAACGGCACGCATGCGATGATCCTGATCATCATCGCTGCCGCCTGGAAGCAGATTTCCTACAATTTCCTGTTCTTCCTGGCCGGCCTGCAATCGGTGCCGCATACGCTGATGGAAGCCGCCGCCATCGATGGTTCCGGCCCGGTCAAGCGCTTCTTCGACATCTCGCTGCCGCTTCTGTCGCCGACGACGTTCTTCCTCTTCATCGTCAACGTCAATTACACGATGTTCGATACGTTCTCGATCGTCGATGCGACCACCGGTGGCGGCCCGGCGCAGTCCACCAATATCCTTGTCTACAAGGTCTATCAGGACGGTTATCTCGGCCTCAACCTCGGTTCGTCCTCGGCCCAGTCGGTGCTTCTGATGCTGATCGTCATCGTGCTCACCTTCGTCCAGTTCCGCTTCGTCGAGCGGCGTGTGCAGTATTGAGGAGCCGGTAACATGGTCGAAAATCGCCCCTTTCTGACATTCCTCACCCACGCGTTTCTGCTTTGCGGTTTCGTGGTCGTGGCTTTCCCCGTCTATGTCGCCATCATTGCCTCCACGCATGATGCGCAGACGTTGATGTCAACCACCATGCCGCTGCTGCCGGGCTCGCATTTTCTCGAAAACTACCGGCAGATCTTCACCAGCGCTTCAGCAGCGCATGGTCTGCCATCCTATCCGCTGATGGCCATGAATTCGATGATCATGGCCGTCGCCATCACCGTCGGCAAAATCATCATATCGATCCTGTCCGCCTTTGCGATCGTCTATTTCCGCTTTCGCTTTCGCCTGCTTGCCTTCTGGATCATCTTCATCACGCTGATGTTGCCGGTCGAGGTGCGCATCATGCCCACCTACAAGATTGTCGCCGATCTCGGCATGCTGAACTCATGGGCGGGACTTATCGTACCTTTGGTCGCATCTGCGACCGCCACCTTCCTCTTCCGCCAGTTTTTCATGACCGTGCCGGAAGAGATGATGGAGGCAGCCCGTGTCGATGGCGCCGGTCCGATGAAATTTTTTAAGGATATCCTCCTGCCGCTGTCGCGCACCAATATCGCGGCGCTTTGCGTCATCCTCTTCATCTACGGCTGGGTCCAGTATCTCTGGCCCATTCTGGTAACGACCGATCCCGGTTATTACACCCTGATGATGGCCATGAAACGCATGGTCGCCGTGCAGGATGGTGAAGTCCAGTGGAACCTCGTTATGGCGGCCTCGGTATTGGCCATGTTGCCTCCGGTCGCCATCGTCATATTCATGCAGCGCCTCTTTATCCGAGGCCTGACCGAAACGGAGAAATGATCATGGCTTCGATCGATATCGAAAGCGTCGGTAAGGTCTATACCGGTAATGTGCGTGCCGTCACCGACATCAACCTCGCCATCAGGGACGGCGAATTCATCGTTCTGGTCGGCCCCTCGGGTTGTGGCAAATCCACGCTGCTGCGCATGCTTGCCGGCTTGGAAACCATTTCTGAGGGTACGGTCAAGATCGGTCCGCGTGTCGTCAACCAGGTTGAGCCGGCTGATCGCGACATTGCCATGGTGTTCCAGAATTATGCCCTCTATCCGCATATGACCGTACGCCAGAACCTCGAATACGGACTGAAGAACCGCAAGACACCAAAAGCCGAAATCGATGCCCGGGTGGCAGAAGCCGCCCGTATGCTGGAAATCACCCAGTATCTCGATCGCAAGCCGCGCGCCCTGTCAGGTGGTCAGCGTCAGCGTGTCGCCATGGGCCGCGCCATTGTGCGCAAGCCGGCCGTCTTCCTGTTCGACGAGCCGCTTTCCAACCTCGATGCCAAGCTGCGTGTGTCCATGCGCGGCGAGATCAAGCGCCTGCAGCGCCGCCTTGGCACCACCTCGATCTACGTCACCCATGACCAGCTGGAAGCGATGACGCTGGCTGATCGTCTGGTGGTTCTCAACGGCGGCAAGATCGAACAGGTCGGCTCGCCTCTCGAAGTCTATCATGCGCCAGCCTCCACCTTCGTTGCCAGCTTCATCGGTTCGCCGGCCATGAACCTCGTGAAGGCCGAGTTGCAGGGGGATAAGCTGGCCATCGGCCCGGCGCTGATTTCGCTGAATGGCTTTGCGCCCACATCAGGGGCGGTTACCGTCGGCCTACGTGCCGAAGACTTGCGTGTGGTCTCGGGTGACGAAGGCATGCCCTTTACCGTCGAATATGTCGAGGAACTCGGTTCGCAGCGTCTCGTTCATGGCGTCGTCGGCGATCAGGCGCTGACGATCGCGTTGTCGGGCGAAAGCGAAATACCGGCCAGCATGCGTGTCGGCATCGATCCGGCAAAACTGCATTTTTTTGCGGCCGGAGATGGCAAGCGGCTGACCGCGGCTGACCATGCCGTTGCGGCAACCGATGTGCCAAGCCCGGCACCCATCGGCTGATTTGGCGCGAAGTTGGACGGTTGTTGCAATTTTAGCGATCGTCGCAACCGTCGTCTTACCCTTTTCCGGTAGGGTTCGCCCGATTACGGATCAGGGGATTGTCATGGCCTTGCATTATCTCGGGCTTGCTATTGCAGCCGTCGGCATTCGCTACAGGGGGCAGGCGCCTTTCGCCAGCCCGCTTTCGCCCTTCGTTGGCGGCTGTTCCGCCAGCGCGGAAATGAAATCGCTGCCGATCGAACCGAGCTGGGTGATATCAGGAGATCCACAGGCGCGCTTCTGCGCCCATTCCCAGGCAGCCGACAAATTTGCCTCGACCGGTGTGTGGGATTGCACGGCCGGCACGTTCCGCTGGTTTTTCGGCTGGGATGAAACGGTGGTCATCCTCGAAGGTGAGGTCCACATCCGCGCGGAAGATGGCAGCGAGCGCACGCTGCGTGCCGGCGACGTCGGTTATTTCCGGGGCGGCACCTGGGCGACCTGGCATATCGACAATTACGTGAAAAAGATTGCCTTCGTGCGCAAGCCGCTGCCCATGCCGCTGTCTTATGCTTTCCGTGCCTGGGCAAAACTCATGCCGAAGAAAAAGGCCGGGCTTGCGGCTTGAAACCCTGGGACAATAAGGCTCCCGAAGCAGTTGCCATCCCGCCTGTGCCGCCTTACATCTGGCGGGCATTTTTAAAGGGTGGCTTATGGCGAAGATCAAAACAGTCGCGTTCCAGATGGACCATGTCTCCGGCATCAACATTGCTGGAGATTCAACCTTTGCCATGGCGCTGGAAGCCCAGACCCGCGGTTATCAGCTGTTCCATTACACGCCTGACCGGCTGACCATGCGCGACGGCAGGGTTTTTGCCGCCGTAGAGCCGATGCAACTGCGCGACGTCAAGGGCGATCACTATACGCTTGGCGAAAAGGAGCGGGTGGACCTGTCGACCATCGACGTGGTGCATCTGCGCCAGGACCCGCCCTTCGACATGGGCTACATCACCTCGACGCATCTCTTGGAGCGCATCCATCCGAAGACGCTGGTCGTCAATGATCCGGCCTGGGTGCGCAACTCGCCGGAAAAGATCTTTGTCACCGAATTCGCAGACCTGATGCCGCCGACGCTGATTTCGCGCGACCCGACGGAAATTGCCGCGTTCCGGCAGGAATTAGGCGACATCATCCTCAAGCCGCTTTACGGCAATGGTGGCGCTGGCGTGTTCCATTCGGCACGCGACGATCGCAATTTCACCTCGCTTTTGGAAATGTTCGGCCAGCTCTATCGCGGCGAACCCTATATCGCTCAAGGCTACCTCAAGGAGGTTCGCAAGGGCGACAAGCGCATCCTGCTGGTCGACGGCGAACCGGTGGGCGCCATCAACCGCGTACCCGCCGAAACCGACAGCCGCTCCAACATGCATGTCGGCGGCCGCGCCGAACCGACCGAACTGACGGCGCGCGAGCGTGAAATCTGCGCCCGTATCGGGCCTGCGCTTCGCGAACGCGGTTTCCTCTTCGTCGGTATCGATGTCATCGGTGACTACATGACGGAGATCAACGTCACCTCGCCGACCGGCATCCGCGAAGTGAAAAAATTCGGCGGCGCCGATGTCGCCAGCCTGTTGTGGGACGCGATCGAAGCCAAGCGTAGCGCCTGATCCATCACTGAAACTGATCAACGGCCTGCTTCGAAAGGGGCGGGCCGTTCCCGTTCGTTCCTGTCCTTTTTCGCCTTTGTTCTGCGAGTACAACCTGTTTCAATCGAAATAAACGTTATGCGGGAAATTGTTCTCTGATTGTTCTTGTTTTGCGTGAGCTTCTGTGCTTGATTGCAATCCGGGGTCGTGTCTGGCGTGTAGCGGCCTCGCACTGGCGTATTGGGGGCAATGGTCATGGTGGCGCGTGTCGGTACGGTTGCGTTTCAGGGCATAGAGGGCGTTCCGGTCGATGTTCAGGTCATGATCGGACCGGGCAAGATCAATATGCATATCGTCGGTCTGCCGGATAAGGCGGTGGCCGAAAGTCGCGAGCGGGTGCAGGCGGCTTTGCATGCTTCCGGTCTGGCATTGCCGCCGAAGAAGATCACCATCAATCTGGCGCCGGCCGATTTGCCCAAGGAAGGCTCGCATTTCGACCTGCCGATTGCGCTTGGGCTGATGGCGGTGCTCGGCGCCATCCCGGCGGATGCCCTTTCCGGCTACGTCGTTCTTGGCGAACTCAATCTTGATGGCACGCTGGCGCCCGTAGCCGGCGCATTGCCGGCCGCGATTGGCGCCAATGCGCTCGGCAAGGGGCTGATCTGCCCGGCGGACAGCGGTGCCGAAGCCGCCTGGGCCGGCAATGAGATCGATATTCTCGCACCGCGCAGCCTGATCGCACTCGCCAATCATTTTAGAGGCACGCAGGTTCTGTCCCGCCCGCAACCGGCCATTCGTGCGCCTGCCACCGACCTGCCGGATCTTGCCGATATCAAGGGCCAGGAAAGCGCCAAACGGGCGCTGGAAGTGGCAGCTGCCGGTGGCCATAATCTGCTGATGATCGGCCCGCCGGGCTCCGGCAAATCCATGCTCGCCGCGCGCCTTCCCTCCATCCTGCCGCCGCTGTCTGCGCCTGAATTGTTGGAAGTGTCGATGATCCATTCCATTGCCGGCCAGTTGTCGGGCGGCAAGCTGTCGGATCGCCGCCCTTATCGAGCGCCACACCACTCGGCCACGATGGCAGCCTTGGTCGGCGGCGGGTTGCGGGCCAAGCCGGGAGAGGCGTCGCTTGCCCATCACGGCGTTTTGTTTCTCGACGAGTTTCCCGAGTTTTCGCCGCAGGTTCTTGATGCGCTTCGCCAACCGTTGGAAACGGCCGAATGCGTGATCGCCCGCGCCAATCATCGCGTCTCCTATCCGGCAGGCATCCAGCTGGTCGCCGCCATGAACCCGTGCCGTTGCGGCATGGCGGGGGAACCGGGCCACACCTGCGCCCGCGGCCCACGTTGTGCTGCCGATTATCAGGCCCGCATTTCCGGCCCGCTGATGGACCGTATCGATATCCGCATTGATGTGCCGGCGGTTTCAGCCGTGGATCTCATCCGCCCGGTGGCCGCCGAAAGCAGCGCCGATGTCGCCCGCCGTGTTGCCCGCGCCCGTGCGCGGCAGCAGGAGCGGTTCGAGGCTGCGGGGCAGGGGAGCATCACCACCAATGCCCGGTGCTCGACCTCGATGATTGAAACATTCGCAGCGCCGGATCAGGCCGGCCTGCAATTGCTGCGCGATGCTGCCGAAAAACTCAAATTTTCAGCGCGTGGTTATCACCGTGTCCTGAAAGTGGCCCGAACACTGGCCGATCTGGATGACAAGGAAACGGTGGGGCGTATCCATCTGGCCGAGGCAATTTCCTACCGAATGGCCGGGGAAAGAATGGCGATGGCGTCCGCGTGATGGTGCGCAACAGCCGGGCCGTTCGCACAGCCCGGCATTCGTTCTGGGGTGTTAACCGCCCAGTCCTTCGAACAGTGCCGTCGAAAGATAACGCTCCGCAAAAGACGGAATGATCACAACGATATTCTTGCCCGCATTTTCAGGACGGCTGCCGATTTCGATCGCCGCCTTCAGCGCCGCACCGGAAGAGATGCCGACTGGGACGCCTTCCAGCCGCGCCACATGGCGGGCGGCCTCCAGCGCGTCGGCACTGGCGACGGTGACGATCTCGTCATAGATCTCCGTGTCGAGAATCTTTGGCGCAAAACCGGCGCCGATACCCTGGATCTTGTGCGGACCGGGTTCGCCACCGGAAAGAACCGGCGATTCCTTTGGCTCGACAGCAATCACCTTGACGTTCGGATTGCGGGCCTTCAGCACTTGGCCGACGCCGGTGATCGTGCCACCGGTGCCGATGCCGGCAACAAAAATATCGACCTTGCCATCGGTGTCGTTCCAGATCTCTTCGGCGGTCGTCTTGCGGTGGATTTCCGGGTTGGCCGGGTTTTCGAACTGCTGCGGAATGATGGAATCCGGGGTCGAAGCAGCCAGTTCCTCGGCCTTGGCGATCGCACCCTTCATGCCCTTGGCGCCTTCCGTCAGCACCAGTTCGGCGCCGAGAAGCGCCAGCATCTTGCGGCGCTCGATCGACATCGTTTCCGGCATGGTCAGGATCAGCTTGTAACCCTTGGCGGCGGCGGCAAAGGCAAGTGCGATACCGGTATTGCCGGACGTCGGCTCGATCAGCGTGGTCTTGCCCGGCGCAATGCGGCCGGCCGCTTCCGCCGCTTCCAGCATGGCAACCCCGATACGGTCCTTCACCGAAGCGATCGGGTTGAAAAATTCCAGCTTGGCCAGAATGTTGGCCTTCACACCCTTTTCGCGCGCCAGCTTGTCCAGCCGCACCAGCGGTGTGTCGCCGATCGTGTCGGTGATGGAGGAATAGATGCGGCCGCGGCCGGGCTTCTTGTCGGACATTGTTTTTCTCCGTTCAGGCGTGTGATCGGAAAATAGGTGTTCTTGTCCGCCTATGCGAGAACAGTCTGACGGAACCTTCTGTCCGGTGAAGAAAAAAACTCTGTTTTTCCGCCATTCCGGGTTAAATCTTTCGCCGGCACAAAGCGTGTTGATAAACAGCAACTTGACCCGCCTTGTGAAGCGACCCTAACCGTGTAATTCGACCGGCCGCAGACATCCATTTCTAACAATTAGAAATGCGCCAGTTCAGGCAGCCGGATTGGTTCAGCGGGACGGAGAGTTTTGGGGCCGCGCATCATCAGCACCAGCGGATCATCGTCCGCCGCTGTCAGGAATTCGCATCCGAGATGGTCGGGCACGAAATCGATCAGCACACGGCTCGGGGTTCGACCCATCGCGGACAGGACAGCGCCGAGTGTCGGCATGTCTTGCGCCACGATGTCCAGCAATTCGAACATGTTCTCGCGGTTGAACCTCCAGGCAATGATCGCATCCAGCTTTTCCAGGTAATCGAGGTGGGCATCGTCCGACAGCCAGGCGTTGAGGAGAAACATTTCACTCTGCCTTGTCACGGCAAACTGGTTGGAGACGGGCGTTCTCGTCGCCAGTTTCTTTCGGGTAAGAGAAAGATCGTCGGGTTGGTGGAGATCAAGTCTGCGGACAGAGGAGGTTGTCCCGCCGGCTGTCGGCATCTCCGCAAGAAACCTGGCTTGCGGCAGAACCACAAAACCGTGCTTTTCATAAAGCGTCGGTTTTTCCGTATAGAGCAACACGGTCTCGAAAGCCTGTGCATCACACCACGCCAGGGCCTTTTCCGTCACGTCGCGAAACAGTCCGCGTCCGCGAAATTCCGGCCGCACTGCGCCGGATTGCAGCCCGGCGGCACGCACCGACCGGCCATCGATCATCATCGCCAGGGTGAAGGCGGAAAGATTGGCAATCAGCCGGTCGTCGTCATCGAACCAGCCGAAGGCCATGCTACTGGCATCGTGGCCACCCAGATGGTTGAGCGGGGTAATGTCGATGCCAAAAATATCGCTGAGAAGCGCGGCCAGTTCTGCCCGGCGGGCAGCATCATCAAGGTCGTATTGCCGAAACGTCAGGCCATTCGCCTGAAGGCCAGCCGCGCGCTCGGCCATTACACGCCGGTCGAACCGAAACCGCCGGCGCCGCGAGCGGTCTCGGTTGTTTCGGAAATCTCGGTCACACGAACCTGCGTCACCGGCGCGATAACCACCTGCGCGATCCGCATGCCGCGTGTGATGACAAAGTCCTCGTCGCCGAGATTGGCCAGAATGACCTTCACTTCACCACGGTAATCGCTGTCGATCGTGCCGGGCGTGTTGAGGCAGGTGATGCCGTTCTTGAGGGCAAGGCCGGAACGCGGACGGATTTGCGCTTCAAAGCCATGCGGGATCTCGAACACGAAGCCGGTCGGCACAAGCGTGCGCTTGCCGGGCGCGAGCGTCATCGGCTCGTCTTCGGCCATGGCTGCGCGCAGGTCCATGCCAGCGGCACCGGATGTTTCGTAGGATGGAAGTTCCAGTCCATCGCCATGCGGCAGGCGAAGGAGCTTCAGTTCGGGCGAGGAGGGGGCGTGAATATTCATCTGTCTATTAGCAGGCCGTCGACTGCTGGGGTCAAACACGAATTGAAAGTTATCCACTAAGCCGCTAGAAGGCGGCAACTCAAAGGATTTGACAAAAATGGCCGAAACATTGGCAGAGGCGGTTTCCCGCCGCCGCACTTTTGCGATCATCGCCCACCCGGATGCCGGCAAGACCACGCTGACCGAAAAGCTGCTGCTGTTCGGCGGCGCCATTCAGCTTGCCGGTGAGGTCAAGGCCAAGAAGGATCGTATCCAGACGCGGTCCGACTGGATGAAGATCGAACGCGAGCGCGGCATCTCGGTCGTCACCTCGGTGATGACCTTCGAATATGCCGACAAGGTCTTCAACATTCTCGATACGCCCGGCCACGAAGATTTTGCCGATGACACCTATCGCACGCTGACGGCGGTGGATGCGGCGATCATGGTCATCGATGCCGCCAAGGGTATCGAGCCGCGAACGCTAAAACTGTTCGAAGTCTGCCGCATGCGCGACATTCCGATCATCACCTTCATCAACAAGATGGACCGTGAAAGCCGCGACATTTTCGAGATTCTCGACGAAGTGGAAGAGAAGCTGGCGCTGGATACGGCTCCGGTCACCTGGCCGATCGGCCGCTCCAAGAGTTTTTGCGGATCTTATCAGCTCGCTGAAAACAAGGTGCGCGGTCCGGACAGCGAAGAGGCTGTGACTGTCAACGGCCCGCAGGCCGTGGCGGATCGCCTGCCGGAAAACGAACGCGCTGCATTCGTGGATGAAGTGGAACTGGCCAGGGAAGCCTGCCGTCCTTTCGACAGACAGGCGTTCCTCGAAGGCCATATGACGCCGGTCTTCTTTGGGTCGGCTCTGCGCAATTTCGGTGTACGCGATCTGATCAATGCGCTTGCCGACTTCGCGCCTCCGCCGCGCGACCAAGTGGCCGATATCCGCACGGTGCATGCCGCCGAGGAGAAAATGACCGCCTTCGTCTTCAAGATCCAGGCGAACATGGACCCCAACCACCGCGACCGTATCGCCTTTGCGCGCATCTGCTCCGGCAAGCTTGAACGCGGCATGAAGGCGCGTCTGGCCCGCACCGGCAAGCAGCTCGGCCTCACCGCGCCGCAGTTCTTCTTTGCCTCGCAGCGTCATATCGCTGATACGGCCTTCGCCGGCGACGTTGTCGGCATCCCGAACCACGGCACGCTGCGTATCGGCGATACGCTCACCGAAGGCGAAAACCTGGTTTTCCAGGGCGTCCCGAACTTCTCGCCGGAAATTCTGCGCCGCGTGCGTCTCGAAGATGCAATGAAGGCAAAGAAGCTGAAGGAAGCGCTGCAGCAGATGGCTGAAGAAGGCGTCGTGCAGCTGTTTTCGCCGGAAGACGGCTCGCCCGCCATCGTTGGTGTCGTCGGCGCGCTGCAGCTCGACGTGTTGAAGGAGCGTCTGTCGGCGGAATATTCGCTGCCGGTCTCGTTCGAAATGTCACGCTTCTCCGTCTGCCGCTGGGTGTCGTGTGATGACAAGGCGGAGCTGGAAAAATTCGTCACCGTCAAGCGCGGCGATATCGCCCGCGATCTCGATGGCGATCCGGTATTTCTGGCGCAGGACTCATTTTCGCTGCGGTATGAATCTGAACGTTATCCGGCCATCAAGATGGCCGCCATCAAGGAATATCACGTCGCCAAGGCGGCGTGATTTTCAAGGCTCGTCGAGTTTCAGCTCGGCGCGTCCGCTGGTGAGGTCGGAGATCAGCCGTGAAACGGTTTCGATCTCCCCCTCCGGTATGCGCAGAATAAGGTCGGCGCCGGTTGCCGAAAACTGTTCGTCGAAAATGCTCAGATCGGTGATCGCCAGAAGTTTTGCCTTCACGCGGGCGAGATCGGAAAACTCGATCCCCACAAAACCCTGAACGGTGGGTTTCACCTCGACAAGCGATGCAGCGCGCAAACATGCCGCTGCCGTGCCGCCATAAGCGCGCACCAACCCGCCACTGCCGAGCAGAACACCGCCGAACCAGCGTGTGACGATCACCATTACCTGATCCAGCGATTGCCCATCGATTGCGGCAAGGATCGGTTTGCCCGCCGTACCGCTCGGCTCGCCATCGTCGGAAAAACGATAGGCGGAACCGATCCGCCAGGCCCAGCAATTGTGGTTGGCATCCGCAAAGCTGTGTTCAGCCAAGGCAGCTTTTGCCTCATCCTCGCTGGAAACGGGAAGGGCGATGGCCGCAAACCGACTGTTCTTGAAGGTCTGTTCGAATATGACGGCTTGCACGAGCTGGAACATGCATGAGCACTATCGCCGATGTGGCGAGAAGGGAAGAGTGCTCAACCGCGTTGCCGGCCTGTCTCTCTGATCTGGCATCCGCGTCCATTCTCAATAGGGTGTGATTGCAACCCTACATCTCTGGAATGCCAATGTTTTTTGGCGTCTTTTCAGCTTGGACATCGCGTCTCCCGGCATGTCCGGCCAGCCTTTTCGGCAGGTCCACCCTCCCAATCAGGAACAATGTCATGATCGAAGTTATTGCAGCTTTTCGGGCCAAGCCCGGCAAGGAAGAACAATTGCGTGCGGCAACCCTGGCCATTGTCGAGCCCACCCGTCGCGAGGCCGGATGTATCCAGTTTGTCGTTCTGGAAGATACCGATGCACCGGGCACGTTTTTTATTCGTGAAAGCTGGCGCGACCAGGCGGCGCTCGACGCGCATTTTGCGGAGCCCTATCTGCGGGACCTCGTGGAACTGCACAAGGAAATCCTTGCCGAGCCGCTCAAGCTGCATCAGCTGAAGGTCTATCCGTAACGATTGAAAATTTCGACGGGACGGTCATCTCCAGTCCCGTCGTCCGTTTCAGTCGATCGCGACCATCACGTCGGACGCCTTGATCACGGCATAAGCGTCCGAGCCAACCGTCAGCTGGAGTTCGTCGACCGCCTCGTTGGTGATCGAGGAAGTGACGACAAGGCCGTTGCCGAGATCGATGCGGACATGAGCCGTGGTGGCGCCCTTGGTGACTTCGACGACCTTGCCCTTGAAGCGGTTGCGTGCGCTGATCTTCATGATGTTCTCCTCGAAATGGTCTGAAGCTGCCAGACAATGCCCCGCGAAAAGTGGGTGTCAAGCATTCCGGATATCTCAATCCGCCGTCAGGTCTTTCAAAAAGTCGTCGCACCAGCGGTTGATGTCATATTCCAGCAGATGGTCCATCATCTCGCTCCAGCGCTGCTTGCGCTCCTCCAGCGACATGCTGAGGCCGCGTGCGATGGCATGCGCCGTGCCCTCGATATCGTAGGGGTTCACCAGCAGTGCGCCCTTCAGCTCACGTGCCGCACCGGCAAAGCGGGACAGCACCAGCACGCCCGGATCTTCCGGGTCCTGTGCCGCCACATATTCCTTGGCGACGAGATTCATGCCGTCGCGCAGCGGCGTTACGAGGCCAATCTTGGCAAGCCGGTAGAGACCGGCCAGCAGCGGCCGTGCCACCGAGCGGTTGACGTAACGGATCGGTGTCCAATCTACCTGTCCGAGTTCGCCGTTCACGCGGCCGGCCTGTTCGGCCACGGTGCGCTGCATCTGCTCGTATTCCGGCACTTCCGAGCGTGATTTTGGCGTGACCTGAAGATAGGTGACCTTGTTCTGGTAGGCCGGGTTCAGTTTGACGAACTGTTCGAAAGCGTCGATGCGCTGGGTAATGCCCTTGGAATAATCCAGCCGGTCGACACCGATGATCAGGTCGCGACCCTCGATGCTTTCGTGTGCCTTCTTGACCATCGCATTGCGTGACGCCTTGACCGCATACTCGGCAAAAGCCTTGGTTTCGATCGAGATCGGATAGGCGCCGCCCTTGAAGGTGCGGCCATAGGTCGAGAATTTCTTGCCGCCTTCCATTCTCTCGCCAATGCCTTCGCGCACCAGACCGCCGCCAAAATTGTCGAGGTCGAAATCGGTATGGAAGCCGACGAGGTCGTATTGCGACAGCCCGCGCATGATCTGTTCATGCACCGGCATGGCAAACAGAACGTCTGCCGGCGGCCACGGGATATGCAGGAAGAAGCCGATCTTGTTCTTGAAACCCATTTGCCGCAATTCGGCGGCCAACGGGATCAGGTGATAGTCATGCACCCAGATGATGTCGTCTTCTTTCAGGAGCGGCGCCAGCTTGTGGGCAAAGAAGCGGTTGACGCGGAAATAACCGGCCATTTCCTTGCGGGCATATTCGGCCAGATCCAGCCGGTAATGACAGATCGGCCAGAGCACGCGGTTGGCAAAACCGTGGTAATATTCCTCCACGTCGGTATCGGTCAGGTCGGTCAGCGCATAGGTGATGTTGCCACGCTCGATGATGTCGAGTTTTTCCGGCTCGCGATCACCGCTGGAATTGCCGGACCAGCCCATCCAGATGCCGCCGCGTTCCTCAAGTGCAGCCTGCAAGGCAACGGCAAGACCGCCGGCCGGTGCGTCACCGGCTTTTTTCGGAATGGTGACGCGGTTCGAAACGACCACAAGGCGGCTCAAGGCAAATTCCTTTCAGAGATTATCGGTATCGGGCGGCCGCTTAACGCGCGAGGCCGGCCAGAATGTTGCGAAGCTCCTGTGCGGAAGACAGAAGCAGGGTTGCAGCGGTGGTGCTGCCGTCTGGAAGCGTCTTGTCACCGATGCGAATGGAATGGCCGCCAAGTTCGTTGGCGGTGCGAAACATCGCCTCGTCGGTCAGGTCATCACCCACGGTAATCGGCAGACGTCCGGCAAAGGGTGGTTCGCTGAGGAAACGCTTCACGGCCTCACCCTTGCTGGCGCGGGCCGGGCGCAGCTCGATCACCATTTTGCCGCGCTGCAGGGCAAATTCCGGGCCGGCTTTCTTCGCTGCCTCTTCCATCAGCGCATCCAGCACGGCCTGCCGCTCCGGCGCCTGGCGGTAGTGAGCACCAAGGGCGGCGCCTTTGTCTTCGATCAGCACGCCATCCCATTGTGCTGCCTCGGCGGCGATCTCGGCCTTGAGCGCCTCGAATTCCGGCGTCACCGTTAGTCGATCCACCGTGCCATCCGCCATGCGCTGCTCCGCGCCATGCAGGCCGGCAATCGGAAAACGCTGCGGTTCGAAAAGCCTGTCGGCGTAGGGGAGGGCACGACCTGTCACCAAGGCCAGCGCGCCGCCGAATTTTTGCGAGACAGCCGCGAGATTGGACGGCAATTCCGGCGGCACGACAATGCCGTCAGGTGTGGCGGCCAGATCGATCAAAGTGCCATCGATATCGAAAAAAACGGCGAAACGGTCGAAGTCGCCAAGAAGATCGGAAACGCCGGAAGAGGACGGTGAAAGACCGCCATCCTGCTTGGCTTCACGAGTTTTTGCTTGCTGAGACATGCGGTGATAACTAGGTCCGGTCTGCCAAGCGGCAACCCCGCTTGCCCGGAAATGGCCGCACTTATGCCGTTCCGTACGGTACCGGTCGATCGTGTCCATCGCGCAACACTGTCTATATGCGTTGCAAAATGTGAAGCCTCAACCGTCGTAATTCCGTCACGAATGCTGCTAGGTTAAGCTTTCATTATCCAAATGCGTCGACCCTTCCATAAATGCGCCGCGTCTTGTTCGCGGTCTTGATCGGAGCAGTGAACCCCATGTGCCGTTGGGCCGCCTACCGTGGTAACCCTCTTTATCTCGAAGAGCTTGTATCCTCGCCCGCACATTCGCTGATCGAACAATCCCATTGCGCCAATCGCGCCAAGACCGCCACCAATGGCGATGGTTTCGGCATCGCCTGGTATGGCGATCACCCCGAGCCCGGCCGTTACCGCGATATCCTGCCGGCATGGTCGGATTGCAATCTGCGCAGCCTTGCCCGCCAAATCCGTTCGCCGCTCTTTCTCGCGCATGTCCGCGCCGCCACCAATGGCGGTACCCGTCGCGATAACTGTCATCCCTTCGTGCATGGGCGCTGGTCTTTCATGCACAATGGCCAGATTTCCGGGTTCGAGCGTGTCCGCCGTCGTATGGAAGCGCTGCTGCCGGATACGCTGTTCGATGCCCGCGCAGGTACGACCGATTCCGAGCTTCTGTTCCTGCTCGCCCTGCATTTCGGCCTGGAAAACGATCCGTTCGGCGCCGTGGCGGAAGCCATCGCCACGGTCGAGGATTTTTCGCACCGCCATGGCGGTGATGCGCTGGTGCGCTTTACCGCGGCGTTCTCAGACGGAAATCAGCTTTACGCCGTGCGTTATGCCACCGACCACAAGCCGCCGACGCTTTATGCGGCGCCCATGGGTGGGCAGTGCGGAAAGACGACGGGCTATTGCCTCGTGTCCGAGCCGCTCAATGACGATATCGATGCCTGGATGGAAATCCCGGATGGCAGCGCCATCACGCTTTGCGACGATGGCATGAAGCGCGTGGTTTTCGAGCCGAAACGGATGTCTGAAGCCGCCTGATTTTCCAGGCTGGAGGCGTCATTTTCCGGGCAGCGTGATGCCCAGCTCGGTTCTGAGCTTTTTGGTCAGCCCGGCCGCCACCAGTTCGTAGGAACGGGTCATGTAATGCGCGACCTCGTCCTGCGATAGCGGCGCGCCGGAGCCGATCTCTACCCATTTGCGCTTGGCGAAATAGGGTGCCTGACCGATGCCGTCGAGCGCCGTCAGGATTTCAAAACTTTCTTCCGAACATTTGACGACAATACGCGCCTCATCGTCGCCCAGAAGCGCAAAGGCCTTGTCGCCCACCTTGGCCACATGGCTGTCCCACTGGTCCACGAATGTCGTGCCCGCCAGCTTCTTCACAAAGGTATCAAAATCCTTTTTCGTGAACAGGCTCATATCTACCTCCGTGTCTCAGCTGGAAACCTGTGCTGCAATCAATGCCGCCAGCCGTTCGGCCACATCATCTTTGGAAAGATCGGGCCACACATCGATGCCATCGGCCGAGATGATGTTGACGCGGTTGCGGTCGCCTCCCATCACGCCGGTCTGGGGGGAAACGTCATTGGCGACGATCATGTCGGCGCCCTTGCGTTCCAGCTTGGCGCGGCCGTTGGTCTCGACATTTTGGGTTTCGGCGGCAAACCCCACCACCAGCGCCGGACGCTGCGCGTGGTGCCCCACCGTTTTGAGAATGTCCGGGTTTTCCGTCAGTGCTAGCGGGGCGGGGGCCTCGCCCGGCTGTTTTTTTATCTTCTGGTCCGCCGATGCCGCAACACGCCAGTCCGCCACCGCCGCCACCATCACGGCGATATCGGTCGGCAATTGTGCTTCCACGGCGGCCAGCATTTCGGCTGCCGTCTCCACGTGAACGGTCGTCACACCGGCTGGATCGGCGATTGTGACCGGGCCGGACACCAGCGTCACGTCGGCCCCGAGCCTTGCCAGGGCGGCGGCAATCGCATGGCCCTGTTTGCCGGAAGAACGGTTGGCGATGTAGCGCACCGGGTCGATCGGCTCATGTGTCGGTCCCGACGTGACGATCGCCTTGCGACCCTTGAGCGGTTTTGGCCCGCCATCCAGTTTTGCGATCACGGCATCGACGATCTGCAACGGCTCGGCCATGCGGCCGACGCCCGCCTCATTGCTTTCGGCCATTTCGCCGGACATCGGGCCGATGAAGAAAATGCCGTCTGCTTTCAGCGTTTCGACATTGCGCCGTGTCGCCTTTGCTTCCCACATCTTTGGGTTCATCGCAGGCGCCAGCAGAACGGGTCGGTCGGTGGCCAGCAGCACAGCACTCGCCAGATCATCGGCAAGACCATGCGCCATTTTCGCCATCAGGTTGGCCGTTGCCGGTGCCACCAGAACGAGATCGCAATCGCGCGCCAGTCTTATATGGCCGACATCCTGCTCGTCCTCACGTGAAAACAGCTCGGTATAGACATGCCCGGACGACAGCGCGCCGACGGCCAGCGGCGTCACGAATTCCTGCGCCGCCTTTGTCATCACAGGCCGCACTTCGGCACCGCGCTCGCGCAAGCGGCGGATCAGGTCGAGGCTTTTATAGGCGGCAATGCCGCCGCTGATGATGAGAAGAATACGCTTGCCCGAAAGATCCATGGCTCTGCCCGCTAAAATGTTGGCCGGAAGCTAAGCCTTTGGCGCAGAAGTTGCAATCGTCCGAAATGTCCGGCGCGGTGTTCCGCCGTCAGGGGCGTCGTGTTGGGGCTGCAGTCGCAGCCGGCGTCACGCCCGGTGTGGTCAGCTTGAAATCCGCCAGTTCCTTCGGCGTCAGATAATAGAGCCGGTCCGGCGGCGTCTCCAGCGCTTTCAGCCAGACGCCGGCGCCGATGCCCATTTCTTCCAGATGCTTGGCGATCCGTGCGGTGGTCGATTGCGCCGCCGACATCGCCTCTTCCGGCGAGGGCCGTTCCCGGCTGCCGTTGAAAACCTGATGCACGCCGATCACCGCATCCTTTTCCGCAATGCGCATCACGCCGCCGGCAAACACGATCGGGCAGGAGGAGGCGCAGAGCGCCTTTTCCCTGACCCGTGTCACCAGCTTCTTTTCACGGATCAGTTTGGACATGGCGATGGCATCTTCCACCGAGCCGCCCGGAGAATTCAGTGCCACCGTCTTCACATATTCACCGCGTGCTTCGATTTCCGTCTTGAACCGCTCGGCCGCACCGGGGTCGAGCGCCCCTTCCGCGAGCAGCACGCCGCCGCCGATGAGGTTGAAGGTGATCGGCTTGCGCAGCACTTCGGCTGGGCTTGCCGGAGTCACCGGCGGCGCATGTGGTGTGCCCTCGGTGAGTGCAGGCGGCAGAACCGGCGCATCCGTGGTCAGCGGATCGTGGCCGGGCAGGCGCGTATCCGTCTTTGCCGTCGCGACCTCGTAGACATCGACAGCCAGAAAGGTCACCGCCGCACCCAGCAGCATGTAGAAGGCCGTGCGCATGATAGCGCCGTCATCGATCGCTACCAGAACCTGTTTCAGGCTGCGGCGCTTCTTTGGCTCGGCCGTGACATTGGTGGCGATGGATCGGCTGAACTGGTTCACGGATCAGGGACCCTTGCGCGGGTTCTTGGCCGGATCGAAACTCGCGACATTGGTGGCATGATGCGCTTCGTCGCCATCCGTTGTCCGCGGGTGATGATCGTCGCGTGAAAAATGCTCGTCATTCCGGTTTTCGGCCCGGTCCTCAGCTTCGTTTTCGCGTTGCGCACGCGTCTCGGCAGCCGTCAGCGCCACCTCTTCGGCTGTCGGAGCGTCGTTCACCTTCGCCTCTGCGGCCTTTTCCGAAATCGCCTTTTGCAACGCCAGCGTTTCCATCAGTTCGGCCACCGTCAGCCGCTCGGCAAAGGACATGCCTTCCTCCTGGCGGCGGATGGCGCCATGCACGACGGCGAGGATGAACACCATCACGCCGGGCAGAAGATCGATCGAGATGGCGCCGGCCCATGCGGGAATGAAGTCATAGGCATATTCCAGCACGGCCTCGGCCGGCGAAAGCGGCACGAAACGGCGTTCCGCCACCGGCGGACGCACCAGAATTTCGTCGGCAGCCTTGGCCAGCGCCTTCGATTGCGCCGTCACCGATGCCTTCACCGTCTCCATCACCTGGTTCTGGCGGTTGATGAGGTCGGGGGCTGCGCCATCCGGCACAGGCGCAATGAAGCCGAGCGACAGGTCGTCGGCGGCACGGCGGATAGAGGGGGCAACGGAGGTCTGCGAAAGCTGCGCCATCACATTGGTCAGCGCCACGGCTTCCGCCGAAAACTGGTCGGCGCGCGGTTCGATCGAACCCGGCGTCGAGAGGATGGTGCGCATCGTCTCCAGCCGCTTCTGGCCCTGTTCCACCAGTTCGCTCACCTGCTCTCGTGAGGCGTTGATATTGCCTTCCAGCGATTTCATCTGCGCCGACATCTGGGTCAGCAACTGCACGACGCTGCCGGAACCGGTCGTGCCGGTCAGTGAACCGGACTGGCGCTCAACAGCGGCCAGTTGCGAAAAGCGTTCGGAGGCACGCTGGATATCCGGCAGCAGGCTCTGCGCGGCCAGCGCATTCTGGTGGGCGCGGTCGAGATCGGCCGTATAGGCTTCCACCGACTGCGCCAGATGCCGCTCCACGGCAGCGGAGCCCGCAAGTGCTGCCGCGTTCAGCCAGCTCGACATGGCCATGATCATCGCGCAGCCCGCCGCCATCACGAACAGCAGGCCCGTGCGCCCGGTGCGGCTGGTCACATGCGGGTAGAACCGCATCATGTAGGACCAGAAGGCATAGATGCCGACCGAGACCGAGACGGAA
Organism: Endobacterium panacihumi; assembly: GCF_050847465.1. Classification (NCBI taxonomy): domain Bacteria; kingdom Pseudomonadati; phylum Pseudomonadota; class Alphaproteobacteria; order Hyphomicrobiales; family Rhizobiaceae; genus Endobacterium; species Endobacterium panacihumi. Next base: position 2,124,442 of record NZ_JBOZRA010000001.1, on the reverse strand, counting down.
TAAATGATGGCGGCAAAGAACACCGCCGTCGGCGATCCGTCGAGGATCGTGCGTGCGCCGAGATAGGTGTAGACGCCGGAGGCGAGCGCCAGAACGGCCAGCGCAAAACGGGTCATGGTTTCGACGGCAGCGACGCCGTCTGTCAAGCGGTGCGAAGCGCCAAGCGCCATGAGGCCTCCAAGGCAAATGGTAAAGGAAAGTATTCCTTTAAGAAAGAATGAAGATAAGGGCGGAATGATGACTGTGCGTTGACGTTATCGTCAATGGTCATCGTAGTTTTTCTGGCGCGGCAGCAGGCTTTCGAGATTTGCGGTTAACGTGGAGCGTTGGCTTTTCAGCATGGCCAGCGCCAGCCGCGCCACCAGAGGTTCGCCCTCCAGCGGCCTGTAAGTCACGCCTTCGATCCGGATCTGCGCCAGTGATGCAGGAACGACCGATATGCCGAGATCGGCGGCGACAAGGTTCACCACTGCCGTCATCTGCGGCGCTTCCTGCCGCACGTTGAGTTCAAAGCCGGCGGCCCGGCATGCCACCACGATGTCGTTATAGAGACTTAAGCCCACCTGGCGCGGGAAGACGACAAAAGGTTCACCCGCCAGCGCCGAAAGTGGCAGTCGTCGATGCGCGGCCAGCCGGTGCTGCACGGGCAGCGCCACCAGCATCGGCTCATCCGGCAGACGGCGCAGCCGCACATCCTTCGGATCTTCCAGCCCGGGGCGAATGAAGACCGCATCCAGTTCACTGCGCATCAGCCGGTCCAGAAGCAGGTTGCTGTTCATTTCCGTAAGCGAGAGGTCCACATCAGGCCATGTGGCGCGAAAACGGCGGATCGTGCTGCTGACAGCGGGGGTAAATGCGGCGGAGGCTGTAAATCCCAGCATCAATCGCCCGGTTTCGCCGCGGCTTGCGCGCATCGCAGCCAGCTTGGCGCGTTCGGCCGCGGCCAGCGCTCCCTTTGCCTCCTGCAAAAATGCCGCACCCGCTGCCGTGAGTTCCGCCCCATGCGGCACCCGATGAAACAGCTGCACGCCGATCTCGTTCTCGAGATCGCGAATCTGCTGGCTGAGTGGCGGTTGGCCGATGCCGAGCGCCTGTGCGGCGCGGGTGAAATTTCTCGCCTCGGCAACGGCTAGAAAATAACGGATATGCCTTAATTCCATTCGTCAAGCTATCTGTAAAACCTATCAAGATCGATTGTATCATATATTGGACTAATGACGAGGGGAGGCGTAGATCGAATGACGGGAGGTATTTTGAAGGCAAGCAGACATGTTTCGCGTTGCGGAAAACACGCTCGATCAGCCCATCCCCCCACAGGCGCTTCAGCCCGCGCCAACGTTGCATCCTCCCAGTGAACCAGACTATCTGACCAAAGGCAGTTGCGCATACAAGCGCGCCAGCATCGCGCTGTTCCTGTCCGGTTTCGCCACCTTTTCACTGTTGTATTGCGTCCAGCCGCTGATGCCGCTGTTTTCGCATGATTTTGGTGTCACGCCGGCCGCAAGTTCGCTGTCCCTGTCGCTCTGCACCGGCTTTCTCGCCTTTTCCATCTTTCTGGCCGCGGCCATTTCCGAACAGTTCGGCCGCCGCAGCCTGATGTTCGCATCGCTGCTCGGCTCGGCCATCTGCACCATCATCTGTTCCATGGTGACGGACTGGAACCTGCTTCTGGTCATCCGCGCCCTGCAGGGGTTTCTGCTCGGCGGTGCGCCAGCCGTTGCCGTCGCCTATCTGGCGGAAGAGGTGGAGCCGCGCGGTCTCGGGGCTACGGTGGGGCTTTATATCGCAGGCACGGCCTTCGGTGGCATGTGCGGCCGTGTCGTCACTGGCACGCTGGTGGAAATGTTCACCTGGCGGCCGGCGCTTGCCATCATGGGTCTGCTCGGGCTCGCCGCCGCGATCGGCTTTTTCAGGCTGCTGCCGCCCTCGCGCCACTTTACCCCGCATCGCGGCTTCGATCCGAAATATCACCTGTCGGCATGGTTCGGCCACATGCGCAATCCGGCCCTGCCATGCCTGTTTGCCGTCAGCTTTCTGGTCATGGGCGCCTTCGTCACCAGCTACAATTATATCGGTTACCGGCTGGTCGCGGCCCCCTACAATCTCGGCCAGACGGCGCTCGGCATGATTTTTACCGTCTATGTTTTCGGCATCTTTGCGTCATGGGGCGCCGGCCGCCTGGGGGATCGCTTTGGTGCTTTCCGGGTCATGCCATTCAGCCTGCTGACGGCCGCCATCGGCTGCATGCTGACGCTGTTTTCGCCACTGCCGCTGATCATCGCCGGCATTGTGCTTCTGACGATCGGCTTTTTCATGAGCCATTCGCTGGCCAGTGCCCAAGTCGCAAAACTGGCCCGCGGCACCAAGGGCCACGCCTCGTCGCTTTACCTGCTCGCCTATTACATGGGCTCCAGCGTGGCCGGCACGGTCGGCGGCTTCTTTTTCGCGGCCGCCGGATGGCCTGCCATTGTAACATTCACCGTCGGCATGCTGGTCGTGGCCACCGTTTGCGGCCTGGGCGCAAAAATGCTGGCGGCGCGGTAGAGGCACGAAGGGCGCTCAACTCAGCCGGATATGCGGCACGCCCTTCTTTTCCGCCTCATCCAGCGCCTCGTCATAACCGGCATCGGCATAACGGATCACGCCGAGCGCCGTGTCGTTGGTCAGCGCATGGTCAAGCCTCTCGTCGGCCTCGGCGGTGCCATCAGCCACCACCGTTACGCCGCAGCTGGTCATGTAACCGGCATAACCGCCGCCGCCGGAATGCACGACCACGAGGTCCGCCATGGATGAACACAACATCATCGCGTCCAGCAGTGGCCAGTCGGCGATCGCGTCCGATCCGTCCTTCATCCGCTCGGTCATGATATTGGGATGCGCCATCGCTCCGGCATCGAGATGATCGCGGGAAAAGGCGATCGGTCCCGCCAATTCGCCAGCCGATACCAGTTCGTTCACCCGCCGTGCCAAGGCCGTTCGCTCGCCATGGCCCAGCCAGGCAATGCGGGCCGGCAGTCCTTCAAAGGGGATATTTTCACGCGCCAATCGCACCCAGTTGGTGATGATCCTGTTGTCGGGAAACATCTCGATCAGCAGATCGTCGATACGGGAAATATCGCTTGCCTCGCCGGACAGTGCCATCCAGCGAAAGGGCCCGATGGCACGGGCAAACAGCGGCCGCAGATAGGCTTCGGTGAAGATCGGGATATCGAAGGCGTTCGCCACGCCGCCTTCACGCGCCTGCGTACGGATCAGGTTGCCATTGTCGAACACTTCCGCACCGGCTTTTTGGAAATCCAGCATGGCCTGAACATGCTCGACGATCGAGGCGCGGCTTGCCGCCATCAACTGCCCCTGACCATCTTTGCGCAGGGTTTTGACGGTCGAAAGATCCATGCCCTTCGGCACATAACCGTAAACGAGGTCATGCGCGGAGGTCTGGTCCGTAACGATATCCGGCACGATGCCACGTCGATAAATCTCCGGGTAAAGCGCCGCCGCATTGCCGACGAGACCGACGGAGATCGCACGCTTGTCCTTCACCGCTGCATCGATCATCGCCAGCGCAGCATCGAGATCGGGCGCAATTTCGTCCAGATAACCGATCGCCTTGCGCTTAGTCGCGCGTTCGGGGTCAATATCGATGCACAGGATCGCCGCGCCCGCCATGCGCCCGGCCAGCGGCTGCGCACCACCCATGCCGCCCAAGCCCGCTGTCAGGATGAACCGCCCTGCCAGATCGCCGCCAAACCGTCGTTCTGCAATGCGCATGAAAATTTCATACGTGCCCTGAATGACGCCCTGGCTGCCGATATATTGCCAGGCTCCGGCCGTCAGCCCGCCCCAGCAGATCAGGCCCTTGCGTTCCAGCTCGTAAAAATATTCGGCCTTCGCCCATTGGCCGACGATATTGCAGTTGGCCATGATGACCAGCGGCGCCTTGGCATGGGTCTTCATCAGCCCCACCGGTTTGCCCGACTGGATCAGCAGCGTCTGGTCCTCGTCCATCGTCTTGAGTGTTTCGACGATAGCTCTATGGGATGCCCAGTTGCGCGCCGCCTTGCCGAGGGCGGCATAGACCACGAGATTGTCCGGGTCCTCGCCCACCGACAGCACGTTTTCCAGAAGCCGCAACAGTGTCTCCTGCCGCCAGCCTTTCGCGCGCAGCTCAGGTCCGCCGGGGATGGGGAAATCGGGATGACGCGGATTGGGTTTTGGCATGCGGATCTCCTCTGTCGTTCAATGCAACGGCCTTGCCGCCCGCGTTTAACGTCCCTTCAGCGCATATTTCGCAATCTCGATCCCCATCGCCTTTTCCACGTAAGGGTAAACTGTCGGATCGAGCACGCTGGAAGACAGCGGTAAGATCTCCATCGGTACATGCAGTACGAACACTTTCATGCCGACCGATAGCTGGCCCACACTCAATGGCTCGCCCTCGGCCGACAGCGTGGTGATGACGGAGGGAAAAGTGGCGACGCGGTTGCCGCCGGCATCCTCCACCGCCATATATTCGTTCATCACATGCAGCACCGACGCCTTGTCGCCGCTGCCGATGGTGATCGTGCCGATGTCGAAGGCTTCCGGGGTGTAAATCACGTCCTTGGCGGTAATTTCTCCCTCGGCAATGATCTCGCCACCGGTGGTCTTGCAGATCGCGTCGATCACCGCCGAACCACCACGCTTTTCCGCCTCGATGATCGCCTCGCCCAGCGTTAGCGCCAGCGAAATGCCGCCGAGCGCCGCATGATTGCGCACATAGGAGGCGCGCAACGGATTGCGGCAGGAGGCGATGAACCCGCCCGATTGATCGGCCGCTGTGCGCAACACCGGCGAAATCTTTGCCGTCGCACCCCGCACCACCAGTTCGATGTAACGGTGTTCCTCGCGGTTACCGCCGACGGCGGTCTGGATCATCGGCTCAGGCGAACCCGCCATACCGATCGAGCCCATGTCGCCGGTCGGGTGAGCGCGCACATCACCCACCGCATCCACCACCTTGGTGCCGAGTACGGCCGAGGGCAGCCAGGCATTCAGTGTCGAGGATTTGCCGTTCTGGCCGATGATCAAGCCGGACAGCTTTTCGCCCAGCGTCTCCTGCAAAATCTGCACGGCGCGGATATAATCGACACCGCGCATTTCCCAGGGCGTGGTCGAGGCGGGCGCGCCGATCGCGGCTGCCGTCGCTACCCAATCATCGTCCTTGAGTTCATCGATCGACACCAATTCCGGTCGGCCGACCGCGACAGCCGCATAACCCAGCATGCGGCCATGATCGGCCCAGCCACCACCACCCGCAGCATACACTGAGCCACCCTTCACCGCTGCCTCAACGTCCTTTTCGACCAGTATGCGTCCCATCGTGTCAGCTCTCCTCAGACAATCTCCGGTCCATTTCCTGCACGGCTTCAAACAGCACCGCCGTTCCAAGCGCGATATCGTCGGTTTCCGCCCATTCGTCGGCGGAATGACTGCGACCGTCCTTGCACGGTACAAAGATCATCGCGGCCGGCGCCACCTTGGCAATCCAGCCGGTATCGTGTCCGGCACCCGATGCCATGCGCCGATGGCTGATGCCGGATGCATCCGCTGCCTGTTCAAGGGTCTCCAGCAGCACGGTATCGCAGGGCGTGGCCACCACGTGCGAAATCCGCTCTGGCGTGGCGATCGCCACAGCCCAGCGTTCGGCTGTCTGCGCTGCGATCCGCTCCACCTGGGCACAGAACAGCTCCATGTCGCCCGGAAATTCCGCCCGTGCATCGATCAGCATACGCACGCGCGCGGGTACGACATTGGCGGCATTCGGCTCGATCGCGAATTCGCCGACCGTGGCGGTAAAATGTCCCGGCGTCCTTGAGAGTTCCAAACCCGTTTCGCGAATGGCCAGCACGATTTCCGAGGCTGCCACCAGTGCATCCTTGCGAAACGGCATCGTGGTCGTGCCGGCATGGTCGGCGCGGCCCTCGACCACGATTTCCACGCGGGTAATGCCGGATATCGCCGTCACCACGCCGATATTGATGCCTTCACGCTCCAGAACCGTGCCCTGTTCGATATGAAGCTCGAGAAAACCCTTGATGTCGTATCGAGCGGCGGCGGCATTCACGTCGCCACCCACCTCCGCAATGCCGGCGGCCAGGCTGCGGCCATCGGCCATGCGCTCCAGCCAGGCTTGCGGCCGCTGACCTGTCATGCCACGGCTACCTATGCAGGACACGCCGAACGGGCTCACTTCCTCTGCGAGGAAATCGACGATCTCCAGATCGTGGTCAAGTTCGATCCCCTTATCGGAAAGCGAGCGAGCCACTTCGAGCGCTGCGATCAGCCCGGCAATACCATCGAACCGTCCTCCTTCCGGCACGGTGTCGGAATGGGAGCCAAGCATCAGCGTGCCGCCGCCTTTTCTGCCGGGTCGGCGACCGATCAGATTGCCTGCATGGTCAATGCGTGTCGCGAGTCCTGCATCCTTCATTCGCCGTTCCACATAGGCGCGACCCTCAAGGAAAAGCGGCGAAAACGCACGGCGCGTCCACGGCCGTCCCGGTTCGGTAATGTCGGCCAGCGCCTCTATATCGGCTGCGATACGCGCGACATCGACCGGCAGATTGGAGGTCATTGAATATCCCCTTGCAATATGTGTCTCCCCGGCGGGCGGACGAAATGGCCACGCCCCGGTTCTGCCATCACATGGCCTTCGCGGGCCGCCAGCCTGCCGCGCAGATACGTAGCCTGCACCGTGTAGGGCAACCGGATCCCGTCATAGGGACTCCAGCCGACAACATTGTTGCCGCTTGCGGCCGCCTCATAAATCTTTGTTTCCGGCGTCAGCACCACGATATCTGCATCGCGCCCCACCGTCAGCGCGCCTTTCACATGGTCGATACGAAAATGCTTAGCCGGATTCTCGGCCATCAATTTTGCCGCCCAGTTGAGGGGGATGCCGCGCTCCAGCGCGCCTTTGACGAATAGCGGCACCATCACTTCCAGCCCCGGCACACCGGATGCGTTCTTCAGCATCTCGGGGTCGGTTTTGCGGTCCTGCGACCAACTGACGTGATCGGTGGATACCAGCCACACCTTGCCGTCGGCGACCTTGCGCCATAAGGCCTCCACCTCGGCTCGGGGCCGAATGGGTGGATTGATCTTGGCCTTGCCGCCAAGCCGCTTGACGTCGTTTTCCTCGTCGAGCGTCAGATAATGGATGCAGCATTCGACGGTTGCTTCAAAGCCGTCGCGGCGATAGGCAGCCGCGATGTCGTAACCGCGTCCCAGCGAGCAATGCACCACATGCGCCGGGCAGCCGGTTTGGGCGCCCGTCTCGAAGATCGTGTGCATGGCCAGAAGCTCGGTAATCGGCGGACGGGACAGCCCATGCGCGCGCCAGTCGCTGATGCCGCTGGCCTTGACGGTGCTCAGATAGGCCTGCACCGCCTCGTCATCCTCATTATGCACGCCGGCCGTCAATCCCGTCGGGGCAATGGCTTCAAAACAGGCATCGAGCAGGGCAGGGGGAATGCGCGGAAACCGTTTCGGGTCGGTACCGAAGGTGGAGAACTTGAAGGCGGCGACACCGGCCTGCACCATTTCAGCAATACGGACCGGACCTTCCTGCGGATCGATCGTACCGTAGAGCGCAAAATCCACTCGCGCCTGTTTCCCGGCATGTTCGATCTTGCGTTTCACCGCCTCCGCAGAGCAGACGAGATCGCCTTCGTCATACGGCATATCGACGATGGTGGTGACGCCGCCCGCCGCTGCTGAGCGAGTGGACCAGATAAAATCCTCCTGATCCTTCTGGGACAACGAGTGGACCTGCGCATCGATGGCGCCCGGCAGGATCAGGGCGCCATGGCCAAGCACATGCCGTTCATGCGCAGCCGGCGGCACGCCGATGCCGATCTGCGCAATTTTGCCGTCGCGCACGGCAACATAACCCTGGTCGACAACACGGTCCGGCAGAACCACCGTTCCCTGCAGCACGAGATCGAAATCCGCCATGGCCCTGCCTCCTGTCTGACCTGCCTGCCTGTTATGCCTGTCCTATGCGTCGTCTTTCATTTGCCTACTCGGCAGCCTGACTGCCAAAACCACCCAGCGCGAAAAATCCATCGATAGCATGGATCGGAGAGATGGCGATCAGCTCGGTCAGGAACTGTTCCGAGGCAAGATCCACCTCGATCGCTTCCACCTCGGACGAAAGCGGCCGGTCGATGGTGTAAAAATCCGCATGTCGACGCACCACGTCGTAAACCAGCTTTGCCGCACCACCGGGTTTGTCGCCGCAGATATCCATCGCCTGTGCCGCCAGCAGGGCCTCCAGCGCCGCCAGACGTTTCAGCGCCTGTGTCTGCCGTTCGAACCGTTCGATCACCAGTGGCAGAAACGCTGCCTCATCCTCCATGCCACCGGAAACGACGAGGGATTGCGCCGAAACCGGATTGGTCATCGACAAAACGCGCGAAAAAATCTCGCCGGCGAGTTTGATGATCGGCCCGAAACCGGTGGCGATGCGTCCGTGCGGCACGAGGTTGACTGGCAGGTCACGCCGCTGGCCGTTGCCGAGAAGCACACAGCGGTTGAAGGCATTGCGCGCCGCATGCGCCATGGTCAGCGAGGCAGATTCCAGAAGCACGGTCACGTCGAGCGGTAGCGAACCACCGGATGTCAGCACACGGCCATCAACGATGACGGGATTGTCGTCCGAGCGGCCGGTCGCGGCCAGCACCTTGTGTCCCGCCGTCACGACCGCCTCGAACACGGAGCCAAAAACCTGCGCGATCATGCGCAGGCTGAGCGGGTCCTGTACGTGCGTGGCGACTGGCCAATCCCGTCCGCCCTCGGCCCAGCCGTCGGAAGCATTGCACAGCCATTTGCCGATCATCTTTTCCCGTGGCGTACCCACATGGGTGACGGCCACCCACGGATCGCGCGAACCGCCCATGGCGGCCGATGCGGCCAGCCCCGTCGCCAGCATGGTGCGGATCGCACCGGCAGCGGCGCGCGTCGCTTCGGCGGCGGCAGCAAAACTCACGGAGTTGACGCTGAGTGAGGCGAGGCTGTCACGCGGCGCCATCTTGAACGGTTTTAGGCCCGCTTCCTCGAAAGCCTGTGCGGCGGGCAGTCGGCGACCTCTGTAATGCGCTTCGCCGACGCCGGTCAGCACCGCGCCGATCTGCCCCATCAGGCCGATATCGGCGCAGCCGATCGAGCCGGTGCGCCGCACGACCGGTATGACATCCGCCGCCAGAAGAGAAAGATAGGCCTCTACCAGATCGGTTGAGCAGCCGACATAACCGGTGAGCGCGGTATTGACGCGCAGCGCCATGGCATTACGCACGACAGAAATTGGAAAAGGTTCGCCGGTACCAAAATGGTGGGCGCGCACGAGGCCGAGATTAAAGGCGTCCAGTTCCTCCGGCGACCAGGCGACATCCTTCATGGCGCCGACGCCGGTGGTGGCGCCATAAACCGGAATGCCGTCTTCTATGGCTCTTTCCAGAACGGCGCGAGCGGCGCGCACGCGGTCGAGCCCTTCCGGCTCCGCCGTCACCTGCACAATCCCCTGGCCGATGCGGATCAGTTCGGGAAAACCGAGGGGCTGGCCGGTCAGTTCGATAATGGCTTGCGGGTCGCTAGCATCGGCTGCCGGCCCCTGTTTCAGGCTGTCGGTCATGTCATGCGCGCTTTCAGACGTCCGCATTCAGTCTCCCGTTGCCGTTTTCTTGTGCGCGGATCTTACCCGATCCGCAACCTGCGCAACCTTGTCCGGTTGCGACAGGCCATGTCGTTCTTTGCAGCGGCGTCAGGCTAGCATAATCGCGATCGCCACCAGAGCGATAGCGATCACCCACAAGGCCAGCCGTCCTGAACGCGTATGCCGCGCCTCGGCCTTGCCGATCGCCTCTGCCGTCTGGGTGTCGAAACGCAGGCCGTGTTCGCTCATCTGCAAAAGCTGGCCGTGGAATTTTTCGGTTTTGGCGGCAATTTCCGGCAGGGCTTCCGCCAGTTTTACCGCCGCCTGCATACCGTCCTTCAGGTCGGTCATGATCCGCTTGGGGCCAAGATTGTCACGGATCCACTGGCCGACGACCGGCTCCGATGCCTTCCACATGTTGAAGCGCGGGTTGAGCATGCGCGACACGCCTTCGACCACGACCATGGTCTTTTGCAGCATGATCAGCTCGGGCCGCGTTTCCATTTCAAAGAGGTCGGTCACCTCGAACAGCAGCGCCAGCAGGCGCGCCATGGAGATGGTTTCTGCCGGCTGCCCATGGATCGGCTCGCCGATCGCTCGGATCGCTTGGGCGAAGCTCGCGATATCATGGTGGCTCGGCACGTAACCGGCCTCGAAATGCACCTGCGCCACCCGCATGTAATCGCGGGTGATGAAACCGTAGAGGATTTCAGCAAGGAACCGCCGTTCCTTTTTGCCCAGGCGTCCGACAATGCCCATGTCGACGGCAACGATGATACCCTTGGGATCGACGAACAGATTGCCGGGATGCATGTCGGCATGGAAAAAGCCATCGCGCAGCGTATGGCGCAGAAAAGACTGGATCAGCGTTTCGGCCAGAAGATCGAGGTCGTGACCGGCAGCTTTCAGGCTCGCCACGTCCGACATTTTGACGCCGTCGATCCACTCCATGGTGATGACGTCGCGGCCGGTGCGTTCCCAATCCACGTTCGGCACGCGAAAACCGGGGTCATCCCTGGTGTTCTCGCCGATTTCCGAAAGCGCGGCCGCTTCTAGGCGCAGGTCCATTTCCAGCTTGGTGGTCTGTTCCAGCGTGCGCGTCACCTCGACCGGGCGCAGACGGCGCGAGGAGCGCATGAAACGCTCCTGCATATGGGCCACTAGATACATGCCCTCGATATCATTGGCAAAACGCTGGCGAACGCCGGGGCGCACGACCTTTACGGCGACCTTTTTGCCCGCCACTTCGGCCGGATGCACCTGCGCGATGGAGGCGGCGGCAATCGGCTCGCCGAAGGATGTGTAGAGATCATCGATCGGCCGGCCGAGCGAGGTCTCGATCTGCTCCTTGGCGATGGCCGTCGGGAAAAACGCCATCCGGTCCTGCAACAGCGCCAGATCGGCGGACCAGTCGACACCAACCACGTCCGGTCGCGTCGCCAGAAACTGGCCGATCTTGACGTAGGAGGGCCCAAGCCGCGAGACGGCGCGGGCCAGCCTTTCGGCACGGCTTTCCTTGATCGAGCGCGGTTTGACAAAAATGCGGGTCAGCGATTTGGCAAATGCCAGCATCGGCGGCATGCCCTGCGTCGGCAGAGCGGAGACCACGCCTTCGCGGACGAGAACCCAGCCGACGCGGGTCAGGCGGAAATAGGCGCCGATCGTGCTCATGCGTTGCCCTTACAGCTTCCAGCCGGAATGCAGGGCGGCAATGCCACCGGTGTAATTGGTGAATCCGACGCGCGAGAAACCGGCGGTGCGGATCATCGTCGCAAAGTTTTCCTGATTGGGGAATTTGCGGATCGATTCCACCAGATACTGGTAGGGCTCGGCATCACCGGTGATCATCCTGCCGAATTGCGGGATGGCCTTGAACGACCACTCTTCATACACCCGCTCCAGGAGCGGCAGGTCGACCTCCGAAAATTCCAGCACCAGCAGACGCCCGCCGCGCTTCAGGACGCGATAGGCTTCCGAAAGCGCCACATCGATGCGCGGCACGTTGCGGATGCCGAATGCGATTGTATAGGCATCGAAGGAATTGTTCTCGAAAGGCAGTTCTTCCGCATTGGCCTCGACGAAAGTCAGGTTGTCGGCCAGCTTCTTTTTGGCGGCGCGCTCGGCGCCCACGCCCAGCATCGAACCGTTGATGTCTAGAACCGTGCCCTTGGCCAGCTTGTCGGAAGCTTCCACGATGCGGAAGGCAATGTCGCCGGTGCCGCCGGCCACGTCCAGAAAGCGGTAATCCGGGTCCTTGCGCGGGTTGAGCGCATTGATCATGGCATCCTTCCAGATGCGGTGCATGCCGACCGACATGACGTCGTTCATCACGTCATAACGCTTGGCGACCTTATGGAAGACTTCGTTGACGAGTCCCTGCTTTTCGCCGGTACCCACCTCGCGAAAACCGTAGGAGGTTTCCATGCCGCCGTCTGCCTGGGTTCGGGTCTCAGCCATGGAAGTGTCCTCTTTCTTGTCCCGCATACGGGTCACGTGTCTGGTCGATCGGACCATGGTGAATGGCCTGTCCGCACACTATGTAATGGATCGCATGCGGTGTCTTTGTGCTTGGTCTATAGAGCAGTCCGCTGGACGTTGAAACAGGAAGTTAGGAAAGCCATGCCCGAATTGCCAGAGGTCGAAACCGTCCGTCGAGGCCTCTCGCCCGTGATGGAAGGTGCGACCGTGACGAAGCTGGAGCTTCGTCGCCCGGACCTGCGGTTTCCCTTTCCTGAAAACTTTGCGGATCGCGTATCGGGCCAACGTATCGCAGCCCTCGGCCGCCGTGCGAAATATCTGCTGATCGATCTCGATGACGGCGCCACCATCATCGCCCATCTCGGCATGTCCGGTTCCTTCCGTATAGAAGAAGGAGCAGGTGCCGAGTTGCCCGGCAATTTCCATCATGTCCGCTCGAAGGATGAAAAACACGATCACGTCATCTTCCACCTGCAAACGCCGACTGGCCCGATGCGCGTCATCTACAATGACCCCCGTCGTTTCGGCTTCATGCATCTGTGGGCGCGCTCTGAGCTCGATACCTATCCTGCCTTTGCCGAACTGGGGCCAGAGCCGACCGGCAATATTCTGGGTGCCGATCATCTGGCCAAAAAATTTGCCGGAAAGATCCAGCCGCTGAAAAGCGCGCTTCTCGACCAGAGCAATATCGCTGGTCTCGGCAATATCTATGTTTGCGAGGCCCTGTGGCGTTCACATCTTTCGCCGCTTCGGGCATCGGGCACGATTGTCACGCCGACCGGCAAACCGAAAAAGGAACTGGTAGCTTTGACGGATGCCATCCGCGCGGTCATTGCCGATGCCATCGCCGCCGGTGGCTCCTCACTCAGGGATCACATCCAGACCGATGGCACGCTCGGATATTTCCAGCATTCCTTCTCTGTCTATGACCGGGAAGGCCATGCGTGTCGGACACCGGATTGCCTAGGTACCGTGCATCGCGTCACCCAGGCCGGACGCTCGTCTTTTTATTGCCCAGAGTGCCAGAGGTGAAGTTCGGGCGGCCTGTCTGACGAAAAGACTCGTAATCCGGGCAAAACCGGTGAAATTGCGCGTTGACTGCTCAGCCCATTAAGGCTATACGCCGCTCCACAGTTGGGAAAGCCTGATCACGGCTTCCTCTATTGCTCCCGAATTGCTGAATGATGAGGTCGCAACGACCCGGCGCGGCGATGGTGGAGTTTTGGTTCGAATTCGTAGAGAGGCATGAGATGGCCAATACAACTTCGGCGAAAAAGGCGACCCGCAAGATCGCTCGCCGTACCGCAGTCAACAAGGCTCGTCGTTCGCGCGTCCGTGGCTTCATCCGCAAGGTCGAAGAAGCTATCGCAACGGGTGACGTCACGGTAGCCGCAGCAGCCCTCAAGGCCGCTCAGCCGGAAATCCAGCGCGCTGCCACCAAGGGCGTCATGCATGGCAATACCGCAGACCGCAAGGTCTCGCGTCTTGCCAAGCGCGTTAAGGCCCTGTCGGCCTAATCAGCGTTAAAGTCGCTGTCATGAATGAAGCCTGGTCGTTGACCGGGCTTTTTCGCGTTCGCGCTATGCGAGAATCGTTGTCCGGCTTATTTGATGAATTGATAACAAGTCAGTGACATAAAAATTCGTTGAAAATCAAATGCTTATGGAAGGAAAGGTTGCATTCCATCAATTTTGAGGGTGGGCAAACTGTCCGATTTTGAGTCAAGCGAATTTTTATTTTTTCGCTTCTGGCGCGTCCAGTAATCCCATCATTTTTGAATCCCGTTGATTCAAAAGAGATTCTCGAACAAGGGTTTAAATCGATGCCGACTAGACCAAAAGAGTCAACGGGCCGCGTTTAATTTTGCGTAAAATTCGCTGTTGATCTTGGCATGTGATCCTGCCTAAATGGCTCTCAACAAGAGGCGCGGGGAATTGTCGGGAACACTGACAAACGCCAAGTATAGAGTGGGCACAAAGACTCTCTAGACTCTTGTGACGGAAAGTTCAGTTTCCGTTTTTTCATATAACCAACGGTTGTGTACCGAAAATCCTTATGGATTCCGGCGCGGTTGGGTATTGCCGAATGAGTGGGGCCGTTTGCCGGCCCCATGCAGAGAATGTCAGGCGTTCCATGACGAGGATGGGGTGCCGCGGTTGCGTTGCGTATCGACGTGATCTGGAGCCGGGGAAAGAGGGCTCCTGGTAAGCCGCGATCGGGTTTTAGACCCAGCGGGGCATTAAATAATTGATGCGAGACGCAAGCCTCTGACGAGGAGAGGCAGGCCGATCGCAATTTAACGAGTTCGACCTGGCGGTCCGAAAGTACGGCCGCCGGGCGTGAGTAATATTGGAAGGCGGCACAGCAATGCAGATGAACACGGCTCCGATCCGGGCTTTTGGCGAAAGCGATACCGTACCGCAGGCGTTGGATTCAGTTTGCTCCCAGGCGGCAGGGGAAAAATCTGAAATGCATCACGATGCTCTTTTCGAGCGGTTCAGCGCGCGCCTGAAGGCGCAGGTTGGCCTTGAAGTCTACACAAGCTGGTTCGGACGTCTCAAGATTCATTCCGTCTCCAAAAGCGTTGTCCGGCTGAGCGTGCCGACAACCTTTCTGAAGTCGTGGATCAACAACCGTTATCTCGATCTCATCACCACCATCATGCAGGCCGAGGATTCCGAAATCCTCAAGGTCGAAATCCTGGTGCGCACCGCTGGCCGCCCGGCTCGTTCAGGCGCTGAAGAGCGTCCGTCGACGACCGAAGCCGCACCGGCTGCACAGCCGGCTCGTCGCCAGCCTCCGCGTGAAATCGGTCAGATCGCCTCGTTTCCGGCGCCCGTTCAGGCTGCCACGTCCGCTACGCAGCGCCAGCCATCTGCCGGTGGCCCGCTGTTCGGTTCGCCGCTCGATAGCCGTTATACGTTCGACACGTTCGTTGAAGGCCCGTCCAACCGCGTGGCTCTTGCCGCCGCCCGCACCATTGCGGATGCCGGTGCCAATGCCGTGCGTTTCAATCCGCTGTTCATCCATTCCGGCGTCGGCCTCGGCAAGACCCACCTTCTGCAGGCGATTGCCAATGCCGCCGTCAACAGCGACCGCAATCCGCGCGTCGTTTACCTGACGGCCGAATATTTCATGTGGCGTTTCGCCACTGCCATCCGCGACAACGATGCCCTGACGCTCAAGGAGTCGCTGCGCAATATCGATCTCCTGATCATCGACGACATGCAGTTCCTGCAGGGCAAGATGATCCAGAACGAATTCTGCCACTTGCTCAACATGCTGCTCGACAGCGCCAAACAGGTGGTCGTTGCCGCCGACCGTGCGCCTTGGGAGCTTGAATCGCTCGATACCCGCGTCCGCTCGCGTCTGCAGGGCGGCGTCAACATCGAGATGGAAACGCCCGATTACGAGATGCGCTTCGAAATGCTCAAGCGCCGCCTCGAAATCTCGCGTCAGGATGATCCGTCGCTGGATATTCCGGATGAGATCCTCAGCCACGTTGCCCGCAACGTTGCCAATAGCGGTCGAGAAATCGAGGGTGCGTTCAACCAGTTGATCTTCCGCCGCTCGTTCGAGCCTTCTCTGTCGCTGGAGCGCGTCGATGAACTGCTGGCCCATCTGGTCGGCACCGGCGAAGCCAAGCGCGTCCGCATCGAGGATATCCAGCGTATCGTTGCCCGCCATTACAACGTCTCGCGCCAGGAACTGGTGTCGAACCGCCGTACCCGCGTCATCGTCAAGCCGCGCCAGATCGCTATGTATCTGGCAAAAACACTGACGCCGCGGTCCTTCCCGGAAATCGGCCGTCGTTTCGGTGGCCGCGACCACACCACGGTTCTGCACGCCGTGCGCAAGATCGAGGATCTGATCGGCGGCGACACCAAACTCGGTCAGGAGATCGAACTCCTGAAGCGCCTGATCAACGACAACAACGCCTGATCAATCGCCGTCTTGTCACGTTTCGATGGCTCGCTCCGCATCGCGCAGGGCGAGCCATAAATGCGTGATCGGGATGAACAGCACCATACCGCTCAGGAATGGCAGTAGCGGCCATAGTTTGGGATCGCTGAAACCCATGGCGACCGAAGCACCTAGGGTGAAAACCAGAGCCGGCGCCGCCAAGGCCAAGCCAAGCCGAAATTCACGGGCGTACCCGCGCAATCTGGTCCGTGATCCAAACACGTAGACGATCGACAGTCTGAAAAACTTGAACATGGCCGCAAGACCGCTCAGGCATATCAGCATGCCGGCCGCCGGAAGAAGGCCGATATGGCCCTCGGCTGCGGGAGAAATGCTGATGACGCCAAAGGCAACCGCGCCCACAAGCGCCAGCGGAGCCATCATAATCAGCAGCGGCAATGCCAGAACGGTGAATTCAACCACATAGGCAAGGCGGAGCAGACGGCTGTTTCGCAATATCATGCGACCTGCTCCCCATCGCTCGATGCTGCTTGCTTTCGTATCTCGCTCAGCCGGCGCCAATTGCGGGCGGCATAACGATGCGCTTGTGCCAGCGCTACCCATAAACCGATCTGTCGTACCGGCCAGAACCAGCCTGCGGCGCCAAACTCCGTCAGCCTCTCCACCTTTGTCCGCCCATCTTCCAGTTGCGTGAGAGTAAATTCGTCTTCCAGGCGTCCCACCCAGTTGCGGCACCACACCGTGCTGGCAATCATCCGGTAGCGCAGGCGCCGATTTTCCTCGAAAATCACGATACGCTGATCGATCGTGCCGCGATCGGTTGTGCACTGGCGGGTTTTTCCGAGTGCGCCTTCGCCCTCCAGAACCTTGCAACTGACGGGCTTGGGTATGCCGAAGTAAAACAGCAATGGCCGGCTGTCATCCATGCGGGCCTGCAGAAAATTGGGCCAGATATGCTGCGGCTCACTGTCAAAAATCCACTGCGATCGGATCTGCATGACGTCTCTCCTTGGTTATTCATTTAGGTAATCGTCTAATTGTTTTTCTGTCAACAGTTAATTGATTGCCTAAATGACTTATGGTAGAGAGAGGCATGTCGATGCAGATCATTTTCGAGGCGCTCGCCTCGCCGGTGCGCCGGAAAATCCTCGCTTATGTCGCCCATCACGAGATGAATGCGGGCGATATCGCCGCGCGTTTCGACATGTCGAAACCGTCGATCTCGCAGCATCTGCAATTGCTGGAACATGCAGGGCTGATCACCAGCGAAAAGCGCGGCAAGTTCGTCTATTACAGGCAAGTGCCCGATACACTGGCCTTGACGCTGACCGGTTTCGTGCAGGATGTCTGCCCGATCGGCGGTCCGCTCCGTCGCGAAAGCGCCGAACTGGCGCGCAAGGCCAAGGCGGACGAGACGGAAAAATCGACTGTATAGGGTGAGACCCGGAAAGCCGGCGATCCCTGCTTGACCAAGGCCGATTCCGAGGCGCATGTCTTGTCAAAACAAGAATGCCTGAGGGGCTAAAAATGTTTCTGATTTCCGTTGCCACCATCTGGGCGGTGGCCTGCATCACGCCGGGTCCCAGCACATTGCTAGTCATGCGATATGCACTCACCGCGCCACGCCAGGTCGCCGTCGTGGCAGCCGCCGGCACCATAACCGGCACATTTTTATGGGGTCTTGCCGGCTGGCTCGGCATCAATGCGCTTTTTCAGGCTGCTCCCTTCGCCTATCTGGCACTGAAAATCGTCGGCGGGCTTTATCTGGTTTATCTCGGTATCAAGATCCTTCGCGATCTGCGTCGCTCCGGTCCGGTCGCCGAGTTGGGGGATCGCAAGATCGACGTGCCGCTGAAAACCGCCTATCGCATGGGCGTGGCCACCAATCTCGCCAATCCCAAATCGGCTCTGTTCGTGGCATCCCTGTTTGCCGCCACAATGCCGGTCGGCACGCCGTTCTTTTATGGTCTCGCCGCCATTGCTGTGATGATTGCGATCGCGACGCTCTATTATACCTGCCTTGTCGGGCTCATCACCCATCCGCGTGTTGCCGCCGGTTATCTGAAGGCCAAAAAGAAGATCGATCTCGGCGTCGGCATGGTGTTTCTGGGTTTCGGCACGAAGCTGATGTTGTCGCGATAGGAGAGGGGCATGGTTTTGCCGCAGGATCCCACCACCCGGTTCTACGCGGAAAACGCCAGTACCTACGCCGAACACGCGAATGCGCCCAGCCGCGAACGTCTCGATCCGTTTCTCGCCCGCCTGACACAAGGCGCCAGAATTCTGGAGCTCGGTTGCGGCAATGGCCGCGACAGCGCGGAAATGCTGTCCCGCGGGTTTCGCGTCACGCCCACCGATGGCATTGCCGAGATTGCCGCCGAAGCCTCCCGCCGCTTGAAAATGCCTGTCTCGGTCCTGCCCTTCAGCGAGATCACTGCCGTTTCGGCGTTTGATGGCATCTGGGCCAATGCCTGTCTTTTGCATGTGCCACGGGTTGATCTGGGGGCGGTACTTTCCCGTATCCACCGTGCGCTTCGCCAGGGCGGCGTCTTTTATGCCAGTTTCAAGGGCGGCGAGGCGGAGGGGCATGATGCGCTCGGGCGTTATTATAACTACCCATCCATGCCTTGGCTGATGATGCTCGGCGAAACCCTGCCATGGTCCTATCTCGCCGTGGATATGACCCATGGCGGCGCTTATGATGGTCAGCCGACAGACTGGCTGCATCTGCTGGCCGTGAAAGCCTGAAACCTGTGCCTCAAAAGGCCAGATCGGCCACCACAGCATCCAATATCAGCATGCCGGAAGGCGTGCAGCGCAGTCTTGAATTGCCGATGCGTTCGATAAACCCGTGTTCCAGTAAAGTCTGCTCGCGCTCCGGATTGGGGTCGCGGCCGGAAAGCTGGCTCCAGCGGGCAAGATCGACACCCTCGGTCAGGCGCAGACCCATCAGCAGCAACTCGTCGGCCATTTCATCAAAGCCGAGCTGTTCCTGCTCCACCATGCCGTGGCCATGGGCCTCCACGAGGTCCAGCCACGCGTCCGGTTTGCGCTCGGTGGCGGTGGCGATCTTGAAGGAACCGCGTGACAGGCGGCCATGCGCGCCGGGGCCAATGCCAGCATAATCGCCGTAACGCCAATAGGTCAGGTTATGGCGGCTTTCCGCGCCCGGTACGGCGTGGTTCGACACCTCGTAGGCCGGCATGCCGAAACGCGCGGTAATCTCCTGCGTCGCCTCGTAAAGATCGGCGGATTGGTCGCCGTCCGGCACGATCAGCTTGCCGGCCTTGTGCAGGCCGTAGAAGGGTGTGCCTTCCTCGATCGTCAGCTGGTAGAGCGACAGATGGTCGACGGCAAAGTCGATCGCCTGATGTAGCTCGGCTTCCCATTCGGCAACCGTCTGTTTCGGGCGGGCATAGATAAGGTCGAAGGACATGCGCGGAAAAATGTCGCGTGCCAGCTTGATCGCCTTCAGCGCGTCGTCCACGTCATGCAGGCGGCCGAGAAATTTCAGGTCGCGATCGTTGAGAGCCTGCACACCCAGCGACACGCGGTTAACGCCACCGGCGCGATACCCACGAAAACGTTCTGCTTCCACGCTGGAAGGGTTGGCTTCCATGGTGATCTCGATGCCATCGGGCATGTGCCAGTGTTTGGCAATACCGTCGAGAATGGCGGACACCGTGTTCGGATGCATCAGCGACGGCGTGCCGCCGCCAAGGAACACGCTTGTTACGGTTTTTGGGCCGCTCATCTGCCGCATCCATGCCATCTCCTTCAGGAAGGCGGCGGTGAACCGTTCCTGATCGACGGGCTGGTGGCGGACATGGCTGTTGAAGTCGCAATAAGGACACTTGGCAGCACAGAACGGCCAATGCACATAGACCCCGAAACCGGGCTCACCGGTATCGGGCAGAAGTTTGGCATGGCGGTCGAGTACGGTGTCCATGAGGTGTTGTTTACGCTTCCAGGCAGGTTTCGACAAAAATCTTGAAGGCACGGGCACGGTGGGAAAGCGCTTCCGCATCGCCGGGCTTCCAGCCATGCTTTTCTTCCGCCGTCATCTCGCCGAATGTGGTGTCGTAACCCTGCGGCTGAAAGATCGGGTCGTAACCAAAACCATCGGCGCCGCGCGGCGGCCAGGCGATCGTGCCCTCCACTTCGCCGCGGAACATCTCGGTGTGGCCGTCGGGCCAGGCAAGGCACAGCACGCTGACGAAACGCGCGGTGCGCTTGTCGTCCGTTGCCGCGCCCTTGTCCTGCAGGGCGGTTTCCACCTTCTGCATCGCCCACGGAAAATCGCGGCTGCCATCCTCGCGTTCGGCCCAGTTGGCGGTGTAGACGCCCGGTGCGCCGTCGAGGGCATCGATGACGAGGCCGCTGTCGTCGGAAAGGGCGGGTAGGCCGGAGGCTTTTGCTGACGCCAGTGCCTTGATCGCCGCATTCTCCTCAAACGTAGTGCCGGTCTCATCCGGTTCATCGAATTTCAGTTCGGCTGCAGACTTTGCCGAAAAACCGAAGGGACCGATCAGGTCGGCGATCTCGCGGATTTTTCCGGCATTGTGGCTGGCAACGACAATGGTGCGGGTCTCGAGCTTGCGCATGGGCGGTCCTTCAAAGATTCCAGAGTTTGGGTTCGGCGCATTCCAGGCTGTTGCCGGCCGGATCGCGGAAATAGATCGATCGTGCGCCGTTCGACCAGCGAAAGTCGCTTTCGATGGAAACGCCCGCCTTGTTGAGCTTTTCGGCGATCAAGTCAATCGCTTCCGCACTGACACGGAAACAGGCATGACCCGCGCCGGTCGTGCCATGGGGTGGAACCGGCAGGGCATCGGGGGAGGGTGGCTTGATGGTTTCGCTGCGGTTGAAGATCAGGAGAATGCCTTGGCCACAGCGGAAAAAGACGTGACGGTCGCCGGCGCGCAGGACTTTTTCGAGGCCGAGTAGACTGCCGTAAAAGTTTTCAGCGGCATCGAGGTCATCGACATAAAGGGCAGTTTCGAGAATGCCGTCGATCATGGTGCCATTCTCCAGGCGCTTTGCGATACGCCCCTCATCCGGCTGCCGCCACCTTCTCCCCGCTTGCGGGGAGAAGGGATATGCCGCACCGTCTCGTAATACTCGACGGAGTTATAGGGCAGGTCCCCTCTCCCCGCGTGCGGGAAGAGGGTAAGGGTGAGGGGCAGCCACAAATCGCAACACCCACCAAAATCAGCCCGCAATCGCAGCCTTCTGCATGGCCACCAGCTCGGCCGTACCGGCGGTCGCCAGATCCAGCAGCGTCAAAAATTCCTCGCGGCTGAACGGCTTGCCTTCCGCGGTGCCCTGAACCTCGACAATGCCGCCGGAGCCGGTCATGACGAAATTGGCGTCGGTTTCGGCAGCCGAGTCTTCGAGGTAATCGAGATCGATCACCGACTGGCCGGCAAAGATGCCGCAGGAAATGGCGGCAACGTGGTCTTTGAGAACCTTGTCCACCTTCACCATGTTGCGGGCTTCCATCCACTTCAGGCAGTCATGCAGGGCAATGAAGCCACCGGTGATGGCCGCCGTGCGGGTGCCGCCATCCGCCTGGATGACGTCGCAGTCGATGGTGATCTGCTTTTCGCCGAGCGCTTCCAGATCGACGACGGCGCGCAAGGATCGGCCGATCAGGCGCTGGATTTCCTGCGTGCGGCCGCCCTGCTTGCCGGTGGCGGCTTCGCGGCGCATGCGGTCGCCGGTTGCGCGCGGCAGCATGCCGTATTCGGCCGTCACCCAGCCCTTACCGGAATTGCGCAGCCACGGCGGCGTCTTTTCTTCAAGGCTTGCCGTGCACAGCACATGCGTCTCGCCGAACTTCACGAGGCACGAGCCTTCCGCGTGCTTGGAAAAATTGCGCTCGAAAGAGATCTTGCGCATCTGGTCGATTTTTCTGCCTGAAGGCCGCATGCTTTACTCCATGGAATATGGTGATCGCGTTTCTAGAACTGTGGGGCCGCTTTTGCAAAGGAAAAGCCTGAGACTACAAAGCCGCTTTTCCCTTTTGCCATGGCCGGCGCGGCATTATATTTGCATTGTCAGACGGTGACGGTTCGCAGACGCAGGATAGGAAGAAACATGGCATTTTCGGCATCGACCGCCACGGAATCCATTCTCGACGACCGTTCGCGCGAAATCTTTCGCCGTATCGTCGAAAGTTATCTGGAAAATGGCGAGCCGCTCGGCTCGCGCAACCTGTCGCGGCTGCTGCCGATGTCGTTGTCGCCGGCCTCGGTGCGCAATGTCATGAGCGATCTCGAAGAACTCGGCCTTATCTATTCGCCGCATATCAGCGCCGGCCGCCTGCCGACCCAGACCGGCCTGCGTTTCTTCGTTGATGCCTTCATGCAGGTGGGGGACCTCTCGCCGGAAGAGCGCGCCAATATCGACCGTGAAGTGCGCGCATCCGATCGCGGCCAGCCGATCGAGAGCATGCTGACGGAAGCGAGCCGCATGCTCTCGGGCGTGTCGCGCGGCGCCGGCATCGTGATTACATCGAAAAGTGATCCGGTCCTGAAACATGTCGAATTCATCCGGCTGGAGCCCACCAAGGCGCTCGCCATTCTGGTCGGCGAACACAATCAGGTTGAAAACCGCGTCATCGATCTGCCGGCCGGTATCAGCTCGTCGCAGCTCACCGAAGCCGCAAACTATGTCAACGCGCATCTCACCGGCCAGACCCTGCCGGACCTGCGCAGCCAGATCACCAGGCTCCAGGAACAGGTGAAGGGCGAACTCGATGCCCTGTCGCAGGATCTGGTGGCCCGTGGCCTTGCGGTCTGGTCGGGCGATAATGGCGAAGGCAAGCCGGCGCAGCTGATCGTGCGTGGCCGCGCCAATCTTCTGCAGGGGTTGGAAGGCGCGGACGACATGGATCGTCTGCGGCTTCTGTTCGATGATCTGGAAAAGAAGGACAGCCTGATCGAGATTCTCAATCTCGCCGAAAGCGGACCGGGTGTCCGTATCTTTATAGGTTCGGAAAACAAGCTGTTTTCGCTTTCCGGCTCGTCGCTGATCGTCGCGCCCTATCGTGATGGCGAGGACCGCATCGTCGGCGCCGTCGGTGTCATCGGCCCGACGCGGCTCAATTATTCGCGTATCGTGCCGATGGTGGATTACACCGCCCAGCTTCTCGCGCGCATGTCGCGTAACCCTCTTTGAAGAGCTTTATCGACGGCTTGCCGCTTGATGGCCGCAAAGCCTTGATTTTTTCGGCTCAAACCCTGATATCGGGGCCACTTCACACGAACACCACCCGGAGACCGTCATGACCGACGAAACCAAGAACAACGGCACTGACGCGGCGGCCAACGAAAACGCCGAAGCCGTGGCAGCCGCGATGGAGGACACAGCTGCGACCGAAGCCGATGTCGCCGAGTTTGATCCGATCGCAGAACTGCAGGCAGAGAATGCCGATCTGCGCGATCGTTTTGTGCGCCTCGCTGCCGATATGGACAATTTGCGCCGCCGTACCGAGCGCGAGTTGAAGGATGCCAAGGTTTACGGCGTCACCAGCTTTGCCCGCGACATGCTCGGCGTGTCCGACAATCTCCGTCGTGCACTTGATGCCGTTCCGGCCGAAATGCGCGCTGCAGCCGATGCCGGCCTCACCACGCTTCTCGAAGGCGTGGAAATGACCGAGCGCTCCATGCTGTCGACGCTGGAACGCCATGGCGTCAAGAAGATCGAGCCGGAAGGCGAAAAGTTCGATCCGAACTTCCATCAGGCCATGTTCGAAGTGCCGAACCCGGCCGTGCCGAACAACACCGTCGTGCAGGTGGTTCAGGCCGGTTACACGATCGGCGAGCGCGTGCTGCGCCCGGCCATGGTCGGCGTTGCCAAGGGCGGCCCCAAGGTCGAAGTGGCGGAAGCTGCCGACAAGGCCTGATCGAACGGATCATCAATCAGCAAAAAGCCCGGGCATCATCGATACCCGGGCTTTTTGTTTGTGAAGCTGTAAAATACCTCAGGCGGCGTTGGAAGCCTGTTCCTCGTTGAGGAAGGCGTAGATGGCCGAGGCGGAATCGGTGGCGCGCAGCTTTGTCACCAGGTCTTGGTCGCGCAACACGCGGGCAATGCGCGAAAGCGCCTTCAGGTGGTCGGCGCCAGCACCTTCAGGCGCCAGAAGCAGGAACACCAGATCGACAGGTTCGTCATCCAGCGCCTCGAAATCGACGGGCGAGTCGAGGCGGGCGAACAGGCCGACAATCTGGGAAATCGAGGTCAGCTTGCCGTGCGGGATGGCAATGCCATGGCCGACGCCGGTGGAGCCGAGACGCTCGCGCTGCACGATCACGTCAAAAATCTCGCGCTCATTGACGCCGGTCAGTTTGGCGGCCTTCGCAGCCAGTTCCTGCAGCAATTGCTTTTTGGAATTCACCTTCAAGCTGGGGATAATCGCATCTTGCTGCAGCAGATCTGCCAAAGCCATTTCTTCTCATCCTTTTGCCACCGAACGGGGCGAGGGGAGCGGCGTTTAAACCGCTCCCGACAAGTTCTTATCCTTTGATATTGGCAGCGTCGATCCAGCCAATATTGCCGTCGTTGCGGCGGTAGACGATGTTCAGGCTCTTTTCCGGGCTGCGGAACAGAAGAACCGGTTCATCGGTCATGTCGAGTGCCATCACAGCCGTCGCCACCGTCATGGTGCGCAGCTGCTTGGAGCTTTCGGCGACGATGGTCGGAGCAAAATCCTCCGCCACTTCCTGGTCGTCGTCAGGAATGGAATCCATGATCGCATAGGCGATGTCTTCAGCACCATTACCGTTATTACCGGCGTGATGGTCCTTGAGGCGACGCTTGTAGCGACGCAGACGCTTTTCGATCCGTTCTGCAGCAGCATCGAAGCTCAGTTGCGGGTCGTTCGCCTGACCGGCTGCGTGGAACACCACGCCCGAATCGAGGTGGATCTTGCAGTCTGCCGAGAAGCGCGAAGAACCCGCCTTCTCGACGATCACCTGGCTGGAATATCCCCCGTCGAAGTATTTGGTAACCGCATCGCCGATATGGCTTTCGATCTTCTGACGGAACGAGTCGCCAATCTCCATATGCTTTCCAGATACACGCACACTCATGGATTGTTTCCTTCTTGTCGTGACTTGCACGAACCAGTTTACGCCAAGCCGCGGATGCATCCAAGCTCTTCACACGGTGATGAGGCAAATTGCGTTGTCAGGTCATAATTGAGGGATCAAAGTGCGGCGCATATCT
The DNA here is from genome assembly GCF_050847465.1 of Endobacterium panacihumi. NCBI lineage: Bacteria > Pseudomonadati > Pseudomonadota > Alphaproteobacteria > Hyphomicrobiales > Rhizobiaceae > Endobacterium > Endobacterium panacihumi. The sequence continues at coordinate 2,099,115 of NZ_JBOZRA010000001.1, read as the reverse complement.
CCAAGCCGATGCGGCGGGCTTCTAGCCGCAGAGGTTTGGAAAGTCAACGGCAGGGAAAATTAGCAGTTTGTGCAAGGCCCTGTGCCTGTGGGAAACTGGGCATTTTCCATGCGGCGGGAAGGCTCAGCCCGCAGCGGAAACCTTGGCCAGCGCTCGCTTTTCCCGCCGCCTCTGCACGGAGGAGGGGATGTTCATGGCTTCGCGATATTTTGCAACCGTACGGCGAGCCAGGTCGACGCCACCCTTCTTGAGGCTGATAACAATGTCGTCATCCGAAAGCACCGCTTCGGGTGATTCCTGCGCAATCATCTGGCGAATCTTGTGCCGAACCGCTTCGGCGGAGTGGTTGTCTCCGCCTTCGGCCGAACCGATCGAAACGGTGAAGAAATATTTGAGCTCGAACAGACCGCGCGGCGTCATCATGTATTTGTTGGAGGTGACGCGGCTGACAGTCGATTCGTGCATCTTGATGGCGTCGGCCACCGTTTTCAGGTTCAGTGGCCGCAGATGCTCGATACCGTTCAGCAGAAAGGCGTCCTGCTGCCGCACGATCTCCGTCGCCACCTTCATGATCGTTTTTGCGCGCTGATCAAGGCTGCGGGTCAGCCAGCTGGCATTCTGCAGGCATTCGGACAGGAAGGCCTGATCCTCGCTCTGTTTTGCGACGGTCTTCGAAACCGTCTGGAAATAGGTCTGGTTGACCAGCACGCGCGGCAGCGTATCGGGATTAAGCTCGATCGCCCAGCCGCCATCGGCGCCGGATCGTACCACCACGTCGGGCACGATCGCCTCCGAAACGCCGGTCTCGAAGCCGCTGCCGGGCTTGGGGTTGAGCTGACGGATTTCCGCCAGCATGTCGACGAGGTCCTCGTCATCGACGCCGCACAGTTTGCGCAAGGTCGCAAAATCACGCTTGGCCAGCAGATCCAGATGTGAGACCAGCGCCTGCATGGCGGGGTCGTAACGATCCTTCTGTTTCAACTGGATCGCCAGGCATTCGGAAAGCGAGCGGGCAAATATGCCGGGCGGGTCGAGCGTCTGCAGTCGCTCCAGAACCGCTTCGATCTCTTCGCGGCCGGCGCCCAGCCTGTCGGCGATCTCCTGCATGTCGGCATGCAGATAGCCCGCATCATCGAGGTGGTCGATCAGATGCTGTGCAATCAGCCGTTCGCCGATATCCGACACGAGAAGCGGTGCCTGCTGCATTATATGGTCGTGCAGGCTCAAACGCCCGGCAACAAAATCGTCGAGGTCGTAGGCTTCTCCACCTTCGCTGCCCGGCATGGATTTCCATTGGCCCATCAGTTCTGGAGCATCGGGCCTTGCCTGCGGCATGTCGTCTGGGAAGACGTTTTCGAAATCGGCGTCGATCTGTTCTGAAATATGCGCGCCGCCGTCTTCGCGGCCGGTTTCGTACCAGTCGGTCTCCGAATTGCCGTCAGCGTTGTCGGAGCCGGACCCGTCGTGACCGTCGCCCGCACCATCAGAGGCGGCGTCGCTGCCTTCGCCTTGTGCATCGCCTGGCGAAAATTCGAGCAACGGGTTCTTTTCCACCTCCTGCGCGATGAACTGGTTCAGCTCGAAATGCGTCATCTGAAGCAGCTGGATCGACTGCATCAGTTGGGGCGTCATGACGAGCGACTGGTTCTGTCGCAAAAAAAGGCTGGCGGACAAGGCCATGATGGACGCGAAACTCCCGGACGATCTCCCACTCGTGGGTTTTTCCGGCCGCTCTGCGGCAGGAAATCTCACTTGGCCCGAAAATTGCTTTTTAAATGGGTTTGGTCAAGCGCCGACAGTCGGTCGGCGCCAGATTCATGTCGTTATCATGAACGGATCAAAGGCTGAACTTGTCGCCGAGATAGAGACGGCGCACATCGGCATTGTTGACGATGTCGTCGGCGCGGCCGTGGGTCAAGACCTCGCCGGCATGGATGATATAGGCGCGGTCGATCAGACCGAGTGTCTCACGCACATTATGGTCGGTGATCAGGACGCCGATGCCGCGCGCGGTCAGGTGGCGCACCAGATTCTGGATGTCGGAGACCGAAATCGGATCGACGCCGGCAAACGGCTCGTCCAGCAGCATGAAGGCCGGATCGGTGGCGAGTGCGCGGGCAATTTCCAGGCGACGGCGTTCACCACCGGACAGCGCCACGGCAGGTGACTTGCGCAGCCGCTCGATGTGAAACTCTTCCAGAAGCTCATCGAGCTTGCGGGCGCGCAGTTTTCTGTCCTTCTGGTGCACTTCCAGAACGGCCAGAATATTTTCCTCCACCGTCAGCCCACGAAAGATAGAGGCTTCCTGCGGAAGGTAACCAACGCCGAGACGCGCACGCCGATACATGGGCATGCGTGTTACATCGTTGCCGTTGATGGCGATCATGCCGAGATCGACGCCGACCAGGCCGGTGATCATGTAGAAACAGGTGGTCTTGCCGGCGCCGTTCGGTCCGAGCAGGCCAACGGCCTCGCCGCGCCGCACGACCAGCGACACGCCGTTGACGACGCGTCTTGAATCATAGGTCTTGGTCAGGCCATGGGCGATCAGCGTGCCTTCGTAACGCGCCTTGTCACGCGGGTCGAAAGGTTCCGGCTGGCCTGGCTTCGGCTGTTTGGCGAAAATTTTCTTCACGGGGCGCGATTACTGCTGTGGCTTCGATTTGGGGTCGAGCAGGATCTGCACGCGGCCGCTGGAGCACGGTGTCAGCTTGGCTTCACCGGTCTTCATCAGCACCGTCAGCTTGCAGCCGCGGAAAACGTTGGGTCCGTCGGACAGCACGACCTGTTTGCCTGTCAGAACAAAAGTCTGCGAGGCCATCTGGAACTCACCCTGATCAGCCGTGGCATTCTGCTCGCCAGAGGTCAGGTGAACCGTGTCGTTCAGGAAAATCTTGTCGATCTGCGTGTTGCCGGAGGTCACGGAAGATCCTTCGCCGAGGTAAAGCACGGTCATCTTGCCGGCGCGCATCGTCGTGGTACCCTGCACCACACGCACATTGCCGGTGAAATAGGCCTTTTTCTCGGTGTCCTGGATTTCCAGCTGGTCGCTTTCGATCTGGATCGGCTTGTCGTTGGAAAGCGTCATGCCTTCCATGCGGGTCGAGGATTGCGCCAGCGCCGAGCCGGCCATGAAACAGGCAGCGAGGGCAGCCGGGACGGTCATCGGGGTCAGGAAACGGCGAAGGGTCATGGCCGGGCTCTATTTATCTTGGTTGTTGAGCGAGGCGGCTTCGAGATCGACCCGGACCCCGCCTGTGAAGGTAATGGTTTTTCCCTTATCCGTTATCTTCATCGAGTCTGCAACAATAGACGCTTCCTGAGTGGAGATTGTTATTGTGTCGGGCGTCTCGAGCGTTCCCGCTTTCACATCCATATTGGCCGACTGGAATTTTGCCGTCAGGCCGTTGCTGAGGTTCACGTCGAATGGTGCGGTCAACTGCATGCGGTCGCTGGCGCGGTCAAAAATGCCTGCACTTGCCACCACGCGGGCAATGACATCCTTGCTCATCGGCATCGCCGCCTTGACGTTCTCGAGCGAGATCATGTTGGGGTTCTGCAGATCCTGGAGCGCCCGCGTTGCCGTCATCGAGTAGCTGACGCCGTCGTCATTGCGGCCGGCGATCGCGGGGCTTTCCATGACGATCTTGCCGTCTTCGATCTTGGCGCTCTGGATCGTCAGGTTTTCCGGCAGAAAGGTGCGGATGAAGGATACGCCGATGAAGATGAGCGAAATGATCAGTGCGGCGACCGGCAGCAACACTTTCAGCCTTTTCACGCGCGTCGAATGCGCCTGGGCCAGCTTGTAGGCTCTGGTCTGCCGAAGCGCGGCATCGTTTGCGGGGGCGGATTGAGTAAGGGTCTGCAGCGGGTTTCTCCAGCAGTCGGTTATGCGTCCGCATTCTTTATCAGCGAATGGCCGCGGCGCGTGGCAGCCGGCGTCCTGAACCTTGAATATGGCGATTAATCATCAACAAACAATAATGGACGACACAAATACGTGTACTCGCAATCGTTTGATGTGCCAAGCGCCACCGTTATAGGTGTTTAGCCATTCGTTATAGCGTTGCGCACCCTTGATTTTTACCGGGCCGGTTCCTTTTTCTCGGGAAAGGTTTTAGGACCGGTGACCAGTCGCCATTCATCAATCGACGTGACGAGGAATAAAGACCATCATGGATCAAATGGCCTATGCCGACCGCAGGCGTCTGCGCCGCAAAGTGACCTTCTGGCGTATTGCCGCCTTCATTCTGGTCGTTGCCATCGGCTTTTCCTTCTATCGTTTTGCTGCAAACGATCAGAAGGATACGATGCGGCCGCATGTCGCACGCGTCGAAATTTCCGGCATGATCACTGACAATACCGAGCTTTTCGAACGGCTGGACCGGATCGCCAATAACGATCAGGTCAAGGCGGTCATCGTGTCGATCTCCTCGCCGGGTGGCACCACCTATGGCGGTGAGCGCACCTTCAAGGCCATTCGCGCCATAGCCGAAAAGAAGCCCGTCGTTTCGGATATCCGCACCCTTGCCGCATCCGCAGGTTACATGATTGCGTCTGCGGGTGACATGATCATCGCGGGAGAAAGCTCGATCACCGGCTCGATCGGCGTGATTTTCCAGTACCCGCAGTTTGACGAGCTGATGAAAAAGCTCGGCGTCTCGCATCAGGAAATCAAGTCGGCGCCGCTGAAGGCCGAACCCTCGCCATTCCATCCGGCCAGCGAAGAAGCGACCGCGATGATCCGCTCGATGATCATGGACAGCTATGACTGGTTCGTCGATCTCGTGGCAGAACGTCGCGGCCTGACGCGCGAGGAAACCCTGAAGCTTGCCGATGGCTCGATCTATACCGGCCGGCAGGCGCTCAAGCTCAAGTTGATCGATCAGCTTGGTGGCGATAAGGAAATTCGCGACTGGCTCGAGACCAAGGGTGTTGCAAAAGGCTTGCCCGTGCTGGAATGGAAGAAAAAGGATGAAGGTTCGTTCTTTTCGCTTCCGATGGTCGTCGGCCATGCCGCACGACTGATGGGCATTGAAATGGATCTTTCGCCCGAATCGCTGCAGCGATGGGGCGCCGAGAAGTTGTTCCTTGACGGTCTCGTTTCCGTTTGGCAGGTTGGTAGTGACAGATAATTCAATGATTTCTGGGGGAAGATCGTGATCAAGTCGGAACTGGTGCAGATCGTCGCGGCCCGCAATCCGCATCTTTATCACCGTGACGTGGAAAATATCGTCAACGCCGTCCTCGATGAGATCACTGACGCGCTTGCCGCCGGCAACCGTGTGGAACTTCGCGGCTTCGGGGCGTTTTCGGTAAAAAACCGTCCGTCGCGCTCCGGCCGCAACCCGCGCACCGGCGAAACCGTGTTCGTCGAGGAAAAGTGGGTGCCTTTCTTCAAGACCGGCAAGGAACTGCGCGAGCGGCTGAACCCCGATCTTGCGGATGAAGAAGATGCCGACTGAGCCGATCGCGGCCCGTCACGTCGCTTGAAAAGCGGATATTTGGACCTAGTTCAGTAGGGCGGCCGAAGTTTGCGGCCGTCGGCTGAAATGGCCGCTTGTTGAAGACAAAAATGATGAGAGGGACCATGACAAAGGTCAGGAAAATCGCCAATCTCGTGATTTTTGTACCACTCGGCATCCTGCTGATCGTGCTTTGCGTTGCCAACCGTCAGAGCGTCACGCTCGCGCTCAATCCGTTCCAGCCGCAGGACAGCGTGCTGTCGGTCTCGGCACCGCTCTTCGTGCTTCTCTTCCTGTCCGTCATTTTCGGCATGGGTGTCGGCTCGATGGTGACCTGGTGGAACCAGGGCCGCTATCGCAAACAGGCCCGCACCGAAGCCCGCGAAGCCATGAAATGGCAGCAGAACGGCAAACCGTCGATCTCGCCGGTCGAGGCGAAGCAGTTGCGGATCAAGTAATAATCCGACGAAATCAAAATTTGTCCCTGAAATGCCGGGATTGCCAGCAATCCGGAATGGGTATCTATGGAAAGAGAAAAGGATATCGACATGAACGAGCCTCTCAGAAATCTGATAGAGGCTGCTGGTAAAGTTCCCCAGACGAAAAGCGATCTGGAGGTTCAGCGCCGCAGTTTCGCTTATGGAAATACTCATTTCGAAAATGGTGTGATTACCCGTGAGATGGTTGATCGTATCGCTGACGAGATGCCGCTTCCCGACGACCTAAAGGTTGGAGCAGCTCGGCAAAAATGAGCGAAGAAGAGCGTCGTCACAGTGTGGCGGCTGAAGCGCATCTGATCCAAGATGCACAAAAGCGCGCGGAAGTAGAGGTCAGGAATGGCCTTATTCAATTCGATCGTGCATGCGCCATGATTATCGAAGCAATTGACAGGGGTGACGCGTGGAAGCTTCGCCCTTCTGCCATTTTGACGCTTCACCGTGCAGCGCTTGAAGGTATCAGCAATTACGCCGGAAATTTTCGGCCCGCCGATGTCGCCATCTTGGGAAGCAGGCACAAGCCTCTGGAAGCGCATCGAGTGCCGGAGCTCATCGAGGAACTTTGCGACTACGTAAACGATCACTGGTGGGACAGAACCGCCGTGCATCTCGCCTCATATGTCATGTGGCGCCTGAACTGGATCCACCCCTTCAGTGACGGCAATGGCCGTACCTCTCGAATGGTATCGTATCTGGTGCTGTCGGTCAGGATCGGCATGCTCTTGCCCGGTCGCCAGACGATACCCGATCAGATCGTTGATAACAGGCATCCTTATTTCTCCGCGCTCGAAAGTGCCGATCAAGCCGCCTCGGTTGGCATTGTCGATGTTTCAAAGATGGAGGATTTGATAGAAAGTATGCTGGCCAAGCAGCTGATGGGTGTCTTGGAAACGGCGACCGGTAAACATTTCGAGTAGGGTTTCTCAGCTCAGGTTACGTGCGGCCGTTAAACGATGCTCACCCACTCACCGCATTATTGAAATCCGAAAAGAACCGCGCCGCCAGTCGCTGTGTCGCAGCACCGATCAGTTTCGCGCCAAGCTGCGCCAGCCGCCCACCGAGTTCCGCCGCCGCCACGTAACGCAATATGGTCTCGTCGCCGTCTTCGATCAGTTCCACGTCGGCCGCCCCTTGCGCAAAACCCAGAATGCCGCCCTTGCCGGCTGCCGAAAGCCGGTAGCTTGCAGGGGCGTTCACGTTCGACAACGTGATCGTACCGGAAAAATTGCTGGCGATCGGACCGAGCTTGATGCGGATCACGGCGGCGAGTTCGTTGTCCGATTGCCATTCCAGGCTTTTGCAATGGGGAATGCAGCGCTTCAATATCTCGGCATCATTGAGCCCGGCCCATACCCTGTCGCGTGGCGCTTTGATGCGTTCCTCGCCGGTCACGTCCATGGGCTTGCTCCTTCTTTTCTGCGGTCGCGCCGCTTATCCTGTCTTTTGTCACGTATCTGCGAAATGGAAAGCCCTTTGCCAAGGGGCGCGGCAATGCTATTTGCACGCCAGATAAAGGAAGGCCCGACCGGATCGGCCTGATCGTGCTCGGGAAAATGACCATGAAGAACAAGGAACGGCGACCGGGATCGCGCCCTGCCGGTAAACCGGCAGGAAAGCCAGCCGGCAAGGCGGGTGGAAAACCTGCTGCTGCCCGCAGCGAGCGTCACGCATCTCCCAATGTCGCTGCAAAGCCGCAGAAGCCCGCACGTGCGCCGGAGCAGCGCAGCGAAGCAAAGCCGCGCCCCCAGCGCAACGAACACGCGCAATTCGGCAATCTGCGCGAAGCCGAAGCGCGACAGGCGGCGACCGCCGAACAGCGCCCGATGATCGAGCGCAGCGGCGAGCGCCCGCCCGAACGCATCCCCGTCATTCTCGAATCCACCGGTGCCGGCGATTTTCATCTGATCGACACGGGTAACGGCCTCAAACTGGAACAATACGGTCCCTACCGGATCGTTCGCCCGGAAGCGCAGGCGCTGTGGAAGCCGGCTCTGCCCGATCATGTCTGGGACAATGCTGATGCCGTTTTCACCGGCGATACCGACGAGGACGGCATGGGCCGCTGGCGGTTCCCGAAAAACGCACTCGGCGAAACCTGGCCGCTATCGCTGCTCGGCATCGATTTCCTCGGCCGTTTTACATCCTTCCGCCATGTCGGCGTGTTCCCGGAGCAGATCGTCCATTGGGCCTGGGTCAAGGAGCGGCAGGAGAAAGCCGATCGTCCGCTGAAGGTGCTGAACCTCTTTGGTTACACCGGCGTCGCTTCGTTGGTGGCCGCCGGTGCCGGTGCGGAGGTCACCCATGTCGATGCCTCGAAAAAGGCGATCGGCTGGGCGCGTGAAAATCAGGCACTTGCCGGTCTCGAGCGGGCGCCGATCCGCTGGATCTGCGAGGATGCCATGAAGTTCATCCAGCGCGAGGAACGCCGCGGCAGCAAGTACGATATCATTCTCACCGATCCGCCAAAGTTCGGGCGTGGGCCGAATGGCGAGGTCTGGCATCTGTTCGAGCATCTGCCGAACATGCTGGATATTTGTCGCGAGCTGCTGTCGCCAAAGGCCCTCGGTCTGGTGCTGACCGCCTATTCCATCCGCGCCAGTTTTTACTCCATTCATGAACTGATGCGCGAAACCATGCGTGGCGCCGGCGGCGTTGTCGAATCCGGTGAACTCGTCATCCGCGAAGCCGGCATTAACGGCGAGGATCATGGCCGCGCTCTCTCCACCTCCCTCTTTTCCCGCTGGGTGCCGAAATGACCGAAGATTATCGTAGAGAAGGCCCGCGCCGCGTTGGCCAGGTGAAGGAAGTCACCAGCCTCGCCAACCCGATTGTCAAGGACATCAAGGCGCTGTCCGACAAGAAGACCCGCGAGGAGACCGGCACGTTCATGGCTGAGGGCCTGAAATTGGTCATCGATGCACTGGAACTCGGCTGGAAGATCCGCACGCTGGTTTATGCCAAGGCCGCCAAGGGCAAGCCGCTGGTCGAACAGGTGGCGGCAAAAACCGTTGCCAATGGCGGCCTCGTGCTGGAAGTCAGCGAAAAGGTCCTGTCGTCGATCACCCGCCGCGATAATCCGCAGATGGTCGTCGGCATTTTCGAGAGCCGCTGGACCCGCCTGTCGGATATCCGCCCGGAAAACGGCCAGACCTTTGTGGCGCTCGACCGCGTGCGTGACCCCGGCAATCTTGGCACGATCATCCGCACCGCTGATGCGGCCGGTGCTTCCGGAGTCATTCTGGTCGGCGAATGCACCGATCCGTTCTCGCTCGAAACCGTTCGCGCCACCATGGGCTCGATCTTTGCGACGCCCCTGATCCGTGCCTCGGTCGATGAATTCCTGTCCTGGCAGAAACACGCCGGCACCGAGTTGGTGGCGACCCATCTGGCCGGCGCTGTCGATTACCGCACGGTCGATTATTCGAAAAAGCCGGTCGTGATCCTGATGGGCAACGAACAGTCGGGCCTGCCGGAAAATCTTGCGAAATCGGCGACCCGTCTGGTGCGCATTCCGCAGCAGGGTCTGGCGGATAGTCTCAATCTTGCGGTGGCAACGGCGGTCATGCTGTTCGAAGCCCGCCGCCATCTCCTGAAAATCTGAAAAGGACCGGCATGACGACCGAAACCGCCCCGCTTCGACCGACGCTTCTTTCGCGGCCGCTGCCGATCGCGATCTTCATCGTCATTGCCCTCATCCTCGACCAGATCATCAAGATCGCGGTCGATCATTATCTGCCGCTCGAGCAGGCGGTCGGTGTCGTGCCCATGCTGGCACTTTACCGCACCTATAATACCGGCGTCGCCTTCTCCATGCTCGATCACATGGATGGCTGGTTCATCGTCACCATGCGCCTTGCCATCTGCGCCTTCGTCATCTGGCTGTGGCGCCGCACCCCGGCAGACCGCACTTTTGCGCATGCCGGTTTTGCCTTCATCATCGCCGGTGCGCTCGGCAACCTGTTCGATCGTTTCCTCTACGGGCACGTGATCGATTACATCCTGTTCTACACGTCGACCTGGTCGTTTGCCGTCTTCAACCTCGCAGACAGCTTTATTACCATCGGTGCCGGCTGTGTCATTCTGGATGAAATTCTGGGCTCGATGCGCAAGAAACCCGAAGAGCCAAAAATCTAAACCGTTAACCTTCGCCCGAAAGCATTCGGAAGGAAGCGCATGTTAGATCTGAGGCATGCGCAAGATAGCCGACATGCAAAATCGTCTGATCGCTGCCTTCGGTGCCCCGGCACCGTCCGGGGAAGAGCGCGCGCGCAATGATGCTGCGGCTCCAATCTCCTTTCCAAAACAGACCGTTTCGGAAGCACCGCCAAGCCCGGCCTGGCTGAACTTCTTTTCCCGTCTCGGCAGTCACCGCGAAGCGCCGGTTTCCGTTGCTGCTCCGTCCATCGATCCTGCCAATCTTGCCGATGCTCTCGGCGAAGTCGCCGTCACCCGCACGGCCGATGGTCGCATCGTCGGCGCCAATGGCATCTTCCGCAACCTGACCCGTTGTGATGCACCGGAAGGCCGCACGCTCGAAGGGCTTGGTTTTCATGCCCGTGCCCAGTCCGCCCGAACGATCGATCTGGCAGAACCGACACTCACCGGTCGCGACCTCGAAATCACCGGTCCGTCTGGCCTCCGCATTCTTTGGTGGCGCGATGTGCCCGTCCGCGACGCTGACGGCAATGTTCTGCTGCACGGCTTTGCCCGAGATGTTACCGAGGAACGGCTGGCACGCGAAGAGCAGGATGTGGCACGGCTGAAGGCCGAAGCCCTCAATCTCACAAAGTCCCGCCAGCTTGCCACGGTCGTGCATGAATTGCGCACACCGCTCAATGGCATTCTCGGAATGGGGCAGCTTCTCGGCCGCACGCATCTGTCGCCGGAGCAGCAGAACTATATCGGCGGCATCCGTCAGGCCGGGCAGGCACTCGCCCAGTTGGTCGATGACCTTCTCGATTACTCCACCATGGAAGCCGGCCGCTTCAAGCTCAACACGCGCGCCGAAAACCTGCGTCAGTTGATCGAAAGCGTGGTGGAAATGCTGGCCCCGCGCGCCCACGAAAAGCAGGTGGAAATCGGCGCGACCGTCATGTCCGACCTGCCGGACCTGCACGATTTCGATCCCGCCCGCCTGCGACAGGTTCTGTTCAACGTCATCGGCAATGCAGTGAAGTTCACGCAGACCGGTGGCGTCCTCATCCGCGCTTGGCCGGAAACGGATAACGTCGTCATCACTGTATCTGACACCGGCCCCGGCATGACGGCGGAAGAACAGGCCCGCATCTTTGGCGAATTCGAACAGGCGGGCTCTGCCGAAGCTCGCAGCGGCGGCACCGGTCTCGGCATGGCCATTTCGCATCGTATCGTTCAGGAATTCGGCGGCTCTCTATCCGTGGAAAGCGAGAAGGGTGTAGGCTCCACTTTCACCATCCGCCTGCCGCTGGCGCCGACCGAAAGTGCTGCCGCTTTTGTTGAGGGCACGCGCGCCCAGCCATCTGGCCGAGCCGAGGCCTTGCGTCCCTCTCGCGTGCTGCTGCTGGCGCCGGAAGGCCCGTCTTCGTCCGCCATCATCGGCCTGATCGAAACACTGGGCGGCACCTGCATTCAGGTCGGCGGCAGCGCAGAGGCAGAGACATTGATCGAGGAAAAGGGCAGGAGGGCGGATGGCTTCACCGATCTCATCGTCGATCACCGTCTTGCAGGCGGACCGGCCGGAACGCTGGTTCATGACGGTCTGCGGCGCATCCTGCTCGTCAATCCGGAAGATCGTGGCAGCCAGCCGCAGGAACTTTACGATGCCTGGCTCATCCGTCCCTTGCGCGAACGCACGCTGATCGATGTCCTGCGCGGACGTCTTGGCGGTCGCGAACCGTCAGCGCTGGCACCTGTCGAAACCCCTGACGTGCCGAAGTCCGGGGAAACCACACCGGCAACCCCGTCCGGCCTGTCCATTGTTCTGGCGGAAGACGATGCCGTCAGTGCGATGCTTTATTCGACCATCCTGAAGCGCTCCGGCCACAGCGTCACGCGGGTTGCTGACTTCCCGTCGCTTCTGGCCGCCGCCTGTGGGGATAACCCGCCTGATCTTGTCATCTCCGACATGCATATGCCGGGCGGCGAGATTGCCCAGGCGCTTGCCGCCATCACATCCTCCGCGAACGGTCGTGGTGAAACGCTGCCCGTCATCATCCTTACCGGTGAAGGGCGCCTGAGCCAGCATGTTCAGGTGCTTTCAGCCGGTGCCGCCCAGGTGATGGAGAAGCCCGTCTCGCCCGACAGGCTCAATGAAGTGGTGCGTCAATTCGGTACGGCAGCCATGCGCCAGGCATCTTGACGTCGCCAGCCAATGTGACAAACACTGTCACGGCAATGTCGCATGGAAATGATTTATGACAGCCATCGAAGCGCTAATATGGGCGATCCAATATGACTGTCGAACTGCTTGCTCGGGGCGTCACCATCGAAACTAACCAGCTTGTTCCGCAGGTTTCTGCGGGCACGGACGTATTCGGCCGGATAGGCTCTCTCGAAACCCGCCTTGCTCGATCCTCCCGCGAGATCGACGCTGCGCAGGCTGTCCGTTATCGTGTCTTCGTTGAGGAAATGGGCGCGCAATTGCCGGCGGAAGCCATGCGGCGCCAGCGCGATTTCGATGCGTTCGACGATATCTGCGACCATCTTCTCGTTTTGGATCATGCCATCGAAGGTGATATCGAAGACCAGATCGTCGGCACCTATCGTCTGCTGCGCCAGGAAGTGGCCATGGCGCATGGCGGCTTCTATTCGGCATCGGAATTCGATCTCGCGCCGCTTCTCGCCCGTCATCCGGGCAAACAGTTCATGGAGCTCGGCCGCTCCTGCGTGCTGCCGGACTATCGCACCAAACGCACGGTCGAACTGCTCTGGCAGGGTAACTGGGCCTATGCGCTTAAACACGGCATGGATGCCATGTTCGGCTGCGCCTCTTTCCCGGGCATCGACCCGCAGGAACACGCGCTGGCGCTCTCCTTCCTGCACCACAATTCGCAGGTGAAGGATGAGTGGATGGTCTCTGCCCAGCCGGATCTCTACCGGAACATGAACATGATCCCAGCCGAAGAAATCAATCCGCGTCAGGCGCTCTCGGCCATGCCGCCGCTGGTGAAAGGTTATCTGCGCCTTGGCGCGATGATCGGTGACGGCGCCGTTGTCGATCAGGCTTTCAACACCACGGATGTGTTGATCGTTCTGCCGATCGCTGTCATCTCCGGCCGCTATATCAACCATTTTGGCGCCGATGCCGGGCGGTTTGCGAGCTAAAACGCCTGGTGCCGGGTAGTCACCACGATTTCCCGGATTGCGCCGTTACAGGGTGCCGCGAGGAATAGTGCGGGCAGATGCTGCCCGCATTGCTTTTGCTGCTTCTGCGGCGATCCTTGACATGAACCCTTTGCTGAAGTGACCAAGCGGCGATTGTTTCTCGACTGCGAAAGATGCCGCGAGATCATCGGTATTGAATTCATCGACAATGACCCAGGCAGGCATTCGCAGGTTTGCCGAACGTGCCTCAACGGGCGGGATTTCAATCGCCCACCGATCCGATCCTGGCGGTTGACTGGTAATGGGAAACAGCAGGGACTTATTGCGGCCGTCTGAGCCGATCATGATCAGCATAACGCAGGTTGGCCGGGCTTTGCGGCCACTTTCTTCGCCGCGATCATATTCGCGAGCCCAAAGGTAGGAATAGAGAATGACGTCGCCATGGGCGAAGCTACTCATCCTATGAGTTGCCTTTCTCGGCCATGCTTTCCAGCGCCATGATCAACTCTTCACGTTCACGCGGTTCGACATCATCGGCGTGGTGGGCTTTCTGGTTGCCGCCTCTCCGCATCTGGTCGAATTGCTCGACTGTCATCAGCACGAATTTGCGCCTGCCCTGTGCAGTGATCTCCACCGGGCCGTCAGAGGTCGCTTCGGCCACCTCGTTCGACTTATGGCCCAGTTCGGCGAGTGTGAAACTTGCCATGATAAGCAATCTCCTGATCAGTCTTCGTGCACTGTATCGACCTGATTGTCTTGCAGCAGGAGTTCATCAATCACCTCCACCGTCACCTTCAGCGACGGTTTCCCCTCACGCGTAACGACAAACGGCTCACCCTTCGCGGCCTCTTCCAGAAGGCGCGACAAGTTTTTCTGAGCTTCCTGAATATTGACGGTCTTCATGAGCGACATTCCGCGAGTGGACCTTGTTCATGCAAGGTAATCCACTCGCGGTTGCCATTCAAGCGGACGGCTGCCGCGTGACGTCAGGCGTTATAGGCCGCGATCGCCGCCATGTTGACGATATCGCTGTCCTTGGCGCCCATCGGGGCGATCTGCACCGACTTGTCTAGGCCGACCAGAAGCGGGCCGATCACGGTCGAGCCGCCAAGCTCCTGCAGCATGCGGGTGGATATCGCCGCCGAATGGATCGCCGGCATGACGAGAACATTGGCCGTACCGGACAGGCGGCAGAACGGATATTGCTGCTGCATGCGCTCGAGATTGAGCGCCACATCGGCCCCCATTTCACCGTCATATTCGAAATCGACCCGCTGTCCGTCTAGGATCTTGACCGCCTCGCGGACCCGCTCCGAACGTTCGCCGATCGGCTGGCCAAAGGTGGAATAGGCCAGCATCGCCACACGCGGCTCATGCCCCATACGCTTGGCGACGCGGGCGGCTTCAATTGCGATCTCGGCCAGATCCTCTGCCGTCGGCATGTCATGCACGGCAGTATCGGCGACGAACACTGTTCGCCCGCGTGCCAGAACCATCGACACGCCGATCACCTTGTGGCCCGGCTTGGCGTCGATGCAGCGGCGCACGTCCTGCAATGCTGAGGCATAGTTGCGGGTCGTGCCCGTCACCATCGCATCCGCATCACCCAGCGCCACCATGCAGGCGGCAAAGTGGTTGCGGTCGTTATGGATCAGGCGCTGTACGTCGCGCAGCAGATAACCTTCACGCTGCAGGCGTTCATAGAGGTAGTCGATATAGACATCCACGCGGTTCGAAATACGCGCATTGACGATTTCGATGCCGGGACGATCGAGTTCGATGCCAGCCTTTTCCGCCGTTGCACGAATGACGTCATCGCGACCGAGCAGGATCGCGGTGCCAAGCCCCTGCGCCATATAGGACACTGCGGCGCGCATGACCTGTTCTTCTTCCGCTTCGGCAAACACGACCCGCTTCGGATATTGCCGTACACGTTCGTAAATATCTTGGGTATTGGCGGCGATCGGGTCGATACGGGCCGAAAGCTGGCGGCCATAGGCGGCCAGATCGGTGATATCGCGACGTGCCACGCCACTCTCCATCGCCGCCTTGGCGACAGCAACCGGAATGGCCGAGATCAGGCGCGGATCGAAGGGCACGGGAATGATATACTGCGCGCCAAAGCGTGGGCGAACACCCTGATAGGCGGCGGCCACGTCGTCCGGCACATCTTCGCGGGCGAGATCGGCCAGCGCCTGTGCGGCGGCAATCTTCATCGCGTCGTTGATCTGCACGGCGCGCACATCCAGCGCTCCGCGGAAAATATAGGGGAAGCCCAGCACGTTGTTGACCTGGTTCGGATAGTCCGAACGGCCGGTCGCCATGATCGCGTCATCGCGGATCAGTGCCACTTCTTCCGGGGTGATTTCCGGGTCCGGGTTGGCCATGGCAAAAATGATCGGTTGGTCCGCCATCGAGCGGATCATCTCTTCGGTAAACGCGCCCTTCTGCGAAAGGCCGAACACCACGTCCGCGCCCTTCATGGCCTCTTCCAGCGAACGGCGGTCGGTCTTTGCCGCATGTGCCGATTTCCACTGGTTCATGCCCTCGGTGCGGCCCTGATAGATCACGCCCTTGGTATCGCAGAGAATGATGTTTTCCGGCGCAAAACCCATCGCCTTGATCAGTTCGATACAGGCAATCGCCGCAGCACCGGCGCCATTGCAGACCAGCTTGGTGGTCTTCAGGTCACGGCCGGTCAGCTCCAGAGCATTGATCAGGCCGGCGGCGGCAATGATCGCCGTGCCATGCTGGTCGTCATGGAAAACCGGGATATCCATCAGCTCGCGCAAGCGGCTTTCGATGATGAAACATTCCGGCGCCTTGATGTCCTCGAGATTGATGCCGCCGAAAGAGGGGCCGAGGTAACGCACGCAATTGATGAACTCGTCGACATTTTCGGTGTCGACTTCAAGGTCGATACTGTCCACATCGGCAAAGCGCTTGAACAGGACCGACTTGCCCTCCATCACCGGCTTCGATGCCAGCGCGCCGAGATTGCCGAGACCCAGAATTGCGGTGCCGTTGGAAATCACGGCCACCATGTTGCCGCGCGTCGTGTAATCATAGGCGGTTGCCGGGTCCTCGGCGATCGCCTTCACCGGCACGGCAACGCCGGGAGAATAGGCCAGAGACAGGTCGCGCTGTGTCGCCATCGGCTTGGTGGGGGTGATTTCCAGCTTGCCGGGGCGGCCGTTGGCGTGGAAGTCGAGCGCCTCGCGGTCTGTAACCGATGCGCGGCCCTTGGGCGTCTTGTCTGCTGCCATGGTGTCTCCGTTTCCCTGTTTTTCTGTCAGTATCATGTGGGCAGAAGGCCGGATTGCCGCCGCCATTGTTGTGTTTCCGGGTCTATCATCGATAAGGTCGCCTTTTCCCGGAAGCAACACAAAACGGACCATCGATTTGCAACGCCTGCCGACCGACACGCTCGATACTGCCCGCCTTATCACCGAGGAAAGCCGTGCCTCGGCCACCCCGATGATGGAACAATATATCGAGATCAAGGCCAACAATCCCGGCTCGCTGCTGTTTTACCGCATGGGCGATTTCTACGAGCTGTTCTTCGATGATGCGGCGGAAGCCTCGCGCGCACTGGGCATTACGCTCACCAAGCGCGGCCAGCATATGGGGTATGATATCCCAATGTGCGGCGTGCCGGTCCATGCTGCCGATGATTACCTGCAGAAGCTGATTTCGCTGGGGTATCGTGTCGCCGTTTGCGAACAGATCGAAGATCCGGCCGAAGCCAAGAAACGCGGCTCGAAATCTGTCGTGAAACGCGATGTCGTGCGCCTCGTCACGCCCGGTACGCTGACCGAGGAAAAACTGCTCGTCGCCTCCGAATCCAATTACCTGATGACGCTTGCCCGCATTCGTGGCACTGGCGAACAGCAGATGGCACTTGCCTGGATCGATATTTCCACCGGCGTTTTTCGCGTGGCCGAAACCGAACACGCGCGTCTGCTCGCCGATATCCTCCGTATCGAGCCGCGCGAACTCATCCTCGCCGATGCTCTGTTTCATGATCCCGAGCTGAAGCCGGTTTTTGACGTGCTCGGCCGTGTTGCCGTGCCGCAGCCCGCCGTGCTGTTCGACAGCGCCATGGCAGAAAGCCGCATCACCCGTTATTTTGGTGTCGAAACCCTCGACGGCTTCGGCACATTCTCGCGCGCAGAACTGGCCGCCGCCGCCGCCGCCGTTGCTTATGTCGAAAAGACCCAGATTGCCGAACGCCCGCCGCTCGGCCGACCGGAGCGCGAAAGCGGCAACTCCACCCTGTTCATCGATCCCGCCACGCGCGGTAATCTGGAACTGACAAAAACGCTTGCCGGCAGCCGTGACGGCTCGCTGCTCAAGGCCATCGACCGCACTGTCACCGGTGGTGGCGGACGACTTCTCGCCGAACGGCTGATGTCGCCGCTGACCGACCCGCAAGTCATCAACCACCGTCTCGACTCCATCTCCTTCCTGATCGATGAGCCATCTCTCTGCGCCGATCTGCGAACCGGCCTCAAACATGTGCCCGACATGCCGCGCGCGCTGTCGCGTCTTGCACTCGATCGTGGTGGCCCGCGTGATCTCGGCGCCATCCTCATCGGCCTGCAGGCCGCCCGCACCGTCGGTCAGAGCCTGTCGCAGGTCATGCTGCCGCCGGAACTGGAAGAGGCGATGGCAGCGCTCGCCGCCCTGCCGGATGATGTCGAAAACCTGCTTTCCGGCCTTTTGGCGCAGGAACTGCCGCTCCTGAAGCGCGATGGCGGTTTTGTTGCCGATGGCGCTTATGCTGAACTCGACGAAGTCCGCGCTCTGCGCGACCAGTCGCGAAAGGTGATCGCCGGCCTGCAGCTGGAATATGCGGAAGAGACCGGCATCAAGTCGCTTAAGATCAAGCATAACAACGTGCTCGGTTATTTCATCGAAGTCACCGCCGGCAATGCCGGACCGATGACCGATACGCCGGAAGCAAAAGCCCGATTCATCCATCGCCAGACCATGGCCAACGCCATGCGTTTCACCACGACGGAGCTGGCCGATCTCGAAACCCGCATCGCCAATGCCGCCGGCCAGGCGCTGGTCATCGAGCTCGAAGCCTTCACCCACATGACCAATGCGGTGACGCAACAGGCCGAGGCCATCAAGGCCGGCGCCCGCGCGCTCGGCATCATCGATGTCGCGGCCGGTCTTGCCATGCTGGCGGAAGAATGGGGTTATCGCCGCCCGATCGTTGATGACAGCCGCATGTTTGCCATCGAAGGCGGCCGCCATCCGGTGGTCGAACAGGCTTTGCGCCGCCAGTCGGCCGGTGCTTTCATCGCCAATGAATGCGACCTTTCACCCCGCGATGGCGGCGAATTCGGCGCGCTCTGGCTGCTCACCGGTCCCAACATGGGCGGTAAATCGACTTTTCTGCGCCAGAACGCATTGATCGCCATTCTCGCCCAGATGGGGTCTTTCGTGCCGGCGGCATCCGCCCATATCGGCGTGGTCGACCGCCTGTTCTCCCGCGTCGGCGCATCGGATGATCTGGCGCGTGGCCGTTCCACCTTCATGGTGGAAATGGTGGAAACTGCCGCCATCCTCAATCAGGCGACGGACCGCTCGCTGGTCATTCTCGATGAGATCGGCCGTGGCACCGCCACCTTCGATGGCCTGTCGATCGCATGGGCCGCCGTTGAACACCTGCACGAAGCCAACCGCTGCCGTGGCCTGTTCGCCACCCATTTTCACGAACTCACGGTTCTCTCGGAAAAGCTCAATCGCCTTTCCAACGCCACCATGAAGGTGAAGGAATGGGATGGCGAGGTCATCTTCCTGCACGAAGTCGGCCCCGGTGCCGCCGACCGGTCTTACGGCATTCAGGTTGCGCGTCTGGCCGGCCTGCCGGATGCGGTGGTGGAACGCGCCCGCGACGTATTGACCAAGCTGGAAGATTCAGATCGCAAGAACCCGGCCAGTCAGTTGATCGACGACCTGCCGCTGTTCCAGATCGCCGTGCGCAAGGAAGAAACGCGCCGTGGTCCGTCCAAGGTCGAGGAAGCGCTGAAGGCTCTCAACCCGGATGACATGACCCCTCGCGAGGCGATGGACGCGCTTTATGCGCTGAGGAAGCAGTTGGCGGAGAAATAGGGGCACATTGGCATACTATGCCATTCTGTTATGATGGGCTTCGCACAACAGCCGCGAGGCCCAGCCATGCCCACCCGCAATGTCGTTTTGACCGAACATCACGCCGAGGTTATTGATCGTCTGGTGAAATCCGGCCGTTACCAGAATGCCAGCGAGGTTTTGGGCGAGGGGCTGCGGCTGGTGGAGCAGGAGGCCAAGGCTGATGCTCTGGAACTCGAATTCCTACGCCGTGAATATGCATTGGGCAAAGCGAGTGGGGAGGCGGAGGAGTTTGATCCCGAACTGTTTTTGCAGGAGTTGAAGGCCGAGCGGCGTTCTCACAATGGCTAGATACAGGCTGTCACCGCATGCAAGAAAACAGCTGCGTGACATCTGGCATGACATTGCAGTTCATAACGAAGCCGCGGCCGATCGTTTTCTGAGCCATCTTGTCGCAAAATTCAAACGTGCTGCCTCTCATCCGGAAATCGGAGTGGCTCGACCAGACATTGGCGACGTGGCGCGTATGCTGGTCGAAGGACGCTACGTCGCGATATACGAGCCGACGAAATGCGGTGTCGAGGTCGTTACCATCGTGCATGGGATGCGCGATCCATCAAGCTGGATCGCCTGAGAAAGCGCGCTACCCTTACCCCTCATCCCCAAAACTGAACCGTCCGAAATCGAACGCGCCCCCATGCGCCATCGGCTTCTGAGCCACGCTCTCCGTGGCCGCACCCGGCTCGGTTTCCAGCGAGCGTTTCACCAGAACCGGCGGTTTCATCGCAACGCGCTGGCCAGGTGAAAGCAGCGCCCAATGCGCAAGCGAGCGGATCGCGACGGGTTCGGTCGATGCCGTGCCGCTGACAGGAGCCGCATCCTTCAGTACCCGGATTTTTGCCAGATCCTGACGGATCGCAGGATCGCCGAAAGGTTTTGAAACGGGAGCGGGCAGGGTCGGGCGCTGTGCCGGGATCGGGCCGATCGAGGCAACCACGATATTGTCCGGCGGCAAATCCGTCGTCTCGACCGCCTTCGGTCGCGGCGAGGGCACGGGAATCGCGGCAGTCAGCAGTTCCACCTGCTTTTCCTCGCGCTTTTGCGCAATCTCGGTCTTTTCCTTCGGGCTGCCGCCGAACTTGCTCTGCATGTCCAGCGCTGCCTGTGCCCGGCTTGTCGGTGTCGGCAGCATGGCGGTCACGAGGCCGCTATCATCGGCGTCGCGAGAACGACCACGCGCAATGACCGGTGCTGCATCATCGTCGTCATCCTCGGCGGTGGCGGCAATCTTGATCGAACGCGCGCCGACGCGGCGTTTGTAATCGGCCAGCGCCTGCTGATAACCCGGCAGCGGCCGCCCATTGGTCGGCAGATGCAGCGTCTTTCCATTCGGGAAAAGTCTTGCCAATTCGGTCTGCGACATGCGCGGCCATGCACGCACGCTGCCCACGTCCAGATGCACGAAAGGCGAACCGGAAGTCGGGTAATAGCCGACGCCGCCCACCTGCATCTGCATGGCGGTGGCGCGCAACGTCGAGATTTTTACGCCCGGAATGAAGAAGTCCATCGCCTTGCCGAGCGTGTGCTGGCTTTTCTTGGCAACGCCGGTATTGCGGGAGCGTCCACGCAACATGTTATTGGTGCGCGGTGAGCGATAGGCCGAAACCACGTGAATGTAATCCCTGGCGCCGACACGATCATACACTTCCCAGACCAGATCCAGCAGGCGCGGATCCATCTTGGTCGGCTCGTTGCGGCGCCAGTCGCGCAGGATACGGTTGATCTGGTTCAGGCCCTTCTGGTCGAAACGGCCATTGCGTTTGTAAACGATGTTGGCGCGCTCGCCCGTATGGGTGAAATAGAGTTTTAGGGATCGCGTCTCAGCCGCAGCAAAGCCACTGCTGGCCATCAGCAGGGGGAGTGCCAGCAGGCCGGCGGCCAGACCCTTGGCCGGCCGCGTCAGAGAACGGCACATTCGCGTTGCGACATCTCGGCAAAAGGAAGTTACGACCGAAACGCCGTGCGGAAACTCGAACGCCACCATGACAACTGCAAACCCAGATTACGCGGGACATTTGACACTCCTTAAGAGCGCCGCGGATCAGCAATTATGGTCAATAATTTCCTAATAAGAGGTTAGCCCTTCGCCAAACTGTCATATCGGCGAAATCCGAGTCTGTTTCGTTTGTACTGGCTATTGCGGAAAGGCATGATTATTGTGCGTTGCAACAAAGCCTGCCGATCCTCCTCGTGATACGGAGAATTCGACCATCGCATGCACACCATTCTGTCCATCGTGCCGACGGCCGGCCTTCGCTCCACTTCGAACAGGCGTGTCGCCGCGTTGCGCATGAAAATGTTCGAAAATCATACAATCGTCACATTGCCGGTTCGAAAGACAGGCGCTTGAAAATGGTATCGCGCCGCACTTGAGCTATTCAAAATTCGCCTATTTCCTTCCGCAAAATCATACCCCCTGTCAGACAGAACCCTGGAGTTGCCATGAGCGTGAGTTGGACCGATGCCGCCATTCTTGGACTTGTGCAGGGATTGACCGAATTTCTGCCGGTCTCCTCGAGCGCGCACCTGCGTATCCTCGGCGAATTCCTGCCCTCGGGCACCGATCCGGGCGCAGCCTTCACGGCCATCACACAGCTCGGCACGGAAACCGCTGTTCTCGTCTATTTCTGGAAGGACATCATCAGCATTGCCACCGCATGGCTGCGGCAGGTCTTTCGTGTCGGTGATTACGACAAGGATGCCGCCCGCATGGGATGGCTGATCATCATCGGCTCGCTTCCCATCATCGTGCTCGGCCTGCTCTTCAAGGATGCGATCGAACACGGTCTGCGCAACATGTATATCACCGCCGTCATGCTGATCGTCTTCGGCCTCATCCTCGGCTGGGCGGATCGCATCGGCAAAAAGAAATACGCGTTGAGGCAACTGATCTGGCGCGATGGCATCATCTTCGGTTTTGCGCAGGCGATGGCGCTCATCCCCGGCGTTTCCCGCTCCGGCGGCACCATCACCGCCGGCCTGATCATGGGCTACACACGTGAAGCCGCCGCCCGTTATTCCTTCCTTCTCGCCGTGCCCGCCGTGTTCGGCTCGGGTTTCTATCAGCTCTTCAAGACGATGGGTGAGGAAACCGCCGTCGCCGCCGGCCCGACGGCCCTTGCCACGGTGATCGCATTCGTGGTCGGTTACGCGGTCATCGTCTGGTTCCTGAAACTGGTTTCGACCAAGAGCTACATGCCGTTCGTATGGTACCGTCTGGTCATCGGCGTGGTGCTCCTAGGCCTGCTGTTGACCGGCGTGGTCAGCCCGATTTGATGAGAGATTGGGGCTGGCTTTGGCCGGGCCCTCCAAATGGAGGTTCGACCGCAGGTCGAAGGATTTGCATGAACCGTTTTATCGCGCTTCTCGGCCTCGTACTTCCATCCTTTTGCGCACTCTCCGTGCAGGCCGAAAATCGGCCCGTCGAGGCTTTTTTTGCGGGTCAAGGTTGCGCCGTTGGTCCGTCGACGGTCGCGGCCGCCATAGCCCACGGCCTCGATCGATCGGCTGTCGAGGCGTATGCGGCAGCTGTTCGCGTCGAGCCAAAAAACATCAGAACCGGCGAATGGGTGGTGCTGGCGAAGGAGACCTGCGAAATCCGGCCTCCGCTCATCACAAGTGAAATCCGAATGGACGACCCTGAGGTTTTCGAAAGCCTGTCAGCCATCGATGCCTATGCCGAACATGGCGATATCGGCTGTTTTCTGGACGGATCAAAACTTTTCGAAACTGTGCAGACGACGCGAGGATGGAATGCCGACAAGGCCAATCTCGAATATCTGCGCTTTTTGGGACGATCCGTCATCTCAGGTGAACTTTCAATGTATTCCGCCGACCCGGTGCGTACTCCTCCGGGCCTCATTGCGACCGGTGGAAAATGTTCAGACGCACCGAAAATGCCGGATGTTAGGCGTAGTCACGACCTTCTGATGAAGCATTTTGATGCGTTGATTAGGGCTGATGCGGCTATTGAAGAGCTTTGTTCGTCTCGGTCGGGGCCGAGCTGGAAATTTGCCGAGGTGGCGGAACAGGTCTTTGGCGAAAAGCCGACCAACGCCTTTCTCTTCATGGATGTCAGCCTGATCGCCTTGGGTGCCGGGTGGTACGAAGGGACGTCAGCGACCAGAAAGGGTACGCCGCGTCCGCCTTTATGTCGCTTCGAGTAGGCAGCAACTTGGTCGGTGAGCTCTTTCGATATCTCCGGTGCGCCACCTCGCGGTCGATGTTATAGGCTGATCTAAATCTGCCGTCATCCACCGGGGCGCTTATCTTGCTCACCATTCCGCTGCCGTTTTTCGCCGGCCTCGTTTTTGTGGCTACGCTGCATCTCAGCCTCAAGGGCGTGGAGCTGCCGGGCACGCGAAAAATCTTCAATGCCTTTCTAGCGCTGTATGCGGCACAGGGCATCGGCATCGGCCTGCGTTTCGGGTATGGCGTCGAAAGCCTCGTGCCGCTCCTGCCGGTGACGGCGTCTGCCATGCCGCCGCTCGCCTATCTCGCCTTTCGCAGCTTGACTGCCATGCCGGTCGAAAGGTTTTGGGTACACATCCTACCGCCGCTGGCTGTCGCGGTTTCCGTTGCCTTCGCCCGGCAGTTTGTCGATCTGCTGCTGTTTCTCACCTTTGTCGGCTACAGCATTGCGCTTTGGCGCATCACCCGTGCGGGCGGGGCTGAGGTGATGGCTGAAGCCGCCTTGCAGCGCATGCGTCCGGCGTTTCGGGCCGCACGATTGACGGCTGCCCTTATGCTGTTTTTTGCGCTCAGCGATGGCGCGCTTGCCATCTATGCGGAATTTTATGGCAATTCCGAAGTGCCGCTCGCCGTGTCGGTGATGAACTTGGCCGCCATCCTTGCCGTCGTCGCCTATTATCTGTGGCCGCAGATGCGGGAGGCTTCGCCAAAGCCGCAACAGCAACAGGCGCCGGCTGCATTGCCGGAGGACGAGGCGATCATCGCAAGCGTATCGACGGCGCTCGAAACGCTTTTTGCCGATGAAAATCTCAGCCTTGCCAAGCTTGCCCGCAAGGCCGGCCTGCCGGCACGTGATGTCTCTGTCGCGATCAATCGCGCCACCGGGCTCAATGTCTCGCAATTCGTCAACAATCGTCGCGTAGTCGAAGCCTGCCGGCTGCTGGATGAAACGCAAAAATCGGCAACCACGATCCTGTTCGATGTCGGGTTTTCGACCAAATCCAATTTCAATCGCGAGTTTCGCCGTGTGACCGGCAAAAGTCCGCGGCAGTGGAAGGCGCGCGACAGAAGCACAGCTGCCGTGTCGGCTAACGGGGTTGATCTTGTTGCCACAAAGCAACAAGTTGGAAACATCCAGCAATCATAATCCCGTGCAAGAAGGTGCGTGAATGAGGTCGAAGCCCCGTCGGTTGGACGCGTGGCGACCTGGCACCGGTAGGAAGACATGGCCAGACCCGATACCGATTTTGAAGAACTGCTCGATGTCGCCAGGCTGAAGGCCGATATCGAAGCGATCGCCACCATCCATGCCGGCAAGCCGGCGGATATGCGCGCAGCACTTCTGCCGCTTTTGCGCACCGTCAACACGGAAGGCCGCAACAAGGCGCGCGCGCTGCTGGAAGCCACCAAGGGCGGCGGCATTTTATGCGCGGAACGGATTTCCTGGCTGCAGGATCAGTTGATCGTCGCCATTCATGATCTGGTCGATAAGCATGTCTATCCGCAGGCGGCGGGCGCCACGGCCATTGCCGCCGTTGGCGGTTACGGCCGCGCCACGCTGGCGCCGGGCTCGGATATCGATCTTCTGTTCCTGCTGCCGTCCTCCAGCACCGATGCCATGCGCAAGTCGGTGGAGTTCCTGCTCTATGTCCTGTGGGATCTCGGCTTCAAGGTCGGTCATGCCACCCGCACGGTGGAGGAATGTATCCGCCTGTCGCGTGAGGACATGACCATCCGCACCGCCATTCTGGAAACCCGCTTCATCTGCGGAAAACAGTCCTTGGCGGAAGAACTGGATACCCGTTTCGACAACGAGATCGTCAAGAATTCCGGCCCGGATTTCATCGCCGCCAAACTGGCGGAACGCGACCTGCGCCACCAGAAGGCTGGCGATACCCGTTATCTGGTCGAGCCCAATGTCAAGGAAGGCAAGGGCGGCCTGCGCGATATCCAGACCCTGTTCTGGATCGCCAAATACCATTATGGCGTGCGCGACGCCGCTGCGCTCGTCAAGCGCGGGGTGCTGTCGCGCGCCGAACTGCGCCTGTTCGAAAAGGCCGAGGATTTTTTATGGGCGGTGCGCTGCCACATGCATTTCCTCACCGGCAAGGCGGAAGAACGCCTGTCCTTCGATATCCAGCGCGAAGTGGCGGCCGCCATTGGTTATAATGCGCGTCCGGGTCTTTCGGCCGTCGAACGCTTCATGAAGCATTATTTCCTCGTCACCAAGGATGTCGGAGATCTCACCCGCATTCTCTGCGCGGCACTGGAGGAGGAACAGGCCAAACCCGCCCCGGGCCTCACCGGCGTCATCTCCCGTTTCCGCTACCGCACGCGAAAAATCCCCGGCAGCAGCGAGTTCGTGGAAGACCGCGGCCGTATCGCGCTGGCCGATCCCGACGTATTTCGCCGTGATCCGGTTAGCCTCATCCGCTTTTTCCATGTCGCCGATCTCGCCGGGCTGGAATATCACCCGGACGCGCTGAAACAGGTCAATCGCGGCCTGCGGCTGATCGATAACGATCTGCGCGAGAACGAGGAAGCCAACCGCCTTTTCCTCTCCATCCTGACATCGCCGCGCATCCCGGCCATGACGCTGAAGCGCATGAACGAAGCCGGCGTTCTCGGCCGTTTCATTCCCGAATTCGGCCGCATCGTCGCGCTCATGCAGTTCAGCATGTACCACCACTATACGGTGGACGAGCACCTGATCCGCGCCGTCGAGGCGCTGTCGGATATCGACAAGGGCAAGTTCGGTGATGAACATCCGCTGATCAACAAGCTGATGCCGACCATCGAAGATCGCACCGCGCTTTATGTGGCCGTGCTGCTGCACGATATCGCCAAGGGCCGTCAGGAAGATCACTCTATCGCCGGCGCCCGTGTGGCGCGCAAACTCTGCCCGCGTTTCGGCCTCAACCCGAAACAGACCGAACTTGTCGTCTGGCTGATCGACCAGCATCTCTTGATGTCGATGACAGCCCAGACCCGCGATCTCAACGACCGCAAGACGATCACCGATTTTGCCGAACGTGTGCAGTCGATGGAGCGGCTGAAGGCGCTGCTCATCCTCACCGTCTGCGATATCCGTGCCGTGGGCCCGGGCGTGTGGAACGGCTGGAAGGGCCAGCTTCTGCGCACGCTCTATTTCGAAACCGAACTTCTGCTCTCCGGCGGTTTTTCGGAAACCTCACGCAAGGAGCGGGCAAAGGCTGCGGAAGAAGCCCTCGTCAAGGCGCTGGAAAACGGCTGGACCGCAAAGGACAAAAAACTTTACGGTCGCATGCACTACCAGCCCTACCTGCTCTCGGTGCCGCTGGATGATCAGATCCGCCATGCGGAATTTATCCGCGATACCGACAAGGCCGGCAAGGCGCTTGCCACCATGGTGCGCACCGACAGTTTTCGCGCGATCACCGAAATCACCGTTCTGGCGCCCGACCATCCGCGCCTGCTGTCGATCATCGCCGGCGCCTGTGCGGCGGCCGGTTCCAACATCGCCGACGCGCAGATCTTTACCACCAATGACGGTCGTGCGTTGGATACGATCCTCGTCAGCCGCGAATTCACCGATGATGCCGACGAACTGCGCCGCGCCGGCACGATCAGCCGCATGATCGAGGATGTACTGTCGGGCAAGAAGCGCTTGCCCGAGGTCATCGCCTCGCGTGCGAAATCCAAGAAACGCAACAAGACCTTTTCCGTCCACCCGTCGGTCACGATCTCCAACACGCTGTCCAACAAGTTCACCGTCATCGAGGTGGAATGCCTCGACCGCGTCGGCTTGCTTGCGGAAATCACCGCCGTGCTTTCCGATCTGTCGCTCGACATCAAATCGGCCCACATCACCACGTTTGGCGAGAAGGTCATCGATACGTTCTACGTGACCGATATCGTCGGCATGAAGATCACCAACGAAAACCGCCAGTCCAGCATAACCGCGCGCCTGAAACCGGTGATGAACGATCAGGACGACGAACTGCGCTCCCGTATGCCGTCGGGCATTATTGCTCCGGAACCTGCGCCGTCGGAAGGGTCGACGCCGGATCTGGGACCGGGGAATGCGCCGAGGTTGAAGGTGTGAGGAGCATGGGTGCCGTTCTAAGTGTATTGATAGAGGGCCTTTGCCTTGTCGAAATGGCGGGCGAGCATATCATCACGATGCATCATGATATGCATCGCTCCGTCACCGCTAAGATCGGAATGCATTAGGCGCGTACCAGCGAAATATTCACCGCCCCATGAAAATAACAGCCTAATCTCGTCGTCTCCCGGCCGGAAGGAGCGCGAGCGGTCATGCCTGAATTTTGGTTCGGGGTCATGCTGAATGGGAACCGGCCAACCGCCCAGCCTATCGCCAAATGGGCTGGCGTTCTCGCCATCGACAGCGGTCACAGGTGGTCGATAATCTGTTTTGGGCATCTCCAGGAAGTCAGACATTTGCGAATAGAATGCCGCTGAAGACTGCAGCCAGTGATACGGAACTGTGAGGATCGAATAGGGTTCAAGGACTTCCGCCATTGGCTGATCGAAAAAAGGTAACGTAGGGTCCTTCGCATCAGAAAGGATAACCAGCTCTTCGGGAGGAGAGTGTCGCTCCATTCCCGCAAGGTCTTCTTCAATCTGGAAAACGCTATATGCTTCGTGCTCGTCGTAGGCGGTTATATCCTCGAAGATGTACAGCATTCCGCTGTCAGGAAGATCGAGATCAAAACCCGCTTCCAGAGAAAGGATACTGAGATTCAATTGCGCAAAGAATGCCAGCGGAAACTCTTTTCGGCGCGCCGCTTCTCTAAGTTGATGGTAGACATCGCGGGTGGTAGTAGGCGCGCCGTCCTCTTCATTCGAGAGAGCCGGCCGAGTCGGCCAGCGAAATCCGACCGGTAGATCTGGAAGACCTCCCATTTTGCTGGTACCCGCTGGCAAATCCTTATCTTTCATCTGACGGCGGACGAAATCGATTGCAGGTTTAATCGTTGCGAGTATGCGATCTTCGAACTGCGACAGATTTTGATCTGCCAATGCAAGGCAGATGTCTTCCTTGTTCAAAAACGCAGCCATTGAGCCCTCTTCAATCACAAAGCTATTGGATGGCCCATTTAGGTCATGTGGGGCATTTTGGAAGTTATCCGGTCCCGACAGGCTTGAGCGTAGTCTTTCTTCGCGACAGAGGAAAAAGCAGCCGTATCTTTGGTTTTGCCCGCGAAACCCTGATGGTGGCAAGCCTCAGCGCCGCCCGAACCGCTTAATCCCCATGGACAAAGCTATCAATGACCCATTCTGATAAATCGGGCCATCGTCCTTCAAACATGTCGTCATGAGTCCAGAGCTGAACCGTTCCATCGGGCAAAAGGCAATAATAGTCGCCGTTATCCCGGCAGATCGGCAACCAGTCTGCTGGAACTCCAGACTGGCGCGCTTCGTCAATCACTCGTAGGATATTGAGCCGTCCCTCGCGATTTTCGCGCAGGTAAAGAAGCTCTTTGGCAAGCGCGATGTTGCCGACGCTCTGCACGAAATATCGGTAGTCCTGATGCAATCGGATGCCGCTTTCGGCCTCGACATACTGGATGACGCTTTCGTCCGGCAGCGGAATTTGAGAGGTGATGGCTTCCGGGTGGCCACGTACCAATTCAACTGCCTCTCGAATTTTCGCTGTCACCATCCGTGGAGCCTTTTGTCAAAAAACATCCTAAAAACATAGGCGCGCAACAGCGGCCAGCAACCCAACTGAGCGCTTGGCGGCGTCGCGGGAATTCGGGCTATAACGCTTGCGTGGCAATTTTTCGCCCTCTCCGTTAACCGATGGCCGTCCGCCCCACCTCCCGCTATAACACCCCCCACGAATCGAACCTCCCGGTGAGCCCCCGCATGAGCCTTGTGAAAAAATTCGCCACCGTCGGCGGTGCCACGCTCGGCAGCCGCATCTTCGGTTTTGCCCGCGAAACCCTGATGGCGGCAGCACTCGGCACCGGGCCAATGGCGGACGTGTTTTACGCCGCCTTCCGCTTTCCCAATCTCTTCCGTCGCCTGTTTGCCGAGGGCGCGTTCAACGCCGCCTTCGTGCCGCTCTTTTCCAAGGAGATCGAGGCCAATGGCGTCGAAGGCGCCAAGCGGTTTTCCGAGGAAGTGTTTGGCGTCCTGTTTTCAGCGCTGATGATCATCACCATCGCCATGGAACTGGCCATGCCCTGGCTGGTCACCTGGATCATCGCGCCCGGTTTTGCCGACGATCCGGAAAAGACCTCGATCACCATTCGCCTTGCGGCGGTGATGTTCCCTTACCTGATGTGCATGTCGCTGACGGCGATGATGAGCGGCATGCTCAATTCGCTGCACCACTTCTTTGCTGCCGCCATAGCGCCGGTCTTTTTGAATGTGGTGATGATCGCCGCCCTGTTTTACGCGCTGTGGACCGGTGCCGATCCGCTGTCGACCGCCTGGTATCTTTCCTGGAGCGTGCTCGTCGCCGGTGTCCTGCAGCTCGCCGTGGTTTATGTCGGTGTGCGCCATGCCGGCATAAAAATCGGCTTCCGCCGTCCGCGCATGACCCCTAACGTCAAGCGTCTGCTGGTTCTCGCCGTCCCCGCTGCCATCACTGGCGGCGTCACCCAGATCAACCAGATCATCGGCCAGGCCATTGCATCGGGCAAGGAAGGCGCGATCGCCGCCCTGCAATATGCCGACCGTATCTACCAGCTGCCCTTGGGCGTGGTCGGTGTCGCCGTCGGCGTCGTGCTTCTGCCGGAACTGGCGCGCGCGCTGAAGGGCGGCAATCTCAAGGAAGCCGCCAATATCCAGAACCGCTCGATCGAATTCGTGCTGTTCCTGACCTTGCCGGCTGCCGCCGGCCTCTGGGTCCTGTCGGATTCCATCATCCGCGTGCTTTATGAGCGCGGCGCATTCTCGGCGGAAAACACCGCCGTCGTCGGCTCCATTCTCGCGATCTACGGTCTCGGTCTTCCCGGTTTTGTGCTGATCAAGGCGCTGCAGCCCGGTTTTTACGCCCGCGAAGATACCAAGACGCCGATGCGTTTCACCATGATGGCCGTTGTGGTGAACTCGGCGCTCGCCATCTCGCTTTTCCCGTTGATCGAGGAGCGCGGCATCGCCACGGCGGAAGCCGCCGCCGGCTGGATCAACACCATTTTTCTGTTTTCCACGCTGGTCTGGCGCGGCCACCTGAAATGGGAATGGGCCTTTGCCCGCCGCACGGTCATGCTGCTTGTTTCGGCCGGCATCATGGCGGTCGTTTTGACCTATGCCTTAAGCTATGCGCGCCCCTGGCTTTCATCCGGTTCACACTTTTTGCAGCAGGTCGCGGCACTCGGCGTGCTGATCGCCATTTCCATGCTGGTCTATTTCTCTGTCGCCTTCCTGATTGGCGGCGCCGATCTCGGCATGATCCGCCGCAATCTCAAGCGCAAACCGAAACAGGCGGCGGCAGCGGTGGACCCGGAAGGCTGATCAGCTCTTGCGGTGGTGACGCTTCAGGTTCGCCAAACCACCCTTGCCCTTGGACTTTCCGCCGCAATGCGCCCAGCGGCGTTTTGGGCCGATATCGACATGAACGATGCCGTTGCAATACCGGCCGATGCCGCCAATGCCGGGTGCGCCGGCCGCTGCCGCAAGGATCGCCTTTTCCGAAACCCCCGGCACGCGGATGTCGGCGGCATAACAGCGGCTGTGCTGCGATGTGCCGGAACGCGGGCGGTGGCCGGATGTCACCATCGGTTTCTTGCCGGTCTTGGCGCGAATATGCGCAAGGATCGCCTCCAGTTTGTCCGGAAAACAGGCGGTACGGACACTGACGCGCTGAACCGTATAGGCGGCTGAATAATCATGCTTGAAAGTGGTGCCACGGCGTTTGCCGCTTTTATCCGCCGCGTCTGCGGAAATGGCTGAAAGTACGACGCTGGCTGTCACAAGGCAGGCAAGCGCGACGCGGGAAAAAATGCGCATTCTGGACTCCGAAACCGTGTCCGTCACTCATGGTGAACGGAAAGCTGATTTCGGGGTATTTCTTTTCTAAAAGTGACGGCAATAAGGGCGAAAATGCTCTAAATTAGTAAATGTAGCGCCATAATGATGAACAACTGTTAAGAATTGTGGATTTTTTTACTATTGATGTGGTATTTGAGGGTGCGTTTTCGGGATCGATTTCCCCAGAATGACCGCAGAACGCACGGCGCATTACGGACTGTCATATTTCCGGTAAAAATCCTTCATAATCCAGCGGTTGACACTCAGCCAAGCTGCGCCAGTTTCCCATGATACGCCGTGCATTTCACCGATGGATATGGCACCGACCCCAAGGTGCCGGCTCCTCCTTCTGCATCGACCACGAAAAACATTCGAATTTTCGTAAAAAAACGTCGATGCGCCGATAGTAAGAGGCCGATTTCGATGTTTGGTTTTTCAAAAGACGCATCTTCCCTCAATCCATTCAAGCGTAAAACGCCGTCAGTGAACACGCCGATCAGCAAGAATGTCATCCCGACAATGGCCGATAAGGTGCAGGCGGAGGCCAACAAGAAGGGCGCTTACGACAAGAAGGATGCGCCGCTTGCCATCACCGATGTGGTCAACACCTGTCTTGATGTCGCCTTCGGGTCAGCGGCTGGCGGCGCCAGTTCCGGTTATGCGGGCTTGGCACAGACGGTCGCCGACAGCGGCCAGAAAAGTTACAAGGCGACCAAAAGCGTCTCGGCGCCACCCAATCCGCTTTTTGTCGGTCACGGACACAGCCGGGGAGATCTGAACACTGAAAGCCCGGCCACGTTGAAATATCTCGAGCGTCGCCGGGTGAAGGAATTCGGTGGCAACGGTTTCAGCATTGCCGGCACGGTAGCGGTCGCCGCCTCAATGGGCACGCTGCCCGTCAATGCACTGTCGATTGCGCGCCAGGCCAATACGACCGGCTCTACGGCTGCCCATCTCACCAAGCTGAAAATTCTTGCACGCGAAATCGATGCGCTGGGTGGAAGTGCGGAACGTGGCGTCACTCTGTCGGAGCTTGTGCGCGAGGTCATGAAGGTCAAGGCGCACAAGACGGGTATCGAGGGCACAAAACTCGTGACCGGCTCCATTCCTGTTCTGGGTGAAATCGTCACCGCCAGCATCAATGCCGGCATCAACGGCGCGACATCCGCCGCAAAAACCTTCGACAAGGCCTATCACGCCAAAAACTGCGCAAAGCTGGCGCTGGAAATCCACTGGCGCGCCTATCAGGAACAGTTTTCCGCCTTCTGCCGCATGCACAAGCTCGATCCGGCCGATTTTTTCGAGCGCGATAATTATCTCGCACGCAAGCGTCCGCCACGTCTCACCGGCCTGGGATTGAAAAAGGCCAATGAAAAACTGCGCGAGGCGGATCGCCCGCCACGCTTGACCGGCAAGGGCCTTGCCGCCGCCCGCGAGGCGCTGGAAGCGCATGATCCGCCACAGCATCGCCTGCCGTCCCGCGAGTTCGACCGGGTGGTACACGATGCCCGCCAGAGCTTTTATTTTCACCGCGATGCCGGCCCGGCCACCAGCCTCGTCACCGAACTTTATACCCGTCGTTCGGCGCTGGCCGTGCTCGGCAAATACGATATTGCGGCACTGATCATGGAGCCCGGCGGCTGGGTGGCGCTGACGGACAAGATTGCGTCCTTGTGAGGAGGAGCGGGCGGAGCAGGTCTCAGTCTTCCTGGAAAAGCCGTTCCCAATCCTGTCTTCCGCTCACGACACGAATGACAAATAGGTCCTCAGGGTCGGCGTGATAGACGATCGCATGGCTTCGGTGAAAATGCACGCGGACGGGTTGCTTGAACTCCGTCCGCTCTCGGGCAAGGCGCGGATGTTGTCGGAGCATCTCCAACGTATCCTGCAGGTCGGCATAATACCGCTCGGCTTGCTCGATGCCGAATTGCACAGCGCCATAGACATAGATCCCGATCAGGTCTTCCTCTGCCTGAACGGAAAATTTTAATCTCATGAATGCCCGCCACGAACG
The DNA here is from genome assembly GCF_050847465.1 of Endobacterium panacihumi. Taxonomy (NCBI): domain Bacteria; kingdom Pseudomonadati; phylum Pseudomonadota; class Alphaproteobacteria; order Hyphomicrobiales; family Rhizobiaceae; genus Endobacterium; species Endobacterium panacihumi. The sequence goes on along the minus strand of NZ_JBOZRA010000001.1, from coordinate 2,065,498 downwards.
CGACGCCGCGCTTCGAGCAGTATGCCCGTCATGTCCTTGTCGCTGATGCCGCTGTTCATTCCTTCGTCGATGATCGCTTGCAGGCCTTCCAAGTCCGCCCGTCGTTCCTGATCGCGTCGAATGAGATCGCGCACATAATCGCTGGCATTGCCATAACGGCCGCTTTGCGTCTGCTCCTCGACCCAGGTCTTCATCTGGTCGGGTAGAGAAATGTTCATCGTGGCCATTCAAAACTCCTTTGGCAAAGTTTGCCAAAAATAACTCGAATTTACAATATTTGACAAAAGCCCGGGGACGTTTTGAGGGGTCGATTCAACGATATCAACACGTTGACTCCGAGTTCATCCCCACATTTCGGGATCGTGCGATACTTCACGCGTTCTGTTTCGGCTACACCGGTCTGCATTGCCGGCGAGACAGGGCCGGTGATCGCATGGGACGCCCTGATGCAGGTGATCCATGCGGGGCTGCGCAGAAAATGGTCTTCCTCTCGCCTGAAAGATGGCGGGGCGTGCGTGTGTCGCACACAAACCGGCTCGATCTAATAACCAATAACAGCGAGTCGCCGCAGAAGGACCGGAGTTGCGCGGAAAAACCACCGAACGGGGCACGTCGTGCGCCATTATAAAATTAAATTAGGAGGCACAGGACGTGCCCCGGCCGCATAACCCGCAAACGACAGCGGGCAAAAATTGAAAAACCGGGATCGCCAAGGGACGACTCTGTCTTCAAAAATGCCAACCACGTCCGAAACCGTGAGGAGCCGCCATGCCACAGTGTTCGCTTTTTCTCGTCACCCTGGTCGTGCACGATTATGATCGTGCCAAGGCGTTCTATTGCGATGCCCTCGGTTTCGACTGTCTTGAAGATACGCCACAGCCCGATGGAAAGCGCTGGCTCGTGGTTCGGCCGAACGGCGGTGAGGGAGCGTCGCTGCTTCTGGCCCAGGCTGCATCCGAAAGCCAGAAAGCTGCGATCGGACGTCAGACCGGTGGTCGTGTCGGCTTCTTCCTGAAAACCGATGATTTTGCCCGCGATCATGCCGCCATGCTCGCCAAAGGCGTCGTGTTTCTCGAACAACCGCGCCATGAAATCTACGGCACGGTTGCCGTGTTCACCGATCCCTATGGCAATAGCTGGGATTTGATTGAGCATGCAGACGGTTGAGCTCTTGATCCCGACCGGCGCGCCGTGCATAAGCCCGGCCGTTAGCAACATGGGCGACATGAGCTCAAAAGGCCGGGCAATCCGTCCTGCTCACCATGCCCTGGGGCCTTCCACAAGCCTGATGAGGACGACATGAACACGTTTAAGCCGCTCGTATTTTCCGGCGTACAGCCGACGGGCAATCTCCATCTCGGAAACTATCTCGGCGCCATCCGCAAATTCGTGGCGCTGCAGCAGGATAACGACTGCATCTATTGCGTCGTCGATCTGCACGCCATCACCGCCCAGCTCGTCCATGACGACCTGAAGGGCCAGATCCGCTCCATCGCCGCCGCCTTCATCGCCTCGGGCATCGATCCGGTCAAACATATCGTGTTCAACCAGTCGGCCGTGCCGCAGCATGCAGAGCTTGCCTGGATCTTCAACTGTGTCGCGCGCATCGGCTGGATGAACCGCATGACGCAGTTCAAGGACAAGGCCGGCAAGGACCGCGAAAACGCCTCGCTCGGCCTGCTCGCCTATCCGAGCCTGATGGCCGCCGACATTCTGGTCTATCGCGCAACCCATGTGCCGGTCGGTGACGACCAGAAACAGCATCTGGAACTGGCCCGCGATATCGCCCAGCGTTTCAACATTGATTTCGGCCCAAAGATCCGCGAGACCGGAACGGGTGTGGACATGATCGTTGGCGAAGAACCGATCCACGGTTATTTCCCGTTGGTCGAGCCGCTGATCGGCGGCCCGGCGCCGCGCGTCATGTCTTTGAAGGACGGCACGAAAAAGATGTCGAAGTCGGATCCGTCGGATCTGTCGCGTATCAACCTGATGGACGATGCCGACACGATTTTGAAGAAGATTCGCAAGGCCAAGACCGACCCCGACGCGCTTCCGAGCGAAGTCGATGGTCTCGAAGGCCGCCCGGAAGCCGCCAATCTGGTCGGCATCTATGCTGCCCTGTCGGACAAGACCAAGGCGGACGTTCTTGCCGAATTCGGCGGCCAGCAGTTTTCGGTGTTCAAGCCGGCGCTTGCCGATCTGGCGGTTGAGGTGCTTGCCCCCATCACCACGGAAATGCGCCGCCTGATGGACGACACGACGCATATCGACGCGATCCTCAAGGATGGCGGCGAACGCGCCCGTGCCCGTGCCGAAAAGACCATGAACGAGGTTTCCGATATTATCGGTTTCCTGCGGTAAGAATGGCTGCCGGCCTGTAAGGGCCGGTGGTTTATCGTGAAACGAGACGGTGCGGCCTGCTCCCTTCTCCCCGCTTGCGGGGAGAAGGTGGCGGCAGCCGGATGAGGGGCAAGAGCCTCGAACTTCAGCGTTGCGTCTGCCCCTCATCCCCTCGCTATCGCTCCGGACCTTCTCCCCATTTCAATGGGGAGAAGGGACAAGCCGCACCATCCCGGACCACTTTCCTTCCCCTTCTTTCCCATCCCCGCCGAATTGTATAATGTCCATCACGACCAGACGGGTCGTGTCAGCGCATCAGGGGGATCGGCATGGTTTCAACTCGGCTATCGCGCCTCGAAGGCCACCGCCGAAAATTCATGGCGGTCATCGATGGCACGCCGGAATGTGAAAAGGCCGTGCACTATGCCGGACGCCGCGCCAAAAATTCCAATGGCGCACTCTTGCTGCTTTATCTCATCCCAGAAGGCGACTTCCAGCAATGGCTGGGTGTCGAGGCGATCATGCGCGCCGAAGCCCGCGAAGAAGCCGAGGCCGTCATGGCCAAGGCCGCCCAGAGTGTGCGGGAAAGTATCGGAATCGATCCCGAAGTGGTAATCCGTGAAGGCAACGCTGCCGACGAGATCAATTCACTGATCGAGGAAGATCAGGATATCGCCATTCTTGTTCTAGCCGCCGGTTCCGCCAAGGAAGGGCCGGGGCCGCTCGTCACCTCGATTGCCGGCCGCACCGCAGCCTTCCCCATTCCCGTGACGGTTCTGCCGAGCACGCTGACCGACGAGGAAATCGATGCGCTGGCATAAGGTCTTTGTCCTTGCGCACAAACCTTCGCTCTTGACCTTGTTTCCGCAAAGGCGCACTTGAACCGAAACCTGAACGGTCTTATCTTCTTTGGAAGAATTCTAAACGGCGAGCGCCTTTCGCCAGGAGACATAAAAATGTTCATTCAGACGGAAGCCACGCCGAACCCGGCCACCCTGAAATTCCTTCCGGGCAAGGTCGTGCTGGAAAACGGCACCGCCGAATTCCGTTCCGCTGCCGAGGCTGAGAAGTCTCCGCTTGCTGCCCGTCTGTTCGACGTGCCGGGCGTTACCGGCGTCTATTTCGGTTACGACTTCATCACCGTCAGCAAGTCCGATGCCGAGTGGCAGCACTTGAAGCCCGCCATTCTCGGTTCGATCATGGAACACTTCATGTCCGGCCAGCCGGTCATGGGCGGCGGTTCCGCCATGGCGGAAGCCACCGATGAGGAAGGCGAGTTTTTTGAGGAAGGCGACGAAACCGTTGTTGCCACCATCAAGGAACTGCTTGAAACCCGCGTTCGTCCGGCCGTTGCGCAGGATGGTGGCGATATCACCTTCAAGGGTTACAAGGACGGTACCGTCTACCTCAACATGAAGGGCGCCTGCGCCGGTTGCCCGTCCTCGACCGCCACGCTCAAGCATGGCGTACAGAACCTGCTCAAGCACTTTGTGCCGGAAGTGCAGGCCGTCGAATCCCTCTGATAAATCCCTGCGCCGGCGATAAGGTCGGCGCACCAAACTGCCGGTAACCTGTCATGATCGTCCTCGCCCTCGACACCGCCGGCATCGATTGCTCGGTTGCGCTTTATGACGCGACAGCCGATAAAATCCTCTCCGTACAGACAGATATGATCGGTAAGGGCCACGCCGAAAAGCTGATGGCGCAGATCGAGGCCGCGCTTGCAGAGGCCGGCATCACGCTCCAACAGGTCAACCGCGTCGCCGTCACCATCGGTCCCGGCTCGTTCACCGGCATCCGCGTCGGTGTCGCCGCTGCTCGCGGTTTTGCGCTCTCGCTCGGTATCGAGGCAGTCGGCATCACCACGCTCGAAACCATGGCCGCCCATCAGCTCGCCAGTTCCGCCGGTCGCCCGGTCATAGCCGCCATGGATGCCAAGCGCGGCGAGATTTACGCGCAGCCTTTCGGTCCCGATGGCTCCCCTCTCGAAGAGGCGCAGGCGCTTTCGCCGGAAGCCGTCACCGCTCTCGCCACACATCATAGCGCAACCATTTTTGGTACCGGCGCGGTGGCGATTGCTGCCGCCGCAGCCGGTGAAGTCAGCGAACCCGGCATCAAAATCGTGCCTGATCGGTTCGACATCGCCACCGTCGCGAAGCTCGGTGCGGCAAAACCCTTCGGCAGTGCAAAACCGAAACCGCTTTACCTTCGCGGGCCGGATGCTAAACCTCAGACAGGATTCGCATTGGCCCGCTCCTGAGACGCGCATGAACGACGATTACCTGAGTTTGAAACCCACTTTCGAAATCGTCGCCATGAAGGCAGATGACTGCCATGCCGTTTCGGAACTGCATGGGCTCCGGTTTGCCCGTCGCTGGAATGACGGCGAAATCCACAGCCTTCTCAGCCAGGAAAACACGTTTGGCTTCGTCGCCTACCAGACCAATGCCTTCTTCCGTCGCCCGCTTGGCGGTTTCGTTCTCGCCCGCGAAGTGGCCGGCGAAGCCGAGATTTTGACCGTCGCCGTTTCGGAAAAGGTCGGTCGCACCGGGCTGGGCTGGCGGTTGATGCAATCGGCCATCCGTGAGGCTGCGGAACGCGGCGGTGAGACCATGTTTCTCGAGGTCGAAGACAGCAATGTCGCCGCAATCGGCCTCTATCGCAGGCTCGGGTTTGCCACAGTCGCCACCCGCCCGGCCTATTATGAAGCGGTCGATGGAAGCAAATCCGCAGCGCTTGTCATGCGTCGCGATCTTGGCTAGACCCGAACTTTAGAAATCGCATGAAGCAGGACCGAACGACGTGACAGATCTTGCCAAATCGCTGGAGGAACTGTGTGCCGAGCGGGGTATGCGGATGACCGACCAGCGTCGCGTCATTGCCCGCACGCTGCAGGAATCGGATGACCACCCGGATGTCGAGGAGCTCTATCGCCGCTCCTCCAAGGTCGATCCGCGCATCTCCATCTCGACCGTCTATCGCACGGTAAAACTGTTCGAGGATGAAGGCATCATCGAGCGCCACGATTTTCGCGACGGCCGCTCGCGGTACGAAACCGTGCCGGAAGAACACCACGATCACATGATCGATGTGCAGTCGGGCACGGTCATCGAGTTCCATTCGGCAGAGATCGAGGCTTTGCAGGAACGGATCGCCCGCGAGCACGGCTTTCGTCTCGTTGGCCACAGGCTCGAGCTTTACGGCATACCGCTCGACAAGGACGATCCTTGATCACCTGGATACGGATTTTTTTCATCATCACGGGCCTCGTGTTGACGACACTGGTCCTTTTGCCGTTTCAGCTGATCGGCCTTGCCTGTGATCTGAAAATCCGTCGATACGTTCCCCGCATCTGGCACCGTATCGCCTGCTGGCTGCTCGGCATCCGCATCCGCGTGCATGGTTCGGTCGAGCGCCGCCGCCCCGTCATGCTGTCGGCCAATCATGCCTCCTGGAAGGATATTCTGGTCCTCGGCGCGGTTGCCGATGTCGCTTATATCGCCAAGATCGAGGTGGCCGAATGGCCGGTTTTCGGAACGCTGGCAAAACTGCAGAAGACGATTTTTGTGGTGCGCGAGCAGAAGCGCCGCACCGGCGATCAGGTCAATGAGATTGCAGAGCGTATGACCGGCGGCGAAATCGTCGTGCTTTTTCCGGAAGGCACGACATCGGACGGCAACCGCCTTCTCGACGTCAAATCCTCGCTGTTCGGCGCAGCGACTGCTGCCGTGCCGCACACGCCGGACAAGGTGGTTTATGTCCAGCCGGTCACCATCGCCTATACCGGCATCTACGGCATGCCGATGGGCCGGTACCATCGCCCGATCGCCGCATGGCCCGGCAGTATAGAGCTGCTGCCGCATCTGATGGGCATTTTTCGGGCTGAGGCGATCGATGTGGATGTCGATTTCGGCGAGGCCATCCCGTTCCGCGAGGGCGATAACCGCAAGCACCTGAGTGCTGCTGTCATCGCTTCGATGAAGCGCATGCTGCGGGATCGGCTTTATGGCGTGCGCAAGAAGACGCCGGATGCCGAGATCGCCGAAACCGGTCTGGAGCCGGTCGAGCAGCATGCTCCTCAGCACCCAGCCGACGCGCCGTAACACAGCCCTTCAAATCCGGCCATTCTTGCGGTAAAGAGCGGCCATGAACCAGATCACCGTCATTTCCCCGGACACGGCCGAAAAGGCTGGAGTCGCCAGCAACACCCGCAAGGTTTTCATCAAGACCTACGGCTGTCAGATGAACGTTTACGACAGCAATCGCATGAGCGATGCGCTGGCGAGCGAAGGTTATGTTGCGACCGAAGAAATGGGCGAGGCAGACCTGATCCTCCTGAACACCTGTCACATCCGCGAAAAGGCGGCCGACAAGGTCTATTCGGCGCTCGGCCGTCTGCGCGACATGAAGCGCACCCGCGCCGAACATGGCCGCGAACTGATGATTGGCGTCACCGGCTGCGTTGCTCAGGCCGAGGGCGAGGAAATCTTGCGCCGCGCGCCGGCGGTGGATGTCGTCGTCGGGCCGCAGACCTATCACCGCCTGCCACAGGCGCTCGCCCGCGCCCGGCAGGGTGAGCGCGTGGTCGAGACGGATTATGCCGTCGAGGACAAGTTCGAACATCTGCCGAAGGTGGATAAAGCCAAGGCCCGCTCGCGCGGCGTCACCTCGTTCCTGACGGTGCAGGAAGGCTGCGACAAGTTCTGCACCTTCTGCGTCGTGCCTTACACACGTGGCTCTGAAATTTCCCGTTCGGTCTCGCAGATCATCGACGAGGCCATGCGTCTGGTCGATAGTGGCGTGCGTGAAATCACCCTGCTCGGCCAGAACGTCAATGCCTGGCGCGGCGAAAGCCCGAAGGGCGGCGAATGGGGGCTTGGCGAACTGCTCTATCGTCTGGCTGAAATTCCCGGTCTTGCACGCCTGCGTTATACGACCAGCCATCCGCGCGACATGGATGACTGTCTGATCGAGGCGCATCGCGATCTGCGTGCGCTGATGCCTTATCTGCACCTCCCGGTTCAGGCCGGGTCCGACCGTATTCTGAAAGCCATGAATCGCCGCCACACCGGCGCCGAATATCTGCGGCTTATCGAGCGTATCCGCTCTGCCCGCGCCGATATCGCCATGTCGGGCGATTTCATCGTCGGTTTCCCGGGCGAGACCGATCAGGACTTTGAAGACACGCTGAAAATCGTCGAGGAAGTGAAATATGCCTCGGCCTATTCGTTCAAATATTCCACCCGTCCGGGAACACCCGGCGCCGAACTCGGTTCTCAGGTGGATGAAGCGGTGAAGACCGAAAGGCTGGAACGGCTGCAGGCTTTGCTGCTGCGCCAGCAGCAGGAATTCGCCGAAGGCTGCGTCGGCAAGACCATCGATCTTCTCTTGGAAAAGCCCGGCCGGATGCCGGGTCAGCTGATCGGTCGGTCGCCCTGGCTGCAGTCTGTGAATGTTGATGCAAAAGAATCGCAAATCGGTGACATTATTCAGGTACGAATCACAGGAACGGGGCCGAACAGCTTGTTTGCCGAGCGGGCAGGGGCTTAAATAGGCACCAACAGCAACAGGAGCCTGCCTATTGGTCGAACGTGAATTGGTTTCTTCATCAGCGCGCCAGCCACGCCCAGCCGCGACCGACGCAAATCACTTCATCCTGACGTTCGAAAACAACAGGCTCGCCAGCGAACTGTTTGGACAGTTCGACCAGAACCTCAAGCTTTTGGAACAGCGCCTCAACGTGGATGCCCGCGCCCGCGGCAATTCCGTGACGATTTCGGGCGAGGTGACGGCCACCAATCAGGCCCGACGCACGCTGGATGTCCTCTATGAGCGTCTGCAAAAGGGTGGCTCGGTCGAAATTTCCGACGTCGAAGGTGCCATCCGCATGGCGCAGGCGGCGGATGATCAGCTGCAACTGCCGACGCTGGAAAAGAAAGCCCGGCTGTCGATGAGCCAGATTTCCACCAAGAAGAAGACCATTCAGGCCCGCACGCCGACGCAGGACGCCTATATGCGCGCTCTGGAACGCACCGAGCTGGTGTTCGGCGTCGGTCCGGCCGGCACGGGTAAAACCTATCTCGCCTGCGCCCACGCAGCCCAGCTTCTGGAGCGTGGTGCCGTCGACAAGATCATCCTGACCCGCCCCGCCGTCGAAGCCGGCGAGCGTCTTGGCTTCCTGCCCGGAGACATGAAGGAAAAGGTCGATCCGTACTTGCGCCCACTTTATGACGCGCTTTACGACATGATCCCGGCCGACAAGGTCGATCGTGCGATCACCGCTGGCGTTATCGAAATCGCGCCACTCGCCTTTATGCGTGGACGCACGCTGTCCAACGCCGCGATCATCCTCGACGAAGCGCAGAACACGACATCGATGCAGATGAAGATGTTTTTGACGCGTCTGGGTGAAAACGGCCGCATGATCATCACCGGTGACCCGAGCCAGGTCGACCTGCCGCGCGGCGTGAAATCCGGTCTGGTCGAGGCGCTGCATATCCTCAAAGGTGTTGAAGGCCTCGCCGTCGTCCGTTTCCAGGATACGGATGTCGTGCGTCACCCGCTGGTCGGCCGCATCGTGCGTGCCTATGACGCGCAATATGCCGTCCACGAGGAAAGCGAGGATCTCGACCGCGGTTAAGTGGCCGAGAATTTTTTGATGCCCGAACTCGATATTCAGATCAGCGTGGAAGAAGGCGGCTGGCCGGACGAGGAAACCCTGTTCGCACTCAGCGAAAAGGTGCTCCAGGCGGCCGCAACCTTCCTCTCGGAAGAAGAAAAACAGCCTTTTCCGCCGTTGCCCGTGGAAATTTCTCTGGTCTTCACGGATGACGAATCCATCCGGCAGATCAACGCCGAGTGGCGGCAAAAGGATAAGCCGACCAATGTCTTGTCCTTCCCTGCCTTCCCGCTGGAACCGGGTGGCAAACCGGGTCCCATGCTGGGTGATATCGTGATTGCACGCGAAACTGTTGCACGCGAGGCGGTTGATCTCGACAAGGATTTCGACGATCATCTCACGCATCTGATGGTGCACGGGTTTCTGCATCTCTTCGGTTACGACCACATCGAAAAGGATGAGGCGGAAGAGATGGAAGGGCTCGAGACTCGCATTTTGGCCACACTTGGCCTATCTGACCCCTATGCGGGACAGGACCCGATAGTATAGTCTGGAACAATGAACGATCATTCGAGCAATGCTGCCGCCCGTGACGGCAATGCGGAATCGTCCTCCTCAGAAGAGGGCGGAAGTCCGTTACGTCACGAAAATAACAACCGGACCCAGTCGTCCTTCTGGACACGCGCCGTCCGGCTGCTGAGACCCTCGCAGGGCGAAAGACTGCGTGAGGATCTGGCCGACGCGCTGATGACCGATGCGGCCGTCAGCAATGCGTTTTCGCCCGAAGAGCGGGCGATGCTGCACAACATCCTGCGCTTCCGCGAAGTCCGCGTCGAAGATGTGATGATCCCCCGCGCCGATATCGAAGCCGTCGACATGACGATGACGCTCGGCGACCTTCTGATCCATTTCGAGGAAACCGGCCGTTCGCGCATGCCGGTCTATGCCGATACGCTGGATGATCCGCGCGGCATGGTGCATATCCGCGATCTCTTGTCCTACTTGGCCAAGCAGGCTCGCAACAAACGGCGTGGCGCCACGCCACGCACCGTGCAGGTGGATGTCGCTGCCGAAGGCACAGCAGCAACGGCTGAGAAACCCGCGCGGATCGCCAAGGCAGCTTTTGATCTTGGTCGCGTCGACCTCACAAAGACCGTCGCAGAGGCTGGCCTCGTCCGCAAAATCCTGTTTGTGCCGCCGTCCATGCTTGCCTCCGAGCTTCTGAGCAGCATGCAGGCCGCACGCACGCAGATGGCGCTGGTCATCGATGAATATGGCGGCACCGACGGTCTCGTCAGCCATGAGGATATCGTCGAGATGGTGATCGGCGATGTCGAGGACGAACATGACGATGACGAAGTGATGTTCTCGCAGGTCAGCGAAGATGTGTTCGTTGCCGATGCCCGCGTCGAGCTGGAGGAGATCGCAGAGGCGATCGGTTCGGATTTCGACGTGCGCGTGCAGCTCGAAGACGTCGATACGCTTGGCGGCCTGATCTTTTCGGCGCTTGGTCGTATCCCGGTGCGGGGCGAAGTCGTGCAGGCAGTTCCGGGTTTCGAGTTCCAGATCCTCGAAGCAGACCCGCGCCGCATCAAGCGCGTCCGCATCCTGCGCAAGCGCACCGCTGCCCGTCGTCGCCTCAAGAGCGATCTTGAGCATTCGCCGGAAGTCGATGTTTCTGGTGAAGCCGACGTGACGCCGATCAACGGTGTCGTCCCGCCGCAGCCGCTGCGGGTGGAGCAGCCACGCACCTGATGCGCCAGACCCTAAAAGCCCAGACGGCACGCGATGGCGTGCCGTTTTGCGTTTAAGGCCCGATCAAACTGCACGGACAAGCTGCACGACAAGAGGCGGTTTTTTTGGAACACTGCCGCGGGTTTGATTCGGGCGATATGAGGGTGTGAATGGAGCGGCTGGCAGGCAAGGTCATGCTTCTATGGGGCTGGAAGAGGGCGCTTCTGGCAATCGCTGCGGGTGCAATCGGTGCCCTGGCACTGCCCCCGGTGGGCTTTTTTGCTGCCTTCTTCATCTCTTTCACATTGCTTGTCTGGCTGATGGATGGATCGACGGCCGGTTCGGAAGGCGGTTTCTTCAGGCGGTTTCGCTCCACCTTCATTCTCGGCTGGCTGTTCGGATTCGGCTATTTCGTGGCGGGCCTCTGGTGGCTGGGAAATGCGCTTCTGGTCGATTCCGACGAGTTTGCCTGGGCGCTGCCGCTCGCCATTTTTGGCCTGCCCGCCTATCTGGCGCTCTTCTACGGATTGGCCGCTGCGATTGCCGGCATTCTCTGGTCGGATGGTTTTGGCCGTCTGGCGGCGCTCGCGCTCGGCTTCGGTATCGGTGAGTGGCTGCGCAGTTTTGTGCTCACCGGCTTTCCGTGGAACACGATTGCCTATGGCATCATGCCCATCCCGCTGATGATGCAATCGGCCGGGATTGTCGGCATTTTCGGCCTTTCCATGCTCGCCGTCTTCATCTTCGCGGCTCCGGCGCTGATCGGCACCCGCAAGGGCATGGCCACTGGTCTTTCCATCGCCGTGGTGCTGTTTGCCGCGCATCTCGGTTACGGTGCATGGCGGCTGAATGGCGCGGATGCGATGATGGCAGCTCGCCCGCAGCAGGATGTGTCCGTACGCCTTGTCCAGCCTGTCATCGATCAGGCTCGAAAAATGGACAATAGCGACCGTGTGGCGATCTTCGAGGAGCATCTGGCCCTCAGTTCTGCTCCCCCGCCTGAGGGGGGCAAGCGACCGGATGTCATTGTCTGGCCGGAAACATCCTTGCCCTTCATTTTGACGCAAAACCAGGACGCCTTGGTGCGTATCGCCGATGTGCTTGAAGATGGTCAGGTACTCATCGCCGGTGCCGTCCGCGCCGAAGATGCGGGGCCGGGGCGCCCGCCGCGTTATTACAATTCGGTCTATGCGATTGACAGCCAGGGCCAAATTATCGGTGCCAGCGACAAGGTGCATCTGACACCTTTCGGCGAGTACCTGCCCTATGAAGACTTTTTTAACTCTATCGGCATCGGGAATGTGGTCGATATGCCGGGCGGTTATACGGCGGGCAGTCGGCGCTCTTTGATTACGCTTCCCTCCGGCACCAGCTTCTATCCATTGATCTGCTACGAGGCGATCTTCCCCGATGAAATCTCTGCCGAGGCGGAAAAGGCGAGTGTTATCCTCAATATAACCAACGACGCCTGGTTCGGCATCACGCCGGGTCCTTACCAGCATTTTCAACAGGCGCGCGTGCGTGCAATCGAAACGGGTCTGCCTCTGATTCGAGATGCCAACAACGGCATATCGGCGGTGGTAGACCCCTTCGGACGCGTATCCACAGGTTTAGATCTTAATCACAAGAGCGTGATCGATTCTACTGTTGGTGGTGGAGCTGTCTCTCATTGGAACAATTTCAGTCGTGAAACTCACCTATGGTTGATTGCTGCTGCAATGTTTCTGATTGCAGCGATTTCCCGTCAAGGTTTTAAATCTCGCGTCAATTGACCAAAAACCCCCAAAATTGCATAGTGTGAGCAGCCTATCGTGTTGCCATATGCTTTCTCGTTTATGTTGCGTGCAGCTAAATTAGCAATGAGTGTATTTACACACGTGATACGGGTCATGGGGATTTGATAGCAACTTAAGTAGGACTGTGAGATGATTGAAAACAAGAAGAAGCCGAATCCGATCGACATTCATGTCGGCAGCCGTATTCGTCTTCGCCGCACAATGCTGGGTATGAGCCAGGAAAAGCTGGGTGAAAGCCTCGGCATTACTTTCCAGCAGATCCAGAAATACGAGAAGGGTACCAATCGCGTTGGTGCCAGCCGTCTTCAGAATATTTCGAGCATACTGAACGTACCTGTGTCTTTCTTCTTTGAAGATGCTCCGGGCGATCAGACCAATGGACAGGCCGGTATGGCCGAAGCCTCCAGCTCGAACTACGTTGTCGACTTCCTGTCGTCATCGGAAGGCCTGCAACTCAACCGCGCGTTCGTGAAGATCTCTGATCCCAAGGTTCGTCGCCGCCTGGTTGATCTCGTCAAGACCCTCGCTGCCGAGGCAGATACCGAATAACGCTTTCCTCCCAAGACTGCGTGTTCGAAAGCGGCCTCATGGCCGCTTTTTTTGTTCTTGCTGGCCATCCTCTCGGCGATCCGGTGTCGCATTCCCGTCGCAGCATCACGAAATCATCGCATAAAGATATATTTATGTCGTTGTGTGCTTGTCTTCAAAGAGCGAAGTCACTAAACATGCGCCGAGTTGTTTCTTGAGGGGAATCCCACCATGCGTGCCAACTACCTCTTCACCAGCGAATCCGTTGCTGAAGGTCATCCTGACAAGGTTTGCGACCGTATTTCCGACGAGATCGTCGATCTGGTCTACCGCGAAGCCGTGAAGACAGGCGTCAATCCCTGGACGGTGCGCATTGCCTGCGAAACGCTGGCCACCACAAATCGCGTTGTCATCGCCGGTGAGGTGCGCCTGCCACCGAGTCTGATGAAGAAGGACAAGGACGGCAAGGACGTCATCAATCCGTCGAAGTTCAAGTCTGCCGCACGCAAGGCGATCCGCGATATCGGCTACGAGCAGGATGGTTTCCACTGGAAGACGGCCAAGATCGACGTACTGCTGCATTCGCAGTCGGCCGATATCGCGCAGGGCGTCGATAACGCTGCCGACCAGCAGGGCGATGAAGGTGCCGGTGACCAGGGCATCATGTTTGGTTATGCCTGCAAGGAAACGCCGGACCTGATGCCGGCCCCGATCTATTACTCGCACAAGATCCTGGCGCTGCTCGCTGCCGCCCGCAAGAAGGGCGAGGGCGATGCCGGCAAGCTCGGTCCTGATGCCAAGAGCCAGGTCACGGTACGTTACGAAAACGGCAAGCCGGCAGGCGTTGCCTCCATCGTTCTGTCCACGCAGCATCTCGATGCCAGCTGGGATTCGAAGAAGGTTCGCCAGGTCGTTGAGCCCTACATCCGCGAAGCGATCGGCGATCTGCCGATCGACGCCGATTGCAAGTGGTACATCAACCCGACCGGCAAGTTCGTCATCGGCGGCCCGGATGGTGACGCGGGCCTCACCGGCCGCAAGATCATCGTCGACACCTATGGCGGCGCGGCCCCGCATGGCGGCGGCGCATTCTCCGGCAAGGACACGACCAAGGTCGACCGTTCGGCTGCTTACGCCGCCCGTTACCTTGCCAAGAACGTTGTGGCTGCCGGCCTTGCCGAACGCTGCACGATCCAGTTGTCCTACGCCATCGGCATTGCGCAGCCGCTGTCGATCTATGTCGATCTGCACGGCACCGGCAATGGCGTGAGCGAGGATCAGGTCGAGGCCGCTATCCGCAAGACCATGGACCTGTCGCCGGGCGGCATCCGCCGTCACCTCGATCTCAACAAGCCGATCTATGCCAAGACCGCATCCTACGGTCACTTTGGCCGCAAGAACGGTCGTGACGGTTCCTTCTCCTGGGAGAAGACCGATCTCGTCAAGCCGCTCAAGGAAGCCCTGAAGGCCGCCTGATCGGCCTTTACGGACCATCTCAAAAAACTGTAAAGCGGGTGTCTCTTTGTGGAGATATCCGCTTTTTGATTTCGAAAGACCGACCATGACCGAACAATCGCATCCAACCCGCGCGACCGAAGCCTTCTTCGGCAGACGCAAGGGCAAGCCCCTGCGCGAACGCCAGGCGGAAACGATGGACACGGTCCTGCCGGCGCTGTCTGTTGATCTGAATGTGGAAGCACCGAAAGATCTTGGTGAACTGTTTCCGTTCACCCCCGAGCGCATCCGGCTGGAGATCGGCTTTGGTGGTGGCGAACATCTGGTGCATCGCGCACAGGAAGAGCCGACCACCGGCTTTATCGGCGTCGAGCCTTTCGTCAATTCCATGGCGAAGCTGCTGGGCCGCGTCGGCGAACTGGATCTGAAGAATGTTCGCGTTTACGCAGATGATGCGACCCAGCTCCTTGACTGGATGCCGGAAGCCTGTGTCGATCGCATAGATCTGCTTTACCCCGACCCGTGGCCGAAGAAGAAGCACTGGAAGCGGCGCTTCGTGTCACAGGTCAATCTCACGCGCTTTCACCGCGTGCTGAAGCCGGGCGGAGTGTTCTGCTTCGCCTCGGATATCGATACCTATGTGAACTGGACGCTGACGCATTGCCACGATCACGGTGGTTTTGCCTGGACGGCGGAAGAACCAGCGGATTGGCTGACGCCCTTCGCCGGCTGGCCGGGCACGCGCTACGAGGCCAAGGCCAAGCGCGAAGGCCGCTCGTCAGCCTATCTCACCTTCAAACGCGTCTGACGGTCAGGCGGGTTTGCAGAGACAATGATGGCGCGGTTGCCGAAAGGCCGCCGCGCCATTTTTTAATGAATTCAGTGAAGGCTGACGGTGCGCAACTCGTCTTCCGCTGCCTTGAAAAAGGTGCTGGAACGGTTGTCGCTCAAAAGGATCGGCGTGCCATCGGCGCCGAACAGTGCCCAGAGGTCAAGCGCCGGATCGATATCGGGAGCTTCCGGAAAACAGCGCGACACTTCTTCTGAGCGCATCCTGCGGATATAGCCGACTTCACCGGCGCCGAGGTCCACAAGTTCATTCTGCGTCAGGCGCGCAGTCGCTTCTTTAAGCAGCATTCCAGCCTCCGTCTTGAGGGCATTCCGGCATCGTCGCCGTTGACCTACTCTGAGACGGAAATATTAATTTTTCGCACCATGCGCTCCGGTTCCGGGCGAATGAGATCGACGGAAAGAAGTCCGTTGCGCAATCCCGCACCTCCCACCTGCATGCCGTCGGCCAGCACAAAGACCCGCTGGAACTGGCGTGCGGCAATGCCACGATAGAGGTAATCGCGCTCCGGCACGTCGATCTGGCGGCCGCGAATGACAAGTTGATTTTCCTCGACAGTGACGTCGAGTTCCTCTTCGGAAAAGCCAGCGACAGCGATGGTGATACGCAGCTTTTCGACGCCGCTGGCATCGGCAGCAATTCGCTCGATATTGTAGGGCGGATAGCCGTCATTCGCCTTTGCAAGGCGCTCGAGGGTCTTTTCCATCGCATCAAAACCCAGAAAGAGAGGGCTTGCGAAGGTGGTGCTTCGGCTCATGTCGTTCCAGTCCTTGAATTCAAGCGACCATGTCCGCACCCGAAAGTGGCATGCGGTTTAAGACATTCATATGGGAAATAAGCCGTCCGGCTGCAAGCGCAGAAAACGCCTGCAGCCAAGGGAAACGCTCAAAGATGCGCGGCGACCTCTTCTGCCGTAGGGATCGAAGGTTGCGCACCGGCTTTCAGGCAGGCAAGCGATCCTGCGATTGCTGCGCGGCGCAACGCATCGGGGAAATCGAGCCCCTGTTCCATGCCCGATACGAGATAGCCGCAGAATGTGTCACCGGCTCCGACCGTGTCGACAGGGGTGATGTCGAGCCCCTTGACCCTGTGTACGACACCGTTGCGGACTGCGATCACGCCGTCGGCGCCAAGCGTTACAATCAGTGCTTGACCGCGTTCGGAATGCCATTCCCGCATGGCCGCTTCGCGATCATCAGCTTGAGCAATCTGCCTGCCAACCAGAAGCGAAAACTCGGTCTCGTTGGCGATCACCACATCGGCGAGTTTCGCAAGTTCAGCTGCTTCCGGCGTCAATGGTGCCGTGTTGAGAATGCTGACGATATGCTGGGCACGTGCGGAGCGCAGCGCGCGCTCGACGCTGTCAGCCGGAATTTCAAGTTGCAGCATCAGCAGGCTGCCGGCCCGCATCGTGCCGACGGCAATATGCGCCTGGTCTTCATCGATCGTGCCATTGGCTCCGGGCACGACGACGATCATGTTCTCGCCATCGCCACCAACAAGGATTTGCGCCGTACCGGTCGGTTCGCTGCTGCGCGCAACGGCGGAAAGATCGACGCCGGCCTGATCAAGAAGCTCCAGTGCCGGCTTGGCAAACTCGTCTTCACCAACAGCACCCGCCATGCGCACACCGCTGCCGGCGCGCCGCGCTGCCAGTGCCTGATTGGCGCCCTTGCCACCGGCCGCCGTGGAAAAGCTGGTTCCGGCCACTGTTTCGCCGGGCTGCGGCAGCCGGGGCGTGGTGGCGATGAGGTCCATGTTGATGGAGCCGAGGACAGTGATCATGAAAAGCCTGTGCGTGCGTTCGAAGCCGATATTTTGCGGGCGACACTGCCCGACAGTGTCAGTCCTCGTCAACCACCCGCAGCTTCAGAAGGCCCGTACGGCTTTCGACGCCATGTGATGGCTGCGCTTTATGGTCTGCCACGGCCGTGTTGTGCGGCGCGGGAGCCTCGAGTTCCAGCGCGCCGATCTTGGCCCCACGACGGTTGAGCTTGTCGGACGAGGTGAGAATCTGTTCGACATCTTTCTGCGCCGCCAGAAAATGGCTTTGCAGTTTTCGCGTGCGGTCGTCTAGCCGACCGAGGTCGTCCATCAGCAGTGCCACTTCGCCCTGGATCAGATGCGCCTGTTCACGCATCCGCTGGTCCTTCAGTACGGCCTGGATGACCTGGATGGAGAGCATCAGCAGGGAAGGGGAGACGATGACGATTCGCGCACGCTGGGCCTTTTGCACCACGCCTTCGAAGTGTTCGTGTATCTCGGCAAATATCGATTCCGAAGGCACGAACAGGAAAGCGGTCTCCTGCGTTTCGCCATGGATCAGATATTTTTCCGAAATGTCCTTGATGTGGACTTCAAGGTCGCGGCGAAACTGCTGGCCGGCATTGCGGCGCAGGTCGGCATCGGTTGCTTCGCGAAACACGTTCCATGCTTCCAGCGGAAACTTTGCGTCGATCACCAGCGGTGGTGCGCCGTTGGGCATCGCAATCGTGCAGTCCGGCCGCGTGCCATTGGAGAGCATTGTCTGGAAACCATAGGCACCCTGCGGCAATGCATCGGCAACGATTGCCTCCATACGGCCCTGTCCGAACGCGCCGCGTGTCTGCTTATTGGACAAGATTGCCTGCAGGCCGACGACATCTTTCGCCAACGTCTGGATATTGTTCTGCGCCGCATCGATGACGGCAAGCCGTTCCTGCAGCGCGCGCAAATTGTCGTGGGTGGATTTGGTCTGTTCCGTGATGGTTGCGCCGAGCCGATGGCTCATGCCGTCGAGGCGTTGGCTGACGGCACGGTTGAGTTCCGACTGGCGGCTGCTCAGCGCCTCGCCCATCGCCGCCATGCGTCCCTGCATTTCGGATTGCAGCCTCAGCACTTCGGCAAGCCGTGCATCCGCTTCCACGGCGCGACGCGCCGCTTCTTCCTGCGCAGAGGCGGCCGAGCGCCTGCCAGACGCCACCATCACGAGGGCGAGCACAAACAGAAGCACGGTAATGCCAAAAGCTGCAGCAAACATCGGGTTGCCGGTCAGCGCGGCCAGAAGGGAGTGTTGGGTTTCCATGGTGCCAAGCCTAGCAGATTTATTTTTGGCGAAAAGATCAAAACAGGAACAAATTGCGATGGGCTGCCGAAACGGGGTACCATTCATCCGCTTTCACGCGTCGGGGAAGCCAAGGCTTCAATTTTTGTTTTCCCTGCCGAAAAGATGAGATAATGGGAGGCCATGACGATCAAGCCGCTTATTATCCTTCCCGATCCGGTGCTTCGTACCGTATCCGCCCCCATCGAACGTGTCGACGACGAGGTGTTGAAACTCGCCGACGACATGCTGGAAACCATGTATGATGCTCCCGGCATCGGCCTTGCCGCGATCCAGATCGGTGTGCCGCGCCGTCTGCTGGTCATCGATGTCGCCAAGGAAGGTGATCCGGCGCAGCCGATGGTGTTCATCAATCCGGAAATCCTGAAATCATCGGATGAGCGCTCGGTCTACGAAGAGGGCTGCCTGTCGATCCCGGAATATTATGCCGAGGTCGAGCGCCCGGCGACGGTGACGGTGAAACATATCGGCCGTGACGGCAAGGAGCACATGCTGGAGGCCGACGGTCTGCTGGCGACCTGCTTCCAGCACGAACTGGATCACCTCAACGGCATTCTCTTCATCGACCATATTTCCCGCCTCAAGCGTGAGATGGTGATCAAGAAATTCACCAAGGCCGCCAAGGCAAAGGCGGTCTGAGGATCGCGTTGCCATCGAAGTTTATCGACCTCGATGGCCCAAAGCCCATGAACAACGACGGGTTCGACCATGTCTTTTCGCATCATCTTCATGGGCACGCCGGATTTTTCCGTGCCGACACTGCGAGCGTTGAAGGAAGCGGGTCATGAGATCGTCGCCGTCTACAGCCAGCCGCCGCGCCCGGCGGGACGGCGTGGGCTCGATCTGACAAAATCCCCTGTGCATCAGGCTGCTGAACTGCTTGGCCTTCCGGTTCTAACGCCGCTCAATTTCAAGGCCGAGGAAGACCGCGAGATTTTTCGGGCCCACAACGCCGATGTCGCCGTCGTCGTGGCCTACGGCCTGCTGCTACCGGTCGCCATTCTCGAAGGTACAAAGCTCGGCTGCTATAACGGTCACGCGTCGCTTCTGCCGCGTTGGCGCGGTGCGGCCCCCATCCAGCGGGCTATCATGGCCGGTGATGAAAAGACCGGCATGGTCGTCATGAAAATGGAAAAGGGTCTCGATACCGGCCCGATGGCGCTGACGAAGGAAGTCGAGATCGGCGAGGCGATGACGGCCGGTGAGCTGCATGGCCGGTTGATGCTGGTCGGCGCCCGCGCCATGGTTGAGGCCATGGAAAAGCTGGAGGCGGACGACCTGCCGCTGACGGTGCAGCCGGAAGAAGGCGTGCTTTACGCCGCCAAGATCGACAAGGGCGAGACGCGCATCGATTTTTCGAAACCTGCCCGTGACGTGCATAACCACATCCGCGGCCTGTCGCCGTTTCCCGGCGCGTGGTTCGAACTGGAGATCAACGGCAAGCCGGAACGCATCAAGGTTCTGGGTTCCGAATGTGCTAAAGGTCAGGGCAAGGCCGGGGAAGTTCTTGCCGATACTGCGTTGCTCGTGGCCTGCGGCGAGGGTGCCGTGCGGCTGACACGCCTGCAGAAGGCCGGCGGCAAGCCGCTGGGGGCCGCAGACTTTTTGCGTGGCACGCCGATCGTCGCCGGCACCATTTTGCCCGCGCCCTCCGAGGTCGCCTGATGCCGCGCTTTCGCATGACCGTCGAATATGACGGCACCGCCTATGTCGGCTGGCAGCGTCAGGAAAACGGCCATTCGGTCCAGTCGGCCATCGAAAAGGCCATTCTCAAGCTGACCGGCGAAACCGTATCCATCCGTGGCGCCGGCCGCACCGACAGCGGCGTGCATGCGCGCGGTCAGGTGATCCATGCCGATCTGTCGCGCGAATGGTTGCCGCACAAGCTGCGCAACGCCGTCAACGCCCATCTGATGATGGCGGAAGAGGCCGTGGCGGTGGTTGAGGTCATGGCCGTTGACGACACGTTCGATGCCCGCTTTTCCGCCCTCAAACGGCATTATCTCTACCGCATCCTCAATCGCCCGGCGCCACTTGCGCTGGAAAAGAACCGCGCCTGGTGGGTGGCAAGGGAGCTTGACCACGAGGCCATGCATGCTGCGGCGCAAATGTTGGTCGGCCACCACGATTTCACGACATTCCGCTCCACGCACTGTCAGGCCAAAAATCCGGTTCGCACGCTCGACCGGCTGGATGTGACGCGAGTGGGCGATCTCATCGAAATCCGCGCCAGCGCCCAAAGTTTTCTGCACAACCAGATCCGGTCTTTTGCCGGCACGCTGAAGATCGCGGGCGAGGGCAAGGTGACGCCGGAAGATGTGCGCGGGGCACTGGAAGCAAGAGACCGCAAGGAATGCGGTCCGGTGGCACCCCCGGACGGGCTCTATTTCATGAAGGTGGAATATCCCGGCGATCCGTGATGCCGGGATGGCGCAGCATCAGGGCGCGACGCCCAGAAACGTCTGCAAGGCATCCGAAAGCAGCAGCGACGGAATGATCAGCGTCATCGCCGTGGTGGCGACGATCAGCGGCTGCGGACCCAAGATCATACGCAGAATGCGCGACAGCGAAAACACCAGCCCTAACAGCAGCGCCAGCCAAAGAAGCGCGACAAAACCTTCGCTGCCCGGCAGCAAAAATGCGATGATGATCAGCAGCGCATAACCGTAGGAAAACGGCACGGACAGCCAGTTTGAAATCACGACGATGGCTGGAAAGCGTCCACGCAGGCCAAGCACCATGCAAAGCACGGCGACCAGAACCAGCGGCACGATCCAGTTCATGCCGTCGATCAACCCCAGCTTGGCGAAAAACGGCAAGCCAAGTTTTGTGCCGGGCGGACTATCCTCCAGCACCGCGAGACGTGCCCAGTTCCATGAGATCAGCATCGGCGGCAGGCACCAGACGATCGCCCAGAACGAGCGGTTCATGCCGCGATCTGTCAGGTCCAGTCGTCGAAAACCCTGCGCGTCGCCTTTGATCAGCAGCCAGAGCCCGGAAATGTAAAGCTGAAGTTCAGCGAATGACGGCATCGGCAAACCACCGGGTGATGAAATCGCCATAGATACGAGTCAGTGTTTCCAGATCGGCCACTGCCACGCGCTCGTCCACCATATGCATGGTCTGACCGACAAGGCCGAATTCCACCACCGGGCAATAATCCTTGATGAAGCGCGCGTCGGACGTGCCGCCGGTCGTGGAGAGCTGCGGACGCTTGCCGGTCACGCTTTCAACCGAGGCGGTAAGCGAACCGATCAGCGCATCGTTGCGGGTCAAAAAGACGTGGCTCGGGCGGTCGGCCCAAGTGATATCGTAGCGCGTGACGTCTCGGCCGGGACGCAATGGGTTTTTCGCGGCCGCAGCATCCAGACGGCGCAGGATTTCCGCCTTCACCGTGTCCGCCGTCCATCGGTCGTTGAAACGGATGTTGAAGGCGAATGTCGCCTTGGCCGGCACGACATTGGTGGCCGGGTTGCCGACATCGATCGTCGTCACTTCGAGATTGGAAGCCGGGAATTCCGGCGTGCCGGCATCGAATGGCGGGTGCATCAGGGACGATGCCAATGTCAATGCGCCACGCACCGCGTTGTCGGCCAGATGCGGATATGCGGCATGGCCCTGAACGCCGTGGACGACAACCTTGCCGGAAACGGAGCCACGGCGGCCGATCTTGATCATGTCGCCCAGCACGTCAGGGTTGGTCGGTTCACCGACAAGGCAGGCATCCCATCGCTCACCCTTTTCGGCGGCCCATTTCAGCAGCTTGTCCGTGCCGTTGACGGCCGGGCCTTCCTCGTCGCCGGTGATCAAGAAGGAGATCGAGCCTTTTGGCGCGCCGTGCTGTTCGATATGGCGGGCGACGGCGGCGACAAAGCAGGCGATACCGCCCTTCATGTCGACAGCACCCCGACCAAATAATTCGCCATCGGCGATCTCGGCCGCAAAGGGCGGGTGGCTCCACGAAGCCTCGTCGCCGGGCGGCACGACATCGGTGTGCCCGGCAAACATCAGGTGCGGTCCATGCCCGCCGATACGGGCATAGAGGTTTTCGATATCCGGCATGCCCGGTTCGCTGGCCACCATGCGCTCCACGGTAAAACCGAGCGGCTTGAGCATGGCTTCCAGTGCGGTCAATGCGCCGCCTTCCGCCGGAGTGACGGAAGGGCAACGGATCAGCGCCTGCAGGTTTGCGACCGGATCAACAACGGACATCGGATAGACCTTGGGATGATTGGGATCAGTCGCGCAGCAGTTCGTTGATGCCGGTCTTGGAGCGCGTCTTTTCATCGACGGTCTTGACGATCACGGCACAATAGAGGTGCGGCGCGGCAAGGCCATTCGGCATGGTGGCATTGCCCGACGGCATAGAGCCGGCAACGACGACCGAGTAGGGCGGTACTTCGCCAAACGTGACTTCGCCGGTGGCGCGGTTGACGATTTTTGTCGACTTGCCGATGTAGACGCCCATACCGAGGACCGAACCTTCGCGGATGATGCAGCCTTCGACGACTTCCGAGCGGGCGCCGATGAAGCAATTGTCCTCGATGATGGTCGGGCCGGCCTGCATCGGTTCCAGAACGCCGCCGATGCCGACGCCGCCGGAAAGATGCACATTCTTGCCGATCTGCGCGCAGGAGCCGACGGTGGCCCAGGTGTCGACCATCGTGCCTTCATCGACATAGGCGCCGAGATTGACGAAGGACGGCATCAGCACGACGTTCTTGGCGACATAAGCCGAGCGGCGCACGACGGCGTTCGGAACGGCGCGGAAACCGGCGCCACGGAATTCGCTTTCGCCCCAGCCTTCGAACTTGGACGGAACCTTGTCCCACCAGGTCGAGTTGCCCGGACCACCCTTGACGACTTCCATGTCGTTGAGCCGGAAGGAGAGAAGCACGGCCTTTTTGAGCCACTGGTTGACGGTCCATGTGCCGTCTTCGCCGCGAACCGCGACGCGGGCCTGGCCAGAGTCGAGCAGGTTCAGAGAGGTCTCGACCGCATCGCGCACTTCACCTTTGGTCGAAACATTGACGTTGTCACGGTTGTCGAAGGCGGTCTCGATTGTCTTTTCGAGGGCGGCGAAGTCGAAGCTGCTCATGGGGAATCCTTAAACGTCACGCGATATCGTGAAGATGGAGATGGCCTTGCCGTCTGGCAAAAACATGGGCTTTGGTCTAAGCGACCACCGATCAGGCGTCAATGCGATTTGGTACTGAGGGAATGGAATGACAAAGACTGAAAACGAAGCCGCACGGCGTGCGGACGGTTCATGGGATCCCCTGAAGGACAGCGGCACGGACAAGCGCAAGGCGCAGGCCGTTCCCAAAACTCCGCAGACGATGTCGCCCTCCTATCGCCTTGCCTATGCCGACGAGGATTTTCTCTGCAGCGAGGAACTGCGGCCGGTGCGGTTGCAGCTCGAGCTTCTGAAGGTCGAACTGTCGCTCAAGGAAATGGGCATCAACTCGACCGTGGTCCTGTTCGGCGGCGCGCGCATTCCCGCACCCGGCACCGAGCCCTGGGCGGCGCGCAACGAGGTCCAGCGCAAGAACCTGACCGCTGCCTCCGTCTATTACGAGGAAGCCCGCAAGTTCGCCGGCCTGTGCGCCGAACAGTCACGGCTTGACGGTTTCAAGGAATATGTCGTGGTGACGGGCGGCGGCCCGGGCGTGATGGAGGCCGGCAATCGCGGTGCTTCCGAAGTCGGTGCGCCGACCATCGGCCTCAATATCGTGCTGCCGCACGAACAGGCGCCGAACCGTTTCGTCACGCCGGAACTCAGCTTCAACTTCCACTATTTCGCCATCCGCAAGATGCACTTTCTGACGCGGGCAAAGGCTGTCGTGGTGTTTCCGGGCGGCTTTGGCACGCTGGACGAAATGTTCGAGGCACTGACGCTGATACAGACCAAGCGGATGGAGCCGATCCCCTTCATCCTGTTTTCGGAAAAATTCTGGCGCGGCATCATCAATTTCGATGCACTTGCCGATTTCGGCACGATCGCGCCGGAAGATCTTGCGCTGATCAATTTTGTCGAGACGGCGGACGAGGCGTGGAAGGTCGTGTCGGAGTTTTACGGGCTGTAAGC
The DNA here is from genome assembly GCF_050847465.1 of Endobacterium panacihumi. Classification (NCBI taxonomy): domain Bacteria; kingdom Pseudomonadati; phylum Pseudomonadota; class Alphaproteobacteria; order Hyphomicrobiales; family Rhizobiaceae; genus Endobacterium; species Endobacterium panacihumi. Next base: position 2,040,982 of record NZ_JBOZRA010000001.1, on the reverse strand, counting down.
CGAAAAGAAAGAACCCGCCCCTCGGGGGAAAGGGGCGGGTTCTGTAACGCTCTGCCGGAAATTAGAGGGGGCGGTCCGGCAGGTCGTCGATGCTGATGACACCATCCTTGTTGGTGTCCATGAAGGCGAAGAATTTTTCAGCCGCCGCGGTGGCTTCGGCCTTGCTTACCTGACCGTTTTCATCGGTATCGGCAAAGCGGATGAAACCCATTGCGCCTCCGCCCTTGCCATGGCGGCCGGGGCCTTTGGCATGGTGGCGCTTGCCTTCCTTGCCCTCGGCGCGCTCTTCGGATGGCTTCTTGTCACCGTCTGTCTTGGCTTCCTCACGCTCGGGGCGCGGATGGTCCTTGCGGAAGGCTTCCATGGCGGCCTTGCGGTAGGCGCGGAATTCGCCCGGCGTCAGCGAGCCATCCTTGTCGGCGTCGATCTCGGCGAACTTCTTTTCCTCGAAAGCGGTCAGTTCGGCCTTCGTCACCTTGCCGTCCTTGTCGGCATCGGCGTTTTTCAGGAGGTAAATGAAGGCGCGGTCCTTCATCATCGGGCCACCCATTTCGTGGCGCGGGCCATGACGGCCGGGGCCGCGATCGCCCGGAGCCGCAAAGCTCGGGACGGTGGCGCCGAACACAAAAGCGGCTCCAAGGGCAGCAAGTGCGATCTTCTTGGCGTTCATGATGTTTCCTTCCTGATTGCTTTTGACAGCTTCAAGGTAAGGCCGGGGTCCGGCAAGAACCACTTAAACATCGGTAAGGTGGATGAACTTTCGGTAAGGTGGCGGCAGGGCGGATCACCGCCTGCCAGACCTTACTTTTTGAGGATCGCCTGCAGGAAGCCGGTGAGGTCCTGCGTCAGGTAATCGATATGCACATCCTCGTCGCTGATCTTTTCCCAGCGCTCGATAACGATATCGGCCGTCACCTCCGGCGCCAGAAGCACGGTGCGCATGCCCATCGCCTTCGGTGCGATCAGGTTGCGTGGCAGGTCCTCGAACATCGCCGCGTTCTTCGTATCGACCTTATTCAGCGCCGCGAACTTGTCATAGGTGGCGCTGGCCGGTTTCGGCAGGTAGTCGGCCGCGACGATGTCAAAGATGTCGTCGAACTGGTCGAGAATGCCCATCGCGCCGGCAGCGGCTTCCGCATGCGGCACGGTGCCGTTGGTCAGGATGAATTTGCGGCCCGGCAGCGCCTTGATGGCTTCGCCCAGATCCGGCTGCGGCTGCAGCAGCGAATAGTCGATCGCATGCGCGCGTTCCAGAAAGGCGGCGGGATCGACGCTGTGATTGAGCATCAGGCCTTTCAGCGTCGTGCCGTGTTCGTGGTAATATTTCTTCTGCAGCACCTTGGCATCGGCCGGTTCCATCTGCAGCAGTTCCGCCACGAAGGCGGTCATGTTGGTATCGATCTGCGCGAACAGATTGATGTGATGCGGATAGAGCGTATTGTCGAGATCGAACACCCATTCGGTGACATGGGCGAAATCGGCGGCGTCGGGAACTGTCTTCAGGTGAGGCATGCCGGGGTTATGCACTGCCGCTTACATAAAGACCAGCGCGAAAAGACCGGAGATGTTGTGATGGAAGAGATCGGCCTGTTTGCAAAATGGTTCGAAACACCGATCGGCCCGATCCTCGCCGTCACCAGCGGGACGCATCTGTTTGCCGTCGAGTTTCATGACGAGAAGACAAGGGGCAACGCGGTGTTGCAGCTTGAGCGCAAGCTGAAGACCCATGTCATTACCGGCAGCAGCGATGCGCTCGAACAGTTTTCCGATGAGTTCGAAGCTTATCTGGCGGGCAAACAATTCGATTTTCGGGTGCCGCTCCATTGCGAGGGCACGGAGTTCGAAAGCCGTGTCTGGGATGCGCTTTTGAAGGTGCCGCTCGGCGAAACCTGTTCCTACGGCGATCTGGCCCGCGCGATCGGTGAGCCTACGGCGTTTCGGGCGGTGGCGCAGGCCAACAATGCCAACCGCATCCCGATCGTCATTCCCTGCCACCGCTGTATCGGTTCGGATGGCTCGCTGACCGGTTTCGGCGGCGGTCTGTGGCGCAAGAAATGGCTCCTGCGCCACGAAGGCGATATGCGGCCGGTGGGCTTGTTTGCCCTCTCCTGACCTTGTCCGGCCTGATCAGGGGACGATCAGCGTGCCGGCGCCATGCTCGGTGAAGATTTCCAAGAGCACGGAATGGGCAGTCTTGCCGTTGAGGATGACGACACCCTGAACGCCGGAGCGGATTGCATCTATGCAGGTCTCGACCTTGGGGATCATGCCGCCGGAAATCGTGCCGTCCTTGATCAGCGCCTGCGCCTGCGCGACCGTCAGTTCCTTGATCAGGTTCTTGTCGCGGTCGAGCACGCCCGGCACGTCGGTGAGGAAGAGCAGGCGGGTGGCATGCAGCGCGCCGGCAATGGCGCCGGCAAACGTATCGGCATTGATGTTGTAGGTGGCGCCGTCACGGCCCGGAGCAACCGGCGCGATGACCGGGATCATTTCCGACTTGGCCAGAAGGTCGAGAAGGGTACGGTCGACCTCGACCACCTCGCCGACGAAACCGAGATCGAGCACACGCTCGATATTGCTGTCGGGATCGATCACGGTCTTCTTGGCCTTTTCGGCAAACACCATGTTGCCGTCCTTGCCGCAAAGGCCGATCGCCCATTCGCCGGTCTGGTTGATCAGCGCGACGATTTCCTTGTTGATCGAACCGGCGAGAACCATTTCGACGATCTCGACGGTCTTCGCATCGGTGACACGCAGGCCGCCTTCGAATTTCGATTCGATACCCATCTTCGTCAGCATGGCGCCGATCTGCGGGCCACCGCCGTGCACGACGATGGGGTTGACGCCCGACTGTTTCAGTAAGGCGATATCGGCGGCAAAGGCCTTGCCCAGCGCGTTGTCGCCCATGGCATGGCCGCCATATTTCACGACGATCGTCTTGTTTTCATATCGCTGCATGTAGGGCAAAGCCTGTGCAAGCAACTGGGCCTGGAGTTCGCTTTCGGAAGCCGTCATGGAAATATCCCTACATCTCGAGTGCGGGCCTTTTAACGCATGTTTTTGACGGTGAAAACAATTCCTGCGCAGATTTAGCAATCTGCCATATTGACATCGTGCGTTGTTGGCCAACCTTTGCGGGATAGGGAAGTGAAGGGGATGCAAGCATGGCGGGTGAAGACCTCGCAGCGATGATTTCACGTGTCAGTCTTGGCGACAGGACGGCGTTTTCCGCGCTTTATAGTGCAACCTCGCCGAAACTTTTTTCCGTCTGCCTCCGTATTCTCAAGGACAGGACCGATGCCGAAGATGCCTTGCAGGAAATCTTCGTCAAAATCTGGCACCGCGCAGATCGTTTTGCGGCAAGCGGCATAAACCCGCTTGGCTGGCTGATGGCGATTGCGCGTAACCATTCGATCGACCTATTGCGGGCGCGCCGACCGGTGGCCAGCAATATCGATGAAGAGGGGTGGGACATCGCGGATAGCGGTGCCGATCCCGAGCAGGCCGCCGTCCTCAAGGGCGAGGGCAAGCGCATTGACAGGTGCATGGAAGAGTTGGAATCTGACCGCGCAGGTGCCGTTCGAAGCGCCTATGTGGAGGGTTTGAGTTATCAGGAACTGGCAGACCGCCACGCCGTGCCGCTCAACACGATGCGCACCTGGCTGCGACGGAGCCTATTGAAGCTGAGAGAGTGCTTGGACAGATGACCACACCGGACCAGAGCGAAGGTGATAGAGCCCGCGACCAGGTGATTGCCGGGGAATATGTTCTCGGCGTGCTGTCGCTGGAAGAGCGACGCAATGTCGAGGCGCGCATGGCGCGTGACACGATGTTTGCGGCCATGGTCGGCCGCTGGTCGGAAAACCTGTCGAGCTTCAACGACGATTATGATGTGTCGCATCCGCGTGCGGGCATCTATCCCCGTATCGAAGACCGACTGTTCCCGAAACCGGCAAGGAGCGGTTTTGCCGGTGTCTGGAGTTCGGTGACCTTGTGGCGTTCGCTGACCGCGCTTTCCGTAATCCTGCTGGCCGGTACAGTCGTGCTGCAGAACCTGCCTTTCGGGACTCCCAAGCCCGTTCAGCCGCTGGTGGCGCAGATGTCGGGTGAGGGCAACGCCATCAGCCTCGTCGCCAGCTATAGCGCCGATAACGGCCGCCTTTCTGTCACCCCGGTCGCCGCCGGTCCGAGCGATCAGAAGTCGCTGGAACTGTGGATGATCTCCGGCAACGATCCGGCCGTGTCGCTGGGTGTGCTGCCGCAGAGCGGCGAGGGTGAAATCGAAATCCCGGAAGCAATCCGCAGTCGCATTGCCGCAGGCGTCACGCTCGCCGTCAGTCTCGAGCCCTTTGGCGGTTCGCCGACAGGCACTGCGACCGGTCCGGTCATCGCTGCCGGCCAGACGCGCGCACCCTGACGCGTTAACGTCTTCTTTACGTAGTTGAAAATCCGGCGCGCAATCGCCGGATTTTTTGTTTGAAGCACTCGTTCCGGCTGAAACTCTTTTCGCCTGATGTCCGTCTCTTCTTATGTTCCCGAGGATGAGGAACCAGCGCTCCGGCAACCCGCCGAGACCGCCGGATCAATTGTGGAAGAGGACTTCTGAAATGTTGAAATCTGTTATTCGCGCGCTGGCGATTGTCGGCGTGGTGGCTGCTGCTGGCGTGGCGCAGGCCAAGAACCCGATGGTCGGCGGTGCCGCCATGTATGAAAACAAGAACATCGTCGAAAACGCCGTCAATTCGAAGGATCACACCACGCTGGTTGCCGCCGTGAAGGCCGCTGGCCTGGTCGATACACTTTCCGGCAAGGGTCCGTTCACGGTCTTCGCGCCCACCAACGAAGCCTTCGCAAAGCTGCCCAAGGGTACGGTCGATACGCTGCTGAAGCCGGAAAACAAGGCGCAGCTGACCAAGGTTCTGACCTGCCATGTGGTTGCCGCCAATGCCATGTCCACGGCCATCGAAAAGATGATCAAGGACGACAAGGGCACCCACGACGTCAAGACCGTCGGTGGCTGCGTGCTGAAGGCCAAGCAGTCGATGGGCAAGATCACGCTGACCGATGAAAATGGCGGCGTCGCACATGTCACCATCGCCGACGTCAAGCAGTCGAACGGCGTCATTCACGTCATCGACGCGGTGCTTCTGCCAAAGATGTAAGTTCGAATGCGCATGGTCCGGCTGAAAATGAACTCATCCAAGAGTTCGAGGGGCCGGACCATCATGGAATGACGGCCGCTTCCGCCCCGAACGCGGCCGTTCGGCCGGCCTGACGGTGTCCCCCTGCCGTCCCCACAGCATGACTGTCAGGCCGGTCGCCCCACAGCCACGCCGATGGCGCGGCGCAGGTCGTCGATGCCGCCGGCCTTTTCCGAGGAAGTCGCCAAGACTTCCGGAAAGGCGGCTGGGCGCTTGCGGATCTTTTCCGTCGTTTCCTCGATCAGCCGGCGCACGCCGGCTTCCTTGATCTTGTCCGTCTTGGTCAGAACGACCTGATAGGACACCGCTGCCTTGTCCAGCAAATCCAGCACTTCATCGTCATTCTTCTTGATGCCGTGGCGGCTGTCGATCAGCACATAGACGCGTTTCAGCGTGGAACGGCCACGCAGATAATCGAACACAAGCTTGGTCCAGTTGTCGACCAACTCCTTCGGCGCCTGCGCGTAACCGTAGCCCGGCATGTCGACGATCGCCATTGGCGGCAGGTCGCCCTCCTGGCCGGAGAAGCCATCGGGAACGAAATAATTGAGTTCCTGTGTGCGGCCCGGTGTGTTCGATGTGCGGGCAAGCCCCTTCTTGGCCACCAGTGCATTGATCAGCGACGACTTGCCGACATTGGAGCGGCCGGCAAAGGCCACTTCCAACGGGCCTTCCGGCGGCAGGAAATCCATCGAGGGCACGCCACGGATGAAGATCCAGGGGCGGCCGAACAGAGGCTTGGCGTCCATGTTTCCGTCAGTGGGCATTGGTCTTGGTATCCTGTCTTTGATCCGAAGGCTCGGGCTTCGTGGTTTTGGGACGCAATGTCAAGCTTTGCAAGGCAAAGGGCATTTTCAGCGTCCAAAGAAAAACCCCGCCGAAGCGGGGTTTCTCAATGCTTATTTCTTGTCTTCGGCGGGCTTTTCCGCCGCCGGCTTTTTCTTGAACATGCTCGCCAGATTTCCGAACAGTTCGATCTTGGCGCCGTGGCGCTTCATGATAATCGCCTGCTGGGTGACCGAGAGCGTGTTGTTCCAGGCCCAGTAGATGACCAGACCAGCCGGGAAGCTTGCCAGCATGAAGGTGAACACGACCGGCATCCAGGTGAAGATCATCGCCTGCGTCGGGTCCGGCGGCGTCGGGTTCATGCGCATCTGGATGAACATGGTGACACCCATGATCAGCGGCCACACACCGATCATCAGCATGTGCGGCACGTCGTAGGGCAGAAGGCCGAACAGATTGAACAGCGAGGTCGGGTCCGGAGCCGAAAGGTCCTGGATCCAGCCGAAGAACGGAGCGTGGCGCATTTCGATGGTCACGTAGATGACCTTGTAAAGCGCGAAGAAGACCGGGATCTGCAGAAGAACCGGCCAGCAACCGGCGATCGGATTGATCTTTTCTTCCTTGTACAGCTCCATCATGCCCTTCTGCAGGGCCATGCGGTCGTCGCCATGCTTGGCCTTCAGCTCTTCCATCTTCGGCTGAACGCGCTTCATGTTGGCCATGGAAGCATACTGCTTGCTGGCCAGCGGGAAGAAGATCGCCTTGACAACGATGGTCGTCATCAGGATGGCAACGCCAAAGTTTCCGAAATAACGGAAGAAGAAGTCCATCAGCTGGAACATCGGCTTGGTGAAGAACCAGAACCAGCCCCAGTCGATCATGCGGTCGAACAGCGGAATGTTGAACTGGGTTTCATACTGCGCAATCAGCGGCACTTCCTTGGCGCCGGCGAAAATCAGGTTCTTCAGTTCGGTCGAGCCGTTCGGCTGAATGGTGATGTTGTCGGTCTTGAAGTCGGCCTGGTAACGCGGCTGGCCATCGGTGAAGTGCGAATAACGCGACTCGTAGGCAACGCCCTGTGGCGGCACGAGAGCAGATGCCCAGTACTTGTCGGTGATGCCGATCCAGCCGCCGGTCGCCTTCGGATGGGTGACGTTCTCTTCTTCGATATTGGAATAGGTGTGCTCCGAAAGGCTGCCGCCGGTGCCGATGACACCGAGGAAACCTTCGTGAATGACCCAGACCGACGGCGTTGCCGGCTTGTTGTAGCGGGTCACGCGGCCATAGGAGCCGATGTTGACGGCAGCACCGGTCGGGTTGTCGATCTTGTCGTCGATCGTCAGCATGTAATGCTCGTCGATCGAGATCTTGCGGGTGAAGACAACGCCCTTGTCGTTGGTCCAGTTCAGCGTAACCGGGGTCTGGACGGTCAGCTTGTCACCGCTGGCCACGGTCCACTGCGTGCCGGGACCGGGAACGCTGCCGGAATCGGCGCTGCCGACAAAGCCGACTTCGCTGAAATAGCCGTCCTTGGTGTCGGCCGGAGAAAAGAGCGTGATCAGCGGGCTCGAGTCATCCACGGTCTCGTGGTACTCGCGCAGCTTCAGGTCGTCGAAGCGGGCGCCGGCCAGGTTGATCGAACCGGAAAGAGCCGGCGTGTCGATAGCAATGCGCGGCGACTTGGCAAGCGATTCCTCGCGGGTGGCGGTCGCCTGAGCCTGTGTCGCGCCCGGGAGGCCGGTGGTCGGCGAGGTCGCGCCCGGGCTTTCAGGAGTAATGGTCTGCTGCTGCGCCTGCTGAGCCTGACGGGCTTCTTCGGCGCGCTGCTGGGCTTCCATGCGCGGGCCCATATAGAGGAACTGCCAGGCAAGGACGATCAGGACCGATAGTCCGATCGCGATGAAGTAATTACGGTTTTTTTCCATCATGCTTTCCTGGGGCGGAGTTCCTCGGGGTGCCATGTCTTGGGCGGCTCTCGATGCGCTGGGAAAGCGCGGCCTCCAGATCGGCAAATTTCGCCGTCAGCACCTCGCGTCGGGCGACAATGACATAATCGTGTCCGTCTTTCATTGCAATTGCGGCACTGTGGCCGACAGCGGCCTTCAGCCTGCGGCGCATGCGGTTTCGTTCAACCGCATTGCCATGCTTCTTGGTGACGGTGAACCCGACGCGCGCACCGGTGTCCGGCTCCTGGCGGTCGAGCACTTCCAGAAGAAAGAACTTGCCCTTGCGGCGTTCTCCCTCCCGGACACGAAGAAACTGCGGACGGCTTTTCAGCCGCCCGACAGCATTTTTCGGAGGTTTGTCGTCTTTGGTCGCCCGGTTTGTCATCGGGCAGCCGGCCTTAGGCGGAAAGACGCTTGCGGCCGCGTGCGCGGCGAGCTGCCAGAACCTTCTGGCCGCCATTGGTTGCCATGCGTGCGCGGAAACCGTGACGACGCTTGCGAACAAGCTTGGACGGCTGGTAAGTACGCTTCATTTTTTTAATACCGCGGTGTGCGGCCCTTCTTGGGTTTGCTTCTAAGAGCAAGAGCGTTGCGAAAGAAACGTTCCGGCACGCCGTTCGCGCTCGCGCGGATCGGGTGGCCGGACGTTGGGGCGGCTTATAAGGGCAGTCAGACGCGAAAGTCAATCGCAGAAGGGCTTTTCCTGCATGCCGGCGCCCTTAGTTTGCAGTGATGGGATTGGAAAAGCTGCGTCACGCCGCTAATATGCAGCCTCTGCGGCGCAATGATGTTCGCCGGCATACATGGCATGGAGAAATGCATGACGGATGACGCGGCGGTGATGCCTCGGGAAGCCGAGACGCGCCCGGCGGCTGATTTGCCGCTGGAGCCGATGCCGCGTGTCTTCGGCGGGCTGTCGGGACGGCTGCTCTGGCTCACCGTCATCTTTGTCATGCTTGCCGAAATTCTGATCTTCGTACCGACCGTCGCCAATATGCGCGATGGCTGGTTGCGTGACCGACTGGATACGGCTGCTGCTGCAGGCATCGTCATCGATGGCTTGCAACCGGCTGAGCTGCCGCGTGCCGTTCAGGATGATACGCTGCTGGCCACCGGCACCAAGGTGATCGCGCTGCGCAAGGACGGCACCTCGCGGCTTCTCGCCGCCATGGACATGCCGCCGCAGGTCGACGAGCAGATCGACCTTGCCGCCCAGACACCACTGATCTCCATGCGCGATTCTCTCGAGACGCTGGTGTTCGGCGGCAATCGCATCATGCGCGTCTATGGTCCGATCGGCGAAAGCGACATGATCATCGAGCTTGTGATGAGCGACAAGGCGCTGCACAAGGCCATGCTGAGCTTTTCACGCGACATGTTCATCTTGTCGTTGATGATCTCATTGATCACCGCCTTTATGATCTATGTCGCCATCAACCGGATGATGATCAAGCCGATCCGACGCCTGACGCGCGGCATGCAGATCTTTTCCGAACATCCCGAAGATCCGGGCCGGCTTTTCAGTCCTGCCAAGGAAAAGGGGGAGCTTGCCGTTGCGGGTCGCCACCTCACCGCCATGCAGGTGGAGCTGCAGCGCACGCTGAAACAGCAGAAAAATCTCGCTGATCTTGGGCTGGCTGTTTCCAAGATCAATCACGACATGCGCAACATTCTCGCCTCGGCACAGCTGATGTCGGACAGGCTGGTGGATGTCGAGGATCCGATGGTACGCAGCTTTGCGCCAAAATTGTTGCGCACAATCGACCGCGCGGTCGAATATTCGACCGAGGTTCTGGCCTATGGCCAGGCCCGCGAGGCTGCGCCAAAACGTCGGCGCATCCGGCTGGGCGGATTGTGCCAGGAAGTGCGTGACATGCTGGCGCTCGATCCCGATGGTGATATCGAATATCTCGACCAAATCCCGGCCGATCTGGAAGTGGACGCAGACAGCGAGCAGTTGTTTCGCGTCATCCACAATCTCTGCCGTAATGCCGTTCAGGCGCTGGCGCAGGCTGATGTCGGTGATCCGCTTGTCGGCCGCCGCGTCAGCGTCACCGCGCAGCGTGTCGGCAGCGTGGTAGGCATCACCATCGATGACACCGGCCCGGGCATGCCGCGCAAGGCACGGGAAAATCTGTTTTCGGCATTCCGGGGCTCGGCGCGCTCCGGCGGCACTGGTCTTGGCCTCGTCATCGCCCGCGAACTGGTGCTTGCCCATGGTGGAACCATCGGGCTGGTGGAAAAACCGGGACCGGGAACCCAGTTCCGCATCGAGATTCCCGACCGTCCGGTTTCCTTCGAAGACTATCGGGCTCGAGCTTGATACGTTTTTCGTAATGAATTCAATGCTGCGCACGACTTATGTCGGTAAAATGACAAATCGGGCGGGAAAATCGCTTGCATTCGTATTCGGGACGTTTTAGAGGATCGCCACGCCAGCGGAACACGCCGCTGACGAGGCGGGACACACCGCCGACAGACGCACCCGTAGCTCAGCTGGATAGAGCACCAGACTACGAATCTGGGGGTCAGGAGTTCGAATCTCTTCGGGTGCGCCATTTCTCTTCCCTTTGAAATCGCGATGAAATCATAACCGCACAGTGTGCCTTGTCGCACTTATGTCCAGTTGGTTTTTTATTTTCGCCGCAATGCTGATCCGGCCGCGTATCCCAGCGCCATTGTCATCAATGCGACCGCGATACCGGCACTGATCACGCCTGCCGGTGTGATGCGCGCACTGGCCTGCAGCGTGATGTGTTTTCCGAATCGCATTTCGAAATCCGACCTGATCTCTTCGGGATGAGGAAGCGGCGCCGGCAAAAGTTTTTCCTGAACCAATGACATTTCGAAACTCCGATTCGAATGTGCCGCGGTTTGTCGGCGGTTGGCTGGATGGCCAAGCCTACATCATTGCACGCACATTGGGGATGGCAGAGGAGACTTGATTGAAGTCAAGGAATTGTCTGCAAGGCCGGCCTAATTTTCGGGCTGAAAAGGAGCCTTTCATGCACCCGGATCTCGTTGCCCGCTACGCCGCACCCGTTCCCCGCTACACCAGCTACCCGACAGCGCCGCATTTCCATGCCGGTATCGGTCCGGACGATTATGCGCTCTGGCTTGCCGAACACGACGGCCCGCTGTCCCTTTATCTGCATGTGCCCTTCTGCGACCGGCTCTGTTGGTACTGTGGCTGCCACACCAAGCAGGTGAAGCGCTACGATCCGCTGGCGACCTATCTCGATGCGCTGCTTCTCGAAATCGGCCTTGTTGCTGCGGCGCTGAAAGAGCGGCGTGAAGTGATCGCCATCCATTTCGGTGGCGGTTCTCCGACCATGATTGCACCGAAGGATCTAGTGCGTCTGCGTGACGCGCTCGACCGGCATTTCGACATTTCCCAAAATTGCGAGATCAGTGTCGAGATCGATCCCGGTTTCGTCAATGCAGAAAAGCTCACTGCTTGGCGCGACTTCGGTGTCACCCGTGCCAGCATCGGCGTGCAGGATTTCGACGAGGCTGTCCAGAAAGCCATCAACCGTCCGCAAAGTTTCGAGCAGACGGCTTTTGTTGTCGAAACGCTACGCAAGCTCGGCGTCGGCGGCGTCAATCTCGATATCGTCTACGGCCTTCCGCATCAGACGATGGACAGTGTTGCCCGCACGATCGAGCTATCCCTTGCCGTGCAGCCGGATCGTTTTGCGATCTTCGGTTACGCGCATGTGCCGTGGCTGAAAAAACACCAGACGCTGATCGACGAACAGGCACTGCCGGGCATTCAGGATCGGTTCTCCATGGCAAGCCTCGTGGCGGAGCGGCTGGAACAGGCCGGTTACGTTGCCATCGGCATCGACCACTTTGCCAAACCCGGAGACAGCCTTGCTGCGGCTCTTGAGGCCGGCGAGGTCCATCGCAACTTCCAGGGCTATACAACGGACGCTGCGCCCGGCCTCATCGGTCTCGGTGCATCTTCCATTGGCAAGGTCGGTGGCGGATACATCCAGAATATCGTGGCGACGGGAGAATATATGCGAACGGTCAAGGAAGGCCGCTTGCCGGTTCTCCGCGGCAAGGAGTTGACGGATATCGATCGTGTTGTCGGCGCGGCCATCGAAGACCTGATGTGTTCCTATGCTTTCTCCGTCAGCAATCTGGAGCACCGTTTTGGCCCGGCCGCCTCGGTACTGCGCGCCGAAGCGGCGCAGGTCAATCAGCAGGACGGCGACGGCATGACGGGTTTTGATGGTGACGTCTTTTCGGTCACGCCGCAGGGAAGAACGTTCGTGCGCACGATAGCCTCACGCTTCGACCGTTATTTTGGACAGGGCGCGGCCCGGCACTCGGTGGCGGTGTAGGATTCAGGCCGTTTCGGCGGCCCGCCCCCAGGCGATGAAGGAGGGGTTGGCAAAGTCGCTGTCATGACCCTGCTTGCGCTTGCCGTAGATGAGCGGCTTGCCATCCAAGCCCAATGTCCTGCCGCCGGCCGCCCGCAAAATGGCGTCGCCGGCGGCGGTGTCCCATTCCATCGTGCGGCTGAAACGCGGATAAACGTCGGCGTCACCCTCTGCCAGCATGCAGAATTTCAGCGATGAACCGATGCTGCGGCAGTCCTTGACCGCATGTTCGGCGACAAATTCGTGGGTCTTGGCATTGCAATGCGAGCGGCTGATCAACCCGACTGGTGGCTTCAGCACGGTGCGGCTGTTGATCGGCACACGAATGCTGACCTTGCCATCGTCGGACACCGCCATCTTCCATGCCTTGTCGCCTTCGCCGGCGTAAGCAACACCGAGTGCAGGCGCATAAACGATGCCGGCCACCGGCACGCCCCCGTCGATCAGCGCGATATTGACGGTAAAATCGCTGTTCCTGGCGACAAATTCCTTTGTCCCGTCGAGCGGGTCCACCAGAAAGAAACGCGTGCCGATCTCGGGCGCATGACCAGCGGCGACGGCTTCTTCGGCAATGACGGGAATATCGGGAAAAGCTTCACTCAGCGCTGCAACGATGATCTCTTCGGCCAGTTCGTCAGCCTGTGTCACCGGGCTTGCATCCGCCTTCAGCGACACTTCCATGCCGTTGCGATAGACATCGAGAATAGCGGCACCCGCAGTCAGGGCGGCTTTTCCGAATATGGCGAGCATCCGACGTTTTTTCCCTCGATTTGCGCTGCTGGACCGGTCTAGAACTAACCGCACTACTGCACCTGAACCGCGGTGCAGACAACGACAAAATACACCTGCTCATATAAGGAAGACGGAAATGAGGTGGAAGCGTACGATCCAGCTGCTGGACGTCCACTGCGAAGGCGAGATTGGCCGTGTGGCGATCGGCGGTGTGCCAAAGATCCCGGGTGAAACCACGGCCGCCAAGCTGGCCTGGCTGAACAGTGATCCCAAGGGGCAGGAGCTGCGCCGTTTCCTCTGCCTGGAGCCGCGCGGCATGCCGCTCGGTTCCGTCAACCTTCTGCTGCCACCGACCGACCCGTCAGCCGATGCCGCCTTCGTCATCCTTCAGCCCGATCAGGCGCACGCCAGTTCGGGTTCGAACTCGATCTGTGTCACGACTGCCCTTCTCGAATCTGGGATTGTCGAAATGCAGGAGCCGGAAACCGTGGTCACGTTGGAAACGGCAGCCGGCCTCGTGCGTGCCGTGGCCACCTGCCGTGACGGTCGCTGCGAAAAGGTCAAGCTCACCATGGTGCCGTCCTTCGTGCACGCGCTCGACCAGAAACTGTCGACACCGGAATGGGGCGAGATCAGCCTCGATGTCTGTTACGGCGGTATTTTTTACGCATTGGTGGATGTCGGTCAGATCGGATTGACGATCTCGAAAAGCAATGCGGCGACACTCGTCAGCGCCGGTATGGTGATCAAGCAATTGGCCAATGATGCGTTGCCGGTCGTCCATCCCGAAATCCCGGCCATTTCTGGCATCGCCTATGTGATGTTCCGCGATGTGGATGCGGATGGCGCGGTGCGCACATGCACGACCATGTGGCCGGGCAGGGCGGATCGTTCGCCCTGCGGCACCGGCAATTCCGCCAATCTTGCCGCCCTGCATGCCCGCGGCAAGGTGAAGGTCGGTGATGTCTTTACCTCACGCTCGATCATAGGCTCGGAATTCGAGGTCGGTGTTGAGCGAGAAACCATGATTGCCGGCAAACCCGCCATCGTGCCGACCATTGCCGGGCGCGGCTTTACCTTCGGCTTGCACCAGGTCGCTCTCGATCCGTTTGATCCGCTCAGCGCCGGTTTCGCCATGACCGATGTCTGGGGGCCATCCGCAGGCGATATCCCCGACGCCTGAACATGAAGAAGCCCGGACCAGCATCAGCCGGTCCGGGCTCTTGAAAGCGCATGGGCCCGGGATGGAGCGGGCCGCGCCTCCCAGGGGTTTCAGATGTCCTTGGGCTTGCTGCCGAACGGCTCGACATCGCCCTGCTTCAGCACCAGCGTATTGACGCTTTCGGCCAGTTCATCCTGTTGTGGGGCCGGCGGATTGACACCATGGTCTTCCAGCTGCGCCAGCTTGTAGGCGCCGAACACGTCACCCTTGTCGGCCGCAGAGCGGAACATCTCGGCCGCACGCTCGGGGTTGGCGGCAATGCCTTCGCCATTTTCGTACATCAGGCCGAGATTGATCATCGCGTCCGTCGAGCCCCGCTGGGCAGCCAGATCGTACCAGGCGATGGCTGTCTGATTGTCTTCCGGAACAAGCTTGCCCTCATCGTAGATGGAGCCGATATTGAAGGCGGCAGTATCATCACCGCCAACGGCAGCCTCTTCGAACCATTTCAGAGCCTGCTGACCATCGGCATTGGTGCCCAGACCATCACGATAGGCGACACCAAGATTGTACTGCGCCAGCACATTGCCGCTGGTGGCAGCCTCGCTGTAAAGCCGGAACTCGGACTCGGCATCGCCAAGGCGCCCCATCAGCATGCCGAAATTGACCTTTGCGGCGGAATATCCGCCGTCGACGGCGGCTTCATAGGCGACCATGGCTTCATCTGGTTCCTGAGCCTTGTTGAGTGCCCGGCCCAGTTGGTAAGCGAAGCGGGGATTGCCGGTTGCCTCGAAGGCGGTGCGGCAGACGCCGACGGCCTGCGCGTCGATATTGTCGATATCCACCGGTGCGAAGGTTGCATTGCGATCCTTGTCATAGGCGCTGCCGGCCATGCGGTCGCAATCGCTCTGCAGGGCTGCGATATTTTCGACCTTCGCACGCTGTTCGGCGTTGAGGGAAACGGTCAGCATGCATAATGCGACAGCACTTCCTGTTGCCAGCAACATCATTCGATTGACTTTATTGGAACGGGACTTCATCCTCGCCTCCGATTCATAACCACTTAAAGATTGATAAACGAACGCCGAAAATGGGCGTCGGTTCCGCGTTGTTGCCCGGATTTCGTGGGTTTCATCAAATCCAAGGCGTGAAAAATCGTCCCAACACAGCGGCTATTCCTCTGAAAACATTCCCGTTTTGCGGGCGCTGAGAATTTTAATCACGCTTTGGTGCGCGGTTGTTTCACTGGGCCTTTCGGTGTTATTGCGAAAGCTCTTTCCACGAAAAAGGCCGCTTCCATGACCCGCATCAGCATCCGTCGCCCCGATGATTGGCACCTGCATCTGCGTGATGGCGACATGTTGAAGGGAGTCATCGGCGACTCGAGCCGGCATTTTGCCCGCGCCATCATCATGCCGAACCTCGTGCCGCCCGTGGTAACGACCAAGGATGCAGAAGCCTATCGACAGCGCATCATGGCAGCTTTGCCGGAAGGTGATCGGTTTGAGCCGCTGATGACGCTTTACCTGACCGAACATACCGATGCCGACGACGTCGAAGCCGGCAAGGCAAGCGGCCTTATCCATGCGGTCAAACTGTATCCGGCCGGCGCCACCACCAATTCGCATGGCGGCGTGCGCGACATGGACAAGGCCATGCCGGTTCTGGAGCGGATGGCCAAGATCGGCCTGCCGCTCTGCGTACATGGCGAGGTCACGACACCGGAGGTCGACATCTTCGATCGCGAGGCCGTGTTTATCGAAACCGTGCTCGATCCGCTACGAAAGCGCCTGCCGGAACTGAAGATCACGATGGAGCATGTCACCACCTCCAACGGCATCGACTACATCAAGTCGGCGGAGAAGAACCTTGCCGGCTCGCTGACCACTCATCACCTGATCATCAACCGCAACGCCATTCTGGTCGGCGGCATTCGCCCGCATTACTACTGCCTGCCGGTTGCCAAGCGCGAAAGCCATCGTCTGGCGCTGCGCGCCGCCGCCACTTCCGGTGACAGCCGGTTCTTCCTCGGCACGGATTCCGCCCCGCATGTCGATCCGCTCAAGGAATGCGGTTGCGGCTGCGCTGGCATCTACACCTCGATCAACACGATGAGCTGCCTTGCCCATGTGTTCGAAGAGGAGGGCGCGCTCGATTGTCTTGAGGCCTTCGCCTCGTTGAACGGTCCGGCATGGTATGGCCTCGTGCCGAACGAAGAGCGCATCATTTTGGAAAAACAGACGAAGCCGGTTTCCTTCCCCGCCAAGATCGAGACGGGTGCCGGACCGGTGACGGTCTTCGATCCAATGTTCCCGATACACTGGGCAGTTGTGTAATATAGGGTAGAAATCCCCCCAGTAATGGTCGAAATTACATGGCCTTTTACGAAGGTTGGTAATATTTTGATCATGAATCAGGTCCTAAGTTACCGCCCAACGTGAGGGCGGATGTTCGCCTTGGGGGAATGGCGGGACATGATGCCCGTCGGGGACACGGCGAGGCATGATGCTCGATTACAATTCACTTCTTCTCGCGCTGGGATTCTCGGCGATCTGCCTGCTTGTGGCGCTTTTCGCGACCTGGGCATCGCGCCGCAGCGACAGCTTCATGCTCACCTGGGTGGTCAGCCTAGCGCTGATTATCGTCGGTATTTTCAGCTACAGCGCCTATACGCTGCAGGCCGGCATCGTGACCGGCGCCATCTCCTATTTCTTCATCATGGCGGGCTTTTCCGTCATGTACGCCGCCGGCTGCCAGTTCCGTTCCGGTCGTTCGCCTCTGCGGATCTCTCTGGTTGCCGGCTCCATCACCATGGTACTTGGCCTGCCTGCCATGTTGATGGGCTATGACGGCATTTCCATCATCATGATGAATGTCACAACAGCGATACTTCTGACGGCGACCGCCCGCGAATACTGGCTCGTCCGGCATGAAGCGCCGGGGCCGCTGGTCGGCATGGCGTCACTTTACGCCACAGCCGGCGTTTCGTTCGCGCTTTGCGCCTATGTGCTGATCCGCGACCAGCAATGGGTGATCGGCCATGCGCCGCAGAACTGGGCGGAGAAGCTCAACATCGCCATCTGCATCGCCAGCATGACCGGCGTCGGCGCTTTCTCGCTGGCGCTGCACCAGTGGCGTCTTGCCGCTTTCCACCGCCGCGAGGCGATGACGGATCCCCTGACCGGCCTGCTCAATCGCCGCGCCGTGTTCGAAGAATTTGATGCCACGCAGATCGACCAGTCAACAGCGATCATCGTTTTCGATATCGATCGTTTCAAGTCGATCAACGACCAGCACGGTCATGCTGCCGGCGACATGGTCATCCGCGCTTTTGCCGAGGAGATGAAGGTCAAGGCCGAAACAGATACGGTCGCTCGTCTTGGCGGCGAGGAATTCGTGGTCATCGTCAGAAATGTTTTGCCGGGTCGCGCCGAACGAATTGCCGAGCGCATCCGTCGCGGATTTGCAGAACGGATGATCGAGATCGGCGAAAAGACTGTGTCCTGTACCGTAAGTGCTGGTATCGCCTTCGGCACAGCCGAAAATCGCAGTTTTGACAGTGTCCTGAATATGGCCGATGGCGCGCTCTATGAGGCCAAGCGCGCCGGTCGCAATCGGGTCGAGGTGGCCGGCTTCCTGCATGCGGTCGAACTGGAAGAGGTGCGCACCAGCGCTTGATGTTCTCAGCACTTTTAGCTCTTGAAAGCCGCGATCCACTGGATGCGCGGCTTTCTTGCTGATATGCCGCAGCAACGGACGCACAAGGAGCACAAGGTATGCACACCACATTTACCGATCGCACGGTCATGGCCGAACTCATGGCAAAGATGTTGTGGGAAATCGGGGCGGTGCATTTTAACGCTGAAAAGCACTACAAGTTCGCCTCCGGCATGATGAGCCCGGTCTATATCGATTGCCGTAAGCTGCTTTCCTATCCGCGCGTCCGCTCCACCATCATGGATTTCGCCGTCGCCACCCTGCTGCGCGATGCCGGTTTCGAAAAATTCGATTGCATCGCCGGTGGCGAAACGGCCGGCATCCCCTTTGCAGCGTTGCTGGCTGATCGTCTCGGCCTGCCGATGATCTATGTGCGCAAGCAGCCGAAGGGCCATGGCCGCAATGCGCAGATCGAGGGCAACATGCCGGAAGGATCGCGTGTCCTCGTCATCGAGGACCTGACCACGGCCGGCGGTTCGATGTTCAAGTTCATCGACGCGATCCGCGCTGCCGGTGGTGTTGTCGATCACGGCATGGCGCTGTTCTATTACGGCATTTTCGATGAAGGCGCGCTGCGGTTTGCCGATGGCAAGGTGCAGTTCCACCACATCGCCACATGGCGCAATGTTCTGGCCGTCGCGCGTGACCAAAAACTGTTCGACGAAAAGACGCTTTCGGAAGTCGAAGCATTCCTCGATGCACCGCTGGAATGGTCCGCCCGCAATGGCGGCATCAGCGAGTTGCCGCGTTAAGCGATTCATTTAAAGCGAGCTTTTGCTCTGGCCAATTGTCAAAAGCTCGCTTATTCCTGTGCAAAACAGGTTATTCCTCGGGAGGGAAATCCATGATCTTGTGCTGCGGCGAAGCCCTTATCGACATGCTTCCGCGTGAAACGACGCTCGGCGAACCGGCATTTTCACCCTATGCCGGTGGTGCGGTGTTCAATACCGCGATCGCGCTTGGCCGCCTTGGTGTGAAGACTGGCTTTTTCACCGGTCTCGCCGACGACATGATGGGCGACATTCTTCGTGACACGCTGCGCAAGAGCAAGGTCGATTTCAGCTATTGCGCACTCGCATCGCGTCCCTCAACCATCGCCTTCGTGAAGCTGGTCGACGGCCACGCTACTTACGCCTTCTACGACGAAGGCACGGCCGGCCGCATGATCACCGAAGCCGACCTGCCGGCACTGGACGATACGTGCGAAGCCCTGCATTTCGGCGCCATCAGCCTGATCCCGGAACCCTGCGGCTCGACCTATGAGGCGCTGATGAAGCGCGAAGCCGCCACCCGCGTCATCTCGCTCGACCCCAATATCCGCCCCGGTTTCATCAAGGACAAGGCAGCGCACCTTGCCCGCATCAACCGCATGGCGGCGATGTCCGATATCGTCAAATTCTCCGACGAGGACCTGGCATGGTTCGGCATGGAAGGCGATGAGGATACGCTCGCCCGCCACTGGCTGCGCCACGGTGCAAAGCTCGTCGTGGTCACGCGCGGTGCCGAAGGAGCTGTCGGTTACACCGCTGCCCACAAGGTCACGGTACCGAGCGAACGGGTGACGGTCGTTGATACGGTCGGCGCCGGTGATACGTTCGATGCCGGCATTCTCGCCTCTCTAAAGATGCAGAACCTGCTGACCAAGGCGCAGGTGGCGAGCCTGACGGAAGACCAGATCGCAAGCGCGCTGGCGCTGGGTGCAAAGGCTGCTGCCGTCACCGTCTCGCGAGCAGGGGCCAATCCGCCGTTTGCGGAAGAGATCGGGCTGTAATAACAGTCCGTCTGCCTGCGTCAGTTATGGCGCAGGCGGTAAAGTACGAAAAGGGCAATGATCAAAAGCACTGCGCCGCTACCAGCATAAAGCGTGAGTGCATCCATTACTTGTCTCCGAGCTTGAGTAGAAAAGCTCCTCCGATCATATGTAGCACGAAGCCCATCGTGAGCCAAATCAGGGTAGCACCAAAAATCAGCAGCATCTCGGTATAGGTTTTTGGAATGGTCGGCCCGCTTTGAAATATGGGCGCGAACAGCGGCGCCACAACACCTGCCGCTCCGACGGAAAAGCAAGCTGTTGAGAGGCGGTCAGCCGCAGATGCGCGCAATTTCAATATTTCGTTGCGAATAAGTATCGGTTGATCAAGTGCAGAGCCGCCGATCAACTCGCTCTCGATCCATCTGCCAAGCCTGCGGACGGGAGCCGTTAATGCAGAGAGTGCCTTGCCCAGAAACTTTATCATGATCCCGCCCGATTTTCGATCTGACGGGATCATCTAAGCATAAAAGCGATCTTGTATCGCTTAATTCTTCAGCCCGGCCAGCGTCTTCACCAGACCCTGCGTGGAAGAATCATGGCCATCGGCGCTTTCCTTGCCTTCCACCACCGGCAGCAGACCGGTCGCCAGTTCTTTGCCAAGTTCCACGCCCCACTGGTCGAACGAGTTGATGCGGAACAGCACGCCTTCCACGAACACACGGTGTTCATAGAGTGCCACGAGACGGCCGAAGGCGAATGGCGTCAGCTTGTCGTAGACGAAGGTGATCGATGGACGGTTGCCGGTGAAGACGCGGTGCGGCGCGATAAAATCCGCCTTTTTGTCGTCCATGCCCTTGTCGGTCAGTTGCTTCTTGGCTTCCTCGAAGGTGCGGCCCTTCATCAGTGCTTCCGACTGCGCCAGCACGTTGGCGATCAGGAGGTCGTGCTGGTGGCGCAGTTCCGGCTCAAAACTGTTGGCGGCGATCATGAACTCGGCCGGGATGATGCTCGTGCCCTGATGGATCAACTGATAAAAGGCGTGCTGGCCGTTGGTGCCGGGTTCGCCCCAGACGACCGGGCCGGATTCGCCCTCGACCGGGGTGCCATCGATGGTGACGCCCTTGCCGTTGGATTCCATGTCGAGCTGCTGCAGATAGGCCGGGAAGCGCGACAGACGCTGGTCATAGGGCAGGATGGCGCGGGTCGGATAACCCAGCGCATTGCGGTGGTAATAACCGATCAGGCCGAGCAGCATCGGCAGGTTCTGTTCCGTCGGCGCGGTGCGAAAATGCGTGTCCATCGCATGCGCGCCGTCGAGGAAATGCCCAAAATTTTCCGGGCCGATGGCGAGCATCAGCGGCAGGCCGATGGCCGACCAGATCGAATAACGGCCGCCGACCCAGTCCCAGAAACCGAACACGCGGTCCTGATTGATGCCGAAGGCGGCAACCTTGTCGAGCGCGGTGGAAACGGCGCAGAAATGGTGTTGCACGGCCGCGTCACCCAGCGCATCGGCCACGAACTTGCGCGCCGTCTGGGCATTGGTCATGGTTTCGATGGTCGTGAATGTCTTGGAGGCGACGATGAACAGCGTCGTTTCCGGATCGACCAGTTTCAGCGTGTCGGCGATATGAGCGCCATCGATATTGGAAACGAAATGGGCACGTGGGCCATCGTGGAACGGGGCAAGCGCCAGCGTCGCCATGACCGGGCCGAGATCGGAACCGCCGATGCCGATATTGACGACATCGGTAATCGCCTTGCCGGTGGCACCCTTCAGAGAACCGGAACGGATGCCCTCGGCAAACTTGCCCATCGCGGCCAGCACGGCGTTGACGTCGGGCATCACATCCTTGCCGTCTACCAGAACCGGATTGTTGGAACGGTTGCGCAGCGCGGTGTGCAGAACGGCACGGTCCTCGGTAAAATTGATGGCGACGCCGGAGAACATGTCTTCACGTTTCTCGGCCACGCCGCCAGCCTCAGCCAGTTCGACGAGCAGCGAAAGAATCTCGGCATTCACGGCCGTCTTGGAAAAATCCATGGTGAGGTCTTCGGCGGAAACGCTGAATTTCTCGAAGCGCTGCGGATCGGCCGCGAAGGCGGCGCGAATGTCTGTTGCCTTGGTGGCGGCAGCGGTGGATTTCAGTTTTTCGACGATCGCCTGCATGGCTTGCTCCTGACGGTGCGCACGGGAAGTGCGGAATGGGAGGTACGGATAGGTCGAACGGGAACCTATTCGCTTTGCGGGGCAAATCAAGCCTTGTCGCGCCCGCCCGGTGACCTAAGCGGGCGCGTTTTTTGAGCCGGGTAAAAGATATCGATCAGCGCCCGACGGCGGTCTCGACCGTATTGCCGACCGAGCGGCCAAGACGGTCAACCTGATCACCGTAATTGCGGCGAGTGGCTGGGTCGAAGATTGAGATCGGTGCATTGACGGCAACAGTTGCCGCTCCGCCCACTGTCTGAGCCGTGCCAAGTGCGACGGCGCCGATACGGTCGCCAAGCCCGACATCGCTGTCGGTCACGGTCTGGCCGGCGATCAGACGATTGCCGAGCAGTTTCACCACTTCGGGGCTTTCTGCGAATTTTCCGTGGTTAAGACGATCGCCGCCCTTCAAGGCGGTCAGGTCGAGCACCACGATGCCCTGTTTCTCGAATTCTGAACGATAGGGCTCGACGGTCGGATCGACCTGTCCAAGACGATCGATATTGCCGGAAATCCGTCGCGACAGGCCGAGCGCGCGGTCGTCACGCGAAACGAAAAGGGTAAAATGTGGGCCCTTCGGTCCGATTTCGGCGATCTGGCGGCCAAATACATCGACGTCCAGATCGGGCGAAGCAAGGATGACATTCTGGATTTTCGATGACACTTTGCCATCGCGGATCGCCATCTGTCGCAGCGCTTCGACCGTCACCCACGAACCCATCGAGTGCGCCATCACAACCACTTCACCCACTTCCGGGTTGCGGGCGATGGTGCGCAACATGTCTTCCAGCGCATCGCGTGAATAATTGGTGCTTTCCTTGTCGTAATTGTAGGCGAAGATGCTGCCGCGGGACGGCCAGGTAAACAGGATCGGCGCCACGTCTGCGCCACTGTCATGCACGATCTGCGCATAACGATAGATGGCGTCTTCATACCGGTTGTTGAAGCCGTGCACGAACACCATCACGCGCTTGCTTTTGGGCAGGTGGGCGTGCAGCCAGCGATGCGCCTGCGGTTTCTCCATCGGCGTTACCGAAAGCGTGGCGAATTCCTTGTCCGGATTGGCGGGCAGCTTTTTCGGCCACTGGACTTGGCCGACTTCACGCGCACTGTCGGGCGGAATGGAAACGGCAATCTCAGTGATGGCGGGTTCTGCGCCGCGTTCACCGGAAAAAAGCACGCCGGGTGTTTCCGAGGGGCGGCGGGTGGTGGCAACCAGAACATCGACCTTGGAGGTGCCGGAAACGGATGCGGCAGCCGTCGGGATCAACACCCCTTCAGGCCGACCGGCGCAGCTCGAAAGAATGCCGAGCACTGCCGCCACGACGACGAGCCGATGATAAGGGATGATACGCACGCACGCTCCACGTTGCCAGCCAAGGGCTACAGCTAGTCCAGCTTGGAGCGTACGTCCATTGTTTTGGCCATGCGCTGGTCGGACTTGGTTGAGCGGTGTCGCAGCGATGCAACGCGTTTTCAGCTTGTCCGGGCCCTTATGTCCGTCATTCCCGCAGCATGCGCCTCAAAATCTTGCCGACATTCGATTTCGGCAGTTCGGTGCGAAACTCGATGAAACGCGGGCGTTTATAGTTGGTGAGGTTTGCTACGCAATGCGCCTTCAGTTCCGCTTCCGTCAGGTTCGGATCCTTCTTCACGACAAAGATTTTTACGCCTTCGCCGGAATGTTCACATGGCACGCCGACCGCCGCGCATTCCAGCACACCGGGATGCATGGCCACCACTTCCTCGACCTCGTTGGGATAAACGTTGAAGCCGGATACGAGGATCATGTCCTTCTTTCGGTCGACGATCTTTACGTAACCCTTGCCGTCCATGAAGCCCATGTCGCCGGAGCGGAAATAGCCGTCCGGAGTCATCACCTTGGCCGTCTCCGCAGGCTGCTGCCAGTAACCGGCCATCACCTGCGGGCCACGAATGCAGATTTCGCCGACTTCGCCATTCGGCAAAACGGTATCGTCGTCATCGCGGATGGTAATGTCGGTGGAGGGGATGGGCAGGCCGATCGTGCCGGTGAACTCCGTCGTATCCAGCCGGTTGGCAGTGGCGACCGGAGAGGTTTCAGATAGGCCGTATCCCTCGGTCACCGGGCATCCGGTCATCTGGAACCATCGTTCGGCCACTGGCCGCTGCACCGCCATGCCGCCGCCGAACACCAGGATCAGCGAGGAAAGATCGAGCTTCTGGAACTCGGCATTGTTCATCATCGCGTTGAACAGAGTGTTGAGCCCCGGAAACACATGCGGTTTGCATTTGGCAAGTTCTGCCACGAAGGCTGGAATGTCGCGCGGGTTGGGGATGAGGATATTGTTGGCGCCGGTCGCCACTCCCATCAGCGAATTCACCGTCAGCGCAAAGATATGATAAAGCGGCAGCGCGCAGACGAAGTTCAAAACCTCCGGCTTCTGCTTGTTGATGAAGGCCGTTTCCAGCCAGTATCCCATCTGCTCCTGATTGGAGAGAAGGTTGCCATGGGTCAGCACCGCGCCCTTGGAAACGCCGGTCGTGCCGCCGGTATATTGCAGAAAGGCGATGTCACTGAGCGAAACCTCGACCGGCTTGAATGTCTGTCCCGCACTGTTTGAAAGGACCGACTTGAAGCTGAGGGCGGATGGGATCGACCATGCCGGCACCAGTTTCTTGATCCGGCGCACGACGAGATTGACGATATGGCCCTTGAGGCCCAGCATGTCGCCCATCGTCGTGACGACGACATGGCGTAGCGGCGTACGGCTCAGCACCTGCTGCACGGTATTGGCAAAGTTTTCCAGCACGAAGATCGCGGTTGCGCCGGAATCCTTGATCTGGTGTTCCAGTTCGCGCGGCGTATAGAGCGGGTTGACATTCACGACGATCATCCCGGCGCGCAAGATGCCGTAGACTGTGACCGGGTTTTGCAAAATGTTGGGCATCATCACAGCAACGCGGTCGCCCTTTTTCAGCCCCTGCGACTGCAGGAAGGCGGCGATCTTGCGGCTTTCGCGTTCCATCGCCTCATAGGTGAGGCCCTTGCCCATGCTGGTGAAAGCGGTGCGGGCGGCATAACGCTGGCAGCTTTCTTCGAACAGCTCGCCCAGCGACTGATGGCTGAGCGGCGGCAGTTCTGCCGGAACACCCGGCGGATAGGATGCCAGCCAGATTTTTTCCACCGGCGTCTGCGCCTGAGCGGCAGCAAGATCAGTCATGCATTCTCCCTCCCTTGTGTCGGCGTTTCCGTTTCCGGTCACCCTGCGGGAACCGGAAGCCATACTGCCTCAATGTGACAAGTGCAAAGGTCCTCCCACCTTTTCACCTGTCAGCAGTATCGCACGGACGCGGCCTGATCGGCCAATCACGAGAAGATTAGATAACCTTGACGTAAACGTCAATTGATCTTGACGACCGTCATATCCGAACGGCGATCAGTATTTTCAGGAACCAAGCACGGAGTAGCGGGTTCTTTCTGTGTAATTCGAATGTGCAATCAACAAGAGGAGGTGCATCATGTTGCATCAGGAACCCCGCGCCGGTCAGGACCCTTACGTCAAGGACAGCCACTCCCTGATTGCCAGCGACAAGGTCGAAGGCACCAAGGTTTATGGCGCCGACAACAAGCGTATTGGCTCGATCGAGCGTCTTCTTCTCGAAAAACGCGGCGGTCGTGTCGCCTACGCGGTGCTTAGCTTCGGCGGCTTCCTCGGTATCGGCGATGACTATTATCCGTTGCCGTGGGAAAAGCTTCGCTACGACGAAGAGCTCGACGGCTACCGTATCGATTTGACCAAGGACCAGATCACCGGTGCGCCGCGTTACTCTGATCTCGACGACGACAGCTGGTACAGCGCCAATGACCGCAAGGTCTACGATTATTACGGCGTCCCGCCTTACTGGATGTAAAACCGAAGTAATTCGGATGTTAATCCCGAATGGAGGCTCCGCTTGCGGGGCCTCTTTTCGTTTGCTTAAGGGTCCGCGTGCAAGATTAGCCGGATTTTCGGCGGGACTGGCAATGGCATCGGCATGAGCGGACAAGCGACCATCATACGCGACTTTGAGCGCGGCGATATCGACGGCGTAGCGCGGCTGTTTCAGAAAACCTTTCGCGGCAAGTCGAAAGCTTCCTCGTCGCTGAATGCCTGCCTCGAACACTCCTTCTTTCAGCATCCGTGGGATGAACCGGGTATCCGCTCAAAGCTGGCTGTCGATGAAGATGGCAAGCTGACCGGTTTCATCGGCGTGTCGCCGGCGCGTCTCGAACTGGAGGGCCGGCAAGTGCTTGCCGCCTTCGCCGCTTCGATGATGGTCGAGAACCCTAAGGCCAACCCGCTGATCGGTGCCCGTCTGCTGCGCGCATTTCTGGCTGGGCCACAGGATATCTCGCTCACCGAAACTGCCAATCGCACTGCGCTCGGCATGTGGCAGAAGCTCGGTCATCCGCTTGAGCCCGGTTACAGTTTCAACTGGATGAAGATCCTGCGGCCGGTTTCGACCGGCGTGCAGCTGGCGGAACGATCCATTCCGGCAGTACGTCTGGTGCGACCGCTCGGGCGTGTAGCCGACCGCGCGGTCGCCTTTGTTCGTCGGCCGCAGTATCAAGGCAATGAAGGCCGCAAGCTCGAGTTCCGCGATGTGACGCCGGCCGAATTCGGCAGGGCGCTTATGGTTCTGAAGGATGTTTATGCCATGCGGCCGCGCTGGGATGCCGGTTCGCTCGAATGGTTCCTGGGCGAGGCGGAGCAGAAACGCAGCTTCGGTTATCCCGAATGGCGGGTTGCTTATAACCCGGATGGCCGCCCGGTTGCGGCCTATGCCTATTTCGCCAAGGCAGGCGGCATCGGCTGGGTA
The DNA here is from genome assembly GCF_050847465.1 of Endobacterium panacihumi. Lineage (NCBI taxonomy): Bacteria > Pseudomonadati > Pseudomonadota > Alphaproteobacteria > Hyphomicrobiales > Rhizobiaceae > Endobacterium > Endobacterium panacihumi. Next base: position 2,014,246 of record NZ_JBOZRA010000001.1, on the reverse strand, counting down.
CTGCAGGCCGTGTCTGTTCCGGCGCGAACAGGCGAACTTGTTGAAGACCTTTTCGCCCATGCGGACGCTTATGGTTGCGCTTCGGTGCGCGGCGCGGCCCATCCATGGCTGATCCCGGCATTGATGCAGCGGCGCGCCATCTTTCTCGGTCGTGCCTTTTATGTCGCCCATGCGAGGGACAAGTCGCTTCTGGAGCCGGTGAAAGCCGGGCAGGCGCTCATCAGCGGGCTAGCCGGCGAAAGCTGGATGCGATTGATCGGCGACCGCTTCGACGACTGACCAAAAAAGAACGGCCTGACAATTCAGGAGAATTGCCCGGCCGCTATGGTTTTATGTCTCAAGCTCAGTCGATCAGCTTTTTCGGTTCGGCATGCAGATATTCCGCCACCTTGCGCTTCGACGCGATATTGCGCCACACCGCATCCACCTGATCCGGCGTCAGTTCTGCGGCTTCGGCGGTTTCTTCGCGCGACATGCTGTTGTCGAGTGCATAAAGGCACAGGTCCATTCGGTCATAAGGTAGCGAGAAATAATATTCGTCCTGGCCTTGTGGCAGTGACCATGTGTCGGTGGTTGGCGGACGTCGGCGGATCTCTTCCGGCACACCCAGCGCTTCCGCCAACTGGTAGACCTGAGTCTTGTAGAGATGCGCGATCGGCTTGAAATCGGCAGCGCCATCACCGTTCTTCACGAAGAAACCTTGGTCGTATTCGAGCCGGTTCGGCGTGCCGGCAACCGCATAGTTCAGCCGGTCGGCATGGTAATATTCGATCTGCTTGCGGGTGCGCTGCTTCATGTTGGCCGCGGCGATCATGCCCAGATAAACCTCGAGCGGCATGCGGTGGCGGCTCTGTTCGCCGGCGGGATTGGCAACGACCAGCCAGGAAATGTTGTAACCGCGGCCGGTCAGCGCATCTTCCAACATCACCTTGCAGCCCCAGCCTTCGCCAAATTCCGGCACGACCTGACGAATGAAACCGTCGCGGCGGGTATAACAACCGGCAGCCGCCAACGCCGGACCTATGTCTTCCAGCACCGTTTCGACACCAGTAGCCGCCGCAAGCGCCTGTCCGAGCCGCAGGCTTTCCGGGTCGCTGTCATGCTCGGGCATGAAAATGCCGGTCACTTTTTGCGGGCCGAAGGCGCGGGCGCAAAGCGCGGCCGTCACGCTGGAATCGATGCCGCCGGAAATGCCCAGCACCGCGCCACGTTTGCGCAGATCCTTCGCCACCGTTTCGCGCAACCAGGCGCAAATGCGTTCGATCTCGGCTTGCGTATCCAGTTTCAGGCTGTCTGCCGAAAATCCCTTGGTTCTTGCCATCACCCTATCCTGTTCTCTTCGTTTTCCTTGGCCTGCGCTGCCGTTGCAGCGTTGAGGCGAATTTTGCCCGTGGCCGTCTTCGGCAGGGCGTCATGAAATTCCACCAGCTTGGGAACCATGAAATCTTCCAGATGTGCAGCGCAGTGGCGCTGTATCAGCCGCTCGGTCAAATCCGCTGTCGGGTCGGCGGCCACATGCGCTTTGATCACTTGTCCGAAAACCGCATCGTCAATGCCTTCGACGGCCGCTTCCCGCACGCCGGGCAGGGCATAAAGCACGCGTTCCACTTCCTGCGGGCTGACCTTTTCGCCGCGGGTCTTGATGATGTCGTCGCGCCGCGAGACGAAATAGAGAAACCCTTCGTCGTCAGCGCGAAAAAGATCTCCGGTAAACAGGCGCATGCCATTCGGGGCGGCACGCAAGGCAGCGGCGGTCGCAACGTCGTCGCGCCAGTAGCCGCGCATCACATGCGCACCCTCGACCACCAGTTCGCCGATGTCACCCGGCGCAACCGGCAAGCCGTTGTCATCGACAATCAAAACCTGTGTGCCGGGAATGGCACGACCAACCGAAAGCGGCCGGTGCGCCACCTCTTCCGGTGGCAGATAGGTGGTGCGCAGGCACTCCGTCTGGCCATACATCAGATATAACACTACATGCGGCAGGCATGCCCGCAGGCGCCCCGTGGTGGTCGGCGGCATGCCGGCGGCCGCGTTGGTCATGTAGCGCAGATGCGGCAGCATTTCCGCGCTCAGATCCGGCATATTGGCAAAAAGGGCCGCCATGGCGGGAACCAGCGGAAAGCCGGTCACCTGCTCGCTCTGCAGACGCGAGAGGACCACGCGCGGGAAGGCAAAGCTCTTTTCCAGCACAAGCGTGCCGCCCACCATCGCCATCGTCACCATCTGGGTGATGCCGTAGCCATGGGAAAGCGGCAGGACGCTCAAAACGACATCGGTTTCCGTGTTCTCCAGATAACCGGCGATCGCCGTGCAGGCGGCGGTAATATTGGCGTGGCTGAGCATCACGCCTTTCGGCCGCCCGGTGGAACCGGATGTGTGGATTAGCAGCGCCAGATCGTCGTCACTCTGGTTTTTTGGCGGCGTGGAGCAGATGTCCGTGCCGACTGCATCTTCGTATGACTGTGTGTTGGCGGCAAGTGCGCCCGCATGCACGACAAAGATCACCGACCTTCTGCCGGCAAGGCGGCAGGCGGCGTCAATCATCGGCACAAGCCGAGCATGGGCAATAATCGCACCTGGTTCGATACTGCGAAAGATCTCAGCCAGTTTCTCGGCCTTGATCGAGGGATGCAGCGGGCAGGCGACGCTGCCGAGTTTCCAGGTTGCGAAAAACGAGACGACGGCCTCGCTGCTATTGTAGAGAAGGAAAACGATCCGATCGCCGCGGCCGGCGCCTGCCTCGTCCAATCGCGCCGCCAGCCGCGACGATTGACGGTCGATCTCGTCATATGTCAGGCGGACATCACCGGCCACGACCGCCGTCTTGTCGGGTCGTTGCCGCAGGTTCTCGGCAATGAGAGTTTCGATCCGCACGCTCGTTCCCCCGGCAGCGATAAATGTGCGTCAGGCGGCGATCTTCTTCGATGTCAGATAAGCAGTGACGCGGGAAATACTGTCGAGATTATCTGGAATGATATCTTCGTCGGCAACGGTAATACCGTATGTGCTCTCAAGGTAAGCAATCAGCTCGAGCACACCGGTCGAATCCATGACGCCGCTGTCGAGCAGTGACTGATCGTCGGCAATTTCAGCATCGGCGCGAAACAAGAAATTTTCTGCAATAAAGCTGCGTACATTGCTGGCATAATCAGACATGCGATTGATTCCTCTCAATTCCTGGAGCAGGGCAATGACGTCTCAGGTTGTCCTGTCGTTCGGGTACCCGGCATATTAGGATCATATGCATCAGCATCCCTGAATCTTTCGCTAATCTACTTGCGGTGATTTGCCAGTGTTTTGGATGTTCAGCGGGAATACTCGTCGAAATCGGCGGATACCCAGGTTCGAAATTTTCTCTGATCCCTGGGAACGCTTTGCGCCTCCTGCGGTTACACTCTTTCTATCTATCGCAAAGAAAAGGGAGACAGTGAATCATGGCCACGCGATTTGACAGCATTGTATCGCCCGATGAGCACCTGCTGACGGTGCAGGAGGCACTCGAGCCGCTTTACCTCAAACTGGAAGTGGAAGCCGAGGCCAAACTGCTGCAGGCAGCGGTCCAGGCCGGTTGGTCGGCGGATGAGGCCGTGAGTGCCATCGACCAGCTGCGCCGGCATGATCTTCTTTCAGCACTTGCAACCCGGCACTGATGGTTGAGGGGGTGCCCTCGGTTTGCAAATTGCCAAACAGCGGATTATTCTACGAACAGCAACCTCTGGTTAATAAGCTAAACATAAGCCGTCTTTTGATTGAATTGATGGCCTGCTTATTTAGGCTTTCCTCATGTCGCGTTGATACGCCCGCAGATAATTCATCTGCGGAAGCGCGGCGATTTGGGGAGAAATCATGCGAGACACGATTTTGCCGGGCGTCCGCCCGTTGCGTTGCCTGAACATTCTGACCGTCATTACCGGCGCGTTTGCCGGTGGTGGCGCTTTTGTCGCCAGCGAACGGCCGGCGATGGCGTGCAACTCGGAGCCCTACATAGGCACTGTCTGCACATTTGCTTTCGATTTTTGTCCAGTCAACTATGCCCCCGCCGACGGGCGCCTCATGCAGATTTCACAATATCAGGCTCTTTTTGCGCTGATCGGAACGATCTATGGTGGCAATGCGACTTCCAATTTTGCGCTGCCGGACTTGCGCTCGCGAAGTGCTGTAGGGGTAGGAGCAGGGACAGGATTAGCCACGCCGACACCGATTGGTGCGCCGATTGGTCAACAATCGACGACATTGACGTTACAGCAATTGCCGCCGCACACGCATCCCGCGACCTTTGCCGGAACGGGTGGAGGCAACCAGCCTGTTAGCATTCCGGCGCAAACAGGCAGCCTCACTGCCGTGCCAACGCTTAAAGCCAAACAGGTCGCAGGCGTTTCGACCATCGCCAACGGCTCTTATCTCGGGCAGGGCGGTGGCGGCGGTTCGGCCGCCAGCATCTATGTGGATCCGGCATCGACGGCTCAGACGGCTGATCTGGGCGGATTGACTGTCGAGCTTCAAGGCACGCCGGGATCACCCGCCCTCAATTTCAACGTCAATTCGGGCATCACGGGTGGCACCGTGACAGTACTGCCCAATACCGGCGGGCCTCAGCCCTTCTCAACGCAGTCTCCCGGCCTCGGCCTGACGCAATGCATCGCGATCAATGGCCTATTTCCGTCAAGGCCGTGAGATCGGTGCTGCAGCGCCGCCTGGTGCTGCAGCAATCCTATTGCTTCTGCGTGTTGCAAATTAGCAATTAGCGATCTTAAATGTAATTTATGCTCGCTTTGCGCCTTTTTGTTTATTTAAGGTTGTAATACCTTAAATTGCAGAGGGGTGTTTTCCCTCGCTATGAGGGAGATTGCGAATGGGGCAAGGCGGCCTTGATGTATACCGTTCTGTTTCGGTGCATCGTTTCTGGTATTTGGCCGTAGCCATATTCACGCTGGTGTTCGGGATGATCGCGACGGCGCAACAGGCGTTGGCGTTGTCGAGCGCATGCCAGGCATTCACGAATTATTGGGGCGCCAGCCAGACTCTCGGCCCCGGAGCCGAGCGGTTGCCAGGGCCATTCGGGGTATATGCGACTGGGGAGAAGATTTTTTATTCCGCCTATACTGCTAACAGTTCCCCCGCAGAGTTGGCTGGCGATGAGGATGGTCGGGACGCAGGCATTGCCGTTGTCGCCGATAATGCTGACGTTTACGATGAATACGGTCCAGGCGGCGGCGCCGAAATGAACGTCTCCGGTACGCTCAATCTCGGTCCGACGCTCGATTACACGCTCGAGGCTTTCGGAAGTAAGACGCTGGGATCGCTTGGCAGTGTGACCGTGCAGGCAACCTGCTACGGCGATCCGCCGACGATCACCTCCATTTCACGCGATGACGGCCCCTTGTCTGGCGGCGCGCCCATCACCCTGACAGGGCAAAATCTGACCGGTGTGTCTGCCGTCTCGTTCGGCGGCGTCGCAGCCACGGTTTTTACCGTCGACAGCGATGACCAGATCACAGTAACCCCGCCGAGCGCATCGAAGGGCGCAGTTAACATCACCGTTACGAGTCTTGGTGGCACCAGTGCGGCAACGCCCGCGAATACCTATAGGTATTACGCGACGCCGGTTGTCACAACCGTTTCACCCGACCGTGGGCCATCGTCCAGTGGCACATCGGTGACTATCACCGGCAGTGAATTCACTGATTTAACTTCGGTTTCGTTCGGCACCGCACCGGCAACCGGCTATACATTCATCAACGACGGTCAGATCACGGCCACCGCTCCATCGGGAGCCGGTACCGTCAATATCACTGTGACAACACCCGGCGGCACGAGTGCCGCAACAGCACAATCGGCGTTCACCTATGTCGCGGCTCCGACGATTACCCAGCTCGATCCGGTAGAGGGCCCAGTCGCTGGCGGCACGTCCGTTACGATTTCAGGCAGCAATTTTATCGACGTCTCCGGCGTCTCCTTCGGCGGCGCTGCGGCTACATCTTACGTACGCAACAATGACAACGAGATTGTTGCAGTCGCACCGGCCGGATCAGGCACGGTCGCCGTTGCCGTTACGGCGTTTGGTGGCAGCAGTGTCGGCGGTCCAACCTTTCGTTATGTCGACCCGCCGACAGTCACCAGCATCTCGCCGGGCGAGGGGCCGGAAGGTGGCGGGACGCCCGTCACCATCACCGGTACAAATCTCGCCAACGCGACGGTTCGGTTCGGCAGCACGGCCGGCACGGTCACTTCCAACAACGGCTCGCAGATCATCGTCACGTCACCTGCGGGAACCGGGACCTCAACTATTTCCGTGTCCACCGCTGGCGGCACCGTCACGGCCGGCACGTTCACCTATCTGCCGGCGCCGGTGATTTCCGGCCTTTTGCCGGCGGAAGGTCCGCTTGCCGGCGGCAACACGGTGGTCATCAGCGGCACCGGGTTTACCGGCGCAACCTCCGTCAATTTCGGCGGCACTGTCATTACCGGTGTTTCAGGCACAGATACAGAATTGTCGGTCAGCGCTCCGGCTGGTGCGGCGGGGGTGGTCACCGTTGCGGTCACAACGCCCGGAGGCACAAGTGTCGTCACGCCCGGCAGCGCCTACACCTATCTCGCTGTTCCAACCGTCAGCAGCCTCTCACGGTCCTCCGGTCCACTGGGGGGCGGCACGGCGGTGACGATCACCGGCACAGGCTTTACACCCGGTGCAACGGTGCAATTCGGCGGCGTAAGCGCCACGTCCGTCATCTTCGGCAGCGCGTCCAGCCTGACGGCAACGTCCCCTTCGGGCAGTGCCGGTCCGGTCAATGTGATCGTCACGACGGCGGGTGGGGTAAGTGCCGCCGGTCCGCAGTTCACCTATGTCACGGCTCCGATCGCGACCAATAGCAGCGCGGTGGTGGCGGCCAACAGTTCGAACGCTGCCATCGTTCCAACCATCTCCGGTGGCACGGCCGACAGCGTTGCCGTCGTCACGCCCACCGCCAACGGCACGATCGCTGCAAGCGGTACCACTTTCCTCTACACGCCCAATCCGGGATATTCGGGGACCGACAGCTTTACCTTCACCGCCACGAATGCCGGTGGTCCGTCGGCGGCGGCGCAGATCACGATCACGGTCACGGCGCCAACACTTGTCCTGTCGCCCGCGTCCGGAGCACTGCCGGCCGGCCAGGCGGCTACACCATACAGCCAGACAATTACCGCCTCTGCGGGAACGGCGCCCTACACATTCGCCATCACGACCGGCGCGGCGCCCGCCGGCATCACGCTCGATTCGGCGACCGGTGCGCTTTCGGGCACAACGACGGTGCCGGGGCCGGCCAGTTTCACGGTGACGGCAACGGACGCTTACGGCGCGACAGGCACCGCCGCCTATACGCTCGCCATCGCCGAGCAGCCGCCGGTCGCCAATGCTGTCTCCGCAACGGTGGCAATCGGCTCGAGCAACAATCTCATCACGCTCAGCATATCCGGTGGGGTGGCTGCTTCCGTGGCCATCGATACGCAGGCGACCAATGGTGCGGCCACGGCCTCCGGCACAACCATCACCTACACACCCAATCCCGGTTATTCCGGGCCGGACAGTTTTCGCTATACAGCGACAAACAGTGCAGGCACGTCGCTTCCGGCGACAGCCACCATTACCGTCGCGATACCGACATTCACGTTTTCTCCGCCCGCGGGGGCTTTGCCCGTTGCCGCCGTCGGCTCGGCCTATTCGCAGCAGATCACGGCCGCGGGCGGCAGTGGCAGCTACAGTTATGCCGTCACCACCGGAGCCTTGCCGGCCGGCCTCACCCTGACATCGGCCGGTGTCATAGAGGGAACGCCGACCAGCGTGGGCACGTCGTCCTTTACCATCACTGCCACGGATACCGTTTCGGCTTTCGGCGCCGTCAGTTATACACTCGAAGTGGCCCTGCCGCCGCCGGTGGCCTCAAATGTCTCCCTGACCGTCGCGGCCAATAGCGGTGCGACATCCGTTCCGCTCGCCTTGTCCGGTGGCGCCGCGGCTTCCGTCGCTGTCGCCACCGTCCCCGCGCACGGCACTGCCACGGTGTCCGGCACCGGCATTTCCTATACGCCGGCAGCAGGCTATTCGGGAACAGACAGCTTTACCTATACCGCCACTAATCCGACCGCCACGTCTGCTCCAGCGACCGTGACGATCACCGTCACAGCGCCGGCGCTTGCGTTTTCGCCCGCGGCCGGTGCGCTTCCGGGCGCGACGGTCGCAACGGCCTACAGCCAGACATTCGTCGCTTCGAATGGTACTGCGCCCTATTCCTATGCGATAAGCTCCGGCGCCGCGCCCGCGGGCATGACGCTCGATCCCTCAACCGGGGCTCTGACCGGCACACCAACCGCAGCCGGACCGAGCAGTTTTTCGGTCACCGCAACAGATGTTTATGGAGCGATCGGCAGCAGCGCCTATACGCTCGATGTCGCCGTCCAGCCGCCGGTCGCCAATCCGGTCGCGGCAACGGTGGTGCGTGGTTCCGCCGGCAATCCCATCACGCTGAACATAACCGGCGGTCCGGCAAGCTCCGTCGCCGTCACCGCAGGGCCATCGAACGGAAGCATCGGCATCTCCGGCGCCACGATCACCTACACGCCGACACCCGGTTATGTCGGTTCGGATAGTTTCGATTACACGGCGACCAATGCTTCCGGCACCTCTGCGCCGGCCACGGTCTCGATTACGGTGATCAATCCGACCCTTGTTCTTGCACCGGCAGCCGGGCCGTTGCCGGACGGGACGGTCGGAAATGCCTATAACCAGGCGCTGTCAGCGTCGGGCGGAACCGCACCCTATGATTTTGCCGTCACCGGCGGCAGCCTGCCGACAGGCCTCGTCATCGCACCCGGCAGCAATACCATCGCCGGTACGCCCGGTGCGGCCGGAATCTATAATGTCTCCATCACCGCCACCGATGCAGGCGGCGCCACCGGCACCGCCACCTATTCGTTGCGTATCCTTGCCGCGGCACTGGTCCTGTCTCCGCCGACCGGCAGCGGGCTTCCGCCTGCCACAACCGGTCTTGCCTACTCTTACACCGGCATCAGCGTCAGTGGCGGCAGCGGACCGGCAAGCTTTGCCGCAAGCGGTTTGCCCGCCGGCCTCGTCATGGCAGGCGGCGGGGCCATCAGCGGAACGCCGACGACGGCAGGCAGCTATTCGATCACCGTCACGGCAACCGATACGGCAGGGGCCGTGGCGACTGCCGTTTATGAACTCACCGTGCATGCCGGCACCGGCGATTTCGGCTTCTCGCCGCCCGGCGGTGCGCTGCCGCAGGCCATGGTGGGAGAGGCCTATTTTCAGGATATTTCCGCAAGCGGTGGTACCGCGCCACTGATCTATAGTGTCGTCAGCGGCAATCTGCCCGCAGGTCTCGTGCTCAATATTTCCAATGGCGATCTCAATGGGCCGCTGGCAGCCGATGTGCCACCAGGCACTTACAACTTCACCATCGGCGTACGCGATGCCGCAGGTGTTACCGGTTCCGTAAGTTTTGCCCTGCAGGTCGTTCCGCGTGCAGTAACCGTTGCCAACAAGGAAGTCACGGTCGCGCCGGGTGGCACACCGCCAAATGTCTATCTGAACGCCGGTGCCACTGGCGGGCCGTTCGTTGATGCCGCAATCGGAGAGGTGTCGCCGCCTTCGGCAGGCACGGCAGAGCTCATTCGCGGCGAACTGGCGCAAGCCGGTCCGGTGGCGCCCAGCGGCTTCTATCTGCGTTTTACCCCCAATCCCGGCTTTTCGGGCCGCGCCGTTGTGGGGTACCGCCTGATCAGCGCCTTCGGCACATCCAATATCGGCACGGTTGCCTATAATCTCAATTTTAATGCCGTTGCCGTGGCGGACGATATCGACGAACTCGTTCATGATTTCGTGCGCACCCGGCAAAATCTCCTGTCGTCGACGATTAGGGTGCCGGGGCTCCTGGAACGGCGGCGCATGGAAAACGCCCGCGATCCGGTCACCATCCGCATGTCACCGCAGGAGGACGGCATGCGCGCCTCCTTCTCGACCAGTCTGGCGCAAATCGAGGCCGCACGGGATCGGGCCGACGGGCTGGACGCAGCCGGGCCGCGTCCTTTCAATCTGTGGATAGACGGTGCAATCCGCGTTCACGGTCGCGGCGATAATGACGAGGAGGATGATCGTTGGGGCAGTTTCGCGCTGCTTTCGGTCGGCATGGATTATCTTCTCAGCGACCGCACACTGATCGGCATTTCGGCACATTTCGATCGGATGACCGACCCCGCCGACGAAGATGCGGAGCTGACCGGCAATGGCTGGTTCGCCGGCCCCTATGTGTCGCTGGAGATCGCCAAGGGAGTGTTCTTCGATACCAGCCTGCTATACGGCGGTTCCTGGAACGATATCGACACCCCGTTCTTCGACGGCAAGTTCGATACGACACGCTGGATGTGGGATGGCTCCCTCAAGGGCGAGTGGTATCTCGACGAAGCGACCGTGATCACCCCGAAGTTGCGGGCAGTTTATCTCACCGAAACGGTCAAGGATTATGCCGTCAGCAATGATGCAGGTGACAAGCTTCTGCTCGAAGGTTTTTCCATGGAGCAGCTGCGTGCCAGTATCGGCGCCGAAATCGAGCGACGTGTCGTGCTGAGCAACGGCATGGTGCTGACGCCGCGGCTGGGTGCAACGGTGGGCGTTGCCGGTCTTGATGGTGATGGAACGTTCGCTACGGTCACTGCGGGTGCTTCTCTGCAAACAGAGACCGCCTGGATGTTCGATTTGGCACTTCTGTTCGATATCGAAGGTGAGGGGGATGTCAGCGTCGGCGCGCGGGCAAGGATGTCGACGCGGTTTTAGAGCGGTCTGCCGCGAGAGGCATTGGAGCGCAAAGGCGGGCTTGCGCCCGCCTTCAAGCAGTCGGCACTTATTGACCGGGCAGGATACGCATGGAGAAAACGTAGATCGGCAGTTTTCCACCCAGAACATCACTGTTGAGATAGATACGCCCCGGTTTATTGGGTGCCAGCGATCGATCGAAATTCACCCGGAACAGGGCGTCGGTTTTTTCCTGCGTCGCCATGAAGCGATGACGCGAACAGCCGCCGAGGCTGCCGAAATCGCAGCGGACCGCCACTTCGACAGAGCGGTCAGCCGCCGTCTGCAGGGTTACGGCCACTGTCGAAGACTTGCCGGCCATTTCTCGTAGGATTTCCGGCGGCACGTCGATGGCAACTTCGCCGTCCGGACCGGGTGATTGCGAGGTCACGCGCACGGCCTGACCTCCCGCGGCATTGATGGCTTCCACCGATGCATTGCTGGCAGGAACGATGCCGTCAGTCCCCTTCGGAATGAAAACCTCCGCCCATTCCTCGGAAAATCCTCGGCCGGGCTCGAAGCCGGCCGGCGCCTGACTGTTGCCGTTGCCGCCGGTGATCGGCGTGCTGGAAAGATCCGGCATCACGATCAGGCCGTTATTGCCGGCCCACCACAAGCCCCAGCCTGCGCCGCCGAGAACGACGAGCGGCAGTACAAGGCCGGAAATCCAGCGCCGACGCTTGCGCGGGCGGCCTTCCTTTCCTGCTGCCACATCCAAGCGCGCCGCCTGTGGTGCCACAGGCTGTGCGGATGGCCGAATTGGAGTGGCCTTTTTCTTTCGTTGCCACCAGCGGCGCTTGATCGGCCTTTCGGCCCCGATCTCCCGGCGCGGGCGCAATTCTGCCGGCTGGTCGCTGCCGCCACGGCGCGACACACCGAGATCGCCAAGGCTTCCGGCATCGGCGGATGCGGCAGCCCCATCGTCACGTCTGTTTCCGCCCACAAAGGCGGACAATTCGTCGATAGGCGGTTGGGAAGCGGTCGCGTGACTGGCTAGTGGCGGCGACCGCATGTCCGCAAGATCGCCATTTGCCGGCTGCTGGTCTTCATCGGCTGCGCGGCGCGCAACCGGCGCGGCCGCGTTTTGGGCTGGATTGGCCGGCTGGTTTGCCGGAGGGCGGGCGGGCTGAGGCGTAGGTTGGCTGGCAGGTGCGCGGGTCCGCTCGATTGCAAGGCGCTGCCTTTCCTCGAATTCGATTTCACGAATCTTGGCTTCCAGGCGCTGCCGCTGGGCATCCACCACGTCCGGATCGGATACATCCTGTTTGCGCAGACCCGCTTCCAGCGCCTGCCGGGCGGACTGATAAATGCGCGCCCGGATATCCGCATTGTTTCGTTCGGATTGCGCGAGCGCGTTCCTGATGGCTTTTTCCAAACCGCTCACTGCCGGGCCCTGATATCGATACGTCCGCTCATATTGCTCTTTCGGTAGACTTTTAGACAATGAACTGCAAGCGGTGCGGTCCGCTATGCGGTGAATAAGGTCTTGGCCACTGTCGGCAGAATGCATCCGCTCGCGGCATTTACGTGGCAATCTTGAACGCAAAAGATGGAAGTCGCGCGGCTGTGGATATCACGCTGTCGGAAATGAGTGCCCTCATGAAAATCGCGTCTTGAAATCCTCTCTCTTTGCCTGTATCAGCCCCTTCACATCGCAACCGGGTGCGCCCGGCAGGCGGGGGCCGCTTTAGCTCAGTTGGTAGAGCACGTCATTCGTAATGACGGGGTCACGTGTTCGAGTCACGTAAGCGGCACCATTTTTTCATTTCCAATGACAACCAGCTTTTCCCATGCTTTTTGATGTTCATGATAAATGTCATCGCGTGGGCGTGAAATGTCTGGCGATAGGAGCAAAGTTGAAGACGCGGTGGTTTGCCATCGTGTTAGTGATGCCCCATATTCGCCTTCATCTCGCAACGAAGGCCGAGCGCCTGGAGACCTTATGACTGCCTCACATACTGCCGCCCCGGAGGCGACGTCGGAAACCCGCAAGTTCCTCGTCCTCCTGCTCGGGTCTATCGGCGTGGTCTACGGGGACATCGGAACGAGCCCGCTTTATGCGTTTCGCGAAGCGTTGCGACCTTTCGCCAAGAACGGCGCCGTGCATCATGCGGAAGTCATCGGCATGATCTCGCTGATGGTGTGGACACTTACCATCCTCGTCACGTTCAAATATGTGCTGTTTCTGCTGCGCGCTGATAACGACGGCGAAGGTGGCACGCTGTCGCTTCTGGCGCTTTTGATGAAAAAGACCGGCAGCTATACGCCGGTCCTGTTTTTTGCTGGCCTCATCGGCTCGGCGCTGTTTATCGGCGACGCTATGATTACCCCCGCCCTTTCGGTAATGTCGGCGCTGGAAGGCCTGAAATTGGTGACGCCAGCCTTCTCCGATTACGTCCTGCCCATGGCTGCAGCCATCATGGTCGGCGTATTTGCCGTTCAGTCCAAGGGCACGGCCGCCGTCTCAAATTTCTTCGGACCCATTACCGTTCTCTGGTTTCTCGTCATGGCCTGGGGCGGCATCATCCATATCAGCGATGACTGGACAATTCTTGAGGCGCTCAATCCGATCAACGCTTTGTGGTTCATTACCCATGCCGGTACGGTCGGTTTCATCATTCTCGGCGCTGTTTTCCTGACAGTCACCGGTGCCGAAGCGCTTTATGCCGACCTCGGTCACTTCGGCCGCAAGCCGATCCAGACCGCATGGTTCATTCTGGTCTTTCCGGCTCTGGCGCTGAACTATCTTGGTCAGGGTGCACTGGTGCTCACCAACCCGGAAACCATCGCCAACCCGTTCTACCTGCTTTACCCCGAATGGGCGCTGCTGCCAGTCGTCATCCTCGCCACGATGGCAACGATCATTGCCAGCCAGGCGGTCATCACCGGGGCGTTTTCGCTGGCTCGTCAGGCTGTCCATCTTGGCTTCCTGCCGCGTCTCGCCATCAAGTTCACGTCGGAAACCAATACCGGGCAGATCTATGTGCCGGCCGTCAACGCCATCCTTTTCATCGGCGTCATCATCCTGATCTTCTCGTTCGGCGATTCCGAATCGCTCGCCACCGCCTATGGCATCTCGGTCACCGGCGCCATGGTGGTGACGACACTGATGTCCTTTCAGTTCCTGCGCTCGGTGCGTGGTTACAAAGCGATCACGGCGGCGCTGCTGCTGTTGCCGCTATTTATAATCGAAGCCGTGTTCCTCGCTGCCAATCTCCTGAAAATCCATGATGGCGGCTGGGTGCCGGTGGTGCTTGCACTGGCCATCATGATGATCATGTGGACCTGGACCAAGGGTTCGAAATATCTGAAAGAGAAGACGGCACGAAACGACATCCCGCTCGAAACCTTCATCAAGTCGGTGGAAAGCTCGATCGATCGGGAATCCGATCATGCGCCGGTCACCGTTCCGGGTACGGCCGTCTTCCTCACGAGTGTGCCGGATCGCACACCGGGCGTGCTTCTGCACAATATCAAGCACAATCACGTCCTGCACGACCAGAACGTCATCCTCACGGTCTGGACACAGGACAAGCCCTATGTGCCCGATAGCGAGCGGGTGGAGATGACGCGCCTGTCGAAGCGTTTCGTCCGCCTCGATATCACCTTCGGCTTCATGGATGAGCCCAACGTGACGAAGGCCCTGACGCTGTGCAAGAAAAAGGGCTTCAAGTTCGAGATCATGCAGACCTCTTTCTATCTGGGTCGACGCAACCTCATCAGCACGCCGAATACCGGCCTCGCGGGCTGGCAGGAACATCTCTACATCGGTCTTGCCGATTTCAGCATCGATCCGTCGGCCTATTTCAAGCTGCCGCCAAACCGTGTCGTGGAACTAGGGGAACAGGTGGCGATCTGACGCCACCTTCCATTACCTCGATACCGTTGGAACAAATCGGTATTCCCAAGTGTTGCCTGCTCATCTGAAGCTCGTCCACCCGGGAGCCCTTGATGAGCACTGCTCCGATCGCCCGTGATTCCGCCGCCTATCCTTATCAGGCGGTGTTTATCCCCTTTCCCTTCGTCTGCTTCACGCTGGCGCTGTTTACCGATCTTGCCTATTGGCAGACGGCCAATCTGATGTGGGTGAATTTTTCCGCATGGCTGTTGTTCGCCGGTCTGGTTTTCGGCGCCATTGGTCTTCTGGCCGGCCTGCTCGATCTGGTGCGGCCGCGTACACGGCCGTTGCGCCCCGGTTTTCTGGTTATTCTGCTTTATCTTGTCATCCTGGCGCTGGCGATCTTCAATAGCCTGCTGCACGCGGGAGATGGCTGGACGGCCATCGTGCCCTTTGGGCTCGCCACCTCGGCCGTTACCTTCGTGCTGATGCTTTTCACCTCAGCGCTGTCGTCCCGCAAATATGCCCGGCTGGCCTGGAGGATCTGACCCATGAACAAGCGTCTCGCTTATACTGTCGCCCTGTCGGCCTCGCTCGGTTTTGCCCTTTCCGCCTGCAGCGATAGCAACGACAATTTCGATGTCTCGCAGCAGGTCGGCCCGGATCCGGTTCTGCCTGAACCGATCTCGCTGCTGCTGCCGGATCTGAAGGTCGCCGAAGTTGTCGGCTGGAAGGACAATGAAACGCCGGCTGTGGCCGACGGGCTGAAGGTTACGGCCTATGCCAAGGATCTCGTCAATCCGCGCACGGTGCATACCCTGCCGAACGGCGATGTACTGGTCGTGCAGTCGCGGGCACCGGAAGGCAAGCCGATGTCGCGGCCCAAGGATTATATTCGCGGTTTCATCATGTCGATGGCCAGCGGCGGTGGTGGTTCTCCACCGCCCAGCAACCTGATCACTCTGCTGCGCGACACCAATCGTGACGGCACGGTCGACGAGCGTCATGACCTCCTGAAGGATCTGCATTCGCCCTTCGGTATCGCCTGGATCGACAACACGCTTTATGTCGCGGCCGCCGATGCGATCGTCGCCTATCCTTATGAGTTGGGCCAGACGGAAATTTCCGGTGAGCCACGCGTGCTGACGCCGTTGCCGGGTGGTCCGCTCAACCACCACTGGACCAAGGATCTGGCGCTCAGCCCGGATGGACGCATGCTGTATGTATCGGTCGGCTCCAACTCCAACGCCGCCGAAAACGGCTTGGAGGCGGAAAAGGGCCGTGCCGCCATCTGGCAGGTCGATCGCCAGACGGGTGCTGCCCGCGTTTTCGCCTCGGGCCTGCGCAATCCGAACGGCCTGACGTTCAACCCTGAAACCGGCGCGCTGTGGACAGTCGTCAACGAACGCGACGAACTGGGCCCCAATCTCGTGCCGGATTACATGACCTCCGTGAAGGAAAACGCCTTCTATGGTTGGCCGTGGAGCTATTACGGCAATCATGTCGATGCGCGCGTCTATCCGCCGCGGCCGGATATGGTCGAGCGCGCCATCAAGCCGGATTATGCGCTTTCCAGCCATGTCGCGGCGCTCGGCCTCGCTTTCACGCAAGGGGCGGCCATGCCGGATGCCTATGCGGCAGGTGCCTTTGTCGGCCAGCGCGGCAGCTGGAACCGCAATGCCTTCAACGGTTACAAGGTCGCTTACGTGCCTTTCGAAAACGGCATGCCGGTTGGCAAGGCACAGGATGTCGTGACCGGCTTCCTTCAAAATGAGCAGGCGCGGGGTCGCCCGGTCGGTCTGGGCATTGATGGTACGGGCGCGCTGCTGGTGGCCGACGATGCCGGCAACACGGTTTGGCGGGTGGCTGCTGCCGACGGCAAGGTGACCCCGCAGCCGGTCGGCACCGACCAGATTTCTCCGTTCCAGCAGACGGCGACGCCGGCACAGGCAAGCCCGCCGCCGACTTCGGGTACAACGCCTTCGCCGACGGAAGTCGCACCGGCTACACAGCCATAAACAGGCGGCAAACCGGAAGTGGATAATTTTTATCCACATAAACAGCCCAATGCGCTATTGGGGGCGTGCGCAGGCATTCCCCCAACGCATGTTCGGTGTTATCTGCGAACCCTGCGGGTGTTCGCGCCTGCAAAATGCAGAGATAATGCAGGACCTGAACATGACGCATGTCCGAACCCGATCCGCGGATGAAAACAGCGGCTTTTCAAATCCCACACGCCGCAAGGTGTTGACCGGTATTGCCACCGGTCTTGCCGCTCCGGCGCTGCTTGGTACCGGTTTTCTGTCGATGACGGGATCAAGAGCGCGTGCGGCCGAAGAAGGCCTGCTGTTCAAGCACGAATATGGCGAAGTCGTTCTGGAAAAACCTGCCACGCGCGTTGTATCGCTCGGGTTTACCACGCAGGATTCGCTGCTTGCTCTCGGCACGCCGCCGGTCGGCATCCGGGAATGGTTCGGCGCGCGTCCCTACGCTGTCTGGCCCTGGGCGGAAAGCTATCTCGGCGATGCCAAGCCGACCGTCATTTCCGGCGAAGTCTCCATCGAAATCGTCGCGTCACTGCAGCCCGATCTGATCATCGGTGTCGGTTCCGGCATCTCCAAGGCAGAATATGACGTGCTTTCGCAGGTCGCGCCGGTGCTGATGCAGCCGGCCCACAATCCGTCCTATGGCACACGCTGGGATGTGCAGACAGAAATGTTCGGCCGTGCGCTCGGCAAGGTCGACAAGGCCAATGAACTGATCGCCAACAACAGGGCGCTGTTTGCCGCCGTGCGTCAGCGTCATCCGGATTGGGTCGGCAAGACGGGTGTCTGCGCCTACAATTTCAATGGTGAGACCGGAGCCTTTATCGGCACCGATACGCGTGCCACCTTCATGGCCGAGCTCGGTTTCAAGGCAACCGAAAAGCTGGTCGATCTCAAGACCGCTCAAGGCTTTTATGCGCCGCTGTCGCCGGAAGACCTTTCGGCGCTTGATGCCGATCTCCTGATCTGGATTTCGTCCTTCGACACCGTACCGGATATCGTCAGGCTGCCCATGCGCAAGACACTCAAGGCACATAGGGAAGGCCGCGAAGTCATGGCTGGATCGCTGATTGCCGGCGCCCTCTCGTTCGGCAGCGTGTTGTCCTTGCCTTTCGCGCTCAAGGAACTGGAAGGCGATATCGCGCTGGCGCTGGATGGTGATCCGGCAACCAAGGTGGCCTCCAGCGTCAAGGCGGGGCTGGCTCCGTGAGGGCTATGGCGTTTTCAGTCCTGGCGCTTGTCCTTGCCGCCGTGCTGACGCTGACGGTCGGTGTGCGGGAGGGTGGATTTGCGCTGCTCTGGCAGGCGGTCACCGCGTTCGATCCGACTGATCCTGCCCATATCGCCATCCAGTCGATCCGCATGCCGCGCCTGATTGCCGGCCTGATTGCCGGTGCGGCACTCGGCATGGCCGGCACGATCATGCAGGCGATTACCCGCAATCCGCTCGCCGATCCCGGCATTCTGGGCATCAATGCAGGTGCCGCCTTCGCCGTCGTCATCGGTTCGCTGATCGCCGGTCGGGCCGATAACGGGCTGATGGCGGCACTTGCCTTTCCCGGTGCGGCCGCCGCTGCCGT
The DNA here is from genome assembly GCF_050847465.1 of Endobacterium panacihumi. NCBI lineage: Bacteria > Pseudomonadati > Pseudomonadota > Alphaproteobacteria > Hyphomicrobiales > Rhizobiaceae > Endobacterium > Endobacterium panacihumi. The sequence goes on along the minus strand of NZ_JBOZRA010000001.1, from coordinate 1,995,931 downwards.
CACCGTTTTCGCGCTTGGCGGGGGCATCAAGGGTGACGCAGGCCCCGTGCGGCTCACACTGGCCGGGGTCGCGCTGAGTGCCATGCTGCTTTCCTTCGTGTCCGCGATCATCCTTGCCCGCAACGAGGCGCTGGAAGTCTTTCGTTTCTGGGTAACCGGTTCGCTGGCGCAAGCCGGCATGCGCCCACTCGGTTATATGGCGATCGCCGCCGTGTTAGGCACCTGCCTCGCCATTGCCATCGCGCCGCGCATCGAGGCACTGTCGCTCGGTTCGGCGCTCGCGCGTGGCCTTGGCACCAAGCCCGGCCGCATCCAGTTCGGCGCGCTTGTCGCCGTCACGGCGCTGACCGGCGCGGCCGTTGGCGTCGCCGGACCGATTGCTTTCCTCGGTCTTCTCGTGCCGCGTCTTGCCCGCCGTGTCGGCGGCCATGTCCTGCGCCGTGAACTCGTCGCCTCAGCGATACTGGGGGCGGCGATCTTGCTGTTTGCCGATACGATCGGCCGCCTGATCATCCCGCCGACGGAAATCCGTGTCGGCACCATGACGGCGCTGATCGGTGCGCCGATGTTCATCTGGATGGCGCGCCGTCTGCGTGCGGGAGCTTCGGCATGAATGCGAAGATGACGGCAGGCATTCGGGGTGGCCTCATCCTTGCCGCGGCTCTCCTGATTGCCATCGTATTGTCGCTGATGATCGGCCAGATCAGGCTCTCTGCTGCGGACCTCTGGACCGGGCTTGTCACCGGCAAGGGGCCGGGCGCGCTCACCCTGCGCGTGTTGCGTGGCCCGGGCGTTGTCACTGCCATCGGTGCGGGGGCGGCGCTTGGTGCCTCCGGTGCCATCTTCCAGATCCTGCTGCGCAATCCGCTGGCGGCGCCGGACGTCATGGGGTTCACTTCCGGTGCGGGGCTTGCCATTGTCTGTGGTGTGCTGGCCGGCACGTCCTTGCCCATGCCGCTTCTGTCCGCCGCCGGTGGGCTTGCTGCCGCCTGCCTGGTCGCCATTCTGGCCATCAAGCGCGATGGTAGCCAGGTGCCGATCACGCTTATCCTGGTTGGCCTCGGCATCGGCTTTCTCACCGCCGCCGCCAACAGTTTTGTCGTCACGCGGTTGCCGCCCGAACAGGCGGCCGAGGCACAACGCTGGCTGACCGGCTCGCTCGCCGCGCGCGATTGGGGTCACGCTGCGCAGGTATTCGGATGTGGCGCCGTGCTGGCCGTTATCCTTGTCATTCAGGTGAGGGCGCTCAGCCTTCTCGAATTGGGCGACGACCTTGCCACCGGTCTTGGCCTGAAAAGCAACCGCGCGCGTCTGCAACTGGCCGGCACCGGTGTGCTTCTGGCGGCCACCGGCGTCGCTGTTGCCGGCCCCATCCCTTTCATCGCGCTGATGGCCGGGCCGCTCGGCATGCGCATCACCGGCGCAAAACAGCCCGGTGGTCGCATCCTGTCGGCTGCCGTGACCGGAGCCATCATCACCGTGCTGGCTGATCTCGCCGCCCGGTCCATCGTGCCGGGCCTGCAACTGCCCGCCGGCGTCATGACCGGCATTTTTGGAGCGCCTTATCTGCTGTGGCTTCTGTCGCGCGAAATGGACGCCGGAGACATTTGATGACATCTGCAAACAACACGCTGAAGGCGGAAAACCTGACGATCGGTTATGGCGAACGCACCGTCATCAATGATCTGTCGCTCGATTTTCCAGCAGGCCGAATGACTGCCATTCTCGGTCCGAATGGCTGCGGAAAATCGACGCTGCTGCGTGCGCTTGCCCGTCTGATCACGCCGGAAAAGGGCAAGGTTACGCTTGGCGACGACAATGTGTTTTCCATGGATACGCGCGCGCTTGCCCGCCGCCTCGCCATCCTGCCGCAGGCATCGAAGGCACCGGAAGGCATCACTGTTGCCGATCTCGTCCGCCGTGGCCGCACACCGTGGCGCGGCCTGTTTTCAGCCTGGAGCGAAGCGGATGCGGCAGCCGTCGAGCGCGCGCTGAAGGAGGTTGGGCTTTCGGACATGTCGGAACGACCGATCGACCAGCTTTCGGGTGGCCAACGCCAGCGCGCCTGGATTGCGCTTGTTCTGGCGCAGGACACACCCTGCCTTCTGCTGGATGAGCCGACCACATGGCTCGATCTCACCCACCAGATTGAGGTTCTGTCACTGATCCGCGAGCGCAATCGCAGCCAAGGCGTCACCGTCGTTACGGTTCTGCACGATCTCAACCTTGCAGCCCGGTTTTACGATACGCTGGTCCTGCTCGGGCCGAACGGCATGGTCGCCGCCGGTTCGCCGCAGGATGTGCTGACGGAAGAAAACCTGATGAGCGGTTTTGGCCTCTCGGCCATGGTCGTGCCTGACCCTATCACCGGCACGCCGATGGTCGTTCCGCGCTAGGCGAGCCGAAGGCCTTCAGCTCCAATAGGAAACCGCCGTAAAATCGCGCTTGCCGAAACCGCGGGCCAGAAGGCAGGTGCGGGCGGCCTTGGCGGCGTCGCAATGGCCGGCAAACCAGACGTGGCATGTGGCGGGCGTCTCGCAGCATTCCAGCGCTTCCACGAGATTGTCCACCGGCACGACACGGTCGTCGCCGGCAAGTTCGCAGAGATTTTCTCTGGAAACCTGCAGATAGGCTTTCACCTTGCCGGGGGCTGCGGCCAGCATGCGCGAAATCGCCGGCATGGCCGTTTCGTCACCGAACAGCAGAAGTTCGGCTGCCGCCGGGCATCCGCCGCCGCCGGGGCCCATCAGGCCGACGGTCTCGCCGATCGGATTGCTGTCCGCCCAGTCGGATGTCGGGCTGCCTTGATGGCGAAAAATGTCGAATTCCAGCCAGCCGTCCCCGGTCGCCATCGTCGTGTAGACCGGCTTGTGCAGCGCGTCTTCGCCCTCTGGCCACAAGGTGCGGCCATTGGCGGCGGTGCGCGGCCAGATCGGCGCGCGGCCACGCGGGCCGATGAGGATACGGAAATGCAGGCTGCCGGTGGCAAACCGTTCGGCGTCGTCACCTTCAAGGCGAACACGCAGATAACCGGGCGAACGGCGAGAAACCGATGCCACCGTCATCAGCGACAGGCCGGGCGCCAGCGCGCCTTCATCCACCTTGTCCCATGCGACCGACAGGTTCTTGCCGTCCAGCAATTCGGTCACGCTGTCCTGCAGCGTGCGCAACAGGCGTTCTTCCGGCGAGGTCAGCTTGACGGTGACGGTATCACCAGCGGGATGAAAACTGGCCTTGGAATTCCAGACGCAAAGGGAAAGGCTGGAACCATCCTGTTCCAGCTCGATATCCCAAAGTTTTGCCCGTTCCTTGAGCGCTTCCAGTGCCGCCGCGCCATTTTCGGCGATACGGCCTTCCGTCTGATGTGTCGCTGCCATGTCTCTAACCCGGACTGTCCGTTCCGGGCTTCATGCACATTCCTGAGTATAAATGTCAAGAATGAGATCGACTACATCGAACACAAACCGATCATCGCAGCATTTTGGGGCCACCAAGAATTTTGTCATCGATCTCGCCGATCGCATCGAGATCACGCCCGACATAATCAATCGATTTCAGGATATGCCGCAGCACATTGACGCGCGCCCGACGCTTGTCGTTGGACAGCACCACCGTCCACGGGCTGTCGTCCTTGTGGGTCTTGTCCAGCATGGCGTCGCGCTTGGCGGTGTAATCGTCCCATTTCGGCAGGCCGGCAATGTCCATCGGCGAAAGCTTCCATGTCTTCAGCGGGTCATGGCGGCGATCGTGAAAGCGCTTCAGCTGCATTTCATGGCCGATATCCAGCCAGAACTTGAAGAAATGGATGCCGTCATCGACGATCATCTGCTCGATATGCGGCACCGTCTTGATGAAGTCGCGATACTGCTCGACCGTGCAGAAGCCCATGACCGGCTCGACCACGGCGCGGTTATACCAGGAGCGGTCGAACAGGGTGATCTCGCCGGCACTGGGGAAATGCGTCACATAGCGCTGAAAGTACCATTGGCCGGCTTCCTTATCGGTCGGCTTGGCCAGTGCGATCACATGCGCGGAGCGCGGGTTGAGATAGGAATGCAGGTTGAAGATCGTGCCACCCTTGCCGGCCGCATCGCGCCCCTCGAACAGCGCCATCATCCGCTTGCCGGTGGATTGCAGCGAATATTGCAGTTTCACCATCTCGACCTGCAGCGCATGCATCTCTTTTTCGTATGTCTCGCGCTTCAGCTTGTCGTCATAGGGAAAGCCGCCGGAGGACAGCGCCTTTTCTTCCACCCAGTCCGGCAGGTTCGGATCATCGATGTTGAAGATGCGCTTCTTGCCCTTGATATCGAGTTCGACGGCGCGGTCCTGGGCAAAATCCATGTGTGACATCCTTCTGGGGCTTCGGCTTTCGGCAGTTAAAACAAAGCTAGTGCAGTGAGTGGCTTAATGCCAGTTTTTACAAAACACAGGCGCCTTCATCGTTCTGTTGCAAAGCTGTGCAAAATCGCTTGGTTTCGGGCGATCAATGCATATCTGTCATGATCGCGCTATAAGACCACCGGTTATCGTTTCGAGGGTGGCGATTGGGAGCGCGCGTATGAGCGTGGTGGAAGCGGTGAGCAAAGACAGCAGGCAGGCAGAAGAGAAACAAGCAGGCATGCAGATGGCTTCCAGATTCAGGCGCGGTTGGCCGATTTTTGTGGTGGCGACGCTTCTGGCGATCATTGCCTGGTTTTCGCAGGTCGATGGGCTGATGGTCGCTGCCGGCTGGGTGTTGATCGTGTTGTCCGTTTTCGCCATCCGCTTCGGGTCCGCAGCCGTTGCCAATGCACCGGCGAAAGAGGCGGCCTCGGAAGAGGCGGATGAGCAGCCGCTCGACGAGGTGGTCACCGCCTATCGCGCGCTGGATATCCCGATCCTCATCCTCTCCAGCGATGCGACGGTGCTTTACCACAATCCGGCGGCCGAAAAGGCGCTGGGCGAGTTCGAGCTCGGTTCGCACCTTTCGGCGCGCCTGCGTTCGCCCGGCATTCTCGACATGGTGCGCGAAACGGTGGCGACCGGCGAGCCGAACCAGATGGAACATTCCGAACGCCTGCCGTCCGAACGGGTCTATATCCTGCGCATAGCACCCATTCTGGAAGAAGGTGCAGCCGTCGGCACGTCGCGTTTTTATGTCCTGTCCTTCCGCGACATTTCCGAACTGCGTCGGCTTGACCGCATGCGCTCGGACTTCGTCGCCAATGCCAGCCACGAACTGCGTACGCCGCTTGCCTCGCTGCGCGGCTTTATTGAAACCATTCAGGGCCCGGCCAAGGGCGATGCCAAGGCGCAGGAAAAATTCCTCGGCATCATGCTCGATCAGGCCACTCGCATGAGCCGCCTTGTCGACGATCTTCTGTCTTTGTCACGGCTGGAGCTCAAATCCCATATTGCCCCCGATCAGCGTGTCGATTTGTTGCCGGTTGTCTGCCATGTGCGCGATGCGCTGCAGCCGTTGGCATCCGATCTCGGTGTCGATATCCGTATGCATATGCCGGAAGGCAAGGTGGAGGTGACCGGCGATCGCGACGAATTGGTGCAGGTCGTGGAAAATCTGATCGAGAACGCCTGCAAATACGGTCAGGAAGGCGAGGTGGTCGATGTCTATCTCACCAAGGGAGAGGGGCAGCCGGTCGAATTCAGCGTCGTTGATCGTGGTCCGGGCATCCCGGCCGAGCATGTGCCGCGTCTGACGGAGCGTTTTTACCGTGTCAGTGTGGCAGACAGCCGCTCCAAAAAAGGCACCGGTCTGGGGCTCGCCATCGTTAAGCATATTCTCACCCGCCACCGTGCGCGGCTGATCGTGAAGTCGGAAATTGGCAAGGGAACCACGTTTACCGTCCGTTTTTGACATAAAGCCCGGATGTAAGATTCACACGGAAAAAATAACATATAAAATTCAGATAGATAATCTGTCACAATTGTTTCATCGAAGTGACATAAAAGCTGAGGCCAAGGGCAGCTAAGACGTGCTGGCCGAAAGCCGGGAAGCGCGAAAAACCGGCTGCAAACGCTTTTACAAACCCATACCGGGAGAACATCGATGAACATGTTGAAACTTTCCGCAGCAGCCCTGGTGGCTTCTGTTGCCTTTGCTGGCGCAGCCGTTGCTCGCGACCAGGTTCAGGTTGCCGGCTCCTCCACCGTTCTGCCTTACGCAAAGATCGTTGCTGAAACTTTTGCCGAAACCTTCCCGAACTTCAAGGCTCCGGTCATCGAGTCCGGCGGCACGGGCGGTGGTCTGAAGGCATTCTGCTCGGGCGTCGGTGAAGGCACGATCGACATCGCCAACGCTTCGCGCGCCATCAAGAAGGACGAACTGGCTGCTTGTAAGGCTGCCGGCGTCAACGACGTTCAGGAAGTTCGCATCGGTTACGACGGCATCGTTTTTGCTGCCGACTCTTCCAACGGCGACATGAAGATCACCCCGAAGGACCTCTACACGGCTCTGGCTGCCCAGGTTGTTGTTGACGGCAAGCTCGTCGCCAACCCGCACAAGAACTGGTCGGACGTTAACGCAACTCTGCCGAAGGGCCCGATCGCTGCCTACATCCCGGGCTCCAAGCACGGCACCCGCGAAGTCTTCGAAGAGAAGATCATGGCTGAAGGCTGCAAGGAAGCCGGTGCCACCGACGTCATCAAGGCTTCGATCACCGACGCCAAGGCTGCTGCTGCCGCTTGCGTCGCAGTTCGTAAGGACGGCGCTGCAGTCGACATCGACGGCGACTACACCGAGACGCTCGCTCGTATCGCTGCCAACAAGACCGGCCTCGGCGTCTTCGGTCTGGCCTTCTACGAAAACAACATGGACAAGCTGAAGGTTGCGACCGTTTCGGAAGTTGTTCCGTCGACCGAAACCATCTCCTCCGGCAAGTACCCGGTTTCCCGTCCGCTGTTCTTCTACGTCAAGAAGGCTCACCTGGGCGTTATCCCGGGCCTGAAGGAATACGTAGAATTCTTCCTGTCTGACGACATGGTTGGCCCGGACAGCCCGCTGGCTGAATACGGCCTGGTTGCTGCTCCGGACGCACAGCGCGAAGAAGCCCGCAAGGCCTTCGAATCCGGCAAGACCATGTAATCTACGATCCGGCGCCGCTTCAAAAAAAGCGGCGCCGACTTCTTCTTCTTTGGCCTTTTGGTTGCCCGATCAGGGGCGGCTTTTGAGCGGACCCGCAGTGATGACTGCGTTGTGTAATCGCGAATAAATCGGTTCCGATGGTTGGAATTGTGCGGTAAGCGTGCCGCCGATGGCGGTAGGCCGGGGGATTGTGATGAGCACACCATTGATTTTGTTGGTACTGGCGATCTTTGCGATCGTCTGTTACGCCGTCGGGACACGGCGCGCCCTGGCCATTGCCGGCGGTTTGTCCTCCAGGCTGCATTCACGTCAGGGTTATTACGGCGCTTTTGTTGCCATATGCGCCACTGTGCCGGCTGCGGCTGTTCTTGTGATCTGGCTGATTGCCAGCCCCCTTTATATCAATTCCACCATCCATGACGGTTTTCCCGAAGAGGTGAAGGCCCAGTCGGAAGCGCAGCAGGGCCTCAGCTTCGGTATGGTCAACTCGCTGGCGCGCGGCATGGATGTGCTGACGCTTGAGGAAATCGACGCTGTCGGCGCCAATCCTGCCGAACTGCGCTCAGCGCTCGGCGCCAAGGGCGTGCCGCTTGCTGGCGATCCGGAGCCGTGGATGGTCTCCTCCGCCGGTGACCTCAACGCCATGCAGAAGATCAGCAATCGCGTCATGACCGCGATCGTCCTGATCGTGGCTCTTGCCGGTGCCGGTCTTTCCTATATCCGCATCGCCCCGCGTTTCCGTGCTCGTAACCGTGTCGAAAAGGTCATCCTTTCGGCCCTCATCCTCGCATCGTCGATCGCCATCGTCACCACGATCGGCATCGTCATGTCGATGCTGACGGAAGCCGGTCACTTCTTCGGCCGCGTCCCGGCCTGGGAATTCTTCTTCGGCACAGTCTGGGATCCGCGCTTTGCGGCTGCCGGTGCAGGTGCTGCATCGGATGGTCAGTTCGGTCTCATCCCGCTTCTGGCCGGCACGCTCTATATCGGCTTCGTCGCCATGCTCGTCGCCGTTCCGGTCGGCCTGTTCTCCGCCATCTACATGTCGGAATACGCCTCTCCGAAGGTGCGCTCGATCGCCAAGCCGCTGCTGGAAGTTCTCGCCGGCATCCCGACCATCGTCTACGGCTTCTTCGCGCTCACCTCGGTCGGTCCGTTCCTGCGTGATATCTCGGCGCAGCTTCACGGCCTTGCCACCGGCGAATATGTCAACTTCATCCAGGCGCAGTCGGTTCTGACCGCCGGTTTCGTCATGGGCATCATGCTGATCCCCTACGTTTCCTCGCTGTCGGACGATATCATCACCGCAGTGCCGCGTGCCCTGCGTGACGGTTCGCTCGGTCTTGGTGCCACCAAGTCGGAAACCATCAAGAAGGTCGTCATGCCGGCAGCTCTGCCGGGCGTCGTCGGCGCTCTCCTGATGACCGCCTCGCGCGCCATCGGCGAAACCATGATCGTGGTGCTTGCCGCCGGTGTTGCCGCCCGCATGCAGCTCAATCCGTTCGAGCCGATGACGACCGTGACCGTCAAGATCGTCAGCCAGCTGACGGGCGACCTTGAGTTCACCTCACCGCAGACGCTGGTTGCCTTCGCACTCGGTATCACGCTGTTTGCCATCACGCTTTGCCTCAACATCTACGCGCTCTTCATTGTGCGCAAATACCGGGAGCAGTACGAATGACCGACGTGGTTTCTTCCCCCGCCGGCGTGCTCGACAAGCCCGCCCGCCGCGATATCGGCATCAAGCGCCGTTACCGTGCAGAGCGCCGCTTCCGCGCCTATGGCATCGCCGCGCTTTCCTTCGGCCTGCTGTTCCTCTTTCTGCTTCTGTGGTCGGTTGTTTCCAAGGGTTACACCGCCTTCCAGCAGACGATGATCACCGTTCCGGTGGAGTTCTCCGAGCAGATCATCGACAAGGATAACGAGCGCGCCACCGATCCGCAGAAGCTGATGACGGCGAACTACCCGATCATCGCCCGCAATGCGGTTGCCAAGGCGCTTGGTGTTGCCGAAAACGATACGGCCGGCCTTCGCGCCGTCAACCAGATGATTTCGAACGGTGTTCGCGGTCAGCTGCGTGACATGGTCGTTGCCAACCCGCAGATCATCGGCACCACGCAGACGGTTTCCCTGCTCGCCGCCGGTGATATCGACAGCGCCTGGAAGGGCCAGATCGACCTCACCGTCACCGAACAGAACCGCAAGATCTCCGACCAGCAGGTCGGCTGGATGAACCAGCTGGCTGAAGCCGGTGCGCTCGGCAAGCATTTGAACGGCGGCATTTTCGTCAACGGCAATTCCAGTCGTCCGGAAGCAGCCGGCGTCGGTGTCGCCCTGATCGGTTCGTTCTACATGATGCTGATCGTGCTCGTTCTGTCGCTGCCGATCGGTGTGGCCGCCTCGATCTATCTTGAGGAGTTCGCGCCGAAGAACAAGCTCACCGACCTGATCGAAGTGAACATCAACAACCTCGCGGCCGTGCCGTCGATCGTTTACGGTCTTCTTGGTCTCGCCGTGTTCATCAACTTCATGGATCTGCCGCGCTCTGCCTCGCTGGTCGGCGGTCTGGTCCTGACGCTGATGACGCTGCCGACGATCATCATCGCCACCCGCGCGGCACTCAAGGCGGTTCCGCCGTCGATCCGCGCGGCGGCACTTGGCCTCGGCGCCTCGAAGATGCAGACCATCTTCCACCACGTTCTGCCGCTTGCCATGCCGGGTATTCTGACCGGCACCATCATCGGCCTGGCGCATGCGCTCGGTGAAACCGCGCCGCTCCTCCTGATCGGCATGGTCGCCTTCGTCGCCAACTATCCGACCACCCCTATGGATCCGTCCACGGCCCTGCCGGTTCAGATCTACATGTGGGCCAACGAGGCGGAACGCGCCTTCGTCGAAAGAACCTCGGGAGCGATCATCATCCTGCTCCTGTTCCTCATTGTCATGAACGTCGGGGCGATCCTGTTGCGCCGTCGCTTCGAACGGCGCTGGTAGAAGGAGCTCTGTTATGAACATGATGTCTGAAGCAGCAGTGGAAAAGGCGCTAGACAAGAAGATGAATGACATGTCCTACAAGATGATCGGCAACGACGTATCCGTCTATTACGGCGAGAAGCGTGCCCTGTTCGACGTCAACCTCAACGTTCGCGAAAACACGGTCACGGCGCTCATCGGCCCGTCGGGTTGCGGCAAGTCGACCTTCCTGCGCACGCTGAACCGCATGAACGACACGATCGAAGGCTGCCGCGTGACTGGCAAGATCACGCTCGACAGCGATGATATCTACGACAAGGAAATCGACGTCGTGGAACTGCGCGCCCGCGTCGGCATGGTGTTCCAGAAGCCGAACCCGTTCCCGAAGTCGATCTACGAAAACATCGCCTACGGCCCGCGCATCCATGGTCTGGCCCGCAACAAGGCCGATCTCGATCAGATCGTCGAGGCCTCGCTTCAGCGCGCTGGCCTGTGGACGGAAGTCAAGGATCGCCTGCATGAAGGCGGCACGGGCTTGTCCGGTGGTCAGCAGCAGCGTCTGTGCATTGCCCGCGCGGTTGCCGTTTCGCCGGAAGTCATCCTGATGGACGAGCCCTGTTCGGCGCTTGACCCGATCGCAACCGCAAAGGTCGAGGAACTCATCCACGAGCTGCGCGCCAATTACACGATCGTCATCGTCACGCACTCCATGCAGCAGGCGGCCCGCGTGTCGCAGCGCACGGCCATGTTCCACCTCGGCCAGCTGGTCGAGGAAAACGACACCGACAAGATGTTCACCAATCCCGATGACCAGCGCACGCAGGATTACATCATGGGCCGTTTCGGCTGATCCGGGCTCTTTGCCCGCATCGCCCTGACTGCAGACATCAAGGATCAGAAAAATGGTTTCGACCCATATTCTTTCGGCCTACGACGAAGAACTGAAATATTTGAACCGCCGCATTTCCGAAATGGGCGGCCTCGCCGAGCAGATGTGCGGCGACGCGGTTCGCGCGCTCGTCAATTCGGATACGGCGCTGGCCCAGAAGATCATTTCGGATGACGTCATCCTCGATCACGCCGAGCGCGAAATCCAGGACAAGGCGATTGTCACCATCGCCAAGCGCCAGCCGGTTGCCGCCGACCTTCGCGAAATCATCGGCACGCTGCGCATCGCCGCCGACCTCGAGCGCGTCGGTGACCTTGGCAAGAACACCGCCAAGCGCGTTATCGCCGTGCAGGGCACAGGCGTGCCGCGCAAACTGGCCCGTGGCCTGGAGCATCTCTCCGAACTGGCGCTGGTGCAGCTCAAGGACGTTCTCGACGTGTTTGCCAGCCGCTCGGCTGAAAAGGCGGAAATCATCCGCCAGCGCGACGAGGAAATCGACGCGATGTACACGTCGCTGTTCCGCGAACTGCTGACCTACATGATGGAAGATCCGCGCAACATCACCTCGTGCACGCATCTTCTGTTCTGCGCCAAGAACATCGAGCGTATCGGCGACCACGCCACCAACATCGCCGAGACCATCTATTACATCAAGACCGGTGCCCAGCTCGAAGGCGAGCGTCCCAAGGACGATACGGCAAACACGGTTGGTGCGCTCGTCGACTGACGGGCGAAACGGAGCAGATAAGACATGCTACCCAAGATCGCGGTCGTTGAAGACGAAGAAGCACTGAGCGTGCTTCTTCGCTACAATCTCGAAGCCGAAGGATATGAGGTCGAAACCGTTTTGCGCGGTGACGAGGCCGAAATCCGACTTCAGGAACGCGTTCCTGACCTTCTCATCCTCGACTGGATGCTGCCGGGCGTGTCCGGCATCGAACTGTGCCGGCGGCTGCGCATGCGACCGGAGACCGAGCGTCTGCCGATCATCATGCTGACGGCGCGCGGCGAGGAAAGCGAACGTGTTCGCGGTCTGGCGACCGGCGCGGACGATTATGTCGTCAAGCCGTTTTCCACGCCGGAACTGATGGCCCGAGTCAAGGCGATGTTGCGCCGCGCCAAGCCGGAAGTTCTCTCCAGCGTGCTGAAATGCGGTGACATCGAACTGGATCGTGAGACCCATCGCGTTCACCGCAAGACCCGCGAAGTGCGTCTCGGCCCGACCGAGTTCCGCCTTCTGGAATTCCTGATGGTATCACCGGGTCGCGTTTTCTCGCGCTCGCAACTGCTGGATGGCGTCTGGGGCCATGATATCTATGTGGATGAGCGTACCGTCGACGTGCATGTCGGCCGTCTGCGCAAGGCTCTGAATTTTTCCAACATGCAGGATGTCATCCGCACCGTTCGTGGCGCGGGTTATTCGATGGAAGCCTGATCCGCTTCATCTGTGTTGAAATTGAAAAGGCCCGGATGTGTCATCGCATCCGGGCCTTTTGTCATTCTGCAGGTGCTTGCGCCTCGCGCCATTCCGGCAGGGGAAAGATCCGGTCATAGGCCATGTTGAAGACGAAGGCGTAGACCAGGTAGAAGGTCGCAAACGAGATATCCATCACCAGTGCCTGCCAGAGCGTGACGCCCAGATACCAGGCGATGAAGGGCAGGAGCACGATCAGCAGACCAAGCTCGAACAGCACCGTATGGGCAATACGCAGCGGCATCGTCTTCAGCGTGCTGCCGCGAAACTTCTGCATCAGGTGGTCGAAGCCGAGATTGTAGACGTAGTTCCATGCCGTTGCGACGGTGGCGGAAACGATGCCCACGACGCCGACATGTTCGACCGGAAGATGGAACACGAAGGATGCGAGCGGCGTGAAAAGCGCAAGCCCGATGACTTCAAAGCTGATGGCATGGCGAATACGGTCGCGCACTGTGCGCATGGTCAACCCCTTGGGTTTGCCGGGCCGTCCCGGTGTTTTATGCCCAATACGGGGGAGGTCGTCCTCGCGAACTCTAAATAGGTTTTCGAGCTGCCATAGGCAAGCCTTCAGGTGGCAAGGCTGCTATGCACTTAGGCAAATGCCGCATCTGAAGGCATGAAAAAAAGCGGGCCAGAAGCCCGCTTTTCAATCTCGTCCTCGTGTGTGTCGCGGCCTGATCAGGCGCGGGCAGCAGCCTTGTTGCGGCGCTCGTTGACCGGCTGGTAGGCCATGCGGCCGTGGTATTTGCAGTAAGGCGAATTGTCCGGGGATTCTGCGCCGCAGAAGTGGAAATCGTCCTTGAGGGGGTCGCCCATCGGCCACTTGCAGGTACGCTCGGTCAGTTCCGTCAGCGCCAGCTTGCGGTTGATCGGAACGACGATGTTGCCGGCCGGCTTGTAGACAGCGACTTCCTGCGTCTCGTCCATGTCCATCTCTTCGCGCACCATGGTGGCGCCGACCGGGCGCTGAACGGTACGGGTCTGAGGACGGGCCGCAAAATTGCTCTGCGGACGCGGCGCCGAAGACGCCACGCGCTTGGCCGGACGCGGTGCGGTGCTCGTGCTGCCGCCGGCTTTCGCGCGGCCGGGCAGGTTCAGGCGATGGACTTTGCCAATCACCGCGTTACGGCTTACGCCTCCAAGTTGCGCCGCGATCTGGCTGGCGCTCAGGCCTTCGGCCCATAATTTCGTCAGGCGCTCGACGCGCTCGTCAGTCCAGTTCATGCTATCTCTCCGCCGTGAGGTGCTGAACGTGGCTTGAATCGGTCACCGTTCCGGCGAATGAATCCGCCAGAAAATACTACATCTATACTTTTGGTGACTAAGTCCGCCGCATGCAGCCTAGTAATTGACGATTAACCTAGTGTGGGGCTGACTCCGTGGCAAGAGTCGGGCGAATCACTGCGAATCGATTTCCGTGTTTTCCCCAACTTGCTGGTCAAGCGAGTCATATATGTCACAGCTTGAAGGCGAGTAACGGTCGCGCGCAATAAAGCTCTTTTCAAGGCATTGAAAGCTGTTTTGTTGACAGCACACAGCGAAATGCCGATAGTGCCCGCGCCGCCTGTCCAGGCGGCATTTTTAATTTCGGCGACATGGGTCGCCATCTGGTTTTCACCAGTTTCAAGGAGTGAATGTCGCCATGGCTGAAGCCGCGCTTTTCGACACGTTTGCTAGGGCTCCGCTGCGCTTCGAGCGCGGCGAAGGCGTTTGGCTTGTGACGGAACGCGGCGAGCGATATCTCGATTTTGGCGCCGGCGTCGCAGTCACCTCCTGCGGCCATTCCAACCCGCATCTGGTCGAGGCTTTGAAGTCGCAGGCTGAGAAGGTCTGGCACCTCTCCAACCTTTACGAAATCCCGGAGCAGGAGCGGCTAGCCCGCCGGCTGACGGAAGCGACGTTCGCCGACAAGGTGTTCTTCACCAATTCGGGTGCGGAAGCGCTGGAATGCGCGATCAAGACGGCGCGCCGTTATCACTTCTCCAAGGGCAACCCGGAAAAATTCCATATCATCACCTTCGAAGGTGCCTTCCATGGCCGCACGATCGCAACGATCGCTGCCGGTGGCCAGGAAAAGTACATGGAAGGTTTTGGCCCCAAGGCGCAAGGGTTCGATCAGGTCCCGTTTGGTGATCTCGAAGCCCTCAATGCCGCCATCACCGAAAACACCGGCGCCCTGCTGATCGAGCCGATCCAGGGCGAGGGCGGCGTGCGCCCCGTGCCGAAGGAATTCATGCGCGAACTGCGCCGCATCTGTGATGAGAAGGGCCTGCTCCTGATCCTCGACGAGGTTCAGACCGGCGTCGGCCGTACCGGCAAATTTTTCGCGCATGAATGGCTGGGCGTTACCCCGGATATCATGGCGATCGCCAAGGGTATCGGCGGCGGTTTCCCGTTCGGCGCCTGTCTGGCAACGGCCGAAGCCGCATCCGGCATGAAGCCCGGCATTCACGGCACGACCTATGGCGGCAACCCGCTCGCCATGGCCTGCGGCAATGCCGTGCTCGATATCGTTCTGGCTGACGGTTTCCTTGAAAACGTCCGTGACGTTGCGCTGGTCTTCCGTCAGGGGCTTGCGGCGCTGAAGGATCGTTTCCCGGAAGTGATCGAGGACATTCGTGGCGAAGGCCTGCTGCTCGGCATCAAGGCAAAAATTCCGGCCGGCGATCTCGTCACCGGCCTGCGCAACGAAAAGATGCTGGCCGTTCCGGCCGGCGACAATGTCGTGCGCCTGTTGCCGCCGCTGGTCGTGACCGCGGAAGAGGCCCGAGAAGGTCTGGCCCGTATCGAACGAGCCGCGGAAGCACTCACCGCTGAACAGTTGAAAAAAACCGCCTGAGGGGCAGGAGAGGGGACGCCGTTTCGGGTTCCCTCGTGAAGGGACTATTTGAAATGGCATCTCCCAAGCATTTTCTGGATCTTTCCGCCGTCTCCAAGCAGGATCTGCGGTCGATCCTCGATGACGCCAAGGTCCGCAAGGCCGCCACCAAGGCCGGCACGGCAGACAAGCCGCTGGCCGGCAAGATGCTGGCCATGATCTTTGAAAAGCCGTCCACCCGCACACGCGTCTCCTTCGATGTCGGCATGCGCCAGCTCGGCGGCGAAACCCTGTTCCTGTCCGGCACCGAAATGCAGCTCGGCCGCGCCGAAACGATCGGCGACACGGCCAAGGTGCTGTCGCGTTATGTCGATGCGATCATGATCCGCACCACCGATCACAAGCGCCTTCTGGAGCTTGCCGAACATGCCACCGTGCCGGTCATCAATGCGCTCACCGATGACACGCATCCCTGCCAGATCATGGCCGACCTGATGACCTTCGAGGAACATCGCGGCTCCGTCGAGGGCAAGACCTTTGCCTGGACCGGCGATGGCAACAACGTGCTGCATTCCTTTGTCGAGGGTGCTGCCCGTTTCGGTTACACGATGAACATGGCCGTCCCCATGGGCTCCGAACCGCACGACAAGTTCATGAACTGGGCGCGCAACAATGGCGGCGACGTCAAGCTGTACCACGATGCCGAACAGGCGGTTGCCGGCGTCGACATGGTCGTGACCGACACCTGGGTTTCCATGAACCAGGAACACAAGGCGCGCGGTCACAACATTTTTCAGCCCTATCAGGTCAATGACGCACTTATGAAGCGCGCCAAGGACGATGCGCTGTTCATGCACTGCCTGCCTGCGCATCGCGGCGAAGAAGTCACCGACAGCGTCATCGACGGCCCGCAATCGGTCGTTTTCGATGAGGCGGAAAACCGCCTTCATGCACAGAAGTCGGTTCTCGCCTGGTGCTTTGGCGCTATCTAAGGTGGGATTTTTGAGGGCCGACGCTGCGACTTGAATTCGACTTGAATTCGGTGGCGGCCCACACCACCTCTTGCACTTCAAACGGGCCGGGCGGCATGGTCGCGCCGGCCTTTCAACATATATCGGCGTCGTCTTTCGTCCGGCCAGCGGTTCCGCTCGGCAGGGGCTTGTGTCAGATTGATCGAAAAGACCGGCGCAGAAGGAGCGGAAAATGGCAGAAGCAACCGTTGAACTGAACGATCTCAGCCTTGCCGGCGACGATCGTGTCGTACCCTTTCAGGTCGAAGGTCTGGATGTGCGCGGCCGTGCGGTTCAGCTTGGGCCGATGTTGAACACCATCCTGGCCCGTCATGATTATCCGGCGCCGGTTGCCCGTCTGCTGGCGGAATCGCTGGTGCTGACGGCTCTGCTCGGGACCTCGCTCAAATTCTCCGGCAAGTTCACGGTGCAGACCAAGGGCGATGGACCGGTCGATCTTCTGGTCGCCGATTTTTCGACGCCGGATGCACTGCGCGCTTATGCCCGTTACGACGAGGATGCACTGGCCGCCGCTGTCGAGGCCGGTAAAATCGCGCCGCAGGAACTGCTGGGCGAAGGTATTCTGGCCTTCACCATCGATCAGGGCATGGGCATGCAGCCCTATCAGGGCATCGTGCCGCTCGACGGCTCGACGTTGGAAGAGATTGCCGGCGTCTATTTCCGCCAGTCGGAACAGATCCCCACCAAGGTGCGCCTCGGTGTCGCTGAACTGTTCGATCGCGACGAGGACGGCAAGCCGCGCCACAACTGGCGTGCCGGCGGCATCGTCGCGCAGTTCCTGCCGCAGGCGCCCGAGCGCATGCGCCAGCCCGACTTGCATGGCGGTGACGGCGATGAGCGCGAGGAAAACCATGCCGGTGACGACGCGTGGTCGGAAGCCCGGATGCTGGTCGAAACGGTGGATACGGACGAGTTGACCGACCCGCAGGTCGGCATCGAACGGCTGCTTTACCGCCTGTTCCATGAACGCGGCGTGCGCATCTACGATCCGCAGCAGGTGTTCGATCGCTGCAGCTGCTCGCGCGACAAGATCAAGGGCGTGCTCTCCGGCTTTACGGCTGAGGAAATCGAGGCCAGCCAGGAAGACGGCCAGATTGCCGTTTCCTGCGAGTTCTGCTCAACCACCTATCGGTATGACGTGGCGGAATTCGTCCCGGCGTGATTGGCAATGCCATCAAACGAAAAGGCCGGCAGTGATGCCGGCCTTTTCGTGAGGGAAAAACACTTCAGTTCAAGATCCGTAGCTGACCCGGTGAATCCAGCGAAAATGCCGGAATATCGACGATCATCGTCTCGCCGTCATCGGTTTCCATCTGGTAATGGCCGAACATCATGCCGGAAGGCGTGTCCAGCGGGCAGCCGGAGGAATATTCGTAACTGTCGCCGGGTTGCAGATGCGGCTGTTCGCCGACCACGCCAAGTCCCTCGACTTCGTCAACAAGACCGTTTTCGTCGGTAATGTGCCAATAGCGCTGAACCAGCCGCACAGGCTTGGAAGAATGGTTGGAAATAACGATCCGATATCCCCAGACATAGCGGCTCTCATCCGGATCGGACTGCTCCTCCAGATAATAGGGCTCGACTTCGACTTCGATATCTTTCGTTCGCGCACTATACATGCCCGATACACCTCACGCTGATACTATCGGTATCGTA
The DNA here is from genome assembly GCF_050847465.1 of Endobacterium panacihumi. Taxonomy (NCBI): domain Bacteria; kingdom Pseudomonadati; phylum Pseudomonadota; class Alphaproteobacteria; order Hyphomicrobiales; family Rhizobiaceae; genus Endobacterium; species Endobacterium panacihumi. Next base: position 1,978,003 of record NZ_JBOZRA010000001.1, on the reverse strand, counting down.
TAGAGTGTGGCTCACGTCAAGAAATCCCGGCCGCAAAGGGCTTTTGCGACCGGGATTCCGTATATTAGGGATAACTGCCATGGTAAACGGCAGCCTTTTTGCATCAAATGCGATATTTACGCGGAAATTTTCGATAATGCCTGCGCAAAATCCTCGATCAGATCCTCCGGATCCTCGATGCCGGCGGAGAAGCGCACGGTGCCGGCCGAGATGCCGAGTTCGGCCCGTGCCTCGTCGGTGAGGTTCTTGTGCGTGGTCGTCGCCGGGTGGGTGATGATCGAGCGCGTGTCGCCCAGATTGTTGGAAATGGTGACCACTTCCATGGCGTTCTGCAGCTTGAAGGCCGCTTCCTTGCCGCCCTTCAGTTCGAACGCCACCAGCGTCGAGCCGCCGGTCATCTGCTTGGCGATGATGTCTGCCTGCGGATGATCCTTGCGGCCCGGATAGATGACCTTGGCGACCTTGTCGCTGTCCGCCAGGAAATCGGCGATGCGGCCGGCATTTTCGGTCTGCTGCTTCACACGGATCGGCAGGGTTTCGAGGCCCTTGATCAGCGTCCAGGCTGTGAACGGCGACATGGCCGGGCCGGTATGGCGGTAATAATCCTGCAGATGCTCGGTCACCCATTCCTTGTCGGAAAGAATGACGCCGGCAAGGCTGCGGCCCTGGCCGTCGATATGCTTGGTGGCGGAGTAGACGACCACATGCGCACCGAGTTCCAGCGGCTTCTGGAAAAGCGGCGTGGCAAATACGTTGTCGACCACGACGCGGGCGCCGATCTGGTTGGCAAGCGCTGCAACGCCTGCAATGTCGATGACCTCAAGTGTCGGGTTGGTCGGGCTTTCGAGGAAGAAAACCTTGGTGTTCGGCTTGATCGCCTTTTCCCAGTTTTCGAGATGACGGCCATCGACCAGCGTGCATTCGATGCCGTAACGCGGCGCCAGCGTCTCGACCACCCAGCGGCACGAACCGAACAAGGCGCGGGCGGCAACGATATGGTCGCCGGCCTTCAGCTGGCACAGAAGCGCTGCCGTGATGGCGGCCATGCCGGAGGCGGTGGCGCGGGCTTCCTCGGCACCTTCCAGTGCGCACATGCGTTTCTCGAACATGTCATTGGTGGGGCTGCCGTAGCGGGCGTAAATATAGCCCTCTGCCTCGCCCTTGAAACGTGCTTCTGCCGACTCGGAGCTTTCATAGGTAAAGCCCTGCGTCAGGTAGATCGCTTCAGACATCTCGCCATATTGCGAGCGCAGCGTTCCGCCATGCACGAGTGTCGTTGCAGGGCGCCAATTCTTGTTCGGGATCTTGCTCATGTACTGACCACCTTCGTGATACAAAAAAACCGGCCGCAAAAGCAGACCGGTTTTCAACCCGGTCTTTTTAGCCACTTGTTTAACGTGGCTGCAAGCCGACCGGCCAAATCACCACGGGATAAAACTGGCATAATCCCGCTGTACGCTTGCGTCAATGGTCATGATTTGGTTTTGTCCGCCATTCGAGACCAAGGACTTTTGAAGATGATCAGGACGACCGGAATTTTGGCTGACCGCGCAATCGCGGCGCTGTTCGAGACAAAACGTCTGGTCAGCGAGCGTGCGCTTGATGACGATCAGATCCAGCCGGCGAGCCTCGATCTGCGTCTCGGCTCAAAGGCCTTTCGTGTCCGCGCCTCCTTCATGCCGGGCCCAAACAGTCTCGTGTCCGACAAGCTCGACCGTCTGAAGCTGCATGTCGTCGATCTGTCCGAGGGTGCCGTTCTGGAAACCGGTTGCGTCTATATCGTGCCGCTGATGGAGCGCCTCGACCTGCCGGGTGAGATGTCCGCCTCGGCCAATCCAAAGAGTTCGACCGGCCGTCTCGACATTTTTACCCGCGTCATCACCGATTATGCGCAGGAATTCGACAAGATCCCGGCCGGTTATTCCGGTCCTCTGTATCTCGAAATCTCGCCACGCACCTTCCCGATCGTCGTGCGTCAGGGCTCGCGCCTGTCGCAGATCCGTTTTCGCATCGGCAACGCGCTTCTGGGTGAACCGGAACTGGCAAAGCTGCACGAAGACGAAACGCTGGTCGCCTCGCAGCAGCCCAACGTCTCCGGCGGCGGTATCGCGCTGTCGATCGATCTGCGCGGCGACAAGGATGGCCTGATCGGTTATCGCGGCAAACACCACACGGCCGTGGTCGATGTCGACAAGAAGGCCCAGCATGACATTTTCGATTTCTGGGAACCGATCTATAGCCGCGGCCGCAACGAGCTGATCCTCGATCCGGATGAGTTCTATATCCTTGTGTCGCGTGAAGCCGTGCATGTGCCGCCGCTTTATGCTGCCGAAATGACGCCTTTCGATCCGCTGGTCGGCGAATTTCGCGTGCACTATGCCGGTTTCTTCGATCCCGGTTTCGGCCATGAGGCGGCGGGCGGTCGGGGCAGCCGTGCGGTGCTGGAAGTGCGCAGCCACGAAGTGCCGTTCATTCTGGAAGATGCCCAGATCGTCGGCCGCCTCGTTTATGAACATATGCTGGAAGCGCCGGAAGGGCTTTATGGCTCGGGCCTCGGCTCGAACTATCAGGCGCAGGGCCTGAAACTGTCGAAACATTTTCGCGCCTGATTGTCGCGGCAATGCCGCTTGACAGTTGCCGGCTTCTGTTGGAAGTCTGCGGGCATCAGGCGGGTGTAGCTCAATGGTAGAGCAGCAGCTTCCCAAGCTGAATACGAGGGTTCGATTCCCTTCACCCGCTCCAGTTGCCTGTCCAGCAACGTTAGTTCGTTACGTATTTTGCCTATGAGGCGGTGTGTCGAGATTGCGTGGCGCGTTTTCCCACAAGCGACTGAGTTTTGAAAACGCCGTTTCGATTGTGCGCTGGTCCGCCGGATAGTCGGAAGCTATGCACCAGTCGCTTTGACCAATAATCCGGGCCGTTCACTTTGTGGAAGCTCGATTATCGTGAGACACGATGCCGCCGGACAAAAAGCTCAACCTGTGTTGCTGTCATGTTTCACAAAAAAGGGGGGGCGCAAATCTTCTCCGCATGAGTGCAATGGCAATCCCAATTTCGGCTGCCGACAGCAGGCGTCGGAGAATGAGCGGCGGTGTGGGATATGACCTGTGTGCAATGACGTCATGTATGCCCGGTGTTCATCCGTCCGTAATGCTTGTCTTCGCTCTGGGATAAGCAACTGAGCTGTTCAGGTGACGTCGCCTCACCATCCAAAATAAGCCGCCAGAGCTTGAAACCACATGGCTGCCTGCAGTTCAACGCCCGCATTGTCCAGATGTGTCCCGTCCTTGCGGTATGTGATGAGATCTATGTTCGGACCCGGGATGGCATTGGGCATCAAGGCAATACGCCTCTGGATTTCTGCCGTTTTTGGATAGGTGGCCCAGGTCACCATCGTGTCAACCGCCACAAAATTCGGCGCTGCGACGCCGTGAGCCTTAAGGTTTCTGAAAATCGCCGAATAATTGGCGAAATACTCTTCCGCCGGCGTGCCGAGCGCGACGTCCGCTTGTCCTTGCTGAAACAACACCGCATCCGGCTTCAGCCCGAGTTTTGTCAAATTTTCTATCTGATAGACGATCAAGTCTGCGCCCGGGTTGCCAGGTGTAAAAAACTTTGAGCTCATTCCCCCAACCGCTGCCATGTTGATCAGCACCGCTCGATTTTTTCCGCGGGCAATGAGATTTGCCATTGGCAGCATGAAGGATTTAGCTCCGTCTCCCGCGCCAAACAATGGTGAATTGGCCTCATAACATTTGCCGGCCCATTGTTCGTAAACACGTTTGTAGCTGACCTTGCTCCATTCCGGGTCGCCGTTGCTGTTCGCCATCAGGCTCTGCCCAACACCAAGTAGCACAAAAGGTTTCTGGGTCGCGACCGAGGCGCAATCGACTTCGGTCTTATTGTTGATGTTGAGCATATCGACCGCGTGAGCGGGATGAAGCACCATGGATGTAAATTGTTTCTCTTCAAGGGCATTGGAGGCCTTGCAAGCGAGAATGGTTGTTAAAACACAGATTAAAACTGCACTTGGATAAGATTTTTTCATAAATATGATTGGTAGTCGTTTTTTTTCTGGAAAGAAAGTATCGACTGGGGCATAGAGAAAAAAAGCCAGGGGTTGCAAATGCGGTTCTATATGCTCGATTTCATGCGGTTCATTCTGGCCATGGTTGTGGTCTTGCTCCATATCCATGGTCAGGTTATGCCCGCGCAGGGCTATTTGGCCGTAGACTTCTTTTTCATCCTCTCAGGCTTTGTTCTATGTTTTGGATACGAGAAAAAATCGCGGTCTAACGGCTATTTTTGGGGATTCCTGCGTGATCGCTTGATCAGGCTTTATCCGCTTCATCTGCTCACGCTTTCTGTCTACGTGCCGATGTGCATTTTCTTTTACATGACCAGCGGCGGCCAGCTTCTGGAGCAGAATTGGATCGGCTTTCCGATTAATGCTTTGCTGCTTCAAGCTTACGGCATTCCAATGAGCGGAGTTCTAAACGCTCCAAGCTGGTCGATTTCGGTTGAGCTTTTTGTCAATGTGTTTTTGGCGCTGATTATATATGCGTTGTCTCGATCCAAATCTGTGTTGATATTTGTGTTTTTTGTCGTATTCGGAGCCTATGCGGCAAGTTATGCATCATTTGGGAATCTAGGAGGGATTGATCAATCGTCTCTCATATATGTGAATGCCGGAATGCTGCGTGGATTCGGCGGCATCTTTCTTGGTGTGCTCATCTACCATTCCTATCGCGCGTTCGAACGCCAGGTTGATCGATCGCCGATTCGGATTGCACTTGTCGCAGCAATTGCTGCAAGCGCATCTATCGTTTCATTTCTCGGGATGATATGGGCATGGTTTCCCGATTTCGCTTACATACCAATGTTTTTTGCGGCGATCCTCTTTACCGCGTTGTGGGAAAAATCAGCGCCTATAAGTAACAAACGGCTTGCCGCTTTCTTTGGGGCATCCGGTGCGCTTTCCTACGCCGTTTATCTATGTCATTGGCCGATAATTACCTTTATCCGGTATCAACTCACCTATGCTTGGCAGCTTCCCGTCGATATTGAGAGGCCATCGCATGGGGCCGTTGCTGTCCTTCTTATATTGATAATAAGTGCGTTCGTTCATTATCGTTTTGAATTGCCTATTCAGCGAGCATTGCGCAGTGGAGCTAAACCCGCAGGCGCAAGATACTCTTTTGGCTGACGAGTGGAAATACTTACAGGCGAAGACGCGATCCCCATTGCACTTCTCGATCGATCGAGCCTTGGTGCGGGTGCAGTTAACCTCGACACAAGGAAACCCAAAGCCTCTTCATCGCTTTAAGACTTCTGACCGAGAGGTACCGACTGGATGGAAAGAAATAATGAAAGGTCGGTGCGGTTTCGCCCCGGCTTTATATATTGCGAGGCCGGTGCATTTGTTATGATGCACCGGCCTCGTTTGTCATGGGGTGCTTTTTTTGTTGCCCGAAAGTGCCCGCCTTCATTCGGCGGGCCGGGGATCCTGGCCGATTGGTGGCTCAGAAAACCGCCAGATAGCGCAGCAGCGAGATGATACCGATGATGATCACGATGATCTGCACGATCTGTTTCGCGCGGCCGTCGATCGGAAGGCGCTGAACCAGATAAAGCACCAGAAAGATGACGAGGAAGGTGATCAGAATACCAATAAGTACCGACATGAACTTTTTCTCTCCATTTTAACCCGCCCGTCCCGAGCGGTGATGCAGGGGTTGTAAACAGAAAGCCGGTTGCCGATCGTCCTGCGCAGATACGCAGACCAAGGATCATGCGGGTTTCTATTTCTTCGTCCCGATGGTCGCATCAACGGGACGATGCGGCGTTTTGTTCCAGAAAAAAGGTTTTGTCCTCAATTCGTTGAGTGCTTTCCAGGCGGCGAGCGATGTCATCATCCAATAGAGCGGCACTGCGATCCAGCGCCATCCGACACGCTTTCTTTCGTGCGCTGTCATTGCTCGAAAACCGAGGCGGACCAGAAGCACGTAGCTACCCAGAATATTGAGAAGGTCGATGAAAATGAGCGGATGGTCAAAAAGCCCCGGTGCCGCGTCGGGATATTGGTAAAACATACAGGCGCCTGTCACCAGCAAAAGCAGGATCAGCGGATGCAGAAGCGCTGAAACCAGCATGCCACCGATCATCAGGTGAAAGGCGAGGGCGCCGAACCAGCCCATCTCGGCCAAATGGGCTCGGGGGTGACGTGTCGCCACAAGCCATGTCTGCACCCAGCCCTTGTACCAGCGGCTTCGTTGGCCAAGCCATTCGTGAAACGCTGTCGGCGCGTCTTCAAGCGTTTGTCGACGCAAGGTCGCCGCCCGGTATCCGTGTCGGTAGAGACGCACGCCAAGATCGGCATCTTCCGTGACATTGAACGGATCCCAGCCGCCGACCTCGATCAACGCGGATGTGCGAAAATGGTTGGAGGTGCCGCCAAGCGGCAGCGGCAGGCGGTGGGCTGCCAGCATCGGCAGCAGTGCACGGAACAGGCCCGAATATTCGACCGCGAACAGGGCACTGAGAAAGGATTTCTCGGCGTTGGTGATGACAAGCGGTGCTTGCAGGCAGGCAATCTCGTCACCGCTCGTGCTGAACCGTGCATGGGCTTCACGCAATTGCTGCGGATGCGGCCGGTCCTCGGCGTCGTATATGGCGAGATAGCTGCCGCGGGCCGCACACAGCGCGTAGGTTAGCGCCTTCGGCTTGGTGCGCGGCTGACAGGGCGGAACGGATATGATTTCGAAATGCGGCTTGAGCGGCAGTGCCCGCAAGGCTGCGATCGTATCAAGATCATCACCCTCGCAAACCAGCTTGATATCGAGCCGTGAGGGCGGCCAGTCCAGCCGCTCGAGGCTGCGGACGAGTTGTTCGGTAACTGTCGCTTCCTAGTAAAGTGCCACCATCACCGTGTAGACCGGCAGCCCTGCCTCGGATGGCATGTGCTCCGGCCATTCCGAAGTGGATGTCGGGATTGAATGCCGTTTGGAATAGGCGAGCGCCGCAATTCGTATCGCCAGAGAGCAAAGATAGAGCAGCGACAAGATGAGGTGGAGTGCGAAAAATGTGATCTGCGGAGCCAGAAGCAGCGCCATCACCACAAAAACGACAAGACCGCCCGCGGCAAATCCCTGAACGCCCGACAGAACGATGCGGGCAGAGGCATGCGTACGTGTCTCGAACAGGCTGGTGATCGCTGCTTTTACCCGCCGCGCAGCGCCGGCCTGCCAGACTGCCGTGCGGATTTGCGATGGCGTGGTAATCACCAAGCCCTGGCGCAAGGCCGGCAGTCTTTCCAGCAAGGCAGCAAGCTCGGCAAGCCGCGCGGCTTCGGGAATGATGGCCACCTGCGGCACCTTTTTCGGATGCTGCAGCCGGATCTGGTTGGGGCGCAGCAATTGCACGTCGAGCAGATCGCTATCGACGATATCGGCGGTGTGGATCTTGTCGATGAAAGGCAGGCGAAGAAAACGTGCCATGGCCGCAAAATAGGCGGCTTCATGGATCGAACCATCGGCCAGCAGTTCGGCTTCGATGCTTGTGCCATTGGTTTGAGCCCTCTCCGCAAAACGCCTTATCAGCGGTTTGCCGAAACCGAGGCTGGTCAATGCGGCGGTTTCGTCGCTTCTGGGATCAGGCCGTGGTGGTGGAGGCGCGGCCTCTTCGCCAGTGGTTCTTTTCGCGCCCACCGGGACACTATGAAAATATTCCCCGACACGCATGCTTCTGCTAAACCCCCCACAGGAATACGCCCCGGCATGTCTTGTTTTGGATCATACAGATGCACGCACTGGTTACATCCCCCAAAAAATGGGGGCGCATGATGGGTCTGGTGACGACGTTGTCCGTCATGCTGGCGGGCGGCATGCCAGCCGCCGCCCAGCAGCCCGTTTCGCTGCCGCCCGGTGGCAAGGATCTGCCGGTCATGTTCGATGCGCGCGAGCGTTTGCCGCGGCCGGACCTTTCCAATGTGCCGCGCATCCGCGTCCTTACTACGGTGGATTTTCCACCCTTCAGTTTTCTCGATCAGACCGGCCGTCTTGCCGGCTTTAATATTGATTTTATTCGAGAAATATGCGCAGAGCTGAAGGCCGAGGCAAAATGCCAGATCCAGGCAGTGCCGTATGCCGATCTGGAGTCCACGCTGGAAAAATCCGGTGCCGAAGTGGTGCTGGCAGGCGTTGCGGTGACGCCGGGCCTGCGGGAGAAATTTTCCTTCTCGCGGCCTTATCTGCTGCTGCCGGCGCGTTTTGCGGCGGGAAGCAAGATCGGGCTGACGGGGCACGCGTCGGTTGCGCTTTCCGGGCGTCCGGTCGGAGTCGTGGCCGGCACGGTACATGAAGCGATGCTGAAAGGCTTTTTCCCGAAAGTGCAGGTGCGACCGTTCGAAACCCCGGATGCCATGCTTGAGGCGTTGAAACAGGGCAATGTGGATGCCGTGTTTGCCGATGGCCTGCGGCTGCCGTTCTGGGTGGCGAGCGAGGCGTCCGGCGGATGTTGCACGCTGTTCGACGGACCTTACATGTCGCAGCGTTATCTCGGCGAAGGCCTGTCGGCCATGTTCCGCCATAATGACGTGACCTTGCCGGCCGCCTTCGACAGCGCCGTGGCGGCGCTCTCGCGCAATGGCCGCCTGCAGGAAATTTATCAGCGTTATTTCCCGAACGGTCTTTATTGAGAGGGTAGGGGCGGCCTTACTGGCTGGCCCAGATGATGCGGGCGATCCATTCGATCTCGCTCATCTCGAACGTGCGGTTGGGATGCGCCGGGTTGAGCGAATTGAGTTCGATGGATTTAGCGCTCTGGCGCAGCAGAACCTTTGCCATCACCTCGCCCTCGCGGGTTTTCACCACAACACGGTCGCCGCGCCGCACCTGCGCGCCGGGCTCCACGATCAGCCGGTCGCCGTCGCGGTAAAGCGGCAGCATGGAATCGCCCTGCACCTCCAGCGCATACACCGCGCCGCTTGTCGGGGCGGCCGGAAAATCCACCACGTCCCAGCCCTGGCCGGCGGGAAAACCACCGTCATCGAAAAAGCCGCCTGCACCGGCCTGCGCAAACCCCAGAAGCGGAATGCCACTCGAACGGGGTGGATAGGTCACTTCCGGCAGCGCTGCCGGTTGCGGCGCATGAACCGGCTCAGGCCCGAGAAAGGCCAGAAACTGGTCGATGCTGGAACCGGTCGCCTCCAGAACCTTGGATATCGATTCCGTCGAAGGCCAACGCATGCGGCCATCCGGCCCCTGCCGTTTGGATTTGTTGAAGGATGTCGGGTCGAGACCTGCCCGCCGGGCAAGGCCCGAAGGCGTCAATTGGTGGCGTTCGGCCAAGGCGTCGAGCGCGCTCCAGATCGTCTCGTGTGACAACATCGTTTTCAAATCCTGCCGTGCCAGGTCCGCGCGATATGTGCCTGACGGCAATGGCAGCGCGATACGGCTTGTCTTCGGTTCCGCCTTTCCGGAGAACCGGGAAGGCATCGAGTGCCTGGAACACGCAAGCACAGCCAGACGCTTCCGAACCTAGCCAAAACCCGGGGCGGAGTAAAGGCTGAAAGGAATAAAATCCTGTCTTCGGCGCGTGTTATCGTCGTGGATCAAGCGACCATGGCGAGATTGACCTGTCCGAGCTTGATGACCGCCTGCGTGCGACTGTCGACATTGAGTTTCAGCAGGATGGCGGAAACATGCGCCTTGATCGTCGCTTCGGACACACCGAGCGCATAGGCGATCTGTTTGTTCAGCAGTCCCTTGCCGAGCATAGTGAGAACCTTGCTCTGCTGCGGGGTCAGCGTTTTCATCCGCTCCATCAGCTCTGTCATGGCCGGGTCCGAAGAGGTCTTCTGCGCCGCGCCCGCTGCCCCGCTCCAGATGCCGCCATCAAGCACGGTTTCGACGGCCATGCGGATATCGGTGAGCCCGGCGGATTTGGAAATGAAACCGGAAGCGCCAAGTTCCAGCGCCCGGCTGATCGTGGCGCTGTCGTCACTCGCGGAAACCACGATGACCGGCAGACCGGGGAATTCAGAGCGCAGCGCCGTCAGCCCGGAGAAACCGGAAACGCCGGGCATGTTGAGGTCGAGCAGCATCAGGTCGATATCCACCTGCTCGCCTGCCGCCTTGCGGGCCGTCTCGAAATCGCCGGCCTCGATAATGGTCTGCGTGTCGCCGATATCGTTCACCGCCTGCCGCAGCGCGCCGCGAAACAGGGGGTGATCATCCGCAATGATCATTGTCAGTGTCTGGGTGAGTGCCTGCATGCCCACGCCGCCTCCCAACAGCATAGTCTGCCTAATCTCCTCGCCATATTTCTAATACTGAGAACCGTTCAGCACAAGGGCTTGTGCCGCCAGACTTCACAACTGTCAGTTCCGATCCGTCTCAGACGTGACACAGGTCAGGTGCGGTTCGGCGTCGTCTGCTGCCGTTCCTCCTCCTGGAACTCCTGTACGAGGCCGAAAAACCGCCGCATGAAACGCTCCATGATCGACAGCGAGGTCTCTATCTCGTCTTCCGAAGGCACGCCCGGTTTGGCGGTGGTCGTTCCCGGCTGCTTTTCCAGCGCGGTCACGCGTTTTTCCAGAAGGTCGAGTTCCTTTTCATAGGCCGCGCGCTCATCGGCGGCCATGCGGCAGGTGAGTGCGCCGCCTTCGTCGCGGCACAGCGTCAGTGCGCCGGTTTCCGTGTCCAGCCGCACAAAACCGCTTTCGGTCTTTTCCAGCCGGAAGCGGTTCTGGTTGCCATCTTGCGCGAGGGCAGGCCAGGCAGCGGGAAGAACAAACGTCGCAGCCATGCCAAACGCGGCCCATGTCGTGGTGTGTCGAAACATGTCTGTCTCCTGTTTTTCTAACTCAGTTTGCCGATGGATTGACCTTCGCCATAGACAAACCGCCGCCATTGCGGCAAAGCCTCGGCAAACAATCATGGCCGGGAACGTATGATGAGCGACGTAATCTACAAGATCGTGACGGAAGACCTGTGGCTTGATGCCAAGGGAAAAGGCGTTTTTGATGGCGCGCCGATCGATCTTGCCGATGGCTATATTCATTTCTCCACCGCAGCTCAGGCGCAGGAAACCGCGGACAAGCATTTTGCCGGCCAGACCAGCCTTCTTCTGCTGGCCGTTGATGCCGATCAGCTGGGTGAAAAGCTTGTCTGGGAACCGTCGCGCGGCGGTGCTCTTTTCCCGCATCTTTATGCTCCCCTGCCGCTGAAAGCCGTCCTGTGGGAAAAACCTTTGACCATCGGCGCCGATGGCCGCCACCTGTTTCCGGAGATTTGATGTCATGATGGGCTTTTTGAAAAGCGCGACCCGCCGCGGTCTTTTCCTCCTCGATCCGGAAGCGGCGCACGGCATGTCGATCACGGCGCTGAAGACAGGCCTCGTTCCATCCTGCGCGGCCAAGGCAGATCCGCGCCTGCGCGTCAGCCTTGCCGGTCTCGAATTCCCCAATCCGGTCGGTCTCGCCGCCGGTTACGACAAGAATGCCGAAGTGCCGGAAGCGCTGCTGAAACTCGGCTTCGGCCATGTCGAGGTCGGCACGCTGACGCCCAAGGCACAGGCGGGCAACCCGAAACCGCGCCTGTTCCGTCTGGTCGAGGACGAAGCCGTCATCAACCGGTTCGGTTTCAACAACGAGGGCCATGAACCGGCCTTTCAGCGCCTCTCAAAGATCCGCCGCAGCGGCATTATCGGCGTCAATATCGGCGCCAACAAGGATGCCACGGATCGGATCGCCGATTACGTGACCGGCATCCGCCGCTTCAACGCGGTCGCTTCTTATTTCACCGCCAACATTTCCTCGCCCAACACGCCCGGCCTGCGTGATCTGCAGGCGCGTGAAAGCCTCGCCGCGCTGCTGTCGGCCGTCATCGCCGCCCGTGACGAGGAAGCGCAAAAATCCGGCCGCAAGGTTCCGGTCTTCTTGAAGATCGCCCCGGACCTCACCGAAGAGGGCATGGACGATATCGCCGCCGAAGTGCTGGCGCATCAGCTGGATGGCCTGATCGTCTCCAACACTACGCTGTCGCGCGATGATCTGATCGATCAGGCACAGGCCGGCGAGGCGGGTGGCCTGTCCGGCAAGCCGCTGTTTGCGCGTTCCACGGCGGTTCTGGCAAAGATGCGCCAGAAGGTCGGCAAGGACTTGGCCATCATCGGTGTCGGTGGTGTGTCGTCGGCCGATACAGCGCTGGAAAAGATCAGGGCAGGGGCCGATCTCGTGCAGCTTTATTCCTGCATGGTTTATGAAGGTCCGGCGCTTGCCGGCCGTGTCGTTTCCGGCCTGTCAAAACTGCTGGATCGCGAGCAGGTCAATTCGGTACGCGACCTGCGCGACAGCCGCGTCGATCACTGGGCGGCAGCAAAACTCTGACGCGCCTTTGATGGCAGCATGGCGAGAAGAAACAGGCCGCGCAGACCGAGGAAAAGGTTGAGCGCGATCCACAGGCCATGATTGCCGAAGGCCGGCACCAGAACGGCGACGGCCAGACAGAAACCCGCGAGCGATGCCAGCATCATGTTGCGCATCGCTCGCGACCATGTTGCACCAATAAACACGCCGTCGAGCTGGAAGGCGAGCGCGCCGGTCAGGCCCGTCAGTGCCGCCCAGCCGAGATGGCTCATGGCTTCAGTCCGGACTTCCGGCGATGTGGTCAGCAGATCGATCATGCTGGATCCAAACATCATGAAGAACAGCGCCAGCAGACCCGCCATCGCAAACGACCACAGGGCCGTCAGTTTTAGCGCCCGGTCGAAGGCCGGCCGGTAACGCGCGCCGACGGATCGTCCCGCCAGTTGTTCGGCAGCACCCGCCAGCCCGTCGAGAAAAAACGAGCAGAGCATGAACACGTTCATCAGCACGGCATTGGCGGCCAGCGTCACGGCGCCAAAGCTGGAGCCGACGCGGGTCATGATCGCATAGGCGCAATTGAGCACCAGCGAACGGATGAGAATGTCGGCATTGAGCTGGAAAAGCGCCTTCAGCCGGTCGCGGTCAAGAATGTCAGCCCGGTTCGGCCGGCTGCCCGGCATTCTGGTAAACTGCCGGAAAATGATGACGAGGCCGGTGATCGCACCGATCGTTTCCGCACAGGCCGTTCCCCATGCAACGCCATCGACGCCCCAGCCGAGATGAAGGCCGAGATAGATCGACAGGATGATATTGCTGCCATTGATGACGACCTGCAGAAACAGCCCCGTCGTGCCCTGACCGCGCCCCAGCACATAGCCCAGAATGGCAAAATTGATGAAGGTCATCGGGCTGCTGAGCACACGGATGCCGAAATAGTGGCGGGTGACATCGGCGACGCTCACATCATCGGTCATCAATCCGGGTGCGTAGGCGAGGATCAGCGGCGTCGCCATCAGCATCAGCAGGCCAAGCCCGATGGCGCTGATGAAGGCGCGCCAGAACACCGCCTGTTCTTCCCGAGAGTCGCCACGGCCAAATGCCTGCGCCGTCAATCCGGTCGTGGAGGTGCGAAAAAAGCTGAGGCTGCCAAAAATGAGGTCGAACAGGATGGCACCAATGGCAAGTCCGGCAAGGGCTGCGGGATCACCCAAACGCCCAACCACGCCGGTGGCGGTCAGGCCCAGAAGAGGTGTGGTGAGAAAGCCGAGCGTCATCGGCACGGCGATGGACAGCACGCTTTTGTGGGTGACGTCGAAGGGCCGCACGGCTGATCCGTCCGTGGAATGTCCGACCGCCTGCTGCCCCATCGTTTCAGCGCTCCCGCGCGGTCTTTACGTCTTCAGCTTGAAAGGATCATCGACCAGTAAGGCCGTCCGTCCTTGGCATAGGCCACGGCAACACCGAGGCCGCTATAGGAACCCAGCATGTTCTTGAGGTGCTTTGGGCTGTCGATCCAGGCCTGAACGGCGCGTTCGACTTCGTTCTGGCCGCTGGCGATGTTTTCCGCCGCCGGCAGAGTCACGTCGCTGGCCTTCATGCGGTTGTAAAAACTGTCGCCGAGCCCGATCAGGTGCTGCATTTCGTCGGCCTTGGCCATGCGCACGGCCTGAACGGCCGCCGCCTTGCGCGAAGCGTTGACGCTGGAAAGCGAGGACAGGCCATTCTTTTTGCGCAGCTCGTTGACCAGCGGCAGCGCCGCCGCCGTCTGGTCGGTGGCCCCCGGCGTCGGCGCCAGCACGCTGACGGTAGAACAGCTTGCCAAGGCAAGGCCCATGCCGGAAAGAACGAGAAAGCCCCGCCGCGAAGGTGTCAGAAATTGCGTCATGTCAGCGCCGGAAACTCATCAGCCGCAGCACGACAAAGATCGGGATGACCACGATCGCGCCGAGCAGCAGATAGTTGCCGACCGTGCCGAGCGCCTCAAAACCGTTGTACCAGATATCGAGGAAATGATAGCGGATGCTGCCGATGATGTTGTCGGGCGTATAACCGAGCCAAGCCAGAACGACACCGACGATCAGGCAGACGACGACGAGCTTGATGGCGGTACGGCCGGGGGAGTCACCGAGGAAACTGTTCACGGAAGCGGTCATCCTTGTTCATCTGGCTTGTTCATCTGCGGGGGTGCGAAAGACATAATGTCCGCGTTGTCGCACCGCAAGCATGTCTAGCGCATCGACCCGAAAACCGGAACGGTTTTTGGAAAGTACGATGCGCCACTCTAAAATGTTACAGCGTCCTTGGTGCGCCAGACATGGCGCACCAAGGACGCTGTAAACTGTATGGCTCCTCCTCAGATAGAACTTGAGTTTTTTTATGACTTGCGCGAGATGGCGCAACTCCAATGAAAGTCATGCCGCCCATGAGTGCGAGCCAGTTCTCTTCCGGCGATGTCATCGCCGACCGCCGTGCCGATTATGCCCGCATGCTCAGTGAGAGCGATGAATTTTCAGCCGCCGCCGAACTGATGGAACAGGCGCTGGAAATCACCCCGACATGGGCGGCCGGCTGGTTCCGGCTCGGCGAATATCGCGAAAAGGCCGGGCTGACCGAACCGGCTGTTTCCGCCTATCGAGAAACGCTGGCGCTCGACCCGGACGACGTGTTTGCCGCTGCGCTGAAACTGGCGCTTCTGGGCGCCGAAGAGGTGCCGGAACAACCGCCGAGCCGTTATGTCGAAAGCCTGTTCGACGATTACGCCGACCGTTTCGACACGGCATTGGTCGAAAAGCTCGAATATTCGGTTCCCGGCAAACTTGCGGCGCTGGTCAGGCCGCATGCACCTTTTGCCAGTGTGGTCGATCTCGGCTGCGGCACCGGCCTTTTTGGCGCGGAAATCCGTGACGTAGCGACCCGTCTCGAAGGTTTCGACATTTCCGCCAACATGCTGGCGCGCGCCGAACGAAAGGAGCTTTATGACCATCTCGGCCAGTCCGACCTGACGCTGCCCGCAGACGAATCCGGCCTGTTCGAGGGGCAGGCACACCATCGCGCTGACCTCGTCTCCGCTGCCGATGTGCTGATGTATCTCGGTTCGCTGGAAACGGTGTTTCCGCTGGTGACCGAACTTCTGACCGCCGATGGTCTGTTCGCCTTTTCGGTCGAGGATGCCGGCGAGGGCAACGGTTTCGTTCTGCGGGAATCGATGCGTTATGCGCATGCGCAGGATTACATTCTCGGCCTTTTGCAGACCTATGGCTTCGAACTGATCGAAAGCGAAAAAACAGTCATTCGCATGGATGGCGGCTATGCCATCCATGGCATTCTGTTTCTGTCGCGAAAAGCCGCTTGAACGGCGCTTTCTTGCGTTTTGCTTATGAACGATCACGCCCTGTTGATGACGCTTGATGAAGGCGCTATCGCGATGCACAATCATCGAAAAAAGGGGAATGAATTGGCCGAAGAACAGAGCGTGCAAAAACGCCGGCTGGGCTTTTACAGCCTCGATCCGGCACGCCATACCAAGCTGGAAGATGCGCAGGGTATCTTTATCAGCGCCATGGTCGCCGCACTCGGTCTGTATTTTCTCAGCCAGGCCGGGTTTCTGACCAGCGGCACCGCCGGCGTTGCGTTTCTGCTGCATTACGCCTTCGACATCCCCTTCGGCGTGCTGTTTTTCGTCGTCAATCTTCCTTTCTATTACCTGTCGTTCAAACGCCTCGGCATCGGCTTCTCCTTCAAGACCTTTATCGCCATCCTGATGGTTTCCTTCATCACGGAGCTTGAGCGCAAATTCATCGTCATCCAGCATCTCGATCCGTTCTGGGCAGCGCTTCTCGGCGGCATCCTCATCGGTTTCGGCCTGCTTGGCCTTTATCGGCATCGCGCCTCGCTCGGCGGCATCGGCATTTTGGCCATCTATATTCAGGATCGTTTCAAGATCCCCGCCGGCCTTGTGCAACTGGCCTTCGACCTCTGCGTCATGGCCGCCGCCTTTTTCGTGGTCAGCCCGATGACGGTGCTGTGGTCGCTGCTCAGCGCCGTGGTGCTGAACCTGCTGCTCACCATCAACCACCGGTCCGACCGATATATCGCGGTGCGCTGACCATGGCCGATGCGACGGATAAAAAGAGCCCGATCGGCTTCTGGGCCTCGACCTCGGAAAAACACTCGATCATCGAGGATGTGCAGGGCGTTGTTGCCGGCTCCATGCTGGCGGCGCTTGGCGTCACCATGCTGTCGGCCGCGCATCTGATGATCGGGGGCACCGCCGGTCTTGGTTTTCTTCTGCGTTATTCGGTCGATGTCAGTTTCGGCACTGCCTTCTTTCTCCTGAACCTGCCGTTCTATTGGCTGGCCTACAAACGCCTCGGCCTCGTCTTCACGATCAAGACCTTTTCCGCCGTGGCGCTCACCTCGCTCCTGTCGGGCCTACTGCCAAAACTGATCGGTTTTTCCACCATCGAACCGATCACCGCTGCCCTGTTCGGTGGTCTGCTGATTGGCTGCGGCATGCTTGTCCTCTTCCGTCACCGCGCTTCGCTCGGCGGTTTTGGCATTCTGGCGCTCTATCTGCAGGATCGTTTCGGCTGGCGTGCGGGCTTCGTGCAGCTCGGCCTGGATTGCGTCGTGCTGTTTTTGTCCTTCTTCGTTGCGAGCCCGTTTGTCATCGCCTGCTCGGTTCTGGCGGCACTGGCACTGAACCTCACGCTTGCGATCAATCACCGTACGGATCGTTACATCGTCAGGTAACTGCTCTTCATTTCCGCAAGTGAAAGCTTATCTTTCATGGCGTGGATCGCATCGAACCAAAATTTTCCGGCAATCAGGCCGTCACGCTGCCCCGGCCATTCGTAAAATGGTTTTCGGAAAAGGGCTGGCAGCCGCGCGCTCATCAGCTGGAGCTTCTGGCCCGCGCGCAAGCCGGCGAAAACATGCTGCTGATCGCGCCGACGGGTGCGGGCAAGACGCTGGCCGGTTTCCTGCCGTCGCTCACCGATCTCGTAGCGCGTGGAAAAATCCCGCCCGGCTCGGCCTTCACCGGCATCCACACGCTCTACATTTCGCCGCTGAAAGCGCTGACGGTCGATATCGAACGCAATCTGATGAAGCCGGTCACCGAGATGGGACTGGCGGTGACGGTCGAAAACCGCACCGGCGACACGCCGCAGGCCAAACGTCAGCGCCAAAAACTCAATCCGCCGGATATCCTGCTGACCACACCGGAACAGGTGGCGCTGCTGCTGGCCAACAAGGAAGCGGAGCGGTTCTTCAAGGACCTGAAATACGTGGTCCTCGACGAACTGCATTCGCTCGTGACCTCGAAACGTGGCCATCTTCTTTCGCTCGGCCTCGCCCGCCTGCGCAAACATGCACCAAAAATGCAAACGATCGGACTTTCCGCCACGGTCGCCGATCCAATGGGCCTGCAGCGCTGGCTTGTTCCGCAAGGTGAAACCCCATCACCGCCCGCCGGCCTTGTGCACGTGACGGGCGGTGCCGCCCCCGACATCACCATTTTAGGCACCGACAGCCGCATACCCTGGTCCGGACACGTCTCCACCTATGCCATCCCGGAGGTCTATGAGGAGATCAAACGCCACAAGACCACGCTGATCTTCGTCAACACCCGTTTTCAGGCCGAACTGCTGTTCCAGACACTCTGGACCATCAATGAGGACAATCTGCCCATCGCCTTGCATCACGGTTCGCTCGATGCCGGCCAGCGTCGCAAGGTGGAAGCCGCGATGGCGGACAACAGGCTCCGCGCCGTCGTCGCCACCTCGACGCTCGACATGGGCATCGACTGGGGCGATATCGATCTCGTCGTCCATGTCGGCGCACCCAAGGGCGCGTCGCGGCTCGCCCAGCGCATCGGCCGCGCCAATCACCGCATGGACGAGCCGTCCAAAGCCATCCTCGTGCCAGCCAACCGGTTCGAAGTGATGGAATGTCAGGCAGCCCTCGATGCCAATTATATCGGCGCGCAGGATACGCCGCCGGTGGGCGAGGGCGCGCTCGATGTGCTGGCCCAGCATGTGCTCGGCATGGCCTGCGCCGAACCCTTCGATCCGGTCGAATTATATGACGAGATCACCTCGGCCTCGCCTTACGCCGGCCTGACATGGGAAATGTTCGAACGCATCGTCGAATTTGTCGCCACCGGCGGATATGCGCTGCGCACCTATGAGCGCTATGCAAAAATTCGGAAAATGGAGGATGGCCGCTGGCGGGTCTCCAATCTGCAGATCGCCCAGCAATACCGCATGAATTTGGGTACGATCGTCGAGGCCGCCGAACTCAACGTTCGGCTCGTCAAGCGCAATGCCAAGGGCACGCTCGGCAGAGGCGGCATGTCGCTCGGCAAGGTGGAAGAGTATTTTCTGGAACAGCTGGTGCAGGGTGACACCTTTCTGTTTGCCGGAAAAGTGCTGCGGTTCGAAGGCATCCGCGAAAACGAATGCCTCGTCTCCAACGCCTTTTCGCTGGATCCGAAAATTCCCGCCTATGCTGGCGGCAAATTCCCGCTGACCACCTATCTGGCCGATCAGGTGCGCGCCATGCTGGCCGATCCCGATCGCCGTTTGGCCTTGCCGGATCAGGTCCGCGACTGGTTATCCATCCAGCTCGAACGTTCCATGTTGCCGAAACAGGACGAACTCCTGATCGAAACCTTTCCGCGCGGAAAACGCTTCTTTCTGATCGCCTATTGTTTCGAGGGGCGCCTCGCACACCAGACGCTCGGCATGCTGCTCACCCGCCGTCTGGAACGCGCCGGTGCTCGTCCTCTCGGTTTCGTCGCCACCGATTATTCGCTGGCCATCTGGGGGCTGAACGATCTGGGTGCGATGATCGCTGATGGAAGTCTGAGCCTGTCGGACCTGTTCGACGAGGACATGCTGGGCGATGATCTCGAAGCATGGCTGGACGAGAGCTACATGCTGAAGCGCACATTCCGCAATTGCGCCGTCATTTCCGGCCTGATCGAGCGCCGCCATCCCGGCAAGGAAAAGACCGGAAGGCAGGTGACCGTCTCGACCGATCTGATCTATGACGTGCTACGTTCTCACGAACCCGACCATGTGCTTCTGGAAGCAACAAGGCGTGATGCGGCAACGGGTCTTTTGGATATCGGCCGACTGGGGGATATGCTTGGTCGAATCAAAGGCCACATCACCCACCGTGACCTCGATCGTGTGTCGCCCTTGGCGGTGCCGATCATGCTGGAAATCGGCAAGGAGAGCGTGCCCGGCGAAGCGCAGGATGCGGTGTTGCAGGAAGCGGCCGATGAGTTGATTGCGGAGGCTGGATTGTAGGGATGCGGGTGGGAATTGCCCCTCACCCTAACCCTCTCCCCGTCTGGACGGGGAGAGGGGACATGCCCCGTTCTTCCTCGATGATTGAGGCAAGGCGGTGTGGCATATTCCTTCTCCCCGCTTGCGGGGAGAAGGTGGCGGCAGCCGGATGAGGGGCTTCCCTCCCTGAGAGATGTGAGAAAGACGAACCGACCTTGATGCACCGACTGGGCCTTGCTGCCCGCACAACGATCACCACTGCCCCCGCCACCGAGGACATTCTTGTCCACGGCGTAGCAGCCGTGTGTGATCCGCTGGGCGGTCTCTACCTGCCGGAAACACAAACCCTCGTCGTCTCGGACCTGCATCTGGAAAAAGGCGCCGCCTTCGCGCGCCGCGGCATGATGTTGCCGCCCTATGACACGATTGCCACGCTCAACATTCTCGCCGCCGTCATCGCCCGGTATGATCCCAAAATGGTGGTCTCGCTCGGCGACAATTTTCACGATCGTCGCGGCTCCGAATTCCTGCCCGCCGACCTGCGCGTGATGATATCGGACATGGCGCGCGGTCGCGACTGGATCTGGATCAACGGCAACCACGATCCCGACGGCACCACAGATCTGCCCGGCATCAGCACCGACGAGCTCGTTTATGGTGGCCTCGTATTCCGCCACGAACCGAGTCTCATCTCGGGCAAAGGCGAGGTGGCCGGCCACCTGCATCCGTCCGCCACCGTTCGCCGCCGCGAAAAATACGTGCGCCGTCCGTGTTTCGCCACCGATGGCCATCGCTTGCTGATGCCGGCTTTCGGCGTTCTGGCCGGTGGGCTGGATCTGAACCACAAGGCCATGCAGGGCATTTTTGCGCGTGAAACGCTGGTGGCGCATCTGCTTGGTCGTGATCGGATTTATTCGGTGCGCTATGGTAATCTTATGGGGTGAGTTGCGGTCGGGCAAAGCCCGAGCAATCGATCCAGTGGATCGATTGCAGCAACGAACGCCCTGAGCCGAAGCGAAGGGCCGGGCAAGTATGTAAGCGCCCGCCAGGACAATGCAACCCCACCCTTGCCGGCCCTGACCGGTGCAATACATCGCTCCCATGTCCAAATCGAAATCCGCGCCCGCCAAAGCCAAACCGCTCTTTTATCCGTTCGATCATGCACCGCCTTCAGCCGAAGCGTGCCTTGACGCCGTCTATGAGGCATTTGCACATTACACGGTCGTCGCGCCCTTCTGTCGTCAGTGTTTTGAGCTGGAGCACGAACGGACGATTTTGCAGTCGCGCGATGTCCGCAAGGCCAATGCTGCAATCTTCGATATGATCTATTTCGAGCATCCGAACTGTTCGGGTGGCCCGGATACGTTCTGGCACTGGTTGCCGCGCGGGCTGGAACTGTGCTTTTTCAACGACCGCTTCACCACACCTTTTCCATATCAGATGATACGCCTCGGGCTTTCGGCTCTGCCGGAGCCGGAAATGCATGCCTTGCGGCAGCTGTTTGGCCGCATCATCCTCAACGTGCTGAAAGACTCCGATTGCACGCCGCTCGGTGTTGTGCCCGCGATGGAAAATACCCGTCTGCGGGATGCCTATCTTGAAGGTGTAATGCAGGATGTCTTTGTCATCCTGATCCTGCTGCGGACCGATCCGGTGGATGTTCTCAATATCTTTCTCGACAGCGACCGGAAGCAAGTCTGGAGCGTCGTCCAAGAGCTCGGCACCCGCGGCAGCTCTTTCTTTGACGATAACAGCTATTATGCCCTTTACGACGATAAAGACGAGACGGCCATGCGCGAGGCAGTCGCCGCTTTGCATCGCCGCACCCGCGCCGAAATGTTTCGGCTGGTCGACCGCCCGTTTCTCCTGCAAAAATGGATGGCCGCCAGCGAGACGGACCCCGATCTCGCCAGCGACCTCGCCGATCTGGAAGCGCTGTATGACGTCTACCACAATAGCCAGACGGACGAAGACCGGGCCGAGGACGAACGGCTGATGCGGATTGGCTTCAAACTCGATCCGCCGCCATCGGCATAATTATCACCGATAGACCAGAACCGGCGTCTTGGTCAGCGCCAGAACTTTCAGCGTCACGCTGCCCAGCATGAAGGCCGAAATGCCCGAACGCCCGCGCGAACCGATGGCGATCAGGTCACATTCGTGTTTGGCTGACACATCGACGATGACCTGCGCCGGGTTGGTGCTGGTGATCTTTTCCACATCGACGCCCACACCGCGTTTTTCCGCAGCGGCTTTCGCATCGGCGAGGATCTCATCTGCCGCCTGATCCACCTGCCGATCATATTCGGCATAGGCGATTTCCAGGCCCGACGGGTTGAGCGTGATGGCCTGAAGCGGCTCCACCACCACCAGAACGGTCGCCTTTGCATTCATCTCGACAGCAAGGTCGAGCGCCTTTTCCAGCGCTTCGGTCGCCAGTTCCGAACCGTCGGTCGGGATCAGAATGTGTTTGTACATGGTGTCTCTCTCCTTGTCTTGGAAAGAGCATGATCCTGCGGTCGCAGTGCATCATTGACATTGCTCAAGCGCCGGTCGATGCCACGGATTCTCGGCATGTTGCAGCCAGCGGACGGTATCGCGCCAGAAGCCGTCGGCGTGGCGTGAATGGAAAAGGCTGAAATGCCCGATGGCATCCAGCCCGTAAAAGGATGGTTCCAGCAGAACTTCGATCTGCCGGGCGTGCGTATAGTAAGTCAATGTCCGCCGGATGGCGTCTTGCGTACCGAGCTCGTCGTCGCTCACCGCTACCGCCAGGATAGGCGCCGTCACGGCCGCGAAACGCGCAAGCACCTCGTCGCGTTCATGGGGCGGATGCGTCTCTTCCATCCGGGCTTTGCGAAAACTCCATTCATTGGCAACACCGGCCGGCAAATCCTCTAGCCATTGCAGACGGCTGCCGGGAAAATAGCCGAAAAGCGCCGTCAGGACCGGCATGGCGACATGCCATTTCAGGAAAAGCCGTGTCCGATGGGGGGCGGCATAATCGCGCCAATAGGCATATTGTGCGCCCATGGTCAGCATGCGGTCGATACGGCCCGCCAGCGGTGAAAGGCCGGGCAGGTAACCGCCTATGCTGTGGCCCACGACGTAAAGCGGCAAATCCGGCCGCCGCTCACTCATGAACCGCAGGGCTGCGTCAAAATCCTGCTCGCCCCAGTCTCGCCAGCGGTAACCGCAGCCACGCATCCGCTCCGGCCGCGATAGGCCTATGCCGCGGTAATCATAGGTCAGCACGTCGAACCCCTCGGCAGAAAGGAACTCGGCGTAATAATGATAATAGCGGGCAAGCACGCCGGTTGCCGGATTGACGATGACGCTGGCGATAGCCTGCCCTTTCGCCGGCCACAAATTCCCGCCAAGTTCGATCCCGTCCCGACATCGCAGCGTCAAGCTTTTGCCGACGGGGCGAGGACGCGCCGCGCGTGCTTCAATATCTGCCATGCGCCTCCTCCCCGAAGTCTTTTCAGGCATGACAGAAGATAACGGGCGACATGGCGGGCGCAATCAGACCAAAGAAGCAGGCCTTGCTCAAGCTGCTCCGGATAGCGAATAGGTCAGCAACACCGCGCCCTTTTGCGTGCTCTCGGTGGAAATCAGCTTTAGCGGCCGAAGTGCATCCGCCTTTTTGAACAGCGGATTGCCCTTGCCGATGAGAACCGGAACGATGCACAATCGGTATTCATCCACCAGCCCGGCCTCCAGCAGAGAGGCCACCAGTTCAGCACTGCCGAAGATGAAGATGGTCTTGCCGTCCTCCTGCTTCAGCCGCGTCAGTTCGGCCACCGGATCGCTGACGATACGAGTATTGTTCCATGCCGCCCGCGTCAGCGTTTTCGAAACTGCCAGTTTGGCGATGGAATTCATCATCTCCTTGATGCGGCCCGGCTCCTCCGCCTCTGGCCAGTATGCCGCCATGCCTTCATAGGTCTTGCGGCCGAACACGAGAAGATCGCCTTCCTCGCCGAATTTTTCCGAAAGCTTTTCAAGCTCCGGCCCCCATGCCTTTTCATGAAATGAAAGGTTCCAGGGTTTTTCCCCCTCGAAATAGCCATCCAGCGTCATCAGGTTCCAAACCACCAGCTTGCGCATGCCATCCTCCTCAGCAGGTTAACCGATTGCATTTTGAAACTGGTTGAAGGCTAGTGCAACCGATTGTAGAATGCAAGCGGTCTGGAGAATGGCATGGAAGACGAATTTCGATCGGGGTGCCCGATCAACCTGACGCTGGAGGTTCTGGGCGATCGCTGGAGCCTCATCGTCATCCGCGACATCATGTTCGGCAATCGCCGGCATTTTCGCGAGCTTCTGCAGAATTCGGAGGAAGGCATCGCCTCCAATATTCTCGCCAGCCGGCTGAAGCGGTTGCTGGAACGCGGTTTGCTGACGCGCACGGACGATCCGAGCCACAAGCAGAAGGCCATTTACAGCCTTACCGACATGTCGATCGGCCTGATCCCGATCTTCGCCGAAATGGGTGCCTGGGGAAACCGTTTTCTACCGGTCTCAGAAGAACTGTCCATCCGTGCGCAATTGCTGGAAGAGGGCGGTCGCCCGCTCTGGGATAATTTCATGCAGGAACTGCGCGTACTGCATCTGGGTGCCGCACGCGATCCGCAGAAACCCTCGGTGTTCGAACAGCTACAGGCTGCCTATCTCGACGTTGTTGCCCGCCGGCAAGGTGCCTGACGCGCCGTCAAAATCTCAGCGCGCCAGTTTGGCAAAGCCCTTGGCGAGGATCGGCCCTGTCGGCCGCCCTGTCGGCGAGCCGCCGGCCTGTTCCAGCGTGATCTCATAAAGTTGCGTATCCTGCGGCCTCGGCAGGGTCGAACCGCTCAGCGTCTTCGATTGCGATCCTTCCAGCAGGCCAAGCGACATCGGTCCCATTTCGCGAGACGGCAGGGTCCAGACCTGCATCGTCTTGTCTCCCGGCACGGCAAAATCGGTCAGCAGGCGAATGCTCGCGGTGTCGTTGCCAAAATCTTCAACCACCGCCTGCACATCACCGGACTCGTTCAACAGCACGGCGACGACCAGCGGCTCGATCGTTCGCGTCACGCTCCAGATCAGACCGCCCGCCAGAATCAGCGAGGCGGCCATTGCCGAAATCGCAGCCGCGCGCCAGCCGGATCGGGTATTGTCATTGCCCGCTGTTGGCAGGCGAGCGGAGACCGAACGGATGGAAGTGCTTTCGGCATTGTCCGGTAATCGCCTGTCGATCGCATTCCACAGGCCCGCTGAAACGCTGGCGGCCTCGATGCCGGTATCGAGCGGCAGAAAACGATCTCTTGCCTTGGAGACCGCGGCCGCCAGTTCGGCATCGCGCCCAATGGCCTCTTCGACGCCGGCGGCCTCTGCCTCGTCCAGAAGCCCGAGTACGTATTCGTCGGCGATTGTGGCAATGTTGGCGGGATCGATCTTCATGCCATGCACTCCCGCAGCGACAGAAGCCCGCGCCTTATCCATGATTTCGCGGTGCCGAGCGGCAGTTTCAGCCGGCCGGCGATTTCGCCATGGGTATACCCGCCGACATATGCCATCAGGATGCCACGTCTTTTGGTGTCATCCAGTCCGCCAAGGCATTCCTTCAGCCGGCTGTCACGGTCCAGCCTGTGCCAGGCCGCCATGATTTCTTCCTGCTGTTCGCTGTCCTGCAGGGCCTCCAGCCGGTCTTCGCCGACCAGATCCTCGCGTTTGCCATCGCGCAGCATGTTGAGGGCGCGGTTGCGGACGATCGCATAGATCCAGCCGCGCGCCGATCCGCGCTCGGGCGCGTATTGGTGGGCGTGGGTCCATATGCGGATAAAGGCTTCCTGCACCACTTCCTCGGCCAGATCCCGCCGCCGGACGATCCGCTGCGCCACCGCCACCAGCTTTCCGGCTTCGTGGTCAAAAATCTGGCGCAAGCCATTGCGGTCGCCCGAGGCGCAGGCGGCAAGTGCTGCTGCAAAATCCGTCGTCTGGTCTGTCGCCAAGGCCAAGCCGCTCTCTCCCCATGAGGATTCGCTTAGATGCGAATATTCCGTCTCTGCTGTTGCCACGGCTGACATGGGCACGTCCAGTCATCAAGGTTTCACACAGCCGTTATGTGGCCGCATATGGAAAACACCGCGCAGACGAAAACGGATGCAGCCAAAAAAATATTATTAAGCGCTGCATCCAGACGGCCCCTCCCGTGTGTCTGCCTTTCGAGAGAGCTGAAAAGGCCGCGTGCCAAAGCGCTCTCGAAGAGATCGAAACAAACGGGAGAAAGCCATGAACATCGCTCGCACCGCTCTGATCGCATCCACCATGCTTGCAGCCTCTGCCGTCACCGCATCCGCAGCACCCGTGCTCGGCCTTGCCGGAGACAAGACGCTGGTCATGTTCGACACATCCAAGCCCGAAGTCACGAAAACGATGGACGTCACCGGCGTCGATAAGCTGGTCGGCATCGATTTCCGCCCGGGCACCAAGACCGTGATCGGCGTCACGCCGGAACACGCGATCGTCTCCATCAATCTCGAAACCGGTGCCGCCACCGAAGTTGCCAAGATGGACAAGATGCTGACCATGACGGAAGCGCCGGTCGTCGTCGATTTCAACCCGATGGCCGACCGCCTGCGCTTCATGACCGGCACCACCAACCACCGCGTCCACCCGGATACCGGTGCCGTGACCGTCGATGGCGTTCTGGCCTATGAAGAGGGCGACATGCACAAGGGCGAAACGCCCAACATCGTTGCCGCCGCTTATACGAACTCGATCGGCAAGCCGGAAAAGACGGCGATGTACAATATCGACGCGACGATCGGTGCGCTGATCCAGCAGACCAAGCCGAATGACGGCACGCTGAAGGCAATCGGCAAGCTCGGCATCAAGGACAAGCCTGCCACCTACGCCTTCGATATCCAGGGTGAAGAGGGCGGCAAGAACACTGCTTATCTGGCCGCCGGCAAGATGCTCTACACGGTCAATCTGGAAACGGGTGCAGCCACTGAAGTCGGCGCGATCACCGGCACGGAGAACGAAATCCGCGACATCGCCATCCTGCCGGCCATGTGATTTTCGGCTGATATGCCCATCCGCAGCGGTGACGTTGCGGATGGGTGATGTCGGCCCATAACGTCACGTATAAGGTCAATTCTGTGAAATTCTGCTACGTCCAGCAAGGTGTGTTCTAACGCGCTCAAGAAGTATGCTGACCCGACGTACTGTCGCCTCGCCGTCATTTAGATTGTGGCGATCGAGAACCGTGAAATCGATCACATTGGCTCCGGGAGCGAATTGCTGCCAGCTAAGGTCGATATGATACCAGTGATTTCCAGCAGGCAGTGCATTCCAAAAATGAATGGCGTCGCGTTCATCGCTGGTTCGCACCGTGCCTTTGATAATCTCGGTTTCAGGGTAGAAATGTTGCACCACTCGGCATGTCGGATAGCATTGACCGAGAGCTGGATTGCCGGCTTGCTCAGCGGCCATAAACGATGTGTCGTTGCCCCACGATGCCTCAAGCGCCTCACGAAGGTGAAGCATGAAGTCCCGTCCACTCGACATTCTGCGCTGATCCTTGTGTGCTTCAGAGCCGTCGTTAAGACGCCACTCACTTCTTGCGGAAAATCAAACTCGCGCCCCAGCCGGTCACCAGCGCGATCATCACGCACAAAATGCCGTAGAGGATCGGCTGGTTGTGGGCCGCATCGGTGATCTGCTGCTCGATGCCTGTCTTGTTGACGCGCAGCGGCAGTTCGCGTTCGGTCAGCAGCGTGCCGCTCTTGAACAGATAGGCGCGCACCATGTGCACGCCATCCGGCACGTTGGCCGGCAGGCGCAGGCTGGCGCGAAACAGGCTGGACGAGACGAAACGCACGCCGCCAAAGTCATGCTGGTAAAGCCCGCCTGCCAGTTTCAGGCGGCGATAGGCCTCGCGGAATTCGGTCAGGTTGCCGGCATTGCCGACATAACCGGTCGGTGACAGGCGCATGTGGTCGGTGCCGATCGGCAAGCCGCCTTCGCCCGTCAGGATATCGTCGATCTGCCGGGTTGCCGCCACCGAATAGGAGGCCGGCACCTGTTCGAACGTCATGGATTCGGTATTGACCCAGATGCCGAGAACGCGGCTTTTCTTGCGCACCGTGGCATAGTCCAGCGGTCCTTCCAGCGTCACCACCACATCATACTGGCCGATCGCCAACAACAGTTCGTCGGCATTGGTCAGCGCACCAAAGATCGTCAGGTCGGCGCCGCGAAAATCCGAGGCGATGGCGATTTCGCTGGTCGAGGTGCCGATTTCCAACCCTTCCTTGGCGGTCGTTGCCTCGCCGAATGGCACCTGTGCGGCAGCCGTCTGGCCGAAAAAGGTGAGGGCAGCGATGAGCATGAAACGACGAAGGACAGAACCAAGCAACATCAGAAAGCTCCGATGCTGACGGAATAGAGATCGGCCGGCGTCACCACCAGCGTCACGGCAAGGCGCAGCGCCACGGCGAGAACCAGCAGCGCCAGAAGCGCGCGCAGCTGTTCGCCGCGCAGTTTCTGGCCGACGCGCACGCCATATTGCGCGCCGATCACGCCAGCCACCATCAGGATGGTGGCAAGCACGATATCGACGGAATAGTTGGTCGCCGCCTGCACCATGGTCGTATAGGCGGTGACGAAAATGATCTGGAACAGCGAGGTGCCGACAACGACATTGGTCGGGATGCGCAACAGATAGATCATCGCCGGCACCATGATGAAGCCGCCGCCGACACCCATGACCGATGTCAGCACGCCGATGGCAAAACCCAGCGCCACGACCGGGATGGCCGACAGATAGATCTTTGATTTCTTGAAGCGCATCTTGAAGGGCAGCCGATGCACCCATGTGTGGTGGCCGGGCCGTTTCAGCGTCGCGGGCTCGTTCCGTGAGGCGCGGCGCAGTGCCCTGACACTTTCGTTCAGCATCAGCGTGCCGACGGTGCCGAGCAGAAGCACGTAGAGAATGGCGATGAAGAGATCGAGCTGACCGATGCTGCGCAACCAGGAAAACACCCAGATACCCGCCGTGGCGCCCAACAGACCGCCGACCAGCAGCACCGTTCCGAGTTTTATGTCGAGCGTGCCGCGCCTGAAATGGGTAATCGCTCCGGAGACCGACGAAGCCACGACCTGGTTGGCGCCGGTGGCAACGGCCACGACCGGGGGGATGTTATAGAAGATCAGAAGCGGCGTGATCAGAAAGCCGCCGCCAACGCCGAACATGCCGGACAGAAAGCCGACCGCCGCACCCATGCCGAGGATGATGAAAATGTTCACCGAAAGCTCTGCAATCGGCAGATAGACAGTCACGGTCAACCTCGAACGGCTTCGCCGTCGCGGGCGGTGGTCGCGTTGCGTAACCGCCCGTTGCGGCGATGAGAAAACAATGCCGGCCATACGTCTTGTCAGACGCGGCCGGACCCGATTGTCATGCGCCCGCCCATTAAACAGGTCAATCCATAAGCTTGGATTAATGCGGCATTTTTCCTATCGATGAC
Source organism: Endobacterium panacihumi (assembly GCF_050847465.1). Classification (NCBI taxonomy): domain Bacteria; kingdom Pseudomonadati; phylum Pseudomonadota; class Alphaproteobacteria; order Hyphomicrobiales; family Rhizobiaceae; genus Endobacterium; species Endobacterium panacihumi. Next base: position 1,948,826 of record NZ_JBOZRA010000001.1, on the reverse strand, counting down.
GTGCGTCCATGATGCAGAAAAGCGCGCGAGCCTTTCGGCCGCGCGCTTTTGAAAAATCGATGATGCCCAATCAGCCCTGATTGGCGGCCAGAAGCTTGCGCACCAGCGGTTCGCTGACCTTGCCGTCCGGTTCGAGACCATTGGCCTTCTGGAAGGCGGTAATGGCTGCAACGGTCTTGGTGCCCATCTTGCCGTCCGGCGCGCCGGCATCAAAACCGTTCTTGTTCAGAATGGCCTGGATGTTGCGGATCGCCTTTTCCATGTCGACCGAAGCGGTCTTTTCGCCCTTGCCCACCCATTCGTCCGGCAGGTTGACGCTGTTGGCATTCGGATCGACCGGCTTCACCTGCCACTGGGCCGCTTCCGCCTTGGCGGCGTCCAGCTGTGCCGGGGACATGGCGTTGCCCACCTCATCGCGTTTCTGCGCCGCATCCTGATCGCCGCCGCGGGCCGCAACCGCAAACCACTTGTAGGAAGCGTTGAGGTTCTGCGGCACGCCGTTGCCGCGTGCATAGAGGATGGCGAGGTTGAACTGGCTGTCGGAAACGCCCAGATCGGCAGCTTTTTCGAACCAGCCGACGGCCTTGGCATAATCCGGCGTGCCGCTGGCACCCGATGCGTAGAGCACGGCGAGATTGTGCATGGCGCTGGCATTGCCGGCATTGGCCGCCTGCTCGTAGAAGCTCATTGCCCTGCCGAAGTCGCGGGGAACACCGGTGCCCTTTTCGTAAAGGTTGGCGACACGGTATTGCGCCGGCGCCAGACCACGCTGCGCTGCCATTTCATACCAGCGCACGGCTTCCGGTAGGTTTGTCGCAACGCCGCGACCATCCTGATAACGGGCACCGATTTCGAACAGAGCCTGTGCATCACCGGCCGCGGCCGCATCGGCCAGCGATTTCGGCCCCATCGTGGCCGGAACCTCGATGGCTGCCTGCGGTGCAGCGAGTGCCTGTTCCGGGGCAGAAGCCTGCGTTTCGGCCTCAGATATCGCCTCATCAACGGATTGTGCCGGTGCGGCATCCGTCGGCGGCATCGTCGATTGCGCGACATCCGGCAAAGATGCGGAGGCATCTGCGCCATCGACAGCTGTAGCCGGTGCCTCATCAGCCGCGTTCTGCGCGGAGAGATCTGTCTCGTTGGCCGGCAGTCCGGTTTCGGCCTGTTCCGGCGTTGCGCCCTGTTCCAGCATGCCGATTTCCGGCGGTGCAACAGGTGCGTCATCGCCGCGCGTCAAGGTGTTGACCAGTGGCATGGCCATCAGTGCCAGAAGCACGGCGCCGACGGCGAGCAGGATCGGCTTGCGATGTTTGGCAAACGCTGCGGAAAGCCCGCCGCCTTTGCCACCTTCAGCCTTCAACACGGCGGCGCGTCCGGCTTTCACGGCACTGTTCTTGTCAGCCTTGGCCTTGCCTTTGCCGCGCTGGCCTGCGGAAACGGCAAGCGTCGGATCGGTTTCCATGGCAGCCGCCTTGGCGGCACGGCGGGCGGCAGCGATATAATCGACGCTTTCGCCGTCACTTGCTGCAGCATTGCCGGAAACGCCGGCCTGGCTGGCCCGAACGCGTTCCAATATCTTCTTGACGTCCGGCATGCCGGAACCCGGCTCCAGCGGCACGTTCTGCTGTTCCGGCGGCAGCATGTCGACAGGATCGATCGAAGGCGTCGGCTCTACGATGGCGCGGCCGCTGGCTACAGGCTCGGGCTCCCGGTGTCCGGATAGAAGACGCTTCATGCCACCGAGAAGGCTGCCACGCGATTTCTCGCTGGCGGCGATCGCGCGACCTTCCTTGTCGGCGGTACGCTGCGCGGTTTCAAGATCGTCGCTCGCCTCGTTATTGTCGAGGAGACCGCTTTCCAGATCGTCGGCAAACAGGGCGCGTTCGTCCAGCCGGTCTTCAGCCGGAAGGGCAACGGAATTGTGCAGGTCGTCGCCACCGGCAAACATCGGCACCGTCGCTTTCGGCATGACAGGCGCGGCCTGGGCGGCAGGCGCGGCCTGTGCGACATGCGCTGCTTGTGCGATAGGCGCGGCCTGCATGGATGTTCTCGTCGGCGCAGACGAAGAAGCCGCGGCAGGGCGTGCCTGCTCAAAACTTCCCTGGCGGGCAATGCTGCCTTCCATCGTGTCCAGCCGGTCGGCAATGCTCACCAGCGTCCGGTGCAGCATTTCAAATGTCTGGTGCGTCCGTTCTTCCGATCCGCGTGTCAGGTCTTCCAGATGGCGCAGGTCTTCGGCAAGCGCCGTCAGCGCACCCATGTCCGGTGCCGCACCGCCTGATGCCGCGCCGTTGCGGGCATAGGCCTCCACCACCGCTTCGGCGGCCTGACGGGCCGCCTCGATCACATATTCGTCGCTGGTCGCCATATAACCTTCGATGGCCGACATGCGCTCTTCGAAGGCGGCGGGCAGCTCAAACGCTTCCGGTGCCGGCTTCGGTTCGCTGATCAGGCGCGAAAGATTGGCGATCTGGTCTTCGAGATTGCGCAGCGCATCGTTGTCGCTGGCCGGTGCCGTCGCCGCATCGTCCAGGCGTGCGGCGATGTCGCTGAGGCGACCTTCCAGACGGCCGAACAGCGCGTTGTCGACTGGTGCCGCCGGCTGCGCGATCTCGATTTCCTCGATCCGGCGAGAAATGGTATCCAGCCGCTCGGCCAGCGCGTCGTTGACCGAGCCCTGTTCCAAGGCGTCGATCTTGCGGGAAATGTCGGACAGGTAACCGGTCAGCTCGGCGGGCTGGGCCGGCTGCTGCACGCGTTCCATCAGAATGGCGAGGTCTTCCAGACGCTCGTCCAGACGCATCGCGCCCTGTTCGCGGGAAAAATCGTCGATCTTGCGGGCCAGCGCCTCGATGCGCACGCCCATTTCGTCGTCCATGGCGCTGGAGGCCGGAATGGCAGACTGCAGCGCATCGCGATGCATGGCGTCGATCTGGTCGGCAAGGCCTTCAAGCCGGCTTTCAAGCCTGCCGATCATGCCATGGTCGAGTGCGGCATCGGCCGAGGCGCGGCTGCTTGCGGCCAGCGCACGGCTGATCTCGTCCAAACGTTTGTCGAGCACGGAAAACTGCTCGACGATCATCGGGTCGTTATGCGGAACCATATTGTTGCCGAGCTGTTCGACGGCTGCCGCCAGCGTCAGCAGCTTGTCTTCCAGCGCAAGGATCGCCCTGTTGTCGCCAACGGCGCCCAGTTGCGTCTTGATGTCGTCGATCCGGTAGGCCAGCGCCACCAGTTCGTCGCGCAGCGCCTGCGGGTCGGCTTCGAGCACACGCTCTTCCAGCCCCTGCATCTGGTTGCCCATGCGCTGCACGGTGTCTTCGCGGGCAAGGCCCTGCATGGCTGTACGCAGACCTTCGAATTCCTCGCGCAGGTCTTCCGTTTCCGGCGCGCCGCGATGGTTGAGATTGCCGATGCTGTCGGCCAGCCGCGCAAGGTCGTTGCGCATGTCATCGGCAAAATGACGGTCCTCGGCAATGGCGCGGATCGAGCGGATTTCCGTCCGCAGCCCGTCCATCTCGCGGGCAACGCCTTGCGAAATATCCTGCTTCAGGTCCTGCCGAAGGCTGACCAGCGCCTCGGCGATATCGTTCATGATCGCGTCCGGCAGCACGGCCGTGGTCGCGGCAGGCGCGGCGGCTCGAGCGGCGACTGCCGAAGCCAGCGGGCGGTTCTGGGGAGCCGATGGCAGCGGGCGGCTTTCGGCACGCGGCGCACGGTTGTCGGCGTAAGCTACGGCTGCCTGAGCAACGGGGCGGCGCGGTGCGACCGGTGCACGCGGAGCGGGCTCGGCATAGGCTCCCGGCGGGCGCACGTCGCGCTCCACCGGGTGCGTCTCGCGCTGCGGATGACGAGCTGCATCAAGCGCACGCTGGCGGCGACGGATTTCTTCGAGCGGATTGAGTTGTCCTGCCGGCTGCGGTGCTGCCTGCTGTGGAGCCGGCTGATCGGTATACCGACGCTGGTCACGGCCATCAGCCGTCTGACGGTCGGCATTCTGGCGGTCACTGGCCTGACGGTCGCGGCTGGATGAATGCATCAGCCCTTCGATCCGTGCCTCCAGCCCTTCGATCGTACGGTTGAGCGCGTCCAGGGAGGACGTCTCGCCGCGACGGGATGGCGTGGGTCGTGATCCGTTCATGGTCTCGCTCGCTTCGACAGCGCGGATTGCAACAACCCGCTGATTGGTATTCGCCGACGATGCCGGGTGAGCGACATCGCAGGTTACCACTCCTGAAGAGAATGCCGGACAGGACTTTCCTCAACCTTGAGTGGTTGCAGCTCCCTCAATAGACAACGCGAGACAAAAGAATGAGGTGCGCCACGACTAGTTCAGAGCGCACAATCCACCAAACGTGGTAAACAGCCGGTTAACCCCGGTAGGGTTTTTTAACTTTTGCTGTTGGATGCCGGCTTCCCGGCCGTTTTCGGCAGGCCGGTGCATAATGGGCCGGATGGCACCGGTTGGAAATTGACCCGCTTTTTGGCTTGGTGTTAGGTTTCGCGCCGCCCGCCGTCGACAACTGGTGACAACGAGAATGCAGTCCGCCCAGCCGATCCCGACCGTCAGCGGTCTGCGCATTGCGTCGCGTCAGTTGCAACTGACCTTTCACCTGCTGTTCCGTTTCTGGCCGCAACTGGCCGCCCTCTGGTTGCTCGGCTTCATCGGCAACCTGCTGCTTAACGAGTTTGCCGCCGCGATCGGCCGCTGGAATTCACTGGCCGGTCTGTCGATGTTGGCCATCGTCGTGCTGTTGAAACTGGTCGTCATCGTCGCTCTATTCGAAACGGTTCGCCCGGGCCTGCCGACGCTCGATGCCGCTTCGCGCGCGCCAGCAGACCAGCCGGATGTGCCGCAGGATGGCCGCACAAATTTCGTCACCGCGCTTGCCCTGACGCTGGTGCCGTTTTTCGCCTTTTACGCCGCATGGGGGTTTCTCTCCGATACGGTGCGGGATTATTCGCGCCTGTCGCTTGATCTTTTCATGGCGGGTGAAGCGACCGGCCTTTTGAAAGTCAACGGCGGCGCATGGCTGTTCGTGTCCGTCGCGGTCGCCTGGGCCGTACGCCGTTTCGCCAAGTTCATGCACAAGCGTTCGAAAGCCTCTATCTGGCCGATCGTCATCGTCGTCTGCGAGGCCAACTGGGCATTTATCGGCCTCTTCGTGGTGTCCCAGTGGCAGAGCGATATCCGTGCCTGGTTCAGCCATCTGCCGGATATGATCGGGCGTTTCCTCGGTCTGCTGCAGCCGGTCAGCAATGCGTCTGCCCAGACACACCTGGCGATACCGCCGGAAATGGCCTCGGCCCCGCTTGGCCAGCAGATCAAGGGCGTTTTCCTTTACGCACTCTATCCCGTCGTCTGGCTCACACTCGCCGCACTCGTCTACGGTTATGACATCAACGGTGAGCCGCAGGTCGGCGAAGGCCGGCTGTCGCGTGCCGTCTCCCGCTGGCAGGCCTTGCCGAAGGCGGCGCGTGATTTCATAGGACATTTCATTACCGGCACGCTGAAACGCTACCGGACGCTGGCAGAAGGTGTCGGCCTGGCACTCAGCTCCGGCATCGGCCTGCTTCTGGTCACCATCGTTTTTTACCGCCTGCTGGATTGGGGCGCCGCCTGGACCTGGTTCGGCCTCACGCAAATCATTGGCCCCCATGACCTTCAGGTCTGGCAGATTTTTGCGCAGGGCATTTCGGTGCTGCTTGGCACGCCCAGCGCACCGGGCGATGGCCTTCTGATCATGCCGATCAAGGTATGCCTGCTGGCAGCCACGCTGGAGATCGGTTTTGCGCAGGGGCGCGAATGGCGCCGCCGGGCATCATGAATTAGAGCCCGAGCGGCAGCGAAATCGCCTTCGGCCGTGACGCGGCAAAGCTCAGGCGCGCGACAAGTTTGGGGGCGGCATCGGCCGGCACCACGAATTTTTCCTCGATCATCACGGCGCTGTTCTTCTTCGGCGGCGTCAGCGAGGTGATGCTGCAGCCCTTGATCGGATCGACCTTCGGCTCGAGATCGCGGCTGATGTCGTTGGACAGCGATACCTCCAGCGGCAGCCAGCGGCGGCCCGTATCGTCGGTCAGGCTCACCTGGCATTGGCTCCAACCATCGCCGATATCATCATGCGCGGTTGCCACCAGCCGCACCACGACCAGCCGCATCGCGCCTGGAAATTTCAGGTCCGTATCGCGCCCGTCACCGATCAGCCGCACCTTTTCCAGCCGCCAGCGCGCGCCGGCATAATCGAGATCACCTGTGCTGGTATCTGTTGCCGCCACGATCTCGCTTTCGCTGCGGCGAGACTGTTCCTCGATATTGCGCCAGGCATTGATGCGGAATGCGACCACCACCAGCACCGGAACGCTCACCAGCGAAAGCCAGAACCACTTTCTTTCGCGGTTAAATGCCATTCTTGCCGATCTCCAGCCTGTCGCGCGATGTGATGCCGTTCTGCTCCAGCTTTATGTGAAGTTCGTCCGCAAGCTGCGGCCCATATTGCCGTGACAGAACCAGCACCATGTCGCGTGTCTCTTCCTCCGGCATTTCGAAAATGTAGATGCCGGTGGTCGGCAGGCCCGGCTGTACCGTCTTGGCAGAAAGCACATTCGGCGCGGCCTGGGCACGCTGCGACTGGTGATAGAGCCGACCCGACGTGCCGATGATGGTTGCACCCCGCACCGGCATGGTTTCGCGCATTGCATGCAGTTCCGCGGACACGATGACCCACGTGCCGGAACTCTGGCGCTCGGCGACACGGCCGAACTGGTCCCATAAAAGCGTTTTCGCCTTCTGCACCTGCCTTACCTGCGCGCTGAACATGGTGCCGGAAACCGTCTCTGCCTGCCGTCCTTCGGTCCTGATCGGCCCGGTCAGCATGGCATAGGGCGGCGTCGTTGCCTGCAGCGCGGCCAGCACCGCCGCCGATACGGCGATCATGACGAGGAGAGAAACAAGGCGCATCAGGGTTTCGCCTCTGCGCCGGTCGGCGCGGATGCGGCAGGTGCCAATGGCAGCGCCACCTCAGCCACGCTGCCGGCCGAAAACCAGCCCGGCGCGGCATAGAGATTGTCGCGCGGCTTGAACTTTTCGCCCTCGACCTTGACCTTCAGTTGTTTCGGCAAGGTCAGGTCGGCTGGCACCTGCCAGATGGCTTTCACCGCCTCCGGCATCATCGGCTGCATGTCCCACAAAATGTCCTTGTCGCGCATCAGATAGAATTGCGGATTTGGCGCATCGGGAATGTTTTGAAGCTTTATCAGGTCGCGATAGATATTCGAACTTTCGGCCGACAGATTTTCCAGCACCAGATCTATGGCAATGGCCCGGCTGCCCGGTGCCACATGGGATCCATTCGGCATGTCGCCGCCGCTGACAGCGGCATTCAGCGACACTTTCCACCGCCCGGCATCGATGGGCGTGGCGGCAGCCACTTGCGGAATGATCTCCGCCTGTCGTTTTTCATAGAGCGAATAACCGAGCGAGATCGCCGCCGCCAGCAGACCGCCAATACCCGCCAGAAGCTTGGTCAGCATGGCCTTGTTGGTTTTTCGGCTGATCGGCTTGAGCATGAATATCCAGTCCTCGGGCGAGGCAAGAGTCAGATCATTTTTTCGCGCGAACCAAAGTCGTCTGTGTCAGTCCAAAAGCCTGCTCTCGAAACCGTGAGAGATTTAGCATTGCACGTGCGATTGTCCACCTCTTCGGCTTCCGCTTGACGACAGTGCCACGCAGGCATATTGACAAAAGTCATCAGATGACTTGATGAAATAGAGCCATGCAGACACTCAGCAAATCCAGCCTCACCGAGAGTGCCGCGCAAGCGATCCGCACCGAAATCACCGCTGGCCGCTGGGCCATCGGCGCGAAACTGCCCAATGAAGCCAGCCTTTCGGCCACGCTGTCGGTCAGTCGCGGCACGGTGCGCGAGGCCGTGCGTGTTCTCGTTGCGCAAGGCTTTCTGGAAACCCGGCAGGGGTCAGGCACCTATGTTCTTTCCAGCACGGATACATCGAAAACCTTCGACATGGCCCGTCGCACCAGCCTGCGCGACCAGTTTGAGGCGCGCTGTGCGCTCGATGTCGAGGCGGCACGGCTGGCCGCCATTCGCCACACGCCGCAGGTGATCGCCGATCTGCGCCGCCTGCTGATGGAGCGCGGCAATTACGAGGGTGGCGACAAGACCGAATTCGTTGCCCGCGACCTCGCCTTCCACAAGGCCGTCATCGCTGCGTCGGGCAACCGCGCCCTGATGGAGATCTACACCTTCTTTTCCGCCACCATCGCCGAGACCATCGAGGCGACGATTTCTGCCGAAGTGCCCGAACCCGACATGCAGGCGCATGCCGATATCATCGATGCCATCGAAACCGGCGATCCCGATGCGGCCTCCGCCGCCGTGCGCCGGTTCATGGCTCCCGTCTTTTCCGCACTGGATACATTGTTGCAGCCATGACCTCTTTTCCACGTTCCGCCACGGCCAATACATCCAGCATGGCCGACCATCGCACCAACGAAACCACCATCGATCCCGTCGAGGAAACGCTGGTCGATGCCGAAATCGATACCGTTCCGGTACCGGCCCCACCGCAACTGGGCACGTTCGGCCGCGTGGCTCTCGGCGCCAGCCTCGTGCTGATCGCGTTTAACCTGCGTCCGGTCTTTTCCAGCGCCTCGGCGCTTTTGCCGGAAATCCGTTCGGAAATGGGCCTGTCTTCGCTTGGCGCCAGCCTGCTCACCACGCTGCCGGTCGTCTGCCTCGGTGCCTTTTCGCCACTGGCGCCAAGGCTTGCACAACGTTTCGGCTCGGAGCGCACGCTGCTCGGCGTGCTCATCTTCCTGGCCTTCGGCACGGCCTTGCGCGGCCTGTCCTCCATGCCGCTTCTGTTTTTCGGTACCGCGCTGGCGGGCGCCTGCATCGCCATCGGCAATGTGCTTCTGCCCGGCCTGGTGAAACGTGATTTTCCCAAACAGGCAGCCCTGATGACCGGGCTTTACACCATGGCGCTCTGCGCCGGGGCCGCCAGTGCTGCCGGCCTGACGTTGCCGATCGAAAAGGCGCTGGGCGGTTCCATGGCAGCCGCCCTTGCCATATGGGCACTGCCGGCGGTCGCTATCGCACTCCTCTGGCTGCCGCAGGTGTTTCTCGCCAAACGTCAGTCCGGCCGCAGCGGTTTTCGGGTCGAAGGCCTGTGGCGGGATCGCCTCGCCTGGAACGTCACCCTGTTCATGGGCCTGCAGTCGGCGCTCGCCTACAGCGTTTTCGGCTGGCTGGTGCCGATCCTGCGCGATCGCGGGCTGGATGGCGTTACTGCCGGTGCCATCGTCTCCGCGTCTGTCATGGTGCAGGCCGCCTCCTGCCTTGTCGTGCCGCATATCGCCGTGCGCGGCAAAAGCCAGAGCGTCATCAACGTCACGCTCTGCGCCTTTGCCGTCGTGGCTCTGATCGGTCTTCTCTTCGCTCCGCTTTCCACCGTCTGGGTGTGGGCGGTGCTGCAGGGCATCGGCCAAGGCGGTCTCATCGCCGCCGCCATGACCGTCATCGTGCTGCGCTCGGGTGATCCGCATGTCGCGGCGCATCTCTCCGGCATGGCGCAATGTGTAGGTTATCTGCTGGCCGCCATCGGCCCGCTGATCGTCGGCGTCATCAGGGGAGCAACGGGCAGTTTCGCCTGGTGCGCGGTGCTGTTCGTCGCCATCGGCGCCGTCGCTGCCTTCAACGGCTGGCGCGCGGGCAGGGCGCTGCATGTGGAGGCGAGAACGGTTGAAACGGCCTGAGGCCTAATCGGTGGAAACCTGATCCAGTTTCGGCGAACGTGTCGTCAGAAGATCGCCGACCTTTGGTCCATGCTTGATCGTGCCATCCGCACCACGCTGGTACCGTATGCCCACTTCGCAGGCATGCGGCGCCATGCCCCAGATCCAGCCGATCAGGTTCCTTTCCGTATGCGCCGGAGAATAGAGCGGCATGTTATGGCGCAAACCGTCGTCCTCGCCGAGATCGAACGTGCACATCACCGTTCCTTCGCCATCGTCCTCTTCATCGAGAACGGGCTCTGCCACATGGGTAATGCGGGGCATGAGAGGCTCCTCATGCACCAGTTCCCGCAGGTTCTGCGGCATGTCGGTCATGGGCGGCGCGGCGCGGTCATCATCCGGGTTTTCGATAAATTCATCTTCGAGCACCACGCTGCGGAAATAGTACTTGCTGCTGCCGATTGTGCCGCGACCACCGATCGCGGTGGCGATATTCTTCAACTCACCGAATTGCAGGAGAAGGGTTTCACCGCCCGTGCGCATGACGAGCAGTTCGTCGTCACGCGCATCGCTTCCCAATGAATCACCGCGCAGCCGGATGTCGAGCACCAGCTTGGTATCGCCATCCGCATTACGTTCGCTCTCGTAAGGGCCGGCATAGGAGCGCACCTCTGTACGCTCAAAAGTCTGGTAGTGGATACGCCAGAACAGCAGCTGGTATTGGCCATCCGACTGGAGCGCCAGAAGCCGGTGCCAGTCGCTGTAGGAGGAGAGATACAGACCGGTCAGATCGTCGCCTGTTGCAGAATTGGCAAACATGTCGCGATAGGCATCCGGAATGGCTTCCGCCAGCGTGTTCGGCTTTTCGCCTTTCTTTTTCGGCGGGTCCACGGCATCGCGCAGGCGATGGTGCATTTCCACGGCATCGACTTTCTTGATCTGCAACATCTGCATGGTCAGCAGCATCTGGTTGATCTCATAGGCTTCGCCGGTCGCCAGCGGCCCGTTTTCCTCACGCGCGACCTTTTCCGTGGCCGCCGGTATCAGGCTTTCCAGCGCGGCCGTGTCGCAGAGAAAGCCGTTGAAGAAGTCGTCGAGTTTCCAGGTCAGCACATCCGTTTCTTTCGAGACCGGATCGAAATAGGCGACGTCCTCTTCGGTATCCGTCAGACGTCGGTAATACAGAAGTATGCCAAAGGGTGTCATGGCAATCGGCACGCGCACCGCCGCACCGGGCGGCGAGATGATCCAGCGGTCGAGCACCGGCTGCCAGATTGTCGGGTCGATCAGTGCCAGTTGCCGGTTGCCGTAAAAACCAAACCCCTTGCGCTGCCACAGTTCCAGTAGGCTTGCCGGGAGGATGTCCCGATAGCGCTCGACCAGTTCTGCCGGTGCCGGCGTGACCTGCCGCGATGGCGGATGTTTCTTGGTGAACTTGTGAAGGGCCGGGCGGTAAAACAGCGAGCGGAAAAAATTGAACATCGGCAAAGGGCTCCAGGACGCGGTCCCGCCAATATGGAGCCGTGGCGGCCGATGGCCATGCCAAGGGTATTTTCCCCACAAAGGCAGGTGCAGACGTGTTTGGCAGCCATAAGGCCGGCCCATGATCACGGAGTTTTGGCTGGCCCCGACCGCCCACCCGATGTTTCTTTCACGCCGTATCGGTGAACCAAAAAACTCCTCCATCACGGGATTGACGTTTACGCAAACGTCAATATTTTAACGTTGGAGTTTGCCGGTTACCACCGGCGCGCAGAGGAGGAGTTTGCGCATGCCCGTCTACAAGGCCCCCGTTGAAGATACGCTGTTCATCCTGAACGACGTGCTCGGTCTCGAACGTTTCGGCAATCTGCCCGGCTTTGCCGATGCGACGCCCGACATGATCGAGGCGATCTTGGGCGAGGCCTCGAAGGTAGCCGAGGAAGCGCTGTTCCCGCTCAATCTCTCCGGCGATCAGGAAGGCTGTGCCCGCAAGGATGATGGCTCCGTCACCGTGCCAAAAGGTTTCAAGGAAGCCTACGACCAGTATTGTCAGGGCGGCTGGATCGGTCTGGCCGTGCCGGAAGAATTTGGCGGGCAGGGGCTTCCATATACGCTGCATGCCGCCGTCGGCGAATACATGTCATCCGCCAACATGTCGCTGATGATGTATCCGGGCCTCACACAGGGCGCCATCGCCGCCATCCTCGTGCACGGGTCGGATGAGCAGAAGGCGACCTATCTGCCCAACATGATCGGCGGCACATGGTCCGGCACCATGAACCTGACGGAACCCCATTGCGGCACCGATCTCGGCCTGCTCCGTACCAAGGCCGTGCCGCAGGGCGATGGCAGCTACAAGATTTCCGGTCAGAAGATTTTCATTTCCGCCGGCGAACACGGCATGACGGATAACATCATCCATCTCGTGCTCGCCCGCATCGAAGGCGCGCCCGAAGGCACCAAGGGCATTTCGCTGTTCATCGTGCCAAAATTCATGGTGGGTGAGGATGGCTCGCTCGGTGCCCGCAACGGCGTGACCTGCGGTGCGCTCGAGGAAAAGATGGGCATCCACGGCAATTCCACCTGTGTCATGAACTATGACGATGCCACCGGTTATCTCATCGGCGCGGAAAACAAGGGCCTGTCGGCTATGTTCGTGATGATGAACGAAGCTCGCCTCGGCGTCGGCCTGCAGGGGCTGTCGATCGCCGAGACCGCCTATCAGAACGCCGTCGCTTACGCCAACGAGCGCATCCAGGGCCGTTCGCTTTCGGGCGCCAAGGCACCTGACAAAAAGGCCGATCCGATCATCGTCCACCCCGACATCCGCCGCTCGCTGATGACGATAAAGTCGTTCAACGAAGCCGGTCGCGCCTTCCTGCTCTGGACGGCGCTGAAATCCGATATCGCCCACCGCTCGCCGGATGAGAAGGAACGCCAGAATGCCGACGACCTGCTCGGCCTCGCCACGCCGATCCTGAAAGGTGTCTTGACCGACAAGGGTTTTGACCACACCGTGATGGCGCAGCAGGTGTTTGGCGGCCACGGGTATATCGAGGAACATGGCATGAGCCAGTTTGTCCGCGATGCCCGTATCGCCATGATCTACGAAGGTGCCAACGGCATCCAGGCGCTCGATCTGGTCGGCCGCAAGCTGGCGCTCAACGGCGGTCGCGCCGTCATGGCGATGTTCAAGGAAATCGGCGATTTCTGCGAGGAAAACCGCACTAATGAAGCGATGGCGCCTTTCACCAAGGCCTTGAAGAAGGGTTTGAACGACGTGCAGGCCTCGACCATGTGGTTCATGCAGAACGCCATGGCCAAGCCCGACAATGCTGGTGCCGGCTCGACCGATTACATGCACCTCTTTGGTCTCGTCACGCTCGGCTACATGTGGGCGCGCATTGCCAAGACCGCGCAGGAAAAGCTTGGCAGCGGCGATGCGCGTGAAGACTATCTGAAGAACAAACTGGTGACGGCGTGTTTCTATATGGAGAAGATCATGCCCGAAACCGCGCTGCGCAAGGTGCGCATCGAGGCGGGGGCCGATAGCGTGATGGAACTGGCGGCCGAGGCGTTCTGATTGCTGGTTGAGCGGAAAAGTTATATAAGAATATAACTTTCACGGAGGCGAAAATGGCAACGTCTACTTTACGTTCCGTCGGCGGCTCGCTGATGATGACGATACCAAAGCCGGTTTCAGAGGAGCTTGGTCTCTCGGCCAATGCAAAGGTCGATGTGACGGTTGAAGGGGGAAAGCTCGTTGCCGTCGTTACGCAGGCGCGGCCGAAATACACCTTGGAAGAGTTATTGGCGCAATGCGATCTTGATGCGCCTTTTTCCGAAGAAGATCGTGAATGGATGGATGCACCATCGGTTGGTCGGGAGATCATCGACTGATGGAACGAGGAGACATCTGGTTTGCCGATCTTGAGCCGACCAGAGGTCGGGAGCAGGCCAAGGCGCGTTATGTGATGATTGTATCGGCGCGCGCTTTCAATCAGCTTGGTGTTCAGTTGATTGCGCCCATTTCGTCTGGCGGCGAGTTCGCCCGTGCAAGAGGTTTTACGGTGTCGCTGTCCGGCGCCGGAACCAAAGCGACCGGCGTGGTGCTCTGCCACCAGATCCGGACAATCGACCTTAGGGCGCGGGAAGGCCGTTTTGTCGAAAAGGCGCCGGATTTCATCGTTGCGGAAGTGATGGGCCGGGCATCGGCCCTGTTCGAATAAACGACAGCAGGAATGAGGCGCACAAGCGCCACCCCGATCGGGGAAACAGAATGACACGGGAGAGATGACACCATGACCGAAGTCTTCATTTACGACCACGTGCGCACACCGCGCGGTCGCGGCAAGAAGGACGGCAGCCTGCACGAGGTGCCCTCCGTCCGCCTCGCCGCCAAGACGCTGGAAGCGATCCGCGACCGCAATGGTCTCGCTACCGAAACCGTCGACGACATCATCATGGGCTGCGTCGATCCGGTGATGGACAGTGGCGCCGTCATCCCCAAGGCCGCCGCCTTCGAGGCAGGCTATTCGACCAAGGCGCCCGGCATGCAGATATCCCGTTTCTGCGCCTCCGGCCTCGACGCCATCAATTTTGGCGCAGGCAAGATCGCCGCAGGCTCGGATGACATCGTCATCGCCGGCGGCGTGGAATCGATGTCGCGCGTCGGCATGGGCATGTCCGGCGGCGCCTGGTACATGGATCCCTCCGTCAATTTTCCGGCCTATTTCATGCCGCAGGGCGTCTCGGCGGATCTGATCGCCACGAAATACGGTTTTTCCCGCGATGACGTCGATGCCTACGCGGTCGAAAGCCAGAAGCGCGCCGGAAAGGCCTGGGATGCGGGCTACTTCAAGAACTCCGTTATTCCGGTCAAGGACCAGAACGGCCTGATCATCCTCGATCGCGACGAGCACATGCGCCCGACAACGGATATGCAGGCGTTGGCTTCACTTAACGCTTCCTTCCAGATGCCGGGTGAAATGGGCGGTTTCGAAGCTGTCGGCATTCAGGCCCATCCGGAAATCGAAAAGATCAATTATGTCCACCATGCCGGCAATTCGTCCGGCATCGTCGATGGCGCGGCCGCCGTGCTGATCGGCTCGAAAGCCGGCGGCGAGAGCATGGGCATCAAACCCCGTGCCCGCATCAAGGCTTTTGCCAATATCGGCTCCGACCCGGCGCTGATGCTGACCGGCCCCGTCGATGTCACCGAAAAGCTTCTCGCCCGCACCGGCATGACGATCGCCGATATCGATCTCTTCGAACTCAACGAAGCGTTTGCCGCCGTGGTTCTGCGCTACATGCAGGCCTTCGACATTTCCCACGACATCATGAACGTCAATGGCGGTGCGATTGCCATGGGCCATCCGCTCGGTGCCACCGGCGCGATGATTCTGGGCACCGTTCTGGACGAGCTGGAGCGCCGCGATCTGAACACCGCACTGGTCACGCTCTGCATCGGTGCCGGCATGGGCACCGCGACGGTTATCGAGCGGGTTTGAGGAGAGCGCTGCCCTCTCCGTCGTCATCCTCGGGTCAAGCCCGAGGATGACCCGAAGACGAAGATGACGAGAGATAGCGAAGCGGACGACATAAGATTTCAGGGAAGAGGACATCCCGACATGAGCACCTACAAAAACTTCTCCATCGAAACCGACGCAGACGGCATCGCCCTCATCACCTGGGACATGCCCGACAAGTCGATGAACGTCTTCACCGTCGAGGTGATGGACGAACTCGAAGCCCTGCTGAAACAGACGGTGGAAGATACCGCCATCAAGGGCGTGGTTTTTACCAGCGGCAAATCCTCCTTTTCCGGCGGTGCCGATCTCACCATGATCCGCGGCATGTTCTCCATGCTGCAGGAGGCCACGGCAAAAGACCCGGAAACGGCCAAGCAAAAGCTGTTCGAAGTGGCCGGCCGCATGACCTGGCTGTTTCGCGCCATTGAAACCAACGGCAAGCCCTGGGTCTCGGCCATCAACGGCACCTGCATGGGCGGCGCGTTCGAACTGTCGCTGGCCTGCCACGGCCGCGTTGCCGCCAATGGCAAGTCGGTGAAACTGGCCCTGCCGGAAGTCAAGGTCGGCATTTTTCCGGGCGCCGGCGGCACCCAGCGTGTCTCGCGCCTCACCGATGCCCAGTCCGCCCTGCAGATGATGACGACCGGCCAGTCGCTCACCCCGCAGCGCGCAAAAGCCATGGGCCTCGTGCATCAGGTGGTCGAACCGGCCGAACTGGTGAATGCCGCCAAGCAGATGATCAAGGACGGCCTGAAACCCGTCGCCCCCTGGGATGAAAAAGGCTTTAAAGCCCCCGGTGGTGGCATCTGGACGCCGGCAGCCGCCCAGCTCTGGCCGGCCGCCCCCGCCATTCTGCGCCGTGAGACGGCCGGCAATTATCCGGGCGCGCTCGCCATTCTGAAATGCGTGTATGAAGGCCTGCAGCTTCCCTTCGATACGGCGCTGAAGGTCGAACAGCGCTATTTCACGCAGATCTTGGGCACGACCGAAGCCTTTTCGATGATCCGCTCGCTGTTCATCTCCATGCAGGAACTGGGCAAGGGCGCCCGCCGCCCGGCTGGCGTTCCGAAAAGCGAGTTCAAAAAGGTCGGCGTCGTCGGTGCCGGTTTCATGGGCGCCTCGATTGCCTACGTCACCGCCGCTGCCGGCATTCCCGTGGTGCTGATCGACCGTGATCAGGACGCCGCGAACAAGGGCAAGGCCGTCTCGGAAAAGCTGGTGGCGGAAAGCGTGTCCAAGGGCCGGTTGACCAAGGAAGAGGGCGAAAAGCTGCTCTCGCTCGTCACCCCCACGCCGGATTACGCAACGCTCTCCGATGCCGATCTGGTCATCGAAGCCGTGTTCGAGGATCGCGCGGTGAAAAAGGCAGTGATCGAACAGGTCGAAGCCATCATCCCGGCCACCACGATCTTTGCCTCCAACACCTCCACCCTGCCGATCTCGGGTCTTGCGGAAAATTCGAAACGTCCGGACCAGTTCGTCGGCGTGCATTTCTTCTCGCCGGTCGAAAAGATGATGCTCACCGAAGTCATCCTCGGTGAAAAGACGGGCGACAAGGCACTGGCCACGGCGCTCGATTTTGTCGCGAAGATCAAGAAGACGCCCATCGTCGTCAACGACACACGCGGTTTCTTCGTCAATCGCTGCGTCTTCCGTTATATCAACGAGGCCTATGACATGCTGGCCGAAGGCGTGCCGGCAGCGATGATCGAAAACGCCGCAAAAATGGCCGGCATGCCGGTCGGCCCGCTTTCACTCAACGACGAGGTCGCCGTCGATCTTTCCCAGAAAATCATGAAGGCGTCGATTGCCGATCTCGGCGAGGCTTCGGTCAAACCCGGCCACATGGAACTGATCGACAAGATGGTGAACGAGCTGGACCGTCGCGGCCGCAAGAATGGCCAGGGTTTTTACGATTATCCGCCAAAGCCTGCCAAGAAGTCGCTCTGGTCTGGCCTCAAGGATCTCTATCCGCAAAAGCCGGCATCCGAAGTGGATGTCACGGTGCTGAAGCAACGCTTTCTCGTGACGATCGCTCTGGAAGCGGCCCGCACGGTGGAAGAAGGCATCGTCACCGATCCGCGCGAAGCCGATGTCGGCTCCATCCTCGGCTTCGGTTTCGCACCTTATACGGGCGGCACGCTGAGCTATATCGACGGCATGGGCGTCAAAACGTTCGTGGCGCTGGCGGAAAAGCTGGCGGCACAGTACGGCGACCATTTTGCCCCGACACCGCTGTTGAAGGACATGGCGGCGAAGGGCGAGACGTTTTATGGGCGGTTCGATCCCTATGGGAAAGTGGGGGAGGCGGCGTAAGCTGCTTTGCTGCGGGACGGTCGGTTCGGTCTTGCTGGCGGCCTGTCGCGCCCTGCCTTGAACGTCTCCGGGCTTGGCTGTGGATCCTCGGGTCAAGCCCGAGGATGACCAGGCATAGGGGGTAAGGGTGCCTCAATCGAGGTTGCGGCGAGCTGAAAGTTATCGAGTGAATTGAAAACTAAGCCGCTTTCGTGTGGGAATGAGATGGCATCCGTATGAGCAAACAGACGCTTGTGGCACCCTCGCTCCTTCCTCTATTTGGTCATCCTCGGGCTTGACCCGAGGATCCACAGCCCAGCCCGCCAACGGTCCACGGCCGGCCCACCAAGCCCGACCGCCCGTCACCACAACTCCTCATACAAATCCCGCCACTCCGGGTTCAGCCCTTCGATGAGCTCTATCTTCCACTGCCGATACCATTGCTTCAGCGATTTCTCCCGCTGGATGGCTGTGCCGATGCTGCCGTGCTCCTCATACCAGACAAGCCGTTTGCAGCCATATTTCGACGTGAAACCTGGCGAAAGCGCCTCGCGATGTTCCCAAATGCGGCGTTCAAGATCGGATGTCACGCCGATGTAAAGCGTGCCGTGCTTGTGGTTGGTGACGATGTAGACAAATCCCGCCATGCACGGAGAATGATACGGAAGCGGAAGCCGCGCCATCCTGCCGATTGAGGGGCTGTCGTCCCTCACGCCGCGCTCGACCTTACCAGCGCGGCGATATCCGCGCCGCTCATCGGCTTGCCCAGCAGAAATCCCTGCAGCTGGTCGCAGCCTGTCTGCTTCAGTGCCGCCATCTGCTCTGGCGTTTCCACGCCCTCCGCCGTCACCGGAATGTTGAGCGCATGGGCCAGCGAGATGGTGGCGGTCAGCACTTCCGAACCCTCGCGGTTTTTCAGCCCGCTCACCAGCGAACGGTCGATCTTCATCCGGTCGAAACCGAAGGTGCGCAGCGCGCCGATGCTGGCGTAACCGCAACCAAAATCGTCGAGTGCGAATTTGACGCCGATGGCGCGCAAGGCTTCGATGGCACGGCGCGCCTGATCCGGGTTGGACATCAGCACACCCTCGGTGATTTCCAGCGTCAGCCGGTGCGGATCAAACCCGGTCTTTTCAAGAAGCCGGATCACATCGGCGGGAAAATTGGGATTGCGCAGTTGGATCGGCGACACGTTCACCGAAAGCGCCAGCGTTTTCCATTGTTGCGCCTGCTCGATCGCGGTTTTGAGCACCTGCATGCCCAATTGATCGATCAGTCCGGAACGTTCGGCGATCGGGATAAAGATTTCCGGGCTGACGCGGCCGGTGATCGGCATCCATTGCGCCAGCGCTTCCACGCCCACCACGCGGCCGACCTTGGCATCGAACAGCGGTTGATAGGCCACCTGGATCTCTCCGCGCTCCAGTGCCTTGCGCAGCCGGTCTTCCAGCTCGGCCGCCATCAGGCGGTCGTTGTCGAGATCGGCGGTGAAGGTGATCGCCTGTCCCCGCCCGCCTTCCTTGGCGGTATAAAGCGCCATGTCGGCACGGCGCAGCAGTTCCAGTGCGTCGGACGCGTCGTTTTGCGCCTTCACCGTGCCGATGCTGGCGCCGATCTCGATCGTGCGGCCGCCGATCATGAAAGGTTCTGCCACGCAATCGACGATCCGTTGGGCAAGGTTCGGTGTGGTGGCGAGCGGCGTTGCGACAGCAAATTCATCACCCCCCAGCCGCGCGAACAGCGCATCGGAGGGCAGTTGTGTCTTCACCCGCGCCGCCACCAGCTTGATCAGTTCATCCCCCACGGCATGGCCCCAGGCATCGTTGACGCCCTTGAACCCGTCGAGATCGATCAGATGCAACATCAGCTCCGCCTTGTCGTTGGCGATAGCCCTGTCGAGCTTTTCGAGAATGCCTGCGCGGTTCAAAAGGCCACTCAGCACATCATGGGTGGCGCGGTGGCGTGCGCGGTCGGTGGAGCGCTGCAGCATGCGCACAGCCATGAAGCCGGTGACGAGAACGGCCACAAGGAAGGCGGCCAGAACAATGGCCGCGGCCAGCAGGTAACCGTGGACGCGATTGTAAACCATCGTGCCCGGATCGCGGCTTTCCCATTGCAGATAGGTCAGCGTATTGCCGTCCGCATCATTCAGCGGCACGGACAGCATGTGCGGTTCGGGTGTTTCACTGACGCTCAGATCGTCGAGATCAAAAGTCTGTTCGATCTCGTTGAGCGTTTCCCCGGACATGAACCTGACCAGCACCAGCGTGTGAAGCGGGGCACCGGCATCGATCGTCCGGTTATAGGGCTGGATCACGCCGGCCGCCATAATGGCCAGCCCGTCCATGCTGCGCACAAAACTGACGACGGGCACACGGCCGGAGGTTTTTGCATGGCTGATAATGTCGGTCAGCGAAGAGTCGAAGAAGCTGTAAGGATCGAATTCCTTGCCCTTTTTGTAGCTGCTCAAAATCGTCTGTTGTGGTGTCACAACGACTGCGGCATCAAAAAGCGGGTTGTCGACCGTGCTCTTGCCCCAGGTCGTATCGGAAAATTCCTTGGCCTCGGGCGAGGTCATGTGTTCGTAGCCGTCATCCCACACGGTGTTGTCGCGCGCGGTTGCACTCAGATGCTCCTGCAGGGCCGCAATCGCGGCTTTCGCGGCATGTTTTGCGCGCGCGTCATCGATGCTGGTTGCCGTATTCGTCATGTCGCGCACCGACATGGCGATCAGCACCGCAAGAATTGCGGCGACTGCCAGAAAGAACGCTGTCACCGCAATGACGACACGGATGCGAAGCGGCAGTCCTTTAAAAAGCAATTTCGACATAACACACCAATGCGAGGGAACCGGGGCTCGTCAGCTGCGCCCATCACATCTGTATATTATGATTATCTAAATAAGAAATTTATGCCGTTGAGAGGATTGTATCGTCGGCCGCCGCCAGATCGCTTGACGACTGAGTGCCAAAGAAAAGGGCCGGGAAAAACCCGGCCCTCGTCGATCAGTGGTCAAGCGTATCAGTCGCGCTTGTCGGATTTCTGGAATTTGCCGCTCTTCGGCGCACCCTTGCCAAATCCGCCCTTGCCGCCTTCAGGCTTGGCAAAACCCGGCTTGCCGCCATCCTTGTTCTTCTTGAAAGGTTTTGCATCGCCGGCCGGCGCGTCATTGGCCTTTTTCTTCCAGGGCTTGTCCTTCGGACCATCACGGAAAGGCTTGTCGTCGCCAAGACGGTCCGACTTCACCTTGTCGCCCTTATATCCCTCGGACTTGAAGCCGTCATTGGCCTTGCCCTTGGGCTTCCAGTCCTTGCGCGGTGCATCCCCATCAAAGGATTTTTCCTTGAACGGCTTGTCGCGGAAAGGCTTGTCACCACGCGGGCCATCCTTCTTGAAGGGCTTGTCCTTCCAAGGCTTGTCCATGCGCGGGCCTTCGCGCTGGGTAAAACCTTCGTCGTCGGTGCCGCGCGAAAACTTGGAAAAGTCCGGTGCGCCGTCCAGCTTGGTCACGCGAATGCCGCGGTCCATCAGACGGTCCTTGCCGAGCTTTGCCATGAAGCGTTCGGCGTGCGTTGCCGAAATTTCGACGAATGTCTCGTCGGCCTGCATCTTGATGGCGCCGATCTCGTTCTTGCTGAGATCGCCGCTCTTGCAGATGGTGGGGATCAGCCAGCGCGGTTCGGCGCGCTGTTTGCGGCCGACCGACAGCGAGAACCACACGGCCGGGCCAAAATCGCCGCGCGGTGTCAGTGGACGGGAGGCCGGATCGCCGTCGCGGGGTTTACGCGCGCCCGGCTGCAGCGAAACTTCGCTGATTTCTTCCGGCGCGGAATTCTTGCCGCGATACAGAGAAACAAAGGCGGTCGCCAGCTTCTGCGCATCAAAACGCTCGGTCAGCTTGGAGATCAGCGCCAGTTCGTCCTCGTCCGTCGTCACCTCGGTGAAGATCGGGTTGGCGAACAGACGTTCCTCGTCACGCTCGATAACGGCTTCGGCAGACGGCGGGTTGGCCCAGGTCGGCTCGATTTTTGCGCCGAACAGAAGGCGTTCGGCCTTGCGGCGCTGGCTGACAGGAACGATCAGGGCGCTGATGCCCTTGGAACCGGCACGTCCCGTGCGACCCGAACGGTGCAGCAGCGTTTCCGAGTTGGTCGGCAAATCGGCGTGGATAACCAGCTCGAGGCCGGGAAGGTCGATACCGCGGGCGGCAACGTCGGTGGCCACGCAAACGCGGGCGCGGCCGTCGCGCATGGCCTGCAGCGCATGGGTGCGCTCGTTCTGCGTCAGTTCGCCGGAAAGTGCTACGACGGAGAAGTTGCGGTTGGAAAGGCGGGCAGTCAGGTGATTGACGGCAGCGCGCGTCGAGCAGAACACGATCGCATTCGGCGCTTCGTAATACCGCAGCACGTTGACGATGGCGTTCTCACGGTCCTGGTTGGTGACCAGCAGGGCGCGCTGCTCGATGTCCACATGCTGCTTCTGCTCGGCGGAAGTCGCAATGCGCACGGCGTCGCGCTGGTAGCTCTTGGCGAGCTTGGCAATGGCGGCCGGAACGGTGGCGGAGAACATCAGGGTGCGGCGGTCGTCCGGCGCGCTTTCCAGAATGTATTCGAGATCCTCGCGGAAACCGAGGTCGAGCATCTCGTCGGCCTCATCCAGCACGGCGACGCGCAGCTCGGACATGTCGAGCGCGTTGCGGCGGATATGGTCGCAGATGCGGCCCGGCGTGCCGACGACGATATGGGCGCCGCGTTCCAGCGCACGGCGCTCGGAGCGGATATCCATGCCGCCGACGCAGGAGGTGATGACGGCATCGGCCTCGGCGTACAGCCAGTCCAGCTCGCGCTTCACCTGCATGGCCAGTTCACGGGTCGGTGCGATCACCAGTGCCAGCGGCACGCCGGCACGGCCAAAGCGCTCGGCATCGCCCAGCAGGGTCGGCGCCATGGCGATGCCGAAGGCCACGGTCTTGCCGGATCCGGTCTGCGCCGAAACCAGCGCGTCGGAATGGGTGAGGTTGGGATCGAGCATCGCCAGCTGAACCGGGGTCAGCGTCGCGTATCCACGTTTTTCCAACGCCTTGGCGATCGGCGGGATCGCGCCGTCAATTGCGGTCATGAATAACTGTCTTTCGGATTTAACGCGCCCACGTTTCCGGGGCGCCCTGGCTGCAAGGCTCGCAGCCGAACATGGGCGCGTCTCTACTGGCTTCAAGGGCAAATGTCAAAGTGCGCCCGCGCAAGGCTGCCCGTCACGGCAGGCAGGTCTCGCGCATGTCCCTCGTTCAGGCCAACGTCAGGCCTTGTCGAGTGCCACCGTCAGATCGGCGATCAGGTCGTCCGGGTGTTCTATGCCGATCGAAAGCCGGATCGTGCTCTCCAGCACGCCGATCTTCTGGCGCACATCCGCCGGCACGCCGGAATGCGTCATCGTTGCCGGATGGCTGGCGAGCGATTCCGTGCCACCGAGACTCACCGCCAGCTTGAAGATCGAAAGCGCATTGAGAAAACGGAAGGAGGCCGGCTGCCCGCCCTTGATGTCGAACGAAAAAGTCGAGCCTGCGCCGCTGCACTGGCGCGCAAACACTTTTCCCGTCGGCGATTGCGGGTCGTGGTAGGGCAGGTAATGGATGCTCTCGACAGCCGGATGGGTTTTCAGGAAATCCGCAACGGCCTTCGCATTGGTATTGGCTTTCTCCATGCGGATCGACAGGGTTTCCAGCGAGCGCCCCAGCATCCAGCAGGAATGCGGATCGAGCTGCGTGCCGATCGCGCCGCGCAAGGCCTTTACCGGCTTCATCACTACCTTCGAACCGAGTGCTGCCCCGGCAATCAGGTCGGAATGACCGCCGACATATTTGGTCAGAGAATAAACGGAGATATCCGCGCCATGTTCGATCGGCCGCTGGAAGACAGGTCCGAGCAGCGTGTTGTCACAGACGACAACCGGCGTGTGGCCCTGGCTGGCGCCGATCTCGTCGGCCACGCGCCGCATCAGCGCGATATCGACAAGGCTGTTCGTCGGGTTGGCGGGCGTCTCGATCACGATCACCGACACGCGGCCTTTTGTCATCGCCGCCTTGGCGGCAGCGGTGACGGAAACCTCATCGACGCCATCGGAAAATCCCACAGCCACTACATCCAGTTCGGCGAACTTTCTGGAGAGCAAAGTTTCAGTGCCGCCGTAAAGCGGCTGCGAATGCAGGATGCAGTCACCGGGTTTGACGAAGGCGAGCAGCGTGGTGG
This sequence comes from Endobacterium panacihumi, assembly GCF_050847465.1. Taxonomy (NCBI): domain Bacteria; kingdom Pseudomonadati; phylum Pseudomonadota; class Alphaproteobacteria; order Hyphomicrobiales; family Rhizobiaceae; genus Endobacterium; species Endobacterium panacihumi. Next base: position 1,925,019 of record NZ_JBOZRA010000001.1, on the reverse strand, counting down.
CAATCGCCGACATGCCGGAGGAAAACAGGGCGCCGCTTTCGGTGCGCTCGTACACCGCCAGCCGATCCTCGACGATCTCGCTGTTTGGATGGTTGAAGCGCGAATAGACGAGGCCTGCCGCCATGCCCTCCGGCGGCTCCTTGCGGCCGGAGACGTAATCGAAGAAATCGCGGCCTTCCTCGGCCGATTTGAACACGAAGGTGGAGGTCAGGAAAACCGGCGGCTTGACCGCGCCTTCCGACAGTTCGGGGTCGTAACCGTAATTCAGCATCTGCGTTTCTGGATGAAGCGCGTGATTGCCGATATGCGTCTTGGAGGGATGCGGCTTGGTCATCGACCTGCTCCTGTCTTCGCGATGGATGAGAAGATAACGCTTGCTTTCGCGTCGCCAAGAGGGGCCAGACAGAGTCCTGAAAAGCAGAAAGGGCGGCCCGTTTTGGAGCCGCCCTCTCGGATGTCAGACTGTGTTCGTTCAGGCCGTACGCGGACGTGTTGCCGGCACACTGGCCTTGGCCGTCGCCTTGGCCGGTACGGCAGCCTGCCCGTTCGGGCCACGGGGTGCAGGCGCATTGTCCTCGGCGGTGCCGAAAAACTTGTCGCGCTCGCGCCACAGGGCGGGCAGAGCCAGAAGCGCCACGCCAACCACGGCGATCATCGCCTTGGTGAACTGCGACAGTTCCGGCGAGCGACCGTCGAAGTAATAGACGGCGTAAACGATCGCCACGTGCCAGACGTAAACATGCAGCGAATGGCGGCCGAGAAGCTGCAGGAAGCGGATCGAGAACACCCAGACCAGCGCATTGGCGATCTTGCGAACCCATGCGGCCGGATGTTTCGGGCCGGCGATCAGCATCCACGTCATCAGCGAGGCGGCAGCCATGAAGTTCAGCAGGTAAACCACGCTGAAGTCGGTGCGGATTTCCAGGCTCGCGAACTTGGCGGCCAGTTCCGGCGGCATGAAGCCGTAAGCCGTCATGATACGCAGCGGCAGGAAGAACAGGCAGACGGAGACGGCAGCCAGCGGAATGAACGAGTTTTCCGGCGAGAAGATCTTGGTCCATGGAATACGGCCGAGCGAGGTCAGCGCGCCGAGAACCAGAGCCGAATAGAACACGATCTGCCAGCCGAACAGGTTGAACGAGGTCCGCATGCCCTGATCATCGGGACGCATCAGGAAGGCATTGATCGGGTCGCTGATCAGCTTCTGCACACCGATCTGACCGGCCATCCAGACGATCAGCGAACCGATCATCACATAGGCCCACTTGCCGTCGATAACGAGCTTCACCAGCATCGGGGCAAAAATCATGTAGACGATATATTGCGGCAGGATGTCCATGAAGGTCGGCTGGAAGAAGAAGGTCGCAATCGCAGCCAGACGCATCGGGTCATCGAAGGTCGTGTAACCCAGCCAGTTATACCATATATAATAGGCGCCCGGCAGCACCATCTGCGCGGCAAGCGCAACCAGCACGATACCCATGGCGTAACGATAAAGCTCGAAGGCGCGCGAATAGATCGCGCTGCGCCCGGCTTCATAACCGTGTTTGGCCATCTTGCGCACATACACCATGCCGATCAGCAGGCCGGACAGGAAGACAAATCCCTGCGCGTCCTCGACGAAGGCAAGCTGGTTATGGTTAATCTTGACCAGCCAGTAGCCGCCGGCAAAAACCAGGTGGTTGATAAGCATGAAAACGAGGAAATATCCCCGCAATCCATCAATAATCTCAAAGCGTTTCATCGGTCGCGTTCTCCGTCTTTCAGGTGCCGAACGCGGGCGCGATCGATGCCTTGGTGCCTCTGCGGGCCGGTGGAAGATACGCGCCTAAACGCGGCAAAAAGGCGTGCGGTTCCGAACATGGGCCAATTTTGCAACCCACACGCGATCAAAAGACGATCAAGGGAATGTGTGTTTCAGAACGGGAACCTATTCGGCCGCGGTGCGACGATGACTGGCGATCTGGGAAATATAGGCGCGCAGGGCTGCCGGTTTGACGGGCTTGTTCTGCAATCCCAGGCCGTGTTTTTTTGTCTCGGCGCGAACCTCCTGGCTGCGGTCGGCGGTAATGATAAGGGCCGGAAAGTCGATTTCGAATCGCGACCTCAGCCCGAGAATTGCCGCAATCCCTGTTCCGTCGTCAAGGTGATAATCGGCTATCACGAGATCGGGAACGGGCGTGACGGTGCCGCTGTGGAAATCCGCTGCCAGCGCCTCCGCTTCCGCGATGGAAGACGCCTGAAGAACAGAGCAGCCCCAGCCGGAAATCAGGATCGCCATGCCGGCAAGAATACGCGGATCGTTGTCGATGCACAGCACGGTGACGCCGGTCAGCGATTGCGGGGCAATGGAGACGGGCAGGGGCGCAGGCTGCCTTGCCGCCTCTGCCTTTGGCAATTTCACGCGAAAAATCGTGCCGCGACCGGTGGCCGAAACGATCTCGACCGGGTGCGACAGGACGCGCGAAATGCGGTCGACGATGGAGAGCCCGAGCCCAAGCCCGCTTGCCGTGCGGGCACCTTCGTCCAGCCGGGTGAACTCTTCGAATATCGCTTCGAAACTGGCCTTCGGAATGCCGATGCCGCTATCGGCCACCTCGATCACCACATCCTCACCGCGCCGGCGCACGCCGACCAGAACCTTGCCGGACACGGTATATTTGATGGCGTTCGACACGAGGTTTTGCACAAGACGGCGCAACAGATTGGCATCGGATCGCACGCTGAGCGAGGTCGGCATGACCTTGAACATCAGGTTCTTTTCGCGCGCCAGCGGCGCAAAATCGGTTTCGATCCGGTGCAACAGGTCGCCGAGCGGAACTGCCGCAATCTGCGGTTTCATGGCGCCGGTATCGAGCCGCGAGATGTCCAGCACGGCGCCGAGAATGGCCTCGACCGATTCCAGCGCGGAATCGATGTTCTGCACCAGCTCGCTGTTTTCCGATTGCCCCAGCCTGCCGACCAGCGCCGAGGAATACAGTCGCGCAGCATTGAGCGGTTGCAGGATGTCGTGCCCAGCGGCGGCAAAGAACCGGGTTTTTCCCAGATTGGCATCATCGGCGGCAGCGCGGGCGGCGGCGAGTTCGCCATTCACCTGCGTCAGTTCGGCGGTGCGTTGGCTTACCCGCAGTTCCAGCGTCTCATTGGCCTCCTGCAGCGCGCGTGCGGCAGAAACGCGGTCGGTTATGTCGGTGAAGGTGGCGACAAAACCATTATCCGGCATGGCATTGGATCGCACCTCGATAATGCGTTTTCGTTTGCCGAGCGACAGCGAAAAGGGGATGTCGAGCGTCTTGAAACGGGCGATCAGCGCCGTTTTGCCGGCCGCATCGAGATCGCCACGGCTCACCAGAATGGCAACGAGATCGGAGAGTGGATAACCGACCTGTCCCGCTTCTTCGGGCAGGTCGAGCAGGGTACGAAAACGCCGGTTCCACACCGTCAGCCGGCCAAGGTTATCGAACACGGCAATGCCCTGATCCATCTTGGAAAGGGCGGTCTGCAGCATGTCCTGATTGTGCTGCAGCGCTTCGCTGGCCTGATCCAGCAGCCACGCCGTATCCGGTCCGGCATCCTCGGCTTTCTGCAGAACCAGCGACAGCACGAGCCGCGCGGAGGCCGAACCGATGGCGCTGCCGAGCAGCTGTTCGGAAAAGTGGATCACTGCCATATCGGCCGCATCCGCATCGGCAAGTTTGCGACCGGTGCCGCGTTCATGGCTGGCAAAGGAGCGGCGCATGCGTTCCTCACCGAGATAACGGCCGATCGTCGCCTTCAGCGTGCCGACCGTCACCGCCGTCTTCCAGCCACGGCTGACCAGCTGCGAGCGCGGCTGGCGGCGCACGAACACACCGGCCTGCACGCGTTCCAGCGGGCGCGGATTGCGCGACAGCGAACCGAGTACGAAGGCCGTGAGGTTGAGGAGCAGGCTGAGCGCCACCGCGTTGACGAGCGGATCGGCGCGCGGGCCGGAAAAAATCCCGGTTCCGGGCAGAAGGAAGTCCAGAATGACGCTGGCCACATGCGCATTGTCCGGTCCGCCGAGGCTCGGCACGAACAGGAGATAGGCCCAGGCGAAAAATCCCGCCAGCATGCCGGCAATGGCACCGCGCGCATTGGCGCGGTGCCACCACAAGCCGCCCAGCACGGCCGGCGCCATCTGCGCGATCGCGGCAAAGGAGAGAAGTCCGATCGAGGCGAGGCCCGACTGACCGTCCGACATGCGGTAATAGGCATAACCGAGGATCAGCACGGCAAAGATCGCCATGCGACGGATCATCAGCAGCATGGGCGCAAAATCGGCCCGCTGGTCATCCGACCCGATCAGCCGGCGGCGAAGAAACACCGGCATGACGATATCGTTCGACACCATGATCGACAGCGCCACGGATTCGACGATGACCATGGCGGTGGCGGCGGAAAAACCGCCGATGAAGACGATCAGCGACACGGCGGGCATATGCTGGGTGAGCGGTAGGAGCAGCAGATAAAGATCGGAATCGCCGCTTCCGCCAAGCAGGATAAGACCGGCTGCCGCCACTGGCAGCACGAACAGGTTGATGGCGATTAGATAAAGCGGCAGCAGCCAGCCGGCCATGCGCAATTCCCGCATCGTGCGGTTTTCGACGACAGTGACGTGGAACTGGCGCGGCAGAAGAATGATCGCGAAGACCGACAATACGATCAGCACCACCCAGCGGCTGGTCGGCGTGCGGTAATCCATCGACCCCGTCACCATCGGGTGATTGCCGGCTTGTTGAAGCAGGTCGGCCGGCCCGTCGAACAGGAAATACAGGACCGCGATACCGGCGGTGAAAAATGCCACCAGTTTCACCAGAGATTCCGCACCGATGGCGAGGATTAAGCCGTCCTGATGTTCGGTGGCATCCGTGTGGCGGGTGCCGAACATCACCGCAAAACAGGCCATCATCAGCGTTACGATCAGTGCCAGATCAAGAAAGCCGGGAGACAGGTCGGTCGCCGCACCAAAGCCGTCTCCGCCCAGCCCGGACGGATCGAGCATGGCGGCGACGGAGCTGGATACGGCGCGCAGCTGCAGCGCGATGTAAGGAATGACGCCGACCAGCGAGATGACGGCGACGATCAGCGCCACCGTCTGGTTCTTGCCGTAGCGGGCGGCCACGAAATCCGCCACCGAAACCAGCCGTTCCGCCTTGGCGATCTCGATGATGCGGCGGATGATCGGCAGGCCGATGGTAAAGGCGATGATCGGGCCGATATAGATGCCGGCAAATTCCAACCCGTGGCCAGCCGCAAGGCCAACGCCGCCAAAATAGGTCCAGGAGGTGCAGTAGACGGCAAGGCTCAGCGCATAGACGAGCGGCCGTCCGTTGCGGCTCACGCCAAGGCTTGCGCTGCGCCGGTCGCCATAGGTGGCAACCGCGAACAGCAGCAGAATATAGGCGCATGCCGACAGCAAAATGGCCCAGCCTGGCAGCATTTTTCCTCCACGACCGGGTGAGACCGGTCATCCTCCGGGAAGAAGTCTAGGATAAAAGCGAGCGCTTGAAAATCAGTGGCTTCTCGTCAAAAAGTTGAACATGGCTCTGTTCAGCATGAATACCTGAAACCGGTCTTTTCAGTATTTTAGAATGCGCTATGTTGGCGATTAAGGGTGGGACATACAGAGAGGGTAACCATGTCTTTCGTCAGCGAATTTCGCTCCTTCATCGCCAAGGGCAACGTCGTCGATCTCGCGGTCGGCATCATCATCGGCGGCGCCTTTACCGGCATCGTCAACTCGCTCGTCAACGACGTCGTGATGCCGGTCGTCAGTGTCGTGGTCGGCGGTATCGATTTTTCCAACTACTTCTTTCCGCTGAACTCGGCCGTCACCGCCACGACGCTGGATGCCGCCAAGGAACAGGGCGCCGTCTTCGCCTATGGCAAGTTTCTGACGGTCATCATCAACTTCCTGATCCTTGCCTGGATCATTTTCCTGATGGTGAAAGGCGTGAACAAGCTGCGCGCTCAGGAAGAGAAGAAGCCGGTCGAGGCAGCACCCGCGCCGCCGCCGGCTGATATCGCGCTTCTGTCTGAAATCCGCGATCTTCTGAAGAATCGCTGATCGGCAACGCTTCACATAAATCAATCGAAGGCCGACGAATTCTCATGGGATTCGCCGGTCTTCTTGCGTTATGAATCTTCAAAACGGGAGTCATCATAACGCATGTCCATTCTTGAAAGTCTGAGCCACCGTGCCCTTTCCGCTCCCCCGAGCGGCATTATCGAAGTCGTCCAGTATGCGCGTGGCCGCGAAGGCCTGATCCCGCTCTGGGCGGGCGAGGGTGATCTGCCCAGCCCCGATTTCATCAATAAGGCGGCCAGCGACGCCCTGATGGCCGGTGAAACCTTCTACACCTGGCAGCGTGGCATTCCGGAAATGCGCGAGGCGCTTGCCGATTTTTATCGCCGCCATTTTCAGGTCTCCCTGCCGATCGACCATTTTTCGGTCACCAGTTCCGGCATGCATGCGATCACACTTTGCGTTCAGGCGGTCACCGCGCCGGGCGATGAACTGATCTATCTGACGCCGACATGGCCGAACATCGTTTCCGCCGTCGGTATCGGTGGTGCGACGCCGGTTCCTCTGGAGCTTGATTTTGTGGATGGCGGCTTCAAGGTCGATATCAACAAGCTGGAAGCGCTGATCACGCCGCGCACCAAGGCGCTGTTTATCAACACGCCATCCAACCCGACCGGCTGGACCGCCACGAAGCAGGATCTCGCCGATATCCTTTTCGTCGCCCGCAAGCACGGCCTGTGGATCATCGCCGACGAAATCTATTCGCTTTATTATTATGCGGGCGGACGCGCGCCCTCCTTCTTCGACGTGATGGAAGAGGGCGATCGTATCCTGTTTGCCAATTCCTTCTCGAAAAACTGGTCGATGACCGGCTGGCGTGTGGGATGGATCGTCGGGCCTGCCGAGATCGGCAATGTCATCGGCAACCTCATCCAGTATTCGAGTTCCGGCCTTGCGCAGTTCATGCAGCGTGGCGCCGTCGTGGCGCTCAATCAGGGCGATGATTTCGTGCGTCAGAACATCGAACGCGCCACCATCTCGCGCGACATCCTTTGTGATACGCTGATCTCCACCAACCGTGTGGAAACCCGTAAACCCGATGGCGCGCTTTACGCTTTTCTGAAGGTCGACGGCATTACCGACAGCCGCGCCGCCGCCTTCGATATCGTCGACAAGACGCTGGTCGGTCTGGCACCGGGAACTGCTTTCGGTCCGGGTGGGGCACCGTTCCTGCGGGCCTGTTTTTTACGTGATCCCAATCAGGTCCGTGAAGCGGCAGGGCGCTTGGCTGACTATATCCTCAAGCTTTAACAGCCGCTTGCGAGGTGGCCGACAGTTATCCTGTCGGTCGCTGTGGCAATCGAAAGCTGACTTTTGCTCATTAAGCCTTGAAAAGCTCCCGCACTGCAACATGTACCATCGCTGGCCGCCTCGATTCGCTGTTAACCATTCGTTGATGATGCGCATTGAGGATCGGCAAACTATCGGGCCTGCAGACGGCCCGGCAAATGCGACTTTAAGTGTTGAACAAATGCGGGTGGATGACGTGACGGGATCGGGACGCCAGATAGACGCAATTCGAGTGGCCGCCGAAGCGCAAAAGCCATTCGCCTTCAATATCGAGGATTATGGTGCGGCCGCCGTCTTGCGCAGCGCCAACCATTCGAAGGCGCATCTCGTGGCCAAGCGGGCTGTCGATCTCTCGGTCGCCGTGATGGCACTGATTGCATTGGCTCCGCTGCTCCTTGCGGTCGCAGTGATGATCAAACTCGACAGTCCCGGTCCAGTGCTTTTCCGCCAGACCCGCTGGGGCAAGGATTGCCGCAAAATCCGCGTTTACAAGTTCCGTTCAATGCGCACGGACCTCGGTGATGCCACCGGTGTTGCGCAGACGGTCAGGAATGATCCGCGGATCACCAAGATCGGCGCCATCCTGCGCAAGACCAATATCGACGAACTGCCGCAGCTTCTGAATGTGTTGAAGGGCGACATGTCGCTGGTCGGCCCCCGCTGCCATGCGATCGGCATGTTGGCCGCCGGCATTCCTTACGAAGATCTTGTGCCGGATTATCATCGTCGGCATCTGATCAAGCCAGGGATTACCGGTCTTGCTCAGATGCGCGGCTTGCGTGGCCCGACCGACCGTCCGGGTAAGGCCCGTGCCCGCATCGCCTGCGACCTGCATTATATCGACCATTTTTCCGTCTGGTTCGATATCCGCATCATGGTCGGCACCGTCGTGTCCGAACTGCGCGGCGGCAAGGGGTTCTAAGCCCTAGAGAATGCTCGCCTTGCCATCGACGATTTTCAGGACGGCAAGATGGCCGCTATAATAGGCGCCGGTATCGATGCCGATCCGGCCCGATGCGAATTGCGGCTTGTCCACCGGCGTGTGCCCGTGAATGACGATTTTTGGCAGCATCGGCCCTTTTGAAAGAAACGGCTGACGAATCCACATCAGGTCCTCGTCGCGCTGCTCCTCCAATGGCACTTCCGGGCGCAGGCCCGCATGCACGAATACATAGTCGCCGATTTCCAGCAGGACCGGCAGGCTTTCCAGAAGCTCCACATGATGGTCCGGTACGATATCCTTCAGGATCGAACGCATCAGAGCCGGATCACCGCCGCTGCGGCTCACCAGATGCTCGGCATCCATGCCGTAGGACAGAAGTGTCTGGCGCCCGCCGAATTCCAGCCAGCGGTCGATCTGGCTCGGATCGCGCAAAAACTGCAGAAAAACATCGTCATGATTGCCGCACAGCGGCACACGCTTCAATGTGGTGTCGGCTGGCCGGGCAAGGTGCTCGAGAACGGCGGCCGATCTCGGTCCACGGTCGACATAGTCGCCAAGCAGGATCGTCAGCCCGGTTTTCTCATACTGGCGTGCATCGTTGCTGATCCGCCGCTCTGCATCCAGCAACTGGTCCAGGCAGCCATGCACATCTCCCACCGCATAAAGAGGATAGGACGGTCCGGGCTGGCCGAGCGTAAAACGTCGACGCGGTGGCGTAGCCTGTTTCGGCCCGCCCTGCCGGAGGAACCGTTGCAGGAGAGATTTCATGCGGTCATGCTTTTCAAAAAATACGCCGACCGCAGGTCAGCGGCCGGGCGTGACTGTATCCCGTTCACCCAAGGCAAGCATGAGGCTTTCTCGGTTTGCAGTCCACTTGGAACTGTGTGTGATCCACTCAATAAGTTGCGACTGACCATTCGCGTGGCGGCTCAGGTAAGCGTGCACTCCGTGGTTTTCTGGGTGACTTCCTGCCGAATCGTAGTTTTCCACATGTGCAGCCCATGCATCGCGCTTGTCTGCATGAGTGCTCGCTGATGTAGTCTATCTCAACCGTTGCGGGAATTATGCCGGCGCAATCTTGTTGCTGCCGCAGGGTTGCCATGATTACACCTTTTACGCGTCGATATATGACAGACGATAACATCTGCAGTGATGAGAGCAGGAAGCGGAAAAGATTCAATTTTAACAAAGTGGCTGTGTTATCAGGCTGGAGTTGACTTTAACCATTCGGTTACCATGTTCCCGCCAATCCGGCTCAAAAAAGCTCAATGCAATCAATAGTGGTTAAGGCGGGTTAAGTATCTGTGATACAAACGCCACACAAAGATTGCCAGATGACTCGCAGGAGTAGCGTTTCGGACGTGCCGAGGTGGTACGTCCGACGTTTTTTGACTATTGCATTGCAGCATATGTCTGCACGACTGAAGGAGATCCGAGTGATCATGCGTTGCTCCGTAATGCTGCTGACAGTAACCGCCCTGGGTTTGGCAGGTTGCACGGCACTCCCGAATTCCGGCCCCCTGGCGGAAGCGGTTGAGTCCCAGGCGGCGGTAAAAGTCACCTCCGCTTCCAAGGCCAAGACGGCCGGGATCGATTATGCGCTGGTCGACGTCAACAAGACGCTTCTGGCCTACGTGGGTGATACGGTCACGCCGACCTTTGCGAGCGGCTTCGGTACCGGTCGTGGTGGCGCTCCCAATCTGCCGCTCGGCGTCGGTGACGTCGTACAGGTCACGGTATTCGAATCCCAGTCCGGCGGTCTTTTCATTCCCGCCGATGCCGGCAGCCGTTCCGGTAACTTCGTCTCCTTGCCGAATTACACGATCGGTCGCGATGGCATGATCAGCGTACCTTATGCCGGCCGTATCCGCGCCAATGGCCGCACGGTCGAGCAGGTTCAGCGCGAGATCGAGGAAAAGCTCGCCAACCGCGCCATCGAGCCGCAGGCGATCATCACCAAGATCAACAGCCGCTCGGCACAGGTTGCCGTTCTCGGCGATGTCAACGAGCCGACCAAGATCGAGCTGACCGAAGCCGGTGACCGCATCCTCGATGTCGTCTCGCAGGCCGGTGGCCTCAGCGTTCCGGGCGAGGAGACCTATATCACGCTCCAGCGCGGCAGCCGCACCGGAAAGGTCTATTACGAGGACCTCGTCAAAAATCCGCGTGAAAACATCTTTGTTGCGCCGGGCGATACGATCGTTGTCAAGCGCGAGCGCCGAACCTACCTGGCCTTTGGTGCCTCGGGTCTCAACGGCCGCTTCAATTTCGAGGAATCTTCGCTGACATTGGGTGAAGCGCTCGGTCAGGCCGGTGGTCTTCTCGATCAGCGCGCCGATCCGCAGCAGGTTCTGCTCTACCGCACCGTCAGCCGTGATCTCCTGGTCAAGCTTGGTGTCGATACGTCCCGCTTCAAGGGCCAGACTGTTCCTGTGATCTTCCGTGCCAACCTGCGCGATCCGGCGATGTTCTTTGCGGTCCAGAAGCTTCCGATGCAGGACAAGGATATCCTCTACGTGACGAATTCGAAGTCCGTGGAACTCACCAAGTTCCTCGATATCCTGAACGACGTCACTTCGACCGCCTCCGGTGTCAGCAACGATGCTCTGGATACGCGCAACGCGATCCGGGATCTCTGAGAAGCATCTTCCCGAGAGGTGCCTTGGCACCTCTCGGAGTTTTAAATAGGATAGATTTCGACTTAAACTTGATCATTGTCCGATCATGTGCCACGTTTTCCCGGCAGGTCGAGATCCTATCGTTCCATAAAAAAGCCTTGGGAGGAGGTTGGAACGGTCATCGGGCGCTTGCTCGATACTCGACAGCTGAGTGCCCCGCACTATCTGTGCCGCGGGCACTTGTAGTGCTTAACGTTTCGCTCCCGACGTCGAGGTATGGATTTGCAACTGTATAATAGGGACTTGCCGAGTGGTGCCTTGCTGGAAAAGCTGAGTGCGCCCGCCGCCCGCCGCCAGTTGATCGATGTCGAAGCCGTCATGGGCATCGCCAGACGCCAGTGGGTGGTCGTGGCGCTGTGCGCGACCGTCGGTGCCATGCTCGGCATCGCCTATGTGATGACGGCAACGCCGCTTTATACGGCCGGCACCAGCGTGATGATCGATCGTGGCGATACCAGCCAGGTCGTTGCCCAGCTTTCCACGGCAGGTCCGGCGCCGGGTGAAGAAGAGGCGATGATCACCAGCCAGATCGCGCTTTTGCAGAGCCAAGCGGTCATCGGTGCCGTGGTCGACAAGCTCGACCTTACCAATGATCCCGAATTCGTCGGCCAGCCTTCGGCGCTCGCAACCGTCAAGAACGGCGTCAAATCCCTCATCAGCCTGACCGGGCTTTATTCGCCGAAAGAGGCCCAGGCAGACAGTGCCGCCCGTCGTCAGGCGGCCATCGAGCAGCTCGGTCGCGGAATGAGCGTGGCTCGTGCCGGCCGCAGCTACGTGATCGGTGTTGCCTACACCTCGCCATCGGCTGCGCTGTCCGCGCGCATCGCCAATGCCGTCGGCGACGCCTATCTCGATGACAAGCTGGAATCCCGTTACGAAGCCACCCGCCGCGCCGGCAGCTGGCTGGAGGGTCGTATCGCAGAATTGCGCCAGAAGGCACTGGAGGCCGATCTCGCCGTCCAGAAATTCCGCGCCGAGCATGGGCTCGTATCCGCCGGCCAGACGCTGATGTCCGACCAGCAGCTGACCGAGCTCAACAGCGCTCTCATCGTTGCCCAGTCGGAAACCGCGCAGGCACGCGCCAAGCATGAGCGTATCCAGAAGATTCTCGATGCCGGCCAGAGCGATGCCATCGTCAACGACGTGCTCGACAGCTCGATCTCCAACGACCTTCGCCAGAAATATCTCGAGGCCGCCAAGACCGAGGCCGATATTTCGCAGCGCCTCGGCCCGGATCACGTGCAGGCGGTTCGTCTGCGTGGCGAGATGGCGGAATATCGCCGCCAGATGTTCGAGGAACTGAGCCGTATCGCCCAGAGCTACCAGAGCGAGCTGGACGTTGCAGAAGCGCGCCAGAAAAGCCTGGAGGACAGTGTCCAGAAAGCGATGGGTGTCACCTTCAGCGCCAACGAAACGCAGGTGCAGTTGCGCGAGCTTGAGCGCGAGGCCGATACCTACAAGAATCTCTACCAGAATTTTCTGCAGAAACATCAGGAAGCCCTGCAGCAGCAGAGCTTTCCGCTCACCGAAGCCCGCGTCATCACCAAGGCGACCGAGCCGGACAGGGCCAGTCATCCGAAAAAGCTGATCATGCTGCTGGCCTTCTGTTTCCTCGGCGGTGCAGCCGGGGCCGGCATCGGTGCCTTCCGCGAATTCCGCGATCGGTTCTTCCGCACCGGCGATCAGGTGCGTGATGTGCTCGACCTCGAATTCATCGGCACGGCGCCGATGATCGATGAAACTGCCGGCAAGGTGCCGGAAGTCCCGGCGGGCCAGAGCCCGCGGGCGCTGCGCAAGAGCAATGTGGCCTCTAACTACGTCATCGACCATCCGCTGTCGTCCTTTGCCGAAACCCTGCGCAGCGCCAAGATCGCCGCAGACCTGACGCTTGCCGGCAAGGACTGCAAGATCATCGGCATCGTCTCGACGCTGCCGGGCGAGGGCAAGTCGACCACGGCGATCAATTTCGCCGAATTGCTGGCCAGCCAGGGTGCCCGCACGGTGCTGATCGACGGCGATTTGCGCAATCCCGGCGCCACGCGCGCCATCGGCCTGCATGCCGAAGAGGGCATTCTCGAAGCGATCCTCGAGAAGAAGCCTGTCGGCGACCTGCTTCTCTACAATCCGCAGACCAAGCTCGCTTTCCTGCCGGCGGTCATCAAACGCCGCGTGCCGCATTCCGCGGAACTGATCGGTTCTTTGGCGATGCGTGATATCCTCACCAGTCTGTCCGTCGAGGCGGATTACATCATCGTCGACCTGCCGCCGTTGGGGGCCGTCGTTGACGCACGCGCCGCCGCCAACCGCATCGACAGCTTCATCTACGTTGTCGAATGGGGCAAGACGGCGCGGCGCGCCGTGCGCCAGACGATCGGCAATGAACCGCAGGTGCGCGACAAGACGCTCGGGGTGATTCTCAATAAGGTCGATCACGAGAGGATGAAGCTCTACCGGACCTATGGATCGAGCGAATATTATTATTCGCGCTACTCCGAATATTATCAGGAGAACAAATAATCTTGGCGTTGGGGGAGGGGCCTGGATGCGTGATCTGGCGTTTTCTTGGGGCAATTACCTCGCCGGTCACGATCGCCAGGATGTAATCCGCCATGGGGCAGAATCACGATAAGACGGATGCAAGGCAGGCAAGGCCGCCCATGGGCAGTGATGCCGAACGGTATCCGGAGCGCCGTCCCGCGCGGCGTATCGTGATGATCCTGTTTGTCACTATTGCCATTTGCGGGGTCATGGTGCCGGTCCTGCTTGCCAACAATGGACGCAATCTCGAACTCGTTGGCGATCGCCTTGGTCTGCCTCTGTACGATTGGTGGCGGGGAAAGACGCAGCGGGTAGAATTGCCGCCTCAGCCGCAATCGGCTGCGCCGCCGGTGCCGGCCGAAATTGCCAAGCCGCAGCAGAAAACAATTCCCATTCCGGCTATCAGCACACCACCATCTCGGCTGGTTCCACCTGCCGAGTCCTGGCAGCCGGAAGCGGGTTGCAACGCTGTCGAGCCGGGTGCGACGGGTGAAAAGCCGGTATTTCTGACCGCGCCTGATGGCCGCTCTGAATGCACTGTCCTGATTGCGCTCAGCGACGCAGACAAGGCGAGTTCGCTGTTCTTGCAGGTGAGGGCGACCGGCAACGGCCTTTCCAGCCTGCGCATGAAACTCAATTTTGGTGAGGATGGTGCAGCCGGCGCGCTACCGCAAAAGGCAGCCGATCTGGCAGTGCGCATTCTGGCGCCGATCAGCGACGACGATCGCGCCTATCTGCAGGGCAAGATGATAGAGCGGCAGGCATTTCGCACCGAGATCGGCGATTATCGCATGACATTCCGGGCTGAAGGCAATGACACGGCGCGTTTCAATTTCATCGCCGTTTCGAAGGTCAAGGAACCGGCCGTGACGGCGGAAGAGGAAGGCGAGGCGCAGAGCGGCCGGCCTTGACGCGTCGGCTGCCGGTCGGACCAAAAACAAAACGTGGCCGCGCCATTCGAGGCGGCGGCCACGTCTTGAATGGTCGGCGTTAGCGGCAGACGCGTGTGGTGCGCACCACGGTGCGGCCATGGTGTTTGGTGCGGACCTTCTTCACAAAGCAATCCTTGCGATGATGGCGCGGACGGGCGTGATGTCCGCCACGGTGGTCAACGCGCTCCACTGTACGCACGGTCACGCTGGCGGCTTCGGAAGGGGCTGCAAAAGGCAGGATGGAAGACACCGCGATAGTGGCGGCGAGAAGAAGTTTTTTCATAAATGCCTCGGAGAGTGAAGGAGATGTAGCGGTGCCGACAACGCGCATCGCAGGTCGAGGTTCCACTCAAAAAAGCTGCCGGGAAAATATTTGGCAACGAGTGGAATGCACTGCTTCCGACCTTGCAGAGCAAAGTCATCATCTTTGAATACATGGGGAAAAATGGTGCCCGGAGGCGGATTTGAACCACCGACACGCGGATTTTCAATCCGCTGCTCTACCAACTGAGCTATCCGGGCATCTTGGCTTTTGTGCAAGCCTATCAGCCGTTTCCGACTGACCGGGGGTTGTTTTCCCCGGGAGCGAGCGGGGTTATAACATCTTGTTCGGCCATGGCAAGCGCCCCATTGCACTTTTTTGACATTGAAGCGATTTTATCAAAATCCGCCTGTGCGGAAACGATGAAAACGCCTGAATATCAGCCGCTTACATCAATTTTCGTCGAAGCCGTCCGCCTTCGCCTCGTCATCGGCGACCGGGATCGCATAGGACCCGTTCAGCCATTTCGACAGATCGAGATGGCGGCAACGGTCGGAACAGAAGGGATAATGGTCACGTACCGACGGCTTGCTGCAAACCGGGCATGGCATGGTCTTGCGCAACGGCTCCACCTTGCCGCCGGTCCTGATCGGATCAGACATCTCTTGTCCTTTCGATATTTTTCGGGCGTTTTCGCCTCAGAGCCGCATCATGAAAACCGGCCAACACGTGACCGGCCATCGCGGCAAACAGGCTATCAGCCCTCGGCCCAGCCGGCCGTCACGTCAAAACCTTCGCCGGACAGGAGCCCGAGCGTTTCGAACAGCGGCAAGCCGACAACGTTGGTATAGGAGCCCACCAGCTTCTGCACAAAACCGCCGGCAATACCCTGGATGGCATAAGCTCCGGCCTTGCCGCGCCACTGGTCGGAGGCGAGGTAATGGTCGATCTCGAGGCCGGACAGGCGCTTGAAGCGCACCTTTGTCTCGACAACGCGGATACGGGCCTGACCGCCGGGGGTAACGAGGCAGATGCCGGTATAGACCTTGTGGCCACGACCGGACAGGAGATGCAGCGCTGAGGAGGCTTCATCCGAATATTCCGTCTTCGACAGAATACGCCGCCCGACGGCGACCACCGTATCGGCAGACAGGATGTAGCTATGGCGCCATTCGAGATCGCCCTTCAGCACGGCCAGTGCTGCCTCGGCCTTTTCCGTCGCGAGACGGCGGGCGAGCGAGCGCGGATGCTCGGACTTTTTCGGGGTTTCGTCGATATCCATCGGCATCAACCGAGCCGGCTTGATGCCGGCCTGGTTGAGCAGGTCGAGTCTGCGCGGAGACCCGGAGGCCAGGATGAGTTTCTGTTCCTGCGCCATGGAAACCGTTTACTTGAAGCGGTAGGTGATCCGACCCTTGGTCAGATCGTACGGGGTCATTTCCACCAGAACCTTGTCGCCGGCGAGAACGCGGATACGGTTCTTGCGCATGCGGCCGGCGGTGTGGGCGATGATCTCGTGTTCGTTTTCCAGCTTCACGCGGAATGTCGCGTTCGGCAACAGTTCCGTCACGACGCCCGGGAATTCGAGAACTTCTTCTTTAGCCATCTAGAGCTTGTCTTCCTGTTTTCTTGAATGCGGAATAGGCCGCCGGACCGGCAGCCTTGAGAATTTGCGCGGAAACTACACAATCAGCGCGGCTTTGTGAACATTGATTCTCGGTCTTGTTCGCAAGGGCCGAAATCACTGCTTTTACGACACCCGTCACGGCGTTTGGGCACGGCGGCGTAGGCGACGCGCCAGACGTTCGTCGATCAGCGCCCAGAGACGGTCACGCACACCACGATAGGCTTCAAGCCGCTGCTCACGCGACCCGGTTTCGACAGTCGGATCGGGTGTCGGCCAATAGATCACCTCGACCGCGTTCGACCGCGTCAGTTCCAGCGCCGCGTGATGCGCTTCCGGCGCGAGCGTGATGATCAGGTCGAAAAAGTCGTCTTCCAGATCTTCCATCGTGCGCGGCACATGGCGCTTTTTCGGCTCAAGCCCGAGTTCTTCCAGCACGACACCCACGAAAGGATCGGCCTCTCCGGCGCGAACACCACCCGACTGGATGTAGATATCGGGCGGAAGGAGATGTTTTGCAATGACCTCGGCCATCGGCGAACGGATGGCGTTCATGCCGCAGACGAACAGAATGGCGTTCGGGCGCTCGATATGGGTTTCGAAGGGCGGTTGATCCACGGCTTCCATGCCGGTCATCCCCGCCAATGCAGCACGCTGACCAGCGTGAACAGTCGGCGCGCGGTGTCGAAATCCACCTCGATCTTGCCCTTCAGCCTTTCCTGCAGGGTTTCCGAGCCTTCGTTATGAACACCGCGGCGGCCCATGTCGATCGCCTCGATCTGGCTTGGCGTCGAGGAGCGGATCGCCTCGTAATAACTTTCGCAGATCAGGAAATAGTCCTTGATGATGCGGCGAAACGGCGTCAGCGACAGGATATGGGTGGCGACCTCGCCGCCCTCTTCCGTGGTGATGGCAAAAACAAGGCGCGGACCTGCCACCGAAATGCTCAACCGGTAAGGCCCGCCCTCATGGCCGATCGGGCAAAAACTGTTTTCTTCGACCAGATCGAAGATGGCGACGGCGCGTTCATGTTCGACATCCGGCGTCGACCGGCCGACGCTGTCGTCGAGCACGATGTCGCAGAGCCGGAAGTCGCCAGCCGCCATGGCTCAACTCTCCTGGTTGAGCCGGATGGCGACGGAACGGGCATGGGCATCCAGCCCCTCGGAATGAGCAAGGGTGATCGCCGCAGGCCCAAGCGCGCGCAACTGGTCCGGGCCGAGCCGCAGGATCGAGGTGCGCTTGACGAAATCGAGCACGCCGAGGCCGGACGAGAACCGGGCGGAACGGGCCGTCGGCAGAACGTGATTGGAGCCACCAACATAATCGCCGATCACTTCCGGCGTATGGCGACCGACAAAGATGGCGCCGGCATTGGTGATCTTGTCCATCAGCGCGTCGGGATCGGCCACCGCCAGTTCCAGATGTTCGGCGGCAATGCGGTTGGCGAGCGGGATCGAATCCTTGAGATCATCGACCAGGATGATCGCGCCAAAATCGCGCCAGCTGGCGCTAGCGGTTTCCGATCGCGACAGGGTTTTCAGCTGGCGTTCGACGGCGGCTTCAACCGCGCGGCCGAATTCCGCATTGTCGGTGATGACGATCGACTGGGCGCCGGCATCGTGTTCGGCCTGCGCCAGAAGATCGGCGGCGATCCAGTCGGGGTCATTTTCGGCATCGGCAATCACCAGCACTTCCGAAGGCCCGGCGATCATGTCGATGCCGACCGTACCGAACACCTGACGTTTGGCGGCGGCGACATAGGCATTACCGGGGCCGACGATCTTTGCGACCGGCGCAATCGTTTCCGTGCCATAGGCAAGGGCTGCGACGGCCTGCGCGCCGCCGATGCGGTAGATTTCTGTCACACCGGCAATGCGGGCAGCGGCCAGAACGGCGGGGTTGATGGCGCCGCCACCGGCGGGCACGACCATGACCATACGCGGCACGCCGGCAACGCGCGCCGGCACGGCATTCATCAGAACCGAACTCGGGTAACTTGCCGTGCCACCCGGCACGTAAAGGCCGACCGCCTCGATGGCCGTCCAGCGCGAACCGAGGCCGACGCCGATCGCGTCCTCATAGATATCGTCCTTGGGCATCTGGCGGGCGTGGTGTTTTTCGATGCGTTCCGCCGCAAGCTTCAGCGCATCGATAACTTTTGGATTGGTTGCAGCGACTGCAGCATCGATCTCGGCCTCCGTGACCTGAAGGCCAACCGTGTTGAGATCAACCTTCTCGAAACGCAGCGTATAATCGGCCAGCGCCGCGTCGCCACGTGTCTGCACATCCTTGATGATATCGTGGACCACGGCGTTGACGTCTGCCGACACTTCCCGCTTGGTCGTCAGAAAAGCCCTGAATTGCGCCTCGAAATCGGCCGCCTGCTGTTCAAGCCAGATCGCCACTCGTCATCCCCTTACACATTCAATTCAGTCTGCCGTTCGCTGCCCTGTTCAGGCGTGGTCCGGCCTGTTCGTCGTTTCCCAAGCGCCGCCGGTATCGGCCAGCTGTGCCTCGATGCATTCGACATCAAGGCTGATGGCGGCATTACCCGCCAACGTCAGTTCGATCGTGCCGTCCGGGCCATCGCCCTTCTGTTCGAAGCGGACGGCCAGCAGTGCATGCACCACCTCGTCATTGCCACGACTGACACCCAGCGAGCGCACGGCCTGCACGCGCTTGAATACCAGCAACGCACGGCGGCGTTCATGCCCCTTGGCGCGGCGGTCACTCTTTTCCCAGACGAAGCGGTTGACCGCCACGGAGAACTGCTGGTGCCTGGCATCCCAGACGATATCCGGCGCCTTGAACACACTATCCTGCATATGTGCCGAGACGATATCGAGATCGTCCTTGTCCATGGCCAAAAGCCTGAGATCGCTCATTGCAGGTTTCCATCCTTGGCGCCCGTCTCTTTACCAGAGGGGCGCGTCTTCACATGGTTCTGGAAATAGGATGGCACGAGATGAGAAGCAACAGCAATGCGCCGAAGGTTTTGGGCTCAAGCGCATTGCCGCAGGGGTTTGACGCTGTGAGCGGTCAATATTCGCCATAGGGCGGAAAATCGGCACCGAGGCTTGCTTCTTTCAGACTTTCCACCTGCGCCAGCCGCTCCCTCAGTTTGCCGGTGATGCCGTCATAGGCGAGCTTGCCCAGAACGAGGTGCCGCGGCGGGTTTTCGCTTTCGACCACGGCGATCATCGCCTCGCCGGCCCGCACCGGATCTCCCGGCTGCTGGCCGCTGATATTGGCGGTGCCCTTGATACGCGCGCCGGCAGTTGCCTCGTATTCGGCGATCTTCACCTGCGTCTGTTTCAAGGAACGGCCGGCCCAATCCGTGCGGAACGGCCCGGGAGCGACGCAGGTGACATGGATGCCCAGCGGCGCACCTTCGGCCGCCAGCGCATCGGAAAAGCCTTCGACGGCATGTTTGCTGGCCGCGTAATAACCCGAGCCCGGAAAGCCGATGAACCCCGCCTGCGAGGTGATGTTGAGCACATGCCCCTTGCGGCGCGCCCTCATGCCCGGCAGCACGGCCCGCGTCATGGCAAACAAGCCAAACACATTGGCATCGAACATGGCGCGGATTTCGGCGTCATCGCCCTCCTCGATCGAGGCTTGATAACCGTAACCAGCATTGTTGACTAGAACGTCGATCCGCCCGAACCGATCTTCGGCCGCCTTCACCGCCGCATCGATCTGCCCCTGATCGGTGACGTCGAGATCGAGTGCCAGGACATTGTCCTTGCCATTCGCCAGATCGCCGAGCCGCGCCTTGTCGCGGGCGGTGACGACGGTCGGCCAGTTGCGGGCAATGGTGAGTTTTGCCAGTTCGTGACCGAAACCGGTCGAGCAGCCGGTGATGAACCAGACGGGGTGAGTAAGCACTGTCATGAAAAACTCCGTGTGAAACCAATGGCAATGGCCAATGTCGACAGCAGAACACTGCCGGCACGATGGAGAGGTCGTTCGATGGGAACACGGCAAAAGATAGGGTCAACGAAAACGGGCGGCAAGGAAAACCCTGCCGCCCGTTTCAAAATGTCCCGGATGCGGGAGAAACTTATTCGCTGACGCGCTCCACCACCGCGCCGCAGCGGGTCAGCTTTTCTTCCAGACGCTCGAAACCGCGATCGAGATGGTAGACGCGGTTGACCATGGTTTCGCCTTCGGCGGCGAGACCGGCAATGACCAGCGATACGGAAGCACGCAGGTCGGTCGCCATGACCGGTGCGCCCTTGAGCTTCGAAACGCCTTCGATGCGCGCCATCTGGCCCGACAGGGAAATCTTGGCGCCGAGACGCGCCAGTTCCTGCACATGCATGAAGCGGTTTTCAAAGATGGTTTCGGTGATGTGCGACACACCCGAGGAGCGCGTCATCAGCGCCATGAACTGCGCCTGCAGGTCGGTCGGGAAGCCCGGAAAAGGTTCGGTGACGACATCGACCGGCTGGATACCGTTGCCGTTGCGCACGACGCGCAGGCCGGTTTCCGTCTCGGTGATCGTGGCGCCAGCCTGGCGCAGGGCATCCAGCGCGTTTTCGAGCAGCGCACCATTGGTGCCTTCGAGCGTGACGTCGCCGCCGGTCATGGCAACAGCCATGGCATAGGTGCCGGTTTCGATTCGGTCCGGCAGGACGCGGTGGCGGGCGCCGTGCAGCGACGACACGCCTTCGATGGTGATGGTTTTTGTGCCGGCACCTTCGATCCTGGCGCCCATGGCGGTGAGGCAGGCGGCAAGATCGACGACTTCAGGCTCGCGGGCGGCGTTTTCGATGACCGTCGTGCCCTTGGCAAGCGTGGCCGCCATCAGCATGACATGGGTGGCGCCGACCGAAACCTTCGGGAAGGTGTAATGGGCGCCGACGAGACCGCCCTTGGGCGCCGTGACTTCAACGTAACCGCCATCGATCTCGATGGTGGCGCCGAGCGCCTGCAGGCTTTCAAGGAACAGATCGACCGGACGCGTGCCGATGGCGCAACCGCCCGGCAGCGAAACGCGGGCCTTGCCTTCACGCGCAAGAAGCGGGCCGATGACCCAGAACGAGGCGCGCATCTTCGAGACCAGCTCGTAAGGAGCAACAGTATCGACGATGGTGCGGCAGGTGAACTGGATGGTGCGGGCATAGGTTTCGGCCTGGCCTTCGCGGCGACCGTTGACGGAAAGATCGACGCCGTGATTGCCGAGAATGCGCATGAGCTGCTCGACATCGGCCAGATGCGGCACGTTTTCGAGCGTCAGCGTATCGCTGGTCAAAAGCGATGCGATCATCAGCGGCAGGGCCGCATTCTTGGCGCCCGAAATCGGAATGATGCCGTTCAGCTGATTGCCGCCGATAACTCTGATGCGATCCATCTTTTATAACGGGCCGGGCCCGCCTTTCTTTTTAATGCGCGAAAGCGGGCGTCTTAGACGATATCCCGCACGGCTTCAATTCAGTTGCAAAAAAACGCCCGGAGAACCCGGATGGATGAGAATGGCGGACACAATCACGATGATTCGTCCGTTTTTGCGGCAGGCAGGCCGATCGTGGCATCTTCTTCGCCGGCGCGGCGCGCACGCGCCTGCTGCTTACGACGCTGCAGATTTTCGCGCAGCTTTGCCGCAGCCCGAAGTTTGCGCTCGGCCTCGCTTTTTTCGCCCCGCTTCAGCTGAGGCTCCTGCGCCTCGCCAGCAAGGCTTTCGGCGTGGTTCTTCTCGTCGTTTTCGTTCATGAGATCGACATAGAACAAAAGCGAGAGAACCGGAAGCCACCCGAACTTTTCCACGCAAATGTCACGAAGTCGTTTTTTGGCGCTTGCGCTTCCTAAAAACCTATGGCAATAGGCCGCCATCCCAACGCGCAGGGCACACGAACCGGCGCCAGATGCTGCTATAGCTCAGGGGTAGAGCACTCCCTTGGTAAGGGAGAGGCCGAGAGTTCAAATCTCTCTAGCAGCACCATTTTCCTATCAGTCATTTCAATCGGTTGCTGTGCTTCCAGAGCCCTCCAATGCCGTTTGCTCCAGTACAATGCTACCATGGAGTGATGCACGACATGCCTGAACATTTCCGGCTGTTCGCCGTGGGCGAGGCTGAAGGCGGTGTTGACAATGAAGATGCTGGCGATCGCTGTCCCAGACGCCAAAGATAAGCTTGCCGGAAACAGACCTGAGTATCAGATTGATGGTGAAGCCCCCAGATTTCTAAGGGACTGCGGTCAATTTTTATGGAAATCCCGCCAATTTCCTAGCAGTGGCTTTGGTTGTGAGTATCGATGGTCAAAACATTTATTTAGGCCGAGTAAAACGTGGTGCGTGCGGAAAGGCTCGCATTCGTGATTTAACGGAAGAAATTATCTTTTTCGTATTTTAACAACCGACACGGCTTGGCAAATTCGGTCGTCACGTTGTCGCATTTGCCGGTCGTCAAGCTTCATCCGCTTGACACAAAGTCCTCTCGGGGCAAATCTCTATGAACCGCGGGCAGGGTGCCGGCTCATCCGTCGCTTGTCTGGACCTGCGGACAGGGAGGAGAAAGCGTATGGCCTGGCAGATCGTGCTGAAGGACGGTTCCCGTCACGAAGTTTCCGGCGACATCCATTTCGATACCGTGCGCGGCACCAAGCGCATTTGCCCAAGCCCGATAGCCGGCAACAACGATATACTCGTGCGTGCCGTCGAACAGCATGACGTCGTGCTGGAATCGCCCCATGGCCACCATTACAAGGCCGCCGTCGAAATGGTCGAAGGCAAATGGCGGGTGGTCGGTCTGTAAGGCCTGACCCCGAACCCGGTCGGACGGATCACCGCGCCAGCCAGGCCTCAATGCCGCGTGCGGCGGCCTGGCCGGTGGCAAAGCATGCCGTCAGCAGGTATCCGCCGGTTGGTGCTTCCCAATCCAGCATCTCGCCGGCCACGAACAGGCCGGGCAGGGCGTGCAGCATGAACTGCTCATCGACGGCGTCGCGACGAATGCCGCCGGCAGATGAGATTGCTTCAGCGATCGGGCGTGGTGCCACGAGCGGGATCGGCAGCGCCTTGACCCGTACCGCCAGTTTTGCGCTGTCGCTCATCAGGTCCGGGGAAGACAGTTCGCGCAGCAGCGCCGTCTTGACGCCATCAAGCCCGGCGCCCTTGCGAAGCCGGTTGGAAAAGCTTGCCTTGCGATCCTGTCGTTCCAGATCACGCACAAGCCGTTCATGGCTGCGGCCGGGCATGAGGTCGAGCACCAGTGCGGCTTGGCCGTTCTTGGCCAGCCGGTCCCTCAATGCGCTCGCATGGGCGTAGACGAGACTTCCCTCGATGCCGTGGCGGGAAATGACGAACTCACCGGGCAGGGCGTCGTCGTCGGAAACGGAAGCCGTCACCGACTTGACCGGCGCGCCGGCATTGCGCTCGCAAAAATGTTTGCTCCAGGTGACGTCGAAACCGCAATTGGCGGGCAAGAACTCGGCGATATCGACCCCGCGTTGCCGCAGCCATGGCAGCCATGCCGCATCGGAACCCAAACGTGGCCAGCTTGCGCCGCCAAGGGCGAGCAGGGTTGCGTCAACCGTCAAGGTTTTCATGCCGTCCGGCGTCTCGATCAAGAGTGCGTCGCCGTCAAAACCACGCCAGCGATGCCGCGTCAGGATTTCGGCCCCCTGTTCCCGCAATCGCGCCACCCAGGCGCGCAGCAGCGGCGAGGCTTTCATGGCGGTTGGAAAAACGCGACCTGACGAGCCGACAAAGGTCTCGGTGCCAAGTCCCGCCGCCCAGGCGCGCACATTATCGGGGCTGAAGGCATCAAGCGGGGCCCGCAGCCATTCGCTGGCGCCGCCAAAGCGGCCGACGAAACGGGAAAACTCTTCGGAATGGGTGATGTTCAGGCCGGATTTGCCGGCCAGCAAAAACTTGCGCGCGACGGTCGGCATCGCTTCGTAGACCGTCACCGAATGGCCACGGCGCGACAGAATTTCGGCGGCCATCAGGCCTGCGGGGCCACCGCCGATAATGGCTATCTTCCTGCGCGTATCCGAAACAGCCGTCATGACGGCTGTCTGCTGGTGCGGAAGGCGGCGTTCATGTTGTCCAAGGTTCTGGCCACGCCCGCCTTCCTTCCGTTTGTTTTATGTGATCAGGCCATCCACTGCTGGATATAGGGCATCAGCTGGTGGCCACCTTCGTAAAGCATCTTTGCCGCCACGTAGACGATGACGGCAAGACCGACATAGGCGATCCAGCGGTGGCGATGCAACAGCCGGGCAACGAAGTTGGCAGCAAGGCCCATCAACGCGATGGAAATCACAAGGCCGATAATGAGGACGGTCGTGTGTTCCTGCGCAGCACCGGCCACGGCCAGAACGTTGTCCAGCGACATCGACACGTCGGCGATGACGATCTGCATGGCGGCCTGCAGGAAGGTTTTCTTCACGCGGGTTTCGCCGGCCGCTTCTTCGCTTTCCGCATGTTCGGCATTGTGTTCGGCCGAACGCAGCTCGGTCCACATTTTCCAGCAGACCCAGGCGAGCAGCAGGCCGCCGATGAACTGCAGGCCGATAATGCCGAGCAGCTGTGCGGTCACGGCGGCAAAGCCGATACGAAGAACGGTTGCGGCGATGATGCCGACAAGGATGGCCTTTTTACGCTGCTCGGCCGGGAGACCGGCGGCCGCAAGACCGATGACGATGGCATTGTCGCCGGCCAGAACGAGGTCGATCGCAATAACCTGCAAGAGAGCTGCAAATCCGGCAGCCGTAAAGATTTCCATTGTGTCTCGTACCCTCTTCTCTGGGCCGCCGGGGCCGCAAACAGTCAAGATCGCAAGGGCGCCGACCGAAAAGCCGGCCGCACCTAGACCAATGCGTTTTGTGTCGGTGTGGACTGTGAAACGCTACGATCACCGCTACATGACATTTCCGTGAGGATGGCAAGTGAAAACTTGCCGCGGAATGCCTGTCGTCAAGGCTTCGCGGGAAGGCGTGTCTTCAATGCGGCAACGATACGGTCGGCGAGACCCTTGTAATCCTCGTCGAAATGGTGCCCGCCCTCGATGGCAACGGTTTCAACGCCGGTGGCCGAAAGCGTCGGGCAGGGATCTTCGTCGTCATCGGTGCCATAGATGCATTGCACGATCTTAGGGTCGATCTTCTTTACATCCTCGACCGTATCACCGCCCTTGCCGTCGCCGGCAACACCCAGCCAACCTGTCACGGAAATCTCGTAATCCACCTGTCGCGTCAAGGCCAGCAGAGACAGCTGGACCACATGCGATTTTGGTTCGGCTTCCAGAAGATTGTAGGTGGCAGGCAACACATCAGCGCCGAAGGAATACCCGATCAGCAGAACATGCTTGACGTTCCATTCGCGGCGGTAGTTGCGAATGATGCGATCGAGATCGTCTGCCACCTGCTGTGGCTTCAGTTCGGTCCAGAAATAACGCAGCGCATCCAGGCCGACCACGGGAATGCCTTCCGCCTGCAGCGTCGCGCCGATCTCGCTGTCGATATCGCGCCAGCCGCCATCACCGGAATAGATAATAGCCATCGTATCGAGCTTCGGCTTGGCATCGAGGATCGTCAGCGGCAGGCCGAGTGGTTGGTCGGTACTGGCGGCTGCGTCGATGTGGTCGGACAACGTCGCTGACAGGATCTCCTCGGCCGACCGGTCGTTGTCAATGAGATCGATATCGCTCCAGGTCTTTTCCAGGTCCTGGGTATGTGCCTTGCCGGCGGCATCGGCCTGCGGCGAAAAGACAACGGTCACCGGTGCCGGCAGTGGTCCTTCAGTCAGCCCATAAACGATGCCGCCATCGACCGGTTTCTTGGTGGCAGGCGTGCACAGTTCGCGACTGAGGGGAACGCTTGCGACGGGATCGATGACGATCGCCTCATCAATCGTGGCGGGCGGACTTTGTGCGACCATGGCAAGCACCAGACCGCCGCCGGCACCGATGCCGGCAAGCATCGGCCGATGGTAGGTGCTATTGCCCAGCGAGCGCTGCACCTGCTGGGCCAGCGACTCGATGTCGGAGATTGTGTAGATGCAGTCCTGCGGGTCCTTGGCGAGCGATGCGATATAGGCCGGAAAATCGATGCCGATGACGATCGCGCCTTTTTCCGTCAGCGCCTTCGCCTGCTTTTCTTCCACTTCACCCCAGCCTTTCGCGTCAGAAACAAGAAAGACGTTGGCGGTAACGTCGCCGCTCGGCTGAAAGATATGCGGGGAGGGGATGAGGCCGCTGTCATAGCTCGCCGGTGCCTGTTGCGCGAAAGCCGGCAGCGAAACACCGGCAGCAAGAGCGGCGGACAATACGCGGATAACAAAACGGTTCATTTGCCGACCACTCCTCGAACGCCTCCACTGATGAGGAGGGTAACATCCATCAGCGCCAGCACTGCGCCGGTTCCGCCGGAAACCGCAAGATAACGCGGCTGCCACAAAGGATGAAACTTTGATTTGAAGGCGCGCAGGCCCTTGAAATTGTAGAACCGCTCGCCGTGTTCGAACATCGTGCCGCCGATCCGGTCCCAGACCGGCGCGATCTCGCGTTTCGACATGCCGGAAAGCGGCGCCATGCCCAGATTGAACAGCTGATAACCTTCGCCCTTCAGGTATTCGAGCAGGCTGACGAACAGGAAATCCATCGATCCGCGCGGTGCATCCGGCGCAAAACGCATGATGTCGACCGTGCCTTCATATTTTGTCTCCGTCACGAAGATCGTGGCGAAGGCAACGACATGGCCCGCCTTGCGCAGCAAGGCCACGGGCTGCGAGGTGACGTAATCATCATCGAAGGCGCCGAGAGAGAAGGTTTTTTCGCGCGTGTTGTGTTCTGAAAGCCACGCGTCGGAAACGGCCCTGAGTTCGCCGAGAATGCCGGCCACATCCGGTGGCGCCACGATCGAGAACTCCAGCCCCTCACGAGCCCCCTTGCTGAGCGCCTGTCTGAGACCCGCCAGCTTGCCGCCCTTCAGTTCGAATGTCGGCAGGGTGACGGAAGCCATTTCCCCGAGCTTGAAGGCACGCAGGCCCGCATCGGCGCAATAGGAAAGCAGGGATGGCGAAACCTGATACAGCACGGCCCGGCCACCGGCGGCGCGCGCGGTCTCGACAAAACGCCAGATCAGGTCGGCCGTGTCCTCATCCGCGCCGATCGGATCACCAAGCGCGATCCAGGAGCGGCCCTGAATGCCGTACATGATGAAGGCCTTGCCGCTGTCGGAAAACATCACCCGCTTGTCGCCCATGCGCACCAGATTGGCATCGGCGATATTCTGGGTGGCCGCAATGGCGATTGCTCGCTCCAGATCCTCCGGCAAAAGCTTTTCAGGCCGGCTGAAGGCGGGGCGCAAGAGGCTGAAGAAGGCAATCGTCGATGCTGCCACTGTGAGTGCCAGCAATGCCCGCAGGCTGCGCGGCGCTTCCTCGCTGAATTCGAACTGCCACCACAGATCGCGGCTGTAATCGACATCACGGTAAACGAAGAACAGGATGGTGACCGCACTGGCGATGATGACCAGCAAGGCGGCAAGCCATGCCGGGCTGAGGGCCTGCCCGAACAGGGACGCCGGGCGGTTGAAGCGTTTGACGTTGAGGATCAACGCGAAAATGAATATCGCAAGCACCGTGGCTTCGACGATGGCAATGCCTTTCAGGAAGGCAAAGATGAAGGCACCGCTGGCCGATGCGAGTGATACCCACCACGCGCCGTCCAGCCTCTGACCAAGTCCGCGCGAGGCAATCGCCAGAATAAGCCCGAGCAGGCTGGAGAACAGATGTGCGCCCTCAATGACGGGCAGCGGCAGAAACGCGGAGAGAAAATCAAGATTGGTATCGGGCGTTGGTGTCACGCTCGAAAAGATCAGCATGGCGCCGAGAATGAGACCATAGGCGGACAGTAGGTTCGGTGCCAGCCGTACCGCGAGGTTACCGATATCGTTGGCGACGGGATGCTGCATCGCCTCGCGCAGCTCCGCCCCGACGACGAGCAGCACGGCGATCACCAGCGGCAACACGTGGTAGATCATGCGGTAAAGAACGAGGCTGCCGAGCAGTGCGTCAATGCTGATCGCATTGCCGAGCGCACCCAGCATGACGGTCTCGAAAACACCCAGACCGGCCGGAACGTGACTGAGCACGCCCAGGCCCACAGCCGTGGCATAGATCGCAAAAAAGGTTGGCCAGCCGACATTGGTTTCCGGCAAAAGCATGTAGAGAACCGACGCGGAAGCCGCGATGTCGAGCGCCGTGATCAGGAACTGCCGTGACGAGGTCAGGGTGTCGGGCAGGCGCAGTTTCAGCTTGCCGATGGCAATCACGCGGCCGTTGCGGCCGAGGATCAAAAGGCCGACCAGGACGGCGATGACCGCAATCGCCATCAGTCGCAATATATCGGGATCCATGCCGGCCACGGCGGCCAGACGCGGTGCGGTGACCAGTGCCGACAGGGCGCTGACGGCAAGAAGGCCGATGCCGAAGGCAAGGGTGACGAAGGCGATGACGCGGGCGATCTCTTCCGGCGTGAGGCCGAGGCGGGAATAGGTGCGGAAACGGATGGCGCCGCCACTGAGTGCGCCGAAACCCGCCGTGTTGCCGATCGCATAGGCGCTGAAGGCCGTCATCGCCACTGGTGCCGTCGGCAGTTTGCGGCCGATATAGTCGAGCGCGTTGAGATCGTAACAGATCAGTGCCGCAAAGCTGACGCCGGTAAACAGGATCGCCAGCGCGATGGAGGTCCATGTCGTCTGCGACAGCGCGTCGAGCACTTCGTCGTAACGAACCTCATGGGTCAGGTTATAGGCCGCTACCGTCATCAGGCCGAAAACGGCAATCATGGCGATCGAGGTGAAATAGACCTTGAACCGGAGAAAAAGCGCCAGCAGCGGATGCTGTTCCGAGGCTACGGAGGCAGGTTGGTCGGTGGCGGGGGTATCTGAAGGTATCACGTGAGCACCTGAATGGAAGGCTGCGCTATTTACCGTCGTTACCCGGCGCCAAATAGAGCGCAAGCCCTCCGTGTCCAATCAGGCGAAATTTCGGCGGAAGAAGAGAACAGACAAGCCTCCGCATGGTTGCTTCATCTGCGTTGTTCCGCCGTAAACCGTCGCTGGTGCTGGAGATCAGAGAATTTTGCGCCGAACGAGGGCGCGTTTCTGATCCATTTTAAGGATTTGCAGCATCGCAACCAGAAACGTGATAGAAATAAACATTGCGCATGCTTGAAGAACAATCATTGCTCTCTCTCCGAAGGCGGTCATGGCCAAGGCATACTGTAGTATTGCACGTCAAGCTTGCTCGAAGCTGACCTTTTTTCACTTGGTAATTTTATCCGAGTATCTATCGGCGCAAGTTTACGCATAAAAGACCTCGCTGCTGCACGGTTCATTAACCTTCGGGCAAGGAATTAACCATACATATGAGAGCACACGGCGAAATGGCCGGACGTGTGTCCGACCGTCAGGCATGAGGCCGCCGACGTTGTGCCGGTTTCGATCCGGTATCCATCATGACATTGCGAAAAGCTGGAAGGCTGAAACGTAAAGCTGCCTCAGCACTGTGCTGGGCGCTCGGCTTCTACGGTTTTATCTTGCAGAAGGTTGGTCCGAAGCAGGGGGCTCGGGCAGGCCGGCAATGACGGAAAAGCGAGAATTTCATCCAGTTCCGGCCGCGCCGGGACACTTTCGGGGACTGTACTTTGGGGCAGGATACGCCAATGGATCAGGCGAGAAACGCACAGGCGGGCAGCCTGCGCGACCGCCTTGCCTTTGCGGGTCTCGATGCCCAGCAATGTGATCTGCTGCGCCGTTTCCGCCCCATGCTCGAAGAGCAGCTGCAGACGGGTCTGCGCGATCTTTTTCTCCGTTTTCAATCCTTCCCCGATGCCGCCCGCAATTTCGAGAATGAACGCCAGCTCGATCGTCTGCACGACCTGCAGGCCTCGCACTGGGCTGTGCTGACCGATGCCCGTTTCGATGCGCTCTACGCCGAGCGGGTGAAAGTTCTCTCCGATGCTGAAAGCCGCATGGGTCTCGATCCGCGCTGGCACGTCGCTGGCCATGCGGTCATGCTCGAACATCTGGTTGCGGCACTGGTCGAACAGATCGGCGCGAAGTCGCTTCTGCCGGGTGCCCGCCGTCGCGATCAGGAAATTTCCGACGCCATCGCCGCCGTCATCCGCCTCGTCATGGTCGATGTCGAGATCGCCGTTTCACTGCGTTTCAACGAATTGCGCCAGCGCCACCAGCGCGCCGCGAGTGATCAGCGCAAGGGCGATCAGGCACAGGCCATCGATACGTTCTTCGATTTCGCCTCCGCTCTCTCCGTGAAAGACCTGACCGCGCGTGTCGACGGCGACGTGCCGGACGTTTATTCGGAACTGGCCGGAATCCTCAATCAGGCCGCTGAGGCCATGCGCGCCGCCATCGAAACGGTCGGCAACAAGATGAGCCAGAT
Organism: Endobacterium panacihumi; assembly: GCF_050847465.1. Classification (NCBI taxonomy): domain Bacteria; kingdom Pseudomonadati; phylum Pseudomonadota; class Alphaproteobacteria; order Hyphomicrobiales; family Rhizobiaceae; genus Endobacterium; species Endobacterium panacihumi. Next base: position 1,894,228 of record NZ_JBOZRA010000001.1, on the reverse strand, counting down.
CGATACGCTCGCGTTGGGCCTCATCACTGGCGCCCGCACCGTTGCCAATGAGACCGCGGAACACGCTCGCAATCTTGCCGACACCTCCGGCCAATTGCAGGAACTGACCATCCGTTTCCGCGATACCGCCAGCCGCACGGTTGCCGCCGAAAAGGCCGCGACCGAGACGCGCAAGTCGGTCGAGGAAAGCGGCGAGATCGTCGGCCGCGCCATCAATGCCATGACCGACATCGAAAACTCGGCGGAAAAGATCGGCGAGATCATCGGCGTCATCGACGAGATTGCCTTCCAGACCAATCTTCTGGCGCTCAATGCCGGCATCGAGGCAGCCCGTGCCGGTGATAGCGGCCGCGGTTTTGCCGTTGTCGCGCAAGAAGTCCGCGCTCTCGCCCAGCGTTCGGCCGATGCCGCCCGCGAGATCAAGACGCTGGTGACTGGCACCAAAAGCCAAGTCGGCGCCGGTGTAAATATGGTTCACCGCACGCAGGATGCCATTGCCGGCATCGTCCGTCAGGTTTCCGACATCAATGACAGCATTGCCGGCATTGCGACCGATAGCGGCGAACAGGTCCAGTGTCTCGCCCGTGTCGCCGGCGAAATCGGCGAGATCGGCAACCGCGTATCGGCAACATCCGATATAGCTGCGCGCTCCGGTGAAAATGCCGACGAACTCCATACCGTCATTCTCGAACTCGGCCAGACGGTGCGCGAATTCCGCATCGCCCGTCAGGCACATGAGAAGGCCCAGCGTCCGTCGCCGCGCATCCAGGTGCAGCAGGCAGCAGGCGAGGCCGACGACCAAGAATACCATAACCCGGTGCATCAACTGTTTTCGGCGCAACTCGCCGCTTTCAGGGGCTGATATGCCGAAAAGCAATTTTCTTTTTATGCCAACGACAAGGATCGGCTGATGGCGAGCAAGAAAGCAGACAAGGGGAGCCTCAAGCTGGTTCCCATACTCGACCTCAACGAGGCGTCGGTCCTGCACGGCCAGTTGACGAACATGCGTGGCGAGGACGTCAAGATCGACGCTTCCGAAGTCGAGCGCGTCGGCGTCCAGTGCGTCCAGGTCATTCTGGCCGCGGCCAAGACCTGGGAAGCCGACAAAAAGAATTTTGTCTTCGAAAAGGTTTCGGAGGCTTTCGAAAAGACGATGCAGCTCATCGGCATCGATATTGATCATCTGCTCGCCAAGGAGATTCGGCAGTGAAGAAAAAAGTCCTGACAGTGGATGATTCCAGAACGATCCGTAACATGCTTCTGGTCACCCTCAACAATGCCGGTTTTGAAACCATCCAGGCAGAAGACGGTGTCGAAGGCCTCGAAGTTCTCGAAGGCTGCAACCCGGATGTCATCGTTACCGATATCAATATGCCCCGTCTCGACGGTTTCGGCTTCATCGAAGGCGTTCGTCGTAACGAAAAGTATCGCGCCATCCCAATCCTGGTCCTGACCACGGAAAGCGATGCGGAAAAGAAGAACCGCGCCCGCCAGGCCGGTGCGACGGGCTGGATCGTGAAGCCCTTCGACCCTGCAAAACTGATCGATGCGATTGAGCGTGTAACCGCCTGATACGGGAATTCCTGAAATGGATATGAACGAAATCAAAGAGATCTTCTTCCAGGAGTGCGAGGAACAGCTCGCAGAACTGGAATCCGGTCTTCTCAAGCTGAATGACGGCGACCGCGACCCGGAAACGGTCAACGCAGTGTTCCGTGCCGTCCACTCGATCAAGGGCGGCGCCGGTGCCTTCGGCCTCGACGACCTGGTTTCGTTCGCACACGTCTTCGAGACCACTCTCGACTGCGTGCGCTCCAACAAGCTGGAGCCCAATCAGGACGTCCTCAAGGTCATGTTGAAGTCGGCCGACGTACTGGCCGACCTCGTCACCTGCTCGCGTGATGGCGGCAGCGTCGAGGACAGCCGTACCCGCGGTCTCGTCAAGGAACTGGAAGCGCTTGCCAAGGGCGAAATGCCGAGCGGCGGCGCTGCCGAGGCGCCGAAGCCAGCTGCTGCTGCACCGGTCGCAGCCGCGCCGGCCCCGACCGACGACAGCGGTTTCCAGCCGATCCCGTTCTCGTTCGACGACGATTTCGGCGGCGACGACGCCGGCAAGGCCGTGTTCGAAGTCACGTTCAAGCCGCGCCGCGACCTTTATTCCAAGGGCAATGAAGCCGCTCTCCTGCTGCGTGACCTGTCGCGCCTTGGCGACATGGCCATCAACTGCGACACCGATGCGCTTCCCGCGCTCGAGGCGATGGACCCGGAAGAGACGTATTTCTCCTGGACGATTTCCCTCACCACCGACAAGACTGAGGACGATATTCGCGCCGTCTTCGAATTCGCCGAATGGGATTGCGATCTTGAGGTGAAGGAAGTGGCTGCGGAAGCTGCCGAAGAACTGCCGATGGTACCGGTTCCGTTCGATCTCTCGGCACTCGACGACGAGCCTGCTGCCGCCCCGGCGCCTGCTGCCGAAGCCCCGGCCGATACGAAGATGGCCGCAGCTGCCGCCCGCGTCGAAAAGAAGGAAGCTGCTGCCGCTCCGGCCGCCGCTGCCGCCAACAATGCTGCCGCTGCTGCCAACGCCGCCGGCCAGACCATTCGCGTCGATCTCGATCGCGTCGACCGCCTGATCAACCTCGTCGGCGAACTTGTCATCAACCAGGCCATGCTTTCGCAGAGCGTCGTCGAAAACGATACCAACGGCACCTCCGCCGTCAACATGGGTCTCGAAGAGCTGCAGCAGCTCACCCGCGAGATCCAGGATTCGGTCATGGCCATCCGTGCGCAGCCGGTCAAGCCGGTCTTCCAGCGCATGTCGCGTATCGTTCGCGAAGTGGCCGACATGGTCGGCAAGTCGATCCGCCTCGTCACCGAAGGTGAAAACACCGAAGTCGACAAGACGGTCATCGACAAGATCGCCGAGCCGCTGACCCACATGATCCGTAACGCCGTCGATCACGGTATCGAATCGCCTGAAAAGCGCGAGGCCGCCGGCAAGGATCCGGAAGGCACGATCAAGCTGTCGGCAAAACACCGCTCGGGCCGCATCCTGATCGAACTGATCGACGATGGCGGTGGCATCAACCGCGAACGCGTACGTCAGAAGGCCATCGACAACGACCTGATCTCGCCGGACGCTAACCTGTCCGACGAGGAAATCGACAACCTCATCTTCGCGCCGGGCTTCTCGACCGCCGACAAGATTTCGGACATTTCCGGCCGTGGCGTCGGCATGGACGTGGTCAAGCGTTCGATCCAGGCACTGGGCGGTCGTATCTCGATCTCGTCGCGTCCGGGTCTTGGCTCGACCTTCACCATGAGCCTGCCGCTGACGCTCGCCGTCCTCGACGGCATGGTTGTCACCGTTGCCGGCCAGACGCTGGTCGTGCCGTTGACGGCAATCGTCGAAACGCTTCAGCCCGAAGCGTCTGCGATCCATTCCTTCGGCGCCACCCAACGCCTGATCTCGATCCGCAACTCCTTCTGCCCGCTGGTCGATGTCGGTCGCATTCTCAACTTCCGCTCCACCCAGGCAAACCCCGTCGAAGGCGTGGCGCTGCTGGTGGAATCGGAAGGCGGCGGTCAGCGCGCCCTCATGGTCGATGCCATCCAGGGCCAGCGTCAGGTCGTCATCAAGTCGCTCGAGGCCAACTACACCCATGTTCCGGGCATCGCTGCCGCAACCATCCTCGGTGATGGCCGCGTCGCGCTCATTCTCGATGTGGATGCGGTCGTCGGTGCTTCGCGTGGCCAGTCCATGAAGCAGGATGGTGGTGCCCTCAAGGCCGACGTGTCGCTGGCTGCGGCAGGTTGATAGAACAGTCTCAAGAGACGGAAACGTAGCATGTCGTATATCGTAAAAAATCTTGCTCAGGGTGACCGGGAACTCATCGCGTTCCGTGTCGGTGATCAGGAATTTTGCGTGAATGTCATGGCGGTGCGCGAAATTCGCGGCTGGACGAAAGCCACGCCCATGCCGCACGCACCTTCCTATGTCATCGGCGTGATCAACCTGCGCGGCGCCGTTCTGCCGATCGTGGATTTTTCCGCCCGTCTCGGCATGCGCAAGACCGAACCGACCCAGCGCCACGTCATCATCGTGTCGCAGGTCGGCTCGCGCATCGTCGGCCTCCTCGTCGAGGCCGTCTCCGACATCCTCACCGTCACCGAAGACAATATCCAGGCCGTGCCGGAAGTGGCATCCAGTCTGGTGAAGCAATACGCGCGGGGCATCCTCGCGATCGACAAGCGCATGATCTGCATGATCGAACTCGATTCACTGTTCCCCGAGAACGAAAGCGAAGCCGCATGAAGGCGATGAACGCCATGGATAGCCGGCAGTCACCGGACGAAATTCTTGCCAGCGGCGAATACCCGCTGTCGCGCAAGGATCTCGCCGACATTGCGGCAATGATTTATGCCGATGCAGGGATTTACCTGAACGACAGCAAGGCATCGCTGGTGTATTCGCGTCTGTCGAAGCACATTCGCAATCTGGGTCTCAGCGGTTTCCGCGAATATTGCGCGCTGGTTTCCTCGCCGGAAGGTGCGGGACCGCGACGTGAAATGCTGTCGCACCTGACAACCAATTTCACGCGTTTCTTCCGTGAAAACCACCATTTCGAACATCTACGCGACGAGGTCCTGCCGGGTCTTCTCAACCGTGCCCGCTCGGGCGGTCGCGTCCGCATCTGGTCGGCCGCCTGCTCGGATGGGCAGGAGCCCTATTCGATCGCGCTCACCGTTCTCGCGATGATGCCGAATGTGGCCGATTACGATTTCCGCATTCTGGCGACTGACATCGACCCCAAGATTCTGGCGCAGGCCCGTGCCGGCGTTTACGACGAGAATTCGCTGGAGACTGTGTCGCCCGCCATGCGCAAGCAGTGGTTCCGTGAAGTCGATGCCGGAGGCCGCCGCAAGTTTCAGGTCGATGACCGCGTCAAGAAGCTGATCACCTTCAACGAACTGAACCTGATGGCACAGTGGCCGTTCAAGGGTGGTTTCGACGTCATTTTCTGCCGCAATGTCGTGATCTACTTTGATGAACCGACGCAGATGAAGATCTGGTCGCGTTTTTCCAGCCTGCTTCCGGAAGGAGGCCACCTGTATATCGGTCATTCCGAGCGTGTATCGGGAGATAGCAAGAATCTCTTCGATAACATCGGAATAACGACCTACCGTTATACTGGTAAAGCTGCAGGAAGGAGAGCTTAACTATGCCGGCACGCGTTCTCGTCGTAGATGATTCACCCACCATGCGTGGCCTGATCACCGCCGTCCTGAATTCCGACCCGGATGTCAGCGTCGTCGGCCAGGCCGGCGATGCCATGGAAGCACGCGCGGCCATCAAGGAACTCAATCCCGATGTCGTCACACTCGACGTCGAGATGCCCAACATGAACGGGCTCGAATTCCTCGACAAGATCATGCGCCTGCGCCCGATGCCGGTCATCATGGTCTCCGCGATGACGCATCACGGCGCCAATGCCACGCTCGCAGCGCTTGAAATCGGTGCGTTCGATTGCGTCGGCAAACCCGCACCGGGTGACGCGCGCCCGTTCGGCGATCTCGCCGACAAGGTCAAGGCCGCGGCTCGTTCCACACTGCGCCGGAGCTCCGCTCCCGCAGCAATTGTGACACCTGCTACAGAATACAAGGTCGGTCGCAAGGTTGTGGCGATCGGTTCGTCTACCGGTGGAGTAGAAGCACTTATAACAGTACTTCAGAACTTCCCAAAAAACTGCCCGCCGACAGTAATTACTCAACATATGCCGTCGACGTTTACCAAAAGTTTTGCAGAACGTCTTAATCGTATCTGCGCGCCTGTAGTGCAGGAAGCCACCGACGGTGCCCGGCTGGAGATCGGCAAGATCTATCTGGCACCCGGTGGCGAACGGCACCTGCAGGTCGTCAATCCTTCCGCTCCAGCCTGCCGGCTGGTCGAGCGCGATCCTGTCAACGGTCACAGACCGTCGGTGGATGTGTTGTTCGACAGTGTCGCAGAACTGGCCGGCCGCAATGCCGTCGGGGTCATCCTCACCGGCATGGGTCGCGATGGAGCATCCGGCCTCTTGAGAATGCGCCAGGCAGGCGCACGCACGGTGGGCCAGAACGAAAAGACATGTGTGGTCTACGGCATGCCGCGGGTCGCATACGAAATAGGGGCGGTTGAGACCCAGCTGCCCTTGAGCTCCATCGGTGAGGAAGTTTTGAAATTAACCGCCGCCCGCAAAGAAGGTACTGAATAAATGTCTATCGCTGAAAAAATCAAAGTTCTGATCGTCGACGATCAGGTCACCAGCCGTCTTCTGCTCAGCGACGCCCTGACCCAGCTCGGCTTCAAGCAGATCACTGCTGCCGGTGACGGCGTGCAGGGCATGAAGATCATGAGCGAGCAGCCACATCACCTGGTGATCTCGGACTTCAACATGCCGAACATGGATGGCATCGGCTTCCTGCAGGCTGTTCGGGCAAACCCGAACACCAAGAAGGCCGCCTTCATCATCCTGACCGCGCAGGGCGACCGCGCGCTGGTTCAACGTGCTGCACAGCTGGGCGCCAACAACGTTCTGGCAAAGCCATTCACGATCGAAAAGATGAAGGCTGCCATCGAGGCAGTGTTCGGAGCCCTTAAATGAATGACCTGGCGGGTGCCAAGAAAGTCCATATTATCCAGGGCGAATTCAAGGTGGTGGACGATCCCAATATCGTCCTTTCGACCATCCTTGGTTCTTGCGTGGCCGCCTGCCTTCGTGATCCTGTCGCCGGCGTCGGCGGCATGAACCACTTTCTCCTGCCGGGATCCGGCGGTGCCATGAGCGGGGGCGGTGATGCAAGCCGTTATGGGGTGCATCTCATGGAACTGCTGATCAACGGTCTTCTCAAGAAGGGCGCACGGCGCGACCGGCTTGAGGCCAAGATCTTCGGCGGAGCAAAGACCATTGCCAGCTTCTCCAATGTCGGAGAGCAGAATGCGGCTTTCGCCATGGAATTCCTTCGTGACGAAGGCATTACCGTGGTTGGTTCGTCGACGGGCGGGGAATTCGGGCGGAAGCTCGAATACTGGCCCGTCAGCGGCCGCGCCCGCCAGTACCCGCTGACAGGTGCCGAAACCCAGAAGACCGTTGCGGCCGAACAGCGTATCCCGAAGCCGGCACCGAAGCCGGTGGAAGACTCGATCGAATTTTTCTGAAGCCATTTTCAAGACTTGCGAAGGGCAGGGGCGGCAGGGGGCTGTCTCATTCTTCACCATTTGCCAATTTGAGGAAAGCTATGAACGACCCTATGCCGATGCCGTCCGCTTCCCTCGAGGAATCGCTGCCCGAGGTGCTGATGCGCCTCGTGACCGAGCTGCACGACGTTGCCTACCTCATCGAGCGTATCGAGCCGCAGCTTCTGGAAATGGGTGGCGAAGCCGACGTCATGTCCGCCGAAACCGTCAAGATCCTGCAGGGGATCGATCTTGCCGTGCAAAAGACCCGTGGTCTTGCCGAATTCGTCGATACCATCACCGCATCCATCCCGGATGAGTGGATGGTCGACGTCTCCACCGCGCTCAGCCTCGTCAAGCTTGCCGACATGCAGAAGGCGCTAGGCAAGGGCATGCGTCATGGCCATTCCCAGCCTCTCGGCAAGGCTGCCGGAGACTTCGACTTCTTCTGACAGGCCGCGAATTCGCGGCTTCTGTTCCCACCGGCGAAACGTTCGCACAAGCTTCGCGGACTAGGGTGCCAGTGAGCATAAGGCTCAACACCCTTGTTCATGATGCGGGAACAGAATGAATCTGTTAGCTCAATTTCAGCAAATCGGTAGAAATATCACGTCATTAGGCCAGACAAAGCTGCTGGCTCTCGCAGGCGTCGGCATCGTGTCCATGGCAATCGTGATTGCCGCGGCCATGTTCGTCAACAAACCGGCTTACGAAAACCTTTACGTCGGGCTCGAAACGACGGACCTCAACCAGGTCTCGATCGCGCTCGCCGAAAACAATATGGATTTCCAGGTTGGAGCCGATGGGCAGAGCATTAATGTTCCCGTCGGCATGACCAGCAAGGCCCGCATCGTACTAGCCGAGCGCGGCCTGCCCAATAGCGCCAATGCCGGTTACGAGCTGTTCGACAATGTCGGTTCGCTCGGCCTCACCTCCTTCATGCAGGAAGTGACCCGCGTTCGTGCGCTAGAAGGTGAAATCGGCCGTTCCATCCAGCAGATCAGCGGTGTCGCCGCTGCGCGCGTCCACATCGTCATGCCCGACGTCGGCAATTTCCGCCGCGCCGGACAAAAGCCGACCGCATCGGTGATGATCCGCGCCAGCACGACGACCGGCCGCAAGGCCGCTTCCTCCATTCGCCACCTTGTCGCCTCGGCAGTTCCCGGCCTCGACGTCGACGACGTGACGATTCTCGATTCGACCGGCCAGCTGCTCGCGTCCGGTGACGATTACGGCAACAGCGCGCTCAGCCGTAACCTCAACATCGTCCAGTCCGTCCAGCAGGAAGTCGAGCAGAACATCGACAAGGCGCTTGCGCCCTTCCTCGGCATGGACAATTTCCGTTCCAGCGTCACGGCGGCTCTCAACACCGACAGCCAGCAGATTCAGGAAACCGTCTACGATCCGGAATCCCGCGTCGAGCGTTCGGTGCGCACCACGCGTGAAAACCAGCAGTCGCAGCAGCAGCAGAACGACTCGGCGACCACGGTCGAGCAGAACGTGCCGCAGGCCGCGCCTGAAACCGGTGGCGCCGCTGGCCCGCAGTCCTCCGACAAGTCCGACAAGCGCGAAGAGCAGACCAACTACGAAATCAACTCGAAGACAGTCGCCACCACCCGCAACAGCTACAAGCTTGAAAAGATCTCGGTTGCTGTCGTCGTCAACAAGGGCCGCATCGGCAAGCTCGTCGGCGAACCGGTCGATCAGGCCAAGATCGACGCTTATCTCGCAGAAATGCAGAAGATCGTTTCGTCGGCCGCCGGCATCAATGCAGAGCGTGGCGACGTCGTCACCCTGACCGCCATGGACTTCCTCGAGAACCAGTTGCTCGAAGAAGCCGTCACATCCGGTCCGGGTTTCCTCGAAGTGCTGAACCGCAATCTTGGCGGCATCATCAACTCGCTTGCCTTCGTCGTCGTTGCCTTCCTCGTCGTCTGGCTTGGCCTGCGCCCGATGATCCGCAGCGTTACCGGTGGCGGTAGTGGTGCAGCTGCCGGCACAGAGGCTGCCGAAGAAGGCGGTCTGGGTCTCGAACTGCCCGACTTTTCTCCGGGTGGTGCAAGCCCGGCGCTCATGGACGGGTTCGGCGCAGATTTCGGCTTCGACAGCTCCGACGACGTGTTCGGTGGCGGCGAGGACCCGAATGGCGGCTTCAACCGCCGCGTCAAGGAAGGCCCGGAAAAACGTCTTTCCCGCATGGTCGAAATCTCGGAAGAACGTGCAGCCAAGATCCTGCGCAAATGGGCGGTCGATCGCGCCGCATAAGGAGGATTCACGCCTTCGTGATGACAGGGGTCGGCGCAAGCCGGCCCCTTTGTTTTTCGGCCTTCTGCTTGGTTGAACTCGCAAAATGACGAGCTCCCTCCACAGGTCGGCGTCACAGACTTGTGCAGCGCACAACATAAAACGCCGGCCGACGATAGCAATTCCTTTACGGATTCCTACAATGCAGTGATTCGTTGCGGCGAATGGTTGTGTTCGTGGAGGTCATGTTTACCGCGGGTCGGCCCAAATCGTAAAAATGCATACGATTTTGTCTGAACGCTTATCCCTATAAGGGGAGAAATTCGAAATGGAGCTTCTGGGGGCAGAAAGCAAATCTGAGGGTCGGCCTTATCTTGAGCCGGTACCGCCGCGCACGGCAGTGCGCGATCAAATGGTGCGAAAGCTGGCAATAACGTCTGTCGCGAACAATGTGCCGGCAACGATGCGTATTCTTTCCGAATATGTCGGGGCTTCGCATTTTCTTTTGGCGCGTTACGACCTTATTCAGGATCAGGGGCTCGATTTCATCGTGGCGTCGAACTGGCCGTTCGACCTCGTGCGCCGTCTCGGTGCCGAGTTGACGCGTGGCTACGCAAAATCGACCGAGCTGGAAAAGTGCCTGTCGATCCTGACGCCGCAATTTGCGCTTCTGCCCGACGAGGTGACCACCCCGCAGGAGATCAGCCGGCAGTATTGCTCGCTGACATTCTGTGCCGGCCGCACCCGCTTTTCTCTCATGCTTCTTTTTCTCGAAGGCATCATCCTGTCGCAGGAGCGTCTGCGCGAAGTCGGTCTGATGGCGGGATATTCCTTGAGTTTCGGCGCCGGGGCTGGCGCCAAGATCGAGCGTGATTTTGATCTGACCGAACGTGAACTGGAATGCCTGTTCTGGATCGCCGAAGGCAAGACCAGCGATGAAATCGCCATGATCCTCGGGATCTCGCGCAACACCATCAACAACTACATTACCAGCGTCATGCGCAAGACGGCGACGAAGACGCGCTCGGAAGCCATTGCTTATGCTGTTCGCAACAACTTGGTATAGGGTCGGCAATTGAATGGGCTACATGCGCGAACAAGCGTCTGACATTGGAACCGGATTCCAGTATGTACGCGTACAACGGGCATCCAGCCGATCGGATCTGTTTCCGAAGCTGGTTTCGATGCAGAAAAATTTGAATGCCCGCAATTTCGCAGTGTTCCGCATTGCCGGTGCGGGCATGCCCAACAAGCGCAAGCTGGTCTGCGAGCTCGAAAACTGGGGTGCGGCAGGCGCCGAGAACGGCAATATGCTGATCGAGGCCTGTGGCCAGAGCCTGCTCGAACATATCGATCTTTCACTCCTGCCGGTCGTCTGGAATGGCTCCGATCTTGCCAATCAGGTCGATACCAACGAATTCGCACCGATGATCTGCAGGCTGGAGCAGGTCTCCGTGCCGTTCGGCGGCATTGCCTTTCCCGTGCGTCTCGGCGCGGTTGGCAATGGTTATGTCGCGTTCCTGTCCAATACGCTCGATATCAGCAGCGACGTGATCATCGACCAGCATGTCCGCAGTTGCCAGATCATGGTCGATCTGCTGGCGCTGGAAGAAAAGCGGGCAGTCCCGTCCGAAACGCTGAGTGAGCGTGAGATTGCCTGCCTGCAACTGGCCGGTGACGGCCAGATCAGCGAAGAAATCGCCGAAAAACTGGGCCTGTCAGTGCATACGGTCAATGCCTATCTCGGATCGGCGACCATCAAGCTCGATTCGGTGAACCGCATCCAGGCGATCGCCAAGGCCATCCGTCTCGGCTACATCCACTGACATTCGCAGACGGAAAAGGCCGCACCGCGAAACCCGCGGGCGGCCCGTTTGACTGCGCGATGATATGGCCTCAGGCCGCTTCGGCCTGACGGTTGATGGTGAATTTGGCGGCGGCCAGACTGCTGGCAAGGAAGCGGGTATTCTCGTGGGGATCGTCTGACGGGGTCTGGAATGCGATGTGATCGATTTCGATCGCCGCCTGCCGGTCGGTCAGCGTCAGGCGTGCATAGACCGAGACGCCCTTCGGCTTGATCTCCAGATCGAGCGTGATTTCCGGGGCGCCGCCCCATTCCAGGCGAAAATCGCCGCCGGAACCGAAGTTGACGGTACCGGGATGGAAATACAGTTCGGCCGCAGACGAAACCAGGTCTGCGATGCTGCTGTATCTCTCAAGCCGTAACAAAGCTATCAGGTCGCCGGCATCCAGTAATCGTAACTCCGACGCGACCGGTGCGATTGCAAGGCCGAGGATTTCTTCACGTTCTCTGGAGAAGTTACATTTTTTCATTGCGGTTGGCGTGTCCGTTGTTTGGGCATCCTTGCGGCATAGACCCGATGTATGAGTTCCGCGACAGCTTTATAGAAAGCTGATGGAATCACACTATCCACCGAGACTTGCGCAAACATGGAGCGCGCCAGCGGCGGATCATCGAACACCGGAATGTTGTTCTCCTCAGCAATCTGACGGATTTTCAGCGCCACGAGGTCCTGCCCCTTGGCAACGATCACCGGCGCGTCGTTTTCCTCGCGAACATAACGAAGCGCGATCGCATAATGCGTCGGGTTGGCGATCACCAGCGTGGCGCGCGGAATGTTCTGGATCATGCGCTGGCGGGCGCGGCTGCGCATGACGGAGCGCTGGCGTGCCTTGACCATCGGGTCGCCCTGCGACTGCTTGTGCTCGTCCTTGATCTCCTGCTTCGACATCTTCAGGTTGGAAAACCACTGATGCTTGGTCCAGAAAAAGTCGACCACGGCAAGCGTTGCCGTTGCCAGAAGAACGATGATCATCATCTTTTTCGTGGTCGTTTCCAGCCTCACCAGAATGGTCGCGGGGTCGGAAAACATGATGTCCAGCGAATTCATGAAGTCGCGATGCAGGGCGAAATAGAAAATCAGTGACACGACCAGCAGCTTGAATACGGATTTACCGAATTCGACCATGCCGGCAACGCTGTATATTCTGCCAAACCCCTTGGTGATGGAAACGCGGCTGGCCTGCGGGCGAATGCGTTCTCCGACGAAGGAGGGCAGGTTCTGTGCGAAGGAAGAGGCAAGCCCGAAGACGATCATCAGGATCATTGCAGGCGCGAGAAACCCGGCCATGTCCCAGCCGATTCGGCTGCCGATCGACACGACATCCGTGGCATTTTCGAGTGGCCATTGGTCCGGTTGTTCGAAAATGTCCTTCAGCCGTTCGGACAGCCGGGCAATCGCGCCGGGAAGAAAAAACACAAGATAGATATAGAAGGCCAGCGACGACGCAAACAGCGTGATCTCGCGCGACATCGCAACGTTGCCCTTCTGGGCAGCGTCACTCATTTTTTTCGCTGTGGGGTCTTCTGTTTTACTGTCTTTATCTTCGTCAGACACCGCTGAAGTCCTTGCCGCGAATCGCCCGGAGGCATTTGCGCAGTCTAACCCATCACGGCGGCGATGCGCAGCCGGCCAGACGGTGCGCGCTTTCACCGGGCCCGACATGCACAACAAAAAAGCCGGCGGTGATGCCGCCGGCTTTCAGATTTGAGGCTTGTGTGCGGATCAGGCGGCCTCGGCGGCCTGATCCGCCGGCTTTTCGCCTTCCGCATCCGGATCCTTGAGCTGGATCTGGCCGCTGCCGGCAAGCCGGATGGCTTCCTGAGCCACGGCACGGCGGGCAATCGCCACCTCGCGCGGGTTGATGGGAGCGCTGACCGCGAGGTCGGATTCGATCATGCGGCGCTGGCGCGGGCTGATCGCCGAAAGCACGGCTTCCTTGATCTCCATCGAGGCGCCACGCAGCGCCATGGTGATGATGTCGCCGGAGATATCGTTGAGCAGCAGGACGCGGCTGCGCTGCGGCATGGCCAGAAGATCCTCGAAGAGGAAGATCTTGGGGCGAACCTTGTTGACCGAGGCCTTGCTCATGGTTTCGAGCGAGGTCAGCAACGTATCGACCTGCGGCTTGTCGAGCTCGTTCATCAGCTCGGCGACCTTGTTGGCGCCGTTCGAATTGCGCTCGGCCTCGATCTTCGAAACGAGATCCATGACGCGGTTTTCGATGATCTGGGCAGCCTTCGGGCTGACGTCCTTCATGTTGACCGTACGGTTCATGATGTCGGCGCGGCGGCTTTCCGGCAGTTCCAGAAGCACCTTGGCGCCGAAGGCGGACGGGATCATGGAGAGGATGTAAGCGATCGTCTGGGGGTGTTCGCGCTGCAGGAACTTGCCGATAAAGGCCGGCTCCGCATCCTGCAACTGATCCCAGATCGATGTCTGATAGGCTTCGAATGCAGTGCGACGGCCGAGCAGGCCATCGACTTCCTCGGGGGTAAGGCCTTCTTCGAGAATGCTTTCGATGGCCTTGGCATTGTCCATCAGGCCTGCACCTTCGGTGAACAGGTCCTCGAACTCGTTGACAAGTCCCAGCAATTCATCCGGCGGGATTTCACGCAGGTTCTGAGCCGAGGCGATGATCGTCTGCAGCTCTGCCTGGGTGAAATATTTCAAAAGCTTGCCGGCGACGCCCTTGCCCATGGCAAGCAGAACCGCGGCAGCCTTTTCCGCCTGGGATAGGGGTGAGCCGACTACAGCGCCGCCACCGAAATCCTCGAAGTCCATCATGGTCTTACCTCACTGTCCCTACATCGGGATCAGGTTGTTTTGGTGCTCAAAACTTCCGTCAGTTTCACGCCGAAGCGCGTATCGTCGTTTTCCAGGACGGTAATCTCGCCCTTGGCAATACGCCGGCCGTTGACGGTGATTTCCACCGGCTCGCCGATCTTCTTGTCGAGCGCGATGGTCGCGCCTTCTTCCAGATTCATCAGGCCGGATACCTGCATGCGGCTGGTGCCGAGCACGATCTCGAGATTGATCGGGATATCCATGATCAGGTCGAGATTGGCATTCAGCGCACTGCCCGGAGCAGACGAAGCGGCCATCGAGGAACCGCCAAAATCGGAACTGCCGAAATCCGATCCACCGAAGCTTGCGCCACCGCCGAGATCCGAACCACCGAAATCGGAGGCTCCGAAGTCCGAACTGCCGAAATCCGAAGAACCGGCGTCCGCCGCGCCAAAAGCCGGCGTGTCGCTGACACCGCCGCCGAACTGCGCATCAAGGTCGAAGTCGCTGGTGCCTGCACCGAATTCCGCGTCGAAAGCCGGTGCTTCGCCGCTGGCATCGGCCTTCAGCACACCGCGCAGATCATCGATCGCCTGGTCGAGATCGGCCTCATTGCCGATCGGGGACAGGTCGTCGTTCTCTGTAATGGGGGTCGGTTTCTTAGCCATGGAAAACATTATTCCTTATGAAACTTGCGTCAGCCTGCCCAAGGGCACGATTTCATGCTGTGTCAAAGATCCGTGATCATCCTGCCAGATGCTTGAGGATCTCGTCGTCGCTGCTGATATTATCCTTTACGCGAACCGTATACCGCTCGCCGGAGCGTCCGAATTCGCACATGTACATGTCCTTGCCGTTGGCGCTGACCTGTACTGAAACATCGCGTGTGTCCTCGAAGCCGATAACGTCGCCGGCGGCCAGCCGCGAGATCGTCGACAGGGACAGCTTTTCGAGGCGAATGCGTGCCTCAAGCGTCACCTGCGAGCGGCGAACCTGCTCGTTGATGCGATCGGTCCATTCCTGCTTGCTTTTGGCAATCTGGCCGGTCGGTTTGGGAAGTTCCACACGCGTCTTCAAAAGCGCACGCTGCGGAATGATCAGCGCAACTTCGGATTTGACGCCGCCAAGCTCGATGGACATGCGGATCAGGGCGCCAAATTCGGCGCGGCTATCATCCTCGTGCCGGGAGCGGTCGTCGGCATTGTGCGGCGTTTCCAGCGTCGCCTCGAAGCCGCCGGCCGCGTTGACGCCGGAGCGCAGCACATTGCCGACGCGCTCGAACACCATGGCGGCAAGATCGAGCTCGATATCCGACAGCTGACGCTCGGCCGGCTGTTCGATCGTCTCCAGCTCCGCACCCAGCATCAGCTCCATCAGCGCAATGACGAAACCGTTGCCGCAGGCGAGCACGAAATTCGGGCTCCAGTTGCGCAAGGATCCGTTGACGAAGGAGAATGTGTCGCCAAGATCGGCCACCAGTTCCGTCATCAGGCCGCTTTCGCAGCCCACATAACCGACCTGGATGGCAATGCCGGTCTCGCTGTGAAACACATCCGGCAGAAAACCGGAATAGAGCTGACCGAAGTCGGCGCAGATTCTTTCTACCGTCTGCCGGTCGCCCAGCCCGCCGGTCAGTTTGGCGAGCAGCGAATGTTCCATGGCCGGGCCATGAGACGTGGTCTGGTTTTCGGAGGCGTGAACGTCGGTCATGGTTTAGGCCGCCCTCTCTGCACCGCCGCCCGGATTCATCATCTCCTGCTCGACACTGTCGATCGACGGGCGTTCGTAGTTGGAGATGGTCTTGCGGCCGTATTCGAGCGCAACCTGCGGGACCGAGCCGTTCATGTAGGCAAGCAGGGTCTGCTTGACGATGATGTAGAGTCGGTGCTGCTTGCCGCGAACGATCTTGATCTGCGAGGTCAGCGGGTTCATCAGGCAGTAGGAGAGGAAGATGCCGAGCATGGTGCCGACGAGAGCGGCGCCGATCAGGCCGCCGAGCACTTCCGGCGATTCGTTGATCTTGGCCATGGCTTTGATGACGCCGAGAACGGCGGCGATGATGCCAATGGCCGGAAAGCTGTCGCCGATCGCCACGAGCGAATGATACGGCTTCATCTTGTCGTGCATCATCGTTTCGATTTCTTCATCCATCAGCGCCTCGATCTCGTGGCTGCGGGCATTACCGATGATGATGAGGCGAACGTAGTCACAGATGAAGGACGTCAGTTCCTTGTTCTTCAGAACGGTCGGAGCCGACTGGAAGATCGGGGATTCGTCCGGATTGTCGATATGCGCTTCGATCTCGTTGCGCGACTTGGTGCGCAGGTCGCGCATCAGCGAATAAAGAACGCCGAGCACGTCGAGATAATGGCGCTCTTTCGGGACGGCGTATTTGAACGCCTCGCCGATAGCCTTGCCGGAATCTTTCACCACTTTCAGCGGGTTGCCCATGACGAAGGCACCGAGACCCGCACCGCCGATGATCACCAGTTCGAACGGCTGGAAAAGGGCATCCACATGCCCGCCCATCGCCATGAAGCCGCCGATAATGCAGCCGACGCTGATCACAAATCCGATAATAATAGTCATCGCGTATCTATGCCCGATCTTTTTCTCGTGTTGATGGGATACGGGTTCTGGCTTGCGTGAGGCTGGCTGTCACTGGCTTTTCACGGCCGTGACCTGAGACAGTTTCGCACAAGTCTTCCTGCCTAGTTTCCGCGGTGATCGGTCGGAATTCCGCCCGAAGCGTACATGATTTGCGGAGGTATTCCTCTGGTTTCCACCCGCATGTGCACGCGACGTTTTCCCTGAAACACGGAGGCAGATGATATGCAATCCGGACTGTATGTCGGCATTTCTTCACAGATCGCGCTCGAGCGCCGGCTCAACACGATTGCCGACAACATGGCAAACATGAACACCGTCGGCTTCCGGGCCACGGAGGTGAAGTTCGACGAGGTCATGAGCAAGACCCGCAACGATATCAATGCCAAGGTCGCCTTCGTCACTCAGGGTAACGACTATCTTTCAACGCGCAGCGGCGCGTTGGAGGCGAGCGGCAACTCGCTCGATTTCGCCATCAAGGGCGATGGTTATTTCTCTCTCGATACGCCGGCCGGCCAGGTGCTGACGCGTGACGGACGCTTCACCATGAAGGAAACCGGCGAACTCGTCTCGGTCCGTGGTTTCCCGGTTCTCGATGCCGGCGGTGCGCCGATCCAGCTCAACCGCGCCGGCGGTCCGCCGGAAGTCGGTGCCGATGGCGGCATCCTGCAGGATGGCGTTCGCATGGGCCAGATCGGTGTGTTCACCGCCGATATTTCCAAGGGTTACCTGCGTTACGAAAATTCCGGCGTGATCCCGACCGACAATCCGCAGCCGGTCGTCGATACGATCAGCACCGCCGTCGTGCAGGGATATGTCGAAGAATCCAACGTCAATGGCATCGGCCAGATGACCGAACTCATCCAGGTGAACCGCGCCTTCGAAGGCATTGCCTCGCTGATGCGCGATAGTGAATCGTCGCTTTCCGAAGCGATCAAGACGTTGGGCGGCTCACGCTGAGGATGATCTGACGAATGGAAACGATCATCGCCGAAACCCTGGCCACGGGCAGACTGGCGCACATCGCAGGTCTCGCAAAACGCCATGCCGCGCCGGAACAGTCCGTCGCGCATGGTGGCCGCGTGCGCACCATTGCTGCAGGCCACTACACCGTCAGCGGCCTTTCCAAACATGTGCGGCTCGGTGAATTTGTCGGCCACCGCACCGCCACCGGCATTCATCTCGGCGAAGTCGTCCGCGTCGAGCCGGACGAGGTCTATGTCTGCCCGATCCAGCCGGGCGAGCCGATCGGCATCGGCGACGTGGTCATCCAGAAAGGCGCCTTCCGCATCGCGCCGGACGACAGCTGGTGCGGCCGCACGATCAATTCGCTGGGCGAACCGATCGACAATCGCGGCCCGCTGTCTTCCGGGTTCGATCGTCGCTCGATTTCCAATACGGCGCCACCGTCGATGACCCGCAAGCGTGTCGAAACCGGTTTCATGACCGGTGTCCGCGCCATCGATATCTTTTCGCCGCTCTGCCTCGGCCAGCGTCTCGGCATTTTTGCCGGTTCCGGTGTCGGCAAATCGACGCTTCTGTCCATGCTCGCCCGCGCCGATGCCTTCGACAAGGTGGTGATCGCGCTGGTCGGCGAGCGCGGCCGCGAAGTGCGCGAATTCATCGAGGATACGCTGGGCGACAACATGGCGAAATCGATCGCCGTGGTCGCCACTTCTGACGAGAGCCCGATGCTGCGCAAGATGGCGCCGCTCGTCGCCGTCACCATCGCCGAACATTTTCGCGACAAGGGCGAGAATGTGCTGTTCATTGCCGACAGTGTCACCCGTTTCGCGCATGCCATCCGCGAAGTCGCGGTTGCCGCAGGCGAACCGCCGGTCGCGCGTGGTTACCCGGCCTCGGTGTTCACCGAACTGCCGCGCTTGCTGGAGCGCTCCGGCCCTGGTCCGGAAGGCAGCGGCACGATCACCGCAATCATCTCCATTCTCGTCGATGGCGACAACCACAACGATCCGATCGCCGACTCGGCGCGCGGTATTCTCGATGGCCATATCGTGCTCGAACGCAGTCTGGCGGAAGAGGGGCGTTATCCGCCCATCAACCCGCTGTCATCGATTTCGCGTCTGGCCCGCAAGGCCTGGACGGGCGATCAGGAAAAACTGGTGTCGCGCCTGAAATCGCTGATCCACCGCTTCGAGGAAACCCGCGACCTGCGCCTGATCGGTGGCTACCGCCCCGGCAGCGATGCCGATCTCGATATGGCCATCAAGCAGGTCCCGATCATTTACGACGTCCTCAAACAGACGCCGTCCGACCAAGCCAGTGCAGATGCCTATGCGGATCTGGCCAATGCGCTGCGCGCAGGCATGGCGCCGCCCCCCCGACCGAGAGGATAAACCGTGATCGAAGACGACCAGGATGTTCCGGTAAAGCCGATCCGGGGACCGAAGCCGAAATCCAAGCTTTCCGACCACATGGTTCTGGCCGTCGGCATCGTGCTTGCCGGCGCCTCGGCCTTTTTCCCGTGGTATGTGTTCCTGAACGAGGACAAGTTCGGCATCAAGGTCAATCCGATGGATCACACGCGTGATCTGCCGCCCGGCCACGCCCGCAATGTCTTCAGTGTTTCGCCGCTCGCCATGGTCGACAATACCAAGGACGACCAGCCCAAGCCGCCGCTCGACCCAATCGACAACATCACCACGGCGACGACCTCGTCCGTGGGGGCCGTTCGTCAGGGGTCGCCACAGGATCTCATGGAAGAACAGCCGCTTCCGGGACGTGGTGGGTTCCGCCTGATGCATGTGTCGAACGGCCGCGCGCTGATCGAGGATGCCGCCGGCATGTATATGGTGCGCGTCGGCTCGATCCTGCCCGACAACAGCCGCCTGGCCACGCTCGAACAGCGTGATGGCAAATGGGTGATCGTCACCTCGGCCGGCGAGATTTATTCCAATGAAGGAACGTCGCGCCCGTAAGTCTGACGCAAGATTACTCGCATAGGCTTCGCTTACAAAATGGAGAGAAGCCTATGCAACCCATTCAATTATTCGCGCTGGCATCGAAGCAGGCCGAGTGGTTGTCTGTGCGCCAGGAAGTCGTCGCCAACAATATCGCGAACGCCAACACGCCCGAATACAAGGCGAAGGATGTCGCATCCTTCGATGCCGTCATGGACAACACGTCCATGCGGATGGCGCGTACCAATGCGGCGCATTTCGGCGACAGCACTCTCAGCAACAACGTCAAGGTCGAGGACGCCGCTCTGAACGACGAGATCGGTATCCAGGAATCCGGCAACACCGTCGCACTCTCCAAGGAGCTGTCGAAGGCCGGTGAAGTCAAACGCCAGTACGAGCTTTCCGCCAATCTGGTGAAGTCGTTCAACAGCATGATGCTTTTGACAGTGAAGAGGTAAGGAAATGGATCCGCTCGCAGCCGCTTCGAAGATCGCAGGGTCGGGGATGGAGGCCCAGGCCACCCGACTTCGCATCGTATCGGAAAACATCGCCAACGCACGCACCACGGGCGATACGCCCGGCGCCGATCCCTATCGTCGCAAGACCATTACCTTCGGCGCCGAAATGGACAAGGTTGCCGGTACGGAACTGGTTGCGGTCAAGAAGCTTGGCGTCGACCGGGGCGATTTCGCTCAGGAATACGATCCGAGCCATCCGGCGGCCGACGCGAAGGGCATGGTCAAGATGCCCAATGTCAACATGCTGATCGAAATGGCCGACATGCGCGAAGCCAACCGCAGCTATGATGCCAATCTCCAGATGATCAAGCAGACGCGTGACATCGTTTCCTCCACCATCGAACTTCTGAAGAGCTCACAATGATCGACGCAATCAAGGGCCTTAGCTCGCTTTCGCTGTCTCGCGGCATCGGTTCCATCTCGTCGGACGAGAACACCACCTCGCTGCTCGGCCAGGTCCAGAAGCCGGTCGAAAATGCCGGTGTCAGCTTCGCAAGCGTGCTCGGCAGCGTTGCGAACTCCACGGTCGATGCTCTGAAGACCGCTGAAAGCAAATCGTTCGAAGCCATCCAGGGCAAGGCCAACACGCGTGAAGTCGTTGATGCCGTCATGGAAGCAAACCAGTCGCTGCAGACCGCCATCGCGCTGCGCGACAAGCTGGTCTCGGCTTACCTCGACATCTCGAAGATGCAGATCTAGTAGCGGAAAGGGACCGTACCAATGAGAGCACTTTCCGTTGCAGCGACGGGCATGGATGCCCAGCAGACCAATCTTGAGGTCATCGCCCACAACATCGCCAACATCAACACGACCGGCTTCAAGCGCGGCCGTGCGGAGTTTTCCGATCTTCTCTATCAAACCGAGCGTGCCCAGGGCGTGCCGAACCGTGCCAACCAGGCCATCGTGCCGGAAGGCGCCAATATCGGTCTCGGTGTGCAGACGGCGGCGGTTCGTTACATTCACGAACAGGGCCAGCTGACCCACACGGAAAACAACCTCGATCTGGCGATCGTCGGACGTGGTTTCTTCCAGGTCCAGTCGCCGGATGGCGGCACGATGTACACCCGCGCCGGTGCCTTCAACCAGAATGGCGATGGCCAGCTGGTCACCATCGAAGGTTACCAGGTCATTCCGAATATCACCTTCCCGGCCAATGTGACTGAAACCGTCATCAGCCGTACCGGCCAGGTCAGCGTTCGCATCGGCAATGCCACCGATTATACCGAGGTCGGCCAGCTCACCATGGCGAATTTCGCCAATGAAGCCGGCCTGAAGCCGCTCGGTGACAACCTTTACGCCGAAACGCCGGCATCGGGCGAAGCGGTCATCGCCGCTCCGGAAGACCCGGGCTACGGTTACCTTCGTCAGGGTTATCTCGAATCGTCCAACGTCGATGCGGTCAAGGAAATCACCGACCTGATCTCGGCGCAGCGCGCCTACGAGATGAATTCCAAGGTCATTACGACCGCGGACGAAATGGCCTCGATCGTCAGTAAAAACCTCAAGTAAACCCAAAAGGCAGGGCAGACATGATGTTTCGCCGGACACACGAAAATGCAGCAAGGATCGGCCGAAAGACCGTCCTTACCCTTCTGTCGCTTCTCGCTGCGGGCTTGGCCACGCCGACCGCAGCCGACATGGGCGCCAATATGGGCATGGCCGTCGTGCCGACGCGGATCATCTATCCGGGAGAGGAAATCTCTCCTTCCGCCCTCGATGTGGTCGAGGTGACCAACCCGAACCTCGCCGGCGACTATGCGCGCTCCGCCGATCAAGTGACAGGCATGATCACCAACCGCACGCTGCTGCCGGGCCGCACCATTCTCGTCTCCTCGCTGCGAGTACCTTATCTCGTCAAGCGCGGCGCCAATGTCCGGCTCACTTTCGGTATCGGCAACATGGTGATTTCCGCCTCGGGCTCGCCGCTGCAGAACGGTTCGGTCGGTGACGTCATCCGCGTTCGCAATATCGATTCCGGCCTGTCCGTCAGCGGCACTGTCATGGCCGACGGCACCGTGCAGGTGATGGCGAAATGATTATGAAGCGTTTTATTGCCCTGTCTCTTGCATTTGCCGCGCTGTTTGCGCCGGTGCAGCCGGCATTTGCCGATGCAGCCCGCATCAAGGATATCGCCTCTTTGCAGGCCGGCCGCGAAAACCAGCTGATCGGCTATGGTCTGGTCGTCGGTCTGCAGGGCTCGGGCGACAGCCTGCGATCCTCACCGTTTACCGACCAGTCCATGCGCGCCATGCTGCAGAATCTCGGTATCTCCATGCAGGGCGGTCAGTCCAATGCGAAGAACCTGGCAGCCGTCATGGTCACTGCCAACCTGCCGCCGTTTGCCAGCCCCGGCAGCCGTATCGACGTCAATGTCTCGTCGCTCGGCGATGCCACGTCGCTGCGTGGTGGCACGCTGGTGATGACCTCGCTGTCCGGCGCCGACGGCCAGATCTATGCCGTGGCGCAAGGCGCGGTCGTGGTGTCCGGTTTCCAGGCGCAGGGTGCGGCCGCAACGCTGACCGAAGGTGTCACCACGTCCGGCCGCGTGCCGAACGGTGCGATCATCGAGCGTGAACTGCCGTCGAAATTCAAGGATTCCGTCAATCTGGTCCTGCAATTGCGCAACCCGGATTTTTCCACCGCCCAGCGCATGGCCGACGCCGTCAACATTTTTGCCTCGCAGCGCTACGGCGGCCCGGTTGCCGAAGCGCGCGATAGCCAGGAAGTCATCATTTCCAAACCGCGTCAGGCCGATCTGACCCGCCTCATGGCGGAAATCGAGAATCTCGTCGTCCAGACCGATACGCCGGCCAAGGTCGTCATCAACGAACGCACCGGCACGATCGTCATCGGCGCCGACGTCAAGGTGTCGCGCGTTGCGGTCAGCTACGGCACGCTCACGGTGCAGGTCACCGAGACGCCTCAGATTATCCAGCCGGAGCCTTTCTCCGACGGCCGGACCGCCGTCCAGGAGCAGACCGACATCATGGCGATGAAGGACGGCGGCCAGGTCGCCATCCTCAATGGCCCCGACCTGCGCACGCTGGTGGCCGGGCTCAACAGCATCGGCGTCAAGCCGGACGGCGTCATCGCCATCCTTCAGGGCATCAAGTCCGCAGGTGCGCTTCAGGCGGAACTGGTGCTGCAATGACGGAGACAAAAGCGATGTTCACGATCACGATTTCCGCATCGATGGTGCGCAGGCTTCTCGTCGCAGGCGCCGTTCTGGCAGCCGTGCCGCAGGTCAATGCACAACAGCAGGCCGATCCGATCGCGCCGACCACGGCCGACGATATCCAGCGTTTCTGCACCAATATCGCCGACCCGGCGCGCGACCAGCGTTATCTTCTGCAGAAGCAGGAACTGGAAAAGCTGCAATCGGATGTCGATGCCCGTATCGCCACGCTGGAAACCCGCAAAGCGGAATACGAGGACTGGCTGAAGCGCCGCAACGATTTCCTCAAGAGCGCCGAACTCGGCCTCGTCGATATCTTCAAGACCATGAAGCCGGATGCGGCGGCGCCGCAGCTTGCCGAGATGAAGATGGAGATCGCCGCGGCGATCATCATGAAATTGCCGGCGCGCCAGTCGGGCCTGATCCTTGCAGAGATGGACCCGCAGAAGGCGGGCATGATCTCGACGATCATCGCCAGCGCATCCGACCCCAATACCTCGAAGGACCGTACATAATGAAGCGCGCCTCAGCCCTGATCGCCGTCCTGTTTCTGGCAGGTTGCCAGAACAACCAGACGCTCAAGGAAATCGGCAACGCCCCGGCGATGAGCCCGATCGGCAGCGGCCTGCAATATGCGCAGGCGCCGCAGATGTCGTCCTATCCGAAACAGCCGCGCCAGATGGCCAGCGGTTATTCGCTGTGGAGCGACAATCAGGCCGCCCTGTTCAAGGATGCCCGCGCGTTGAATATCGGCGACATCCTGACGGTCGAGATCAAGATCAACGACAAGGCCGATTTCGACAACGAGACCGACCGCACCCGCACCAATTCGACCAGCCTGACATGGAATGCCGGGATCAAGAATTTCCTCGGCTTCAGCACCGATGCCGGCACATCCGCCGACATGGGCACGGATTCCTCGAGCGAGAGCAACGGCAAGGGGACGATCAAGCGTGCTGAAAAGCTCAATTTGATGGTTGCCGCCGTCGTCACCGGCGTTCTCGAAAACGGTAACCTCCTGATCAGCGGTTCGCAGGAAGTGCGCGTCAACCACGAGATCCGTATCCTGAACGTCGCCGGTATCGCGCGTCCGAAGGATGTCGATGCCGAAAACCAGATTTCCTACGACAAGATTGCCGAAGCCCGCATCTCCTACGGTGGCCGCGGCCGCATGACGGAAGTGCAGCAGCCGCCGATCGGCCAGCAGGTCGTCGACATGTATTCGCCATTCTAAGCGGCAGGGTGGGGGTTAAGGACCATGGCGATGGATGAAACGACGCCGGAAGAAGGCCAGGCCAAGAAAAAGGGCGGCATGGTGATGACGATCGCCGGTGTGGCGATCGTGACGCTCGTCGGCGCCGGGGGCGGCTGGGTTCTGGGCGGTATGATCGCTCCCCCTGTTCCGGAGACGCCGGCGACCGCAGCCGCGATGCCAGCGGCCGGCGGCCACGGCGAAGGCGCGAAAGAGGAAGCCGGCATCCAGCCGATCTCCACGGAAGCCAACGGCATCGTGCTGCTCGATCCCATCACCACCAATCTGGCCTACCCGTCCGACAACTGGGTGCGGCTGGAAGTCGCGCTGATGTTCCGCGGTCCGACGGATGTGCCGCTCGCCCAGGAAATCCATCAGGATATTATGTCCTATCTGCGCACGGTTTCGTTGCAGCAGATAGAAGGTCCGCGCGGCTTCCAATATCTTCGGGATGACCTCCAGGAGCGTGTTGACCTGCGTGCAAAAGGGCGCGTATCGAAGGTGATGTTCAGAACCTTCGTGATTGAATGATTCGACTTCTCGTACTGCTCGCCGTCATCGTCGCGGCACCGGGCCTGGCCCACGCACAGCAGTCGCCGGCAGATCTTCTCAATCTGCCGACGGACGGTTCTGCGGCCTCGTGGATTATCCGCACCTTTGGCCTTCTGACCGTCCTTTCCGTCGCCCCCGGCATCATGATCATGGTGACGAGCTTCCCGCGCTTCGTCATCGCCTTTTCCATCCTGCGCTCCGGCATGGGCATGGGCACGTCGCCGCCGAACATGGTTCTGGTCTCGATGGCGATGTTCATGACCTTCTACGTCATGTCTCCCACATTCGACCGCGCCTGGAACGAAGGCGTGCAGCCGATGCTGTCGAACCAGATCACCGAAGCACAGGCCGTCGAGCGGATCGCCGAACCTTTTCGCGTGTTCATGAGCGCCAATACGCGCGACAAGGACCTGTCGCTGTTCGTCGATATCGCCCGTGAGCGCGGCCAGTCAGTCGGCACGCCGGAACAGGTGGATTACCGCGTACTAATTCCGGCCTTCATGCTGTCGGAAATCCGTCGCGGTTTCGAGATCGGTTTTCTGATCATCCTGCCCTTCCTCGTTATCGACATGATCGTCGCCGCCATCACCATGTCCATGGGCATGATGATGCTGCCGCCGACATCGATCTCGCTGCCGTTCAAGATCCTGTTCTTCGTGCTGATCGACGGCTGGAACCTGCTGGTGGGGAGCTTGGTTCGGTCGTTCAATTGAACGGTACGGCTACATCCCGCTAGTCTGATAGAATCAAATCCACGCGAAGCCGGCGCAAAGGTGCCGAGCTTAGGGGTAAGTGCGTTGGAAAAGGGGGCGCTTTTTATCGGCGGTAATCTGCCGTGGGCAGGAGGCGGCTCTTTGTTAAGATCAGGCAGACGCAAGGTAATCGCCGTATCTACTCGGTTAAAGCGGTTTGTTCGTGACGACAATGCCGTCCATCGGAAACGAATATCAGTGCGAACCGCCGTGAAATTCAAAAAAGCTATGCCGGTTCAATCTGATAAGAAGCAGGGCTGGTTGAATGAAAACGGAGCTAACGTCGTCCTACGCGTACAGCCAGGATCGCAATTTGTGGCATCGCGCCGATAATGTGCGGGGTTTCAACTATTCCGATGGCGATGAGATCGAGCAGCGCATCTATAACATCATAAGGAATGCTCAAGATCGCTCGATTTTCTCGGCCGAGATCCGGAATTCGATAACTGACTGGCCGTCGCTTTATCATCTGAGTTCGGAGCGGGCCAATGTGTTGCGCCCTATCATGGACCACATTCAGGGGCCGGTTCTTGAAGTCGGGGCAGGATGTGGGGCTATATCCCGATTTTTGGGAGAAGCCGGTGTCGAACTCGTGGCGCTTGAAGGCAGTCCGCGCCGTGCGGCAATTGCGGCGGAACGTTGCCGTGGTCTGGACAATGTCCATGTCGTGGTCGATCCCTTTCAGGACTTCATCCCTGAGCGCAAGTTCAAAACGGTCACGCTGATCGGTGTTCTGGAATATGCGCGCATATACTTCTCTAGGAAGCAGGGGCGTGATCCGGTCGATCTCATGCTCGAGCATGCTGCCCGCTATCTCGAACCCGATGGCGTGCTGATCGTTGCCATCGAAAACCAGCTCGGTCTGAAGTATTTTGCAGGCTTCCCGGAAGATCATCTCGGCGAGGCTATGGTCGGCGTCGAAGATCGGTATACGTCCCGCGGTGTCGTTACATTCGGCAAGGCCGAGTTGGGCAGGCGAATAGGCAATGCGGGCCTGAAACATCAGGAGTGGTGGTATCCTTATCCGGATTACAAGCTGCCCGTTTCCGTTCTCAGGGATGATGCTTTTGCGCCAGAAGTGCCCGCAGACTTCTCTGGTCTCATCAGTGCTGCCTGCAAGACCGATACCCAAGCGCCGGCAGTTACGACCTTTTCGACGGATTTTGCATGGAGTTCCGTCACCCGCAATGGGTTGGCAGGAGAATTGGCCAACTCATTCCTCGTCGTCTCATCGGCAAGCGAGATCGCACGAGATGAGGTGTTTGGCCGTCATTACGGACTGCCAAGACCTGTCGAATATCGCACGACCGTCGAATTTGGTCGGGATGAAGATGGTTATTATGTCGACCGCAAACGGCTTATTCCGCAGGAAGCAGCAGGTGGCAACACGCCGATCGAACTTCAGCTTGAGCGGGAACCTCTGATCGACGGCAGACGGTGGAAGGAAGAGCTCCAATATATCGTCGGCCGTGATAACTGGCCCATTTCCGACCTCGAAAGCTGGGCACGGATCTGGTGGGATGCCGTCAGGGAAAAGATCGGTCTGACACGTGATCTGAAACTGTGGGCGAGCAATCCCATATCGGGCACTTTGCTCGACGCCACTCCACGCAATCTGATGTTCAATGAAAGCGGCATGATTCGCTTCGTCAATTTGAAATGGGGCGTGCGTGGAAATGTCGAGCTGGGTTTCCTGCTCTTCCGCGGCCTTTATGATGCATTTGCGGGCCTTAAATTTTGCGAAAAATCGCAATCCGGATCGAAAATGCAGGTCCGGCAGCTGTTGGAGATCGCCACCAGAGCCGTTGGCCTGCCGCTTTCCGATGAGGACTGTGTCCGATATCTCGCCATGGAACAAACCTTCCGGCAGGTGGCTTCAGGTCGTTTGGTTGAACTTCAAGCCGCAACAATATTCGGCAATATCATTCCTTCTCGGCAAAATGTGTTCGATACGCTCAAAAACCATAGCGCAATTGTCCGAGCCAAAGACCAGGAAATTGCCAGGTTGCTTGGTTTGTTGGAAGGAGGGCGCGCGACATCCGCTGTTGAAGCGCCGCAGGTTAATCCACAAAAGCCGGGCAAGGTTGTTTACTCGATTGCCGTCGATGTACACCCGAAGTTCGTCTTCCAGGCCTATTACTGCGCAAAATCTCTGGTCGAATACGCCGGTGCTCGTCCCGCCGACATCCACGTTCAGTTCACGTCGGATGTATCCGAGGATCTGGTCCTCATCTTTGCTGGCAAAGGCTATACGACCCATCGCATAGAGGCTTTTGGCGACAAGAAGTACTGCAACAAGATTGCCCAGCTGTCGGTATTTAATGAATCAGACTTCGACTATCTGGTTCTGCTGGATGCGGACACGATGGTTCTGGGAGACATTTCGGAACTGGCGACCGGCACGTCGCTGAAGGCAAAGGTTGTCGATACGCCAAATCCGCCGATTCCTGTTCTGCGTGAAGTGGCCGCGGCGGCTCAGATACCTTCAAACGGTCCTACGATGTTGTCGGACACGAGCCTCGGGGAAACATTCAGAGGCAATTGCAATGGCGGCGTCTACATCATCCCCAAACAGCTTTTGTCTTCTGTGAGAGCTGGCTGGAGAAAATGGGCACTGTGGCTTCTCGAAAATCCAGGGCCGCTGAAACGTGCCGGAAGATCGGACAATATCGATCAGGTTGCGATGTGGATGACGATCAGTGCCGATGGCATCGCCTATGAACCTTTGAGCTCGAATTACAATTATTACGGACATTTTTCGGGCCGGCACATATATGCCGAAGCTGAAAAGCCGATCAAGATTCTGCATTACCACGAGCATTGTGTTAACGATCAGGGCCTTCTGTCGCCGCTTTGCGATATAAATCCGATGGTGCAGGATGCCTTTGCCAAGGCAAATACTCTCATTAAAAACGAGTTTCGCAACGATCTGTTCTGGAATCTTCGTTATAAGGTCAATCCGCAACGCGGATCGGGTGTTGGTTCTCGCGGAGAAAACCTGGCCTACAAGCGCAAGCTCCTGATCGAGAACGGTATCGAGCAAGTCGAGAGTGTGCTCGATATCGGCTCCGGCGATATTGAAGTCGTCAAGGCATTCGATATCAAACAATACCTCGGGCTGGACCGATCGCATGAAGCCATCCGCATCGCTAAGACAGCAAAGCCGGAGTGGGATTTCAGGGTCTTTGAACTCGATCGGCATGCCGAAAGCGTCGCGCCGCATGACATGGTCATTTGCATGGAAGTATTAATCCATCAGAATGACCCGGACGTGTACCGGTCTCTGGTCGAATTCGCCTCATCAAAAACGAAGAAGAGATTGGTCATATCCGGTTACGAGGTACGGCACCAACATGTCGATGCCAACTATCTTGTGTTCTTCCATGAGCCGCTTTCGGAGACGTTGAGGAAGACCGGTCGGTTTAGCCGCATCGAAAAAGTGGGGCATCACACCGATGTTGCTGTTTTCCGCTGCGAAGTTTAGGACCGTTCGGCATTCTGTATAACCGGGATCGCTTGAGCGTCATCATCGGGCCCCGTGTCTGACACGGGGTTCTGTGACGGCAACGCCGTGCGGGAAGCGATCATCTCAATGCGGGAGCAGAGACCGGTATCGGTTCAACGCATTCGCGTGAGGTCACCTGTCCACAGGATGTCACCATCTCGGAATATCGCAACGACATAAAAAAAGCGCCTCAGTCATTTGAAGCGCTTCTTTTGATGATCGCTGACCGATGTGGCTGTGGACCAAGTCATGTCCACGGATTGGCCCATCTTGTCTCGTCACGGCTTCACGAGGCGATGCGCCGCTGATGATTGATCACGTCCTGGATATTCTGCGCGCCATCTGCGACAAGTCGCGGAAGTTCAGACGCGCGTTCCCTGCTGAATGGGAAACTGGAGATCAGGAATGCGACCTTCAGTGCTGGCCAGTCGAAATGCTCGATCAGCATATCCCACAAGACAATGCTCGGATTGCACACGCCGAGACGTTCACTCATGAATTTCTTCCAGCGATCGAATTTCGGATTTTCGAGGATCTGCTGGAAGCCTTTGCGCGCAGAATAGAAGGAACTGCATGTCAGCCCCTGTTCCCGGGCCATGCGCGTGAGGCCGATTTCATAACGCTGAATGATTTCGCTTTTCGGGAGAAGATGGGCGCAGGCGAAGCTTTCCATGAAAATGGGCAGCAGCACGCGCTGAGCCGTCTCATCGAAGGACAGGAAGTAGCTTTGCAGATGATGAGAGACTTCGTAGCTATCGCTGAGCGCAAAAACATTGGCCGTCTGCCGGGAAACCGCCTCAAAAAGCGGCTCGGCCGGGCGAACCGGGAAGTAGATGCTGTCATTTGCGAAAATGACGCGTTGATAGCCTTCGGTGATGTCGAGGCCGAGTTCGGACAGGGCCAGCCACCACGAGCCGAAATCGTGGCCATGGTTCACCTTGACCAGCACACGCGAAACATATGGCAATACCTTTTCAAGCTCTGCTGCATTGCCGGTGGGCGTGATGAAGATGATGTCGGCGCCGGCGCTTCTCAGCGCCTTGAGATAGGTGATGACGTAGGGATCGACCAGATCGTGGCGGTCGAAGTGGGCAAAGAGACACAGGTAGCGGCCGTCGATGGCAGCAGAACCTTCTATATTGTCGATCAGCCGGACGTCGCGATCGCTGCTGTAGAACGGCTGTTGCCTTCCTTTGAATGCCGCCAGCCCCTCGCTGAACAGGTAAGCCAGTCCGCATGAGATGCGGCCGCTTGCCAGTGCAGCCTCGGCAGCCGGATTGTCCTGCAGGTAGGCGGTGCTGTTGTAGAAGTAATACTGGCCTTCAAAGTTGAAAAAGAACTGGCACTGGCCTTTATCTGCCTGCAGCGAACCTTCAGCGACGAAATGGCGATAGCCGCTGAGGAGAACGCCGCACGCGACGAGCTTGCGCAGCTTTGCGTTTTTCGACAGATAGAGCTCTTCGTCCCACAGAGGGTGGGGCAGCAGACCGATCTGCTCGCCGATCAGAACATAGTGTTCAAGTGCGCTGCGCGCACCGATGTCATTCCGGTCGATATACCATGCGGTGTCGAAAAATTCGTTGGGATCATGACCGGGCAGGTGCCCATGGGCGAGATAATGCTTGAGCAGAGCGGAGGCGTTCGTATCGTTGCCATGCCGGAGCCGATAATATCCCGTATCGAATAAGGGGCTCGGCCTGAAATCGAGTGCCTCCCCCACCGTGATGTAGTGCTCTAGTGGCGTCACAGCCGCTGCGATCTTATCCCTATAGGCATCGCGATACGATCTGTTATCGAAAAGCGGGTGAGGGGAGTATCCGAGATCCGAACCGGTTTTGAGATAATGTTCCGGAGCGCTTATTCCGGCAAACACCGCCGTCGGATTGCAGCTGAAATACCAATCGGTATCGAACAGCGGATGCGGCGAAAGATTTTGGTCCGAGCCAAACCGGTCGTAATGCTCTCTGCCCGCCATCTCCGCCGGGATCACAGCGGCGTAACGGCTTTCATACCAGTCTGCATCGAACAGCCAGTCGGGGATCATCCACATGGAACAGGCTCTCGTCGCTTATTGGTTGATTTTGGACTTGCCGAGCAGGAAATCGCTCCAGTCGTCCTGAGCGCGCTTCAATTCTGCATTCTGGCTGTCTGGGGTCTGTGGTGCAGGCTTCTGCTGCGCGGTGGCGCGGCGTGCCAGTTCGAGCAACTGGTTTATCTGCTTGGACTGATGCGCGATGACCGAGCGTTGGTGCTGAAGCGTCTCGTGATAGGATACCCGCTCGGGGATGACGCGACCGAGAACGGCCTGCGCCGTGGTTCGGTTGACATTGCCGCTGACGCGTTCCTGCAGCAGGAACTCTGCCTTGGCGTAACGCACGAGATCCTCAATGCTCAGGTCGATTCCGAGAGATTTTGTCATGATGATCAGCATGTCGGCAATTCGCGTCGGCACCCCGTCTTTCGGCCGGGCGCAGAAGTCGACGCCGCTGAGGGCCTCGGCCAGACCGCGATAAAGCAGGTAACCGATTTCGACAGGGGCGGCAGCCGTCCATTCCTGGTCGATAAATGTCAAGTGGACATTATCCTCGACAATGAGGTTGCGCGGGATGGCATCGATCGCGGAGGCGGGCAGCAAGGTGTTCTTGTCGCAAGCAACCCCGTCCAGATCGGACTTGTACGCTTCCGCGACCGTGAACCACCACACCTGTGCCCACAGAGTGATATCATTGGCGCTCCAGCCCTGACGTTGCAGCAACAGCCGCAGACGGTCGCGCCAGACTTCGCCTCTCACCAGCTTTTCCGAGGTGGTTTTCCATTGCGGCGCCATCGGGTCCGACGAGACCGGTATATCGGATATCTCACGCCGGACGGCGACGTATTCGTCGCCTTCCGGCCTGAACTCCACGACCTTGGCGTATTGCGGCAGCCGGGTATGGCCGAAGTGATATGCGAACGCCTCCTTGGGTGCCCGCTTCTGCTTTCCGGCAATCACCAGAAAGGAGTTCGAAAGTTCGGCGGCCAGGCCGTTGCGCGCCACCGCGCTCCAGGCGAGATCGAGAGAGAATGTCGTCAGGCCGGGCGCCTGTTGGTCGGCACGGCAAGCTTCGCCGATCATGCCGGCAATGTCGACCGGGACGTCTGTCGTCAGGCCCTTTTCCGAAATGACGGTAATCGGTAGCTTGTAGTCGGGAAAGGGAAACCACCATTCCTGTTCGGCAAGGCTGGCTGTGCTGAGCCGCTGGCCAAGTTCCTTCTTGCCGAAGGTGACGACGCTCTTGTTGTTGTAGCTGCCTTCGAGCCCGACCATCGGCTTGCCGAGATGATCCTCGTTGAAGCCGGCAAAATATTTGAGGCCGAGCTGGTTTTCGATCGCCACGATCAGGACGCCGTCAGGCGCCAGCAACTCGGAGACACGTTCCAGCATCAGATCGACAGGATCGCGGCCGTCCGTGCCGGGATAGAAAACACGGGCGTATTCCAGCACGCCGATCAGGGTGATTGTCTTGAATTTCTGGTCGGACTGGAAATTCTGGAAGGGTTCGGCGAGAACCTGGACATTGGCCAGATCCCGGCACCGCTCGGCAGTGATCATCGCGCGCCGGACGCTGCCTTCGAGGGCCACCACCTCAAGCCCCTGTTCGCCGAGAAAACGGCTGATCGCACCGCAGCCACATCCGATTTCGAGCACCGGCCCCTGCAGATCGGCCGCGATGGGGCGAAGCAGATTAGCGCGCAGCGGACTCAGATGATAAAGCGACGGCCAGTCCGTAATCGCCGACTTGAGAGCCACCGACAGCACCGATTTGTCGGGCGCGTCGCGGATGATCTGGTAGATGCGGTTTTCGGTTGCGTCGCCGTCCGAGTAGGTGAACGCCTCCGCGCCTTCCGGACGTGACCACGTATTGGCTGCGCTCTGGTACTGATAGTGTTTCTGAAGTGCCGTCTGCATGTTCACGTCAAGACCCGCTGTTTTGGCACAGGAGCAATAATGGCGTCCGGCGCATTCTATAAACATCGCCACACCGTCGCAGATCAATCTGTTGCGGAGCTTGCCGTCCGCCTGGCCCGGCCCTCGTTGTTTTCCCCTAAACAGGGTCGCGCAAGATTGATCGGCCATGTTGCTATGACAACGCCAATAGCCTCGATGACTTTCGGCCTCGCGGGTAGCAACAGAGATTAAGACCTTGTCGACAAACCAGACAATCCCTATCGCCTTGCCCGCCGACATGCGGAATCTGTCCGGGGGTGGTCAATCCGCGCCCGTGGTGATCTATCAGCCCTATCTCAACGCGTCGCAGCTTGGTCAGATCCACCCGCGAGCCGTGGCGCTGGACATCTCCTTCAATACCGATGCCGCCAGCCGCGAATACGAGCTCTTCGCTCACCTGCGTGAACGCCATGTGGCCGAAGGTTTCGATGCCGCGGCATTCTGGGGCCTTGTGTCGACAAAATTCGAGTTGAAGTCTGTCTCCTCCTTCGAGGACCTGTTGATCGATGCCGCGAAAGCACAGGCGGATGGGGCAGACGCCTATCTTTACAATCCGCTGATCGGTTGCGCGGCCATCTATGCCAATGTCTGGGAACAGGCAATGATGGGCGGCCATCCCGGCATGGAACCGATCTTCATGCATCTCAACGAAAAGGGTTTTGGCGCGGCGTTGCCGCAGGCGGCAAACCGATTCTTTTTCTGCAACTACATGTGCGGCAACCAGACATTCTGGGATGGCTATTTCCAGTTCTGCGAAACAATCCTCGGCATGTTCGAGAATGAGGTCAGAAGCGATACAGCCGTCGGTCGAACCTATGCCGGTCAGGCGAATTACGGCCGCGACAGAACTGCTTCCATGCGGCCATTCGTGATCGAGCGGCTGCTCGGCCTTTATCTGCAAAGCACGGCCGCAAAAGATCTTGATGTGCGCAGCTACATCCCGACACAGGATGATTTCGAATGGAAGTTCGGGCCTCGTCTGGGGCGGCTGCTGCATCACCTCTATGAGCTGAAGCAGACTTTTGTTGCCACCCGTGATCAGGGAGCCATCCGGGAATGGCAGGAGGCGCGCCAGCCGCTGGTAAAACAGCCGCAGGTGATCTGGCAGATGGACGATCCGCCGGCCTGGATGCCAGCCCGCTGATCCCCGCCGGATACAAGATCGGAGAATGACCATGGACAACTTGATGACACGACATGAGCCCAAAATTGCAGCGACCGCCACGTCATCACCGTTGACGCCGTTTGCCGGCGGCTGGGAGGCGCACAAGGATCGGCGCTGCATCTGGATCGTCACGCCGCAAGGCTATCCGCATAGCCATGCCTTCGATGAAGTGGCGCTCGGTCTTCAGGGGGCTTGGCAGGAACTTGGTGGTTCATTGCCGATCGTCACGGACATGCGGCAGTTCGCGGGACGCGCCCCCATCATCTATGGCGGCAATCTTCTGCCGGAGGAGATCATTCCGCTTCTGCCGAAGGACAGCGTCATCATCAATCTCGAGCAGGTGTCTGATGATAGTGTCTGGATCAACGCCCGCTATCTGAACGTCATGAAGAGTTTCCCGGTTGTGGACTATAGTCCGCGCAATCGGGACCGCCTCATCGAAAAAGGTATCGTCCATGCGGGCCTTCTCGAAATTGGCTACAGTGCGTGCCTCACGCGAATAGAGCCTGTGCCGGTCAAGGATATCGACATCCTGTTTTACGGATCGCTCAACAAACGGCGCGCCGATATCCTGCGTGCGTTGCAGATTGGCGGGCTCAAGGTCGCGCATCTGTTCAACGTCTACGGTCAGGAACGCGATGCCGTGATCGCTCGCTCCAAGGTCGTGATGAACATTCACCAGTTCGATAGCAAGGTGTTCGAAATCGTCCGCGTTTCCTTCCTTCTGGCCAACAGGGTCTGTGTGTTGACGGAGGGCGACGTAACCGATCCAGACGTGCAGCCATTTGCAGAGGGACTGGCGATCGAACCCTACGAAACGCTGATCGGACGTGCGATCATGCTGGTGGCGGACGATGCGGAGCGTGACCGGCTTGCGACCTGCGGCTTCGGTATCATCAGCGGCCACTCGCAGGCGCAACGTTTGAAATCGATCATCGATGCCGGAGCGGCGGTCTGAAAAACCTGACATCCAGGCCGAGCCTGGAAGCCGGCTAAAACCGAAAAAGGCGCCTGTTCAGAGGCGCCTTTTTCGGTTCGCGGATTTCTCAGAGGAAGTTCGTTTTGTTCTCGGGCAAGGCAGGCACGTCGATATGGTCCGGCATCAGACCCTTCCGGGCGCGGGCCACCATCATTTCGAAGGAGGTTTCAAGATGCCTGCAGAAGCGCGTGGCGTCGAACAACGGTTTCATCAGACGGTTGGCTGCAAGGCGTTCTCCGTATTCAGCCACCTTGTCGCGGTTCTGGTACAGTTCGGCCGCCATGCGCACATAGTCGGCTTCATCCTTGGCTACCATTTCAGGAAGGCCGATGGCGTGCAGCAGGCTTTCGGAAACGCGCGACGCGAAATGTGTGCCCTTCAGTGTCAGCACCGGCAGCCCGGACCACAACTGTTCCGAGGTGGTGGTGTGGCCGTTATAGGGAAATGTATCGAGGCCCACATCCGCAAGCGTGATGCGGGAGAGATGCTCGTGGTAAGCCACCATTTTCGTGAAAGCGATCCGTTTTCGGTCGATGCCGCCTGCAATCAGCTTTTTCTCGATGTTTGCCTGCGCCTCGGGAGATTTCACCATAATCCAGATGACGCTGTCGGCGGTCGCCTTTAGCACGCGGATCCACAGATTGATCGTGCGTAACGATATCTTGCGGGTGGAGTTGAAGGACGCGAAAACGAATGCGTCTTTCGCAAGGCCTGCATCCTCACGGGTGTAAAGGTCTCGCTTCGCGGCCGGCTGATGGGGATTGTTGGGCTGATAGCATTCCGGCAGGCGGCAGAATTTTTCCCAGTAATGCGGTTTCGACTTGTCGGGCAGAACACGTGCATCACCGATGATGTAGTCGAGATCCACGTTCACCGTCGTGCCGGGAAACCCGAGCCAGGCGACATGGACCGGCACCTTGCTGTGGTTGAGGATCATCGCCCGGCCGCCACGGGTATGGCCTTTGAGGTCGACGAGAATATCCGTGCCGTGTTGCTCGATCGTGCGGGCGGCCTGGGCATCCGTCATGTCGCGAACGCTGACAATCTGGCCCCATTTTTCACGCTCGGTCTGATCTCCGAGGTATTTTTCTTCGGTATAGCAGAAGAGCGTGATGTCGAAACGCTCCCTGTCATGCGCCAGCAAAACGGCATTCAGCAGTTTCATCGTGGCATGGTGAGACCACAGATCCGATGAGAGATAGCCGATACGGATTTTCTTGTCCCAGACATGAGGTGCCGAACGTCTCTCTTTTTGTTTTTGCTTGGAATAGGCGTCCGGAAAATAACCGACCTTTTTGTTCAGCGCTTCATTTGCCAGCCAGGTCAGATTGTAGAAGGGCGCTTCGATCTGGAGCAGCTTCTGTGGTGTGCTGGAAAGAATCCGGTCCAGTTGCGGCTGCCGGCGTTCCATTTCGTCATAATTGTTGATCTCGCGCTGCATCACGAGATAGGCCATCAGGAGCGGCAGGCTTCGCGGCATTTTCTCCAGCATGTTTGCCAATGCCTGACGATCTTTCACGTCATCGGCCGCTCCGCTCAAAAGTGCGAATGCCAGGCTGGTGTGTTTTGAATTGCTGCTGGCCGACAGGGCCGGCAGAAACGCGCGTATCGCCTGTTTTTCGCCACGCTTGAGGAAAAGGCTGGCGATGATGAAAGCCAGATCCGGGTCTTCCTGAGCCTTTCGGAGAATAGGCAGGCCAAGGCTCAGCGCTGCATCATCGTTACCAAGCTCGAAATACAGTTTCATCGCTTCGGCATAATATTGATCAGCCTGTGGGCCTCCCAGTTCCGCCGCCAGGGTGTAGGTATGGGCCGCCTCTTCCCGCATGTTGAGGGCCAGAAGCGTTCTGGCAAGCAGGGCGTAGGTCTCGTCGTCCTTGGAATGGTCCAGCAGTCTGTTGAGTATGCTCAGCGCATCTGTGTAGCGGCCACATTGAAAGCTCTTGGAAGCATCGGCGAACAATGTCTGCGGGGTCAACGGTGAGCTCCAACAATATGGTTTACAGAGGGTAAGCGCATTAAAAGCGCCGAAAACCCCAGCTTTTAGCCTTAGTGGCTCAAGCTTGCTCGAAACCGGTGGCATGCGATGAGGAAAAGGTCGAATTTTATGATGTTTCTCGCCTGCCGGCTTAAGGAATCCGAAATCATTGTTTGCGAGTGTCATTCTCACATGACGGGTTTGGTTTTCTCCAGCGGGAGGAGCCGAGTGGGCATGAAGCCAGACGTCATCGCCGGTAATTACAGCCCGGTATGTCCCCCACCGTATTCTGTTTAAAAGGGACTAAATTCCATGACCAGCATTCTCACCAACGCCGGTGCAACCGCCGCTCTGTCGACACTGCGTTCGCTCAATTCCGATATGGAAAAGACGCAGGGCCGCATCTCGTCCGGTTACAAGGTTGAAACCGCGTCGGACAACGCT
Organism: Endobacterium panacihumi; assembly: GCF_050847465.1. Taxonomy (NCBI): domain Bacteria; kingdom Pseudomonadati; phylum Pseudomonadota; class Alphaproteobacteria; order Hyphomicrobiales; family Rhizobiaceae; genus Endobacterium; species Endobacterium panacihumi. Next base: position 1,856,280 of record NZ_JBOZRA010000001.1, on the reverse strand, counting down.
GCCTACTGGTCGATCGCAACCACCATGCGTTCGGACAACAAGGCTCTCTCCACCGTTCAGGACGCTCTCGGTCTCGGCGCTGCCACGACCGACGTTGCCTACACCGCTCTGGAAGCCTCGATCGACGTCGTTGACGAAATCAAGGCCAAGATCACCGCCGCTTCCGAGCCGGGCGTTGACAAGGACAAGGTCCAGAAGGAAATCAAGCAGCTGCAGGATCAGCTTCTGTCGATCGCTAAGTCGGCTTCCTTCTCGGGCGAAAACTGGGTTTACCACAGCGCCGATGACGCTGCCGGCACGCAGTCGATCGTTGGTTCGTTCAACCGTGACTCGGAAGGCAGCGTCAGCCTGACGACCCTGAACTTCGACACGTCGAAGTCCTCGCTGATCTACGTCGACGGCGACGGCAAGGTTGATAGCTCCGGCAGCGCGCTTCTGTCCCAGAACATCGAATACACCGACTCTACCGGTACCAGCACGACGGCCAGCTTCTCGGTCATGACGCTTGACGTCAGTGACCTGGATACTGCGGCACAGCTCGATGAAGCCCTGAAGGCCATCGACACTGTTCTGCAGGACATGACGGACGCTGCTGCTGACGTTGGTTCGATCAACAGCCGTATCGACATGCAGAACGACTTCGTTGCCGACCTGATGGACTCCATCGATACCGGCGTTGGCAAGCTCGTCGATGCCGACATGAACGAGGAATCGACCCGCCTCAAGGCTCTGCAGACGCAGCAGCAGCTGGGTATCCAGGCTCTGTCGATCGCCAACTCCTCGACGCAGAACATCCTGTCGCTCTTCCAGTAAGATCGATTTCATCTGCAGTAATAAAGGTCGCGCCTTCCGAAAGGAGGGCGCGATTTTTTTGTCCGCATGACGCCGCAGCGACTGCCGGATGTGGCGTCGGATCGGGTAACTTTCTGAGAATATTAAGGATATTGGGGTGGGCGATTTACTCTTCGTTAAGGACGTTATGGTTAATTGATCTTACTCAAGCGGTGCGTCTCTGGGCTGAACGATCAGTCGGGGCGAGCATGATGCAGCTCACCACTTGCCGGTAGAACCGGAGTTCGTTTTATCAAATCAGTCCGCACTGAGAGGCATCAGTCTATGACCAGCATCCTTACGAACAACGCCGCCATCGCAGCCCTTTCGACGCTCCGCTCGATCAACACGAGCATGGAAACCACCCAGAGCCGCATTTCTTCGGGTTACGAAATCGAAACGGCCAAGGACAACGCTGCCTACTGGTCGATCGCAACCACCATGCGTTCGGACAACAAGGCTCTCTCCACCGTTCAGGACGCTCTCGGCCTCGGCGCCGCAACTTCCGACGTCGCCTACACCGCTCTGGAATCCTCGATCGACGTCGTCGACGAAATCAAGTCCAAGATCACCGCCGCTTCCGAGCCGGGCGTTGACAAGGACAAGGTCCAAAAGGAAATCAAGCAGCTGCAGGATCAGCTTCTGTCGATCGCCAAGTCGGCTTCCTTCTCGGGCGAAAACTGGGTTTACCACAGCGACGATGCCCCCGCAGGCACCGAGTCGATCGTTGGTTCGTTCAACCGCGACGCCGAAGGCAGCGTCAGCCTGACGACCCTGAACTTCGACACGTCGAAGTCCTCGCTGATCTACGTCGACGGCGACGGCAAGGTTGATAGCTCCGGCAGTGCGCTTCTGTCCCAGCATATCGAATACACCGACTCTACCGGCACCGGCACGACGGCAAACTTCTCGGTCATGTCGCTCGATGTCAGCGGCATGGAAACCGCGGCACAACTCGACGAAGCCTTGAAGGCCATCGACACTGTTCTGCAGGACATGACCGACGCTGCGGCCGACGTCGGCTCGATCACCAAGCGTATCGATATGCAGACAACCTTCGTTTCCGATCTGATGGACTCCATCGAAACCGGCGTTGGCAAGCTCGTCGATGCCGACATGAACGAGGAATCGACCCGCCTCAAGGCTCTGCAGACGCAGCAGCAGCTGGGTGTACAGGCTCTGTCTATCGCCAACTCCGCTTCGCAGAACATCCTGTCGCTGTTCCAGCAGTAAGCTGGCCAGAATTGAGAATTGTAAAGGCCGCGCCATCCAGCGCGGCCTTTTTCTATTGGATCCGGAGGGGATTTGCTTGCGCGGGTTCGCGTTTTTCTCGCGCCGTCGGGCGCGAAACTGGTGCGAAGCTTAACCCTTGTTTAATCAAGGTTAAAAAGCCCTATTGCATTAACAGGTCATTAACCATATTAGCGTTAACCGTAGTTTAAGAACGTACGGGCCGGTCAACAGGGCAAATGTCTGACCGGTGAGCATGACGCTTCCGCACGTTGCCGGCACCGCTCCGGCATGTCCCGTACTCCTCCAGGGGCATTTTTTCAGATGACCAGCATTCTTACCAATACCGGCGCCATGGCGGCGCTGCAGACCCTGCGCTCGATCAACGCCAATATGGAAACGACGCAGAACCGGATTTCCTCGGGTTACCGGGTTGAAACCGCGGCAGATAACGCTGCCTATTGGTCGATCGCGACCACGATGCGTTCCGACAACTCCGCTCTGGCAACCGTCGAGGATGCCCTCGGCCTCGGTGCCGCGAAGACGGACACGGCGTATACGGGTCTTGAATCCGCCATCGACGTGATGATGGAGATCAAATCCAAGATCACGGCGGCGCGTGAACCGGGCGTCGACAAGACGAAGATCGACAAGGAGCTTTCCGAGCTCAAGAACCAGCTTTCCTCGATCGCCGAATCCGCATCGTTTTCCGGCGAAAATTGGCTCTACAACACCGCTACCGCGGGCATGCCGACGAAGGAGATCGTTGCCTCCTTCAACCGCTCGACCGATGGGTCCGTGTCTTTGACGACGCTGAATTACAATGCGGCCGAATCGGTCATGATCGATACGGTAGACGCCGACCGGGGCATTCTGACCAAGGGCTGGGAAGTGACCGACGAAGCCGGCACCGCCGCCGGAACCTTCTATCTCATCAATGCAGGAACGCCCGCTACGGGCGCGGATGAAGTAAAGCTCGACGAAACCACCAGCAACACCGATATCGACGGCATGCTGAAAGCGGTCGAAGCGATGCTGCAGCAGTTGACGGATTCGGCCGCCAACCTCGGCGCCGTCAGCAGCCGTATCGATCTCCAGAACACGTTCGTCTCGACTTTGATGGATGTGATCGACAAGGGCGTCGGGCGTCTGGTGGATGCGGATATGGATGAGGAATCCACGCGGCTCAAGGCATTGCAGACCCAGCAGCAGCTCGGCATCCAGGCGCTCTCGATCGCCAACACCAACGCCCAGAACATCCTTACGCTGTTCCAGCAGTAAGGCGATTTGGGGGAGGCGGCCGGCCTCCCTTCTTATCAAGGTTTTTTTCGCCGAGCCCCGGTCATCGGCAACGGCGACGCTGGACCGCGCTTTTGCCCTGTCGCGGTCCAGCACCTTCATTTTCGCACAAGTTTGACTGCCTAGGTTGCCGCAAAAGTTACCTGCACGAGGCGCGTTTGCCGCGTTGCGGTAATCCGCTCTTAATCGGGACAGCGCAATGATTGCAGTGGCGAATTCCCGGTCTTTTTCCGCATGCGCATGCGGTTCGACCGGATTTCAGGGCAAAGTTCACGGAGTACACGCATGAGCGCGTCGATCGCCCGTTACCTCAAGGATTTTGGCGAGCCGCAACCGGCTCCCGCCATGCTGACGCCGGAATTCGATCTCGGCGGAATGGCCGATGATTTCGATTTTCCAGCCGTCGAGGAAGAACCTGCCGTCGATATCGCGGCCGAGCGTGCGCAAGCGCATGCCGAAGGGTACGAAGCTGGGCGCGCCGAGGCTGAGGCCAAGTGGGCGGAAGAAAGGCAGGCGCTTGAGGCGGCTTATGCTACCGAGCTTACCGCGCTTCGCGAGCGGTGCGAAGTGCAGGCTGCCGAAAGAATAGAAGCGGGCCTGAACGGCATCGCCGGCAAGCTTGCCGCCGTCGTCGGCGAACAGACTGCCGGCGCGCTGGTGCCGTTCCTGGAAGAATCGCTGGCCAGCAAGGCGGTGGACGAATTGGCGGATCTCATCCGCAAGGCCATGTTCGATGGCGATATCGGCACGATCACCGTGACGGGTCCGGGCGAAATGTTTGAAAAACTGAAGGCGGCGCTCGGTTCCGAAGCGCCGGTCCTGCGTCATGTCGCAGCCGACGATCTCGATCTGTCGGTCGATATCGACGGCAGCGTGCTGGTCACCCGGCTTTCGGCCTGGGCGGCAAGCCTGAGAAAGGTGCTCGGATGAGCGATAATCATCATCACGGCAAGAACGAGATCATCGTTGTCAAGAAGCACGGCGGCGGCCACGATGGCCACCATGGCGGTGCCTGGAAGATCGCTTATGCGGATTTCATGACGGCGATGATGGCCTTCTTCCTGGTCATGTGGCTCGTCAATGCCGCCAACGAGGAAACCAAGGCCTCTGTCGCCAGCTATTTCAATCCGATCAAGCTGTCTGACGAGACGCCGGCCAAGAAAGGCTTGGAAAAGCCTGTCGACACCTCGGAAGGTCAAGAGAAGAAGGATCGTTCGCAGGTCAAGGCGGACGAAGGCCAGACCGTCGGTTCGGCAGCCGCCACCGGCGAGGATCTCACGTCGAGCGCCGGCGAAGAGCAGAATTACTCGGAAGCCGATTTCTTCGAAAATCCGTATTCGGTTCTCGCCGAAATCGCCCAGGAAGTCGGTCAGCAGGCCAATGTCAGCGCCAAGGGCGAGGGCGGTGCTGCCACGTCCGGCCCGGCGACCGGCGCCGATGGCGGTGAGGCCTATCGTGATCCCTTCGATCCGGATTTCTGGACCAAGCAGATTCAGGTGATCCGCGCCGAAGGCAAGGAAACCGAAACGGCCAAGACCGAAACCGAGGCCGCCACTGAAGCGCAGCAGCAGGTGAGTGCGGCAGTCCCTGTCGATCCGTCGAAACCCGTTGAGATGCTGCCGGAAACACCGCAGCCGACGGCCGGCCAGGCCGAAAAGCCTGCCAATACGGAGATCGCCACGGCTGTCGCCAAAGTGCGTCCCGAGTCTGCGACGGTAAAGCAGGATGCTGCAGAGCCGCAGTCGACCGCCGAGGAAAAAAAGCAGGCAGATGAATTGCGTGAGGCTATCGAGCAGCAGATTGCCGGTATTTCCGGCCGTCTTGCGGAAGGTCTGGAAGTGACGCCGTCAGAAGGCGGCATGCTGATCACGATTTCAGACCAGAGCAATGCGCCGATGTTCAACCTGTCGTCTGCTGTTCCGCGCCGCGAAATGGTGCTGGCCATGGAAAAAATCGGCGAAATCCTCAAGGACCGCAAGGGTGACGTTGTCATCCGCGGCCACACCGATGGACGTCCGTTCACCACCGAAGGCAACGACAACTGGCGGCTTTCGTCTGCCCGTGCGCACAGTGCCTATTTCATGCTGGTCAAGGGTGGCCTTGCGGAAGATCGCGTCAAGCAGATCTCCGGCTTCGCCGACCGTCGCCTGCAGGTGCCGGATGATCCGTTCGCGGATGCCAACCGTCGTATCGAAATCCTGCTCGAGGCGGATAAGGGATAATCATGGCGCGCCTTCCGCATCGTCTTTCATGGCTGGCTTCGGTGGCATTTGCAGCTGTTTCGCTGCAAGGCGCCGCCGCGCAGCAGGACGGCGAGAACCTTGCTCCTTACCAGATGCTGCGGTCACTGCAGTTCGTACAGGATACGGTGGTGGCCGGCGATCATTCCGCCGGCGAAATGCAGCGTTACCTGATCGGTTCGATCGACAGGCGGCTGCGCTCGGTCGATCCATCGGTCTATTCCGATCCGCGCAATGTCGATGCGGCACTGATCTACGCGATGAGCGGCGGCAATCCGTCCACGCTCGAATATCTCGTTTCGCGCGATGTCGCAGGCAATTTCGATAATCGTGTTTCCGATATCCTGCGCAAATATCTGAGCGGGCAGGGCACACTGGTTGCCAATACACTGAAGGCCATGGTCCCGGAATACAGGAACGAGCGGATCGGTCCTTATCTGGCTCTGGTGGCGGGCAATGTCGCTGTCACCAACACACCTCTGGAAGCGCTTGAGCTTTATGACTGGGCACGACTGACCGCGCCCGGCACGATCGTCGAGGAGGCGGCGCTGCGCCGGTCCGTATCGATCACTGTCGAAGCCGACCTCGTCGACAAGGGGCTTGCCTATGCGCGCAAATATGCGCGGCGTTATGTCCATTCGCCTTATGCCAGCCAATTCGCCGATCTGTTCGTGCTTCTGGTCGTTCGCCATTACGGTAAGGAAATCACCGCGCCGGACGTGGAAGGCACGCTTGCCTTCATGGATGCCGACCGTCAGCGCGAGGTATATCTGCGCATAGCGCGTCAGGCGGCAATTGCCGGCAAGAACGATCTGGCCCGTTATGCCTCCGAGCAGGCGACGGGTATCAAGGGTGGCGCCGATGACCGCAATGCGGAGCAACTGGCACGCCTGTATGGCGGCATGGCCAATATTCCGAGCGACAAGGTCGGCGATGCGATGAAGGCGATCACGGATCTGCCCGAGGCCAATCTGTCGCCCGCCGACCAGGCGCTGCGTGCGGCCGCACAGGCCATCGCCGACGCCGTGGTGCGCCCGCCCGTGGCGCAAAACGCGGCCGAGAAACAAACCCTCTCTGAAAATCAGGGGGGCGAAAGCCCCACGCAAGACAGCGGGGCCACTATCGCCCCAACACAAGACGCGGTCTCTCAAATTGCGTCGTCCGCCAATGATGTGAGCGGATCAGGCTCTGCCTCCGGTGCAACACCGGCCGGCAGTGCGACGAAGTACGATGCTGACTTCCAGACCTATGTCGATAGGGGCCGTTCGACACTGAATGCGATCGACGATCTGCTGAAGGAAGAAGGTACTTTGCAATGATCAATGCTGAGGTGACGGCGAGGACCGGCGCGTCTGACGCGACCGGTGCGGGGAAGAGCTTGGCCGCAAAGCAGGGCAAGGATGGCGAGAAGAGCGGGTTTTCCGATGCGCTCTCCACCGCCGGAGGATCCCGACAGCGTGATGAAAGCAAGACCGAAACCGATGGCGCAGCTCGGGATACCGCTGCGGAAAGCGGTGAAGAGACCGTTTCGCCAAAGGGGCGCAGCGCGCTGGACCTGACGGCAAGCGTTTTGTTCGACAAGTCTGCCAATCCCGGTCGCGCCAGCACCTCCGTCAAGGACGTCTTCGGCGAAAAGCCGGCTGCCGGCGAGAAGAAGACCGCTGTCATTGATGTCGATGATGTCTCGGCAGCGCTCGCGAACCCCAAAAATTCCAAGGCCGAAGCAACCGGCTCCAAGAACACGAAGGCGGAAACGGCTGAGAAAACCACGTCGAAAGCCGACGAAAAGCTCGCTGATGCGGATGATGCCGCCGTGCAGACCACGGAGGCGGGCCTCAGCGACGTTCTGTCGCTGCTGGCGGGCGGCGCGGGTGCGGACCTCGTGACCAATGCGTCGCCGCGTCAGACTGGTTCTGTTCGCGAACGCGGCGAAACCCGTGGTGAAAAGACCGTCGGCTCTGCAACGGAAGGTCGCTCTGCGCAGGCCTCCGCCGCTGCCAAGGCTTCCGATGCTCTGGATATGTCCAGCGACAGTGATGCGGCCCTGGTTGATGAGCGCACATTCCGGCTTTCGTCCGGGCGTGGCACCGGCCAGAGCCTCGATATGAAGATCGGCACCGATGAACAGGGCAATGTCGGGTTCGAAGCGAAGGCTGCCGGCAACGGCAATGCCGAAAATGTCGTCGTGCTCGATTCGCGCCGTTTCCTCGGCTTCGGCCAGAGTGCCAATGGCGCCGCTCTGACGGCTGCCATGTCCGATGACAAGACCTGGGCCGCGGCGATGACATCGGGCGCGTCGCTTGGCGATCCTCTGGCATCCAGCACCGGCAATGTCGTCAATACGCTGAAACTGCAGCTGAACCCGCATGATCTCGGATCGGTGACGGCGACCCTGCGGCTCACCGGTGAAACGCTGAACGTTCATCTGACGGTCGAGAATCACGCGGCCTATCGCCAGCTTAACGATGACAGTTCTGGTATGATCGAGGCATTGCGTTCTCAGGGCTTCTCGGTGGATCAGGTCACCATCAGCGTGGCGTCCACTAGCCAGTCGGATACGTCCAGCCAGCAACAGCAGGGGCAGCAATCAGGCCAGGCCTCTGCGCAGCAGCAGGCGGCGAATGACGGGCGCCAGGGCAATGGTGCTGGTGCCGGTCGCGGCCAGGATCAGCCAAATCAACAGTCAACAACGGGCGAAAGCGCAAGGGGCACGAATGAACCGGTATCCGACACTGTCGCTGCTGGCAACGCTCGCCCTGAGCAGCTCTATCTCTGACGTCGCTCGCGCTGCCGGTCTCTATTCGGCGCCGACGCCTGCAGTGCAGGCGGCAAAGCCCGTTCCAGCCGCCATTCAGCCGCCTTCCGTCACCCGCCCGAAAGCCAGCGCGGCCGTCCCGCCTGCTGCCGGTGCCGGCATATGCGAAGCGCAGATTCAGGCAGCGGCAGCCAAATATGGCATACCCGAAGGTATTCTCTATTCGGTGGGGCTGACGGAAACCGGGCGCAAGGGCAGCCTCTATCCCTATGCCATGAACATCGAAGGAAAAGCCTTCTTCGCGCCCAGCCAACAGGAAGCGATGGCCAAATTCCGCGAAGCGCGCAGCCAGGGTGTGAAGCTGATCGACATCGGCTGCATGCAGATCAACCATCATTTTCACGGTGAAAATTTTGCTTCGGCAGAGCAGATGTTCGATCCGCGCCTCAACGTAGAGTATGCCGCAAAGTTTCTCAGCAACCTGCATAACCGTCACGAGACATGGACGATGGCGGTAGCAAGATACCACGCCGGCCCCAATAACGACCCCGCCCAGAAGCGGTATGTCTGCCGTGTTATCTCCAATCTGGTTGCAACCGGCTACGGCACGTGGACCGGAAACGCCTCCCAATTTTGCCGTGGATGACTATTTTCGGTTGATTGACCGTCATCGAATTTGAGCGGTTGAAGCCGATGTTCTTGTTTTGGCCTCATTGTGTCATGCAAGGCTAATTTTAGAGATAATTAACTTTTTCCACTAAAATTTTGTGGCTTGTTTTGGGTAGCCTACTAGATGTAGTGCAAATCGCGAGGCCGATCTTAATCAACTATTAAATTCTATGGTTAATTTTACCCAGTTGTTCGGGATTCGCTCGATTCGTATCCATTGCTCCATCGAGGTGCCACAGTGATTCGGAGGCGGACGAATGATCGTAGTGGTTGATGAACGTGAACTGGTGAAAGAGGGATACACATCCCTGTTTGGTCGTGAGGGTGTGCCCTCTACCGGGTTTGATCCTAGCGAGTTCGGTGAGTGGGTCAACACAGCAGCGGATACCGACATTGCGGCGGTAGAAGCATTTTTGATTGGACAGAGCGAACGGGCGCTCGAACTGCCGCGGGCCATCCGCGACCGTTCGCAGGCTCCGGTGATCGCGGTCAGCGACCAGCACTCGCTGGAAGCAACACTTGCGTTGTTCGACAGCGGCGTCGACGACGTGGTGCGCAAGCCGGTGCATCCGCGCGAGATTTTGGCTCGCGCAGCGGCGATCCGTCGCCGCCTGAAGGCACTGTCCACCCATACGGATGTCGGCGCGATCCGCGTCTTCTCCGATGGACGTGACCCGGAAATCAACGGCGAAATTTTTGCCTTGCCGCGTCGCGAGCGTCGCATTCTGGAATATCTGATTGCCAACCGTGGCCGTCGCGTTTCGAAGACCCAGATCTTCAACGCCATCTACGGCATCTTCGACGAAGAGGTCGAGGAGAACGTCGTGGAAAGCCATATCAGCAAGCTTCGCAAGAAGCTTCGCAAGAAGCTCGGTTTCGACCCGGTCGATTCCAAACGCTTCCTCGGCTACTGCATCGACTGGAGCTAAGCTCTTTAAAATACTCTAAAAAAGGCCGGTATCCGAAAATGGATGCCGGCCTTTTTCATTTTTCGAAAGGCAGGTTCGAGGTGATCGAAACCTGCGGCAAAGGCCAAAACAGACAGCTTCACGCAAGGCCCGTCCTCTAGGGTCGTCAGCATAGGCAAAACGAGGATTTGAGATGAGCCTTTACGGAACAATGCGGACGGGTGTGTCCGGGATGAATGCGCAGGCGAACCGGCTCAGCACGGTTGCCGACAACATCGCCAACTCGAGCACCGTCGGTTACAAGAAGGCCTCGACGCAATTCTCGTCGATGATCCTGCCGTCTGGTAACGGCTCCTACAATTCGGGTGGCGTCAACACCACGGTACGTTATTCGATCAACGATCAGGGTTCGTTCACCTACACGACCTCGACGACGGACCTTGCCATCAACGGCGAAGGTTTCTTCATCGTCAACAGCGCCGATGGTTCGAACTACCTGACCCGCGCCGGCAATTTCGAAGTTCAGCCCGATGGTTCGCTGATGAACTCGGCCGGCTTCACGCTGATGGGCTACCCCTATTCGTCGACCACGGACCCGACCATCGTTATCAACGGTTTCGATGGCCTGCAGGAAGTCAACGTCCAGGCCGGCGGCATGAGCTCCACGCCTTCAACGACGGGCGTCGTTTCAGGCAACCTTCCAGCTGGCGAAGAGAACGGCTATATCAAGTCGTCTTCGCTCGTCGCTTATGACAGCCAGGGCAACTCGCGCCTGCTCGACCTGACCTACACCAAGACCGCTGACAATGAGTGGACGCTCGACATCAGCTACAAGGACGAAGTCGGCACCGTTCATTCGCTTAATCCGCCGGTACCGCCGGCCACGACGCCGGGTCCGGCAGCGACCCTGACCTTCGATGCCGCCGGTAAGCTGACCTCTCCGGCAGGCGGCCTAGTCTCCACCGCAGGTCTCACCATTGCCGGAGCCGAACTCAACGGCCTGAGCATCGATATCAGTGACATGTCCCAGCTCGGTGCACCTTATTCGATCAAGGGCAATATCAACGGCCAGGCGGCAAGCGCCGTCGACAAGGTTCAGATCGGCGAGGATGGTGTTGTTTCCATTCTCTACAAGAACGGCCAGTCCATGCCCGCCTATCGCATCGCGATGGCAAGCGTACAGAGCCCCAACAACCTGACGCCGCGCGAAGGCAACGTCTATTCGCAGAGCAATGACTCCGGCGTCATCGTCATGGGCTACGCCGGTAACAGCGGTTACGGTTCGATCCTTTCCCAAGCTCTGGAAAATTCCAACGTCGAGATCGGTGACGAACTCACGAGCATGATCGAATCGCAGCGCAACTACACCGCAAACTCCAAGGTCTTCCAGACCGGTTCCGAATTGCTCGAAACCCTGGTCAACCTGAAGAGATAAACCGCGGGAATGATACCCGCAAAGGTTAGATAGATGTCGATTAGTTCAGCGCTTTCAACGACCAAGCAGATCTTCAGCAACACCGGCACACAAACGTCGGTGACGTCGACGAACATGGCCAATACCCAGAACGCCAACTATGCGAAGCGGACTGCGGTACTGGCAAGCTCTGGCAATGGAGCGGTGGTTGCAACGATCTCGCGCGAACAGAACGAGCCGTTGCTGCGACAGTCTATCACCAGCACGTCGTTGGCCAGCGGCCAGTCGACCTTGGCTACGGGTCTCGAAGAGATCCGCAGCCTGCTCGGCGGCAACGATTACGAGTTGTCGATGAGCGCGAAGATGACGGCGTTGCTCAACAATATCGGCGCCTATTCAGCAAAGCCCAGCGAATCGACACTTGCGTCAACGGTAGTTTCGTCGGCGCAGGATGTCGTCAATACTCTGAACACCACATCCAACGAGCTTCAGGCCATCCGCGCCCGCGCTGACGCGGAAATGAAGACGCAGGTCGACAAGCTCAACAACCTGCTTGGTCAGTTCGAGACTGCCAACACCGCCATCATGCAGGCGGCGGCGATGGGCACCCAGGACAATAACGCGCTCGATACGCGTGACAGCCTGGTCAAGCAGATCTCCGAGATTGTCGGCATTTCGTCGACCATTCGCGCCGGTAACGATATGGCGCTGTACACGACCGACGGTACGACGTTGTTCGAAACCATTCCGCGCAAAGTGGATTTCACCGCCACCACGACCTATACGGCCGACACCGTCGGCCAGAAGATCACCATCGACGGTGAGGAACTGAAGGCGGGCGTTGGTGGTGATACCAATGCCAGCGGTTCGCTGCAGGCGCTGCGCCAGATCCGCGACGGCGTCGCTGTGACCTATCAGAGCCAGCTCGACGAGATGGCACGCGGCTTGGTCAAGGCATTTGCCGAGGTCCTGCCGACCGATCCTGCCGGCTCATTCGGTGCGGTCGCCGGGCTTTTCACCTACAAGGAGGGCGGCGCCGAGCAGTTCGACGTTCCTTCGGATGCGGATTCGACCGGCCTCAGCGCCCGGATCATGGTCAGTTCGGCACTCACGCCCCCGACAGGTGTGCCAACTTTGCTCCGTGACGGCGGTATCAACGATGCCGGTTACAAATGGAATACCAATAACGACTCTAGCTATTCCTCGCTTCTCGACAGGTATGTCGGGATGATGCAGGCTAGCCAGACCTTTGACGCCGCATCCGGCGGCACCGACAAGGACCTGATGTCTTACGCGTCGGATTCGACCGGTTGGCTGGAAGCTCTGCGCAGTTCGTCGGCCACGGCCACCGAAACCAAATCGGCAATGCAGTCTCGCGCCGCCGAAGCCCTGTCCAGCGAGACGGGCGTCAGCCTCGATGAAGAGCTCTCGCTGCTTCTCGACATCGAGCAATCCTACAAGGCAGCATCGAAGCTCGTAAGCACCATCGATGAAATGTTGAGTGCACTTCTGAACGCAGCGGGTTGATCATGAAGACCTCCTTTAGCTCCACGCATTCCATACAGACGGCGCTCCTGCAGACCATGGCAAGAGCGCAGAAAGACCTGGCCACGGCCAATGAAGAGGTCACGACCGGCGTCTATGCCGATCTCGGCGTCGAACTCGGCGCCAAGACCTCCCGCAGCCTTGATCTCAGCCGTGACATGCTGCGTATCGAATCGCAGATGACCACCAACTCGATCGCGACGCAGCGCCTGACATCGTCGGAGGAAGCGCTTTCGCAGCTCGCCGACATCAGCCAGAACGTCATGGATTCGCTGGTGGGCCTGAGCGGCAGCTCGACCACGCTCGACGTGGCGCGTTCGACGATCACCTCGGCGCTCAATTCTTTCGTGGACGTCGCCAATACGTCGGTCAGTGGTGAATACCTGTTCTCCGGTACCAACAGCGACGTCAAGCCGATGTTGGCCTACGACGAAAACTCCGCTCTCAGCCAGGCTGTCGATGATTTCCGCGTCGCCCAGGGGTATCCCGCCCCGGAGAACATGACGCCGGCCCAGATGAAGTCGTTCCTGGACGATCTCCAGACGCAGTTCAACGACGATACTTTCTGGTCAACCAACGTCTCCAGCGCCAGCGATTCCAACATCACGACGCGCATCAGCCCCACGGAAGTGGTCGATACCTCGACCAACGCCAACGAGCAGGGTTTCCGCAGCTTCGTTTTCGCCTCGGTGATTTCGGCCAAGTATCTGACCAACGACGTTCCGGAACAGACCCGCAAGGCCGTGACCGACAGCGCGACCGCGGCGATCGGCCAGGCGATTTCCGGCGTCAACGACCAGCGTTCCAGCATCGGCCTTTCGACCGAACGGGTCAGCAAGGCAACGGATTCTCTGGCCGACCAGAAGTCTATCATCGAAACACATATCAACGAGCTGCAGGGCGTCGATGTCTATGAGGCATCCACCCGCGTCAGCGCGCTGCAGTCTCTCCTGGAAGCATCCTACACCCTGACCTCAAGGATCCAGCAGCTAAGCCTAGTCAACTACCTTTGATGAAAAAAGGTAAGTATCTGAAAATAAAGGGTACATGAATGTTCCAGTTTTCATATGCCGAGATCATGAAGGATGACGTCGCCGACGCCAAAGCGCGTGAACGGCAGACGCTCGATCGCTCGATCGAACTCCTTCAGGCCGCTCGTGCAGATAAGGACTACTCCCGGTCGACGGTCGAGGCGCTATTCTACACAAGGCGCGTCTGGATCAGGTTCATCGAAGACCTGCGGCAACCGGAGAACGAGCTGAATACCGAACTGCGGGCCAATCTGATCTCCATCGCCATCTGGATTTTGAAGGAATGCGAGAAGATCAGAAGACGCCAGTCTGACAATTTCCAAGGCATTATCGACGTAACCACCATCATCAGGGATGGCATTAAATGAAAAGCACTCTGCGTATCTCGCTCAAGTCCGGCGAACGAATCTTCATCAATGGTGCGGTCCTGCGCGTCGATCGTAAGGTTGCTCTGGAATTCCTGAACGACGTCACGTTCCTTCTCGAAAACCATGTTCTGCAGCCACAGGATGCCACCACGCCGCTGCGTCAGCTTTATTTCATCGCCCAGATGATTCTGATCAATCCGGAAGGAAAGGATCAGTCGATGGCGATGTTCAAGAAGTCGATCGCCATGCTGCTCACCTGCTTCCAGGACGCCGAAGTCCTGGCGGAACTGAAGCGTATCGATGCCATGGTCGCTTCCGGCCGTGCGTTTGATGCCCTCAAGGCCATCCGCAGCCTGTATCCGACCGAAGACCGGATCCTCAACAACAACGAGATCGCCCCGGCAATGGTCGAGACCATTCGCAAGGAAATCGCGCCATGGCGGTAGACCCAGCAGCCTCTGTGGTAACGCCCAAGGTTGATACTGCCACGGCTTCCAACCCATGGGCCAATGCCGGTGCGTCCAATGCCGATGCCGACAAGGCCTCGTTGAACTATGACAGCTTTCTTCAGTTGCTGGTCGCGCAGATGAAGAACCAGGACCCGACGGATCCGATGGATGCGTCGGAACAGGTCTCTCAGCTGGCGTCGTTCTCGCAGGTCGAGCAGACCATTCAGACCAACAAGCATCTGAAGAGCATGCTGCAGGCCGAGGCGCTGACCAAGGCAGGTGATCTCGTCGGCAGGTACATCATGAGTGCTGACGACAAGACCATGGGCAAGGTCAAGGAAGTCCAGGTTTACGCCGATGGCATCATCGCCATCACCGAAGCCGGCGACAAGGTTCTGTGGCAGGCCGGTGTCGTCGTCTCCGACAGGGAGATCATTGCCCCTGTCGATGAGGATAAGGACGGTAAGGAAGATACCGTCACTATCCCTGTCGTGACGGACCCCGAAACCGGTCTACCGCTCGAAGAAGAGCCCTCGACGGCCTAAGCGGGCGGGGATAAAACGGGCCAACGTTAAGATCGCAGATGATTCGCGGTCCCGGAGAGCTCCGATGAATGAAGCCGACGCCCTGGAGATCCTGCAGGCGGCGATCAGGACAGTCCTGATCGCCTCCGGCCCCGCCGTTCTTGCGGCGATGATCGTCGGCGTCGGCATCGCCTTTCTGCAGGCGCTGACCCAGATCCAGGAAATGACGCTCACCTTCGTTCCGAAGATCGTTGCCATTCTGCTGACCATCGCCATTTCGGCCCCTTTTATCGGTGGTCAGGTCTATCTTTTCGCCGAACTCGTCTTTTCACGCGTGCAGTCCGGTTTCTGATTGACTGGTTTTGCGCTACGCTGAGCCACCCTCGCGCAAGCTTCGTTCTCTAAGACGCATGGTGAACTGGCGGGGTTGTGTATCCCGTCGCCTTCTCATGAAGAGACGGAAGACCCATGGCGCAACCACCTGCACTGTCCATTCCGAAGGTAGCCCCGAACGGGCGCGATATCGGCCTCGCGCTCGGTATCATCGCGATCCTGTGCATTCTTTTCCTGCCGATCCCGACCTTTCTGATCGACCTCGGGCTGGCTTTCTCGATCGCGTTTTCGGTGCTGATCCTGATGGTGGCACTGTGGATCCAGAAGCCGCTGGACTTCTCGTCCTTCCCCACCATTCTCCTGATCTCGACGATGGTGCGCCTGTCGCTCAACATCGCGACGACGCGTGTCATCCTCTCCCATGGTCACCAGGGACATGATGCCGCCGGCGGTGTCATCGCCGGGTTTGCGGCCCTCGTCATGTCGGGCGACTTCCTCATCGGACTGATCGTCTTCCTGATCCTGGTCACGGTCAACTTCATCGTCATCACCAAGGGCGCCACCCGTATCGCGGAAGTCGGCGCCCGCTTCACCCTCGATGCCATCCCCGGCAAGCAGATGTCGATCGATGCCGACCTTGCTTCGGGCACGATTGACGAGAAGGAGGCGCAGCGCCGCCGTTCCGAGCTGGAAGAAGAAAGCATGTTCTTCGGCGCCATGGACGGTGCCTCGAAATTCGTGCGTGGTGATGCGATCGCCGGCCTCATCATCACCGCCATCAACATCTTTGGCGGCATCATCATCGGTTATTTCCGTCACGGCATGGAAATCACCGAGGCTGCCGACGTCTTCGTCAAACTGTCGGTCGGTGACGGTATCGTCTCGCAGATCCCGGCGCTGATCGTCTCTCTGGCCGCCGGTCTTCTCGTGTCGCGTGGCGGCACGTCAGGCCCGACCGACAAAGCGCTGGCCGAACAGCTCGGCGGTTATCCACGTGCGCTTGGCATGTCGGCTGGCCTCATGGCGGTTCTGGCCGTGGTGCCGGGCCTGCCGATGCTGCCCTTCCTCGCACTTGGCGCCGCTCTGGGCTTTGGTGCCTGGTATATTCCGCGCCAGCTTGAAGCAGAACATGCCCTTCTTCGCGAAACCGAAGAGAAGAAGGTGGTCCAGACCAAGGAAGCCGAGCGCGACAGCGTCAAGTCGGCCCTCAAGACCGCCGAAATCGAACTGGCGCTCGGCAAGCAGGTATCCACGCGTCTGCTCGGCGCGCATCAGGAACTGGCCTTCCGTGTTGGCAAGATGCGCAAGAAGTTTGCCAGCCAGTACGGTTTCGTGGTTCCCGAAATCAAGGTCGCGGACGATATTTCCATCCCGGAAAAATCCTACCAGATCCGCATCCACGGCACGACGATCGCGTCCAACACGCTGCGCGTCGGCGATGTCATCGTCGTCACCGGTTCCGGTCGCAAGCCGTCCATTCCGGGCGACGAGATCCGCGAACCAGCCTTCGGCATGCCGGCCGTTGCGATTTTGGAAAACTTCGCCGAAGATCTGAAGCGCGAAGGTTTCCATCCGATCGACAACGTCTCGGTCGTGCTCACCCACATGTCGGAAGTGATCCGCAACAACCTGCCGCAGCTTCTTTCCTACAAGGACCTGAAGATCCTCATCGATCGCATGGATCCGGAATACAAGAAGCTGGCCGACGAGATCTGCTCGTCGCACATGTCCTATTCAGGCCTGCAGGCGGTGCTGAAGCTGCTGCTCGCCGAGCGCGTCTCGATCCGCAATCTGCATCTCATCCTTGAAGCGGTCGCGGAACTCGCCCCGCATGTGCGTAAGACCGAACAGATCGTCGAGCATGTCCGAGTGCGCATGTCGCAGCAGCTCTGCGGCGATCTGGCCGACAATGGCGTGCTGCGCGTGCTGCGTCTCGGCAGCAAATGGGACATGATCTTCCACCAGGCCCTCAAGCGTGATGCCAAGGGCGAAGTCATCGAATTCGATATCGACCCGCGCGCGCTGGAAGAGTTTTCCGAGCAGGCGAGCCAAACAATCCGTGAATTCATGGATCGTGGCCTGCCTTTCGTCCTTGTCACGTCGCCGGAAACACGCTCCTATGTGCGCATGATCATCGAGCGTCTGTTCGCAACGCTTCCGGTCCTTTCCCATGTGGAACTGGCCAAGGGGCTGGAGATCAAGATTCTCGGCGCCATCTCGTGACGGCGTGCGGCCGAAAAGGGCCGCGCCAAAACCGTCATCAAGGAAGTCACCATGTTCAGCGGTCCGATAGACGCGCAAGGCATCATACTGACGCTGTTCCTGTGCTTCTGCCGCATGGGCGCCTGCATGATGACGATGCCGGGCTTTTCCAGCGCGCGGCTGCCGGTTCAGGTTCGTCTGCTGGTGGCCGTTGCCGTCTCCATGGCGATCATGCCGGTCCTGTGGGACACGATCTATCCGCGCGTTGCCAATCCTGGAGCGGTCTATGTCGGTCTTGTCGTATCGGAAGCCTTTGTCGGCGTCATCTACGGGCTGATCGCCCGCATCTATGTCATCGGGCTGCAGTTCGCCGGTACGATCATCAGTCTTTCGATCGGTTTCAACGCACCGGGTGGCAGCGATATTCTCGAGGATTTCCCGGAAAACCAGCTGATCAACCTGATCAGCTTCGGTGGGCTGATGCTGCTGTTCCTGCTGGATTTCCACCACATCATGTTTCGTGCGCTGGTCGATTCCTACAATGTCACGCCTGTCGGTGCGATCATCGAGCCGCAGAAGATGCTGATCACGCTGGCCGATACGCTGCGTGCCACGACCATGATCATGCTGCGGCTTGCGGGGCCGTTCCTGCTGTTCGGCATGATCTTCAACATCGCCATCGGTCTCATCAACAAGCTGGCGCCGCAGGTGCCGGTATCGTTCATCTCGGCGCCGTTCCTGCTGTTCGGCGGCCTGTTCCTGCTTTATCTTTCCATCGGCGCGATGGTGCGGCAGTTTGCCGACGGTTTCGTGCCGGTCTTCACGTCATTCTGAGGAGCGGGCCATGGCCGGCGGCGAACAGACCCGATCGAAAAAGCTCAAGCGCCTCGTCAATCTGCAGCGGCACATGGAAAAGATGGCCGAAAACGAACTCGCGGCCACAGGTCGACAGATCGTCGAGGTCAATCAGTCCAAGGAACGGGTGATCGAGGCGATCGGCTCGATGTCACCGGTCCACATGCAGTTCTCGCAGGATTACGCCAGTCGGTTCGGCAGGCTGATGGTGCGCGAGAAGCAGCTGACCGGCATCCAGCAGGCACAGGAAGTGCGCGTTCTCAAGGAACGCACCAAGGGTGACCGGCTTGAGGATCAGATGAAGGAAGCGCGGGTACACGAAGATCGCGAGAAGGACGACAACGCGATCTACGACCTTCTGGAGATCACGCTCGCGACCGGCGGATCGAAGTCCTACTGACGACAATACTTGCCATCTATCAGTTTTTGCGGAATTTTCCGTCTAAATTTGACTTTTTGGAGTTTGCGCCAGCCTGCAGCAAGCTTCACCCCGCATAGTCCGCTCCAAGTTTTCTTAATTCAGGAGCTGACGTGGCTATATCTCCTCCAAGCGACCTCGTGCTTGACGTGCTTCGCGCCGCCGACCCGGTGGACGTGCAGGCAGCGCAGGCCAAGCTGAAGGCCAACAAGGCTGCATTTGCCGCCAACAGTCTCGCGGAAGCAGGGGCAGGTTTTGGTGCCGCACTCGACACGACGGCATTCAAGGCCGGTTTGGGCCGCGTCGACAAGTCCGCCAGGACAGCCGAGATGCCGGAGGAATATCGCAAGTTCGAAGCGACGATCCTGCAGAACTTCGTCAACACGATGATGCCGAGCGACAGCGAAAACGTCTACGGCAAGGGTTCTGCGGGTGAGTTCTGGAAGAGCATGATGTCGGAGCAGATCGCCGATTCCATGTCCAAGAGGGGTGGCGTCGGCATTGCCGAGCAGATGTATTCGCAGGCGCTCGATCGCCTCGATGCCAAGAAGGCCCTCAACGTCCAGACCGATGAGGACGACCGCGCCCGTGCAACCAGCATGATCGAGGATTTTCAGCGCCGGACGCTGAACACGGAAGAAATGAAGAAGGGGGAGGTTTGATATGACGACAGCAGGAATGGAACATATGAAAGTGGTTTCCAGTGATTATCGCATCAAGACGGTTCTTGGCCGCCTGGAGATGATTATCGAGAACGAAAACCAGCGGATCGGCCACGATCCCGAGTTCGACTTCAAGGTCTCGAATGCCCACAAGAGCCGCTGCCTTTATGAGCTGACCATGCTGTTCCGCAGTGCCGACCCCAAGGAACTGGCCGCCAACCACGTCGAGCAGCTGCATGCCCTGAAGGGCAAGCTCAAGCTCAATGCCCGCCGTGTCGAAGCCCATCTTAATGCCGTGCGTACGGTTGCCGATCTCCTGAAGAATGCCGTGCGCGATGCCGACGGCGACGGCACCTATACGCAGGAACAGTTCCTTTATAGCGAGGCCTGATGGTCAAGCTCATCCTCACCGGTCTCTGGGTCTGCGTGGTCACGCTGGGCGCCGTGTTCTTCTCCGTCAGGGCGTCGGCGCCACCGCCGCCGCTCGATGAAGAGGCGCAGCGCCTTGCCAACATGCAGGTCGTGAAAGGCGAAGTGATCAACGTGCCGCTGCTCGCCAACGGTGCAGTCAACGGCTATTTCATCACCCGCATTTCCTTCCTGATGGCGAAGGAAAAGATGCATGTCGTCGCCCAGATGCCGTTGACGGAAATGATGACCGACGAGCTTTATACCTTGCTCGTCGGCAACAAAATGATCGACCTGTCCAATACCAAGGCTTTCCAGCTCGAAGCCTTCAAGCAGAAGATCAAGGAAGGCCTGAACCAGAAGATGGGCGAGGGCACCGTGACCGACGTCATGGTCGAGCAGATCGACTATCTCGGCAAGGAAGACATCCGCGAAAATACCGCGCGTTCGGCCAAGAACCAGGTTGCTCCGACCAAGATCGTCGAAGGCACGCCGGTTGCAGCACCTGCCGGTGGCGGTCACTAACGATTATCGGCGTTAAAGACGAGCCGGACGGATCGTCTTTCAGTGACGCCACATCCCGTTGGTTAACCATCTCTTAAAATATAGCATCGCATTGGGCCGCTTCGCTTAAACGCGATTTCATCAACCCGTGATACGTATTTCACCATGCGTTCACAGGCTTGAAATGGCGACAATGCGACCCATTCCCTATCCGATCTCCCGACCTGCGTATTTCAGCCTTTTCGCGCGTCTCGAGGCGAAGGGGGAATGGATCGATGCAAGCCATCCGGCCGAGCTTCGCAGCCTTTTCGGCGTCTCCGTCTGCGATATGGACTGGACGGATACGTTTGGTTATGTCGAGGCCGTCGCCAATTTGCGGCATGGTCCGCAGGCGCTTTCCTTCATTGATGGCAGAACGGCTTTTCGCCTGTCCGTCGACGCTGACTGTCGCGCCGTGCTCGGCAGGCGTGTCCTGCTTCCGGCAAGCCGCATGCTGGCCGTGACCGCGCGCCTTCAGGGCGATGGTCCTCTCAAGGCCAGCTTCGATGCACTGCGGTTTACGGACGCATTGCTGACATTCCTGCCACGCCGGCATGTCGCACTCGTCGGCGCCAAGCTGTCACGGCTGGAGCAGGCGCGCGAGCGTTTTGCACAACATGCCCCTTGGCACGCCTTTTCCGTCGTCCGGGCAGCCGATCTCGGCAGCGGTATCGCCGTCAATGGTGTTGTCCCCGGCCTCGTCGCCACCGCGCCGGATCTGGTGATCGTCGATGCCGCCGGTTACGAGGAAGAGCTGCGGTTCGAACAGGCGCTGGCGCTGCATCATAACGGCCTGATGGTCATGGCCGGCACGGCATTCGGCGACCGCAACTCTTAATTTATCCGGCGTGTAGAATCTCGCTAATATGGTGCGTTTCTCTGATCCGTTAACCATTTGTTTGCCAGAAAACTTTAGCATGTCTTAATCTTGGACAAGCGCGGTTCGGCAAAATGTTTGCACCTGAACATATCGAGGCAACGCACCCGCTGAGCGAAACGGGCGGCGGTAAGGCACGCAAGGTGCTTCTGGCGCTCACCACATCGGTGTTCGTCATTGCGGGCGCTGCGGCTCCGGTCTTTTTCGCCGACGACTATTCGCTCAAACATGCAGTCGAAACGACATTGCGCATCGATGCGCCCGGCTTGTCGAAGGCAGACAGGCAGCGTGCCATAACGGAAGCCGGCAAGGCGGTACGTTCGGCTGCCAATCTTGATGGCATGGTGCGCAGGCTGGATCTGGCGCGTGATGCGGAATTCGCCGTCGCCGCACCAAGCGCCCTCGGTATCGTTTCAGATATCGTGACTGGCCAGGCAATGACGGTGTCCGCCGCCGATGCGCAATTGCGCGACCGGTTGTCAAACGCCTTCAAGGCGAGCCCGGATGCCAATGGCAACCGTATCGTCATATCCGTCGAAACCGGTGATGCGGCAAAATCCGCGCGCATCGCCCGTGCGATCGCCGAAACCTATCAGCGGGAATTGTCGGGTGCGGCCGTGCGCTCGGCCCGTATGCAGGCAGAGAACCTGGAACGCGCCATGCAGGATGCTGATCAAGCGGTGTCGCAGGCGCTCGCCAAAAATGGTGATCAGGGGTCTTTGCGGCGGGCTGAGGAAGAACGCCAGATGCTGGCGCAGGAAATCGCGATGCTGGAGGCATCCGTCTCGCAACTTTCCGAACAATTGAAAACCGTTTCCGAAACCTCTCCCGCTGACGTGCTGACGAAGCCATTGTCATCTGCCTTCGATTTCTCCGGCATCGACCAGTTGCGCCAGGTGCATGTGGATGCAAAAATTTTGGTCGATCAGCTGTCGGCGAGCCTCGGCCCCCGCCATCCACGCCTTCAGGCCGCGCAGGCCGCCCTCAACGAGGCGCGCGGCAAGATCGATGCAGCGCTGATGCGCCTGTCCACCTCGCTGAAGCAGCAGGAAAAGACCGCGACCAGCGAGCTGGCCGACCTGAAATCACGCCAGCAGAAAGTGGCCGCCGCACCGGCATCGCCGGAGGCCAAGGCGCTGGCCGATCTGCAGGCAAAGGCCGAAAAGGCTCGCAAGGATTATCTGACCGCCACCCAGCGTCTCGATGCCGCTGCCGTTTCCGGTCCGATCAGCGCAACGACCGCCAGTGCGGCAAGCCCGGATTCCGCCAGAGCGGTCGGCTGGCCGATGTGGATGTTGTCCGGCATCGGCGGGGCGCTGGGGCTGGGTTTCGGGCTGATGCTTGCCTTTGCTCTGCCGCGCCGCTCCAAGAACGACGACTTGTTCGAACCGGTCTCCGAGGTGGATGAGGATCTCGATCTGTTTGAGGACGAAGACATCGATCTTCTGCAGCCGGCAGCAGTTTTGTCTGCGGATGTCGAACCATCGGAGTTGCCGGCCACGGTCCCCGCGGCGGCCGAAACCCGCCGGGTCCGCGTTTATGATGTAGGCGTTGGAGGCCGTATCGAAACCGAAGAACAGTTTGATGATTATCCGGTCGCTGCCAACAGCGCCACGCCGCTTGCCGATCGGGTCCGTGAACTTCTGCTTGCCAACCGGATAAGGGAAGAAGAAGCGCAGACATATCTGCCGCCGCTGGTCAGCGCCGTGATGGCGGGTGGTCTCGCCATCGAGCCGCATTATGACGCTGAGGCCGAAGAAGAGACGCGCAAGACGGCCGCACTGCGTCAGGATATCATGTCGCTGCGCGAACGCGTGGCCGAATTTAACGAGCGACGCGCCGCCGGTCAGCGCTGATCCCGTCCCATCGACGTCGCGCCCCGACGTCGTGAATGGCGTACCGTTTGTCTGTTGCAAAGCTTGCCATTCGCCGCTTTTCCCAGCATACGCCTTCTGCTCAGGCAATGTTCACGAACTTTCGGGAAGCGAGGCGCGCATGGCAACGGTAATCGACGGCAAACTGGCGGCTGAAAAGGTCATCGCCACGGTCACGCAAGCTTCCGCTGCGCTGGAAAGTGAAAAAGGCGTGCGCCCCGGTCTCGCCGTGGTCATCGTCGGTGACGATGCCGCCAGCCACACCTATGTCGCCGCCAAGAGCCGCATGGCCAAACAATGCGGTTTTAACTCCATCCAGCACAGCCTGCCCGGCGACACGACGCAGGAAGCGCTTGAGGCGCTGGTGCAGGAACTAAACGCCGATCCCGCCATTCACGGCATTCTCGTGCAGCTGCCGCTGCCCAAACATCTCGACAGCGAGCGGGTGACGCAGATGGTCGCGCCGGAAAAGGATGTCGACGGCCTGCATGTCGTCAATGCCGGCAAGATCGCCACCGGTGATTTCGAAACCGGCCTCGTCTCCTGCACGCCGGCCGGTTCCATGCTTCTCGTCAAGCAGGTTTTGGGCGAAGATCTCTCCGGCTTGAACGCCGTCGTCATCGGCCGCTCTAATCTGTTCGGCAAGCCGATGGCGCTGCTGCTGCTGGCCGCCAACGCCACGGTGACGATGGCGCATTCGCGCAGCAAGGATTTAGCCTTGATCTGCAGAAATGCCGATATTCTGGTTGCGGCCGTTGGACGCAGCGAGATGGTCAAGGCGGATTGGGTGAAGCCCGGTGCTGTCATCATCGATGTCGGCATTAACCGCATTCCGGCCCCTGAAAAGGGGGAGGGCAAAACCCGTCTCGTGGGTGATGTTGCCTTCGCCGAATGCGCGGAATTGGCAAATGCCATCACGCCGGTGCCCGGTGGCGTCGGTCCGATGACCATCGCCATGCTGATGGCAAACACGGTTGTCGCAGCCAGCCGCGCCCTTGGAGTAGCGATCCCTAAATTCTGAGAGATCACCGGGGGTTGACTCCTCCGTCAGCGCCTTATGTCTTTTACACATGGTACGTTTCGTACTGCGGTGGAGAAGCGCGGCTTTGCTGCCGCGCACAAGGCGGGAGGCTGACGATGAAACTGTCTTTTCTGATGGGGACGGCACTGGCGGTGCTGGTTGCGACGGGAGCTGTGGCGCAGGAACTGAAATTCGCGCCGGGCGAAGACGCAAAGTTCAACTGGAAGAGTTTAGAGGATTTCAAGGCGGCGCATGGCGATCTCAAGGGCCAGTCGCTGACCCTGTTCGGCCCATGGCGCGGCGAGGACGAAGTCCTGTTCAACAGCGTGCTCGCCTATTTCAACGCCGCGACCGGCATCAACGGCAAATATTCCTCCTCGGAAAACTACGAGCAGCAGATCGTCATCGATACGCAGGCCGGCTCGCCTCCCAACATCGCCATCATCCCGCAGCCGGGTCTTCTCGCCGATCTCGCCACCAAGGGTTTTCTGACGCCGCTCGCCCAGGGCACGGATGAGTGGGTGAAGACCAATTACGGTTCCGGCGAGGACTGGATCAAATACGGCACCTACAAGGGCAAGGACGGCAAGGAGGCCTATTTCGGCTTTCCGTTCAAAGTCGATCTGAAATCGCTCGTCTGGTACGTGCCGGAAAACTTTGAGGAAGCCGGTTACGAAGTCCCCGAGACCATGGAGGACCTGATCAAGCTGTCCGACCAGATCGTCGAGGATGGCGGCGTGCCGTGGTGCATCGGCCTCGGTTCGGGCGGCGCCACCGGCTGGCCGGCCACCGACTGGGTGGAAGACATGATGCTGCGCACGCAGTCACCGGAAACCTACGACAAGTGGGTGTCGAACGAGATCAAGTTCGATGATCCGGCCGTGGTCGGCGCCATCGAGGAATTCGGCAAGTTCGCCAGGAACGACAAATATGTCTCGGGTGGTGCGGCTGCTGTTGCCTCCACCGACTTCCGTGACAGCCCCAAGGGCCTCTTCGACATTCCGCCAAAGTGCTACCTGCACCATCAAGCGTCGTTCGTGCCGTCCTTCTTCCCGCCGGACAAGGAACTGGGCGTCGATGCGGACTTCTTCTACCTGCCGACCTATGCCTCCAAGCCGGAACTCGGCAAGCCGGTTCTGGGTGCCGGCACGATGTTTGCCATCACCAAGGATTCGCCTGCGGCACAGGCGTTTATCGAATTCCTGAAAACACCGATCGCCCATGAAGTGTGGATGGCGCAGGCTTCATTCCTGACACCGTTCAAGGGCGTCAAGCCGGATGCCTATGCCAATGATGTTCTGCGTAAGCAGGGCGAGCTGCTGACCACCGCAACGACGTTCCGCTTCGACGCATCCGACATGATGCCGGGCAAGATCGGCGCCGGCGCCTTCTGGACCGGCATGATCGATTACGTCGGCGGCAAGGATGCCAAGACGGCGGCGGGTGACATCCAGAAGGCCTGGGATGGGTTGAAGTAGAGCGCGATCGTTCGGTGAGGTGAGCGTCGCGTGCTTGGTTGTGGATCCTCGGGTCAAGCCCGAGGATGACGGAGGAGAGAGGTGGACGGACTCACTTTAAAAGAGTCCCCCGTATGATCTCTCTGCAAGTTCCACGTTCAAGATGATCGGCACCGCTCCCCCCACGCGTCATCCTCGGGCTTGACCCGAGGATCCAACCACACGGCACACGCATACCGAAAAAACGTTGCTGCAATCAACACAACAAGCAGGCGGCAAAAAGGGGAGGGTAACAATGGTCTCGCAGATCGTTTCGGCCATCGGCATCATGGTCGCCGGCGTGTTCGCCTGTGCGCTGTATTACTGGCTGTCCGACAGGATCCTGTCGCTGGCGCTGCCGGTGCCGCAGGGCAATGTCCGACAGGCCTCGATCAATCTCAACCGCCGCGCCACCATCCGTCCGTGGTTGTTCCTCGGGCCCGCCCTGATCCTGATCGCCGTCTATCTCGTCTATCCGGTCATCGCGACCTTCATCCTCTCCTTCTACGATCGCTCCGGCGACTACTACGTCGGTTTCGCCAACTATCGTTGGGCGTTTTTCGATCAGCAGTTCCGCCAGTCGATCTTCAACAACATCCTCTGGCTCGCCGTCGTGCCGGCTGCCTGCACGTTTTTCGGCCTCGTCATCGCCGTGCTGACCGACCGCATCTGGTGGGGCAATATCGCCAAGAGCATCATCTTCATGCCGATGGCGATCTCGTTTGTCGGCGCCTCGGTCATCTGGAAATTCATTTATGAATTCCGTGGCGGCAACGAAACGCAGATCGGCCTTCTGAACGCCATCGTGAAGGCCATCGGCGGAGATCCGCAGATCTGGATCTCGTTGCCCTTCTGGAACAATTTTTTCCTGATGCTCATCCTCATCTGGATCCAGACCGGTTTTGCCATGGTCATCCTCTCGGCAGCACTTCGCGGCATCCCGGAAGAGACCATCGAGGCAGCGGTCATTGATGGCGCCAATGGCTGGCAGATTTTCTGGAAGATCATGGTGCCGCAGATCTGGGGCACGATCGCCGTCGTCTGGACGACAATCACCATTCTCGTCCTCAAGGTCTTCGATATCGTGCTGACCATGACCAACGGCCAATGGAACACGATGGTGCTTGCCAACCTGATGTTCGACTGGATGTTCCGTGGCGGCGGCGACAGCGGCCGAAGTGCGGTCATCGCGCTTGTGCTGATGGCGGCGGTGACGCCGATCATGATCTGGAATATTCGCCAGGCGCATCGCGATGCGGAGGGACACTGACATGGCCGCCACAGCAACCGTCTCCTCGTCCCCCTCGATCATCACCCGCCTGCGCCGTGTCGGCCTGCCTCGCCTGCTCGTGCATGTCGCCGTGCTAGCCATCGTTATCCTCTGGCTGATCCCGACGCTCGGGATTCTCGTCACTTCGGTGCGCGACAAGGAACAGATCACCGCATCCGGCTGGTGGACGGCCTTTAGCGGCTCCACGCAAATGGAAGCCATCAGGCTCGCCGATCCTTCCACTCAAAAGGAAGAGGGCGGCCGCTTCGTCATCTCCGGCTCGATTTTTGAAGGCAATGCCACCGGCAGTGTCAGCGCTTTTGGCGTGCGCGTGCAGGATCCGTCGGCCTTCCCGGTCGGTGCGCCCGCCGATATCGGCGATGGCGAAACGCTGCAGATCAATCAGGACGGTTCTTACGTTTACAGCAAGGGCGCCGCCTTCGATGACAAACGTCCGAAACGTGTCTATGTCTCGCTCGCCACGGCCCCCGAATTCACCACCCAGAACTATCGCGACGTTTTGACCTCGGCCGGCATCGGTCAGGCTTTTGTCAATTCGCTGACAGTCGCCGTGCCCGCCACGATCATCCCCATCCTGATCGCGGCCTTTGCGGCCTATGCACTGTCATGGATGCATTTTCCCGGTCGCGCGCTGCTGATCGCCGTCATCGTCGGCCTCATCGTCGTACCGTTGCAGATGGCGCTCATCCCCCTTCTGA
Source organism: Endobacterium panacihumi (assembly GCF_050847465.1). Taxonomy (NCBI): domain Bacteria; kingdom Pseudomonadati; phylum Pseudomonadota; class Alphaproteobacteria; order Hyphomicrobiales; family Rhizobiaceae; genus Endobacterium; species Endobacterium panacihumi. The sequence continues at coordinate 1,828,339 of NZ_JBOZRA010000001.1, read as the reverse complement.
CGCTGTATAACGATATCGGCTCCTTCTTCGGCATTCCCTCGCGCTCCTATGCCGGGGTCTGGCTGGCGCATTCGGCCTTCGGCATGCCGCTCGCCATCTATCTCCTGCGCAACTACATTTCCGGCCTGCCCAAGGAAATCATCGAATCCGCCCGCGTCGATGGCGCCAGCGATTTTGAAATTTTTGTGAAGATCGTGCTGCCTCTGTCCTTCCCGGCGCTCGCATCCTTCTCGATCTTCCAGTTCCTGTGGACGTGGAACGACCTGCTGGTTGCCATGGTATTTCTGGGCACCGGCAAGGATCAGCTGGTGCTGACCGGTGCGCTCAACGCGCTTCTGGGCTCCATGGGCGGCAAGTGGGAAATCCTCACGGCATCCGCCTTCATCACCATCATCGTCCCGATTCTCGTCTTTTTTGCCCTGCAGCGTTACCTCGTGCGGGGTCTTCTCGCCGGTTCGGTGAAGGGCGGCTGACGCCCTTCCACACGATCACACCAGACAGCATTTCTATCTACAGGATTTTCGAATGAGCAATGTAACGCAGATGTCCGAAACGCCACTCGACAAGGATTGGTGGCGTGGTGCGGTCATCTACCAGATCTATCCGCGTTCCTATCAGGACTCGAACGGTGACGGCATCGGCGACCTGAAGGGCATCACCGCGCGCCTGCCGCATATCGCGGCACTCGGCGCCGATGCGATCTGGATTTCGCCCTTCTTCCCGTCGCCGATGAAGGATTTCGGCTACGACGTTTCTAACTATACCGATATCGACCCGATGTTCGGTTCGCTGTCGGATTTCGATGCGCTGATCGCCGAGGCGCATCGCCTCAAAATCCGCGTCATGATCGATCTCGTCATGTCGCATTCGTCCGATCAGCATGCCTGGTTCATCGAAAGCCGCTCGTCGCGCTTCAACCCCAAGGCCGACTGGTATGTCTGGGCCGACGCCAAGCCGGATGGTTCGCCGCCCAACAACTGGCTGTCGATTTTCGGCGGGTCCGCATGGCATTGGGACCCGACCCGCATGCAATATTACATGCACAATTTTCTCACCTCGCAGCCGGACCTCAACCTCCATAACCCCGAGGTTCAGGATGCGCTGCTGGATGTCACCCGTTTCTGGCTGCAGCGCGGCGTCGACGGCTTCCGCCTCGACACGATCAACTTCTATTTCCACGACAAGGAATTGCGTAGCAACCCGGCGCTCGATCCGTCGCGCCGCAACGCCTCCACCGCACCGGCCGTGAACCCCTACAATTTCCAGGAACATCTCTACGACAAGAACCGCCCGGAAAACCTCGAATTCCTGAAGCGTTTTCGCGCGGTGCTGGACGAATTTCCGGCGATTGCCGCCGTCGGCGAAGTCGGCGACAGCCAGTATGGTCTGGAAATCGTCGGCCAGTACACATCCGGCAACGACAAGATGCAGATGTGTTACGCCTTCGAATTCCTGGCGCCGGATTATCCGACCGCGCCGCGCGTCGGCGAAGTGCAGAACGCGTTTTCTGCCGCTGCACCCGAGGGCTGGGCCTGCTGGGCCTTCTCCAATCATGATGTGGTGCGCCACGTCAGCCGCTGGGGTGCCGACGTTCTCGACCGCGATGCCTTCGCAAAAATGCTGGCGGCGTTGCTCTTCACCCAGCGCGGTTCAGTCTGCATCTATCAGGGCGAGGAACTGGGCCTGACGGAAGCCGATATCGCCTATGCCGACCTGCAGGACCCCTACGGCATCCAGTTCTGGCCGGAATTCAAGGGCCGCGACGGTTGCCGCACGCCGATGGTCTGGGATGCGCAGGCGCTTCAGGCCGGTTTCTCGACCGCGGAAAAGACATGGTTGCCGATCCCGGTCGAACACCAGATCCGCGCCGTCAGCGCGCAATATGGCGATCCGGATTCGGTACTGGAACAGTACCGCCGCTTCATCGCCTTCCGCAAACAGCACCCGGCTTTGTCCAAGGGCGAGATCCGTTTCGTGACCGCCGAAGGTCCGACGCTGGTCTATGAGCGCATTTTCGGCAACGAAACGCTGCTTTGCGTCTTCAACATGGGGCCGGATGGCCAAAGCATTCCGCTGCCGCAAGGCGACTGGCAGAAGCTGGAAGGCCACGGCTTTTACAGCACAGTCGATAACAGAAACGTCGAACTGCCGGCCTGGGGCGCTTATTTCGCCCGGCTTGGCTGATAAAAAGGGGAGGGATGCGCATGACCGGGGTAATCCTCAAGGACATCAAGAAATCCTATGGCCAGGTGCAGGTTCTGCACGGCATCGATCTTGAGATCGAACAGGGCGAGTTCGTTGTTTTCGTCGGCCCCTCCGGCTGCGGGAAATCGACGCTTCTGCGCATGATCGCCGGTCTGGAGGATATCACTTCTGGCGAGATGTCGATCGACGGCCATGTCGTCAACGAGGTGCCGCCCTCGCGGCGCGGTATCGCCATGGTGTTCCAGTCCTATGCGCTTTATCCGCATATGACGGTCTACGACAACATGGCTTTTGGCATGCGCATCGCCAAAGAGAGCAAAGAGGAGGTCGATCGCCGCGTGCGTGCGGCGGCCGATATTCTGCAGCTCACCCAATACCTTGAGCGCCTGCCAAAAGCGCTCTCGGGCGGCCAGCGTCAGCGCGTCGCCATCGGCCGCGCCATCTGCCGTGATCCAAAAGTGTTTTTGTTCGATGAACCGCTTTCCAATCTCGATGCGGCCCTGCGTGTCGCCACCCGTATCGAGATTGCGAAACTCAACGAATCCATGCCGGACACGACGATGATCTACGTCACTCACGACCAGGTCGAGGCGATGACGCTGGCGGACCGCATCGTCGTGCTCTCGGCTGGAAAGATCGAGCAGGTCGGGCCGCCGCTGGAGCTTTACGAGCGGCCAAAGAACCTGTTCGTCGCCCGCTTTATCGGTTCGCCGGCCATGAACATCATTCCGGCAAAGATCACGACGGCAGGCACGCAGACGGTGGTGGAACTGTCTGGCGGCAAGTCGGTGACGGTGCAGATTGCGAGCGACGCCGCGCAACAGGGCAAGCAGGCTAGCTTTGGTATTCGCCCGGAAGATCTGGCTATCGCGGAGGATGGCGATCCCTGCCTGTTCGAAGGCACGGTCGGCATCGTCGAAGCGCTGGGCGAAGTGACGCTTCTCTATATCGAAGGGCTGACGAAGGACGAGCCGATCATCGCCAAGATCCCCGGTATTCTTTCGGTGAAGAAGGGCGACAAAATCCGCTTCACCGCAAGGCCTGAAAAGATGCACCTTTTCGATGCGGATGGTGTCAGTCTGCGCCAATAGGCATTTGTCATTGGCAAACTGTTATTCCCGTCCACAGAGAAAGCGCTGCGCAAGGTGATCCGGGCTCGGCTCCATACGGTCTATTAAGTTTCGCACGGTAGATTTTCCAACAAAGAACAGGAGAATAGACGTGGGTGCGATTGCCGGGAACCGACCGAGTTATCTGAGCAAGGAAGAGTCCTTCATGTATGACCGCGAAACGCGGTATCGCATGGAAGACACGATGAACGCCGCCCGCATCGAATATACCGAAAAGGCGGTGATGAACCTCGCCGCCCGCCGCTGTGACGTGCTGCGCATTTCCATGAGCGGCGCAGTCCTCGGCATCCTCACCCAGTACAATCTGCCAAAACAGTTTTATCTCGACATTCCGGATGCCCGCATCAACAAGATCGGCTGTATGCTGATGCGCCAGAATGCCAATAACACGATCGATGTGCGTTTCCTGCGTCTGCTGACGAAGAAGGAGCTTGATCGGATCTTCGTGTTCTCCACGCACCCGGCGCATCGCGACCGCAAGCTGGATGTGCGCAGTTGGTAACAGATGTTACGAGGGCTGCAGTCGCCCAAACCGCATCTGGTATTCGCGCGGGCTTATGCCGATACGTTTCCTGAAATGATGACGCAGCGTATCCGCCGTACCGAGACCTGCGGCAAGCGCGATCTCGTCGATGCCGAGACGTCCTGCCACGAGAAGGCGTTTTGCTTCCTCCAGCCGTTCCGCCGTCAGCCATTCACCCGGTGACGTACCTGTTGCTTCCGCAAACCGGCGCACGAATGTCCGCACGCTCATCCGGCACTCGGCTGCCATGCGCTCAAGCGTCCACACCGTACCCAGCCCCGCACGCATCTGGTCCAGCAAAGGCGCGATTTCCGATTGTCGACGTATCGGCACCGGGCGTTCCAGAAACTGTGCTTGTCCGCCAGTGCGGTGCGCCGGCATGACAAGCCTGCGGGCAACGGAGCTTGCCGCGTCAGCCCCAAAATCCTGCCGTACGATTTCGATGAGTAGATCCATGCCCGCAGCGCTTCCGGCCGATGTGAAAATGCGTCCATGATTGCGGTAAAGCGAGCGATCATCCACGTCTATGGTTGGGTGAAGCCTGCGCAATGCCTCGGCATATCGCCAATGTGTGGTGGCGCTGCCGCCGTCCAGCAGCCCGGTCGCTGCCAGCACGAAGGCGCCGGAGCAGATGGAAACCAGTCGCGCGCCTCGCTCATGCGCCTGCCGCAAGCGTTCACACAGCGCTTCTGGCACCGGTTCATCCACGCCCTTCCAGCCCGGCACGACGATGATGTCCGCCCGATCGATCAGCTCGATGCCTTCGTCGGGCAAAAGCGTGAAACCTCCATGGGCGCGCAGAGGCCCTTGTTCGATGGCGCAACTGGCAAAGCGATACCAGCCTTCGCCCATTTCCGGTCTGGAAAGGCCAAAAATCTCGGTAACGATCCCGAACTCGAACGTGCAAAGCCCATCATACAGAAGTGCGGTGACCAGCGGTCCGTGCGTGTTTGGCATGATCTTCATGTATGATGGCAATCATGCCAATGGCAATCGAAAACTGCGGACGGCAGTATGGGATCACTGACAAAGGAGATCATCATGCCAAGCGCCGTTACCACTATTGTCGCCGCCCCCAGCGAGATTGCCCGCGAGCATTTTGCTGCCGAATTTACCTTCGAAACCGATTGCTGGGATGTGCATGATGCCCTGTCACGGAATCCGGATTTCGTCCTTTTCGACGTGCGCAGCCCGGCGCTGTTCGCCGTCGGCCATATTCCCGGTGCCATCAACCTGCCGCATGGCAAGATTGTCCGCTCCAAACTGCAGCAATGGCCGGACGAGACGCTGTTCGTGACATATTGCGCCGGCCCGCATTGCAATGGCGCCGCCAGAGGTGCCTTGCGCCTTGCCGAACTCGGACGCCCGGTAAAGATCATGGCAGGCGGTATAACCGGCTGGATCGATGAGGGGTTCGAGCTCGAGCGGGGTGTTGTTGCCGCGTGATTTCGCGGCGTTTGCCAATGAAAAAAGAAAAAGGCGGCTCACGGCCGCCTTTTTCAGTTCAATGTGTAAAGCTCATGCAAACACACTCGCGCCCTGATCGGCATGGCCGACATTGCGGCGGAAGGCGCCGAACAGTTCGCGGCCCATGCCGTATTCGTTTTCCGACAGATCGGCGGTAGCGGCCGGGCGGGCGGCGAACTCGGCCGCATCCACCAGTACTTCCAGCGTGCCGGTCGTGGCGTCGAGGCGAACGATGTCACCGTCGCGGATCTTGGCGATCGGGCCGCCATCCGATGCTTCCGGCGTGATGTGGATCGCCGCCGGCACCTTGCCGGATGCGCCGGACATGCGGCCGTCGGTGACCAGCGCCACCTTGAAACCACGATCTTGCAGCACACCGAGCGGCGGCGTCAGCTGGTGCAGTTCCGGCATGCCGTTCGCCTTCGGACCCTGGAAACGTACGACGGCGATGAAGTCCTTGTTGTTCAGGTCGCCGCGCTTGAAGGCGTCCTGCAATTCCTTCTGGGTGTGGAAGACGATGGCAGGGGCCTCGATGATGTGGCGTTCCGGTTTGACGGCCGAGATCTTGATGACGGCCTTGCCGAGATTGCCATGCAGCATTTTGAGGCCGCCATTGGCCTGGAAAGGCTTGTCGATCGTCGTCAGCACCTTCGGATCGCCGCTGACCTCCGGGATGGGCTGACGGGCAACGCCACCGTTTTCGCCAAGCTTGGCCTCCACCGTATAGGCATCTAGTCCCTGACCGAATACGGTGCGCACGTCGTCATGTACGAGGCCGCCGGCCAGCAGTTGCTTGATCAAAAAGCCCATGCCGCCGGCAGCGGCAAAATGGTTCACGTCGGAAAGCCCGTTCGGGTAAACGCGGGTCAGAAGCGGAACGATGTCCGACAGTTCGGAAATATCCGCCCATGTCAGATGAATACCGGCGGCGCGCGCCATGGCGACAAGGTGCATCGTGTGGTTGGTCGAACCGCCCGTCGCATGCAGGCCGACAACGCCGTTGACGATTGAGCGTTCGTCGATCATCTCGCCGGCCGGCGTGAATTCGTTGCCAAGCGCGGTAATCGCCAAAGCCCGCTTTGCGGCTTCCTTGGTCAGCGCATCGCGCAGCGGTGTGCCCGGATTGATGAAGGAGGAACCGGGCATGTGAAAGCCCATGATTTCCATCAGCATCTGGTTGGAATTGGCCGTGCCGTAAAAGGTACAGGTGCCGGGGCCGTGGTAGGACTTGGATTCCGATTCCAGCAGTTCAGCGCGGCCGACTTTGCCTTCCGCATAAAGCTGGCGGATGCGCGATTTTTCGTCGTTGGGCAGGCCAGACGTCATCGGTCCGGCGGGCACGAACACGGCTGGCAGATGTCCGAAGGACAGCGCTGCGATGACCAGACCGGGCACGATCTTGTCGCAGACGCCGAGATAAACGGAACTGTCGAACATGTTGTGGGAAAGGCCAATGCCGGCCGACATGGCGATCAGGTCGCGCGAAAACAGCGACAGTTCCATGCCGGGCTGGCCCTGCGTCACGCCATCGCACATGGCCGGCACACCGCCTGCCACCTGCGCCACGCCGCCGGCCTCGCGGGCCGCGTCGCGGATCAGCGCCGGATAGTTCTCGTAAGGCTGGTGGGCCGAAAGCATGTCGTTATAGGCGGTGATGATGCCGAGGTTCGGAACGACGTCGCCTGCGAGCGCGCTCTTCTCGGCGGGGGAACAGACCGCAAATCCGTGGGCGAGGTTGCCGCAGGAAAGAACCGAACGATGCGTGCCACGCTTCACGGCGCGGTTCAGACGATCGAGATAGGCTTCTCGGTGCGGTTTCGATCGCTCGACGATACGCGCGGTAATCGCCTCGATGCTGGAATGGGCGGCCATGTGCAATCCTCCTTCGGTCAATCCCGGTTTGGGAGAGGCCGAAGCCACCGGGATTGCTGTGTTTGAAATATGCCGGCGCCGGCCGAAAACGGGGCGCCGGGGAGGGCGCCGTTTAAGGCGCCCAGTAGATCTGCAGCGGCGAGGCGGCGCGGTTCAGAACGGCGCGGATGGGCATTTCCATCTCGTCATCACCGTCTTCCGCCTTCTCCAGCACGATCATCTTGGCATCACCCTCGATATGCAGCACCAGAAGGCGCGCATCGGCAAGGCTGGTGAAGGAGAAGGTCAGGCGCTCTTCGCCCGCGCCTTCAGCCTGCATGGTCAGAACGCCGCGCGGGCCTGCCGGGTCGATGGCCTTGGCCAGATTGTTGCCCTTCGGGAAGAAGGAGGCGGTGTGACCGTCTCCACCCATGCCGAGAATGACGACATCGAAAGGTTTGCCGAAACCGGTGGTCTTTTCCGTGGCGATCTTTGCGGCTTCCTCGGCGGTTGCGGAAGGCTGGTAAAGCGGCACGAATGTCGCTGCCTCCGCATTGCCCTTGACGAGATGTGTCGCCACCAGACGGTGGTTGGAACGCTCGTCGTCAGCGGCAACGAACCGTTCGTCCACCAGCGTGATCGTCACCTTCGCCCAGTTGATGTCCTGTTCCGACAGCGCTTCGAAAAACCGCTTCGGGGTGGAGCCACCGGACACGGCGATCGATGCCTTGCCGCGAACGGCAATCGCTGCCGTCAGCTGTGCCGCGACATCGATGGCAAGCTCGTGTGCCAGCGTTTCGGTATCGGGAAATTCATGCAGGTTACCGGCCATCGATCAGCCCTCGTGCCATGTACGGCCGTCACGCTCGATCAGCGCGATCGCCTGGCTCGGACCCCAGGTGCCGGCGGTGTAGCCTTGCGCGATCTGCCCGGTTTCTTCCCAGCCCTTGAGGATCGGATCGACCCATTGCCATGCCGCTTCAACTTCGTCGCGGCGCATGAACAGCGTCTGGTTGGCGCGGATCGTATCCATCAGCAGGCGCTCATAGGCATCAGGGCTGCGTACGTTAAAAGCTTCGGCAAAACTCATGTCGAGCGAAACGTTGCGCAGGCGCATGCCGCCCGGACCCGGATCCTTGATCATCAGCGACTGCTTGACGCCTTCATCCGGCTGCAGGCGGATGATCAGCTGGTTGGCGGAAATGCGGCCGGCTGCGGTGTCAAAGATGTTGTGCGGCACCGGCTTGAAGGTGATGACGATCTCCGACATGCGCTCCGTCAGGCGCTTGCCCGTGCGGATGTAGAAGGGAACGCCGGCCCAGCGCCAGTTGCCGATCTCGGCCTTGATGGCGACGAATGTTTCCGTGTTGGAAACGCCGCCTTCCAGCTCTTCCAGATAACCCTTGACCGGGCCGCCTGCGGAAGCACCGGCGCGGTACTGGCCGCGCACCGTCATCTGCTCTACGTTTTCAGCGGTAATGGGCTTCAGAGCGCGCAAAACCTTCAGCTTTTCGTCGCGCACGGCCTCGGAATTCATCGAGGACGGGGTTTCCATGGCAACAAGGCACAGAAGCTGCATGATATGGTTCTGCACCATGTCGCGCAACGCACCGGCCGTGTCGTAATAACCGGCGCGGCCTTCGAGACCGACAGCCTCGGCAACCGTGATCTGCACGTGGTCGATATAATTGGCGTTCCACAGCGGCTCGTAAAGCGCATTGGCAAAACGCAGCGCCATCAGGTTCTGGACGGTTTCCTTGCCCAGATAATGGTCGATACGGTAGATCTGCTCTTCCTTGAACACTTTGCCGATCGTGTCGTTCAGCACCAGCGCCGAGGCAAGGTCACGGCCGATCGGCTTTTCGACGACGATGCGGGTTTTTGGCGTGATCAGCTTGTGGTCGCGGATTTTTTCCGAAATCGCGCCAAAAATGCCCGGAGCCACGGCGAGGTAAAAGGCGCGGATGCGATCCTTGCCTTCGTCCAGCAGTTTCTTCAGAACATCCCAGCCCTGATCGGACTTGGCATCGACGGACACGTAGAACAGGCGTTCGCAGAATTTCTTGACTTCCGCCTCGTCATATTCGCCCTTTTTCAGATGCTCTTTCAGGGCATCCTTGGCGAACTTGCGGTAATCGTCATGGGAAAGCGCGCTGCGCGAAGCGCCGATAATGCGGGTCGGTTCGGTGAACTGGCCCTCGATCTGGCGGTGGTAGAGCGCCGGAAGAAGTTTCCGTTCCGCAAGGTCGCCGCTGCCGCCGAAGACGATGCAATCGAAGGGCTCAACTGGGATGATCTGGCTGCTCATACCTAATTCTCTCGAAGTCGCGTTGTTGATAGGGGTCATAATCTAATCGATTTAAAAGCGCCAGCCCGAAAACGGACCGGAGTGACTATTTGCCTCAGAACCGGTCGCGCAGTGCGTACCAGGTCAGGGCGAGGAAAAGGAGCGGAGCCCGCAGGCGCGAGCCTCCCGGAAAGGCCGGAACGTCCAGATCGGCAAGATAGGAAAGCTCCGTCGATTTGCCGAGTGTCATATCTGCATAAAGCTTACCACAATAATTTGACAGCATGACCCCATGGCCGGAATAACCGCCGACCGACATGACGCCGGGCATGACTTCCTTCACGAATGGCTGGCGGGTGAGGGTAATGCCCACCGAACCGCCCCAGGAATGGGTGATCTCGATCTCGTTCAGTGCCGGATAGATCTCGGCGATCTGCCGGCGGATATGGCTGGAAATGTCACGCGGGCTGTCGGCCGTATAGGCTTCGCGGCCGCCGAACAGCAGCCGCCCGTCCTTCGACTTGCGAAAATAGCGCACCACGAAGCGCGAATCGGCCACCGATTCATTGCCGGAAAGAATGGTCGGATGATCGGTCAACGGCACGGTCGCGCCGATGAAGGAACGGATCGGCATGACATGCGCCGCCGTCACCGGTTCCAGATTGCCAATATAGGCGTTCGTGGCGATCAGCACGCGATTGGCGGTGATCGTGCCCGTCGGCGTTTCGATCAGTGTTTTACCGCCCGATTGCGAGATCGATTTTGCCGGGGTGTTTTCGTGGATCGCAGCACCCGCGGACGCAGCCACACGGGCGAGGCCGATCAGCAGTTTCAGCGGGTGGATATGGCCGGTGCCGCCATCATAGATGCCGCAATGGTAATGGCCGGAGCCCAGCCGCTCTGCCGTCTCCGCCTTGTCCATGAAGGAGATGTACGGATAGTCGTAACGCGTCGCCGCGATCTCGGCATTGGCGCGGTATTCCTTGTCATGGCCCGGCTTGTGGGCCACGCACATGTGCCCCTGCACATACTCCATGTCGATGCCGTGCTTGTCGGCAAAATCCAGCAGGTAACGTTTGGCATGTTCGGCCATGTCGAACAGGGCGCGGGACCGCTCAAGCCCGAGTGCCTCTTCCTGCTCCTCCGGCCACCAGCGCTGGCCGGTGCCGAGCTGGCCGCCATTGCGGCCCGATGCGCCGTCACCAAAATGGCAGGCTTCGATCAGCGTCACCGAAACCCCGGCCGATGCGAGGCAATAAGCCGCCTGCAACCCGGTAAAACCACCGCCGATGATGGCGACGTCGGTGGTTTTCGAACCGTCAAGCGCCGGATAGGTCGGCCTGTCGCCGCTCGATGCCTGATACCATGAAATTCCGGGTGCGATCGGGCTCTGCCATGCGGTCATGCCGTCTCCTTCAAACGTTCAGCAACAGGAATTCACGCTCCCAGGGACTGATCACCTGCATGAATGTTTCGAATTCGCCGCGTTTGACCCCGGCATAAATATTGATGAATTCGGAGCCGTAAACCTCCTCGAAGGCCGGTTCGTTTTCCAAAAGCGCCAGCGCTTCCAGAAGGCCGCGCGGCAGTTCGATCGAGCCTTCGTTGGCGGTATCCGAGGTCGGTTCGGTCGGCTGGATTTCCTTGGTAATGCCCAAGAGGCCGCAGCCGAGCGAAGCCGCCAGCGCCAGATAGGGATTGGCATCCGAACTCGGCAGGCGGTTTTCGACACGCCGCGCCGACGGATCGGACACCGGCACGCGGAAGGCGGTGGTGCGGTTGTCGTAACCCCAGGCATTGTTGACCGGGCAGGCCATGTCCGGCGTCAGGCGGCGATAGGAATTCACGTAAGGCGCCAGCATGACCAGCGAACTCGGCACGAATTTCTGCATGCCGCCGATGAAGTGGAAAAACTCCTTCGAAGGCGTGCCGTCCTCATTGGAGAAGACATTCTTGCCGGTGTTGATATCGACCACTGACTGGTGAACGTGCATGGCAGACCCCGGCTGCCCCTGCATCGGTTTCGCCATGAACGTGGCATAGATGCCGTGTTTCAGCGCCGCCTCGCGAATGGTGCGCTTGAACAGAAACACCTGGTCGGCCAGCTGGATCGGATCACCATGGCGAAGGTTGATTTCCAGCTGCGCCGGACCTTCCTCATGGATCAGGGTGTCGATCTCCAGACCCTGCTTTTCGGAAAAATGGTAGATGTCGTCGATCAACTCGTCGAATTCGTTGATGCCGGCGATGGAATAGCTCTGGCCACCGGAAATCGAACGGCCCGACCTGCCTTTTGGCGGATGCAGCGGATAATCCGGGTCCTCGTTGACGGCGACGAGATAGAACTCGATTTCCGGAGCGACGACGGGTTTCCAGCCGCGATCCGAATAGAGCTTTACGACATGCTTCAGCACGTTGCGCGGCGTATAGGGCACGTTCTTGCCATCGGCGCCGACGATGTCGCAGATCACCTGCGCCGTCGGGTCGCTTTCCCATGGCACGACGGAGAGCGTTGAAAGATCCGGCACAAGCTTGATGTCGCTGTCGCGGCTGTCATAACGGAAGTTGCCGGTCTCATCCGGGTATTCGCCCGAAATCGTGTGGCGGTAAAGCGCGGATGGCAGCGCCAGTGAAGTGTTGCTGGTGAACTTCGACGCCGGCATCATCTTGCCGCGTGGCACGCCGGCAAGGTCCGGCGTGATGCATTCGACATCCTCGATGCCGCGCACTTTCAGCCATGCGGCGGCCTCCTGCCAGGATTTCACCCCGCGTCGGCTATCCAGAACTGCGGCCGGGATTTTGGGCTTGGGGGCGGAAGGCGTCGGCTTTTTCTTGGGCGGCATGGCTCACCGGAAACGTTGCTCGGGAACTCTATAATAGTCACCTTGTGGCAATTGGCGATAGGTGACTTGTCGATCAATACCGCGATCGGCATTGACACCGGGACGTGATCGCAACAGAAACGCCGCTCGTTTCAGGAGTTTTCGGTTTGGCCCGCAGATTTGACGTGGTGATCCTTGGTGCCGGTGCGGCCGGGCTGATGTGTGCGATCCGCGCCGGGCAGGGCGGCAAACGCGTTCTCGTGCTGGATCACGCCAAGAACCCCGCCGAAAAGATCCGCATTTCCGGCGGCGGCCGCTGCAACTTCACCAATATCCATGCCGGCCCGAAAAACTATCTCTCGGCCAATCCGCATTTCGCCAAGTCCGCCTTGGCGCGTTACACACCGCGCGATTTCCTCGATCTGGTCGAAAAGCACCGCATCGCCTGGCATGAAAAGACGCTCGGACAGCTGTTCTGCGACGATAGCGCCAAGGATATCATCCATATGCTGCTCGACGAGTTGCGGACGGTTGGCGGTATTCTTGAACTGCGCACGGAAATTTCCGCCATCGAAAAAGCCCCGGACGGTTTTCGCGTGTTGACCGCGAATGGCACTGTGGAGGCCGATGCCGTCGTCATCGCCACCGGCGGCAAATCGATCCCGAAAATGGGCGCGACCGGCTTTGCCTATCGCATCGCGGCCGAATTCGGCCTCAAGGTTACCGAAACCCGCCCCGGTCTCGTACCGCTGACGCTGGATCCGTTGCTGCTGGAAAAACTGGCGCCGCTCTCCGGCATTGCCGTCGATGCCGAAGTCAAACACGGCAAGACATCGTTTCGCGAAGCTCTGCTCTTCACCCATCGCGGCATCAGCGGCCCGTCCATCCTGCAGATCTCGTCCTACTGGCGGGAAGGGGATGCGATCAGATTGTCGATCGAACCCGATATCGATATCGCCGCGCGCCTGAAAAACGGGCGAAAAGCCAATGGCAAACAGGCGGCGCAGACGGTGCTGGGCGAAATCCTGCCGAAACGTCTGGCACAGTTCCTGACCGAAAATGCCGGCATGACCGGCCAGATGGCGGATCAGGGCGATCGCAAGCTCGAAGCGCTGGCGGCGTCCGTACAGGACTGGACTATCGTTCCGGCAGGCTCCGAAGGCTACAGGACCGCCGAAGTGACCATAGGCGGTATCGATACATCGGAGATCGATTCAAAGACCATGCAGGCCAAGAACGTGCCCGGCCTTTATTTCATCGGCGAGTGCGTGGATGTCACCGGCTGGCTCGGCGGGTATAATTTCCAATGGGCCTGGGCATCCGGCCATGCTTGCGGCGAGGCGCTGTCGGAACTGTTCTGATGCCGGGGATATCTTTTAGCACTTTTTAATAGAGCTGCGACATCCTGCCTTAATGCGCGCACAGTCATGGATTCTTATCTATTGTGAAGCGCTGATCGTCGCCACGGCGGCGATCGAAACCTCTCCAGTCGGGATTATCTTGATGCAGAACCGTCGTCGTGCTCGTGCCATCGCCATTGCAAAGACTGAATCCACCGCAGATATCAAACTCCGCCTGTCGATCATTGCAGTCAGTGCAATTGTTGCAATACTGACGATTTCGCAAGTTCTCTGATGTCCGCCTAATAAAGGCGAGATGTTCTTTCGGATGTATCGATGCTCTCATTGAGTTTCGCCGACGGTACTCTTGAGCCAATTTTGGGATCGTTCCAGTTTAGATTGCTGCGGCCTTAATGGCAAAACGCAGATTCAGTAAGTTTTTACGCATTTTGAATTAAATAGCCCCTCAATTACTACTGGTAATTCGCATTTGGGGGTCGTCGTATGTTAAACTTTCTGCCGTCATCCGTGGTCGCACGGATCGTCAGCCTTTGTCTTTTCCTTGTTTTCGTTTCCATTTCAGCTTTGTCTGGAATGACCTATCTGAACCTGCGTTCGGACATCATGGGCAATGCTGTGGAAGATGCGCATAGTGCTGTGCGCGCCATGGGCGTTCTTTATGAAGTCGAGGCGGAAGGTTCCGATATCGCCGTCAAGGACGGTGAGGTCACCGGCATCACCAGCGCCGGTCCGATCGAGTTCAAAAACCATTCTCTGGTTGATCGCACGGCTGAATCCATCGGCGGCGTTGCAACGGTGTTCCGCAAGGACGGTGGCGACTATGTGCGCGTCTCCACCAACGTGAAGACCGAAAAGGGTGAGCGCGCCGTCGGCACCAAGCTGGCCGCCGAACACCCCGCCCAGAAGACACTGGCCTCCGGTCAGCCGTATTTCGGTCAGGCCGCTTTGTTCGGCCGTGATTTCATGACCGGTTATTTCCCGATCAAGGACAAGGCCAACGTGGTCACCGGCGTCATGTTCATCGGTATTCCGATGGAGGTCTATTTCGCCCAGCTGTCCACTGCCGTCACCCAGATGGCCGTGACCAGCATCCTGGCGCTGATTGCCATGGGCCTGCTCGGTTTCTTCGCCATCCGTCATCTGGTCAAGCCGCTCAGCGTGCTCACCGGCACGATCCGCACCATGGCGGAAGGCACCGATACCGACGTGCCTTATCTCGATCGTCGCAACGAATTCGGCAACATCGCCCGCGCTCTCGAAGTCTTTCGCGATAACGCCCGCCAAAAACGCCTGATCGAAGCCCGCAGCGCCGACGACCGTGCCAGCGCCGATGCCGATCGCCGCCGCAACGATGCCGAAAAGCAGGAAATCGACAGCCAGATCAGCCTCGCCGTCACCGAGCTTGGTGCAGCGCTTGCCCGTCTGTCGCAGGGTGACCTGTCGGTCAAGATCGACCGCGCCTTCACTGGCCGTCTCGAACAGCTCCGCGTCGATTTCAACGGCTCGATCGAACGCCTGCGTGATACGCTGTCGCGCATCCGTGAAAGCACGCTAGCCATCCAGCGCAACAGTGGCGAACTCAGCCAGTCGTCCGCCGACCTTGCCAAGCGCACGGAAAGCCAGGCTGCCTCGCTCGAGGAAACTGCTGCCGCCGTCGACGAGATCACCGTCACCGTCCGCTCCTCGGCGGAGCGTGCGCGTGAAGCCAATGATGCCGTCGCCAAGACCAAGCAGAACGCCGATGGTTCCGGCACCGTCGTCAACAATGCCATCGAGGCCATGGACCGTATCGAGGAAGCATCGAAGAAGATCGAACAGATCATTGAAGTGATCGACGATATCGCCTTCCAGACCAACCTTCTGGCACTGAACGCCGGTATCGAAGCCGCGCGTGCCGGTGAAGCCGGCAAGGGTTTTGCGGTTGTCGCACAGGAAGTGCGTGAACTCGCCCAGCGTTCGGCCGATGCCGCCCGCGAGATCAAGACGCTGATCAACCAGTCCAGCAACGAGGTCAGCAATGGCGCCGGTCTCGTGCAGCAGACGGGTCAGGTTCTCGCCACGATCAGCGAACAGATCACCGGCATCAGCAAGCATGTGGAAACCATCGCCACTGCCGCCCGCGACCAGTCGGCCGCCCTGCAGGACATCAACCAGTCGGTCAACCGCATGGACCAGATGACCCAGCAGAACGGCGCGATGGTGGAAGAAACCAGCACTGCCAGCCATGTTCTTGCGGAAGAGGCCAATCAGCTGATGATGCTCGTGCAGCAGTTCCGCATCGAAGCCGATCACGGTGCCGGCCAGAAGCGTTACGCCGCCTGATAACTTAGGCTGTTACACATCGACCAAAGGCCGGGCTGGGGATATGCCCGGCCTTTGGTGTTTCGGGAAGGGCCGACTGTCGGCGTTGATTGGATGAGGACCGGCTCCATTATTGCGTCATCCCGGCCTTGTGCCGGGATCCAGCCGACGCGCGTCTGCGCGGCGAGAGAGTCTTTTCAGCCCAAGGACTTGGACTGGCTAGATCCCGGCTCAACCCTCGGGTTAAACCCGAGGGCGGATGACGCAGGAGGAGGGCTATTCGCGATGCCCGCCCGGTCAATTGCCACGGGCAACCACGACCGGGATCAAGAGATCGCCCCATTGTCCGTCACCACCGTGATGGCGGGCAGAGCGTACCAGTTCGACCGAAACGCCTGCTTCGACCGCCTTCATGACCGAATGGTTCAGCCGGTGCAGATCATTGGCCAGCGAGCGGATGGCCGCCTGCTGCTCGAAACTCATGCTGGAGGATTGCTCCTCGGCACGTTCCCTGACGTGGGTCTGGATGGGCGCTGTCTGGGGGATCGGGTTGTGCATGTTCATGGTGGTTTCTCCTCTCTGTGGTTTTTGATGGTTTCATGGCGTTCGCGGCCGCCCCTCATCCGGCTGCCGCCACCTTCTCCCCGCAGGCGGGGAGAAGGGATGTGCCGCACCGCCTCAGGTCTCCTGAACGATGCGTGGGGCAAGTTCCCTCTCCCCGCAGGCGGGGAGAGGGTTAGGGTGAGGGGCTGTTGTTGGTCGCGACGGAAAACTCCGCTACTCAGCCGCCGGCCGAAACTGCGCGTGCTCCGTCGACTCTCCCATGGCTGTCGTTGAAGACTGCCCGCCGCTGATCGCCACCGACACGGCATCGAAATACCCTGTGCCGACCTCGCGCTGGTGTTTGGTTGCGGTATAGCCATGAACCTCGGCGGCAAACTCCGCTTCCTGCAGTTCCGAATAAGCGGCCATCTGCCGGTCCTTGTATCCGCGCGCCAGTTCGAACATGCCAAAATTCAGCTGGTGGAAACCGGCCAGCGTTATGAACTGGAACTTGTAGCCCATCGCCCCCAGCTCCCGCTGGAATTTGGCGATCGTCGCGTCATCAAGGTTCTTTTTCCAGTTAAACGACGGCGAGCAATTATAGGCGAGCAGCTTGCCCGGATGGACCTTGTGGACGCCTTCCGCGAATTTGCGCGCCTGTTCCAGATCCGGCTTCGATGTCTCGCACCAGATCAGGTCGCAATAGGGCGCATAGGCAACGGCCCGCGCAATGCACGGCTCCAGCCCGTTGCGCACCCGATAAAAACCCTCGACGGTGCGGCCGGCATCGTAATCGACAAACGGCTGGTCTCGCTCATCGATGTCGGAGGTCAGCAGCTTGGCCGCCTCCGCATCGGTGCGGGCAATGACGAGCGTCGGCGTGCCCATCACGTCGGCGGCCAGCCGTGCGGCGGTAAGGTTGCGGATATGCGCAGCGGTGGGGATCAGCACCTTGCCGCCCAGATGGCCGCACTTCTTTTCCGATGCCAGCTGGTCCTCGTAATGAACACCCGCAACGCCCGCCTCGATGAACGCCTTCATGATCTCGAAGGCATTGAGCGAACCGCCGAAACCGGCCTCGGCATCGGCGACGATAGGCGCAAACCATGTCTCGACGGACAAGCCCTTGCCCTCCGCCGTCTCGATCTGGTCGGCGCGCTGGAGCGTGCTGTTGATGCGGCGTGCCAGTTCGGGCGCGGCATTGGCCGGGTAAAGCGACTGGTCGGGATACATCGACGATGCGGTGTTGCTGTCCGCCGCCACCTGCCAGCCGGAGAGATAGATCGCCTTCAATCCGGCGCGCACCTGCTGCATGGCCTGGTTGCCGGTCATCGCGCCCAGCGAATTGACGAAATCCTCGCTGTGCAGAAGCGACCAGAGCCGGTTGGCGCCTGCCTCCGCCAGCGAATGCCGGATCGTGACCGAGCCGCGCAGCCGCTTCACATCCTCAGCGGAATAGGGGCGCTTGATGCCGTTGTAACGACCTTCCGGTGCAGTCGGAACAATGTTGTAAAATTCAGTCATGCCATACTCCCTTAGGCTTCGGTGAGTTATCCGATGTCAAGGAATTTACAGAAGGTGCAGAATTGTATCTAATCAATTCCGCAGTGTTTCGGCAGTAAAAGGGTCGAGATGTACTGAAGTTGACAAAGCAGAAAGTGGCTTTGTCAATTTTTGTAAATGTTGTGCCGATTGTTTCTTTGGGAGGAGAGCGAATGGCGGAACGGAAGATCTTTGCCGGGCCAAAGGTCCGGCGCATCCGGCTGGGGCTGGAGCTGACGCAGGCGGCGATGGCGGAGGGGCTGGAGATCTCGCCTTCCTATCTCAACCTGATCGAACGAAACCAGCGGCCGCTGACCGTGCAGCTCCTTTTGCGACTTGCTTCCACCTACAAGGTCGATCTCGAGGCATTGCAAAGCGATGACGGCGCCATGGTCGGCGAGTTGCGCGATGTGTTTCGCGATCCGCTGCTCTCCGGCGAACTGCCGGGCGATCAGGAGTTGGTGGAGATGGCCGATGCCGCGCCCAACACGGCCGGCGGAATTTTAAAGCTGTACCGGGCCTATCGCGAACAGGCCACACGTCTTTCCGATCTCGCCGAACTGCTGGCAAGGGAAGGGCACGAAACCGGCATGGCGGCGACGCGTCTGCCGGCCGACGAGGTGCGGGATCGTTTCGAACATCGCCCCAATTTCTTTGCCCGGATCGAGGATGCGGCAGAGGCTTTTGTCGCGGAACTTGTCCCCGTTGATGATCTTGCGTCCGCGTTGAGAAATTGGCTGAAAACCCGCCACGGCATTGTCGTGCGCTCGCTACCGGTGCATGTCATGCCCGATCTGAAACGCCGTTACGACCGCCATTCGTTGAGGCTGTTTCTCTCCGAGCGCCTGTCCGCCAGCGACCGTCTGCGCGAGATTGCCATGGCAGTGGCGCTTTTGGCGCTGGGGGAGGCGATTGCTGCCGAACTGGAAGATCTGGCCTTGTCGAGCGGCGAGGCAAAACGCATCGCCCGGTTCGAACTGGCGCGGTACGCCGCCCACGCACTGATGATGCCGTATGGCGCTTTCCTCACCGCAGCCCAGCGCGCCCGCTACGATATCGATGTGCTGCGGTCTCGCTTCGACGTCTCTTTCGAACAGTCGGCAAACCGGCTGGCGACGCTGGCCCGGCCCGGTGCGTCCGGCCTGCCGTTCTTCTTCTTCGAGATCGACAATGCCGGCAACCGGCTGCGCCGCGCCGGTGCGCAAGGCTATCCGCATGCCAAATTCGGTGGGCACTGTCCCAAGCTTGGCGTGCATGCTGCCTTTGCGCAGCCGGGTCAAATTCTGGTCGATCGTGTCGAAATGCCAGATGGTTCGGCTTACCTGACGGTCTGTCGCACGCTTGAGGGGCCGCAGGCCGGGTTCAACGAACGCGTGCGCCGTACCGCCATCCTTGTCGGCTGCGATTTCGAGGCCGCACGCGAAACCGTTTATGGCGAAGCGGCTGGCCTGCCGGGCGCAACCGTGCTTGCCGGCACTGCCTGTCGCCTGTGCGAAAGGCGCGGTTGTCTTTCCCGCGCCGAGCCACCGGTGACGCGGCCTCTGGGGCTGGATGAAATGGCAACCGGTCTCAGCGCCTTCGATTTTCGCTAGGCAGTTTGGAAGTCTTTGCTGCAATGCAGCTTTTTGCTTGTGGGTAGCGATGTTCCTTCATACTCTTGCACAAAACAAACGCATAAAGAGGGAAACAAGGCTTGGCGCGCTGAATGGCCAACCTTCATAAAACAGGAGAATTCATGAGACCGCATCTGCTTCGTCTTCTGACCGCCGCTGCTGCCACGACGCTCATGGCCACCGCCGCCTTCGCGCAGGAGCGCACGGTCCATGTCTACAACTGGTCCGATTACATCGATGAATCGGTGCTGGAAGAGTTCACCAAGGAAACCGGCATCAAGGTTGTCTACGACGTGTTCGACAACAATGACGTGGTCGAGACAAAACTGCTTGCCGGCGGTTCCGGTTACGATGTCGTGGCACCCACCGGTCCGTTCCTCGCCCGCCAGATTCAGGCCGGTGTGTTCCAGAAGCTCGACAAGACCAAGCTGCCGAACATTTCCAATATGTGGCCGGACGTTTCCGAGCGTCTCGCCAAGTATGACCCCGGCAATGAATATGCCGTCAACTACATGTGGGGCACCACCGGCATCGGTTATAATGTCGACAAGGTGAAGGCTGCCCTCGGCGATGTGCCGGTCGATAGCTGGGACATTCTGTTTAAGCCGGAAAACGCGGAAAAGCTGAAAGCCTGCGGCATCAACATTCTCGATGCGTCCGACGAAACCTTTGCCATTGCCATGAACTATATCGGCAAGAACCCGGACAGCAAGGAAACGGCTGATCTTCAGGCCGGTGGCGATGTCTACAAGGCGATCCGCCCGTCGGTGCGCACCTTCAACGCTTCGGCCTATATCGATGAACTGGCCAATGGCGATACCTGCATCACCATCGGATGGTCGGGCGATATCCTGCAGGCCAAGGACCGCGCCGAAGAAGCCAAGAACGGCGTCAATGTCGAATATGTCATCCCCAAGGAAGGCACTTACGTCTGGTTCGACAACCTCGCCATTCCAGCCGACGCCAAGAATGTCGAGGAAGCCCACGCTTTCATCAACTTCATGATGAAGCCGGAAGTCATCGCCAAGTCGTCGAATGTCGTACAATACGCCAACGGCAACCTTGCCTCGCAAAAGTTCGTCGATAAGGACGTGCTGGAAAACCCCGCGGTCTATCCGCCGGAAGATGTCATGAAGAAACTGTTCGCGATCTCGCCTTACGGCCCTAAGGAACAGCGCGTGCTGAACCGCGTCTGGACCGAGATCAAGACCGGCAACTGATGCCTTCTCGGAGCGGGCCCCGGTCCGCTCCTCCAATATTGCCAAATCCGGCACCGGCGCGTGCCAGCACAATCAGGGTAGATGGGGACAGGCATGGCGAAATCTCTCGGGCCGGTAAAACGCAAATTTTCTCCCTGGACCGATCCGACATCGGTGCCCTTCATCCGGTTCGAAAACATCACCAAGCGTTTTGGTGATTTTGTCGCCGTCGACAATCTGACGTTGGATATCTATGAGCGCGAGTTCTTTGCGCTGCTCGGACCTTCCGGCTGCGGCAAGACCACGCTGATGCGCATGCTGGCCGGTTTCGAGGAGCCGACCGAAGGCCGCATCCTGCTTCAGGGCAAGGATTTGGCCGGCGTACCGCCCTATCGCCGCCCCACCAACATGATGTTCCAGTCCTACGCGCTTTTCCCGCACATGACGGTCGAAAAGAACATCGCCTTCGGCCTGGAACAGGACAAGCTGCCAAAGGGCGAGATCGAAGCCCGCGTGCAGGAAATGCTGAAACTGGTAAAGCTGGAACAGTTTGCCAAACGCAAACCCTCACAGCTTTCCGGCGGTCAGCGCCAGCGCGTGGCGCTGGCCCGTTCGCTTGCCAAGCGGCCAAAGGTGCTGCTGCTGGACGAGCCGCTCGGCGCGCTCGACAAGAAGCTGCGCGAGGAAACCCAGTTCGAACTCACCGATCTGCAGCACACGCTGGGCCTGACCTTCCTGATCGTCACCCATGATCAGGAAGAGGCGATGACCGTCTCCGACCGTATCGCGGTGATGGACAAGGGCGTCATCATGCAGGTGGCGACACCGGCTGAAATCTACGAGGCGCCGAACAGCCGTTACGTGGCCGACTTCATCGGCGACATCAACATTCTGGAGGGCGCCGTCGTCTCCAATCAGGGTGCTGCCACCGGCGGCGTCATGCTGGATTGCGATGGCCTGAAAGTCGTCGTCGATCAGGAATGCCCGGCGACGACGGGCGACCGCGTCGCCTTCGCCATCCGCCCGGAAAAGGTGCGGCTCGGCATCGATCCGCCCACCGAGACCGCGGTGAACGCCGGTGCCGGCGAGGTTTACGATATCGGTTATCTCGGCGATTTTTCGCTCTTCCTCGTCAAGCTCGATGATGGCCGCATCATCCGCGCCGCACAGGCCAATATCCAGCGTCTGGTCGATCGCCCGCTCACCTTCGGGGATCGCGTCTGGGTGCACTGGTCGCGTGATGCCGGCCTGGTTCTGACCCGCTGAAGGAGGGCGCAATGGCGATCGATACGCTTTCCCCACAATCGCAACCCGGGCCAAAATCCGAACCTGAAGTCATCGACGCAGGCCGTCCCAATCCGGCCCGCTGGCTGGTCGTTGCCATTCCCTATCTCTGGCTGCTGCTGTTTTTCGCAGCCCCCTTCGTCATCATTGCAAAAATTTCGCTGTCGGACACGGCCATCGCCATGCCGCCCTACACGCCGGTCTTCGAAGGCTTTGGCAAGTTCGGCGAATTCTTCTCGCAGCTGGATTTCGAGAATTACGAGTTTCTTGCCAGCGACAGCCTCTATATCAAATCCTATCTCAACTCGCTGCGCATCGCCGCCATCTCCACCTTTCTGCTACTGTTGATCGGTTATCCGATGGCGCTCGCGATGGCGCGGGCGAAAAGCTCGATCCGGCCGACGCTGGTCATGTTGGTCATCCTGCCGTTCTGGACCTCGTTCCTTATCCGCGTTTATGCCTGGATCGGCATCCTGAAGCCGGAAGGCCTGCTGACCGTGCTGTTTCAGTCGATCGGTCTGATGGGGCCTGACGAGCAGGTGCAGATCCTGCGCACCGATTATGCGGTCTTCATCGGCATCGTTTATTCCTATCTGCCGTTCATGGTGCTGCCGCTTTACGCGGCGCTGGAAAAGCTCGACAACACGCTGCTCGAGGCGGCAAGTGATCTCGGCTGCCCGCCGTGGAAAGCCTTTTGGCGCATCACCTTCCCATTGTCCCTGCCGGGCGTGATTGCCGGTTCGCTGATCTGCTTCATCCCGATCACCGGCGAATTCGTCATTCCCGATCTTCTGGGCGGCGCCGATACGCTGATGATCGGCAAGACGTTGTGGACCGAGTTCTTCAACAATCGCGACTGGCCGCTTGCCTCGGCAATCGCCGTCATACTGCTCGCGGTGCTGGTCATCCCGATCGCCTATTTCCAGAACCAGCAGCAGAAGGCGGGATAAACCATGAAAAATTCCCGTTTCGATGCGACCGTTCTGACCCTCGGTTTCGCCTTCCTCTACATCCCGATCATCATTCTGGTGATCTATTCGTTCAACGCTTCGCGTCTGGTCACCGTCTGGGGTGGGTTTTCGCTCACCTGGTACCAGCAGATGTGGTCGAACCAGGGCCTGATGGATGCCGCCTGGGTGACGGCCCGTGTCGCCGTCATCAGCGCCACCATCGCTACCGTGCTCGGCACGCTTGCGGCACTGACACTGGTGCGGTTCCGCAAAATCCCCGGCCGCCTGCTGTTTTCCGGCATGATCTATGCGCCGCTGGTCATGCCGGAAGTCATTACCGGCCTGTCATTGCTGCTGCTGTTCGTTTCGCTCAACATCGATCGCGGTTTCTGGACGGTCATCATCGCCCACACGACCTTTTCCATGTGCTACGTGGCCATCGTCGTGCAGTCACGGCTGCTGACCTTTGACCGCTCGCTGGAAGAGGCCGCCCTCGATCTCGGTTGCCCGCCGGTCAAAACCTTCTTCCGCATCACCTTGCCGCTCATCCTGCCGGCGGTGCTGGCGGGCTGGATGCTGGCCTTCACCCTGTCGCTGGACGATCTGGTCATTGCCAGCTTCAACACCGGCCCCGGCGCCACCACGCTGCCGATCAAGATCTATTCGCAGGTGCGTCTGGGTGTGACGCCGGAGATCAATGCCATCTGCACCATCCTGATCGGGCTTGTGGCGATCGGCGTCATCGCAGCCTCGCTCGCCACCAAACGCAACGAGGTGCGCCGTCAGCGCGATGAACACGCGGCGGCGCAGGGTTGATCGTTATTGCTGTTGGGGCACTTGTTGCTGGTCGGTCATCGGCCATAATACCGGCGCCGGCCATGCGCCGCCGATGAACATCGTCAGCGGATCATTGGAAGGCGTGCCATCGGTCTTGCCATAAATATTGGCGGAAAGCGCCAACCCCTGCGTTTCCAAGGGAACGAGACCGCTAAAGACGACCAGATTGTCCGGCCCGTCCAGCCGCGTTTCCCCCAGTTCGGCGACACCGTCGGCAACCGTTGCCGAAACATCCATACGGTCGAACACGATGCTGCCGTCGCTGACGTCCTTGAGGGCAAAATAAGCCGATTGTCCGGCCTGCCTGCGGATCGCGGCGATATCGATACCACTCAGGCGACCGTTGCGAGCCGATAACCGCAGCGAACCGGAAAGGTCCTGCGCGGTTGCCGTGCCGAGCGGCTTGTCGAGATGCAGGGTCAGTTCGGCCGAACCGTTGGCTTCCGGAACGATCCCGCTCACGCCAAACCGGCGGGACAGGCTTGCCAGATCGACATCGCGCAGCGAAAGCCGCAGATCGGCGCTGTCGATGATGCGGCCTTCCGGCGCACTGATCTGGCCGGTCAGACGGCCGCCATCGATGGAACTGTCGACCAGGTCGATCCGTGCCATGTTGCGGGTATTGATCACGCTGACGGCAGCGTCGCGCAGCGGCAAGGGGCCAAGCTGCGCTTCGCCCGAGGAAAGCCTGAGGTCCAGATCCAGCAGGTCGCCGAGAAGTGCGCCGGGTGTCACATCCTGCTGATCCGCCGATTGCGGTTGTGGCGACAATGCCGAAATAATCGCCGAAAAATTCAGCCTGTCGAAGGCAAGTGTGCCCGTCAGTCGTGGTCTTCCGCCGTCCTGATCCAACAGATCCATGATGCCGGTGGCCGAGGCTTCGTTGGCCTGCAGCGACACCTGTTCGAAACGGATGGCATCGCCGGCTGTCATCAGCTTTGCATTCAGCGACAGTCGCTGCAACCGGTCGAGACCGGTAACGCGCAGATCGAGCCAGTCGAGAACATCCGGCACGCTCGGTATGTTGAGGCTGACCGAACCGGATAGGAAGGCATAGGCCGCCAGATTGGCGGTGCCGCTGAACTGGCCGGAAAACAGTTCCGAACTGAGCGCGATATCGGCATCGGCATTGCGCCCCGCCAGAAGCGTCAACGGCTGTGCAGCAGACGCGGACAGCGTGAATGTCTTGCCATTGAGCGTGCCGCTGAGGTTGGAGGATATCGCCGATGAAAGATGCGGCCAGTCGACCGTGCCGTTCAGGGCGGTCACGGTGGTCCTGGACCCGTCTTTGACAGACCTGATATCGACCGTGCCATCCCTGAGGGCGATCTCGCCGATGGCGGCATCGAGCGTGTCGTCCAGAACCGGGTTGCCGGCGTTGCGTCTGACCTGCTGCACTGCATCGTCGAGCAGCCCGTCCATCGACCAGTCGATATCGCCGGATGCCTGGCGAATGGCGAAAACCTTGGGTCGCACGAGGTCGAAATCTTCGAAAACGAGCCGGCCGCGAAACGCCTGAAACAGCTGGAACGAGGCCGAAAGCTCGTCGACATGGGCGATCAGGCGCGAAGCCGGATCTTCGGTTTCGTGGATGGAAACATCCTTGAGGATGATATGCGGGCGTGGCCAGAAATGCAGTTCCGGGTCGCCGCCTATGGTGGCTTCATGCCCAAACCATTCCTCCACGGCATTTTCCATGCCGTTTCGCACCAGTGACGTGGAAATGAGGAAAGGTGCGGCCACCTGCGACACCAGCACCAGCGCAACGGCGCCGCCGGCGGCAAGCATGGCTGCCCGACGGTATCGTTTGCGTGTCTTAAGCGTATGGATCAGCGACTGAAACATGCTTTCCTCGAAGCGCCCATGGCTTCGCAATCTCGGGGCCTCGGTAATGCTGCGGCTTTCGTTAGCGGAAATCCCTGGCCCATGCAAATGCGCCGGCAAGACTGGCGTTGCGCGCGCCTTTTCCGCAATTTGACCTATGTTATACAGGGGAAGAAGAGGGAGGACTTCGTTTATGCCGCAATCGCAGCAACCTTTATGGACGCCTTCGCCGGAAACTCTTGCAGAAGCGCCGTTTGCGCGGTTCATCCGCTGGTGCGGTGAGCGCCATCGCCGCAGCTTCACCGGGCCTGACGATTTCCACAACTGGTCGATCACGCAACGGGCGGATTTCTGGTCGGCGGTCTGGGATTTCTGTGGCGTGCGCGGGGAGCGGCCGGGCCCGGTTCTCATCGATGACGGTCACATGACGCAGGCGCGCTTCTTTCCCGACGCCAGGCTCAATTTTGCCCAAAACCTGTTGTCGCGCAGCGGTGCCGATGATGCCCTGATCTTTCGTGGAGAAGACAAGGTCGAAACACGCTGGTCGTGGGATGAACTGGCCGCATCGGTATCACGCTTGCAGCAGGCTTTTCGCGCCATGGACATCGGGCAAGGGGATCGTATCGCCGCCATGATGCCCAATATGCCGGAAACGGTGGCCTCCATGTTGGCGGCAGCCTCGATCGGCGCCATCTGGTCTTCGTGTTCGCCCGATTTCGGCGTGCAGGGCGTGCTCGACCGCTTTGGCCAGATCGAGCCGAAGCTTTTCATCACCTGTGACGGCTACTGGTATAATGGCAGGCTGCAGGATGTGTCGGACAAGGTGCGCGCGGTGGAAGGCGCACTCGGCGTGCCGGTTCTCGTCATCCCCTATGCGGGTGACGCCGATGCGCTTGCGATGTCGCTTGCCGACGGTCGCACGCTTTCGACCTTTACCGTGCCGTTGGAGGCGAAGGAGCCGCAGTTCGAGGCGCTGCCGTTTTCGCATCCGCTCTACATCCTGTTTTCATCGGGCACGACCGGTGTACCCAAATGTATCGTGCATTCCGCCGGCGGCACGCTATTGCAGCACCTGAAGGAACAGCAATTGCATTGCGGTCTGAAACCCGGTGAACGGCTGTTCTATTTCACCACCTGCGGCTGGATGATGTGGAACTGGCTGGTGTCAGGCCTTGCCTCGGGCGCAACACTCTGCATTTACGACGGCTCGCCGTTTGCACCGGATGGCAATGTCCTGTTCGATTTCGCGCAAGACGAACATTTTGCCATCTTCGGCACCTCGGCCAAGTATATCGATGCGGTGCGCAAGGCCGGCCTTCTGCCGAAGGAAACGCATGACCTGTCACACCTGCGCCTGATCACCTCGACCGGATCACCGCTGTCGCCCGAGGGTTTTTCCTTCGTCTACGAGGGCATCAAGCCGGATGTGCATCTCGCCTCGATTTCCGGCGGCACCGATATCGTGTCCTGCTTCGTGCTCGGGCACCCGCTGAAACCCGTCTGGCGCGGCGAGATTCAGGCGCCCGGCCTCGGGCTTGCCGTCGATGTGTTCGATGAGGAAGGCCATCCGGTCCGTGGCGAAAAGGGCGAACTGGTCTGCACGAAGGCATTCCCGTCGATGCCGGTGATGTTCTGGAACGATCCCGATGGCGCCAAATACCGCGCCGCCTATTTCGAGCGTTTCGACAATATCTGGTGTCACGGCGATTTTGCCGAATGGACCGGGCATGGTGGCCTGATCATTCATGGCCGCTCGGATGCCACGCTCAATCCCGGCGGTGTGCGCATCGGCACGGCGGAGATCTACAATCAGGTCGAGACGATGGACGAGGTCGCCGAGGCGATCTGCATCGGTCAGGATTTCGAGGGCGATGTGCGTGTCGTGCTGTTCGTGCGCTTGGCCTCCGGGGTCGTGCTGGACGATATGCTGCAGGAGAGGATCAGGACCGGCATCCGGGCAGGGGCTTCGCCCCGGCATGTGCCGGCGCGGATTGTCGCCGTTGCCGATATTCCCCGCACCAAATCCGGCAAGATCGTCGAACTTGCCGTGCGCGACGTGGTGCATGGCCGGCCGGTCAGGAACAAGGAAGCACTTGCCAATCCGGAAGCGTTGGCGCTTTTTGCCAACCTTCCCGAACTTCGCGCCTGAACCTCACATGTCCCGGTTTGGCGCGCTTGTCGGCGGAAATACACAAATCATTGTCTCTTTGCGGGAGATAGGTGATTCTTTATCGTAAATTGCGCTTTTTACCTGGCGGATAATGGGAATTTTTACCGTTTGTTAAGATCTGTTGGTGCAAAGTTAATGTCGAACGGAAAAGTGGATTGTCGCCGGTTTCGGTGCTCTCTTTCGCCGTCTGACACTTTTTCCCGTCGTTGGGACAGCAGCATCAACTTATAAAAAGGCAGCCTCGGCTGCCTTCTTTTTTGCCCGCCTTCCGGTGGTGGTTCGCTGCTGTCAGTTGGCCAGAACACGCGGCGAGGGGAAGGTGACTTCCACCAGTGTTCCCTCGTTCGGTGCCGAAGAGATGGCAAAGGATGCCCGGTTGGCGTCCACCATCGCCTTGGTGAGCGGCAGCCCAAGGCCCGTGCCGTCGCCACGCTTGCGGGCGGCACCCGTCACCTGGCGGAAGGGTTTCATTGCCAGTTCCAGTTCCGATCGCGTCATGCCGACGCCGGTATCGCGAATGCGCAGGATGACACTGCCGTTCGCCTCAAAGGCGGTCGATACGACGATCTGCCCGCCGGACGGCGTGAAGCGGATGGCATTGGACAGGATGTTGAGCACGATCTGTTTGATCGAGCGCAGATCCGCCACCACCTGCGGCACGGCCTGTGACAGCGCTGTGCGGATGATCACCCGCTGGCCGTTGGCCTGCGGCTGGATGATCGACACGGCTTCCGACACGGTCTCGTTCAGACCGACGGCCTCGAATTCGAGATCCATCTCACCCGCTTCGATCTTGGAAATATCGAGCAGGTCGTTGACGATATCGAGCACATGGCGGCCGGATCGACCGATATCGTTTGCATATTCGATATAACGCGGATGGCCGATCGGTCCGAACCGTTCGGTCGCCATCATGTCGGCAAAACCGATAATGGCATTGAGCGGCGTGCGGATTTCGTGGCTCACATGCGCCAGAAAATCGCTCTTGTGGCCATTGGCGGTCTCGGCCGCGCGCTTGGCGTTGCGAAGCTCTTCCTCGGTACGCTTCCACTGGGTGATGTCGCGGATGACGGCGCAATAACCGTTCGACGAGGTCAACCGCCCGATGGTCATGAACAGCGGCAGGAAACCGCCACCGGATTCGCGGCCGATCACCTCGCGTCCATCGTTCAAGACGCTCGCAACCCCATGGCCGGACAGGCCGCCGAGATAATCGATGACCGAGCGCTGGCTTTCATGGGCAAACAGCATGACGAAAGGCCTGCCCACCGTTTCGTCATTGTCATAATTAAACAGCGCGCTCGCGGCCCGGTTCATCGAGCGCACATCCCCTTCGGACCCGATAATAACGACGCCATCTGTCGCGGTTTCGAGAATGGAACGCAATTCGTCCACCTCAACCTGCAGGCGGGAAACCTCGGCGGCAACGGCCGGCAGGTCCGCGTCTTCAAGGGCCTCGGAGGAGGGCTCGTCGGCGATACCGGCAAGCACCGGCGACGGCTCGGTGTGAGTTACCACAGGCATCAGCGCCAGCATCAAGGCGGTCGACTGGTCCCAGCCGATCGATTGCAGGCGAGCGCTGACCGGCACCAGCGTATCATCGGCACGCACCACGACCATGCCGCCGGCTTCGGACGTGGTAGCCTCGAGCTCGTCACGCTGCAGAAGGGCGTCGAGGCCGCCAAATTCCTCCAGTTGATCGAGGGTTTCATAGCCGGTCAGGCGCAAAAATTCCGGGTTGGCATGAAACAGCGTGTCGCCCGCATGCACGATCAGTGCGACCGGCATCTGGTCGAGAATCTCGGCCGTCAGTTCGGGCCGCGTCCGTACCGGGATGCCGGAATGGAATTCCGGCTCTTCGGTTTCAGTCTCGTTGTCATCCTCGGCATCGACCTCGTCGGTCTCGGACGTCACAGCCTGATCGAGCAGCGGCAAGACATCGGAGACGGTCTCTTCCTCCGCCGTTTCCTGCGGCTCCGGACTGTCGTCGATATCGTCCGCGGCGTCGACAATGGTGTCGGCCGGCCGCTCGTCCGTCTCGAAAATGTCGGTGGCGGGGACGGCGTCCTGTTCGTCCGCGTCGAGGGTTTCAACCGGCGCATTTTCGTTGGCATAGGCCGCAGCGACCGTATCGACCTCGTCAAACTCGTTTTCGTCGGACGGCGTATCGAGGCGGCGGCCAATCTCCACGAATGCGGCCTGCTCGCCGGGCGTCAGGCCTTCCTTTCGGAAACGACGCTCTTCGAACTGAATGACCTTGTCGGAATGACGGCGGGCCGGCGTTTCAACAAGGCGAAGCGCCGGTTTTTCCTCGGCAGGCGCGGGCAGCGTATCAGCGTCGAACACAACAGGTTCGGCCGTAACGATGTTTTGCTCGTCTGCCGCATCAGGAGCATCCTCCGTCATGTCGGCAAAATCGGCTTCTGCTTCAGCCTCGGTTGCGGCGCCGGCAAACGGGTCCTCTTCCGTCTCCGACAGATTTGCATCCGTATCCGTCGATGCCGGAGCAGTCAGATCGACAATGTCATCGACAATCTCGCCCGCCATTTCATCCGGCGCCATGTCGGTTTCGCTGCCTGCCTCGGTCGGCACCAGCGTCACGCCGATCGCCAGCGAATCTTCCGCCACATCGGCAACGCGCACGATGCCGAAACCGCGGAAACCATCGAATTCGCGGTTGCGGGTATAGGTGGGCAGAGCAGCCAGATCGACCGGCACCTTCAGCGTCGTTCCTTCGATCGGCCACCAGATGGTTTTGCCGGACCAGGTATCGCGCTTGCGCAAAAGCTCGGCGATCTTGCCGTCAGGATCGAAATTGAAGAGCGCCGCGAGGTCCGAAAACGCAAGCCCGTTGATATCGGCCGCATGCGGGCCGACCACCCGGGCAAACTCGCTGGACACTTCGCTGAACCGGCCCTCGGCATCGATCTTCCAGACAAAGCGCGTGGCGCGCATGTCGGGCGAGAAGACGAAGGGTTCCGAACCGGAGCTTCTGGCCGTGCCGAAGAACATCGGTGCCGGCGGGCTTTGAGGCTCGTCCGTCACCGCCGGCAGGTTTTCCGCTGCAACCAATGTTTCCGTCGGTTCCGAGTCTGTCGGCACGACCGGGTCGGCCTCCGCATCCAAAACCGTATCGGTCGGCACATCGCTATCGGCTTGCGTTTCGGCCTCATCCTCGGCGTCCGGGTATTCCTCGGAAGCAATTGTCGCGTTATCGCCTTCCGTATCCGGCGCGTTGCCAAAACTATCCAGCAACGCCTGCCGCACATCGGCCATGGCCTGCTCGGTTTCGGTCGAGGCGCTCACCGTCGCGTCGGACGGCTCGAATTCGGCTTCTTCGTTCGGCTCGTCATCCACTTCGGTTATGTCTGCCAGAGCATCCAGTGCTTCGGTATAACCATCGGCGGCAGGCGCTTCATGCACGTCGGGCAGGGAAGCGTCGATGACCGGCGACTGCGCAACGGTGGCTTCCGGCTCGATCTCTTCGGACAGGATTTCAGGGGCAGGAGTAGTGGTGACGATGACGCCCTGTTCGCTGTCGTGCTCGTCGCCTCTGCTTTCCATCGGAATGATCTCGCCCGAATCCGCGTCCGGCTCGACGATGAAGAGAAGATGCATGGCCGGCGTGTCGGAGACCCTGCCCATGGCGGCGGGCAGGTAACCAAGGCTGGTGGGCACCGGCCGCTTGACGAGGCCTTCGTTGTGGACTGTCGCCATGTTGACCAGCATGCGGGCGGTATGCGGTGTCAGGTCGAGTGTGGCAAAACGCGGCGAGGCGGCCAGAATCTGTCCGTTTTGGTCCAGCACGGCGCGATGCGTATCGGTATCGTCGAACCCCTCGATCATGCGGGCAGCGCATTGGGGGATGGACATGGCGCCATCGGTGGCCGGCGCCGCCACCAGAATGGCGCGGTCCTGCCCGATGCTGATCAGTTCACAGATCGCCTGCACGGTGGTGCGTTGAAAACCGCTGGTGATACGCATCATGAAGGAGCGGCTGTCGCCGTCGTTCTTCAGTGCGCGTGCGGCGCCTTCCGCCTGTCGGAAGGAGACATCCATCGGCTCGGTGCCATGATCGAGAAAATCATAGATGGACTCGTGGCCGAAAAGCTCTGCCCCGCGTCCGTTCGCCCACAGCGCGTGTTTCATGTCCGGCGAAAAGATGACGATCGCCTCGCCACCGGAAAGGCGCGCGCGGATACGCGAATGAACGGCAATGTCTATAAACGGATACTGTACAGCGGACATGAACGAACCCTGGGAGCACCTTCGTCAGATACGCGGCGCCAGATACGCGGCGATGAGCCAAGTTAACATATTGTTAGTAACTTCACAGCGGCTTGTGGTCCACCTTCGCGACCTTGCTATCGGGCAAAAGGGTTAACGCCGCAGAGTGCGATGCACAATCATATTGCGATGCACAATTAGATGATGTAAATATAGAGACGAGGAGTACTTTCTGATCGCCAAACAGATGTCGAGGAGGACATGATATGGCTTATAAAGCCGATGATTTCTTTGGATTTTCCGCATTCGACCCGAGCCGCATGGCGCAAGGTTTTCGCGAGGCCGCGCAGATGGGCGCTGACCAGTCGCGCGAGGCCTATGCGCAGCTGCGCGATGTCACGGCGGATGCGACGAAAACTGTGGAGGACACGTTTCGCTCCGCCCGATCGGGTTCGTTCGAACTCGGCATGAAGGCGGCGGATGCGATGCGCGGCAGTGCCGATCTGTCGATCGCACATATGCAGGCGTTGATGGGTGTGCGTTCCGTTTCCGACCTGATCGAGCTGCAATCGAGTTTCGTGCGCAAGCAGGCGGAACTGACTGTGGAAAACGTGCGCGAGCTGCAGGAGGCGACCCGTAAGGTGGCCGAAGAGGTGGCGAAGCCCGGTCGTGATGCCGCAGAGCGGGCCATGGCCGGCTTCAAGGCGGCCTGATTTCGTGCGTCCGTCATAAAGACCATGTGCTGTCATGTGGTCTTTATGATATGTGTGGATGTTAGGGGCTTGCAAAACGAGTTTTATCCTCGTATGTGAGCCGCAGACGCAACGAGCGTCTGATGTGCGGTTGTAGCTCAGTTGGTTAGAGCGCAGGTTTGTGGCACCTGAGGTCGGTGGTTCGACCCCACTCAACCGTACCATTCCCCTCTCCCGATAAGTCTAAAGTCACAAGGACTTCCCGGGAGAGGGGAAACATTTTTCCTGACATTCTTGGCAGCGAGAACGCCTGTTTTTCGTCTGCATACCGTTCGCACTGCATCGCCAATGCAGATTGGATCGCGAAAACATCCGCATATGGCGCCGGTTGGTCGCCATAACATTCGGTATAGGCGACCAACAATTGGGTGAGGCGATGTCTGAAAGAAGGGCTGCCAAGTCATCCACGATAGCGCTTCGGTTCGTGACATTCATTGCGTTGTCATCGGCGCAATCACGATCGTGGTGATCACTATACGAACAGGTCGACGTCGCGACTGCGATACTTGTTGAGGCCGACTTGCCGCCGCCGAGCGGTGTCTTTTTCATGCAGCTTTGTCAGGATGCCGTCTCTTTTTGTTGCACTCTCTTTCTTGTTTGCGTGTTGCCAACATCACGCCTCCAGACAGGATCAGAATGCTGCCCAGAAAGACGTTGCTTGAGATTTTTTCGTGAAAAAGGAGCCATCCAAACGCTGCTCCAAACACAATCCAGACGTAACGGATCGGTCCGATGACTGCGGCATCCGCCAATTTGAATGCCTGGATGTTGCAGGCTTGTCCTGCGATTGCGAGTGGTCCCAGTAACAAGAAAAGGATGGTGTGGGACGTGGGCAGGCCATGCCATTGCAGAAAGGCAGGTATGGCAAACAAGGCGGCCCCAAAGAGGTTTACATAATACAGCACAATGAGTGCATCTTCAGAACGGGCAAGCCTCTTTATGAGAATATTTTCAGCGGCAACAAGTAACGCGCCGGATAAAGCCACCAGCGCCGGAAGCAGCATGGACGTTTCTGTCTGCAGCCTGAAACCGCCGCCTGCCACGATGATCATCGCCCCGAGCAGGCAGATAGCTGCCGCCCCCCATTGCTTGATACTCACGCGTTCGCCCAGCAGCAGAATGCCGAGAACGACAGTAAACAGCCCATCCAGCAAACCGATTGCGGTCGCGTTCGCCACTGTCATATGGGTTGCCGCATAAATCGCCGCCATGGAACCAAACCCGCCACACGCGGCTCGGATAAAATGAATATGAACCTGCCCGGTTCGGAAATGTAAGGAACGCCTGCCGCATATCGGTGCCAATACCAACACGGTTATCAAACCGCCGACATAACGCAGCCAAACGATCTGGCTTGCCGCAGCAAAATTTCCAGTCAGCTTGCCCGAGACATACATGAAAGAAAAGAGGCCGACCGCGAGTACCGCCCAGCCAACGCCTTTGGCATTGGCGAGGGGATCGCCGGATACCGTAAGATGTGTCACGGATTGTATCCCGCGGGCCGAGGCTGTGGGTCGTGGCCCGTCAGATCATGGAAGTGACGTCGATCCCACTCCATGCGGCACCATCCATGCCCTACCTTATCCAGCGATAATATCCTGCTGGGAAACGCGTAGGTTACCTCCATCTCGTCCGCCCATTGGGAACGCCAAGCCGGGTTGAATATGGTTTCCACGTAGCGAACCCCGTGATCGGGAAGAATGGTGAGCACGTTTTTCTCTGGATCACGATCGGCAGCCCATTGCGCGACCGTCAAGGCCGCGCCGCTGGATGGTCCGACCAGCAACCCGGTTTGCTGGTGAAATTCGTCCACTGTCTGCACCATCTTTGGGACCGGAACCCAATGGACTTCATCGCAAAGCTCGAAATTCACATTTCCCATCGGAATGCCCGCGCCCATCGCAAGTATCTGCTCGAATGTCTAACGGCACATCCGTGTTATCTTTGTTGCATTGGCTCCGAAGATAACGCTCCTGTTGTGATCGACTGCGACCACTTTCAGCTTGGGATTGGCCTTGCCGAGAACTGCGGCCACACCGAACAACGAGCCTCCACTCCCCACTGTGCCGACGATGACATCAATCCGTGGTTCAATTTCAAGCGCACGTCTGGCTATCGGAGCATAGGAGGCGGAATTGAGCGGATTGGTGTATTGCTGCGGCCAGAAGCTTTCCTTGTGCTGATCCAGCAGTTTGTAAAGAACGTCCAGCCGCGCCTGCTGAATGCTGCCAGCACAGTTTCGGCTCGCTTCGACGATATGCAAACGCGCTCCCAAATTTTCCAGACGCCATCTCACGATGTCGGAGACAGGGCCAGTCACGAGAGTGAGTTTGAGATCATACAGCGAGCACAGGATCGACAGTGCGAGCGCAAAGGTTCCAGAGCTGCTTTCGATGACATGACCGCCACGCTGGATGATACCTCGCGCCAGCGCATCATCCAGAATTCGTTTCGCTGGTGTGAACTTCATGAGGTCGAATTTGGCGGCGAGCAGATTTGAGCGCACCGGCACAAACGATGGAAATGAGAGGTTCTCGACGATGGAAGGCAACTGTGGCTTAAAAGGTGCATTCATGGTTTCCATCCTCATATCCGGAAAATAACCAGCACTTCGATCCCCGCCTCGACAGCGGCGGATTCACTGAAGAAGGCCGCGCCAGACACACAAAGCCGGTGACAGAAATCCTGGTCATTCATGGAGAATGGGCAGAGACGTCACGGACTTCGGCTGAACGCTAGACAGAGGTGATGATACAATCCAATATGATTTGATCAGGAGTGTATGCGTTTTTGATATAGGTTCCGATGAAGATCACGATGAGTCAGCTTGAAGCGTTTCACTCCGTCATGACACTCGGAACGGCCACCGCCGCCGCAAACGTGTTAAATACGTCTCAGCCCTCAATCACACGCGCTATATTTCAGCTTGAGCAAGCGACCACTCTTGTACTCTTCGAGCGCAAGAAAGGCCGATTGGTGCCAACCGCTGACGCGATGGAAATATTCACCGCGGTTCACGAGGCCTTTCAGGGCATCGATCATATCCGCCATGTTGCCGAAAACATTCAGCGCCGCCGTGTCGGGAAGTTGCGTTTCGCCTGCCTTCCTGCGTTTTCGCAGGGTTTCATCGCCCGGATTATCGCCGAATTCTCGAAGCGCTATCCGCAGGTCGATGTTTCCGTTAATCCGCTGTTGTCATCCGATATCATCTCGGCGGTTCGGGACCGCGCGATCGATCTTGGCGTCGCGGCCTATGAGACGGATGCGCCTGGCTTGCGCAGCCAGCGATTCACGAGCTGCGATGAAGTCGTGATTATGCCCGAAAGCCATCCTTTGGCTTCGAAGAAGATTATTCGGCTGACGGATTTCGCAAGCGAAAAGGTTGTCCGGCTGGGAGAGGGGGACGCCTATTCCCAACGGCTGGTCAATCTGCTCGATCAGCACGGCTTGAAAATCAGCAGCTCCGTCGAAACGCAAACAAGTGCGAGTGTATGCGCCATGGTTGCGCAGGGGGTTGGCATCGCCGTCGTCAATCCGCTGACTGCCATCGACTTTCTCAATGCAAACCTTGTTCTGCGACGTTTTGAGCACTCCATGCCGTTTGTGACAACGTTGCTGCAGCCGGAGAATGGCGCCCGCTCCAAGGTTCTGGATGCATTCCTGCGATTGTTGATGAGCCAGCGCGATCTGGATCTGGAAAAAGCCATGCAAGCCTGTGATGCGCTTTAATGTGATGTCCTGTCGGCGCATCAAACGGATGCGTGCGTGCTCACGTGATGTGATTGCCGCTCACGGATTGACCGCGCAGGCCTTTTAGAGACAGAGCCTCACGGCACGAACACACGCAGCGCGCCTTCAAGAATGGCAAACTCGACCGGTGTTTTCGTCTTCAATTCCCCATCGAGATTGACCGCCCGGCTTTTGCTGGTCCTGATCGTCAGTGCCTTGGTGGAAAACGAGCGGACGTCGTTCCAGCGACCATGCGTGCCCCGTCGCAGTGCAGGCAGCAGGCTGAGAAGTCGCCACCAGTGATCGACCTCGAGACTGTAGAAATCGAGCATGCCGTCGGTCGCGGTGGCCTCGGAATGAACCGTCATGCCGCCGCCATAAAAGCGGCCATTGCCGACCGAAACCTGCAATGTCTTCAGCTCCTCGGTTCGGCCGTCATGTTCCAGATGGGCGGTAAACAGACGTGATCCCGCCAGCAGACGCCCGGCAATGATGCCGTAACCGAGCTTGCCCCAGCGTTTTTTTGCTTCCTGCGTCAGCGAGGCAGCCAGATCCGCGCTGAAGCCG
The DNA here is from genome assembly GCF_050847465.1 of Endobacterium panacihumi. Classification (NCBI taxonomy): domain Bacteria; kingdom Pseudomonadati; phylum Pseudomonadota; class Alphaproteobacteria; order Hyphomicrobiales; family Rhizobiaceae; genus Endobacterium; species Endobacterium panacihumi. Next base: position 1,791,155 of record NZ_JBOZRA010000001.1, on the reverse strand, counting down.
ATGCTTGCAACGTTAAAAAACGGGTGGCCATTGGCCTGTCCCAGGTCGACAGCCACCGTCTTTCCTTTGGCGATGACCTCGACTGCCGCGCCAAGATCGAGTGGAAGCCCCATCGTTCTCGCAAAGTCGTTAGCCGTGCCCAGCGGAAGCACACCCAATGGCAGCCGCGTTTCCAGCAGGCCGGGCGCGGCACCGTTGAGGCTGCCGTCCCCGCCACCGACAATCACCAGCTCCACGCCGTCACGATGCGCCATGATGGCGTCGGATGCATCGCCGGCAGTGCCGGTCGGTTCGACGAGGTCAAACCCCGCCTGAGCGAGAAGCTGTTTCGCAACTGGCAGGTTTTCGCGGCCACGTCGCGAATAGGGATTGATGAGAAGAAGCGCCTTCTTGCGGTTCATGCTGTTCCGATCTGTCAATGCACGAGCATTTATATGTGCAGTGCAGCATAGAATCTCAATATGGGCTTCCGACTCTCCGGTGTCCCACCGTCAGGCCTTGATACGCCGGGATAATGACAGCTGGACCAATGTGCGGCCTGTGGTTCGCAAACCACTATGGGATTCCTATTTCTTCCACCCGGCCCCCGTCTCGAAACCCTATGCGGTTTGGGCACATATCCTCAAACGAGGGATCGAGACGATCCGCTCCGTGCCGGAAGGTTTGACAGGCGACGCCCGATCAAGGCGGCGCTTTTTGCCCTGTCTGGCTGCGACCAGACACAAGGAGTCCGGATCAATGTTGGATTTGATTTTACTCGGTGGCGCAGTGGCCTTTTTCGGTCTGTGCTTCGCTTATGCCCGCGCCTGCGACAGGCTGTGAGGAGGGCATCATGATCGTTGATTATGTCCTCGCCGGCGGCGTCACCGTTTTCCTCGCGGTCTACCTGACCTACGCCCTCATTCGCCCTGAACGCTTCTGAACCGGAAGCTTCCGGCTGCTTGAAAGTTTCCTCTCATGACCCTCAACGGATGGCTACAGATCCTCGTCTTCTGCGGGATTCTCATCATTCTCGTCAAACCGCTCGGCGCCTACATGACGCGGGTGTTTTCCGGTGAACGCACCGTGCTTTCCATCGTTTTCGTCCCGGTCGAACGCGGCCTTTATGCGCTGGCCGGCACCAGCGAGCGCGAAGAGCAGCACTGGACGGCCTACGCCTTTTCCATGTTGATGTTCAATCTGTTCGGCTTGCTGCTGCTCTACGGCCTCCTGCGTCTGCAGGATGTTCTGCCGATGAACCCGGCCGGCCTTGCCTCTCCCGGTCCCGAACTGTCGTTCAACACCGCCATTAGCTTTGTCGCCAACACCAACTGGCAGAGTTACGGTGGCGAAAGCACGATGTCTAACTTCAGCCAGATGGTCGGGCTGGCCGTGCAGAATTTTGTGTCCGCCGCCACCGGCATGGCCATCGCCATCGGCCTCATCCGCGCCTTTTCACGCGCATCGGGCAAGGCGATCGGCAATTTCTGGGTCGATATGACCCGTGCCACCCTCTACATTCTTCTGCCGATCTGCGTGGTGCTGACGCTCGCCTATGTCTGGCTCGGCGTGCCGCAGACATTTGGCGCTTACGTCAACGCCACGACGCTGGAAGGCGCACAGCAGACCATCGCTGTCGGCCCCGTCGCTTCGCAGTTGGCGATCAAAATGCTCGGCACCAATGGCGGCGGTTTCTTCAACGCCAATTCGGCGCATCCGTTCGAAAACCCCGACAACATCTCCAACATGATCCAGATGCTGTCGATCTTTGCGATCGGCGCCGCCTTCACCAATGTGTTCGGGCGCATGGTCGGCAACCAGCGCCAGGGCTGGGCCATTCTTGCCGCGATGGGGGCGCTGTTCATCGTCGGCGTCGGTATCGTTTATTGGGCGGAAGCCGCCGGTAATCCGATCCTGCATGCGATGGGCCTGTCCGGCGGCAACATGGAGGGCAAGGAAGTCCGCTTCGGGATCGTCATGTCGTCGCTGTTCGCCGTCATCACCACGGCGGCCTCCTGCGGCGCCGTCAATGCCATGCATGGCTCGTTCACCGCGCTCGGCGGCCTCATACCGCTCATCAACATGCAGCTTGGCGAAGTCATCGTCGGCGGCGTCGGCGCGGGTTTTTACGGTATCGTGCTGTTCATCATCATCGCCATCTTCGTGGCGGGCCTGATGGTCGGCCGCACACCGGAATATCTCGGCAAGAAGATCGAGGCGAAGGAAATGAAGATGGCGGTGCTCGCCATTCTGTGCCTGCCACTCGCCATGCTGATCTTCACCGCGGTCGCCAGCATTCTGCCCTCGGCGGTCGCGTCGATCGGTACGGCCGGCCCGCACGGTTTTTCCGAAATCCTCTATGCCTACACCTCGGCTGCCGCCAACAACGGCTCCGCCTTCGGTGGTCTGTCGGCCAACACGCCGTGGTTCAACATCACGCTCGGCATCGGCATGCTGATGGGCCGTTTCCTGGTCATCGTGCCGGCGCTTGCCATTGCCGGTTCGCTGGTCGCCAAGAAGACGGTGCCTGCGTCCGCCGGCACATTCCCAACCGATGGCCCGCTCTTCGTCGGCCTGCTGGTCGGCACGATCCTGATCGTCGGCGGCCTGACCTTCCTGCCGTCACTGGCGCTTGGCCCGGTGGTCGAACACCTCGCCATGATCGCCGGCCAGACATTCTGAGGTGATCCCCATGAGCATTCGTCAGGCGCTCAAACGGCAATCCCTTCTCGCTTCGCACAAGCGGAGCGGGGAGGTGCCCCGCTGGTGCAACGGCTCGAACGCCATTCTTGCGATGATGGCGGCCGTCTTCGCCATCGTCTGTTTCGTCGAAATCCTGTGGGGCTGACCGTACGGCGGTCGCCCCTTTCAAAAGGCTGGAGTCTCATATGAGCCAGGCACATTCTACACCTAATCCGAGGGCTGCGAGCATTCCAAGATCCGCAAGCATCATGGACAGCCGCATTCTCATTCCGGCGATCGGAGCGGCTTTCACCAAGCTCAATCCCAAAACGCTCGTTAAAAACCCGGTCATGTTCGTCGTGGCCACGGTGTCGGTCCTGACATCGGTCCTCTTCCTGCGCGATCTCGCCGGCGGCAGCGAAAACCTCGGCTTCTCGTTCCAGATCAACCTCTGGCTCTGGTTCACCGTGCTGTTTGCAAACTTTGCCGAAGCGGTTGCCGAAGGCCGCGGCAAGGCGCAGGCGGACAGCCTGCGCAAGGCGCGAACCGAAACGCAGGCCAAGCTGCTGTCGGGCGATGATCGCGGCAGTTATGCCATGGTGCCGGGCACGTCGCTGAGGGTCAACGACATCGTGTTGGTCGAAGCGGGCGATATCATTCCGTCCGATGGCGAAGTGATCGAAGGTGTCGCCTCGGTCAACGAGGCGGCGATCACCGGTGAATCCGCGCCCGTCATCCGTGAATCGGGTGGCGACCGTTCTGCTGTCACCGGCGGCACGCAGGTTCTGTCTGACTGGATCAAGGTGCGCATCACCGCCGCGGCCGGTTCGACCTTCATCGACCGGATGATTTCGCTGGTCGAAGGTGCCGAACGACAGAAGACGCCGAACGAGATCGCGCTCAACATCCTGCTGGCCGGCATGACGCTGATTTTTGTGCTCGCCGTCGCAACGATCCCGGCTTTTGCCGCCTATGCCGGCGGCTCGATTTCGATCTTCGTTCTCGTTGCCCTGTTCGTGACACTGATCCCGACGACAATAGGCGCGCTTCTGTCGGCCATCGGTATTGCCGGTATGGACCGTCTGGTGCGCTTCAACGTGCTGGCCATGTCGGGCCGCGCGGTGGAAGCTGCCGGCGACGTCGATACGTTGCTGCTCGACAAGACCGGCACGATCACGCTCGGCAACCGTCAGGCGACGGCGTTCCGGCCGGTGCGCGGCGTCTCCGAACAGGAGCTTGCCGATGCCGCCCAGCTTGCTTCGCTTGCCGATGAAACACCGGAGGGGCGTTCCGTCGTCGTGCTGGCCAAGGAAAAATACGCCATCCGCGCCCGCGACATGAACAGCCTCAAGGCGACCTTCGTGCCCTTCACCGCCCAGACGCGCATGAGCGGCGTCGATCTCGACGGCAGTCAGATCCGCAAGGGTGCGGTCGATGCGATGCTTGCGTATGTCGGCGGCGGCTCCCTTCCTGTGTCGGGCAATACGGCGATTGCCGCCAATCCGCAGTCAGACACGGTGCGGGAGTTGCAGTCGATCGCCGACGAGATCGCCAAGGCCGGCGGTACGCCGCTCGCCGTTGCGCGCGACGGAAAACTGCTCGGCGTCATCCAGCTGAAGGATATCGTCAAGGGCGGCATCCGCGAGCGTTTTGCCGAACTGCGACGCATGGGCATCCGCACGGTGATGATCACCGGCGACAATCCGATGACGGCCGCTGCCATCGCCGCCGAGGCCGGTGTGGATGATTTTCTGGCTCAGGCGACGCCGGAAAACAAACTGCAGCTGATCCGCGACGAACAGGCTAAGGGCAAGCTGGTCGCCATGTGCGGCGATGGCACCAACGACGCGCCGGCGCTGGCGCAGGCCGATGTCGGCGTCGCCATGAACACCGGTACGGTCGCCGCCCGCGAAGCCGGTAACATGGTCGATCTCGACAGCGACCCGACCAAGCTCATCGAGATCGTCGAGATCGGCAAACAGCTGCTGATGACCCGCGGGGCGCTGACGACCTTTTCGATCGCCAACGACATCGCCAAATATTTCGCCATCATCCCGGCGATGTTCCTGGCCTTCTATCCGCAGCTTGGCGTGCTCAACGTCATGGGCCTTGCCACGCCGCAAAGCGCCATCCTGTCGGCGATCATCTTCAATGCGCTGATCATCGTCGCCCTGATCCCGCTGTCGCTCAAGGGCGTCAAATACCGGGCCGTCGGCGCCGGTGCGCTTTTGTCGCGCAACCTGCTGATCTACGGCCTCGGCGGCATCGTCCTTCCCTTCTTTGCCATCAAGGCAATCGACATAGCCATCACGGCCATCGGTCTCGCCTGAGGAGTTTTTGACATGTTGAAGCAAATCCGTCCGGCACTGGTGATGATCCTTGCCACAACCGCCATCACCGGCCTCATCTATCCCTTTGCCATGACCGGCATCGCGCAGGCCATTTTTCCCGCGCAGGCCAATGGCAGCCTGATCGAGAAGGATGGTCAGATTATCGGCTCGAAACTGATCGGCCAGGCCTTCGCCGGTGAGCAGTATTTCCATGGCCGCCCATCGGCCGCGGGTGATGGTTACAACGCTGCCTCGTCGTCAGGCTCCAATCTGGGCCCGACCAGCCAGAAACTGATCGACCGCGTGAAGACGGATTACGAGGCGGCCAAGGCGTCTAATCCGAATGCCGAGGTGCCGATCGATCTCGTCACGGCTTCGGGCAGCGGGCTTGATCCGCATATCTCGCCGGAAGCGGCGCTGTTTCAGGTGGGCCGCGTGGCGCGTTTCCGCAACATGGATGAAGCCTCGGTCAGGGCGCTCGTTGACGCCCATGTCGAGGGGCGCCAGCTGGGCTTTCTTGGCGAACCTGTCGTCAACGTGCTTGCGCTGAACATGGCACTCGATGCGCCGCGTCCCTGAGTAAGTGAATAGTAAAACCCGCAACCGGCGGTCATCGCGAAAAAAATCCGCCGGTTGTTGTTTTTCGTCCCCAGCAGGGAGATTCTGCCGCTCTCGGGCAGTCGGGCTCGGCCCATCAATAGGTCAGGATTTTAACCGGTTGCTTTCGACACATGCAGAGACGTGCCGCCGATCCATGTGATCTGATGGTATTACGACGCATTTAGAGCTGCAATTTTAGTGTTGATCGCCATCTTTATTTAAGGCAAAACTGTGGCGTGGACGGGTTTGCTATGGCGAAAAAGGTGTTATTTGAACTGTTCTCGCGGCATGTCGTTGTGAATAATTTATATTCATTTTGATACTAGGATGCACCATTTTGGGATTTTAGCATCCGACGGTTGTCGTTTTCCCGCTATCGGGGTAAAAATGCGGGAAAACTAAATAAGTAGTTGCGTTTAAACGAATTTTCTCCTTGTGCGGGAGCAGATATTCGGGTGGTATGACCCCAGTTTATAGCTGGGTACTACATCTTACATTATGCCTAAAGAGACACCTTTTGCAGTAGTGAGCCGCAAGCTGCTTGATGCCTGGCTCGCATCTGATGCCAATCGTCCTGCCGATGCTATCGATATCTATCGTGGCGTTGTGGATCTTCTTTCCGCTCGCATGCGTTTGACGCTCATTCGCATCGATGAGGGCGATCCATGGCAATGGCAGATGCGGGCTATTCGGACCTATGGTTTTGCCTCTCGCCTTCTCGACATGGCTAAGCTTCTGCCTGATGGTCCGCTCGGCAATGTCACGGATCGCCAGTTCATGGAGCACGCGGTGGTGCCGCGCATGCAGGAGGTCATCAAGACGCAACAGCCGGTGATCGAAACCGTAAAGACGAAGGTTTTCGGCCTCAGCGTCGGTTACGACCGTATCATGCTGGCCCAGAAAAATGCCGTCCGCCCGGAATGGGTGATCACCTGCACCATGGGGCGCTTCATGTTCGTTGCGCCGCAAAAGACTGCCGAACTCGACCTGACGGACGAGTCGATCGTTCAGTTGCTGGTCGAAGGGGCGACCGCCAAGGAAATAGCCGCCGAGATCAACGTGTCGCCGCGCACCGTCGAGCATCGTCTCGAGCGGATGAAAGACCGGATGGGCGCGCGAAATCTGGTGCAGCTCACCGCCATGCTGATGGCGCATCGGCTGGGGCACGGACATCCGGAGCTTGAACTCCGTCGCGATTGATCGCGACGGTCTTTATAGAAGCAGCCGCATCAGCGGCTGCTGAGGCGATGCCGGTTTGCGGGATGCCAAATTTATCCGTTTTTAGATACTCGTAAACTGGAAGCAGGCAGACTTTGCCTTTCAACCGTCAAGGCTGCGGCCTGCGATTTCCTGTAGAAAGGCGATGACGGTACGGATGCGCGGGAGGTCGCGCATGCTCTCGTGGTAGGTCGTCCAGTAGGACCGGCGAATGCAGATGGCAGGTAAGATCCGCTCGAGCGCATCGTCATCGCGCGCAATATAGTCATGCAGGATCGCAATGCCGGCACCGGCGCGAACGGCCTCCACCTGTCCGATCGCGCTGGAGATTTCGAAACCGGCATCCCAGTCGCGCATCACTTCGCCGGTAAAATTGAGCGATGGCGAGAAGATCAGGTCCTCCACATAACCGATGCGCGCATGGGCGCGCAGTTGCTCGACCGCTTGCGGGCGGCCGTGCCTGTCCAGATAATCACGCGAAGCATAAAGCCCGAGCGTATAATCGGTGAGCTTGGCCGATATCAGCCGCCCCTGCTGTGGCCTCTCGATCGTGATGGCGATATCCGCTTCGCGCTGCGACAGCGAAAAGGAACGCGGCACCGGCACCAGCTGCAGTTTCAGTTGCGGGTGCCGGATCGTCAGTTCTCCCAGGCGCGGCGCAAGAACCGATACGCCAAGGCCATCGGGTGCGCCGATGCGCACCGTGCCGGCGATTGCCGCATCGCCGGAACCGGTCACTGCCTGCATGCCCAGCATTTCCGCCTCCATCCGTTCGGCGCTGGCATAAAGCGTGTGGCCCTCCGGCGTCAGTTCGCAGCCGGTGGTGCGGCGGATCAGCAGCTGTGCCTTCATGTCGGTCTCCAGCGCGGTGATCCGGCGCCCGAGCGTTGCGTGATTGATGCCGAGCCGTCGCGAGGCAGCGAGGATCTGCCCTGTGCGCGCCACGGCCAGAAACATGCGGACATCATCCCAGTTCATCGAAACGCCTCAGGTTCGCAAGTGATGTCCAATTTTGCACAACGGATGCGTAAATTCCAGCGTTGCGCTGTGCAAATGTGAATGTCATCCTGCTGTCAATCAGATGGAGGACAGAATGGACACTCTCGGACATTTCATCGGCGGAAAGCATTTTGCCGGGACCAGCGGCCGCACGGCCGACGTCTTTAACCCCGCGACCGGCGAGGTTCAGGCCAAGGTGGCGTTGGCAAGCGTGGCAGATGTTCGCGTCGCCATCGAAAACGCCAGGCAAGCGCAGCCAAAGTGGGCGGCCACCAATCCTCAGCGCCGTGCCCGCGTGTTCATCAAGTTCGTCGAACTGCTCAACCAGCATATGGATGAACTGGCCACCATGCTGTCCAAGGAGCATGGCAAGACGGTCGAGGATTCGAAGGGCGATATTGTCCGTGGCCTCGAAGTCTGCGAATTCGTGATCGGCATTCCGCACCTGTCGAAGGGTGAGTTTACCGAAGGTGCCGGCCCTGCCATCGACATGTATTCGATCCGCCAGCCTGTCGGCATCGGCGCCGGCATCACGCCGTTCAACTTCCCGGGCATGATCCCGATGTGGATGTTTGCGCCGGCCATCGCATGCGGCAACGCCTTTATCCTGAAACCATCGGAACGCGACCCATCGCTGCCGCTGCGTCTGGCCGAACTGATGATCGAGGCAGGCCTGCCGGCCGGCATTCTCAATGTCGTCAACGGCGACAAGGAAGCCGTCGATGCACTTTTGACCGATCCAGATATCGGCGCGGTTTCTTTCGTCGGCTCCACGCCGATCGCCCGTTATGTCTATGGCACGGCGGCTGCAAACGGCAAACGCGCCCAGTGCTTCGGCGGCGCCAAGAACCACATGATCATCATGCCGGACGCTGATCTCGATCAGGCCGTCAACGCGCTGATGGGGGCAGGTTATGGTTCTGCCGGCGAGCGCTGCATGGCGGTGTCGGTGGCCGTACCGGTGGGCGAGGAAACCGCAAACCGTCTCGTCGAGAAGCTCACGCCAAAAATCGAGGCACTGCGGGTCGGCCCCTATACCGACGACAAGGCCGATATGGGCCCGGTCGTCACCAGGGAAGCCAAGGCGCGCATCGAAAGCCTGATCGATCGCGGCGTGGAAGAGGGCGCAAAACTCGTCGTCGATGGCCGTGGCTTCAAGCTGCAGGGTTATGAGAATGGTTATTTTGTCGGCGGCACGCTGTTCGACAACGTCACGCCGGACATGGACATCTACAAACAAGAGATCTTTGGGCCGGTTCTCTCGGTCGTGCGCGCCGCCAATTATGAAGAGGCGATCGATCTGCCGATGAAGCATGAATATGGCAATGGCGTCGCCATCTTCACGCGCGACGGTGATGCGGCCCGCGATTTCGCCTCCCGCATCAATATCGGCATGATCGGCATCAACGTGCCGATCCCGGTTCCGCTCGCCTATCATTCCTTCGGCGGCTGGAAGGCATCCTCCTTCGGCGATCTCAACCAGCACGGCACCGATTCGATCAAGTTCTGGACCAAGACCAAGACGATCACCGCACGCTGGCCGTCAGGCATCAAGGATGGTGCTGAATTCGTCATGCCGGTCATGAAGTGACGGCAGGAAATAACCTTAGGATACAAATGCTTACAGGGGCGGCGCGAGCCGCCCTTTGGCGTCGTGAGAGAGATGGTCGCCTGTTGATAAGTGGAGGGTAAAACTCCCCTTTCAGTAAGATGTGATTGAAATGTATTTTTCTTGCGCTATTTGCCGCACCCGATCAGAGGGCTGCCGTTTTTCGCGGCATTTGAAGGATTGGGGAAATACATGTCTTTTTCTGACTCGGCGCCACAGGCGTCCGGCAAGCTGGAACGTGCGTCCTTTTCGGGCAATGCCCGCGAATATTTCGGCATCTGGATCGTCAACGTTCTGCTGACGATCATAACACTCGGCATCTATTCGGCATGGGCCAAGGTGCGCCGCAACCGTTACTTTTACGGCAATACCGTTATTGCCGATCGCGCCTTCGAATATCATGCCACCGGCAAGCAGATCTTCATCGGCCGCCTGATCGTCGTCGGTTTCTTTATCGTCACCAATATCCTGACGACGATCTTCCCGCCCTTCGGCCTTGTGGTGTTTCTCATCATCCTTGTCGCACTGCCGTGGCTGATCCAGCGCAGCCTGCGCTTCAGTGCTCGCGTCACCAGTTATCGCAATGTGCGTTTCGATTTCACAGGCTCGACCGGTGGTGCCTTCGTTTCGGTCCTGCTCGGCAGCATGGTGGCCTCGATCTCCTTCGGCATTCTGGCGCCGCTCGCCAGCCGCTGGGTCTGGCGTTATGTTTTCAACAACCTGCATTACGGTGACCGCCCGTTTGTGACCGATCCGAAGATCAAGTCGCTTTATGGCGTCTGGATCCTGCCGGCGGCGCTGATCGTTGTCGGCACCATTCTGATCGTCGGTATCGGTTTTGCCGCTGCTTCCGCAACGCAGGCCATGTCCAATCCTGATCTTGCTGAGGACATGGATGCTTTCGCCGCGAGCTTCAGCGCATTCCATTGGGGCATCCTGTTCGTCTTCGTTGCCTATGGTCTTGCCGGTCTGCTTTATCGTATCGGCGTGCGCAATGTCGTGTTTTCCGCCACCACGCTGGATGCCAAGCATCAGCTGGTCAGCGATGCGCCGCGTTTCCAGTATGCCTGGATCGCCATTTCCAACGTCATCGTCACGGTTCTGACGCTCAGCCTGATGCGTCCCTGGGCAGCCGTGCGCATGGCCCGCTTCATGGCCATTCACACCGGCGTCATTGTTGTCGGCGATCTGGGTGAGGTATTGTCTTCGATGGAAGCAAGCGGCTCTGCGGTCAGTGCCGAATATCTTGATCTGGAAGGGTTCGACTTTGGTTTCTGACGGCACAGTGATCGCGCGCGGCGAATGGCACCCTGCTCATTCCAGCCGCGCGGTCGCCGCGGATCTTCGTGAACAGCAGGGCCAGCTGGCCGCCGTCTGCGACGGCGCCACGCTGGCTTCCGGCCGTCGCGAGGAGATCGACATCACGCCGCGGGTCGGTTCGATCCCGCGGCGCCTGACATTTATAGACGGTTCGGTCTTCGAGACCCGCGACAACGATGCGATCGATGCGCTCGCCACCCGCCATGGCGGAAAACGCAGCGGTTTTGTCCATCGTCTTGAGCAGTTTCATCCCCGCCTGATCGCTTTCACGCTTGCCGTCATTCTTCTGGCGGTCGGGATCTATCGGTATGCCCTGCCGGTCATGGTGGAGGTGGCTGTGCTGGTAACGCCGCCGGTCGTGCCGGACATGATCGGCGCAAGCACGCTTGCATCGCTTGAAAAGACCCTTCTGCGCCCAAGCGAACTGCCGGAAGCGGACCAGAACGCCATCCGTGCCGAATTCGCGGCGCTGGCCAAAAATGCCAGGGGGGGAGAGCCTGCCTATACATTGCTGTTCCGCAACGCCCGGCTGATGGGGCCGAATGCCTTTGCGCTGCCGAATGGCACCCTGGTTCTGACCGATGATCTTGTCGAACTGTCCAAGGGCGACCGCCAGATGGTGCTCGGCGTCCTCGGCCACGAGATCGCCCATGTGGAGGGTGAGCACAGCCTGCGGCAGATCTATCGCGTCGCCGGTTTTGCGGCGCTTGTCATGCTGATCGCGGGTGACGTCGGCTCAGGCGTCGAGGATATTCTTGCGCAGGGTGGTACGCTGGTGGCGCTGTCCTATTCCCGCGGCGCGGAAGAAGAGGCCGATCGCCGTTCCGTCGAGCTGATGAAGGCCGCTGGTTACGAACCGGCAGCATTGGCGCGTTTCTTCGCCATACTCGAAGAGAAACTCGGCGATCGAAACGAGACCAGCATGCTGTCGACTCATCCGGGAACGCCGGCCCGCCAGCAATATATTCGGGATTATGCCCAGCAGCTTGAGGGGACTGTTAAGGATTAGTGACAATGTACGGCTTTGACACATTGACCTGACAGGACATCGGACTAATTTAGCGACCGAGTACCGAGTGGGGGAGTTCTGCGTCATGGTTTATGAGTGGGATGCCAAGCGCGCACGCCGCGCACAGCTTGGCAGGATCGGGTTTGCCTTCGCTGCAGCCGGTGGTTTGCTGGCCTTCGCATTCTGGCTGTTTTCCGCCACCTGATGGACAATTGTAGGCGGCGCGTCCAAAAGACGCGACAGGTCGGGCTTGTGGTACAGGGGTTTTCGGGCATATAAGAAAAAACTGGAGTACGGTGGTCATCAAAAAAGATGGCACGCTGTGGTGCGTGTTCATCGCGCCGACACATTCCTGTCCGCCCAACGACAATTTTGTTTTTTGGAATTGTTCAAAACTAGCAAAACCCCTATATAGGACTTCAAGAGTCTCTGGAGACGAAGATGCGCCTGACCAAACAGACCAATTATGCCGTCCGCATGCTGATGTATTGCGCTGCAAACGAAGGCCACTTGAGCCGCATTCCCGAGATCGCCAAAGCTTATGGCGTGTCCGAGCTGTTTCTGTTCAAGATCCTGCAGCCTTTGACCAAGGCCGGTCTGGTGCAGACGGTGCGTGGACGCAATGGTGGCGTCAAGCTTGGTCGTGACGCTGCCAAGATCACCCTGTTCGATGTCGTCAAGGTCACCGAAGACAGCTTTGCCATGGCAGAGTGCTTCGAGGATGGCGTTGCCGAATGTCCGCTGGTTGACAGCTGCGGCCTCAATGCCGCGCTTCGCAAGGCGCTCAATGCCTTTTTCGACGTCCTGGCCGATTACACGATTGACGATCTGGTCAAGGCACGTCCGCAGATCAACTTCCTTCTTGGCCTCGATGAGTTTCCGCCGGCATCGGCACCCGAGCTTCGCGCTCCGGCCGCCTGATCCGTCTGGCTGTAAAGCCGGTCCATAAAACCAGATTTTTTTGAAAGCCGCGGAGCAATCCGCGGCTTTTTGCATATGTGCAAAACGGCTAAAGGGCGATTCGCGCGAATTGGGTGAGGTGCTAAGGCACCGCGTTGTCATTTTCACCGTCCACTGGTGGCAAGATTAGCCGGCTTGCGCGCGATGAGGGTCTTTTCAGCGTAAAAATAATGTTAATCGATGTATATTCTTATGTTGTCATTGAACCGTTTTGTTCGATGAAGTACATATTCCTCATAAAGGAAGTGGTTGCATTTATTGGTTGAGGTGGCGGTACAATTTCACGGTGCAGTTAATGTTTCCGAGGTCGAATACTCCGGGGAACTACATGCGGCACTAATGATTTGTCTGGCGTTGATTTGCAGGTCATCGAAAATCCTTGCGTTTGCACATTTCCAATTTGTTGTCGGATTTTTGAGGTCCGTCGCTTCGGGAAGTGAAGCAGTTGTTCTGCGGAGCTTTAGAGTGGTGGGTTTTCGATAATCTGTCGGATTGGTGAAACTGTTTCCAACAGCTGCTCGTCTGTTCTTGGGCAGGTGGAGGAAAGGTGTCGGATCACCCTCCGAAACGAGGTTTGTGAGACAGCCGGTTCGGGCTGTTGCGCAAGCCGGTCATAAATAGACACCATGCGGTCTCTCCCGCCTGGTGGAAAATAAAACAAGGAGGAGGTGATCCGTTCGTGGCGCACTTCCGTACAGTAGTCAGGTTTAGGAATGCGTATCCGGGTACCGCGTCTGTTCTGGGAACAACGCCTCCGCTACGTCGAATAACGGTTTGAGGAATATTATGCCAGGTCTCGGTCATGACAGTGGAAGTTCGTCGTCGCTCCGTCGCGTTCCCAAACAGGGAAGAAGCCGTGACCGGATCGACGAAATCCTGAAGGTTTCGATGCATCTGATTGGTGAAAAGGGCATCGATGCCGTCACCATGAAGGAAATCGCCGCCCTTTCCGGCGGTCCGATCGCGTCTGTCTATCAATACTTCCCGAACAAGTCGGCGATTATTGCGATGCTTTACGATCGCTATGTCGAGCAGACGCGTTTGATCATCAGCAAGTCGATCAGCAATATCTCGTCGGCGGACGACGCGTTGGATGCCACCGACACGATGTTCGACGTCTATTACAACAATTTGCGCCAGAACCCTTCGACGCAGGATCTTTTGAACGCGATCCAGGCTGACAAGAACCTGGCCGATCGCGATATCGAGGAAACCCGCTACCAGTCGGACAATTTCTACGACGCCACGGAGCAGTTCATTCCCGAGCAGATGCGCGATGCCTATCGCCGCACCCTGTTTCTGATGTTCCATATGGCGTCGGCAACCCTGCGTCTGGCCCTCATGGTTTCGGAAAAGGAAGGCGAGGTTCTCGTCTCGCAGTTCAAGGCCGTCGTGCGCGCTCAGGCCAGCTATTATTTCGAAGGCAAGTTCCCCGCTTCCATGTGAACCGCTAGGCCCGAAACCGTTCGGGCCTATAGGCTGAAATGTCGATGACCGGTTGTTCTCCGGTCATCGTTTCCGCCAGCACCCGGCCGGTTATCGGCCCGAGTGTCAGGCCGTGATGCGCATGGCCGAAGGCGAACCACAGGCCGCGATGGCGCGGCGCCTTGCCGATCACCGGCATCATGTCCGGCGTACAGGGGCGTGCCCCCATCCACGGTTCCTTGTCGAGCCGTTCTCCCAAAGGAAAGACTTTTCGCGCAATCGCTTCGGCCCGGGCGAGCTGTACCGGTGTTTTCGGTGCGTCGCGCAATGCAAATTCGGCGCCCGTCGTCAGCCGTATTCCTTGGTCCATCGGCGCCAGCAGGTAACCACGCTCGGCATCCATCAGCCAGTTGTTGAGTTTTGCGCCGTACCTTGCCCCGTAATGCATGTGGTAACCGCGCTTGACGCCGACGAGATACCGGTAGCCGAGCGGCACGGTGACGGTGTCCGACCATGGCCCGAGCGCGACCACCACGTCCTCGCCCTGCACCGGGCCATCCTTGCTGGAAACCTGCCAGCCATTGGAAACGGGTGTCAGCGTCTTCGCGTCGCCCTGCACGAAACGGCCGCCCAGTTTCTCGAACAGCGCCACGTAGGCTTGCGTCAGTGCCAGCGGATCAAGCACTGACCATGGATCGCGCCATGTCAGGCCGCCCGCGAAGTCGCTGCTCAGGCTCGGTTCCCGCCGGGCCAGTTCCGCATTGTCCAGCGCGTCGAAGGCAAGACCGTATTCAGCCTGCTTTTTCCGGGCGGCCGCAAGTTCGGCATCCAGTGCGGCTTGTGAACGAAACACCTCCATCCAACCATCCTTGCGGATGAGATGGCTTGCCCCGGCCGCTTCAATCAGATCACCATGTTCAGAGATCGAATGCTCGATCAGTGGCGCGTATGATCTTGTGATCATCGCGTGGCGGGCCGCATTGGAATGCCACCAGTAGCGCAACAGGAAGGGTGCAGCCTTCGGCATGGCCCGGGCATGGTAAAAGGCATCGACTCTGGTGTTCAGCGCATATCGCAGCAGCATGCCGATCTGCTGCGGAAAACCATAGGGCACCACGCCTTCGCGCTGGATCAGCCCGGCATTGCCATAGGAGGTTTCCTCGCCGGCACCACGGCGATCCACCAGCACAACCGACTTGCCGCGCCGCGCCAGATGGATGGCGGTCGAAACGCCGATAATGCCAGCGCCGAGAACGATCACATCCGCTGTCATGGGAACCTGCCTGTCTGTCTTCGAGCGTGTGCGCCGGATCAATCTGCATCTTACAGTCTACGCGACTGCCGGCAAGCAAGGGTTACGGCGGTGAGGCCATGCGTTGTGATGGAACCGATAAAGCCGCCACCTGTTGGAAAAGCAGCAAAGGAGGTCGATCATGACCAGAAACCTGAAAAAATGGGTCTTTGCCGCCGGCGCGATGGCCATCGTTGTCTTGGTGCCGGAGCTGGCGCTTGCCCAGACCCAGACTTCGCCCTCGGTCAATAACCAGGATTGCGCGGCGCCCGCCGATCCGTCGCAGAAAAGCGACCGTGTGCCCAAGGAAGGCGAAAACCTGTCGCGGAAGCTCGATGACTGCAAAGGTGTGCTGAAGGCGCCTGAAGCCGGCGACAGGGGTATTGTCGCGCCGGCTCCCGAGACCGGCAATACGCGGGTGATCAAGCCGGACGATGTGCCGGATAACGCCAATCCCTCGAATGGATCGGGTGGGTAGGGTAGGAGTGACGGAAGATGTTCAAGTCCCCGTCGCAGCTGCCGGGTCTATCATCGGATCCAGCATCGATTTGAGTTCTTCCTTTTCGCGGATACCGAACAGGAACCAGTTGATCAACTGGTCGGCGACAGCCTTTGCGGCATCGCTGTCCGGCGCGATCTCCCGCTCGCGACAGACCTCTGACAGGACCTCGTGCAGAAACGACAGGTCATTGCTGTCGATGATATCGTTGGACGCGAATGACATCGTGCATCTCCATCTCGGCCTGCCCGGCATTCCTTCCGTTTGCCTGCCCGCAGCCTCTCGAACATTGTCCTGAAATGGCAACGCGGCTTTTCGCCCGCGGTTCCATTCCCGTCGGCATGAGGCGCCGTCAGTTGGTTGTGAGATAGGCGAGAATGGTATCCGCCGCCATGCTGCGGTGTCGCATGTAGGTCTGCGGCTCTGAAAGGTCGCAATGAAACAGTGCGCCGAACGTATGGCGATTGGAAACGCGGAAAAAACAGAGTGCACTGATCATCATATGCAGGTCCAGCGGATCGATCCTGCGACAGAAGACACCCTCGTCATAACCACGACAGAGAATATCCTCGAGAACGCGGATGACGGATATGTTCAGATCGCGCAGCTCGGCCGAGCGCTTCATATGCACGGCGTTGTTGATGTTTTCGCTGCTGACGATGCGGATGAAATCGGGGTTCTGCTCGTCATGATCGAAAGTGCTGTAGATGAGCTCCCGCAAGGCGTCTGCCGGCTGCATGGCGGCAAGCTGAAGATCGTCCTCGCGCGAACGGGTGCGGCGATAGGCGCGTTCCAGCACAGCCAGATACAGCTCTTCCTTGCCCCCGAAATAATAATAGATCATCCGTTTGGAGGTTTTTGTTTTCTCCGCGATCGCATCCACACGGGCGCCCGCCAGCCCGAATTGTGCGAACTCCGCGGTGGCCACGGCGAGAATGTCTTCCCGGGTTTTTTCCGGATCGTTTTTGCGCGTTCGTCCGGTCGACGGTGCTGCCGTCCTGTCCATATGCCTCTGCCTTGCCGGACACGCCGGCTTGAATTTCCAAATTGCCGTTGTCTGGCAATGTTGTAATTCACTCACATCCGGGCATCAATCGAAACGGCCCGACGAGGCGACAAAGGAGCACCCATGCCGCATGTGATCGTAAAAATGTTTGCCGGCAAGACGGAAGAGCAGAAACAGGCGCTGGCGGTAGAGATCCAGAAAGCGCTGATGACGGTGATCGGCTCGACGGAAAAGTCGATTTCGGTGGCGATCGAGGATGTCGATCCGGCGGAGTGGACAGAAAAGGTTTATGTGCCGGAGATCGCCGGCAAGCCGGATCTGATCTACAAAAAGCCGGGTTATGATCCCTTTGCCTGAGCGGCGCGGGCAGGCGGCGCGGTTTGCGCCGCCAACGGAAACATTCAGGCGTAGCGGCTGACGGAAAGGTCGCTCGCATCGATTTCCGGTGCGCGGCCGCTGACGAGGTCGGCGATGACGCGTGCCGAACCGGTGCTCATGGTCCAGCCCAGCGTGCCGTGGCCGGTATTGAGGTAAAGGCCCTTGATGTGCGTGCCGCCGATGATCGGCGTACCATCCGGCGTCATCGGGCGCAGGCCCGACCAGAACTCGCCCTTGCCGGCCTCGCCGCCTGGAAACAGGTCCATCACCGAATGTTCCAGCGTGCGGCGGCGGGCAAGACCCAGATCGTTGGTATAACCGGAAATCTCCGCCATGCCGCCGACGCGGATACGGTCGCCCAGCCGCGTAATGGCGATCTTGTAGGTCTCGTCCATCACGGTGGATTCCGGCGCGCGGCTCGGATCGGTGATCGGAATGGTCAGCGAATACCCCTTGACCGGATAGACCGGCAGGTTGATGCCGAAAGACTTGACCAGCAGCGGCGAATAGCTGCCAAGCGCTACCACGACGGCATCCGACTTGATGTCGCCCTTGTCGGTGTGAACACCCGACACCGCGCCGCCGGAAATATCGACCGCCTTGATCGTGTGGCCCCAGAGGAATTTCACGCCCAGCGTCTCGGCCTTGGCCGCCAGCGCATTGGTGAACTTGAAGCAGTCGCCGGTTTCGTCCTTCGGCGTCAAAAGCCCGCCGACGATCTTGTGGCGCACATGCGAAAGCGCAGGCTCCACCCGCACACAGCCGTCACGGTCCAGCACCTCATACGGCACGCCGTCTGCAGCCAGTGCCTTCACATCCTTGGCGGATGCATCCAGCTGTTCCTGTGTGCGGAACAGCTGCAGCGTGCCCTGCATGCGCTCGTCATAGGCAATGCCGGTCTCTTCACGCACATCCGCCAGCGTGATGCGGGCGTAATCGGCCAGCCGCAGCATGCGGCTCTTGTTGATCGCGTAACGGTCCGACGTGCAGTTCATCAGCATTTTCAGCATCCACGACAGCATCGCCGCATCCATTTTCGGACGCAGGATGAGGGGGGCGTGCTTCATGAACAGCCACTTCATCGCCTTGTGCGGAATGCCGGGCGCTGCCCATGGCGAGCAATACCCGAACGACACCTCGCCGGCATTGGCAAAGCTGGTTTCCAGCGCCGGACCCGGCTGGCGGTCGATCACCGTCACCTCATGTCCGGCCTTGGCGAGCTGATAGGCGGATGTCACGCCGATAATGCCGGCGCCGAGAATGGAGACTTTCATGCGGTCCTCAATGGTTCATGCCGGAAAGACCACGATACTGCAAAACACAGCTTTGGCCGAGTCCGCCTCGCAGCCGCTGCGTCTGAAAACGCTTGGAACCACTCTGCATCATCCGTTCCCGTCATTATTGACTTATGAAAGCAGCTTATTGAAACGATCACGCAATATCCCGCCGATTATTGCTTGATCATTGCGGATGAACATGTTTTTCGGAATGATCATCGAAATTTTGGAACAATCAGCATGTCTGCCATAGACGCCACCGACCGCGATATCATCCGCCTGCTGCGGCTGAACGCCCGCATGAGCAATGCCAAGATCGCAGCCGAAGTGGGCTTGTCGCCATCCGCCTGCCTGCGGCGCATCAACCTTCTGGAAAAGGCAGGCGTGATCAAGGGTTATACGGCGCTGATCGAAAGTGCGGGCGGCAACACGATCGCGGTCATCATCAACATCACTTTGGAGCGCCAGACCGAGGATCATCTCAACCGCTTCGAGGCGGCGATTAGAAAACACCCGGAAATCCGCGAATGTTTTCTCATGACCGGCGATTCCGATTATCTCCTGAGAGTGGAGGTGGAAAGCGCACTGGAATTCGAGCGGATACACAAGGAGATACTCTCGGCGCTTCCCGGCGTGCTGCGCATCCATTCCAGCTTTTCGATCCGCAACGTGCTGGCGACCCGGCCAAAGGGGCGGCGATAGAGCCTTTTCATGCCGAAATTCTAAAATTCCCGTAAAAACACCCTATCTCAAGATACCGCCCATTTAAGGTTGATTTGCCGCCTTGGCGCCATATTTTTCCCCGCACAGAAGATTTTGCATTTTGCGCTGCCGACGATCCGGCAGGTGTTTTACTTTTGGGAATTGCCGGGGCAACTCATGGACAACGCATCTTCCGCCGCCGATTTTATCCAGGCGAGCCGTATCCTGAAGATCAATTCGCCGCTGGGAGAAGACCAGCTTCTGCCCGAACGCGTGACAATCCAGGAAGGCATTTCCTCCCTGTTCGAGATCCATCTCGTCGCCCGCACCAAGAAGGAGCAGATCAAGCCGGAAGACCTGATCGGCCGCCTGCTCGATGTCTCGGTGGAAGTGCAGCAGGGTGACGGCGAAGATATCCCGGCCATCCGCCGCCCGTTCAATGGTCTCGTTACCGAACTCAACGAAGGCCCGCCGATCACCCGCGGCCTGCGCTCCTACGCCATGGTTCTGCGCCCGCAGATGTGGCTGCTGACCCGCCGTTCCGACTGCCGCATCTGGATGGACAAGACCTCGATCGAGATCGCCGAAATCCTGTTTTCCGAGCACGGCATTCCGGCACCGGATACGTCTGGCGTCATCACATCTCCGCCCAAACAACACTATTCGGTCCCGTTCAACGAGCGAGATTTTGACTATCTCTGCCGTCGTTTTGAAGAGGATGGCCTGTTCTACTGGTTCAGCCACGAGGACGGCAAGCACAAGCTGCATGTGGCCGATACCGCCAATGGCTGGCTTGGCCCGTCAGCCTCGGCACAGGGAGAAAAGAGAGTGCGCCTGGCGCAAGGTTCGTCCGACCGCAACCATATCAACGAATGGGCCCGCCGTTTTTCCTACGTACCGGGCCAGCGCGCCGGCGCCGACTGGAATTTCGAGACCCCGCGCATGGTGCCGGGCACGATGACGCCATCGCTGGTGCAGATGCCGGACGCGACCAAGCGCGAGCTTTACGAATATCCGGCCCGCATCTCATCCGTTGCTGAAGCAGAACGTGCGCAAAAACTGCGCGCCCAGGCATCGGAAGCCGACCACGACCGCGTCTTCGGCGCCTCCACCAGCCGCATCATCGAGACTGGCCGTCGGTTCACGCCATATGAAGTCGCGCATCCGGATCATGCCTATGAAGAACATGTGATCATCAAGTCGATCCAGACGGTGGTCGACCGCTCCTATGAGACCAACAGCAACGAACCGGAATATCGCAACGAGTTCGAAGCCGTGCCCTCGCGCGTGCCGATGACGCCCCACCGGGAAACGAAACGTCCGCGCATCGAAGGCACGCAGGTGGCGATCGTGGCCGGCCCTGAAGGCGAGGAGATCCATCCCGACCAGTATGGCCGCATCAAAGTGTGGTTCCCATGGGACCGGAAGGCCAAGAAGGACGGATCGGACACCTGCTGGGTGCGCGTGGCGCAGAACTGGGCCGGCTCCACATGGGGTGGCCAGGTTATCCCGCGCATCGGCATGGAGGTGATGATTGCCTATGTCGATGGGGATCCGGATCGGCCGCTTGTGACGGGCGTGGTGCCGAATGCGATGCAGAAAGTGCCGTATGATCTGCCGGCGAACAAGACGAAGAGCGTTTTTCGCACGAACAGCCACAAAGGTTTCGGGTTTAACGAGCTAACATTTGAGGATGATTCTGGACGCGAAACAATATATGTGCACGCTGAAAAAGATATTGTCCGAGAGATCGAGAATGATGACGATTCATTCATAGGGCGCAATAGGACGACGGTTATTAGAGGGTCTGAGACGCACCAAGTAGAAAAAGATGAAACTCGGTATGTTAATGGCGATTTTTCTATTTTTTCGGGACATGTGAATTATTCAAATGCGATAATTTCAGGAGCAATAAGTCATACTGATAGATTTTACAGTAAGGGTCTTGATGAGTTTAGGGCTATACTTGGAAGTGAGGCCGGGTCCGGCAATGTAACAATCGGTGCGGACGCGGGTATGCTTCTGAGTGGTACTGCCGGCATTGCGATGACGTCAGCGGGTATGTTTGGTGGCAGCTTTGTGTCGGGAATTACGTTGTCAACTTCCGCGGATATGCACCTTTTCGTCGAAAATAGGTCTTTGGAGCAGGTTGGGTCGACCAAGATCTTAAATGCTGAAGATCGAATACGCTTTGAATGCGGCAAGTGCGTAATTGAAATGACCTCTGATGGGAAGGTTAAAATATCCGGTGTCGCTTTGGATGTGGAGTTCAGTGAGTCGATCAAGCTCAAGGCTGGACGTATAGACATAAACTAACGGAGTTTTGAAATGACTGATACTCACGAGGCATCCCCTACGGCTAAAGAGGAGCTTGATAAGTTTCTAGTGGAAACCCAAGATTTGGGTAATGCAGAGCTATTGGAGGCGGCAATTTCATTAGCTTCATCGTTGGGAATAAGTCATGATAGCTTTAAGGGTAGGGAACGCGATGCATTGCAATCGCTGGTCGGCGTCGCAACTTATTACAGGCTGGGAGATCGTGAAAGACAAGCGGTTCTTCAGTATACGCATAATACGTTTTTTCTAAATGCAAACGACAAGTTAAACCGTCCGGCATTTGTTCTGGAGGTCAGAACCCAGATATCGCATATGATGGTTCAGCCTGCTTGGTATCAGACCAGCGTAAGTAATAAAGATTTGAAAGAGAATGCGATTCTCTGGGGGGTCATTAGGGTTATTGCCAACATACTTACTAAGGGTGTGCCTGCTGGGGCTGGGGCTACCGCGACGGCAGGTAAGATATTGATGCCTAAAAGAACAGATGAAATTGTAAAGAAAATCTATAATCAAACAAAAGATTTGCGTAATGCAGGCAGGATTGGAAGTTTTTCTCCGCCGGGGATATTTCTAACGGTCGGCATAATGGTGGCGACGTCTCAATACGGGGCAATGATGAAGGAGGTGGAGTTAAGAATTGATAGGGGGCAGATGACGAGCAAAGATAGGAGGGATATTCAGGAATCTATAAAAGATAAAACTTATGGACTTAGTGATTATTTTTTATGATGTTGTTGTTTGCTAAAATAATTTTATTGATTGTGTTTTTATCAGCTTCGATAAGTTATTTTAATTCAGTGAAATTTTCAATTTTAAGTGTTTTATTTTATTTTTTATTTATTTTTTTATTTACGAAATTTGTTGGTTTTGTTTACGGAAAAATCGACGGCGAGTGATCAATGAAGTTAAAAGGGGCATTTTATAGGATGAAATGTAGATCGCTTAAAGTGGTCGCGTTACTCTTGGTGTCCTTCTTATTTGTAGGGTTGCCGACTGAAGCGCATCAATCTGAGACTTTACGTAAAACGCATGAGGTGTCTCAGTTCGAAAGCTTCTTGCAACGGCTGAAGGATGATCCGCCGCCTTGGGCCGATCAGGCTGGCTTGGCGCAATGGCTTGGGGCTTACGGGGCGATCAAAGTTTCGTCCGAGGCTGGTTGCGTCTCGACAATCATGCTCTCGCGTCCGAGTGCTCTTTCTGCATTCGAAATGGTTGGAGCCAAATTATCTGTTTCATGCAACCAATCACAAAATAACAGAAATGTCGCTTCTATATTCATGCAAGGTCAGCCCGGCG
Source organism: Endobacterium panacihumi (assembly GCF_050847465.1). Classification (NCBI taxonomy): domain Bacteria; kingdom Pseudomonadati; phylum Pseudomonadota; class Alphaproteobacteria; order Hyphomicrobiales; family Rhizobiaceae; genus Endobacterium; species Endobacterium panacihumi. The sequence goes on along the minus strand of NZ_JBOZRA010000001.1, from coordinate 1,768,238 downwards.
GCCCGCTTCGCGAGGCGGAGGTTCGGGCGGCATTGTCTGAAGTTCTAGGGCCGAAAAACGATAAATGTAGTGATGATGAGAGAGACGCTTGGATTGTTTCGGATGCCATGTCGATCACGCTGATTTCTCCTTTTTATCCGACGTTCGCAGTAGTTGTCTTCGATGCCCCGGTCACAAACTTGGCTTGTGATTCGGTAAGTCTAGGAGTGAACTAGGCAGTGTCCTCATAAACGGGGTTCATCTTATTGGCGGTGTGTGATTCAATCTCCTTGAAAGGAGTTTGCCATGCGCCGTCACGAATTGAGCGACGAAGAATGGGCTGTCATCGCACCTCTCTTGCCGACCAATAGCCGTGGAATTGAACGCGTCGACGACCGCCGGGTAATCAACGGCATTCTGTGGCGTTTCAGGACTGGTTCGTCCTGGCGAGATGTGCCGGAGCGTTATGGTCCACGCACGACGCTTTACAATCGGTTCTCCCGCTGGCGCAAGGCGGGCGTATGGGATCGTCTTCTGGACGCCGTTTCAAAGCGTTACGATGGAGACATCGTGATGATCGACAGTTCTTGTGTTCGCGTTCACCAGCATGGTGCCAACGCTAAAAAGGGGGCTCTGCCGATCCTTGCATGGGACGTTCTCGCGGCGGCCTAACGACAAAAATCCATGCTCTTGTCGATGCAGATGGCAGACCGGTTCGGCTGGAACTCACCGCCGGCCAATCCGCCGATGCACCGATGGCTGAGAAGCTGTTGAGCGACCTGCAGCCCGGCGCGACGATCCTTGCCGACAAGGCATATGACACCGACGCAATTCGAAACTTTGCCAAACAACGTAAATGCTGGGCGAATATCCCTGCAAAGGCCAATCGAAAGCAGACATTCAGCTTCAGCCGCTGGGTCTACCGTCAGCGCAATCTTGTGGAACGGTTCTTCAACCGTATCAAGCAGATGCGTGGCCTTGCAACGAGATACGACCGGCGTGCCGACAACTATCTCGCCGCCCTCAAGCTTGCCGCGACGAGGATATGGATTGCGTCAGCTAATGAGTCCGCGTCCTAAGCTGGATCAGCCTTTGACGAGATGCTGGCGCGCCGCATAAAGCGCAATGGCAGCCGCATTCGAGACGTTGAGCGACTTGATGGCGCCCGGCATGTCGAGACGTGCCAAGGCATCGACGGTTTCGCGCGTCTTCTGGCGCAGGCCCTTGCCCTCGGAGCCGAGAACGAGCGCGACCTTGCCCGCGGCAAACGTGCCTTCCAGCGGGGCGGGACCTTCCGAATCGAGGCCGATCGTCTGGAAACCGAGCTTCTGCAATTCGCCGAGTGCATCTGCCAGATTGCCGATCTGGATATAGGGGATCATTTCCAGCGCGCCGGATGCGGATTTCGCCATGACGCCGGACTCGGTCGGGCTGTGGCGCTGGGTGGTGATCAGCGCGCCGGCCTCGAAGGCGACGGCGGAGCGCATGATCGCGCCGACATTGTGCGGATCGGTGACCTGATCGAGCACGAGAAGAAGATTGCTTTCCTTCAGGGCTTCCAGACGACGCACCGGCAGCGGTCTCGTCTCGATCATCGCGCCCTGATGGATGGCGTCGGGGCCGAGATGTTTGTCGATATCCTGCGGTGAAACAAATTCGACCGGGAAGGGCAGGGCGTGGGACTCGCCGATATCGAGACGCACGAAGGCATTCTGCGTGACCGTCAGCTTGACGATCTTGCGCTCGGGATTGTCGATGACGGCGCGCACGGTGTGCAGGCCATAGAGAAACACCTGGTCGGGCTGCAGCTGCGGCGCCTTCCAGTTCTCATGTGCCGGCTTCGGGCGCTTGCGCGGATCCGGTGTCGGGATTTCGCCACGCTCGCGTTTGGCATCGCGCACATTGCGGCGCAGGGTGGCGTAATGGCTGTCGCGGCCGGCTTTGTCGTTTTGATCATTTTTGCTCATGCCGCCTTATAGCGCCAGCCGATGCCGCGGCAAAGCCCCGTCGCCACCGGTTTGCAGAGCTTTGGCTGCCATGAACTCTATCCACAGGGGGAGGGGACATTCATCAGCCTGACACATCAATCTGTGTTTTTTCCGAACTTTTCGTTTGAACCCGTGTTGACAGCAGCGAAAGTGGCCGTCATATACGCCGCACAGATCGAGACGGCGGTTTCGCCCAACGATCTGAAGAGCTTGGTTCTCGATCCAGACGAAATACTGGAGGGATGCCCGAGTGGTTAAAGGGGACGGACTGTAAATCCGTTGGCTACGCCTACGTTGGTTCAAATCCAACTCCCTCCACCATTTCGTTGCATGGATCGAACCAGACCCCGCGGGTATAGCTCAATGGTAGAGCAGCAGCCTTCCAAGCTGAATACGCGGGTTCGATTCCCGCTACCCGCTCCAGATTTTCCCATCTTTTCTTTCTGTTGCTCTCCATACGGCCCCGCCCGTCGGGGTGGCTGATTTCGCGCATGCGGGCGTCTTCCGTTGTGCTTATCGCCAAGGAGAGGATTTTATCATGATGTCTTTACCCGCCATTATTGGCATTTCGCTCGGCGCTTCAGGATTTGCCGCCTTTACCGGCAAGAACCGCCATAAGCCGCTTGGTCGCCGCCTTCTTTATTTCTTTGGCGGTTTCATCGGCACGATCATCCTGCTGATCGCCATCAATTTTGGCCTTTATGTCATGAGCCGCTGACGGGCGGGCAGGGCGCTTCACCCTTGGGTTTCCCGGTTTATAAGCAAACACAAAAACGGTGACTTCGCGGGGCTTGGAACCCGGTGAAGGACACCCTAGATAGGGCGCAGCAATTAAGTCTTGCGCATTCGTAGTGAAAGCCTTAAACGGCGACACCAAATCCGTTCACTGCGGATCTATCATCCCTACAGATTATAGGAAGCATCAATGGCAAAGAGCAAGTTTGAGCGTAACAAGCCGCACGTGAACATCGGCACGATCGGCCACGTCGACCACGGCAAGACGTCTCTGACGGCAGCGATCACGAAGTTCTTCGGCGAGTTCAAGGCGTACGACCAGATCGACGCTGCTCCGGAAGAAAAGGCTCGTGGCATCACCATCTCGACGGCGCACGTCGAATACGAGACCCCGAACCGTCACTACGCGCACGTTGACTGCCCCGGCCACGCCGACTACGTCAAGAACATGATCACCGGTGCCGCACAGATGGACGGCGCGATCCTGGTTTGCTCGGCTGCCGACGGCCCGATGCCGCAGACCCGCGAGCACATCCTGCTTGCTCGTCAGGTTGGCGTTCCGGCTCTGGTCGTGTTCCTCAACAAGGTCGACCAGGTCGACGACGAAGAACTGCTCGAGCTCGTTGAACTCGAAGTTCGCGAACTGCTGTCGTCCTACGACTTCCCGGGCGACGACGTTCCGGTCGTCAAGGGTTCGGCTCTGGCCGCTCTGGAAGACTCGAACAAGACCATCGGCGAAGACGCTGTTCGCGAACTGATGGCTCAGGTCGACGCCTACATCCCGACGCCTGAGCGTCCGATCGACCAGCCGTTCCTGATGCCGATCGAAGACGTGTTCTCGATCTCGGGTCGTGGTACGGTTGTGACCGGTCGCGTCGAGCGCGGTATCGTCAAGGTTGGCGAAGAAGTCGAAATCGTCGGCATCAAGGACACTTCGAAGACGACGGTTACCGGCGTTGAAATGTTCCGCAAGCTGCTCGACCAGGGCCAGGCCGGCGACAACATCGGTGCACTCGTGCGCGGCGTTGACCGTAACGGCGTTGAGCGTGGCCAGATCCTGTGCAAGCCGGGTTCGGTCAAGCCGCACAAGAAGTTCATGGCAGAAGCCTACATCCTGACGAAGGAAGAAGGCGGCCGTCATACGCCGTTCTTCACGAACTACCGTCCGCAGTTCTACTTCCGCACGACGGACGTGACCGGTATCGTTTCGCTGCCGGAAGGCACGGAAATGGTTATGCCGGGCGACAACGTCACGGTTGCTGTTGAGCTGATCGTTCCGATCGCGATGGAAGAAAAGCTGCGCTTCGCTATCCGCGAAGGCGGCCGTACCGTCGGCGCCGGCATCGTTGCCTCGATCGTAGAATAATCTTCGATCAATAGAATAAGAGAGGCCTCGCCGGAAACGGCGGGGCCTTTTTTCGTTTGTCGGTTCTTTCGAAGAGGGGGCTCTCTTTGATTCGGTATCTCATTGTTGCCATTGCGATTCTGGTCGCCAGTCTGATTCTCCCGCAACCCTCCGTGGCGCGCTGCCCGGAGCGGCCGGCCTGCAGGGGCTGTGGATGCAAGGGCGGGCCCGGTTATCGCGGGCCGGATGGCCGCTGTGTCGGTTTCAAGCAGCTGGCCAAGGTCTGTGGCACGCCGCCGGAGACGCGCTGCACATTTGAAAATGCGCCCGGCACAGGAGAAAATCGCGAATGCGCTCTCGGTGACAAGGCGGCGAAACCGGAAGAATAATCCGGCTTTCCACCGTTCATCCATAAAAGTGTCGCATCTCTTGCAAAAACCCACTTGCCAACGTCGGCTCATCACCTTAAAGAGCGCACACGTCCTTGACGGACAGCGCTTTGGCGCGGTTCCGAAAGAGGGTTTAGGGGTGTAGCTCAGTTGGTAGAGCGGCGGTCTCCAAAACCGCAGGTCGTCGGTTCGAGCCCGGCCGCCCCTGCCATTTCTCAAAAGTCGATACGCGCGGTTCTTTCGCAGCATGGTCGGCAAGAGATATTGGTTCGCCGGTAGTCCGGCTTCATCGGATATCGATTTCCTCTTGTGAAAGCTGAGATCGGTGTCTATGTAGGGTAAAAACAGACACGCGGTGCGTGGGGCTGAATAAGATCAGCTTTACGCGCCGTAATTGCGTGGACAGTTATGGCATCCAAAACCAACCCGATTACGTTCCTCAAGCAGGTGCGCACCGAGACCTCCAAGGTCACATGGCCGTCGCGTCGCGAGACGACGATTTCGACCGCCATGGTCCTGGTCATGGTTGTCGTCGCGGCCCTGTTCTTTTTCGCTGCCGACCAGCTGATCGGCTGGCTTCTCGGCTTCGTTATGAATTTCGGCGTTTGATTGGGTGGTATGAAGATGGCGGCACGTTGGTACATCGTCCACGCATATTCGAACTTCGAAAAGAAGGTTGCCGAGGACATCGAGAACAAGGCTCGCCAGAAAGGGCTTGAGCACCTGTTCGAGAAAATCCTCGTTCCGACCGAAAAGGTGACGGAAGTGCGTCGTGGCCGCAAGGTCGACAGCGAGCGTAAGTTCTTCCCGGGCTACGTTCTGGTTCGTGCGAACCTGACCGACGAAGCCTACCACCTGATCAAGAATACGCCCAAGGTTACGGGCTTCCTCGGTTCCGACAACAAGCCGGTTCCGATTCCGGATTTTGAAGCCGACCGCATTCTGGGCCAGGTCCAGGAGGGCGTCGAGCGTCCGAAATCCTCGATCTCCTACGAGATCGGCGAGCAGGTTCGCGTTTCCGACGGTCCCTTCGCATCGTTCAACGGTGTGGTTCAGGATGTCGATGAAGAGCGTTCGCGCCTCAAGGTCGAAGTTTCGATCTTCGGTCGCGCCACTCCGGTGGAGCTCGAATACGCTCAGGTCGAGAAGGTCTGACACGATTTTGAATTGGGGTCGGTCGCCTTGCGGTGATCGGCCTCGCGCGGCGTTTGCCGCAACCGCGTGGGAGGGGAGGCGTCTTAGCCGGACGTTCCGACCGCACCACGCAACCGCAGCCGCCGATCTCTTGGGTCGGCATATCGGACCGGTATCCGGTCCATAACGAAAGGCAGAGAAATGGCTAAGAAAGTAGCAGGCCAGCTCAAGCTTCAGGTCAAGGCAGGATCGGCAAACCCGTCTCCGCCGATCGGCCCGGCGCTTGGTCAGCGCGGCATCAACATCATGGAATTCTGCAAGGCGTTCAACGCCGCCACGCAGGAAATGGAAAAGGGTATGCCGATCCCGGTCGTCATCACCTATTACCAGGACAAGTCCTTCACCTTCGCAATGAAGCAGCCGCCGGTTACCTACTGGCTGAAGAAGGAAGCAAAGATCACCTCCGGTTCCAAGACGCCTGGTAAGGGTGGCAAGGCCGGCACCATCACCAAGGCTCAGGTCCGCGCGATCGCCGAAGGTAAGATGAAGGATCTCAACGCAGCCGATATCGAAGGCGCAATGCTGATGGTTGAGGGCTCTGCCCGCTCCATGGGCCTGGAAGTGGTGGCGTAACATGGCAAAAGTTGCAAAGCGTCTCCAGAAGATCCGTGAAGGCATCGATCCGACCAAGCTGATCGCACTCTCCGACGCCGTTTCGGCTGTCAAGGAACGTGCCGTCGCCAAGTTCGACGAAACCATCGAAATCTCGATGAACCTCGGCGTTGACCCGCGTCACGCAGACCAGATGGTCCGCGGCGTTGTCAACCTGCCGAACGGCACCGGCCGCGACGTTCGCGTTGCGGTCTTCGCACGTGGCGCCAAGGCTGATGAAGCCAAGGCTGCAGGTGCCGACATCGTTGGTGCAGAAGACCTGCTGGAAATCGTCCAGGGCGGCAAGATCGATTTCGATCGTTGCATCGCTACCCCGGACATGATGCCGCTGGTCGGTCGCCTCGGTAAGGTTCTCGGCCCGCGTGGCATGATGCCGAACCCGAAGGTCGGTACCGTCACCATGGACGTCACCGGCGCCGTCAAGGCATCCAAGGGCGGTGCAGTCGAGTTCCGCGTTGAGAAGGCTGGTATCGTCCACGCCGGCATCGGCAAGGCTTCCTTCGACGCCAAGGCTCTGGAAGAAAACATCAAGGCTTTTGCCGATGCGGTCGTCAAGGCCAAGCCGGCTGGCGCCAAGGGCAACTACGTCAAGCGCGTCGCACTCTCCTCGACCATGGGTCCGGGCGTGCGCGTCGAGCCTTCGACGGTTCTGGCCTAATCAAGTTTGCCGGACCCTTGTGGTCCGGCCGCACTGATTTCCGGTCTCGCAAGAGGCCGGAGATGTCCGGAGAAATCCGGAACTCCTGTCCGAGATTGCGGGTGGTCTAGGCCTTCGGGTTGAAACCTTAATCGAATGACCTGCATGAGACTGGTAAGACCCAAGGTTTTTGAGATGCGTGATGCATCCCCTGAGTGTTGGTTCGAGCCTGGAATGCCTTGTGCCTGCGGTGCGCCGTAGAGCAGGGGGGCAGGATCCTCAAACGCTTCTTCAGGTCTTGAAAGAGACGTGAAGTGGCAAAGGCAAACCGATGGGGCCTGCAGGATTGCGGTCCCGTCAACTGGAGACAGACAGTGGAAAGAGCGGAAAAACGCGAATTCGTCACGGAGCTGAACGAAGTCTTCAAGGCTTCCGGTTCGGTTGTCGTGGCCCACTATGCTGGTGTCACAGTTGCGCAGATGAACGACTTCCGTTCGAAAATGCGCGCTGCTGGCGGCACCGTCAAAGTCGCGAAGAACCGCCTGGCCAAGATCGCTCTTCAGGGTACGGAGTCGGAAGGGATCACGGATCTCTTCAAGGGTCAGACGCTTATCGCATATAGCAATGATCCGATCACGGCACCGAAGGTCGTCATGGAATTCGCCAAGACCAACGACAAGGTCGTTGTTCTCGGTGGCGCCATGGGTTCCACGACGCTCGACGCAGAAGCAGTCAAGTCGCTTGCGACCCTGCCTTCGCTCGACGAGCTGCGTGCAAAGCTTCTGGGCATGATCCAGACGCCGGCTACCCGTATCGCAGGGGTTGTTGCAGCACCGGCAAGCCAGCTTGCCCGCGTGTTCGCGGCCTATGCAAAGAAGGACGAAGCCGCTTAAGGCGGTTTTTCGCTGTTCAAAACCAAGTTCGAACCTATATAAGGAACTATGAAAATGGCTGATCTCGCAAAGATCGTTGAAGACCTCTCGGCTCTGACCGTTCTGGAAGCTGCTGAGCTTTCCAAGCTTCTCGAAGAAAAGTGGGGCGTTTCCGCCGCTGCTCCGGTAGCTGTTGCTGCTGCTGGCGGCGCTGCTCCGGCTGCTGCTGAAGAAGAAAAGACCGAGTTCGACGTAATCCTGGTTGACGCTGGCGCCAACAAGATCAACGTCATCAAGGAAGTTCGTGGCATCACCGGCCTCGGCCTCAAGGAAGCCAAGGACCTCGTCGAAGGCGCTCCGAAGCCGGTTAAGGAAGCCGTTTCGAAGGCTGAAGCCGCTGACCTCAAGAAGAAGCTTGAGGACGCCGGCGCCAAGGTCGACGTTAAGTAATATCGGAATGTGGAGGGAGAAGCTTGCTTCTCCCTCCCGTTTCTCCGGAACTTATTACCCGGGAACCGTCAAAAACGGTTCCCGGGTAATGGGTTCTCAAAAGGATGGTTTCCTTTTCGGGTGACAGGCAATCCGGCCTGCGGTCGAAATTGAGAAACGAGATTGAGACTACCCATGTTCGACGGGATCGACTGGCCATCGGTTCCCGTCCGTTGCAGGCCCGGATGCAATTTTTGAAGGAGCGACGATGGCTCAGACCCTTTCGTTCAACGGTCGCAGGCGCGTACGCAAGTTTTTCGGAAAAATTCCTGAAGTGACGCAGATGCCGAACCTCATCGAGGTTCAGAAGGCGTCCTACGACCAGTTTCTGATGGTAGACGAGCCGCAAGGCGGCCGCCCCGACGAGGGGCTGCAGGCGGTTTTCCGCTCTGTCTTCCCGATCACCGATTTTTCCGGTGCCTCGATGCTCGAATTCGTGTCCTACGAATTCGAACCGCCGAAGTTCGACGTCGATGAATGCCGTCAGCGCGACCTGACCTACGCAGCGCCGCTCAAGGTGACGCTGCGCCTCATCGTGTTCGATATCGACGAGGATACCGGCGCGAAGTCGATCAAGGACATCAAGGAACAGTCCGTCTACATGGGCGACATGCCGCTCATGACCAATAACGGTACGTTCATCGTGAACGGCACCGAGCGCGTCATCGTTTCGCAGATGCACCGTTCGCCTGGCGTCTTCTTCGACCACGACAAGGGCAAGAGCCACTCTTCCGGCAAGCTGCTTTTTGCTGCCCGCGTCATCCCGTATCGTGGTTCCTGGCTCGATATCGAATTCGACGCCAAGGACATCGTCTACGCCCGTATCGACCGCCGCCGCAAGCTGCCGGTCTCTTCGCTGCTGATGGCCCTCGGCATGGATGGCGAAGACATCCTGTCGACCTTCTACTCGAAGTCCAACTACGAGCGTGACGGCGACGGCTGGCGCATTCCGTTCAACGCGGAAACCCTCAAGGGTGCCAAGGCTCTCTCCGACATGATCGACGCCGATACCGGCGAAGTCGTTGTCGAAGGCGGCAAGAAGCTGACCCCGCGTCTGCTTCGTCAGCTGACCGAAAAGGGCCTCAAGGCTCTCAAGGCCACCAATGACGACCTGTACGGCAACTATCTGGCTGAAGACATCGTCAACTACGAAACCGGCGAGATCTATCTCGAAGCCGGCGACGAAATCGACGAGAAAAGCCTCGGCATCATCCTGAAGAACGGTTTCGACGAGATTCCGGTTCTCGGCATCGACCACATCAATGTCGGCGCCTACATCCGCAACACGATTGCCGTGGACAAGAACGAGAACCGTCAGGACGCTCTGTTCGATATCTACCGCGTCATGCGTCCGGGTGAACCGCCGACCATGGAATCGGCCGAAGCCATGTTCAACTCGCTGTTCTTCGATGCGGAGCGTTACGACCTCTCCGCCGTTGGCCGCGTGAAGATGAACATGCGTCTCGACCTGCAGGTCGAAGACACCGTGCGCACGCTGCGCAAGGACGACATCCTGGCCGTGGTCAAGATGCTCGTCGAGCTGCGTGACGGCAAGGGCGAGATCGACGACATCGACAACCTCGGCAACCGCCGTGTTCGTTCTGTCGGCGAGCTGATGGAAAACCAGTACCGTCTCGGCCTGCTCCGTATGGAGCGCGCGATCAAGGAACGCATGTCGTCGATCGAAATCGACACCGTCATGCCGCAGGACCTGATCAACGCCAAGCCGGCTGCTGCCGCCGTTCGCGAATTCTTCGGCTCCTCGCAGCTGTCGCAGTTCATGGACCAGGTGAACCCGCTTTCGGAAATCACTCACAAGCGTCGTCTTTCGGCTCTTGGCCCGGGTGGTCTGACCCGCGAGCGCGCAGGCTTCGAAGTCCGCGACGTTCACCCGACCCACTACGGCCGTATCTGCCCGATCGAAACGCCGGAAGGCCCGAACATCGGTCTGATCAACTCGCTGGCCACCTTTGCCCGCGTCAACAAGTACGGTTTCATCGAAAGCCCGTACCGCAAGATCGTTGACGGCAAGGTGACGAAGGACGTCGTTTATCTCTCCGCAATGGAAGAAGCGAAGTACTACGTCGCACAGGCCAACTCCGAGCTGACCTCGGACGGCGTGTTCGTTGAAGAGTTCGTTGTCTGCCGTCATGCCGGCGAAGTCATGCTGTCCCCGCGCGACACCATCAACCTGATGGACGTTTCGCCGAAGCAGCTGGTTTCGGTTGCCGCGGCTCTGATCCCGTTCCTCGAAAACGACGACGCCAACCGCGCTCTCATGGGCTCGAACATGCAGCGTCAGGCCGTTCCGCTCGTTCGCGCTGAAGCGCCGTTCGTCGGTACCGGCATGGAACCGGTCGTTGCCCGTGACTCCGGCGCTGCGATTGCTGCCCGTCGTGGCGGTGTCGTTGACCAGGTCGACGCGACCCGTATCGTTATCCGCGCCACGGAAGACCTCGAAGCCGGCAAGTCCGGCGTCGATATCTACCGCCTGATGAAGTTCCAGCGTTCGAACCAGAACACCTGCGTCAACCAGCGTCCGCTGGTCGCCGTCGGTGACGTTCTGAACCGTGGCGACATCATCGCTGACGGTCCGTCGACGGACCTGGGCGACCTGGCACTCGGCCGCAACGCGCTCGTCGCGTTCATGCCGTGGAACGGTTACAACTACGAAGACTCGATCCTGCTCTCCGAGCGTATCGTGTCGGACGACGTGTTCACCTCCATTCACATCGAGGAATTCGAAGTGATGGCACGTGACACCAAGCTTGGTCCGGAAGAAATCACGCGCGACATTCCGAACGTTTCGGAAGAAGCGCTGAAGAACCTCGACGAAGCCGGTATCGTCTACATCGGTGCGGAAGTTGCTCCTGGCGACATCCTCGTCGGCAAGATCACGCCGAAGGGCGAAAGCCCGATGACGCCGGAAGAAAAGCTTCTGCGCGCCATCTTCGGTGAAAAGGCTTCCGACGTTCGCGATACCTCCATGCGCATGCCTCCGGGCACGTTCGGCACCATCGTCGAAGTTCGCGTCTTCAACCGCCACGGCGTTGAAAAGGACGAACGTGCGATGGCGATCGAGCGCGAGGAAATCGAACGCCTCGCCAAGGACCGTGACGACGAACAGGCGATCCTCGACCGTAACGTCTACGGCCGTCTGATCGACATGCTGCGTGGCCAGATGTCCGTTGCAGGACCGAAGGGCTTCAAGAAGGGCGTCGAGCTGACCAACGCCATCGTCTCCGAATACCCCCGCTCGCAGTGGTGGATGTTCGCCGTCGAGGACGAGAAGGTTCAGGCCGAGATCGAAGCTCTGCGTGCGCAGTACGACGAGTCGAAGTCGCTGCTCGAGCACCGCTTCATGGACAAGGTCGAAAAGGTCCAGCGCGGCGACGAAATGCCTCCGGGCGTCATGAAGATGGTCAAGGTCTTCGTGGCTGTTAAGCGCAAGATCCAGCCGGGCGACAAGATGGCCGGCCGTCACGGTAACAAGGGCGTTGTCTCGCGTATCGTGCCTGTCGAAGATATGCCGTTCCTCGAAGACGGCACGCATGTCGACGTCGTTCTGAACCCGCTGGGCGTGCCTTCGCGCATGAACGTCGGCCAGATCCTCGAGACGCATCTGGCATGGGCTTGCGCCGGTATGGGCAAGCGCATCGGTCAGATGCTCGAAGAGTACAAGGCATCGAACGACATCACCGAGCTCAAGAAGGAGCTGACCGAGGCTTACGAAAGCCAGGCCAATAACGAGGTTTCGACCTTCGACGACGAATCCCTGGTTCGTCTGGCCGAGCAGTCCAAGCGTGGTCTCTCCATCGCGACCCCGGTCTTCGACGGTGCGCATGAGCCTGACGTTGCTGCCATGCTGAAGAAGGCTGGCCTGCACGAAAGCGGTCAGTCGGTTCTTTACGATGGCCGTACCGGCGAGCAGTTCGACCGCAAGGTTACCGTCGGCTACATGTACATGATCAAGCTGAACCACCTTGTGGACGACAAGATTCACGCGCGTTCGATCGGTCCGTACTCGCTCGTCACCCAGCAGCCGCTCGGTGGTAAGGCGCAGTTTGGTGGCCAGCGCTTCGGGGAAATGGAAGTCTGGGCTCTGGAAGCCTACGGCGCCGCCTACACCCTGCAGGAAATGCTGACCGTGAAGTCGGACGACGTGGCAGGCCGTACCAAGGTCTACGAAGCGATCGTACGTGGCGACGACACGTTCGAAGCGGGCATTCCGGAGAGCTTCAACGTTCTCGTCAAGGAAATGCGCTCGCTCGGTCTGTCGGTCGAGCTGGAGAATTCCAAGCTCGAGAACCAGCCGGAAGGTCAGCTGCCGGACGCAGCCGAATAATATTTTGACAAACGGCGTGCGGGAGAGATCGCGCACGCCAATCCCAGGCCTCTCCGGGTGACCGGACGGGCAGGGGAGTTTCGCCAGAGATGGCGTCTATTGTCATTTAAGGGTCTGGTTCGACAGCCCGGGAATTTGTCGAACACGACCCGTTTGAGGGCTTTTGAGCCCCATCAAGGAGACAGGCATGAACCAAGAGGTCATGAACCTTTTCAACCCGCAGGTGCCGGCACAGCACTTCGATTCGATCCGGATCTCGATTGCGAGCCCGGAAAAGATCCTGTCGTGGTCCTACGGCGAGATCAAGAAGCCGGAAACCATCAACTACCGTACCTTCAAGCCGGAACGTGACGGCCTGTTCTGCGCGCGCATCTTTGGTCCGATCAAGGACTACGAGTGCCTGTGCGGCAAGTACAAGCGCATGAAGTACAAGGGCATTATCTGCGAAAAGTGCGGCGTCGAAGTCACGCTGTCGCGCGTTCGCCGCGAGCGCATGGGCCATATCGAGCTCGCCGCTCCGGTTGCCCATATCTGGTTCCTGAAGTCGCTTCCTTCGCGTATCTCGACCCTGCTCGACATGACGCTGAAGGATGTCGAGCGCGTTCTCTATTTCGAGAACTACATCGTCACCGAGCCGGGCCTCACGTCGCTGAAGGAAAATCAGCTTCTGTCCGAAGAAGAATACATGATCGCCATCGACGAGTTCGGTGAAGATCAGTTCACGGCGATGATCGGTGCGGAAGCGATCTTCGAAATGCTGGCGTCGATGAACCTCGACAAGCTGGCAGGCGAACTGCGTACGGAACTGGCGTCCACGACGTCGGAACTGAAGCAGAAGAAGTACATGAAGCGCCTGAAGATCGTCGAGAACTTCATCGAGTCCGGCAACCGCCCGGAATGGATGATCATGAAGGTCGTTCCGGTCATCCCGCCGGACCTGCGCCCGCTGGTTCCGCTCGATGGCGGCCGTTTCGCGACGTCTGACCTCAACGATCTCTATCGTCGCGTCATCAACCGTAACAACCGTCTGAAGCGCCTGATCGAACTGCGCGCTCCGGGCATCATCATCCGTAACGAAAAGCGCATGCTGCAGGAATCTGTGGACGCGCTGTTCGACAACGGCCGCCGTGGCCGCGTCATCACCGGCGCCAACAAGCGTCCGCTGAAGTCGCTGTCCGACATGCTCAAGGGCAAGCAGGGCCGCTTCCGCCAGAACCTTCTCGGCAAGCGCGTCGACTATTCCGGCCGTTCGGTCATCGTGACCGGTCCGGAACTGAAGCTGCACCAGTGCGGCCTGCCCAAGAAGATGGCGCTCGAACTGTTCAAGCCGTTCATCTACGCCCGCCTCGACGCCAAGGGTTATTCCTCGACCGTCAAGCAGGCCAAGAAGCTGGTTGAAAAGGAAAAGCCGGAAGTCTGGGATATCCTCGACGAGGTTATTCGCGAACACCCCGTGCTGCTTAACCGTGCGCCAACCCTGCACCGCCTGGGCATCCAGGCCTTCGAACCGATCCTGGTTGAAGGCAAGGCGATCCAGTTGCATCCGCTCGTCTGCACGGCCTTCAACGCCGACTTCGACGGGGACCAGATGGCCGTTCACGTGCCGCTGTCGCTCGAAGCTCAGCTCGAAGCCCGCGTCCTGATGATGTCGACGAACAACATCCTGCACCCGGCCAACGGTGCACCGATCATCGTTCCGTCGCAGGACATGGTTCTGGGTCTCTACTACCTATCGATCATGAACGAGAACGAGCCCGGCCAGGGCATGGTCTTCTCGGACATGGGCGAACTGCACCATGCCTTGGAAAACAAGGTCGTGACCCTGCATGCCAAGATCCGCGGTCGTTTCAAGACGGTCGACGAGGACGGCAACCCGGTTTCGAAGATCCATGACACGACGCCTGGCCGTATGATCATCGGCGAACTTCTGCCGAAGAACTTCAAGGTGCCTTTCGACACCTGCAACCAGGAAATGACCAAGAAGAACATCTCCAAGATGATCGACACGGTCTACCGTCATTGCGGTCAGAAAGACACGGTCATCTTCTGCGACCGCATCATGCAGCTCGGCTTCCGCCATGCTTGCCGCGCCGGCATTTCGTTCGGCAAGGACGACATGATCATTCCGGAAACCAAGGCCAAGATCGTCGGTGACACCGAAGCCCTGGTGAAGGAATACGAACAGCAGTACAACGACGGCCTGATCACTCAGGGCGAGAAGTACAACAAGGTCGTCGACGCCTGGGGCAAGGCAACCGAAAAGGTCGCGGAAGACATGATGGCCCGCATTAAGGCCGTCGAGTTCGATCCGGAGACCGGTCGCCAGAAGCAGATGAACGCCATCTACATGATGTCGCACTCGGGTGCTCGTGGTTCACCGAACCAGATGCGCCAGCTGGGCGGCATGCGCGGCCTGATGGCGAAGCCGTCGGGTGAAATCATCGAAACCCCGATCACGTCGAACTTCAAGGAAGGTCTGACCGTTAACGAGTACTTCAACTCGACCCACGGTGCCCGTAAGGGTCTCGCAGACACGGCTCTGAAGACGGCGAACTCGGGTTACCTGACCCGTCGTCTCGTCGACGTTGCGCAGGACTGCATCGTCAACATGGTCGATTGCGGCACCGAGACCGGTCTCACCATGACCGCCATCGTTGACGCCGGTCAGGTCGTTGCGTCCATCGGCGCCCGCGTTCTGGGTCGTACCGCGCTTGACGATATCGATCATCCGGTCACGGGTGAGCGCATCGTTGATGCCGGCAAGATGATCCTCGAGCCGGATGTCATCGAAATCGAAAAGGCTGGCATCCAGTCGATCCGCATTCGCTCCGCACTGACCTGCGAAGTCCAGACGGGCGTCTGCTCGGTCTGCTACGGCCGTGACCTTGCTCGCGGTACGCCGGTCAACATGGGCGAAGCTGTCGGCGTCATCGCCGCTCAGTCGATCGGTGAGCCGGGCACCCAGCTGACCATGCGTACGTTCCACCTTGGTGGTACGGCTAACGTGGTTGACTCGTCGTTCCTGGAAGCATCGTACGAAGGTACGATCCTGCTCAAGAACCGCAACATGCTGCGCAACTCGGACGGCGTTCTCGTCGCCATGGGCCGTAACATGTCGGTCACGATCCTTGACGAGCGCGGCGTTGAGCGTTCCTCGCAGCGCGTTGCTTACGGCTCCAAGCTGTTCGTCGATGACAACGACAAGGTTCGTCGTGGCCAGCGTCTCGCAGAGTGGGACCCGTACACACGCCCGATGATGACGGAAGTCGCCGGTATCGTTTCGTTCGAAGATGTCGTCGACGGCATCTCGGTTTCGGAATCGACCGACGAATCCACCGGCATCACCAAGCGTCAGGTTATCGACTGGCGTTCGACCCCGCGTGGCGTCGATCTGAAGCCTGCAATCGTCATCAAGGACGCTTCTGGCCAGATCATGAAGCTGGCACGTGGTGGCGAAGCCCGCTTCTTCCTCAACGTCGAGGCCATCCTCTCCGTTGAGCCGGGCAGCAAGGTTAGCCAGGGTGACGTTCTTGCGCGTGTTCCGATGGAAAGCGCCAAGACCAAGGACATCACCGGTGGTCTGCCGCGCGTTGCCGAACTGTTCGAAGCTCGTCGTCCGAAGGACCACGCCATCATCGCTGAGATCGATGGTACGATCCGCCTCGGCCGCGACTACAAGAACAAGCGTCGCGTGATGATCGAGCCTGCCGAAGACGGTGTCGAGCCGGTCGAATACCTGATCCCGAAGGGCAAGCCCTTCCACCTTCAGGAAGGCGACTATATCGAAAAGGGTGACTACATCCTCGACGGTAACCCGGCTCCGCACGACATCCTGGCGATCAAGGGCGTGGAGGCACTCGCTTCCTACCTGGTCAACGAAATCCAGGAAGTCTACCGACTGCAGGGCGTTGTGATCAACGACAAGCACATCGAGGTGATCGTTCGCCAGATGCTGCAGAAGGTTGAGATCACCGACTCGGGCGACAGCCAGTACATCGTCGGCGACAACGTCGATCGTATCGAACTGGACGAAGCAAACGAGCGTCTCGAAGAAGAAGGCAAGAAGCCCGCCTATGGCGATCCGGTTCTTCTCGGTATCACCAAGGCATCGCTGCAGACGCCGTCCTTCATCTCGGCCGCATCCTTCCAGGAAACCACCAAGGTTCTTACGGAAGCTGCAATCGCTGGCAAGATGGACACGCTGCAGGGTCTGAAGGAAAACGTCATCGTCGGCCGTCTCATCCCGGCCGGTACGGGCGGAACCATGACGCAGATCCGCCGCATCGCCACGTCTCGTGACGAACTCATCCTTGATGAGCGCAAGAAGGGTTCGGGCGCAGGCTCTGCCACCCCGATGCTGCAGGACATGAACCCGGAAAACACGCCGGCCGAATAAGGTCGACGCGGTTCGCGATTTCGCAACCTTCAGTTTTGAAAAAACACAAAGGCCCGGAGAAATCCGGGCCTTTTGCAATTTCAGGTTACTATTTGCAGCCGTGTTTTGATCCTGCGCAAAGTCCAACCTTAGACCGTTTCTAGAATGGAATCGTTCTATGAAACGGAGGGTTACATGAACAAATTTCTTTCGTCCGTCGCGCTATGTGCGATGCTGATGACACCCGCCTTTGCGGCGGACCCATCTCCTGCCGACCTTCGAAGTCAGGCGCAGGAGCTTTTCAAACCTTTGCCTTCCACCGTTCCATCGGTGAAGGATAACCGCATCACCCCGGAAAAGATCGCACTCGGCAAGGCGCTGTTCTTCGATACGCGCGTATCGGCATCCGGCGTGTTTTCCTGCAACTCCTGTCATAACTTGGCGACGGGCGGTGACGACAATCTCGAAACCTCGATCGGCCATGGTTGGCAAAAGGGGCCGCGCAACTCACCGACCGTCTTCAACTCCGTCTTTAACGTCGCCCAGTTCTGGGATGGTCGTGCCGAAGACCTGAAGGCTCAGGCCAAGGGACCGGTGCAGGCGGGCGTCGAAATGGCCAATACGCCGGATCAGGTGATCGCCACTTTGAAATCGATGCCGCAATATGTCGTCTGGTTCAAGGCGGCCTTCCCGGACGAAGCCGATCCGGTCACGTTCGACAATTTTGCCAAGGCGATCGAAGCCTTTGAGGCGACACTGATCACGCCGGCACCATTCGATGCATTCCTCAATGGTGATGACGAGGCGATCACCGCGGATGCAAGGCATGGCATGCAGCTGTTCATCGACAAGGGTTGCGCGTCCTGCCATGGCGGCGTCAATGTCGGCGGGGAGGGGTATTACCCGTTCGGTCTGGTCGAAAAACCAGGCGCCGATGTGCTGCCTGAGAATGACAAGGGCCGTTTTGCGGTGACCAACACCGCCGATGACAGCTATGTCTTCCGCGCCTCGCCACTGCGAAACATCGCTCTGACGGCGCCTTATTTCCATTCCGGCAAAGTCTGGGATCTGAAGCAGGCTGTTGCGGTCATGGGGACGGCGCAGTTGGGTGAGGCGCTGACGGACAAGGATGTCGATCTGATCGTCGCCTTCCTCGATACGCTGACCGGCAGGGCACCCGATGTGACCTACCCGATCCTGCCGGCGGAGACCGCCGGGACACCGAAACCGATCGCGACGATCATGCCGGTGAAATGACGTGACGACCATAACTGTCCGCCGGCATTCCGGCGGACAGACCTGATGTCATTCGCTGAAACGAATGATCGAGACTTCGCCCTCAAGCGCGCCCTGATAGGCGGACGCATGCGGCTCATCGACCGGCTCTTCGGTCATCACGCCGATCTGATCGAGGTCGGCTTCGAGAAAACCTTCTTCGGACAGCGCGTTCAACGCGTCGCGAACGGCGGTGTCATCGTCGGGCGCGCGCAGGAGAATGTGGAGCTCCGTGCCGTCGCTCGTCTTCGATGTGTAACCCTTGCCGATGATGATGAAGACCATCGGTTCGTCGAGAGTGTTGTCGTTGTCGGGCGTGTCGATCATGCGTTTTTCCATTTCCAAGGCTGCTGGCATCGCGGGTCGGCGGGTGCCGTTCAGGTCTTTATCGATTCTTAACGGCTTTGGCAGCCGATTCCCACCGTCAATGCCGAGGGGCTGTGGCGATTCCCCGGAAAAGGCGTATAAAGGCCGGAATACAAGGCTCTCTGCGCTGTGGGGCAGGGGGTAATTTTGTTTTCGCCCTTGACGCGCAGGGACGGAAACAGTAAACGCGCCGCATCGGAAGAGATGTGAGGCTGCCATATCCGGCACGACTTGTACCGGAACAATGCCTCAAACAGGCTTCCATACGCACGTTGAAGACAAGAATGCTGCACGCACGACGCGTTTTATAAAGATGCGTCCTCTGCCTTCCGTGGTCCTTCCGAGACAGGGTGGGGCCACGTTTTGTGCATGTTGGAATGCGTGTGTCGCGGCCGGAAACGGCGTAACCGGCCCCCAAAAGGGGTCACGAGATTATTTTGCAAGGGATGGTTATATGCCTACCGTAAACCAGCTGATCCGCAAGCCTCGCCAGGCACAGGTCAAGCGCAACAAGGTCCCGGCTCTGCAGGAAAACCCGCAGAAGCGTGGCGTCTGCACCCGCGTCTACACCACGACGCCGAAGAAGCCGAACTCGGCTCTGCGTAAGGTCGCCAAGATCCGTCTGACCAACGGCTTCGAAGTCATCGGTTACATTCCGGGTGAAGGTCACAACCTGCAGGAACACTCTGTCGTCATGATCCGTGGCGGCCGCGTAAAGGACTTGCCAGGCGTTCGTTACCACATCATCCGCGGCGTTCTCGATACCCAGGGTGTCAAGAACCGTAAGCAGCGCCGTTCGAAGTACGGTGCAAAGCGTCCGAAGTAATCCTTCGGATCATCAACCTTTATACGGCGCTGCGCGAGGTTCTCCGCGTGATAAAGTGCCGCAACCATTGAGAGACGGAACGTATGTCCAGACGTCATAGTGCAGAGAAGCGTGAGATCAACCCGGATCCGAAGTTCGGTGATCTGGTCGTCACGAAGTTCATGAATGCCATCATGCTTCATGGCAAGAAGTCGGTTGCCGAAAGCATCGTTTACGGTGCATTCGATAGCGTGCAGGCAAAGGCCAAGGCTGAGCCGCTGGCGATCTTCCATCAGGCGCTCGAGAATATCGCGCCGCATGTTGAAGTTCGCTCGCGCCGCGTTGGTGGTGCGACCTACCAGGTCCCGGTTGATGTTCGTCCGGAGCGCCGCCAGGCCCTTGCTATCCGCTGGCTGATCACTGCTGCCCGCAAGCGCAACGAGACCACCATGGTTGACCGCCTGTCCGGTGAACTGATGGATGCCTCGAACAACCGTGGTTCCGCTGTCAAGAAGCGCGAAGACACGCACAAGATGGCTGACGCCAACCGCGCATTCTCGCACTACCGCTGGTAATCTTAACCGATCGAATTTCGAAAGGCAGTCATTATGGCTCGCGAATATAAAATCGAAGACTACCGCAACTTCGGTATCATGGCGCATATCGACGCCGGCAAGACCACGACCACCGAGCGTATTCTTTATTACACCGGCAAGTCGCACAAGATCGGTGAAGTTCATGACGGCGCTGCCACCATGGACTGGATGGAGCAGGAGCAGGAGCGTGGCATCACGATCACGTCCGCTGCCACCACGACCTTCTGGAAGGGCCGTGACGGCAAGATGCGCCGCTTCAACATCATCGACACCCCCGGCCACGTCGACTTCACGATTGAAGTCGAACGTTCGCTGCGCGTGCTCGACGGTGCGGTTGCTCTTCTCGATGCCAACGCCGGCGTAGAGCCGCAGACGGAAACCGTCTGGCGTCAGGCTGAGAAGTACAACGTTCCGCGCATGATCTTCTGCAACAAGATGGACAAGACCGGTGCGGACTTCTACCGCTCGGTCGAGATGATCAAGACCCGTCTTGGCGCCACCGCAGTTGTCATGCAGCTCCCGATCGGTGCAGAAACCGAATTCAAGGGCGTTGTCGACCTGATCGAGATGAACGCGCTGGTATGGCGTGACGAATCCCTGGGCGCTGCCTGGGACGTTGTCGAAATCCCGGAAGACCTTAAGGAAAAGGCTGCCGAATATCGTGAAAAGCTGATCGAGACCGTTGTCGAGATCGACGAAGAAGCGATGGAAGCCTACCTGAACGGCGACATGCCGGACAACGACAAGATCCGCGCCCTGGTTCGCCGCGGCACGATCGACGTCAAGTTCCACCCGATGTTCTGCGGCACCGCGTTCAAGAACAAGGGCGTACAGCCGCTGCTCGACGCCGTTGTCGACTATCTGCCGTCGCCGATCGACATCCCGGCCATCAAGGGCATCGACTTCAAGACCGAAGCCGAAATCGAGCGTCACGCTGACGACTCCGAGCCGCTCTCGATGCTGGCGTTCAAGATCATGAACGACCCCTTCGTCGGTTCGCTGACCTTCGCTCGTATCTACTCGGGCAAGCTCGAAAAGGGTTCGTCTGTCATCAACACGGTCAAGGACAAGCGCGAGCGCGTCGGCCGTATGCTGCAGATGCACTCGAACTCCCGTGAAGACATCGAAGAAGCCTTCGCAGGCGACATCGTTGCTCTCGCCGGCCTCAAGGAAACCACCACTGGCGATACGCTCTGCGATCCGCTGAAGCCGGTTATCCTCGAGCGCATGGAATTCCCGGAGCCGGTCATCCAGATCGCGATCGAGCCGAAGTCCAAGGGCGACCAGGAAAAGATGGGCCTCGCGCTCAATCGCCTCGCTGCTGAAGACCCGTCGTTCCGCGTCAAGACCGACCAGGAATCCGGCCAGACGATCATCGCCGGCATGGGCGAACTTCACCTGGACATTCTCGTCGACCGTATGCGTCGCGAGTTCAAGGTTGAAGCCAACGTCGGTGCTCCGCAGGTTGCCTACCGCGAAACCATCACGCGTCAGCACGAAGAAGACTACACGCACAAGAAGCAGTCCGGTGGTACCGGTCAGTTCGCGCGCGTCAAGCTCGTGTTCGAACCGAACCCGGATGGCGAAGATTTCGTCTTCGAATCCAAGATCGTCGGCGGTGCTGTTCCGAAGGAATACATCCCGGGCGTTCAGAAGGGTATCGAAAGCGTTCTGTCTTCCGGTCCGCTGGCTGGCTTCCCGATGCTGGGTGTCAAGGCGACCCTCATCGACGGCGCCTTCCACGACGTCGACTCGTCGGTTCTCGCCTTCGAAATCGCATCGCGTGCATGCTTCCGCGAAGCTGCCAAGAAGGCCGGCGCTCAGCTGCTCGAGCCGATGATGAAGGTCGAAGTCGTAACGCCGGAAGACTATGTCGGTGACGTTATCGGCGACCTGAACTCGCGTCGTGGCCAGATCCAGGGCCAGGAACAGCGCGGCATCGCCATCGTCATCAACGCTCACGTTCCGCTTGCGAACATGTTCAAGTACGTCGACAACCTGCGCTCCATGTCGCAGGGCCGCGCGCAGTACTCGATGACCTTCGATCACTACGCACCGGTTCCGTCGAACGTCGCGACCGAAATCCAGGCTAAGTATTCCGGTCAGAAGTAATCGGACTACGACACCAGACTACGCCCCGGTTTCAAAGCCGGGGCGATCACACAAGAATTGGGGCCCAAACGGCCCACATAAAATGGAGAGCCTGCAATGGCAAAGAGCAAGTTTGAGCGTAACAAGCCGCACGTGAACATCGGCACGATCGGCCACGTCGACCACGGCAAGACGTCTCTGACGGCAGCGATCACGAAGTTCTTCGGCGAGTTCAAGGCGTACGACCAGATCGACGCTGCTCCGGAAGAAAAGGCTCGTGGCATCACCATCTCGACGGCGCACGTCGAATACGAGACCCCGAACCGTCACTACGCGCACGTTGACTGCCCCGGCCACGCCGACTACGTCAAGAACATGATCACCGGTGCCGCACAGATGGACGGCGCGATCCTGGTTTGCTCGGCTGCCGACGGCCCGATGCCGCAGACCCGCGAGCACATCCTGCTCGCTCGTCAGGTTGGCGTTCCGGCTCTGGTCGTGTTCCTCAACAAGGTCGACCAGGTCGACGACGAAGAACTGCTGGAACTCGTCGAACTCGAAGTTCGCGAACTGCTGTCGTCCTACGACTTCCCGGGCGACGACGTTCCGGTCGTCAAGGGTTCGGCTCTGGCCGCTCTGGAAGACTCGAACAAGACCATCGGTGAAGACGCCGTTCGCGAGCTGATGGCCCAGGTCGACGCCTACATCCCGACGCCTGAGCGTCCGATCGACCAGCCGTTCCTGATGCCGATCGAAGACGTGTTCTCGATCTCGGGTCGTGGTACGGTTGTGACCGGTCGCGTCGAGCGCGGCATCGTCAAGGTTGGCGAAGAAGTCGAAATCGTCGGCATCAAGGACACTTCGAAGACGACGGTTACCGGCGTTGAAATGTTCCGCAAGCTGCTCGACCAGGGCCAGGCCGGCGACAACATCGGTGCTCTCGTTCGCGGCGTTGACCGTAACGGCGTCGAGCGTGGCCAGATCCTGTGCAAGCCGGGTTCGGTCAAGCCGCACAAGAAGTTCATGGCGGAAGCCTACATCCTGACGAAGGAAGAAGGCGGCCGTCATACGCCGTTCTTCACGAACTACCGTCCGCAGTTCTACTTCCGCACGACGGACGTGACCGGTATCGTTTCGCTGCCGGAAGGCACGGAAATGGTTATGCCGGGCGACAACGTCACGGTTGCTGTTGAGCTGATCGTTCCGATCGCGATGGAAGAAAAGCTGCGCTTCGCTATCCGCGAAGGCGGCCGTACCGTCGGCGCCGGCATCGTTGCCTCGATCGTAGAATAAGACAGGTGAGGGCGCCGCAAGCGGCGCCCTTTCCCTTTTATTCATGATTTTTTCATGCGCAAACGGGGTAGACCCTTGCGTATGACATAAAAATGTAGCAGATGGCGCGTGAGCGCAGTGAGATGAGGCTTTTGCCTTCGAATCGTCTGCTGCAAATCAATATAAAGGTGGGTCCAAAAGGGCCCGAAGACTGGAAAGAGCCACGGTTCGCCGGGGTCTCTCTCGATCTTTGACACCGGTGGTCCCGCCTTTAGGTAAGAAGAGCCCGTATGCTGTTTTTGAGTATACGGATAACAAGATAACAAGGATAACGTCGAATGAACGGCCAAAATATCCGCATTCGCCTTAAGGCATTCGATCATCGTATTCTCGACGCTTCCACGCGCGAGATCGTGTCGACGGCGAAGCGCACCGGAGCTAGCGTCCGGGGCCCCGTTCCGCTTCCGACTCGCATCGAGAAGTTTACGGTCAACCGGTCTCCCCACGTCGATAAGAAAAGCCGCGAGCAGTTTGAAATGCGCACGCATAAGCGCCTGCTCGACATCGTCGATCCGACGCCCCAGACAGTCGATGCTCTGATGAAGCTCGACCTCGCCGCTGGTGTCGACGTGGAAATCAAGCTCTGAGACCTGGTCTCGGGTGAGTGAGAAGGATTGAACCGATGCGTTCAGGTGTAATTGCACAGAAAGTTGGGATGACCCGCGTCTATAACGACGCCGGCGAGCATGTCCCGGTGACGGTACTGCGCATGGAAAACTGCCAGGTGGTAGCCCAGCGTACCGATGAAAAGAATGGCTATACGGCTGTCCAGCTTGGTGCTGGTGCTGCCAAGGTCAAGAACACGAGCAAGGCTCTGCGCGGTCATTTTGCCGTTGCCGAAGTCGAGCCGAAGGCGAAGCTTGTTGAGTTTCGCGTATCCAGCGACAACCTCATCGACGTCGGCTCCACGCTGACTGCGAGCCACTTCTCTGCCGGCCAGCTGGTCGACGTGACGGGTACCTCGATCGGTAAGGGTTTTGCCGGTGCTATGAAGCGCCACAACTTCGGTGGTCTTCGCGCGACCCACGGTGTTTCCGTTTCGCACCGTTCGCACGGTTCGACTGGTAACAACCAGGATCCGGGCAAGGTCTGGAAGGGCAAGCGCATGGCTGGTCACATGGGTTCGACCCGCGTAACCACGCAGAATCTGGAAGTTGTATCCACCGACGAAGATCGCGGTCTGATCCTCGTAAAGGGTGCCGTTCCCGGTTCGAAGGGCGCTTGGATCATCGTCCGCGATGCCGTCAAGTCGGCCGCGAAGTAAGGGAGCCAAGCAAATGGAATTCAACGTCAAGACCCTCGAGGGTAAAGACGCCGGCAAGGTTTCCCTGTCCGACGCGATCTTCGGCCTCGACCCGCGCGAGGACATCCTCGCCCGTATGGTTCGTTACCAGCTCGCCAAGAAGCAGCAGGGCACGCATCAGTCGCTGACCCGTGCGGAAGTTTCCCGCACCGGCGCCAAGATGTTCAAGCAGAAGGGTACGGGCCGCGCTCGTCACCATTCGGCTCGCGCTCCGCAGTTCCGCGGTGGTGGTAAGGCTCACGGCCCGGTTTCGCGTAGCCACGCATTCGACCTTCCCAAGAAGGTTCGTGCGCTTGCTCTGCGTCACGCGCTGTCGGCCAAGCTGAAGTCTGAAGATCTGATCGTCATCGATGACCTGGTTGCTGCTGAAGCAAAGACCAAGGGCCTCGTCGGCACGTTCGCTTCGCTCGGCCTGACCAATGCCCTGTTCATCGGCGGTGCCGAACTGGACGGCAACTTCAAGCTCGCTGCCCAGAACATCCCGAACGTGGACGTTCTGCCGGTACAGGGCATCAATGTTTACGACATCCTGCGTCGCGGCAAGCTCGTGCTTTCCAAGGCTGCGGTTGAAGCCCTCGAGGAGCGTTTCAAGTGATCGATATTCGCCACTACGACGTGATCGTCTCTCCGTCGATCACCGAAAAGTCGACGCTGGTATCTGAACAGAACCAGGTCGTCTTCAACGTCGCCAAGACCGCTTCCAAGCCTGAAATCAAGGCTGCCATCGAAGCACTCTTCGGCGTCAAGGTCACTGCCGTCAATACGCTGGTCCGCAAGGGCAAGGTAAAGCGCTTCAAGGGCTTCACCGGCAAGCAGAAGGACGTCAAGAAGGCCATCGTTACGCTCGCCGAAGGCCAGTCCATCGACGTGTCCACGGGCCTCTGAGGGAATTAGATCATGGCATTGAAAAGCTACAATCCGACGACCCCGAGCCAGCGCCAGCTGGTCATCGTCGACCGTTCGGGCCTCTGGAAGGGCAAGCCGGTCAAGTCGCTGACGGAAGGTCTGTCCAAGAGCGGCGGTCGTAACAACAACGGCCGTATTACTGCCCGCTTCATCGGCGGCGGTCACAAGCGTACCTACCGCCTGGTCGACTTCAAGCGTCGCAAGTTCGACGTTGAAGGCACGGTCGAGCGTCTGGAATACGACCCGAACCGCACGGCGTTCATCGCGCTCGTCACCTACACGGACGGCGAACAGGCCTACATCCTCGCTCCGCAGCGTCTTGCTGCTGGCGACAAGGTCATCGCTTCCAACAAGGCTGTCGACGTAAAGCCGGGCAACACCATGCCCCTGCAGTACATCCCGGTTGGCTCGATCGTTCATAACGTCGAGATGAAGCCGGGCAAGGGTGGCCAGATCGCTCGTTCGGCCGGCACCTACGTACAGCTGGTCGGCCGCGACGCCGGCATGGCTATCCTTCGTCTGAACTCTGGTGAGCAGCGTCTCGTCCCGGGTTCGTGCCTCGGTACCGTTGGTGCCGTATCCAACCCGGACCACGGCAACATCAACGACGGCAAGGCCGGTCGTACCGTTTGGCGTGGCAAGCGTCCGCATAACCGCGGCGTCGTCATGAACCCGGTAGACCACCCGCACGGCGGTGGTGAAGGTCGCACCTCCGGTGGCCGTCACCCGGTTTCGCCTTGGGGCAAGCCCACCAAGGGCAAGCGCACGCGCTCGAACAAGTCCACGGACAAGTTCATCATGCGCTCGCGTCACGCTCGTAAGAAGTAAGAGGGAAGTCAGGAAATGGCTCGTTCAGTATGGAAAGGCCCGTTTGTTGACGGCTATCTTCTCAAGAAGGCTGAGAAGGTGCGCGAAGGCGGACGTGCAGAAGTTATCAAGATCTGGAGCCGTCGCTCCACGATCCTCCCGCAGTTCGTTGGTCTGACGTTCGGCGTCTACAACGGCAGCAAGCATGTACCGGTCAGCGTCAATGAAGACATGGTCGGTCACAAGTTCGGTGAGTTCTCCCCGACCCGTACCTATTACGGTCACGGTGCGGACAAGAAGGCGAAGAGGAAGTAACCATGGCGAAGGCTAAGACCGAACGCCGGCTGAAGGACAACGAAGCACAGGCAGTCGCCCGCACGCTTCGCGTCAGCCCGCAGAAGCTCAACCTCGTCGCTGCCATGATCCGTGGCAAGAAGGTTGAACGCGCCCTGGCAGAGCTGGAATTTTCGCGCAAGCGTATTTCCGGCCAGGTGAAGAAGACTCTCGAGTCCGCTATCGCCAACGCCGAAAACAACCACGACCTCGACGTCGACACCCTGATCGTAGCGGAAGCTTACGTCGGCAAGTCGATCACCATGAAGCGTTTCCACGCTCGTGGTCGCGGCCGTGCCTCGCGCATTGAAAAGCCGTTCGCGCATCTGACGATCGTCGTTCGCGAAGTCGAGGAAAAAGGGGAGGCCGCATAATGGGTCAGAAAATCAATCCTATCGGTTTCCGCCTCGGCATTAACCGTACCTGGGACAGCCGTTGGTTCGCCGACAACGCCGAATACGGCCAGCTGCTCCACGAAGACCTGAAGATCCGCGCTTACCTGATGTCCGAGCTGAAGCAGGCCGGCATCGCCAAGGTGGTCATCGAGCGTCCGCACAAGAAGTGCCGCGTTACGATCCACTCGGCTCGCCCGGGTCTGATCATCGGCAAGAAGGGTGCAGACATCGAGAAGCTCCGCAAGGCGATCTCGACGATGACCTCTTCGGAAACGCACCTCAACATCGTTGAAGTTCGTAAGCCGGAAATCGATGCCACGCTGGTCGGTCAGTCGATCGCCCAGCAGCTCGAGCGTCGCGTGGCTTTCCGCCGTGCGATGAAGCGTGCCGTTCAGTCGGCCATGCGTCTCGGCGCCGAAGGCATCAAGATCACCTGCGCCGGCCGTCTCGGTGGTGCTGAAATCGCTCGTACCGAATGGTACCGCGAAGGCCGCGTGCCGCTTCACACCCTGCGTGCTGACATCGACTACGGTACGGCTGAAGCCTCGACCGCATTCGGTATCTGCGGCATCAAGGTTTGGATCTTCAAGGGCGAAATCCTTGAGCACGATCCGATGGCTTCCGAACGTCGTGGCCTTGAAGGCGACGCACAGGGTCCGGCAAGCCGCGAACGTAACGATCGTGGCGACCGTCGCCGCGAACGCGAAAACGCTTGATTATCGCTGGCGAAAGATAAGCTCGGAGAAGTAAGAAAATGTTGCAGCCAAAGCGTACCAAGTATCGCAAGCAGTTCAAGGGCCGCATCAAGGGCGTCGCAAAGGGCGGCTTTGACCTGGCATTCGGCGAATTCGGCCTGAAGGCTCAGGAACCGAACCGCGTGAACGCTCGCGAGATCGAAGCGGCTCGCCGCGCGATCACCCGTTACATGAAGCGCGCGGGCCGTGTATGGATCCGCGTCTTCCCTGACGTCCCGGTTACTGCCAAGCCCACCGAAGTTCGTATGGGTAAGGGTAAGGGTTCTGTTGAATACTGGGCTTGCAAGGTCAAGCCTGGTCGTATCATGTTCGAGATCGACGGCGTTTCGGAAGAAATCGCTCGCGAGGCCCTGCGCCTCGGTTCTGCCAAGCTCTCGGTCACGACGCGCTTTGTTCAGCGCATCGCAGAGTAAGGAGAAGGCAAGATGAAAGCCGAAGAAGTACGCGGCCTGACGGCCGATCAGCTCAAGGATAAGCTCGCCGACCTGAAGAAAGAGCAGTTCAACCTGCGCTTCCAGAAGGCGACGAACCAGCTTGAGAAGAGCTCCCGCATCAACGAAGTCCGCAAGGACATCGCTCGCGTGAAGACCATTGCCCGCCAGAAGGCGGCAGAAGCCAAGGCCTAAGGAAGAATAATATGCCAAAACGCATTCTGCAGGGCGTAGTCGTTTCCGACAAGAACGAGAAGACCGTTGTTGTCCGCGTCGAGCGCCGATTCGCTCATCCGCTGCTTCAGAAGACGGTTCGCCGTTCGAAGAAGTACAAGGCGCATGACGAAGCCAACCAGTACAAGATTGGTGATATCGTTTCCATCGAGGAATGTGCACCGATCTCCAAGGACAAGACCTGGAAAGTGGTTTCTGCCCAGGCTTAAGCCCACAGAATTGCGGCAGGCCCTTGCGTCTGCCGCAGAAATCTGTATGAAGCAGCCCATCGGCTGAGAACGCCCGGTTTACGGGCGTTCTTTTTGCTTTGCAGCGCAGGGAAGGTCCCGTTCAGGGAAACCGCCTTGGCAAGACCCAACCCGCGCGAAAAATGAAAATATGTCCATGGCCGGAATAGGGGGTTTTGCGCCCAACCGTTCCGGTCCTTACGAGAAGGCGACCTGACATGATTCAGATGCAAACAAACCTCGACGTGGCGGATAATTCCGGCGCACGTCGTGTCATGTGCATCAAGGTGCTGGGCGGCTCCAAGCGCAAGTACGCTTCGGTCGGCGACATTATCGTCGTTTCGATCAAGGAAGCCATCCCGCGCGGCCGCGTCAAGAAGGGCGATGTGATGAAGGCGGTGGTCGTTCGTACCGCCAAGGACATCCGTCGCGCAGACGGCAGCGTCATCCGCTTCGATAACAACGCAGCGGTCCTCATCGACAACAAAAAAGAGCCGATCGGCACCCGTATCTTCGGACCGGTTCCGCGCGAACTTCGTGCGAAGAACCACATGAAGATCATCTCGCTGGCTCCCGAAGTACTGTAAGGAGCGAGAACCATGCAGAAGATCAAGAAGGGCGACAACGTCGTCGTACTCACCGGCAAGGACAAGGGCCGTACCGGTGAAGTTCTCCAGGTTCTGCCGAAGGAAGACCGTGCGGTCGTCGGCGGCATCAACATGGTGAAGCGCCACCAGCGTCAGACGCAGACGCAGGAAGCTGGCATCATCAACAAAGAAGCATCGATCCACCTGTCGAACATCGCGATCGTCGCGAAAGACGGCAAGCCGACCCGCGTTGGCTTCTCCGTCGTCGACGGCAAGAAGGTTCGTGTGGCCAAGCGTACGGGAGATGTGATCGATGGCTGAGTCCAAGTACGAGCCGCGGCTCAAGACCGAATACGTTACCCGCATCCGCGCAGCGCTGCAGGAACAGTTCTCGTTCGCCAATGAAATGATGATCCCCAAGCTGGACAAGATCGTCATCAACATGGGCGTTGGTGAAGCAACCGCCGATTCGAAGAAGCCCACCGTGGCTGCTGCGGATCTGGCAGCGATCGCCGGCCAGAAGCCGGTCATCACCAAGGCTCGCAACTCTATCGCCGGCTTCAAGGTCCGCGAACAGATGCCGATCGGCGCGAAGGTTACCCTGCGCGGCGCCCGCATGTACGAGTTCATGGATCGTCTGGTCAACATCGCGCTCCCGCGCGTTCGCGACTTCCGCGGCCTGAACCCGAAGTCCTTCGACGGCCGTGGCAACTTCGCCATGGGCCTGAAGGAACACATTGTGTTCCCGGAGATCAACTACGACAAGGTTGATCAGATGTGGGGCATGGACATCATCGTTTGCACGACGGCTACCAGCGACGACGAAGCACGGGCTCTTCTGAAAGAGTTCAACTTCCCGTTCCGCACGTAACCGTAACGACAAGCGTTTAAAAGGAACTACGATATGGCGAAAACCAGCGCAGTTGAAAAGAACAAGCGCCGCCGCAAGACGGTTGCCGCACACGCTGCCAAGCGTGCTGCTCTCAAGGCAACCATCATGGACCAGGCTCTTCCGATCGAAGAGCGGTTCAAGGCTTCTGTCAAGCTCGCTTCCCTGCCGCGTGACGGCTCGAAGACGCGCATCCGCAACCGTTGCGAAGTCACCGGTCGCCCGCGCGCTTTCTACCGCAAGCTCGGAATGTCGCGTATTGCGCTTCGTGAGCTTGGTAATTCCGGCAAGGTGCCGGGCATTGTTAAGTCGAGCTGGTAAGGAGATCGTTAGATGACCATGACTGATCCCTTGGGCGATATGCTCACCCGCATCCGCAACGGCGCAGCCCGTCGCAAGAACACCGTTTCGACGCCGGCTTCCAAGCTGCGCGCTCGCGTTCTCGATGTTCTTCAGGCTGAAGGCTACATCCGCGGTTACACTGAAACCGACTTCGGTAACGGCAAGGCCGAGATCGAAATCGAACTGAAGTACTACGAAGGCGCATCCGTGATCCGTGAGATCGGCCGCGTTTCGAAGCCGGGCCGCCGAGTTTATGTCTCGGTAAAGTCCATCCCGCAGGTCGCGAACGGCCTCGGCATTACCATCCTTTCGACTCCGAAGGGCGTAATGGCCGATCACCAGGCTCGCGAACAGAACGTAGGCGGCGAGGTTCTTTGCTCGGTCTTCTAAGACTGGGCAAGGATCTCCATAACGGACAGACAGGATAACAAAATGTCTCGTATCGGTAAGAAGCCCGTTCCGGTTCCTGCAGGCGTGACGGCTACCGTCGACGGCCAGAAGATCACCGCGAAGGGCCCTAAGGGCGAACTTTTCTTCGTTGCTAACGACGAAGTTAAGGTCGAGTTCAACGACAACGCTGTTTCGGTGACCCCGGTCAACGATTCGAAGGATGCTCGTTCGAAGTGGGGCATGTCCCGCACGATGATCGAAAACATCTTCACGGGCGTTAAGGACGGTTACGAGCGTAAGCTCGAAATCAACGGCGTCGGTTACCGCGCGGCCATGCAGGGCAAGAACCTGCAGCTGGCACTCGGTTTCTCCCACGATGTCGTCTACGAAGCCCCTGAGGGCATCACCATTGCCGTGCCGAAGCCGACGGAAATCGTCGTCACCGGCATCAACAAGCAGCAGGTCGGTCAGGTTGCCGCGGAAATCCGCGAATACCGTGGTCCCGAGCCCTACAAGGGCAAAGGCGTCAAGTACGCTGGGGAACGGATCGTCCGCAAGGAAGGCAAGAAGAAGTAAGGACGAGCGATCATGGCTACCAGAAAAGAAGCACTCACAAAGCGTGCGAGCCGTGTTCGCCGCCAGATCAAGAAGGTCGCAAACGGCCGTCCGCGTCTGTCGGTTCACCGCTCGTCCAAGAACATCTACGTACAGGTCATCGACGATGTGGCCGGCCGCACGCTTGCAGCCGCCTCCACCCTCGACGCAGGCCTGCGTGGCTCGCTGAAGACCGGCGCCGACGTTGCAGCAGCTGCTGCAGTTGGCAAGCTGGTTGCAGAACGCGCCACCAAGGCTGGCGTCAAGGAAGTCGTGTTCGATCGTGGCGCCTTCATCTACCACGGCCGCATCAAGGCCCTGGCTGAAGCTGCCCGCGAAGGCGGTCTGACGTTCTAAGAATTTTCGCCCGGCCTGCCTGAAAGGGGAGGCCGGGCGAAATGCGGTTTCTCCGCACCACCCAGTTCTTCTGGGTTATCTTTAACCTGCCGTTCCACCCGCAAAAGAAAAAGGAAAAGGACAATGGCACAGGAAAGAAAGGGCCGTGACGATCGTCAGGGCCGTGAAGAACGCGATAGCGAATTCGTCGACAAGCTGGTCGCGATCAACCGCGTCGCCAAGGTCGTCAAGGGCGGCCGTCGCTTCGGTTTTGCTGCTCTCGTCGTCGTCGGCGACCAGAAGGGCCGCGTTGGCTTCGGTCATGGCAAGGCTCGTGAAGTGCCGGAAGCCATCCGCAAGGCAACCGAATCCGCAAAGCGCGATCTGATCTTCGTACCGCTGCGTGACGGCCGTACGCTGCATCATGACGTCAACGGTCGTCATGGCGCCGGCAAGGTTCTCCTGCGCGCCGCCAAGGCTGGTACCGGCATCATCGCCGGCGGCCCGATGCGCGCCGTTTTCGAAACCCTCGGCATGCACGACGTCGTTGCAAAGTCGACCGGTTCGTCGAACCCGTACAACATGATCCGTGCGACGTTCGATGCCCTCAAGCACCAGGTGCATCCGAAGGATGTGGCAGCTCAGCGTGGCCTCAAGTATGCCACTCTGCAGGCTCGTCGCGCCGCTTCCGGCAATGCGTCGGAAGAATAAGAGGAGTCTGACACATGGCTAAGGCTACGAAGAAGACTGAAGCAAAGACGGTTACGATCGAACAGATCGGATCGCCTATTCGCCGTCCGGCCGTCCAGCGCGCAACGCTGGTTGGTCTGGGCCTCAACAAGATGCACCGGGTTCGCACGCTGGAAGACACTCCTTCCGTTCGTGGCATGATCCGGGCCGTCCAGCATCTCGTCCGCGTCGTCGACGAGAAGTGAGGGTTTGATCATGAAACTGAATGAGATCAAGGACAACGAAGGCGCTTCCAAGGACCGTATCCGCGTAGGTCGCGGTATCGGTTCGGGCAAGGGCAAGACCGGTGGTCGTGGCGTCAAGGGTCAGAAGGCCCGTTCCGGCGTTGCCATCAACGGCTTCGAAGGCGGTCAGATGCCAATCTACCGTCGCCTGCCGAAGCGCGGCTTCAACAACATCTTCTCGTCTGACTTCGCAACCGTTTCGGTTGGCCGTATTCAGACCGCGATTGATGCCAAGAAGCTCGACCCGAAGGCAACGATCGATGCCGCTGCCCTCAAGGCTGCCGGCGTTATCCGTCGCCTCAAGGACGGCGTTCGCATCCTGTCGGACGGCGAACTGACTGCAAAGGTTTCGATCGAAGCCGCCGGCGCCTCCAAGGCTGCTGTCGAGAAGATCGAAAAGGCTGGTGGCTCGATCAAGCTGCCGGTCGTCGAAACTGCCGCAGAGTAAAACCTTTGAAATCGCCCGGAGTGAGCTTCACACCGGGCGATTTTATGTCCATATGTGAGCCTCACGATCCCAGGGCAGTCCGGCCGGTCAGCTTACCGGGATCAAACGGAAAAGCGGGTGAGGCAGGCGATGGCTGACAGCTATTCGCGCCCCCGACTTTCTGAAAACAGAATCAAGACTACGGTCCGGTTCGGCTTTTTCGCCGCCGGGGACAGGGTCGGGCGGAGAATTCCATGGCTTCAGCAGCTGAACAACTGGCCTCAAATCTGAATTTTTCAACCTTTGCCAAGGCAGAGGACCTCAAGAAGCGCCTGTGGTTTACGCTGGCCGCTCTTCTTGTGTACCGTCTGGGTACGCATATCCCGCTTCCGGGCCTCAACCCCGAAGCCTACGCCCAGGCCTTCCAGGGTCAGGCCGGCGGTATTCTCGGCCTCTTCAACATGTTTTCGGGCGGCGCTGTCGAGCGCATGGCGATTTTCGCGCTCGGCATCATGCCCTACATCTCCGCATCGATCATCGTGCAGTTGATGACCTCGGTCGTTCCTTCGCTCGAAGCCTTGAAGAAGGAAGGCGAGCAGGGCCGCAAGATCATCAACCAGTACACCCGTTACGGCACGGTTCTTCTCGGCACGCTGCAGGCCTATGGCATTGCCGTCGGCCTCGAAAGCGGGCAGGGGCTTGTGCTCGATCCGGGCTGGTTCTTCCGCATCGCCACCGTCGTGACGCTGCTTGGCGGCACCATGTTCCTGATGTGGCTGGGTGAGCAGATTACCTCGCGCGGTCTCGGCAACGGTATCTCGCTGATCATCTTCGCCGGCATTGCCGCAGGTCTGCCGAGCGCTCTGGCCAACACGCTGGAACTTGGCCGCACGGGTGCCCTGAACACGGGCCTGATTCTCCTGGTCGTTCTCGTTGCCATTGGCGTCATCGCTCTGATCGTTTTCGTCGAGCGCGCGCAGCGCCGCCTTCTGATCCAGTATCCGAAGCGCCAGGTTGGCAACCGCATGTTCCAGGGCGATACCTCGCACCTGCCGCTGAAGCTCAACACTTCGGGCGTTATTCCGGCGATTTTCGCTTCCTCGTTGCTGCTTCTGCCGGCAACGGCCGCTGGTTTTGCCAGCAACAACCAGCTGCCTGAATGGGCAACCATGGTTATCTCGGCGCTCGGTCATGGCCAGCCGGTGTTCATGCTTCTGTATGGCCTGCTGATCGCCTTCTTCGCATTCTTCTATACGGCCATCGTCTTCAATCCCAAGGAGACGGCGGACAACCTGAAGAAACATGGCGGCTTCATTCCGGGCATTCGTCCGGGTGAGCGTACCGCCGAATATATTGACTACGTACTGACCCGCATCACGGTTGTCGGCGCTGTGTATCTCGTCTTCGTCTGCACTCTGCCTGAGCTTCTGATTGCCCGTACCGGCATTCCATTAGCCCTTGGTGGTACTTCGCTTTTGATTGTCGTCAGTGTAACCCTTGATACGGTCGCACAGATCCAGGGACACCTCATTGCGCAGCAGTATGAGGGTCTGATCAAGAAGTCGAAACTGCGCGGAGGAAAGAGGGGACGATGAGACTGATCTTTTTGGGACCGCCCGGGGCGGGCAAGGGCACCCAGGCCAAGCTTCTGACGGAGAGATACGGCATTCCGCAGCTCTCCACCGGTGACATGTTGCGCGCTGCCAAGGCCGCAGGCACTGAAATCGGACTGAAGGCCAAGGCTGTCATGGATGCCGGCCAGCTGGTCTCCGACGACATCGTCAACGCGATCGTCGCCGAGCGTGTGGATGCGGATGACTGCGCCAAGGGTTTTATCCTCGACGGTTACCCGCGCACCGTGCCGCAGGCCGTGGCGCTCGAAAAGATGCTCAAGGACAAGGGTTGTCCGCTGGACGCCGTCATCGAGCTGAAGGTTGATGAGGACGCCCTGATGGGCCGAATCGAAAACCGCGTCGCCGAGACGATCGCCGCAGGCGGTGAGGTTCGTGCCGACGACATGCCTGAAGCTTTCAAGAAGCGTCTGGTCGAATATCGCGAGAAGACCGCGCCGCTTTCGGCACATTACGCTTCGACCGGTCAGCTGAAGACGATCGATGGCATGGCCGACGTGAAAACGGTCACCGCCGAAATCGAAAAGATCCTCTCCGCTCTTTGAGAGCGTAGGGGACTGTTAAAGAATCTTGGCGGAGCCGGTTGCTTTCGGGCAGTGATTCCGCTAAACACCGCGCCAACTCGCGACATTTCTGCGATCGGCGCGGTATTCCCGTGAGGGAAGCCGGGTCCGATCGTTTCGACGTGTTCCGGATCGAATTTGAACTGGTGGCCGCATTCAGGTCGCTATCATGAACAAGCACCACTTGCCGGATGGCAACTGGAAAAGGAGAGCAGACGTGGCACGTATCGCTGGCGTCAACATCCCGACTGCGAAGCGCGTTGTTATCGCGCTGACCTACATTCACGGGATTGGTCCGAAGTTCGCGCAGGAGATCATGGAGAAGACTGGTCTTCCCGCTGACAAGCGCGTCCATCAGCTGACGGATTCTGAAGTCCTTCAGATCCGCGAAACCATCGACCGCGATTATCAGGTCGAAGGTGACCTGCGTCGCGAAACCGCGATGAACATCAAGCGCCTTATGGATCTCGGTTGCTACCGTGGTCTGCGTCACCGTCGTGGCCTTCCGGTCCGCGGTCAGCGCACGCACACCAATGCTCGTACCCGTAAGGGTCCGGCAAAGGCGATTGCTGGTAAGAAGAAGTAATTTCCGGGAATCCGGGAGGGGAGGCTGGCTGTCGCCGGCCTCTTTATAGTTTGGCCTGCGTCCTTGCGATGTAGGCCGGTGGAGCCGCTGGAACTACGGCGGTGAAGAGATCGACGAAAGGAAGATCATGGCCAAGGAAGCCACACGCGTTCGCCGTCGCGAACGTAAAAACATCACGTCGGGCGTTGCCCACGTTAACTCGACCTTCAACAACACGATGATCACCATCACCGACGCACAGGGCAATGCTATTGCCTGGTCGTCTGCCGGTGCAAAGGGCTTCAAGGGTTCGCGTAAGTCGACCCCGTTCGCTGCCCAGATCGCTGCTGAAGACTGTGCCAAGAAGGCTCAGGAACACGGCATGAAGTCGCTGGAAGTCGAAGTTACCGGTCCGGGTTCCGGCCGTGAATCGGCTCTGCGCGCCCTCCAGGCTGCCGGGTTCATGATCACTTCCATTCGCGACGTGACGCCGATCCCGCACAATGGTTGCCGCCCGCGCAAGAAGCGCCGCGTCTGATCGCATTTCGGAGCTGCGTGTGGCGCGGCTCCGTTTAAAGAACTCTGGCATCGCCGCCCGGCCTCACGTTTGAGGTTTGGCGGCTTTGCCTGTATCGCCGACAAGCATCTTGCATCGTCGGTGTTCTCGTGATCGGTTGCCACGATTGGATGGTGGCAGCGTACGGAAGGGAAAACTATGATCCAGAAGAACTGGCAGGAATTGATCAAGCCGAACAAGGTCGATTTCACCTCGTCCGGTCGCACGAAGGTGACGCTCGTCGCCGAGCCGCTTGAGCGCGGTTTCGGTCTGACGCTCGGCAACGCCCTTCGTCGTGTACTCCTGTCGTCTCTGCGCGGTGCTGCTGTTACGGCTGTGCAGATCGACGGCGTCCTGCACGAATTCTCCTCCATCCCCGGCGTTCGGGAAGATGTGACGGATATCGTGCTCAACATCAAAGAAATCGCCATCAAGATGGACGGCGACGATGCCAAGCGCATGGTCGTCCGCAAGCAGGGTCCGGGTGCGGTCACTGCCGGCGACATCCAGACGGTCGGCGATATCGAGATCCTGAACCCTGACCATGTGATCTGCACGCTGGACGACGGCGCCGAGATCCGCATGGAGTTCACGGTCAACAACGGCAAGGGTTACGTCCCGGCCGAGCGCAACCGCGCGGAAGATGCTCCGATCGGCCTCATCCCGGTCGACAGCCTCTACTCGCCGGTCAAGAAAGTATCGTACAAGGTCGAGAACACCCGTGAAGGTCAGGTTCTCGACTACGACAAGCTGACCATGACCATCGAAACCGATGGTTCGGTCACCGGTGAAGATGCCGTTGCATTCGCTGCCCGCATCCTTCAGGACCAGCTGTCGGTCTTCGTCAACTTCGACGAGCCGCAGAAGGAAGCCGAAGAGGAAGCCGTCACCGAGCTGGCATTCAACCCGGCGCTCCTCAAGAAGGTCGACGAACTGGAACTTTCCGTCCGTTCGGCGAACTGCCTGAAGAACGACAACATCGTTTATATCGGCGACCTGATCCAGAAGACCGAAGCAGAAATGCTCCGCACTCCGAACTTTGGTCGCAAGTCGCTCAACGAGATCAAGGAAGTTCTCGCGTCCATGGGCCTCCATCTTGGTATGGAAGTTCCCGCCTGGCCGCCGGAAAACATCGAAGACCTCGCAAAGCGTTACGAAGACCAATACTAAGGCCTCACGCGCCCTTCGGGGCGCGTCAAGCTGGCCTTGGCAACTGAAACCACGCGCATGTATCTTTGTCCCCCGATGCGGGATGAACATGCGCCAAAATCAGACTGCAGGCGAATGCCTGCAAGTGAAGGAGACATATCATGCGTCACGCAAAAGCCGGTCGCAAGCTTAACCGTACCGCCAGCCACCGTAAGGCAATGTTTGCCAACATGGCGGCCTCGCTCATCACCCATGAGCAGATCGTAACCACTCTGCCGAAGGCGAAGGAAATTCGCCCGATCGTCGAAAAGCTCGTCACGCTCGGCAAGCGCGGTGACCTGCACGCTCGTCGTCAGGCCGTTTCGCAGATCCAGGACAACGACGCTGTCAAGAAGCTGTTCGATGCCATCGCTTCGCGCTACGCAACCCGCAACGGCGGTTACCTGCGTATCATGAAGGCTGGCTACCGTCAGGGCGACAACGCACCGATGGCTGTCATCGAGTTCGTTGAACGCGACGTCGACGCCAAGGGCGCAGCCGACAAGGCTCGCGTTGCTGCCGAAGCTGAAGCTGCTGAAGCCGCTTAATCGGTTTTGACAGATCTATCGAAAAGGCCGGGTGGAAACGCCCGGCTTTTTTCGTTTTCGGAAAGGGTGACGATGCGCGACAGAATGGTGTGGAGCCGAAGATGGAAGAGGTTGCTGGCAACCGTCCTCGTCATCTGCGCCGGATTGGCGTTACGCCGTTTTGGGTATGACCTCGGCCTGTCCTTCCTTGTGGTGAAATATGGTGGCTCCGTCCTTTGGGGCGCCATGGTGTTTCTGCTGGTCGCCTTCGTTTCCGGTTCGCGCAGTATCGTGCCTTTGACCCTGATCGCTGTGGCGATCGGCGCGGCTGTCGAATTTTCGCGGTTGTATCACACGCCTGAGCTTGATGCATTTCGGCTCACCACGGCCGGCAAGCTGCTCTTGGGGCGTGTCTTTTCGCTCTGGAATATTGTCAGCTATGCCATCGGCATCGGCTTGGCCGCGCTTGCCGACAGGCGTGCCTTCACGTTTGATCGCGATCAATGACGGAACGCAAGCATTCGTTATGTTTGGCCTCGACCGATTGTTGTTCAGCACGCATTTTCGGGCAATCAGCCAGTTTTGGCGGGAGGGCCAGAGGGTCGGACACATCAGGGTCCGACCCTTATCTGATTCAGCGAGGCGACTGGCTGGCTGCCGTCGGCCTCGAGGTTCGTTTCCAGCGCACGAAAGGTTTGCGCACCGGACGATAGGCGAGCAGCACGGCAATCGCGGCAATGTGCAGAAACGGGCCTACCGTGATCGATTTGACCGCGAGAAAATAATGCAGAGCCCCACCAAGTGCGATCGGGTAGATCAGGTGGTGCATGTCGATCCAAAGTTTGCCGAGTTTGCGGATTGAATAGTTGTTGGATGTCACAGCCAGCGGCACCAGCGCGGCGAGGCAGACCATGCCGATGGTGATATAGGGGCGTTTCAGGATGTCGCCGATCACGGCGTGCACATCCAGGCGCAGATCCAGCAGCATCCATACGGCAAAGTGCATCAGCACGTAATAGAAGGCGAGCAGGCCCAGAGCCCGCCTGTAGCGGATCCAGTTGATGCCGAAAAGATCGCGTAGCGGCGTGATCGCCAGCGTCAGAATGATGAACCGCAGCGCCCACAGGCCCAGAAGGTGCTCGAACTCCTTGACCGGGTTGATGCCGAGCCCGCCCGTGGCGCCCTGATAGAAAGACCAGACGGCGGGACAGAGGCCGAGGACATAAAGCGCCCATATGCTGGGGCCA
Organism: Endobacterium panacihumi; assembly: GCF_050847465.1. Classification (NCBI taxonomy): domain Bacteria; kingdom Pseudomonadati; phylum Pseudomonadota; class Alphaproteobacteria; order Hyphomicrobiales; family Rhizobiaceae; genus Endobacterium; species Endobacterium panacihumi. Next base: position 1,728,606 of record NZ_JBOZRA010000001.1, on the reverse strand, counting down.
TGCAGCCTGCGGGGCAAGGCGGGGATAAAAGGCATCAGTAATTCGCCTTCAGATCCATGCCTGCATAGAGGCTTGCCACCTCGTCACCGTAACCGTTGAACGGCAGGGTTGGCCGGCGGGCGGTGTTGAAGAAACCGCCTTCGCCGATGCGCTGCTCGGTTGCCTGGCTCCAGCGCGGGTGATCGACCGCCGGATTGACGTTGGAATAGAACCCGTATTCGCGGGCATTGCTATTCTTCCAGGTCGTTTCCGGCTGTTTTTCGGTGAGCGAAATTTTCACGATCGATTTGATGCTCTTGAAACCGTATTTCCACGGTACAACGAGGCGTATCGGCGCACCGTTCTGGTTCGGCAGGGTTTCGCCATAAAGCCCTACGGCAAGGATGGTCAGCGGGTGGCGAGCCTCGTCGAGACGCAGGCCTTCGACATAGGGCCAGGGCAGGGGCTGAAACAGGCCTTTCTGACCCGGCATTTCAGATGGCCGGACGACGGTTTCAAACGACACATATTTGGCGCTGCCTTGCGGTTCGACCTGATCGAGCAGGGCTGCCAGCGGAAAACCGATCCACGGAATGACCATGGACCATCCCTCGACGCAGCGCATGCGATAGGTGCGATCCTCGATCGGCATTTTCATCAGTTCTTCGAGACCGAATTCCTTCGGCTTGCCGACAAGACCATCGACCTTCACTGTCCACGGCGTCGGCTTGAAATCGCCGGCATTGTTGGATGGATCGCTCTTGTCTGTCCCGAACTCGTAAAAATTGTTGTAAGACGTCACCGCTTCCTTCGGCGTCAGTTTTTCGTCCAGCTTGTAGGGGCCGGGCTTGGCCTGCAGCGGCGCAGCGAGGGCACTGCCCGCGCCGGCCATCGCGAGGCCGGCAGCAGCGGTGCCCATGAATGCGCGTCGCGACATGTAGATGCCGCGTGGGGTAATGTCGGATGCGGGGATATGCGGTGGGCGATAGGCGGCCATGATAAACCTCCGGCTGGAGACTGCTTTTCATGCATATACGTAGCGCCGACCGCTTTGGTTTCACAGCACCTGCCGTTTGGCAATGAACCACGTTTGCGTGAAAGGCCGATCCGTCACGCCATGACGAACCGTACCTTGCAGGGAACCACGGCAATCCCCATTCATTATGGTCAAGGCATCAGATCGGAGGCGAACATGCCCGCACATACCTGGAATGCGACTGGGAATGCCGCCGGCCATAATGCCGGGGATGATTTCGCGGACACCGCCGAGCGGCTTCGTCGCCTGCGCCGGCTTTCGGGTATTGCCCGCCTGATGGATACGGCCATCCGCATCCCGGGTACCGGCATCCGCTTTGGTGCGGATTCGGTGCTGGGGCTCGTTCCGGTGATCGGCGATGCCGGCGGCGCACTGATCGGGCTTTACATCGTCAACGAAGCCCGCCGCATGGGCGTGCCTGCCGACAAGCTGGCGCAGATGGTCGGCAATCTAGCGGTGGATTCTCTGGTTGGCAGCGTGCCGGTTTTCGGTGACCTGTTCGATGTCTATTTCAAATCGCATCGGCGCAATGTCGATATGATCCTGCAGCATTTTGGTGTCCATCCTGACGATTTGCGCCGGGAGCGCTGATCAGAAGGCTTTCGGTAATCCGGCTTGTTTGAGGGTGGCATTTGCCGTGTGCCGCGAAGTCATACCGTGATCGACGGTGAAATATCGTCTGGTGATAGGGCTGTAACAGATTTCATGGTCGCCTTTGTCCGGCCGGTGATAGCGGCATCCCGCCCTTTCAAGCAATTCCTTCAATTGCCTGAGGTGTCCGACCATGGTCTACGTCGCGTGGGGATTGGCAATGACTGACGTCTGTTCTGCAAGGATACGAACAGGAATTTCCCGCAGCGTAGAGCTTGGGCCATTCAACTCTATCAGATCCGAAAGCGCCGCCTTCACTTTTGGCTCCAGCGCTTCCAGCGGCGGAGCTTCCACGGCAAGCCCTACAACATCCTCACTTGTCGCGACCCATGCCGACGCCTCTGCATCCCAGGCGGCGTGAACGATGATTGCATCAAGAGATGCCATGGCTTTCTCCCTGATCCCTTCACGAATGATCCCCAAGCATATTCGGGCGCAGGCAATTTTAAGATATGACGCCTCGTTTCACGAACCGTACCGTACCGTACTGTTTTGTCGCCATCTGGCAGTGACACTCTCGCGCGCTTGGAGTAGGACATCTGCCAAAAATAGGCTTTTTGCGTCTCCGCAGAGGAGCGGATAGACTGCGGGCCTAGTCGAGTGAGGATATACCCATGCCAGCCTATCGTTCCAGAACCACCACCCACGGCCGCAATATGGCGGGTGCGCGCGGCCTTTGGCGCGCGACCGGCATGAAGGATTCGGATTTCGGCAAGCCGATCATTGCCGTCGTCAACTCGTTCACGCAGTTCGTGCCGGGCCATGTGCACCTGAAGGATCTTGGCCAGTTGGTTGCCCGCGAAATCGAGGCGGCCGGCGGTGTTGCCAAGGAGTTCAACACGATCGCCGTCGATGACGGTATCGCCATGGGCCATGACGGCATGCTCTATTCGCTGCCGTCGCGCGAAATCATCGCCGACTCGGTCGAATACATGGTCAATGCCCACTGCGCCGATGCCATGGTCTGCATTTCCAACTGCGACAAGATCACCCCCGGCATGCTGAATGCCGCCATGCGCCTGAACATTCCGGCCGTCTTCGTGTCGGGTGGCCCGATGGAAGCCGGCAAGGTCGTGCTGCACGGCAAGACGGTCGCGCTCGATCTCGTCGATGCCATGGTTGCTGCCGCTGACGACAAGATTTCCGACGAGGATGTCGCCACCATCGAACGGTCGGCCTGCCCGACCTGCGGTTCCTGCTCCGGCATGTTTACCGCCAACTCCATGAACTGTCTGACCGAAGCGCTCGGCCTGTCATTACCCGGAAACGGATCCACGCTCGCCACCCACTCGGACCGCAAGCGCCTGTTCGTCGAAGCCGGTCACCTGATTGTCGATCTCGCCCGTCGTTATTACGAACAGGAAGACGAAACGGTCCTGCCGCGCAACATTGCCACCAGGCAGGCATTCGAGAATGCCATGTCGCTGGACATCGCCATGGGTGGCTCGACCAATACGGTTTTGCATATCCTCGCGGCCGCCTATGAGGGCGGTATCGATTTCGGCATGGAAGAGATCGACAAGCTGTCACGCAAGGTTCCGTGCCTCTCCAAGGTGGCGCCGGCGAAGCAGGACGTCCATATGGAAGACGTCCACCGCGCCGGCGGCATCATGCGTATTCTCGGCGAACTGGATCGCGGCGGCCTGATCAACCGCGACTGCTACACGGTTCATGAGGCGACGCTCGGTGATGCCATCGACCGCTGGGATATCACCCGCACCAATTCCGAGACCGTGCGCACCTTCTTCAAGGCGGCTCCAGGTGGCGTGCCGACGCAGGTCGCCTTCTCGCAGTCCTCGCGATGGGATGATCTGGATGACGACGGTGAAAAGGGCGTTATCCGCTCGGTCGAACATCCATTCTCCAAGGACGGCGGGCTGGCGGTTCTTTACGGAAACATCGCGCTCGACGGCTGCATCGTTAAAACAGCGGGCGTCGATGAATCCATCCTGAAATTCACTGGCCCGGCCGTCGTTTTCGAAAGCCAGGATGCCGCCGTGAAGGGCATTTTGGGCAACGAAGTGAAGGCCGGCGATGTCGTCGTCATCCGTTACGAAGGTCCGAAGGGCGGTCCGGGCATGCAGGAAATGCTCTATCCGACCAGCTACCTGAAGTCGAAGGGCCTTGGAAAAGCCTGCGCTCTCATCACCGATGGCCGTTTCTCCGGCGGCACGTCCGGCCTGTCGATCGGTCACGCCTCGCCGGAAGCGGCACAGGGCGGCGCCATCGGCCTCGTGCAGCCGGGTGACATGATCGAGATCGACATTCCGAACCGCACGATCAACCTGAAGGTTTCGGATGCCGATCTGGCGGCCCGCCGCCATGAGCAGGACACGCTCGGCTGGAAGCCGGCGGCACCGCGCAAGCGCAATGTCACGACGGCGCTGAAGGCCTATGCGGCCTTTGCCTCATCGGCAGACAAGGGTGCTGTGCGGATTCTGCCGGAATAAGATTTTGCCGATACGGCACTGAGATATCAAAGCCCCGTCCGGTGTCACTGGCGGGGCTTTGTTTTGTCATCCTGCATAAGGCGGCGGTCACGCAGAGGGCGGCCATTTTGCTCGGCGCCAGTCACGTGCGGTGTGGATTAGGCGCAGGATGGTAGTAACCGTATGGGTTGCGTTTGTGGAGACCGAATAGGCCATAATATAGGGAAGGCCGGGAACAGGTTTTTCCAGCGTGCCGTCCACCCGACCGGGGCGTCCCGTCGATCGCAGCGAAAGGTTTCTGGCGCAGTCATCGATCCGTTCTGCGACCTTTGCGACCGCTTGTGGATTGCGTTCGGCAATGTAGGCGATTTGTTTCTTGAAGTCCTCCAAGGCGTTTCGCGACCATTGGAGGCTGGCGTTCATGCGCGTTTCGCCTGCGCTGCACTGATCAGGTCGGTGATCTCTGCCATCGCCGCGTCATGAGGCACGACCCTTCCTGCTTTCAGGTCGGATAATCCTGCTTCGATCTCATGTATCATTTCCAATTCATGCTCGACATAAGCAGCGATGGCATCACCCGCCAGGCGGCTGGAGCTTGCATCGGAAGTCCCTGCCAGACGATCAAGGCCGGTCTTGGTGTCCTCGCTGATCTCGATTGTCAGTTTTGTCAGGGCTGCCATTGTGGCCTCCTAAGTTCAGATGCGCCAACTTATCATTCCTGAGGCTGCCACACTATCACAGCGGCCGGTCGATTTTCTCGAACGTTTCGCTCAACTGTTTCAGACGCTCCACATACGCCGTGCGGACGCACTCAACATCGCCACCGCAGGCCTGGCGGCGTTTCAGCCATGTGGCCTGATCGTCCTGCATCTCGCCGCGTGTGCCCATGGCCAGCAGGCCGGTGAGGATCTCGAAAGTCGTGACCATCTTCACGTCGGCATCGTTGAGATCGCGGTTTTCACAAATGACCTTTTCGTCCGCAGCCAGGGTCTTGCCATTGCAGTCGAAACTGGCGGCAGAGGCGGGCAGGGCGGGCAAGGTCAGTCCAAGCAGCAATGCAGTCATGGCGGTGGAGGCGATCGTCTTTTTCATTGCAGCTTTCCTTGCGCGGGTTGCGGGTCCTCACACAAAATTGCGGAAACCCCAAACAAGAAAGATGAGGCACAAAAGCCAGATGGCAAGGACGGCGACGAAGCCGGTGCGGCTTGTCGGCCGCGTTTCTCGAAGCGCGGCTTGTTCGCGAAACTCGGCCATCAGCGGCGGCGGAACGAGTCGGACGGCCAGCATGATGCCGAGGGGAACGACAAGCAGATCGTCGAGATAACCGAGGATGGGAATGAAATCCGGGATGAGGTCGACAGGCGACAGTGCATAGGCAGCGACGCTCCCGGCGACAAGCTTTGCCATCAGCGGAACGCGCGTATCCCGCGCGGCAAGCCACAGCGCCATCACCTCGCGCTTCAGCCGTTTTGCCCAGATTTTTGTGCGTTCCAGAAAGCCCATGGTTTCCATCCTTACCTGTCCTATATGTAATCTGAAACCATTCGATTTTGTTGACCTTATCCGCGATTCGGCCACCTTTGTTTTCCAGCTTGCATGTCGATAAATCGACCCCGGCTGATGTGGCCGAACCTTCTGAACTGAGGAATTCCATGCTGACCATGCAAAAATGCGTGTCGACCGGCCTTCTGGCCCTTTCGCTTCTTATGCCCGTTGCGGTGCAGGCGCAGGAGAAAACCCTGCCGCAGAGCCGCGAGCAGATGCAGCTCTCCTTTGCGCCCCTGGTCAAGCGCACCGCCGGCGCGGTCGTCAACGTGTATGCCGAACGTGCCGTCCAGCGGAACAACCCGTTTGCCGGCGATCCTTTCTTCGAACAGTTTTTCGGCCAGCGCATGCCGAACCGCTCCGAAAAGCAGTCGTCTCTTGGCTCGGGTGTCATCCTCTCCGACAAGGGTCTCGTGGTGACAAATAACCACGTCATCCAGGGCGCCGACGACATCAAGATCGCGCTTGCCGATGGTCGCGAATTTCCGTGCGAGGTGATCCTCAAGGACGAAAGCATGGATCTTGCCGTCCTTCGCATCAAGGCGAAGGAAAGCTTCCCCGTGCTTGCAATCGCCAATTCCGATGCCGTCGAGGTCGGCGATCTCGTGCTGGCCATCGGCAATCCGTTCGGTGTCGGCCAGACGGTGACGAGCGGCATCGTGTCCGGTCTCGCGCGTAACCAGGTGACCAATGGCGATTTCGGTTTCTTCATCCAGACCGATGCCTCGATCAATCCCGGCAATTCCGGCGGCGCGCTGATGAACACCAATGGTGAGCTGATCGGCATCAACACCGCCATCTTTTCGCGTGGCGGCGGCTCCAACGGCGTCGGTTTTGCCATTCCCGGCAATCTCGTCAATGTGTTCCTGAAAGCCGCCGAGGAAGGCAAATCGTCGTTTGAGCGTCCTTATGTCGGCGCAACCTTCATGCCGGTCACATCCGAAGTGGCCGAGGCACTTGGCCTGAAAACGGCACGTGGTGCGCTCGTGACGGCTGTCGTGGATGGCGGTCCAGCCGACAAGGGAGGCCTGAAGCCCGGCGAAGTCATCACGGCCGTCAACGGCATTGCCGTGGAGCATCCCGATGCGCTCGGTTACCGCCTGACGACAGCCGGGCTGGGCAAGTCTGCCGAGTTGACGATCGCGCAGTCGAGCGGTGAGCGCAAGCTGACGATCGCGCTGAACACGGCACCGGAAACGACGCCGCGTGACGAGCGCCTTATCGAAGGCCGCAATCCTTTTGCCGGCCTGCATGTTGCCAACCTATCGCCAAAGCTTGCCGGCGAAATGCAGCTGACGGCCGACAAGACGGGCGTTGTGGTCACCGACATCGCCCGCAACTCGCCTGCTGCCCGCGTCGGTTTCCGGCAGAAAGACATCATCATTTCGCTGAATGGCGAGCCGGTAAAGTCGAGCAAGGCGCTGGAAGATGTCCTGAAAGACAGCGACCCGGGCTTCTGGCGTCTGGAGGTCGAGCGTGAAGGCCAGCGTATTCGCCAGTTCTTTCGCTGATCGACCATGAGCAACGATCTGTTCGCACCGAAGATTCCGGAGGAGGTCGCCAACCGGCGGCCTCTTGCCGATCGGTTGCGGCCGAAAACGATCGCTGATGTTACCGGGCAGTCGCACCTGACCGGCGAAGACGGCGTGTTGCGCCGGATGATCGACAGCGGTTCGCTTGGTTCAATGATTTTCTGGGGACCGCCGGGCACCGGCAAGACCACTGTTGCACGTCTTCTCTCCGGGGAGGCGGGCCTGGCTTTCGAACAGATTTCCGCGATTTTTTCCGGCGTTGCCGATCTCAAGAAGGTTTTTGAGTCAGCGCGCCTGCGCCGTCTCAATGGCCGCCAGACATTGCTGTTCGTCGACGAGATCCACCGCTTCAACCGCGCCCAGCAGGACAGTTTTCTGCCCGTCATGGAAGACGGAACGATCGTGCTGGTCGGCGCCACGACGGAAAACCCGTCCTTCGAACTCAATGCCGCTCTCTTGTCGCGTGCCCGTGTTCTGACCTTCGGGAGCCACGACGAAGAGAGCCTGACGGAACTGCTCGCCCGTGCCGAAAAGGCCGAGGACAAGCCGTTGCCGCTCGATGAAAGCGCCCGTGCAGCGCTGGTGCGCATGGCGGATGGCGATGGCCGCGCCGTTCTGACCTTGGCCGAAGAAGTGTGGCGTGCAGCGCGGGAAGGAGAGGTTTTCGATACGGAAAACCTCACTCGTATCGTTCAGCGCCGCGCGCCGGTCTACGACAAGGCGCAGGATGGGCATTACAATCTGATCTCGGCGCTGCACAAGTCCGTGCGCGGTTCGGACCCGGATGCGGCGCTTTATTATCTTGCCCGCATGTTCGATGCCGGCGAGGACCCGCTGTATCTTGGGCGGCGGCTGGTGCGCATGGCGGTGGAAGATATCGGGTTGGCCGATCCGCAGGCCCTAGTGGTGTGTAATGCCGCCAAGGATGCCTATGATTATCTCGGCTCGCCGGAGGGCGAACTGGCGCTGGCGCAGGCTTGCGTTTATCTCGCCACCGCGCCGAAATCGAATGCCGTCTATACCGCTTTCAAGGCTGCGACGCGGGCGGCGAAGGAAAACGGCTCGTTGCTGCCGCCGCGGCACATTCTCAATGCGCCGACAAAGCTGATGAAGGCCGAAGGGTACAGCGACGGCTACCGTTACGACCACGACGAGCCGGATGCCTTTTCAGGACAGGATTATTTCCCTGAAAGAATGGGGCGGCAGAGTTTCTACGATCCGCCGGAGCGCGGTTTCGAGCGCGAGATCCGCAAGCGCCTGGACTGGTGGCAGAAGCTGCGCCAGGAGCGTAACGAAAGCTGATCGGTCAGGCGGGCGCCTTGGCCTGCCGTCCGGGCGGCGTGACGACCTTGACCGAGGAACCCGCCAACCCGCCATGTCCTTCCTCGTCAACGATCAAATGCCAGTGAGCGTTTTCCGGAATGATGATCCGCGTCGGTGATTTTTTGGCGGTGCCACCGACATATTTGTAATCGAGCTTTTCCTTGAACCGCTGAAAGTTCACCGCCGTCATCAGGCGTATATTGTTGACCGCATTCAGCGTCACATCAACGATCGTGCCGGCACGCTGCTCCTGCAGATCATAATGGGTGAAGCGGAAATGCTGGGTCGACATGGTGGCCTCTGGTGCATGCTGGATTGTGGATCGTAACAGTCGGCCGTTAAGGAAACATGGAACCAAACGGCGGCTTATCGGTTATCTACACATCGAACACAGGCAATAACAGGCGGCATTCCTCCCCTCGGTGTCGCACGATAACAACAATCATTTTTGACCTCCAAGTCACCTGACCCTCCGCTGTTCCCCTGCCGCGGAGGGTTTTTCTTGTGGTCGTATTTCAATCCCGACATCAGTGCCTTGCGCCAGTTTTCTGACTCAATCTCGCAAGGACTTGAATCTGTTTCTCTGATCGGTTCCTCAGGCGGTGATGCCCCGGTTCTGGCGGTCGAGTTCTCCTACAAGAGCTAGAATGGTCTCGAGCGCCGGAGTAGGCGTTTCGGTCATCTGGGCAAGCCGCACGACCATTTCGACGAGCGGCACATATTCCAGCGGTTTCTGCGCCAGAAAATCCTGCAGCATGGAGGTCGGATGCGGGCCGATCTTCATCGCTTCCATCAAACGTTCTTCGACCGTCTGCAGCGGCGGGCTGCCGAGCGCCGATGCGACGGCATGTACTTCGCGCATGACCCGGCTTTTCAGCGCAAGAAGAGCCGGATCGGTGACGATACGGTCGGAGAGGGCGCGGGTCAGCGCACTGATCGGATTGAAGGAGGCATTGCCCATCAGCTTGCTCCAGATCTCGCCTCTGATGTCGGGCGTCTGGATGATCGTGACATTGGCCTCGGTCAGCAGGTCTGAAATGGCCTTGAGGTCGGCGGACATTTCACCGGATGGTTCGCCAAGGATGAAACGGCCGCGCGCCGGCAACTGGATGACGCCGGGCTCCACCACTTCCGCACCCTGATAGGCAACGCAGCCGATGACACGCTGAGGTCCGATCGCATTCCAGAGGCGATCGCCGGGATCGAGTTCGCTCAGGCGATGATCCTCATGGCCGCTCTTTTCATCGCGGTGAAAATACCACCACGGAATACCGTTCAGGACCATGACCACGCGCGTGTCATCCTTGACGAGATGGGCGAGGCCCTCGGCTGCCGCCGGCACCTGATGGCCCTTGAGCCCGGTAATGACGAGATCCTGCTTCGGCAGCGTGGTCGGGTCGTCTGTGGCATTGACGGCAACGATGGTCGGCTTTTCCTCGTCTGCGACCCGTACTTCCAGACCGTTCTCGCGAATTTTCTGAAGGTGCGCGCCGCGCGCGATGACCGAGACAGTGACCTTGTCGCCGAGTCCTTCCGCAAGCCGTGCCGCCAGCGTGCCACCAAGCGCTCCGGCGCCGTAGATGCAGATATTCTTCAACTCGGTCATGCCTTCAACGCTCCTTTGCTTCTCTCAAAAGCAGATTAGGGGATGGAAACGATTCTGTGAGAAAAACCACACTCCAACCCGCATTTTGTCAGGCATCATAACGTGGCTTCCGCCCGGGGGGACGTGGCGCAATGAAAAAAGCCCCGCATGGCTGCGAGGCTTTGTGCCGGTGTTTTTTGCGTGCCTTAGAGGCGAGCGGCGATGAGGTCTTCTTCCTCGTCGCGCTGGCGTCCGCCAAGGGCGGCTGCGGCGCAGGAAATGAAGGCGCCGACCAGAAGCGAGATCGCACCGACCAGTGCGGTCGTTGCGGCGGCCTTGCGAGCCTTGTCGGCTGCTTCCTGAGCGGAAACCTTGGCAGCTTCGATGCGCTGCAGGACGGCATCGACGCGGCCGCGGGCCTGTTCCGGTTCAAGACCAGTGCGGGCGGAGACGATGGCGGCGAGATAGGCCTTGTCATCTTCCGGCACGCCGCCGGCAACCGCGCCGTTGACGAGGATGCGGGAGACTTCCGCCGTTGCCGCCGTATCATCGCCCTGCGCATTGGCCGAAACCCGTTCCGGGCGCAGCAATGCGTCGGTGAAGTAGGCTGTGGCGGCAGAGGTGTCAGTCGAACCATCGGATGTCGAGGCGGCGGCGACCGTTGCCGTGGATGCGGCGCTACCGACTGCCTGTGCGCCGGCGCCCGCAAGCGACGTCAACGACGAGGCCAGAAAGCCGGCGACGAACAGAGTGGCGACCGCCCAGGAAACGAGGCCGTGTGCGGTGTCGCGGAAAAACACCTCGTCGGTGTGGATCGCGGCCCATTTGGTGCGCAGGCGACCGGTCAGGTAACCGCCGAGCGCGGACGAAAGCCACTGTACGACGACCAGCCAGATGGCGGCGGTGATGCCGACCGTCGCCGCCGAGCTGCTTTCACCCGACCAAGGCGAGACCATGGTGAGGCCAAGGCCGGAGCCGAACATGAGGAGGATAAGGCTGACGCCGGTGGCGGCCACCGCGCCGCCGATGATCGGACCCCAGGCGATCGCCGATTTCGACGATTCGACCGGAATTGTGCCTGTCGGGGATAGGGGCATGTCGGCCTCCTAGCGCAGGAACAGGACGAGAAGGATGACGATTGGCAGAGGAATGCCCAGAAGCCAGAGAAGAATACCGCGTCCCATGATGAACCTCCTGATTGATCACGGTCTGTTGTGCCGTGTGGCCGTTCAACACGCTGTGATTGGTTTGGTTCCGCGGGCTATGCGCGAAGCCGATCTGTGTACGGTTACGGACCTCCGGGATTGTCGGCAAGCGGGCGGCGATCGTTACGGGCGCGTTTGAAACGGCGCTGCAGGGGTTCGTCGAAAGCGACCGTCAGCCACCATGAAAGAATGACGCAAAGGCCGATGAAGGCGACGCCGGCGACAGGTGCATAGGGCAGGTCGCCGATGCTGTTGCCTGTCCATGTCGCCCAGCCGAGCACGGCCCAATCGATGAAGGGCGAGTGCAGGACGTAAAGTCCGTAGGATGCGGTGCCGAGGAAAGTCGAGACGGCGGCGGTGCGCCGGTCGGGCAGGATGCCGCTTGCCGCATAGAGCAGGGCCGGCCAGACGAACAGGACGACGATCAGGTCAAAAATCCATTTCGCATCCTTGGGTGTCGGCGCGGCCAGAACGGCGGCGGTGAGAGCAAGGCAGGCGAGGGCGGCAAGCGGCTGGAGCTTCTGTGTCTTGCGGCGGTGGCGATAGATCAGCACGCCGACGGAAAACGAGAAAAACACACGGGCAAGCCCGGCATACATTTCGTTCCAGCGGAAACCGGCATGCAGCCGCTCGAACTGCAGCGCGGCGATGACAAGCACGATGGCGCTGATGGCGATGACGACCGCGATATGGCGGCTCTGCAAACGTACGCCGCGAAGCGCATAGGCGAAATTGGCGACCAGTTCATCGAACAGCGACCATGCCGGATGGACGAGAAACAGCGCCGCGTTGAAGGAAATGGTGAAGGGCGTGGGCAGGAACAGCAGGCCGGTCAGCGTGCCGGCGGCAAGCTCACCGGCCGTCACCACTTCATCGGCCATGACCGGCAGGCCCGCGTGATACATGCGCAGGTAATAGCCGACGGTGAGCGCCAGCGCGACGAGATAGAGCGGATAGAGCCGCAGCAGCCGCGCCTTCATGAAGGACAGCGCCGACATGGCGCCGGAGCCGAGTGCGGCACCATAGGCATGGGCGAGGACGAAACCGCTGAGCGCAAAGAACAGGTCGACACCGAGATAGCTGGACGGGAGCGCATCACCCAGCATGGGTTCGGCATGACGCTGCACGATGAAGACTGCAGCGACACCGCGCAATCCGTCGAGCAGGACAAAACGTTCGCGGGTTTTTGGAGGCGTCTCGCTCATGGTTTTCCGATGTCGTTTGCGATGATGGCTGAAGATAACGGATGGTGATGGCGTGACCAGACGATTTTGCCGGCAGGGGCGTGATTTTTCCTGTATTTCCGAATGGTCCCATCAAGGCAGAGGCCACCCTTGGCGATCTCGAGATTTTCAAAAAACACCCGCCATTTGCGGGTTGTGCGGTCGGGGCACTGAAAGCTGCCTCGTAATTTATTTTATAGGTGACACCTCTCAGTGCCCCGTTCTGGTCCTCGGGTTAAACCCGAGGATTGCCCGCGACTTCGGTTCCTCTGCCAAAGCCATCCCGATGGTTGCCCACCGACTGGCGATCATGTGTGCCGCACCGGCACGCCCGGCGCGCGCTTTCGGGCCTCAGAAGCCATGCAGGTTTTGACGCCCGCAAAACTTCCCCCACGTCGCCGGAGGGGAACCAGTTTCCGCGAACCCGAGACATGAGGATAAGCGTCTGCCCCTCATGCCTCGCGCCGGCTCCACCTCGCCGGGACGCCTCCCGGTGTATCCGCGATGGAACGGGTGAAGATCGCACATGTTACAAATGCGGAGATGAACTCGGAATTAAGCCGTTGATTTTGTTGAGTCAGGTGTCGAAATCGTCCACGCAGAGGCAAAATTTCTCAATAAAATGGTATTGCGATGCGTTTTTTCGGCCTTCCGATCACGAAAAAAAGATCGAAATTTCGAAGCAAAAACGACTGCTTGTCGGATTTTTCGCAAGCGCTTGATTCCGTTTCCTTGTCCTTCGCGTACAGCATCGGAAGCCACGCCTGAAACACCGGAAACATCGGCTTTTGCGGCCATGGTAAGCAGGTCGTGAGCAGGCGCGGTTAATCGACTGTTTATGTTTTCGTGAAAATGAAAGGGACAGCGGTGCGGACGTGCCAAGACGGTCAGGGGACCGGGCTGGATCGTTTGGAAACGTCCGTGGCGAAAGCCGATGTATCGCCTGCGCATTCACCATTTGCGGGCTGTGTATGGAGTAAAATCATGTTCAAGAAGTCGCTCGTATTGGCGCTTGGCGCCACTGTCATCTCCGGTCCGGTTTTCGCAGCCGACCTCACCAATGCCTACGAAGCCCCGTCCTACAACGAGCCGATGACCGAGCAGTCGTCGGGCTGGACAGGCGGTTATGTCGGTCTTCACGCCGGCACGGCTTCGCGCCACGGCAATCCGTTCTCGGGCGACCGCGAATTCATGGGCGGCGTTCAGGGCGGCTACAACATGGAAACCAACGGTTTCGTTGTTGGTGGCGAACTGGAACTGTCGCATATGGGCGATGCCGAAGTGCGCGTACCGGGCGGTAACCTGGAAGAGCGCTACCGCCTGGCTGCCAAGGCCAAGGCCGGCATGCCGCTCGGCAACACTCTGATTTACGGCACGGCCGGCGGTACGATGACGAGCATGCGCGATGGCACGGCTCAGGGTCCGGACGGCTGGAAGCCCGGCTGGCTGGTCGGTGGCGGCGTTGAACACAAGTTCAACCAGCAGATTTCCGGCAAGGTGGAATATAACTATGCCCGCACCGGCGACGTGCGCAGCGTTATCCCCGGCGTCGGTGCCGCTGAAACCAATGTCAGCGATCACACGATCAAGGCCGGCGTGAACTACCACTTCTAAGATCTGGTGGTGCAATGATTGCGGCAGCGCCGCGTGCCCGGAAGGGTGCGCGGCGCTGTTGGCGTTTGTGGGGTAGAAAAAGTTATGCCGCGCCCTTGGCGAGCACCGATGCGGTCCGCTCTGGATCGGCGGCGATGACTTTCAGATAGGCGCGGGCCGGCTGGTCGGGTTCGGAGCGACCCTGTTCCCAATCCCGTAGCGTACCGAGCGGGATGTGATAGCGGGCGGAAAACTGTTCCTGCGTCAGTTGCAGCGCACGACGAATGATCTTTACACGCGGCATGCGTGGGGCGGCGCGCAGCTGTTCTTGCGTGAGAGGAGGATTGTCGGGATCGGCAAGCGCGTTGGCGTAGGCTTCCTCGTCGGTCATGGAAGCAAGATAAGCCCAGTCCGTTGGGTCGGTTTTGCTATCTGGCATTCTCATACTCCCGACGTTCGGCACGCGTTGCTCGTCGCGCAGATATGATCCGGATCATGTCCGATCGCTCTGTGTATATTACCGCGAGAAAGATGCCGTTTCCAAGGCCGACAATCCGTCGCCGGACCTCTCCGTATTCCATGGACCTTTCTTCGCTATCAATTGCGTTAGGATCGTTGAAAACCTCCGATGCAGCCGAGAAGCTTATTCGATGTTTGAGGAGGTTTGACGCAGCTTTCTGTTCATCCCATTCGAAATGTAACATGGATCACTACAGTGTCCTAAGAGAAGACGCCCAAGACGCCGGCGGCTTCCTGCAGAGGAAAGCCGCCAGTAATTCATTTAGGAATTCTCTGTGTCTCGCCCGTCGGGTTCTCTGGCGACGCCTTTGAATTTCCCTTCAGACTGTTTGACTTCCATGAAGTGACCGGTACGCTCATCGCGCTTTTGATATAAGCCATCCGGTCGTTCGAACTGGGTGCGTCCCGTTACAGAGCCTTGGCGATATCCATCGCCTGTATTCTTAGCCATTTGCTTTTCCATTCGCTTACAAATGCCAAAGCTACCTCGACTCTGAAACGTCAAACCCCATATAATAACCGTGCTACAGGCTGGGGATGTGAGTCTCTTAGCCCCGCGTGGGCTTCGGCTTTTTCGCGGTATTCAAAGCCGGGGTCTTTGACGCCGGCTTTGTCATTTCTAATGGATACAAATTCGTAGCCCTGAATCTCGTTTTGTTCTCTTTAAATGTCCAGCCCGAAGTTTCCTTCGGGCTGATTTGTTGTCAGTTATTCACAGCGATCAGCTGCAACCGCTCGTCGCGCCGCAGGTGTCGCACTTCTCGCACGTACCATTCCGTACCATCGTAAAATTCTGGCACTCGGAGCACATGTTGCCCGTATAACCCTGCATGATCGACTTCATGCGGCGGTCGGCTTCCACCTTCTTGGCTTCGGCCTTGGCGGATGCGGCATCCGCTGCGGCCTTGTCGGAGAAGAGGGCCGTGGCGGCCTGTTCGCTTTCGCTCGCAAGCGGTGCGTCTTCGGCGATCTCTTCGGCCAGTTCCTTGGCGCGCTCTTCGTAATCACGCTTGAAGGCGACGATTTCGGAGGTCGAGATGGCAACCGTCGGTTCCAGCTTGCGGGCCGCAGAGCCGGCAAACGAGGTTACCGTTGCCGAAGCGCGGGCAGGGGCGGCGGTGGCAGCCCCCTTCGGTTCGCCGGCAGCGCGGTCAACCTGGCCGCCCTGGATCAGCGTCGGCTTGTAGCCGCGGGTCCAGCCGGTCGAGACGAGCTGCGTCTTGCCTTCCTGGATGCCCTTGCCGAGTGCCGTGTTGGAGAAATCCGACGTATCGACATGCGCCAGATCGTGGCGGCCGAGGTACGATACGGCGAGTTCGCGGAACACGTAGTCGAGGATCGACGTGGCGTTCTTGATCGCGTCATTGCCCGTCACGATGCCGGCCGGCTCGAATTTTGTGAAGGTGAAGGCTTCAACATA
Source organism: Endobacterium panacihumi (assembly GCF_050847465.1). Taxonomy (NCBI): domain Bacteria; kingdom Pseudomonadati; phylum Pseudomonadota; class Alphaproteobacteria; order Hyphomicrobiales; family Rhizobiaceae; genus Endobacterium; species Endobacterium panacihumi. The sequence goes on along the minus strand of NZ_JBOZRA010000001.1, from coordinate 1,712,566 downwards.
TTCTTCGAGCGGCACGCCGTACTGGAGGCCCAGCGAGATGGCGATGGCAAAATTGTTCATCATCGCACGGAAGGCAGCGCCTTCCTTGTGCATGTCGATGAAGATCTCGCCGATGCGGCCGTCGCCGAATTCGCCGGTGCGGAGATACACCTTGTGACCGCCGACATTGGCCTTCTGGGTGTAACCCTGACGACGGTTCGGCAGCTTTTCACGCTCGCGCGATACACGCTCGATGATGCGCTCGACGATTTTTTCGGTGACGGTGACCGCCTGCGCGGCTGCCGGTGCCTGGATCAGCTCTTCGAGAGCATCTTCGGCATCGTCTTCGTCGATCAGCGAGGCGTTGAGCGGCTGCGAAAGTTTCGAGCCGTCACGGTACAGGGCGTTGGCCTTGAGGGCCAGCTTCCAGGACAGCATGTAGGCTTCGCCGCACTCTTCGACGGTGGCGTCGTTCGGCATGTTGATCGTCTTGGAGATCGCGCCTGAGATGAACGGCTGGGCAGCTGCCATCATGCGGATGTGGCTTTCCACCGAGAGATAACGCTTGCCGATCTTGCCGCAGGGGTTGGCGCAATCGAAGACGGCGAGGTGTTCTTCCTTGAGGAAAGGCGCACCTTCCAGCGTCATCGCACCGCAGACGTGGATGTTGGCGGCGTCGATGTCCTTCTTCGAGAAGCCGATGTGCTCGAGCAGGTTGAAGCTCATGTCGGCGAGCTGTTCGTCGGAAACTTTCAGGGTTTCCTTGAGGAAGTCGGCGCCAAGCGTCCACTGGTTGAACACGAACTTGATGTCGAAGGCGGCCTTCAGCGCGCCATTGACGGCTTCGATCTTGTCAGCCGGGAAACCCTTGGCAGCGAGGCTCGACGGGTTGATGGCAGGGGCCTGGTTCAGGTTGCCGTGGCCGACAGCATAGGCTTCGATCTCGGCAAGCTGGCTTTCCGAATAACCGAGCGTGCGCAGCGCTTCCGGAACCGCGCCGTTGATGATCTTGAAGTAACCGCCACCGGCGAGCTTCTTGAACTTGACCAGTGCGAAATCGGGCTCGATGCCGGTCGTGTCGCAATCCATCACGAGACCGATCGTGCCGGTCGGCGCGATGACGGAGACCTGGGCATTGCGGTAGCCGTGCTGTTCACCCAGCTCCAGCGCCTTGTCCCATGCGGCCATGGCATGCACTGCCAGATCCTGATCCGGGTTCTCTTCATGGATGAGAGCGACCGGATCGACCGACAGGGCTTCGTAGCCGGCGGTTTCGCCATGGGCGGCGCGGCGGTGGTTGCGGATGACGCGCAGCATGTTATCGCGGTTCGGCGCAAAGCCAGGGAACGGGCCGTGTTCCGATGCCATTTCAGCGGACGTGGCATAAGAAATGCCGGTCATGATGGCGGTCAGCGAACCGGCGATGGCGCGGCCTTCGGTCGAGTCATACGGAATGCCCGAGGACATCAGCAGGCCGCCGATGTTCGCATAGCCGAGGCCGAGCGTGCGGTATTCGTAGGAGCGTTCGGCGATTTCCTTCGACGGGAACTGCGCCATCATCACCGAGATTTCCAGAACGACGGTCCACAGGCGAACGGCATGTTCGTAATCGGCGATGTCGATACGCTTGGTGAGCGCCGACTTGAACTGCAGCAGGTTCAGCGAAGCCAGGTTGCAGGCGGTGTCGTCGAGGAACATGTATTCCGAGCACGGGTTCGAGGCGCGGATCGGGCCCGCGGCCGGCGAGGTGTGCCAGTCGTTCATGGTCGTGTTGTAGTGCAGACCCGGATCAGCCGAGGCCCATGCGGCGTAGGAGATCTTTTCCCACAGGTCGCGTGCCTTCAGCGTCTTCATGACCTTGCCGTCCTTGCGGGCGGTCAGGTTCCACTCGCCGTCATTTTCGACAGCGCGGAGGAAGTCGTCCTTGAGCGAGACGGAGTTGTTGGAGTTCTGGCCCGAAACGGTCAGGTAGGCTTCCGAATCCCAGTCGGTGTCATAGGTCTTGAAATCAAGATCCTTGTAACCCTGCTTGGCGAACTGGATGACGCGCTTGACGTAGTTTTCCGGAACCTGGTCCTTCTTGGCAGCGCGGATTTCGCGCTTGAGGGCAGGGTTCTTGGCCGGGTCGAAGCAATCGTCACCATCGGCCTCGCAATTGACGCAGGCCTTCATGATCGACTTCAGGTGACGGGCAACGATCTTGGAGCCGGTGACGAGAGCGGCAACCTTCTGCTCTTCCTTCACCTTCCAGTCGATATAGGCTTCGATATCCGGATGATCGATGTCGACCACGACCATCTTGGCCGCACGGCGGGTCGTGCCGCCCGACTTGATGGCGCCGGCAGCGCGGTCACCGATCTTGAGGAAGGACATCAGGCCCGAGGACTTGCCGCCGCCGGACAGCTTTTCGCCTTCGCCGCGCAGATAGGAGAAGTTGGAGCCGGTGCCGGAACCATACTTGAACAGACGCGCTTCACGCACCCACAGGTCCATGATGCCACCCTCGTTGACGAGGTCGTCCTCGACGGACTGGATGAAGCAGGCATGCGGCTGCGGATGTTCGTAGGACGATTTCGACTTCGTCAGCTTGCCGGTGAAGGGGTCGACATAGAAGTGGCCCTGACCGGGACCATCGATGCCATAGGCCCAGTGCAGGCCGGTGTTGAACCACTGCGGCGAGTTCGGAGCGACGCGCTGCGTGGCGAGCATATAGGCAAGCTCGTCCTTGAACGCTGCAGCATCTTCTTCCGTAGAGAAATACTTGCCCTTCCAGCCCCAGTAGGTCCAGGTGCCGGCGAGACGGTCAAAAACCTGACGGGCATCGGTTTCCGAGCCGTAACGCTCGTTTTCCGGCAGATCCTTCAGGGCCTTTTCATCGGCAACCGAACGCCACAGGAAGGAAGGAACGTCGTTTTCCTCGACCTTCTTCAGGAATTTCGGCACGCCGGCCTTGCGGAAATATTTCTGGGCCAGAACGTCGGTGGCGACCTGGGAAAACTGGGTCGGCACTTCGATATCGGCGAGACGGAAAACGATGGAACCGTCCGGGTTGCGGATCTCGCTTACCGCCTTGCGGAAAGCGATCTCTCCATAAGCCCCGGTCTCGGGCTTGGTGAAACGACGTTCGATACGCATGGTCTCGTCCTTGTTCGTGGCGCCTCTCCGGGCGCAAATCTTCAGCGCCGGCCGCTCGCCATCATGGGCAGCCGGTCGGATTCGATGATCCAGGTGAATCAGCAGTGATTGCCTACCTGTATCTTGTGTCCGATGCTGGCTGCAAACACTAAATATAGCATTAACAGATTATTTTTACCAGCCTTGAACACCGCATTGGCAGACGTTCGAACGCGCACGAAAACCCGTTGCCGGGCGACCATCATGACCAGCCCGAACCATTCAGGAAATCTACAAATCGAAGGAGAACCGGCCTCGTTATCTCCGGTCCAGTCGCCGCCGCAACATGGGATCATTCATGCCGAGTCGCGGCCTTGGGGTCAAGTACTGGTCTGCCACACTTTTTTAACCACAAGATATTGTGGTTTGCGGCTGTGGAAAACGGGGAGAAAAAATAGCCGTTGAATCTCAGAGGCTTGCGAGAAAGTTTTGCAGGCCTGTCGACTGATGAGCCGGAAAATGAACGGCCGTGCACCACAAAGGCGACGATAAATTGCCACATTTTCCCGTGGATTGTGTCGCGTCGGCGTCGGAGCCCTTGCGCCTGTGGTTTAGGCATCGCAGCAGCCCAAGATATAGAGGGGGCGACAGCGGAAAGGCGGGAAGGCCCCGTTTTTCGTGCCGAAATGAGACGCCTTGCGCATTTGGAAGACCAGCCCTGCATGCAGAAGGCTGGCCAGAATTTTTACGGGCGAATCAGTCGCCGTCAAAACGTGGGGTTTAGCCGCGGTGACCCTTGGTGATCGGTTCCTGATAGGTAAAACCCATGTCCCAGGGAAAATAGATCCAGGTATCCTGCGAAACCTCGGTGACGAAGGTGTCGATGGTCGGCACGCCTGATGGCTTTGCATAGACGCAGGCGAAATGTGCCTTGGGCATCATGGCGCGCACTTCCAGCGCCGTCTTGCCGGTATCGGTGAGGTCGTCGACGACGAGCACGCCTTCGCCGCCATTCTCCATCAGCTCGGGCGAAATGCCCTTGAGGACCACGGTGTCGCCCTGGTTGACGTAGTCATGACGGGTGGCGATGCAGACGGTGTCGATCAGGCGGATATTGAGTTCGCGCGAAATGATCGCCGCCGGCACCAGGCCGCCGCGGGTGATGCAGACGATGGCCTTGAATTCCTGGCCAAGGCCGGAAAGGCGCCAGGACAGGGCACGGGTATCACGGTGGAACTGGTCCCAGGAAACGGGAAAGGCTTTATCGGGAAGAGACATCCGACGGGCTCCGCAAGCGTTGTGTGAAAGGAACGGGCGGCCGCGCCGGTTGGCAGAACGGAAACGCCAAAAGGCCGGTTTCCCGACCTCTTGCAGCCTGTCATAGCGGCATCGGTGGTTCGAAGGCAAGCGCGCGGGCATGTTGGCTGTGGATGATCGGCAGGTTTGGCGTCATTCCTGACCCGACAGAACGGAGGATGACTGTTTCCGCTCGCGCAGTCAGGCTAATGGCGTCAGCACTTTTTGTTGCTCCAATGACCAGCCGTGAATTTTGTCCACCAGATCCTGAGCCGTGATTGGCAATATCGCGTTGGGGATCACGGCGACGGTGCCATGGAACACCAGAACGAGATTGTCAGGCTGCAGGATCGCCAGATGGTATCGTGCCCAGCGGAGCTCCAGCGTGTCCGTGCGCGTGACCTGCCTAAAACCTTGCGGCCCGATCTCGACCTCATAGTGAGGCGAATAGAACCGCTCGTTTTCAATGTTCCACCGTGCAAAAATCTCGTTGTAGTGTTTTGTCGTTCGTTGCGCACCACGTTTCAAGATGAACCAGGCAGCCAGGCCGGCAAATGGTGCGGGTGCGAGGATCCAAAAGCCCAACACGGACCAAGCGCTGGGGAAGGAAGGCAGGCTGATGGAGTAGATGAGGACCATGACAAACGCCGCGATGATCGAAAGTTCGGTTTTCATCTGAACGAAGTAACGATCCCAAGCGGTATCGAACATCATGCGATAGTTCTGGTAGGCCTGATGTTCATACCCCAGAATGTAATCAGCGAGCTGGCCCGGATCTGGCGTGTAGGTCAAATTGATAACATCATCGGCACTGGTCATCGAGAGCTCCATCAAAACAGCCGCAAGAGTGGTGTCTGGTGGCAAGAAGTCCAGATCGCCGCGCAAAGTTTCTGGGGCTTTTGAGATTTGGCGGCAAGGGTCATGCCGCCATTGCTCCGCCGGCAGGGAAAATACGCAGGTCTATCCGGTCATCGACAAAGGCCTGTGACAAAACTCTGTCATGTGGAGCGCGCAACACGCCTGCCTCGACTTGATTCCTACGTGCGAGTCACGGCACTGCTGTCACCCTGCGAACAGCCCGAGGAGCCGATCATGTCCCGCCGTATCCATCTCGCTCTCGCCGGCAGCCTGTTTGCCTGCGTTTCCGTTTTCGGCCATGCAGCAGCACTTGCGCAGGAGGGGGATGAGGTCATCGCCCTGCCATCCTCCAGAGATGAATTGTCCGATCGGTTGACCGAGGCGGGCATGTCGGCAGAAGGCGTTGCGGCGATCGTCAAGGTGGCGCGTGACGCTCTTGTGCTGGACACCAAGCCTGCCGACGAGACAGTGATGGCGCCGGGCGCCTCCAAGGTGGGTGGTCTGCCGGATCTGCCCAAGGGTGCCGTATGGCCGGTGCGGCCGGCCTATGACAATGCCCACGAACTGGCGGAACAATTTACCGCCGATGCCGCTAATTTTTATGCGGATGCGGGCCAGGTGCCGCCATGGGTGCCGGAAGCCGAGGGCAAGGCCTTTGCAGAGGAGCGCAAGCGCGCCAACGAGGAAGCGAGGGCTGCAGCGCTGAAAATCATGAAGGAGGCCGGCGCCGAGGTGAATGAAGCCGATCTGGCCGGTGTCGGTGGTCTGCCGCCGGATGTGGCCGTCAAGGCTGCGGTCGAACAGCGGTTGCTCGCCGAAAATGTGGTCAAGCCGTTTCCGCTGCCGTTTATCGCGCAGGTGGATCTGGCGGCTCTGGCGGGCGAGGCCGGTTTTGACAAGGCCCTGCCGACCACCGGCCGACTTCTGTTCTTCTACGACATGCCGGTCCTGCCGGCGAGTTATGAGCCGCGCGGCAAGGCCGGCTGGAAACTCATTTATGACGATACGCCGGTCGCGGATCTGGAGCGCAAGCCACTGCCGAAGGAACTGGCCGATTTTCCCGGCAATGCCAGTTTGAAGCCTGCAACGATCACGCCGCGTTCCGTGGTGACGACGGTGCCGGTCGGTGATAGCGGTTGGGACACGGTGGGCGAGATCAGCGGTGACGACACCTCGATCTATTCGCAATGGCTGTTTTCGCTGGGCTGGCCGACTGCGGCTGAGGGCGGCAATCACCAGCTTGGCGGCTGGCCGCGCGCCATCCAGTCCGGCATGCAGGCGATGAGCCAGCTGGCTTCGAACGGCGTTTATGCCGGTGATGGTTCGGCTTTCCAGACGGAGGAAGGCAAGCGGCTGATGGCGGCGGCCAAGGTCTGGCGGCTGGTGCTGCAGATCGGCACCGACGAGGCGACCGGCTATCCGTTTCCCGGCGCGCTTTATGTGCTGATGCGCGAAGAGGATCTGGCTGCGCGCAACTTCGACAAGGCCTGGGTGGTTTACGAGCAGGATTGAGCGGGAGCGTATTGCTCCCGCCCGTCTTGCGTCAGGACGCAGAGGCGTCAGGCGCTGGGCGCTCCATCACGCCGCTACGTCCACGTTCCTGCCAACATCGTCACGGCTCGGCCCCCAGCTTTCGGCCACGAGCGGCAGGGCGACCGCCTGCGCGGTTTCGTAGGCCGCATCGGCGGGATCGAACATCTGCACGGCGTCGCCATCCGTGACGGTAAAGGCGCCTTCCGCCTGGTCGAGGCAGGTGACGGCGAGGCCAGCATTCACCGAAACACCCTTGCGGGGCAGGGCGAGATCATTCGCAATCGCATCCCGCAATACGCCGAGATCGAGCGGGGCGAGGCGCAAGGTGCCCTGCCAGTCGTTCGGCGCGTTTGTGGGGTCGATGACGCGGATGTTTTCAAGCGTCTGCGTTTCTCCCTTCAGCGGTCCGGCGCCGTGGCGGGTGGCGTAGATGCGGGTCGCATAGGTGACGTCGAGTTTTTCGATGCCGGCTTCCGTTGCGATGGCCAGCATGTTGGCGAGCCCGGTATTCGAGCGGGTGACATGCGGGAAGGCGCCAAAATCCTGATCAAGCAGCAAGCCCTGCGCGGCTTCGAAAATTACCGGCCCAAGCTGCGCCAGACGCCGGTCGGGCCAGAGCGAGACGTGATCGAGCGTGGCGTCGCAATCCTCGATGAAGCGCCGCAGCGTGGCTTCGGCCTTGAGCGCTGTCGCCAGTTCATCGGGCAGGGTGGTGAGCCCAAGCGTTTCAAGCCGCTGCGGCACCCATTGATCGCGGATGGCGATAAGGCGGGCCTTGAGGTCGGGGCGAAAAAGGTCGCGCATGGTGAGCGTGAATTGCGGGCGCAGGTTGCGCTCGATCGTTTCGCCAAAACCGAGGCCGCAGCTGCCGTGGCGGTCAACACCACGCGCCATTTCGACCGCCTGGTTGATGATGACGTCATAGGGTGTGGTGACCAGCACTTCGGGGTCGCTGGTGAGGCGAGGGCGGTAGCCAATATTGTCGAGCGCCGTCAGTTCATCGAGCAGCAGCATCGGCTGAGCGACGAAAAAACGGCTGAAATGCGTGGCGGCACCCGCAAACGTGCCCGAACCGACATGGTGAAACACATGCCGCCGGCCGTTTGGTGCGATGACGGTGTGCCCGGCCTGCGCGCCGCCATTGCTGCGGACGACGACCGCGTTCTGGGTGGCGGCGGCCAAGCGGTCGACCACCAATCCCTTGCCTTCGTCTCCATAGGCGGCGCCGATGACAGCCTGTGCGCGGATGGTCATGGCTATTGTCTCCTTGTGTTGGGGAATGTGGTGTGGAGGAGTGGGTGGCTTGCCTCTTCTCCCCGCCTGCGGGGAGAAGGTCCGGAGCGACAGCGAGGGGATGAGGGGCACTCGCGGGCGCTGAGGGTGAGGCTTTTGCCCCTCATCCGCCTGCCGGCACCTACCGGGGACGGGTCGCTTGCCCCGTCCCGTCCTCCGGACCCCCGTAAACGGGGAGAAGGGACCATGCCGCATCCTCGAGGCTTCAAAAGAAATTCAAGAACCGTCTCTTCGGCTGTGTCCGCACCGCCTTGGCAATCACGCTGCCGGCGTCACCGCCCCAGCTGGCGGCGACATCCTCGGCGTCGCGGCCCTCGTTGATCTCGATGATCGAGACCACCAGTTCGGCGAGCCTGCGATAATCCTCCAGCACGAAGGTGCGGCCGGGCAGGAGCGGTTCCCACGTTTCCAGCACCTTCGACATCCGCATCGACGCGTAACCCTCGCGGATGACGATGTGGAAGACATCGTAATATCTTTGCGCGAGTTCCAGGCACTGGCGGGCGCTCAAGCCCTGGCGCGGGCCTTCCGTGCCAAAGATGCGGGTGATCTGCGGGCCGGTGAGTCCGTCGAGGATCGGTTCGTCGCCGATGGTGAAGAGGTACCCCTTGCGGCCGCGCTTCTCATAGGCGTCGGTCGTGGTCTTCAGCGCCGCGAGCAGGTGGGCGGCGCTGTAACTTTCGCCGTCATTGCCGCCACCGCCGCCTTCCAGCCACAGGCCACGGATCTGGCTGGCGAGCGAGATATCGGCCTCGAACTGGGTGGCCTGCAGGGGCGCGCTGTCGCAGGTGGCGTCGCCGATAGCCGCGACCATGATGTGCGGGTCGGTGACCGGGCGGCGGTCGTAGATTTCCGAGGTGAGCGTCACCAGTCCGTTGCGCATCAGTTCATGGGCGATCATGCCCATCGAGCCGGTGACGTCGGCGGCCAGGATGATCGGCGTCGACAGCGGATTAAAATCGCTGTCGCGGCTTTCGCGATATCCGAACCGGGCAGGGTCGAACTTGGGGTCCATGCCGGTTGCGCCAAACACTTCCGAACGACTGCGACCGTTGACGTGGCGCGCATTGTAATCGGCCCAGTCGGCCGTGCTGAAACGTCCCATACCCATGGCAACACTCCTTTGCTTCTGCCTTCGGTTTTTGCGGACGGTGGCTGCGGTTTCTTGTGTGAGGTCGCTGTCCTGCCGTCGAGCAATGATATAAACTTGCAAAATGTATTTTGCAAGTTGCATGTTGCAAATTGTCGTTTTTTGTTCGGCCGGGTATGAGGGAAGGGAGATCGGGAATGCGGGCGAGGGGATTGCAACATATGGCGGAAGCGGACTTTCCAAGGCCGATCGTAACGGTGGATATCGTGCTCCTGACCTTGCGTGAGGAAAGGCTTCACGTTGCGTTACTTCCCCGTGCCGCCGAGCCTTTTGCCGGTGTGCCGGCGTTGATCGGCGGTTATGTGCATATTGAGGAGGACGCGGATGCGGAGGCAGCCGTTGCCCGCATCCTGAAGGTCAAAGCGGGGCTGACCGGCATCTTTTTCGAGCAGCTGCAAACCTTTGCGTCAGCGGATCGCGATCCGCGCGACTGGTCCGTTTCGATCGCCTATTTCGCGCTGGTGCCGCAGGATGTGCTGGACGATGCCGGGGTGGCGCTGGAATTGCGACCGGCCGATTCCTTCGGTGATTTGCCGTTCGACCATGCCGATATCATCCGGGCGGCACTGGAGCGTCTGCGCGGCAAGGGCGCCTATTCCACCATTCCGGCACGGCTGCTGCCGGAGGTTTTTACCATGTCGGAGCTACAGGCGATCTATGAGACGGTGATGGGCGAAAGGCTGGACCAGAGCGCCTTTCGCCGCAAGATCAACGATCTCAACCTGCTGGAAGAGGTGGAGGGCGAAAAGCGCCAGACCGAACGGGCGCGGCGACCGACGACGCTTTACCGGCTCAAAACCCCGCTTGCGGTTTTCGACCGGCGTATCTGACGGCGTTGTTGCCGCTGACGGCTTGACGATCGAAAACTTGCGCGGTTTTGTCTCTGGTCGCGCAGCTTCATTCGCCCGTGCGATGGTGACATCATGCCGGCATGGTCATCGTGATGCGCTTTGCCGTTCTGTTCATGGCCGTGCTGCTTCTGGCGCACGGGCTGACGACGGCTGACGACAGGCCGGTCATGCATGTGCACAGCGTTCCCGAGCTTGAAAGGGCGCTGACCCATGACCCGGTCGCCGTTCATGCGGCGCGTGGCGGCAAGCAGTGCCGCGAGACGGGCTGCACGATTGCGGCAAGCCAGAGTGCGTGGGCCGTTATGCCGATGATCGTGCCGGACCTGCCGCAAGCCCAACCGTTCATGACCAGCTGCTGTTTCTGGCCCCAGGCCGAGCAGCGCCTTGTCATCCTGTTTTCCACGCCGCCGGTGCCGCCTCCCAAATCTCCCGTCTTCGAAACGACAGGCGCCTTTGTCGCCTGAAATTCTGACTGAGAAATTTCGAAAATGATGGAGATATCGCGATGAAACCGAGATCGATGATGGCTGCGCTTGTTTTGGCGCTGATGACGGCCGTATCCGCGCAGGCTGGGGACATGGTGGTCTATAAAGGACCCGCCTGTGGCTGCTGCGAGAGATGGGCAAAGGCACTCGAAGCCGCTGGCCTGCCTTTGCGCATGGAAGAGGTGGAAGACATGGATGCCGTCAAAGCCAGGTGGGGCGTGCCGGAAGAGACCTGGAGCTGCCACACCGCAGTGGCCGACGGTTATGTTTTCGAAGGGCATGTACCGTTGAAGGCGGTGCAGCGCGTTCTGAAGGAAAAGCCGGATATCATCGGTATCGCGGTGCCAGGCATGCCGGTCGGCTCGCTTGGCATGGGAGATGACCCCAAGGCCTCCTATGATGTGGTTGCGATCGGCAAGGATGGTCGGCAGTCGGTGTATATGGAGGTGCGGCCGTAAGGAGCCTGCAACGCTTTCCCTTCTCCCCGCAAAACGGGGAGAAGGAGACGCTCTCCCTTACCGCGACAGCAGCGTCAGCGCCGTCATCGAATCGAGCAATGTGCGGGTGACGCCGCCAAACAGCACTTCCCACCAGCGGGCATGGCCGTAACCGCCCATCACCAGCAGATCGACGCTCGAATCGGCAAGCCGATTTTCGATCGCCGCCGAGGCCTTGATGCCGCTTGTATGTTCGGTGCGAAGCGTGACGTTGACGCCGTGGCGGGCAAGCGTGGCGGCAAGTTCGACGCCGGCCATGTCCGGCATCTGGCCAGAGGTTTCCGGCGGATCGACGCAGAAGATTTCCACGCTTTCGGCATTTTTCAGGAAGGGCAGGGCATCGAATGTGGCGCGGGTGGCCTCGCGCGAACCGTTCCAGGCAATCAGCACACGGCGGATAGGCTGCGGCTGTTTGATGGTGCGCGGCACCAGCAGCATCGGCCGGCCGCTTTCGAACAGAAAAGCTTCGAGATCGGCGCGATTGTCCGGCCCGCCTTCGGGCGGATTGCCCTGGCTGGCAACGATCAGATCCACCGCGCGGGCGCTCTCGATGACATTGCCGGAGGCGTAACCATTGGCCGAAACAAAGCTGCGCCATTCCGACGGCAGGCCCTGGGCTTCGATGCGCTGGCGAAAAATCTTTTCGACCGAGGCCGTCTCGCGCTGGGCGGCTTCCTGCAGAACCTGCACGGCGGCGGGATCGGGAATTTCCATCGGCGCGATCAGCGGAACGGCGGCCAGCGTTTCGGCATGGACACCGACGATATGCGCGGAAAACCGCTCAGACAGGAAGCTGGCGAAATCGCTGATCTGTACGGCGCTGGCCGGATCATCGAGTACGGCCATGATGGTCTTGTAGCTCATTGTGGTGCCTCCTCATCTGTCGGGATTTTTTGACCCGTTCTGATGATGAACGTGGGTCGCGGTGGACCGCTGGTCAAGGCGGGCCGCGCAGGAGGGAGCGGCGAAAAGACGATCAGGCATCCGGCGAGGGATTGGCCGCGATATGGCGACTGTTCAGTTCCACGATCATTCCTTCAACGGCCGCCGCTGCGGCATCGAGCGGCGCCGTTTCGCGGGCGCGTACAATCAGTTCGGTGGAAAAACGCTGGCCATCATATTTGGGATAGGAGCCGATGCTGGTCTCCGGATGTGCCTTCTGGATGGCGGCGAGAAGCGTGCCGATATCGCCTTCGCCATAAGGGCAGGGGATGGCGCGCGACAGCATTTTTGCCCCTGTCCGCAGCATGGGCAGGACATTGTCGACCATGGCCTGAAACACCTGCGGCACGCCGGCCATGACATAGACGTTTTCAACGATGAAGCCGGGCGCGGTCGAGACCGGGTTGGGGATGTGCGTGGCACCCTGCGGCATGCGCGCCATGCGCTGGCGGGCTTCCGTGAACTCCATCTCGCGGCGCTTGTACATCTCGGCAAGCAGCGTCATCGCCGCCGGATCGTGGATGCAGGGCAGGCCAAAAGCCTTCGCCACCGAATCGGCGGTGATATCGTCATGCGTAGGGCCGATGCCGCCGGAGGTGAAGACATAATCGTAACGGCTGCGCAGCGCATTCAGCGCCTCGACGATGGCATCCTCCTCGTCGGCGACGATGCGCACTTCCTTGAGGTCGATGCCGGAAAGCGTCAGCAGATCAGCGAGATGGCCGATATTCTTGTCCTTGGTACGGCCGGACAAAAGCTCGTCGCCGATGGCAAGCATGGCGGCGGTAACGGTGGTGGACTGGCTCATATGGAATACTCGTGCGGGAATGATGGGGTGACGTTAGCGCGCCCGATCACGAATGCAAGCCGCAGCGAAACATGGTCTTGCATTCTGCAAATGATGAACAAGATCTCTCTTCGTTGTTCATGAAAAGTGGACACTGCGTGCTGAAACCACTGTCTGGCCGCGCTGTGCCGTCTCCGTTAGCTTGCCTCCATACGGATGTTACAGGGCAGGCCGATGATTATCGAGTTTTTGAAAATGCTGCTCGGCGGCGCGCCGGATGCAGCATCGACAGCCGATCCAACCTCAACCCCAATCAGGGAAGCGAAAAAAATGGCAAAAGTTCTGGTCCTCTATTACTCCGCCTATGGCCATATCGAAGCGATGGCCTATGCCGTTGCCGAAGGCGCCAAGTCGGCCGGTGCCGACGTGACGGTCAAGCGCGTGCCGGAACTGGTGCCGGAAGAGGTGGCAAAGTCCTCGCATTTCAAGCTGGATCAGGCTGCCCCGATCGCAACTCCGGACGAACTGGCGGACTATGATGCGATCATCGTCGGTGCCGGAACGCGTTTTGGCACGGTTGCCTCGCAGATGCGCAATTTCTGGGATCAGACGGGTGGCCTATGGGCGGGCGGCAAGCTGGTCGGCAAGGTCGGTTCGGTGTTCACCTCTTCGGCCACCCAGCACGGCGGCCAGGAATCGACGATCCTCGGGTTCATCCCGACGCTCCTTCACCACGGCATGGCTGTCGTCGGCCTGCCTTATGCCTTCCAGGGTCAGATGGGTGTTGAAGCCGTGAAGGGTGGCTCGCCTTACGGCGCCTCCACCATCACTGACGGCGACGGTTCGCGCATGCCTTCGGACGTCGAACTGGAAGCTGCCAAATATCAGGGTGCGCATGTGGCGAAGATCGCCGCCAAGCTGGCCTGATCGGCTCGTAACCTTTCACTTGCCAATCTGTCAAAAGGAGCGCGGCAGCGATGTCGCGCTCCTTGTATTTTGTTTTATGGGCGAACTACATCACGACCGCATCGGCATATTCGATATCGAATGAAAAGCGCATGCTTCCGACCTTGCGGCGTCTGTCGTCCCGCACGGTGATCGAGACGTTGTCGGGCGGCGGAAAGCTGCGGCAGGCAAATTTGCTCAGCGCGTTCAGCCCGTCATTCATCGCCGCATGGGCATTGGCGGCGTCGATTTCGACTTCGGCTTCCTTGCCGTCGGAAATATGCAGATAGAATCTGGGCATGATTTCTCCGTTGCGAAAAGAATAACTTCAGGCAAACGGAAATGCGACGATAAGGTTGCTAATATAAGCTGTGTGCGACGACCGGGCACGCGTGGAAATGCGCGTGATTTTAAAACGCGCTGTTGACTGTGAGGCGTATGTGCCTGAAAAGACACGTCACGCGGACGTGGCGAAACTGGTAGACGCAAGAGACTTAAAATCTCTCGACTTCGGTCTTGCGGGTTCGATCCCCGCCGTCCGCACCAGATTTTCTTGCTTGTTTTCCAATGTCGATGAGAACTGCGATCGTAGTGGCATCGGCGTTTTCAGGATCGGCCAATATTTCGTCCAGGCTGGACGGAGCTAGGATCGCTTGCCCGTCTTCATGCATTCCACGGACGTGAAGCTCGAGTGCTTCGGCTGCCATGCGTTTCGCATCCTCAAGATCGACCCCGGCAGTGACGGCACCGGGAAAGTCCGGGAACGAAACGCCCAAGTCGCTGCTGGCATCCTTGTGAATGACACCAATCTATTCGGGCATGTCTCAATCTCCGTAGGGTTGTATTGAGATGGTATCATGCCATGACAAAATTATCTTCGGTACTGCAACCGTACCGCTCGGTTCGCAATTATCCTTTTGTCTTGCGCGCCGTTGTGGCATAGCCGCTGCAACACGGAAGTCGTCAGGGAGTGCCAAGTCTTGGATAAAGTCGCGGTTGCGGATGCGAAGGTGGCCATGCGGGAAATCTTTCCCGAGACGCCGCTGCAGCTCAACGAACATTTGAGCCGCCGGTACGGCGCCGAAATCTGGCTGAAGCGCGAGGACTTGTCGCCCGTCCGTTCCTACAAGATTCGCGGCGCCTTCAATTTCATGCGCAAGGCGGTCGAACAGCACGGCCGTGACCGCGTGTTCGTCTGCGCATCCGCCGGCAATCATGCGCAGGGTTTTGCTTTCGTCTGCCGTCATTTCGAGGTGCAGGGCGTGGTCTTCATGCCGGTGACGACGCCGCAGCAGAAGATCGACAAGACTCGCATGTTCGGCGGCGCCTTCATCCAGATCCGTCTGGTCGGCGACATTTTTGACCAGTGCTATGCGGCCGCCCGCGAGCATGTGGAGACGACGGGCGCCATGATGGTGCCGCCCTTCGATGACGCCGATATCATCGAGGGTCAGGCGACGGTTGCGGCGGAAGTGATGGACCAGCTGCCGAGCGGTTCGGTGCCGGATCTCGTTATCCTGCCGGTCGGCGGCGGTGGTTTGGCCTCGGGCGCGACCGGTTTCCTGAAGGGTGTCGTGGAACCGCAAAATTTTCTGTTCGTCGAGCCGGAAGGCGCACCGAGCCTGAAAAAATCGCTGCTGGCCGGCGAGCCGGTGACGCTGCCGAAGGTCGATAATTTTGTCGATGGCGCGGCCGTTGCACGTATCGGCACTCTGAATTTCGAGCGACTGAAGGGTTTTCCGCCGGAACAGGTAAAACTAATCGCCGAAAACGCCATCTGCGTGACGATCACCGAAATGCTCAATCTCGAAGGCGTGGTTCTGGAGCCGGCCGGTGCCCTGTCGATCCGCGCTCTTGAAGAGCTGGGACCGGACAGGCTGGCAGGCAAGACGGTGGTCTGCGTGGTCTCGGGCGGCAATTTCGATTTCGAGCGCCTGCCGGATGTGAAGGAGCGCGCCATGCGCTTTTCCGGCCTGAAGAAGTATTTCATTTTGCGACTGCCGCAACGACCCGGCGCGCTGCGCGATTTCCTCAACATGCTTGGCCCGGACGATGATATTGCCCGTTTCGAATACCTCAAGAAATCAGCCCGCAATTTTGGTTCGATCCTGATCGGTATCGAAACGACGGCGCCGGAAAATTTTGTCGGCCTGTTTCAGCGTTTCGAAGCGGCGGGCCTCGGTTATGAAGACATCACCGAGAATGAAATTCTGGCCAACCTGATCATTTGATCGCTGTCGACAACGGGCGGAAGCTGCGGCAATCCGTGGCTTCCGGCATCATCAACTGTGTGATAGACAACCGCCATGACTTCATTTCTTTCCAATATTCTTTCGATGTTTTCCTCCGGTGACGCGCCAAAAGCTGCGGCCGGTCCGGCTGTCGAGCCGCAGGAACATGCGGGCTGCATGATCCATCCGGCACCGATCAAGGAAGGCAGCCAGTACCGCTTGGCCGGCCGTATCGAAAAGCAGGTCGGCGAGACCGTTCTGGTGCGCACCTTCATCCGCGCCGACATGTTCACCTCGATGGACGATGCGGTGGAAAGCACATTCCGCAAGGCGCGTCAGATCATCGATCAGAACGGTGCCTCGCTGTTTTCCGACGGTGCCCCGGAGCGCTCCGCCTGATCGGCTGACGCAGCAACCGCTGCCGTAACGTAAGTCAATCTCCGCTCTCACGGAAAAGTCAGCAACAGGTTTGATCCCGTTGCCGAAATCGCTGATTCCTGCAATCTCGCGATCACCCAATATTAAGGCCTTGGCCGTACCTTCCGCTCATCTTGTCACTTGAGTTGTCGGTCCGCTGATGCGAGCACGTTGCACACATATAGGCTGGTTTGCGCTTGGCCTTCTTGCCTGCACGGCGCCGCAGGCGCTTGCGGCTGCGACTGACGCACCGGCAATGGGCTCTTCGACTGGTTCGATCCTCTCCGACCTTTACTGGGGCCTGGGCATCAGTGCGGTTGCCTTTGCCGGCATTGGCTGGCTGATCCCGGGTCGAAAGGCCTGGACGCTGGCAGCCTTTCAGCGCAAGAAACAGAAGAAAAACGCAGCCGGCGATGATAGCGAGCGCGTGGCCGCCCTTGCCAGCGCCACGTTCGAAGCGATCATCATCCATCGGGACGGCATCGTCATCGACGGCAATCCGCAACTGGCGAAACTGCTGGGGCGGTCGCCGAGAGATCTGCCCGGTACAAGCATTTACGATTTTCTCCGCGACGGGCCCGACATCGATGTCGCGACGGTAACCACCTTCAACGACGACACCATCCATGAACTCGTGCTGGTCGCCGAGAATGGTGAACACATTCCTGTGCAGGCGCGTGGGCGAGATATCCTTTATCACGGCCAGCGGGCGCGTGTCGGATGTTTCGTCGACCTGCGGGAGCGCAAGGAGGCTGAACAACGTATCCGCCATCTGGCGCAGCATGATGTTTTGACCGGCCTGCCGAACCGCGCACTGTTTGCCGAGCGTGTGGCGGAGTTGAGCGCGCGCGGCGCAAGCTTTGCCATCGCCATGGTCGATATCGATCGCTTCAAGGACGTCAACGACGGCCACGGCCACCATGCCGGTGACACGGTGATCCGTGAGACGGCAGCGCGTTTGCAGCGGCTGCTTGGCCCTCATGATCTGGTCGCTCGACTGGGTGGCGACGAGTTCGCGGTAATCCTGGCCAACACACATTTCAGCTTCCAGATCGAGGATTTCGGTCATCGCCTGCTGGCCGGCATGGCCGAGCCGATCGAGATCGCTTCAGGAGAGAGGCTGCAGCTCGACGTCAGCATCGGCGGAGCGCTTTGCCCGGAACATGCCGCCGACCTCGATGGACTGGTCGGCAAGGCCGATATCGCGCTTTTCCATGCCAAGCAGCAGGGGCTTGGCGCAAGTCTCGTGTTCAAGCCGGGCATGAACGAGGCCATCGAAAAGCGGCGTGCGCTGGAAGCGGATCTGGATCTTGCCATCGCGCGTGGTGAGTTCGAACTTTATTTGCAGCCACGTGTCGATGCGGTCACTGCCGATATCGTTGCTTACGAGGCGCTGTTGCGCTGGAACCATCCGCAGCGCGGCCTCGTCTCGCCGGGTGAATTCATTCCGGTCGCCGAAGCGTCGGGCCAGATCGTGGCGCTTGGCGAATGGGTGATCGCGGAGGCTTGCCGCCTGAGCCATGGGCTGGAAGGGCGGCGCATCAGCGTCAATGTCAGTCCGCTGCAGTTCCGCGAAAGCCGGTTCCTGGTCCGCCTCGGCGAGATGCTGAGGGAGACCGGTGCTCAGGCTTCGCAGATAGAGCTGGAAATCACCGAAAGCGTTTTGATCGAAGACGACAAGCGGGCCTTGCAGGTTCTCGAAGAATTGAAGCGCATGGGGTTTGCCGTGGCGCTTGACGATTTCGGCACCGGTTATTCATCGCTGAGCTACCTCAGCCGTTATCCGTTCGACACGATCAAGATCGACCGCAGTTTCGTCAGCAATCTCGGCGTGATCGACAGCGCGCAGGTCATCGTCCGCTCCATTATCGCGCTCGGCAACGGGCTGGGCATGCAGATCGTCGCCGAAGGCGTTGAAACGATCGAGGAAGCACTGTTCCTGACCCAGGCCGGCTGTGATGAATTGCAGGGGTATCTCCTTGGCCGTCCGGTGCCGGTGCAGGAACGCTTGATGGAAGTGCGCCCAGTGATCGGCATGCAGCTCAAGGGCATGGCCGAAGCGGTGCATCGCGGCAAGACCATGTATGCCGCCCAGGTGGTGGAGCCGGAGCGCCAGGCCGTCTGATCGGGCCGTATCCATAAAAGGACTTCAAATGAAAATGGCGACCGATCTGCATCGGTCGCCATTTTCCGTTTCAGCGGTGGATTTTTTGAAAGATCAGGCAGCCTTGGCCAGCTCGTCAGTGCGTGCGGCAGCCGAGGCAATCGCCTTTTCAAAGGCTTCCGGACCGAATGCCGTGCCTTCGACGAGGATGAATTCCACGTCGTTCATGCCCATGAAAGCCAGAATGGTCTTGAGGTAGGGAACGGCATGGTTCATTGCCGCTGCAGGGCCTTCGCTGTAGATGCCGGCAGACGACAGAACGACGTAGACCTTCTTGTTGGTGGCCAGGCCTTCCGGGCCCTCAGCAGTGTAGCGGAAGGTCATGCCGGCGCGGGCGATCATGTCGATCCACGACTTCAGCGAGGAATAGATGTTGAAGTTGATGAGGCCGGTGGCGATGACGACGGTGTCGGCAGCCAGAAGTTCATTCGTCAGCGTGTCGGATTCGACGACGGCTGCGGCTTCTTCCTGCGTGCGGTCGGCCGGCTGCTTCTTGATGGCCGAGGTGGTGACCGGGTCGAGATGGGCGATCGGGTTCTTGCCAAGGTCGCGGTGAGCAACGGTTGTTGCCGGATTGTTGGCTTTCAACTTATCGACGAACTCGGTGGCCACCTTCGTCGACAGGGATTCGGCGCGCGGGCTGGAGGTGACGAGGAGAATGGACGACATGGACAATTTCCTTGATCGGATTGTGGTTGTTTCTTCGGAGGTTGGGCTGGGATGTCCCGTCCTCGCTTGACGACACAAATAGGCGTGGACACCTATCGAGAGAACCGGGATAATGTCGAAGCTCGTTATCTAAAAAATGGATAGGTCGAATGGACGCCAATCCCACGCTCGATCAGTTGCAGGTTTTTCTGGCCGTGGCCGAAACGGGAAGCTTTTCCGCGGCAGCCCGCAGGCTCAATCGCGCCCAATCGGTGGTCAGCTATACGATCGCCAATCTGGAGGCGCAGCTGGAAATGTCGCTGTTCGAACGCAGCGGCCGCCAGCCGAAGCTGACGGAAGAGGGGCGCGCCATGCTGGCCGATGCCCGCCGCATCGTCGCTGATCTGCAATTGATGCGGGCGCGGGCGAAAAGCATCAAACAGGGACTGGAGGCGGAGCTGACCATGGCGATCTCCGTCATGGTGCCCGCCGATGCGGTTGTCGTTGAACTCAGAGAATTCCGTGCCCGCTTTTCCTCCGTGTCACTCAACCTGCATGTCGGGGAACTCGGCATGGTGATGGACATGGTGTCTTCCGGCCGCGCCGATATCGGCCTGGGTGGCGCGATGTTGAGCAAGGACGATACGCTGGTGGCGGAAAAGATCGGCCATTCCTTCATGCTGCCCGTGGCCGCTTCTGATCATCCTCTCGCGCAGATCGACAGGCCGCTGACGCTGTCCGATGTGCGCGAGGAGGTGCAGATGGTGGTGACCGATGCCTCCGGTCTTACCAATGGCCGCGATTTCAACGTCCTGTCGTTTAAGACATGGCGGGTGAGCGATATCGCCACCAAGCATCAGCTGATCAAGGGCGGGCTTGGCTGGGGTGGTCTGCCGGCTTCGCTTGTCCGTCAGGATCTGGCGGATGGCCGGCTGGTGGCGCTGAAACTCGATGCCTATCAGCAGGGCGAATATCCGCTTTATGCCATGCACAAGGCTTCGCATCCGCTGGGGCCGGCGGCATCCTGGCTGGTCGAGGCTTTCAAGGTACGGCTGTCAAACTGCCCGAACCACAAGGATTTTTCGGACATTCTCGGGTTGGATGAGCCGCGTGTGGTGCGGCTGGCGGCGGAATAGGTCGCTGCCATTCTTGACGGACCCATTGGCTATGGTAGGTATTGCGCACGGTCTGCAGTTCACCGAGGCGTTGCCGTCCCGCAAGGGAAGCTAAACCTGCTTTGATACTTGGAGTTCAGCACTTATCCCGTGCCGACATCGACAAGACGGCGACCATCGATACCTCATGTCAGGAACGGCGCATCGAGGGTAAGTTATGTCCAGAACCATCATTCCGATGGAAGTCGCCGATCTTTCGGCCTTCGCCAAATCCGTGCGCCAGCAGCTTTCCGGATTCGACCATAAGCCCAGCCAGGTGGAAGTTTTGAACCTGCTGTCGAAAGCGGCGGGCTTTCGCAATTACCAGCATTTGCGGGAAAATCAGCAGCGCGCCGATGTGATCAAGGACTGGAGCCTTTCTGCCGATACGGTGGTCGCGCCGGTTTTCGATGAAACACGCGTGGCCCGTACGTTGCGCCTGTTCGATCGTGAAGGACGGATCATCCGCTGGCCGACCAAACGATCGCAGCAGGAATTATGCCTTTGGTATCTGTGGTCGAAAATCCTGCGTGAAACACTGTTTTCGGAGCGCGAGATCAGCGCCTTTCTCGATACGCTTCATACATTTGGCGACGCCGCCTTGCTGCGGCGTGACATGGTCGATCTCGGGCTGATGCGGCGCAATCGCGACGGCAGCGATTACCGCTGGGTGGAAAAGGCACCGCCGCCCGAGTTGGCGCCGCTGCTGAGGCGGATAGCGGAGAGGGCGGCGTAGGCCCGCGCCCCGTCGGTGTCGGTAGCCTGCTAACGGAGATGCGGTGCGATCTTGAACAGATTGGACAGCTGTAAGGTGCCATCCCAATGCAGCGGTATGTCAGATGGGTTGCCGGCCCAACAAGGTCCCTCTTTCCAGCGTCTACGATAATTGCGCAACGACGTGATTATCGTGGATTTGGCAGTGTTGCTTGCTGCGGGGTGGTCGTCAAAGCCCGGTTCCCAAAGACAACATGGGCAGATTGCTGTGCCAATCATGCCACCGGCCTCGTCGTAGGCTGGCCGTGACGCGTAGCCGGGGTAACCGCATGCCGGACAGAGAAGTCTGCCCGACATGTCTGATACATTGAAGCTCGTGTGATCGGGCGTGGGCGGTCTGATCTTATTCGCCCGGCACCGGCGTCGGTTTGCCGTCTTCGTCCAGCGCCACCATGATGAATGTGCCGGCCGTCACTTTTTCCAGCGCGCGGTGGCGGGCGCGTTGTGCCCAGGCCTCGACAGTCAACGTGATCGACGTGCGGCCAACCCTGGCGATCTGTGTGTAGATGTTCAGCGTATCGCCGATCTTGACCGGCAGTTCGAAGGCCATTTCCTTCACCGCTGCGGTGACGACGCGGCCATGGGCGCGCTCAGCGGCGCGGATGCCGCTGGCCAAGTCCATCTGCGCCATGACCCAGCCGCCGAAAATGTCGCCGGCCGGATTGGCGTCGGCGGGCATGGCGAGCGTGCGGAGTGTGAGTTCTCCGGTTGGTGCAGTTTTGGCAGTGTCGGTCATCGTCTGTTCCGGTCTGTTATTATTGTGCGGTGCAATAAATCGCGAGCATAGGCAAGTAATCTTACTTCGGCAAGCGGTGCATATGCCAATTTAACGGGCAAATGCACTTTTACGCGTTAGTAAAAGAATTCGAATAAATTTAAAAAGAACAAATGACTATTGGGGGAGTGACATGAGGCATTTGACAATATCTGCAAGGCTTTACCTGTTGGTATTGCTGTCCGCGCTGGTTCTGGGCGCGGCCATGACCTTCTCTCTGTTCGAGAGTTATCGCTCCGCCGAGGCGGAACGCAAGGCAGGTCTTGCCGCCATGAACGACAACGCTATCGCCATTCTCAAGCAGTATCACGGGCTGGAGACTTCCGGCGCGATGAGCCGCGAGGCGGCGCAGGGCGAGGCGAAAAAGGTGATCGGTGCCATGCGTTACGGCAATGGCAGCGGTTATTTCTGGATCAACGACATGCGGCCGTTCATGGTCATGCATCCGATCAAGCCGGAGATGAACGGCACCGATCTGTCGCAGAACAAGGATCCGAACGGCAAATTCCTGTTCGTCGAATTCACCAAGGTCGTGAAGGCAACCGGGCAGGGCTTTTCGGACTACTACTGGCCAAAGCCAGGCGCCGACCAGCCTGTCGAAAAGTTTTCGCATGTGGCCGGTTTCGAACCCTGGGGCTGGGTGGTCGGCACCGGCGTTTATTCCGACGACCTGAAGGCGATGTTCTGGCAGAACGCCATGCGTTTTGGTGCGATTTCCGGCGTTGGCCTGCTGCTTCTGCTGGCCGGCGCCTATGTTGTGATCCGCAGTGTCGCCAATCCGATTGCCGGGGTGCGTCGTGTGCTGCAGGCGATTGCTGATGGGCGTCCCGGCATCGAGGTTCAGGGCACCGATCATCGCAACGAAATGGGTGCGATGGCGCGGGCGCTTGTGGTGCTGCGCGACAGCGTCGACGAACGCGCGGCCATGCAGCGGCGCGAGATCGAACAGCAGCGGGCACTGGAGGAAGAACGTCGCGGCAATGAGGACATGCTGCGCGGCGCTGCTGAAAAACAGGGTCAGGCGATGTCGCAGCTGGGGCATGCGCTGGAAGCGCTGGCAAGCGGCGACCTTTCCATGTCGCTCTGCGAGATCGGCACCGATTACGCAAAACTGCGCGATGATTTCAACGCCGCCGTCGAGGCGCTGAATTCGACCGTGCAGGCGATCTCCGAAACCGGCCATGTGGTCTATGGCAGTGCCGCCGATATCAGCGGCGCCACCAACAATCTGTCGCGTCGCACCGAGCAACAGGCGGCAGCCCTTGAGGAAACGGCCGCAGCGCTCGACGAGATCACCGTGACCGTCAAGGCCGCATCCGAGCGCGCCAAGGAAGCGAGCAAGGTGGTGGCCGAAACCAAGGCAAGTGCCGACCGATCCGGCCAGATCGTCCGAAATGCCGTCGAGGCAATGGGGCGGATCGAGGAGTCTTCGAGCAAGATCAGCCAGATCATCGGCGTCATCGACGAAATCGCCTTCCAGACCAATCTGCTCGCCTTGAACGCGGGCGTGGAGGCAGCGCGTGCCGGCGAGGCTGGGCGTGGGTTTGCGGTCGTGGCACAGGAAGTGCGTGAGCTGGCACAGCGTTCGGCCAATGCCGCCCGCGAGATCAAGGCGCTGATCGGCAATTCCACCCATGAGGTGGAGGCTGGCGTGACGCTGGTGCGTTCGACCGGTGATGCGCTGGTGGAGATCGTGCATCTGGTGGAGCGGGTAAACGCCTATGTCTCCGACATCGCCAAGGCTTCGGGCGAACAGGCAAACGGCCTGCAGGCGATCAATGCCTCCGTCAACCAGATGGACCAGATGACCCAGCAGAATGCCGCGATGGTGGAAGAGCAGACGGCGGCAAGCCAGACGCTGGCCGACCAGAGCCGTCATCTGCAGCAGCTGATTTCCGGCTTCCGCCTGAGCAATGGCGCGATGGGCGTGGTGCGCAAGGCGGCGTAAGCGTGTCGGTTAAGGTGCGTGCCTGTCGTCTGTAGCGCACGCGAACGCCACCGCACGTCATGCTCGGGCCTGTCCCGAGCATCTGCTCCGTTGCTTTTGTGGCGCCGTGATTAGATCCTCGGGACGAGCCCGAGGGTGACGAGCATTCTGAGGTCGCGGGACCCATCCGGCGGCCTTTTGCGTGTCTATGGCCCGTTCTGCGGCAGCCTGTCCCGATATGACCTTGAAACGGCCTTGATCGCTCAAGGTTTCGTTTACCAAGCCTGTCTAGAATCCGACAGAGTGGCGAATCTGTCACGAAGAACGGACGACCTCTTGGACAGGTAAGGCATTCTGGTATGGCGTATGCTTTTTTCTGGCGGCGGGTTACGGCTTCGCTGATGATCACGACGATGCTGACGGCATGTTCGGCCGAAGGGCTTGTGCCGCCGGTCGGCGTCGACAACGGCACGCGCGTTGGTGCGATCCGCCCGATGCCACCGGCAAACATGCCGGCCAACCAGACCTATGGCGGAACCTCGACAGCAGGCCTTTCCAATCCCATGCCGCCGGCCTCCGTCGATCAGGGTCAATCTTCCTACGGTTACCTGCGTGAGCCGGGTATGAATGGCCAACCCGGATCGTCCTATGGCGGTTATGGTGGTCACAATGGCGGGATTGCGCAGCAGCCGATGCCGCCAGCGAACGGCGACGGGGCAGGCAATGAACAATGGGGCGGCCCGATGCCGCCGCAACAATCCGATCCTTATGCCGGAACGCCTCGTAATGCGCGCGTGCAGCAGGGTCGTCTGCCGAGCATAGACAGCGACGAGGGCGTTGCGGCTGTTTCCGGCAATCAGGGCCTGTCGGCTCAAGGTGCCGATGGTGGCGTCAATATGGATGCCGAACTCGGCGTTGGCGGCAATCAGGGTGTTGTCGGGCTTGCGGAGGAACAGCAGACGGATATTGCCGAAGGTGTCGGTAATCAGCCGGTGGTCGATGGTATCGGCACCGATAGTCCGCGGGCGCTTGGCCGTCGGGCCGGCACACAGAACATGGCTGATGAACCGGTGATCGTGCCACCAAAACGGTCGGGCAGCGGTCAGCGCGCCGATCTGGGTGGCGGCAACATGGACGGCGAGCAGCCGTGGCAGCGCCAGTCGACACCGTTCGGCACAAGACAGGTTGGTGGTGCGGCGCGCACGCAAGAGGTGGCGATGCTGCGCACGCCCAACCCGATGGACGAGCGCGCACCGATTGCGCCGCCGCGCGGGCCGGAAGCCATGCCGGCTTCGGAAGCTGCCTGCCGGGTGGAACTGCGCCGTCTCGGCGTCGAATTCCGCAACGCGCCTCGTATCAGCGACGGGCCGAGTTGCGGCATCGATTACCCCGTCGAGTTGACCGGCCTTTCCGGTGATATCGACGTCAAGCCTTCGGTCAAACTGAACTGCCAGACCACGCTCGCCTTTGCCCGCTGGGTGAAATACGAGTTGGCGCCGTCTTCTCGCTACCGTTACTGGAGCGGCGTCAAGCGCATCGTGCCGATGGGCGGCTATTCCTGCCGTCGCATGAACAACAGCCGCCAGAAATACAATCCGATGTCGGAACATTCTCGCGGCAATGCCATCGATGTCGGCAAGTTCGTGTTGAAAAACGGCAAGGATATCGACGTGCGCAAGAAGGGGCTTTTCTCCTTCCGCGAAGGCGCTTTGCTGAAGGCCGTGCGCACCGACAGCTGCAAATATTTCAACACTGTGCTCGGCCCAGGCTCGAACAAGGAGCACTGGAACCATTTTCACTTCGACCTGAGGCAGCGCAAGTCGAACAGCCGCTACTGCGATTGATGCGGGACATTCTGGAAACGTCCGGCCCGCGTCATCGCTGATGATGAGCTTTCAGATATGTGATCAGCGCCCGTAAGCCAGGAGGCGTCTGTCTGCGGCTCGGATGATACAGGTAAAATCCTGGAAAAGGCTCGCACCATTTCTCCAGCACCCGCGTCAACCTGCCCGTGGCAAGTTCACTGGCGACGCTCGCCTCGGGCAGGTAGGCCAAACCCACACCAGACATTGCAGCCTGCCGAATGATGCCGGTATCGTTGATCACCAATGGTCCATCGACATCAACGAACAGGTGACCGTTTGGACCGTGGAACCGCCAGCGGTGCAGCTTTCCGGATTTCGTCCATCGGTAATTCAAGCAGGCATGGTTGCGCAGATCACGCGGCACGTCCGGCCGGACATG
The DNA here is from genome assembly GCF_050847465.1 of Endobacterium panacihumi. Classification (NCBI taxonomy): domain Bacteria; kingdom Pseudomonadati; phylum Pseudomonadota; class Alphaproteobacteria; order Hyphomicrobiales; family Rhizobiaceae; genus Endobacterium; species Endobacterium panacihumi. Next base: position 1,686,502 of record NZ_JBOZRA010000001.1, on the reverse strand, counting down.
TCTCTCGAAATAATCGGGGGAGCCGACGACGGCCACGCGGTAAGGTTCCGTCAGGTTGATCGCCACCATGTCCTGCGCCATGAGTTCACCGATGCGAATGCCGGCATCAAATCCTTCCGCGATCACATCTGTCAGGTCGTCGTCGATCACGAGGTTGAGACGCACGCCCGGGTAGGCGGCGGTGAACCCCGCCAGATGCGGGGCAAGAACGTGTTCGGCAGCTAGCTTCGGCAGGTTAAGCCTGACAGTCCCAACCGGCATATTCTGATGCGCGATCGTTTTTTCAACGACACTGTCCAGACTCGACAACACCGGGGCGAGCCGATTGTACAGCAATTCACCCGCATCGGTCGGACTGACGCTGCGGGTGGTGCGGTTGAGCAATCTCATGCCGAGACGTTGTTCCAGTCTGCCTAATGTCCGGCTGACCGCAGATGGCGTCGTACCAAGGCGGTTGGCAGCACGACGGAAACCGCGCGCGTTGCAGATTTCCATGAAAACCGCGAGTTCTTTGAATTCTCCAGCATCCATGGATTGTAACCTCAAAAGCAACAAAGCATTGTAGATATGGTGCATTGTTTGGCACGATCCAGCCGCCTACCTTGGTTAGAGACCGACCAAGGAGCCTGCTCAATGTCGAGATTGGAAAACCCTCAAGCTGCGTGGCAGAAAGAACCGGGACGCACACTTGCAGTCGAACCCGTGATCATCCCGCACCCAGCCAGCCGCGAAATTCTGGTTCGAAATCATGCCGTGGCGATCAACCCTCTGGATTGGTTGCTTCAGGATGACGCGTTGTTGCCGTGGCTCGATTACCCGGCCATTCTCGGCAGCGACATTGCCGGCGAGGTCGTCGCGGTCGGAGATGGCGTCACACGTTTCCGGCCCGGCGATCGCGTGCTCGGGCAGGCGGTGGGCACGACCATCAATCAGCCATCGCAGGGCGCCTTCCAGACACATACGGCGGTTTTCGAGAACATGGCCGCTCCCATCCCTGCTTCCATGTCCTATGTTGATGCCGCGGTCCTGCCGCTTGGCCTGGGAACTGCTGCTTGCGGCCTGTATCAGGGCGCGCATCTCGGGCTGGCGCCCCCATCGGCCACGCCGTCAGCGACCGGTGAGACCATTCTAGTCTGGGGCGCCGCGTCCAGCGTTGGCTGCAATGCCATTCAGCTCGCCGTGGCGTCCGGCTATGACTGTATCGCCGTTGCCTCTCAGTCCAGTGCCCTCCTGCTGAGGCAGCTGGGTGCTGTCGAGGTGTTCGATTATCGTGATCCGGCCATTGTCGATGAGGTTTCACACGCTCTCGAAGGCAGGATGCTGGCGGGTGCTCTCCATGCCACCGGAAATCAGGCCGACTGCGTCGCCGTTGTGAGCCGCAGTCAAGGGCTACGCGCGATTGCCATGACACTGCCGCCAGACACGGACCCATCCGCATCGGTAAAGGTCACGCATATCCACGGAACGAGCCTGAAGGACGATGGCATTGGCGATATGATATATCGCGATTTTTTGCCGGACGTGCTCGCCAGGGGGGCGTATCGCGCCGCTCCGCCGGCAAGGATCGTGGGCAGCGGGGTCGCCGCTTTTCAGGAAGCGCTGGAGATTGCGAAGTCAGGGGTTTCGCGAGAGAAACTCGTGGTCACACTTCCCTGAAATCCGGCAGGAGACCACGACGAATGGTCAAACCATTGCAGTGAAGGCACGCGGTCAAGCGTGCCTTCGGGTATGCGTTATGAGCTTGTCAGTGCGCCAGGGCTTCATTGACCGCGATTTCCGCCATGGTAAGCGCCGCTTCACGCGTCTTTGCGGCGGCGATGAAGAGGGCGTTGTGGCAGAAGCTGGCGCCGATGACACCCGATACCTTTTCCAACTCGCCATTGTTGAGGCCAGCCCACGCGGCCGGCAGGTCGGCGCGCTGCTCAAAACCTTCGTCGCTGAGGCGGATGCCGGTGACGCACCAGTCCTTGTCACGCGGGTGAACGACGAACAGAAGATGATCGGCGCCGGCTTTCACGATGGCCGGGCGGAACGGCATGCCCATCGGCAGTTCCAGAACGCGATTTTCACCGGTGGCCGCGATTGCATCGAGAACGAGGCTTTCGGCCCGCAGTTTTGATGCACGCTGGGCAATGCCGGCTTCGACGAAGGCGCGGGCGATGGTGAGGGCGACTTCAAAGGCGCGGTCATCTGCGTCGGCATCCTTGGCGTCGAAAACCGGCTTCAGGGTGGCGAGCAGGCTTGGCAGCGTCAGGCTGACCAGCGGCCCGGCAACGGAAGGATCGACCGCACCATTGTCGAGAAGGTCGATCGGCAGCACGAATTTCTCATCGAAAGCGGCATGCACGGCATCGGCATGCGCCTCCGGCACATCGAGTGCCAACAAGTATGCACGGCCAAAATGTTTCCAGATCAGGCCGAAGGATGAGTAGGGCGAACCGTCTTCGCGCAAGGGGGCGCCGCGTTGGTGATGGTCGAAAATGCCGGCCTCCGCATCATAAGCGCCGCCGACATCGTAGATGATGCGGTCGGAACCCGGCGTGATCCATTCCGGCGCGCGGCTGCGCACCAGTTTCGCGTTTGGAAAAAGACGCGTGAGGATGACGGAAGACATCAGCTCATCGGCATGGAAGCCACCGGAATGGGTGACGAGGAAATCTGGGATCATGCCGGGAGGTACCTTGCTTTGTCGGAGGAGTTTTGTGGAGGCTCCAAATAGCCGGTGAGCGGGCGGGGCTCAAGGGTGATGTGTTTTCCACCCAGCGCAAAAAAAGAGGCCGGCACTGAGGCCGGCCAAGGAAGGAAAGCTGGCGTGGGATGGAAACGCCGACTTTCGGTCATCACGACTGCATGCATCACGACAGGAAACACATGGGCGGCCATGTGTTTCCTCAATAAGGACCATCGGCCAAAAGATGCCTTGGCGGCCCGACGAGGACGGGCGGGCAAGGCGGCGGACGGTCATGCTTCGGGGCTGGCTGCATGTGCGGCGGTGCGGCCGGTCCCGACGACGGCAACATGGCGTGGCAAGATGACTGCTGAATGACGGTTGTATGGATTTTGTGGTTCTCGCGTTTTTGGAGGTGGTCAAAACCGGCCGCAACCATACTTGTCCACAGGTCTTCAGGCTGGCACAAAGCCAATGATGTGTAGCGGTGGGACGTGCAGCGGTGCAGACAAAACTCCGCAATGCCGGTTTTGCATTGAGGAGAACCTATGCCCGAACTGACGGAAATCCTGTTCTTCGCGGCCGTGCTGGCGGTGAGCGGTGTCCTGTCCGGGCTGCTGGCCGGTATGTTCGGCATTGGCGGCGGCGCCATTTTGGTGCCGATCTTCTTTCATGTTTTTGGTCTGCTCGGCGTGCCGGAAGAGGTGCGCATGCAGCTTTCGCTCGGCACGTCGCTTGCCATCATCGTGCCGACCTCGATCCGCTCCTTCATGGCGCATCGGGCGCGCGGCGCGGTCGATATGGAATTGTTGCGCGGCTGGGTGATTGCCGTGCCGCTCGGCACGCTGATCGCCGCCTTTGTTGCTGCCAAGGTTTCGAGCGTGACGCTGCGGGTGATCTTTGCCGTCATCGCCCTCATTCTGGCTGCACGGATGATATTCAACCGTGCCAGCTGGCGGCTGGGCGATGAACTGCCGAAAAATCCGGCGCGGTTTCTGGTTGGCACCAGTTTTGGCATTCTTTCAGGCCTGATGGGGGTCGGTGGCGGTGTGGTCAACAACACGTTCATGACGCTTTACGGTCGTTCCATCCATCAGGCAGTGGCGACATCGTCGGGCATGGGCGTGCTGATCTCTCTTCCGGGTCTGGTGGGTTATGTGGTCGGTGGCTGGGGCGCATCCGGCCTGCCGCCGCTCTCGACCGGTTATGTCAACTGGATCGCTGTTGTGCTGATCATTCCGATCACGCTGATCATGGCGCCTTATGGCGCCCGCGCCGCCCATGCGATGAGCCGGCAGGCACTGGAACGGGCGTTTGGCGTGTTCCTCATCTGCGTGTCGATCCAGTTTTTCGTCGGCGTCTTTTACTGATTGTCCCTGAAAACGGAGAACTGCTGACGGGGGATGTTTTTCGTTGGTATGACACCTATATCCGGCGCCTCAGCATTCCAGCCAGAAGTCCTGCCCATGCCATCAGTCCAGACGCCATCCAGCACACCACCTGTCGTTTCCATCCGCAACCTGACAAAAATCTACGGTAACGGGTTCAAGGCGCTGAAGGGCGTCGATCTCGATATCCGCGAAGGCGAGATCCTCGCGCTTCTGGGGCCGAACGGCGCCGGCAAGACGACGATGATCTCGATCGTCTGCGGATTGGTCAATCCGTCGGGCGGGCAGGTGATGGTCGGCGGCCATGACGTGGTGCGCGACTTTCGCGAAACCCGTTCGATGATCGGGCTGGTGCCGCAGGAACTGACCACCGACCAGTTCGAGACGGTCATCAACACCGTCAGCTTTTCTCGCGGCCTGCATGGCAAGAGCAAAAATCCGGCGCTGATCGAGCAGATTTTGAAAGACCTGTCGCTGTGGGACAAGCGCGACAACATGCTGCGCGAACTGTCCGGCGGCATGAAGCGGCGCGTGCTGATCGCCAAGGCTTTGGCACACGAACCGCGCATCCTTTTCCTCGACGAGCCGACCGCCGGTGTTGACGTGACGCTTCGGCGCGACATGTGGCAGGTGGTGGAAAAGCTGCGGGCGACCGGCGTCACAATCATCCTCACCACCCATTATATCGAGGAGGCGGAAGAGATCGCCGATCGTGTCGGCGTCATCAATGCCGGCGAGCTTCTGCTGATCGAGAACAAGACGACGCTGATGAAAAAGCTCGGCGCAAAACAGTTGCGGCTGGAGCTGACGCATCCGCTGGAAGCGGTGCCGCTGGGGCTCGAAAGTTTTGATCTCAAGCTGGTCGATAACGGCAATGCGCTGGTCCATGATTACGCCGCCGACGAAACGCATGGCAACGGCCATGAAAGCCGGATCGCGGCGTTGATGAAGGCGCTGTCTGCCGCCGATGTGCCGCTCGGCGATATTTCCACCCACCAGAGTTCGCTCGAGGACATATTTGTAAAACTGATCGGAGAGCGGGCATGAGCGTGCAAAAATTCAATTTCGAAGCGGTCAAGTCGATCTATTTCTTCGAAATGGCCCGCATGCGCCGCACGCTGTTGCAGAGCGTGATTTCGCCGGTCATCACCACGTCACTTTATTTCATCGTGTTCGGCACGGCGATCGGCTCGCGCATTCAGGAAGTCGGCGGCGTGTCCTATGGCTCGTTCATCACGCCCGGCCTGATCATGCTGACGCTTTTGACGCAATGCATCAGCAACGGCTCGATCGGCATCTATTTCCCAAAGTTCACGGGCACGATCTATGAACTGCTGTCCGCACCGGTTGCGATGGCGGAAGTGTTGATCGGTTATGTCGGGGCGGCAGCCAGCAAGGGACTGATTATAGGCCTGATCATTCTGGCGACCGCCTCCTTCTTCGTCGATATCCATATCGCGCATCCGTTCATGATGGCGCTGTTTCTGGTGCTGACGGCCATTACTTTCAGCCTGTTCGGCTTCATCATCGGCATCTGGGCCAAGAACTTCGAGCAGTTGAACATCGTGCCGATGCTGGTCGTGCCGCCGCTCACCTTCCTCGGCGGCAGTTTCTATTCGATCGACATGCTGCCACCCTTCTGGCAGGCGGTCAGCCATTTCAATCCGGTTCTTTATCTCGTCAGCGGTTTCCGCTGGAGTTTTTACGAGATCGCCGACGTCAACCCTGTCGTCAGCCTCGGCATGATCGGTCTGTTTCTGGTCATCTGCCTGTCGATCCTCGGCTGGATTTTCCGCACCGGCTACCGGCTGCGCAGCTGACGCCAAAACTAGCAATCGTCAGGAAAATCGCGACCTAGCGACGCGGGGGAGTTCCGTCGTCTTGCGGGTGTCGTGGTCAGCGACTATCTGATCCGCACCCCAAGACCGTTCGGAGACTATTCTTACATGAAATCGCTGGAACTGCTCGTCGAGAAGATCATTTTGTCGAGCCGATGGATACTTATCATCTTTTACCTCGGCCTTGCTGCGGCTTTGGCGGTTTACGCGCTGTCCTTCCTGTCGAAATTCTGGAAGGTGGCACAAAACGTCTTCACGCTGGGCGAAGGGGAAATGATCCTCGCCATGCTCGGCCTGATCGATGCCGCCCTGGTGGCGAGCCTGATCGTCATGGTGATGATTTCCGGTTACGAGAATTTTGTCAGCCGTTTCGACGAGACGGAAGCGGACGTTTCTTTCCTCGGCAAGCTGGACGCCGGCAGCCTGAAGATCAAGGTGGCTTCGTCGATCGTGGCGATTTCATCGATCCATCTTCTGCAGATTTTCCTCAATGCCGCGAAATACACCGATGGTCAGCTGATGTGGTACACGATCATTCACTTGGCCTTCGTGGTGTCGGCCGTGATGCTCGGCTGGCTGGAAAAGATCATGGCATCGGCCAAAGCCGACAAGGACGACCTGAAGATCTAATCGCTTCCGATACATGCAAATGGAAACGGCGCCTCTCGGGGCGCCGTTTGTCATTTCAGCGCTGTGCGCCGTGCGATGTGCTCGGCTTCCACCTGCCGCATCAGGCGGATCAGGTCTTCTCGGTCGATGTCGAATGTTTCGTCGAGATGGGCAAGGGCCGCATCGACATCCTCCTCCTCGAAATTCGGGATTTTTGGCGGCACCGGCACATTCGGCGCGGTGACGGCGGGTGCCGGGCGATGTGGGTAGGATCGGCCGCAGATGCGGTGGAAGAGGATGCCGGCGATGGTCAGCACGACCGCGTTGAGCAGAACGGGCATGATCGGGAAGAGCGGCCCCCAGGCATCGACGGTGCCGCCGCCGAGCACGGCCATCAAAGCCGCGGCACCGCCCGGCGGATGCAGGCAGCGCGCCACGGACATCACGATGATGGCGAGTGAAACGGCAAGCCCGGTGGCGATGATCGGTTCCGGCACCAGATATACGACAAGCAGGCCGACCGCTGCCGACAGCGTGTTGCCACCGATCACCGACCAGGGTTGCGCCAGCGGGCTGGCGGGAACGGCAAACACCAGCACGGCGGAGGCGCCCATGGGGGCAACGAGCAGCGGCGACAGGCCGTGGTGGGTCATGAGGCCGGCAAGCATGCCGGTCAACGATATGCCAATGAGCGCGCCGAGGCCGGCGATCAGGCGTTCGCGCAGGCTGGCGCCGGCAAGGATGGGGCTGAAGATGAGGGAAGCGATTTGGCGAGGGGGCATGGCAACACTGGCGGGATGATCGATATGCCGTGCATGCGCCCAAATCTGACGATTGCCAAGAATGAATATTCCAAAAAAACGGCCGGGAAGACCCGGCCGGTTCATTGGTGTGGCGCGTGGGCCGTGTCAGCCCATCGACAGGCGGCGCTGCTGGCCACGGCTGGCCATGACCGAGGCGCCCAGAAGCGCGCCAGCGGCAAGGAAGGTGACGACGGCGATCGGACCCTGCGTTTCGATGAGGATGCCGCCCAGAACCGCGCCGCTGGAAATGGCGATCTGGAATGTCGTCAGCATCAGTGCCCCAGCGCTTTCGGCTTCATCCGAACCGGCGCGAACGACAAAGCTCTGCAGGCTGACCGGGATGGCGCCAAAGGCAAGACCCCAGATGGCGACGGCCGTGGCGGCGACGATTTCCGAACTGCCGGCCACTGCCATGCTGACGGCGGCAGCTGCGATGAGGCTGGCAAAGATGGTGATCGACAGGCGCGGGCTGCGCTCCGATACGAAACCACCCAACAGGTTGCCGAAGAAACCGGCGACACCATAGGCAAGCAGGATCAGCGAGATGGTTTCGACGCCGAGATGTGGCACGCGTTCCAGGAACGGGCGGATATAGGTGAAGCCGGCAAAATGGCCGGTGATCACCAGAAGGATGGTGATCAGGCCAAGTCGCATGGCCGGTCGGCGCAAGAGCGCTGCCATGGTGGCGAGACCGGCATGGCCGCTTGGCGGCATGGCAGGCAGGGTGAAGGCCTGCACGAAAAGGGCGACGACACCGATGCCGGCCGACAGGCCGAAGGCAGCGCGCCAGCCCATCGTGGCACCGATCCAGGCGCCGAGCGGGGCGGCACAGACGGTGGCAAGCGAAACGCCGGCCATGATGATGGCCATGGCGCGCGGCATCAGATGCGGCGGCACGAGGCGCATGGCCAGGGCGGCTGACATGGCCCAGAAGCCACCAAGCCCGATGCCGAGCAGGAAGCGGGCGGCAAGAAGCATGTGGATGCTGGTGGCGGCAGCGGCGATGAGGCTGGAAATGATCAGCGTCATGGTCAATGCCAGAACTGTCCAGCGGCGGTCGAATTTTCGCGTGCCGATAATAACGCCGGGACCAGCAATGGCGGCGACGATGGCCGTCATCGTGATCGACTGACCGGCAAGGCCTGATGTGACCTCGAGATCACTGGAGATCGGTGTCAAAAGGCTGACGGGCAGAAACTCTGCGGTGACGAGGCCAAAAACGCCAAGCGTCATGGAAACGACGGCGCCCCAGCGGGCGTGTTCTATCGTCCGGGCGTCGCCGCCCGGGGAAGGGATATGGTCCAGCATGGGGATCTCCTGATTTGCTGTTGATCAAGGGATAGACGTGACGGGCTGGCGTTTCCATGCTAGAAAATCCGGCATGCTTGATCATTCGTCCAATTTTCCGTTTGAACTCCCCGCCGATCCGCTCAGCGAAATGTTGCGGGGATTGCGTCTCGACGGCGTGGAATACGGCCGCTGCCGGCCGGCTTCGCCCTGGGCCACCGCCTTTCCAGCACAGGAGGCGGCGCGGTTTCATTTCATCCAGTCCGGCTCCGCCGTGTTGCGGTTGGAGGGCCAGAAAGAGTGGCTGTCGCTGAATGCAGGGGATGCCGTGCTGGTGCCGCGTGGCGATGCGCATATCGTGGCGGAATATCCGCATGTTCCGCCGGTGCCGTTCGAGCGGTATGGACGCACAAAAATCTGCTCTGGCGTTTACGACGTGAAATGCCAGGATCGGCCGGGTGAGACGCAGATCTTCAATGGTTCGCTGCGTTTCAACCTCGACCGATTGCATCCGCTGTTGCAGATGATGCCGGATGTGATGACGACGACGGATCTGGCCCGCAGCGAGCCGACCATCCCGCATCTGCTCGATGCGATGGCACGCGAGGTGGATATGGACCGTGTCGGCGCCGGTGGTATCCTGGCACGGCTGGCGGATGTGTTGATGGCGACGATGATCCGCACATGGGTGGAGCATGGCTGCGGCGAGACCAATGGCTGGATCGCGGCGGTGCGCAGCCCCGATGTGGGCCGTGTGCTGGCGGCCATCCATCTGGAGCCGGAACGCGACTGGTCGGTGGCCGAACTTGCACGCCATATGGGGGCATCACGCTCCGGTTTCGCCGAACGCTTTGCCAAGGTGGTGGGCGAAACGCCGGCACGGTACGTGGCGCGGGTGCGCATGCATCAGGCACGCCTGTGGCTGAAGGAGGGCATGCGTGTTTCGGTGATCGCCGAACGGCTGGGGTATGATGCCGAAGCTTCGTTCAGCCGCGCCTTCAAGCGCATCATCGGCGCACCGCCCAGCCATTTCCGCAGCCGCACGGATGAGGTCGTTCCGGTGGCCGAACTGATGGCGGCGGAGTAGGCGTCAGTCACGCAGCCGCAGTTCGTCCGTCTGGATTTGCAGAGAGCTGAGCGTCGATAGAAAGCTCATGCCGAGCAGGCTTTCGCTGAGGCGTCCTTCCGAGGCAACCATGGCGCGGATATCGCGACGCACGATCGGGCCGATGGCCATCTGTTCGAGGCGGACGGGAGCCGCCATGGCGCGGCCGTTTGCTGTCGATACGCTGACAGTGAAGGAGAGGTTTTCCGGATCGAGGCCGAGCGCATGGGCATCTTCCCATGTCAGCACGACGGCGCTGGCACCGGTATCGACCATCATCGGAATGGTGCGACCGTTGATCTCCATGCGCACCTGAAAATGATTGCCCATGCCCTTTTGCAGGATGACTTCCGAACTGCCGTCTGACGCGGTGGTGACCACGGCGCTGCCGGGCATCAGACCCGCCATGAAACGGTTGCCGACCGAAGCAAAATCGTTGCGGTAGAGATATCCGACCATCAGGCCCATGATGATGACCAGCCAGATGGCGATCATCCGTGCCGTTTCGCCAAGCTTGCCATGGCGGCCCGCCAGCACACCGGCGGAAAGAACGGCCGCGATCGGCAGCAGATAAACGAGACTCGCAAAATCATCATTGGCCATGCCAAGTGTCCGGCCACTCGAATCGTTGAAGATGAGGAGCGCCAGTCCGGCGCCGAGAATGAGCAGAACGACGGTCAATCCATTCACGGTGCGATGGTCTCCATGAGAGTGGTCGGAACGGTAAGACCGGCGTGGCGCAGGCGGCCGGGCAGGGCGGTCATGATTTTTGCACGCGTATCGTCATCCAGATCGCGCCAGCTGCCGATTTCGTCCAGCGACCGACCGCAGCCGATGCAATGACCGGCAAGGGCCGTGTTTTCGCCGGCAATCGTGCAGACGCCGCTGCAGGGAGAGAGAATTTTCGATGCGTGCATGGCCAACATATCGGGTGCTTACGTTGCAAGGGCAAGGGCGGTAAAAACCGCAGATGCGCTGATCTGCTGGGTCGCGCCGATCGTATCGCCGGTATGGCCGCCGAGTTTTTTATCGACCACGCGGGTGAAGGCAAAGGCGGCCAGAACAGCGAATGCCAGGGCAAACAGGATCGAGCCGAGATGGTAGCTCGGCAGGAGGACGATAAAGGCGATCGTCGTTGCCAGCACTAGCGCTGTCGTACGTGCAGTCTCTTCAGGTTTGCCGACCGCGACCGCCACGCCATTGGTACGGGCCGGCGGCAGCATTGACCAGTGCCAGACCATCAGGGCGCGGCTGACGGCGGCGACGGACAGAAGCGCGAGCGCTGCGCCGAAAGGAGAGAGATCGGTGCCGAGCTGGGCAAGCGCGGCGGCGCGGATGCCGAAGGACAGGATCAGCGCGACCACACCATAGGAGCCGGTGCGGCTGTCCTTCATGATGGTCAGCGCGTGTTCCTTGTCGCGTCCGCCACCGAGCCCGTCCGCAGCGTCGGCAAGGCCGTCCTCGTGCAATGCGCCGGTGGTGATGGTCAGCACGCCGAGCGCAAGAATGGCGGCAAGCGATGGCTGTGCGCCGAGAACGAGAGCGGCCCAGAATACGCACATGGCGGGCAGGGCGATGACGACGCCCGCCACGGGAAAGGCACGCACAGCCCGTGAAATGCTGCCGTCATGGCCTTCGAAAAAGCGCGCATGAACCGGCAACCGGCTCAGGAAGCCGGCGGATCGGGCGATATCCGCGACGAATTCGCTGATCATGTGACGTGCGTTTGGCAGTTGTTCCTCCGGCCATGCCTGATAAACAGGGGGCCACAAAGCGGGATTCCCGAAGCAAACACAAGCCTTCCCGCGAGAAGAGACAGACAAGGAATGATGATATGAGCGTGAGCGGCATGCCTTTCGATGATTTTCGCGTTCTTCTGCGCGAACTGCCGGGCCCCGATCAGCGGGCACTGGTGGCGGCGCGCGAGCGTGATTCGCAACTGACGAAGCCGCCGGGTTCGCTCGGGCGTCTGGAAGAAATCGCCTTCTGGCTGGCTGCATGGTCCGGCCGAACGCCTGCGGTCAACCGTCCGTTGGTGGCGATCTTTGCCGGCAATCACGGCGTTGCCAAACACGGTATCACGCCGTTTCCGCCGTCTGTCACCCAGCAGATGGTGGAAAATTTTGCAGCCGGCGGCGCCGCCATCAACCAGATCTGCGTGACCCATGATCTCGGCCTGAAGATCTTTGACCTGGCGCTGGACTATCCGACCGGTGACATCACCGTTGAACCGGCTTTGTCCGAGCGTGACTGCGCCGCCACCATGGCTTTCGGCATGGAATCGATTGCCGGCGGCACGGATCTTCTGGTGATTGGCGAAATGGGGATCGGCAACACCACGATCGCCGCCGCCATCAATCTTGCGCTTTACGGGGGCACTGCCGAAGAGTGGGTCGGCCCCGGTACCGGTTCGCATGGCGACGTACTTGAGCGCAAGATTGCGGCCGTGAAGGCGGCGGTTGAATTCCACAAGGACCATCTGTCCGATCCGCTGGAAGTGCTGCGTCGTCTCGGCGGGCGTGAAGTCGCGGCGATGGCGGGCGCGATCCTTGCCGCGCGCATGGAAAAGGTCCCGGTTCTGATCGATGGTTATGTGGCCACTGCCGCTGCCGCCATTCTGAAGGCTGCCAACCCTTCGGCACTTGATCATTGCCTGATCGGTCACGTGTCCGGTGAGCCGGGCCATCTGGCGGCGATCGAAAAGCTCGGAAAGACGCCGCTTCTGGCGCTCGGCATGCGGTTGGGCGAGGGCACCGGCGCGGCTTTGGCCGCCGGCATCGTCAAGTCTGCCGCCGCTTGCCATTCCGGCATGGCGACTTTTGCTCAGGCGGGCGTGACCAACAAGGCATAATGGCCGGGCGATCATCGAAGGCAGGGCAGGGGCGGCGCTTGTGGCGACCGCCCTTTTTGTTGGCGGTTGGGTACGCAGCCACGCTGATTCTCCCGGTCTTTTCCTGTCTTCCCATTTCCCGCCTCAGCGACAGCGCGGCATAACATTTGCGTGAAAATCGGTCAGAATGATCGAATTTGCGTGAGTTTGGCCGTTCTGCCTGCCTGTTTTTCGGTCATTTGCAAGAAATCGCGGGTGGACACCTATTTCTTCGAAAGTTAGCTTTTGTCATATTTTGATGGGGTGATTGGGATTTGGCATATTGTCTTGCAACAGGGTCGAGATTATCGAACGTGACGATTGGTGGATCGTCCGGGTGTTTGAGGAGGGCGAGGTTTTCGAGCGTATTTTCCGATTTGAGGACCATGCGGATTCCTGGGCGGCGGGGCAGAGGATCAGATTGCGGCAGGCTGCCGAACGCGAGCGCGACAGCTGATCGTAAAATGCTCTGTCGGTGACATGATCGATTGTACGAGAAAAAATTTTGGTCCGGCTTCTGTTGGATGATAGGAATTACGGATGGACGTCAAAGGCGGTGCGGGCGATAGCTGCGCATCGGGCCGATGAAATTGCGGCTGCCGGACGGGGAAGCCGAACATGGAAAAGACGCCACTCGACAGCACGATCGAAAAGGCGAGCGGCATGCGCCGCGTGGTGGCGGCGACGCGGTATTCCCTGCAGGGACTGGCACGGCTGTGGCGAGAGGAAGCCTTTCGCCATGAAGTGATTGCCTTTGTCGCCGGTCTTCTGGTCTTCGCGGCGGTCGGCGCGCATCTTGCCGATTACCTGATCTATCTCGTTCTCATGCTGGTGCTGTTTTCAGTCGAGGCGCTGAATACGGCGATCGAGGAACTGGTCGACCGCATCTCGCCCGAAATTTCCAGCGTCGGCCGCCATGCCAAGGATCTGGGATCGCTCGCGGTGTTCTGTCTGCTGTGCGCGAACGGCGTGTTTGTGCTTTATGTGGTGATGGCGCGGTTGTCTTCTTAAGTACCGCTTGTGCGCGCGGCATAGAGGAAACGGGTAACAATCACCTCATTGCCATGCAATCGATAGAAGAGGATGTAGGGATAAGGTGTCAGAACAAGTCGTCTTGTTGATGGCCTGTTCGTTCGCTGGCCGGCTCTATGCTGGTGTGCGAGAAGATCGATAATCTCGGAAAGACGAAGCGCGATGCTCTCGGCGCCGGATGGCGATCGTTCGCGAACATAGGTAAGCGCTTCGTCGATCTGCATGGACGCGCGATCGGTAAAGCGGATGCTCACCGGATGTATTTCGCCAGAATGGTGCGCATCTCGGTTTCCTCCACAAGTTCGCCGCGCGCGATTTCCTGTTCGGCCATACCGAGCTCAGCCTCCTCCTCTGTGGTCAGTTGATAGACCTTGCCATCATCCTCACCGATGAAACGCAAAAGCATGCCGGCGATCTCGTCCTGCATTTCGGCAGGCAGTTCGCGGGCGGCTTCGATGGCGCGGTCGAGAAGTTTGGTCATGGCACGATCATGCCTCAAAACCGTGCGCGGGAAAAGGTGGTGTGCCGGTCCGTTGGTAGGCTCTCAGCCGGTCAGGCAAAGCTCTTGCGACGGCGCTCAATCAGAGGGGCGTCCTCTACGGCCGGCAAGCTCTGCAGCACGCGGGTGGCGGGCAGGATGGCGATGACTTCCGTGCCTTCGCGCAATTTCGACTTCAGAATGAACTGACCGTCATGCTTGGCAAGGATCGCCTGCACGATCGGCAGGCCGAGGCCGGTGCCCTGTTCGGCGCTCTTGATGGCGATCGAGCCCTGACCGAAGGCAGAGAGCACGACCGGGATTTCCTCTTCCGGGATGCCGGGGCCGTTGTCCTTGATCGAGACATACTGACCGCCGCCGGCCGTCCAGCCGACCTTGACCATCACATCGCCGCCCTGGCTGGTGAACTTCACCGCGTTGGAGAGCAGATTGAGCAGCACCTGACGCATGGATTTTTCATCGACCCAGACCATCGGCATTTCCGGCTCAAACTGCTGCTGGATGGTGATGTTCTTGGCGCGGGCGCGCAGCTGCACCATACCGATGCAATCCTCGGCGATTTCCAGAAGCGACAGCGCCTCTTCGGCGAGGTCGTAACGACCGGCCTCGATGCGCGACAGGTCGAGAATCTCGTTGATCAGATTGAGCAGATGTTCGCCCGACCGGTGGATGTCGCCGGCATATTCCTTGTAGGTCGGGTTGGAGAGCGGGCCGAGCACTTCCGAATTCATCACCTCGGAAAAGCCGAGAATGGCGTTGAGTGGCGTGCGCAACTCATGCGACATCGAGGCGAGGAAACGGGATTTTGCGAGATTTGCCTCCTCGGCGCGACGGCGGGCCTCATCCGACATCGAGTTGGCGACTTCCAGTTCGGCGATCAGGTCGTCCTTTTCCGACTGGAAGGACATCAGCGTGAGGCTGGACTGATAGAGCCTGTTGGAAATGTAATAGAACAGCACGAGTGCGGTCGCCACCATGCCCGCCATGCCGTAATCCAGAGGGTTCTGGCTCGAGAACGCGGTCATCAGCAGCATCAGGACTGTCGGGATGAAGCTGAAGAGAGCAGCCTGACGCAGCATGAAATTGGTCATGGCGGTGATCGAGATCGCCACCAGCAGAGCCGCCACCTTGTAGAAGTAGAAGCCATCGGCATTGCCGCAGGCGTCGCAGGTCTGCAAGGCAAAAATTGCCCAGCAGAATCCGAGCGCGATCTGTCCCGCAAGCAACCACTTGCGCCAGCGCAGCGCCTCCTCGGTGGTGAATTCCTTGCGGGCGACCCGCTTGGCCAGAACGAGGTTCATGGCATGCACCGCCAGCGCCAGCAGGCCCCATGATAACAGGCTGCTATCCTGATTGATGGCAAGGCCGACCATGGCGACAAGGATGATGACGACGGGCGTGATCAACGCGCTTTGCAGGACGGTATGCACATGCTGCGACAGCATTTCCCGATCGAAGACATGGGCGCCCTGGGCGGTGTATTGCAGTCTTTCGCGGGTGGCTCGAACAGCTTTGGACACGGGCTTGCTGCGGTGGGCGCGCGTGCGGTCCACGATGATCTTGTCCGTCGATGTGCTGACGCTGTTACTCATTGCCCATGGACTGCTGATCCGGATGGTGCGAGCCTAGTAGGAAATTATTAAGAAGGTCCTGATGCGAAAGAATTTGTTTTCCATTTTTCTGAAGGCTCTGTTGGGGATTGAGGCAGAAGCATGACATGGGGCGCCAGAGGAGCCGGTCGCAGGCGTGGGCGGATCGGGCGTCTCAAGGACATGGTCCTGACGTTGTGTTTTCTGTTTTTGCTGATCCTGATTGCCGTCAGATTGCAGGGGCATGGAGGTGATCCGGTAACCGGGCCGTTCCGGGTGGTGGACGGTGATACTTTGGCCGCCGGCTCCCAAAAACTCAGGTTGCTGGGCATCGATGCACCGGAATTCGATCAGACCTGTGAACGCGACGGGCAAGAGTGGCGATGCGGGCAGGAAGCCAAGGCGGCCTTGCAGGCACTGATCAGACATGGTTCCGCCGAGTGTCATGGCGGGAACCGTGATCGATATGGCCGTTTGCTGGTTGACTGTTTTGTCGACGGACGCACGGTGGGTGGCGCCATGGTGGAGGCCGGCATGGCGGTGACGACGAGCATGATCACCTATCGCAGCGAACAGGCAGATGCCAAAACGGAGCGGAAGGGAATTTGGGCCGGATCATTTATAATGCCGGCCGACTGGCGGCGCGAACGCCGGCTGGAACAGGAAGGCAGTTTCTTCTCCAGCCTCAAGGATATATTATCGCTGAGTTGGTTGTGAGTTTCCGCCCGTGTCCGCTTCTGCTCCTGTTGCAAACCCTGTTCCTGCTGCGCCCGGCAAGCCAGATCGGCTGGAGGTCTTGCGCCGCGCGATCGCTGCCTGTCGTCTCTGCCGAGACGTTCCGGTGAGGGGGCTGGACGACCGGTTGCCGCATGAGCCGCGTCCCGTCGCAGTTCTTTCTTCCAAGGCGAAAATCCTGATCGCCGGGCAGGCGCCGGGGCTTCGCGTGCATGAAAGCGGTTTGCCGTTCAATGACGCTTCCGGCGACCGGCTGCGCGAATGGCTGGCGGTGAGCCGGGAGGCGTTTTACGATCCGGACCGGTTTGCCATCGTGCCGATGGGGTTCTGCTTTCCCGGCTATGACGAGAAGGGCAGCGACCTGCCGCCGCGTCGCGAATGCGCGCCGCTCTGGCGGCAGGCCGTGATCGACGCGATGCCACAGGTCGAGCTGATTCTGGCGGTCGGCCAATATGCCCAGGCGTGGCATATGGGGAAAATGCGGGCGAAAACGATGACCGAGACGGTCAAGGGTTGGCGACGCAGCTATTTTGTCAATGACGGACCGCGCATTCTGCCTCTGCCACATCCGAGCTGGCGAAACAGCGCATGGCTGAAACGCAATTTGTGGTTTAGCAATGACGTTCTGCCAACACTTCGGCAGGATGTGGACAGATTGTGTCGTTGAAAGAATTTTCGGTTACATGTGCCAAAATTCGCGGTATGACGAAAAATAATTTCGAAGGGGAGATTTTATGGACCGTCTCGATCGCAAGATCCTGCGCATCCTGCAGGAGGATTCCACACTGGCCGTTGCCGACCTTGCCAAGAAGGTCGGTCTGTCCACGACGCCCTGCTGGCGGCGTATCCAGAAGATGGAGGAGGATGGCGTCATCCGCCGCCGTGTGGCATTGCTCGATCCGGGCAAGGTGAATACCAAGGTCACGGTCTTCGTGTCGATCCGTACCGCCAGCCACTCGATCGAATGGCTGAAGCGTTTTTCCGAGGTGGTCGTAGATTTCCCGGAAGTGGTGGAATTCTACCGCATGAGCGGTGATGTCGATTACCTCCTGCGCGTCGTGGTGCCGGATATCGCTGCCTATGACGCCTTCTACAAGCGGCTGATCGCCAAGATCGAAATCCGCGACGTTTCCTCCGTCTTTGCCATGGAGCAGATTAAGTACACGACGGAACTGCCGCTCGACTACATGACGCTGGATAACCAGAAGTCGCAGGTCGAGGAATAAGGCTTCGGCGTCGGCCGTGAGCCGACGCCGTTTCGCCGGGCGATACAAAACGCCCAGGTACCATTCTTCCAATCCGATCGATAAACAACTTTCACGGCCACGTTATTGCGCGTTGTCGTTCGATGGCTTGTGTCTAGCTCTGCCGATAGACGGTGCGTGCATTGCGTGCCGCGGTCAGAAGGAGTTTTTCATGTCCGTTCGATCCCTGACATCCGTTGCGATGTTTGCCGCTTTGGCATGTACCGCCTTGCCTGCCGTTAGCGCAGCGCAGGAGCGACCAACCTATGGGCCACGGCTGGAAGGGTTCGACTATCCGTTCAAGACGGAAATGCTCAATCTGGATAGCCAGGGCCAGAAGCTTGAAATGGCATTCATGGACATTGCCGCCGAAAACCCGAATGGCCGGACAGTGGTGCTCCTGCACGGCAAGAATTTTTGTGGCGCCACCTGGGAAGGCACGATCGGCCAGTTGAGCAGTGCCGGTTACCGTGTGATCGCGCCCGATCAGGTTGGGTTCTGTAAATCGAGCAAGCCGGAGGGCTACCAGTTCAGTTTCCATCAATTGGCGGAAAACACCAAGGCACTGCTGGAAAGCCGCGGTATCGACAAGGCGACAGTGATTGGCCATTCGATGGGCGGTATGCTGGCGACGCGGTTTGCGCTGATGTATCCCGAAACGACCGAAAGGATGGTGCTGGTCAACCCGATCGGCCTGGAGGACTGGAAGGCCAAGGGCGTGCCTTACCAGACGATCGAGGCGGCTTTCGAGGGTGAAAAGAAGACCAGCTTCGACAGCATCAAAACCTATCAGCAGAAATTCTATTATTCCGGCGAATGGAAGCCGGATTACGATAAGTGGGTGGAGATGGGTGCCGGCATGTATGAAGGTGAGGGCGGTGATCAGGTGGCCTGGAATCAGGCGCTGACCTCCGACATGGTCTTTACCCAGCCGGTCGTGCATGAATTTGCGCAGGTGAAAGTGCCAACGCTGCTGATGATCGGCATGACCGACAAGACGGCGCCGGGTGCCAATCGCGCGCCGGAAGCGATTGCCGCGACGCTCGGTGACTATACGCAGTTGGGCAAGGATGCGGCCAAGGCCATCCCGGGCGCACAGCTGGTTGAGTTCGAAGATCTTGGCCACTCGCCGCAGATCCAGGCGCCGGAGCGTTTTCACGAGGCGTTGCTGGAAGGGCTGAAGGACTCCTAAAAGTCCGTTTTTGAAGGGTCAAAGTTGATGGTGAGGCTTTTCCAGTCTTCATATGGAATGTTAGAGGTCGCAAGTGCCTCGTATGGCGCGCATCTGAGAACAGCGCGAACGCCACTCGCCATCATCATGCGTTCGTAAGCGGAGGCCGGTTCTCTTGTGGATACCGGCCGATCGTCCACGAAACCCTCCGGTGTCAGTTTGACACTGATGGCAAACGGCACCGGCTTTTCACCCGTCGGCGGCGGGTAAACTGTCCAGCAGGATGGAATGGTTTCGGACAGGATTTTGACAATCCTGTCCCCATTCGTTTCGGCCGATGCCGCTGACCCCACCACCAGGACGATTGCCGAGGCAAGAGTGATGCAGCCTGACCGCAGCATCATTTCCGGTCGAGCCGCGCCAGCAGCGAGGATGTGTCCCAGCGATTGCCGCCCATGGCCTGCACGTCACCATAAAACTGGTCGACCAGTGCCGTCAGCGGCAGTTTCGCGCCGTTGTTGCGGGCCTCTTCCAGCACGATGCCGAGATCCTTGCGCATCCAGTCTACGGCAAAACCAAAATCGTATTTGCCTTCGTTCATCGTCTTGTGGCGGGCTTCCATCTGCCAGGAGCCGGCAGCGCCCTTTGAAATGACGTCCACGACCTTTTCGATGTCGAGACCGGCCTGCTTGCCGAAATGGATGGATTCGGCGAGGCCCTGAACGATGCCGGCAATGCAGATCTGGTTCATCATCTTGGTGAGCTGGCCCGAGCCGACGGGGCCCATCAGGCCGACCATGCGGGCAAAGGCGTCGATGACGGGTTTTGCCTCATCGAAGGTTGCCTGATCGCCACCGCACATCACCGTCAACACGCCGTTTTCGGCGCCTGCCTGGCCGCCGGACACGGGCGCGTCGATGAAGCCGATATTCTTCTCAGTGGCAGCCATTGCCAGTTCGCGTGCCACATCGGCGCTGGCGGTGGTGTTGTCGATCAGGATGGCGCCGGGTTTCATGCCGGCAAGAACACCGGTTTCGCCCAGCGTGACCGAGCGCAGGTCGTCGTCATTGCCGACGCAGGTGAAGACAAAATCGGCATCCTTGGCGGCTTCCGCCGGCGTCGCGCCGGTTTTGCCGCCGAATTTCTTTGCCCAGTCCTCGGCCTTGGCGGCGGTGCGGTTATAGACCGTGACCTCGTGGCCACCCTTTTGCCTGAGATGCCCCGCCATCGGGTACCCCATGACCCCAAGACCGATGAATGCCACTTTCGCCATGCCAACCTCCAGAAAATGCGATGCCTCAAGGCTTAAAACAAACCGGGGGCATCGGGAAGCGTGCATCTGCAAAAAATCATTTTGCGCGATGCGGCATCACATGGTCGATTAGGAGTTTCACATTCCGACAGTGCCAAAATTGAGAAATGAAAACTCTCAAACCGGGTAGTTTTTGAAATGCAACAATGTCGACCATTTCGATAGAGTATGGGAGCCTTTGACCATGGATGAAACGCCGCCGGTGATTGTTGCCGCGGGGTAGAACAGGGGATGGGTTCCATGGTTACTCGCAGACAGACATTGGGGTTGATCGGCGCGGCAGCGGTGTCGACGGTTCTTCCGATCGCGGGAGGCGCGCGGGCGGCGGCGAAGGAATTACGCATCGGCTGGCAGAAGAACGGCGTGCTGGCGCTCGCCAAAAGCCAGGGCGCGCTGGAAAAACGATTTGCCGATCGCGGCATCAAGGTGACGTGGTCGGAATTCACGTCCGGTCCGCCGCTTCTGGAAGCACTTGGCGCCGGTGCGCTCGATTTCGGCCCGACCGGCGATGTGCCGCCGCTGTTTGCGCAGGCGGCGCGCGGAAACCTGCTTTATGTCGGCACCTATCGCGGCAGCGGGCAGGGCTCGGCCATTCTGGTGCACAAGGATAGCCCCATCCGGTCGATCGCCGACCTCAAGGGCAAGAAGCTGGCCTTCAAGCGCGGCTCCAGCGCCCATAACGTCACCGTCAAGGTGCTGCGCAAGGGCGGGCTTGCTCCGAACGATGTGACGCAGCTCGATCTCGCACCGCCGGATGCGGCCGCTGCCTTCAAGAACGGCTCGATCGACGCCTGGTCGATATGGGATCCCTATACGGCGATTGCCGAAGCCGACCCGAACACGCGGGTGCTGACGACGGCGGAAGGTATCGTGGACAGCTGGAGCTACTTTCTCGGCAATGGCGATTTCGTTGGTGAAAACGGCGATCTGATCGTCGAGATCATCGACGAGCTGAAGAAGGTCGGAACGGCTGCGCAAAACAATTTCGACGACACGGTGAAGGCGATCGCCTCGATCACCGGTGTACCGGAAAATGTCACCAAGGTCGTGCTGTCGCGCCGTGGCGCTGACCTCGGCGCCGTCTCGACACTGCCGGATGCGGCGGTTCAATACCAGCAGGCGCTGGCTGACGAATTTTATGACCTAAAAATTATTCCCAGAAAACTCGAGATCGCCGACATCGTCTGGCGCCCGAAAGCCAGCTGAGACGGATGGAAAGGAGCACCGACATGACGGATACGTCCAAACCAATCGATTTCCTCTGGTTCATCCCGACCGGCGGTGACGGCACCTATCTCGGTGGTTCCGAGCTGAACCGCCCGCCGGAAAACCGCTATCTGCGCGAACTGGCGCAGACAGTAGACCGGCTGGGTTATTCCGGCGTGCTTCTGCCGACCGGCGTGTCCTGCGAGGAATCGTTCGTGACGGCTGCGTCGCTGGCGCCGTTCACGGAAAAGCTGAAGTTTCTGGTGGCGATCCGCCCCGGCACCGCGTCGCCCGCCTATTACGCAAGGCTGGCGGCGGCGCTCGACCGCGTGTCGAACGGGCGGCTTTTGCTCAATATCGTGGTCGGCGGCAATCCGTCGGAACTGGCCGGCGACGGCATCTTCCTCGAGCATGACGAGCGTTATGCCCATGCGGAAGAATTCTTTCAGGTTTTCGAGGATCTCGTCACCACCGGTCATGCCGATCTCGATGGCAAGCATATCAAGGCTAAAGGCGCCAAGCTTGGTTTCCCGACCATCCAGCAACCGCGCCCACCGCTTTATTTCGGCGGTTCTTCAGATGCCGGCATCGAATTTTTTGCAGGCCGCGCCGACAAATACCTGACATGGGGCGAGCCGCCGGAACAGGTGGAACAAAAGATCAAGACGGTGCGGGCGGCAGCCGAAAAGCAGGGCCGGGATGTTTCCTTCGGTATCCGCCTGCATTTCATCGTGCGCGAGACCGACGAGGAAGCTTGGGAAGCGGCCGACAAGCTGATTTCAAAGCTTTCCGACGAGACGATCGCCAAGGCACAGGCGCATTTTGCGACCGAGTCCGACAGTGTCGGTCAGCGGCGTATGGCGGCCCTGCACAACGGGCGACGCGACAAGCTGGAAGTCTCGCCGAACCTTTGGGCCGGCATCGGGCTGGTGCGTTCCGGTGCGGGGACGGCGCTGGTCGGTTCGCCGAAGACGGTGGCGGCACGACTGCGCGAATATCAGGAGCTTGGCATCGAGACGGTGATCGGCTCCGGTTATCCGCATCTGGAAGAGGCTTATCGCGTGGCGGAACTGCTGTTTCCGGAACTCGGGATTGTCCGCGAAGAGCAGCGGGCCGGTTTCGGCAACGAGTTTGCCGCGGCAAAGCCGATCTTTGGCGGCGGCGGGCACGCGACCGTGCGTGCCGTTGCGGCATCCTGATTGACACATGGAGGCTTGGCCGATGACGACGATCGATACGTTTTCCGAAGGGCGAAAACTGCGACGGGCGACTAGCGGAACACCGCGGACGTTGAGCGAAGACAGGCCACAGGACTGGGCGCATGCCTCACAAAACCCTCCCAAGGGCGCGGCGGACGGTGTGCAGGCAAAGGGCGGGAAACCGGCCAGCCTGCGCACCATCTCACGCGGGGCATGGTTGCCTTATCTGGTTCCGGTGGGGTTGGTGCTGGTGTGGCAGATCCTGTCATCGACCGGTCTGATTTCCGATCGCATCATGCCGTCGCCGGTGGCGGTGGTGGCGGCGTTCTGGGAACGGCTTCTATCCGGCGAACTGGGGCGTGATGTTGCAGTGAGCGGCGCGCGGGCGCTGAGCGGGCTTCTGATCGGTGGCTCTATCGGTTTCCTGCTGGGCATCGCCAACGGCGTGTCAAAACTGTCGGAACAGTTGACCGATACGACATTGCAGATGCTGCGCACCATTCCGCATCTGGCGATGATCCCGCTGGTCATCCTGTGGTTCGGGATCGGCGAGGAGGCAAAACTGTTCCTCACCTCGCTCGGCGTGCTGTTTCCGATCTATCTCAACACCTATCACGGCGTAAAAAATGTCGATCGTGATCTGGTCGAGATGGGCAGGATCTACGGCATGAGCAGCTGGTCGCTGTTCCGCAAGGTGATCTTTCCGGGGGCGCTGCCGTCGATCTTTGTCGGTCTTCGTTATGCGCTCGGCATCATGTGGCTGACGCTGATCGTGTCCGAATCCATCGCCGCCAATTCCGGCATCGGCTACATGGCCAACACCGCCCGCGAATTCATGATGACCGATGTCGTCGTGCTGGCGCTGGTGATCTATGCCGTGCTCGGCAAGCTCGCCGATGTCGTTGCCCGCGCGCTGGAGCGCTGGGCGCTGTCCTGGAACGCGGCCTATCAGGCTTGAGGAGACGAGGTGATGCCAGTGAGTTCCTATCTGCTTCCTTCCGCCATGGTCTGGGACGCTTTCGAGCTTCAGGAAAGAGCCTATTTTCCTGATGGCACCGAGGTGCGACCGATTGCCGAGCCGCCGGTTCTGCCCAAGGCGCCGGCCGGACTTCGCCTGCGCGGTGTCGAAAAGGCGTTTGGCGACAACCGTGTCCTGCGCGGCATCGATCTCGATGTGCCGGCCGGTCAGTTCGTCGCCATCGTCGGCAAGAGTGGTTGCGGCAAGAGCACGCTTTTGCGCCTGCTGGTCGGGCTGGATGAGCCGACCGGTGGCGAGATCGATTTTATCGATGATGGCGGTGATTGGGTCGCACCGGATGCCCGGATTGTCTTTCAGGAGCCGCGATTGTTGCCATGGTTTTCCGTGGCGGACAATGTTGCGGTGGGGCTGGGGGACGGCGTACCAAAAGCCTATGCGCGGCGTGAGGCCGAACTGGTGCTGGAAGAGGTTCAGCTTTCCGAAAAGGCAAAAGAGTGGCCGGCAAAGCTTTCCGGTGGGCAAAGGCAGCGTGTGGCACTTGCACGCGCTCTGGTCAGCCGGCCCGGACTGCTGGCACTGGACGAACCGCTTGGCGCACTCGATGCCCTGACGCGGATCAGCATGCAGCAATTGCTGACAAGGGTTTGGCGCGAACTGGGTTTTACCGCCGTTCTGGTCACGCATGACGTAACGGAAGCCGTACATCTGGCCGATCGTGTAATCGTGCTGGACGAGGGGCAGGTGACACTCGATCTCGCGGTGCCGCAGGCACATCCGCGACACCATGGAGATCCGGAACTGGCGCTGCTGGAGGGCCAGCTTCTGGCGGCTATCCTCGGCGAAAGCTGAGGATAGCCTGCGGTTTTCATCAGAACGGTTTGATGGCGGCCAGCGCCACTATGATGACCGTCGAAACGAGAATGATCGGCATGCCGGCACGCACGAAGGCTGGCGGGTCCAGTTTCGGGTTCTTGGCCATGCGGCGCATCCAGCCCTGCTGCATGCCGTGCAGCGCCGACAGAAGCACCACGAACAGCAGTTTCGCGTGCAGCCAGCCATTGCCGGCAAAACCGGTGTAACCGAAGGCCAGCCAGAGGCCAAAGATCCAGACACCGGCCAGCGCTGTGGTGTTGACGACACGGTCGTATTTGCGCAGCACCTCGATCACGCCGGTGCGGATGGCCGGCGGCACCATGCCGATGGCAAAGGCGTTGATCATCATGCCGGCAATCAGCACGAAGTCGCAAATCAGGTGCAGGGCCCTGAGACAGAGATAAAGATCAGGCATGGTCGGTTTCCCAGATAAGGGCCTCGGTGAAGCCGAGTTCGGCAAAATCCTGGCGCCTGAGCGCCTGTTCTGCCGGGTCGGCGGTAAAGAACTCATCCAGCTGCGGCGGGCGAATCCGTGTTCCGGATAACATGGCATGCACCTGACCGCGATGGTGGATCTGGTGCTGGAAGAGATGCAGCAGGGTGCGACCGGCTGTTTCCACCTGAATATGCGTGGCGCGCGGGATGCGCACCTCTGCCGCAAGGCCACTTTCGCCGAGATGTCGACAGTGATCGATCAGGCGATGATCGGCGACGTGTTGTTCGCGGTCGAGATCGGCAAAGGCGGGAAACGGGATTTCCGGCTCGAAGGCGGCACTGCCGATGCAATCGCCTTCGAGTGCGCTGATGTAAAGCCAGTCGACGGTGAGGATGTGGTTCAGCGTGTGGATGATCGACGGGAAAAAGCTTGCACGCTCGGCTGCCAATTCCTCCATGGACAGTTGCCCGCAGGCTTTCAGCAGACGGTGATTGGCCCAGGCATTGTTATAGGCCTGAGCGATAAAATATCGCCGTGCGTCCATCCATCTCCCCCCCGCTTGCCATTCGCCAAGGACTATAGCGTCAGTGTGCCGGATATGCAGGTGGTCACATTGCCGCCCACCCAGATATCGTCACCCACCTTGTCGACATGGACGCGGCCGGCGCGGGCAAGCGCGGTGCCCTGCGCAGCAATGTAATGTTCGGGCGCGACGCCCGAACCGATCAGCCATTGAGCCAACCCGGCATTGAGGCTGCCGGTGACCGGGTCTTCATAGCCGTTGCGGGTGAAGGCGCGCACTTCGAACTGGGCCTCAGTGCCATCGAGATCTGGATCGAACGGGCCGACAAGGCCGACGCGGGTGCCGGCGAGAATGGAATAATCCGCCTTGGCTGCCAGAACATCGGTCCGCGATGGGAGAAGGACGCCGATCCAGTCCGGGCCGTTTTCGACCCAGTTACTGTCCCTGATCAGCGCATCCGGCAGATTGAGGCCACGGGTGATACGCTCAACGATGGCGGCATCGACCGGGCCGGAGCGAACGAGAGGCGGCGCCGCGAAGGCAAGCCGCTCGCCATCACGGCGGATGCGCACGAGGCCGGCGCCGCATTCCTGCACGACCTCGCCGTCGGGAGCATCGGTTGCCTGAGCGAGCCAGACATGGGCGCTGCCGAGCGTCGGGTGGCCGGCGAAGGGCAATTCCTGCGTGGGGGTGAAAATGCGGACGCGGTAATGCGCATCGGGCGTTGTCGGTTGGAGCAGAAATGTGGTTTCGGACAGATTGGTCCAGTTGGCAAAGGCCTGCATGTCGGCATCGGAAAGGCCATCGGCGCCGATGACGACGGCGAGCGGATTGCCGCGCATCGCTTGTGTGGAAAAGACGTCGACCTGCTGGAAGGAAAATGTGGGCATGGGGATCACAAGGTTATTGAGTGGCTGATTGAAGGATGCCTCACAGCGCTTCCACATTCCACCGTCATTCCTGTCCCTCGCGTTTATCGCGAGGTTTGTCACAGGAATCCGGCCACCGCGCGTCTGCACGGTGAAAGAACGATAAAATCGAAAAGAGTGTCTTACGCGCCGCAGACGCGGCGCCGCTGGATCCCCGCCACAAGGGCGAGGATGACGGAGGAGGGCGCTTGGTTCCCGCCTCGGATGCTTCAAAGGATGCATAGTCCTCTGGAGCAGAGGGTATCAAAGCACCAGACGGAATTTTGCAAACCCGTTTTCACCGTCGCCGGCATCCTCGATTTTTGCGCCCTTGACCGCTGCCGCGTATTGACGGCCCTTTGGTCCGCTTTCGAACACGGCAGTCGTATCCGCCAGCGGCTTGAACGACCAGTTGGCATCGGCCGACGGATTGATCGTGCCCTGATCGACGATGTAGCGCACGATGACGTCGCGGTTGGTGTCGGGGGCGACGAAGATGACCTTGTCGCCAGCGATCTCCGGGAATTTGCCACCACCGCCGGCGCGATAGTTGTTGGTGACGACGACGAACTTCTGGGCCGGATCGATCGGCTTGCCATCGAATGCCAGATCGACGATGCGGTTGGCATCTTGATTGACCAGCTTGCCGTCCTTGTCGAACCGGACCGGCTGGGAAAGATCGATCTGATAGGTGACGCCGTCGATGACATCGTAATTGTAGGAGGGGAAACCGTCATTCAGCAGGACGGCATCCTTCGATCCGGCCTTGACCTGATTGAACATGCCCGCCGACATTTCCAGCCAGTTTTTCACCTGCGCGCCGGTGATCAGCACGGCCTGCACGGTATTCGGATAGAGATAGAGGTCGGCGACGTTCTTGATGGCGATATCGCCGGCTGCAACATCGGTAAAATAATCCGGGCCGCCACGACCGCCGGCCTTGAAGGGTGCTGCCGCCGAGAGAACTGGCAAATCCTTGTATTTTCCGTCCTTCAGCATCTGCTTGATGTACCAGGTCTGCGCATTGGACACGATCTGTACGGACGGATCGTCTGCCACCAGCGCAAAGTAGGAATACAGCGGCGCGGACGTCTTGCCGACGGCACGGCGAACATAGGCAAGCGTCGCCTCGTGATCGGCCTTGGCGGCGGCCAGAACTTCGGGCTTGTCCTTCACGTCGGCGACGATCTTGCGGTTGTCGTCACGGTGGTAGATCGGCCGTGCTTCCGACGTGTGCGAAATGATCTTCCAGCTGTTGCCGTCTTTTTCCAGGAGCAGGTCGATCAGGCCCATATGCGAACCCCAGAAACCGGCCATCACGGCAGGCTTGCCCATCAGCGTGCCTTTCTTGGCATCGGCGCCGGTAATGCCGTCAAAATCCTTCGGGCCGGGGAAGACCAGATGCTGGTGGCCGGTGAAGATCGCATCGATGCCCTCGACGCCGGCAAGGTAAAGCGAGGCGTTTTCCATGCGCTCGCTCTGGCCGGTGCCATCAATGCCGGAATGGGAGAGCGCGATGACGATATCAGCGCCTTCCTCCTTCATGACCGGCACCCAGGCCTTGGCCGCATCGACGATGTCGCGGGTCTGCGCCTTGCCCTCGAGGTTTTTTGCATCCCAGGTCATGATCTGCGGCGGCACGAAACCGATAAAGCCGACCTTGATCGGCGAAGTCGCGCCCGAACCGTCGCGGATCTGCTTTTCGATGATCACGTAAGGCTTGAACATCAGTTCATCCTTTTTCGGATCGGATGCCAGCATGCCTTTGGTAAGATTCGCGCAGACGAAGGGGAAACCGGCGCCGGCCAGGACCTTGTTCAGGAAATCGAGGCCGTAGTTGAATTCGTGGTTACCCATCGTGCCGACATCGTAGCCGAGCACGTTCATGGCAGAGATCACCGGGTGTTTGTCACCCTCCTTCATGCCGCGCTCGTAAGCGACGTAATCGCCGAGCGGATTGCCCTGCAGGAAATCGCCATTGTCGATGAGCATGGAGTTGCCGGCCTCGGCGCGGATACCGTCGATCAGCGAGGCTGTGCGAGCGAGGCCCAGCGTGTCGTTCGGCTTGTCGGCGTAATAGTCATAGGGGAAAACATGAACGTGGATGTCCGTGGTTTCCATGATGCGCAGATGCGCCTGATTGTTTGCGGCGCGGGCGGCGAATGGATGCAGGACCACGAGGGCCGAAGAAGCAGCAAAGCCGCCAAGCAGGGCGCGGCGGCTGATGGGATGAAGACCGGACAATTGCGACATGAAAATCTCCCCTGGTGCTTATC
Organism: Endobacterium panacihumi; assembly: GCF_050847465.1. NCBI lineage: Bacteria > Pseudomonadati > Pseudomonadota > Alphaproteobacteria > Hyphomicrobiales > Rhizobiaceae > Endobacterium > Endobacterium panacihumi. Next base: position 1,657,953 of record NZ_JBOZRA010000001.1, on the reverse strand, counting down.
GAGGCAACCTAAGCGCAATTGCATAGGGTTGCATCAGTAAAATGACAGAGGGTCAATAAGTTCAAATGCCGCGGTTCAACGCGTCAGGACCGGACGGATTTCCTGATGGAAGAAGCGGAAATAGGACTGGACCTGTGCTGATGCATTCGAGTTCGGGCGGAAATGTATGCCGAGACGGCCGCGATGCGACCACTTGACCGTGCCTTCGAGAATGCCGAGTTCTTCTGTCTCGATCTTCACCGCGCTGCCGGCGGCGGCATGGAACGGGCTGCCGAGATCAAGTGCCAGACCCGTGTCGGACAGATCGACGATACGGCCCTTGGCGGCCTGATTGTAATATTTTACGGTCCCGATAATGCGGGTCTTGCGGCGCTGTGCGCTGCGGGTCTTCATTCCAATGACAGCCATGTGCCCTCTCCATCTTTCGAGGTGAGGTATAGCGGTAAGCTGTTGAATTACATTTCATTGCATCTGTAAAATTATAGCAATCCGAATGTAATTCGAGAAAAACCCAATTAATCCCGATCTATACGGCACTGAAAGCAGTTGTTGCGGGCAGAACGCACACGCAGATAGGCGATGTCTTCTCGTGCCAGAAGCATTGTCGCACGCTCCGTGATCTCATCGGTTGCGGTGACCGCGCCGCTGCCATAAACGATACGGTCATTCTCGCTGTAGCCGCGAACAATATAGTCAGGGCTTCCAAGCATCGGCGGCAATACTTCCGTTGCCTCGTACCGTTTGCAGCTATCTGCATGCAGGAAGATCGGACCCGTTTCCGCGTAAGGCTGCAGGGTGGGGAAGGGGCGATAGGCGACGATCAGGAACTCTTCGCCAGCATCAATATTGTTCAGGCAGTGGCGGCAGGGATGGCCCGGTCCATCGGAGATGGCTGTTTCCGGCAGGTTGCCATAGGCGTCGCTGCCACCGTTACGCAGGTGTTCTGCATGGTCGGTGGGCATGGCTGTGAAGGTGATGGTCATGTCTGTCTCCCGTTCGGTTGAGGGAGAGATGAAACGGATGGAGGCCTGCCGCCACCCGTTTCTTGCCTGATGTGCAAGGACTGCAAATCCTTGCCGTATTTTCAGCGATCAAGCGCCATCAACAGTTCGGCATCCGACATCGGTGGCACCCAGGCCTCGCTGGTGCCGACCGGCGAAAAACCCATCATCTGGTAAAGCTGCAATGCACGCGGATGGTCGAGCGTATTGGTGTTGACGGTGACCTTTTTCGGATTGTCTTGCCACGCAGCGTAAAGCGCCTGCACCAGAAACCACTTGCCAATGCCCATGCCGATGGCACGCTCGAACAGGCCGAAATAGGAGAGTTCGACGAGATCGTCGTTCAGCTTGTTGAGTTCAAAGAACCCGGCCGGTGCGCCGTTCACATAGAGAACGGTGACGCTGACCTTTGGGCTGTGGAGGATTTCGGACAGTTCGGCATCGCTCATGCGCAGCCGCTCATACCAGTGCCAGCGTTTGCCAACCTGCCGGTAGAGATAGCGGTAATAGCTGAGCGGCATATCCTGCACGCTCATCAGCGCTGTCTGGATATTGGCCGGGATCGGCAGGCTGTTCTTGGGTGCTGCCGTCATTTCGAGCCGGGTGATATGCGCCTTGAGCGGCTGTGCCTCGTCGCGGGCGATCGGTTCGGCCGGGCCGGTGACGATATTGGTGTCGCTGCGTGAGCCCCATTCGGACCAGGATCCGTCATAGAGCGAATTGTCGGTGTGGCCGAGCGATTCCAGCGCCAGCGTGATGACGGCGGCGGTGACGCCCGAACCGCAACTGGTGACGACCGGTTGCGAAAGATCGATACCGGCGCCGTCCATCATGCGTTTCAGCGTGGCGAGATCGTGGAAATGGCCATTGGCCGAGAGGCTGGTGGCGGGCAGGCTGCGGGCGCCGGGCATATGGCCGGAGCGCATGCCGGCACGCGGTTCGGCTTCGTCACCGGTAAAACGGCCTGCACCGCGGGCATCGACCACCTGACGCACGCCGCTATCAACGACGGCGCGCATTTCCGAAAAGCTGGTGACACGGCGCTGGCGGAAATGCGGCGTAAAGGTTGTCGGCACCGGTTCGGGCAGGTCGGTTTCGAGCGGGCGATTTTCCGCTTTCCAGCCGTCGAGACCGCCATCGAGCACATAGACGTTTTCGGCGCCCATCGTGCGCAGCATCCACCATACGCGCGGTGCGGAGAAGAAGCCGGGACCATCATGCACAACGATCGTGTCGTGTTCGGAAATGCCGAGCTTGCCGATTTCCTCGGCGAAATATTCGGGTGAGGGCAGGCTGTGCGGCAGGCCGGTCGTGTGGTCGGCAATCACGTCCTGATCGAAAAACACCGCGCCGGGGATGTGGCCGCCGGCATATTCAGCAGCGCCGTTACGGCCATGCGCGGGCAGATACCAGGCTGCATCGATGACACGAAAACCCCTCGTGCCGAGCTGCTTTTCAACCCAGTTAGCGGATACGACGAAACGGCTTTTTGCTCCGCTCATGGCAGTCTCCCTTTGTATGGCAATATCAGAGTACCGGTCAGGCCGTTTCTTCAGGCGTGCCGAAGCGGATGCGGAACCGGCGGTTCTCCTTGCCCTTCTTTTCGATCTTGGAAATGTAGACTGGGCCGACTTCCTGCGTTTCCGACACATGCGTGCCGCCGCAGGGCTGGCTGTCGACGCTGGAATTTTCACCGATGCAGACGAGACTGACACGGCCGAGCCCGACCGGCGGCCGCACGTTCTTGGATTTGACCAGATCCGGATTGGCGGCCAGTTCCTCGTCGGTGATCCATTGCAGGTAGACCGGGTGATTTGCGTTGATGATCGCCATCATCTGTTCGGTGGCGGCGGCCTTGTCGAGCGGGTCCGGAATGGCGCTCATGTCGAAATCGATGCGCGATTCATCTTCGCCGACGGCCGCACCCGTGACCGGGTAAGGGCAGACGACCGACAGGATATGGCAGGCTGTGTGCATGCGCATCAGCTTGTAGCGGCGCGGCCAGTCAATATGCAGCGTCAGCTTTTCACCGACCAGCGGCATCGGCTGGCCCTCGGCCGGCACATGGAGAAAAATCTCCTTCGTGGCGCCATTTTTGGTGGTGGCGATCTCGATACGTCTGCCATCGGCACGCTCGAAAAAGCCGATATCGCCCGGCTGGCCGCCCGACGTGGCGTAAAAGCAGGTCTGGTCGAGTTCGATCGCGCCGTCCTCATGCAGCACGGTGACCGTGCCTTCTGCGGTGGAGAGATAAAAATCGTCGCGGAACAGGAGTTTCGTGGTCATCGGGATCTCAAACGGCTTCGAAGGGAGCGGCGATCTTGCTGGCCTTGGCGATCCACTGCGGCACCGGCAGTCCCTTGGACTTCAGGAATTCCGGGTTGAACATCTTTGACTGATACCGATTGCCGTAATCGCACAGGATCGTGACGATCGTATGCCCGGGGCCGAGATCACGGGCGAGGTGAACCGCACCGGCGATGTTGATGGCAGTGGAGCCACCAAGGCACAGGCCCTCGTTTTCGACCATGTCGAATACGTAGGGCAGAGCTTCAGCATCGCTGATCTTATAGCTGAAATCGGGTGTAAAACCTTCGAGATTGGCGGTGATGCGGCCCTGACCGATGCCTTCGGTGATCGAGCTGCCTTCGGATTTCAGTTCGCCATTGGCGTAATAGTCATAAAGTGCTGCGCCATCGGGATCGGCAAGGCCGATCTTGATGGACGGATTGTGAGCGCGAAGACCTTCGGCAGTGCCGGCCAGCGTGCCGCCCGAACCGACCGAGCAGATAAAGCCGTCGATCTTGCCGCCGGTCTGCTGCCAGATTTCCTGCGCGGTGGTTTCTACATGCGACTGGCGATTGGCGACATTGTCGAACTGGTTGGCCCAGATGGCACCGTTCGGTTCGCTCTTGGCAAGCTGTTCTGCGAGGCGGCCGGAGACTTTGACGTAATTGTTGGGGTTCTTGTAGGGAACTGCCGGCACTTCAACGAGTTCGGCACCCATGAGTTTCAGGGCGTCCTTTTTTTCCTGGCTCTGGGTTTCGGGAATGACGATGACCGTGCGGTAACCGAGCGCCTTGGCCACCAGCGTCAGGCCGATGCCGGTGTTGCCGGCCGTGCCTTCAACGATGACGCCGCCCGGACGCAGGAGGCCGCGCTTTTCCGCATCGCGAATGATATAGAGCGCAGCGCGATCCTTGACCGACTGTCCCGGATTGAGAAATTCCGCCTTGCCGAGGATTTCGCAGCCGGTCGCTTCCGAGGCGCCTTTCAGACGAATCAGGGGAGTGTTGCCGATTACGCTGAGCACCGAGGAATGCGGGGTCATGGAAATGCCTTTTCTTTCACTTAAAGAGCGTGCCGTGTTTCTACAGGCGAAGACGAGAGTACACGACCTAGTAACCGTCTTGTCTACGGACAATGGCGAAGACGCAAGAAATTCTGTTTCTGGAAAACGGGACAGGCTTAATTTCTTCACTACCCCCTATTTTTGAGGACTGGCGGCATGCCGCAAATATCCCCACATTATGGGGAAATTTCCCCTATTGGAACGGCGGGGATATAGGAAGGTTGCGAAGTGATGCAGGCATTGGCCTGGCAGCGTTGGAGAGTTTGTGCGGCAAAGGGCTTCGGTGCTCACGCGGCCGGAGTCGGAATTGTTGTCGAGGTGGCGCAATGACGGTGGCCATGCTCGACGCGCTGATTTCCGAATATGTGGCGGGTGACCTGCCCGAACCCGCGCGTGTGCTGATCGCGTCCCATATCGAGATGAAGCCATCTTCCGCAATGATGGCAAGAACGCTCGAAGCGTTTGCCGGTGAGTCGCTGCAAGCCGGGAAAACGCGTGCGCTGGCCGGTGGTGAGCGATGCGTGGACAGCATCATTCGGTCATCATCGCCATCGCTGCGGGTGGTCCAGCTGCGCGAAAAACACCATGTCCTGCCGCGCGCGCTCTGCGATCATCTCGGTTACGATCTCGAAGACGTGCCGTGGAAGACCAAGCTGCCGGGGCTGAAGCAGCACATGATCGAGCACGACAAGGATGACGGGTCGGAAATGTCGCTCCTGTGGGCGCGGCCGGGCAGGGCGCTACCGAACCATACCCATGAGGGGCTGGAGCTGACGCTGGTGCTGGACGGTGATTTTCACGATCATCGCGGCACGTTCGGGCGTGGTGACGTGTCGGTGGCGGATGAGGATCTCGACCACAGGCCTGTGGCGGGCATGACAAAACCCTGCCTGTGCCTGTCGGTCCTGTTTGCGCCGATTGTACTTTCGGGCTCGAAGATGGGCCTCCTCGGCGATATTCTCGGGCTTTGAACATTCATCTTTCGTCAAAACAAAACACCCCGCCGGCGAACCGAGCGGGGTGTTTTCGCCTTGGGAGACTTGTTGTGATCAATCCTCGTCGCCGGCGACTTGCGACAGCACATCGCCACGACCGCGGGCGCGCATGACCAGCGGTACGATCAGTGCGACGGCCGCGAGCACCAGCAGCGTTGCGGCGATCGGCGAGCTGACCAGTACGGTCGGGTCACCCTGGCTGATGGACAGGGCGCGGCGCAATTGCTGCTCCGCCATCGGGCCAAGGATGAGGCCGACCACGACAGGCGCGATCGGATACCCCATGACGCGCATGATATAGCCGAGCAGGCCGAAGGCGAGCAGCATGCCGAGTTCGAAGACCGACGGGTTGGCGCCGATCGTGCCAAGCGTCGCGAACATCAGGATGCCGGCGTAAAGCCAGGGCTTCGGGATCGTCAACAGGCGCACCCACAGGCCGATCAGCGGCAGGTTCAGCACCAGCAGCATGAAATTGGCGATCAGCAGCGAGGCGATCAGACCCCAGACGAGCTGCGGATTGGTGGCGAACAGGAGCGGTCCCGGCTGCAGGCCGAACTGCTGGAAACCGGCCAGCATGATCGCGGCGGTTGCCGTGGTCGGCAGGCCGAGCGTCAGCAGCGGCACCAGCGTGCCGGCAGCCGAGGCGTTGTTGGCTGCTTCCGGACCGGCAACACCTTCGATGGCGCCCTTGCCGAACTCTTCCGGATGTTTGGAAAACTGCTTTTCCGCCGAATAGGACAGGAAGCTTGAGACGTCCGCACCACCGGCCGGCATGGCGCCGATCGGAAAACCGATCGCCGTGCCGCGCAGCCAGGGCTTCCACGAACGGGCCCAGTCTTGGCGGTTCATCCACAGCGAACCCTTGACCGCCTCGACCTTTTCCGGTGCGCGGCTGCCCTGAGCGGCAACGTACAGCGTTTCGCCGATGGCGAACATGGCAACGGCAAGCGTCGTCACTTCGATACCGTCGAGCAGATCGGGAATGCCAAAACTCATGCGGGTCTGGCCGGTCAGCTGGTCGATGCCGATGATGGCCAGTGCGAGACCGATGAACAGCGAGGTGAGGCCGCGCAGTGTCGAATCGCCGAAAGCGGCCGATACGGTGACGAAGGCGAGCACCATCAGCGCAAAATATTCGCGGGGGCCAAAGGCAAGCGCGAATTTGACGACGAAGGGGGCAATGAAGGCCAGCGCCACGGTGGCGATCAGGCCGGCGACGAAGGAGCCGATAGCGGCTGTCGCAAGGGCGGGACCGCCGCGGCCGGCACGCGCCATCTTGTTGCCCTCGAGCGCGGTGACGATCGAGGCACTTTCGCCGGGAGTATTGAGCAGGATCGAGGTGGTCGAGCCGCCATACATGCCGCCGTAATAGATGCCGGCGAACATGATCAGCGAACCGGCCGGATCGAGCTGGTAGGTGACGGGCAGAAGCAGCGCCACGGTGAGCGCCGGGCCGATGCCGGGCAGAACGCCGACCAGCGTGCCAAGCGTGACGCCGATCAACGCGTAGAACAGGTTGATCGGCTGTGCGGCGATCGACAGGCCCTGCAGGAGGAAATCGAAGGTATTCATCGAGGCTTACTTCCTAGAGCATGCCATACCAACCGGCTGAGCGGTTCACGGTCACGACATGCGAGAAAACAAAGGCCTAAGGCGTGACTGACGATGCGGGACGCATCACGCCTTAGAAGAACAAGCGTTCGAGCGGACCGGCCGGAAGCGACAGTTGCAGAAGCTGTGCAAAAACGAGCCAGACGGCGAAGGCCAGCGCGATACCGGCGGGGATCGAGAACCACAGCTTGCGCTTGCCGAAACCGGCGGCAGTCATGGCGAACAGGATGCCCGTAGCGATGGAAAAGCCGGCAGTGGTCAGCAGCAGCATCTGGGCGGCGAGGCCGCCGACGATCCAGATAACGGGCGACAATTCCTGATGCTCGCGCTCGGGAAAGTCACCGCGGAACGCGGCAAAGACAGTCCAGATCGCAAGGCCGATCAGACAGATGGCGATGACTTCAGGAACCGTTGCCGGGCCGATGCCGGAATATCCGCCGCTGCTTTCGAGGCGATTGACGTCGAAATAGATGACAGCGGCGATGACGGCGAGAACGAAGGCCACGGCAAGCGCCGCCCAATCAGGGCGGCGCGCGTGGGTATGGTTGTGGTTACCAGTGGTCATTTAACCAGTCCGATGTCCTTGAGAATGGTTTCTGTCGCGGCAATGTCCTTCTTCAGCTGCTCTTCGAACGGCTTGCCGGCGAGGAACGTGTCCTGCCACTTCTTGGTCTTCAGCGTTTCCTGCCAGGTGGCGGATTTGACCAGCTTTTCGACGTCTGCGGTGATGGCGGCCTTCTGCTCTTCGGAAATGCCGGGAGCTGCGGCAACCATGCGCCAGTTTTCGAGCACGACGTCGAGGCCGGATTCCTTCAGCGTCGGTGCGTCGGCACCTTCGATGCGCTCGGCGCTGGAAACAGCGAGAAGACGCAACGTGCCGGCCTTAACCTGAGGCTCGAATTCGCCGTAGGACGAAATGCCGGCGGTGACCTGGTTGCCGAGGATGGCCGCAAGGGCTTCGCCGCCGCCCGAATAGGCGATGTAGTTGATCTTGGTTGGATCAACGCCGGCTGCCTTGGCGATCAGGCCTGCGCCGATATGGTCGGTGCCGCCGGCCGAACCGCCAGCCCAGGAAACCGAACCCGGATCCTTCTTGAGCATTTCGATCAACTGGCCGATGTTCTGGATCTCGGACGAGGCCGGAACGACGACGGCTTCGTATTCGCCGGTCAGGCGCGCGATCGGGGTGATGGCGTCGAGCGTGACCGGTGCCTTGTTGGTGAGGATCGCGCCGACCATGACGTAACCGCCGACGAGCAGCGAGTTCGGGTTGCCCTTCTGCTGGCTGGAGAACTGGGCAAGGCCGATCGTGCCGCCGGCGCCCGGTACGTTGACGACCTGAACCTTGCCGGAAATCTTTTCCTTCTGCAGGTCGGCCTGCAGCGAGCGGGCCGTCTGGTCCCAGCCGCCGCCCGGAGCCGCCGGCGCGACGATGGTGTAATCGGCAGCGTAAGCCGGCAGTGCCATGGCACCTGCAAGAAGCGAAGCGATGATGAAATGTTTCAAGTGTGTTCCTCCGTTGGCGCCTTGGGCGCGGTGTCTTTGCTGGAGACAGGAGGAACGGTGCCGGGTTTGCCCAGCTTAACAGTCTCTCTCCCATATCCACCGGTTTCCGCCTCCACGCGGTCGCCGATCATTTGTTAAGCCAACATATGAAGCTGACATCTAACTGACACTTCGCCTGTGCTTGGCGTTTGGCAAGAGGAAATAGTGTTTATTGGCGTCTCAGAACGTCGTTCCAGTGCGAAATCAGGCGCGAACGCTTGACCTGATCGAGGTAAACCATGAGGCCAAGACTGACGGGGACGGGTTTTAACTGGCCGCCGAGAATCTTTTGCAGCGCTGTTCCAGTATTGGCGCCGGCCACGTCCGGGCTGACGGCAGGGATCTGTACATCGACGGCAAGGATGGTCTGGCCTTCCTTCGACATGAAGAATTCCAGATATTTTCGCCCTAGATCAGGAGAAGCTGCCGCCTGCGGCACGAGGCCGATACGCGACATGACCACGGTATAATCTTTTGGGAGAAGAATGCCGATATTCGGGTGTCGGGTTGCCCAGTTCGACGCGTAGGATCCGACAATATTATATCCCAGCACAAAACGGCCATCGGCGACACGTTCGAGAATGGCCTCGCTGGTGGAATAAAGCTTGACGCCGGCAGCCCCCATCGCCTTCACGACAGACCAGATATCGCCAAACTGTTCCTGATCGCGCGACATGAACAGGAAACCGACCCCGGAGCGCTCGATATCATAGGTGCCGATGCGGCCATGCACGGCATCGCCCTGTTTTTCCAGATATTTGACCAGTTCCGCACGAGTCGAGGGCGGCGGCGTGTCCTGAAAACTCGGCTTGTGATAGACGAAGACGGCTGGCTCGAATGTCAGTGCGTAGACGGTATCGCGCCAGTTTGCCCATTCCGGCCAACGCTCGCTCATCGGCATGTCGCTGACCTGCGCATAACCGTCATTGGCAAGCTTCACCTGCAGGTCCATGGCCGAGGAAAAGGCGAAGTCTGCCGTTTTCTGACCTGCATCGGTTTCATGGACGATGCGGTCATAAATCTCGCCGGTCAGCATTTCCTCATAGCGGATAGTGATATCGGGATTGGCCTTTTGGAAGCCCGCGATCATCGGTGTCGCCAGCGGCCTGTCGAGTGAGGAATAGACTTTAAGTTCCCGCGCATCCTGAGCGCCGGACAGGGCCGGAAACAACGTTTCCTCCGCCGCAGACACGGCGATGGGACAGAGGAGCGTGAAAAACAGCGGGAGCGCAAAAGCCTTCATCTTCAGAGCATGCCCGACTGCCTGACAAACGACAAGCATGGTGGCTGTTCGTGCAAACACAACGGCTGGAAAAACAATTTTTTCGTAACTTGTTTGCGAAAATCCGTGTGCCTACCTGTGCCCGGTCTTTTCGCCATCGGCATCCCGCCACGGCCACTTTTAGGACCTGTCCCCATGTCACTTTCGCTTTACGACATCACCCTTCCGGCCTTTATCCGCGCCTTTGAGAATCTCTCCGCCATTTTGAAGAAGGGTGAGGCCTTTGCCGACGAGAACGGTCTCGATCACAAGACGCTGCTGGACGCACGCCTGATCGAGGACATGGGGCCGCTGACGTCGCAGATCCAGCGCGCCAGCGATACCGCCAAATTCGTGGCCGTGCGTGTCGCCGGTGTCGACAATGTGCCGATGGCCGACGACGAGGCCACGTTCGCCGACCTGCAGGCGCGTATCGAAAAGACAGTCGAAATCCTGAAGGCGGTCGAGGCTTCGGCCATGGAGGGCAAGGACGAGACCGAAGTGGTGCTGAAGACCGGCAGCGGCTCGATGACCTTCACTGCGCGCGATTACGTGCTCGGTTTCGCCATTCCGAACTTCTATTTCCATGTGACGACAGCCTACGCGATCCTGCGCCACAAGGGCGTGCCGATCGGCAAGATGGATTATCTCGGGCCGCGTTCATAATCTGTCATTCTTAAGTCATTGAGCGCCGGTGACAATTCGCCGCATTGCCGCTATTCTCGGCCGTGCGGAAAGGGAGGTGTCGCCGGTGCGTATCTTGCTGGTGGAGGACAATGGCGCGCTGGCCGACGGGCTGGCAACGATCCTGCGTGGCAGTGGCTATGTGGTGGATGTCGTCCATGACGGTGCATCTGCCGAAGCCGTGGCCGCCGCTCAGAATTTCGATCTTGTCATCCTTGATCTCAACCTGCCTGAAATGGACGGTCTCGACGTCTTGCGTGCGATGCGTTCGCGGCAAAACCGTGCGGCTGTGATGATCCTCACCGCGCGGGGAGCGCCGGAGGAGCGGGTAAAGGGCCTTGATCTTGGTGCCGACGATTACCTCACCAAACCTTTCGATATTTCCGAACTCGAAGCCCGCATCCGTGTGCTGTTGCGCCGACAGGCGGGTATGCGGTCGTCTCAGATCGGTTACGGCGGCGTCACGTTCGATCTCACCTCGCGTAGCTTTTCCAGCGAAGGGCGGCCGCTCGACATTCCGGCGAGGGAACTGGGCCTGCTTGAACTTCTGTTCATGCGGGCCGGCAAGGTAGTCTCCAAGGAGGCGATCATCGGTTCTATGACCGGTTTCGACGAGGATTTGTCCGCCAATGCGATCGAGCAATATGTCAGCCGCCTGCGTCGCCGCCTGCAGCCGCATGGGCTGACGGTGAAGAGCGCGCGTGGCATTGGTTATTACCTCGAAGGCGCGGCGGCGGGCCGGTGAGTTCGAGGTCTCGCCTTTTCCAGATCGCAGGAATGGCATGAGGCTGGGCCTGTTTTCCATCCGCCGCCGTCTTCTGGCATGGCTACTGGCCTCGGCCGGTGTGCTTGGCGCGCTGGCGTTGTCCGACACATGGCGGGAAGCGCGTGAGACGGCCAATGACGTCTCCGATCGTGTTCTCGCCGGTTCTGCGCTGGCGATCGCCGAAAGGGTGGTCGTTTCGGAAGACGGAAAGCTCGAAGTCGACATTCCCTATGTGGCGCTGGAAATGCTGACCTCGGCGGCGCAGGACCGCGTTTTCTATCGCGTCGACGGACCGCCTGGTACGTTTATCACCGGCTACAAGAACCTGCCCTTCCTCGCACGTTACGAGGGGCAGCCGACGGCGTTTTTCGATTCGACCTTTCGCGGTGAGCCGATCAGGGTTGCGACGCTGGCACGCTCGGCCTCGACCGGCATCAATTCCATGCCTTTCATGGTGACGGTCGCGGAAACGACGATCGCGCGCCGGCAGTTGACCAATTCCATTCTGCTGCATTCGGCGCTGCGGCTGGCCTTTCTGATCGTCGGTGCTGCCCTGATCGTCTGGATCGCGGTGACCGTATCGCTGCGGCCTTTGAGCCGTCTGGGTGGCGCGATCGCCCATCGCAGCCCCGATGATCTGGCGCCGATCGCCGACCGGGTGCCGAAGGAAGTGCAGGAACTGGTCGATACCGTCAATTCCTTCATGGTGCGGCTGCAATCGGCACTGGATGCGCTGCGCCACTTCACCGGCAATGCCAGCCATCAGTTGCGCACGCCACTTGCCGTCATTCGCACGCAATTGGCCTTGGCGACGCGGGCGACGGATCTGGAGGAGGCAAGGCGGGCAGCGCTGAAGGCGGACGAGGCGGTGGCCGATGCCGAGCGTACGCTGGCCCAGCTGCTTCTGATGGCGCGGATCGATGCGACGGCTCGGGCGCGGCGCGATGGGTTCGCATCGGTGGATCTGACCGATCTGGCACGCACCACAACGGCAGACCATGTGGTGCTTGCCGCTGAGGCCGGTATCGATCTCGGTTTCGAAGGCGAGGAACCGGTGATGGTGAAGGCGGAACCCCTGCTTTTGACCGAGTTGATGAAAAACCTCATCTCCAATGCCGTTCTTTATGCGGGCGAGGGCGCCGTGGTGACCTTGCGGGCGTTGCGGTCAGAAAATGATGCGCTTCTGGAAGTGGAAGACAATGGCCCCGGCATTCCGGCGCAACGCCGCAAGCAAGCGCTTACCCGTTTCGAGAGGGGCAGCTTGCAGGAGCGGCCGGGCAGCGGCCTCGGCTTGCCGATTGTCGAGGAAATCGCCGTTCTGCATGGCGGCGGTGTCGAACTCGCCGATGGACCGGACGGTCGAGGTCTGACGGTAAGGGTGCGTTTGCCGCCAAATGGCTAAGGTGCTGCGATTATTCAGTGAATACTAATTCTCGCGCGGGTTACAGGTTAATCCGAGATTGACTAAGGATTTCGATAAAGACGGGCATTTTAGCCAGTTGGCGCGTTTCTGACCCGATTTGATGGTCAAAGAGACGGATGGATATGAGCAGACAGAAGCGCGATTGGAGCGAGGTCGCAGCCGAAATCGCCAGTTACAGACAAATGTACAATTTTGCGCGCGAGATCGTCGAAAATGTGCCGGTGGGAACCGGTGAGAGTGATGCCGCCAGTCTTCTGGTGGAATCGCTGGAAGAGCTTATCGACAAGCCGATCGCAGCAGCAAAACAGTTGGCGCGGGCACGCAGGCGTTTTGAGAAGTTGAAGGCGCTGCTGGCAGCGTGAGCCGGAGGTTCTGCCGGCTCACGGCAAAATCTCAGTGGAAGGTTTCGGTGCGGATGTCCTGTTCCATGATGCGGAAGGCTTCATCGAGCGCCGCGACCAGAATGTCGGTCAGTTGATCAGGATCGTTGTCCTGCAGGAAAAGCGCGATCGCCGAATCGCTCGGCTCGTGGCGGTTATGGTCCGTCTCATTCGACATATCATTGTCCTCGTTGGGGCCGGACTCATTCCGGTGACGAGACCCTAGAATTCAGGGCTTGCGCAAAACTGGCTCAACACCGCCGCGAAACTCGCGGCATACGCAGGTGATCAAATCTGGCACAGGAATCTGTAGACCCCTGCATATAGAGGGGAAATCCGCATTTCCAGAGGCGAGTGTCACGTTTCCAGCCATCTCGTCGCCACACTGCGTGAGATGCCTTATGTTTCAGGCCTGTGGATCAGATAAAAATCTGCATCGAAACGACACGCTGTGGGTGGCCATGCCAACCATTCGGAAAGATTTATTAACGATACTCCGTCGCAAAAGATGTGAAGGAGCAGGTCATGGCAAAGGCAGCCACGGGCAGGGGGCGCAAGACGCGTCGTTCAACCAAGGCAAAGGGCGGCATGGTGCCGTGGTACGGCGCTGCGGCCCTGGTTGTCGCCGGAATCATTGCTTACGATCACCGCGACGATCTTGCGCGCTATCTGCCGCCGGCAAAACCACCGGCCACCAGTACCAGTCGGCAGGAAGCCGCAAAGCCGCAGCCGGCGCCGCGCCCGTCTCCGCCCGCTGCCGTGCCCAACGCCAGGTCGGCCGCAAACGCGCCCTCCGGCAATGTGCCGGTACCGCCCGCTGCCATTCCCTCACGATCCGTGCCCGCAACGGCTCCATCACCGATCGCCAAGCCTATGCTTGCCTCGTTGCCACCACCGGCGATACCCTCAGTCAGTGGCGCCAGGGCGCTTGCCCCGGATGGCGGCGCCAAGATGGTGGGGGCGGGCTTCAAGGGGCAATTCTATTATTGCGGTCGCTCCGGGTTGAACAATTGCATCGCCGAAGCCGGCGTGTTCTGGCACGACAAGACTGCTGTACGCTTGGCCGACGTCAACGTGCCGAGCGCCGAATCGGCAAAGTGCGAGGCCGAACGCCAGCGTGGTTTCCGCGCCAAGGTGCGGCTGCGTGAACTGCTCGATGCCGGTCCGTTCGATCTCGTTCTTTCCGACAGCGGCGATCGCGAGCAGGCCGGTGCAAAATTGCGTGTTGCTATGCGCAGCGGAAAGTCGATTGGTGATCAGCTTGTGCGTGAAGGTTTAGCGCAACCCAAAGATGGTAGATTTACCAATTGGTGTTCATAAAGCGGCGAGCTTTTGCTCTATAACATTCTTTCCGCTCGCAATTTTACTTCATCTATAATCGGTTGGTAACAGGTTGCCCCATACAAACAAGAAGGATTGGGGTGACTGTTATTGCGGTGGGGTTGATGGCAGCCAGGAAAGATGCACGTCGCGCAAGCGTCGTGGCAACAAAAGACGAGCATAATAGAATACTGCTTATCGAAGATTCTCCGGCCATGACTATGCTGTTGCGGCAGCGTATGGAAGAAGAAACGGGAGCGGAAGTCATTTGCTGCAACAGTCAGGCTTCTGCGCGGGCCTGTCTGGAAGCCGAGCATTTTACGCTTGCCTTGACGGGGCTTAACCTGCCGGACTCGCCGCGCGGTGAAATTCTCGGTCTTCTCGGTGATTTCGGCGTGCCTACGATCGTTTTTACGGCGATCTTCGACCCCGAAGCGCGTGAACGATACGCGCAGAAAAAGATCATCGACTATATCGTCAAGGACGGCCCGCGTACGGTTGAGACCGTAATCCAGACCGTGGCGCGCATTTTGTCCAACAGTGCCTTCACGATCCTCGTGGTCGATGATGCGCGTTCCGCCCGATCGGGGCTGGTGGAAATCCTGACCCGCCAGAACTTTCGTGTGCTCGAGGCGCATTCCGGCAAGCAGGCGCTGGAAATCCTCGAAGTCGAAGACAAGATCGATCTGGTCGTCACTGATTATCATATGCCCGACATGGACGGCTACGAGCTGACACGGCGCATTCGTGAGACGCGTTCCTCCGAAGAGATGCGCATTGTCGGCGTGTCTTCCTCCACCGACCGCTGGCTTTCCGCCAGCTTCCTCAAGGCCGGTGCCTGCGATTTCATCTATCGGCCTTTCGTTCCGGAAGAGCTGCAATGCCGTATCGACAACAATATTGAAACACTCAAACAGATCCAGCGGCTGCGCTATCTGGCCGATCGCGATTATCTGACCGGACTGTCGAATCGCCGCTGTTTCTTTGAAAAAACACGGCAAATGGAAGAAAGCCGGACACCCGACCACTGTAGCAGCGTGGCCATTCTCGACATCGATCATTTTAAGCGGATCAACGACACCTATGGCCACGAGGCCGGCGACCGTGTGTTGAAGATGGTGGCCGATACTTTGGCCGAGGCCAGTGCGGCAGCAAAACATTTTGCCGCACGACTGGGCGGTGAGGAATTCGCGCTCTACCTGCGCAACACGGATGCGTTCCAGGCACATTCCTTCTGTGAGCAGCTACGACAGCAGATCGAGGAACTGGTGATGGAGGTCAACAATCACGAGATCTCCGTGACGGTGTCGATCGGGGTGGTGGAGACGGAGACCGGTGAGAGTTTCGACAACAACCTCAATGCGGCCGACCAGCTGTTGTATCTGGCGAAGAGCAGCGGCCGAAACAGGGTCTATTCGACGCTCACCCTGCCGGAAGCGATGACGGCGGCCGGCGTTTCAGCTGTGGCGGAACTCTTCTGATCAATAAAAAACCTCCCGTCGCGAAACGGGAGGCTGGTATCTCGCAGGATCGGCCGGCCGCGCTTACACGGCCACTTGAGCTCGGGACCGCTTGCGGCGGAAAAGCCATACGGCTGCGCCCAGCACGATGACAGCCGCCACAGCGCCAACACCCATGCCGATGCGTGCAAACAGCACCAGTTGCGAGCTCGGGCCGCCGTCACGGATCACCTGCACATCCTCAGGCGTTACCGTCAGCCTGGCATTGCCGTAATCCTTCAGCAGATAATTCGATAGCGATGCGACTTCCACATTGGTCAGCGCGTTGACGGTGTTCGGCTGATCGCCGAAGGGCGGCATGAAGACATGGCCGTCTTCCGTGTGACGATCGACGCCATAGAGAATGGCGGCGATGACGTTGGTGGCATTGTCGCCGGCGGTTGCCGCGTTGTGGAACAGGCTCGGGTAATAACCGTCAGCCGTGCCCTGGGCATTGTAGCCGTGGCAGGAGGCGCAGTTGGCGGTGTAGAGCGCTGCACCGGCGTGGTCGCCCTTGATGCCGCCAGCGTAATCCTTGCCGCGGAAACCGGACAGGTCGTTGCCGGCCTTGCCCTGATCGAAACGTGTCGGGGCAGCTGCCTGCGAAGCGTTCGGGTTGGGGATGCTGCGGACATAGGTGGCGATGGCGTTGAGGTCGGCATCGGTCAGGTGCTGGAAAGAGTAGCTGATGGCTTCCGCCATGCTGCCGGCTGCCTGGGCGCGGTGATCGAGACGACCGGTCTTCAGATAGGTGACCAGCTCCTCCTGCGTCCATGAACCGATACCATGCACCTTGTCATTGGTGATATCAGGCGCGAACCAGGGGCCGATCTGGCCGCCGGTGAGGTTCAGGTCCTTCTGCTCCTGCATGAAGGTCCCGCGCGGGGTGTGGCAGGTGCTGCAATGGGCCGCGCCCTCAGCCAGATACTTGCCGCGGTTCCATTCCGCCGACTGCGCCGGATCATCCTTATGTATCTCATTCGGACGGAACAGCATGTTCCAGCCCATCATCGAGGCGCGGATGTTCATCGGGAAGGGCAGGCTGGTTTCCGGCGCCTTTTCGTCCACCGGCTGCACGCCCTGCATGAAATAGGCGTAGAGCGCGTGGATGTCCTCATCCGTCATGTTGGAATAGGACACATAGGGCATGGCCGGATAGAGGTTGGCGCCATCGCCGCGAACACCCTTGCGCACCGCGTCGGCGAACTGGGCTTCGGTGTAGTTGCCGATGCCGAATTCCTTCGACGGCGTGATGTTGGTCGAGATGATCGTGCCGACCGGCGACGACATCGGCAGGCCACCGGCCATCGGCTTGCCGCCGACATGGTTGGTGTGGCAGGCGACGCAGTCGGAAGCGGTCGCAAGATAACGACCTTTTTCGATCAGTTCCTTGGAGAATTGGTTCTGGGTGTCCTGGGCCGATGCCGGAGCAAGCGCAGCAAGTGCAAGCGGTGCAGCAAGCGCGAAAGTTTTTACGCTCTTCATGATCATGCGCCCCGCATCTGGTCGACCATCGCGTCGCCGGCCTTGAGGGCGAGCGCGACCATGGTGATGGTGCTGTTGCCGCAGGCGCCTGCGGCCATCGCGCCGCCGCCGGGGATGAACAGGTTTTCGTGGTCATGGGCGCGGCAATCCACGTCGACGACCGAGTTTGCGGCATCCTTGCCCATGATGGTTCCGCCCATGATGTGCTTGCTGTTGTTGAATTTCGGCGAGATCTTGATGTCGACCGCACCCATCGCTTCGGCGATCTGCTTGCCGATCGGCTGGGAGTAGGTTTCCCAGCACTTGCGGACGTAATCGCCGACATCATAGTGGATCGAAGGTTTTGGCAGGCCGAGCCAGTCCTTCTTGTCCGACAGGGTCAGGCGGTTGTTCGGGTCGGCCAGAATTTCGTGCGCGGCAACGATATCGGCCGTGCAGGCGGTCATGCGGCGGATTTCCTCGTCCAGCGCCTTGCCGACGAGGCCCTTCTTCAACGCAGCGAATGTCACGAAGCGGTTACGGGCAAAATTGTTGTAGCGGAAGTACGCGCCGGCATGCTCCGAGCGGAACGCGCCTTGAGACGTTTCCATGATGCCGGAATTGACGACCGGACCTATGCCCGACCAGAACGGCTCCTTGGTGGTGACCGTGAACGAGCGGGCCGGGTGGTCCATCATGTTGCGGCCGACCTGATCGGACGAGTTGGCAACACCGTTCGGGTTGCGGTCGTCGGTCGACATCAGCAGCAGTTTCGGGTTTTCGAGACCGTTGCAGGCGAGCACGAAGAGCTTGCCGCTGATACGGTGCGACTGCTTGTGCTGGTCGTAAAAATGCACCGCCTCGATCTTGTTCTGGGCGTTCGTTTCGACCTTGTAGACAACCGAATCGACGAGCAGCGTGGCGCCCTTCTTTTCCAGGCGATGCAGCGCTGTTTCGGCGTCATACTTGGCGGCGACGGGACAGACCGGAACGCAGTTGTTGTTGGCGCAGCAGGCCGGGCGGCCATCGTAGGGCATGCCGCTATTGCGCGCCTGCGCCACCGGGATGTTGTTGTAGCCGAGCGTTTTCACGACTTCGGTGAACTTCACCTCACCCGGAGAGAACGGCAAAGCCGGCATCGGGTAGGGGGCGGAGCGAGCGCCTGTCTGCGGCCATTGCTGCGTGCGATCTGCGGGGCCGCAAATGCCGAGCTTGTGCTCGGTGCGGACGTAGTAGGGCTCCAGCGTGTCGTAATCGAAGGCCCAGTCGCGGCCGACGCCATAGAGCGAGTTGATGCGCATGTCTTCCGGCGTCAGGCGCCAGGACGTGCCGGCCCAGTGCCAGGTGGAGCCGCCGGCGTAGCGGATGAAGGTCTGGTCATAGGCGTCGGGGCCCGAAAACTGCAGATAGGCATCTTCCGGCTTCTCGGCACCGCTCGGATGCGGTGCCCAGGGGCGGGGCGGATAGGCGACCGAGGTATCGCCTTTGACGCCGAGCGGCGCATTGCGCCAGTTCTCGACGACTTCGGCGCGCGAAACGCGGGGGCCTGCCTCGATCATGAGGACGGAATGGCCTGCATCGAGCAACTGTTCGGCGATCACGACGCCGACAACGCCCGTTCCGACGATGACGACGTCGGCACTAGTCTTGGTAACCATGGGAAAACTTCTTCTAAGTGGGTCGTCAGAAAGTCGGCATCGGGGCCGAGAGCGGCAGGTTGGGCCGGGTCCACAGATTGGGGCCGGAAATGCCGTAGGAGGGGATGGTGAGGATGTCGCTGGTGGTCTTGAAGGTCAGGGCTTCTTCGTAGGTGAAGACCTTGGCATTGCGCTTTTCCGAAGAGCAGCCGCTGTACCAGGCAAAGATCACCCAGTGGGCAAAGTCCTTCAGTTCGCCTTCCGGAATATCGCCGAAGAAATCCTCGACCGTCGTCGCCTGCTTCTTTTCGGCAATGGCGATGATGGCATCGAGCATGCCGGCAAAATTCTTGTACTCACCGGTTGCCGTTTCAGCGATACGCGCGCCGACATCGGGATTGAGCTGGTGATTGATCAGAAGGCCGGAGAGCTGCATGAAACGGCTCTCAACCCCCGCATCGACCGCCGCCAGCGAGATGGCGGGACAGAGCGAGGCGGCAAGGCTGCCGGCAAGAAGGGTGGCGCCGCTGAGCAACATGCCGCGGCGCGACATCATCAGCTTGCCGTTGGGATCGTTCGACTGTCTCGTCATCTCTGTCCTGACCATGAAGAAAGTGAGCCGGTAGCCCACGGGAAAAGGATTTCCGGCGCGGCCGGCGCGTTGCATCGCCACGCAATGTCGGGCAATGTCGCGCCCTTCACCGTGGCGCTGAGCGCCTGGCGTCTGGATGCTGAAAACTGCTGACGGATTTCGGGCATGCGGAAGTCACGAAAAAAGGCGCGAGCGGACTCACTGACGCTGTCGCGAGACAGCGCAGTCCTCCACCGCGCCAAATAATTGGATAGCTGATGATCAGTTACGCCACCAATTGACCTATGTCAATCTGTCGCATGGGAGAGGATTTCTGTGATCGTAACTGCCGAACATATGTTGAATACGCACGGGATCCTGTTGCGGCGCTGCCAGCAGGTGGCGCTGGCGCTGTTTACCGAACAGGCGGTCGAACACGGGTTTTCGCCGACACAATACAGCGCGCTGGCCTTCGCCTATATCGAGCCGGGCATTCAGCAGAATGCGCTGGGCGAACGCATCGCGCTTGACCGTTCATCCGTGACAAAATGCGTGGAAATTCTCGAAAGGGATGGCCTGATCCGCCGCGAGGTGGATCGCAGCGACCGGCGTGCGCGCATGCTTTACATCACGCCGGAAGGCGAGAAGGTGCTGCAGACTGTGCATGATGCGGCGTTGAAGGCGAGAAGCCGCATCTACGAGACGATGGGCAAGGAACGTTTTCAGCATTTTCTAGAGGACATGAAGGCGTTTAGCGCGATCCTGGATGAAAAGGGGTGAGGGCGCCGGGGCGCCCATCGCCCCGTTTTGGAACAAAATCCTCATGGAATCGTTATGCGCCAACACTTTCAAAAAGATGCGTGAGCGCGCAGGGATCAGCTATGATTTCGACCATGGGATCGACAACCGTCTTATCGTCCGATGACCTTGAAGAGATCGACCGGTTTCACACGGCTTGGTGCGAAGAGAACGGCGTAGACAAAACGGACGCAGCGGCACTGGACGTGGCATCCGGCCTGATCGATTGGTATGCGTCCGACACGAAATACCGAGCGCGCACGAAACTCGAACACGCGCCGGAATTGCCGGAGTCGGAACAGATCAAATCCCTTCTCATGCAGATCACCTGATCGGCCACACGGCATTCTCTCGACATCCTATCCGTATGATCAAGCGGCCTTGCATCCGTGAAAGGGTGCCGGCCTGCCTTCAGCCGTTTCTTTAGCGCAATTGGCCGAATGTCTTCTTTCCACCGGTGACATTGTGCATCGGTGGTGCGGGTGGGGTTGGGTCGGAGTGCCTGATCGATGCGTCCGCGTCGCTCGGCCCTTGGCACGCCCAGACAATCCACGCGATCGTGCCGATCGGAAAGAGGAACGACAGCAGCTGGTGCCAGCCGCTTCGGTTGATGTCATGCAGACGGCGTGAAGCGATGGCGATCGACGGCAGGAGGGTGGCCAGTCCCCAGATCGACGAAGCGGCCTCCGACGGATCGACAAAGCCCAGAACGAAGTGGACGAGGACATTGAACAGGGTCGCGTACCAGAATTCAGATCGGCTGGCGCGGCCTGAAAAGTTCACATAGTTGCGGAAGAAGCTGGCAATGGCTTCACCAAAACTCATGGCCTTTGGTGGCGACCCGAAACGGTTGGGCCCAAGCGGCGGGCTCTGAAGCACGAAAATCAGCGGCACGATGAGCAGGATCAGAATGATCAGCCAGTGCCATACGGAGAAACTTCCCATCATCAAACCTTTCCATGCTTTTCTTGTCCTGAAACCCCGTCAAAGCGGTTTCAGGGGGCGCGTGCGGGCGGAAGATGATCAGTGTGATTGCGGTCTCCCTGCCGGCTTTCAGCGAGCCGTTGCGGCGTTTCGCGCAACGTGTTCGATCTGCCTGCGGAGTTGCTCGCCATGACCGCATCAGCGCTGCGGCAGCCGCTTTTGTGATGACCTGATCCGACCCCGGATGCATGATGGTAAGGCATTGGTTGCATTTTTGTGAACCGCAATCATCAGAATATGCGGGTGCAAATTGCAGAATCACATCATCGATCAAGGCCGGTTGACCATATCGGGAGGATGTGCGGTGGACGCAGCATGCCGGAAGGGACGGGCGCACAGTCGGAAGCTCTTGCGGCGAGGTGATGCGGCACAAAGCCTAAGTCATTGATTCAAATGAGAAAGGGGTCCGCTTATGAAAGCGAACCCCTTAGAATTTGGCTCCCCGGGCCGGATTCGAACCGGCGACCTGTCGATTAACAGTCGAATGCTCTACCGCTGAGCTACCAGGGAAAAACCGCGTCGCCGCGGCGGTGAGCGGGGTAATACAAATGCTTGGGCCATTTGCCAAGCGGTTTTTGTAAAAAAAATGAAGGAACTTGTTTTATCCACTGCGACTTCCCACCTCGCACCTGTGAATAAGCCCAAAAACGGAGGCCAGATGGCTGCGGCAGACGACGAGAGAAGGTCGGGTTTCGGGATCGATCCCAAGGATGGCAAGCTGATGCTGGGGCGTTTTCGCCTTCCCATGCCACGTTCACGCTTCGGACGCATGGCGCTGGGCATTGTGCTGGTCATCTGCGGCTGTCTCGGTTTTCTGCCCATCCTCGGCTTCTGGATGGTGCCGCTTGGCCTTCTGGTTCTGTCCATCGATCTGGCATTCGTGCGCAGACGGCGCCGTCGAATCGCGGTCTGGTGGGCAAGGCGCCGCCCGAGAAATGCTCGATAAACAGAATCGCCCGCGAAAATTTCGGATTTTCGCGGGCGATTCTGTTCCGGGGAGTTCTTGTGTCGCTTACGAGCTGAAGATCGACATCAGTCCTTGGCCGGCGCTGAAGGCCGCGTAGGCGAGCGCGGCAAAATAGATCTTGGTGCCGATCAGGAAAACATAACCGCCCAACACGACGAGCCCATCACGCTGGATCATGCCGACGGCCAGAAGCAGAATGGCGACGGCCGGCAGCGTATTGGAAAACGGAATGAGGCCGAGCGGGAACATGAGAAGAATGCCGCCGACGGTGATCGCCAAGGCATTGATACGATTGGCCACCGCGCTGCCGGTAAGCTGCATTGCCCGCGGTTTGACGAAACGGTCGAATTTTCCGACGATGCCGATACCACGCTCGAGCGCCGGCACCAGCTTGGCTGTGTCGAGCTTGCGGTCGAGAATGCGCCTCGGCAGCCAGGGCAGGCGGTTCATACAGACGGCGATGCCGACGAGAATAATGGCGGCGCCAAACACCGTGCTGACGCCCGGAATGGAGACGGGAATGAGAAAGGGCAGGGAGGCGATGGCGCAAAGCAAGAGCAACCCCTGCTCGCCGACCGCGTCCATCAGTTCGCGCAGCGTGATCGATTGACCACGTATGCCGCTGACAAGCGCCTGTAACGTCTCCGTCAGGGAGCGCGAGGTATCTTCAAATTCGACGGATTGCTGCACATTCACCTCCGTGTTGATGCGGTTGCGATTGTGTAGCAGCTTTGTTGCGGCGCGAAAACCGATCCGACGGTTCGCCGATCAGCGAACCGTTCCCGATCTGACCCGCCGGATCGCGGCTCTCAAGTCTTATTTATGCGCTACAAAGTGATCGTACATGCCGACACCGATGACCAGAACCAGTATGCCGATGACGAACGGATTGATGGCGGTGACAAAGTCAAGATAATGCATGACGGTTTCTCCTCTTACCGCATGATCAATTTACCTTGGGGGGTGTGGCCGCGCATTGATGCGCCGCAAATACATCTCCCGATCTTCGCATCGAGCCGGTCGATACGGTGCCGCAGGTCTCCTCAGCCCCTTGGCACACGCATATGTTAGCAGATTTGATGACAGGCAGCCAGAGGCGCGAATCCGCCCCGTTTTCCTGCAAATTTTATTAGATGGTTTTCGGCAGTGTCTGTGGTCAGGATCGCTCAAGAAAGCGGGTCCAGACTTGCTCTTTCTCAAAAGCGCTCCGGCGGGAAAGGCGGCAGGCATGGTGAAGCTGACGGTGATCGAAGGTGGCAGAAGCAACAAGGCCGAAGGTGAGGCGGATCACCTCATCGGTCCGACGCCGGAGGACGTGCGCAAGGAAGCCGAGCGCCGTATTCATGCCAGTGGGTATGATGCCTGGCGTATCCGGGAACTGGCGACAGGCGCGCCGATGCCGATCGAAATTCGTTATCTGCGCATGCAGATTGAATATGCGGCGCAGGCAATTGCCCGCTTCGTCAAAATCCCGGCGGACTTCAGTTCGGACGGCTACTGGCCGGCATAAACTCTGCGCGAGCCGGACTGTGGTGGGAGAGAATAAGAACGGCCTGCGTGATCTCGCGGCAGCAACGTGACGTCAATCGGTCGCCCGACCCCGTTCTAAAGCTAACGGCAGTCGCGTTCTCGACCGGCTTTTGACAGATACGGAGTGGAGTGTCCAGCGTCTGCTGCTCAATCGACCACGCAGCAACCGCCAGCGCCAGGCGCTGTGGTTTCAATCTGCTGATTTTATTAGGAAAATTGGAGGCCTCGCCGAGAATCGAACTCGGGTGCAAGGATTTGCAGTCCTCTGCGTCACCACTCCGCCACGAGGCCATCCGGGTATTCATCGAGCGGTGACGGGCGTTTAGAACGAATCCACGAAGCGTGCAATAGGCTGTTTGGTAAGTTTACCGTTTTTTCGTGTCAGCCGTTCGACAACCGATAAAGCCGGAGCGGAAAAACCGTGCCGAAATGGCGCATTCTGCCGGAAACAGGGCGGGCCGGATGCCAGAATGCCCGTTGGTGTTCGGATGGATGATCCGCCCGGTTTGAATCGCATCGCGCTTTCAAGCCGACTGTGCGGTGACTGAACGCGCGGTGTCGAATGATGAAAAGACAGAGGATCATGTAGAGATCCAACAGAATTGAAATCACTCTGTCGGACGCTCCTGTCGCGCCTCTCATATCTTCTCATCCGTGCGCAGCATCTCGGTGATCATCGTGCCAAGCATGGTGTGCAGGTTGCGTGCGGTCGCAAGATCAAGTCTGAGGCGACTGGCAATTTCGACGGTGGGTGATCCGTTGAGGTCCATGATCGCGGATCCGAGGGAAATATAGGCAATATTGTTATGGTGCCGGAATTCTGTGATCATGTCGACGAACTTCACAGGCACGCCGTTATCACGCACGGACCAGAAGCTCTTGAGGCTGGCGACTTTATCAATACTGTCGCGAAGCAGCGCGGTGTCGGGCATTTCTTTCTCCTGAAAACATGACACCCTATCGCCATAAAACCCTGCTTGCGTCCAGTTCATAGTGAATTTTACGTTAATGCAGACAATTGCAGTCATTTCGCGTTGGCCCGGCGATGGGAATTGCCGCGGTAGCGGTTATGGCCTCGATCTTCTGCGCCAGACGTTCCGCGCCACGTGTCGTTGAAGCTGTTTTTGCTTTCCGGCGTACGCCATGGCTTGAAAGCCGCTTGCGCCCTCAGTAATACGGGGTTCAGTTGGACCGCTTTCATGAGGCGCAGAAGCATGACCGATTACGAAAAAGCGCGGATCACCATGGTTGATAACCAGATCCGTACGACCGACGTGACCTCTCACTCGGTTCTCAAGGCGTTTCTCGCCGTTCCGCGTGAAGCTTTCGTGCCGGATGCCGTCAAGCCGATCGCTTATATCGACAACGATATAGAGGTGGCACCGGGCCGTTACGTGCTGGCAGCTTCGCCACTCGCCAAGCTTCTGCAGCTGGCCGCCGTGACGCGCGATGATTCCGTGCTGGAGATCGGCTGTTCCACCGGCTATACCGCCGCCCTGCTGTCACATCTGGCCGGCAGTGTCGTCACCGTCGACAGCGACGCGGTATTGGTGGAGCAGGCCAGAGCCTCGCTTGCCGGTTATGACAATGTCGTGATTGCCAACGGCGATATGGCAAAGGGTCACTACGAAGAAAGCCCCTACGATATCATCATCATCAGCGGCGCTGTTGAAGAAGTGCCGGCGGGCCTGTTTGATCAGCTGCGTGACGGTGGACGTCTGATCGCAGTCGTCGGCCATGGAAATTCCGCTTTCGCCACCCTGTTCACCAAGGAGCGCGGAGGGGTTTCGGCAACGCCGCAATTCAACTCGTCGATCCGCGCCCTGCCGGGTTTCCTGAAGGCGAAAGAATTCGTTTTCTGATGAAATGTCGGCACAGCTGTGTCGAACAAATCTGTGCATGCGCAGCATGACTGGCCCGCCTTCGATTGTTTCGAGGCGGGCTTTTCCGTTAAAATGCCGGTGATTCGTCCTCGCGTATCCTTGAGGCTCCGGATCATGAACCGTCAGATCGGGGAAGAGTATGGCTCAGCCAAGCGTAGCGCGTGAACCCTCCATGGAAGAGATCCTGGCGTCCATTCGCCGGATCATCGAAAGCAACGAGCCGGCGGCCGAAGGTTCCGCTCGCGACTTTGCCGATTACAACGAGGAGCCGCGCGTATCCGACGATGCGGGCGATATCGCCTTCGTGCCGGAAATGGCGGCGAATGATCCGGGCATGCCGGCGCGCGAGGCCGCTGCGGCAAAGCCTGCGCTGCAGAACCATGATTTTTCGGCGCAATCGGCCGCACCGGCAGCAACCGTTCCGGAACGCTCGCTTTCGCTCGCCGATGTCGCTGCCCGCGTTCGGGCTGCTTCCAGCCGTGCGCCCGAACTGCCTTCCGAAGCACCCAAGTCGGAAACAAAGGCCGGCGTGCCCAAGTTCGAAGCGACCGAGGCTGCTGAAGAACCCGTGAATGTTTCTGCACTAAACGTGGTCTCGTCGGCACCGCGGCCTTTGCCGCGCCCGATCCTGCCGCCGATTCCCGAGCTTGGCGTTGCCGGTTTCAACCCGGATGACGTTCCGGCCGAACCTGAAAGGATGCCGCGGATCGTGGAGTCTGCTATCGAGCCCACCATGCCCGAAACGCCTGCCGCCGAACCTGTTTGTTTTGCCGACGAGCCGCAGGCAAAGGCTGATTTGCATTTTTCCGAGCCGAAAGCCGAAAGCCTGCCGGCCAAGATCGAAGCCGCTGCCAACCTGATGTCGGCGGAAGCCGGTGCGCAGGTTGCCCGCTCTTTCGGCGAACTGGCGGATATGCTCGACGGCTTCAATCAGCAGTCGGTCGAGGAGATCGCACAGGACATGCTGCGCCCGATGCTGCAGGAGTGGCTGGATGACAATCTGCCGACGCTCGTCGAGCGTCTCGTGCGTGAAGAAATCGAACGCGTCGCCCGCGGCCCCCGTCGCTAAGGGCGTCGTTAATCGCCGTTCAAGCGTCATTTCAATAGCCGCTCCGGCGACGGGGCGGCTTTTTTATTGACTTCACCCGCCCCACATACGTAACACCGCACCATCTCATTCATAAAAGAAAAACGGGTCAGGAAATGCTCGATAAAACCTTCGATTCCGCCGCCGTCGAACCAAAGATCGCATCCGCCTGGGACGAAGCCAACGCTTTCCGTGCCGGCGCCAATGCCAGGCCGGGCGCGGAAACTTTCACCATCGTGATCCCGCCGCCGAACGTGACCGGTTCGCTGCATATGGGCCACGCGCTCAACAACACGCTGCAGGACATCATGGTCCGCTTTGAGCGCATGCGCGGCAAGGACGTGCTGTGGCAGCCGGGCATGGACCATGCCGGCATCGCCACGCAGATGGTTGTCGAGCGCAAGCTGGCCGAAAATGGCAGCAATGTTACCCGCCGTGACCTTGGTCGCGAGGCATTCATCGACAAGGTCTGGGAGTGGAAGGAAGAGTCCGGCGGTCTGATCTTCAACCAGCTGAAGCGCCTCGGCGCATCCTGCGACTGGTCGCGCGAACGGTTCACCATGGACGAGGGGCTTTCCAAGGCCGTCCTCGAAGTGTTTGTCACGCTCTACAAGGAAGGCCTGATCTATCGCGGCAAGCGTCTGGTCAATTGGGACCCGAAGTTTGAAACGGCGATTTCCGATCTCGAAGTCGAGAGCAAGGAAGTCGACGGTCATATGTGGCACTTCAAGTACCCGCTGGCCGGCGGCGAGACCTATACCTATGTCGAGAAGGATGCTGACGGTAACGTCACTCTGTCGGAAGAGCGCGATTACATCTCGATCGCAACGACGCGCCCGGAAACCATGCTGGGCGACGGTGCTGTTGCCGTTCACCCAACCGACGAGCGTTATGCGCCGATCGTCGGCAAGCTTTGTGAAATCCCGGTCGGCCCAAAAGAGCATCGCCGCCTGATCCCGATCATTACCGACGAATATCCGGAGAAGGATTTCGGTTCGGGTGCGGTCAAGATCACCGGCGCGCATGATTTCAACGACTATCAGGTCGCCAAGCGCAACAAGATCCCGCTCTATCGCCTGATGGATACGGTCGCAGCCATGCGCACCGATGGCGAAGCTTATGCCGAATGCGCGGCAAAGGCTGCCGCCATCACCAAGACCGGCGAACTGCCGAGCGAGGCCGAAGTCGACGAGATCAATCTCGTTCCCGAAGAATATCGCGGTCTCGACCGCATGGTCGCCCGTGCAAAGATCATCGAGACGATCAATGCCGAAGGCCTTGCCGTCACGGTCAAGGATGCCGAAGGCAACGACATTCCCTATGTCGAGAAGAAGAAGATCATGCAGCCGTTTGGCGACCGCTCCGGCGTCGTCATCGAGCCGATGCTGACCGACCAGTGGTTTGCCGACGCCAAGACGCTGGCAGAGCCGGCGATCGCTTCCGTTCGCGAAGGCCGCACCAATTTTGTCCCGAAGAACTGGGAAAAGACCTATTTCGACTGGATGGAAAACATCGAACCGTGGTGCATTTCGCGCCAGCTCTGGTGGGGCCATCAGATCCCGGCCTGGTATGGCCCGGATGGCCAGTGCTTCGTTGAAAAGTCGGAAGAGGAGGCGCTCGACGCTGCCGTCCAGCATTACCTCGCGCATGAAGGTCCGTGGAAGGCCTGGGTTCAGGAAAAGCTCGAAAACTACGAGCCTGGCTCGATCCTGACGCGTGACGAGGACGTTCTCGATACGTGGTTCTCGTCGGCGCTTTGGCCGTTCTCGACGCTCGGCTGGCCGGATAACACGCCGGAACTGGCGCGCTATTACCCGACCAACACGCTGGTCACCGGTTTCGACATCATCTTCTTCTGGGTTGCCCGCATGATGATGATGGGCCTGCACTTCATGAAGGATGAAGAGGGCAACGCAGTCGAGCCGTTCAACACGGTTTATGTCCACGCGCTGGTTCGCGACAAGAACGGCCAGAAGATGTCGAAGTCGAAGGGCAACGTCATCGACCCTCTCGAGCTGATCGACGAATACGGCGCCGATGCGCTGCGCTTCACGCTCGCCATCATGGCGGCGCAGGGGCGCGACGTGAAACTCGATCCGGCCCGTATCGCCGGCTACCGCAATTTTGGCACCAAGCTCTGGAACGCGACGCGTTTTGCCGAGATGAACGGTGTGAAGCGCGATCCGCATTTCATTCCCGATGCCACGACGCTGACGATCAACCGCTGGATCCTGACCGAACTCGGCATCACCATCCGTGATGTCACCGAGGCGATCGAGACGCATCGCTTCAACGAAGCGGCATCCTCGCTCTACCGTTTTGTCTGGAACCAGTTCTGCGACTGGTATCTGGAGCTTTTGAAGCCGGTCTTCATGGGCGAGGACGAGGCGGCCAAGAAGGAAGCACAGGGCTGCGCCGCTTATGTTCTCGAAGAGATCTACAAGCTGCTGCATCCGTTCATGCCGTTCATGACGGAAGAGCTGTGGGCGCATACCGACAGCCGCGACAATCTTCTGTGCCACACCGATTGGCCGGCGCCGGAATTTGCCGATGCGACGGCGGCTGCGGAAATCAACTGGCTGGTCGATCTTGTGACCGGCTTGCGGTCTGCCCGTTCGGAAATGAACGTGCCGCCGTCGGCAACCGCGCCGCTGATCATGGTTGGTGCCAGTGAGCTGACGGAGGGTCGTCTGCAGCGTCACGACGCGGCGATCCGCCGGATGGCACGTGTCGATGCCATTTCGCTGGCCGACACGGCTCCAAAGGGCGCGGCACAGGTCGTGGTCGGCGAGGCGACGGCCTGCCTGCCGCTCGGCAGCCTGATCGATTTCGCCGCTGAGCGCGCACGCATCGAAAAGACGCTGTCCAAGGTCGATGCGGATATCGCCCGCGCCAAGGGAAAGCTGTCGAACGAA
The DNA here is from genome assembly GCF_050847465.1 of Endobacterium panacihumi. NCBI lineage: Bacteria > Pseudomonadati > Pseudomonadota > Alphaproteobacteria > Hyphomicrobiales > Rhizobiaceae > Endobacterium > Endobacterium panacihumi. Next base: position 1,628,280 of record NZ_JBOZRA010000001.1, on the reverse strand, counting down.
AAGTTTGTTGCCAATGCTGATCCGGAAGTGGTGGCGGCAGAGCGCGAGCGTCTGGCGGAACTGGAAGTGCAGCGTGCCAGTCTGCTGACCGCTCTGCAGCGGCTGAACGAAGCGGACTGAGTCTTATCCGCTGAAATTGATGGGTTTTTGCGTTGAAAAGGCGCGTCGCGAGAGCGGCGCGCCCTTATTGTTTGGGGATGACATGAAATCGCCATCCTGTTGCGGATGAGGCACATCTATTGTTGGTTGTGTGATAAAATTCTAAAAAGACCATTGTTCTTGCTATATGTTAAAATGAAATTTCGCATATGCGGCTCATTGGCCTGTTGTTCAGAGGTCCACGTCAAAATTTGGGTTGCAGGCGGGTATATTCCGCATGTCACGCAAAGTTGTTATTTGGCAATGACTGCATCACACTGATTCCCATCACTTGCTGGGAGGAGCGGGTTCTCATGACGTTTAATAAAAAGACTGCCACGATTGTTCTTGCTGCTGGCGGTTTGCTGGCTGTGCAGCCGCCTGCTTTTGCGGGTGGCCTTGAACGGGGCGGTTATAATATCGATTTGCTTTTCGATCCGTCTTCGGTGGCTGTGGAAGCGGCCACGACTTTTGTTGCGCCGCAGCGTGAGCTGAAGAATGTGCGGGACATCAATACGACATCCGACGCTTATCCGTTCAATGGAACCGGACCGCGTCCATCGCCTTTGGTGCCCTCGGGCGGCGGCAATCTGAATGGTCTGCCTAATACTGCGGACGACAGCGAAAGCTATTGGACAACGCGGCTGGGCATCAAGGGCGGCGTCGACAATGCGGATTGCATGTTCGATTATTCGCAGCCTTGGGGCGCGCATCTGAAGCCCGGGCGCAATTGGGCTGGCGCCAACCAGAATATTGAGACGAAGGTCAACAGCCGCAATTATGCGCTGACCTGTTCTTATCGGTTTGATGCTGGACCGGGCCAGCTTCGGCTGATCGGCGGTGCGTTTTATCAGGAAGTTTACGGCTTCAAAGAACGGCTCGTTCAGGACCTTACCAACGTTCCGGCCGCTTTCGGCGGTAACTTGAGTGGCGTGGGCCGTCTCGATCTGGAGGGTGACGGCTGGGGCTGGCGCGCTGGCGTTGCTTACGAAATCCCTGAATATGCATTGCGGGCAAGCCTAGTCTACAACAGTGAAGTGAAGCTGGACGACATTACCGGTACGCTGAACCTGAGCCAGGTTCCCGGAATTCCGGGTAGCGGCATTCTGCCGGTCTTCGGATCACAAGCCATGCCGGACTCACTGGAGCTGAAGGTTCAGTCCGGCATCGCGCCTGACTGGCTTGCTTTCGGATCAGTCAAATGGACTGACTGGAGCCAGCTGCAAAGTGTGAACTTCTCTTGTAATGTGCCGGGCCTGCCAACCCTGTGCGGCCCCGGTCGCGTAGCCACCTCCTTGGATCTAGGTTACCGCGATGGCTGGACTATCAGCGGCGGTATCGGTCACAAGTTTAATGAGCAGTGGAGCGGTGCTGTTTCGCTGACGTGGGATCGCGGTACGTCGCAGGGCTACGGCACGCAGACGGACACATGGACGGTCGGCACCGGCGTGTCTTACGCGCCAAACAAAAATGTCGAGTTCCGCCTTGCCGGTGTACTTGGCATTCTCACCAGCGGCTCGTCTGGCACTGTTAATATCGATGGTCAGACGGTTGGCAACGATGTTCACTACGACTTCGATAATGATCTCGTGGCAGCTGTGTCCACCTCCGTTAAGGTGAAGTTCTAAGTTTCGTTCCTATCGATCTGAAATAGAATAGAAGGCCCGGTGTTTTGCCGGGCCTTTTTGATGCGGATATTTGGTGACAGATAATCACGACAGTCACTGTAAATGTGACGATTTGGCAACATCTGTCTGCGACGATGGTCGCCAGCATTTTTGTGGTGGAATTTGTCCATTTCCCGCCACAAAGGAAGCGCAGCGATAGTTGCAACGGAATTTGCGGACCTCGGGGGCGGGGATCGTAGTCGGGGAAACATGGGCGGTTATTCGAAAGAAATGCCATTGAATCAAGGTGTGCAGGGTTCTGCGACCCTCGGTGGCGTTTTCATGCTTGCTAATGCGGCTCAAGGTCGCAGTCTTGCCGAAAACCATGATTATTGTTTAGCCGATCGAACGATGGTGCAGCGCCCTTCGGAGACGCCGGTCGATGCAGACCGTATCCGTCCTGAGCATAGGGGCCAGAGTGTGTATTGGAGTATCGGCATGAGCATGGCATGGGACTGTGGACCCGCTTTGGGTGCAGCCGCCGCTTCAGCGGAAAAGCGCAGCGTTTCGCCGCGCCCGGACATCCGCGAGGCGAAAGAAGTCTGACCCATGCTGAAGTCTGATATATTCTCGCTCCCGGCCGTTCTGTTCGGTCTTGCACTCGCCGCAGCCCCGCTTGCCCCGGCATTCGCCTTCGATATCAATGCCGGCGTCAACAAGGAATCGGGTCCGTTCGACCTCTTCAAGTTCGGCTTCAAGGCCTACAAGAACGGCCAAAAGAAAGATGCCGTCGAGGCCTACCGTTACGCCGCTGAAAAGGGGCATACCGGTTCGCGCTGGGCGCTTGCCAACATGTATGCCTACGGCGACGGCGTTGTGCAGAATGATTTCGAAGCCTTCAAGATCTATAGCGATATCGCCAGCCAGGGCGTGGAACCCGGTTCTGAAGATACCGGCTTCTTCATCAATGCACTGCTATCACTGGCCGGTTATTACCGCGAAGGCATTCCGGGCACGCCCGTGAAGGCCGACCTTTTTCAGGCGCGGCAGCTGTACTTCCAGGCGGCTTCCGCCTTCGGTGTCGCCGAGGCGCAGTTCCGGCTCGCTCGGATGATGCTGGCTGGCGAGGGCGGTCGTGCCGACGTGCAACAGGCCAAGAAATGGTTGAACCAGGCCCGCAAGAGCGGTCATGCCGGTGCTATGGCCGTGTTCGGAAACGTTCTCTTCGATGAGGGGCAGACGTTGCGCGGGCTTGCCTTCATGACCGCAGCGCTGGACCGTTGCAGCAAAAAAGACTGCCCGTGGATGCAGCAGTTGCAGGAAGACGCCTTCTCTTTGTCCACCGAGAACGATCGCCGCAACGCGGTTGCATTGGCGCAGAGCCTTGAGCGGAGCGGCGACTGAACCCCTCCCGATCGAGCGACTATTCTTCTCGATGAAGTTCGCAGGCCGGGTGAGTTGCCCGGCCTTCTGCGTTTTAGGCGAAATCGAATTCGGCAGACACCGGCACGTGGTCGGACGGCTTTTCCCAGGCCCGCGTGCTCTTTTCGATCGACGTCGATTTCAGACGGTCACTGGCTTCCGGCGACAAAAGCAGGTGGTCGATGCGGATGCCGTTGTTCTTCTGCCAGGCGCCGGCCTGATAGTCCCAGAACGTATAAAGTTTGGTCGCATCGGTCGTCGCGCGAACGGCGTCGGTGAGGCCGAGTGCCTCCAGCCGGCGGAAGGCGGCGCGGGTCTGTGGCAGGAACAGGGCGTCGGTCGCCCAGACAGCCGGATCGAAACAGTCGTGCGGTTCCGGAATGACGTTGTAGTCGCCAGCCAGAACCAGCGGTTCTTCCAGCAGGAGCAGGTTGGCGGCATGCAAGCGCAACCGTTCCATCCAGGCGAGCTTGTATGGATATTTGACTGGATCGTCAGACGGATTGCCGTTCGGCAGATAGATGGATGCCACGCGGATGGCGCCACCCGGAACCGAAAAGACGGCCTCAATGTAACGCGACTGTTCATCGCTGTCATCGCCCGGCAGGCCGCGCATCACCTCGTCCGGCTTGGTTTTCGACAGGATGGCAACGCCGTTGAAACCTTTCTGGCCGTGGGTTTCGACATGATAACCGAGCGCCTCGATTTCCAGACGCGGAAAACCGTCGTCGACGGATTTGATTTCCTGAAGGCAGGCGATGTCAGGGGACGATTCGGTCAGCCATGCGCGCAGGTTGTCGAAACGTGCCTTGACGCCGTTGATGTTCCAGGTCGCGATTTTCATTGGCCAGATCGTCCTTCCGTTTGGGCCTTTTTATCGCAAGGCTCGCGCATTGGAAGGAAAAAGAGGGCGAGTAGACGTCAGATGGCAAAACTCGTGCCGCATCCACAGCTTGCGACGGCATTCGGATTCTTGATCTGAAAGGACTGGCCGAGCAGGTTGTCGACAAAATCGATTTCGGAACCCGCCATGTAGACAAGCGACAGACTGTCGACGAGGACCTTGGCATCGCCCTTGGCGATCACGATGTCGTCGTCCTGCTGATCTTCGACGAGATCGAACTTGTAGGAAAAGCCGGAACAGCCGCCACCTTCCACGGAAACGCGCAGGGCCTGCTTGCCGGCATCGGCGCCGACGATCTGGGCGATACGCTTGGCGGCAGCGTCGGAGAGGGTGACATCAGTGGTGGTCATTTCTGGCTCCTTCCGGAGTAAAGGTCCGGCGAGATTATCGTCATCGGCATTACAGCCTTGTTGCACTATAGGTATGAAGGGTTAAATGGCGCGTCAATGCTTCGTTGAAGCGTTTGCGGATTCGTGCCGTGCTGGAAGGCTTTTGAATGACGATCGATACACGCAGTCTGGGTTTTGGAAGCGGTGAGAGGGCAATTTTTGCCGCTGACCCGTGGACATCCCGTGGCCGGCTGTTTCCCGAAACGGGCAGCCTGACGCGCTCGGAATTCCAGCGTGACCGCGACCGCATCGTCCACACGACGGCGTTTCGCCGCCTTAAGCACAAGACGCAGGTCTTTATCGGCGTTGATGGCGACCATTACCGCACACGTCTGACCCACACGATCGAGGTGGCGCAGATCGCCCGTGCGCTGGCGCGTGCCCTGAAGGTGGATGAGGATCTGGCGGAAGGCGTGGCGCTTGTTCACGACTTTGGCCACACGCCCTTCGGTCATACCGGCGAGGATGCGCTCGACGAAATGCTGAAACCCTATGGCGGCTTCGATCACAATGCCCAGTCGCTGCGCATCGTCACCAAGTTGGAACGCCGTTATGCCGATTTTGACGGGCTGAACCTGACGTGGGAGAGCCTTGAGGGTCTCGTCAAGCACAATGGTCCGATGATGACCAAGGCGGGCGAGGGCATCAAGGGCCCGGTGCCGCAACCCATCCTCGATTATTGCGAGCTTCATGATCTGGAGATTGCAAGCTTCGCCAGTCTTGAGGCGCAGGTGGCGGCGATTGCTGATGACATCGCCTACAACACCCATGACATCGATGATGGCCTGCGCTCCGGTTTCCTGACGCTCGACATGCTGGAAGATGTGCCGTTTCTTGCCGCCATGATGCGCGAGGTGCGTGACCGCTATCCGAAACTCGAGCCGAGCCGTTTTGCCCACGAGATCATGCGGCGGCAGATCACCCATATGGTCGAGGACGTGATCGGTGTGGCGCAGGAGCGGCTGGCCAGGCTGAAGCCGCAGAGTGCGACGGATATTCGTGGTGCTGATCTTGCCATGGCGACCTTTTCCACAGAGATGGCGGAGACCGACCGGCAGATCAAGAAACTGCTGTTCAGCCGCATCTACCGTCACCCGGATATCATGCGTATCCGTGCTGGTGCGGCCGACATCGTCTGTGACCTTTTTCGCGCCTATATGGCGGCGCCGCAGGAGATGCAGAGCCATTACTGGGTCAGCCACATGCCCGATCTCAGCGAGGCGGCAAGGGCACGCCATGTCGGCGATTATCTGGCCGGCATGACCGACACCTATGCCGTGAAAGCCCACCAGCGCCTGTTTGACCGAACCCCCGAATTGCGTTAGGCACCCCGCCACATGAACCTTTATCGCGGGGGCGAATTGGCCTGCCGCGCGGATTGTAGACGATGAACCTTTTTGCCGATTTCGACCTGCGGATCAAAGCCGTTCTGGAAACGCTGGATATCGTGAAGGAAAAGCGCGCCGAGCTCGATTTCGGCCGTATTACCATCGAGCCGCCGCGCGACCAGACGCATGGCGATGTCGCCACCAATGCCGCCATGGTGCTGGCTAAGCCGCTTGGCACCAATCCGCGCGCGTTGGCCGAACTGATCGCCGAAGCGATGCGTTCGGATGCCGATGTCAGCGAAGTGTCGGTGGCGGGGCCCGGCTTCATCAACATCCGCCTGTCGACAGGCTACTGGCAGCGTGTGCTCGGCGTGATGATCTTGCAGGGGACCGGTTACGGTCGGTCAACGATCGGCGCCAACAAGAAAGTGAACGTCGAATTTGTTTCGGCCAACCCGACCGGCCCGATGCATGTCGGCCATTGCCGTGGCGCGGTCGTCGGCGACGCGCTGGCCAACCTGATGGGTTTTGCCGGTTACGACGTCACCAAGGAATATTACATCAACGACGCCGGTGGCCAGATCGACGTTCTGGCGAAATCGGTCTTCCTGCGTTATCGCGAAGCTCTCGGCGAAACCATCGGCGCGATCCCGGAGGGTCTGTATCCGGGCGATTATCTCGTGCCGGTTGGCCAGGAGCTTGCCAAGGAATATGGCACGCGCCTGCACAACATGCCGCAGGAAGACTGGTTGCCGATCGTCAAGGACAAGGCAATCGACGCGATGATGGCGATGATCCGCGAGGATCTGGCGGCTCTCAACGTGCATCACGAAATCTTCTTCTCCGAGCGCACTCTGCATGCCGACGGCGCCCAGAAGATCCGCACGGCCATCAATGACCTGACGTTCAAGGGCCATGTCTATCGCGGTGCTCTGCCGCCGCCGAAGGGCGAAGTCACGGAAGACTGGGAAGATCGCGAACAGACGCTGTTCCGCTCGACCGAAGTCGGTGATGACATCGACCGTCCGCTGATCAAATCCGACGGCAGCTATACCTATTTCGCCGCCGATGTTGCCTATTTCAAGGACAAGTTCGATCGCGGCTTCGAAGAGATGATCTATGTGCTCGGCGCCGACCATGGCGGCTATGTGAAGCGGCTGGAAGCCGTGGCGCGCGCCGTCTCGGAAGGCAAATCGAAGCTCACCGTGCTGCTGTGCCAGCTCGTGAAACTGCTGCGTGACGGTGAGCCGGTAAAAATGTCGAAGCGCTCCGGCGACTTCGTGACCTTGCGTGAAGTCGTCGATGAGGTCGGCTCCGACAGCGTCCGCTTCATGATGCTCTATCGCAAGAATTCCGAGCCGCTCGATTTCGATTTCGCCAAGGTGACGGAACAGTCGAAGGACAACCCGGTCTTTTACGTGCAGTATGCGCATGCCCGCTGCATGTCCGTCTTCCGTCAGGCGCGCGAGGCGTTCCCGGATCTCGACATTGATTCGCTCGATCTGGCCGATTCGGTTGCCGGAATTACCGATTCGAGCGAGTTGCAGCTCGTCGCCAAGCTTTCCGAATACCCTCGCATCATCGAGGCGGCAGCGCAGGCGCAGGAGCCGCATCGTGTTGTTTTCTATCTGTATGACCTCGCCAGCGCCTTCCACGGACACTGGGCCAAGGGCAATCAGAACGTGGACTTACGATTTATTAACGACAAAAACAGAGAATCGAGTATAGCCAGACTTGGGTTGGTGCATGCCGTTGCTTCCGTGTTGAAGTCAGGTCTCGCCATTGCGGGCACTGACGCTCCGGTAGAAATGCGGTAGAATTGCCACCATTTCCCCATATTGCGCTGGCATATGCAATTGTTACGCGTAGGTAAGTGGACGAGGGAATGGCAGACAACAACCTTGCACTCGGCCGGCACGATGGTCCGGACATCTTTGCGGAAGACGATCCGCTGGCGGAACTCGCCCGTATCGTCGGTTACGAAGACAGATCGGCACGCCCATCGGCGCAGGCTGCGGCACCGCGCCGTGAACCTGAGTTTAATCTCGAAGATGAATTGATGCGCGAGTTCGAGCGTTACGACGCTCCGCGCCTCGATCCCGCCAATGATATCGGTTCTGCCGCGCAGCCGGTGGACGTGCCCGTTATGGACGCGCCACGTCCGGCAGTTGTTGCCGAGCGTGCCGAACCGGCTTTCGCTCAGCCATCCGTGCAGCCGCAGGCCGAGCGCGCTCCGCCGCTGCAGCATCTGCCGTTCGATCTGACGGCCGGTGCGCCGGCCATGCCGATCCAGCAGCGGCCGCAGTTTACGCATGCGGACCTTGTTGCTGAACTGGAATCGTCTCTCGCTCCGGCACCGCAGCCCGAGCCCGCGCCGGTCGAGCCGGCTCCGGTTGTTGCTGAAGCCCCGATTTCTGCCGAACCTGCAGCGCGATCCATGGACAAGGGCTATAAGCCCGGCTTCCGCATGCCGATCGCCAATTTCCAGCGGGTCGATACCCCGCGCGAGGCCTATCGCCCGTCGCCGGTTGAGCCTGCACAGGTTGCCTTGCCGGTCGCGGTTGCGCAGCCGTTGGAACAGGTGAAGGAGACGCCTGTCGAAATCCCGGTTGAAAGCAATGAATCGATCTGGAGCAGCCTCGAGCGCGAGTTAACCGGCGAAGGTTTTGAACCGGCAGAAAGCAAGCCGGTGGCCGCGCCTGTCGCCGAAGCTCCGGTGAAACTCACGGCTTTCGAAATGCCGAAGCCGATCGTCGCCGACGCGCCGGTCGAACCGGTTCGGATCGAGCCTGCTCGCGTCGAAACCGTTCGTCAGACGCCCGTTTTCGAAACCGAAAACAAGCCTGCAGCGCCGTTTTCGCCGATGGAGGAAATGATCTACGATGTCGATCATTTTTCCTCGCAGAAGCCTGCTGCTGCAGCAGCCGAACAGTCCGCCGCGCCCGTTGCCTTGAAACAGGCGGCCACTGATGCCGATCTGATCGATGATGATTTTGAGCTTGCGCTCGACGATCTCGACCTGGATTTCTCGGAAATCTCGATTGCGGACGAAAAGCCTGCGCCGGTAGCTGTTGCCCAGCCTGTCGCTGCACAGGCTGGGCCTGTCTATGCCGAGCGTCGGCCGGAGCCCGTCTATCAGGCTGCTCCGCCAGCCGCAACGCAGCCCTCGACCTATGCTGCTGTGGCAGCCTATGCTTCGCCCGTGGCTGCTGCGCCGATCGTCGCCCCGACATCGGTGGTTGATGCCGCCGCGCCGGAATTCGACAGCGAACAGTTCGACCCCACGCTGATTGCCGATGGCGATGAGCATGTTGAAAGCATGACCGAGGTCGATGTTCCGGAACTGCCGGTCGAGGAGCCTGTTGCTGCTCCCAAGCACGATCCGGATTTCGATATCGATCTTGACGCCGAACTGGCCAACCTGTTGCAGGCGGCGCCTGTAGCGACACCGTCCCTGGCACGCGGCAGTGCTGCCGCTGCCGCTGCCCAGAATGCTGCACAGGCACGCCAGCCGATGTCCCGCGCGACACCGACCACGGCGCCCGTTGCGGCACCGCAGCCGGTTGCCGCTGCTCCGGCCAAGTCGTCCTACGATGCCGATCTCGATGATTTCGAGCGCGCGCTGGAAGAGGATTTCCGCCGCAGCCTCTCGAACCCGCTGCCGGCGTCCGACCGTATAGCGGATGATGGGGACGACGGTTATGCTGCGCCGGTCGCGCGTCGTCCGCTGCGCTGGGGCGCACCGGCCGCCATCGTTGGTCTGCTGTTGATGGGTGGGCTTTCGGCCTATGCCTATTACGCCAGCGGTCTGCCGGGCAAGGCGGAGAGCGGCAAGCCTCTCGTCATTGCGGCCGACAAGGAGCCGGTCAAGGTTGCGCCTGAAAATCCAGGCGGCAAGACCGTTCCGAACCAGGACAAGGCGGTTTACGAACGTGTTGCCGGTGGTGCCAATGACGCGCCGCGTCAGGAAACGCTGATCTCCAGCAATGAAGAGCCGATGGACGTCGTTCAGCGCACGCTGACTTCCGACAACCTGCCTTTGCAGGGTGAGGAAGAGGCGATGACCGAAAACCTAGACACCCAGGATCCGCGTCTTTTGCCGCAGCAGGCCAATGGCGCGCCGCAGGGCGAACAGCCGGTCAGCGTCATGCCGCGCAAGGTGCGCACCATGGTCGTGCGTCCGGATGGAACGCTGGTCGAGCAGGAAGTGACGGCTCCGGTCGCCCCCGTGCAGCAGGCCGCAGCACCGATACAGTCTGCTGTTCCGGAAAAGCTGCCGGCTCAACCGGCGCTTGCCGAACCGACTGCTGCGCCTAAGACGGCGCACGTGCCGCCGGCTCAGCCAAGCCCGATGAGTGCTCCGGCGGCGCCTGCCGCTCCGGCGCAGATCACCACTGCCAGCGCCCCGGCTGCGGCTGCTCCGGCACGGCCGGTTCCGGCATCGCGTCCGGCGGACCAGCCGGTCAATGTCGTTGCGTCGGTTTCCGATCGCGGCAATGTCCAGCAGGCGGCTGTAGCTCCACAGCAGACGGCGTCCGTTGGGCCGGGTGGTTATTTCATCCAGGTCGCCTCGCTGCCGTCGCAGGCTGATGCGCAAAAATCCTACCAGAACCTGTCGAACAAGTTCGGCACGGTCATTGGTGGTCGCGGTGTCGACATCAAGGCGGCCGAAATTGCCGGCAAGGGAACGTTCTACCGCGTCCGCATTCCGGCCGGCTCCAAGGATGAAGCCATCCAGCTTTGCGAGCGTTATCGCTCCGCAGGCGGAAGCTGCCTCGTGGCGCGGTAAACCGGCAAGGGACTACGAAGGATCAAGGAACGGGGCCGAAAGGCCCCGTTTCGCGTTGGGGCTCGTCGCAGCGTTACGGACCCGGTGGGCGGCTATCGCAATTCCATGCGCAGGTTCTATGATCGGGACCATGAGCGAATCAAAAGCAATGATTCTCGGCTGTGCCGGGACCACCCTGACCGATGACGAGATTGCCCTTTACAAGGCCGAGCGGCCATGGGGCTTCATCCTGTTTGCCCGCAATCTTCAGGAGCCGCAGCAGATCAGGGATCTGGTGGCCGCAATGCGCGATGCGGTCGGGCGTCCCGATGCGCCGGTCTCGATCGACCAGGAAGGCGGACGCGTGCAGCGGATTCGTCCGCCGATGATCGAAAAATATCCGTCGGCGCAGGTTCTCGGTGACATCTACCGCCTAGACAGGGAAAAGGGCCTTCTGGCTGCCTGGCTGATGTCCCGTCTCCATGCTTTCGACCTCATGAAGCTCGGTATCAATGTTGATTGCCTGCCAGTACTCGACGTTCCGGTGGAGGGTGCGAGCAACGTGATCGGCGACCGTGCCTATGGTTTTGATCCGGTCACGGTGGCCGAGATGGGCAAGGCGGCGGCACAAGGCCTGAAGGCCGGCGGCATGTTGCCGGTGATGAAACACATTCCCGGCCACGGTCGCGGCATGGCCGATTCGCATCACGAACTGCCCGTGGTGACCGTTTCGCGTGACGATCTCGAAGCACATGATTTTCGCCCCTTCATGGCCATGAAGGACGAGTTGATGGCGATGAGCGCACATATCGTTTTCACGGCGCTCGATCCGGAGCGGCCGGCGACGACCTCCCGCAAGGTGATCAACGAGGTCATCCGCGGCACGATCGGCTTCGACGGGCTTCTGCTGTCCGACGACAGCTCGATGAATGCCCTGAAGGGCACACTGGGCGAACGGGCCGCCAACATTGTCGCGGGGGGCTGCGATATTGTCTTGCATTGCAATGGCGTGATGGAGGAAATGAAACAGGTCGTGGCCGAAGTGCCGCCGCTGGCTGGTGAAGCCTTGCGGCGTGCCAAGGCGGTCGAGGCCGGTTTCAATCAGCCCGATGATGCCGATGAAGCGGCGATCCGGGCGGAATTCTGGTCATTGCTGCCGGCGTCATAACGGCTGGAGCAGAGGAGAGGCGCATGGCGACGGATATATCGAAAAGCGCCACGCCGATGGAAAAGCTCTGGCAGGATGCGGATGACCGCGCTGTCACGGATCCGGCATTGGTGATCGATGTCAGCGGTTTCGAAGGGCCGCTTGACCTGCTCCTGCATCTCGCCCGCACTCAGAAGGTCGACCTTCAGCGCATTTCCGTGCTGGCGCTGGCCGAGCAATATCTTCTGTTCATCGACAGCGCGCGAAAGGTGCGCATCGAACTGGCTGCCGATTATCTGGTGATGGCGGCGTGGCTGGCGTTTCTCAAATCCAAGCTGCTGATCCCGCAGCAGGTCCGTGGCGATGACGGCCCAAGCGGTGAGGAGATGGCAGCGATTCTCGCCTTTCGCCTGAAAAGGCTGGAGGCGATGCGCGAACAGGCAACCATGCTGGTCAATCGCAACCGCATCGGTCGCGATATCTTTGTGCGCGGCGCGCCGGAACATATTCCGCAGCGTAGCCAGTCGGCCTTCGATGCCAGCCTCTACGATCTGTTGTCTGCCTATGCCAATTTGCGCCAGCGGCAGGCCGTGACGCAGGTGACGATCGAGCGGCGAAAGGTATGGTCGCTGGTCGAGGCGCGGCAAATGCTGACCGACATGATCGGGGAAATCGGCGACTGGACCGCGCTTCAGGATTATCTTTTGCAGTATATGCCGGCGGAAGAGCGGGTAACGGCCACGGCCAGTGCTTTTGCCGCCTCACTGGAACTGGTCCGCGAGGGCAAGCTGGAAATTCGTCAGGACGGCGCGTTTCAGCCCATCTACATGCGGCAGGGACAGAAGAAGCCGGCACCGGTCAATCCGGTCGAACAGGAGAGCTAGAGTGCAGGCGGTGGGCGACGAATTTTCGATACCGGAAGAGGACGACGAGGCCGCAGACGGCGAGGTCGCGCGTTTCACCATGTCCGATCTGGATATTCAGCGCACGATCGAGGCGCTGGTGTTTGCATCGGCAGAACCGGTCTCCGAGGCCTATCTGGCGGATCGCCTGCCGCGCGGCACGGATGTCGCCTCTGCCATGCGTCAGCTTGCGGAGTTTTACGCGGGGCGGGGAGTCAATCTTCTGCGCGTCGAGGATCGTTGGGCTTTTCGCACGGCGGCCGACCTCTCCTTCATGATTCGTCGCGACGAAACGGAAGTGAAAAAGCTTTCCCGCGCCGCGTTGGAGGTGCTGGCCATCATTGCCTATCACCAACCGGTAACCCGTGCCGAGATTGAGGAAATCCGCGGCGTGCAGACCTCCAAGGGCACGCTGGATGTGTTGATGGAGGCGGGCTGGGTGCGTTTCCGTGGCCGCCGCCGCTCGCCGGGGCGCCCGGTGACGCTTGGTACCACGATCAGCTTCCTCGATCATTTTGGTCTTGAGGAGCTGCGCGATTTGCCGGGTCTCGAGGAATTGAAGGGGGCAGGGCTCCTATCTGGACGCATTCCACCGAACTTCAATATTCCGGTCCCTTCGCTGGGCGACGACCTGACCGAGGATGAGGATCCCATCACCCAGCTGGACCTCGAGGAGCTCGGCCTGCTGGTGCCGAGCGGTGGCGACGAATAGTGCTCCCGGCGCAACACTGACTGTGTGATGACGCAGTCGTTATCGACTTGCTCATATAGAAGCCCGATCCGCCGTGTATCCCGCGATTTGGTGTTTGAAAAATCGCGGCAATAAGCTTACATCGGGCCTAATGCGCGACAGATGCGCAATCTATGGAGTCAAGTGATGGGTGCTTTTAGTGTATGGCATTGGCTGATCGTTCTGGTCATCGTGCTGATCTTCTTTGGTCGCGGCAAGATTCCGGACCTGATGGGCGACGTTGCCAAGGGCATCAAGAGCTTCAAGAAGGGCATGGCTGACGACGACGCTCCTGCAGACAACGACAAGACCGTTGATGCCCGCACCGTCGACCATAAGGCCGAAGAGACAAAGACCAGATAATAGAACGCGTCTCTTCGTAGACGCGATTCGGCGGGAGCCGCGTGAATGTTGGATATCGGCTGGACCGAGCTTTTGGTCATAGCGATCGTTCTGATCGTTGTGGTCGGGCCGAAGGATTTGCCCCCTATGTTGCGGGCGTTCGGAAAAATGACGAGCAATCTGCGCAAGATGGCCGGCGATTTCCGCACCCAGTTCGATGAAGCGCTGCGTGAAGCGGATATGGACGATGTGCGGAAGACGATCTCTGACGCCAAGAGCCTGAATCCCGCAAATGCGCTGCGTGATGCGATCAATCCTCTGCGCCAGATGGGCCAGGAGATCCGTGATGACCTGCAGAAGGCGACGGCGGTTCCCAAGCCTGCCGACAGCATAACATCGGCCGACGATCCGTTGTTGACGGGTGAGGGGGCGGATGAAGCCTCTGATGCGGTGGAGCCGACGACCCCGCAGACGGCGACAACTCCCGTTCAGCCGGCGATACCTTCAGCAGCCGCTGCGGCGCCTGTTGCTTCGGCATCTGCAAAGCCGGCCGCGAATACGGCGGTGCCGGACACATTGACCTCGGCGCCGGAAGTTCCCGTTCGCAAACCGCGCGCTTCCCGCAAGAAGGTCGAGGCTGAAACGCCGGTGACCGCCGAAGCGCCGGTCAAGCCGGCTGCTCGCAAAGCGGCTGCCCCCAAGGCCGCAACCGCCAAGACGACCACTTCGAAAGCCCCTGCGGCCAAGTCGAATGCCAAGAAGGTTGCTCCGGCTCAAAAGCCTGCCGCTACCGTAAAGACACCGCGCACGCCCAAGAAGGCGACCGCGCTGAAGGATGAAGCATGACCGGCGATATCGACGACAAGCCACAGCCGCTGATGGAGCATCTGCTGGAACTGCGTTCGCGGCTTATCTGGTCGCTGGCAGCGTTTTTTGTGGCTTTTCTCGTCTGCTTCTTTTTTGCCAAGGGCCTGTTCAATATCCTCGTTCAGCCCTATCGCTGGGCGGTTATCTGGGCCGGTCTCGACGTTTCAAAGTCCGAACTGATCTATACGGCCCCGCAGGAATTCTTCTTCACGCAGGTGAAGGTGGCCATGTTCGGCGCGCTGGTGATCGCCTTTCCGATCATTGCTTCGCAGCTCTACAAATTCGTGGCGCCCGGTCTCTATAAGAACGAAAAGGCGGCTTTCCTGCCGTTCCTGATCGCCTCGCCGATCCTGTTTCTGATGGGCGCGGCGCTCGTCTATTTCTTCTTCACGCCGATGGTCATGTGGTTCTTCCTGGCCATGCAGCAGGCGCCGACCGATGGCGGTGTGGCGATCTCGCTTCTGCCAAAAGTGTCGGAATATCTCAGCCTGATCATGACGCTGGTCATGTCCTTCGGTCTGGTGTTCCAGTTGCCGGTGGTCACGACTCTTTTGGCCCGCGTTGGTCTTCTGACCAGCGACTGGCTGCGGGAGAAGCGCAAGTTCGCGATCGTCATCGCGTTCATTGTTGCCGCCGTGCTGACGCCGCCGGACCCCATGTCCCAGATCGGTCTTGCGCTGCCGACGATCCTTCTCTACGAGATTTCCATCTATGCCGCACGACTCGTGGAGCGTAAGCGCAGGGATCAGGAATTGGCTGAATCCGGCGATAGCTCCTCCGTTTCCCAGGCGGACAAGGCCTAATTCGTTCCGGAACACTGTTAAGCTCAGGCCGGAGCAAAACTCACGGCCGAGCCGGCTGGCGCGGCCCATACCGATACCCAGACCGATGACGTGGAACGACGATGCTCGATATCAAGTGGATCCGTGAGAACCCGCAGGCGCTCGACGCAGCCCTTGCCAAGCGTGGCGCCGAGCCGCAGTCCGCAACCCTCGTGGCGTTGGATGAAAAGCGCCGCGCGGTGATCATGCGCCTGCAGGACATGCAGTCCCGTCGTAATGCCGCTTCCAAGGAAATCGGCGCCGCCATGGCGCAGAAGAGCATGGAACTCGCGGAAAAACTGAAGGCCGAAGTCGCCACCCTCAAGGACGCCATGCCCGCCGCCGAGCAGGAAGAGCGCGAAGTCAGCGCCGCTCTCGATGACATGCTGTCGCGCATTCCGAACATTCCGCATGACGACGTGCCGGTCGGCAAGGATGAGAACGACAATATCGTTGCGCGCGTGGTTGGCGAAAAGCCGCGCTGGAACCATCCGGCCAAGGAACATTTCGAAATCGGTGAAGCCCTCGGCTACATGGATTTCGACCGTGCGGCAAAACTTTCAGGCTCGCGTTTTACCGTTCTGACCAGCCAGATGGCGCGTCTTGAACGTGCGCTCGGCCAGTTCATGATCGATCTGCACACCGGTGAGCACGGCTATACGGAAGTCTCGTCGCCGCTGATGGTGCGTGACGAAGCCATGTACGGTACCGGCCAGCTGCCGAAATTTTCCGAGGACCTGTTCAAGACCACCGATGGCCGTTGGCTTATCCCGACCGCTGAAGTGACGCTGACCAATCTCGTGTCGAACGAAATCCTCGATCAGGAAAAGCTGCCGCTGCGCTTCACCGCGCTGACGCCGTCCTTCCGTTCGGAAGCCGGATCGGCCGGTCGCGATACGCGCGGCATGTTGCGCCAGCATCAGTTCTGGAAATGCGAACTCGTTTCGATCACCGATCAGGAAAGCTCGCTGGAAGAGCATGAGCGGATGACCGCTTGCGCCGAGGAGGTGCTGAAGCGTCTCGGTCTGCATTTCCGCACTATGACGCTGTGCACCGGCGACATGGGGTTTGGCGCACGGAAGACGTATGACCTTGAGGTCTGGCTGCCGGGCCAGAACACCTATCGTGAAATCTCGTCCTGCTCGGTCTGCGGTGATTTCCAGGGCCGTCGCATGAATGCGCGTTATCGCGGCAAGGATGACAAGGCGACCCGTTTTGTTCACACGCTGAACGGTTCTGGTACGGCTGTCGGCCGCTGCCTGATCGCGGTTCTGGAAAATTACCTGAACGAAGACGGTTCTGTCACAATTCCGGATGCACTTCTGCCCTACATGGGCGGCCTTACGAAAATCGAAAAAGCATAAGGCCTGGAAAAATGCGCATTCTCCTGACCAATGATGACGGCATTCACGCGGAAGGGCTGGCGGTTCTCGAACGGATCGCCCGCCAGCTTTCCGACGATGTCTGGATCGTCGCGCCGGAAACCGACCAGAGCGGTTTTGCCCATTCGCTGACCCTGTCGGAGCCGCTCAGGCTGCGCAAGATCAGCGACAAGCATTACGCACTGCGCGGCACGCCGACCGATTGCGTCATCATGGGCATGCGTCAGGTGATGGGCGGCAAGCCGGATCTGGTTCTGTCCGGCGTCAATGTCGGTGCAAACCTTGCTGATGACGTTACCTATTCCGGCACGGTTGCCGGTGCGATGGAAGGCACGCTGCAGGGCGTGCGTTCGATCGCACTCAGCCAGGCCTATGTGAAGCAGGATGGCGCCAAGGTCGTTCCGTGGGAAACAACCGAAGCCCATGCTGTCGGCGTGATCCGCAAGCTGCTTGAAGCCGAACTGCCGGCCGGCACGCTGCTCAACGTCAATTTTCCGGCCTGTGCGCCGGATGAAGTCGCTGGCATCGAGGTGACTGCGCAGGGCAAGACCGATTTCGATCTCGCTGTTGACGAGCGCAAGGATGGCCGCGGTTTTCCCTATTACTGGCTCTATTTTGCGTCGCGCGCCGGTCGTCCGGGCGAGGGCACGGACCTCAACGCCGTGCGCGAAAACCGTATTTCGGTGACGCCGCTGAAGCTGGACCTCACCGATTATTCGGTGCAGGATCAGTTGACGAAGGTTCTGGGCTGAAGCCCTGCGTTTGGTAACGGAGTAGCCGCTTGAAGCCGGGAATGGTCGAGAAGGAAGGGTTTGCGGCGCTCGTTCTGCGTCTCAGGGCTGAGGGTATTTCCGATCTCGATCTCCTGACGGCGGTGGAGCAGACGCCGCGCTCGCAATTCGTGCCGGCACAATATTCCGATGCCGCCTATTCCAGCCGTACCGTTCCGATCGATTGCGGCGCCTTCATGGAAGGGGCAGACCTTGCCGTGCGCATTCTGGCGCGGCTGCAGGTCAAGCCCGGCCAGCGCGTGTTGGAGATCGGTACTGGCAGCGGTTTCATGACGGCCGTCATGGGCCGTATGGCCGAACGCGTTCTTTCCGTCGAACGTTACAAGACCTTGGTTACGCAGGCACAAGGGCGGATCGATGCACTTGGCATTCGCGGTGTCGTCATCCGTCAGGCGGATGGCGGCAACGGTATGCCCGGCGAGGGCACTTTCGATCGTATTCTGGTCACAGCCGCTTTCCCGACAATGCCAAGGTTTTATGCGGATCAATTGACGCATGGCGGATCGATGCTGGCGCCTCTTCTGATGGAAGACGAAACCTGCATGATGGTGCGTCTGACCAAGACAGGTAGCCGTTTTGAGCGGGAGGATCTTTTTACGGTTCCTTATCTGCCGCTCGTGCCGCACGTCGCCGCGCAACTGTGATCTCTCCCTCATGGCGGGTGAGTCTTTGTTGCAACACATCCGACATGGTTATCAATTTGACAAAAATAAACTGAGTTTTCGCCAGCTTTAACCCGACGGTAAGACTAACGCGCTTTAATCAATCTCACTTGGTTGCGTCACGAGTAGGTCGGGTTATGCGTTTTCAGAGTTCATACAAAGTCGGAAAATCGAGCTTGCGGTTTGCTGCTTTGGCCTTGCTGGCAAGCGCCGCAACAGGCTGCAGCTCTGATGCCACGCGCTTCGATAATCTGTTTTCCAAAACGGACAATATGTCGACTGCCTCCATCCCGCAGCGGCAGGGTGGTGGTGCCTATGGTCAGGCTCCAATCCCGCAGGGCGATTTGAACGGTGGCGGCATGTCCGCGCCGATGGCCAACAACAATCAGTACGGCAATGGCGGTTACCAGAATAACGGTGGCTACCAGAACAATGCCGGTTACCAGGGTAACGGCGGGTATCAGAACAATGGTGGTTACGGTGGCGGCATGTCGCCGGCGCGTGCCGCTTCTGCACCGAGTAGCATCCAGCGTTCTGAGCTGGCCGCGCCTTCGGCAGGTTCCGAGCCGGCAAATCGTCAGCAGGCAATGGCGCAGCCCATGCCGGCCAACCAGCAGAATGCCGGCCTTGCGCCGCGTTCGCCTAGCGCACCGTCTGCCGACAATGTCGTGACCAACACTACGAAGTCGACATCCGGCTGGACGACGGCCAATGCCCCGAAGGTGACGGTCCGTCCCGGCGAAAGCGCTGCCTCGCTCTCCAAGCGTTACGGCGTTCCGGAAAAGGAAATTCTGAAGGCGAACGGCGGCAAGGTTCAGGCCGGCCAGATCGCCGTCATCCCGACCTATGGCACGCCGCGCAATGCTGCGAAGGCGGCAGCCGACGGCACGGATCTGGCCCGCGAAGGCCAGACGCCGCTGCCGCAGCAGCAGTCCGAGCAGAAGGTTGCCGTGCTTCCGGGCGCTCAGGCCGCTCGCGACAAGGCACAGGGCGAAATCGGCAAGCTGACGCCCCCGAGTGGTGGCAAGCCTGTCGGTGGCACCTACACGGTCAAACCGGGTGACTCGCTTGCCAAGATCTCGCGCGCCACCGGCACGCCGATCGACCAGTTGAAGGCGGCTAACGGCCTTTCGACCGAAAACATCCGCATCGGCCAGACGCTGACGCTGCCGGGCGCAGGTTCCGACACGCTGAAGACTGCATCCATCCCGGCCCAGCCGGCTGTGGCCAAGCCTGCCGCTCCGGCCAAGGCCGAGACCGCATCGGTTGCTCCGCAGCAGGCTGCAAAGCCCGCCGAACAGGCGCCGGCCGCTTCGGCCAGTGTTTCGGATGTCGAGAAGAAATCGGACGTTGCATCGATCTCGCCTGCATCCACAGGCATCAGCAAGTATCGCTGGCCGGTCAACGGCGCGGTCGTCGCCGGTTACGGCGCCAATGTGAACGGCAGCCGCAATGACGGTATCGATATCTCGGTTCCGGAAGGCACGCCGATCAAGGCCGCTGAAAACGGCGTCGTCATCTATGCCGGCAACGGTCTGAAGCAGCTGGGCAACACGGTTCTGGTGCGCCACGACGATGGCAAGGTCACCGTTTACGGCCATGCCGGCAGCATCAATGTCAGCCGTGGCCAGAAGGTCCAGCGCGGCCAGACGCTCGCCGCTTCCGGCATGAGCGGCGATGCCAAGCGTCCGCAGGTCCATTTCGAGGTTCGCAAGGATGCGACCCCGGTCAACCCTGTCACTTTCCTTGAGTAATGTAGTGCGTTTCAAGGATGTACGAAAAAGCCCGGTTATGCCGGGCTTTTTTGCGTCTGGGATTTATTTCCCGGTGAGCGGTTTGCGCAGGCGGCCAGCGAGGTCCTGGATGTATTGCCAGGCGACACGGCCGGAGCGACCACCGCGCGTGGTTGCCCATTCCAGAGCCTGATGATGCAGTGTCTCGCGATCGAGCCCGAGATCGAAATGGTCGGCATAACCGTCGATCATCGTCAGGTAGTCGTCCTGGCTGCACTTGTGGAAACCGAGCCAGAGACCAAAACGGTCCGAGAGCGACACCTTTTCCTCGACCGCTTCGGATGGGTTGATGGCCGTCGACTGCTCGTTCTCCATCATGGTGCGCGGCAGGAGATGGCGGCGGTTGGAGGTGGCGTAGAACAGCACATTGTCCGGACGGCCTTCGATGCCGCCGTCGAGCGCCGCCTTCAGCGACTTGTAGGCGGTGTCGTCATGGTCGAAGGAGAGGTCGTCGCAGAACAGGATGACGCGCTGTTCGGACGCCTTCAGTACGTCCAGAAGTGTCGGCAGTGTGGCGATATCCTCGCGATGCACCTCGATCAGCTTGAGCGCAACGGCGCTTGCCTTGCGCACATCTTCGTGAACGGCCTTCACCAGAGACGATTTTCCCATGCCGCGCGCGCCCCAGAGAAGCACATTGTTCGCCGGGTAACCTTCGGCAAAACGCAGGGTGTTTTCATGCAGGATATCGCGCACATGATCGACGCCGCGGATCAGCGTCAGTGCCACGCGATTGGGTCGTGGAACCGGCTGCAGATACTGGTTCGCCGGCACCCAGACGAAACAATCCGCGGCATTCCAGTCATTTACGGCCGGTGGTGGGCCTGCCAGCCGCTCCAGCGCATTGGCAAGGCGACGCACTTCGGCCAGCAACAGGGCAGTGTTCGGATCGGTCATTTCGGCCTCCGGGCGGTGGTTTTTTGTGTATTCGACCGGCGGTAGCATGGCCTTTGATGCCTCGAAAGGGTAGGAGGCTTTGAAACGGTACGCCGAAAGGCCCCGCGACCCGGTGTCTCTGTTGCATTCGGGGCGGTGGTTACTATATTTCGGCGGCCTTTACGGCTTTCTACGCGTATCGCGTCAATCTGGGAGTTATCGATGTTTATTTCCGAGGCATTTGCCCAAGCCAGTGGTGCAGCCCCCGCAGCCGGCGGCGCATTCGGCTCCGGCCTTGAAATGCTTTTCCTTTTCGCACCGCTCATGGTCGTCTGGTACTTTTTCCTGATCCGCCCGCAGCGCGCCCAGATGAAGAAGCGTCAGGAAACCCTGAATGCGATCCGCCGTGGTGACCAGGTCGTCCTCGGCGGCGGCATTGCCGGCAAGGTGACCAAGGTCATCGACGACAACGAAGTCGAAGTCGAAATCGCCGAAAACGTCCGCGTTCGCGTTCTGCGCTCCTACGTCGCCGAAGTCCGCGTCAAGGGCGAGCCGGTCAAGACAGAAGCCGCGAAGTAAGACATTCAATCCGGCGCGTCGCGATATCCAGCAAGGACATCCTTTCCGATGAAACCTCTACAGATTCGCGACGCACATTTTCCGGGCCGCGCCGAGATCGACGTTTATGGCAATGGCGGTTTCCGCTTCGCCGACATGTCGCATCGCGGGTCGATCCTCTGCCTTCCTTCCGGCATTTATGGCTGGGATTTTGCCGAAGGTGACCCGCTTGACCCCGCGGCGTTCGAGAAGGTGCTGGCCGATGCCGGCGAAATCGAATTCCTGATCCTCGGCACCGGCAAGGATTTGCGACCTATACCGAAAGCCCTGAAAGCGGTGTTCAATGAACACGGTATTGCCTCGGACCCGATGAATACCGGTGCTGCGGTTCGCACCTACAATATCATGCTGATGGAATCGCGACCGGTGGCGGCTGCCCTGATCGCGGTCGACTGAAACGCATAAGGGACAAGGCTCCGTGAGCGCATCGGGCGAAGCCATTTCAGACATCTGCCTTACGACCTTGCGCGGTACCGACCGCGATCGTTATCTCGCCTGCCTGCTTTCCCCGGAAGACAAGCGCGATGCGTTGGCGGCGCTTTATGCCTTTAATGCCGAGATCGCAAAAATCCGCGATGTCATTCGTCAGCCGCTGGCTGGTGAGATCCGTCTGCAATGGTGGCGTGGCCAGTTCGAGGAAGGTCCGAACGAAGAGGCGGAGGCAAACCCGGTTTCGGCTGCGCTGTTCGCAGCGGTCGAAAAATACCGCCTGCCGCGCCAGACATTTATCGACATGCTCGATTCCCGCATTTTCGACCTCTATGACGACCCGTTTCCGGATCGCAATGCGTTGGAAGGCTACGCCGGCGAAACCGCTTCGGCGCTGATCCAGCTTGCCGGGCTTGTTCTTTCCCCTGCAGAAGCCGCAGCGTCCGCGACGGTTGCCGGTCATGCGGGGGTGGCGCATGCCATATCGGGCGCGTTGCTTCTGATGCCGAGCCATTCGGCGCGTGGCCAGCTGTATATTCCGCTCGATATCCTTTCCGCCGTCGGGCTCGACCGCGAAAAATTTCTGGCCGGCAATGACAAGGCTCGGATTTCCGCCGCCATAGAAGCTTTTGCGGGCCTCGGCCTCGATCATCTGAAAAAGGCGCGGGCAGGCGGCAAAATCCCGGCAGCGGTCATGCCCGCATTCCTGCCGGCAACAACGGCGGATGCCGTTTTGAAGAAAGCGCAGAAGCTGGGTGCAGGTGTTTTGCAGCAACCGCTGCTGCCACTGCAATGGCGTCGACAATTGCGCATGGTAACGGCAATGATGCGCAGAAGCATCTGACCAGCCTGATCGTCGCTGACTTTTGTCGGCCGGCAACATTTCTGCTAAACTTTCCGGATTATCTTCGCAGGACCAAGCTCGCACAAGCCTGATGCGCTAGTGCCGAAAAGCTCGCGAGGTTGCGGGCTGTTTTCGGGAGGAAAGATGAGCCTCGTCAGTTGGTTGATCATCGGTGTGGCGGTTATTGCGCTGGCCTATTACGTCACGCGCATGGCCAAGGATCGTGAAGATGGCGAACGCCATGATCCAGGGCTCGCCATTCTGGAATTCGGCCGCGCCTTTCCGACGGAAGCGATCCGCGCCCTTCACGAGACGGTGGACGGCAATGCCGTCTTCATTCGCCTGCATGACGGCAAGGCGGGTGTGATGCGCAATTACGGTCGTCACTATTCCTGCCATGTCATCGAGCCCGGACGGGCGCGCGCAACGAGCACGGTGGATGGCAAGGGTTTTGTCATCGAGTTTCTCGATGCTCCGACGCAGAATGGTGAATTCAGCTTTCCAAGCCATGAGATTGCCGCCGAAGTGGGCCTGTGGCTGCTTGGCAATTATGTCAGTGCAGAAGACAAGGCTGTTGCGGAAAATGCTAAGGCTGGCGAGCAGCCAACGGCCTGATGTGGTTTGACTGATCGATATGCAAGGAAAAGCCCGCGTCAGCGGGCTCTTTTCTGTTCGTGATCGATTTATTCCGCGGCCTGGAGTTTAACCGAGCCATTTCTTGCAGTCTTTCAGCGCACGGGCGGAGACCAGCTGGCGCTTCATGATCGTCTTGTCCTTGCCGCGAAAACGCTTCACGCCTTCCGGCTTGACGATCGAACCCGGCTCCAATTCCGGGAAAAGCCCGAAATTGATATTCATCGGCTGGAAGGACCGCTTTCCCGGCTCATCGTCGGACATGATGTGGCCGCCGGTAATGTGGTTGAGCAGCGAGCCAAGCGCCGTGGTCGCCGGCGGCAGCGATGGTGTTTCGCCCTTGCGCTCGGCGGCGGAAAAACGGCCGGCAAGCAGGCCGACGGCAGCGCTTTCGACATAACCTTCGCAACCGGTGATCTGACCCGCAAAACGCAGGCCCTTACGGCTTTTCAGCGTCAGCGAATTGTCGAGGAGGATCGGCGACTGGATATAGGTATTGCGGTGCAGGCCGCCAAGGCGGGCAAATTCCGCGTTTTCAAGACCCGGGATCAGGCGAATGATTTCCGCCTGCGCGCCGTATTTCAGCTTCGTCTGGAAACCGACCATATTGTAGAGCGTGCCGAGCGCATTGTCCTGGCGCAGCTGCACGACCGCATAGGCCTTGACGGTCGGGTTATGCGCATTGGTGAGGCCCATCGGCTTCATCGGGCCGTGGCGCAGGGTCTCGCGACCACGCTCGGCCATGACTTCGATCGGCAGGCAGCCGTCGAAATAGGGTGTGCCTTCCCATTCCTTGAAACCGACCGTATCGCCGGCAATCAGCGCATCGATAAAGGCGTCATACTGCTCCTTGTCGAGCGGGCAGTTGATGTAATCCTTGCCGGTGCCGCCGGGACCGACCTTGTCGTATCGCGACTGGTACCAGCAGACATCCATGTTGATGGAATCGCGGTGGATGATCGGCGCGATGGCATCGAAAAAGGCAAGCGCATCCTTGCCGGTTTCCGACTGGATGGCGCCGGCAAGATCCGGCGATGTCAGCGGGCCGGTGGCGATGACGGCAAGATCCCAGTCCTCTGGCGGCAGGCCGGTGACTTCCTCGCGGACGACCGTGATCAGCGGGTGTTCGTGAATGGCGGCGGTGACGGCATCGGAAAAGCCGTCGCGGTCGACGGCAAGCGCGCCGCCGGCCGGAACCTGGTTCTTGTCGGCGCAGGCCATGATCAGCGAACCGGCAAGCCGCATTTCCGCATGGATGACGCCAACCGCATTGGCGGTCGCATCATCGGAGCGGAAGGAATTGGAGCAGACCAGTTCGGCAAGGCCGTCGGTCTTGTGGGCATCGGTGCCGCGTGTGCCGCGCATCTCGTGCAGGATAACGGGAACGCCGGCCTGGGCGATCTGCCAGGCGGCTTCGGAACCGGCAAGGCCGCCGCCGATAACGTGAATGGGAGAGGGGAGCGTGTTTGTCATGGCGCGCTCATTATCATGCGCGCCTGCGCCATCCAACTGGAAAGCATTTGCCGATGGTGGCCGGTGGACAAGAAAAGCATGTCCCGGACATGCGAACGGCGCCACGTGAGCGCCGTCGAGGGGATGTCGGTCATTCGAAATCCCATGAACGCGGCCTCATGCCGCGAGGACAAACTTAACGGTAGGAACGGGCAGCAACGTTACGGATGTCGTAGCGCGTCAGGCCGATATCGGTGAGGGCCTGGTTCGACAGGTTGCCGAGCTCGTTCATGGTGCGGCGGTAGCTGATCCAGTTCTTGGCGATGCGGATCGGGTTCATGGTTTTCCTCAAGAGTTTTAAGTGCCGTATGCGTCGTGCACCGGCGGATGAGGGTCTTATACAACCGAGAAACAAGAATACGCAGTGCAAAAAATTGGCGACTGCCATGCAAATGTGCAGGATGATGAATAAAAAATATGCTTTGCTGCTTTGTCGCGCAGTGCGGGGCAAAATTGCGGCGAGAATAAAGCACAAAAAAAGCGCCCGGCGAGGGGCGCTTTTTTGTGTCCGTCAACGCCCTTGCGGGTAGCGGAAATCAGTTGCCGACGGCGGTGCGGGCAACGCGACGGATGTCGCCACGGCCGATGCCGAGGTCGTGCAGTTCGCGGTCCGACATGCGGCCAAGTTCGGTAACGGTCTGACGGTACTTGCGCCAGTTGGTGAGCGAGCGGGTGATGTTCATGGCCAGTTCCTTTTTTGTGCCTTGCCGGTACTTTTCTTGACCGACGTCAATTTCATGAGTTGGAATATAAATCGATTTAGTTCGCTGAACAGCGCTATTCCCGAAGGGTACCTATGCGCTTTGTGCAGGCCTGGTTAAATGACGTTAGGAGATTGTACAAAATAGCGGCAAATGCATCGCCATCTGATGGCGAATGCGGCAATCGACAGTTTTGCGGAACGAGAAACGCCCACCGGGGGAGGAGATCCGGTGGGCGTCGGAGGAAACGACCAGCGACCGGGAGGAGGAGGATCGCTAGTCTATCGAGGCGGCGCTTGGGAGGAGGAGATGCGCAACCCCGAATTCTGTTCGCAGGCTAATGCCCGAGGGCAATTTGATGTTTCCATCCGGCTGCCAGCCATGCAAGCGCCATGTGTCGCTTGCATGGCTGTGTTATAAACGATTGATGCGGGATGTGCAGTGCAAACTCGGAAAGCAAGACATGTCGTTTGCGCATGGCTTTTTGGTAAATACCGCAAAAACCTGCAAAGCTGTCGGGATGGCTTGAAGCTGATGTGCTGCCCTACGGCCCGGCCCCGGGATGCATCGGCTTGCGTTCGGTGCTATGTAATCCCGTTTACCGGCGCCGTTCAGCCGTGCAAAACCTGTCATTTTTCCTTTGCGTGTCTAAAAACGGGTGATATAGAGACGCGCGCTCCGGAAGGCCTCATCTGAGGATTTTCGTCGCGGTTCGGTGCGCGGGTATGGTGAAATTGGTAGACACGCCAGATTTAGGTTCTGGTGCCGCAAGGCGTGGGAGTTCAAGTCTCTCTACCCGCACCAGAGCCGCGGAGTTGGCAGTCGGAGCCTTGTTTGGCCGTAGAACTGCTGTTGCTCCCCGGTTGCGTCCGAGATTGTATCTGAAGCCACGGCCGGCAGTGTTTCCGGGACCGTGCGATCGAAACCACGGCGATGGCAGTATCGCCGTTTGATATGAAGGTTAGACAATGCAGGTTACCGAAACCCTCTCCGAGGGCCTGAAGCGCGAACTCAAGGTCGTCATTCCGGCCAAGGACATGGAAGCGCAGATGAACGTGCGCCTCGCCGACGCCAAGGATAAGGTCCGCATCAACGGCTTCCGTCCGGGCAAGGTGCCGGTCGGCCATCTGAAGAAGATGTATGGCAAGTCGATCATGGCTGAGCTCGTCAACGAGATCGTCCGCGACCGCCCGAACCAGATCCTGTCGGATCGTGGCGAAAAGTCCGCGACCCAGCCTTCGATCTCGATGACCGAAGACGAAGCCGAAGCCGACAAGATCCTGAACGCTGAGGCCGATTTCGAATTCAACATCGCTTACGAAGTCATTCCGCCGATCGAACTGAAGCCGACAAACGGCATCAAGGTCACGCGCGAAGTCGTC
Source organism: Endobacterium panacihumi (assembly GCF_050847465.1). Classification (NCBI taxonomy): domain Bacteria; kingdom Pseudomonadati; phylum Pseudomonadota; class Alphaproteobacteria; order Hyphomicrobiales; family Rhizobiaceae; genus Endobacterium; species Endobacterium panacihumi. The sequence goes on along the minus strand of NZ_JBOZRA010000001.1, from coordinate 1,601,292 downwards.
GAGGTTTCGGAAGACGAAGTCAACGAGCAGATTCTCAAGATCGCCGAAAGCGCCCGTTCCTACGAAACCAAGAAGGGCAAGGCCGCCGAAGGCGACCGCGTCACCATGAACTACCTCGGCAAGGTCGATGGCGAAGCTTTCGACGGCGGCGCTGCCGAAGATGCCGAACTGGTCATCGGTTCCAACCGTTTCATCCCGGGCTTCGAAGACCAGCTGGTCGGCGTCAAGGCTGGCGATGAAAAGGTCATCACGGTCACCTTCCCGACCGAATACCCGGCTGCCAACCTGGCCGGCAAGGAAGCCACTTTCGACATCACCGTCAAGGACGTCGCTGCCGCTGCCGACCTGGAAATCAACGACGACCTCGCGACCAAGCTCGGCCTCGAATCGGCTGACAAGCTGAAGGAAATTGTTCGCAGCCAGATCGAAGGCCAGTACGGCAACGTCACGCGCCAGAAGGTCAAGCGTCAGATCCTCGACCAGCTCGACGAACTCTACAAGTTCGACGCGCCGCAGGGCCTCGTCGATGCCGAGTTCGAAAACATCTGGCGCCAGATCAACACCGACCTCGCTCAGTCCGGCAAGACGTTTGCCGACGAAGACACGACCGAGGAAGAAGCCCGCGCCGAATACACCAAGCTGGCTGAACGTCGCGTTCGTCTCGGCCTCGTCCTCTCCGAAATCGGCGAAAAGGCCGGCGTCGAAGTAACCGAAGAAGAAATGCAGCGCGCGCTTTACGCACAGCTGCAGCAGTTCCCGGGCCAGCAGAAGGAAATCCTCGATTTCTTCCGCAACACGCCTGGCGCTTCCGCTTCGCTGCGCGCTCCGATCTTCGAAGAGAAGGTCATCGACAAGCTGCTGTCCGAAGTTGACGTCACCGACAAGACCGTCAGCAAGGAAGAGCTGATGGCCGACGACGAGGAAGAAGGCGCTGAAAAGCCGGCAAAGAAGGCTGCTTCCAAGAAGAAGGCCGCTGCCAAGGCTGACGACGCCGCCGAAGGCGAAGAAGCCGCTCCGAAGAAGAAGGCTGCTCCGAAGAAGAAGGCCGCTGAAGACAGCGCCGAATAATCCTTTTCCGGATAGACATCACGAAGGCCGGGTTGGAAACAGCCCGGCCTTTTTCGTGTTTTGGTGGTGGGTTGCATCGCCTACATATGCTTGCAATTAATCTGGCTGATTGTCGTTTTTTGCTGAGGCGTGGTGATGGATCTCATTCACAACGAACGAATAAAATATCTGGCTGCCGCCGCTGACCGAGCGTCCACTGCATGTCTGGTCGTCGGTGTTCTAAGTCAGTTTGCCTCGTCTGCTGGTTGGCAGATGTCCTGGTCAGCAATCGGTGCTACAATAGTGTGGCTATCGGCTGCCATACTGCTTCATATGGCGGGCAGGTTTGCTCTGGGAGGGCTAAGGTCATGACGTCAGCCTCGTTCTTTTTCTGGTATGTACTTCCCTTGATTATCGCTGCAATCGGCTGGGGCGCTGCGCTTTATTCCCGCTACAGCGAACGAAAGACGCGGCCCGATCGCCATGCGGCCGAATGACGTTGTCGGCGGCATAAAACCCCGCGACTTTCTCCGCCCCGCATGACATAAGGCAGCCGATTTCCCTTTTCCGAACCGGCAGCCATGATCCGCATCGAAAACATCAGCAAGTCGAACAGCCACCGCATTCTCTTCATCGAGGCGACCGCAGCCCTCAACAGAGGCGAAAAGATCGGTCTGGTTGGCCCGAATGGCGCCGGCAAGACGACGCTGTTTCGCATGATCACCGGCAGCGAAGAGCCGGATGAGGGGCAGGTCTCCGTCGATAAAGGCGTAACCATCGGGTATTTCAATCAGGATGTCGGCGAAATGTCCGGCCGCAGCGCCGTGGCGGAAGTCATGGAGGGGGCCGGTCCCGTCAGCATCGTTGCGGCAGAGCTGCGTGAGCTGGAAGCCGCCATGGTCGATCCCGATCGCATGGACGAGATGGATCAGATCATCGAGCGTTATGGCGATGTGCAGGCGCGGTATGAGGAACTGGACGGTTATGGCCTCGAAGGCCGTGCCCGCGAAGTTCTCGATGGCCTGAGTTTTAGCCAGGAAATGATGGACGGCGATGTCGGCAAGCTTTCCGGTGGATGGAAGATGCGCGTGGCTCTGGCTCGCATCCTGCTCATGCGCCCCGACGTGATGCTGCTCGACGAACCGAGTAACCATTTGGACATCGAAAGCCTGATCTGGCTCGAGGCCTTTCTCAAAGGCTATGACGGCGCATTGCTGATGACCTCGCATGACCGCGAGTTCATGAACCGTATCGTCGGCAAGATCATCGAGATCGATGCGGGTTCGCTCAATTCCTATTCCGGCGATTACGGTTTCTACGAGGAGCAACGTGCCCTCAACGAAAAACACCAGCAGTCGCAGTTCGAGCGGCAGCAGGCGATGCTGGCCAAGGAAATCAAGTTTATCGAACGGTTCAAGGCGCGCGCCAGCCACGCATCGCAGGTGCAGAGCCGTGTGAAAAAGCTAGACAAGATCGAGCGCGTCGAACCACCGAAACGCCGTCAGACGGTGGCTTTCGAGTTCCAGCCGGCACCGCGTTCGGGCGAGGACGTGGTCAACCTCAAGGGTGTGCACAAGGCTTATGGCAGCCGCACGATCTATGAGGGTCTCGATTTCATGATCCGGCGCAAGGAGCGCTGGTGCATCATGGGCATCAATGGTGCCGGAAAATCGACGCTGCTGAAGCTGATTGCCGGTACAACGGATGCCGATCAGGGCACGGTGGCGCTCGGCGCCAGCGTCAAGATGGGGTATTTTGCGCAGCACGCCATGGATGTTCTGGATGGCGAGCAGACCGTGTTCGAATGGCTGGAAAGCGAGTTTCCGCGCGCAGGGCAGGGCTCGCTGCGGGCGCTGGCAGGCTGCTTCGGTTTTTCCGGTGATGATATCGAGAAGAAGTGCCGGGTTCTTTCCGGTGGTGAAAAGGCGCGTCTGGTGATGGCGGCGATGCTGTTCGATCCGCCGAATTTTCTGGTTCTCGACGAACCGACCAACCACCTTGATCTCGACACCAAGGAAATGCTGATCAAGGCGCTGTCGGAATATGAAGGGACGATGCTGTTCGTCAGCCACGACCGTCATTTCCTGTCGGAACTGTCCAACCGTGTTCTGGAGCTGACGCCGGAGGGCATTCACCAGTATGGTGGCGGCTATACCGAATATGTGGAGCGCACCGGTTACGAGGCGCCGGGCCTGCACGTCTGATCGAGCTTTGAGGAGAATCAAAAAGGCGGCTTTCGGGGCCGCCTTTTGCGTTTCTGTTCCAGCGTTCTCAGGCGCGCTCTTCCCAGATTTTTGCCAGTTCCACCAGCGTCGCAACGGCCTTGTCCATATCCTGATGGCTGACCCATTCCAGCGGTGAGTGGAAGGCATGGCCGCCGGCAAAGATGTTGGGGCAGGGCAGGCCCATGGCGGTGAGGCGCGAACCGTCGGTGCCACCGCGAATGCTGCCGCGCACGGCTTTCATGCCGGCGCGTTCGACCGCTTCCAGCGCGTAATCCATGATCTGCGGGTGTTCGGAAAGCACGTTCTTCATGTTGCGGTACTGCTCGGTGACCTTGAATGTGTAGGTGGAGCCCGGATAGGTTTTCATGACTTCCTTGACGATACCTTCCAGCAGCTTTTCCTTTTCGATCAGGCCGGCATCGACGAAATCGCGGATGATGAAGTGGATAGAGGCGCTTTCCATCGCGCCGGACACGCCGGTCGGGTGAATAAAACCCTGCTTGCCCCTGGTGCTCTCGGGCGCCATGTCGCGCGGCAGTTTGGCGATGATGTCGCCGGCGATACGGATGGCGTTTTCCATCTTGCCGAAGGCAAAGCCGGGATGGATGGCCACGCCCTTGATCTCGATATCGACGCCATCGGCGGAAAAGGTCTCGTCTTCGATATGGCCGGGTGTTTCGCCGTCGACCGTATAGCCGAAGTCCGCGCCCAGCTTCTGAAGATCGACCTTTTCGACGCCTCGCGCAATTTCCTCGTCCGGCGTGAACAGGAGGCGGATGGCGCCGTGTTTGATATCCGGGTTCTTCATCAGGATTTCGGCGGCGGTGACGATTTCCGCCAGACCCGCCTTGTCATCGGCGCCGAGCAGCGTCGTGCCGTCGGAGGTGATGATTGTGTTGCCGATATTGTTCTTCAGTTCGGGATTGTCCGCGAACCTGATGATGCGGCTGGTGTCGCCCGGTAGAACGATGTCGCCGCCCTGATAGTTTTCGATCACCTGCGGCTTGACGCCGGTGCCGGAAAAATCGGGAGCCGTATCCATATGCGAGCAGAAGCAGATGACCGGCACATTGTTCTTGGCCGATGTGGAAGCAATGGTCGCGTAGACGTAACCGTGCTCGTCGAGATGCGCGTCGCTGATGCCGATCGCCTGCAGCTCTTCCACCAGCAGCTTGCCGAGAGTCAGTTGCTTGGCGGTGGAGGGCTGGGTGGGGGAGGAGGCGTCGGACTGGGTGTCGATGACGACATAGCGGAGAAAGCGGTTAAGCACGGTATCGGTCATATCGGGGACTCATCTTTGCCTGTGATGGCAAAGATATAGCGGCCGCGGCTGCGGTCGGAAATGCCCAGATATTGGTATAGGCCCATGAAACCGGATGGCCTCATGGGCGCAACACAGGCGAGCCTGTCACTCGTGGATCGTATAGGATCCCATCTGGCAAAGGTCCTGCGTATCTTCGGTCGTATCGAGGTTGGAATCCTCGGTAAACTCGAAACGCATGTCGTATTTGCAGACGCGGCGACCATCGGCGATGGTGATTTTTACGCTCTGCCCCGGCTCCAGCACGTCCTGACCGAAGACGTCATCCTCCCAGTCGTCGACACCGCTCGGCGAAGTGTAGAAACGCTCAAGTGTTGAATTCGTGGCGTTCTTCAGGGTGAAGATAAGATCATCTGCTCTTGCCGAGCCGACAGACGCTACAATGCCAGCAGCAATGGCTGCGGCGAAAGCGAGTTTTTTATTCACGGAAAGTCTCCCAAGCCCAAAGTTGGACGGAATATTAGTAACATCCCCGTGAATTTCGGCAATAAATCCGTGAGGGAATGCTTAACAATCGCAGACGTCGTGGTTGTGCGCCTTTGCACATCCTCTTGCGTCGCGCATCATGACTTCTTACCTTTGACGACAATGATCCGGCGGGCGCTGACCATGCGTCTGCCCAATGCTCGGGGTTCGACCATGGATATCGAGAGAATAATGCGGTCCGTCGTGGCCGTTCGCGCCACCATTCCCGAAGATGCCTTCACGGCCGGGTCGCTCGGAACACGACGTGAAGGAAGTGGCATCGTCATCCGGGAAAACGGTCTGGTTCTGACCATCGGTTACCTGATCACCGAGGCGGAAGACGTGTGGCTGACGCTGCAGGATGGCCGCGTCGTGCCGGCGCATCCGATGGCCTATGATCAGGAGAGCGGGTTTGGCCTCGTGCAGGCGCTGGGGCCGCTTGATCTGCCGGTGGCGCCGCTGGGCGATTCCGCCAAGGCACAGGTTGGCGAGCCGGTGGTGATCGTCGACGGAACCGGCGATTATGTGCAGGCAGCGATCGTCGCAAAACAGGAATTTGCCGGTTATTGGGAATATCTGCTGGACGAGGCTATCTTCATCTCTCCCGCACATCCTTCGTGGGGTGGGGCGGGCCTGTTTGACGCGGAAGGCACCTTGCTGGGGATCGGGTCGTTGCGGCTGCAGATGAGCCAACGCAACGAAATCACCGACATCAACATGGTCGTGCCGATCGATATCCTGCGACCGATCCTCCACGACCTCCTGAACAGAGGGGTGGTTGAACGCGAGCCGCGACCATGGCTCGGCGCATTTTCCGCCGAAAGCGATGGCGAGGTGGTGGTCATGAGTGTCGCTGAAGGCAGTCCGGCGGCGCAGGCCGGTTTGAAACGCGGCGACGTGATTTCCGAAATCCGCGACGGCGAGGTCGATGGGCTGGCCGATTTCTACCGCAAGGTCTGGAGCAGCGGCCCGGCCGGCGCACAGATACCGATGCGGGTGCTGCGTGATGGCCGTGAAGCCTGGCTGCGTATCAACTCGGCCGATCGCAACAGCTTTTTGAAAAAGCCGTCGATCCAGTAGGGCGAACGGGCTTTGTCTGTCATAAGGCAGACTCGTTCCTTGGCGATCTTCGGTTTTCAAAAAACACCCGCTGTCGTTTGCGGGTTATGCGGCCGGGGCACGTCCTGTGCCTCCTAATTTAATTTTATAATGGCGCACGACGTGCCCCGTTCGGTGGTTTTTCCGCGCAACTCCGGTCCTTCTGCGGCGGCTCGCTGTTCTTGGTTATTAGATCGAGCCGGTTTGTGTGCGACACACGCACGCCCCGCCATCTTTCAGACGAGAGGAAGACCATTTTCTGTGCAGCCCCGCATGGATCACCTGCATCAGGGTGTCCCATGCGATCACCGGCTCTATCTCGCCGGCAATGCGGACCGGTGTAGCCGAAACAGAACGCGTGAAGTATCGCACGACCCCGAAATGCGGGGATGAAATTAGATACAAGATCTTGATTTTGTTGGACCGGAGGGTGTCAGCTCGAGGAGAAAATATTCTGTTTGCGACATTGAGTGCCGTTTTTGTTGTGTAATGGCGGAGGTGGCCTCCTCTCTCCTCTGCGTCATTCCTGTGCTCGACACAGGAATCTAGCCACCGCGCGTCGGCGCGGTGAGAGAACTTTTTCTTCGATGTGACCGTTGCGAGTCTATCGCGCCGCGGACGCGGCGCTGCTGGATTCCGGCACAAGGCCGGAATGACGAAGGTGGGGTGCCAGATGACAGAAGAAGAGGCCCAGATGACGGAGGGGAGCGGAATGACAAGGAGCCCGCAATCACGGCAGAGCCAGCGGCCTCACGCAGCGAAAAAGGGGGCACAGACTTCGGCGATAACGCTCGTTCCGTGCCGGTTCAGTCCGGGGAGAAATCAGCCTGCCGCCTTGATCTCACGCACCAGCGCGTCGTCGATTTCGGTTGCGCGCTTGTAGGCCGGGCGTTCCGACAGGCGGGCGACATAATCGACAAAGGCCTGCCGTTTTTCGATCGTGCCGAATTGCAGGCCCCAGGCGATCTGCGAACCGACGTAAACATCCGCCGCCGAAAAACGATATCCGCCGATAAAGTCATGGCCGCCGACGGCACGTTCGAGCGTCGACATCACCTCGGCATAATTGCCGTAACCGACCATGCGCTCGCGGTCTTTGGCAACTTCCACGCCGAGTGTCCTGTTGGTGACGGCCGCTTCCAGCGGGCCGGCGGCAAAAAACATCCAGCGGTAATAATCGCCGCGTTCCTTCATCGGTGGCGCCAGATTGGCTTCCGGAAAGGCGTCGGCGAGATAGGCGCAGATGGCCGCGCATTCGGTCACCACGGCCTTGCCATGGACGATGGCCGGTACCTTGCCCATCGGATTGACGGCCTTGTATTCGGGATCCTTCATCGTGGTGCCGAACTGCATGATTTCGGCCTGATAGGGCGCGCCGACTTCTTCCAGCATCCAGCGCACGATACGGCCGCGCGACATCGGATGGGTATAGAACAGGATTTTATCGGCCATTCGCTTTTCCTCCGAACACGCTTTTCAAGAGAATGTCTTACGGGAGTATGGCGCGCATGTGTCGCCCACAGGCGCGGCGCACGATATCACAGCGGCTTGCGATACTGGATGAAGCCGGGGGCCACCGCCACGCGGTCATAGAGCCGACGCGCGGTGGCGTTGTCTTCCTGCGTCAGCCAGTAGAGACGACCGGCATTCTTGTCGCGCGCGAGCAGCGCCACCTTTTCGATCAGCGCCTCGCCGACGCCGCGGCCACGCTGACTGCCATCGACATAAAGATCCTGAAGGTAGCAGGTCGTATCTGGCAGCCATGTGGAGCGGTGGAAGATGGCATGTACGATGCCGACCAGCTTGCCGTCATCAAACGCGCCGAGAACGTGCATCGGCTCGGCCTCGTCATGAAAGCGCTCCCAGGTGATGTCGTATTGCTCCTTGGGGAGCTCCGACTCGTAGAAGCGCAGATAAGCTTCGAACAGCGGTTCCCAGCCCGCGCGGTCAGACTGCACCAGAGGACGGATCTCGATCGGTTTGCTGGACATGGGCTCCCTCCGGCGCAAAAGAAAACGGCGGGGTAAAAACCCCGCCGTTCAAATCTAGACCGAAATCCAGGACTTACGCCATGGCCTTCTGAAGATTTTCGTCGATCTTGTCGAGGAAGGCGGTGGTGGAGAGCCACGGCTGATCCGGGCCGATGAGCAGCGCCAGGTCCTTGGTCATGAAGCCGGCTTCGACCGTGTCGATGCAGACCTTTTCGAGGGTCGCTGCGAACTTGGCCAGTTCGGCATTGTCGTCCAGCTTGGCGCGGTGGGCGAGACCACGGGTCCAGGCGAAGATCGAGGCGATCGAGTTGGTCGAGGTTTCCTGACCCTTCTGGTGCTGGCGATAGTGACGGGTCACGGTGCCGTGGGCCGCTTCCGCTTCGACGGTCTTGCCATCCGGCGTCATCAGGACCGAGGTCATCAGGCCAAGCGAACCAAAGCCCTGGGCAACGATATCGGACTGAACGTCGCCATCATAGTTCTTGCAGGCCCAGACGTAACCGCCGGACCATTTCAGGGCCGAGGCAACCATGTCGTCGATCAGACGGTGTTCGTACCAGATCTTCTTCTCTTCGTACTGAGCCTTGAATTCCTTGTCGAACACGTCCTGGAACAGATCCTTGAAGCGGCCGTCATAGGCCTTGAGGATGGTGTTCTTGGTCGACAGGTAGCAGGGAACGCCGCGCTGCAGGGCGTAGTTGAACGAGGCGCGCGCGAAATCGATGATCGACTCGTCGAGGTTATACATGGCCATGGCAACGCCCGCGGACGGCGCGTCGTAGACGTCGTGTTCGATCGTCTGGCCATCGTCGCCGACGAACTTGATCGACAGCTTGCCCTTGCCCGGGAACTTGAAGTCGGTGGCGCGGTACTGGTCGCCGAAGGCATGACGGCCGACGATGATCGGCTGGGTCCAGCCCGGAACCAGACGCGGTACGTTCTGCATGATGATCGGCTCGCGGAAGATGACGCCGCCGAGGATGTTGCGGATCGTGCCGTTCGGGCTCTTCCACATCTTCTTCAGCTTGAATTCTTCGACGCGGGCTTCGTCCGGCGTGATGGTGGCGCACTTGATGCCGACGCCGTGCTTCTTGATGGCGTTGGCGGCATCGACGGTCACCTGGTCGTTGGTGGCGTCGCGGTTTTCGACCGAGAGGTCGTAATAGTCGATTTCAAGGTCCAGATACGGGTGGATCAGCTTATCCTTGATAAACTGCCAGATGATGCGCGTCATTTCATCGCCGTCGAGATCTGCAACGGGATTGGCGACCTTGATCTTTTTCATGTATCTGCCTCATTCGAGAGATTGGAGGGAACGGCCGTTGAAAAACAGCCACACCCGGATGGAAAAACGGTCTTTGCGCATGCGCTATATCATCGCATTGACGTGACGCAAAGAGTTTGGGCGATGATCTCTTCAATGATTGTCATTGCCAAAATATGGTTGGCGATTAAGGTCGGCACGACGCTTTCACCTCAAGGACTGATTTTGATGCGCACCCTTTCGTTCGCGCTGCTTTTCTCTGTCGCAGCCTCTGTTTCCCACGCCGCGGAGGCAACCGATCCGGTGAAGGAAGTGATGCGAATCACCTCCGAAAACTGGAAAAGCGCGGAGAGCGACTGGAAGTTCATCTTCGATGCCGAGCCGCTTTCGAAACTGTTCAGCAAGCGGTTTCAGGCGGCCTATCACGAGGCGGCAAAACATCCGGCCTATGACACGGAAAACGGCCAGCCGGGCGATCCCTTCGGGTATGACGTCATCACCAATTCGCAGGATGGTTGTCCGCTGCAGGATCTGAAGGTGGAAGAGGCGCCGGGCAAGGACGGCGCCACCGACGTCGGCGTCAGCTTCAAGTTCTGGACCTGCATGGATGACGACGAGATCAAGAATTCCGTCGAGAAAGTGCATTTCGACGTGATCACCGAGGACGGTCATCCGGTCATCGACGATATCCATCGTTACGAGGATGACGAGAGCGACAGCGTCTATGCGGAAATGCAGGAACTGGCCAAGGGCCAGTGACAGGGTAAGTCATCCGCCTGTCCGTCCATTAAGACGCAATGCTTGAAGCGCATGCGCATGCGCGCTATTGCCGGCTGACCATTTTATAAGAAGAACCGGAAGCATCCATGTCTGGCACCAATAGCGAACGCGTCCTGATCGCCGAAGGCCCCGCCATCATTCTCGTCGAACCGCAGCTTGGCGAAAACATCGGCATGGTGGCGCGCGCCATGGCCAATTTCGGGCTGGCCGAACTGCGTCTCGTCAATCCACGCGATGGCTGGCCGAACGAAAAGGCGCGTTCCGCTGCCTCCAAGGCCGATCACGTCATCGACGGCACCAAGGTTTACGAGACGCTGGAAGAGGCGATCGTCGATCTCAATTTCGTTTACGCCACGACGGCGCGCGAACGCTATGGTTTCAAGCCGGTGCGTTCGCCGGTGGTCGCCTGCCAGACGCTGCAGCAGAAATTCAAGGGTGGTGAAAAGACCGGAATCCTGTTCGGTCGCGAACGCTGGGGCCTGACCAATGAGGAAGTGGCGCTGGCCGACGAGATCGTCACCTTTCCGGTCAATCCCGCCTTTGCCTCGCTCAATATCGCCCAGGCCGTGCTGCTGATGTCCTATGAGTGGATGAAGTGCGGCATGGAGGATCATGCAGAAACGCTGTTTGATGCGCTTGATCAAAACCCGTCCACGAAGGAACAGGTTTTTGGCATGTTCGAACATCTGGAAGAGGCGCTGGACGCCCGCAATTATTTTCATCCGCCCGCGAAAAAGCCGAGAATGATCGACAATCTGCGTGCGGTGCTGACACGCCGTGCCTTTACCGAGCAGGAGATCAGCGTGTTTCGTGGCGTGATCAACTCGCTGGACCGGTTTCCGCGGCAGTGGCCGAAAAAGGTCGTGCCGCGGCAGCAGAAGGCGGAAAAGGTCGACGGGACGGAGATCGAGGGGAATGACGGCGAATAATGTTTCGCGGCCGGTGCTGGTGTTCGATTCGGGCATTGGCGGGCTGACCGTGCTGCGCGAGGCGCGTGTGCTGATGCCGGAACGCGGCTTCATCTATGTCGCCGACGATGCCGGTTTTCCCTATGGCGGCTGGGAGGAGGAGGCGCTGACCGCGCGCATTCTCTCGCTGTTCGAAAGGCTGTTGGCCGATTATCGCCCCGAGGTTTGCATCATCGCCTGCAACACGGCGTTTACGCTGGCGGGCGCGGCGCTGCGTGAAAAATTCCCCGACATGACGTTTGTCGGCACCGTGCCGGCGATCAAACCGGCGGCGGAGCGGACGCGCTCAGGTCTCGTGTCGGTGCTGGCGACGCCGGGAACGGTCAAGCGCGCCTATACGCGCGATCTCATCCAGTCCTTTGCCACGCAATGCCATGTGCGGCTGGTCGGCTCGCAAAACCTTGCCCGTATGGCCGAAGCCTATATTCGCGGCGATATGCTGTCCGACGAAGAAATCCGCGCCGAAATCGCGCCGTGTTTCGTGGAGATGGACGGCAAGAAGACCGATATCGTCGTTCTCGCCTGCACGCATTATCCCTTCATGGCCAATCTGTTTCGGCGACTGGCGCCATGGCCGGTGGACTGGCTCGATCCGGCCGAGGCGATTGCCCGGCAGGCGCGTCGAAAAGTGCCGCTGGTGGATGGGGCAGAGCATCCGGAAGATTTTGACTTTGCCGTTTTCACCTCCGGCAATCCGGATTTTGCCACGCGGCGTCTGATGCAGGGTTTTGGCCTTCGTACCAATTGATGACGCTGTCGGATGGGCTGGTGTTGCGATGGAGCAACATATTTTTCGTTGAATGCAATTTTCGATTGAAGGGACTTGCGCGAGCAAAAAGCTCGTGCCATGGTCCCGGCATCCGCAACTCAATAAGAAGGAGGCGCTACATGACTGCTCATTTTGCACACGATCGCCTTCATGGCGGATCCACCCGAACCATGCGCGGCAATGGCCCGCGTCATATGCTTCGCGTGGCATTCAAGGGCTGATAACGCCCGAAATCCGCCTTCCGGCATCTATTTCTCAATAATCTGACGTAACCGGCTCATCCGTTCGGCGCCTTTCGCCGTCCGCATTTCCGCGCGCGTCGCCGACTTCGAAAGGACCTGGTCGCTTGGCAGCGCCGGGACGGAAAAGCTATGCGTGAATTACAATTAAGGGTTGATGATGTTCTCGACGTCCAGCTGGAAGCTTTGTGGCAACGCCACGGTCCCTGGGCCATCGTGAAGGGGTTGATTGGTGCATCGCTGCGGCGGAAGGCGCCGTGGGGTGCAAACAAAATCGATGATCTGAACAACCACATGCGTCGGGATATCGGTGCCCCCGAGATCGTGCCTGAGGTCGATCGCGCCCTTCAGGCCCGGTTTCTGCAATGGAGGGCCGGCCCGTGAGCGGCGAGCTGACCTGTCGTCAACTGGCGTCGAAGGATATGGCTGACGCGTCGAGTGTGTTTCGCAACGCATTCGACGCGCGGCTTCCCTGGCTTGCAGGCCGTCACAGTCCCGAAGAAGACCTGGCTTTCTGGTCGGGCTATCTGTTTGCGAACTGCGTCATCTGGGGCGTCGCGCGGCAGGACGACCTTATCGGCGTCATCGCCTTTCGTGAGAACTGGATCGAGCAGCTTTACGTCCTTCCGCACGCACAAGGACAGGGGATCGGTGCGCGCCTGCTGGATCAAGCAAAATCCGCGCATTGCGTGCTGAGCCTTTGGACGTTTCAGCGCAATGTCGGGGCGCGGCGTTTCTATGAGGCACATGGCTTTCTCGCGCGGCGGGAAACAGATGGTGCCGACAATGACGAGCGCGAACCGGATATGCTCTACCAGTGGCGCCGATAATATTGCCGTGTGTATCTTTATGCGATACGGTTGCGCATGATCGTGAGCTTTCGGCATGAGGGTTTGGAGGCCTTTTATAAATCTGGCACGACCAGAGGCATTCAGGTTGCCCATGCCAGAAAGCTCGCGCGTATCCTCGGCTTGCTGGATGTCGCAACAATTCCTGCCGAATTGAATTTGCCCGGTTTCGGACTGCATTCGCTTAAAGGAAATCTTCAGGGCTATTGGTCGGTCTGGGTGAATGGCAATTGGCGTGTGACATTTCGTTTTATCGGCACGGATGTCGAACTCGTTGACTATCAGGACTACCATTGAAGGAGCGCCACATGATGAAATTGCCCCCACATCCCGGCGAACTCCTGCGTGAAGATGTCCTTGGCCCGCTTCGACTTTCGGTGACGGAGGCGGCTGAGCGGCTCGGAATGTCGCGTGTTGCGCTGTCGCGGGTGCTGAATGGCCGGGCTGCAGTCAGTCCCGATCTGGCGGTGCGTCTGGAAAGGGCTGGGGCCAGTACGGCGCGTGCGTGGCTGGCCATGCAGGCCAACTACGATCTGGCGCAGGCAATGGACCGGGAACAGCCGACGATACGGCGATTGGACGACGAAGCCGCTTGATCTTCGAGGTGGCTTGCCAGCCCGAAAATTCCATGGCTTGCTCAGCTGATCAGGGGAGGAGATTTCCATGTCGCTCGAACATTGGCTGGCCTTTGTGGCCGCATCCGCCGTTCTTCTGGCCATTCCCGGCCCGACGATCCTGCTGGTCATTTCCTATTCGCTCAGCCATGGTCGCAAGGTGGCAAGTGCGACGGTGGCGGGCGTGGCACTTGGCGATTTTACCGCGATGACGGCTTCCATGCTGGGGCTTGGCGCGCTTCTCGCCACCTCCGCCTTGCTGTTTACAGTCTTAAAATGGGTTGGTGCCGCCTATCTGATCTATCTCGGCATCAAGTTATGGCGGGCGCCAGTGGCAGGACAGGTGGCCGAGGAGAGTGAGGCCGATGCTCCAGCCGTCCGGCCGCTGCGCGTGTTTCTCCATACCTATGCCGTCACCGCGCTCAATCCGAAAAGCATCGTGTTTTTCGTTGCCTTCCTGCCGCAGTTTCTTGACCTGACAAAGCCGCTGTTCTTCCAGATGACCGTCTTCGAAGTGACGTTCCTCATCCTGGCAACGATCAATGCCGCGCTTTATGGTCTTTTGGCATCCATGGCACGCGATACGATCCGCAAGCCAAGGGTCCAGACAATCGTCAATCGCACCGGTGGTTCGCTGATGATCGGGGCGGGGCTTCTGTCGCTTGGCTTCAAGCGGGCGGCGGCCTGATATCCATCAAAAGCAAAGACTGTGCATTTCGTCTCTTGCACCGCGAAACGAATCCCGATCTCTGTTATAGGGCGGGAGTCGCATGCGCGCCAAAGAGCGCCGAATGGGTGCGGCTTCAATGATATCAACTGATTAGCATTTCAGACGAGGGCAGTGCATTGCAGGTCGGCATCGATATGGGGAATCTGGCAGGAGGGGACGCCGCCAAGCTCGATATCGAAGAGCTGCTGGCGACACGTCTTCTCGTGCAGGGCAATTCCGGTTCCGGAAAGTCGCATCTTCTGCGCCGTCTGCTGGAACAGTCAGCACCCTGGGTGCAGCAGGTCGTCATCGATCCCGAAGGCGATTTCGTTACGCTTTCCGACAAGTTCGGCCATGTCGTCGTGGATGGCGAGCGCACGGAAGCCGAGCTTGCCGGCATTGCCAACCGCATCCGCAGGAACCGCGTCTCCTGCGTTCTGACGCTCGAAGGGCTTGATCTCGAAGAGCAGATGCGCGCCGCCGCCGCCTTCCTGAACGGCCTGTTCGATGCGGATCGCGATTTCTGGTATCCGGTGCTTGTCGTGGTCGATGAGGCACAGATGTTTGCGCCCTCGGTCGGCGGCGATGTCTCCGAAGATGCGCGAAAAATGTCGCTCGGCGCGATGACCAACCTGATGTGCCGTGGCCGTAAGCGTGGTCTGGCCGGCGTGATTGCCACGCAGCGTCTGGCGAAATTGGCCAAGAACGTCGCGGCCGAAGCCTCGAACTTTTTGATGGGCCGTACCTTTCTCGATATCGACATGGCGCGCGCTGCCGATCTGCTCGGCATGGATCGTCGTCAGGCGGAAATGTTCCGTGACCTGAAGCGCGGCAACTTTGTGGCCCTCGGCCCGGC
Organism: Endobacterium panacihumi; assembly: GCF_050847465.1. Lineage (NCBI taxonomy): Bacteria > Pseudomonadati > Pseudomonadota > Alphaproteobacteria > Hyphomicrobiales > Rhizobiaceae > Endobacterium > Endobacterium panacihumi. The sequence goes on along the minus strand of NZ_JBOZRA010000001.1, from coordinate 1,586,098 downwards.
TTTGTCGCGTCGTCCGCTGCCGATCGTCATCGGCGCGGTGGAAACATCGGCGCGTTCGTCCAGCCCGAAACTGATGCCGCTGCCGGATGCGCCGCAGGATGTCGAAGACCTGATCTTTACGCCGGACCCGGAAGAATTTGCGCGCCCGCTGACGGCCGTGCGCCGTCCGACGCCGACACCGCGTCCGACCACAGATATTCTGGCCGAACTTTCGCGCTCGACACCGGCAATCATGCAGCCGGCGCCGTCCGAGCCGCGTGTGCCCGTGCCGGAACTGTCGGAAGAGGAGCGGGAAGAGCGCCTGATGGCGGTGATGTCGGAAATTCTCGACGATCCGCAATCGGCCTATCGCACCGATGCCGTGCTTTATCAGGACTTTCTGGTGCGTGCGCGCATGCGCCGTCTGCCGGGGGCGCCGATCTCGCTCAGCGATTTCCGTCGCCGCACGGCGATTGCGCGCTCGGGCGTCGATGCGACGATGGCGGCAAGCGATGCGTGGGCGACCGTATTGTCCTTGTCTAACGGGGTGTCCGACGATCTTCAGGGCGTATTCCTGATGATGGCAAAGGCGGCGCTCGGTGGCGAAGCTTGCCCGTCCGACGCGCGTATTGCCCGCGCTTATGGCACCCATTCGGCGCGTCGTGCCCGTCGTCTTCTCGGTTATTTCGAGGAGCAGGGGCTGATCGTCGTGCATGCCGATTTTACCGGCAAGCGTATCGTCGCCTTCCCGGACCTGCAGGCCGAGACGGCGCCCGGCAGCGCCGAAGCGCCGGATGGCGACGACGCCAAGATCGCGGCTGAATAAGGCCGTTTCCTGTTACGAATGCAGGTGCAGATGCGCCTCGACGGCTGCGGCAATGAAGGCGCGGCGTGCTTCCTCCGGTGGGGCGTGGCCGTTCAGGGCTTCCTCGCAGGCATGTTCCGCCCGTTCGAACTGGCTGCCGTGATAGGCGGGCCATGCATGGTCGAGCATATCCTTTGCCTGTTCGGCATTGCCGACCGTGGCTTCCTCACCGGTGTCGGGATCTTCGATATGGAGCGGTGCCGTCCAGCTTTCGGTTGTTTTATGTTTGGGCATGTTGATTTCCTCCTCATATCAAAATGGGAGGCCGCCTGAGGCGTTCAATCAGCACCTTCTTATGCACTTAACAAAGGGTAAGTGTTTTGGCGCGGGGCTTTTCTTATCAAAAAAACGCCCCGGCAGGAGAAGCCGGGGCGTGCTGGTTCATGCAGGGGCGAATGCGGCTGCCCTTATGCTTCCTGCTTTTCGTTTCTGGTTGCCCAGAGCGAGCCGATAATGCCGGCCGCAAGGATTGATACGGTGACGCCGAGCGAGATCGACGGCGGGATTTTTGAAATGCCGAGCAGGTCGGCCACGAAAATCTTGGAGCCGACGAAGATCAGCACAGCCGCCAGCGAATATTTCAGATAAGCGAAACGGTGCATCAGGGCGGCCAGCGCGAAATAGAGCGCACGCAGGCCGAGGATCGCAAAGATGTTTGAGGTGTAGACCAGGAACGGATCGGTGGTGATGGCAAAGATCGCCGGGATGGAATCGACCGCGAAAACGAGGTCGGCCAGTTCCACCATGATCAGCGCCAGGAAGAGCGGCGTCACAAACGTCTTCAGCCTGCCGGTCTTGTCGTCTTCCTGTTTGACGAAGAAGCGCTCGCCATGCAGTTCCTTCGTCACCGGCAGGCGGCGGCGCAGGAATTTCAGCATGGCATTGTTGCCGATATCGCTTTCGTCATGATCCGACGACACCAGCATCTTGATACCGGTGAAAACCAGGAATGCGGCAAAGAGATAAAGAACCCAGCTGAAGTTCTCGACGATCATCGAGCCGCCGGCGATCATGATGCCGCGCAGCACGATGACGCCCAAGATGCCCCAGAGCAGAACCCGGTGCTGGTAGAGGCGGGGAATGGCGAAGTAAGAGAAGATCATCGCGATGATGAAGATGTTGTCCATCGCGAGGCTTTTTTCGACGACGAAACCGGTGAGGTATTCGACGGCGGGCTGCTGGCCCTGCTGGAACCAGATCCAGCCGCCGAAGGCGATGCCGATGGCGATGTAGAACGCCGACATCAGCATGCTTTCCTTCACGCCGATTTCCTTGCTCTCCTTATGGAGAACACCGAGATCGAGAGCGAGAAGGCTCAGAACGAGCGAAATGAAGATCGCCCACATCCATGTGGGCGTGCCGAGAAAATCCATGTAGAGGAGATCCATCAGTCAACCTTATCCGGACGAGGTTGGCTTTAAAGGGGATCCGACATCACGTATTGTCCGGTATACGCCAGAGGGGCCCGGATCCCGCGTTAAGAATGGTCGGCGACACACGGGTTTTCAATGCCGGCCTGTTGACATTTTGATGACATGTCCGTAATCACCGCGCCAACGCCGGGCCGAAATGCCCGGTGTTTTATTGACATGTCCCGTGGCACTCTCCGATCGCTTTCGTGAGAAGCCTGTCAGAACTTCCAAAACGAGGTTCAGAGGAGGGCGTGTTTCCTTCATCCGGTCTGGCAACAAACCGGTGCAACCATCCGAAAGGAAATGCGATGAGCAAGCGCGAATCGTCCAAGTACAAAATTGACCGCCGTATGGGCGAAAACATCTGGGGCCGTCCGAAGTCCCCGGTTAACCGCCGCGAATACGGCCCGGGCCAGCACGGCCAGCGCCGCAAGGGCAAGCTCTCGGACTTCGGTGTGCAGCTGCGCGCCAAGCAGAAGCTGAAGGGCTACTACGGCGACATCCGCGAGAAGCAGTTCCGCGCGATCTACGAAGAAGCCAACCGCCGCAAGGGCGACACCGGTGAAAACCTGATCGGTCTGCTGGAATCGCGTCTGGACGCGATCGTATACCGCGCCAAGTTCGTTCCGACGGTCTTTGCTGCCCGTCAGTTCGTCAACCACGGCCACGTCACGGTCAACGGCGTTCGCGTCAACATCGGTTCCTACCGTTGCAAGGCCGGCGACGTTATCGAAGTTCGCCAGAAGTCGAAGCAGCTCGTAACGGTTCTCGAAGCCGTTTCGCTCGCTGAGCGCGACGTTCCGGACTACGTCGAAGTCGACCACAACAAGATGGTTGCCACCTTCGCCCGCGTACCGTCGCTTTCAGATGTACCGTACCCGGTCATCATGGAACCGTCGCTCGTCGTCGAATTCTACTCGCGTTAATCGCGACGACAAATTTGCGAAAATGGCCCCGCAAGGGGCCATTTTTGTATCTGCTCTATGCAAAAAAAAAGCCGCTTCGTTTCGAAGGCGGCTTTTTCGTTTGGCGTTTACTGCTGCACTTGCTGCTGGGCCTGCCGTCGCCGCTTGCGGATGATGCGGACGATGACGAAGCCGGTCCAGGCGAGAAAACCCAGAAAGCCGAGCGGCACGGTCGCCATGCCCAGCCAGCCCAGGATGAACAGGAAGGCCAGGAGCTCGCCGATATCGGTGCCGAACAGCATGCAGGGATAGCTGCCGGCTTCATCGACCCGGCAGCCGGCCGCATCGGCAATCCAGATGCTGGTGATTGCCGAGATCAGCGGAAACAGGGCGAAGACGGCGATGGCGGTGATCGTGGCGAAATAGGCCAGCACCGGATGGCGCTGGCCAAAACGCGGCCGTTCCTTGCCGAGCGGACGCCTCACTTGGCGGCGGCTTTTTTCTTTGCCGGCTCGGTGGTTTCGGCCGCTGTCACCTTTTCAGCTGACTGGCCGGCAACCGTGTCGTCCTTCGGAACCGCCGGACCCATGCGGTTCCAGGCGTCGAGGCCGGCGATCTTGTAGGCTTCGGCGAGCGTCGGATAGTTGAACGTGTTCTCGACAAAGTACTCGACCGTGCCTTTGAGGTTGAGCACTGCCTGGCCGATGTGAACCAGTTCGGTGGCCGTTTCACCGATGATGTGGACGCCGAGCAGGCGGCGGGTCTTCAGCGAAAAGATCAGCTTCAGCATGCCGTTGTCGAGGCCCATGATGTGGCCGCGCGAGGTTTCGCGGAAACGGGCAATGCCGCATTCGTAAGGAATGCCGCGTTCCTTCATTTCCTCTTCGGTCAGGCCGCAGGTGGAAATTTCCGGCACGGCATAGATACCGTAGGGGAAATATTTCTGCGGTTCCTTGGTCATGGCGCCGACGGCGACGCGGGCGGCGATGCGGCCCTGTTCCATGGAGGTGGAGGCGAGGCTCGGGAAGCCGACGACATCACCGGCGGCAAAGATGCCGGGCACGGAGGTTTCAAAGGTTTCCGGGTTGACCTTGAGGCGGCCACGGCTGTCGGCTTCAAGGCCGGCGGCCTTGAGGTTGAGGCTGTCGGTTGCGCCCATGCGGCCGGCGGCAAACAGAACCATGTCGGCGATGATCCGGCGACCGGTGTCGACGGTGACGCTGACCTTGCCATCGGGCAGTCGTTCGACCTTTTCCGCCTTCTGGCCGAGCAGCAGCTTCATGTTGCGGTCACGCAGCTGGTAGGTGAAGTCCTCAACGATTTCCTTGTCGATGAAATCGAGCATGGTCGATTTCGGATCGATGACGGTGACGGCTGTATCCAGCGCGGAAAAGATCGTGGCATATTCGATGCCGATGACGCCGGCACCGATCACGACCATGGAGCGTGGCAGCTGTGCGATGTCCAGCAGTTCGTCGCTGTCGAGTACGGTCTTGTTGTCGAAGGGGATGTAATCCGGGCGGAACGGTTTGGTGCCGACGGCGAGCAGAATGCTGTTGCCTTGTACGTGCAGGATTTCGCCGTCTTCCTTCTCGATCGCCAGCGTGTCCTTGGAGACGAAGGTTGCCTTGCCGCGCATGAGCTGGACACGGTTGCGGGAAAACTGGTGCTCCAACACTTCGACTTCATGGTCGAGCGTGATCAGCAGGCGGCGGCGCAGGTCCTCGGCGCTGATCTCCTGCTTGACGCGGTAGGAGAGGCCGTAAAAGCCGCGCTCACGCCAGCCGGACAGATTGAGGGCGGTTTCGCGCAATGTTTTCGATGGGATGGTGCCGGTGTGGACGGAAACGCCGCCAACGCGTTTGCCCTGTTCGATGACAAGGACTTTTTTGTCCAGCTTGGCAGCCTGAATGGCTGCGCGGCGGCCTGCGGGGCCACTGCCGACGACGATCAGATCATAATGATTCATAAAAAGCTCCGGCTTTGTGTGCTCGGTCGAATGCGCAATATGGCGACCAATTGTCGCAATTACTACCGTAATTTTCTAACGGATTAATTGCGGTTTGCGAGATTTTTTACGCACCTGCACACCATTTGTGCAATGCGAAAAAATGATCAAAAACTAGCTTGACGCGCTGTGCGAAATGCATTTGTCTGGGACCAATTCAAGATTGGTTCAGACATTGGTCCGGCAGTGAGCGAAGCATCCCACGACAATTCGGCCTATGCCCTTGGGCGCCTGCGGGCGCTGATCGCCGGTGGTGAGCTGGCGGATGGCAAGCTGCCGACCGAGCGTGCGCTGTCGGAAACGCTGGGCGTCGGTCGGCGTTCGGTTCGCCGAGCGCTGGAAGTGCTGGAATCCGAGGGCCTGATCTGGCGTCGTCAGGGGGCGGGGACCTTTGTCGGCGAAAAGCCGGATGGCTGGAGCAATCATGTCGAGGCTCTGGTGGCCGGAACGGACATGCTGGAGATCATGGAAGTGCGGCTGCGCATCGAGCCGCAACTGGCACAGCTGGCGGCGATGCGCGCCAAGCCGGACGAGGTCGAGCGTATGCGGGCGCTGGCGGAAAAAATCGGTCAGAGCACGGATGCGGATGCCAAGGAGCTGTGGGATGGCGCGCTGCACCGGCAGATCGCCCAGAGTGCCGGCAACCAGCTGTTTCTGTCGATCTTCGATGTCGTCAACCGCATCCGCCAGGATGAAGCCTGGCAGTCGATCCGTGAACGCGCCCGCCGTGTCGGCAAGAATGCGCGCGCCTCCTATCTGCAGCACCACGCCATTGTCGATGCGATCGCGGCGCGTGATCCGCGCAAGGCGAGCGAGGCGATGCGCCAGCATCTGCTGATGCACCAGGAGCGTCTGATCCGCGCGACCTCGATGGATGCGGCGGGCATGACGGATGCGGAGATCGCGGCACTTGAAGCTCTCGATGACGAAGGAGATCAGCTCAGCGCTGCATCCTGAGTTTTTCAAAAATACCTGCCGCGCCTTTTCGGGCGGCCAACAAGAACAATGCCAAAAACAGTGTCAAATCAGACCAGAGGAACGAATATGAAGAAATTTGCCACCCTGACTTCGGCGCTGCTGGCCAGCGCTTTTCTGGCCGCACCGGCCATGGCGTCCGAACTGCGCATCGGTCTCAACGACGATGCCGACGTTCTCGATCCGGCGCAGTCGCGTACCTTCGTCGGCCGCATCGTTTATACCTCGATGTGCGACAAGCTGGTCGATATCGATCAGAACATGAAGATCGTGCCGCAGCTGGCGACCGAATGGGCCTGGTCCGAAGAGGGCAAGGTTCTGACGATGAAGATCCGCGACGGCGTGAAGTTCCACGATGGCGAAACCCTTGATGCCGCTGCCGTTGTCGCCACTATCGAACGCAACATGACGCTGCCGGAATCGCGCCGCAAGAGCGAGCTTTCCTCCGTTGCCAAGGTCGAGGCCTCCGGTCCGCTCGAAGTAAAATTCACCCTGAAATCGCCTGACGTGACGCTGCTTGCCCAGCTGACCGACCGCGCCGGCATGATCGTCGCGCCGAAGGCCGCCAAGGAACTCGGTGCCAACTTTGGTTCCAAGCCGGTCTGCGCCGGTCCGTTCAAGTTCGTCGAGCGCATCCAGCAGGACCGTATCGTTCTCGAAAAATTCGCGGACTACTGGGACAAGGACAAGATCAAGGTCGACAAGATCACCTTCCTGCCGATCCCGGACACGACGGTAAAGCTCGCCAACCTGCGTTCGGGTGATCTCGACATCGCCGAGCGTATCGCCGCCTCCGACGCACAGTCCGTCAAGGATGACGCGAACCTGACCTATGCCGACGTCATCGGTCCCGGCTACATGGCCATGTATGTCAACATCAACAACGGTGCGCGCGCCGACAACCCGCTCGGCAAGGACAAGCGCCTGCGTCAGGCATTCTCGCTGGCCATCGACCGCGAAGCGCTTGGCCAGATCGTCTACGAAGGCACGTCGCTGGCCGGCAATCAGCCTTTCCCGTCCACCAGCCCCTGGTTCAACAAGGACCTGCCGGTGCAGGCGCGTGACGTCGAAAAGGCCAAGCAGCTGATGAAGGAAGCGGGTTACGAAACCCTCGACATCGAGCTGCAGCACGCCAACAACACCACGCAGACACAGGCGATGCAGGTCATCCAGTCGATGGTGGCGGAAGCAGGCTTCAACGTCTCGCTGAAGGCGACCGAGTTCGCGACGCTGCTGTCGGAACAGACCGCCGGCAACTATCAGCTTTCGCGCTCCGACTGGTCCGGCCGTATCGACCCGGATGGCAATATTCACCAGTTCGTCACCTGCAAGGGCGGCATCAACGACGTGAAATATTGCAACCCGGAAGTCGACAAGCTGCTCGACGAAGCCCGCACCTCGCAGGACGACGCCGTGCGCAAGCAGAAATATGATGCCGCCAGCGTCATTCTCGCCGACGACATGCCGATCATCTATCTCGGCCACAACCCCTATGCATACGCGATCTCCAAGAAGGTCGAAGGCTTTGCGCCTTCGCCGGATGGCATGATGCGCCTGCTAGGCGTCTCCAAGAAGTAATCCCGACATACGATCGCCGCGCGGGCACCAACGTCCGCGCGGTCTCTCACGTTACAAGAGGGCGATGACATGCCTGTCTATATCGGCAAGCGGCTGCTGGTCGCGATCCCGACACTGTTGATCATTTCGATCTTTGTGTTTTCGCTGCAGAAACTTCTGCCCGGCGACCCCATTCTCGCCATGGCGGGTGAAGAGCGCGATCCGGCGACGCTGGATTTCCTGCGCGAAAAATATCACCTCAACGACCCCGTGATCATGCAGTATCTCCGCTGGCTCGGAGCCATGCTGACAGGCGATTTCGGCATTTCGCTCAGAACCAACCAGCCGGTGCTGGAACTGATCGGCCAGAAATTGCCGGTGACGATCCAGTTTGCCGCGATGGCGATGATCTTTGCCCTGCTGATCGGTATTCCGACCGGCATTCTCGCCGCCGTCTACAAGAACCGCGCGCTCGACTACATTGCCAATATCGTGGCGCTGTCGGGCCTGTCGGTTCCAAACTTCTGGCTCGGCATCATGCTGATCCTACTGATCTCTGTTCAGCTCGGCTGGTTGCCGGCCTCCGGTTACGAATCGATCTTTGTCGATCCGGTGCGCTCGATCAAAACCATGATCATGCCGGCCTTCGTGCTGTCGACGGCGCTGGCCGCTCAGCTGATGCGCCACACGCGTTCCGCCATGCTCGGCGTGCTGAGTTCGGACTATATCCGCACCGCCCGCGCAAAAGGTCTGTCGCCGCGCGAGGTCATTCTCAGCCACACGTTCCGCAACGCGCTTCTGCCGATCATCACGCTTTCGGCGCTGCTGTTCGGCGAACTTCTGGCCGGTGCCGTGCTGACCGAACAGATTTTCACCATTCCCGGTTTCGGCAAGATGACCGTCGATGCCGTCTTCACCCGTGATTACGCCGTGGTGCAGGGCATCGTCATGTGCACGGCCATCGGCTTCATCCTGATGAACCTGCTTGCCGATGTGCTTTACGCGCTGCTCAACCCGCGTCTGAGGGCCACGCTATGACCGTTATCGAACAGACCGCCCCGATCCTGAAACCCCGCGAGAAAAGCCGCGCATGGCGCAAGATGAAGGCCAATCGTGGTTCGCTGGTTGGACTGGTGATCATCGCCTTTTTCGCCATCCTCGCCATTCTGGCACCGATCCTGCCGATCCCCGATCCGGTTGCCACCAGCTGGGGGGCGATCCGCAAGGCACCGTCGGCAGCACACTGGCTTGGCACCGACGATCTCGGCCGTGACATCCTCTCCCGCATGATCTGGGGCGCGCGCGCCTCGCTGATGGCGGGTGTGGTGTCGGTCGCCATCGCCGTTGCCATCGGCGTGCCTTTTGGCCTGCTGTCGGGTTATTTCGGCGGCTGGGTCGATCAGGTCATCCAGCGCGTGACCGAAGCATTGCTGGCCATGCCGTTCCTGATCACCGCAATCGCGCTTGCCGCCTTCCTCGGCCCGAGCCTGACCAATGCGATGATCGCCATCGGCCTTTCCGCCATGCCGATCTTCGTGCGGTTGACGCGTGGTCAGGTTCTGGCGGTGAAGACGGAAGATTATGTCGAAGGCGCCCGTTCGGTCGGTCTCGGCCATGTCGACATCATGACGCGCTACATCCTGCCCAACGTCTTTGCGCCGATCATCGTGCAGGCGACGCTGACGGTCGCGACAGCGATCATCGCCGAAGCGTCTCTGTCCTTCCTCGGTCTTGGCCAGCAGGCACCGGCACCCTCCTGGGGTTCGATGCTCAATGTCGCCAAGAACTTTCTGAGCCAGGCGCCATGGATGGCGATGTGGCCGGGTGCGGCGATCTTCCTCGTCGTCATCGGTTTCAATCTTCTCGGCGACGGTCTGCGCGATGCGCTCGACCCGCGCGAAAGCTAAATTTTTGCAAGGAATGCAGATATGAGTGACTTTACGACAAGGCCCGAAATCCTCGGCACGTTCGGTGTCGTCACCTCCACCCACTGGATCGCCTCCGCTGTCGGCATGGCCATCCTCGAAAAGGGCGGCAACGCTTTCGACGCCGCCGTTGCCACAGGCTTCGTACTGCAGGTGGTCGAGCCGCATCTCTGCGGTCCCGGCGGCGACATGCCGGCGATCATCTATTCGACCAAGAAGGACAAGGTCGAAGTCATCTGCGCGCAGGGTCCGGCTCCGGCTGGTGCCACGATCGAGCATTACACATCGGAAGGCCTGAAGCTGATCCCCGGCGACGGCCTGCTTTCGACCGTCATTCCGGGCGCCTTCGACGGCTGGATGTTGATGCTGCGTGACTACGGCACGATGTCGGTGCGCGAAGTTCTGGAACCGGCCATCTATTATTGCGAGCACGGTCATCCGGTGCTGCCGCGCGTTTCCGCCACCATCAAGGGGCTGGCCGAATTCTTCCAGAAGGAATGGCCGACGTCCTATGAAACCTGGCTACCGGGCGGTGCTGCGCCGGAGCCGCTGGAAAACTTCAAGAACCCGGTTCTGGCCGAAACCTGGAAGCGCATCATCCGCGAATCCGAAGCCGTCAGCGGCCGCGAGGCACAGGTGGATGCGGCGCGCGACGCCTTCTATCGCGGTTTTGTCGCCGAAGCGATCGAGGATTTTCTGAAGACCGCCGAAGTGATGGATGCCAGCGGCATCAAACACAAGGGCGTGCTGACCGCCGCCGACATGGCCGGCTGGAGCGCCACGATCGAAGCGCCGCAGACCTACGATTACCACGACTGGACCGTCGCCAAGACCCCGAGCTGGGGGCAGGGGCCGGTTCTCCTGCAGTCGCTGGCGCTGCTGTCCAAGATCGATCTGGCATCGATGGACCCGACCGGTCCGGAATTCGTGCATACCGTCGTCGAGGCGATGAAGCTCGCTTATGCCGACCGCGAAGTCTATTACGGCGATCCCGAATTCGCGCAGGTGCCGATGCAGACGCTGCTGTCGGATGCTTATAACGACGAGCGCCGCAAGCTGATCGGCTCGGAAGCATCCTATGAACTGCGCCCGGGAAAACTGCCGGGTTTCGAGAACCAGTACGACCTCACCATGTCCATGCTGTCGAGTTTCAGCGGCAAGGGTGCGGTCTATGAGCCGACCATGGCGCATCTGTCGGAAAAGCGCGGCGATACCGTGCATATCGACGTCATCGACCGCTGGGGCAACATGGTCTCGACCACGCCGTCCGGCGGCTGGCTGCAATCCTCGCCGATCGTGCCGGGTCTCGGTTTCGCACTGAACTCGCGTGCGCAGATGTTCTGGTTGAAGGAAGGCCTGCCGACCTCGCTGGCGCCGGGCCGTCGTCCGCGCACCACGCTGACGCCGTCGCTGGCGCTGCATCAGGGCCGCCCGACGCTTGCCTTCGGCACGCCCGGTGGCGATCAGCAGGACCAGTGGCAGCTGCCGTTCTTCCTGCGCTATGTGCATCATGGCAAGAACCTGCAGGCGACCATCGACATGCCGCTGTTCCACACCACGCATTTCCCGGGGTCGTTCTATCCGCGCACCAGCCAGCCGGGCAATATCATGGTGGAAGCCAATGTCGGCGAGGCCGCATTGGGTGACCTGCGCAAGCGCGGACACGATGTGACCGTGTCGGATGCCTGGAGCGTCGGCCGCCTGACGGCCGCCAAGCGCGAGGCGGACGGTCTGTTGAAGGCGGCGGCGACCCCGCGCCTGATGCAGGCCTATGCGGTGGGGCGCTGAACCATGACGTGGTCGATCGTGGTACGCGACCCGGACAGCGGGCACTTTGGCATCGCCGTGGCGAGCCGGTTCTTTTCGGTCGGCTCCGCCGTCCCGCATATCCGTGGCCGTATTGGCGCGATCGCCACACAGGCTTTCGTCAGCCCGCTTTACGGCACCGATGGCTTGAAAATGATGGCGGAGGGGCTTGCTCCCGACGCCATCATTAGCGCCCTGACGCAGCGTGATGACGGCCACCAGCAGCGGCAGATGCATCTCATTGACGCTGCGGGACGCAGCGCCGCTTTCACCGGTAAAAAATGCATCGACTGGGCCGGGCATCTTGTCGAGGACGGTGTGTCCGTTGCCGGCAACATGCTGGCCGGGCCGCAGGTGATCGAAGAGACCATGCGGGTCTACCGCGAAGGCGCTGCTAAGCCTCTCGCCGAGCGCCTGCTCGATGCCATGGATGCCGGTGAAAAGGCGGGCGGCGACAAGCGTGGCAAACAGTCGGCGGCGCTCGTTCTCTATCGCGATCAGGATTACCCCTGGTTCGACATCCGCGCCGACGATCACACCGATCCTTTGGCCGAACTGCGCCGGCTGCTCGCCGTTGCCAGTGAACGTTTCCTGCATGTCGCAGAGACCATGCCGACACGCCAAAACCCTCACGGTCTGACCGACCGGACCGAAATCGACCGCAAGATTGCGGCGCTGGAAGCGGAGCGCGAGGCCAAGGGCCTGCCATCCGCCTCCTTCGCAACTCCATGGAAGCCCCTATGACCAACGCTCCCGTCCTGTCCGTCCGCAATCTTACCACCTCGTTCAAGACGGCCGATGGCTGGAAGACCGTCGTGCGCGACATTTCCTTCGACGTGCATGCCGGTGAAACGGTCGCCATCGTCGGCGAGAGCGGTTCGGGCAAATCCGTCACCTCGCTGTCGATCATGCGCCTGCTGGCACAGGGTTCGAGCAGGATCGAGGGCGAGGTTTTCCTGAACGGTCAGAACATTCTGGCGCTTTCGGAAAAGGATATGCGCGGCGTGCGCGGCAATGATGTCGCGATGATCTTTCAGGAACCGATGACCTCGCTCAACCCGATTTTTACGATCGGTCGGCAGATCTCGGAGGTTCTCATTCGCCACAAGGGCATGAACCAGACCGAGGCGCGTGCCGAGACCGTGCGCCTGCTGGAAAAGGTGCGCATTCCCAATGCCTCGTCGCGTTTCGATGAATATCCGCACCAGTTTTCCGGCGGCATGCGTCAGCGTGTGATGATCGCCATGGCGCTCGCTTCTAAGCCAAAGCTGCTGATCGCCGACGAACCGACAACCGCGCTCGACGTCACCATTCAGGGCCAGATCCTCGACCTCATCAAGATCCTGCAGGAAGAAGAGGGCATGTCCGTTCTCTTCATCACCCACGACATGGGCGTTGTCGCCGAAATCGCCGACCGTACGATCGTGATGTTCCGGGGCGATCAGGTTGAGGCCGGTGCCACCGAAGACATTTTTCTCCGCGGCCAGCATCCCTACACGCGGGCGCTTCTGTCGGCCGTGCCGAAACTGGGTTCGATGGAAGGACGCAAGCGCCCGACACGTTTCCCGATCGTCGACGTGAAGACTGGCGAGGCGGCCGAGCCGATCGAGCTTTCCGATACGGTCGGCAAGGGCAAGACGCCGCTTCTGGCGGTGAAAAACCTGATCACCCGCTTCCCGGTGCGTTCCGGCCTGTTTTCGCGCCAGACCGGCGCGGTGCATGCGGTAGAGAATGTTTCGTTCGATCTGTTCAAGGGCGAAACCCTGTCGCTGGTGGGGGAGAGCGGTTGCGGCAAGTCAACGACCGGTCGTTCGATCATGCGTTTGATCGAGCCGACATCGGGCGAGGTATCGCTCGACGGTTATGACGTGATGCGTCTCGATCAGGTCGGACTGCGCCAGTTGCGCAAGAGCGTGCAGATGATCTTTCAGGACCCGTTCTCGTCGCTCAACCCGCGCATGAGCGTCGGTTCTGCCATTTCCGAACCCTTCATCAAGCACAGGCTGGGGACGGCGAAAGAGGCGAAGGAAAAGACGGCGGATCTACTGGAAAAGGTCGGCCTGTCAGCCGACATGGCGGATCGGTATCCGCACGAATTTTCCGGTGGCCAGCGCCAGCGTATCGCCATTGCTCGCGCGCTTTCGCTCGATCCGAAAGTGATCGTGGCGGATGAAAGCGTGTCGGCGCTCGACGTGTCGATCAAGGCGCAGGTCTGCAATCTGATGCTCGACCTGCAACAGAATCTCGACATCGCCTTCCTGTTCATTTCCCACGACATGGCCGTGGTCGAACGCGTCAGCCACCGGGTGGCGGTGATGTATCTCGGCGAAATCGTCGAGATCGGGCCGCGTGCCTCCGTGTTCGAAAATCCGCAGCATCCCTATACGAAAAAGCTGATGTCGGCGGTGCCGGTGCCGGATCCGGCCCGTCGCGGCATTCGTCGCGGCATTTCCAACGACGAGCTGAAAAGCCCGGTGCGTGGCATGGATTACCAGCCGCCGGTGCGCGAATATCGCGAAGTCTCGGAAGGCCATCTGGTGCAGGTGGGGTGATGCAACAACGCTCGACAACCGGTGACGGTTTTCGAGCGTTGCATGCGCGGTTGTGAGCGCTGCCTTTTCGACATCCTGTGTATCGCACGGCATTGCGGCCGTGTGGTATCTACACGCACCGGCTGCGCATATAGTCGTCTGAAGCAAAATCGATATCGACTTATGGTTGTGTTTGTGGTTTTGTATGCGCGGGGCAAGACGACGCGTCGTCATCACGACGTAAAATTTCCAGGTCAGACTTCAATCCTGCTTTCTAAAGATTTCATTCGCGGTGACGTGAACGAGGATCACTATCGCTGTGTGTCGGAATGGTGGGAACCGATCCTGAAATAGGCGCAAAGGGGGGAGCGGATGGCAGCCATGTCTCTTCATATCGATCAGGCCGTCGCCAAGGCGGAGGAACGCGCCGATGATCTGGGCGGCAACCTCCAGACACTTGCCGCGCATTTGCGGGAAACACCGCCGGCCGAAATCGCCAGCCCTGCCGAAAAACGCCAGCGGCGAAAATTTCTCGGAGAACTTTATGGTTCGGACAGTGCGGCCCAAACCGCGTTCGAGCGCATCATTGCCGGTAACGAACTGCAGGATGCGAATTATCTGGCAAGAGGCGCGGTGGCCGCACGGACGATCATGCGGATCGTGCTTCGCAATGCCAATGGTGCGACCGTCGGTTATGGCAGCGGCTTTCTCGTCGGCAACGGCGTCCTGATTACCAACAACCACGTTCTGGGCGGGCCTGATGCGGCCCGGCATGCGCAGGCGGAGGCATTTTTTGAACGATCAGCCATGGGGATCGATCTGACGCCCTGGAGTTTTGCGCTGAAACCGGAGCAGCTGTTTTATACATCGAAAGCGCTCGATTTTACGCTGGTTGCGGTTTCCGAGCGCGATCGGACTGGACGCTCGGCGCTCGCATCGTTGGGCTGGCTGCCTCTGCTCGGAGAGGGCGGCAAGGCGATGGAGGGGGAATGGCTGACGATCATCCAGCATCCGAACGGGGAGCGCAAGCAGGTCTGCGTGCGCGAAAACCAGCTGCTCAAGCGCGACAAGGATGTGCTCTGGTACTCGACCGATACGCTGGGTGGTTCTTCCGGATCCGCCGTTCTTAACAACGATTGGCTGGTTGTCGCCCTGCATCATTCCGGTGTGCCGGAGATGAAAGACGGTCGATGGCAAACAATCGATGGCCGCGATTACGATCCGACGCGAGACGGTGAAGACCGCATCAAATGGATTGCCAATGAAGGCATCCGGGTTTCGCGTATCGTCGAAACGCTGAGAGCCGATGTAGCAATCTCCAGACATCCGATGGTGGCGCCGATCTTGTCGACAGGTGTCGGGGCGATCGATGCAAGGCTGCCGGTGCTTTTTGCGGCGGGGCAGCCCCTGCCTGATCTTTTGAGCGATGGCGCATCAACGGCGATTGCCGGCCATTCCGGCGCACGGCCGCTTGCTGTTGCTGCGCGGCAATCATCCGCCCCGGCGACAGCCACCGCCTTGTCAGACACAGCAGGTTCGACGCAATCCAAAATCCGGGAGACCCGCATGGCCAAGCATATCACGCTCAATCTGCTGATCGATGACGACGGCAGCGTTTCGGTTTCTCAGGGTGGGGCTGCCGAGGCGGCCTTTGTTGGTCTGGAAAGCGCCACGGTGAAAAAGAGAAAGGAACGAATTCGAGCCTCTGTCGAGCCTATCGAGGATTGGACAAAGGGTTATAATCCGGAGTTCCTGGGCAAGGGGGATCTTCGTGTCAATTTGCCGATCGTAGTTGAGACACAGCGTATCGCGCCTTTATGCGACGCCTATAAACAGCGTTTTACGGCAGAACAGAAAACCGCCGGCGTGCTGAATTACAATGGCTTCAGCGTCGTGATGAACAAGGATCGGCGTCTCGCTTTTTTTTCCGCGGCCAATGTCTGCGGTGGCATGCGGACACAACTTGCAGGGGTGGCGGCAAGCTGGCGGTATGATGATCGCATCGATCGCAATCATCAGATCGATGACAGCTATTACAGCTACAACAAGAACAAGTTCGATAAAGGACACCTGACGCGGCGTGAAGATATGGAATGGGGCAACACGCCCGTCGAGGCGATCCGTCGTGCCAACAGCACTTTCGTATGGCCCAATTGCTCACCGCAGCACGCAATCTTTAATCAGGACAAGGATAGGGATCCGAGTATCCATCTCTGGCACGGGTTAGAGCTGTATGTGCTTGAAGAGCGGGCGCGGGAAAAATTCGATGTTCAGGTCATAACGGGACCAGTATTTGGCGTTGCCGATCCTATCTATCGAAACATCGCCTATCCTCTGGACTACTGGAAAGTTGTAGTTGCCGTCGATGAAGATGGGAAACTTTTCGCCACTGGATATGTTCTGAGCCAAAAGAGAACGATCGATACATACGGATTGGAAAAAGCAGGGCGCCAGCCTTTTGAGGGCGGCATTTATGCAACGTATCAGCGCTCACTCAGCTTTATCGAGGATTTGACCGGTCTCAAATTTACGTACGGGGAACAAAAGGCAGGGATAGAGGCGAAGTCGCTGAGTGAATTTGATCCGCTCGCTTCGCCCAAAATTCCGGTGCCCGGAACTCGCCGGTCCATCTCTGCTTCTGAACGTCTTGCGGGGGGATATGACGACGCTTTGACCACGTTCGAAGACATTGTTTTATTCTAAGGCATGGCTCGCGAAGTGTGTCGCTGCCTTGCGGCAAGGGTGAACAAAAGTAGAAGATTGCGCGTGGTAAGTGAACCCGCAGGACTGTGACGCCGTGTCGATATCTCGCTCGGATGAAGACCGTGTTTTAGACAGGCATGTTGCAAGCCGGGCGGGGGATCGAGGCCCACCGGCAACCGCTTTATTCAGATCAGCCTCAAACCCTTCAGGCTGGCATGGCCGTCCTTGCCGATGATGATGTGGTCATGCACCGCGATGCCGAGCGGTTTGGCCGTATCGATGATCGTTTTGGTCATGTCGATATCGGCGCGTGACGGGGTCGGGTCGCCACTCGGATGGTTGTGGACGAGAACCATGGCTGTCGCCGAAAGTTCCAGCGCGCGGCGCACCACTTCGCGTGGATAGACCGGGGTGTGATCGACCGTACCCTTGCCCTGCACCTCGTCGGCAATCAGGGCGTTGCGTTTGTCGAGAAAGAGGATGCGGAACTGCTCGCGCTCTTCATGGGCCATGGCCGCGTGGCAATAGTTGATGACCGATGACCACGAGGACAGAACCTGCTTTTCGCGCAAATCGCTTTTGAGCATACGCTGGCCGACGGTGGCGACGAGTTTCAGGTCCAGCGCGACGTTTTCGCCGACGCCTTTGACTTCCTGCAAGAGGCCAAGCGGCGCGCCGAGCACGCCGGCAAGATTGCCGAAACGGGCGATCAGGGTTTTGGCAAGCGGCTTGGTGTCGCGTCGCGGGATGGACCGGAACAGCAGCAGTTCCAGAACTTCATAATCGGCGAGCGAGGTATCGCCATGATCGCGATATTTGTCACGCAGACGCTCGCGATGGCCGATGTAATGCGCGGGCGGTTCGGTGGCGCCGCTGTCCTCTATGGCCTTCTTGATATTGTCGCGGCGACCGGCCTGCTCGGCGAAAAAACCGCGCTCATCAACAAAATTCTTATCCGCCTCCGCCCCATCCGCGGAATTTTCACCGTCAGTCGAGGGGAAGGCGGGAGGTTTTGCCATGTCAGCCCTGTAGTGGTGGCAGGCCGGGGCGGTCGAGGCCGCCCGGCGACAGCGTAAAGATTTCGCAGCCGGTGGCGGTGACGCCGACGGCGTGTTCGTATTGCGCCGACAGCGAGCGGTCGCGGGTGACGGCGGTCCAGCCATCGGCCAGAACCTTCACATGCGGCTTGCCGAGATTGATCATCGGCTCGATGGTGAAAATCATGCCCTCGCGCATTTCCGGGCCTTCATCGGCGCGGCCGTAATGCAGGATATTGGGCGTATCGTGAAAAATCTGTCCGACGCCATGGCCGCAGAAATCGCGCACGACGGAGCAGCGCTGCGCTTCGGCATAGGTCTGGATGGCTTCACCGATGGCGCCGATGCGGGCACCGGGGCGGACGGCGGCAATGCCGCGCATCAAACATTCGTGGGTGACTTCCAGCAGGCGCTCGGCGGCGCGCTTGATCTGGCCGACGGGATACATACGGCTCGAATCGCCATACCAGCCATCGAGAATGTAGGTGACGTCGATATTGACGATGTCGCCCTCGCGCAGCGGCTTGTCATCGGGCATGCCGTGACAGACGACATGGTTGAGCGAGGTGCAGACGGAATATTTGTAGCCGCGATAACCGAGCGTGGCCGGCAGCGCGCCGTTGTCCATGCCGAATTCGAAGATGAAACGGTCGAGCGCATTGGTGGTGACGCCCGGCTTGACGAGTGCGGCCAGTTCATCGAGGCAACGGGCGGTCAGTTGCGACGCCTTGCGCATGCCGGCGAAATCCTCAGCCGTATACAGCCGGATCGCGCCAGTGTTCTTCAAGGGGGCGGAGACCGCTTCGATGTAACTTACCATTGCCGTGCCTTCATGAGATTTCCTTTCGTTCATAAAGGAGTGAGGCGGGGTTCGTCCATTACCTTGATTTAGGGGAGGCGGATTTGTGTCGGCGGTGACGGGATTTCAGAGAAGTTCTTCCACCGCAATCAGCCTCGTCGCGCGGATTTCCTCCGGCGACACTTCGCAAGCCAGCGCATAAGCCTCCACGCCACGGGATGCCGCACGTTTGAAGGCGTTAGCATAGACGGGGTCGAGATCGCCGCAGATGCGCAAGGAATCGCAATCGTTGCGCTGGATGACATAGAGCATCACGGCGCGATGACCGGCCTCTGCCATATCCCCGAGTTCATCGAGATGGCGGGCGCCGCGTTGGGTGGCCGTGTCGGGGAATTCGGCAAGGCCGGGTGTCCGCATGAAATGCACGTTCTTGACCTCGACATAACAATCCGGCCGGCCTTCGCCCGATAGCAGGAAATCGATGCGCGATTTCAGGCCGTATTTCTGTTCGCGGCGCAAAAGATCGTAACCGGCAAGCGCGGGCACGATACCGGCAAGGATGGCTTCTTCCGCCAGCTTGTTGGGCAGGCCGGTATTGATGCCGACCGTCGTGCCATCCGCCTCGATCATTTCGAACATGTGGCGGTATTTGCGGGTCTTGCTGTCGTGTTCCGACAGCCATACGCGGGAGCCCGGCGTTGTGAGGCCGCGCATCGAGCCGGTGTTCGGGCAGGAACCGGTGATTTGGGTGCCGTCTTCGAGTACGGCGTCGAACAGGAAGCGTTTGTAACGGCTGATCAGCGTGGCCGGCACGAGAGGGGAGGCAAAGCGCATTTTCTGGGAAACTCAGGAACGGACGAGGACGTAGGTGCCGGGCGCTTCGCCGAGCGGTTTCAGCTTGGTTCCGCCCGGTTGGCGGGCGGGAACATGGGCGTCGTCCTGCGTGGAAATCCAGGCCTGCCAGTGCGGCCACCATGAGCCTTCTTCCGGATAGGCGGCGGATAGCCAGTCATCGAGCGTGCCGGAGAGAGGTGCACCGGACCAGTATTGATATTTCTTGCGCTCCGGCGGATTGACGACGCCGGCGATATGGCCGGAAGCGGCCAGCACGAATTCGGTTTGGCCGCCGAAGAGCATGCTGCCCTTGAAGACGGATTTCGCCGGCGCGATGTGATCGTCGCGGGTGGCGAGGCTGTAGACCGGGATTTTGATGTCGGAGAGCGAGATCGGCTGTCCGGCCAGCTCCATCTTGCCAAGGCTTAAGGCGTTGTCGAGATAACAACTGCGCAGGTAATAGGCGTGATTGGCCGGTGTCATGCGGGTGGAATCGGCGTTCCAGTGCAACAGGTCGAAGGGCAGGGGATCTCGACCTTTGAGGTAATTGCTGACGACATAGGGCCAGATCAGTTCGGAGGCGCGCAGCATGTTGAAAGCCGTCGCCATTTTCGATCCTGCCAGATAACCGACGTCGGCCATGTGTTTTTCGAGGATCACCAGCTGTTCCTCATCCACGAACACTTTCAGGTCGCCGGCGTGGGTGAAATCCACCTGTGCGGCGAGAAATGTGGCGGAGACGACGCGTGGCTGTCGGGCTTTTGGTTTTTCGGTCTTCCGGGCAAGGGCAGTCGCCAGCAGCGTGCCGCCAACGCAGTAACCTATGGCGTTGATCTCGCGTTCGCCGGTAGCGGTCTGGACGGTCTTCAGCGCAAAATCGATGCCGTCGTCGATATAGCTTTCCCAGCCCATTTTCGCATGGCGCTCGTCCGGGTTGACCCAGGAGACCATGAAAACGGTATGGCCCTGTTCCACGCACCAGCGGACAAAACTTTTCTGCGGCGTGAGGTCGAGAATGTAGAACTTGTTGATCCATGGCGGAATGATCAGCAGCGGGCGCTTTAAGACGGTTTCGGTTGTCGGTGCGTATTGGATGATCTCGCAGATCTCGCTACGGGCGACCACCTTGCCGGAGGTGATGGCCAGATCCTTGCCGATGACATAGCGGCTTTCGTCCGTCTGGCGCAGGCGCAGCTCGCCGCCGCCCTTGGCGATATCCTCGGCGAGCAGGCGCATGCCCTGCACGAGATTGATGCCGCTGGAGGCGACCGTTTCGCGAAACACTTCCGGGTTGGTGAGCGCGAAATTGGCGGGGGAGAGCGCCGCCGTTACCTGCCGCAGGTAGAAGTCGGCCTTGTGACGGGTGTGTTCATCGAGATCCTGCGCCTGTTTGACCAGTTGTTCGGCCCATGCGGCGGTGACAACATAGGCCTGCCGCAGCACCGCGAAGAATGGATTTTTGCTCCAGTCCTCGTCGGCGAATCGTTTGTCCTTTGGCAGTTCCGGTTCCGGCGGCACCGCTTCGCCGGAAAATCGGGCGACGGAGCGCGACCAGATGGTCATATAGCTCGACAGAAGAAGGGTCTGCGCTTCGAGCGTGCGCTGCGGTTCGGCCATCCAGTATTCGGCCACTTTCGACAGCGTCTTGATCAGGTCGGTGAGCGGATCGAGCGTATCCACAAGCTCGCCGCGTTCGCGGGGGCCGAGCCATTCCGTCGCGGCCTTGCCGAAATTTTCGGCGGCGCGAGCGAGGTTCATCGCAAGCGTATGGGGATCCTTGACCAGATAGGCGTCCACAGAGGCGGGATCAAACCCGGGAAAACCCTGGTTTTCCGTATTGCCGGTCTGGTCTTTTTTTGCGCTCACGCTGGCCGTCCGGTCTCTGTTGAATTAAAGTCCATTTTCGTTTGTATATGGCGCTCGAAAGCGAATACAAGTCCAGCGATTGGCGTTCGCCAACAGACGTTTCGATGAAAGGTGGACGCAGGGAATGGAAAAAATGAGGCATGGGTTCGGCAGACTGTCTTTCGTGGCTGCCCTGATTGCCATTCCGGTGGGGCTGTCCGGCTGCAATTCCTTTGCGCTGGATGACGGCATTCCCAACACCGCGCCGACAGCAACCGTGGTTCCGGCGCGCAGCGTCACGCCCGGTCCGGTGGCCCGCAAGCAGGGGGGCGGATACCCGACTTTCGACGGCAAGCTGACCGCCGCAAACACCCAGATCGACGATGCCGAATATACCAGCCAGGAAAGCCAGATGTCGGCATTGGCGCGCGCGCGGGGCAATGGTTCGATCTCGGAAAGAGAATACCAGCAGCGTGTTGCCGAACTGCAGGCCGTCGCGACCGGTCACGTAACCGACGCGGACGCTAAAATCTCCGGCAAATAGGCTTGCGTTTGCGCCGATTTGGACGCAAAGCACGCCTCCAGCCTGATGTGAGCCGCATTGGTTGCGGTTCAAGGCTTTTATCCTTCCAAGGGGAGAGACATGGAAGAGTTTCATAAGGTCCGGCGCCTACCGCCCTACGTCTTCGAACAGGTCAACCGTTTGAAGGCCAGCGCGCGAGCGGGTGGCGCGGACATTATCGATCTCGGCATGGGCAATCCCGACCTTCCGACGCCGAAGGCGATCGTCGACAAGCTGTGCGAAGTGGTTCAGGACCCGCGCACGCACCGGTATTCGTCATCCAAGGGCATTCCGGGTCTGCGCAGGGCGCAGGCTGCTTATTACGCCCGTCGTTTCGGCGTGAAGCTGAACCCGGATACGCAGGTTGTCGCCACCCTTGGCTCCAAGGAAGGCTTTGCCAACATGGCGCAGGCCATCACGGCGCCTGGCGATGTCATCCTTTGCCCGAACCCGACCTATCCGATCCACGCTTTCGGCTTCCTGATGGCCGGTGGTGTGATCCGCTCGATGTCGGTCGAGCCGGACGAGAGTTTCTTTCCGCCGCTCGAGCGTGCGGTCAAACATTCGATCCCAAAACCGCTGGCGCTGATCATCAACTATCCGTCCAACCCGACGGCGCATGTCGCCTCGCTGGATTTCTACAAGGACGTGATCGCGTTCGCCAAGAAGCATGAGCTGATCGTTCTGTCCGACCTTGCCTATTCGGAAATCTATTTCGACGAAAAGGCGCCGCCGCCGTCGGTTCTGGAAGTGCCGGGCGCGATCGATGTCTGCGTCGAGTTCACCTCGATGTCGAAAACCTTCTCCATGCCCGGCTGGCGCATGGGTTTTGCCGTCGGCAACGAGCGCCTGATCGCCGCGCTGACGCGGGTCAAATCCTATCTGGATTATGGTGCGTTCACGCCGATCCAGGTGGCCGCGACCCATGCCCTGAACGGTGATGGCGCCGACATCGCCGAAGTGCGCAATGTCTACAAGCGTCGCCGCGACGTGATGGTCGACACCTTTGGCAAGGCCGGCTTCGAAGTGCCGCCGCCGGCTGCGACCATGTTCGCATGGGCCAAGATTCCGGAAAAATTCCGCCATCTCGGTTCGCTCGAGTTCTCGAAGCTGTTGGTCGAGAAGGCCGATGTGGCCGTGGCGCCGGGCATCGGTTTCGGCGAGCAGGGTGATGACTATGTGCGTCTTGCGCTGGTCGAAAACGAGCACCGCATCCGTCAGGCTGCGCGCAACATCAAGAAGTTCATGTCGACCGCCGACGAGACCATGCACAACGTGATCTCGCTCAACGCGCATCGCTGAGCAAACTTCTATCCGTGGCCGGATGATTTCGGCCACTCCCGCCTTTTTGAAATAAAATCAGGAAAAGACAGATGGCAGACGCCCTCAAAATCGGCATCGCGGGTCTTGGCACCGTGGGCTCGTCCCTGGTGCGCATTCTTGGCGAGCGTGCAAACGAACTCGCCATGACATGCGGACGTCCGATTACGATTACGGCGGTCAGCGCACGCGACAAGAGCCGCGACCGCGGTGTTGATCTGTCTGCCATCCAGTGGTTCGATTCTGCTGTCGAGATGGCGAATTCCGCCGATATCGATGTCTTCGTCGAGCTGATGGGCGGCGCCGAAGGGGCGGCCGATCAGTCGGTGCGGGCGGCACTCGCGCGCGGTCTGCATGTCGTCACCGCCAACAAGGCGCTGCTGGCGCGTTGCGGCGTTGAGCTGGCCGTGATGGCGGAAGACAAGGGCGTGCTTCTGAACTATGAAGCGGCCGTTGCCGGTGGCATTCCTGTCATCAAGGCGCTGCGTGAATCGCTGACCGGCAACACCGTGTCGCGCGTCTACGGCATCATGAACGGCACCTGCAATTACATCCTGACCCGCATGGAGAAGGAAGGATTGTCGTTCGAGGCTTGCCTCAAGGAAGCCCAGCGTCTCGGTTATGCCGAAGCCGATCCGACCTTCGATATCGAGGGCAATGACACGGCACACAAGCTGGCCATCCTGACGACGCTCGCCTTCGGCACGCAGATTGCCGCCGACGAGATCTATCTCGAAGGTATTTCCAACATCTCGATCGAGGATATTCAGGCGGCGGCCGATCTCGGTTATCGCATCAAGCTCTTGGGCGTGGCGCTGCGCACCGATACCGGCATCGAGCAGCGCGTACACCCGACGATGGTGCCGCATGACAGCGTGATTGCACAGGTGGATGGCGTGACCAATGCGGTGGCGATCGAATCCGACATTCTGGGCGAGCTTCTGATGGTTGGCCCCGGCGCCGGCGGCAATGCGACTGCCTCGGCCGTCCTGGGCGACATTGCCGACATTGCCAAGAGCCAGCCAGGCACACAGCGCGTTCCTGTGCTCGGTACGCCGGCGGCTTCTCTGGCGCCATACACGCGCGCGCAGATGCAGAGCCATGAAGGCGGTTATTTCATCCGCCTGACCGTTCTCGACCGCGCCGGTGTGTTTGCCGATGTGGCGACGCGCATGGCGGATAACGGTATTTCGCTGGAATCCATCGTGCAAAGGGCCAAGGGTTCGGAAACGGATTCGAAGACGATCATCCTCGTGACCCATGCCACGACGGAACAATCCATCCGTCAGGCGGTTGATGCTATCAAGTCCGGCACATATCTGGCAGGTGAACCGCAGGTGATCCGTATCGAGCGCCCCAAGGCTTTCTAAGACTTATCCGTTCACTCACGGATATTTTACTCTTAAAGCATGTCTGCATCTAAAGTATGAGATGCCGCTTTTGGCGGCATCGCTTTTTGTCGTGCAGAACTGCATTAAGTTTATTTTTGGTAAGATCTTACCCGTGAAACCCTTGGGCTGGTTTTGTATTTGGTTTTGGTGTATTGAACACTTCAATCAAAAAATCGGGAGGCTCTCTGAAATGTCATTGGGTGTGGCGGAAAACCTGTCACGTTTGATCGTCGATGCGGCAGCAGACAGGATTGCCGATATTCGACTGCTCGAAGGCTGGAAGGGGAGCGAAAGCGACGACGATTTTCAGGGCACGCGCAACTGGGCGGCGCTTCTGGTTCTATTGTCGGTGCCGGCATTTTTCGTGATGGTGATCTCCCTCATCGTCTGGCTTTTTTAGGCCTTAACAGGCACAGCTTTCCGATAGACGCGGTTTTTCTATTTCACGGGCTCGTTTCGCCGCATGTTGCGATGCGTCGTCTGGCCATTGTCGGGTGCCTTCGATTTAGGCTAGATGGCTCCCATGAGCCCAAGCCCTATCATGCCGACCGCATCCGAACCCGCAGACCCGATTGCACGTGCTTTTCTGGGTGTGGAAAAATCCGTCAGCGACCAGCGTTGGATGGCGCGCCTCGACCAGGCGGGCCTTAACCGCGCTTTGGCGATGTCGCAGGTCCACGGTATTCCTGAACTTGTTTGCCGCGTATTGGCTGGTCGCGGCGTTGGCGTGGATGAGGCGCCGGCCTTTCTCGATCCCACCATTCGATCGTTGATGCCTGATCCGCTGACGCTGACCGATTGCGAAAAGGCGGCCACGCGTCTGGCCGATGCCGTTGTCCGCGAGGAGCGGATTGCCATTTTCGGCGATTACGATGTCGATGGCGCATCCTCATCGGCGCTGATGTCGCGTTTCCTCCATCATTTTGGCCTGTCGAGCGAAATCTATATCCCTGACCGTATCTTTGAAGGCTATGGCCCAAATCCGGCTGCCATACGGCAGCTGATCAACAATGGCGCGCAACTGATCGTGACCGTCGATTGCGGCTCGACAAGCCATGAGTCGCTCGCCGTGGCGCGCGACGAGAACTGCGATGTTGTGGTGATCGACCATCACCAACTGGGCGAAGACCTGCCGCCATGCCTGGCGCTGGTCAATCCGAACCGCGATGACGATCTGTCGGGGCAGGGGCATCTTTGCGCCGCCGGGGTCGTTTTCCTCGTTCTGGTGGCCACGGCGCGGATCCTGCGTGAACGAAAGCATCCCAAGGCAGGGTCGCTCGATCTTCTGGCATGGCTTGATATCGTGGCGCTGGCGACGGTCTGCGATGTCGTGCCGCTGAAGGGACTGAACCGCGCCTATGTGGTCAAGGGCCTGCTGGCGGCACGCCATATGGGCAATGCGGGCCTGGCTGCGCTGTTTCGCAAGGCGGGGCTGGCGGGCCCTGTCACGCCCTATCATCTGGGTTTTCTGATCGGCCCGCGTATCAATGCCGGCGGCCGTATCGGCGACGCTGCGCTCGGAAGCCGTCTGCTAACGCTGGACGACGGGCCTGCGGCCGATGTCATCGCCGAGCGGCTGGACGAGCTTAATCGTGAGCGTCAGGCGATGGAAGCCATCATGCTGGCGGAAGCCGAGGGCGAGGTTCTGGCCGAATACGGGAACGGCGAAAACGCCTCCGTCATCGTTACTGCCAACCAGAACTGGCATGCGGGCATCGTCGGGCTGATCGCGGCCCGTATCAAGGAAAAGTTCAAGCGGCCGGCCTTTGCCATCGCTTTTGATCCGTCAGGACGCGGCACGGGTTCGGGCCGCTCCATTCCGGGCTTCGACATGGGCAGGATGGTGCGTGCGGCCGTGGATGAGGGGCTGCTGGCCAAGGGGGGCGGACACGCCATGGCGGCCGGCCTGACGGTCGATCGCGCCAATCTGGGCAAGCTGCGCGCCTTTTTCGAAACGCGTGCGGAGAAAGATGTGCCGACGCTGGTTGCCAATCACGTTCTGAAAATCGACGGTGCCCTGTCGGCCTCCGGTGCCACGCTGGAACTGATCGATCGTATGGAACAGGCAGGGCCTTACGGCTCGGGCCATTCGCAGCCGGTGTTTGCGCTGCCGTCGCACAGGATTGTCGATTCGCGCACAGTCGGCGCGTCGCATGTGAAGGTAACGCTGGAGGCTGTCGATGGCAGCCGCCTCGATGGAATCAGTTTTCGTTCGGCCGATACGCCGCTTGGGCAATTGCTGCTCAATGGCCGTGGCACGCAGGTGCATGTGGCCGGCAATCTGAGCGCTGATCACTGGCAATCCAGCCGCCGTGTTCAGTTGCGCATTCTGGATGCCGCAAGATCGCTCTGAGAGGGGCGATCTTTTCAAACGGACGAGCCGCTGTCCGCGAAGACTTTTGATGCTTCGATGATAGTCTTAAGGGGGAGGGAGTGGCACGCCCTAGGGGAGTCGAACCCCTCTTTTCAGAATGAAAATCTGACGTCCTAACCGATAGACGAAGGGCGCATGCCGTGCCGCGTTTGCTGCGGTGGGTGCCTTATAGTCAGGGTCTTTGAATGCCGCAAGCGGTAAAATGATCATTCGCACGAATTTATTCGTAAAAATGTCACTGGCCCGGACGGGCTGTGGATGATGACCGAGTCAGGATTGGTTTTGTCAGGAAAAACAGTTGTTTGCGCAGCAGGCAACACTGTGTGTGCGCCACGGAAAAGCCTGTTGATAGGCTGGGGACAAGCCGTGAATAACAGGCTTGTTGATCGCTGTGTGCTGGGGAAAGAGTGGCACGCCCTAGGGGAGTCGAACCCCTCTTTTCAGAATGAAAATCTGACGTCCTAACCGATAGACGAAGGGCGCATGCCGTGTCCGCGTTTGCTGCGGTGGCGCCCTTATAGTCAGGCCTTTTTTTTTCCGCAAGCGCCCAATGATGATTTTTTACAAAAAAATGACGACGCCCACAGGTCTCTCCGGATTTTCGAAAAAACATAGGGATTTCAGCCAGTTCCCGGCCCCTGGTCAGGCGTTGGTGTTCACCACAGGCCCTGCGCGACCGGTTGTGCGGCTGCCGGCACCGACGGGCGGGTGGAAATGCCGGGAGGCGCATGGCTGGTCGCCGGTTCTGCGGGTGCGTTGCTATCGGCACTGGCTGCCAGTTGCGGGCCGCCGGCAAACAGGCCTCCGGTGGTGCCGCTGATCCTGCGCACCGGTGCATAGGCGACGGCATCGGCGCTGAGTGAGCCCGTGGCGCTGGAAACCCGGGATGCGGCTGCCGGTGATTCCGCAACGCCGGCACCGAGATCGGTGGCCGGCGCCGCGTTTGCCGAGAAGATGCTGTTGCGGCCGGCCTGGATGCCGGTTGGTTGGGTGACGACGCCGGCCATTGCCGATTGTGCCGTTTCCAGCGTGGCGGGGGAGGCGGCGGTGTTTTGCGGCTGCGCCGTTTCCGCGGCTGGGGCAGTGTTTGAGCGCATGGCAGCGGCGGCTGTTCGTCCGGACGCGCGGAAATCTCGCACGCTCTGGCCGGGACGGGCGCTGACCAGCGGATCGACAAAGGCCTTGCTGCGGCCCGCGTCGTTGGCGACCTGCCTGGAGTTTTCAACACGTTGCATCGCTTCTGCAGCGGATTTCGGCCTCGGGCCTTGTTCGATGGCCGCAACCTCCGGCTTCTTGGAGGTCAGCGAACAGCCGGTAACGGCGAGCGCAACCAGTGTCAGCGACACAGAAAGGCCGATTCGAGTTTTGAAAATGGACGAACCGGACATTGGTTTTCCCCGCTCTGAAACGAAACAGGCCTGCATGATGCACATGCAAGCCTGTGTCAGGCTTTCGGGAAAGCCGTTGTTATGTTGTGGTCGGTTGTTACCAGCTGCCGGTGTTCGGCATCGATGCCCACGGCTCAGCCGGCGTCAGGGCTGCGCCCTTCTGCAGGATTTCGATGGAGATGCCGTCGGGAGAGCGAACGAAGGCCATGTTGCCGTCGCGCGGCGGG
Source organism: Endobacterium panacihumi (assembly GCF_050847465.1). Taxonomy (NCBI): domain Bacteria; kingdom Pseudomonadati; phylum Pseudomonadota; class Alphaproteobacteria; order Hyphomicrobiales; family Rhizobiaceae; genus Endobacterium; species Endobacterium panacihumi. The sequence continues at coordinate 1,557,655 of NZ_JBOZRA010000001.1, read as the reverse complement.
CGGTTGATGGTGACGCCCTTGTCCATCAGGTGCTGGCAGAACTCATGGATATTGTCGACCTCGTAGGCGAGGTGGCCAAAATTGCGGCCGCCGGTGTAATCCTCTGCGTCCCAGTTGTAGGTGAGTTCGAGGCAGGGTGCCTTTTGCGCGCGCGCGGCTTCCACGTCTTCCGAGGCGGCGAGGAAGATCAGCGTGAAGCGTCCCTTTTCGTTTTCGGTGCGACGCACCTCCTGCAAACCGAAGATTTCGGTGTAGAATTTCAGCGACGCGTCGATGTCCTTGATGCGGACCATGGTGTGAAGATAACGCATGAGGTCTCCTAATGCTCGTGATGTCAGGCGTGGCGACGCCTTGGGATATGCATCAGTCGCCAGCCTCGGACAAGGCATGCCCTTTAAGCAGAAGATAAAAGAAGTCGGGGCTTGCGCTCTACGGTCCGCGCAATGTTATTCTGACCTCTAAGAATCAGTTAACCGTAACTTCGTGACGCGTATCGAGGGGCTGAGAAAACATGGCTGACAGAATGTCATCGAAAGACATTGCCGCATTCGAAGAACTCTCGGGCGAACCGGTCGAGCTCATCGAAATCACCGGCGTGGTAAAATGGTTCGACGTGGCCAAGGGATTTGGTTTCATTGTGCCCGATAACGGCATGCAGGATGTTCTCCTGCATGTGAGCTGCCTTCGCCGGGATGGCTACCAGACGATCCTCGAGGGCACGCGCATCGTCGCGATGATCCAGCGGCGCGATCGCGGTTATCAGGCTTTCCGTATTCTCTCCATGGACCAGTCGACGGCGGTGCATCCATCGCAGATGCCGCCGGTTCGCACCCACGTTCAGGTGACGCCGACCAGCGGTCTGGAGCGGGCGATCGTCAAATGGTTCAACCGCACCAAGGGTTTTGGCTTTTTGACGCGCGGCGAGGGGACCGAGGACATCTTTGTCCATATGGAAACGCTGCGCCGCTTCGGTCTCACTGAGCTGCGCCCCGGCCAGGTCGTGCTGGTGCGTTTCGGACCCGGCGATAAGGGCATGATGGCGGCGGAAATCCATCCCGACAATCCCAATCCCGGCAACAGGGCGCATTGATCATGCGCGCCGCCGTGTCGACATTGTTCGTGAGCGCCGTTCTGGCGCTCTCTCTGTTTGTGGCCAATGCTGCCGCTGCACCCGTGCGGTTCGGGACCGAGCCGCTGACGATCGAATCGGCGGGAGGCAAACAGCACACGTTCACGGTCGAGCTGGCTCTCGACGATGCACAGCGCGAACAGGGCCTGATGCTGCGCCGGGACATGGCGCCGGACAGCGGAATGCTGTTCGATTTCGGCCTGTCGCGTGATGTCAGCATGTGGATGCACAACACGCTCATTCCTCTCGACATGCTGTTTATCGACGGCAATGGGACGATCACACATATTCACGAGAATGCCGAACCGCAATCCGACGCGATCATTTCCTCGCGCGGGCCGATCAAATACGTTCTTGAGCTGAATGGCGGGCGCAGCAAGGCGCTCGGCATCAAGGCGGGCGATATTGTGAGAAGCGGCCAGATCGGCAATGCGAAATAAACCGTGCATGGCTTTGACATTTGATGTGGTGAGAGCGTTTTTTGCTGTTGCAGCAACGGCATGAACCGTGTATCTCGCATTCATCGCAGGAACGGAGTGTAGCGCAGTCTGGTAGCGCATCTGGTTTGGGACCAGAGGGTCGGGAGTTCGAATCTCTCCACTCCGACCATCGATACCGGGCTCGGTTACGCCCATATCGGGGAACGAGCACAGCATGTCCGCCAAGATCTATCGTCCAGCTAAGACCGCCATGCAGTCCGGCAAGGCGAAGACGCATCTCTGGCTGCTCGAATTCGACCAGGAAGAGCCGCGCCGTATCGATCCGATCCTCGGCTACACCTCCACCGGCGACATGAAGCAGCAACTCAAGCTCACCTTTGAAACGCTGGAGCAGGCCTGCGCCTATGCGGAGCGCAACGGTATCGAATATCGTGTGATCCAGCCGAAAGAGCCGGCCCGCCAGACCGTTTCCTACACCGACAATTTCCGTTACAACCGCGCGACGCCCTGGACGCACTGATCCAAGGCGCCCGGAGAAGGCCCCTTAGCTCAACTGGATAGAGCAACTGCCTTCTAAGCAGTAGGTCGCAGGTTCGAGTCCTGCAGGGGTCGCCATAAATCTTTGATACTCAAGCATAAAGGCGTCGGATCTTGATCCGGCGCCTTTATGCTTTCAGGCTTTGCATGTTCGGCGGATCCCCGCATGTGTTCGGCAAAAGGCGCTGCGCTTGACATTTCTGAATTATGTGAGAACATAAAGAGAACAAAGCGCTTGCAGGAGACCATCATGCAGACTGAGCGTAGCATAAGCCCGGATGCCATCATCGAACGTGCGCTTGCCGCCGTGGAAAAATCCAGACAGCGGCGTGAGCGCTGGGAGCGTGAAAAGCAAAGCCGTTTCGAACGTATCCAGATTGCCAATACACGTCAGCCTGCGGCTGCCTTGAAGGCTGGGCGGCAGTTGAGTCTGCGTTTGGACGGCTAACTGAAGACCGACGACGGTACGGTGCGCGATTCCCGCGCATCGGGAAGGTGGCCTCAGTGCTATCTGATCAGTGGGAGGCAGGCGCCGGTCTCAGTGGTGGACGACAACGCTCTTTTTCTTTTGGTCATCCTCTTCCGCCCTGTTCATAGCGCGGGTGAGAACCTGGGATGCGGTGTCGCCTTCAAGTTCGAAAGCCGCTTCTTTTGTGCCGACATATTGGTCAGACAACAGTTTTTTTATCTGGCCGGCATCAAGTTCGACATCGTCGAACACCACGCCGACATAACGGGTCGCTTCGCCCTCGATATTGCGGAAACAACGACCTATGCCGACAACATGGACGATACTCCCGTCAGGGCGGGTAACGTGATAATCCTGAAAACAGGAACCGCCAGTCGAAATCGCGTGATGAAGGGTTTTGGCGACGTCGCGGCGATCACCTTCCCACACCGCTGCCAGATAAGCTTCGATCGGTAATCCGTCGCGGACACCATCCGCATCAAGACCGAAAATTTCGGCAAAATGCTCGTCGGCGCAGAGAAGGTTGGTGTCGACATTCCAGTGGAAGATGCCGGCATCATCCGATGACAAGGCAAAAATGCTGGTTTCTGGTTCGCTCATGATGAAGCCTCAACAGAAGATCATCCCAGACTATTCCTCAATACGGAAATAGCAAGCGCATTGCATATGTGACGATGTATCATCCTGTGGACATGATGCACTGATACCCAAACCTCGCCGAATCACATCGGCCGTCATGCTGCGCTGCGGTGATCTATCGGGGCACCGGCGGCATTCGGGTTGATTTCGGCCTGTTTTGACCCAGTTTTAACAATGCAATTGCGCTGCGTTGCGGCATATTTGCAGCAAGGCACAGATAAACCGAAGCTGAATTCCTTGTTCATGCTACATTCAGGCTTTGTAAAAGCCACATTTTTTTGTATGCTTATATGCGTTGAGGCTGCTGTATGATGCAGGGCCGATCGCCATGCTTTGTATGGTTCATGAGCTGAAAAGCACCATTAGATCGTAGTCTATTTCGTTTCCGGGCCTGTCGGGTCCGGGACTTCGTCAGCGCAGGGCAGGGCTTTTTCAGCCCATGGATGTCCGTGCAGGCCCGAACTGCGTCAAAGCGCATCGAAGCGGATGCGTGGCGCACAGTCAAAAGCCTCGATGAGGATTGATGGATATGTTTCATTTACGCGCGGGCGCGGTTTTTGCGCCCATACTGCTGATGATATCGGCTGGTTCCGCATTTGCGGATGAAAGACCGTTGATCTGGGCGCCGACCAAAAATTCCGACACCAGCTATGCTGTGAAGCTTGGCCTTCGCCTCCCGAACGAATTGCAGACGGAAGCGGGCATCAATCTTGGCCTCGATGCCTCGAACAGGGGGGCGGTGGTCAATACGCCGGTTCGTTTCTGGGGCAAGGTGACCGCCTCCAGCATCCAGACGCCGGCCTATCAGCTGAAACGCGATATTGGCGTCAATCTCGACGCGGTAAGCGGCAGCAGCGCTGCCCGCGTCACCATGTCGGAAAAGCGCATCGCCAGCGAGACGCTCGATGTCGAACTCAGCCGCCAGTACGGTGTTCGTTATGACGGTGCGGCGGATGCCTGGAAGGGCGAGGCCACGCAATCGGTGAAATTTTCCCGCGCCGGCACCGGCACGGCCGTCATCATCGAGGCCAAGGCGCTGGATACGTTCAAGGAACTCGGTGGCGGCATTGCTGTCGAGCAAAAGGTGACCGAGCGTTTGTCGCTGAATGGCAGGATCGACCAGACCACCAACGCAGATCGGCCGACCAGCAATATCGGAGCGCGATATACGTTCAAGTGGTGAACTGGCCGAGGCCTCAGCTGCGTCGCTGCATCATAAAGTCGGGATTGAAAAAGGGGCGCAGTGCGCCCCTTTCGTGTTTTCGATCTTGCTCGATCCGCGCAGGGCGGGCCTAGTGCAGGATCTGGCTGAGGAAGAGGCGGGTGCGCTCGTGCTGCGGATTGTCGAAGAATTCCTGCGGGGAATTCTGTTCGACGATCTGGCCTTGGTCCATGAAGATCACCCGGTTGGCCACCTGGCGGGCAAAGCCCATTTCGTGGGTGACGCAGAGCATGGTCATGCCTTCTTCGGCAAGGCTCACCATGGTGTCGAGCACTTCCTTGACCATTTCCGGGTCGAGTGCCGAGGTGGGTTCATCGAACAGCATGATCTTCGGCTTCATGCAGAGCGAGCGGGCGATCGCCACGCGCTGCTGCTGGCCGCCGGACAGCTGGCCCGGATATTTGTGGGCCTGTTCCGGGATCTTGACGCGCTTGAGGTAGTGCATCGCCACTTCCTCGGCTTCCTTCTTCGGCATCTTCCGCACCCAGATCGGCGCCAGCGTGCAGTTTTCCAGGATCGTCAGATGCGGGAAGAGATTGAAGTGCTGGAACACCATGCCGACTTCGCGGCGCACTTCATCGATCTTCTTCAGATCGTTGGTGAGCTCGATATTGTCGACGATGATATTGCCGGACTGATGTTCTTCCAGGCGGTTGATGCAACGGATCATCGTCGACTTGCCGGAGCCCGAAGGCCCGGCGATGACGATGCGCTCGCCCTTCATTACCTTCAGGTTGATGTCGCGCAGCACGTGAAAGTCGCCATACCACTTGTTCATGCCGATGATTTCGACAGCGACGTCGGTGGAGGAGACGGTCATTTTGGGTTGGGCGTCAGCCATGTTTTTTCCCCTTATTATCGTTTGTGGCCGGTATCGAGGTGCCGTTCCATGAAGGCGGAATAGCGCGACATGCCGAAGCAGAAGATCCAGTAGACGAGCGCAGCAAAGACGAGACCCGTCAGTGGCGTCATCGGCGTGATCCAGGTCGTGTCGGTGAAATTCAGGCGGATGATGTTGAGGAGGTCGAACATGCCGATGATCGACACGAGCGAGGTATCCTTGAACAGTCCGATGAACGTGTTGACGATGCCCGGGATGACCACCTTGATGGCTTGCGGCAATACGATCAGCCGCATTTTCTGCCAGTAGCTGAGACCAAGAGAATCAGCGCCTTCGCTCTGACCCTTGGGAATGGCCTGCAGACCGCCACGGATGACTTCCGCCATATAGGCCGAGGCAAACAATGCCACGCCCACGAGAGCGCGTAGAAAATTGTCGATCGTCCAGCCGGTCGGCAGAAAGAGCGGCAACATCACGTTGGCCATGAACAGAACCATGACCAGCGGCACGCCACGGATCACCTCGATGAAGAGAACGCAGAACATTTTGACGACCGGCATATGGGATCTGCGCCCCAGCGCCAGAAGAATGCCGACGGGGAAGGAAACGGCGATGCCCACAAAGGACAGGATCAGCGTCACCATCATGCCGCCCCAGAGCGGGGTGTCCACCCGCTGAAGGCCGAAATAACCGCCATGTAGCAGGAAGAAGGCGACCACCGGGAAGACGACGAAAAGCAGGACGGCGTTGACCGCCTTGTGCGGCAGTTTCGGGATCATCAGCGGCACGAGCAGCACGATGAACATGGCGCCGACCAGCATCACACGCCAGCGTTCATCAAGCGGATAACGACCGAAGATGAACTGCTGGAAACGATCCTGTACGAAAGCCCAGCAGGCGCCCTTCCAGCCGTCCGGCTGGATGCCGCCCTGTGCGACGGTGGCGCAGACCGAACGGTCCGAACCGACCCAACTCGCCTGAATGATCAGCCAGTTGATGATGCCGGGCAGGGTGAAGGCCAGAAGCGCCAGCGCCAGAATGGTCAGGACGACATCTTTTGGCGTGGCGAGCAGATTGGTGCGCAGCCAGCCGGCAGCACTGTTGTTGCTGACCGGTGGTGCTTCGGCGGCAAGCATGTCGCCGCGGACGTAGGAGAGTTTGTTGTCGGTCATCGCTTATCTCTCCACCAGGGCCATTTTGGCATTGAACCAGTTCATGAACAGCGAGGTGACGATGCTGATGGTCAGGTAGATGGTCAGCATGATCGAGATCATCTCGATCGCCTGACCGGTCTGGTTCAGCGAGGTGCTGCCGGTAGAGAACAGTTCGGGAAAGCCGATTGCCACACCCAGAGACGAGTTTTTCGTCAGGTTGAGATACTGGCTGGTCAGCGGCGGAATGATGATGCGGAAGGCCTGCGGCACGACGACGAGCTGCGTCGTCTTGTTCGGCTGCAGGCCGAGTGCCGCCGCCGCCTCAGTTTGCCCCTTGCCGACGCCCTTGATGCCGGCGCGGATGATCTCCGCAATGAAGGCAGCCGTATAAAGCGACAAGGCGAGATAGAGTGCGACGAATTCCGGCCGGATATTGCCCCCGCCGGACAGGTTGAAGCGACCTTCGATCGGATAGTCGAAGGTGAGCGGTGAACCCATGGCGAAAAATGTGACGAGCGTCAGGCCGATGATGATGGCCGCAGCGATCCAGCCGGTCGGCAATTGCTTGCCGGTCCGCATCTGGCGCTTCTTTTGCCAGAAGCCGAAGCCGATTGCAGCGATGACCGCGACGACGAAGGCAATCGGAAGCATCGATGCGCCTTCACCCCAGACCGGATAAGGAAAGGTCAGGCCGCGATTGCTGAGGAAGGTCGAAAGAGGTCCCTGAATGGCATCGCGCGGTTGCGGCAAGATGGCCAGAACGCCGGAATACCAGAAGAAGATAACCAGCAGCGGCGGAATGTTGCGGAATACTTCCACATAGACCGTGCAGAGCTTGGCGATCAGCCAGTTCTTCGAAAGGCGCCCGATACCGATGATGAAACCGACGATCGTCGCGGTAATGATGCCGGTGACGGCAATCAGAAGCGTGTTGAGGAAGCCGACCAAAATGGCGCGGCCATAGGTCGAATCGCTGGAATAGGCGATCAGAGACTGGCCGATATCGAAGCCCGAGCGGCCGTTCAGAAAGCCGAAACCCGAAGCCGTATTCGAGCGGGCGAGGTTGGTGCTGACATTGTGGGCGATCCACATGACAGAAACGACGATGACAACCACGGTCAACACCTGGAAGAAGATGCTGCGAACCTTGGGGTCGTAGATAAGTGATGTGGTTTCCCGCTTGGGCGGGGGCGCAATTACGGCTTTATCCGTCATGCTATGCCAATCCCCTGTAGCCTCTTATGGGCCTTTTGTTTGTTTTTATTTTTGTTTTTAGACGTTCAGGAAGAAAAATCCGCAAGGGGCGGGGCCACCTTGCGGACTTTCAGATCATGCGATTAGCGGACCGGCGGTGCGTATTGCAGGCCGCCCTTGCTCCACAGAGCGTTGAGGCCGCGAGCGATCTTCAGCGGGCTGCCCTGGCCGATATTGCGCTCAAAAACTTCGCCGTAATTGCCGACGCCCTTGATCACGTTATAGGCCCAGTCGTTGGTCAGGCCGAGGTCGGTGCCGATCTTGGTATCGGTTTCGGTGCCGAGGAAGCGCTTGATGTCCGGGTTGGTTGAGTTCTTGAACTCATCGACATTGGCCTGGGTAATGCCGAATTCTTCGGCCTGAACCAGGGCGTAACCGACCCAGGTCACGACGTCGAGCCACTTGTCATCACCCTGACGGACGGCCGGTGCGAGCGGCTCCTTGGAGATGATTTCCGGCAGAATGACGTGCTCGTCCGGGTTGGAGAGCGCCAGACGCGTGGCATACAGGCCCGACTGGTCGGTCGTGTAAACGTCGCAACGGCCGGCCTGGTAGGCGGCGTTCACTTCTTCGAGCTTTTCGAAGACGACCGGGTTGTACTGCAGGTTGTTGGTGCGGAAATAGTCGGCGAGGTTGAGTTCGGTCGTGGTGCCGGACTGAACGCAGACGGCGGCGCCGGACAGTTCGAGAGCCGACTTCACGTTCAGTGACTTCGGAACCATGAAGCCCTGGCCGTCATAGTAGTTGACGTAACGGAAGTTGAAGCCCAGCGCGGTGTCGCGGCTGATGGTCCAGGTGGTGTTACGGGCCAGAATATCGACTTCACCCGACTGCAGGGCGGTAAAGCGGCTCTGCGCGGTGGTTGGCGTGTATTTCACTTTGCTGGCATCGTTGAAAATCGCGGCTGCAACGGCGCGGCAGTAATCGACGTCGAAACCTTTCCAGGCGCCGGATGCATCCGGCTGTGCAAAGCCAGCGAGACCGGTGTTGACGCCGCACTGGACAAAACCCTTGGCCTTGACGTCGTCGAGCGTGGCCGCGGATGCCGCCGAGCCGATGCCCAGGACTGCTGCGCCAATTGCAGCTGACAGAAGCGTCTTTTTCATTTTCCCAACCTTATCTGTTTTTGTGATGGATCCCAGCCGGCTGCAAAGCATAACTGCTCGCTGCCCTGACTGCTCGCAAGGCCTCCCCATGACGAGCAATGCCTATCACAGTCGCAAAACCAGTCATGGTCAAGATGCGCCTGCCTAATTCCTGCCTCAAACCATAACAAATGCGAAAATATGCACAGTGTGCGAGCAAAAGCTCAATAACTGAGCATGGGTTGCATAAGCTCTAAGCTATGGGAGCGCCGATATTTTCTCGGTTTTGCCTGCGGCTTGACCCTCCTGCCGCACGTCTGCCAAAGATTGCGTCAAATCTTTGAAAGAGGGCCGTGAGCAGGATATGACAAAAGACACTTTTTTAGACAATGCTGGACCAAACACGCGGCTTGCGCATGTCGGCTACAATCCGCGTGATTATCACGGTTTCGTCAATCCTCCGGTGGTCCACGCGTCGACTGTGCTTTTCCCCGATTGCCGCACGATGGAGCGTCACGATCAGAAATATACCTATGGTACCCGCGGCACGACCACGACAGACGCACTATGCGAGGCGCTGGATGAATTGGAGGGGTCTGCCGGCACAGTTCTGGTGCCGTCGGGACTGGCCGCCATCAGCATTCCGTTCCTCGCCTATCTGTCGGCGGGGGATCATGCGCTGATCGTCGATTCGGTTTATGAACCGGCTCGGCATTTCTGCAATACGATGCTGAAAAGACTGGGCGTCGAGGTCGAATATTACGATCCCGAAATCGGCGCTGGCATCGAAGCCCTGATCCGTCCGAACACGAAACTCGTGCATACGGAAGCGCCGGGTTCGAACACGATGGAAATGCAGGATATCCGCGCCATCAGCGATGCGGCGCACAGGCATGACTGCGTGGTCACCATGGACAATACCTGGGCGACGCCGCTTTATTTCCGCCCGCTCGATTTCGGTGTCGACGTTTCCATCCACGCGACGACAAAATATCCGTCGGGTCATTCCGATGTCGTCATGGGGTCAGTTTCGGCCAATGCAAAACACTGGCCGGCACTTCTGGCAGCCCATGGCGCCATGGGCATTTGCGGTGCGCCGGACGATTCCTACCAGATCCTGCGCGGTCTCCGCACCATGGGCATTCGTCTCGAACACCACCAGAAAAGCGCGCTGGAAATCGCCAAATGGCTGGAAAGCCGCGACGATGTCGCCAAGGTTCTGCATCCGGCATTGCCGAGCTTTCCGGGGCACGACATCTGGAAACGTGACTTCAAGGGCGCGAGCGGTGTGTTTTCCTTCGTGCTCAAGGTCGATGAGCAGGCGGAGTTCAAGACGCGCTCGCATGCCTTTCTGGATGCGCTGAAACTTTTTGGCCTCGGTTATTCCTGGGGCGGTTATGAAAGTCTCGCCGTGCCGGTCAACCTGTCGGACCGCACGATCCGCAAGGCGCCGAGCGAAGGCCCGGTCATCCGCCTGCAGATCGGGTTAGAAGATGTCGCCGACATCAAGCGTGACCTTGAAGCCGGCTTCAACGCGGCGGCTGCCGCGGTAAAATGATCAGGGATCGGCGGCGTTGAAGCCGTAGAGCCAGTCCAGGTCAGCCGCAAGCGATTGCGGCGACCGCAACGAAAGAACCGCATCACGCGCCAGCCGAACGGGCCCACGGGCGTGATAGGCGAAACGATTGAATGCGCCGCGATTGCGCACCTTGTCGGTTCTGGCCACCCGTTCCTGTTCGAAAGCGGTAAGCCGTTCCGCCAACGTGCCCGAGCGGCTGATATGCACGGCAAGACGTGCCGCATCCTCAATCGCCATCGAGGCACCCTGGGCGGCAAACGGCATCATGGCATGGGCCGCGTCGCCGATCAGGACGGTGTCGTGGCCATTGTGCCACTGCCCGCGCTCGACTTCGTAGAGGGGCCAGAAGGTTGCGTCTTTCGCCTGACTGAGCAGTTCCTGGATTTGTGAATGCCACAGCGAGAACTGCCGCATCAGCAGGTCGTGCTGTTTTGTATTGGCATGTGCCTGCCATGTCTGACCCGGATTGAGGCCCGTGGAGATGGCAACGACGTTGTAGCCGTCGATTTCTTTCAGCGGATAGGAAACCAGATGTGCGCCCGGTCCCATGAAGGCGGTGACCGCATTGACCTTCAGCGCCGGCGGCGCCTTGCGTGCCGGTATGGTCAGGCGCCAGGCGATGTTGCCGGAAAAAGTGGGGATGGGTGACTGCGGTACGATGGTGCGCACCTGCGACCAGACGCCGTCCGCACCGATGACGAGGTCAGGACGATGGCCGGTCGTGGCGGCAAATGCATCAAGGTCAGGATGATCGAGACGGGCGCCGAGATGGAGTGCGCACAAAGGCTGTTGCTGGACAGCCGAGAGCAGGGCGCTCTGGAGGGTTGTCCGGTGCAATACGCCGTAAGGCGCGCGCCAACGCTCGCGCGCGAAGCGACCGACCGGCACATTGGCCAGAACGCGAAGCGACAGGCCGGAAGCGAGCGCGATGTGATCGGGCTCGTTCCAGACCGTTTCCAGTGATTTCAGGACGCCGAGTTCGGCGAGAATGCGCGAAGCGTTCGGCGACACCTGAAGGCCCGCGCCGACTTCCTCAAGGCGCGTTGCCTGTTCGATGATATCGCTGGCAATGCCGCGACGCGCCAATGCCAAGGCCGCCGTCAGGCCGGCCATGCCGGCGCCGACGATCGCAACTCTTTTGATTGTCATGGGCTTGGACCGGAGGTCAGGCCGCCTTGACGTGGAACACGCAACCGGCCGGCTCGGTCTGGTCGGCCTTCAGTGTCGGATTGTAGCGATAGAGCGTCGAGCAATAGGAGCAGACCTTCTCGTTGTCGTCGCCCATATCGATATAGATGTGCGGATGGTCGAAGGGCACGTTGGCGCCCGTGCACATGAATTCCTTGACACCGATCGCGATGACCGCGTGACCGCCGTCGTTCTGGAAGTGAGGAATTGCATGCCCGGCCATGTTCGTCTCCGATCGATGTGTTGCGACGGACCATATAGTGAGGCCCGCTGAATGTGTAGGAAAAATTCTAATGTGACCATTCTCGGAAAGGTCGCATCTTGTCGTCTGTCAGTTCAGCGTCTCGGTTCTCCGCCCGGCGCATAAACGGTCTTCTGTTCGAAGCGGAACTTGTGGCCGCAGCGGCAGCGGATCATGTGTTTGCGCGGATCGTTCGAGGCGAATTCCGTGACAAAACCGACCGGCATCTCGTCCACTTGAAATCCCGGCGTCTTGCGGCGCGGATCGTCGTCCTCGGAGACCTCGGCATAACCGGCGTGTCCGCATTGCGAGCATTCGAGCTTTCGGGAATATCGGTCGCGTGCAGCCAAGATTTGTCCTTTCGATTTGCCGCGCTTATAGACCGCGTCATCGTCATGATGAAGTGGATTTGATCGCGCGCACTTGAAACTTGCACCAAAAATTGCGTTTAAGCACCGAAGGCGGCTTCATGCTATCAAGGCCGCGAGACGAAATATGCCGTCCAGACAGGATATGCCATGAACCTCAATGCCCCGACCTTTTCGCAGTTCGACCATGATGGCCTGAAGATTTCGTTTTTCGACGAAGGCGAGCCGTCCGGCGATCCGGTGCTGCTGATCCACGGTTTTGCCTCGACGGCGACGGTCAACTGGGTGCATCCGGGCTGGCTGAAAACGCTGGGCGAGGCGGGCTACCGCGTCATCGCGCTCGACAATCGTGGCCATGGCACAAGCGACAAGCCGCGCGACGCCGAAGCCTATCGCCCGTGGGTGATGGCGACCGATGCGATCGCGCTGCTCGATCATCTCGGCATCGATCAGGCGCATTTCATGGGCTATTCCATGGGCGCGCGCATCTCCACCTTTGCGGCACTTGCCAACCCGGAGCGTATCCGCTCGCTGGTTCTTGGTGGTCTGGGCATCGGTATGACTGATGGCGTCGGTGACTGGGATCCGATCGCGGATGCGCTGGTGGCGCCGTCCGTGGACGATGTCACGCATGAACGCGGCCGCATGTTCCGCATGTTCGCCGAGCAGACGAAAAGTGACCGTGATGCGCTGGCAGCCTGCATCCGTGGCTCGCGCGATCTGGTCGAGCGTTCCGATATGGGCAAGATCGACATTCCGACGCTGATCGGTGTCGGTACCAAGGATGATATCGCCGGTTCGCCGGAGGAACTGGCGGCACTGATGCCTCGCGCGCAGGCGCTGGACATACCGAACCGCGACCACATGCTGGCCGTCGGCGACCGCGTGTTCAAGGCGGCTGTGCTGGAATTCTATGCAAGCCTTTGAATGGCGCTGAACCTATGGTTCACCGGAATGCATTTCCAGTGCCATTGGTATCGTCGCAAACTTGTTCTATATAATGAGCGCCTGAAGAAACAAGGAAGTCTCCATGTCCGCACGTCACGAGGCCCTGCAGAAGGATGCCGTCGCCATGGTGGATCCGATCTGGGATACGCTGCGCCAGGAAGCGCGCGCCGGAGCGGAGCACGATCCATTGCTTGCCGCCTTTCTCTATTCGACGGTGCTGAACCATCGTTCGCTGGAAGACTGCGTCATCCATCGCATCTGCGAGCGCCTCGACCATCCGGATCTGCAGGCCGTTCTCCTGCGCCAGACGTTTGAGGAAATGCTGGCCGACTGGCCGGAATGGGGCGCCATCCTGCGCGTCGATATCCAGGCCGTTTACGACCGTGATCCTGCCTGCCTGCGCTTCCTCGAGGCCGTACTGTATTTCAAGGGTTTTCATGCCCTGCAGACGCATCGCCTTGCGCACTGGCTGATGAACCGCGGTCGCCGCGATTTCGCGCTTTACATGCAGAGCCGTTCTTCCAGCGTGTTCCAGACGGACATCAATCCCGCCGCCCGCATCGGCAAGGGCATCTTCCTTGACCATGCCACGGGCCTCGTCGTCGGCGAAACGGCGGTGATCGGTGACAATGTGTCGATCCTGCATGGCGTGACGCTGGGCGGTACCGGCAAGGAAGGCGCCGACCGTCACCCGAAGATCGGGGATGGCGTGCTGATCGGGGCAGGGGCCAAAATCCTCGGCAATATCGAGATCGGCCATTGCTCACGTGTTGCTGCCGGTTCCGTCGTGCTCAAGCCCGTGCCGCACAATACCACGGTTGCCGGTGTTCCCGCAAAGGTTGTCGGCAATGCCGGCTGCTCGGAGCCGTCGCGCGTCATGAACCAGATGCTGCTGGCCGAGGATTGACCCTGAAAGCCAGTGCGCTATCTCGCCATTCTCATCATTGAGGATGGCGGTTTTTCCCGTCTTTACAATTCCCGCCAACCCATGTCACAAGCGCCGCAACACGAACGACAGACGGAGAAACGCCAGTGAAACCGGACGAAATCAAGAAACTCGACGCCTATTTCAAGCGCGTTTTCAACCCGACCTTCGTGGTCAAGGCGCGCCCGCGCAAGGATGACTCGGCCGAGGTCTATGCCGGCGACGAATTTTTGGGCGTTGTCTACGTGGACGACGAGGACGAAGAGCGTTCCTACAACTTCTCGATGGCGATCCTCGACGTCGATCTTTGATCGACATCGGATACCGGACATGAACGGAGCGGGCTTCAGGCCCGCTTTTTTCATGGCCGGCAACAGGGACGTTCGCAAGTCGGCCCGGCGCAAGCTAGCGGGCGCATCTTTTTTCGATGAGCCGCCGCTCCTATATGACCGACAACAGCGAGATCAATCGTTGTCGGGATGACTTGATACTGTCGTGCAGTCCCGCATTTTCCGCTTCATGGATGACTTCCGTTTCGGAATTGTGATTGCGCAGGAGCGTGGAGGGCTTAAAATCCTTCGCGAATGAACTAAGTTAAAGGTCCAATGTCCGGTTCGATCAACCTCCCAATGATCGGCTGCCGGACGACTGGGGAATGAAAGACGATGATCGCAGCGCCGATCTTTATGCAGGACGACAAGAACGGAAACGGCGACGAAGGTAATCGCGGAACTTCGGTGATCACCCGAACGAAACCGAAGACCAAGAAGCCAAGTCTCTACCGTGTGCTTTTGCTGAATGACGACTACACTCCCATGGAGTTCGTCATTCATGTTCTGGAGCGTTTTTTCCAGAAAGACCTCGACGCGGCGACGCGCATCATGCTCCACGTTCACAATCATGGCGTGGGAGAATGTGGTGTCTTTACGTATGAGGTCGCAGAGACCAAAGTAAGTCAGGTCATGGATTTCGCCCGACAGCATCAGCATCCGCTGCAATGTGTTATGGAAAAGAAGTGAGGTAACGCCGTGCCAACATTTTCGCCTAGTCTCGAAAAGGCGCTGCATCAGGCACTGACCTTCGCCAATGAGCGGCACCACGAATATGCAACGCTGGAGCATCTGCTCCTCGCGCTGATCGACGATTCCGATGCGGCGGCTGTGATGGGCGCGTGCAATGTCAATCTGGACAATCTTCGCAAGACGGTTTCCGATTACGTCGATAACGAACTTGCCAACCTCGTCACCGGCTACGACGAGGATTCTAAACCGACATCCGGCTTCCAGCGCGTCATCCAGCGCGCCGTTATCCACGTCCAGTCTTCCGGCCGTGAGGAAGTGACCGGTGCCAACGTGCTCGTCGCCATCTTTGCCGAGCGCGAGAGCCACGCCGCCTTCTTCCTGCAGGAGCAGGAAATGACGCGCTATGATGCGGTCAACTATATCAGTCACGGCATCGGCAAGCGGCCGGGTGCATCGCAAACGCGCACGCCGCGCGGTGCCGAAGAAGGTGATGCGGATGCCAAATCCTCGTCCTCGCGCGAGCAGGATGATGGTGCGACCAAGAAGCCTGCCGATGCACTCAAGGCCTATTGCGTCAACCTGAACGACAAGGCCAAGGACGGTCGCATCGATCCGCTGATCGGTCGCCATTCGGAGGTCAATCGCACGATCCAGGTGCTTTGCCGCCGCTCCAAGAACAACCCGCTTTATGTGGGTGATCCGGGCGTGGGCAAGACGGCGATCGCCGAAGGACTCGCCAAGCGTATCGTTGAAGGCAAGGTGCCGGAAGCGCTCGCCGATGCGACGATCTTCTCGCTCGACATGGGCACGCTGCTCGCCGGCACCCGGTATCGCGGTGACTTCGAGGAACGCCTGAAACAGGTCGTCAAGGAACTCGAAGAGTTTCCGGGCGCGGTCCTGTTCATCGACGAAATCCACACCGTCATCGGTGCGGGTGCGACGTCGGGCGGTGCCATGGATGCGTCCAACCTGTTGAAGCCGGCTCTGTCCTCGGGTCAGATCCGCTGCATCGGTTCGACCACCTATAAGGAATATCGCCAGTTCTTTGAAAAGGACCGGGCTCTGGTCCGTCGTTTCCAGAAGATCGACGTCAATGAGCCGTCGATCGACGATGCGATCGAAATCATGAAGGGCCTGAAACCCTATTTCGAAGAATACCACAAGCTGCGTTACACCAATGAGGCGATCAAGGCGGCTGTCGAGCTTTCGGCCCGCTACATCTCCGACCGCAAGCTGCCGGACAAGGCGATCGACGTGATCGACGAGACCGGTGCGGCGCAGATGCTGCTGACCGCTTCCAAGCGCCGCAAGCTGATCACCGAGAAGGAAATCGAGGCGACGATCGCCACGATGGCCCGCATTCCGGCGAAGACAGTGTCCAAGGATGACGAGATGGTTCTCGCCAACCTGGAAAAGGAACTGCGTTCCGTCGTCTACGGTCAGGACAAGGCGATCGAGGCGCTGTCGACGGCGATCAAGCTTGCCCGTGCAGGTCTTCGCGAACCGAACAAGCCGATCGGCTCCTACGTCTTCTCCGGCCCAACCGGCGTCGGCAAGACGGAAGTGGCCAAACAGCTTGCTTCTTCGCTCGGCGTGGAAATGCTGCGCTTCGACATGTCGGAATACATGGAACGCCACACGGTCTCGCGACTGCTCGGCGCACCTCCCGGTTATGTCGGTTTCGACCAGGGCGGTCTTCTGACCGATGGCGTCGACCAGCATCCGCATTCCGTGGTCCTGCTCGACGAAATCGAGAAGGCGCATCCGGATATCTACAATATCCTGCTGCAGGTCATGGACCATGGTTCGCTGACCGACCACAACGGCAAGAAGATCGATTTCCGTAACGTCATCCTGATCATGACGACCAATGCGGGCGCATCGGAAATGGCCAAGGCCGCCATCGGCTTCGGTTCCTCCAAGCGCACCGGTGAAGACGAAGAGGCATTGAACCGCCTGTTCACGCCGGAATTCCGCAACCGTCTCGATGCGATCATTCCGTTCGCACCGCTGCCGACGGAGGTCATCCATCAGGTTGTCCAGAAGTTCGTCATGCAGCTGGAAACCCAGCTCTCCGAGCGCAATGTCACGTTCGACCTGCATCAGGATGCGATCGCCTGGCTGGCCGACAAGGGCTATGATGAAAAGATGGGTGCGCGGCCGCTGTCGCGTGTCATCCAGGAGTACATCAAGAAGCCGCTCGCCAACGAGATCCTGTTCGGCAAGCTGCGCAAGGGTGGTGTGGTCAATGTGACGGTCGGCAAGGACGGCGAAGGCAAGGACACGCTGAAGCTCGAATGCATTTCCGAAGCCGCGCCGGTGAAGCCGAAGCCGGAGGCCGAAGTGAAGGGCGCGACGTCCGAGGCAAAGGGTAAGGTTTCGAAGCCGAAAACGGCCAAGAAGTCCGAACCGAAAGCCAAGGGTTCTGCCAAGGCTGAGGTCGTGGACGATGGTGACGTGATCGCCGAGGAGAAGCCTGCCAAGGCCGCTCCGAAAAAGGCTGGCGCTGTGCCGAAAGTGCCGAAGAAAAAGTGAGCCGCCTGGGTCGGTTCTCTCTAAACATTGCGATGCCGGGCTTGTCCCGGCATCGTCGTTTTTGTAGTCCGGTTGATGAATGATAACCGGACAACCCATGTCTTCACCTCGCGGCAATCTCGGCTGGTTCCTGACCGGCATGCGCGGCATTTTCTCCTTGCCCGCCTTCATCCTGATGACATCCTATGTCGGCTTCAGCGCCTTCGCGCTGGAATCAGGGCTGACGCGCGGCGAGGCCGTCGCCATGACGCTCGGCATCTGGGCCTTGCCGGCGCAGATGATTCTCGTCGGCAGCATGCTCGGCAATGCCCATATCACGGCGTCCTTCATCGCGGTCACGCTGTCATCGATCCGCATGATGCCGATGGTGGCGTCGATCATGCCGGAAATGCGCGCGAAGAAGACACCGCTGCCGGTGCTGCTGTTCGTATCGCATTTCATCGCCATCACATCCTGGGTCTTTGCCTCGCGGCATCTGCGCGACGTGCCGCGTGAATATCGCGTGGCGTTTTTTGCCGGTTTCGGCATGACGCTGACGCTGACGAATACGCTGATCGTCGGCGTCAGCTACGGCATCGTCTCGCAATTTCCGCCAGTCATCGCAGGCGCGCTATTCATGCTGACGCCCGTCTATTTCATATCGTCGCTATGGGCGAGTGCGGTGCAGCCGGTGGTCAAGCTCGCCTTTGTCATCGGCATCGTCGCCGGGCCGACACTGGCGCTGGTGGTGCCCGGATTTGATGTTCTGGTCGCCGGCATCGGCGGCGGCACGGTCGCCTATCTGATCGATCGATATCGGCGGCGCAAGGCCGGCGGAGGGCGGATCTGATGGCGGATGGCTGGTGGACCTATGTGGTCATCGTGGTTGCCGGGTTTCTGGCGACCGATATCTGGCGCTGGATGGGCGTGCTGATCGGCCACCGGCTGAACGAGGATTCCGAGGCGCTGTATTGGGTGCGGGCGGTAGCGACCGCGCTTGTGATGGCGGTCACGGCCAAGCTGATCGTATTCCCGACCGGCACGCTTGCCAACTCGCCGCTCTGGCTGCGTCTGGCCGCTGCGGGCATCGGGTTTGCGGTGTTTCTCGGGACGGGAAAAAGAGTGGCGGTCGGCGTGCTGGTGCCGATCGCCATTCTGATTGGCGGATTGCTGCTGTTGCAGCCGTAATCAGTTGCCGAGTTCGCCGATGATTTTTTCGGCGTTGGTGGCAAGCACGTCGCCATCTTCCATTTTGCCGGAATGCGGTTTCAGTGCCGCACCCTCGTGGCGCGGGATGATGTGGAAATGCAGGTGAAAGACGGTCTGGCCGGCAGCCGGTTCGTTGAACTGCGCGATAAACACGCCATCCGCATCAAAAGCGTCCTTGGCGGCCTTGGCGAGTTTCTGCACCACGGCAATCGTTTTGGCGAGGACTGCCGGATCGGCATCCAGCATGTTGCGTGACGGCTGCTTGGGGATGACGAGGAGATGGCCCGGCGCCTGTGGCATCACATCCATGAAGGCCAGCGTATCGGCGTCTTCATAAACGCGGTGGCAGGGGATTTCGCCGCGCAGGATCTTTGCAAAAATGTTGCCGTCGTCATAGGCGATGCCGCTCATGGATAAATCCTCTCCTTAGGGGTGCTTTTCCGCGTTTCAGTCTTGTTCCTGCCGTTCGCCTTTGCGGAACGGGCTGTGTTCGCTTAAGTAACCGCTCATTTCCTCAACGTCACGCCGCTCGCGCTCGAGATATTGGGCAACGGCATTTCGAAGGCCCGGATGGGCGATGTAATGGGCGGAATGGGTGGTGACGGGCAGATAACCACGCGCCAGCTTGTGTTCGCCCTGTGCGCCGGCCTCGACGCGTTTCAGGCCCTTGGCCAATGCGAAATCGATGGCCTGATGGTAACAGACCTCGAAATGCAGAAACGGGTGATCCTCGATACAGCCCCAGTGGCGGCCGTAAAGCGCATCCTCTCCGATGAAGTTGATGGCGCCTGCAATGTATTTGCCTTCGCGCTTGGCCATTACCAGCAGGATGTCATCGGGCATGCGCTCGCCGATCAGCGAATAGAATTGGCGTGTGAGATAGGGCCGGCCCCATTTGCGGCCGCCGGTATCCATGTAGAAGGTAAAAAACTGGTCCCAGATTTCTTCCGTGAGGTCCGAACCGGTCAGCCAGTCTATGGTGATGCCGTTTTCGAGTGCCGCGCGGCGTTCCTTTTTCAGGTCCTTGCGCTTGCGGGATGACAATGTGTCGAGAAAAGCCGCGTGATCGGCATAACCATTGTTGATGAAATGGAACTGCTGATCGGTGCGGTGCAGATAACCGTCATCCTCCAGCGCCGCCAGTTCCTCTTCTCGCACGAAAGTGACGTGGGCGGATGAAATGCCGAGTTGGCGCGTGACTTCCTGCAATCCGGCCGCCAGCGTGTCCTGCATCACGTCAGCGTCGTAGCCTTCGGCGGTCAGCAGGCGCGGGCCAGTGGCAGGCGTGAACGGCACGGTGCATTGCAGTTTGGGATAATAGCGCCCGCCGGCACGCTCGAAGGCGTCGGCCCAGCCGTGGTCGAACACGTATTCGCCCTGGCTATGGCTTTTCAGATAACCGGGAATGGCGCCGATCAGTTTTCCGCCTTCGGTTTCCAGCAGAAGATGATGGCCATGCCAGCCGGTCCTGGCCGTGGCCGAGCCGGATTCTTCCAGAGCGGAGAGATAGGCGTGGGAGAGGAAGGGATTGTAGGGCAGGGTGCCGCCCCGGTGGGTTCCGGAGAGGCGCGACCAGCTTTGCGGGCTGATCGCTTTGAACGCGTTTTCGATGCGGATCGTGAGATTTCCGGTCATGCGTCTCTTTTGGCGGCAGGAAGTCTGCCTTTTAGCGGGAGGAAGTCTCCCTCGGGTCAAAACCCTCAAACGTCATCTGGTCAGCATGTTTATAGGTATGTTCGCGCGCCATTTCATCCCTCACCGTCCAGGTGATGATCGGAATGCCGGCTTTTTGCTGGGCCGAGATGAATGTGTTGGGTAGATGCGGCCAGTGGTACGAAATGAAATCCAGCCCGAGATGCATGGCATCGTCGTGCTTGAAGAAATCATCCGGCTTGTCGCCCATGGCGGTGAGGCCGAGCGGGTAGGGTGCTTCGACACGCTTCAGGTCGCGCAGGATGTGGTGGTCGAAGCTCATCAGGGCGACGGTGCCCTTGTAGCCTTCCAGCACTTCCAGAACGGCTTCAACGAAACCGTCATCCAGTTCGGCGGTGCGGCCCTTGATCTCGATGACCAGAGGCACGCGACCGGCCACCAGAGCCAGCATCTGTTTCAGCGTCGGAATGCGGTCCTTGGTGCCGCCGATCGACAGCATGCCGAGTTCGGCGGCGGTCCGCTCGCGCACATCGCCCGAAATGCCGCAAACGCGGTCCAGCGTGTCGTCATGGAAAACCATGACTTCGCTGTCGGCCGAGAGCTGCAGGTCGCATTCGATAGCGAAACCGGCTTCCGCTGCCCGCTCGAAGGCGGACAGCGTGTTTTCCCAGATCTGGTTGTTCATGTCGTGGTAGCCGCGATGGGCGACCGGCAGGTCCTTGATCCAGGCTGCACCAGAGTTTTGGGAGGTCATACGTCGATCTCGATGATGGCTTCGATTTCAACGGCGGCGTTGAGCGGCAGGGCCGCCATGCCGACAGCGGCGCGGGCGTGCTTGCCGGCTTCGCCGAGAACATTGGCGATCAGGTTCGATGCGCCATTGGTGACGATATGCTGCTCGGTAAAGCCCGGCGCAGATGCAACGAAGCTCGACAGCTTGACCACGCGCTTGATCTTGCCGAGATCGCCGTTAAGCGCTGCCTTCGCCTGGGACAGAATGTTGATGGCGCAAAGTTCGGCGGCGCGGCTGGCGGCCGTGACATCGACGTCCTGACCGACAAGCCCCTTGATCTCAAGTTTGCCATTTTCAGTCGGCAATTGGCCGGAAATGTAGAGCAGATTGCCGCTGATGACGTAGGATACGTAGTTGGCGGCAGGCGCTGCTGCGACGGGAAGGGTGTAGCCCAGTTCCTTCAGGCGGCTTTCGATGGCATCGGACATTTCGGTCTCCGGCTTTTGTTGTAATATGAGCAGAAATCCTGCATGCAGGACGATAAGCATTACTCGATGGCGTTCTTATAACACTGCGCCGTGAGTCCGATAGGAGAGATTGAATGTTTCGTTTGACGCTCGGGCTGGCATTCACGGCGACGTTGATGGCGTCCACCGCCACATCGGCCGCTGCCGGCGTCGAAGGTGCGCGGGCTCTGATCCCGCACCGGGCGGTCTACGATCTCAAGCTCAAGGATGTGTCGGAACGTTCCGGCATCGAGGGCATGTATGGCCGCATGGTCTACGAATTCACCGGTTCCGCCTGCACCGGCTTCACCACCAATTTCCGATTCGTCACCAAGACGGATACCGGCGAAGACCAGCGTACCACAGACCAGCAGACGACCACATTCGAGAATGCCGATCTCAAGGAATTCCGCTTCGAGACCAAGTCCTTCACCGACGAGCAGCTCGACAAGCAGGTGAGCGGCGAGGCGACCAATGTGTCGACCGGCGTGAAAGTGGAGTTGCAGAAGCCGGATGCGCGCGAACTGGACCTGACGCCCAGCCAGTTTCCGACGCAGCATATGCTTGAGGTTCTAGACAATGCCCGCAACGGCAAACGGTTCTTCGAGGCCCGGATTTTCGACGGCTCGGAAGACGGCGACAAGAGCCTGCTGACCTCGACCGTCGTCGGCCAGAAGCAGACGCCGCAGGCGGATGATGCCGATGCGGGGCAGGCCGGAGAATTCTCCAAGCAGGACTATTGGCCGGTAACGATCGCCTATTTCAACGATAGCGGTGAGGGCGATGCGGTGCCTGTCTATCGCATGTCGTTCAAGCTTTACGACAATGGCATCACCCGTGATCTCACCATGGATTATGGTGATTTCGTACTGACCGGTCAGCTTGCCAAACTTGAAGTGCTCGATCGTGCGCCGGACTGTAAATAAACGATCGCATTTCAGCGGAAAGTGATGACGTGAACATGTTTCCGTCCCATATATAATGGCGGAAGTTCGGAACTTGGTGGAATTCGGGCGATGGTTCGGCAGTCGGGCATTTTTTCCGGTCTCTTTTGTATCGCGGTCATCGCCGGTGGCAGCTATTTTGTTGCGCCTGCAGCACTTGGCGCCGGTAGTTGTGGCTCATCGGCTGCCGCCCGTGTCGATTGGAGCGGTTGCGTCAAAAAGAACCTGATGATGTCGGGTAATGATTTTCAGGGCGCAAATCTTTCCGAGGCCGACTTCTCGATGACCGATCTCAGGAACAACAACCTGAACGGTGCCAATCTGCAAAAGTCACGGATCATTCGCGCCTGGTTTACAGGATCGACGGCCGACAAGGCTGACTTCTCCCGTGCCGAAGGTTATCGTGCCGGTTTGCAGAACATTTCCGCCAAGGCAGCGAGTTTCGAATCGGCCGAATTGCAACGGGCCAATTTCGGTGGCTCCAACCTGTCGGGCGCCAATTTCGAAAAGGCCGAGTTGGGACGCACCAGCTTTGACAAGGCAGATATCAGCGATGTCGATTTCACGCTTGCCAATCTGTCGCGTGCCGATCTGAGCAAGGCAACCTTCACGACGCCGCCGCGATTTGATCGCGCCTTCATGTTCCTGACGCGCATCGAAGGGCTGGATTTATCCGGTGCCATGGATCTGGCCCAGGCTCAGGTCGATCTGTCCTGTGGTGACGCAGCGACGAAATTGCCGAAAGGTTTGCGTGCCCCGGCAGTCTGGCCTTGTCCCAAGGATTGAGCTTTCGTCCCATCTTTTTTAAGCCTTCACCTTGATCTCAAGGGTGAAGCACTGTATGGGCACCACCATTCCACACGTAAGGCATGGGATCGTCCGGGAGAAATCCGGGCAGTTCCGCCCGGTGGCATCCTCGAAGAGGGTGCTGTTCGCCTTGCGGAGGTTCAACCGGAAAAGGATAACTAGGCATGGCATTGCCCGATTTCTCCATGCGTCAGCTTCTCGAAGCAGGCGTCCACTTCGGCCACCAGACTCATCGCTGGAACCCGAAGATGAAGCCGTACATTTTCGGCGATCGTAACAACATCCACATCATCGACCTCGCGCAGACCGTTCCGATGCTGTCGCGCGCCCTGCAGGTCATCTCGGACACCGTTGCCCGTGGCGGCCGCGTTCTGTTCGTTGGCACCAAGCGTCAGGCTTCCGAGCTGATCGCTGACTCGGCCAAGCGTTCTGCCCAGTACTACGTCAACTCGCGTTGGCTCGGCGGCATGATGACCAACTGGAAGACCATTTCGAACTCGATCGCCCGTCTGCGCAAGCTCGACGAGATCCTGTCTTCGGAACAGTCCGGCTACAACAAGAAAGAGCGCCTGAACCTCGAGCGCGAACGCGAGAAGCTTGAAAAGGCTCTCGGCGGTATCCGCGACATGGGCGGCACCCCGGACCTGATGGTGATCATCGACACCAACAAGGAAAAGATCGCCATCGACGAAGCCAAGCGCCTGGGCATCCCGGTCGTTGCTATCATCGACTCGAACTGCGATCCGGACCTGATCGACTACCCGATCCCGGGCAACGACGACGCTTCGCGCGCCATTTCGCTGTATTGCGACCTGATGGCACGCGCTGCCATCGACGGTATCGCTCGCCAGCAGGGCGCTTCCGGTCGTGACCTCGGCGGTATGGCCGAAGCTCCGATCGAGCCGGCTCTCGAAGGCGAAGCCGAAGCTCAGGCTTAATCGTCTGGGGCGGAGCGGCACTGACCGCTCCTTCTTCTCGAATTCGTCCAAGGCCAGAGATACCAATCCCTGGCCTTGGTCGTTTAAGGACCTGTCCTCCCGCATCAGATGACTTTCGCGGTTGAGACGACAGGCCGGTGATGATCTTCATCACCCTGTCATACTTCCGGGTACATTCGTTCCCAAAACCTTGAGTTCGCCGAGGTTTTTCCGGCGGCACGCAACTCGAACCGACAAGAGGCTCACAATGGCTGAAATCACCGCTGCACTGGTGAAGGAACTGCGCGAAAAGTCTGGCGCAGGCATGATGGACTGCAAGAAGGCGCTGACCGAAAATAACGGCGACATCGAAGCAGCAATCGACTGGCTGCGCGCCAAGGGTATCGCAAAGGCCGACAAGAAGTCGGGCCGCACGGCTGCTGAAGGCCTGATCGGCGTTGCATCTAATGGCACCAAGGCTGTTGTCGTTGAAGTTAACTCCGAAACCGACTTCGTTGCCCGTAACGACGCTTTCCAGACCATGGTTCGCGGCATTGCCGACGTGGCTCTGACCACCGACGGCACCGTTGAAGCCGTTGGCGCGGCTGCCTACCCGGCAACCGGCAAGTCGGTCACCGACACGATCAAGGACGCTGTTGCCACCATCGGTGAAAACATGAACCTGCGTCGTTCGGCTGCTCTCGAAGTCGAAGACGGCGTTGTTGCCACCTACATCCACAACGCTGCTGCCGACCGTCTCGGCAAGCTCGGCGTTCTGGTTGCCCTGAAGTCGACCGGCGACAAGGATGCCCTGAACGCCATCGGCCGCCAGGTTGCCATGCACATTGCTGCAACGGCTCCGCTCGCCATCCGTTCGGAAGAAGTCGATCCTGCTGTCGCCGAGCGCGAGCGCAACGTCTTCATCGAACAGTCGCGCGAGAGCGGCAAGCCGGAAGCCATCATCGAAAAGATGGTCGAAGGCCGCATGCGCAAGTTCTTCGAAGAAGTTGCCCTTCTGTCGCAGGCTTTCGTCATCAACCCTGACCTGACCGTCGGTGAAGCTGTCAAGGCTGCCGAAAAGGAAGTCGGCGCACCGATCGAAGTCACCGGCATGGCCCGCCTTCTGCTCGGCGACGGCATCGAGAAGGAAGAGACCGACTTCGCAGCTGAAGTCGCAGCCGTTTCCAAGGGCTGATAACTTTATACAATATCAATAATCACAGGGGCATCGCGTGACAACGCGGTGCCCTTCGTGTATCCGGCTTGGCGGTGCGAGCCTCGAAGGAGTATCCATGTCTTCCCAGCCAATTTATAAACGTGTGCTTTTGAAAGTGTCCGGCGAAGCCCTGATGGGCAGCCAGGGTTTTGGCATTGACGTGACCGTAGCCGACCGTATTGCGGCTGATATCGCCGATGCGCGCCGCATGGGCGTCGATGTCGGTATCGTTGTCGGCGGCGGCAACATTTTCCGCGGCGTCGCCGTGGCTTCCAAGGGTGGCGATCGTGTCACCGGGGACCATATGGGCATGCTGGGCACCGTCATCAACGCACTTGCGCTGGCGACCTCGCTGCGCAAGCTCGGTGTCGATACGGTGGTTCTTTCGGCCATTTCCATGCCGGAAATCTGTGAAAGCTTTTCGCAGCGTCAGGCGCTGCATCATCTTTCGCAAGGCCGGGTAGTGATCTTTGCCGGCGGTACGGGCAACCCGTTCTTCACGACCGACAGTGCCGGCGCCCTGCGTGCGGCCGAAATCGGCGCCGAGGCGCTGTTCAAGGGCACGCAGGTCGATGGTATCTACACCGCCGACCCGAAGAAGGACCCGACCGCAACCCGTTTCGAGCAGCTGACCCATGCGGAAGTTCTGGAAAAGGGGCTCGCGGTGATGGATGTTACGGCGGTAGCGCTTGCGCAGGAGAACACGATCCCGATTATCGTCTTCTCGATTCACGAACGCGGCGGTTTCGCCGAAATCCTGACCGGCGGTGGTCTCAAGACCGTCGTTGTCGACAACTGATCTTCAAGGAGGTCCGCGCGCACGGCCGCAGCGGACCTCAAGCAACATACGGAGTTTAAGATGAGCGGTGCCATCGATCTCAACGACATCAAGCGTCGCATGGACGGCGCTGTTACGGCCTTCAAGAGCGATATTGCCTCGCTGCGCACGGGCCGCGCCTCTGCCAACATTCTCGATCCGGTCACGGTCGAAGCCTATGGTTCGCGCGTGCCGTTGAACCAGGTCGCCAACATCACCGTTCCCGAGCCGCGCATGCTCGGCGTGTCCATCTGGGACAAGTCGATGGTCAACGCGGTTGATCGCGCCATTCGCGAATCGAACCTCGGCCTCAATCCGATCATGGATGGGCAGAATCTGCGCATTCCTCTGCCGGAACTGAACGAGGAGCGCCGCAAGTCGCTCGTGAAGGTCGCTCACGACTACACGGAAAAGAGCAAGGTTGCCGTTCGCAACGTTCGCCGTGACGGCATGGATGCCTTGAAGAAGGCTGAAAAGGACGGCGATCTCGGTCAGGACGACAGCCGCGCGCAGTCGGAAAAGATCCAGAAGATGACAGATGATGCGATTTCCGAACTGGACCGCTTGCTTGCGGAGAAGGAAAAGGAAATCATGCAGGTTTAAGGCCTGCATGATTGCCCGCTCATCGCTGTCATAAACGTCGGACCGAAAATGGTGAAACCTGATCTAACCGTGATCCCGAAGCATGTTGCCATCATCATGGATGGCAATGGTCGCTGGGCAAACCAGCGCGGCCTGCCGCGCACGATCGGTCACACCAAAGGTGTTGAGGCTGTCCGCGAGACCGTCAAGGCTGCAGGCGAAGCAGGCGTTGAATATCTGACGCTTTTTGCTTTCTCTTCGGAAAACTGGAGCCGGCCGGAAACCGAGGTGACCGACCTGCTTGGGCTGATGCGCCGTTTCATCCGGCGCGATCTGGCTGAGCTGCACCGCTCCAACGTGAAGATCCGCATCATCGGCGATCGCCGCAATCTCCAAGGCGATCTGCTGCCGATGCTGATCGAGGCGGAAGAAACAACCAGCAAGAATACCGGGCTGACCCTGGTCATTGCCTTCAATTACGGTTCACGGAACGAGATTCTGCGCGCCATCGAACGATTGGCGAGCGAGGTTGCCGCCGGCCTGCTGCGGCCGGAGGATATCGACGCGGCCATGGTGGATCAGCGCCTCGATACTGCTGGAATTCCCGATCCGGACCTGATCATCCGCACGAGCGGTGAAGAGCGCCTTTCCAACTTCCTGCTCTGGCAGGCTGCCTATTCGGAATTCCTGTTCCTGCCGGATTTCTGGCCGGATTTCGATCGCCAGATGTTCTTTGATGCCTTGAAGACCTATGCCGCGCGCGACCGGCGTTTTGGTGGCTTGACCGCCAAGCCGGCGGCGGTTGCCGGCTGATGGCAAGCGAGCTCAAAAAGCGCACGATTTCAGCGATTGTCATGGCGGCGGTCACGCTGGCGGCTACCTGGTACGGTGGCACGCCCTTTCGGCTGTTCGCTGCCGCCATGTCGCTGCTGATCTATTACGAGTGGTCGAAAATGACCCGGCTGCCGGAAGTGGACCTGCGGGGGGATGCCTTCGGTTGGGTGGCGGTCATCTGTATCGCTGCCAATCTTGCGTTCGGCGATATCGGGCTCGGCGCGCCGCTGCTGGGCGGTTTCACCATCACCGCGCTTCTTTTGAAGTTTCTGCGTCGCGGCAGCGGCTGGATGCCCGCTGGTGTGCTTTATGCGGGCTTGAGCGGTATCTCGCTGGCAGCGATTCGCGGCAGCGACCAGTTCGGTCTGATGGCAACGCTGTTCCTGTTCGCCGTCGTCTGGGGTACCGACATCCTTGCCTATTTCTTTGGTCGTTCTATCGGCGGCCCAAAACTGGCTCCGCGTATTTCTCCCGGCAAGACATGGTCAGGCGCGATCGGCGGGACCGTTTCGGGCGTCGCTCTTGGAAGTGTGCTGCTGCTGTCCTTCTTCTCGCAGGTATCGTTGCGCACCGTCATCCTGGCTTTTGCGCTGTCTGTGGCGAGCCAGATCGGCGATTTGTTCGAGTCCTTCATCAAGCGCCGATTCGGCGTCAAGGATTCCAGCCACCTCATTCCCGGTCACGGCGGTGTGATGGACCGTGTTGACGGTCTCGTTTTCGCCTGTTTCGCGGCGTTTCTGCTGGCCATGGCGCATGCAGCCTGGACAGGCTACGGTGAAACCTCTGTTGCCGGTTTTCTTTTCGGTCTTTAAGACCGTCATAACAGCATGAAATCTGAGACATAAATTAAGGGCAGGGAGCCGGCGAAGCAGGAATGGATGGCGTGATGGCAATTTTCGGCGTGCTTACCGGGTATATCATCCCGTTTATCCTCGTTCTCTCCGTGCTCGTCTTCGTGCACGAGATGGGGCATTACCTCGTCGGCCGATGGAGCGGTATTCGGGTCGTGGCGTTTTCGGTGGGATTCGGGCCGGAACTGGTCGGCTACACCGATGGTCACGGCACGCGCTGGAAGATCTCGGCGATTCCGCTGGGCGGCTATGTCAAGTTTTACGGTGACGAGGATGCGGCCAGCATGCCGGGCACCGATGCGCTGACCGGGATGAGCGAGACGGAGCGCAGCCAGACGCTTGCAGGCGCAAAGCTGTGGAAAAGAGCGGCAACGGTTGCTGCCGGTCCGATCGCCAATTTCATCCTCGCCATCGCCATTTTCGCGGTTCTATTCAGCGTCTACGGCAAGGTCGTCGCCGATCCGGTGGTGGCCGAGGTGCGGCCTGACAGTGCCGCACAGGTTGCCGGCGTCGAGGTCGGCGACAAGCTGGTGGCACTCGATGGCCACACCGTATCGACGTTTGACGAAGTTCGCCGGTATGTCAGCATCCGCCCACTGGTGCCGATCATTGTGACCGTGGAGCGCGAAGGTTCGCGTCTCGATCTGCCGATGGTGCCCAAGCGTGAGGAAATCACTGACCAGTTCGGCAACAAGGTGGAACTCGGCCTGATCGGCATCGTCACCAATGAACAGCGCGGCAATTTCCGCGTCCAGCAGTTCTCTCCGGGTGCGGCCGTCATCGAAGGTTTCAAGGAAACCGGCAATATCATTACCGGCACAGGCCGTTACATCGCCAATATCTTTGCCGGGCGCATGCGCGCCGATCAGATCGGCGGTCCGATCCGGATCGCCGAGACAACGGGGCAGATGGCGACGCTGGGTTTCGTCGCCGTGCTGAATTTTGCGGCGGTTATCTCCGTATCTCTGGGGTTGATGAATTTGTTGCCGGTTCCGGTGCTTGACGGTGGCCATCTGCTGCTTTACGCGCTTGAGGCAGTGAGAGGGCGTCCCCTGAATGCGCGGGTTCAGGAGATCGTCTTCAGGCTGGGCTTTGCGCTGATTCTCACGCTGATGGTGTTCGCCACATGGAATGACACGATCGGCAGGTGGATCGGTTAAGTGTTTCAGAACGGTGCATAAACCGTTTATTTACCCTGTTTGCATGTCCGCGTGGCGAATGCGCCACGGCTGCGAAGGAAGTAAATAGAAATTAACGCGATGCCTTGCTTGTAGGACAAAAGAAGGTAAAACGACACACGTGGCCGGAGTCGGGTGCCACCCGTCTAGGGACAACGGAAAAAGGTAAGAAGTGAATATGAAAGCTGGTTCAAAGTTTTTGAACGCAGTGTCGGCGTTTGCGCTGTCTGCTAGTGTTGTCGCATCGGGTGCGGGTGTCGTTGTGCTTGCCTCTGCCCCGGTTGCCCAGGCCGCTACCATCCAGCGGGTGGAAGTCCGCGGTGCCCAGCGCGCCGGCGAAGAAGCCGTTCGCTCCAACATCACCATTCGTCCGGGTGTGAGCTTCTCCGAAGCCGACATCGATGAATCGGTGAAGCGCCTGTATTCCACAGGTTATTTTTCCGACGTCCGCATCAGTGTTTCCGGTCGTTCGCTCGTGGTGTCCGTCAACGAAAATCAGCTGGTCAACCAGGTGGTTTTCAACGGCAACCGCAAGATCAAGGATGACAAGCTGGCTGGCGCCGTACAGACGCAGCCGCTCGGTCCTTACAGCGATGCTCTGCTTGCCTCCGACATCGAGCGCCTCAAGCAGGCCTATTCGGCAACCGGCCGCAGCGATGTCGAGATCACCACGCAGGTTGTTCCGGTCGGTCAGGGTCGCGTCAATATCGCGTTCCAGATCAATGAAGGCGATCGCACCAAGATCGATTCGATCAACTTTGTCGGCAATCAGGCCTATGGTAACCGTCGTCTGCGCGATGTGATCGCGACGAAGGAATCCGGCCCGCTGTCGTTCCTGACCCGCAAGGACGTCTATAACGACGACAAGCGTCGTGCCGATGAAGAGGCGCTGCGCCAGTTCTATTATAACCACGGTTATGCCGACTTCCGCGTCGTGTCTTCGGATGCGGTTCTGGATGAATCCAAGAACGCCTATACGGTCAACTTCACGGTCGAAGAAGGTCAGCGCTACACGTTTGGTGATGTGCGCGTCGAATCGACGGTTGAAGGCATCAACGCTGAAGATCTTCAGGGGCTCGTCAAGACGCAGACCGGCGACACCTACAAGGCAAGCGACATCCAGAAGTCGATGGAAGCGATTTCCGAGCGCGTCGCTGCAGCGGGTTATCCGTTTGCACGTGTTACGCCGCGCGGCGACCGCAACTTCCAGAACAACACGATCGGCGTCTCCTACCTGGTCGACCAGGGTGAGCGCGCTTACGTCGAGCGTATCGAAATCCGCGGTAACACCCGTACGCGTGACTATGTCATTCGTCGCGAGTTCGATATCAGCGAAGGCGATGCCTTCAACCAGACCATGATCACGCGCGCCAAGCGTCGTCTCGAGGCTCTGGGCTATTTCGGCAAGGTCAATATCTCGACCACGCAGGGTACGTCCGCCGACCGCGTCATCATCATCGTTGATGTTGAAGATCAGTCGACCGGTTCGTTCGGTATCGGTGTCGGTTATTCGCCGAGCAGCGACAGCGCGATCCTCGAAGCCTCGATCGAAGAAAAGAACTTCCTCGGCCGCGGTCAGTACATCCGCATCGCCGTTGGTGGCGGTCTTGATGATGCGCGTACCTACTCGCTGTCCTTCACCGAGCCCTATTTCCTCGGTTATCGTCTGGCTGCCGGTTTCGACGTCTTCAGAAGCCAGTCTTCGTCTGAAGACTACTACGACTACAATGAGCAGGGCTTTACGCTGCGCGTGACGGCGCCGATCACCGAAGATCTGGCAACGACGTTCCGCTACACGTACAAAGAAATCGGTTACGACGGTAATAGCGATTACCTGAATAACGGTAACCT
Source organism: Endobacterium panacihumi (assembly GCF_050847465.1). Lineage (NCBI taxonomy): Bacteria > Pseudomonadati > Pseudomonadota > Alphaproteobacteria > Hyphomicrobiales > Rhizobiaceae > Endobacterium > Endobacterium panacihumi. The sequence continues at coordinate 1,526,002 of NZ_JBOZRA010000001.1, read as the reverse complement.
GTCTCAGCCGTATATCGACATGATCAACCATGGCGATTACGTACAGTCTTCGATCTCGCAGACGCTGACCTACAACACGGTCGACAGCATGACCCTTCCGCGCGAAGGTATCTATGCAACCGTGACGCATGAATATGCGGGTCTCGGCGGCGACTCCGAATACTACAAGATCTACGGTCGTGCTCGTTACTTCACGCTCTTGTCCGACGAGGCCGATATCATCGGTCAGCTCTCGGCAGGTGCAGGACACGTGATCGCAACGGGCGACAAGCTGAACATCTTCGATCAGTTCACATTTGGCGGCAAGCAGGTTCGTGGTTTCGAGAACAACGGTCTCGGTCCGCGTATGCCGAATGGCGATGCGCTCGGCGGCACCACCTACTTCAATGCGTCGGCGGAAGTCAGCATTCCGGCTCCGGGTCTGCCTGAAGACTTCGGTCTGCGTCTGAACGCCTTTGCTGATGCTGGCGTGCTTTACGGCAACGACGTGCCGGCAGTTGGTGTACGTGACGACAACTCCATCCGTGCATCGGTTGGTGCTGGCTTGACTTGGGCATCGCCCTTCGGCGCTCTGCGCGTCGACTACGCCGTGCCGGTTGCCAAGGAAGACTACGACGAAACGCAGAACTTCCGCTTCAGCATGGCGAACCAGTTCTGATCCTTTTGGTCCAGAACGACCACATAAAATGTTCTGGAGCTGAGGCTGATGGACGATAATCGATTTTTTCCGCCCCATGAGGGGGTGAGCTTGAAAGAGCTCGCCCGCCACCTGGGGGCGGAGCTTTTGGATGAGACGGCAGGCGAGCGGCTGGTCCGCTCCGTCTCGCCGGTTTCGCGCGCAAAGGCGGGCGATATCTGCTACATCCTTTCCCGCAAGAACAAGGCAGAATTGGAAACCTGTCAGGCCACGGCCATCCTGTGTGATGCCGGTCTGCGTTCTGCTATACCCGATCATATTCCGGTGCTTTTGACGCGTGCGCCGCATTCCGCATTCGCGGCGGCAGGTGCTCTTCTGCATCCGGAAGGTTTGCGGCCAAGTGCCGTGACATCCGAGCCCGCCGGTATCTCGCCAGCGGCCTATGTCGATCCGACGGCGCGTCTGGAAGACGGTGTGCATGTGGAGCCGATGGCTGTGATCGGAGCTGGGGCCGAAATCGGAACCGGCACGCGGATCGGGGCTGGGACCGTGATCGGCGCCAATGTCACGATCGGACGGGACTGCACCATTGCTGCCGGCGCTTCCGTCGTTGCGTCGATGATCGGGAACGGCGTGATCATTCATAACGGTGCACGCATCGGCCAGGACGGTTTTGGTTATGCACCGGGGCCGCGTGGCTTCATGAAAATCGTGCAGATCGGTCGCGTGATCATTCAGGACAATGTCGAGATCGGCGCTAACACCACGATCGACCGCGGCGCCATGGACGATACCGTTATCGGCGAAGGCACCAAGATCGACAATCTGGTGCAGATCGCCCATAACGTTCGCATCGGCCGTCATTGCGGTCTTGCGTCGGGAACGGGTATTGCCGGATCGACGACGATCGGCGACGGCGTGATGATCGGCGGCGCCTCGGGCATCAATGGTCATATCACCATTGGCGATGGCGTGCAGATCGCAGCCATGAGTGGCGTTGTCGGCGACATTCCGCCAAAGGCCAAATATGGTGGCATCCCGGCGCGTCCCATGCCTGATTTTTTGAGAGATATTGCTGAAATCATGATGCGCTCCGATGAGCGTGCAAAGAAAAGAGGAGACCGGAATGGCTGAGGGCAACACGACCCTGGCGTCGGCAGACATCCAGCAGATCATGAAGCTCTTGCCGCACCGCTATCCTTTCCTGCTGGTCGACAAGATCATCGAGATCGACGGTGATAATTCGGCGATCGGCATCAAGAATGTCACCGCCAACGAGCCGCATTTCACCGGACATTTTCCGGAACAGCCGATTATGCCGGGCGTTCTTCTCGTCGAAGGCATGGCGCAGACCGCCGGTGCCATCTGTGCGCTGAAGGAAGGTGAAGGCGGCAATCTCGTCTACTTCATGACGATCGATAATGCCCGCTTCCGCAAGCCGGTCGTGCCGGGCGATCGCGTTGAATTCCATGTCACCAAGCAGAAGCAGCGCGGCAACATCTGGAAGTTCCACTGCGATGCAAAGGTGGATGGCGCCGTCGTCGCAGAGGCAGACATCGGCGCAATGATCCGCCGCAAGGGCGAGTAATGAGCACGATAGCAGCAAGCGCACGCATCCATCCGATGGCAGTTGTCGAGGATGGTGCGGTCATCGGCGAAAACGTTTCGATCGGCCCGTTTTGTCAGGTCGGTTCGAAGGTTGTTCTCGGCGCTGACGTCGAGCTGGTCTCCAATGCGGTTGTTACCGGCCGGACGCAGATTGGTCGCGGCACACGCATTTTTCCGATGGCCGTCATCGGTGGCGATCCGCAGAGCGTGCATCACGCCGGTGAAGAAACCACGCTGTTCGTCGGCGAAATGTGCACGATGCGCGAAGGTGTGACAATGAACACCGGCACGGTGGATGGCGGCGGCACGACCGTTGTCGGCGATCGCTGCCTGTTCCTCGCCAATTCGCATGTCGCGCATGACTGCATTCTCGGCAATGACATCATCATGTCGAACAATGTCATGCTGGCCGGCCATGTGAAGGTCGGCGATCGCGTCATTCTCGGCGGTGGTTCGGCCGTGCACCAGTTCAGCCGCATCGGTCGTCAGGCGTTTATCGGTGGCCTGTCTGCCGTGAACTATGACGTGATCCCGTATGGCATGCTGAACGGCAATCCGGGCCTTCTCGGCGGCCTCAATGTGGTCGGCATGACGCGCGCCGGTATCGAGCGTGCGACGATCCACAAGGTGCGCCGCGCCTTCAAGGATATTTTTGAGGCCGAAGGCAATATCCGCACCAATGCCGCTGCTTTGCGCGACGAATATGCGGATTGCCCGGAAGTCATGGAAATCCTCGACTTTATCGGTGCCGACAGCGATCGCGCGATTTCTTCGCCGCATCGTGGCAAGGCCTGATCTCTTGGCCGGCGTTCCGGCAGAAATTTCAAAAGGCCGCTTGGCGATCATCGCCGGAAGCGGCCTTTTGCCGTTATACGTGGCTGAAGCCGCCCGTCGGGCCGGCGAGGACCCGCTGATCGTTCCGCTGAAGAACGAATCCGACCGCGATTTTTCCACCTTCGAATGTGTGCCCGCCAGTGTTGGTGATCTGGCGACCATCGAAAAGGCCGTGCGTGAGCGCGGCATCGGTCGTGTGGTCATGTCGGGTGGTGTTGCGCGCAGGCCGGAATGGCGCGAGATCCGCCCCACATGGCGCACGATCCGCAAGATGCCGTCCGTTGTGCGCACGCTTTTGGCCGGTGGCGACGATACCGTGTTGCAGATGGTCATCCGCCTGTTCGAGGCGATGGGTTGTGAGGTCATGGGCGTTCACCAGATCGCGCCGGACCTTCTGGCGACTGTCGGGCCGGTTGGCGCGGTGAAGCCTTCGGATGACGATCGTCGTGATATCCAAAAGGCAGGCCATGCGGCTCGGCTGCTTGGCGAACTGGATGTCGGGCAGGGTTCCGTCAGTGTCGGCGGTCGTATCGTCGCGCTGGAGGGCGTTGAGGGCACAGATGCGATGTTGCAGCGTGTCGCGGCGCTCCGGGCTGCCGGACGTGTTTCCGCACGTCGCAAGGGCGTGCTGGTCAAACTCTGCAAGCCGCAGCAGGATATTCGCGCCGACCTGCCGACCATCGGTCCCTCGACGGTGCGCAACGCCGCAGCGGCGGGGCTTGCCGGTATTGCCGTCGAGGCCGGACGCGCGCTGGTTCTGGATCGCGACGAGATGATTGCGCTGGCGGATGCCGAAGGCATCTTTGTCTGTGGCATCGATGCCGGCCTGCCGGATGAGGGATTGTTATGAGCGAACCCGCTTTGAAGGTGGCCGTCGTTGCAGGCGAAGTGTCGGGAGATCTGCTGGGCGGAGACCTGATCGCGGCGCTGAAGGCAAAGACTGGTCAACCTGTCGCATTGGTCGGCGTCGGCGGAGATTCACTCGAAGCACAGGGCCTGCAGTCGCTGTTCGATTATTCCGAACTGTCGATCATGGGGATTACACAGGTTCTGGCTCGCCTGCCGAACCTGATCCGCCGCATTGGCCAGACGGCGGATGCGATCATTGCCGCAAAACCCGATGTGTTGATCATTATCGACAGCCCCGACTTTACCCATCGGGTGGCGAAGAAGGTGAGGGCAGCTCTGCCCGCCCTGCCGATCGTCAATTATGTTTGCCCCAGCGTTTGGGCGTGGAAGGAATATCGTGCCAAGGCGATGTTGCCCTATGTGGATCGCGTGCTGGCCGTGTTGCCGTTCGAGCCGGAAGCGATGCAGCGGTTGGGTGGGCCGAGGACGGATTTCGTCGGGCACCGGCTGACGGCCGATCCCGAGATTTTGCGGGTGCGGGCACTGCGCGCCGCAAGGCCTTTGAAAAATGCCGGTGATCCGAAAACCATCCTGCTTCTGCCGGGCTCACGCGGAGCCGAGATCAAGGCATTGCTGCCGATTTTCGGCGAGGTGATGCAGGAATTTACCCGTCGCAACGGCCCGACCCGCTTTATCCTGCCGACGGTCAAGCGTCGTGAGGCGCTGGTGCGCGAGATCGTTGCGGGTTTCGAGATCAAACCCGAGATGGTGGTCGATCAGGCCGGGAAATGGGCCGCTTTTGCCGAAGCGGATGCGGCAATCGCAGCGTCGGGCACCGTCATCCTCGAACTGGCACTGGCAACGGTTCCGGTCGTCTCGGCCTACAAGGCCGATTGGCTGATCACGATGATGGCCAAGCGCATCAAAATATGGTCCGGCGCTCTGCCAAACCTGATTGCTGACCGGGTCGTGGTGCCGGAATATATCAATGAGGTCGTACGTCCCGGTGCTCTCTGCCGCTGGGCCGAGCAGCTTTCCTTCGACAGCGGCCCGCGTCGCGCCATGCTCGAAGGTTTCGATCTGACCTGGAAGAACCTGAGCGTGCCCGTGCCGCCGGGAGAGGCGGCAGCCGCCATCGTGCTCGATCTTCTGGACAATAAAAAACCCGGCCATTGACCGGGTTTTTCTTTGTCTGATTGTTTCGAGCTTAGCGCTTGGAAACCGGAACGTAATCGCGCTGCGCTTCGCCGGTATAGAGCTGGCGCGGGCGGCCGATACGCTGCTGCGGATCCTCGATCATCTCGGCCCACTGGGCGATCCAGCCGACGGTGCGGGCAAGCGCGAAGAGCACGGTGAACATCGTGGTCGGGAAGCCCATCGCCTTCAGCGTGATGCCCGAATAGAAGTCGATGTTCGGATAGAGCTTCTTCTCGATGAAGTAAGGATCGGTCAGCGCGATCTTCTCAAGTTCCATGGCGACCTGCAGAAGCGGATCGTCCTTGTGGCCAAGCTCGGCCAGAACCTCATGCGTGGTCTTCTGCATGATTTTCGCGCGTGGGTCGTAGTTCTTGTAGACGCGGTGACCAAAGCCCATCAGGCGGAACGGATCGTTCTTGTCCTTGGCGCGGGCGATATATTCCGGAATACGGTCAACCGTGCCGATTTCCTGCAGCATGTTGAGCGCTGCTTCATTGGCGCCGCCATGAGCGGGGCCCCAGAGGCAGGCGATGCCGGCGGCGATACAGGCAAACGGGTTGGCGCCCGACGAACCGGCCAGACGCACGGTCGAGGTCGAAGCGTTCTGCTCGTGGTCTGCATGAAGGATGAAGATGCGGTCCATGGCGCGGGCCAGAACCGGGTTCACCTTGTATTCTTCACAGGGCACGGCAAAGCACATGCGCAGGAAGTTCGACGAATAGTCGAGATCGTTCTGCGGATAAACAAAGGGCTGGCCGATATGGTACTTGTAGGCCATCGCGGCGATCGTCGGCATCTTGGCGATCATGCGGAGCGACGCCACCATGCGCTGATGCGGATCGGTGATGTCGGTCGAGTCGTGATAGAAGGCCGACAGAGCGCCGACCGTGCCGACCATGACGGCCATCGGGTGAGCATCGCGACGGAAGCCGCTGAAGAACTTGTTCATCTGCTCGTGCACCATGGTGTGGTGCGTGACGCGATGATCGAAATCCTTCTTCTGTGCGGCGGTCGGCAGGTCGCCGTACAGCAGCAGGTAGCAGGTTTCCAGGAAGTCGCCGTGTTCAGCCAGCTGCTCGATCGGATAACCGCGATGCAAAAGCACGCCGTTGTCGCCATCGATATAGGTGATCTTGGATTCGCACGAGGCGGTGGAGGTGAAGCCGGGGTCGTATGTAAAGGCGCCGGTGTTCTTGTACAATGCACCGATGTCGATCACGTCAGGCCCGATCGTGCCCTTCTTGACCGGCATCTCTACTTTTTTATCGCCAAGAACGATGTTTGCGCTCGTATCCGTCATATAATCCTCCGAAATAGGCGGAAATGGCGCTGGAGAAGCGCCAAAAGAAAAGAAGCGTCCTGATTAGCTATATGATCCGACGCTCGCTGCCAAGCGCCTGTGGGCGGTATTTGTGCAATGCGAAAAATATGTAGGCAAGCAGACTATTTTGGCGGCAATCTGTAGTTTTGCCTGCTTGCCGATTTGTTTCGCCTCAGCACTTTATCTCTCGATATCGTTATGTCCTTTTCAGTCCTGCGCATCAGGCTGTCAGAGTGGAATTCGCGTTGACGGACTGCGTCTGGAAATGCAATCTTTGGTCGTGTTTGGCTGAGCGGCGTTTGGGAGGGGTGGATGCCGGCGGAGCTTCAGCAGCAGCCGGATTTTCGGTCGGATTTGACGTCGAAAAGCACCCAGAACGGCCATCCGAAAGACCGTTTTGGAGCCGGAACGGACTCACTTTCGGGTGAGCCGGCGGGACTTCCTCATCGTCGAGACAATGACGCGAATGGTCGCACCCCACTTTGGCGTGCTGTTGTTGCGTCTTCTGGTTTGCGTTTCTTCCGCCGAACGCGATCTTTCGGCGTCGCGCCACATCATTCTTACACGATCGCATCAAAAGCTCGGGCGGCTGGCGTCCGCGTGAAAGTGGCGTTGCCGGCAATGCTCGCCGAGGAGCGGGCATATGGGCATGCCTTTCTGGCTATTCCGGTTCTTGTCGGCCTTGGCGCGGCCATCTGGTTCGCACTCCCGACGGAGCCCGCACCATGGTCATTGGTAGTGGCGTTTGTGGTTTGCGCCATCCTCAGCCTGTTTTTGCGCGCTCATGAAGGGTGGATGCGCCATGTGATGCTGGCCGTGCTCTTCTTTCTGGCCGGGATGTTGCTGGCGGCTTGCGAAAACTGGCGTATGGCGACGGTCATGCTTGATCAGCCGGTGACGACCGTGGTGACGGGCGTTGTCGAGATGCGTGAGCCGAGCGGCGAGGGGCGATGGCGTTATGTATTGGCGCTGGAAAAGACGGAATCGCCGAAACTGCGGCGGCAGCCTGAACGCATCACCGTGATTTCGCGCAGCAACAAGACGGTCTTCGAGATCGGTGACCGGATCAGCGGGCGGGCACGGATATCGCCGCCGTCAGGGCCGGTTCTGCCGGGGTCGGTCGATTTTGCCTTCAATTCGTATTTCGACGGCATTGGCGCCATCGGCTTTTTCTACGGCGCGCCTGTGGCCGCTGATGGTTCTGTCACGGCCAGTTGGGGGCGGGCCATGGAGCGGATGTTTTTCACCTGGCGCAGCGCGATTGCCTCTCGCATCCGTGACACGGTGCCCGGCGATGCCGGGGCTTTTGCCGCCGCCATCGTGACCGACGAACGGCGTGCCATTTCCACGGAGACCACCGAGGCGCTGCGTGTCTCTGGGCTGGCTCATATCGTTGCGATTTCCGGGCTGAACATGGCGCTGGCGGCCGGTATCTTTTTTGTCGGCATGCGCAGCCTGTTTGCTCTTATGCCCGGTTTTGCGCAGGCGTTTCCCGTCAAGAAGCTGGCGGCGGGTGCAGCACTTCTGATGGCGACCGGTTATTACCTGATCTCCGGCTTCGGCGTGTCCGCCGAGCGCGCCTATATCATGATGGCGATCATGCTGGCCGCCGTGTTTTTCGACCGTCCGTCGATCAGCCTGCGCAATGTGGCGCTGGCGGCGCTGGTCGTTCTTGTCGTCTCTCCCTCGGAAATTCTGGGGCCGAGTTTCCAGATGTCCTTTGCCGCCACGGTGGCGCTGGTGGCGGGCTATTCGGCATGGAGCAGGCGCAGGGAGGCGAATAGCGACGATCCGCCATGGCGCCCGGCAGCGCTCAAACCGGTTTTTGCCCTGGGGCATCTGGTCGGTGGCGTCTTCGTCACGTCGCTGATCGGTGGCCTGTCGACGGCCATCTTTTCCATCGACCATTTTCACCGTCTTTCCACCTACGGGCTGGCCGCCAATCTGGCTGCCATGCCGCTCGTTTCGTTCATCGTCATGCCGTTCGGCCTGATTGCAATGCTGGTGATGCCATTTGGGCTGGATGGGCCGTTCTTGAACGTGATGGGCATGGGGCTGGAGGGCGTCATCATCGTCGCCAAAACCGTTGCCGGCTGGGGTGGCGATGTCGGCATCGGCCGCCAACCGACTTGGTTTCTTCCCATCGCAACGGCTGGCTTCCTTATCCTGACCTTGCTGCGCACGCGGCTTTATCTGCTGGGGCTGCCGTTTCTGGCTCTGGCCATTTTTCTCTCATGGCGGGCAGGGCACGATCCGCCGCCGGATTTTCTCGTTTCGGAAGATGGCAGCCTTGCTGCGTTTCTGGCGGATGGTCAGGTCGCCACCAATCGCGTCCGTCCGCCCGGTTTCATCTACTCGCAGTGGCGTCATGCCCTGTCATTGCCCCAGCCAGAGGGGCCGACTTTGCTGGATATTCCGGCACCGGACACGGAGGTGAAGCCTCCCCAGTCCAGTCATGCTTTGACGGCGGCAAACACGAGTGTAGACCTGCCCGGTTCGGACGCTGTGTCCCTGGCTTCTCCCACTATGCAGGAGAAAGGCGCTGCGAAGAAAAATGCGGCAAGTCCAGAAGCGCCAGTTGCTGCCGTAGCAAGGGCAGGCCGAGAGCCGCTCAAACCAGAACAAATCGCCCGAGCCCGGCAGGGCATGCGAAAAGCACTGCAGGAAACCCCTTCGGCAACATTCGCCTGCGCGGCCCGATCATGGTGTGTCGCAAGACCACGCGATGGCCCGACGATCGCGGTTGTGGAAGATGCGCGTTACGCCGGCCCCGCCTGTGATATGGCTCAGGTGGTGATCGCTGCGCGCGCCCGTTTCGATCGCTGCCGATCAGGCGCCCTGATGATCAATGGCGAAGCACTGCGCCGCATGGGGGCTTTGGAAATCCGCTTTAACGGAAAATCCGATCCTCAGGAATGGTCAGTCGTTGTCGCCATGGATGGCTCTGATCGCTCCTGGGAGCGCCACCGCCAGTATGACTGGCGGCGAGGTGTTTTCGATCCGGCATTGCCGGAACCGCTGCAATTCCTGAGCAGCAGATCGCAGATCAGTGGTAACGGCGAATGAGGCCGACCAGCTTGCCCTGAACTTTTACACGTTCCTGCGGGAAGATGCGGGTCTCATAAGCCGGGTTGGCGGCTTCCAGCGCGATCGATGCGCCCTTGCGGCGAAAACGCTTCAGTGTCGCTTCCTCGTCATCCACCAGCGCGACGATGATATCACCCGGCGTGGCGGTGTTGCCGTTGCGGATGATGACCGTGTCGCCATCCAGAATGCCGGCCTCGATCATCGAATCGCCGCGCACTTCCAGCGCATAATGTTCGCCATTGCCGAGCATTTCCGGCGGCACGGCGATTTCATGCGTGGTGTTCTGGATTGCGGAGATCGGCACACCGGCAGCAATCCGGCCCATGACGGGCACGGTGGTGGCCGGAATGCTGTCATTGGCGACCGGTGGCGGGGTGACCGTCTTGACCGGCTGGGTCTTGCCGAGACTGCCTTCGATGACGCTCGGTGAAAACGGTTTGCGCGGCGTCAGGCTGGCATTATAGGCGTCCGGCAGCTTGATGACTTCCAGGGCACGTGCCCGGTTCGGCAGGCGGCGGATGAAGCCGCGTTCCTCAAGTGCCGTGATCAGGCGGTGGATGCCCGATTTGGAAGCCAGGTCCAGCGCATCCTTCATTTCGTCGAACGATGGCGGCACACCGGACTCCTTCATGCGTTCGTGAATGAACAGAAGCAGTTCCTGCTGTTTGCGCGTGAGCATGGCGGGTCCTTGAAGGTGAAACAAATCCAGAACGGACACTATATGTTCCATGTGTGTTCCGCAACTACGAAAATTGGTAGTGCTTGGAACGAAGGCGGCGCATGGTGTGCTTGATCACGGGCTGGGAAAAGTCGATCACTGTTATTCAAGCCTGTTTTGAAGAAGGGCGGCCATGTTCACCATCGACCATCTCGTTTTGCCCACCGCGTCTCTCGATATTGCTCGTCGGCGATTAAGCCGGCTCGGTTTCACGGTTGCGGCCGACGCCACACATCCGTTCGGTACGGGAAATGCCTGTGTTTTCATGAGGGATGGCACCTATCTGGAGCCGTTGGCCGTTGTGGATTCGGAACTCTACGAGAACTCGATTGCAGCCGGTAATGCATTCGTGGCGCAGGATCAGGCGGCGCGCACAGTGATGGGCGAGGAGGGCTTTTCTGCCGTCGCCCTGGCAACGGACAATGCGCGTGCCGACCGTGAGCGGTTTACCCAAGCCGGGATTTCCGGCGGTGATATGCTGGAATTCTCACGGCTAGCGAAGTTGCCGGACGGTTCGGAAAAACTTGCCCGTTTTCATCTGGCTTTTGCGGGGCGCGGGGAAAGTGATTCTTTCGGCGTGTTCACATGTCAGCGGCTTGATCCCTTGCCGGCCGATCGCGCGACACTGGAGCGCCACGAAAACGGTGTTTTCGGTTTGGCGGAGGTCGTGCTGGTGGCGGAAAATGCATTGGCTTCTCACGTCGGGCGTCTGCAGATCGCGATCGATACCGGTTCGGAGCTTGCCGGCGAGCATCATCGCTTTTCCGCGAGAAACGCTGCCGTGCAGGTGCTGTCTGCCGAAACCTTTCGGGCTGAATTTGCGGTCGAGGCTGGTTTCAAGTCATCGCAAACGCTTGGCCTCACCGGCGCCGCCATCGTCTTCCGTGTTCCCGATCTCACCGTGACACGGGCAAAGCTTGCTGCTAATGACGTCGCATTCATGGAAAAGGGCAGCCGTATCATGGTTGCCCCGGCGCCCGGACAGGGTGCCGTATTTGCTTTCGAGGAGTGATCATGGCTGTCAGCGCCAAGGCCGAAGTAACCGTCGGCGAGGGGGCCAAGCAGGTCCTTTTTTCCAACAGCAAGAAACTCTCTCTGATCGCCGGCCCCTGCCAGATGGAAAGCCGCGACCATGCCTTCATGATCGCCGGCACGCTGTCGGAGCTCTGCGAGAAGCTTGGCATCGGTCTCGTCTACAAATCCTCCTTCGACAAGGCGAACCGCACGTCGATTGCCGGCAAGCGCGGCATCGGGCTCGAAACAGCAATGGAAATCTTTGCCGATCTCAAGAAGGAATTCGGCTTTCCGGTCCTGACCGACATTCATACCGAAGAGCAGTGCGCCATCGTTGCTGAAACGGTGGATATCCTGCAGATCCCGGCATTTTTGTCGCGCCAGACCGATCTTCTGGTGGCCGCTGCAAAAACCGGCCGTGCCATCAACGTCAAGAAGGGCCAGTTTCTGGCGCCCTGGGACATGAAGAATGTCCAGGCAAAGTTTACCGAAAGCGGAAACGGCAATGTGCTGCTGTGCGAGCGCGGTGCTTCCTTCGGCTACAACACGCTGGTCTCGGACATGCGCTCATTGCCGATCATGGCATCGCTCGGTTCGCCGGTCATTTTTGACGCCACCCATTCCGTGCAGCAGCCGGGCGGGCAGGGCGGTTCGAGCGGCGGTCAGCGCGAGTTCGTAGAAACGCTTGCGCGTGCAGCCGTGGCTGTCGGTGTGGCAGGTGTCTTTATCGAAACGCATGAGGATCCGGACAATGCGCCGTCGGATGGCCCCAACATGGTGCATCTGAAGGACATGCCGAAACTGCTGGAAAAACTGCTGGCTTTTGACGCCATCGCCAAGGCTGCGTGAAAAGGCCCATGTGACAAATTGCACTTTTGATCACCGTCAAGGAATCAAAAGTGCCTGCACTGTAATTGCCGTGTCATTGATTGTGAGCCATTTTCAGTGACCGCATAGACGTCAACCTGAGGAGAGAACATTGACTGCCATTACCGATATCATTGCCCGCGAAATCCTCGACAGCCGCGGCAACCCGACCGTAGAAGTCGACGTCTATCTCGAAGACGGCACGATGGGCCGCGCTGCCGTTCCGTCGGGCGCCTCGACCGGCGCGCACGAAGCCGTTGAGCTTCGCGATGGCGGCAAGCGTTATGGCGGCAAGGGCGTGCTGAAGGCTGTTGAAGCCGTCAACACCGAAATCTTCGACGCCATCGGCGGTTTTGACGCCGAAAGCCAGATCCATATCGACAAGACGATGATCGCGCTCGACGGCACGCCGAACAAGTCGCGTCTCGGCGCCAACGCCATTCTCGGCGTATCGCTCGCCGTTGCCAAGGCTGCTGCCGAATCCTCCGGCCTGCCGCTCTACCGTTATATCGGTGGTGCAGCCGCCCACGTTCTGCCGGTTCCGATGATGAACATCATCAACGGTGGCGCCCATGCCGACAACCCGATCGATTTCCAGGAATTCATGATCATGCCGGTCGGCGCGGAATCGATTGCCGACGCCGTTCGCATCGGTTCGGAAATCTTCCATGTTCTCAAGAAGGAACTGGGTGCACAGGGCCACAACACCAACGTTGGTGACGAAGGCGGTTTTGCTCCGGGCCTGAAGAGCGCGCCGGAAGCCCTCGACTTCATCATGAAGTCGGTCGAAAAGGCTGGTTACAAGCCGGGCGACGACGTCTTCCTCGGCCTCGACTGCGCTTCGACCGAGTTCTTCAAGAACGGCAAATACGAGATGGAAGGCGAAGGCCGCACGCTCGAGCCGGAAGCCATGGCTGACTATCTCGCCGAACTGGCCGCGAAGTACCCGATCATCTCGATCGAGGATGGCATGGCCGAAGACGACTGGGCTGGCTGGAAGTACCTGACCGACAAGATCGGCGACAAGGTTCAGCTGGTTGGCGACGATCTGTTCGTCACCAACTCGGCGCGCCTGCGCGACGGTATCAAGATGGGCACAGCCAACTCGATCCTCGTCAAGGTCAACCAGATCGGCTCGCTGACGGAAACGCTCGATGCCGTCGAGACCGCGCACAAGGCACGTTACACCGCCGTCATGTCGCACCGCTCGGGCGAAACGGAAGACTCGACGATTGCTGATCTCGCTGTTGCCACCAACTGCGGTCAGATCAAGACCGGCTCGCTGTCGCGCTCCGACCGTCTGGCCAAGTACAACCAGCTGATCCGCATCGAAGAGATGCTCGGCCCGCAGGCGATCTATGCCGGCCGCTCGATCCTGAAGGCCTAAAAGCGCTGCTGGCCGAAAGGCCAGCCGTCGCTCATGTTGAAAGCCCGCGCCTCTGGTCGCGGGCTTTTTTCGTTTTCGCGGCCGGGTGAACATGGTCAACGATTGCTTAAACAAGTTCTGCGACTGTCATGGCAGATTATTGCGTGACGGGATTCTGGACGAGCATGTGGACCAAGCACCATAAGAAGAGAAAATTCGGCCGTTTTGTCCTGCCCGCCATTACCGTCGCTTTTATCTCCTATTTCGGCTATCATTCCGTCCATGGCGATCTCGGGCTGATTGCAACAGAGGAGTTTGAGCGTCAGCGGGTGCTGCGTGCCGACGATCTCGCCAAGCTGACGGAAAAACGCCAGGCGCTGGAGCGTCAGGTTGCGCTTCTGAGCGATGGCTCGATGGAGCGGGATATGCTCGACGAAACAGCGCGTTACCAGCTCAATGTCTCGCGCGCGGACGAGATTGTCATTTTTAACGGCGGTCGCTAACTTAACCCAATTCTAGTTAATCGAAATTTTTCTTGATAAATCATAGGTTTATCAAGCATGTGAGCCATGCAAATATGTCATTGCTGGCGCGCACATTTGTGCCTATGTTACGCCTCGAAACCGGGACGCGCCCCAATCAGCTGGGCGGGCCCTACTTCGATAAGCGCAGTACATAGGGAGGGATCGATGGCGCCTGCTAAAACCGCGTCTACGTCCGGCCGCAGATCCGCGGCAAAGTCTGCAAACAAATCCGTTTCCAAATCGGCTCCTAAGGAATTCACCGGCAAGAACACGCCGGATTTCGACAAGGACGACGAGCTTCACGCCTATCGTGAAATGCTGCTCATCCGCCGTTTTGAAGAAAAAGCCGGCCAGCTTTATGGCATGGGTTTCATCGGCGGCTTCTGCCATCTTTATATCGGCCAGGAAGCTGTCGTTGTCGGCATGCAGATGGCCCAAAAGGAAGGCGATCAGGTTATCACCGCTTACCGTGATCATGGTCACATGCTAGCGGCAGGCATGAGCCCGCGTGGCGTCATGGCCGAATTGACCGGACGTCAGGGCGGCCTGTCGAAGGGCAAGGGCGGCTCGATGCACATGTTCTCGAAAGAGAAGCATTTTTACGGCGGTCACGGTATCGTCGGTGCGCAGGTCTCTCTCGGCACGGGTCTCGCCTTCGCCAACGCCTACCGCGGCAATGACTCGGTATCGGTTGCCTATTTCGGTGACGGCGCTGCCAACCAGGGGCAGGTCTACGAGAGCTTCAACATGGCTGCTCTGTGGAAACTGCCGATCATCTACATCGTCGAAAACAACCGTTACGCCATGGGCACCTCGACCGCCCGTGCAACGGCGCAGGCGAACTATTCGATGCGCGGCGTCGGTTTCGGCATTCCGGGCGTCCAGGTGGACGGCATGGATGTTCGCGCCGTCAGGGCTGCGGCCGAAGAGGCGCTCGAGCACTGCCGTTCCGGCAAGGGCCCGATCATCCTCGAAATGCTGACCTACCGTTACCGCGGTCACTCGATGTCCGATCCGGCCAAGTATCGGTCCAAGGAAGAAGTCCAGAAGATCCGCTCCGAGCAGGATCCGATCGAACAGGTGCGTCAGCGCATTCTCGATGGCGGCTGGGCAACCGAAGACGATCTGAAGGCGATCGACAAGGACATCCGCGACGTCGTTTCGGATTCGGCCGATTTCGCGCAGAACGACCCCGAGCCGGATGCATCCGAGCTCTACACCGACATCTTGCTCTGAGCCGCGGGGAGAGAACACATGCCTATTGATATCCTGATGCCCGCGCTTTCTCCGACCATGGAAGAAGGCACGCTGTCCAAGTGGCTGAAGAACGAAGGTGACACCGTCAAGTCCGGCGATGTCATTGCCGAGATTGAGACCGACAAGGCGACCATGGAAGTGGAAGCTGTCGATGAAGGCGTGATCGGCAAGCTGCTGGTTGCTGCCGGCACCGAAAACGTCAAGGTCAACACCAAGATCGCGGTGCTGCTCGAAGAGGGCGAAAGCGCCGACGCGATTTCCGCGGATGCGCCGAAGGCCGATGCCGATACGCCGGCTGCGACCTCTGACGCTGCTGGCGGCAAGGCCCGCGAAGCCTCGGAAGAAACCCCCGCTGCCGCCAAGGTTCCGGCGCAGCCGAAGCTTGAAGCTGCTGCCGATCCGGATATTCCGGAAGGCACCGAAATGGTCATGACCACCGTGCGCGAAGCGTTGCGTGACGCCATGGCTGAAGAAATGCGCCGCGATGGCGACGTGTTCGTCATGGGTGAAGAAGTCGCCGAATACCAGGGCGCTTACAAAATCACCCAGGGCTTGCTTCAGGAATTCGGCGACAAGCGCGTCGTCGATACCCCGATCACCGAGCACGGCTTTGCCGGCGTCGGCGTCGGTGCGGCCATGGCCGGTCTGAAGCCGATCGTCGAGTTCATGACCTTCAACTTCGCCATGCAGGCGATCGACCAGATCATCAACTCTGCTGCCAAGACGCTCTACATGTCCGGCGGCCAGATGGGTGCTCCGATCGTGTTCCGTGGTCCGAACGGTGCGGCTGCCCGCGTTGGCGCCCAGCACAGCCAGGATTACGCATCGTGGTATAGCCAGATCCCGGGCCTCAAGGTCGTCATGCCGTATACGGCAGCCGACGCCAAGGGCCTGCTGAAGGCTGCCATCCGCGATCCGAACCCGGTCGTCTTCCTTGAAAACGAGATCCTCTACGGTCAGTCGTTCGAAGTTCCGAAGATGGATGATTTTGTCCTGCCGATCGGCAAGGCACGCATTCACCGCAAGGGTAAGGACGCAACCGTCGTTTCCTTCGGTATCGGCATGACCTACGCCACCAAGGCGGTTGCCGAGCTCGAGAAGGAAGGCATCGATGTCGAACTGATCGATCTGCGCACGCTGCGCCCGATGGATCTTCCGACCGTTATCGAATCCGTCAAGAAGACCGGTCGCCTCGTGACTGTCGAAGAAGGGTATCCGCAGAACTCGGTCGGCACCGAAATCGCCACCCGCGTCATGCAGCAGGCCTTCGACTATCTCGATGCCCCGATCCTGACGATTGCCGGCAAGGACGTTCCGATGCCTTACGCGGCCAACCTCGAAAAGCTGGCTCTGCCGACTGTCGGTGAAGTCGTCGAGGCGGTCAAAACCGTCTGCTACAAGTAAGGATGAGGTGATACGATGCCTATCAACATCACCATGCCTGCTCTTTCGCCAACCATGGAAGAGGGCAACCTCGCCAAGTGGCTGGTCAAGGAAGGCGATACGGTCAAGTCCGGCGACGTGATCGCCGAGATCGAAACCGACAAGGCGACGATGGAAGTCGAAGCCGTGGACGAGGGCGTGATCGCCAAGATCGTCGTCCCGGCCGGCACCGAAGCGGTCAAGGTCAATGCCCTGATCGCCATCATCGCCGAAGAAGGCGAAGACGTTGCCGCCGCTGCTGCCGGTGCGGGTTCCGCACCTAAGGCTGAAGCCAAGGCCGAGGCTCCGAAGGCCGAAGCCGCCAAGGAAACTCCGAAGGGTGAAAAGCCGGTCACCGATGCTGCTCCGGCAGCTTCGACGCCGGCTCCGGTTGCCGCTGACGGCAAACGCGTCTTCTCGTCGCCGCTTGCCCGTCGTCTGGCCAAGGAGGCAGGTCTCGATCTCTCCGCCGTCACCGGCACCGGCCCGCATGGTCGTGTCGTCAAGGCTGACGTCGAGAAGGCTGCCGCTGGCGGTACGGCCAAGGCTGCTCCGGCTGCCGCGCAGTCTGCTGCAGCTCCGGCGCTCGCCAAGGGTCCGTCGGACGATAACGTGCTGAAACTGTTCGCGGATGGTTCCTACGAACTTCTGCCGCATGACGGCATGCGCAAGACGATCGCTGCCCGTCTCACCGAGTCGACGCAGACGGTTCCGTCCTACACGATCTCGATGGATTGCCTGCTCGACGCGCTGATGGCGCTCAGAGCAGACATCAACAAGTCGGCACCGGTGAAGAAGACGGAGAAGGGCGAGGTCCCGGCCTTCAAGCTTTCCGTCAACGACTTCATCATCAAGGCGATGGCGCTGGCTCTGCGCGACGTTCCGATGGCAAATGCCTCCTGGACCTCGACGGCTCGTGTTCTGCACAAGCATTCGGATGTCGGCGTTGCCGTTTCCATCCCGGATGGCCTGATCACGCCGATCGTTCGCAAGGCGGAAACGAAGTCTCTGTCGGTCATCTCGAACGAGGTGAAGGACATGGCCAAACGTGCCCGCGACAAGAAGCTGAAGCCGGAAGAATACCAGGGCGGCACGACGTCTGTGTCCAACCTCGGCATGTTCGGCGTCTCCAACTTCACGTCGATCGTCAACCTGCCGCAGGCTTCGATCGTTTCGATCGGTGCCGGTGTGGAAAAGCCGGTCGTCAAGAACGGCGAGATCAAGGTCGGCACAGTGATGACGGCAACCTTCGCCTTCGACCACCGCGTCATCGATGGCGCGCTCGGCGCGGAACTGGCTTCCGCCTTCAAGCGCTACATCGAAAACCCGATGTCGATGCTGGTTTAGTCCGGCCTTTCCCTCCCCCTTGCGGGGAGGGTGTCCGCGTCAGCGGACGGGTGGGGATGGATGGACTGGAGGAAGCGCTGCATGGCATGGAATCGAGAAAATCCCAATCCACCCAGTGCAGCGGCCAGTCGTAATGCCGGCCGCCTGCGCAAGGCGATGACAGATGCGGAGCGTCGCCTTTGGGCCGCTCTTCGCAACGAACTGCCGAAAATGCACGGCTCGCATTTTCGGCGTCAGATGGCGATCGGGCCTTATGTAGCAGACTTTGTTTGCCTCGATCGTCGGCTGATCATTGAAGTGGACGGTAAGGTTCATGACGATCCTGATCAGCGTCTTCGTGATGCGGATCGGGAGGCTTATCTTCGAGGACAGAATTTCCGCGTGATACGCTTCTCGAACAGGGACGTAATGTTGGACATGCCATTGGTATTGAGGCGAATTGGAGTGGCGCTTGGTGGCTCTGGAGCTACCCCCACCCCTAACCCCTCCCCGCAAGGGGGAGGGGAACAGGACGCGAAGATATGAAAACCGTTCTCTGCTTCGGCGACAGTCTGACCTGGGGATATAACCCGCAAGGCCCGGATCGCCACGCATTTGACGATCGCTGGCCGAATGTTTTGGCGCACGCGCTCGGAGATGGCGTCACCGTCATCGCCGAAGGTCTGAACGGCCGCACCACAGGCTATGACGATCACCTGGCAGATTGCGATCGCAATGGCGTCAGAAACCTGCCGACGCTGCTTCATACGCACCAGCCACTCGATCTCGTCGTCATCATGCTCGGCACCAACGACATGAAGCCGACGATTGCCGGAACCGCGCACGCGGCGCGGGCCGGCATCCAGCGACTGGTCGGTCTGGTCCGTCATCATGAATATTCGTTTGACTACGACGCCCCCGACATCCTGATCGTGTCGCCGCCCGCACTCTGCGAGACGGCTGACCCGATTTTCTCGGCGATGTTCCGCGGCGGCATCGAACAGTCTGCCATGCTGGCGTCGCTCTATCGCGATCTGGCCGACGACCTCGGATGCGGTTTCTTCGACGCGGGGTCGGTCGCCAAAGCCAGCCCGGTCGACGGTGTGCACCTGACCGGCGATCAGACGCGGGCAATCGGGCGTGGTCTCGAACCGATCGTGCGCATGATGCTCGGTCTTTGATCTGGATCAACGGAGGATTTTTGCGGCGGACCTAGCCTGAGCCACCGAACCGAAGGGGAACGTGGACCATGTCTGAGACGCCGAATGAACTGGCTGAGGAATTTCCGGATTTTCTGGCGCTGATGCGCCATCTCCAGCAGATCGACGGGCATTTCGCCCAGCTTTGCCGGCGATATGAAGACCTGGACCGGAGAATTTTCCAGGCCCAGACACGCAGCGAGCCTGCGGACGCGAACCTGCTCATGGACATGTGCAAGACGCGGATGCGGCTCAAGGATGAAATCTACGGGATGCTGGTTCAGCCTGAACCAGAAGCGGAGGCAATCAAGCTGGCGGTATGACGCCAGTCGCTTCTCATCCTGAAAAAGGTCTCGGGCATTCGCTCTAAGGCCGCAGAACAAGAGGATTGGAAGCGCTCATGTCCAACGCTTATGACGTTATCGTAATCGGCTCCGGCCCCGGCGGTTATATCGCGGCCATCCGTGCAGCCCAGCTCGGCATGAAGGTTGCCGTGGTCGAGCGCGAACATCTCGCCGGCATTTGCTCCAACTGGGGTTGCATCCCGACCAAGGCGCTGTTGCGCTCCGCTGATGTGCTGCACACGGCTAACCACGCCAAGGATTATGGGCTGACGCTCGAAGGCTCGATCAAGCCGGACGTCAAGGCCATCGTCGCCCGTTCGCGTGGCATCGCCGCGCGCATGAACAATGGCGTCGGTTTCCTGTTCAAGAAGAACAAGGTCGATATCATCTGGGGTGAAGCCAAGATCACCAAGCCGGGCGAGATCGTTGTCGGCAAGTCGACCAAGCCGGTCGTTCAGCCGCAGGGTCCGGTGCCGAAGAACACGCTGGGTGAGGGCACCTACACCGCCAAGCACATCATCGTTGCCACCGGCGCGCGTCCGCGCGCGCTGCCGGGCATCGAGCCGGATGGCAAGCTGATCTGGACCTATTTCGAAGCCATGAAGCCGGAAGAGCTGCCGAAGTCTTTGCTGGTTATGGGCTCGGGTGCCATCGGCATCGAATTCGCGAGCTTCTACCGCACCATGGGCGTCGACGTTACCGTCGTCGAAATCATGAGCCAGGTCATGCCGGTCGAAGACGCCGAAATCTCCGCCTTCGCCAAGAAGCAGTTCGAAAAGCAGGGCATCAAGATCCTTCTCGAAGCCAAGGTCGCCAAGATCGAGAAGGGTGCAAATTCCGTTACCGCCACGATCGAGAAGAAGGACGGCTCGTCCGAGAAGATCACGGCTGACCGGATGATCTCGGCGGTCGGCGTGCAGGCCAATATCGAAAACATCGGTCTCGAAGCCGCCGGCGTGAAAACCGACCGTGGCTTCATCGTCATCGACGGTTACGGCAAGACCAACGTCAACGGTATCTACGCGATCGGCGACGTTGCCGGTGGCCCGCTGCTCGCCCACAAGGCTGAACACGAAGCCGTCGTCTGCGTCGAGAAGATCGCCGGCCTTCCGAACGTCCACGCCACCGACAAGGGCAAGATCCCGGGCTGCACCTATTGCAACCCGCAGGTCGCCTCGGTTGGTCTGACCGAAGCCAAGGCCAAGGAACAGGGTCGCGATATCCGCGTCGGCCGCTTCTCCTTTGCCGCCAACGGCAAGGCCGTGGCGCTCGGCGAAGATCAGGGCATGGTCAAGACGATCTTCGACAAGAAGACCGGCGAACTGCTCGGCGCTCACATGGTCGGCGCTGAAGTCACCGAACTGATCCAGGGTTTTGTCGTCGCCATGAACCTGGAGACGACCGAAGAAGATCTGATGCACACCATCTTCCCGCATCCGACCATTTCGGAATCGATGAAGGAAAGCGTGCTCGACGCCTATGGTCGCGTGCTGAACGCCTGATCAAGAGCCAGAAGGTTTGGCCCCTCACCCTAACCCTCTCCCCGCACGCGGGGAGAGGGGACTTGCCAGGCTCAGCGGGTGTGAGAGGTGGGGACGGGGCGGCATATCCCTTCTCCCCGCGTGCGGGGAGAAGGTGGCGGCAGCCGGATGAGGGGCGGCACTGCGTCCGGATGTTGCGGAGACGTGCATTATTCCCCATATGCGCTCGGCATTATCAGAACTAGGAGAATGAAATGGGCGTCGGCTGGTTTGCAGCAATCATTATCGGTGGCCTTGCGGGCTGGCTTGCCGGCAAGCTGATGGATATGCGTTTTGGCATATTCATGAACATCATCATCGGGATCGTTGGCGCCGTGCTCGCCAATGCGATCTTCGACAGTGCCAATATCCATGTCGCCGGCGGATGGCTGGGTTACCTTGTGCAGGGTTTCGTCGGTTCCTGCATTTTGCTATTTGTCGCCAAACTCGTCAGGCGTTGACGGGAGGCCGCACCGGAAGCGGCGGAGGAACAGTCTACCATGGTCACCATTCTCGACAGGACGTCGCTTACGGACGAGAAGCGAATCCGTCACCCTGAAAAGGCGCATCGTCCCGATACCGAAGTGATGCGCAAGCCCGAATGGATCCGCGTCAAGGCACCGGTCTCCAAGGGGTATCAGGAAACCCGTTCGATCGTGAAGGAGCACAAACTCGTCACGGTCTGCGAAGAGGCGGGCTGTCCCAACATCGGTGAGTGCTGGGATAAAAAGCACGCCACCTTCATGATCATGGGTGAAATCTGTACCCGCGCCTGTGCGTTCTGCAATGTCGCAACAGGCAAGCCGAACGCACTCGACATGGCTGAGCCGGAAAACGTCGCGAGAGCCGTGAAGGAAATGGGCCTGAGCCACGTCGTCATCACCTCGGTGGACCGTGACGACCTGGCCGATGGCGGTGCCGAACATTTCGAGAAGGTGATCTGGGCGATCCGCGCCGCTTCGCCGCTGACGACGATCGAGATCCTGACGCCGGACTTTTTGAAAAAGCCGGGTGCGCTGGAGCGTGTCGTTGCCGCCAAGCCCGATGTGTTCAACCACAATATGGAAACGGTGCCGGGCAATTACCTTACGGTTCGCCCCGGTGCGCGGTACTTCCATTCCGTGCGTTTGTTGCAGCGGGTGAAGGAACTCGATCCGACCATGTTCACCAAGTCCGGCATCATGGTGGGGCTGGGTGAAGAGCGCAATGAAGTGCTGCAGCTGATGGACGACCTCAGGACTGCTGACGTCGATTTCCTGACCATCGGCCAGTATCTGCAGCCGACGCGCAAGCATCATAAGGTCGAAAAATTCGTCACGCCGGAAGAGTTCAAATCCTACGAGACCGTGGCCTATACAAAAGGCTTCCTGATGGTTGCCTCAAGCCCGTTGACGCGCTCCTCGCACCATGCCGGTGACGATTTCGCGCGTTTGAGGGCTGCTCGCGAAAAGAAGGTTCTCGCGGCTGCCGAGTAAGGCCTCTCAGCCGGCAACGCCCTTGCCGGCAATTCTCTCGCCACGCTTCTTTTCGCGCAGGTCGAAGCGGTTGCCGCGTGCTTCCGCTTTGGCCACCTCGATCAGGTAAACGAGGAGGGGGAGCTGATTCATGTCGGCCAGTTGGCGGGCGGATTCCAGCATTCTCATGATCTGCGTAAAGTCGTCCATGGTCTTCTTCTTCCGGAGTCATTCCGGTGTTTGAGTTTCTATTGCGCTTTTTACGCGAGATTTTGTGTTTGGATCAGGGCCGCAGGGTCCCAAAACCACATTTTTGGGATGCAATGGTTAATATGTGAGCATGTGTTAAAATAACTATCGAGCCGCTGGCCATTTCCTGAATGGCTCGAGGATTTGCTGCGTTGAAAACGCTGGTGTTTATGTGTCGTCGTGCTTGATCTTCGCCGATAGCGGCCTTAACTGCTGATCATGCCTAAGTTCGAAAATCACCGTCCGGTCCGCCATTCGCCTGAACAGATGTATGCGCTCGTGGCCGACGTCGAGAAATATCCCGAGTTTCTGCCGCTCTGCGAAGCGCTCGCTGTCCGCACCCGCAAGGAGCGCGACGGCAAGGAACTGCTCGTGGCTGACATGACGGTGGGTTACAAGGCAATCAAGGAAACCTTTACGACGCAGGTCCTGCTCAATCCGGCCGAACGGGCGATCGACGTGAAATATATCGAGGGACCGTTCAAATATCTCGACAACCGCTGGCGGTTCGAGGCGGACGGGCAGGGTGGCTGCACGGTCCACTTCTTTATCGATTACGAGTTCAAGAGCATGATTTTGGGTGCGGTCATGGGATCGATGTTCGATCGCGCATTTCGGATGTTTGCGGAAGCTTTTGAGGCACGCGCCGACAAGATCTATGCCTGACGCTTAAGCGTCAGCAATCTCTTGAAGCAATTCGAAGGCTGTTCGCACCGTCGCAAGGCGCACGTTGCTGCGGCCGATATCGCCATAACGCATTTCCCGGTGCAGCATCTTTCCATCGCGATTGCTGGCGGCGAGATGAACGAGGCCGACCGGCTTCATTGCAGATCCGCCACCCGGGCCGGCAATGCCGGTCACGGCGACGGATACTTGGGCTTGTGATGCGTTCAATGCGCCAGCCGCCATTTCCAGAGCCGTTTCCCGCGACACTGCGCCAAACTTCTGGAGCGTATCGACGCTGACGCGCAGAATGTCCGCTTTGGCCTCGTTCGTATAGGTCACCAGACCACGGTCGACGACGGCCGACGATCCGGCAATTTCCGTCAGTGCGCCCGCAATCAATCCACCCGTGCAGGATTCCGCTGTCACCACCATCAGGCCCTTGGCCGTGAAGTCGGCGATGATCTTTGTGGCGGTCTCTTCGATATCCTGCGGAAAAAGGCTCATCTCAGTCCTTCACATAAACGACGGTCGCCGTTGCGATCGCAGCAATGCCTTCGCGGCGGCCGACAAAACCGATCGTTTCGTTGGTGGTCGCCTTCACCGAGCAGCGCTCCATGTCGATGCCGAGAAATTCCGAGAGATTGCGCCGCATGCTTTCCCGGTGCGGACCGACTTTTGGCGCCTCGGCGATCAGTGAAACGTCGGCGTTCATGATCGTGCCGCCATTTTCCCGCACGATCTTTGCGGCATGCTCGAGAAAGATGCGCGAGGGCGCGCCTTTCCACTGCATGTCGGACGGCGGAAAGTGGTCACCGATATCGCCGGCGCCGCAGGTGGCGAGCAGGGCGTCGGTCAACGCATGCAGGGCAACATCCGCATCTGAATGGCCGCTGAGCTTTTGATCATGCGGCATGAAGACGCCGCACAGCGTCACGCCATCGCCGGGAACGAGCTGGTGCACATCATAACCGTTGCCGGTACGCACATCGGGCAGGGGCATCCGTGTTGCCTGTCTGGAAAGCCGCTCGTCTGCCATTTCGATATCCCGTCTGACTGTCAGTTTGATATTGTCTGCCGCCCCTTCGATCAGCGCCACCGGCAGGCCCGCCCATTCAGCGATGGAGGCATCGTCGGTAAAGTCGTCGCGGCGAAGGGCGGCTGCTTTCTCGTGTGCAGAGCGAATTTCGCTCAAGGCAAAACTTTGCGGGGTCTGTGCGGCATAAAGGCCGGCGCGCGATACCGTTTCATGCACGAGACCGTCGGCGCCGCCGCGCTTGAGCGTATCCGCCACCGGCATGGCCGGCAGAACCCCGTCATGACCGGCATCCAACATAGCGGCGATTCGATCCAAGAGCGCGAGGTCGATGAACGGGCGGGCGGCATCATGGATCATCACATGTGTCGCGCCGGTGCCGGCAAGGGCGCGCAGCCCCTCGAAGACGGAGCGCTGCCGTGTGTCGCCGCCGAAAGTGGTCAGCACGTCCTTCGCCCGAGGAAGGCTAGAGATGGATGCGGCGTAAAGTCCTTCATCATCAGGGTGTATGACGGTGACGATCGGACCGCTTCTGTGCCAGTTGAGAAAAGTTTCCAGCGTATGCGCAATGACGGGGCGTCCGCCGATGGGGCGATACTGTTTTGGCCCTTCCTGCGGGGATCCGGCCCGTTCGCCGCGTCCCGCGGCCACGATGACGATTCCGATAGTCATGGATTTGTCGTCCCCGGACGCTAGCTCGAATTATAATTGACAGGGCAGCACTATAGACTCAAAAGACCCATTTCCAGCACGACGCCCAAAAATAACGCAATCTTGGAATTGCTCTTGGCAAACGCGCAAAGCCTGAATAAAAATAGTGCAACCCACCAATGTGCCCGAAAGATCATCAATTGAGTCTCCGCGATCTTGCAGATCCCTTCCATATCGGGCCTGTCGCCATCCGCAATCGCGTGGTGCTGGCGCCGATGTCCGGTGTCACCGATCTGCCGTTCCGGCAACTGGCATGGCAGCATGGGGCAGGCCTTGTCGTGACGGAGATGATTGCCAGTGGCGAACTGGTTCGTAATCGCGGCGAATCGTGGGAGCGCCTGAAGAGCACAGGCATCGAGCCGCATATGGTGCAGCTTGCCGGTCGCGAAGCGCATTTCATGGGTGAAGCGGCGAAGATCGTCGAGGGCGAGGGCGCCGATATCGTCGATATCAATATGGGCTGTCCCGCCAAGAAGGTGACCGGCGGTTATTCCGGCTCGGCGCTGATGCGCGATCCGGATCATGCGCTCACGTTGATCGAGGCTACGGTTAATGCCGTCAAGGTGCCGGTGACGTTGAAGATGCGTCTGGGTTGGGATGAAAATTCCATCAATGCGCCTGAAATCGCCCGCCGTGCGCAGGATGCCGGCGTGCAGTTGATCACCATCCACGGCCGCACCCGCATGCAGTTTTACGAGGGCAAGGCGGATTGGGACGCGATCCGTGCCGTGCGTGACGCGATTTCCATTCCGCTGATCGCCAATGGTGACGTGCAGACCGCTGAAGACGCACAGGACATTCTACGGCGTTCCGGTGCTGATGCCGTCATGGTTGGTCGTGGCGCGCAGGGACGTCCATGGCATGTCGGTGCATTGGCCGGGGCGAATGTGCCTGAGGTCAATGTCATCGCCGATATCGCCTGTCATCACTACGAAATGATGCTTGAATTTTATGGCCGCGAAGCGGGTCTCCGCCATGCGCGAAAACATCTTGGCTGGTATCTCGATTGCAATGCGCCGCACACGGATGCTGCCGACAAGGCGGCGCTGATGGTGGAGCGCGACCCTGCCGTGGTCGTGTCGCGCCTG
This sequence comes from Endobacterium panacihumi, assembly GCF_050847465.1. Taxonomy (NCBI): domain Bacteria; kingdom Pseudomonadati; phylum Pseudomonadota; class Alphaproteobacteria; order Hyphomicrobiales; family Rhizobiaceae; genus Endobacterium; species Endobacterium panacihumi. The sequence continues at coordinate 1,499,711 of NZ_JBOZRA010000001.1, read as the reverse complement.
CGTGAATTGCTATTGCGTCCACCGCTTGAAGAACGGAAGGCTGCCGCATGACGTCGAAGCCGACGCCGCAGGACAATGCGACGGGCAATGCATTGGCCATGGCCGTGCTAAACTCCGTCCAGAACCCCGTCATTCTGGTGGATGCAGACGGTAAGGTGGCCTTTGCCAACTGGGAGGCCGAATCCTTTTTCGGCTCCAGCGCCGCCTATCTCGCCAAGAACAGGATTTCCACCTTCATCCCTTTCGGCAGCCCGCTTCTGGCGCTCATCGATCAGGTGCGCGAACGCAAGGCGCCGGTCAACGAATATCGGGTCGATCTGTCGTCGCCGCGACTCGGCCAGGAAAAGCTTGTCGATCTTTATGTGGCTCCAGTGGTCAGCGAGCCGGGTTCCGTTGTCGTCGTGTTTCAGGAACGCTCGATGGCCGACAAGATCGATCGTCAGTTGACGCACAGAACGGCGGCGCGCTCGGTCACCGGCCTGGCCTCGATGTTGGCGCATGAGATCAAGAATCCATTGTCCGGCATTCGTGGTGCGGCTCAGCTTCTGGAAACGTCCGTGCCCGACGAAGATCGCGCTTTGACACGCCTGATCTGCGATGAGACCGACCGGATCGTTTCGCTGGTCGACCGCATGGAGGTGTTTTCCGATGAGCGCCCGGTCGATCGCACCGCGCTCAACATCCACTCCGTGCTCGATCATGTGAAGGCGGTGGCCAAGGCCGGATTTGCCCGCGAAATCAAGTTCGTCGAGATGTACGATCCGTCACTGCCGCCAGTGTTCGCGAACCGCGATCAACTGATCCAGGTGTTCCTTAATCTGATCAAAAACGCGGCGGAGGCCATCGGCGGTCAGTCGGACGGCGAAATCACGCTGACGACCGCGTATCGTCCCGGCATCCGCCTGTCCGTTGCCGGTACGCGCGAAAAGATTTCGCTGCCGCTCGAGTTCTGCGTCATCGATAACGGACCGGGCGTGCCGGCCGATATCCTGCCGCATCTTTTCGATCCGTTCATCACCACCAAGACCAACGGTTCCGGCCTCGGTCTCGCGCTGGTTGCCAAAATTATCGGCGCCCATGGCGGCATTATCGAATGCGACAGCCAGCCGCGCCGCACCGTATTCCGTGTTCTGATGCCCATGCACAAGGAAGACAGCGCATTTGATGATGCCGTCACCTTGAACTCCACAGGAAGCGTAAAATGACCGCCACGATCCTTGTCGCCGACGATGATGCGGCCATCCGTACAGTCTTGAACCAGGCGCTCACCCGCGCCGGTTACGATGTGCGCATCACCTCGAATGCTGCCACGCTGTGGCGCTGGATTTCCGCCGGTGACGGTGATCTGGTGGTAACCGACGTGGTCATGCCGGACGAAAACGCCTTCGACCTCTTGCCGCGCATCAAGAAGGCACGGCCGGACCTGCCGGTTCTCGTCATGAGTGCCCAGAACACGTTCATGACGGCCATCAAGGCATCCGAAAAGGGTGCTTATGATTACCTGCCAAAGCCGTTCGATCTGACCGAGCTTATCGCCATCATCGGTCGCGCTCTGGCCGAGCCGAAGAAAAAACCGGCCAAGCTGGACGACGATGCGCAGGACGGCATGCCGCTGGTCGGCCGTTCGGCCGCCATGCAGGAAATCTACCGCGTTCTCGCCCGTCTGATGCAGACGGACCTAACGCTGATGATCACCGGCGAGTCCGGCACCGGCAAGGAACTGGTCGCACGCGCACTGCATGATTACGGCAAGCGCCGTAACGGTCCCTTCGTCGCGATCAACATGGCCGCTATTCCGCGTGATCTGATCGAATCCGAACTGTTCGGCCACGAGAAAGGTGCCTTCACCGGCGCTCAGAACCGCTCGACAGGCCGCTTCGAGCAGGCCGAGGGCGGCACGCTGTTCCTCGATGAAATCGGCGACATGCCGATGGATGCGCAGACCCGTCTCTTACGCGTGCTGCAGCAGGGCGAATATACGACGGTCGGTGGTCGTACACCTATCCGCACCGACGTCCGTATCGTTGCCGCCACCAACAAGGATTTGAAAGTCCTCATCAATCAGGGCCTGTTCCGCGAGGATCTCTATTACCGCCTCAACGTCGTGCCGCTGCGCCTGCCGCCGCTGCGTGACCGCGCCGAGGATATTCCTGATCTCGTGCGCCACTTCATGCAGATGGGCGAGAAGGAAGGACTCGACACCAAGCGTTTCGACAATGAAGCGCTGGATGTGATGAAGGCCTATGCCTGGCCGGGCAATGTCCGTGAGCTGGAAAACCTCATCCGCCGCCTGATGGCACTTTATCCACAGGATGTTATCACCCGCGAAATCGTTGATACCGAGCTGCGTTCCGACGTGCCGGATAGCCCAATCGACAAGATGGGCGCACGCACCGGCTCGCTGACGATCTCTCAGGCGGTCGAGGAAAACATGCGCAGTTATTTCGCCAGCTTCGGCGACAATCTGCCGCCACCCGGCCTTTACGACCGTGTGCTGACGGAAATGGAATATCCGCTGATCCTTGCTGCCCTGACGGCGACGCGCGGAAACCAGATAAAGGCAGCCGATCTGCTCGGATTGAACCGCAACACGCTGCGCAAGAAAATCCGCGAACTTGGCGTTTCCGTCTATCGCAGCTCACGGACAAGCTGATGTGGTGCGGGTTGACACCCGTGTCGCATTCGTTGCATTTTCGCCACAATGCGTTGCTTAAAGGTCACGCATGCTCAGGTTTTCCGGCGGCGGGCGATTCTTGCAACAGGGCTTAAACGCCATGTGTCCTCCAGAAATCCTGATCCTCTCAATGTCTCATTGATCCCGCCACAGGCGGTGTCGGGAGTGGCTTATGACAGATGGCGTCCTCACGCCTTCGACGGACGAGGATTCCCCCGCTCTGGTTCAGGACCGGCGTGCGACGTTTGCCTTGCCCGGTTTGTTGCTGGCGGTCGGCGCGCTGATCTGCGCCATCGTCAGTCTTCTCGTGCTGCTTGGCGCCACGCCGATCGCGCCCACGACCAATGTCGTCATCGCGTCGGCCGGTGTGAATTCTGTCTTCGTCCTTGGCCTGATCTATCTCATCGCCCGCGAGGTGTTTCGTCTGGTGAAGGCCCGCAATCGCGGGCGCGCCGCAGCCCGGCTGCATGTGCGCATCGTTGTGCTGTTCTCGATCGTGGCCATCACGCCGGCTGTGCTCGTCGCCATCTTCGCCAGTCTGACTCTGAATGTGGGGCTCGATCGCTGGTTTTCGCTCCGCACGCAGTCGATCGTGCAGTCATCACTTGATGTCGCCAAAGCCTATATGCTGGAGAACGCCAGCTATCTGCAGGGCCAGACGGTGTCCATGGCCAACGATCTCGAGCGCAATCGCCCGATGTTTTATCTGGATCGGACCGGTTTTGTCGATCTGATGACGCGGCAGGCGAGGGGGCGCGGACTGCTCGGCGCCTTTCTTGTTCGAGACGATGGCGATGCTATCGCACAGGCTGATATCAAGACCGAGCGCCCGCTCCCTGCCATTCCTTCGGATGCGCTCGCGACTGCCGCCGCCGGTCAGCCGACCCTGATCCCGCCCGGCGTGACGAACCTTGTCGGTGCCGTCATCAAGTTCGATGCGATCCCCGGTTCTTTCCTTTACACCGTCCGCGCCGTTGACCCGAAGGTGATGTCGGCGATGCGGCTGATGGAAGAAAACCGCGACGAATATCAATCGATGGAGGCGGGGCGTACCTCGTTGCAGGTGGCTTTCGCCGTCCTTTACATCGGCTTCGCGCTGATCGTTCTTCTGGCCGCCATCTGGACCGCCATCGCGGTTGCCGACCGCATCGTGCGGCCGATCCGGCTTCTGATCAGCGCGGCGGACAGCGTTGGTGCTGGAAATCTGAATGTCGTCGTGCCGGTGCGCGCCGCCGATGGCGACGTCGGCAGCCTGTCTCGCACATTCAACAAAATGATCTCGGAAATCCGCAGTCAGCGGGATGAAATTCTCGAAGCCAAGGATGAAGTTGACGATCGTCGCCGCTTTATCGAAGCGGTTTTGTCAGGCGTTTCCGCCGCCGTCATCGGTGTCGAGGACGATCATCAGGTGACGATCGTCAATCCCACGGCCGAGCACTTCCTCGGCATTGACGCGGATCAGCTGATAGGCCAGCGTCTTGAAGACGTGGCGCCTGAAATCGATCAGGTTCTGAAGGAGGCAACCTTCCGCGCCCGCAAGGATTTCCGCAAACAGATCAATCTGATGCGCGGTGGCAAGGAGCGGACCCTGTCGGTCCAGGTAACGCGCGAGGAGCAACGCTCCAGCCGTGAATCCTATGTCATCACGCTGGACGACATTACCGACCTCGTCATTGCCCAGCGGTCCACGGCATGGGCCGACGTAGCGCGGCGCATTGCACATGAGATCAAGAACCCGCTGACCCCGATCCAGCTCTCCGCCGAGCGATTGAAGCGCCGTTACGGCAAACAGATCAACGAGGATGATCGAGCAGTCTTCGACCAGTGCACGGATACGATCGTGCGGCAGGTCGGAGATATCGGCCGTATGGTCGATGAGTTTTCCTCCTTCGCCCGGATGCCGAAACCGGCCAAAGAACAGGCGGATCTGCGCGATATTCTGCGTGACGCGGTGTTCCTGCGCGAGATGGGTGCTAGCCATGTCGAATTTGCGCGTGAACTTGGCGACAAGCCGCTCATCGGCATGTTCGATGCCCGTATGCTCGGCCAGGCTTTCGGCAATCTCGTCAAGAATGCCGTTGAGGCGATCGAGGCGGTGCCTGGTGACCAGGAGCGTGATGGCCACAAGGTTTGGGTCCGCGCTGGCTATGATGAGGGGCGCGACATTTTCTGCGCCGATATCATCGACAACGGTAGCGGTCTGCCGGCCGAAAACCGCCACCGCATATTAGAACCATACATGACGATGCGCGAAAAAGGCACCGGCCTGGGCCTCGCCATTGTCAAGAAGATCATTGAGGAACACGGTGGTCAGCTTGAACTGCATGATGCACCTGCCGAATTCGATCAAGGCCGTGGCGCCATGATCCGGGTGGTGCTGCCGCGCATGGAAACGGCAGCTTTGCAGAACGCTGACACCGACGAAAATATAGACAAGGAAGCAGCTTATGGCGTCTGATATTCTGGTCGTGGATGATGAAACGGATATCCGCGATATCGTGTCCGGTATTCTGTCCGACGAAGGGCACGAGACCCGCACCGCGCATGATGCCGACAGCGCACTGGCTGCGATTTCCGACCGCGTGCCGCGCCTTGTCTTCCTCGATATCTGGATGCAGGGTTCGCGGCTGGATGGTCTGGCTTTGCTGGATGAAATCAAGACCCGCCACCCGGATCTGCCGGTCGTGATGATTTCCGGCCACGGCAATGTCGAAACGGCTGTCTCCGCCATCAAGCGCGGCGCTTTCGATTTCATCGAGAAACCGTTCAAGGCGGATCGCCTGATCCTGATCGCCGAGCGCGCGCTGGAAAACTCCAAGCTGAAGCGCGAGGTCACCGAGCTCAAGAAGCGGACCGGCGATGCTTTGGAACTGGTCGGCACGTCCGTTGCGGTCTCGCAGTTGCGCCAGACCATAGATAAGGTCGCGCCCACCAACAGCCGCATCATGATCCTTGGCCCGTCCGGTTCCGGCAAGGAGTTGGTCGCGCGCATGATCCACAAGAAGTCTGCGCGTGCCGCCGGTCCCTTCGTGGCTCTCAATGCCGCGACGATCACGCCGGATCGCATGGAAATCGCGTTGTTCGGCACCGAAGGCACGCCTGGCCAGCCGCGCAAGATCGGCGCGCTGGAAGAGGCGCATCGTGGTATTCTCTATCTCGATGAAGTCGGTGAAATGCCGCGCGAGACGCAGAACAAGATTCTTCGCGTGCTCGTTGATCAGCAGTTCGAGCGTGTCGGCGGTTCCAAACGCGTGAAGGTCGATGTCCGCATCATCTCGTCGACCGCCTACAATCTCGAAAGCCTGATTGCCGAAGGCATCTTTCGCGAAGACCTTTATCACCGTCTCGCCGTCGTGCCGGTGAAGGTCCCAGCACTGGCCGAACGTCGTGAGGACATCCCCTTCCTCGTTGACAATTTCATGCGCCAGGTCTCCGAGCAGGCCGGCATCCGCAACCGCCGTATCGGCGATGACGCGATGGCCGTGCTACAGGCCAATGACTGGCCGGGCAACAACCGCCAGCTTCGCAACAATATCGAACGCCTGATGATCCTTGCCCGCGGCGATGGGCCGGATGCGCCGATCACTGCCGATATGTTGCCACAGGATCTTGGAGACATGTTGCCCAAGGTTGCCGGCAGTGGCGACCATCACATCATGACCTTGCCACTGCGCGAGGCCCGCGAAATGTTCGAGCGCGATTATCTGATCGCCCAGATCAACCGTTTTGGCGGCAATATTTCCCGCACGGCCGAGTTCGTCGGGATGGAACGTTCGGCCCTGCACCGCAAGTTGAAGTCACTCGGCGTCTGAGCCCTTCAATTTCAAGGGGTGAGGCCGGGTATCCAAGCCAAACCCGATCGCATACGTTGTTTTGCCGATTGCGGAGCGCATCCCGATTTGCTAACCAATGCTGGGGGACAGGGAGTTGCAAAACTGCATCTCCCCGCTCGCTTGAGCACGTTATCCTGAGCCCTGACTCGATCTCGCTCGGGAAACATGCACAAATGAGCGGTGGCGACCGATTCCGGGTGGGACGGCGCACACCTCAGGGTATAAACAAGAATTCCGGCGACAGGCCGGCAAGAAAGAAAGAAGCGGCGCCATGGCGGAACGTTCTCAGAATCTGCAGGACCTTTTCCTCAATACCGTTCGTAAGCAGAAGATTTCCCTCACGATTTTCCTGATCAATGGCGTCAAGCTGACCGGCGTTGTCACCTCGTTCGACAACTTCTGTGTGCTGCTTCGCCGTGACGGACACTCCCAGCTCGTGTATAAGCACGCGATCTCGACCATCATGCCGGGCCAGCCGATGCAGATGTTCGAGACCGAAGAAAACGCGGCCTGATAGGACATTTCGACATCACAACACGCGATACCTCGAATGAATCCCTCATCCCGGAAGCTGAAAAGCACCGGGATGACATGTGCGCAGTCGTCCTCGTTCCTGTGCCCAAACAGGCGCGTGCTCGTGCTGCACAGTCGGATGCGCCAATTGTCGCTCAACCGCAGCGCTCCAACGAAGCGCGCCTGGAAGAGGCGATGGGGCTTGCCCGCGCCATCGACTTGACGATTGCTGAAGGCCTGATCGTTGCGGTCAACCAGCCGCGACCGGCAACCCTGATCGGAACCGGCAAGGTCGAGGAGATCAAGGCGATTCTCGACGAGAAGAATGCCGGCCTCGTCATTGTCGATCATCCGCTGACGCCGGTGCAGCAGCGCAATCTCGAAAAGGAATGGGGCGCCAAGGTCATCGACCGAACCGGCCTCATCCTCGAAATTTTTGGCCGCCGCGCTTCCACCAAGGAAGGCACGCTGCAGGTCGATCTGGCGCACCTGAATTACCAGAAGGGCCGTCTGGTTCGCTCCTGGACCCACTTGGAACGCCAGCGCGGTGGTGCGGGCTTCATGGGTGGTCCGGGTGAAACCCAGATCGAAGCCGACCGGCGCATGCTGCAGGACAAGATCATCAAGCTCGAGCGTGAGCTTGAGCAGGTGGTGCGCACCCGCCAGCTTCATCGCGCCAAACGCCGCAAGGTGCCGCATCCGATCGTGGCATTGGTTGGTTATACCAATGCCGGCAAGTCGACGCTGTTCAACCGCATCACCGGCGCCGGTGTTCTGGCCGAGGACATGCTGTTTGCGACGCTCGATCCGACCCTGCGCCGGATGAAGCTGCCGCATGGCCGCACCGTCATTCTCTCCGACACGGTCGGATTCATTTCCGACCTGCCGACCCACTTGGTCGCCGCTTTCCGCGCGACGCTGGAAGAGGTGCTGGAAGCCGATCTCATCCTGCATGTGCGTGACATGTCGGATCCGGACAATGCTGCCCAGTCCGCTGACGTCCTGCGCATTCTTGCCGATCTCGGCATTGGCGAAAAGGAAGGCGAAGAGCGCATCATCGAGGTCTGGAACAAGATCGATCGGCTGGAGCCTGAAACCCACGATGCGCTGACCGAGCGTGCCGCGAGCCGCGACAACATCATGGCGCTTTCGGCTGTCACGGGCGAGGGCGTCGATCCGCTGATGGACGAGATTTCCCGACGTCTGTCAGGTGTGCTGACGGAAACCGAAGTCACCATTCCGCCGGAAAAACTGGCACTGGTCTCCTGGGTCTATAACAACGCCATCGTCGACGAGCGCAAGGATAACGAGGACGGGTCGGTGACGCTCGAGGTGCGCATGTCGGAAGCGCAGGCGGCGGAGCTGGAGCGCAAGGTCGGCAACGGCGCCAAGCCGGAAAAGGAAGACTGGGAACGTTGACGTAACGGCATGCCGCAACGTCAATGATCTAGGTGCCCGTGTCACATAAGGACGCGGGCATTTCTTTTTACGGTGGCCGACGGCGGCTTTCGAGGACTGGTATGAACGATCTCAAGATCCGCCTGATGGGCGTGCTGCTTCTGGCCATTGGCATCGTTCTCGGCTGGCACGGGGTGCTTCGGCCATTGGAAAAAGCCTGGGCGGGTGTGCCGGAGGTCAATTACCAGCCGAATGCCTTTTTGCTTGTTCCCGCCTCATTGATATTTGGCCTCGGCTTCGCGCTCTATGGTGAGCGGCTCAACTATCGCAATGCCGAAAAGCAGACGCTGACGGCGCTGGGCTGTGTGATGTTTGCGGTGGTCGCTCTGCTGACCGCTGCCGGCTTCTGGTATTTCAAGCAGCAACTCTCTGCGGTTGGTTATCAATCGACGCGTTAAGCCAAGCCGATCCGCTTTACCGGATCGAGAAACTCGCCCGTGACCAATCTGCTGACCAGCTGGCGCATCAGCGGCAATTGTGTTGCCGGTGCGATGGCGATGTCGCGCACCACCGGCAGGAGGCTGCTGTCCGACTGATAGAAGGGCGTCATGACAAAGCTTGTCAGCTGGTAGAACCAGATGTGCAGGCGGCGTTGGCGCAGATGAAGGGCGAGGGCGTCCTCGATCGATGCCGAGCGCTCCAGTGCCGTCATCAGCGACGCAGCATCGAGAAGGGCCATGTTGGCACCCTGACCAAGCTGCGGGCTGGTCGCATGCCATGCATCGCCAATGCGCAGGATACGTCGTCCGGCGATCGGCTTGCGGGTGTGGTGGCGGTAGCGGGCGTGAACCGGTTCGGCCATTTCCGCAAATGGCACGGTCTCCGGCCACATTTTTGCGACCTCCTCGACCCATGCGGCACGGCCGGCAGATCGCCACGTATCGATATCCTGATTTCGGAGGCTCCAGAAAAAGGTCGCCATTTTGGGCGCACCGTCTTTTGCCGTGCCGACCGGCAGCACACCGGCCATGCGGCTGGCGCGATGGTACCGCTGTTCCAGCTCATGCGGATGAAACGGTCCGTCTTTTGGCCACGGCACGGTCGCCCAGAGTGCGCCGTAACCGAGTTCCTTTGCCGGGATATGTCCGAGCGGCGAATTGGCTCCCATGGCATCAATGACGAGATCGGCCGCCGGTGCCGCTCGGCCACCGTCCAGCACGATCGCTGGCCTTTCGCCCTGCGTCATGTCGACGGCTTTCGAAGACGTCTCGAATTTTACGCCAGAGGCAATGGCGGCTTCGAGCAGGATATCGAACAGGGCCACGCGCTGGATGGCGATGCCGTGGCGGGACTTTCCGTAACCGATCTCCAGAACGGTTCTGTTCGTGCCGGCAAGCTTGCCATGCATGCGGTTGATGACGGCGCCGCGCGCGGCTGCCTTGTCCAGAAGGCCCATGTGGGCGAGCACTGCCGCCCCCGTTGGCTGCAACACGAAGCCGGAACCGACCGGTTGCGGGGCTGCCATCTGGTCGTAGATGACCACTTTGGCGCCGCGGCTTGCCAGCATCGCAGCCAGCGAAAGCCCGCCGATGCCTGCGCCGGCAATGGCGATATCCAGTTTTTCAAATCTCATGGAAAAAACCTGTCCTGACCAATCGGGCTCACGTCAATTCGCGCTCGATGGCCTTGGCCGCCTGCCACAGATCTTCCATCTGTTCCAGTGTTGCGGCTTCCAGTGTTTCGCCCGATGCATGAAGAGATGTTTCGATGTGATTGAATCGGCGCCGGAATTTCGTGTTTGTGCCGCGCAGGGCATTTTCCGGGTCGGCGTTGACGTGACGGCCGATATTGACCAGCGCAAAGATCAGGTCTCCCAGCTCGTCGGCCACAGCTTCCGGCCTGCCGGCTTTCAGCGCCTCACGCAACTCGCCGATTTCCTCTTCGATCTTGTCGAGGATCGGTTCGGCTTCCGACCAGTCGAAACCGACGCGCGCCGCCTGTTCCTGCAGTTTCAGCGCTTCCGTCAGTGCTGGTTGCGTGCGCTGGATGCCGCCGAGATGGCCGGCCTTGAAATCCGCGGTAATGCCGCGCTTCGCCCGCCGCTCGGCGCGCTCCTGCTTTTCCTGCTTCTTGATCGCATCCCATTGCAGCTTGACGGCGTCCGGCGTGTCGGCATCGGAACGGGCGAACACATGTGGATGGCGGCGGATCATCTTTTTCGTCACGGCCTCTACAACATCGCCGAAAGCGAAGTCACCGGCCTCTTCCGCAATGCGGGCATGAAAGACGACCTGCAGCAGAAGGTCGCCAAGTTCCTCGCAGAGATCGTCCATGTCCCGGCGCTCGATCGCGTCAGCCACCTCATAAGCTTCCTCGATCGTGTAGGGTTTGATCGTTTCGAACGTCTGGACGATGTCCCAGGGGCAGCCGGTCTCGGGCTGGCGCAGCGCCTCCATGATTTCGATCAGCCGGGAAATGTCCTTGGATGCTTCCATGTCTAAAGGTCCTGCGTGTGTCTTATGTCAGCGAAGCGGGATGTCGTTGGCGGCCTTGCCGGACTGGTAGAGGCCGGACAGGCTGTCATAGATCGACTTGATCAGCGCCGTCTGTTCCTTCAACTGCTTGCGCAGCGGCTTGTCTACTGTCTCGACAAGATCGCCGATGTAATGGGAATGCCAGAAAGCGTTGTTGCGACGGTAACCGCCGGGCTCCAGCCCAAAAACCTCTTTGAGGATTTTCAGGTCGTGCGGAATGGCAAAGGCATCGCGCGAATCCTCGTGGCTGAAAAAGTAGTAGAAATTGTCGAAACCCGCCCAAGTGATGGCCGACATACACATCGTGCAGGGTTCGTGGGTGGAGAGAAAGATCAGATCTTTCGGATCGAATTTTTCCGACAATTCGTGAAACCGCTTCAGCGCATGGATTTCGCCATGCCAGAGCGGGTTTTCGGTCTCGTTATTGGTTTCGGCAATCACGAGAGACAGGTCCGACTTGCGCAGGATGGCGGCGCCAAAGATCTTGTTGCCGGCGGCGACGCCTTTTGCCGTGAGGGGCAGAATGTTATGCTCGATGACGTCGAGCAGGCGTGGTGCCAGGGTTTTCGAAGCTGGGGTCTTTGAAGAGGTTGCCTTCGCAGCTTTGGCCATGGTCGAAACTCCGTTTGTTGCCCGGCACCTTAAAGCACGTCGCCGACAAGTATGCAGCCGTTTTGAAGCCCGGGGATGCAATGCGGTGGAAAAGTTTTTTCAGCCGGCTGACCGTCGTGTGACGACTCTATTTCGCGAAAGTTATTCGTGCCCATGTAGCCTGATGCGACACTGCGGATGCGGGAAAGCCCGGAGAAAAGTGCCGGTCTGTGCTTCACCTGCCTGTCACATGCCGGTAAGGGAGGCGGTTGCTTTTGCTCAGGCTAAGCGGATGCGGAGTAGGAAAATGTCGGTGTTCAGGTTTCTTCGCACGTCCTTTGCTTCAAAGGAGCGTAAGGATCGCGATAAATTGCAGTTGTTAATCGATGAGTTGGCAATGAGCAGTGAAAACGCACGTCTGAATGTTTTTCCCGCCTTTTTCCGCGTCAGTGGTAAGGTCGTCGTCGTGTTCGGCAATGGCGATGAAGCCTATGCAAAAGTCCGGCTGCTGACCAATACGGATGCCAAGATCACCGCCTACGCGGCCGAGCCGGAAGCGGACTATGCGGCTTTCCTCGCCGAGCAGGGCATCACCACGCATCACCGCGCTTTTTCTCCCGAACTGCTGGATGGCTCGACGCTGGTTTTTGCAGCGACCGGCGATGACGCGGTCGACCGCGAGATCGTTGATGCCGCCCGCGCCCGACGCATTCCCGCCAATGCCGTCGATCAGCCCGACTATTGCGATTTCTATACGCCGGCTCTCGTCAGTCGCGCACCGGTTGCCGTTGCCATCGGCACCGAAGGGGCAGGGCCGGTTCTGGCGCAAATGATCCGTGCCCGTATCGACCAGATGCTGTCGCCGTCGCTCGGTCGTCTCGCGTCGCTGGCCGCTGATTACCGCGATGCCGCCGACAAGCTGGTGCCGCGTGGCGTTGCCCGCCGCATCTTCTGGCGCCGTTTCTTTTCCGCGAGCGTGGCCGATGCCGTAGATGCCGGTGACATCGCCACCGCGCGCCGCACCGCCAATGCGCTCTTGTCCGCCGATAACAGCGTTTCCGGCCATGTCTGGCTGGTGGGGGCAGGTCCGGGCGCCGAAGACCTGCTCACACTGCGCGCCCAGCGCGTGCTGATGGAAGCCGACGTGATCGTGTATGACGCGCTGGTGCCAAAGGCGATCGTCGACATGGGTCGTCGTGACGCCGAGCGCATTTCTGTCGGCAAGCGCAAGAATGCCCATTCGAAGACGCAGGGCGAAATCAACGAACTGCTTGTGGAACTCGGCAAGGCCGGTCAGCGCGTGGTGCGCCTGAAATCCGGCGATCCGCTGGTTTATGGCCGTGCGGCCGAAGAAATGGACGCGCTGCGCAAGGCCGGCATTTCCTACGAGATTGTGCCGGGTATCACATCCGCTTTTGCCGCCGCTGCCGATTTCGATCTGCCTTTGACGCTGCGCGGTGTCGCCTCCTCGCTGATCTTCACCACCGGACACGACCTGACCGGCGACACACTGCCCGACTGGGCGAGCCTTGCCGTCAACGGCGCCACCGTCGCTGTTTACATGGGCCGCACGGTTGCCGCTTCCGTGACTGATCGTCTGGTCGCGGCCGGCCTTTCGCCGGACACGCACGTCGCGGCCATCGAAAACGCCAGCCGCCGGGATCGCCGCCTGTTTCATGGCCGCCTCTCCGATCTGCCGGATCTGGAACTGCGCGACGAACTGACCGGCCCCGTGATGGTGATCATCGGCGACGCCGTTGCCGGCGCAAACTTGCAAAAATCCGAACCGCTGGCGGTGGGTATCGTCGCGGCCCGCGAAGGAATGGGATCAAAACAATGACTGACAAGGTTTTGACTGCCAACCGCCTTTCCGACGGCATTGCCGTCTGGCTGGATGCGACCGGCCGCTGGACCGAACGCCTGCAGGATGCGCTGGTGGCGCGCCATGCGGAAGCCGTGGCCTCGCTGGAAGCGATCGGCAAGCGCGATTTTGCCGATAACCGCGTGGTCGATGTTGCGGTTGTCGATGTGCAGGAGATCAATGGCCAGCTCTGGCCGGTGCGCCTGCGTGAACGCATCCGCGCTCAGGGCCCGACCATGCATTATGCCGCCGGTTACGGCACGGCCGATCCGGCCTTCATCGCAGTCTGAGTTTGATCCGAGACCGTTATGTATCGTTACGATGAATTCGACCATGCCTTTGTCGCCGACCGCGTGGCGCAGTTTCGCGATCAGGTATCGCGCCGCCTTGCCGGTGAACTGGCCGAGGATGCCTTCAAGCCGCTGCGCCTGATGAACGGCGTTTATCTGCAGCTGCATGCCTATATGCTGCGCGTTGCCATTCCCTACGGCACGCTGAACGGCAAGCAGATGCGCATGCTGGCCCATATCGCCCGCAAATATGATCGTGGTTACGGGCATTTCACCACGCGCCAGAACATCCAGTATAACTGGCCCAAACTATCGGATACGCCGGATATTCTCGACGAGTTGGCAAGTGTAGAAATGCACGCGCTGCAGACCTCCGGCAATTGCATTCGCAATGTCACCGCCGACCATTTTGCCGGTGCCGCTGCCGATGAAGTGGCCGACCCGCGTCCTTATGCGGAAATCCTGCGCCAGTGGTCGTCCGTCCATCCGGAATTCTCGTTCCTGCCGCGCAAATTCAAGATCGCCGTGACCGGTGCCGAGCGCGACCGCGCCGCCATTCAGGTGCATGACATCGGCCTGCATCTGAAAAAGAACGAGGCTGGTGAGATCGGTTTTGCTGTCTATGTTGGTGGTGGTCAGGGCCGTACGCCGATGATCGCCAAGAAGATCAAGGACTTTTTGCCCGAAGCCGATCTCCTGACCTACATCACCGCGATCATGCGCGTGTACAACCTGCATGGCCGCCGTGACAACAAGTACAAGGCGCGTATCAAGATCCTCGTGCATGAGACCGGCACGGAAGAACTGACACGGCAGGTGGAGGCGGAGTTTGCGCATCTGGCCGGCACCGAGCTGACGCTGCCACAAGCCGATATCGACGCCATCACCGCCTATTTTGCGCCGCCGGCTCTGCCTGCTCGCGCCGAAGGCTGGGCGCAGCTGGCCGGCTGGAAAAAGGCCGATGAAGGGTTTGCCCGCTGGGTGGATCAGAATGTCTGTCCGCACAAACATCCCGATTACGGGATGGTGACGATTTCGCTGAAACCGAACGGCGGCATTCCGGGCGATGCTTCGGATGTGCAGATGGATGCGATTGCCGATCTGGCCGAGGAATTCGCCAATGACGAGATCCGTATCAGCCACGAGCAGAACGTGATCCTGCCGCATGTGGCGCTGGCCGACCTGGAGCCGCTGTATCGCGCACTGGTGGCGCAGGGGCTGGCGACGGCCAATGCCGGGCTGATTACCGATATCATTGCCTGCCCCGGTCTGGATTATTGCGCGCTGGCCAATGCCCGCTCGATCCCGGTGGCACAGGAGATTTCCACCCGTTTTGGCGCGCCGGAGCGGCAGGCGGAAATCGGTGAGCTGAAAATAAAAATTTCCGGCTGCATCAATGCCTGCGGCCACCACCATGTCGGCCATATCGGCCTGCTGGGCGTGGAAAAGAAGGGCGCCGAGCTTTACCAGATCACGCTGGGTGGGTCCGGTGACGAACATACGTCGATTGGAGAAATCATCGGACGTGGTTTTGAGCCGTCCAAGGTGACGGATGCGATCGAGACGATTGTCGATACCTATCTGGGCCTGCGCCTGTCGAAGGACGAGATTTTTCTGGATGCCTATCGCCGTGTCGGACCGCAGCCGTTCAAGGATGCGCTTTATGGTGATGCCAAGGCGGAGGCGGCTTGATCCATGACGACGACCACAAAAATCTGGCGCGAGAGCGGTTTTGTCGAAAACGATCCCTGGGTGATCGAGAGTGATGAAGTGAAGGCGGGCGAGGGGCAAAAGGTTCTGCTCCCGCTCGACGCTTTGATCGCCCGCGCCGAGGAGAGCAATGATGTCGGCCTCGGCGTCGTGCTTTTTCCGGCGGACGATGTGACGAAACTGGAGCCCTATCTGTCGCGGCTGGATGTCGTGGCGGTGAGCTTTCCGGCCTTCAATGATGGCCGGGCGTTTTCGCAATCCTCGCTGTTGCGCGACCGGCTGGGTTATGGCGGCGAAGTGCGGGCCGTGGGTGACGTGCTGATCGACCAGGTGCCGCTGATGTTACGGACGGGGATCGACACGTTTGCCGTGACCAATGCGACGGCGATCAGGCGGCTGTCGGAAGGGCGTCTGCCGGGGATTTCCGAGCATTACCAGCCGGCGGTGAAGGCAGCGGTTGCCGGACAGGGTTACAGCTGGCGCCGCCGTGCGCTGACTGCGGAGCAGGCGTGACAAGCTGACGGCTTTGAAACCTGATCGTTTTGGTATAATTCCGAAAGCCATGAATGTGCCTCGCCTGTCGGGCGGGGGTTGGAGGCGGTGCCGTGGTGCCGCGAAACGATGACGAACGAGACCGGCATAATGAACGCTCCCACCAAGCCCGAAGAATTCGCGCCCAAAATTCCGGACGGCGTTTATGCCGAGACCGTGCTGTCCGTCGAACATTACACCGACCACCTCTTCCGTTTCCGCATGACGCGTCCGGCCGGTTACCGTTTCCGTTCGGGTGAATTTGCGATGATCGGGCTGATGGTGGGCGACAAGCCGATCTACCGCGCCTATTCGATCGCAAGCCCCGCCTGGGACGAGGAACTGGAATTCTTTTCGATCAAGGTGCCGGATGGTCCGCTGACCTCGCATCTGCAAAAAATCAAGCCGGGCGATACGGTGCTGATGCGCAAGAAGCCGACCGGTACGCTGGTTCTCGATGCGCTGACCCCCGGCAAGCGGCTTTACATGTTTTCGACCGGCACCGGCATTGCGCCGTTTGCCAGCCTGATCCGCGACCCGGAAACCTATGAAAAATTCGAGGAAGTCATCCTCACCCATACCTGCCGCGAAGTGGCGGAGCTGAAATACGGTTTCGATCTCGTCGAAGAGATCAAAAACCACGAATTCCTCTCCGAAATCGTTGGCGACAAGTTGAAGCTTTATTCGACCGTGACCCGCGAAGACTACCCGTTCCAGGGCCGCATCACCGACCTGATCGACAATGGCAAACTGTTTGCCGATCTCGGCGTGCCGGCGCTCGACCCGACTGTCGATCGCGGCATGATCTGCGGTTCGGCGGCGATGCTGAAGGACACCAAGGAGCGTCTGGAGCGCGCAGGTCTTACCGAAGGCGCCAATAACAAGCCGAGCGAGTTTGTCATCGAGCGGGCTTTTGTCGGCTGATTACGGCCAGCTTGGAGACAATCGTCATCAGATGCAAAAAAAGCCGCTGGATCAATCCGGCGGCTTTTTCGTTCTGTGATGCTGTCAGCGCGCCGGTACAGCAGGCGCGGGCACCGGCGGGGCGGAGAGTTTTGACGAGACCAGCTCGACGCTGCCGCGCACATGGATCGTCACCGGCTTGCCGCCGGAGCCTGCCACGGCCAGCGCGATGACCGACACGTCCTCCTCGAATGTGGTGACATAGAGGACCTGCGCCCTGTTCACGTAGATGGGCTGGTTATGGGTGTTTCTGAAGCCGATCATCGTGGCGGGTCTCCTAGCAGGGTGGTTAAGGAGATATGGCACGGATGGGTTGATGGAGGGTGAATCTACGGGTGAGGCGAGGGGTGTCGCATTATTTCTGATTTTGAAAACAGATTTATGGTGATGGACTGCGAAGGCAGGCGGGCCCTATCCACATGATAGAGTGGTTTGGATCTAAGTCATACCGGCAACCGGGCTGTTTTGTGGCGCTTCAAATAGCCATGCAAGTCCGAAGTGCTGGTGGATATGTCGAAATAATGCAGCTTTGCAAAGAGATGTGATTTGAAATGGAACTGATATTGGCGGACACCGTTGCCGCGATAAGATTTCGTGATTGAGGAATCGTGTGTTGCAGTCAGCGGTTGCTGGGTGTCAATACTGTTCATTAATTCGATTTCGTGTACAGATTAATAGCCACAGGTCCAGTGAAGGGGAGATCGATAATGACGATGACGGCTGTAAAGGTACGTTCGGTTGGTCTGCGCGGCGCGAGTGAGATTGGGTCCGCAAAACTTTCGTCAATATCTTCAGTTTCAATTGTGGGTGATAGAAGTAAAAATATTGCAATTATAGCGGCTTCTGAAAAGATCAGCGAGGGCGAATCAAAGCGTTCTCGGGGATCATCTAAGCGTGCCAAAGACACAAAGTAAGCTATACAGCAAAACTGATTGGGATCGGGTCACCAGCGAGGGTGACAGAGGTGTAGAGCGGTATCGTACTGCCGGGCGGCGTGATTTCGCCCGGCTTATACATTCTCCCGCCTTCAGACGATTGCAGGGGAAAACGCAACTCTATCCGTCTCATGAAAGCGATTTTTTCAGGAACAGGCTAACCCACTCATTGGAAGTTGCGCAGATAGCAAAGTCAATTGCTATCCGGCTGAATAACACGGAGGCTTTCCTCAGGCCTGCGGCGATGAAGATCGATTTGGATTTGGTCGAGTTTGCCGGGTTGGCGCATGATCTGGGGCATCCGCCTTTCGGTCATAATGGGGAGAAGACTTTAGATCGGCTAATGATGTCGAGCGGTGGCTTCGAGGGTAATGCTCAAACTTTGAGAATTCTGGCTAGATTGGAAAAGAAGGAAACGTCCGAATTTCCTTCGGTAAAAGCGGTTCCGACGCCAATCGATGCTTCGGGAAAGGATTTGCGATGCGGTCTCAATTTGACATACAGGACGCTTGCTTCAATTGTTAAGTACAATAAAACAATACCTGTCACCGCAGAGAATAGAAGGCAGCAAAAAAATGATTCTGGTCCGGTTAAGGCTATTTATTCGACAGAGCAAGAATTATTAAATAATATCAAATCGGCTATTTCTGCTCCGGAGGATCGCGATTTTAAGACGATCGAGTGCTCGATTATGGATGTCGCTGACGACATTGCTTATTCGACATATGACCTAGGCAGTGTCCTCATAAACGGGGTTCATCTTATTGGCGGTGTGTGATTCAATCTCCTTGAAAGGAGTTTGCCATGCGCCGTCACGAATTGAGCGACGAAGAATGGGCTGTCATCGCACCTCTCTTGCCGACCAATAGCCGTGGAATTGAACGCGTCGACGACCGCCGGGTAATCAACGGCATTCTGTGGCGTTTCAGGACTGGTTCGTCCTGGCGAGATGTGCCGGAGCGTTATGGTCCACGCACGACGCTTTACAATCGGTTCTCCCGCTGGCGCAAGGCGGGCGTATGGGATCGTCTTCTGGACGCCGTTTCAAAGCGTTACGATGGAGACATCGTGATGATCGACAGTTCTTGTGTTCGCGTTCACCAGCATGGTGCCAACGCTAAAAAGGGGGCTCTGCCGATCCTTGCATGGGACGTTCTCGCGGCGGCCTAACGACAAAAATCCATGCTCTTGTCGATGCAGATGGCAGACCGGTTCGGCTGGAACTCACCGCCGGCCAATCCGCCGATGCACCGATGGCTGAGAAGCTGTTGAGCGACCTGCAGCCCGGCGCGACGATCCTTGCCGACAAGGCATATGACACCGACGCAATTCGAAACTTTGCCAAACAACGTAAATGCTGGGCGAATATCCCTGCAAAGGCCAATCGAAAGCAGACATTCAGCTTCAGCCGCTGGGTCTACCGTCAGCGCAATCTTGTGGAACGGTTCTTCAACCGTATCAAGCAGATGCGTGGCCTTGCAACGAGATACGACCGGCGTGCCGACAACTATCTCGCCGCCCTCAAGCTTGCCGCGACGAGGATATGGATTGCGTCAGCTAATGAGTCCGCGTCCTAGAAGATTCATTGAAGGCAGGCTTTTTATCTCCGCTCCGTATGATTTCCATGCCGGACGAATTTAAAGAAAGAATTGCTGACGGTGTTCGGGGTAAGATTAAGGAATATTATGGAGATGCTTCCGTCAATGATCAAGCGTTTACGGTGAAGAACCTCAATGATATTTTAGCAAATTTATTCAGAGATATACTTCTGCCAGACGATAACATGCTGAATGTGCTGTATGCCGGAGTTGGCGCCGAAGAGGCGGCATTTATGTTGGGTTCTCATACCCATCGCAGTTCGCAGGAAATATCTGAGAATGGCTATTTGAGAACTGCGTTTACCTCGCAGTTGGTTGGAGAATACATACAGAGCATCGAATTTTTACCAGATGAAAAGTGTCCTCCTCTCAGTCGTGCTCGTTTGAAGCTCGAAACATTTAAGAAGGTGGAGACTTTAAAAAGATTTGCTTATGAGTTGCTGATTTCTTCGCCAAGGTTGAAGATAGCTGAGAAACGTGGCGATGAAATAATTTCCAAGATATTCAATTCATTTCTCGACACACCAGAGTTGCTTCTAGACGACTGGCAGGTCTTACATAAGGCAGTAGATGACTCTGTTTGGAAGAAGAGGGTGGTATGTGATTACATTGCCGGCATGACCGATAGATATTGTGTAGAGGTATATAGTCGCCTTACTGGTGAAAACCCAATGACGATATGGAAGCCGCATTAGTTTTTATAGTTTTTCTCATTACGGGTTGCTTTTAAGCGGTTCGAGGCAGCCTATAAAATCACAACATCAGGAATAACGGTGAGGAGAAAAATGAAGGTCCATCAACTAATAGATGGACCTTGTTAATATTTTTCTCTGTAATGCGCTCTTTAGTCCGGCGCAAATACAGTTCTCACCGCCCCGGCCGCCCCGTCTTACCCTTCGTGCGCCGCTTCTGCTGTTTCTGGTCGCCCGCATCCTCATAACTCCCGGCGCCGATCTTGCCGCGTACCAGCGGGCGCGGATCGTCGCGGTCGGCGCGTTCCGGCTGGCCTTCCATCAGTGGCGAAAAGCGTTTGCCGGGTTCGGTGACCGGTTTTTCCGGAATTTTTCCCGTGGTCGGCTTTTCCGTGCGGCCGACGGTCATTTCGTCCAGCGTGTTGCGGCGGAAGAGGGAGTCTTTTGCCGGCTCTTCGCTAGCAGAGGCTTGCTTGTCGGTCGTGGCTGTAGGTCCTCGGGTCAAGCCCGAGGATGACGACGGAGAGCTTGAGGACGAGGATGACGGAGGAGAGGTGGTGCGCCCCTTACGTTCCTGATCTTTCGCCTCGTCCCTTGCGATCGGGTCATCCATCGTCGCAAGCTCGGCGGCCTTGAGGCGTTTGATCTCGTCGCGCAGGCGGGCGGCCTTTTCGAAGTCGAGATCGGCCGCAGCATCGCGCATGCTCTTTTCCAGCGCGTTGAGATGGGCCTGCAGATTGTTGCCGACCAGATGGCCGCCGTCGGCAAAACCCTTTCCGCTGGCGCCGGAAATGTCGGCGCGGACGTGGTCGCGTTCGTAGACTGAGTCGAGAATGTCGGAAATTTTTGCCTTCACCGATTCCGGCGTGATGCCGTTTGCCTCGTTATAAGCGACCTGCTTTTCGCGGCGGCGGGCGGTTTCGTCCATGGCGCGCTGCATCGAGCCGGTGACCTTGTCTGCGTAAAGAATGACCTTGCCGTCGACGTTACGCGCCGCACGTCCAATGGTCTGGATGAGCGACGTTTCCGAGCGCAAAAAACCTTCCTTGTCGGCGTCGAGGATGGCGACAAAACCGCATTCGGGAATGTCGAGACCCTCGCGCAGAAGGTTGATGCCGACCAGCACGTCGAAAGCACCCAGACGAAGATCGCGGATGATCTCGATGCGTTCCAGCGTGTCGATATCCGAGTGCATGTAGCGGACGCGAACACCCTGTTCGTGCAGGTATTCGGTAAGATCTTCGGCCATACGCTTGGTCAGCACCGTGCAGAGCGTGCGATAGCCTTTTTGCGCAGTTTCGCGGATTTCGCCCAAAACGTCGTCGACCTGGGAGCGGGCGGACCGCACTTCCACCGGCGGATCGATCAGGCCGGTCGGGCGGATGACCTGTTCGGCAAACACGCCGCCGGACTGTTCCATTTCCCAATTGCCGGGCGTGGCCGAAACGGCGACGGTGAGCGGGCGCATGGCGTCCCATTCCTCGAAACGCAGCGGGCGGTTGTCCATGCAGGAGGGCAGGCGAAAGCCGTATTCGGCGAGCGTCGCCTTGCGGCGAAAGTCGCCGCGATACATGCCGCCGATCTGGCTGACGGAGACGTGGCTTTCGTCGATGAACAGAAGGGCGTTGTCGGGGATATATTCGAACAGGGTCGGTGGCGGTTCGCCGGGATTGCGGCCGGTGAGATAACGCGAATAGTTCTCGATGCCGGCGCAGGAGCCGGTGGCTTCGAGCATTTCGATATCGTAGCGGGTGCGCTGTTCCAGCCGCTGCGCTTCCAGCAGGCGTCCGCCCTTTTCCAGCTCGGCAAGGCGGATTCTTAGCTCTTCCTTGATCGATTTGATGGCGCCGTTGAGGGTGGGGCGCGGCGTGACATAGTGCGAGTTGGCGTAGATTTTTACCGATTTCAGGTCGCCGGTCTTCTGGCCGGTGAGCGGGTCGAATTCGGTAATGCTGTCGATC
The DNA here is from genome assembly GCF_050847465.1 of Endobacterium panacihumi. Taxonomy (NCBI): domain Bacteria; kingdom Pseudomonadati; phylum Pseudomonadota; class Alphaproteobacteria; order Hyphomicrobiales; family Rhizobiaceae; genus Endobacterium; species Endobacterium panacihumi. The sequence continues at coordinate 1,477,627 of NZ_JBOZRA010000001.1, read as the reverse complement.
TCGTCGCCGAACATGGAGATGCGCCATGCGGCATCTTCAAGGTGGGCCGGAAAAATTTCGATCGTGTCGCCCCGGACGCGAAAAGAGCCGCGGATAAAATTGATGTCCTGGCGTTTATACTGTTGTGCGACAAGGTCGGCGAGAAGCTGGCGCTGGTCGAGGCGGTCGCCCACTTCCATCTGAAACGTCATGGCGGTGTAGGTTTCGACCGAACCGATACCGTAGATGCAGGAGACCGAGGCGACGATGATGCAGTCGTCGCGTTCCAGCAGCGAGCGGGTGGCGGAGTGGCGCATGCGGTCGATCTGTTCGTTGATCGACGATTCCTTCTCGATGAACGTGTCGGAGCGCGGCACATAGGCTTCCGGCTGGTAATAGTCGTAATAGGAGACGAAATATTCGACCGCGTTGTCCGGGAAGAAATTCTTGAACTCGGAATAGAGCTGGGCGGCCAGCGTCTTGTTGGGCGCGAGGATGACGGCGGGGCGCTGGGTCTCCTCGATCACCTTGGCCATCGTAAAAGTTTTGCCGGAGCCGGTGACACCGAGCAGCACTTGAGAGCGCTCGTTGTTGTTGATGCCCTCGACGAGATCGGCGATCGCGGTCGGCTGGTCGCCGGCGGGCTGGTATTCCGACGCCATGCGGATGGTGACGCCGCCCTCGGATTTTTCCGGGCGCTGGGGGCGGTGAGGGGTCCAGAGCTTGCCGTCCTTGAAGAGCGGGTTGCCCGACTCGATCAGGGCGGAGAGGGCTTCGACCGTGGCGGTGACGGCGCCGGTGGCGAGATGCTCCGCCTCCTCCAGCGAGACATCCATGCCGGCGACCGGATTGAGGCCGGCGGCGGCGCGGGTCTTTGGGTCGGACGATGCGCCGATGGAGACGCCGCGCGAAGTTTTTGACGCGGTGGTGTTCTTTGCCGTTTTCTGGGCTGTCTTGGGCTTGTCCTTCGCGGCAGCCTTGATGGCTTCCTCGCGGGCGGCGATCTCGATTTTTTTGCGGTGTTTGCCCGCTTTCGAAGCGATTTCGCGCTGCGTTTCGATGCCCGAAAGTTCCGCCTCGGCCTCGAGTTGTTTCACCCAGTCGGAAACGCTGCCTTCGAGCGGCGCGCCTTCAAACGACGATTGCGGGGCTTCCTCGAAACCGCTGGGCTTGGAGGACGAGGTTTTTTTCGGAGTTTTGGCCATGCCGCGAATATGGAGAGACTTTTCTCCATTGTGAAGAGGGCAGGGTCACAAAACCAGTACAAAAAGTGAACCGGTGGTTTAGTTCTTGCGGCCGGCGCTGCGCTTGAAATCGACCTGCTGTGTGTTGGAGGGGCGCTCGGCGATCCAGTTGTCGAGCCGCTCCGGCGGCATCGGGCGGGCGAAGAAATAGCCCTGCGCCGTGTGGCAGCCGAGTTCCTGCAGCGCGGCGGCGTCTTCGGGTGTTTCCACGCCTTCGACGAGGACGTCGATGGAGAGCGACTGACCGAGGCCGACCAGCGCCGACACGATGTTCTGGCTCTGGCGGCTGGAGGTGACGGCGGCGGCGATGCCGCGGTCGATTTTCAGGCGATCGACCTTCAGGCCGGTAAGATAGGTGAGCGAGGAGTGACCGGCGCCAAAATCGTCGACGGCGAGCTTGTAGCCGGAACCGGAGATGCGGGCCAGCTGGTCGCCGATCATGTCGGTATCGAGCAGGGCTTCCTCGGTGATTTCGATTTCCAGCAGGGCCGGATTGATCTTGTGGCGGGCGACGATGCTGTCGATGAGATCGACGACCGAATAGACGGACAGTTCGCGTGGCGACACGTTGATGGAGACGGTGGCGTGCGGCAGGCCCATGTCGGGCAGGCGTTTCAGCAGGCGGCAGGCGGCTTCGGCGATGGTGCCGGTCAGCTTGTCGGACTGGTGGGTGGCGAGCGCCGCATGCACGATATCCGGCGGCGCGATGGCGCCGAGCTGCGGGTGGTGCCAGCGCACCAGCGCCTCGAAGCCGATAATGCCGCTTTCATCCAGCATGACCTGCGGCTGGAACCAGGCTTCGACCGCGCCGCTCAAGATAGCGGCGCCGAGATCCTGCTCGATCTGGTGGCGACGGGTGGCGGCGATGCGGAAATCCGGGTGGAATTCACACCAGCGGCCACGACCGGAATCCTTGGCGCGGTAAAGCGCCATGTCCGCACAGATGAACAGCTCTTCCGCATTGGCCGCGTGATCGGGATAGATGGCAAGGCCGATGGAGGTGCCGACGATGCAGGACTGTTCGGCAATGGTGATCGGGCCGTGGCTGCGCTCCAGCATGGCTTCGCATTGCTTGCGGGCACGTTCTACCGCGCCGGTGCCGGTGAAAATGACCGCGAATTCGTCGCCGCCGAGGCGGGCGAGGACGTCGGCGCCTTCGATGGACTGGCGCATGCGGTTGGAAATGTAGACGAGCAGGTTGTCGCCGACGCTGTGGCCGAGCGTGTCATTGATCAGCTTGAAACCGTCGAGATCGACCATCAGCAGGGCCAGTTGACGGTCGCTGCCTTCCGGGCAGTTGGCGATGCCGATGGACAGCGCTTCGTTGAAGGCGTTGCGGTTGGCAAGGCCGGTCAGCGGGTCGCATTTGGCCAGATGTTCCAGCCGGGCATTGGTGGTTAGGATTTCGCTATTGGCTTTTGAGAGCGATTCGGCCAGTGCCTTGGCCTGAACCGTGCCGCGCGTATTGCTGGCGAAGGTGATTTCCGACTGCTTGCTGCCACGATAGAGGAGCAGCGTCAGGGCGGTGACGCAAAGCGCCAGCATCAGCCCGTGAATGCCCTGGGGCAGCAGCGAAACGATGACCGCAAGATGCACGGGCAGAGCAAAGGACAGAGGGGCCAGGCTGTTGCCGGCACCCATCAGCACGGTGGCAGCGGCGATGCCGAGCATCATCAGATAAATGCCGCCATCGACGCTGGTGGCATCGAAATCGCTGAACAGGAAGGGAAGCGCCGCCCAGGTGCAGCCGGTCACGAATTTGCCGATTGCCAGAAGCCGCAGCGTCTTTTCAGGTTCCAGACTGGCAAGATCGCGGCGCATCATTGTCGCCGTCATGCCGCCGCGAACAAGCAGCGTCAGAAGCAGCATCATCAACCAGTAAGGCGCAAGGCTGTCCGTGCCGTGGCCAACCGTCGACACGGCATAAGCGCAACCGCCAATGACGGCGTTGGTCGCAAGCATGTAATACATGCGGTCGATAACCGAAGCCGCCCGGGCCTTCGCAATCTCCGACTTGATGCGCGTTTCATTCTCGTCAGTCAGGAAGCGGCTTGGCATCCAGAATGTCTCGTCTCGTTTCAGCTTGGCAGCATATGCGCATGGTCGCATGAAAAAAACATTAATTGCACCAATGGCTTAAAGGTGATCGAGTGTCTGATCTTGCCGGGAACGAACGGCTCTATCCAGCCTTATATTTGTGGTTGTGTCTGCCGCGCCACGACGTCGGCGCGTTCACGCCAGATTACAAATCGTTCATGTCGGAAAAATTGCCTTAACTTGTTGCGGTTTGTGTCGCAGTGCTACATCACCCCTTGTCCACGGTTCGAAACGAGGTGCTCGATGACACTTTCCCACCCCACCATGGCGGCCATCCGGTTTGGATATGGTCTGAAGCCGGGTGAAGAAAATGCGCCGGCCAGCGCTGCCGACCTGATGAAGCAGGTCGAAAGAGGCGCCAAGGCCAAGGCGCGCTTTCCGCGGGAGGGTTTTGAGGGCCGCCGCGAGACGGCGCTCCGGCTGTTATCGGTGCGGGCCGTGGAGGCGAAGACGGCGCAGGCGGGCAAACCCAATCCGGAACTGCGGCGCGACACGTTGCGCGAGGCGGACCGCATGCTGCGGCGCGATTCGTTTGCGCGCATCATGCAGGCCGTGCATTCGCAGAACGGCTTTTTCGAACGACTGGCGAGTTTCTGGGTCGATCATTTCTCCGTCAATGCGCGCAAGACCTATGCGATGCGGATGATCGTCTCGCTGTTCGAGGCCGAAGCGATCCGGCCCAATATCGGCGGGCCATTCGTGAACCTGCTGAATGCGGCGGTGCTGCATCCGGCCATGCTGTTTTATCTCGACCAGAACCGATCGGTGGGGTCGGAATCGCAGGCCGGGCTGCGCAATGGCACCGGCCTGAATGAAAACCTCGGCCGCGAACTGCTGGAACTGCACACGATGGGGGCCGGCTCCGGTTACACTCAGGACGACGTGCGCGGTGCGGCACTGATCCTGACCGGTGTCACCGTCGATGCGAGGACGCTCGAAGTGGGGTATAGGCGGGCACGCGCCGAGCCGGGCCGGCTTTCGCTGCTGGGCAAGGTGTATGGTGAAGAGGGCCGTAGCGACGCCGATCATGTGGCGATGCTGGACGATCTGGCAAAACGCCCGGAGACGGCGAAGCATGTATGCACCAAGCTGGTGAAGTATTTTATTGCCGACCAGCCGCCGGCCGAAGTGGTGGATGCCATGGTGGCGGCGTGGACGGCCAGCGACGGCAACCTGACCGCGGTTTATCAGGCCATGCTCGATCACCCGCGGTCCTGGGAAGGCGAAGGCCAGAAGATCAAGCAGCCATTTGATTTCGTCGTTTCCGGCCTTCGCGCCCTCGATGTGAAAGAAGCCGAACTGACGGCGCTGGCCAAGGCGCTCGATGACGAGGATGCGGAAGTGCCGGTGCGGCCCGATGAAGCCGAGGATGGTGACGACGTGGCGCAGGCGCAAAAGCCGGGCCCGCGCGGCGCCGACATGGGCCGGCCGGAAGCCACGGCCGATGCCGGAGACGCTGCGGCCAGCGACATCAAGAAATCCGCCACCAAGGCTGCTGCCCCCAAGCCGGGTTATGCCCGTGCCGTGACATTTGGTGCGCTGCGGCGCATGGGGCAGCCCGTGTGGCAGCCTCCGAGCCCGGCGGGTTTTGCCGACGATGCCAGTGCCTGGCTTTCGCCGAGCCAACTCAGCGAACGTATCGCCTGGGCGCGGCTGGCCGTGCGCGGGCTGGGCAAGGATCTCGATCCGCCGGCCTTTCTCGTTGCAACCCTTGCCGATGCGGCGCGGCCGGAGACGACAAAAATCGTGGCGCAGGCGCCCAACAAGGTGCATGGCCTGACCATGGTGCTGGTTTCCCCGGAGTTCAACAGGAGATGACGATGGACGCTTCGAAGGGTTTTCGACTGTCGCGCCGCGGCTTTCTTGGCGTCGCCTGTAGCTTGGCGGCCATGCCGGTGATGACGCCGGTGAGCTTCGCCGCGACGCCCGGCGACGCCCGTTTCGTGACGATCATTTTGCGCGGGGCGATGGACGGGCTGGACCTGCTGCAGCCTTATGGTGATGCGGCGTTTGCGGGATTACGGCCGAAACTGGCGCTGACGCCGGAGAAAGGCCTGACCGATCTCGACGGCCGTTTTGGTCTGCATCCGGCAGCAAAATCGCTGATGCCTCTTTGGCAGGCCCGTGAACTCGCCTTCGTGCATGCCGTCTCGACGCCTTACCGGGACGAGCGCAGCCATTTCGATGGGCAGGATATTCTGGAAAGCGGAGGCGCCGACAAGCGCGAGCGCAATGGCTGGCTGAACCGCACGCTGGCCGCCATTCCGCGCACCGCCAGCAGGCGGGCGATCGACATCAACACGTCGATGGAACTGATCCTGTCCGGCCCGAATGATGTGGATGTATGGTCGGCGCAATCCGACGTGGCGCTGGCCGAGGACGAGGTGCGTTTTCTGGAGCGGCTCTACGAGGGCGATCAGGGTTTTTCCAAGGCTTTCGAAGAGGCCGTGCGCACCGACATGTCCACCGATCCGCTTTATGCGGGCGCCAAGCGCGGGGCAGGGGTTGCAGACATGGCCAAGCTGGCGGGCAACCTTCTGGCGCGCGATTACCGGATCGGCAGTTTTTCGATCAATGGCTGGGACACGCATGTGAACCAGAAGGCGCAGTTCGCGCAGGTGGCCGGCACGCTGGCGCTGGCGATCACCACGTTGAAGGAGAGCATGGGTGCGGATTCCTGGTCGAAGACGGTGGTTCTGGCCATGACCGAATTTGGCCGTACGGCGCGCGAAAACGGCAGCGGTGGCACTGATCACGGAACCGGCGGCGTTGCGGTTATGGCAGGCGGTGCCGTCGACGGCGGCAAGATTTTTGGAAACTGGCCGGGGCTGGGAGAAGAGCAACTCTATCAGGGCCGCGATCTGATGCCGACCGGCGATCTGCGCGAACTGGCGGCGGCGATGATCCACAAACAGTATGGTGTTTCGGCTGGCGACCTCACGACCAAGGTGTTTCCGGGTCTGAGTTTTGATACGGGCTCGGTGTATCTGAGATAGCATATGCCCTCTATTGCCTGCAAATGCGGCGAGCGGCTGCGCTATGGAGATATTCCCAACCCGATCGAGTGGCTGCTGATCGCCGACACGGATTTCGATGAGGTGACCGGTCCGGTTGATGCTGAATCGCTTTACCAGAAGGCCACTCACATGCTGAAATGTCCGTCATGCCGACGGCTTTGGGTCTATTGGGACGGTTTCAGAGAGGCGCCCACGTGTTACGGAACCGCAGACTGAAAGGTGCCAGCTGGCACATGAGGACCAGGTGACCTCAAGTCGGCGTCTGTAGCGGCCCGTCATCGCCACGCCGATGCCCCCGGCACTTCTCCCTGCAAGCGGGGAGAAGTGAGATGGGATGTTTTGCTTACTTCAACCGCGCCACGACGAGATGGCCCGGGCTGGGTTGCCCGTCCTGCATGCGCACGTTGATTTCCGACATCTCGATCAGCTCGAAGCCTGTCTCTTTCAGACGGTCGAGGATGTAGCTTTCCGCATGCACGAAACGCTGATGCGGGCCGACCATGTGGGTGCGGCCGTCGGTGTCCGGCAGGCTTTCCGATGAGAACACAAAAATGCCGCCCTTGACCATGTTTTCGGCCGCGCCGAAAAACAGCGGCTCCAGCGCGCCGAGATAGGGCAACACGTCGGTGGCGGTGATCAGGTCGAAAGGCTCGTCGTCATTGTCTTCCAGAAAATCCTCGACCTCGCCGACATAAAGCGTCTCGTAAAGATCCTTTTCATGGGCGATCTGAACCATGTTTTCGGAAATATCGAGACCGGTAATGTCGTCGGCCATGTCGCGCAGGGCTCCGCCCGTCAGGCCGGTGCCGCAGCCGAGATCGAGCATGCGCTTGAACGGACCAAGATCGAGCGACTGCAGGTGCTGGCGCACCATCATCGGCACGGTATAGCCGAGCTGCTCGACGAGAATATCTTCAAAACTTTCGGCATGCTGGTCGAACAGGGTTTCGACATAGGCGTCGGGCGCGCGCGGCGGGGTTTCGCCACGGCCGATGGACGCAAGGCGGACGGCTGCGCCACCGTGGTCCTCGGGGTCGAGTTCCAGAACTTCGGCATAGGCTTTTGCCGCAGCATCGAGATCGCCGGATTTTTCCAGATCCAGTGCGCGGTTATAGGCCTCGGCCAGGGCTTCCTCGTCGATCTTGGTCATGGCGCGTCCTTTTCCGGTGCCGGTTGATATGGGCGCGCTTTTAGCGGGAACAGGCGTTTTTGCAATGGTGGATACAAGGTCGCCCGCCTCAGCTTTGCCTGAATGGCGCGTTCAGGTGGGGTTCAGGCCGGTATGCACAGGTTTGGGAACAATTTTAATGGGTGGCCGTTGAGGGCTGCCCGCACAAGGCCAGGCTCCCGCAAGAGGAGTCTCGATCAGAATTTTGCAGGGATGCGAGATCACCAAGGAGGTCCCATGTCGAAGAAACACCGTTTGATGGCCGGAGTTGCCATGCCTGTGTTGTCGCTGTCATTGATCTGGCAGCCGGCGCTGGCAGCACCGATCGCGCCGGGCGCGATCGCCGTGCCGGCACAGAGCCGCGTGGTGCAGGTTCAGGATGCACCGGCCGCTGAGCAGCCGATCCTGCCGCCGGATGCGGCACCGGCCGAAGAAGCGCCGGCCGAACGGCCGCGTCGCGAACAGGCACCGGAAGCGCAGGAAGCACCGGCGCCCCAGGCGGAACCGGAAGCACCAGCCGCCCGTGAGGCGGCGCCAGAGCCGGAAGCACCGCGTCCACGTCGGGAAGCGCCGGCTCAGGAAGCACCTGCGCAGGAAGCGCCCGCCGCTGAACAGCCGGCGGCCGAGCCGAGCCAGGAACAGCCGCGCCAGCGCCCACGTCGCGAACAGGCGCCGAGCCAGGAGCAGCCCGCAGCAGAACAGCCGGCGGAACGTCCGCAGCGGCCTGAACGCCCGGCCCGCAGCCAGGAAAACAATGGCGAGAGCCAGCCGGGTGCCGAGCGTCCGCGTGGTGAGCGCCCCAGCTCTGAACGCCCTCGGGGCGAGCGCCGTGGTTCCGATGCTCAGGCACCTGATCAGGCACCCGCACAGCGCCCGGCCGAACAGCCTGCCGCGCCGGCAGAAGCACCGGCGCCGGCCACACCGGATGCTGCGCCGGCTGCCCGTCCGGCTCAAAGCGACGCTCCGGCCGCAGGCGGTCAGGCTGCGCCGGACCAGACCACACCGGGCCAAATCGCACCGGGTCAGGCACCGGCTGAACAGCCTGCCGCCGGCACCGCACCGCAGGGTGGTGCGCCGGCCGCACCCGGTCAGTCTGCTCCGGGCCAATCAGGCGCCGCACCGGTTGCTCCGGGTGCTGTACCGGGTCAGCCAGCACCGGGTCAGGCAGCCGCTCCGCCGGCGGGTCCTCGCACACCGGAAGAAATCGAACGCGCCAAAGCGATCGCCAAGGATCCGGCGTCCGCCACCGGTCCGGTCGTGCTGCCGGTCGAAAATGGTGCCGCGATCCTCGATAGCGCCAAGGAATATCCGTCGGCGCCGGCAGCCGCCGCTCCCGGTCAGCCGGGGCAACCGCGCGGACCGCGCGAAGGTGGCCCGCGTCCGCCGCAAGGTGGACAGCCTGGTGGTCCGGCCGTTGCCGCTCCCGCAGGCCCGCCGCCACCGCCGCCAACTTCCGATGCCGAGGCTCAGGCGCTGGCACCCGGCGAACGTCCGCGTCCGCCGATCAAGCTCGAGGCTGCAACCGCCGAGCGTGGCGAACGTCTCGATGGCCGTCCGCGTTTCGAACGCCCGGAAGGTTTTCGCGAACACGGTGGTGACCGGGATGGTGGCCGCGTGATCCTGCAGTTCGACAACCGCACCATCGTGCGCCATGACGACAGCCGTCGTTTCTACGACGAAGGTTATGAGCCGGAATACGAGCGCCTGCGCGGCGGCCGTACCCGCGAAATCATCGAGCGTGACAACGGCGTGCAGATCGTCACCATCCGCAACCGATACGGTGATGTGGTGCAGCGTTCGCGCATCGGCGACGACGGCCGCGAATACGTGCTCTATTATGCGCCGGAACTGATGGAAGACCGCGACCAGCCGCGCCGCTGGCGCGATCCGGGTCTCGACCTGCCACCCATGCGCCTGACGGTGCCGCTGGACGACTACATCATCGACACCTCCACCGAACCGGACCGGGATTATTATGAATTCCTGGAGCAGCCGCCGGTGGAACGCGTCGAACGCGTCTATTCGCTGGATGAGGTGCGTTATTCCGCCCGTATCCGCGACAAGGTGCGCCGTATCGATCTCGATACGATCACCTTTGCGACCGGCAGTGCCGAAATTCCGATGAACCAGGCGTCTTCGTTGCGCAAGGTGGCGGATGCGATCAAGGAAGTGCTGGAACGCGACCCGGCCGAAACCTTCCTGATCGAAGGCCATACCGATGCCGTCGGCTCCGACGACAGCAATCTTGTTCTGTCGGACGAGCGTGCCGAATCGGTGGCGCGTGTGCTGACCGATGCGTTTGACATCGCGCCGGAAAATCTGGCGACACAGGGTTATGGCGAACGTTACCTGAAGGTGCGCACCGACGGTCCTTCGCAGGAGAACCGCCGCGTCACCATCCGCCGTATCACGCCGCTGGTGAAGCCGGTGGCGCAGAAGTAACATGCTTGCGGATTGACCATGAAAAAGCCGCCGGGTTTGCGCCCGGCGGCTTTTGCGTTTCAGAGAGACTTGTCGAAATCGACCGACCTGTCCACGCCGCCGGACGGCGAGGGATAGGAGAACGTGCCGAACTGGCCGTAGCCGCGTCCGGCCCAGAAGGCGAGGGTGGCCGGCGTCTGCGCATCCGCATGCAGATAGGCGGTGGCATAACCCAGTGCGCGGGCATCGTCTTCGAGCATCGCCACCATGCGGCTGCCGAGGCCTGTGCCGCGGACTGCCGGATCGAGATAGACGCGGGCAATCTGGCAGGTTTTGTGTTGTCCGAAACGATCGGCGAGCCGCGCGGCGGTGGCGGGCTTGCGGTCAAGATTGTAGAGGCCGCCGGTGGCGATGATCCTGCCGCTGTGATCGGTGATGCTGCGGAACGCGCCGCCGTTTCGGGCACAATACCAGCCGTGTTCGGCCGGGCCGGTCAGGCTGTCGAGATCGGCGTGCCAATCGGCGTTATAGTCGATGCCGTAAAAATCACGGATGATGCGCAGGCAGAAGCGTCGTGCCTCAGGCAGGTCCTCGCTATTGCTGGTGGCGGTCAGGCTTTCGACTTTATATGTCAGGGGCATGATTGACTGTGAGGGATCTGGCATGGACGAAACCGTTTTTCTGTTTTCCTACGGGACGCTGCAATATCCTGAGGTGCAAAAATCCTCGTTCGGACGGCTGCTGGATGGCGCCGATGATGCCATGCCGGGATTTCGCAAGGAGATGCTGGAGATCACCGATGCGGATGTGCTGGCGAAAAGCGGCGAACGTTTCCACCCGGTCGTCGTGCCCTCCGGTGATCCAGCCGACGAAGTGACAGGCAAGGTCTTTCGCATCACGCCGGCAGAACTGGCGGCCGCCGACGCTTATGAAGTGTCCGATTACAAGCGGATCGAGGTTCCGCTCAAATCCGGCATCGTCGCATGGGTTTACGTGAAGGCGTGATCGGCTGAAACCTTACGCGCTGGCGGCGACAAAGATTTCGGCGACACGCTCGATGCCGGCCTGATCGTCGCTATCGAAACGTGCGGGGATCGGGCTGTCGAGATCGATAACACCGATGACGTCTTCACCGCGCATGATCGGTACGACGAGTTCCGAGCGCGACGCGACATCGCAGGCAATGTGGCCGGGAAAGGCATGCACATCCTCGACCAGCATGGATTGGCGTTTTTCGACCGCTGCGCCGCACACGCCGCGTCCGACCGGAATGCGCACGCAGGCCGTCTTGCCCTGGAACGGGCCGAGCACCAGTTCGCCTTCCTTCATCAGGTAAAAGCCGGCCCAGTTGAGATCCGGCATCATCTGGAAGAGAAGCGCCGAGGTGTTGGCGGCATTGGCGATGAAATCTCGCTCGCCTTCGAGAAGAGCGGCCAGTTGCTGCGTCAGCTGGCGATAGAATTCCGGCTTGTTTTCTGTCTCGATCACGGTGGTCTCGAACATGGCGGCTCCTCGGGGATAGGGGTAGGGCGGTTTAGGACTTAGGGTAAGACTGAGCAAGCAGAATAGCAGTGCGGAAAGACCTTTGAGATTCCGAATGAGCCGCTTAAACCAAATGGCAGCGTCAGTTCATTCGAGGCATTTCATGCTACGTTTTCTTTTGGCTTTGGCACTGGCGCTTTGCATCCTGGCCGCGATCGTCATCCTGCCGTTTCTGCTGCTTTTCACCGTCGCCAGCCTCCAGCAGGGATATTCCTGGAAGGAAATGGATTGGAATGAGGACGGCACGACAACGATCGCAGAATTTCTTGAAGCGACCGACGTCGGCAAGGAGAAGGTCGTTGTGGACGGCAGAACCTGCTCGAGATTTTATTCCATGAAGGACGGGCTGACGATCCGGCTGGATTGCCCTTGATTGCAGAGCTTTAAACGCAGCCCGGTTGCTAACGTTTCGCCTCCAGCATCGCGACAATCTCCCCATACCCCCGCGTCTTCGCATGTTGCAGCGGCGTCACGCCGTCCTTGTCGGCGAGGTCGCGGCTGGCGCCGGCATCGAGCAGCAGTTTGACGATCTGCTGGTGGCGCTCGCCGCCGTCGCTCAGAATGATCGCTTCGAGAAGCGCGGTCCAGCCGAGATTGTTGACGTGGTTCACATCGACCCCCGCCTCGATCAGGGTTTTCACCGTTTCCACATGACCACGTTCCGACGCCGGGATGAGTGCCGTGCCACCGTAGCGGTTGGTGCTCTTGAGGTTTGCGCCATGCGCCAATGTCAGGCGCAGGATTTCCAGATGACCGCGCGCGCCGGCGTAAAGATAGGGGCTGTCCTGAACGGCATCCTTGGCATTCACGTCCGCGCCGGCCTCGATCAGCAGTCTTGCCGTTTCGATATCGTTGGCGCGGGTGGCGATGAGGAGCGCGGTCTGTCCGTTTTCGCCGCGCTTGTCGAGTGTTGCGCCGGCTCTGATCAGCGAGGCGACGGTCTGGCTATTGCCGCTCTGGGCGGCTTCCAGCAGCGCATCCGTGTCCGACATCGCAGGCTCCATCAGGAAAGGGATTGTCAGGGCGGTGGCCACCATCAACCGCAATGCTGGGTCCCCAAGCAGGCGCTTCAACGGCGATCCCGGTTTTGCTGTCATGGTCGTCTGGCTCATCGCATTCCATATTCGGGTACAGACGGAATGAAGCGCATGGGCGTCGGCGAGGCAAGTGATAATCCGTCGCTCTTGCCGGCAGGGGCGAGGCGCCGGCAAAGCCGGTGATTGCTGTACAGGGCACTCCGGCTTAAATTTATCCAGGCAAATGCAGTGGCGTTCGTTTGTCAAACAGTGTCGGACATGATGGGGGAGATGATGAAGCTTCTGTTGGTTGGTGCGAGCGGGCTTGTCGGCGGCAATGTGCTGAACCTTGCTTTGGCAGACCCACGGGTGGACCATGTGGTGGCACCCGGACGAAAGACATTGCCGGCGCATCCCAAGCTCGAGGTGCCGCTTTGCGATTTCGACAGGATGACGGGCGACGAAGCCTTCTGGCACGGCGATGCGGTGATCTGCACGCTTGGGACGACGATCAAGGTCGCCGGATCAAAGGCGGCTTTTGAACGTGTCGATCATCGTTACCCGCTTGCTGTCGCCCGTTTCATGCATCGTCGCGGTGCCCAGGTTTTCGTGCTCAATTCGGCGCTTGGGGCTGACCCGCAATCGCGTTTTTTCTACAATCGCGTGAAGGGACAACTCGAGGCGGATCTGGCGACGGTCGGGTTCCGATCGTTGTGCTTCGCGCGGCCCGGATTGATCGGGGGCGAACGAGCGGAGCGCCGGCGCGGCGAAGATGCCGCAGAAGCGGTGTTGAAGGCGCTTGGGCCGATCCTTCCGAGGCGCTGGCGGATCAACCCTGCGCCGGTGATCGCACGGGCGCTGCTTGAGCATGCGATCGCGGCCAAGCCCGGTGTTTCGGTTGTTCTGTCGCAAGATCTCACCGGATGATACGCTCGGTTTGTGCCTGCTACTCGATGTTGTCAGCCGCGCTTTCTTGACCCCATCCGCCGAAATTCGTATCCTCCCTCCTGTCTGAAACAGGTTAGGCACGGGACGGTTGGCCCGGCCCCTCCATTCGGGAGGTCCTTCCGTCACATCGTTGACGGCCCAAGACTATCACGGCGCTTGCATGGTGCAGGCCTCGATAGAAAGGGTTTGAGGATATGAAACCGCGTATTTCCGTTCTGACGCTCGGCGTCGCCGATCTCGAAAAATCCCTGGTCTTTTATCGCGATGGTCTCGGTCTGCCGACCGAAGGCATTGTCGGGCGCGAGTTCGAACACGGCGCCGTCGCCTTTTTTGATCTCTCCGGCGGGGGGAAGCTGGCGCTGTGGGCGCAGGACGATATTGCCCATGATACCGGTCTGTCCAAACAGGCCGGCAGCCCGACCGCCTTCACCATTGGCCATAATGTGCGCCGCCGCGAGGAGGTGGATGCCGTGATGGCGGCGGCTGAGAAGGCCGGTGCCGGTGTCGTCAAACCACCGCAGGATACGTTTTACGGCGGTTATGCCGGATATTTCAGCGATCCGGACGGGCATGTCTGGGAAGTGGTCTGGAACCCGCAATTGCTGCCCGACGATTAGAGCGGTTGATTGTTAAATGGAAGCAGTTCTGCCGGAGCAGGTTTTCGTCGGGGCGGTGGCGATTGGCGAAGGGCATACCACCGGGTTACGTGCGAGCCGATCGCCGCTGATCCCGGCGGAAAGATGCCCGGCCCCTTCGGGGTTGGCTGAAACGGAGTCGGCTGGTCGTATGGCCGGCTTGGCCGTATGCTTTGGCTACGACACGCGCCGGCCATACGACCAGCCGACTCCGTTTGAGCCAACAGAACTGGTTCCATTTAACAATCAACCGCTCTAAGCGACGGTCGGCGCGGCAGATCACCGGCAAGCACTGTGATTGCCGGTGAACGCCCCGTTACTGGAATTCCGGCGGGCGCGGTTTCGGCAGCGGCACGTCGGCGACGTTCTCGGTTGCCCAGGTGGTGATGGCGTGGACGAGGCTGGGTGTCTCCGCCTGCAGATAGCTGGGGTGGCCGGCGAGGCCCATCGGATAAAGCGCGTCGCGTTCGGCTTCGTAAGCGACGCTCGCGCCGGTGCAGAGTTTGACACGCATGTCCGGTGCCGTGATGTCGCTGCGGTTGGCAATCGTTTCGACGCGGCCGCTCGCAGGAAGGCGGTTTTCAAATGCTTCGGTCAGGTATTGGGCGGCGCGTTCGTTGCGTTCGCGCTCCGTCGTCGCGCCCATGATGACGACCATCAGACTGCGGCCATTGCGTTCGGTCAGGCCGACATAGTTGCGGCCCGACGCGCAGAGAAAACCGGTCTTCATGCCGATCGTGCCGGGAAAGCGGGTGAGCAGCAGATTGTTGGACTTCACCTCCTTGCCGTCGAACGACACGGCGGTCGCCTGGAAAAACCGCTCGTATTCCGGAAAGGCGCGCGCGATCTCCATGCCAAGGACCGCCATGTCGCGGGCTGTCGTATAATTGTCCTTGTCGAACAGGCCATTGGGGCTGGCGAAATGTGTGCCGGTCATGCCGAGGCGTTGTGCCTGCGCATTCATGCGGCGAAGGAAGGCGGGGAGGTCGCCTCCCACTTTTTCAGCAAGCGCTACGGCGACATCGTTTGCCGAAGCGACAAGGGCACCATAAAGCGCGTCTTCCAGCGTCATCGTGCGGCCGAATGTCAGGCCGGACTCGAGAAAAGCCTGTTTGGCGGCGTTGCGGGTAATCATCACGGGCGTATCGAGCCGGACTTCACCGGCGCGCAGCGCCTCGAAGGTGACGAGCGCCGTCATCAGTTTTGTGGTGGACGCCGGATACCAGGGCGCGCCGGCATCTTCCTGATAAAGCACTTCATGGCTGGCGGTGTCGACCACCAGAACCGGCGTCGAATGCGCCACCGTGCATGGCAAAAGGGCCGCAAGGCACAGCAATGTTTTCAGCGATCGTCCGGTCAATGTGGTCATGGCCATGCTTCAGTCTCCAACAGGTGATCTGACTTAGGAAAATTAGCGAATGCTGGCAATGTCATAACCGGCCGGGAAAGGGGGCGCGGGCCTGCGGAAATCGCCGGTGTTGCCGTAATGTCGGCACAGAAATCGCCGAGGTTGCGCGCAGTTCCCGATGGAGGATGGTGATGAGGATTTTGGTAACCCTGTTTGCGGTTTTAAGCGTTGCGGCTTTTGCTCCTGCGGCGGCATCAGCCGCGCCCGCCAAAACGAAGATCTGCAATCCGCAGGCGGCGCAAAAGCTGGTGGGCAAGAAAAAGCCCAGCGATGCGCGGGCCAGGCGCCTGACCGGCGCTGCAACTGTGCGCCAGATCGGCCCCGGCGACATGGTGACGCGCGATTTCAGGCAGGATCGGGTCACGATCGAAACCGATCCTGCGACCGGAAAGGTGACACAGGCTTCCTGCGGGTGAGCGGTAAATGCCTCGGGCTGCGCGTCCTGGCTTGAACTTGCTGGAAAACGCTCTACTCTTGGTGGAACCTGATGGCTTTTGTGGAGGATGGAAAATGTCCCGAACCAGCGTCTGGATTTCAATCATTTCCTGGGCCGTATTGGCGGTGATGACCGCGTGGGCGAGTGTCCGTGTTGTAAACACTGCCTATCCCGATCTGCACCCCGGCCTTCTGGCGATGACGGGCTTTTTTGCTGTGCAGGCGGTTTACGGGCTGCGTAGTTTCGCCCGCCGGCGCGGCTGGGCGATGGCGTCCTATGCGCCGGTCAAGGACTGATCGATCGGCTGTTGGGTATGTGCTCTAGACAGCTTGTCTTGTTCGCCATGCGTGAAAAAAGCGCTCCCCGTTGCCGAGGAGCGCTCTTTTCGTGGCCGGTGAGGGGCGCGGATCAGGCCGCCGCGACCTCGCGGTCATCGAGCGTGTCGATGTCCTTGACGTTGTCATAGGCCGCCTGATCGAGAATGCCTTCACGCTTGGCGACGATGGTGGGCACCAGTGCCTGACCGGCGACATTGACGGCGGTGCGGCCCATGTCGAGGATCGGATCGATGGCGAGCAGCAGGCCGACACCTTCCAGCGGCAGGCCGAGCGTCGAGAGCGTCAGCGTCAGCATGACGACGGCGCCTGTCAGGCCGGCCGTGGCGGCTGAACCAAGGACCGAAACGAAGACGATCAGGAAATATTCCTGAATGCCGAGCGGCACCTGGTAGAACTGGGCGATGAAGATGGCCGAGATCGCCGGATAGATGGCGGCGCAGCCGTCCATCTTGGTGGTAGCACCGAGCGGAACGGAAAAGGCCGCATATTCGCGCGGCACGCCGAGCGCCTTTTCGGTGACGGTTTCGGTGACCGGCAGGGTGCCGATCGATGAACGCGACACGAAGGCGAGCTGGATGGCCGGCCATGCGCCTGCGAAGAAACGCGAGGGTTTCAGGCCATGGGCGAGGAGCAGCGCCGGGTAAACGACGAAGAGGACGAGCGCGAGGCCGATATAGACGGCGGCGGCATACCATGTCAGCTGCGACAGCGTCGTCCAGCCATACTGGTCGACAGCGCGGCCGAGCAGGCCGATCGTGCCGAGCGGCGTCAGGCGGATCACCCACCACAGGATTTTGCGCACGACCG
Source organism: Endobacterium panacihumi (assembly GCF_050847465.1). Lineage (NCBI taxonomy): Bacteria > Pseudomonadati > Pseudomonadota > Alphaproteobacteria > Hyphomicrobiales > Rhizobiaceae > Endobacterium > Endobacterium panacihumi. The sequence goes on along the minus strand of NZ_JBOZRA010000001.1, from coordinate 1,460,571 downwards.
CGAGAAACGCCTGGTTGAAGGCGAGGAAAGGTTCGGCAGCCTTGCCGGCCTTCAGCGCGGCGATGCCGAAGGCGATCGACACCACGAGAATTTGCAGCACGTTGAAGTTGAGCGACGTCGACGCCGAACCGTTCGTTAGCTTGGTCGAGGCTTCGAGGCCGAGCAGGTTGGCGGGAACGAGTCCTTTGAGGAAATCGAGCCAGGAGCCCGCCGAAGACGGCGCGCGCGCGGCGGCCTGCGTGACCTCCGTATTGAGACCTGGCTGGATGAGCAGACCGAGTGAAATGCCGATGACGACCGCGATCAGCGCGGTAATCGCGAACCAGAGCAACGTCTGCCAGACCAGCTTGGCGGCGTTGTTGAGGTTTTTCAGGTTGGCGATCGAGGCGACGATGGCTGTGAAGATCAGCGGCGGCACCAGCGCGCGCAGCAGCTGGACAAAGATCGTGCCGATCGTCTGCAGCGTCACCGAAAGGCCATTCTGGTTGCCGGCGGCATCGGGGCCGATATTGCGAGCAAGGAGGCCGAGTGCCAGGCCGATGACCATGGCGGTGAGGACCTGAAAGCCAAAATTGCTGTAGAAGGGTTTTGGGCTCGATGGAACGGGTGAGGCGGTGCCGGGTGTTGTTGGCATTTGCGAAAGCTTTCCAAAAGGATGGTGCGCGGTTCCGAGCGATCGGTGCCGTGCTGAATTTGGGCGATGATAAACCGAATCCTCTCTGCGTTAAGGGATGTGATTGCCTATTTGAAGTGCGAATGATGTTTTCGTGCTCAGCCGACAGTTTGTTCTGCATGAATCTTCCATCCTTCGGTAGCGCCGAAATGGAGGTGGATTGTTAAGCGTGTGTGCAGATATGTTGTGATCACAGGTTGCGGTCTTCGTGGTGCTGATTGATGCTGTCGCGGCTATCTGCCTTGGGGCATGGGGGAGCTGGATTGCATGCATGAAACACGATCACGGCGACTGGCCGTGTTGATTGATGCAGAGAATGCATCAGCCAAAATCGCCGACGGGCTGTTCAAGGAGATTGCCAAGCTCGGCGACGCAACGGTCAGGCGCATCTATGGCGATTTTTCCACCGGCCAATGCAGACCATGGACCGATGTTCTGGCAAGACATGCAATTATTCCACAGCAGGTTTTTGCCTATACGACCGGCAAAAACGCCTGTGATATCGCGCTTGCGATCGATGCGATGGATATTCTGCACACTGGCCGGTTGGACGGTTTTTGCCTCGTGTCATCCGACAGCGATTTTACCCGGCTGGCGACGCGTATCCGCGAAAATGGACTTGATGTGTTCGGGTTCGGTGAAAAAAAGACGCCCGAGAGTTTTCGGCTGGCGTGCCAGCGGTTTATTTATACGGAAGGCTTGTTGTCGCCAGCCATGGCGGATCATGTCGTTGTTCCGTTGAATGCCAATGTAAAAAAATCGCCAAAAATGGCGACGCTGCTAATCAAACAAGCCGTTGCTAAACTAGAAAATGAGGATGGTTGGGTGCATTTGGGGCCGGTCGGTGCACAATTGTCGAAATTGGCCAGCGCGTTTAAGCCGCAAAATTATGGTGCGAAAAAGCTTAGCGACCTTGTCCGGCAGACCAATGCCTTTGATCTACAAGTGGTAGAGGGCAACATGTTGCGCATACGGCCGAAGCAACCTCTACCGCAGAAGAACATTGCCTGATTGGATGCGGCTGGCAGTCTCGTCGCCGCGAATGTGAGCGAGGAAGAGAGGTATGACCAAAGTCACCGGCGGCTGCCGTTGCGGCAATGTCAGGATCACCGCGACGGGAGAACCCTACCGCGTCGGGATTTGCCATTGTTTCGATTGCCGCAAAACCCATGGCGCACTGTTTCACGCGTCGGCGATCTTTCCGGAAACGGCGGTGAGCGTGGAGGGCGAGACACGCGATTATCAGGGACGGCATTTCTGTCCCACTTGCGGCTCGCAGGTTTTTGGACGCAGTGAGGACGAGATCGAGGTCAATCTCGGCACGCTCGACGAGATCGACCGATTCAAGCCCACTTACGAGTTATGGACTGTTCGCCGCGAAAACTGGCTGCCGGAATTTCCGGTAAAGAGACTCTATGAGCGGGATCGCGATGGCGCAGGGCGTTCGGAAAATTAGCCCCGCACGGCTGCCTCGATCACCGCGACATCGATCTTCTTCATCGTCATCATCGCATCGAATGCGCGTTTGGCAGGGGCGCCGCCTTCTCTCAGCGCATCCATCAGAACGCGCGGGGTGATCTGCCATGACAGGCCCCATTTGTCCTTGCACCAGCCGCATTCGCTTGTCTGACCGCCGTTGTCGACAATGGCGTTCCAGTAGCGGTCTGTCTCGGCCTGATCCTCCGTCGAGACCTGAAAGGAAAAGGCTTCCGTCTGCTTGAAATGCGGACCGCCGTTCATGCCCATGCAGGGGATGCCGAGAACGGTGAATTCCACGACGAGAACATCTCCCTGACTTCCATCGGGATAGTCGCCGGGCGCATGGATGATCGTGTCGACGCTGCTGTCGGGAAAGGTGTTTGCGTAAAAACGGGCGGCATCTTCCGCCTGCTTGTCATACCAAAGGCAGATCCTGTTCTTGTCCATGACGGGTCTCCTCCCGGGAGTGTTCGTGGTCCTCACATTGATCAGTTAAGAGGCATGCGGCATTTCGCCAGTACTTTTGCTGGATTTTTGGTCATGACTGTTGTGGGAAAGCTGTGAAGACCCGATGACAGCGGCCTTGGTTCGCAGTAACGAAGGTTTTTGCGAGCCGATAGATGTGACCGACGATCGATGCCGATCGCCTATCCGCGAAGCGCAGTTTTTTAAGCATCCATGCCTCCGACCAAGAAATGCAAAACAGGTGCGCTGCCAAAACGCGTGCCCGGCCGGCTGGCGGGAACCAACAGAGGGGCACTGACATGAGCGAACACGGTGGTTATTTCCCGCGCTGGCGGCTGAAGACGGAAGGGCGCATCCTGCCCGACGAACGTCTGCCGACCGGCCAGACGGTGGTGCTGGGCTTCCAGCATGTGGTGGCGATGTTCGGTTCGACCGTGCTTGCGCCGATGATCATGGGTTTTGATCCGAACGTATCGATCCTGTTTTCCGGCATTGCGACGCTGATCTTCTTCATCGCCGTCGGTGGCCGCGTGCCGAGCTATCTCGGTTCGTCCTTCGCCTTCATCGGTCCGGTTCTGGTGGCAACCGCTGCCGCTGCCGGCGCACCCAACCCGAATATCGGCCTGGCGCTGGGCGGCATCATCGCCGCCGGTGCGCTTTATACGATGATCGGCATCATCGTGATGATGGCCGGCCATCGCTGGATCGAAATGCTGATGCCGCCGGTTCTGACCGGCGCGATCGTGGCCGCCATTGGCCTCGTTCTTGCGCCGATCGCCATCGCCAGCGCTTCGGGCACTGGTGCGGCCACGCCTGACGGCAGCCAGTTGTCGCGTTGGGTGGCGATCGCCACGGTTGCTGCCGTTGGTATCGTTGCCGTTTATGCGCCGGGTCTGACCCGCCGCCTGCCGATCCTGATCGGCGGCGCCTTTGCCTATCTCCTCTATCTCGTGCTGGCGAACGGCATGGGCTACGGCACGCCGATCGATTTTTCAGGTGTATCGGCCGCCGCATGGTTCGGTCTGCCGACCTTTACCACACCGGTATTTTCCGCCCCGGCCATCACGCTGATCGCTCCGGTCGTCGTCATTCTGGTCGCCGAAAACCTCGGTCACATCAAGGCGATCGGCGCCATGACCGGCCGCAATCTCGACCCCTATCTCGGCCGCGCCTTCATCGGTGACGGCGTCGCCACGATGTTTTCGGGCGCCTTCGGCGGCACGGGCATGACCACATATGCGGAAAACATGGGCGTCATGGCCGTGACCCGTATCTTCTCGACGCTGGTCTTCCTCGTCTCAGCCTTTGTTGCCATCCTGCTCGGCTTCTCGCCAAAGTTTGGGGCTCTGATCCAGACCATTCCCGGTCCGGTTCTCGGTGGTCTTTCGATCGTGGTCTTCGGCCTGATTGCCGCCACGGCCGGCCGTATCTGGGTGGAAAACAAGGTCGACTTTTCTGAGCCGCGCAACCTGATCACCGTCGGTGTGGCGTTGGTTCTGGGCGCCGGCAACTTCAAGCTCGACGTTGCCGGCTTCACGCTGGACGGCATCGGCACGGCAACGATCGGTGCGATCGTGCTCTACCATGCACTGGGCTGGGCAAGTCCGCGCAAGGATGTAGACCACGTTTGAGGTTTTGAAACGTTGAACTGGAAATGGGCCGGCTTGTCCGGCCCATTTGCGTTTGCGGGAAAATTATTCGCCGCCGATCAGTTCCTTGACGCGGCGACCCAGCGCGTCCGCGACGAAGGGTTTTGTCATCACTTGCATGCCGCGCTCCAGATGGCCGTGGTTCAGCACGGCGTTTTCGGCGTAACCGGTGACGAACAGGACGTTGAGGTCCGGCCGTTCGACGCGGGCGGCATCGGCGAGCTGGCGGCCGTTCATGCCGTTCGGCATGCCGACATCGGTGATCAGAAGGTCAATGTCCGGACGGGTGTTGAGGATTTTCAGTGCCGAAGGACCGTCCTCGGCTTCCAGCACCGAATAACCGAGATCCTGCAGGATCTCGACCGCCACCATGCGTACCAGCGGTTCATCATCGACCACGAGGATGAGGTTCTGGCCGCTGGCGACAGGCACCGGCGTTTCATCGATCGGCAGGTCATCCGTCTCGCCGTCGACGGCATGGCGGGGCAGGTAGATGCAGATCATCGTGCCCTTGCCGAGTTCGGAATAGATGCGGGCCGCACCGCCCGACTGGCCGGCGAAACCATAGACCATGGAAAGGCCGAGGCCGGTGCCCTGGCCGATGGGCTTGGTGGTGAAGAAGGGATCGAAGGCGCGCTCGACGATATCGGCCGGCATGCCGGTGCCGGTGTCGCTGACGCAGAGCGAGATATACTGACCGGGCGGCAGGCCACGCTGCGCGGCGGCACGCTCGTCCAGCCAGCGGTTGCCGGTCTCGATCGTCAGCTTGCCGCCTTCCGGCATGGCGTCGCGGGCATTGATGCAAAGGTTGAGGAGGGCGTTTTCCAGCTGGCCGACATCAACGAACGCGGTCCACAAGCCGCCAGCGGCGACGGTCTCGATGGCGACGCCCGGACCGACGCTGCGGCTGATCAGATCCTGCATGCCGGCGACGACGCGGTTGACATCCGACGGTTTGGGATCGAGCGTCTGGCGGCGCGAGAAGGCGAGGAGACGCTGGGTGAGCGCTGCGGCGCGTTTGACCGCGGATTGCGCGCCGGTCAGATAACGGTCGATATCGCCGATACGCCCCTGCGCCAGCCGCGTCTTCATCAGTTCCAGACTGCCGCTGATGCCGGCGAGGATATTGTTGAAATCATGGGCCAAGCCGCCGGTGAGCTGACCGACGGCTTCCATCTTCTGGGCCTGCCGGAGCGCTTCTTCCACAGCGATGAGTGCGGCGGTGCGTTCCTCGACCCTTTGCTCAAGCGTGTCGTTGAGCTGGCGCAGAGCCGCAAGCGCCCGGTCGCGTTCGGCTTCCACGGCGCGGCGGTTCTCGATATCGAGTAGAACACCGGGGAAATTCAGCGGCTTACCTTCAGGCGACAGGTCGACACGACCGTTGGCTTCCAGCCAGTAGTATTTTCCGTCGGCGCGACGGGTGCGGTACTGGTGGGCATAGGCGCCACCGCGCGACAGTGCCTCCCGCATGGCGGCAGCCAGTCCCGCCTGATCATCCGGGTGGACGGTCTCGACGATCTGCTGCAGGCTCAGTCCGACATGGCCGAGCGCAGGATCGATACCGAACGCTGTGGCAAAGGCTTCATCGACCGTGAAGCGGTTGGCCGGTACATCCCAGGCCCAGGTGCCGATAATGGCGCCGGCGGCCAGTGCCAGCTGCACACGCTGGACGTTTTCGCGGGCATGCGCCTCGCTTTTGCGCAGCGTTTCCTCTGCCTGTTTTCGTTCGGTAATGTCGCGGAACAGGACGGATACCTGCCGCAGGCTGGCGGGCTCGACACGCGTGGCCGACACCTCGATATGGCGGCCGATCGAGACGAATTCCTGCTCGAAACGCACGACCTTCCCGGTCTCCAGCACATCGCCGTAAACCTTCAGCCAGACATCGGCATTGTCCGGCTCAATCTCGCGCAGCCGCTTGCCGACAATGTCGGTGATGCCGGTCTGGCGCCCATAACCGGAATTGGATTCGATGTGGACGTAATCACTTAACGGGCCGTGCGGGCCGTCGATAAATTCGATGATGCAGAAACCGTCATCAATCGCCTCGAACAGCGCCCGGCGGCGGGATTCGCTAAGGGACAATGCCGTTTGCGTTGCCGTTTCGGTCATCGATTGCGACGCCCTCAGACGGGTTGTTTCGGTCTCGATCTCATCGCGGGTGAGCGAGGTGATATCTGGTTCCGCATCCGGGTTCACTGGCCAACCTTTCGAACAGGCATTTTGCTTAGCATATACGTTTGAAGAGGGAAGCCGGTTGCATCGCGGACGGTCTTGTTTGACGGTTTTTATCAGTATTTCTGCGGGCTTCCGCAAGAATGGCAGCCACGCCGTGTTGCGCATTGAAGCGTTCCGTCTGTGGTTGTGTTAGGCAGTCGCGGACGGAAGGGTGCGCCGAAAAGTTCATAAATCGTTCATTTCTAATTGATGAAGTTATCACTAATTAAGTGATTGCTGAAATGATGGCGACGTTCATCTTTTGCGAGCGTTGTTCAGCATGCGACAGGTCCGCGGACAAATCCGTAATCTCATCCGCCAACGGGACGGCAATTTCGGTGTCATGACGGCACTCATCCTGCCTGTCCTGCTCGGCACGGCCGGCATGGCCATCGATGCCACCAACATGGTGTTGCAGAAGGCCCAGTTGCAGGATGCCACCGATGCGGCGGCTCTTGCAGTGTCTTCGCGGCTTGCAGACAAGAAGATCGACAGTAGTGCAGGGGCGGAATACGGCAAGAATTTTGTGGCCGGGCGCTTTTCTTCGACTGTCGATGCGGCAACGGTGGCAGCGATCAAGGCCGGGACGACGGTCTCCGTTACCACCACGGCGCAGGGATCGACGGGAAAAAATTTCGCCGTGGCTGTCAATTCGACGGTCGGTGTATCCTTGACGCCGCTGACCCGGCTTCTGTTCGGCGGACAGGTGAGTGTCTCCGCAGCCAGCAAGACGGTCAGCGGTTACGGCGGGGTACGTGGTATTTCGATGGAAGTGGTGCTCGACCAGTCTGCCTCGATGTTGGAAAACACCAATACGCAGAGAACCAAATGCGTACTGCAGATCCTCAATATCTGCCTCGGCTACCAGACCTATTACGTGACGAAAGCCGACGCCCTCAAGGAAGCGGCTGCGGCGCTTTTTGATGGCCTTGACAAGGTCGATCCGAACGCCAAGCGGGTTCGCACAGGCGCGATATCCTATTCGAGCTTCATGATCGGGCAATCGACTGTCGACTGGGGTACGACCAAAGCACGTAAATATGTGACTGACATGATAACGCCGGTCGGAGGCACAGATGCGACCACCTCCATGGAAACCGCGACTAAGAACATCGGTGCCAATGGCTATGGCACGGATACCGAAACTGTCGAGCAGAGAAAGAACAACAATACGACGTTTGCACGCGCCGTCGTGCTGATGACAGATGGCGAAATGACCGGCAATTCGGCGAGCTGGAACTCTGTCATTGATGAAGCCGTGCGCAAAAGATGCACACTCGCAAAAGCGGCCGGCATCACGGTGTACACTGTTGCATTCATGGCACCGCCGAGAGGCCAGGATCTGTTGAAATTCTGCGCCAGCGCGGATACCAATTACTACGAATCCAACAGTGTCGACGCGCTGGTGGCCGCTTTCGCCGAAATTGCCCAGAAGATCAGCTACGATCCCAGCCGTTTGACCAACTAAACCGCGGTCTGCCGATCACTTCGGCGGCAGGCCAACCTTTTCCGCGATGAAATCGGCCATGCCGATCGTGTCGTCGAGATCGAAAACGGGGATGTCGCTGCCGTCGACGGGATGGTCGGCGGCGATGGCGACGATGTGCGGATCGGTGGGCGCAAGCGGTTCGCGATTGGCCGATTGCAGCCGGCGGGCCTCGATTTTCGGCACCGGCTCGCGTTTGTAGCCTTCGATCAGCAGCAGATCGCAAGGGGCGATGCGGGCGACGATTTCTTCAAAACTTGGTTCCGGCTGGCCGCGCAATTCGTGCATGATGGCAAAACGTGTGCCCGACACGATCGTCACTTCGTGCGCACCGGCCTCGCGATGGCGAAAACTGTCGGCGCCGACCTTGTCGATATCGAAATCATGATGGGCGTGCTTGATCGTCGAAATGCGGTAGCCGCGCCGTGTGAATTCGGCGACGAGGCGGACGGCCAAGCCCGTCTTGCCGGAATTCTTCCAGCCGGAAATGCCAAAAATGCGCTGGGTCATCACTGCTCCAGATAGTTTTGCGCCCGGGCAAAATCCTCGGGCGTATTGATGTTGAAAAACGGATCGCGCGGGCCGGCCGGGGTGTCTTCCTGCTGAAACGGGACCGACATCATCGGGTGGCGCGCCAGAAAAGCCTTGATGCGGCGGTTGTCCGGATCCTGCAACCAGCTGTCCAGATCGTCAGCGACCGACAGCGGCCAGAGTGCGTAGACGGGATGCAGATGGCCTTCGGAACTGGCAACCGCGATCGTGTTTTGATCCGGGCAGGCGGCGGCAAGGCGGGCGACGAGATCACGCGGCAGGAATGGACCGTCGGCGGGCGCGCTGACCATGTGGGTCACCCCGCCCTGCACGGCAAAATGGCGCAGACCGGCGAGGATGCCGGCAAGCGGCCCCTGATGATCTGAAAGAGCATCGGGAACGAGCGGCAGGTTTCGGTGTTCACCGAACCCCGGCAGCGCGTTGATGGCGAGGGTGGAGACCTGTGGGCCGAGCCTTTCGACGACATGCGCGATCATCGAGCGGTCGCCAAAGGGCATGACCGTCTTGTCACGACCCATGCGGCGGGAGCGGCCGCCGGCAAGGATCAAGCCGGTAGTGGTTTGCGAATGTCGTGTGTTGGTCGTCATGGGCATTGTCGAATTCGGTCTCAAGCGGGTCAGGCCGGTGGCGCCGGATCGGTCTTGCCGACGGTCACCTGCCGGCGGCGGCTTTCACGATAGAAAGTGTAGAGGCCGGAAGCGATAACAACCGCGACGCCCAGGATCATCCAGTTATCGGGAATTTCGCTGAAAAACAGAATGCCGATGCCCAAGGCCCATACGAGGCTGGTATAGCGGAAAGGCGCGACGAAGGAAATTTCGCCGGTGCGCATGGCAAGAATGATGGATTGATAGCCGGCTAATACCATCAGCGATGCCAGCGCGAGCAGGCCGAATGTTCCTGCATCGACCGGTTTCCAACCGCCCATCGGCACGATCAGAAAACCGCCGATCATAGTAATGACCGTCGTGGTGAACAGGCTGACGGAGATCGACGGAATGCCGGGATCGACGCGTTTGGTCACGAGATCGCGGCCGGCCGTGAAAAAGACGGCGGCGACGGCAAACAGCGCGTCGGAGACGAAGCCGGCCGGACCGGGTTTCAGGATGATCAGCACGCCGAGGAAGCCGACAAGAATGGCGGCCCAGCGGCGCCATCCGACGGGCTCTCCCAGAAAAACTGCAGCACCGAGCGTGACCGCAAGCGGCAGGGACTGCAGGATGGACGAGGCATTGGCGAACGGAATGCGGCTGAGCGCCGTCAGATAGGTCAGCGTCGCGCCGATCTCGAAGAAGACGCGCAGGAGCATGATCTTGTCGGTCAGCATTCGGCGTGTCGGCAAAGCACCGAGGTGGCGGGCGATCATGAACACCAGAACCATCGTCATGGCACCGCGCACGAACATGATCTGTGCTACGGTCAGTTGAGAGGAGACTGTCTTGACCAGCGCGTCGTTGCAGATGAACACGGCCATGGCCAGCACCATGTAGAGTGCGCCCTTCGAATTTGCCGATAATGCCATCGCGTGATTCCCCGTCCCGGATGGTTTTCCCATAGGCGGTTCGGGCGAAAATGGAAATGTCTTGCGCCGGCTTTGCAGCGACAGTGACGATCTGCCGCCAAATACGAAGATTTTGAACGCTTGCCGTGCAGTGTTAACGGTTGCTCAATTCATAAATCAGAGTGTGAGTGAATCTCGCATGAGGCGGGAATGATGGCCACGTGTCGCCGATGGGAGGTTGGCACGCGCGCCCATTTGCGGGGGGAACCGCATGTCCTTCATCGACCGGCTCTTGCAGAGCCGCAGGATCGTCACCAAAGTTCTTCTGTTCGTCGTGCCGCTGGTGCTTCTGATCGCCGGCGTCGGTCTCGCCGGCTATTACACCTCGACCACGCTGAACGGCCATATGACCGTCACACGCGCGACGATCGAGAATATCAGCGATTTCGAGCGCCTTCAGACAAGTCTTCAGGAATTTTCCAACGCCCCCAGCGACAAGACGCTGGCGGCACTGAAAACCGATATCGACACCCAGTCCAAGGGTGTGGATTCGCTGCAGGGTCTGCTGGTTTCCGATGGCGACCGCGAGCGCATCGCCCCGGTTGTCGGCCTGGCCGCCGCCATGCGCGCCCATGTCGATACGCTTTGGGCCGTGAAGGGCAAACGCGACCAGAACGGCCGCGAACTGGATCTTGGCATGTCCAAGATACGGGCATTGGGCACCGGCGTGCAGAATCAGGTGGGCACGTTGCGCAAGCAGAGCGAAGGCAAGGAAAAGTTTGCCAAGGGCCTGCTTTTGGAAGCCTATGCTTTCAATGCGCTCGCCGGCCGGATCGGCAATCTGCGCGAGGCGATGCGCCGTGCCGAAAGCGACGATGGCGCGATCACCACGGCAAAACTTTATCTCGGCACGCTCGATGCCGAATTTGACAAGATCAAGGATCTTGTTCCCGAGCGGGCCGCCAAGGCTTTTGGCCCGGCACGCGAGGCGTCCGCCAGTCTCGGCAAGGCTCTTTCGGGCGATGCTTCTGTCGCCGAAAAGGCGCAGGCGGCCCGCATCGGCACCAGCGCCTTCATGCGTATCCAGGGCGAACTCGATACGCTGGCGACCAGCAAGGCGGTGACGGCCGCCGAACGGTTCGTCGGACTGGAGGGCGACGTGGCGGCACAGCGCGATCTGCTGGCGCAAAGCGAGGATTCGCTGCGGCGGATCGACGAGCTGCAATTGCTTGTCGAGCGGCTGCGGCTGACGGCGGCCGACGACGCCCGTATGGCGCTGACCGGCAAGATGGTGGGTCTGCGCAAGTCGAGCGCCCGCGTTTCCGAGCTTGCCGCCACCAACATCACCATGGCGGAGTTTGCACCCAAGGTGGATGCACAATTGACCGCGCTCGACAAATCCTCGGTCAGACTGCTGGAGATTGCCGGCGAATGGCAGAAGCAGAAGGCTGCGGCCGTCGCAACGCTTTCGGGCGGCATGGCCGGTCTAAAGGCCTTTGTGGCGCAGGCGCAGGAGACCGGAAAGCAGGACAGCGAACGGTCTGCGCATCTGTCCGTCATTGCCATGGTGTTCGGCACGGTGCTGGCGATTGCCGGTGGCCTGATGCTGGTGGAAACCCTGCGTGGCCCGCTGCGTCGTGTCACCGAGGTGATGAAGCGGCTGGCCGACGGCGATCTCGACGTGTCGATCGAAGGTCGCGAGCGTGGTGACGAAATCGGCGACATGGTGCGGTCCGTGACCGTGTTCCGCGATGCTGCCGTTGAAAACGTGCGGTTGGAGCAGGAGGCGGCATCAGCGCGGGAAATTTCCGCCGAGGAGTCGCAGAAGCGAAGCGCCGAACGGGCGCGTGTGGCGGCCGAACAGCGTCGCGCGCTCGATGCGCTGTCGCATGTTCTCGGCAAGCTGGCCGAGGGCGATCTGGAAGAGGGCATGGCCGAGGATCTCGCCGAGGATTTTGTCGAGATGGCCCGCACCTACAACCAGGCCGTCGAGACGTTGCGCGTCACGCTCGCCGATGTGCGCAGCACGGCCGACGAGATCGAAGGCGGCACCGGCAACCTGGCGAGCTCCGCCGACGATCTGGCGCGCCGCACCGAACAGCAGGCGGCAGCGCTCGAACAGAGTTCTCGTGCCCTGCGTCACCTCAGCGAAATCGTTGTGTCGACCGCTGAAAACGCCAAGCGGACCTCGGCTTCCGTCAGCGAGACGGAGGAGTTCGCGGTGCGTTCCGGCGAAGTCGTGCAGCGCGCTGTTGGTGCGATGGGCGAGATCAGCAAGTCCTCGGCCAAGATCGCCACGATCATCGGCGTGATCGACGAGATCGCTTTCCAGACCAACCTGCTGGCTCTCAATGCCGGCGTGGAAGCCGCGCGTGCAGGCGAGGCCGGGCGTGGTTTCGCGGTCGTGGCACAGGAAGTGCGTGAATTGGCGCAGCGCTGCGCCGGTGCCGCCCGCGAGATCAAGGATCTGATTTCGGCCAGTGCGACACAGGTGAAAAGCGGTGTGCATCTGGTGGAGGAAACCGGAACTGCGCTGTCTTCGATCATTGCGCATGTGGGCGAGGTGCGGAAGCTCGTCTCCGACATTTCGTCGGCCACCGGCGAACAGTCCACCGGCATTCGCGAAGTCACACATGCGGTGCAGGAGGTGGAACTGATCACCCAGCGGAACGCTGCCATGGTCGAGGAAAACAATGCCGAGATCCATGGCCTGCGTCGTCGCGTCGAAATGCTGTCGGAAAAGATCGAGCATTTCAAGACGCGCGATCCTCAGATGCAGGTGGAACTGGGCGATTATGATCGCCGACCGGGCTGGGTGCGCGAGGTGGCCTGAGGCCGCAATGCAAACTCAATGAGGCCGGGCGCAATCCCGGCCTTTTTGTTTGTCTTTTTTCCTGCCGACTAAGAAGACAAATCTCCATAGCACGCGTATGTTTCTGCTTGTTTCAATTTAGGCGGGCATTCAGATGTATATTCCTCCGCATTTCGAAGAGGTCAGCACCGATGAAATAAGGCTGGTGACGGAGGCCGCACCGCTCGCCTGTATCGTGGCGCAAACGGCGGAAGGGCTGATCGCAAATCATCTTCCGCTTCTTTCGGCAGCCGACGGAACGCTGATAGGGCACATCGCCATTGCCAACGAAATGCATCGGCAGATCGCCGACGGCCATGAAGTGCTGGTGATCTTTCGGGGCGAGGACGCCTATATATCCCCGAATTTCTATCCGTCCAAAGCCGAACACCATAGGCATGTGCCGACTTGGAACTATCAGGTTGTCCATGTCTACGGGACCATCAGCTTTCAACATGATGATCACGCCAAGCGTGCCGCAGTTGGTTTGCTTACCCGCACCCACGAGCGCCGACTGAACGGCACGAGTGCATGGCGCATGGCGGATGCGCCCGCAGACTACATCGCCCAGATGCTAGCCAATATCGTTGCTTTCCGGGTTGCCGTGCGCAAGGTCATCGCCAAATCCAAGCTCGGTCAGAACCGTGAGGAGCGTGATTATCGCGGCGCGGTAGCCGGTCTTTACGCGTCGGGGCAAGACGGTATCGCGCGGCGGATGGAAAGACGATTATCGGACGTGGAAATATAGTCGCTACCGTCTCAGCCGCCCGTCACGCTCATATGCCGCGACACCGCCGGCCGGTTATTCCGGTCGATGATGAAATCGTGGCCCTTCGGCTTGCGGGCGATCGCCTCGTCTATGGCCGCAGCCAGATGCGCTGGGTCTTGGCTTTCGCGTAGCACTTCGCGCAGATCGGCTGCGTCGTTCTGACCGAGGCACATGTAGAGCGTGCCGGTGCAGGTGAGGCGGACGCGGTTGCAGCCCTCGCAAAAGTTATGGGTCATCGGTGTGATGAAGCCCATACGGCCACCGGTTTCGGCAACCTCGACATAACGGGCAGGGCCGCCGGTCTTGAACGGGATATCCGTGAAGGTGAACTGCTTTTCGAGGTTTTCACGCAACACTGATAGCGGCAGGTAACGATCGGTGCGGTCTTCCTCGATCTCGCCCATCGGCATCGTCTCGATAACGGTCAGATCCATGCCACGGCCATGCGCGAAACGCAGCATGTTAGGGATTTCATCCTCGTTGAAACCTTTGAGCGCCACTGCATTGAGCTTGATCTTCAGGCCAGCCTTCTGTGCGGCATCGATGCCTTCCATGACCTTGGCAAAATCGCCCCAGCGGGTGATCTCCTTGAACTTTTGCGGATCGAGCGTGTCGAGCGACACATTGATGCGGCGCACACCGGCATCGTAAAGTTCCTGCGCGAAACGGGAAAGCTGCGAGCCGTTGGTGGTCAGCGTCAATTCGTCGAGATGACCGGTTTCGATATGACGGCCGATCGAGCGCACCAGATGCATGATATTCTTGCGCACCAGCGGTTCGCCGCCTGTCAGCCGCAGCTTGCGCACACCCTTGGCGACGAAGGCGGAACAGAGCCGGTCGAGCTCTTCCAGCGACAGCAGATCTTTTTTCGGCAGAAATGTCATGTTTTCCGCCATGCAGTAGGTGCAGCGGAAATCGCAACGGTCGGTGACGGAGACACGCAGATAGGTGACCGCACGACCGAACTTGTCGATCATCGGAGCGATGCTGGCGGCGGGGGCGGCGCCAAGCGGTGGGGTCACGAAAGAATTCACGTCATGTCTCCTGTACACCGAATCTGGTGATGATCAGCGGCGGCGTCAAGTTTTGTGCATTTTTGGCATCGCCCACCATGCCCTGCCACAAACTGCGCCGCGTATTTTGACCTTGCAGGTGTTTTGCACGCGGAGTGGCAGGCAACGATGGCTATCGGTCCGTCATGCTGTCATCAACGGACTTGCAGCGAATTGACGAAGTCCATAATCGTGGATGATGCAAATTGGAAGAGCAGACATGAGCGACCCGATCACAGATAGTTGGCCGACCGAGCTGAAAGTATCGCAGGACAAGCGCATGCTCACCGTGGTTTTCGACGATGGCGCAAGCTTTGCCCTGCCGGCCGAAATGTTGCGTGTGCTTTCGCCGTCCGCGGAAGTGCAGGGGCATGGGCCGGGCCAGAAGGTGACCGTGCCGGGAAAAAGGCAGGTGGCCATCCGCAATGTGGTGGCCACCGGCAATTATGCGGTGCGCATCGCCTTTGATGATGGCCATGACAGCGGCATCTTCACCTGGCGATATCTGCGCGAACTGGGCGTCGAAGGGGCCGAGCAGTTTCGCCAATATGAAAGCGAGCTGTTGGCCAAGGGCCTTAGTCGTGATGCCGTTACAAGGCCGCGATAGACGCGATTGATTTGGCCCCGTCATGACGGGGGATGCGAGAAAACGAAACGGAAAACGAGGGGTAAACGAGTGGCGGCAGAATCGAATGCGGGCGAACTGGTCCAGGTCGTGGCACTGCTGGGGGCGGGTGTCATTGCCGCGCCGCTGTTCAAGCGGATCGGGCTGGGCTCCGTTCTGGGCTATCTCGCCGCCGGTCTGGCGATCGGACCATTCGGGCTGAAGCTGGTCTCCGACCCGCAGGCGATCCTGCATATAGCAGAGCTCGGCGTGGTGATGTTCCTGTTCATCATCGGTCTGGAAATGCAGCCGTCGCGGCTTTGGAACATGCGCAAGGATATTTTTGGTCTCGGTGCGCTGCAGGTGCTTGGCTGTATCGCCGCCTTGATGGCCGTGGGGCTGGCCTTCGGGCAATCTGCGCCGGTGGCCTTTGTCGCCGGCACCGGTTTCGTGCTGACCTCAACGGCGATCGTCATGCAGATGCTGCAGGAGCGTAATCACCTTCACACGCCGAAGGGGCAGCGGATCGTTTCGATCCTGCTTTTCGAGGATCTGGCCATCGTGCCGCTTCTGGCCATCGTCGCATTGCTGGCGCCGCAGGGCGAGGCCGTGTCCTTTGTCGAACGGGTACAGTCGCTGGGTATCGGTTTTGCAGCGCTGGCAGCGCTTGTGGTGGCCGGACGTTACCTGCTCAACCCGTTCTTCCGTCTGCTGGCGCAATCGGGTGCCCGCGAAGTGATGACGGCAGCGGCGTTGCTGGTCGTACTCGGATCGGCCTTGCTGATGGACTTTGCCGGGCTTTCCATGGCCATGGGCGCGTTTCTCGCCGGTGTGCTTTTGTCTGAATCCTCGTTCAGGCACCAGTTGGAGGCGGATATCGAGCCGTTCCGTGGCATTCTGCTCGGCCTGTTTTTCCTGGGTGTCGGCATGGCGGTGGACCTCGCTGTGATCTTCGCCAACTGGCGCCATGTGCTGGTTGCGGTCATCGCCTATATGATCGTCAAGGGCGTCATCATTTATGCCGTGGCGCGGCTTCTGAAAGCCTCGCATGCAGAAAGCCTCGGCCGCGCGATCCTGATGGCGCAGGGCGGTGAATTCGCCTTCGTGCTGTATGCGGCAGCGGCGGGCGTCGGCATTCTCGATGCCGATACCAATGCAGTGCTGACGGCGACCATCGTCATCTCGATGGCGGTGACGCCGCTGGTGGTGGCGATCTATGTGCGCCTCGCGCCGAAGCCGACCGTCGATACCAGCGGATTGGCAGAGCCGGAAAACATCGAAAACACCGTACTGATCATCGGCTTCGGCCGGTTCGGCCAGATTGTCAGCCAGCCGCTGCTGGCGCGCGGCTACACGCTGTCGATGATCGACAAGGATGCGGAATTCGTGCGTGATGCCGGTGATTTCGGCTTCAAGGTCTATTATGGCGACGGCTCGCGGCCGGAAATTTTGCACGCGGCGGGGGCGGCCACCGCAAAAGCCATCCTGATCTGCATCGATGACCGCGAGGCGGCCATCAAGATCGCCGAGATCGTCAAGGAGGAATATCCGCTGGTGCCGGTTCTGGCGCGTGCCTATGACCGCGGCCATGCCATCGATCTTCTGAAGGCCGGCGTCGATTATCAGATTCGCGAGACCTATGAGTCGGCACTCGATTTTTCCGGCGAAGTCATGCAGGTGCTGGGCGAGGAACAGGAACTGGCGGCGCAGCTGGTGGAAGAATTCCGCGAGATCGACCGTGAGCGTTTTGCCATGGAACAGGTCGGCGGTATCTATGCCGGTCGTTCGCTGATCAAGGGCAACGCGCAGCCGGCCGATATCATCGCAGCCAAGACCGGCCGCGAGCGCGAGCGCAAGGCACAGCAGCAGGCAGCAGCGAAAGAGGCGGTGACATGAGCGGCATGATCGGACAGGACGGCGTTATCACCTCAATCGAAGGGTTGCGCGCGATCTATGGCGAAAGCAGCGAGGCGTCACTGGTGAAGGTGACCGATCATCTGACGGCCGAATATCGGCAGATGATTGAGGCCTCGCCCTTCGTGGCGCTGGCGACAGTGGGGCCTGAAGGCATGGACTGTTCGCCGCGCGGTGACCTCGGTGGCGTGGTGCGCATTGAAGACGAGCGCACGCTGTTGCTGCCCGACTGGCGCGGCAACAACCGCATCGATTCACTGGAAAACATCGTGCGGGACCCGCGGGTGGCGTTGATGTTCCTGATCCCCGGTTCGAACACGACGATGCGCATCAATGGACGCGCCGTCGTCTCGGCCAGGTCGTCGTTGCTCGAGAGTTTCGAGATGGACGGAAAACACCCGCGCACCGTGGCGATCGTGACGATCGGTGAAGTGTATTTCCAGTGCGCCCGGGCACTGATGCGCTCGGAGCTTTGGAACCCGGAGCGGTTCGTTGATCCAAAAAAACTGCCGACGCCCGGCACGCTCCTGAAAGCTGCGAAAGCTGATTTCGACAAGGACACCTATGACCGCGAATGGGCGGCAAGGGCTGCCGCCACCATGTGGTGATGTGTAGGCGGCCGGTGGCAGGCACCGGCCTCTTTACTTCTTGTAGATCAGCCAGCCCTTGCCGACATAATCCTTGCGCATGCCGTCCTCGAACATTTGCGTGCGATTGCGGCCGTTGCCCTTGGCGAGGTAAAGCGCTACGTCTGCCTGTTCGTAAAGCTGACCCGGATCCTCTGCCTGGGCAGCCATGGAAAAGCCGAGGGAAATCGTCACCGGCCCATAGTCGATGCCGGTACGCGAATTGCGGAAGGGACGGCTTTCGAGCGCATGGCGCACACGTTCGCAGACGCCGAGAACCTCTTCCGGCGTGTTGCCCTGAATGACCATGGCAAATTCCTCACCGCCGGTGCGGGCGACAAAGACGTCCTTGCGGACATTGCTGCGGATGACCGAGGCGACGGTGGCGAGAATCTTGTCGCCGACCGGATGGCCATACGTGTCGTTTATGCGCTTGAAGTGATCGATATCGAGCAGGACAAGCGCGGTGACGCCGAGCGCCATCTGATCGTCGAACAGCGAGGCCAGTTTTTCATCGAAGGCGCGACGGTTGGAAAGCCGGGTCAGCGAATCCGTGTTGGCGATACGCTTGTATTCGTCGAGTTCCTTGCGGACATCGTCCATTTCCTGCGAACGCTGCACGACATTTTCGACCGTCTTTTCACCGTGCGCCATGGTGTCGCCCGTGGCCGAGCTCAAAAGGTCTATCGCATTGGCGAGCAACTCGGCGGAAAAATTGGTTTTCGTGTTGATGCGCGAGGCGGTTTCACCAAGCAGGCGGTTATAGCTTTCGAGAGACGTCTGCTCCTGCCGGATCAGCCGCAATATGCTTTCGAGCTCGATGGCAAGACGTGTATGGGCGCGTTCGATCACCGCCGCTTGCGGACGGCCGAGATATTCGTCGGCCAGATGATCCAGTTCGTCCTGCGTCGCCCGGCTGCCGAGCGCGACAAGGTCGCGCGACAGCTGCGCATTGCTGCCGATGTATGCCTCATAGAAGAGCTGGTAATTGCGAGGAATGGGCGCGACACCCATTGATCTCAATGCGTAAACGATCTGCCCAGCTAAATCAGAAGCATGCGCTTTTTGCGCTGTCGCCGTGTTCATCGGCTACTCCCGTTGGTCCCACCCAAATTTAAACCTATGATTACGATCAAAGTCTTGGGAAAAGATTAAAGATATGGTTTCCAGCCGGTAATACTTGGATTCCGTCTCGGCCTGCAAGGCTTGAAATGCAGGCAATACACGGATTTTTCTTGGGTCTATTTGCCGATCATACCAGAAAAGGTTTTTCTCGAAATAGTTGCGCCGGATCGATTTGTCTGTCGATCCGGCGCTGATTTTCTCGCATTCGGTGTGAATGCGGTATCGGGCGACCTTATTTCGGGCCGATCATGTTTTCCGGACGGACGTATTGGTCGAATTCCTCGTTCGTCAGGTAGCCGCCGCCAACGGCTTCTTCGCGCAGTGTCGTGCCGTTCTTGTGCGCGGTCTTGGCGATCTTGGCGCAGGCATCGTACCCGAGCTTGGAATTGAGCGCCGTCACCAGCATCAGCGAGTTTTCGACGCCCTTGCGGATATTGTCCTCGCGGGCCTCGATGCCAACCACGCAATTGTCGGTGAAGGAGACGGCGGCATCGCCGAGCAGCTGCACCGACTGCAGGAAGTTATAGGCCATCATCGGATTGTAGACGTTGAGTTCGAAATGGCCCTGGCTGCCGGCGAAAGTCAGCGCTGCATGGTTGCCAAAAATGTGGGCGCAAACCTGGGTGAGGGCTTCGGACTGGGTCGGGTTGACCTTGCCCGGCATGATCGACGAACCCGGCTCGTTTTCCGGCAGCGACAGTTCGCCCAAGCCTGCACGCGGGCCGGAGCCGAGGAAGCGGATGTCGTTGGCGATCTTGAAGAGGGCAGCCGCTGCAGCGTTGATGGCGCCGTGCGAGAAGACCATGGAGTCATGCGAGGCCAGTGCCTCGAACTTGTTCGGTGCGGTGACGAAGGGAAGGCCGGTGATCTTCGAAATCTCGTCGGCTACCTTTTCGGCAAAACCGATCGGGGCGTTGAGGCCGGTGCCGACGGCGGTGCCGCCCTGTGCGAGCTTGGAAAGGGCAGGGATCGTCAGCTCGATATTGGCGATGGCGGATGCCACCTGCGCGGCGTAACCGGAGAATTCCTGACCGAGTGTCAGCGGTGTTGCATCCTGCGTGTGGGTGCGGCCGATCTTGATGATGTGGGCAAAAGCCTTCACCTTGGCTTCGAGCGCCGCGTGCAGATGCTTGAGCGACGGCAGCAGGTGATGGTGGATCTGCTCGACGCAGGCGATGTGCATGGCCGTCGGATAGGTGTCGTTCGACGACTGGCTCATGTTGACGTGGTCGTTCGGATGCACCGGCTTCTTGGAGCCCATGACGCCGCCGAGCACTTCGATCGCGCGGTTGGAGATCACTTCATTGGCATTCATGTTCGACTGGGTGCCGGAACCGGTCTGCCAGACGACGAGCGGAAAATGATCATTGAGCTTGCCGTCGATGACTTCCTGGGCGGCATCGATGATGGCCTTGCCGACCGTCGCGTCGAGGCCGGAGAGTTCCATGTTGGCGCGGGCGGCTGCCTGTTTGACGATGCCGAGCGCACGAACGACGGCCAGCGGCTGTTTTTCCCAGCCGATCTTGAAATTGCCGAGTGAACGCTGGGCCTGTGCGCCCCAATAACGGTCGTTCTGAACTTCGATTGGGCCAAACGTATCGGTTTCGGTGCGGTTCGTCGTCATATGCCTCTGTCTCCCATCGCCCGCCGGTGCGGGCTGAACTTGCCGGCTTTCAAAAAATGGATGTGAAATGAGCCTGAGCCGGCGGCGCATTTCTATACCATTGTCAAATGACTGCAAGCGGAACAGGTCTGTTGATGACTGCGGGATTTGGGTCTTTTACCCTGTTCGCAGCGGTGTTCGTGCCATTATTGCCACGATGCTGGAAATAGAGGTTTTGCGAGAAAGTCTCGAATTCGGGAAGAGGCGGCGGTGTCAGTAAAAATTTAACGAATGTTTTCTTAAGGTTCTGGAAACGATTTCGGCAGCGGTCTGCCTTGCGGACGGATGTTGTAACGTTTTCGTTTTCTTTTCATGGCGCGCATGTTCGGCTAGAGACGTGCCCGCATTTATTCGAGGACGGTTATCAAGCGAATCGCGATAACCGTAGAGCTAAAACGGGGAATACCTTGCTGAAATTGCGGAAGACCACCACCACGCTCGCGCTGCTTTCGGGGATTTCCATTATCGGCGGCGCCATGTTGCCGGTCGATGCGCAGGCCTACACGCTGATGGATATGCTGAAGGGCCGTTCGCGCGAGGACGTGAGAAGAGCCCCGCCGGGCGTGGTCGTCGAAATCCCGTCGGAGCGCGCCATCCGTGATCCGGAACCGCTGCCCAAGGTCGCTCCGCCAAAATATTTCACGTATCGCGCCGATGCGATGCGCACGGTCAAGACCGCCGGTTTTGCCGCAGCTTCCGCCACCGACCAGACCCGTTTTCTAGTCGATGCCCGTGTGTCGGTGCCGGCTGATGTCGCGTCTGCCGTTGAAGCCTATTACGCCAAGAGTGCTGCGCCGCTCTGGATCGAGAACGGTGACCTGACGGAAAAGGCGCGTGCCGTTCTGGCGGCGATGAAGAATGCTGCCGATTACGGTCTGGATCCGGCTGACTACGCCGTCGACGAGCCGCTGCTGACGACCGCGAGCGTTGCCCCGGAAGCACCGGCGCAGACGACCGCGCATGCAACGGATGCTGTTAAGACCTATTCGACGACGACCACGTCCGAAGCTGCGGTGACACCGCCTGCTGCGCCGTCGCCGGTGGAGGCAAACTCTGCCGAGACTGCGCCCGCTACAGGCACCGAGGCAGCACCGGCTGCCTCGGCCGA
Source organism: Endobacterium panacihumi (assembly GCF_050847465.1). Lineage (NCBI taxonomy): Bacteria > Pseudomonadati > Pseudomonadota > Alphaproteobacteria > Hyphomicrobiales > Rhizobiaceae > Endobacterium > Endobacterium panacihumi. Next base: position 1,438,837 of record NZ_JBOZRA010000001.1, on the reverse strand, counting down.
AACAGCTCCAGTCGCTCCCGCGGAAAACACTGACACGACCGCGGCCACGAAAACTGAGCCTGTCGCCACGACCGCTGAGACGGCTCCGGCCGGCACCTCTGAGGCCGCCACTGCCGCGACGGCCGAGCCCGCACCGGTCACCACTGCCGATCCTGCAGCGCCCGCAACGGCACAAGCACCGGCTGCGGATGCAACCCCGCCGGTTGCCGCAGAAACGGCTCCGGCCACGCAGCCTGCCGTCACTGAGCCGGCTCAGGCCGTCGTTGTCGATGATGACCGCGCCAAGGAATTGATGCAGTTCGACGTAGCGCTCTCTGCCAAAGCCATGCTGTTTGCCCAGGACATGGTGCGTGGCCGTCTCGATCCGAACCGCATTTCCGAATTCCACGATTTCAAGCGCAAGCCGGTTGATCTGGTCGCCGTGCTCGATGCGACGCGCAACGCGCCCGACGCAACCGCCTATCTCGATGGCCTGGCGCCCGCCAATCCCGAATTCAAGGCGATGAAGGCGGAGCTTGCGCATCTGCGTGCTGCCTCCGAACAGGAAGACGCGATCAAGCTGCCGGACGATCTGCTTTTGAAGCCGGGCATGACGAACCCCGACATGGCGAACGTGGTCGCTGCAATTCAGAAAAAGGCTTCGGACGCTTTCAAGACGCGACAGGCCGAAACGATAGCTGCTTACCAGCAGACGCCTGAATACACGCCGGAACTGGTTGCCTTCGTGAAGGACTTTCAGAAGGAAGCGGGCCTGAGCGCTGATGGCGTTGTCGGCCGCGGCACTGTTCGCGCGCTTATCGGCGACAGCAATGAGGACAAGGTCGAGAAGCTGATCGTCGCGATGGAACAGCTGCGTTGGCTGCCGTCCGATCTCGGCGATCGTCATGTAATGATCAACCAGCCGTCCTTCCGGGTCACCTATCATGAACATGGCGTGGAGCAGTTCTCCATGCGCACCGTGATCGGTTCCAAGGCGCACCAGACCTTCTTCTTCCAGGACAAGATCAAGACGGTCGAGTTCAACCCGTCCTGGGGCGTGCCGCAGTCGATCATCGTCAATGAGATGGTGCCAAAGCTGCGCCGCGACCCGAGCTATCTCGATCGTCAAGGTTACGAGGTTGCCGTCAACGGTCGTGCCGTGTCTTCGGCCAGCGTCGACTGGTACGGCTCGACCCAGAATATTTCGGTGCGCCAGCCGCCATCGAGCGACAATGCGCTGGGTGACCTGAAGATCCTGTTCCCGAATGCGCATGCGATCTACATGCACGACACCCCGGCCAAGAGCTTCTTCAAGCGTGACATGCGCGCGCTCAGCCACGGCTGTGTGCGTCTGGCAGAGCCGCGCAAGATGGCGGCGGCGCTTCTGAGCATCAGTGAAAAGGAAGTCGACGCGCGTATCGCCAGCGGGCGCAATGTGCCGACGGCGGTCAATGCCGACATTCCGGTCTACATCGCCTACTTCACGGCTTGGCCGAACAAGGACGGCAAGATCGAATATTTCGGCGACGTCTATGACCGCGACGTGGCAACCATGAAGGCGCTCGCCGCGACAGCCAAGGCACGCAGTCCGCAGGCCTGATTGTGCCATGGATGAGAGAACCAGAAAGGGCGCCCCGAGGCGCCCTTTTTTGTATCCGCTATTTCTTCTCGATCAGACCCATGACCAGATCGACGGTAAGTTCATCATAGGCGTCGATGATGGCAGTGGGTTCGAGTTCGGCGACCGGGACATCCGAGTAACCAAAGCTGACGGCGACGGATGGCACCTTGGCATTGTGGGCGGCCAGAATGTCGTTGATGCTGTCACCGATCATGATGCTACGGGCGGGATCGCCGCCGGCGCGTTCGATCGTGCCAACAACGTGACGACCGTCGGGCTTGCGGAATTCGAACGTATCGCCGCCGGTGATCGCGGCAAAGCGGTCGATCAGGCCGAGCCCCTCAAGCAGCGGCAGTGCCAGTGTTTCCTGCTTGTTGGTGCAGACAGCGACCGTCATGCCGGCGGCCTTGAGCCGACCGAGGCATTCGGTGAAGCCGGGATAAGGTTTGCTCTTGCCCGGCATGCCGGCCTTATAGTGGGCGATGAAGCGTTCGAACAGCGGTTCGAGCTCTTGCTCCGCAAGCGGCGTGTTCTTCAGGTCGAACGCACGGCGGATCATGACGCGGGCGCCCTGACCGACCAGATGCGTCAGGTCTTCATAGCTCACCGGTTCAAGGCCGGCGGCGGTGATCGTGTGGTTGAGGCTTTCGATAAGGTCGGCATGGGTGTCGATCATCGTGCCATCGAGATCAAAGACGACCAGGGGAGCTTTCACGTCGGTATACCTCGGATTTGCGTGCCTCGATTGGGCATGTCGGGGAGGGGAATGAAGCGGTTCAACCCCTCCGGTTTAGGCAAGTCGCGCCTTGAATGCAAATGGCGGCAAAGTATCCATAAGCAGTCAATCAGATGAAAAGCCTGTCGAAAACGTAACGGCAGGGGCCTTTTGTTTGCTGCACTAGCCGTGTAAACAGCAGCGGACGATACGACTGGACATCAACGAAGGAGCTTCTCGCGCATGGACGCCCGGGAAATGAAGATCAAGGCGGCGGCCGCCGCGCTTGAACATGTCGAAGACGGTATGCGCCTCGGCATTGGCACCGGATCCACGGCGGAGGAGTTTGTGCGACTGCTGGCCGAAAAGGTTGCGGGCGGTCTCAAGGTAGAGGGTGTTCCGACGTCAGAGCGGACGGCGCGGCTTTGCGTCGAACTCGGCGTTTCGCTGAAATCCCTTGATGAACTTCCCGAACTTGATCTGACGATTGACGGTGCCGACGAAGTCGACGGCAATCTCTTTCTCATCAAGGGTGGCGGCGGAGCGCTTCTGCGCGAAAAGATCGTGGCCGGCGCTTCGAAGCGGATGATCGTGATCGCCGACGAAACCAAGGTTGTGGATACGCTTGGCGCCTTCCCGCTGCCGATCGAGATCAATCCCTTCGGTTCCGTGGCGACCCGAATCGCCATCGAAAAGCTGGCTTCGAAGCTTGGCCTCTCGGGCGAGCTCAAGCTGCGCCAAAATGGTGAGGACATCTTCACCACGGACGGTGGACATCATATTTTTGACGCATCTTTTGGCCGTATTCCTGATGCAGAGGCGCTTGCAGGCGCCCTTAATTCCATTCCCGGCGTCGTGGAACACGGGCTTTTCATTCACATGGCGTCGCTCGCGATCATTGCCGGACCGGCAGGGGCGCGGACGCTGAAGGCGAACAAAACAGGAGCTAACCTTTCATGATCAGACTAGCCGTTTTCGGCCGTGCTGCCGCCCTGGCAACGCTCGTTTCCGGCCTCGCGCTTTCCAGCGCGCAGGCTCAGGAAATCTCCGCTTCGCACCTGCAGGCAGCACGCGACACGATCAATGCGATCGAGGCGACCCGGCAGTTCGACAATATCCTGCCCAACCTGGCCGAGCGTCTGAAGGCAGAATTCATCCTGTCCTCGCCGAATTTCCAGGACAAGATTTCCGAGACGGTCGACGCCGAGGCCATCGCTCTGGCGGCCCGTCGCTCCGATCTCGAAAAAGAAGCGGCAACGGCTTACGCCAAGGCTTTCACCGAGGATGAACTGAAGGCAATCGCCGCGTTCCATACCTCGCCGGCCGGCAAGAAATTCCTGAGCACGCTGCCGCTGGTGCAGCGCGAACTGGGCCGTGCCGCCGAAATCTGGGCAAACGGCATTTCGCGCGATCTGACCAACCAGAGCACTGCCAAGCTGCGCGACATCATCACTGTTCCGCCGAGCCAGCCTTCGGGTGCCGAAGCCGTCAATCCGGCGCCGACGACTGCTCCGCAGCAGTAATTCGCTGCGTGCTGCTATCCTGTCGAAAGCCCGGCTCCCGCCGGGCTTTTGCATTTGCGAAATCGCATACTATATCGATGCCGTCCTATTCGATTCCTTCCTCCCGAAATTTCTGACTGGAGCCTTCCATGACCACCGCTGCGACAACCTACGACTACGACCTCTTTGTCATCGGCGGCGGTTCCGGCGGCGTGCGGGCAGGGCGTGTTGCCGCCTCGCTGGGCAAGAAGGTGGCGATTGCCGAGGAATACCGTTTTGGCGGCACCTGCGTGATCCGCGGCTGCGTGCCCAAGAAGCTGTTCGTTTATGCCTCGCAGTTCCCGGAGCATTTCGAGGATGCTGCCGGCTACGGCTGGAGCGTCGGTGAAAGCAGCTTTGACTGGAAGAAGCTGATTGCCGCGAAGGACAAGGAAATCGACCGCCTTGAAGGCCTCTATCGCCGTGGCCTTGAAAATGCCGGTGCCGAAATTCTGGCGACGCGCGCCGAACTGGTGGATGCGCATACCGTGCGTCTGGTCGCGACCGGCAAGACGGTGACGGCCGATCGCATTGTGATCGCTACCGGCGGCACCGCCAACCCGCATGAGGCGCTGCCGGGTCATGAACTGTGCATCACCTCCAACGAGGCGTTTCATCTCGAAACGCTGCCAAAATCGATCCTGATCGCTGGCGGCGGTTACATCGCCGTGGAATTCGCCAACATTTTCCACGGCCTCGGTGTAGAGACGACCCTGATCTATCGCGGCAAGGAAATTCTTTCGCGCTTCGACCATGACATGCGTCGCGGCCTGCATGCGGCGATGGAAGCCAAGGGTATCCGTATCATCCTGTCAGACGTGATCGAGGATGTGGCGAAGAGCCCGGCTGGCGGCCTGACGGCACGTACCAAGGAGGGTGAGACGCTGCAGGTGGAAACGATCATGCTGGCGCTTGGCCGGGATCCGCACACCAAGGGGCTGGGCCTTGAACCCGCAGGCGTGAAGACCGATGCGCGCGGCGCCATCATCGTCAACGAGTATTCGCGCACGAATGTCGAAAACATCTACGCGCTGGGTGACGTGACCGACCGCGTGCAGCTGACGCCGGTGGCGATCCATGAGGCGATGTGCTTCATCGAGACCGAATATCGCGGCAACCCGACCTCGCCGGATCATGACCTGATCGCCACTGCCGTGTTCTCGCAGCCGGAAATCGGCACGGTCGGTCTTTCGGAAGAAGAAGCGGGCAAGAAGTTTACCGACGTCGAGGTCTATCGTGCCGAATTCCGGCCAATGAAGGCGACGTTGTCCGGCCGGACCGAGCGTACGATCATGAAGCTGATCGTCAACGCTGCCGACCGCAAGGTGGTAGGCGCGCATATTCTCGGCCACGAGGCCGGCGAGATGGCGCAGCTTCTCGGCATCACGCTGAAGGCCGGCTGCACCAAGGACGATTTCGACCGCACCATGGCCGTGCATCCGACGGCTTCGGAAGAACTGGTGACGATGTACAAGCCGAGCTACCTGCTGAAGAACGGCGTACGCGTCGACGGCTGATCGGCCGAAGGCCCGCAAACTTATCCGGTCCGCCGCGCTTGACGTGGCGGATCGTACCGATCGGCGGGCTTGCCGGTCTATGCAAGTGAGGGGCAAAGGGTTATAAGCCGCCTCAAATTTTCGACAGGCACCATGGCCGGGACGGCCGTAACGTGCAGATTGGGTGAGTATCATGGCACAGAACTGGACACCGAGCACCTGGAGGCAGAAGCCTATTCAGCAGGTTCCGGAATATCCGGACGCCAACAAGCTGCGCGAGACCGAGCAGCAGCTGGCAACCTGGCCGCCGCTCGTCTTTGCAGGCGAAGCGCGCCGGCTGAAGAAGTCGCTCGCAAACGTTGCTGAAGGCAACGGCTTTCTGCTGCAGGGCGGCGACTGTGCCGAAAGCTTTGCCGAGCACGGTGCCGATACCATCCGCGACTTTTTCCGTGCCTTCCTGCAGATGGCCGTGGTCCTGACCTATGGCGCCCAGCTGCCGGTGGTGAAGGTTGGCCGTATTGCCGGCCAGTTCGCCAAGCCGCGTTCTTCCGGCATCGAGACCCAGGGTGACGTGAGTCTGCCGAGCTACCGTGGCGATATCGTCAACGGTATCGAGTTCACCGAATCCGCCCGTATCCCGGACCCGGAACGCCAGATCATGGCTTACCGCCAGTCTGCCGCGACGCTGAACCTTCTGCGCGCCTTCGCGATGGGCGGTTACGCCAATCTCGACAACGTGCAGCAGTGGATGCTGGGCTTCATCAAGGACTCACCGCAGGCTGACCGTTATCGCAAGCTGGCCGACCGCATTTCCGAAACCATGGATTTCATGCGGGCGATCGGCATCAACTCGGAAAACAATTCGAGCCTGCGCGAGACGGATTTCTTCACCAGCCATGAAGCGCTGCTTCTCGGCTACGAAGAGGCGCTGACCCGCGTCGATTCCACTTCGGGTGACTGGTACGCAACGTCCGGTCACATGATCTGGATCGGCGACCGCACGCGTCAGGCCGACCATGCGCATATGGAATTCTGCCGTGGCATCAAGAACCCGCTTGGCCTCAAGTGCGGTCCTTCGCTGCAGCCGGATGACCTGATCAAGCTGATCGACATCCTCAACCCGGCCAACGAGGCCGGCCGTCTGACGCTGATCTGCCGTTTCGGTCACGACAAGGTTGCCGACCATCTGCCGAAACTGATCCGCGCCGTGGAGAAGGAAGGCCGCAAGGTCGTGTGGTCCTGCGATCCGATGCATGGCAACACGATCACGCTCAACAACTACAAGACCCGTCCGTTCGAACGCGTGCTGTCGGAAGTCGAGAGCTTCTTCCAGATCCATCGCGCCGAAGGCACGCATCCGGGTGGCATCCATGTCGAGATGACCGGCAAGGATGTGACCGAATGCACCGGTGGCGCGCGTGCGGTCACCGGCGCCGATCTGCAGGATCGTTACCACACCCATTGCGACCCGCGCCTCAACGCCGATCAGGCACTGGAACTGGCATTCCTGCTGGCCGAGCGCATGAAGACCGGTCGCGATGAAAAGCGTATGGCGGCTGTAGCCGTCTGATCGACAGACTGATGCAATGAAAAAAGAGGCCGGCGTCGGGGGTGGACGCCGGCCTTTTCAGTTTGCCCGTCCGCGAAACGCTGAACAGGACGGGCGCGGGGTGGATGGGGGAACCCGCGATTACAGTCTTCGAATACTCGGCCCGCTAGATTGGGGGGTGGGGTCCGGCGATGGCTTTATATTCGAAGATGATAATATAATGCGACTCAGCCATTAACAAATCCTTTATTTAGCGATAACTAATTTGCATCTATCATTTCACGTCTCGCGGCATCTGCGCGGATGCCTGGTGATGCCGGTCGAGACCTCGCCGGATTTGTATGTTAGGCCTGCCGGTACGATGAACAGGAGTGCCGGATTTGCTGCGCAGCTCGATCGAGATCTTCAACATTCGTACCCGTGAAAGCCGCGTTCTGTGGCAGACGGAACAGCTTTTCGAAGCGCCGAACTGGTCTCCTGACGGGCGTTACCTGATGCTCAATTGCGATGGCCGCATGTATCGGCTGGCATTGGAGGAGATGACCGCACCGCAGCCGGTCGATACCGGTTTTGCCATCCGCTGCAACAACGATCATGGCATTTCGCCCGATGGTACGCTGATCGCCATTTCCGACAAATGCGAATTCGATAAATCGGCGATCTATGTTCTGCCGGCTGTTGGTGGTGAGCCGAAACTCGTGACCAAAAACCTGCCATCCTATTGGCATGGCTGGTCGCCGGACGGAACGCGTTTCACCTATTGTGGCATCCGCGATCAGGTATTTGATATCTTTTCCATTCCTGTGGATGGTGGCGAGGAGCGGCGGCTTACTTTTGGCGAGGGCCGCAACGACGGGCCGGACTATTCGGCGGACGGACGCTGGATCTATTTCAATTCCAGCCGCACCGGCCGCATGCAGATCTGGCGCGTGCCGGCAGAAGGTGGCGCGGCCGAGCGCATCACCGACAGCGATTACGGCGACTGGTTCCCGCATCCTTCTCCGAAGGGCGACAAGGTTGTTTTCGTTTCCTACGATGGCGACGTTTTTGACCACCCGCGCGATCTTGATGTACGCGTGCGTCTGATGGATATGGATGGCGGCAATGTCGAGACGCTGTTCGAGCTCTATGGCGGGCAGGGTACGATGAACTCCCCCAACTGGGCACCCAATGGTGACGAGTTTGCCTATGTCCGTTATTTCCCACTGCCTTGAAGACTGTTGATCATGCTGACGAAACCGAAACCCGAGGACGCGCTGACTGCGGCGGGTCCTTTTCCAAGGCAGGAACTGGAGGCGGTTTACCGCGCCATCCATTCCCGCCGCGACGTGCGCGACCAGTTCCTGTCCGATCCTCTTCCGGAAGATCTGGTGCAGCGACTGCTGGAAGCCGCGCATGCGGCGCCCTCCGTGGGTTTCATGCAGCCATGGAGTTTCATCCTCATTCGTGACGAGGAAACACGTGCAGCGGCGCACGACGCTTTCTCACGCGCCAACGACGAGGCTGCAGAATTGTTTTCCGGCGCGCGGGCGGAAACCTATCGCAGCCTGAAGCTCGAAGGCATCCGCAAGGCGCCGCTGTCGATCTGCATCACCTGCGATCCCGATCGCGCGGGACCCGTCGTGCTCGGACGCACCCACAATCCGCGCATGGACGTCTACTCGACCGTCTGTGCAGTGCAGAACCTGTGGCTGGCCGCGCGTGCCGAGGGTGTCGGGGTCGGTTGGGTCAGCATCTTTCACGATGCCGATATCAAGGCACTACTCGGCATTCCCGAGCGTGTCGAGATCGTTGCCTGGCTCTGTCTCGGATATGTCGATCAGCTTTACAGTGAGCCGGAACTGGCGGTGAAGGGTTGGCGCGAGCGTCTGCCGCTGGCCGATCTCGTTCATGAAGGGCGTTGGCCGCAGGACAAGACCTGACGGCTGCTACTGGCGCAGTTGCGCGCCGCCCGCCGGATTGGCGAGATCGATATTGCTTTGGTTGGGGAAGAAACGTGGGCCGACGATGCGGACCTTTTTCGAAGGGTCGTAATCGCGCACCGGCACTGGTGGCAGTTCCGGTGCCTTGGCGACCTCGGGCTCGGCCGGCGGGTTTTCGAAGGCGATGATCGAGGATCCTTTGGGTGCGCTGAGTGCCTTCACCGACGATGGTTTGTCGGGTGTCATTTCGGCGTCAGTTGCAGGCATGTCCTGCTGCGGATCGACGGCGACGGTCGTCGCTTCGAAATCAGGTGCTACGCAATTGTTGGCCTGGATCTCTGCCCGGATCAGTTTCGTTTCGTGATTGGTGATGACGAGGCTGCGGGCCTGATTGCGGGCGGCCAAAATGTCCTTACGGTTCTGTTCCATGTCGGAAAGCATCTGGCGCAGCGCGCGGCAGGCGTGATCATTGGGACCACCGAGCGGCGTGATGCTGATCGAGCCGCACTCATGACGGCGCATGTCGAGCCTGAGCTTGCGGATCTCGATATTCTGTTTGGTCAGCGCCTGGGCATGTTCGCGCACATTGCTGGTATTGCCGATGACATGCGGGGCGTTCGCAAGGCGTCGATAGAGGTCTTCGCACAGCGCGGCATTCTCCTGCGCCATTGCGGGAAGCGGGCTGAAGCACATCACCAGAGTCAATAGCTTAGGCAGGCGCATCCGTCTTCTCCGTCCGGTCCCGCGCGTCGTGGGGCCGTTTATTCTCATGGTCGAATTCCGAAGGCGAATGGTCCCGCCTTCGGATTGACATTGTCCTAACAGCCTTGAACGAGGCTGCCGTTATCCCGCTTTACGCAAGAATGGCCGGCAGGGTCGGCTGCGAGGCTTCGGCCACCGCGATCGCCGTCATGTTGACGACACCGCGCGAGGTGACCGACTGGCCGAGGATATGGGCCGGAAGGGCAGCGCCGACCAGGATCGGGCCGACATGCAGCGCATCGGTCATGTTGCGGACGATGCCGAGCGAGATGCTGGCGGCATCGAGGTTCGGGAAGATCAACAGATTGGCTTCACCGGTCAGCGTGCTGTCCGGCATGGCGCGCTTGCGCACGATTTCGGACAGAGCCGAGCCACCCTGCATTTCGCCGTCGATTTCCAGATCCGGTGCCTTTTCGCGAACGAGGGCCAGAGCTTCGCGCATCTTGCGCGAGCTATCCGAATCACGTGAGCCGAAATTCGAGTGGCAGATCAGCGCCGCTTTCGGCTTGATGCCGAAACGCTGCACTTCCTGCGCAGCCAGAATGGTGATTTCGGCAATCTCGGCGGCCGACGGGCTGTAGTTCACGAATGTGTCCGTGAAGAACATCGCGCCGCGCTGCGAGATCAAGAGGCTGAGGCCCGACAGCGTGCAGGCGCCGGGGCGCATACCGATGATCTGGCGGATATGGCGTAGATGGCTGTCGTAACGGCCTTCGAGGCCGCAGATCAACGCATCGGCTTCACCGCGTTTGACCGACAAGGCACCGATGATGGTGTTGTTGGTGCGCACCAGCGTGCGGGCGGCATCGGGGTTGATGCCGGCGCGGCCGACCAGCGCAAAATAGTCGTCGACATATTCGCGGTAGCGCGGATCGTCTTCCGGATTGACGACGGAGAAATCCTCATTGGGGCGCAGGCGGATGCCAAAACGCTTCAGGCGGGCCTCGATGACCGAAGGACGGCCGATCAGTGTCGGGATGGCGATCTGCTCGTCGAGCAGGACCTGCACGGCGCGCAGAACGCGTTCGTTTTCACCTTCTGCAAAGATGACGCGCTTCTTTTCGGCGGCCTTGGCGGTGGCGAATATCGGCTTCATGATGAAGCCCGAGCGCCAGACAAAGCGGTTCAGGAGGTCGAGATAGGCGTCGTAATCCTGGATCGGACGGGTAGCGACACCTGTTTCCTCGGCGACCTTGGCAACAGCCGGCGCGATGCGCAGGATGAGGCGCGGATCGAACGGCGAGGGGATCAGGTAGTTGGGGCCAAAGATCGGCGTCTCGCCGGAATAGGCGCGGGCGACGACGTCCGACACTTCTTCGCGGGCAAGGGCTGCGATCGCCTTGACCGCCGCCATCTTCATCTCTTCGTTGATGGTGGTCGCACCGCAATCGAGCGCGCCGCGGAAAATGTAGGGGAAGCAAAGGACGTTGTTGACCTGATTGGGGAAGTCGGAACGGCCGGTGCAGATCATCGCATCCGGGCGGGCAGCACGGGCGAGTTCCGGCATGATTTCCGGGGTCGGGTTGGCAAGCGCCATGACCAGCGGCTTTTCCGCCATCTGTGCCAGCAGTTCCGGCTTCAGGACGCCGGCAGCCGACAGGCCGAGGAAGACGTCGGCACCAGCGATATTGTCGGCCAGAACGCGGTTGTCGCTCTTCTGGGCGTAGACGGCTTTCCACTCGTCCATCAGCTCGGTGCGGCCTTCATAGACCAGACCTTCGATATCGTGGACCCAGATGTTTTCCTTTTTCGCGCCGAGCGAAACCAGCAGGTTGAGGCAGGCAAGAGCCGCCGCACCGGCGCCCGAAGCGACGATCTTGACGTCGGCGATATTCTTGCCGGCCAGTTCCAGGCCGTTGAGGATGCCGGCGGCGACGATGATGGCGGTGCCGTGCTGGTCGTCGTGGAAAACCGGGATGTTCATCTTGTCGCGCAGCTGGCGCTCGACTTCAAAGCACTCTGGCGCCTTGATGTCTTCAAGGTTGATGCCGCCGAAGGTTGGCTCGAGGGCCGCGATGGTCGAGACCATCTCATCGACCTTGGGCGCGTCGATCTCGATGTCGAAAACGTCGATGCCGGCGAACTTCTTGAAGAGAACGGCCTTGCCTTCCATGACCGGCTTGGAGGCCAGCGGGCCGATATTGCCAAGGCCAAGAACCGCGGTGCCGTTGGAGATCACGGCGACGAGGTTGGCGCGCGCCGTGTAATCGGCAGCGGTTTCCGGATTGTCACGGATCGCAAGACAGGGAGCGGCAACACCCGGCGAATAGGCAAGCGCGAGGTCGCGCTGGTTGCCGAGCGGCTTGGTGGCGGTAACCTCCAGTTTGCCGGGGCGGGGGAACTTGTGGAAATGCAGAGCCTGCTCTTCGAGTTCGCCATTGCTGGCGGGGTTGGCTGGCGTATCGGACATGTTCGATGTCATTGCGACCTCGGTCAAAATTCTTCTTGAGGGTCCCTCATTACAACAAATGCCCGGTGGGTCCACCCGCATATTGGCGAATAACAGTATTTCCGGGCCGTCGATGTTGCACGAGGGTTACGCAAGGCCGGAACAGGGGCAAAACCCGGGTTTTGTCATGTTCGTGAAACAAGACTCTGTTTTTCAGGAGCCAGGACGACGCGACGAAAGGGCGATCTCGTGACCAGGCAAATGCAAACCGGGCAAATGGAAACGAAACATTTCAGAACCCTGTTCATTTCCGACGTGCATCTGGGTTCGAAGGCTGCACGCACGGATTTCCTTCTGGATTTCCTGCGCTACCATGAAGCCGAGACGATCGTGCTGGTCGGCGACATCGTCGACGGCTGGCGCCTGAAGCGCAGCTGGTACTGGCCTCAGGATTGCAATGACGTGGTGCAGAAACTGCTGCGCAAGGCGCGCAAGGGCACCCGCATCATCTACATCCCCGGCAATCACGACGAATTCCTGCGTTCCTTCCCGGGCGTGCATTTCGGCGGCATCGAAGTGGCCGACCGGATCATTCACGAAACGGCGGACGGCAGGAAATATCTGGTTCTGCACGGCGACCAGTTCGACGTCGTGGTGCGCAACATCCGCCTTCTCGCCTATCTCGGCGACTGGGCTTATGACGCGGCCATCGTCATCAATATCGGCCTTGCCGCCATCCGCCGCAAACTCGGCCTGCCTTACTGGTCGTTCTCGGCCTGGGCAAAACTGCAGGTCAAGCAGGCGGTCAATTTTATCGGTGAGTTCCAGAACGTCGTGGCCGACGAGGCGCGCAAAGCCGAAGTCGATGGCGTGATCTGCGGCCATATCCACCACGCGGTGATGGAAGACATCGACGGCATCCACTACGTCAACACCGGCGACTGGGTGGAAAGCTGCACGGCGATTGCCGAGCATATGGATGGCACGTTCGAACTGATCACTTGGCGGCAGGTGGCGGCAACGGCACAGGTACATGCTCTGCCGGCACCGGAAGAACGCGAAGTGACGGCCACGCAGGCGGCTTGATGTTTTTTCAGACGACGTGACGCGCAGCGCCCTTGCGGGCGCTGTTGTCGTTTATCCCCACAGTTCCGGCAGGGGCGCGCTGACCAGCGAGCCGTCATAGCGCAGGCCAGGTACGCGATCGCGCGCCAGAAGCAGCGGGCCATCGAGATCGGCGTAATCGCAGCCGCTGGCGAGCAGTACGGCGGGCGCCATGGCAAGCGATGTGCCGACCATGCAGCCGACCATGATCTTGAAACCCAGCCGCTGCGCTTCTGCCTTCATCCGCAGGCCCTCGGTGAGGCCTCCCGTCTTGTCGAGCTTGATATTGACGGCATCATATCGGTCCCGCAGGGCGGCGAGATCGGATGTGGAATGCACGCTCTCGTCGGCGCAGATCGCCACCTTGTGGCTGATCTCGGCAAGGATGGCGTCCTGACCGACTGGTAGCGGTTGTTCGATCAGTTCGATATTGGCCTGCGCCGCGACCGCGAGATGATGTTCGATATTCGCCTCAGTCCATCCTTCATTGGCATCAACCACGATTCGCGCATTCGGGGCTGCTGCCCGCACGGCACGGATGCGTTCGGCATCGTTTTCCGTGCCGAGCTTGATTTTTAGAAGCGGCCGATGGGCGTTGGCAGCGACCTGCGCCGCCATGGTCTGCGGATCGGATAACGAGATCGTGTAGCAGGTGACCATAGGCGCAAGATTGGTGAGGCCGAGCATGGCGGCGACGGTCGTGCTGGCAGCTTTGGCTTCGAGATCGAACAGGGCGCAATCGATCGCGTTTCGGGCAGCACCGGGCTTCATCTCGGTGAGAAGCGATTCGCGGCTCAAACCCTGTTCGATGGCCGTTGTGACGGCGCGAATCACTTCCAGAACGCCGTCGATGGTCTCGCCATAACGGCGATAAGGCACGCATTCGCCGCGCCCAGTCGCTCCATTCGCGTTAATGATGCAGGTGACCACCTCCGCTTCCGTCTTGGAACCCCGTGAAATCGTGAATGTCCCGGCGATCGGGAAGGATTCTGTTGTGGCTTCAAGGTGACGCCGCATGGATTTAGCTTTCCCGCTCATGGCAATTCGTTAACAGGTGTTTATATTGCCGTTTCCCAAGGCGCGATCAACGGGCGTTTGAGCAGAAGAAGATTTATGCAGGCACAGCCGAACCCCGCCGAGATGTCGGACGCGGACATACGGATCGAAGAGATCGACAATGGCGGCCAGCGTCTGGTTCTGACCGGGAACTGGCGCAGCCATGGCATTTCGGCCGTGCTCCCAAAACTGTCCAAGATTGAATCCGGCAAGGCCAATGGCCGGCTTGAGGTGGATGTCAGCGAAATCGAGGGGATCGACACGGCGGGCGCCTGGCTGTTGCGACGCCTGATGACACGCCAGAAGGAAGCCGGCGGCGAGGTCGAGTTGACCGGTGCCGATGCCAAGCTGCAGGAACTGCTCGACGTTCTGCCGGAAAAGACGCCTGAGCCGGAGAAGGTTGCCGATAACAGCACGCTGTTCCAGCGCATCTTTGCGCCGACCGGTGAGGCCATGGTCGCGCTCGGCCAGGATCTCGTGTCGGCCATGAATATTCTGGGTTCTGCCGTGCGTGGTGCGCAGATGAAGCTTGGCCACGGCTCCGGCGTATCGCCTGCTTCGGTCGTGACCCATATCGATCGCATGGGCGTGCGCGCGACGCCGATCATCCTGCTGATGTCATTTCTGATTGGCGCCATCATCGCCCAGCAGGGCGCTTTCCAGCTGCGGTATTTCGGCGCGGAACTGTTTGTGGTCGATCTGGTCGGTATTCTGCAGTTGCGCGAAATCGGCGTGCTGCTGACGGCCATCATGATCGCCGGCCGTTCCGGTAGCGCCATCACGGCCGAAATCGGCTCGATGAAGATGCGCGAGGAAATCGACGCACTGACCGTGATCGGCTTGAACCCGATCGGCGTTCTGGTGTTCCCGCGTCTGGTGGCGCTGACGATCGCGCTGCCGCTTCTCTCCATCATCGCCAACTTTGCGGCGCTGTCGGGGGCAGCCGTGATCACCTGGGCCTATTCCGGCATCACGTTCGAGACCTTCCTTGGTCGCCTCAACGAGGCGATCGATTATTCTTCCGTTGCGTCGGGCATGATCAAGGCGCCGTTCATGGCGCTTGCCATCGGCATCGTGTCTGCCGTTGAAGGCCTGAAAGTGGGCGGCAGTGCCGAGTCGCTCGGTCAGCACGTGACGGCATCCGTGGTGAAGTCGATCTTTGCGGTCATCCTGATGGATGCGCTGTTTGCGATCTTCTATTCCGCGATCGATTTTTGAGGTGGTGATGAGCGCAAACAGCGAAACACTGGAGAGAAAAGCGCCGGCGCAGAGCGATCGTGACGTCATTCTCGAAGTGCGCGATCTGACCGTCGGGTTCGGCTCGAAGATCGTGCTCGACAATCTGAACCTCGATATCTATCGCGGCGAAATTTTAGGCTTCGTCGGTGCGTCGGGTACCGGCAAATCGGTGCTGATGCGCACTGTCCTGCGTCTGTTGCCACACCGCTCCGGCACGATCAAGATTTTGGGCGTCGACTATGACACGGCCGACGACCAGAAGAGGATTTCGCTCGACACAAGGCTTGGCGTTCTTTTCCAGCATGGCGCGCTGTTTTCGGCGCTGACGGTGAAGGAAAACATCCAGTTGCCGATGCGGGAATACCTGCAGCTGCCGCAGTCGCTGATGGACGAACTGGCCTATCTGAAGCTGGAACTCGTTGGCCTGCCGCCTGACGCTGCCGACAAATATCCGTCCGAACTGTCCGGCGGCATGATCAAGCGCGCCGCACTTGCGCGCGCGCTGGCGCTCGATCCGGACCTCGTTTTTCTCGACGAGCCGACATCCGGTCTCGACCCGATCGGTGCCGCCGATTTCGACGCACTGATCGCCAAGCTGCGCGATACGCTCGGTCTGACCGTCTATATGGTGACACACGACCTCGATAGCCTGTTCTCCGTCTGCGACCGTATTGCGGTTCTGGGGGAGAAAAAGGTATTGGTGGAAGGAACGCTGGACGACATGTTTGCCTGCGACGACCCTTGGGTTCAGTCCTATTTCCGCGGCAAGCGCGCACGATCGGTGGTGACAGAGCCGATCGACCGAGCCACCGAACACCCAGAAAAGTGACCGGAATTTATGGAAACCAAAGCCAACTACGCCCTCGTCGGATTTTTCACGCTTCTGGTGGTCGCTGCCGCTTTCGGCTTCGTCTACTGGATGGCGCAATATGGCCGCGGCGGGCCGACCGGTGAACTGGCGATCCGTATTCCGGGTTCGGCCAACGGCCTTTCTGTCGGCTCGGCCGTTCGCTTCAACGGCATTCCGGTCGGCACGGTGCGCAATCTCGCCATCGACCCGGATGATCCGCGGTATTCGATCGCTTTCACCGAGGTGCAACTGGCTGCTCCAGTCTACCCGTCGACCAAGGCGGTTCTGGAAGTGCAGGGCCTGACCGGTGCCGCCTATATCGAACTGTCCGGCGGACGCACTGGCGAGGAAAACATCGTCAAAAAGGCGCAGGAGCAGGGCAAGCCGGCCGTGCTGATTGCCGACCAGTCGAGCGTGACGAACCTGCTGGCAACCGCCGACCAGATTCTGAAACGTGCCGATACGGCGATCGGCGATATCCAGGGGTTCGTCGCCGATGCACGTGGACCTTTGACGCAGACGATCAAGAATGCCGAGACGTTTACCGCGTCGCTGAGCCAGAATTCCGGCGCGATCGATGAGTTCCTCAAGAGCCTGTCGGCCTTGTCCGGCACGTTCAATACAGTGTCCCAGCGGATCGACTCGACGCTTGAGGCTGCCGAACAGCTGGTGCGTGCGGTGGATGCCAACAAGATCAACAACATCCTCAGCAATGCCGAAAAGGTGTCGGGTGACATCGCCGCATCGACGACGGAACTGCCGGCGATCGTTGCCGAGGTGAAGGAAACGGCTGCGAGCTTCCGGCAGGTCGGTATAGACACGCAGAATGTGCTGCGGCGCGCCGAGCAGGTCATGGCATCGGTCGATCCGAAACAGGTTGGCGCAGCGGTCGACAATTTTGCGCAGGCCTCGGCCGATGCGCGCGGAGCCGTGGCTTCCGCACGCGACGTTGTCGATGGTGTTGCCGCCCGCCGCGACGAGATCTACAGGGCGATCGGTGATTTCTCAGAACTTGCCAAGAAACTGAACGAGGCATCGAGCCGCGTCGACGGCATTCTCGCCAAGGTCGATACGATGGTGAGCGGCGACAGTTCCGAAGGCATGTTCGCCGAGGCGCAGAAAACGCTGCAGTCGATCCGCGCCGCCGCCGACAATCTCAACGGCCGCATCGGGCCGATCGCCGACAATATCAATCGCTTCTCGTCTTCCGGCCTGCAGAACGTGCAGACGCTGGTCGGCGACATGCGCCGCACGGTAGACAATCTCAACCGCGCGATTACCAATTTCGACAACGACCCGCAGCGTCTGATCTTTGGCGGGGATGAAGTCAAAACTTATGACGGCAGGACCCGACGTTGATGGCGTGTGGCGCGTTGAAATACAGGGCTGATGGGAGCGTGATTATGGGTTCTAAGTCTTCGGGGTTTGGTCGCGGCGGTGCGGCGCTGGCCCTGCCGCTTCTGGCGGCATTGCTCCTGTCCGGATGTGGCGGCAAGGCCAATAACGACACGTTCGACCTGTCGCTGACCCCGGTGGCAAGCTCTGCCGACAGCGCCAAGGCCCGCCAGATCCTGGTGCCTGAGCCGACGGCCCTGAAATCGCTCGACAGCGAGCAGGTCGTGGTGCGCGTGTCGCCTTCGGAAATCCGCTATCTCGGACAGTCGCAATGGGGTGACCGCCTGCCGCGCATCGTGCAGTCGAAACTCGTGCAGGCGTTCGAAAACACCGGCAAGCTCGGCGGCGTCGGCAAGCCGGGGCAGGGATTGGCGATCGACTATCAGGTCGTCACCGATATCCGCGCCTTTGAAGTCAACGCATCGAGCCCGAAAGCGGCGGTTGTCGAGATTTCGGTCAAGATTCTCAATGACCGGAACGGTTCGGTGCGGGCGCAGAATGTGTTCCGCGCCACGGTGCCGGTTTCGGGTGAGGACAATGCCACCTTCATCGCCGGGATCAACCGTGCCTTTGCCAAGGTGGGTGCCGATATCGTCGACTGGACGCTGAAGTCGATCTGATGGTCGTGTTTGAAGATGCCCTGTGATGTCTGCCGTCAATTGAATGCCACCAGATAGAACGGTGAAGCACACTCTATACTTGTGTGGCGGAGGAATTTCGTTGTAGCCTAGGGTCGTGACCGGCGCTGGGGGATGATATACGGATCGGCTTCGCTGTATTTATTCTGGTTTCAACATTGGCTTTACCGGCGCGAGCTGGTTTCGGGAGCTGGAGTGCGGAGACAGAAAGCGATCCATTCTCCAGCGGGGAACGCGTCACAGCCAGTCTCATGAGTTCAATCCGTTCTGGTGTCGTGATTTTTTGTGACAGTGCGGAGACCGGCCTTGTCGTCAGGGCGATTCCCGGATTTGCGCACGTTGCGGCCCTGGAAGACATGAAGCCTGATTTGGAGTTTGCGATCGATGGCGCGAAACTGCTGACGCAGCAAGGCAGCACGGGGGCAGTCGGTGACAATCTGGCCGTTGCTGAAGCCAAGTTGAGCGTTGAAGACGCCAATAGATTTGTCGCCGCTTTTGCAAAAGCAAAAAAACAGATCGCGTTAAAAGACGGTATTAGCGACAGACCACACTTGTTGCCCGCCCTCGGATCGACAAAAGCCGGCGAAGCGCTACTCCAGTGCATGAAAAAGCAGTCGGCAACAACGCCGTCGCAGTAAAGACTGCAAAAAATTTCTTTAATGGATGCGGCGCTGTCATGATTGCAGCAGTCGATCTGCCTTGAGCGAGTCTTCTTCGTCATCACGTGCGCAGATCAGCGTATGAAAAGCATCCTGGGCGGACAGCAATAAACGTATCGCTTCGCCATCGCTCTGCAAAGGCAGCGCAGACCGGCGGACATCCCGCAGTCGTATGAGTTTCAGATCGATGTCATCCGAATACCGATGCGTCACAGAAACCCTCCTGGTTCCTGTGACGCACAATATCAGAAAATGATGGTGTATCAACTATTCATCAGCAACCGTAACGATTGTTGATCAGTTGAAGCGGCCTGCCGCGTGTGCCAGCATGGTGTAGACCTTGCCGGTATCAGAGGTCAGGTAGCTCTGCGTCACGGTCTTGTCACGGTCCGTGCGGGCGACATCGGCAAGCAGTTTTTCGAAATCGGCGATGTAGCGGTCGACAGCGGTGCGGAATTCCGGCTCGCGGTCATACTTCATCTTGATGTCGTCAAAGGTCTGCTGACCCTTGATCGTGTAGAGGCGACGGGTGAAGACGTCACGTTCGCCACGCTGGTAACGGCGCCACAGTTCCACCGAGGCTTCGTGATCGATCGCACGGGCAATATCGACCGACAGCGAGTTCAGCGATTCGACCATGTGGCGTGGGTTGCGATTGTCGCCGTGGCGGGTGGAGGCTTCCTGCGGCGCACGCGGGCGCGGTGCAGCGGCTTCGGTGGCCTGTGGTTCGTCACGCGAGGCGCCGCGCAGGAGGTCGCTGATCCAGCCACCATTGTCATCGCGGCGCTGTTCCGGGGCACGCGGCGGCTGCTGGGCCGGACGGTCAAGCGGCAGAGAACCGCGCAAACCACCACCGAGGCTGCTGGTGAGCCCACCGGCGACAGCGCCGGGAACACCACCGGCCAAGCCAGCGGAAAGAATGTCGCGTGGTGCCTGCTGCGGAGCGACCGGGGCAGGCTGGGCGACACGCTGCTGCAGGCTCGGCTGCTGCAGGACCGGAGCCGGCTGTTGCGGCGCGACCGGCGCCTGGGCATAAGATTGCGGCGCGGCGGCAACCGGAGCAGGGGCCGGGGTCGGAATTGGGGCAGGAGCCGGAGCGGCACGGACAGGCTCCGCGACTTCGAGCTGCTGGGCCGAACGGCCGACCAGCGTCGAAATGTCCTGCAGCGCCTTGATCTGCTCGGATACGGCGCGACGCATGGCGGCAGCGCTTTCCTTCGCTTCTTCCGGCAGATCGAAGGCACCGCGCTTCAGTTCCGAACGGGTGGCGTCGAGTTCCTTGCGGATATCGACGGCCGAACGGCGGATTTCGTCGGTCGCACCGGCAAAGCGTCCGATCGCATCGTCTACCGACTGGCGCAGCGTTTCACGCAGCTGATCGGCAGCCGTATCGGATTTTCCGGCGGCATCGGCAAGCATGCGTTCGACATCCGCCAGCGAGCCGGCAATGCCACCGCGCATGCGGTCGGAGAGTTCGCGCGAGCGGCGCTCGGCATCACCCAGCGTGCCTTCGATGGCGCGGGCAGCTTCTTCGCCTGCGTTGAAGAAGGCGGTGCGCATGCTTTCCGCGGTCGCTTCAGCACGCTGTTGGGTTTCGCCCAGCGAACGGCCGATATCGGCGAAGGAAGACTGCAGACCTTCACGCAGACGCGACGACACCTGCGAGGAGCGATCCTCGGCGCGGTCGAAGGCGCCTTCGACGAGGTTCGTCAGGTTGCGCATGGTGAGTTCTATCTCTTCCGAGCGCTTGACCAGACCGACGGACAGATCGCGAAGCGCGGTCTGACGCTCGTCGAGCGTGCCCACCAGGTTGGACTGGGCAGCGCCCAGAAGTTCCGAGGCCTGGCCGAGAACACGCGAGTGATCGTCGAAGCGGCCGACGATATTGCCAACCTGCGACAGCGTTGCGGAGGAAACGGTGGAGAGGCGGTCGACATTGTTTTCCAGAAGGCGGCTGGCGCTGGAGACGACATCGGCGGACTGGCTGGCCGATTGCGCGAAACGGTCTGCCGTGGCGCCGAGGCGTGCGTCGGCATCGCCCAGCTGTTCGGCGGCGCGTTCGATCGTGCCGCCAAGTTCGGAAGCCGTACGCTGAACCAGCGAGGCAATACCGGTATTGCTGTCTTCAAGGCGCGAGATCAGGCTCTGGACGCTGGCAGCGAGACCTTGTTCGACACCCAGCATCTTGCCGGAAACCTCTTCGCCGCGCTGGCTGATGGCAGACAGCGTGTCGTTGGTGCGCGCAGCCAATGCATCGACGAGCGCATTGTTCTCGTCACGCAGGCGCTGGCTGGTTTCGGCCGCTGCTGCAGACAGGCGACCGGCCGTGTGCTCGGCGGCGGAGGCCAGCTGCTCGGCGGCGAGGCGGCCACTTTCCGCAGCTTGTTCGAGCGCCGGACGCGCCTTCTCGTCGATCAGACGCGAGAACTCGGCGGACCGGCTGGAGAGCATCGAGTTGAGATCGCGCGAGCGGTTGTCGAGCGAGGTGCGGATGGCTTCGCCACGCGCTTCCAGCGCCTTGTCGACCTGATCGATCGCCGCGTTGATTTCGCCGGCGGTCTGCGACAGTGCATTGCGCACGTTGTCGCCGCGTTCGCCAAGCGACTTTTCGGCATCAACGAGCGCATCCGAAATGGCTGCGACCTGACCCTTTACCAGGGCATCGGCGTCGGCAACCTTGTTGACGATCGAATTGCCGGCTTCGGAGAAGGCTTGCGCAACGGCAGCAGCCTGACCGGAGAGACGGCCCTGGGTTTCGGAAATGCGGCCGACGATCTCGTTGGAACGATCCTCGATCGACCGGGTGAACTCAGCGTTGCGGGCGTCGAGCTGTTCGGTGAACTGCGCGCCGGCGCGGGCAAGCGCTTCGGCGGAACGCATGGCTTCGCTGTCCATGCCTTCGGCTGCTGTCGTAACAGCTTCCCGCATGGCCGAGGCAAGCGTCGCCGCCTTGCCTTCGATCGTGCGGCTGACAGCGTCGAGACCGACATTGAGAGCACGGTCCATGGTGCCGAGGCGTTCTTCAAGGCGGCCTGTGCCGGTTTCGAACGTACCGTCGATGCGGCTTGCGGCCTGCTCGCTGGCGGCTTCGAGACGGGCGCTGCCGCCTTCGAGGCTGGTCTCGATGCGGGTGGCAGCTTCGCCGGCAACCCGTTCGAGATCGGCGGTGCGCTCTGCGAGGCTTTCGCCGAGATTGCGGCCGACGCCATCGACGAGTTCCGAGACAGAACCAAGCTGTTCGCGCATGCGGCCTTCAAGACCGTTCAGCGTACCATCGACGCGCTCGCTGGTTTCATTGAGGGCTGTGGAGACACCGCCGACAGTCTTTTCGATACGGCTGGAGAACTGGTCGGCCGACCGGTTGATCTCGGCAGCGGCAGTGCTCAGCTTGGCGGCGATTTCGCCGGCGCTGGAGGTGAGGCGGCCCTCGAGATCGTTGCCGACGCCGTCAACGAGACCGCGCAGGCCTTCCTGCTGCAGTTCGAGCGTCATTTCGAGCATGCTGGCGCTCGTGGCGATCGACGTGCCGATCGAGGTTGCCTGATCGGCGAGCATTTCGCTGAACTGGCCTTCGGCTTCTGTCAGCGTTGCCGAGATCATGTCGCGACGGTCGTCCAGCGTGGAACGCATGCGCTCGTAAGAACCGTCCAGCGTTTCCTGCAGGCGCTCGTTGCCGGCGTCCATGGTCTCCGAGACCCGCTCATGGCCGGTGCCCATCATGGTTTCCATGCGCAGCAGGCCATCGGTGATCGTGTCTTCGAAACGTTCGGCATTCTGGCCGAGCGCCATTTCGATACGGCCGGCACCACCGCCGACTGAGCGATCGATCTGTTCGGCACCCTGTTCGAGCGCACGGGTGATGTCGGCACCGCGGTTTTCGAGCGTTGCTTCAAGCCGCTGCTGGTTGTCGGCATAGACGCCCTGCAGGTTTTCGGTGCGGGCGGCAAATGCCGAGGCGACGCGTTCATCGGCAGCGTTGATGGTGTCGAGGAGCGTAGTGGTCTTTTCCTCGATGGCGCCGGTCAGGCGGTCTTCGCCAAGCGCCAGCGACGTGGCCATTTCCATCGACTTGTCGTCGAGGATTTCGCCCAGGCGCTCGCTGCTCCTGGAGACCATGTCGCCCATGTCGGTCATGCGGCGGCCGAGATCCTGCTCGATACGCTGGTGGCCGGCGGACAGAACGGTTTCCATCGCCGATACACGTTCGTCGAGAACGCCGGCAAGGCGCTCCGGCGTGCCGGCAACGGCGTTTTCCAGGCGCGCGGTGCGCTCGTCCAGCACTTCGGCGAGACGTTCATGGCTTCCGCTGACGGCATTGACGATGGCAGCCGAATGGCCGGCCAGCGTGTCGTCGAAACGGGTCTGGCTGTCGGAGAGCGCGTTGAACAGCGCGCCGCTGCGTTCAGCCATAACGGCATCGATGCGCTCGTGCGCGCCACCGAAGCTGTCGGTGATTTCGGCGGCACGGGCGTTGAGCGTTTCCGTGAATTCCTGAGCGCGACCTTCAAGCGCACCGGAGAGTTCGCGGCTCTTGGCGTCGAAATCGGTCGAGAAGGCGCTGGCAGATGCTTCTAAGCTCTCGTTGAGCGCACGACCGGAGTTTTCGAGGTTTTCGGTCAGGTTGCGACCGGAGGTTTCCAACGTTTCGGCAAGCGCACGGCTGCGCTGGTCGATAGCCTGCTGGAACTCTGCCGTGCTGGTGTCGAGCCCTTCGGTCAGGGCGGCGGCAGAGGTCGCAAGGCCGATGGTGAGCGCAAGGCTCTTGTCATCGATAGCCTGCTGGAATTCGGCTGTGCGAGCGTCGAGACCCTCGGTGAGGGCGGCAGCCGACGTGGCGAGGCCAACGCTGAGTGCCAGGCTCTTGTCGTCAATGGCTTCCTGAAGCTGGGCGCTGCGGGCCTCAAAAGCTTCCGTGAAGGCACGGCTGCGGGCATCGAGTGCGTCACTGATCTGGCCAGTGCCGGATTCAAGCGTGCTTTCGAGCATTTCCTGACTGGTGCCGAGCGTGGTGGCAAGCGCCAGCGACTGGTCGGTAAAGGCCGAGCCGATGCGTTCGATGCTGGACGAGAGGATGCCTTCCATGGCTTCCGAATTGGTCTCGACGCTCTGCTTGATGGCCAGAAGGCTTTCATTGAGCTTGGTGTCGAGCGAGCCGGAGCGCTGGTCGAAGGCGGTGGTGAACTCGTTGAGACCGGAATCGAACGTGGTGCTGAGCTGACCGATCGTCGTCTGCAGGCGCTCTTCGAAGAGGCCCGTGCGCAGGTCGAGATCCATGACCGCATCATCGGCAGCTGTCTGCAGGCTCTGGCGGAAGGACGAGCCGCGTTCATCCAGCGACGTGTTGAGCGACGTCAGGACACCATCCAGCGTGCTGGTGATGGCGCGTTCGCCCGAGGTCAGGCCCTCGGTGATTTCGCGGGTGCGGGCGACCAGCGTCTCGTTGAGCTGGCGGGTGCGGTCGGCAAGCGCCGCATTCAGCTTTTCGGTATTGGCGTCGAGGGTCGAGGCGCGTGTCTCGAACTGGCCGAGCAGATCCTCACCGCGTTCCGTAAGCGTCTTCGACAGGTCATCGAGGCGAACGTCGAATTCACCGGCCAGCTGCTTGCCGGAGGCCTGCAGGGTCTGGATCATCGTGTCGGTCTTGGCCGTCAGCAGTGAGCCCAGCGCTTCGCCGGCTGCGCTCGAGCGTTCCATCAGGGTCGCTGCGCGGGTTTCGATCATCGAGGCAAAGGCTTCGCCGGACGTGGCGAGGCGGACCGAAATCTCTTCGGTCGCAAGCGACAGGTCTTCCTTGAGCTGGTCATGCGCGCCGACGATGGAGGCGCGGATGCGATCGGCATGGTTGACGATGGCGTCGCGCTCTGAACCGAGTTCGTGGACGAGGCCGCGCACGCGCAGTTCATTGTCTGCATAGCTGCGCTCAAGCGCATTGACCTCGGAATGGACGAGGGTTTCGAGCTCCGTTGCGCGGGCGATGGTGCGCTCGATGCCTTCGTTCATCGCCATGACTTCGCGACGAACAGCCTGACCGACCGACATGATGCGGTCGGTAGCGATGGTTTCCGGCTCGGAGAGGCGCAGCGCCACCTCGGCCATGGAACGGGCGGCGGTGCGCAGTTCATGCGCGCGCGCCATCATGATCGAGAAAGCGTAGAACAGCATGATCGGCACAAAGATGCCGACGCCGATGGCGACAACGCCCGGCGTTTCGAGGACCTGCTCGACGGATGTGAAGCGCCAGATCTGCGAACCGTAGATCAACTGGCCGAGACCGAGGCCGCCGACCGCCCAGAGAGTGGAAAGAATGGTGGAGTTGCGCAGTGCTGCGCGCATGGCGCCGCCATCGAGCGTGCGCAGAAGGGCGGCGGTCGGGCGACGGCTGGCATCATTGGCCGGTGCGAATGTGGGCGATTTCGGTGCCGTCGGCTCCGCAGCTGCCGGGCGCGCCTGTTCGGCCGCGGCCTTGCGGACTTCCGCCTGGCGGGCAACGGCCTGCTTTTCGCGGGGCGATGTCTCGCGCTCACCGGACTGGGGCTGCTTGGACTGCTGCGGCTTTTCGGACACAGACTTCTCCCGCGCTTGGGAAGTGGAGCCAGAGCGAGGCTTCAGATCGTCTTCGAAATCGTTGTTCAGCGCATCTTCCAGCGCCTGAAACGCGGTTTCGTCGATCGCATCGCTGTTGTTGTTCTTCACCATGCGGTTACGCCTCGTTACTAACACCGGTCATACCATCCGACCCGGTGCCGCATGCAAATGGGTACGGGTGGTCATGCCTGTCGGTTGAAACCGCCGCCGAGGGATATCGGCGATCGGATCGTCCTATTTTATTTCGGTCCGGAATGCTTTCATTTCAAAGGGATGATAACGAATGCTTACCGAGCCGCCTTCCGTTGCGTGAAAAATCGGCCGAAACCGGGGCACACGCTCATGCCAAGTGTATTTTACTGGCACATTCCCGGTTCCGATACAATTCGGGGTAGGCAAGCCGGCCGCCAAGTGCTTCCTTGTTAACAGAATTTATACCATATCGAGACGCAAAAGCCCTTCAAAACACGAGGGTTAGTCCAAATTAACCATGACTGCAGAAATACCGTCGCGATTGCGCCGGAATTTAGGTGGATAGCCATTTTCGCCCGCCATTGTCGGGACATACGACACACCGTAGAACAGGAAAGACGCTTATGCCTGCTGCCGGATTGGCCTTCGAACTGCCCGAGATTGCGACAGATGGTGGACCGTCCGCATCACGTCCGATTGATCTCGTTCATCTTGCACGCCAGACCATGGGTGACAAGGACCTCGAAGTCGAGATCCTGTCGCTGTTTGCGCGGCAGGCGAGGGCGGCGCTCACCGAGATAACGATGGCGGCCATTCCGGCTTCGACCGTGGCCCATCGAATCAAGGGCGCGGCCAACGCCGTCGGAGCTTTCAAGGTGGCGGCGATTGCCGGTGAGATCGAAGCAGGCAAGACCGACGCAGCGTCGCTCGCGCTTTTCGGTGCGGCGGTGATCGAGGCGGAAAACTTCATCAACAAGCTGTGCCGTTGAGCGTGGCCTAAATGCCCCGAAGGCGCCGAAAACACGGCGCTTCGGGCCTGCCAGATCTGCGGCCGTTGTTGACTGGCAAAACGTTTTGTCAGAAGAGATGCGTTTTGCATCGCTCCTCAAGTCCGGATACGCAGATCATGACCAAACTCACCATCGTTGCCTTCGACGGAACCCGTTTCGAACTCGATGCCGCTGAAGGCTCGACGGTGATGGAAAACGCCGTGCGCAATTCCGTGCCCGGCATTGATGCCGAATGCGGCGGCGCCTGCGCCTGTGCCACCTGTCATGTCTATGTCGACGATGCCTGGACGGAAGCCGTCGGTGGGCCTCAGCCGATGGAAGAGGACATGCTGGACTTCGCCTTCGATCTTCGCCCGACTTCGCGGCTTTCCTGTCAGATCAAGATGACGGCGGCCCTTGACGGGCTGGTGGTCAGCGTGCCCGAGCGCCAGGGCTGAATGCGTTCGTCCACGGGATCTCCTGATCCAGCCGGAAATTCGGACCGAGAATGGTCGGCTTCTGGTCGTATCCGAGATCGGCCAACTGATCGTGGGTGTGTTTGACCAGGTCACGAAGTGTCAGTTTTTCATCGCGGTTGGACGACCGTCTCAGAATATTGGCGAGACTGAACGTGAAGGCGCCATGGCTGGTTGCGCCGTGACGGTATTCGTATGAAAATTCCTCTTCACGGCATGCCTCGATAATGACGGGAAGATAGGGCCCGCGCGCAAGTTCCGCGTCGGTCTTTTTCAGACGTTCGTACTGGCTGTCGGAAAGTCGCCTTAGCATGCCTGCCCGGCCCAGTCTCTCGGTGGCGCCGTTGTTGCCGTAATAGTCGACGGCTGCATGCTTGTCGCGGGTGAATTTGTCATTGATGCGCGCGAAGTCACGGGCGACCCACATTTCCGTTCTGCTGTCCCATTTCAGTTCGCGATGGCGAATGTCGTCCGGCGGAGAAATGCCGCGCGGCCGTGCGCCAGAGTCGCGATGGATGCCGCCCGCATGGCAGCAATCGAAGATCATGATCAGACGGCAATCATAGGGTAACTGGCTGTACAAATCGAAAATCTGATCGTCTGAAATGTATTTCTCCGGCGTCCAGTCGAAATCCCAGGGCACCAGCGTCTCGACGTGATGATCGGGTTCGGTATTCTCGCCATATTCCGGCACACGCGCACCGTGGCCGCTGTAGTAAAAGATCAGCTCGTCTCCTGGCTTGGGATCGTCAAGCAGCCATTTGAGACGCGTCATGATGCCGTCTGCGGTGGCTCTGTCATCAAGGCACACGCGGATCGCATCGGCTGGCATACCGCATTGCTGTAAGACGGCGCTCATCGTGAAGACGTCGTTCACACAACCCTCCAGCTTCTGTGAAGCCGTCGGATAGTCGTTGATGCCGACAAGCAAAGCTTTCCGGGTCGTACCGGGCGCTTTTTGGGCGCGAGGTGCTGTCAGGTCGCGAACGGCGGTTTTGCGGCCGGGTTGCGGCAGCGATGCCTTGGCAATGGTCCGCCATACATTCTCGATCGTCGCCGGATTTTTGAAATAGCTCGTGGCGGCGTGATCGGTCATGCCCGGGTCGTCAAAAGGTGTATCCGTCTGGCGAAAATTCGACATGGCCCAGAGCCGGATCGGTGCCGTGAAGACATCATCATGGATGTTGAAAAGATGATGCCAGAACGCAACGTTGAGCGGCACGATGCGGCCATTGGTGAGATTGCCGACGACAAACGGGTTGCCAATCTGCGAGCCCAAAGTGACATAATGCGCTTTTTGCAGAACCTCGGCGATCTGCTCCTGTCTGGCGTCTGCATGGCTGAATGCATTGTAAGTGATCAGCGAACCCAGGCTGTGCGCCACGATGATATCGGGTTTGGTCATTTTCACGGCCGTCAGCACACGTTCACGGGTTGCGGCCTGAAACTTGACGTCCTCCACCCAGGCGACGACATAACCTGCCGTCCATCGCAGCCGCTCCGACAGCCCCGTCAATATACCGCGTCTGCCGCCAATCGCGCCGGCGCCACTTTTGAGCAGCTTGCCGATCGCGACGACGTAATCGAGGGCCGTGCGATCTGTTTCCGCAAAGATGTCGTCATAACTGACAAACTGAAACGCCAGATCGATCTCGTCCGTCACCGGGAAAGCGTCGCGAATGGCGGTGGGCCAGGCCTCCTTCCATCCTGATGCCGCCTGATTGCCGAGGCCGTGAACACATAGGACTGTAAGCGTTCGTTTCGTCATGACATCCCCCCGAATGTAAACGAAAACTACGATACACGCATGGGTAGAGTATGGCAAGCAAAAGCAACTCGGTGCGCGCTGTGAGTTTGCTTGCCAGCCTATCTGCAAGTTTATCGCGCAAAAAAATGCTTCGCTGCGCCGAAGCGGAGCGAGGCTTGAGGTAGGTACGTCACTGTCGGCGAGGGAGGGAACACCAGCAGCAATGGGACGCACCGGGAGAACACCGTACAAAGCCCTGTCACAGGCCAGAAGAATGGCGCACGATCCGAAACCGACTGTCGGTTATCAGGATCGGCGCACCTGCTGCGCGTTCGCACCGCCTTGCTTGGCGCCGCAGGATTGGAAACCCGATCAACTGAAACCAATAATATAAGCAATCGTTGAAATATGCCAGCCGAAGAAATTACCTCTGATTGATTGCAGGAAAGGAAAGGCTCGCGTAAGTTTCAAATTGCGGTCGAAACTGGCGGATTGACCTGCGCAGTCCTGTTTTGAGGCAGCCCAATGTCAGGCTGTCGCCTGCCGGCGCTCGGAGAGCGGGTTGCGAAAGCTGGCGAAGAGGCGACGCACACAGCCGCAGCCTTCGCGATCCAAGTCGAAATTGCGGCCCCCAAGCAGCCAGTCCCAGCAGATGCCCTTGATCATCCACTTGACCGCAAGGCAGGCGGAGGCGGGCGTCCAGCCGGATGCAAGCTTACCATTGGCCTGTGCGCGCTGAAGGATCTGTTCCAATTGCCTGTTGTGCAGTTCTTCGAGTTCCTTCATCGCCTGCTGGACGGGCGCGAATTCCTCGGTGAAATTGGTCCGCAGCAAAATCGTCAGCATGCGCTGCCTCTGCTGGTCGGTTGCCATCACCTGCATCCATTCGCAGGCGGAATCCTCGATCATAGTCAGCGCATCCATACCGCAGCAGGATGGATCACGCAGTTCCAGCATGTTGAGAAGAGGCAGCCGGAACGTATTGTAAAGTTCAAGAAAAATGTCTGTCTTGCTGGAAAAATGCCAGTAGACGGCACCGCGGGTAACTCCGGCGGCTGCGGCAATCTCATCGAGCGTGGTCGACCCGACGCTCTTTTCGAAAAACATTCTTTCGGCCGATTCGAGAATCGCTGCGCGGGTTTCCGCTGCCTCCGCTTTGGTCCGTCTCATGTCTCCTCCTTCCGCCGGCTTTCGGGGCGCCCGTGAAAGAGCGCCCCGAACAACGAGCCAGCATTCGCCGTCATCGAAGCCTCAGCTTCGGTGACGTGTCAGTGTGCCGTGCTGGTGTCTTCTTTCTTCTTGCTGGCTTCCAACGGCTCCTGGCGGGCGTTCTTGGAGAAAAGCCGCATGATGAAGACGAAGAAGGCAGGCACAAAGAAGATCGCCAGAATGGTTGCCGAGATCATGCCGCCGAGAACGCCGGTACCGATGGCGTTCTGGCTCGCCGCACTCGCGCCCGTCGCGATCGCCATCGGGACAACACCGAGCGTGAAGGCGAGCGACGTCATCAGGATCGGGCGGAAGCGCAGATGCGCTGCCTCCACGGTCGCGTCGAAGACACTCATGCCTTCGGCACGCAGGTCCTTGGCGAACTCGATGATCAGGATGGCGTTCTTCGCCGACAGGCCGATGATGGTGATCAGGCCGACGAGGAAGTAGACGTCGTTGGGCATGCCGCGCAACGTAACGGCCGCAACCGAGCCGATGACACCGAGCGGTACGACGAGCATGACCGAGAGCGGGATCGACCAGCTTTCGTAGAGCGCCGACAGGAGCAGGAAGACGAACAGGATGGACAGCGCGATCAGCGCCGGTGCCTGTGAGCCCGACTGGATTTCCTGCAGCGACTGGCCGGTCCATTCGTAACCGAAGCCGGAGGGCAGCTGATTGGCGAGACGTTCCATTTCGGCGATGGCGTCACCCGAGGAATAACCCGGGCCGGCCTGACCGGCGATACGGATCGACGGATAGCCGTTGTAACCGATCACCTGCGAGGGGCCGCGGACCCATTCCGCCGTGGCAAACGAGGACATCGGCACCATGCCGCCGCTGGCATTGCGAACGTTCAGCTTCAGCAGGTCTTCGGTCTTCATGCGCTGGTTGCCTTCCGCCTGAACGGTGACGCGCTGCATGCGGCCGCTATTGGGGAAGTCGTTGACATAAGACGAGCCGAGATTGGCGGTGATCGTCGAGTTGATGTCCGAGAAGGTCACACCAAAGGTGTTGGCCTTTTCGCGGTCGATCAGCAGGTTGACCTGGGCCGCATCCGGCATGCCTTCGATACGCAGGCCTGCCAGCATCGGGCTCTTGTTTGCCTCCGCCATCAGCTGGTCGCGTGCCGCACCGAGTGCCGCCTGGCCCTGACCGGAACGGTCCTGCAGACGGAAGGTGAAGCCCGACGAGTTGCCGAGACCCTGAATGGGCGGCGGCGACAGAGAGAAGGCGATCGCATCACGCAGGCCAAAAATCTGGCCGTTGATGCGGGCGGCAAGCGCGTCGGCCGAATCTTCAGGTCCGCGCTCATCCCAGTCCTTCAGGGTGATGAAGGCGAGGCCGGCATTCTGGCCGGAACCCGAGAAGGAGAAGCCGTTGATGGCGATGATGCGCTCGACGGCCTTTTCCTGCAGAGCGATTTTCTCGATCTGCGAGATGACTTCCGTCGTGCGGTCGGTGCTGGCTTCCGCCGGTGCCTGGACGTCGACGATCAGAAAACCCTGGTCTTCGTTGGGCAGGAACGAGCTCGGAAGCTGCATATAGGCCCAGCCGAGACCGACCAGCAGCGCCAGATAGATGATCATGAAGCGGCCGGAGCGCTTGATGATCTTGGCAACGCCGCCCGAATAACCGTGCGACGCCTTGTCGAAGCCACGGTTGAACATGCCGAAGAAGCCCTTCTTGTCATGATGATCATGAGCGACGGGTTTCAGGAACGAGGCGCAGAGCGCCGGTGTGAGCGACAGGGCGAGGAAGCCTGAGAACAGGATCGACACGACCATGGTCAGGGAGAACTGCTGGTAGATGATGCCGACAGCGCCGGGGAAGAAGGCCATCGGGATGAACACCGCGGACAGAACCATGGTGATGCCGATGATGGCGCCGGAAATCTGGCCCATGGCCTTGCGTGTCGCTTCCTTCGGCGACAGTTTTTCCTCGGCCATGATGCGTTCGACGTTTTCAACGACGACGATAGCGTCGTCGACGAGAATGCCGATTGCCAGAACCATGGCGAACATCGTGAGAACGTTGATCGAGAAGCCGGCGACAAACATGATCGCGCAGGTTCCAAGCAGCGCCACCGGCACGACCAGTGCCGGAATGACGGTGTAGCGGAAATTCTGCAGGAAGATGAACATCACCACGAAAACGAGGATCATCGCCTCGATCAGCGTGTGGATGACTTTCTCGATGGAGACTTCCACGAACGGGCTGGTGTCATACGGCACCTCGTATTCGACGCCGGCCGGGAAATATTCCTTCAGTTCCTCCATGATCTGCTTGACGCCTTCCGACGTTGCAAGCGCGTTACCGGTGGGCGACAGCTGCACACCGATCGCGGCACTCGGCTGACCGTTCAGGCGGGAGGAGAAGTTGTAGCTTTCCGCTCCAACCTCGATGCGGGCGACATCGCGCAGACGCACCGATGAGCCGTCGGGATTGGCGCGCAGCACGATGGAGCCGAACTGCTCGGGATTGGTCAGCTGGCCCTGAACGTTGATCGTTGCCGAAATCTGCTGGCCGATCGGGTTCGGGGTTGCACCAATACGGCCGGCTGCGACCTGTGCATTCTGCGCGGTAATGGCTGCCGTAACATCGGCAGCCGTCAGGCTGAGGCCGACCATCTTGTCCGGATCCATCCAGATACGCATGGAACGCTGGCTGGCGAACAGCTGGGCGCTACCCACGCCCGGCACGCGGCGGATTTCACCGATGACATTGCGCTGCAGATAGTCGCCAAGGCCGATCGCGTCTGTCTGACCGTCGGTGGACGTCAGCGACACGACCATCAGGAACGACGTGCCGGCCTGTTCGACGCGCAGACCTTGCGAGGTCACGGCGCTCGGCAGGCGCGGCTCGGCGCGGGCGATGCGGTTCTGCACTTCGACCTGCGCTTCGCCGATATTGGTACCGGGTGCGAACGTGACGTTGATCGACACGCGACCGGAGGATTCCGACTGCGATTCGAAGTAGATGAGGCCCGGAACGCCGTTCAGTTCCTCTTCGATCGGACGTGTCACGCCCTGATAGATATCTTCAGGCGAAGCGCCGGGATAGTTGGTGGAAACGGTGATCTGCGGTGGTGCGACATTCGGATACTGCGCGATCGGCAGCATCGGGATGGTGATCACACCCGCCAGCATGATGAAGATTGCGACGACCCACG
The DNA here is from genome assembly GCF_050847465.1 of Endobacterium panacihumi. Classification (NCBI taxonomy): domain Bacteria; kingdom Pseudomonadati; phylum Pseudomonadota; class Alphaproteobacteria; order Hyphomicrobiales; family Rhizobiaceae; genus Endobacterium; species Endobacterium panacihumi. Next base: position 1,405,771 of record NZ_JBOZRA010000001.1, on the reverse strand, counting down.
CAAAGATAGGCCGGTCGATGAAGAAACGTGCCATGAAACCGGGTCCTTACTGCTTCGCGGGCTCTGCCGGCTTGTCGGCATTCTCAGACTTTTCGGCGCCAGGGTTTTCAGCGCCGGCAGGCTTGGCGGCATCGCCGGCCGCGGCGTTGTTTGCGCCGTCCGCTGCCTTTTCGGTGGCCGGCTTTTCCGGCGACCATGGCTGCGGCTTGACGGTGGCGCCGGGGCCGGTCTTCTGGAAACCATCGACGATGACGCGGTCACCGCCCTTCAGGCCGGCGGAGATGACCCAGCGTTCACCGAGTGCTCGACCGACTGTGACCGGGCGCTGCTCGACCTTATCTTCGGCACCAACGACGAGAAGGCTGGCCTTGCCACCGGCATCACGCTGAATGGCCTGCTGCGGCACTGCAAACGTATCGCGTTCCAGACCCTGTTCGATCTGTACGCGCACATACATGCCCGGCAGAAGATCGCCATCTGGATTAGGGAATTCGCCACGCAGGGTGACCTGGCCGGTGGTTTCGTCAACCGCGGCTTCAGAGAACAGGAGGCGTCCCTCCTGCGGATAAGGCGTACCGTCATCCAGCATCAGCTGTGCCTTGGCTTCGTTCGGGCCGGTCATCAGCTTGCCGTCCTGAAGGGCGCGGCGCAGGCGTACGAGATCGGCGGCCGGCTGGGTGAAGTCGGCGTAGATCGGGTCGAGCTGCTGAATGGTGGCGAGGTTTTCCGAACCGCTCGAGCTGACCAACGCACCTTCGGTGATCAGCGCGCGGCCGATGCGCCCGGAAATCGGTGCGGTAACATTGGCATATTGCAGGCTGAGCTTTGCCGAGGCGACGCCGGCGCGGGCGACCTGCACCTGTGCGTCGGCCTGTGCGAGCTGCGCGACGGCGGTGTCGAATTCGGCGCGGGACGCGACATTGGACTTGCTCAACTGCGTCTGGCGGTCGGCGGTCTGGCGGGCCTGAAGCTGTTGGGCTTCGGCGCTGCGCAACGTCGCCTCGGCGCGATCGAGTTCGACCTGGAACGGTGCCGGATCGATGCGGTAAAGCACATCGCCTTCCTTGACCAGCGATCCCTGTTCGAACACGCGCTCGACAATGATGCCGGACACACGTGGACGCACCTCGGCAAGCCGGGTCGGGGCGATGCGGCCCGGAAGGTCGCTGTTGATCGGCAGGGTTTCCGGCTGGACGGTGATGATGCCGACGGCAGACGGCGGACGGGCAGGGGGTGCCCCTGCCGCCTGATCTTCCTTCTGGCAGGCGGCAAGAACAGAAATGCTGGCAAGCAACAGACCAGCGACGGGCAGTTTCATTCGCATAGAGAACCCCATAAACCCAAGGACGGCAATTTACATACGTGTTAGTCTGTATGTAAAACTGCTGCAAGGCAACATTTGCGTGATATCAAGTTTCTAACCGCCTTGAAGGGCGACTCGGACGTGGCGGATTTGTGCTCGCGCCAACGTGGCGAGGCAACGCCGAACCTGCGGGTTCGGTTCCAGTGCGACGAAATTTCACGGATGATGGCCGGCGGATCTCGCCAATAGAACGATACCGGGTATCGTTATTGCGCGGTGGCACCACGGTTTTTCAAAAGCCGCATGATACGGCTGTCGAAGTTGGACGATTCGATCATGTCGAAACGGACCTGATCGGCATCATGCTTTTCTATTGCTTCGCGGCTGATTTCGCCGACGCGTCTTTCCAGCGTATCGCAGTTGCCGGCCGGGCGGATGGCGCGCAGCTTGGCCTCGAGTGTCCGGGCGTGGGTGCGGGCAATTTCCGCGTGACGTTCCTCGTGCCGCTTGATGTCGGCCGAAAGCGTGTCCCAGATGGTTGCCAGCGTACCGGTGGCGGAGCGGCGGTTTTTCCAGCGCGGCAGGATGATGTGGGTGCGAACCGTGACCTTGACGGCGCCGATCGAGCACCGGCCGCCGCGCTCCACATAACTGACCTCGCCGCCGAACTTGATCTCGGTGGCACCGGGATGGCGGGCACCGGTATGGCGGGTGAGCGGACCGCGACGCTCTAGCTCGCTGTCGAGATCTTCCGCCGTCTTGCCGCCGATCGAAAAATAGGAATAGGTTTTGGTGACGAGCGGTTGCGCCTGCGAAGGAGATGCAAAAGCCAGCAGCAGCGCCAGCGTCGTTGCTGTCGTGATGACCTGCACCCGGGGCGAACGGCAAAAGCTGCGCATCAATAGTATTCTCGGGGCCTGTCAGATTGAACTGAGGCAAAGCTTGAGGCATAGCCCTGCCAAGCGCAACAGAATTGGCGCAATTTTACGTGTACAATGCAAGGATTGGGACGACCGTGAGTCTCCTCGGCAACAACATTTCCGGCAATCGCGCCTGGCGGGTCGGCTCCGGCCGCTCGCTCGATCTGGCAGCCGGCGGCCATCTGATGGCGATCGTCAACGTCACACCTGACAGTTTTTCCGACGGCGGACGCCACGATAGCGTCGAAGCCGCCGTTGCGCATGCGAAGGTCTGCATAACCGAAGGCGCGACGATCATCGATGTCGGTGGCGAATCTACCCGTCCCGGTGCCGATCCGGTCAGCGAGGCCGAAGAGCAACGCCGCGTGCTGCCGGTTATCGAACGGCTGTCTGCCGAGACGGACGTGCTGATCTCGATCGATACCTATCGCGGCGCGACCGCACGGGCCGCGGTGAAAGCCGGAGCGCACATCATCAATGATGTCTATGGCCTGAGCCATGATCCGGCGATCGCCGATATCGCGGCGGAAGCCGGGGCAGGGCTTTGCATCATGCATACGGGCCGTGGTCGCGAGGCGGAAAAGCTTTCGGACGTGATTGCAGACCAGGTCCTGTTCTTCAAAAAGGCCCTGCAGATTGCCGATGCCGCCGGCATCGACAGGAGCACGGTCATGCTTGATCCGGGATTCGGTTTTGCGAAAACCCGCGAGGATGAGGCGGAACTGATGGCGCGTTTTGCGGAATTGCACGCATTGGATCTGCCGTTCCTGATCGGCACGTCGCGCAAGCGTTTCATCGGTTCGATGACCGGTCGTGAGCGTGCCGATGAACGCGACGTCGGTACTGCGGCGACAACCGCCGTTTTGAGGCTCGCGGGCGCACATGTTTTCAGGGTTCATAACGTGGCTGCCAATCGCGATGCGCTTCGCGTGGCGGATGCTATACTTGCGGCACGCTCTGCCGGAGGCGGCGATAGCGCGGAGGAAAAGTCATGACGCTCTATACGATCTACCTGAAAAACTGTTCGTTTTTTGCCCGCCACGGTGTGCTGAGCGAGGAGGAGCGTCTCGGTCAGCGTTTTTTCGTCGATGCGGAGCTGGAGGTCGAGGGCGGTGAGGCGTTGTCGACCGATCAGATCGACGATACCGTTCACTACGGAATTGCCTTCGAAGTGATCGAGGAGGTGGTGACGGGACAGCGCCGTTACCTGATCGAGGCCTTGGCGCGGGATATTGCGCTGGCACTGTGCAAGCGGTTCCCGCAGATCAGGCGCGCTGCAATCGCGGTGCGCAAGCCAAGCGTGCCGATCCCCGGCATTCTCGATTATGTGGAGGTGCGCGTTGAGCACCGACCCTGATACCACGTGGCAGAAAGCAACGCTCGGTCTCGGTGGCAATATTGGTGACCCGAAAGCCTTGATGGCGCAGGCGTTACGGCTGCTGGACGAGCGCGACGACTGTCGTGTGCTGGCGGTATCAAAACTTTACATGACGCCACCCTGGGGCAAGACCGATCAGGCCGATTTCTTCAACTGCTGCGCACTGATCGAAACCACCCTTGCGCCGGAAAATCTGCTAGCGACCGGCCTTTCGATCGAAAAGGGCATGAAGCGGGAGCGCGTGGAGCGCTGGGGGCCGCGGACGATCGATATCGACGTGCTGACCTATGGCGATGTGGAGCGGGATACACAGCCCCTGCAACTGCCGCATCCGCGCATGACGGAACGCGCCTTCGTGCTGATGCCGCTTGCAGATATTGCTGACGACCTCATAGTGAAGGGCAAGCCGGTGTCATCCTGGCTCGCCCTCGTGACTGTCGATGGCATTACTGTCGCGGATGAAAACCGCGACTGGTGGCGCTGATCATTTCTTGATCGAGCCGACGGCGATCTGGTCGAGATCACGGGTCAGCGTCATTCCGATGACCGGGATCATCTGTTCCTCGACCTTCACCGAGATGGTGATGTTCATGTCGTTGTCGCTCTTCATGCTGGCGACCATGGCGCCATTGAGCTTGGCGCGGTTGATGCCGAGCACGATGCGCTCGCCGTTGAGCGACCCGGTGGTGATATCGAGACCCTTGCCTTCTGCGCCATCGAGAAACTTGCCGGTGTAACCCTTGGCCGTCTTGACGATGGTGGCGTTCATCGGCTGCTTGAACACGCCGACGCGGCAGGTGCCATCGAGTTTCAGGCCGGCATCGCCATCATTGGTGGCTTCGCCGATCAGGTTGCAGGTGAACTTGGTGCCCTTGTATTTGCCGGCGACGATTTCGCCCGGACCTTTCCAGCTGCCGGCGGCGCTTTCGAAAAAGACCTGATCGCGCGAAGCGGCGTCAGCCTCAGGAGCCATCGCAACCGTGGCGACGGAGATGGCGACGGCAAAGCCACCGAACAGCGAGAAGATGCGCGAAACCATTCAAAATATCCCTGGCAAAGGCCAACTGGTAGAGCCCGCAAATTAGCGAAGGATGGTTAATGAGTGGTTTCTTTTGGTCGCTGCGACCTGTGTCAGGACAGGTCTTTGGGTTTTGAGGTCGCAACGATATCGCCCATAAAATCCCCAATTCCGGGGCGTTTCAGCGCCCGAAAAGGCAATGGACGGCAAAGGTCCATTGCGGCGATGCCGATGCGGGCGGTGAGCAGTCCGTTGATCACACCCTCACCGAGTCGGGTGGAAAGCCGGGCTGCCAGACCATGGCCGAGAACCTGCTGGGCAAGGCTGTCGCCGACCGCAATCGAGCCGGTGACCGCAAGGTGGGCAATGACATCGCGCAACAATCGGAACATGCCGAGCGTGCCGGGACGGCCGCCATAAAGTTCGGCCATGGCGCGCACCAGACGCGAAACTTCGAACAGCACATAGGCGAGATCGACAACGGCGCGCGGGCTGATCGCCGTGACCACCGACACACGCTTGGAGGCGGCGAGAATCAGCAGGCGGGCTTCGCGGTCGAGCGGCGTCATCAGTTCGCGCTCGGCGAGATCGAGATAATGCGTGCCGTCGATGATGTCGTCCTTGGTCGCATCTAGGGCGGCGCGTCCCCGCGCTGTTTCGGCACGATGGGAAAGGATCGTTGTGAGACGGCTGACCAGAGCACGGGCTGATTTGGCGCCAGTGGCTGAATCGGTCCCGCTCTCGATGGCGGCGACATCAGCCTTGAGCGACTGCACGGCGCCGATGCGCATCAGGCCAAGCATTTCGCGGCCAACGACGACGGCGAGAGCGGCGAGGGCCACGGAGAGGATGCCGATGGCCGTATAACCCAGCCAGTCGGATCGGGAAAAAAGATCGCGGATGACGCTGTCTGCCCACAGACCGAAAGCGAAGGAGGCGAATACGCCAAAGGCGCCGGCAGCAAGCTTGCCGAAGGAAAAGCCGTGGCGACGGGGCAGGGCGACCGGCACGTCCGCGAGATCGCCTTCGCCCGCGCCCAGAAACGGATCATCGGCATCCGCGGTGGCGGTAAAACCGTCGTCAAAACTGCGCGGCGGGCGGCTGACAGCCAATGGCATGTCGCGCTCTCCCTCGACGGCATAGGCCGTGGGGCGACGGCGCGATGTGCCCGAAGGCGATGGGCGATTGTTCCGATCGTCTGATGATGTCATGCGAGACGGTCTCCGAACAGGAACTGCATGGCGCGGTCGAGGCGGATATGCGGCACGGACAAGGCGATGCCGCCAGTGTTTTCCTCGACCGAGGGAGGGCGAAAACGTACGATATTCAAGTCGGGTAGAGCCGTTTTTTCATTCGAACCGTCGATGTCGCAGAAAAACGCTTCCGGATTCTCCGGCAAGTCACCGGGAAATATCGCTGTTTTCCTGATGCCGTCGAAAATTTCGTCACCGATCCGCTCGCCCGGCATCGGTGTGCCGGTGATCACCGGAAGCAGGTGCCCATCCTCGCGCACTGTGGCCTCACGGGTGGCACGCACGGAGGCCAGCGCCATCACGTCGATCCCGGCGCCGGTCATGCCGATGCGGTGGATGGCGCGATCAACGAGGCGACGCGTGATGGCCTGAAGACGGTCATGGCTTTCGTGATGCAGATGGTCGGCCTTGGTGGCGGCGACCAGAACCCGGTCGATCCGGCGGCCGAGCAGCGAACTCAGGAAGGAGTTGGTGCCGGGGCGGAAACAGGCCAGTACATCAGCGAGCGCGCGTTCGAGATCCTGAACCGCTTCCGGACCGCGATTGACGGCCTGTAACGCATCGATAAGGACGATCTGCCGGTCAAGGCGGGCGAAATGTTCGCGGAAGAACGGTTTGACGACCACGCTCTTATAGGCCTCGAAGCGGCGCTCCATCATCGCCCGCAGTGAACCTTTTTCGGGGCGCGTGTCGGGCACGTTCGGCATCGGCGCGAAGGTGAGTGCCGGTGAGCCATCGAGTTCTCCGGGCAAGAGAAAACGGCCGGGCGGCAGTGTCGAGAGCGAACGCTCGTCGGATTTGCAGGCTTTCAGATAGGAGGCAAAACTTTCGGAAAGCCGGCGTGCCGTCATTTCGTCGGCCGGGCCTTCCATGTCGATGCTGGCGGCAAGGCCGAGCCATTCGCGCGCCAACTCAGCGCGCACGCCACTTTGGGCGAGCGTGACGGCATTATCGGAGAAGGTTTTGTAGTCCTGCGCCAGAAGTGGCAGGTCGAGCAGCCATTCCCCGGGATAATCGACGATATCGATCGACAGGCGACCGGGCGAAAACATCCGGTTCCAGCCGCTGGCGCTCTGATAATCCAGCGTGATGCGCAGTTCAGAAATGGCGCGGGTTGAATCCGGCCAGATGCGTTCACGCACCAGTGCCTGGATATGATCCTCGTATTGGAAACGCGGGATCGCATCGTCCGGCTGCGGCTCGAGCCGAATGGAGGAGACACGGCCGGAGCGCACCGGTTCGAACAGCGGCAGCCGGCCGCCATTTAAGAGATTGTGGACGAGCGAGGAAATAAAAACCGTCTTGCCTGCCCGCGACAGGCCGGTAACGCCCAATCGCAAGGTCGGATTGACGAGGCCGGTGGCGCGATCCGTCAGCGTGTCGAAGGCGATGCGGGCGTCGTCGGTGAAACTGGTCAGAGAAGGCGGCAAGGCGTGATCCCGGTTGCTGGCGGCACCTTACGTCGATGCCCGCTGTGCATATAGGGAGGGAAAATGCCGGAAGAAAGAACAGCACCTTTCGGATCATGCCCGAAAGTGGAGAGCGCCCGTGCGGACCGCCGTCAACTCACGAGAAAATCCCGAAGAACCCAGTTCTCGCCGGCATGGTCAAGAACGGCGAAACCTGCAGTGGGATAACCGGTCGGGATTGCCACGCGCAACTGTTCACGTCCTATAAGGCGATCCAGCGTTTCCTCTATCGTGGGGTTGTGCCCCACCAGCATCACGGAAGGCGATGGCGCCTGCCCGGCCAGAAGCGCCAGGTAGGTTTCCGATGTGCCGTTATAAATCTCGTCTACTGCCTCCAGGATGCATTCACCCGCCATGGCGCGATGCATGGCATCTGCTGTCTGGCGGCAGCGCGCGGCGGTGGAAGACAGGATGAGGTTCGGCCGATAGCCTTTATCCACAGCCTTTTCGCAGACCAGTTCGGCCTCTCCGTATCCACGGTCGTCCAATTCACGGTCAAAATCGCGCTGGCCGGATTGCGCCTGCGCGGCATGGGCGTGACGCAGGAGATAGATTCGCGAGGGTGGCGGTTCGATGATCGTCATGGAGGCCTCTGCGGGTCAAAACGCGTGCGTTAAAGGCGTAGCGCCTTGTTGCGATCCGCGTCAACTGTCCGTCATGCACAGGTTGGTTGCGGGTTGACAGGGGAGGGTATTTTCCGAATCGACGATTGGAAATGCTTTAAAATTAGCCGTTTAGCCGATTTTTGCGTCAGTTTTAAAAATGCCTTAACGGCACGTATCAGACTTGAATAGCTGCCACCCTAGGGATATAGAGCGCCGCATAAGTTCTGTTCTTCAGGAGAAATCGCGTTGAGTGAGAAGATCGATCTTAGCAGCTTCGTCCTTTCGGAAGAAGACGAGTTCATGAACGTGCGACAAAAGGCCTACTTTCGGGCCAAGTTGATCGCTTGGAAGAATGACATCCTCAGAGAAGCGCGCGAAACTCTGGGCCATCTGGCCGAAGAAAGCGCAAACCACCCAGACTTAGCAGACAGAGCCTCTTCCGAAACCGATCGCGCTATTGAACTGCGTGCCCGTGATCGTCAGCGCAAGCTGATTTCCAAAATCGATTCCGCTCTTCAGCGGATCGACGAAGGCACATACGGATATTGCGAGGAGACCGGAGAGCCGATCGGCTTGAAGCGTCTCGACGCCCGTCCGATCGCAACCCTGTCGATCGAGGCGCAAGAGCGCCACGAGCGCCGCGAAAAGGTTTATCGCGACGAGTGACAGTGACCGGCGGTGAAACACAAAACACTGCCTGACAGACAGAATAACAAAAGGCGCGGATTTTTCCGCGCCTTTTGTTTTGCAGTCTCGTATCTTCAGTCATCTCGGTGCCTTGTCAGGCAATTCGTCGGGTGTCGGTTTTCGAACATGATTTATCAGCCTGCGTTCGCAGGCCCCAAATTCTTGGTAGTTCCGTCTCCCGTCGGTGACGGACATTCCGTTTGGTCCGCTGAACTCGTCAGGATTTTCTCCACCTGCACCGTCCTCTTCCCAAAAACAAATCGGGCAGATTTCGTAGTTCAATCTGTCCTCGATGGTCAGATGGCCACAGCAGGCGCAGGCGAACCTGCCCATATTGGCGCTCATGCTACCGGTCGTCCTTTGTCACCGACATTTCGCCGAAAATGCGGGCGATCTCGTTCTGCAGTGCCGGTTCCTGGGTGGCGCCGGTCACGCGTGGCAGGCCGGGATCGCGACGCGGCAGCTGGCTCGACGGCGCATTCGACGTTGCAGGACCAACGGCCGGAACGGCATTTCCGCCGGCCAGATTGCTGGCCATTTCCTCTTCGAGAATACGTTCGAAGTCGGAGCCGAGCGGTTTTGCAGGCGCGGCGACCGGTGCGGGCGAGCGCGGCGCAAAATTTGTCGCCGGCGAGATTGCTGCCGCAACGGCTGGCCGCTCGACGGGAGCAGGAGGCGCTGCTGCGGGCTCGATGGCGATTGACGGTGCTGCTTCGGCGTGGGGGTGCTGGAACACCCGCTCGCGCGCGGCCTCGAGCAGGTCCACGGCATCGTCGAGCGACGGGGCGTCATTGGCCGCGCGTGGCGGATTGATCTGTGGCGGATCGATCTCGAAATGCGGTTCGCGTGGTTTTGGCGTTTCGTCGATGGTCGCTACGCTTGGCGTTTCGCTGCGGACCGGTGCCGGTGTCGCTATCACTGCTGCAGCCGCCGGAGCTGCTGCGACAGAAGCAAAAGGCGTGGCAACCGGTGCCGCGGCAGCGGTCGCGGCGACGCGTGGCTCGGCTGCTGGAAAATCGATGACGGGGGCCGGATTGGCAACACGCGGCAGTTCGGTCGCAGGTGATTCTGCCTTCGGCTGGAGGTCCGGCGCCTTTGTCTCCGGCGCTTTGGGCTCGACCACCTTGGGTTCCGCCGCGACCGGGATCGGTGCGGTTTGCGCAACTGCGACCGCTGCTTCGGCGGGCTTTGACGCTTCCGGGCGGCGTGCAGGCTGCGGAACGGGCGCAGACGGAACGTTAGGCTCTACCACCTTGGGAGCCGGCGAGATTTCGACAGGCTCCGAGCCGAGCCATGTGAAGTCTTCCCTGGCTTCCGTGCGGACGGGCTTTTCGGGTCTTGCTGCCGGGGTGGCCGGTTCTGCGACCCGACGATCCGGCGCAGAAAGGCCGGCCGGACGTCCGGCGGCTTCGGGCGCGCGTGGCGTTTCGGTTGCGGCGATTGCCGCCGGTTCCGGCTCCGAAACGGTTTTCATCATCGTGTGGTAGGGCGGGCTGCGACCATCGACGATGCTGCTTTCGATGACGACATCGGTGGGGCCGCCGATCATGATCAGGTGCTCGACATCGTCACGACGCACCAGAACGAGGCGGCGGCGCGTATCGACGGCCGCAGCATCGAGAACCTGCAGGCGCGGCTGGCGATTCTTGCCGCCGCGCAGGAAAGGTGATGGGCCGCCACGACCGCGGATCAGCCACAGCACGAGGATCAGGCAGAGGAAACCTGCGCCGACACCGAGCACCGCGATGGCGATCTGGCTGGTTTCCACTCCGAACATACCTTCAGGCATTAGCCACTCCATTGCATTGGGACGCCGTCGTTAAAAACCGGCTGTGTCATCACCATGGCATAGGCCAAATCTGTGACATGTTAGAACCATGGGACAGGAATATGGTTCGAAAGCAAGGATCGGCAATCGCATCCCTTCGATATTCAACGGGTTTCTGTGTCTTCTGAGCTTTTTGCCGGTGCCGCAAATTGCTAAGAAGGAGCAGCCGACCGATTCCGATCCGTGCCGACTGTTCGGGCGCGGCGCTTGGCCGACATGAGAGGGTGAATGACGAAGATGCAGCAGAGCGGCCTCAACGACGCGCCGCTGGTCGAACACGGAGCGCGCGGCGGAACCGTGATCCGGCTGCTCGTCCTTGCCGTGGTCCTGATCGCGGTAGCCATTTCCTTTGTCGTTTTCAAAGAGGCGCTCGACAGCGAGATGGTGCTGGGCGTGCTCGGCATTCTGGCCATGGTCGGCATCTTTTTTCTGGTTTCTTCCGTCATCGGTCTGGTCGAGGTCATGCCGCAATCACGGTCGGACGATCTGGCGCGCGGTTTTCTCGGCAGTCACCCGGACGGCATCCTGATCACCGATGACAAGGGTCGCATCATTTATGCCAATGCCGCTTATGGCCGCCTTACCGGCGCCACCAGCGCAGCTCAGGCGCAGTCGCTTGAAGCGCTCCTGTCCAAAAATCGCGAATCGACGGAGGCGCTTTACCGGCTGACCACCGCATTGCGCGAAGGCCGCGAAGGGCACGAGGAATTCCGCCTGCTGAAGCCGCTGGGCCGGCCGGGCAATAATGGTTCCGGCGCACACTGGTATCGCCTCAAGGCGCGGCTGCTTGCCAATGGTTCCTCGCGAAAGCCCCTGGATATCTGGCAGATCACCGACATCACCTCGGAACGGGATGATCAGGAGCGGTTTTTCCGCGAGTTGCAGAACGCCATCGACTATCTCGATCACGCGCCGGCCGGTTTCTTTTCCGCCGGCCGCAAGGGCGAAATCTTTTATCTCAACGCGACGCTGGCGGAATGGCTGGGTTACGACCTCACCAAATTCGTGCCGCGTTCGCTGACCATGTCGGATCTCGTGGCCGGCGAGGGCATGGCGCTGATCCAGTCGGTGCAGGCGACTCCCGGCCAGACGCGCACGGAAACGCTGGACCTCGATCTGCGCCGCGCCAACGGCCAGAGCCTGCCGGCTCGGCTCGTGCACAGTGTCAGCATGGCGCGCGACGGTGCGCCGGGCGAAAGCCGTACCATCGTGCTGGCACGGCCGAAAGGTGAGGCGGCGGACCTGTCGTCGTCTGCCATGCGCTTCACGCGTTTCTTCAACAACACGCCGATGGCGATCGCCTCCGTTGACGGCAACGGCAAGATTCTCCGGGTCAATGCACCGTTCCTGAAACTGTTTTCCGGCGTCGTGTCGCGTGACGAGGCAGAAGCCGGCGCACCGCTCGAAACCATCTTCAACGAGGCGGTGCGGCCGCAGCTCACCCATGCGCTGGCCGAGGCCAAGGATCGCCAGAGCGATATCGCACCGCTCGAAAGCCGCCATCCGGGCGACGAAAACCGCTATGTGCGCTTCTTCGTCAATGCCGTGATCGATGAAAGCGACGAAGCACCGGAAGAGGTGGCTATCGTCTACGCCTTCGAAACGACCGAGCAGAAGGCGCTCGAAACGCAGATGGCTCAGACCCAGAAGATGAATGCCGTGGGCACGCTGGCGGGCGGCATCGCCCACGATTTTAACAACGTGCTGACCGCCATCCTCCTGTCCTCAGACCACCTGCTACTGCAGGCGCGGCCGGCCGATGCCAGCTTTGCCGACCTGATGGAAATCAAACGCAACGCCAACCGTGCCGCCGTGCTGGTGCGCCAGCTTTTGGCCTTCTCGCGCAAGCAGACGATGCGCCCGAGCGTGCTCAACCTCACCGATGTCGTCGGTGACCTGCGCATGCTGGTGGATCGCCTGATTTCCGGGACAAACGTCAAACTCGATGTCGATTACGGCCGCGATCTCTGGCCGGTGCGCACCGACCTGTCGCAGTTCGAGCAGGTGCTGATCAATCTCTGCGTCAACGCGCGCGACGCCATGCCGGAGGGCGGGCGCATCACCATCCGCACGCGCAACGTGACGGCGGAAGAGGGACGCGCATACGCAGGCGCCGACCTGCCGGACGAAGACATGGTGATGGTGGAAGTGGCCGATAATGGCACCGGCATTCCGCCCGAAATCATGGACAAGATTTTTGAGCCTTTCTTCACCACCAAGGAAGTGGGCAAGGGGACCGGTCTTGGCCTTTCCATGGTCTATGGCATCGTCAAGCAGTCGGGCGGTTATATCCACCCCGAATCGGAAGTCGGCACTGGCACGACGTTCCGTATCTTCCTGCCGCGCCACATTCCCGAACCCGTGGTCGCAACGGCGGCTTCCGAAAATGCAGCGGCAGTCGTTGCTGAAGCGCCGAAGGCCGATGCAGCGAAAGAAAATGCCGATGTCGATCTGACCGGGAACTCCGCCGTTGTCCTTCTTGTCGAAGACGAGGAGGCAGTCCGTCGCGGCGGCAAGCGCATGCTGGAAACGCGTGGTTATACCGTGCACGAGGCCGGCTCCGGCGTCGAGGCGCTCGACATCATGGAAGAGCTTGAAGGCAAGGTTGATATCGTCGTCTCCGACGTGGTCATGCCGGAAATGGATGGTCCGACCCTGCTGCGTGAACTGCGCAAGAATTATCCGGACCTGAAATTCATCTTCGTATCGGGCTATGCGGAGGACGCATTTGCGCGCAATCTGCCGGCGGATGCCAAGTTCGGTTTCCTGCCCAAACCGTTCTCGCTGAAGCAGCTGGCAGTGACTGTGCGGGAAATGCTCGACCGGCAGGACTAGGTCGTCAGCGGGCGGCGAATCGGCCGCCGGTCCTGACTTGAAACGGCGGCGGAACGCCGCCGAAATGATTGTTCCAGGAACAAACAGGAATAGCTTATCTGTTTGAGAACATTAAAAGAACGCAACAGGAAAAACAGTATTTGAATCAATCGCATCGTCCCCGCTTGTAAATGTAGAACAAAAAGGGTACGACTTGGGCATCGGTTAAACATTGATTGCTTGGCGGCGATAACCTAAAGGGGTGGTTCAAATGGCTCAGAATTCCTTGAGACTCGTAGAGGAAAAATCGGTGGATAAAAGCAAGGCGCTGGAAGCGGCACTCTCCCAGATCGAGCGTTCGTTCGGCAAGGGCTCGATCATGAAGCTCGGCTCGAACGACAGCATCGTTGAGATCGAGACCGTATCGACCGGTTCGCTCAGCCTCGATATCGCACTCGGAATTGGTGGCCTGCCGAAGGGCCGTATCATCGAAATCTACGGTCCGGAAAGCTCGGGTAAAACGACGCTGGCGCTGCAGACCATTGCCGAAGCCCAGAAGAAGGGCGGCATCTGCGCCTTCGTCGACGCCGAACACGCGCTCGACCCGGTCTATGCCCGCAAGCTCGGTGTGGACCTGCAGAACTTGCTTATCTCGCAGCCGGATACCGGTGAGCAGGCGCTTGAAATCACCGATACGCTGGTTCGCTCGGGCGCCGTAGACGTTCTCGTGGTCGACTCTGTTGCTGCGCTTACACCGCGCGCCGAAATTGAAGGCGACATGGGCGATAGCCTGCCGGGTCTTCAGGCTCGCCTGATGAGCCAGGCGCTGCGCAAGCTGACCGCTTCGATCTCCAAGTCGAAGACCATGGTCATCTTCATCAACCAGATCCGCATGAAGATCGGCGTGATGTTCGGTTCGCCGGAAACCACGACCGGCGGTAATGCGCTGAAGTTCTATGCCTCCGTTCGTCTCGACATCCGCCGTATCGGCCAGGTCAAGGAACGCGAAGAAGTTGTCGGCAACCAGACGCGCGTCAAAGTCGTCAAGAACAAGATGGCGCCTCCCTTCAAGCAGGTCGAATTCGACATCATGTATGGCGAAGGTGTTTCCAAGACCGGCGAACTGGTCGATCTCGGCGTCAAGGCCGGCATTGTCGAAAAGTCGGGCGCCTGGTTCTCCTATAACAGCCAGCGTCTCGGTCAGGGTCGTGAAAACGCCAAGACGTTCCTGCGTGACAATCCGGAACTTGCCAACGAGATCGAACTGTCGCTGCGCCAGAACGCCGGCCTGATCGCCGACAAGTTCCTGCAGAATGGCGGACCGGACGCCAATGACGGCGACGGTGACGACGCCTGACGAAATGATGGCTCGTCGCGTGTCGGGCTTGCAATGAATGTTGATAAAACCGGCCGCCATCACCCGATGTGCGGCCGGTTTGCTTGTGTGCGGCTGGACAGGCCTTGGCCCTGACGATAAAAGCCGGTGGTTTCTGGTGATGTGAACCGCCGACTGGCGGAAATGAAGGGCGTAGCATGAGCGGCGTGAATGAAATCCGGTCGACCTTCCTCGACTATTTTGGCAAAAACGGCCACGAGATCGTATCGTCGAGCCCGCTGGTTCCGCGCAACGATCCGACGCTGATGTTCACCAATGCCGGCATGGTGCAGTTCAAGAACGTCTTTACCGGTCTTGAAAGTCGCCCCTATTCGAGAGCGACCACCGCGCAGAAATGCGTGCGCGCCGGCGGCAAGCACAATGACCTCGACAATGTCGGTTACACCGCCCGTCACCACACCTTTTTCGAAATGCTCGGCAACTTCTCGTTCGGCGATTATTTCAAGGAAAACGCCATCGAGCTTGCCTGGAACCTGATCACCAAGGAATTCGGCATCGATGCCAAGCGTCTTCTGGTCACGGTCTATCATACCGATGACGAGGCTTTTGATCTCTGGAAGAAGATTGCCGGCCTGACCGACGATCGTATCATCCGCATCCCGACCAGCGACAATTTCTGGGCGATGGGTGATACCGGCCCCTGCGGCCCGTGCTCCGAAATTTTCTATGACCACGGCGACCATATCTGGGGTGGCCCTCCCGGCTCGCCGGATGAGGATGGCGACCGTTTCATCGAGATCTGGAACCTCGTCTTCATGCAATACGAGCAGGTGACGAAGGAACAGCGCATCGACCTGCCGCGTCCGTCGATCGACACCGGCATGGGCCTCGAGCGCGTGGCCGCTCTCCTGCAGGGCAAACACGACAACTACGACATCGACCTGTTCCGCGCCCTGATTTCCGCTTCGGAAGAGGCGACCGGTGTGAAGGCGGAAGGCGAGCGTCGCGCCAGCCACCGCGTCATCGCCGACCATCTGCGTTCGGCCTCGTTCCTGATCGCAGATGGCGTTCTACCGTCCAACGAAGGCCGTGGTTATGTTCTGCGCCGCATCATGCGTCGCGCCATGCGCCATGCCGAACTCTTGGGCGCCCGCGAGCCGTTGATGTACAAGCTCCTGCCGACGCTGGTCGCGCAGATGGGCCGTGCCTATCCGGAACTGGTCCGCGCCGAGCCGCTGATCTCCGAAACGCTGAAGCTGGAAGAAAACCGTTTCCGCAAGACGCTGGAACGCGGCCTGACGCTGCTGTCCGATGCCACAAACACCATGAACAAGGGTGACATGCTGGATGGCGAAACCGCCTTCAAGCTTTACGACACCTATGGTTTCCCGCTCGACCTGACGCAGGACGCTCTGCGCGCCCGTGAAATCGGCGTGGATATTGCCGGCTTCACCGATGCCATGGAGCGCCAGAAGGCCGAGGCCCGTTCGCACTGGCAGGGGTCGGGCGACAAGGCCACTGAAACCATCTGGTTCGAACTGAAGGAAAAGCTCGGCGCGACCGAATTCCTCGGCTACGATACCGAGACGGCCGAAGGCGTGGTTCTGGCGATCGTGGCCGACGGCAAGTCGGTCGAAACCGCCAAGGCGGGTGACACCGTGCAGGTCATCGTCAACCAGACGCCGTTTTACGGCGAATCCGGTGGCCAGATGGGCGATACCGGCGTCATTCGCGGCGAAGGTTTTGCCGTCGAGGTGAGCGACACCCAGAAGAAGGGTGCGGGTCTGTTCGTGCATATCGCCGTGGTCACCGAAGGCGAGATCAAGGTTGGCGAGGCGGTTGCCTTGACGGTGGATCATGCCCGCCGTTCGCGCCTGCGTGCCAACCACTCCGCCACCCATCTCCTGCACGAAGCCCTGCGTGAAGTGCTCGGCACCCACGTTGCCCAGAAGGGCTCGCTGGTGGCGCCCGAGCGCTTGCGTTTCGACGTCTCGCATCCGAAGCCGATTTCGGCGGAAGAACTGCAGCGCGTCGAGGACATGGCCAACGCCATCATCCTGCAGACCGCACCGGTCACCACCCGCCTGATGAGCGTCGATGACGCCATTGCCGAAGGCGCAATGGCACTGTTCGGGGAAAAGTATGGCGACGAAGTGCGCGTCGTGTCGATGGGCCGTGGCATTGAAGGCTCGAAGGCCGGCAAGGCCTATTCGGTCGAACTTTGCGGCGGCACCCATGTCGGCAATACCGGTGAGATCGGTCTTGTCCGCGTTCTCTCCGATAGCCCGGTCGGCGCTGGCGTGCGTCGTATCGAAGCCGTCACGGCGGAAGGCGCGCGCGCCTATCTCGCTGAACAGGATGAACGCATGAAGGCGCTGTCCGGCGTGCTGAAGGTTCAGCCGGCAGAGGTTCTCGCCCGCGTCGAAACTTTGGTCGATGAGCGCCGCAAGCTCGAAAAGGAACTGGCGGACGCCAAGCGTCGCCTCGCCATGGGCGGCGGCGGTCAGGGGGATGGCGCGTCCGACATCCGCGAGGTTGCCGGTGTGAAATTCATGGGCAAGACGCTCAACGGTATCGACGCCAAGGACCTGAAGGGCCTGGCCGATGAAGGAAAGGCAACGCTCGGTTCGGGCGTGGTCACGCTCATCGGCGTGTCGGAAGATGGCAAGGCAAGTGCTGTCGTCGCCGTTACCGAAGATCTGGTCGGCCGTTTCAGCGCCGTCGATCTGGTGCGCATCGCCTCAGCCGCGCTCGGCGGCAAGGGTGGCGGTGGTCGCCCGGATATGGCGCAGGCCGGTGGCCCGGATGGCGCCAAGGCAGACGAAGCGCTTGAGGCCGTGGCCGCAGCGCTCGGCGCCTAAGATTGAAGCGGGCCGAAAGGCCCGCTTTTTCGCTTCAAGAGGACTTTTTTGATGGGCGTGAACGCCGAGATAACCGACGAACTGGAACAGGCAACCGAAGGGCTGGCTCCGGCGCTCTTCAGGCAAGCGCCGGACTCGGTGTCGTTCAACAAGATGCGCAAGCGGCTGCTGCGGCAGGTGCGCCAGGCGTTGGCCGATTTCCACATGCTGAAGGGCCAGAAACGCTGGCTGGTCGGCCTGTCCGGCGGCAAGGATTCTTATTCGCTTCTGGCCATCTTGCTCGACCTGCAATGGCGCGGCCTTCTGCCCGTGGAACTGGTCGCCTGTAATCTCGATCAGGGCCAGCCGAACTTTCCCAAACACATCCTGCCGGAATATCTGGCCTCGATCGGCGTCAAACACCGCATCGAATATCGCGATACCTATTCCATCGTGAAGGAAAAGGTGCCGCAGGGGGCGACCTACTGTTCGCTCTGTTCGCGCCTGCGCCGCGGCAATCTTTACCGCGTGGCGCGTGAAGAAGGTTGCGATGCGCTGGTGCTCGGCCATCACCGCGACGACATTCTCGAAACCTTCTTTATGAACTTTTTCCACGGCGGTCGTCTCGCCGCCATGCCGGCAAAGCTTCTGAACGATGAAGGTGATGTGATGGTGCTGCGGCCCTTGGCCTATTGCGCCGAGGACGATCTGGCAAAGTTTGCAGCTGCCATGCAGTTTCCGATCATCCCCTGCGATCTGTGTGGTTCGCAGGACGGTCTTGAGCGCAATGCGATGAAGGCGATGCTGTCGGGCATCGAACAGCGCATGCCGGGCCGCAAGGACACGATGCTGCGGGCGCTTTCGCATGTGAACCCGTCGCATCTTCTCGATACCGGACTCTTTGATTTCAGCAATCTGATGACCGCCGAAAGGAAGTAATCTTGACTGACATGCCCGTTGACGTTTCCGCACTTGCCGATCTTCTGCGTCGTGCCGCCAAAGCGGAAATTCTGCCGCGCTTCCGCCGTCTGGGTGGCGATGACGTACGCTCGAAAAGCGAACCCACCGATCTGGTGACGGAAGCCGATGAGGCCGCCGAGCGGATGATGAAGCGGGAAATGGTCGATATCGCGCCGAACGCTCTTTTTATCGGTGAGGAATCTGTCGCGGCGGACCCGGCGCTTCTCGACAAGCTGAAGGATGCCGAACTGGCTGTCATCGTTGATCCGGTCGATGGCACGTTCAACTTCGCCTCTGGCATTCCCGCCTTCGGTGTCATGGCCTCTGTCGTCTGGAAGGGCGAAACGGTGGCCGGCATCATCTACGATCCGATGGGTGACGACTGGGTGATGGCGGAAAAGGGTGCGGGTGCTTTCCTGCGTCGTGCGGATGGTGATGCTGTTCGCCTGAACGTGTCCGAAAAGCGCCCGCTCGGTGCCATGATCGGCATGGCCTCTGCCGGTTATTTCTTCGGTGAGGAGCGTGAAAAGGTTCTGGCCAATCTGGCCAAGGTCCGCTTTTTCGCAAACTATCGCTGCGCCGCGCATGAATATCGCACCTTTGCCGGCGGCCATGTGCAGTTCATGATCTACAACAAGCTGATGCCCTGGGACCATCTCGCCGGTGCGCTGATATCGACCGAGGCCGGCGGCTATGTTCGTCGCCTGGATAGTTCGGTTTACGAGCCGCACCAGTTCGATGGTGGCCTGCTGGTCGCAACCGATCCCGACAGCTGGCAGACCCTGCACGACGAGATTTTTGTCGCCTGACGCGCATCGAGCGTTCAATAAATGCAAAACGGCCCGGACAGATTTTTCTGCCCGGGCCGTTTTGTTTGTTGTCAGGTCTGATCAGATCTGCGGATTATGCGGCTGAAAGAGTTTTCCCTTTTCAGCGAGCAGCACGAACACCAGGCCGATGATGGAAACGATGAAGAATCCGGCCACCATCGGAAGCGCCGTGCCGTTAAAAGATTGGCCAATGACCGCGCCGATCGAAGCGCCGCCGATCGTGCCCATGAAACCGAGCACGGAGGAAGCGGTGCCCGCCACGTGGCCAAGCGGCTCCATGGCGAGCGAATTGAAGTTCGAGCCGATCCAGCCAAACTGAAACATGGAGAGCGCGAACAGCGTCAGGAACAGCGCGAACGGCATCGGCTGCGGGCCAAAAATCTGGATCATCAGCCAGATGAAGGTGACGGTGATGAAGCCAAGCAAAGAAGCGTGCGAGAGCTTGCGCATGCCAAAACGGCCGACGAGCCGGGCATTCAGGAACGACGATAACGACATGAACACGGCGACGGCTGCAAAGGCGACAGGAAACCACACGCCAAGGCCGTAAATCTGGTTGTAGACCTGCTCGGCGGAATTGATGAAACCGAACAGTGCGCCGAAGATGAACGTGCTGGCAATCGTGTAGCAGAGCGCGACCCGATTGGTCAGAACCATGCGGAAACCGGCGATCACCGAGGAAACGGTGAAGGGGCGCACGTCCCCGGCATGCAACGTTTCCGGCAGGCGTTTATACATCCAGAAAACGACGGCAAGCGCGCCAACTGCCATGAAGACAAAAATCAGGTGCCAGTCGCCGAACAGCAGGATCAACTGGCCGGTGCCCGGTGCGATGACCGGCACGACCATAAACACCATCATGATCAGCGACATCACTTCCGCCATGGCGCGGCCGCCATAGACGTCGCGGACGATCGAAATGGTGATGACGCGGGTGGCGGCCGATCCGATGCCCTGAATGAAGCGCAGCACAAGAAGCGCTGTGAAGGACGGAACAGCAATCAAACCGACGACGGCGAGCGAAGACAGGATGTAGATCGTCAGGCCGACGATGATCGGCTTGCGACGGCCAAACCTGTCGGAAATCGGCCCATAGAACAACTGGGCGATGCCGAAGCCGAAGAGATAGGCAGAGACGACATACTGCCTGTGGTTTTCGCTGACAACGTTCAGCGATGCACCAATCTGCTGCAGACCGGGAAGCATGATGTCGATGGCAAGTGCGTTGAGAGCCATCAGCATGGCCATCAGGGCAATGAATTCGACCTTGCCCATGCCCTTGAGGCGCGCGGGCGTGGATTGTGAAGGTTTTGTCACGGCTTTTCCTAAACAACGGGAAAGGCGCCGTGGATGCGGCGCCTTTTGATAGAAGCAAATTTCATGGCCGGGGCAGGGTGCCCCGAAAATCAGGCCGCGCGGACGGCGATACCCTGTTCCTG
This sequence comes from Endobacterium panacihumi, assembly GCF_050847465.1. Taxonomy (NCBI): domain Bacteria; kingdom Pseudomonadati; phylum Pseudomonadota; class Alphaproteobacteria; order Hyphomicrobiales; family Rhizobiaceae; genus Endobacterium; species Endobacterium panacihumi. Next base: position 1,385,091 of record NZ_JBOZRA010000001.1, on the reverse strand, counting down.
GAGTTGGGTCTGAAGTTCGCCGGACTGGAACATTTCGCGGACGATGTCACAGCCGCCGAGGAATTCGCCCTTGACGTAAAGCTGCGGAATGGTCGGCCAGTTGGAATAATCCTTGATGCCCTGACGCAGGTCTCCATCCGCAAGAACGTTGATGCCCTTGTAGTCGAGGCCGAGGTAATCCAGGATCTGGACGACCTGACCCGAGAAACCACACTGCGGGAACTGCGGGGTGCCCTTCATGAAGAGGACCACATCGTTGGTCTTGACTTCGTTGGCTATGAAATCGTTGATTCCGCTCATATCTCAAATCCTTTCACGCGCGGGTTCAAGGGCCGCGGTGCTTTGTGTTGTGCCTTAGATAGCAAGCTCCCCGCCGAAATTCCAGCGGAGAAGCGTGTAGATGCATGTAATTTGATGGCCGGTGATCGCGGTCAACGCCTGCGTTGCTTGCTTCGGCTTGCCGTCGTCCGGCGGCGGCTGACCTGCTTGCGGGCCGGCCTTGCCGCTGTTTTCGTCGTTTTGCGAACAAAGCGGCCGGTTGTTGCCGAGCGAGTGGCCGCTTTAGCCTGACGTTTCTTGCGCTTCGAAGCCGTTCGGCCGTGTGATTTGCCGAGCAGTTCCTTGACGACACTTTCCACGACGCCCGACACGATCTGATTGATCAGGTTCGCCATGAGATCACTTCGGCGCCGAGGTCTGCAATGCGAGTGCATGCAGAACGCCGCCCATATTGCCTTTCAGGGCGTCATAAACCATCTGGTGTTGTTGCACGCGCGACTTGTCGCGAAAGGCTTCTGCCACCACTTCGGCGGCGTAATGGTCGCCGTCGCCGGCCAGATCACGAATGGTGACGGTTGCGCCGGGAATGCCGGCTTTGATCATGTCCTCTATATCGCCTGGACGCATGGGCATGCGAGACTATCCTTTTGTCTGGCGGCGATGGTGCCGCGGTTACATTAGATTGCCTCAAAGAAGCGCCGTGGTCAAAGTGTCTGCGACGCTTTCCTCAGCCAAAGGAGATGCTTAGCGGCGGCGATCGAACGGAGTGTTGAGGCGTTGCAGCAACGCCCCGGCCGTGTCGCTGATGCTCTGCCAGATGTTCACCCGAAAGCTCGTTCTCAACATCCACGCGGCGCTGAAGAGAAGACCGAGATAAGCCGTCAGTTCGCTGATTTCTTCCATCGCCTCGAGGTTCAGCTCCTCGAAAATCTCGCCAGCAAAGAGAAGCGCGGCTATGAATGCCAGAGGCCAGGAAAAGGCCGGATGGATCATCTGTAATAGAGCTGGTGGACTGGTCCGATACATGAGGAAGGCTTGCAGTAAAAGCAGGAAGCTGCCGACGGCCGGAACGATCCGATGCGCTTCCCGCGGCACGCATGCCAACGCCAGATCCGGGCGACAGGACGGAATTTCCCGCACGAAAAAGATCAGACACAGCAACGCTGTGGTGGTCGCAACAAACCGGCCGGCGGGCCGAAGGCGCACAGCCGCAAGGATCGCCACAATACTCGCTGTGCATAGTGCGATGACCTGCAACGTCTCCAGAACGCCGTTCTCGCCGAAAAGCGTATCATCCGGCGCACCGAGAAGGCGCAACGTTATGATAACCGTCATGGAAAGCACCAGGCCCCACACGATGGTGTCTGCAAGCAAGCGCGGATACGGCCAGATCTGGCCGGGGTTGAACAGAAAATGCTGAACGTGCTTCAAAAAATCTTTGGGCATTACCGGCTTTTAAAGCTGTTGCAGTTCGTCAGGGGCGAAGGAGCGGCGATGCCGCCGGTCCATTCAGCCTTAGATTCGACCGCAGAAACAAAAAAGACGCCGCGACTGAAATGCCGCAGCGCCGTCTGTTTCGGTTTTATGCCCTCATCACGCCGGGTGCAACCTTTGTGACGGTTTTGTGAATGGTTGAGTGACGCTTATTGCGCGACCGGTCAGCCCATGAAGTTCGGGAACCAGCCCTCATGGGCCTTGCCGAGATCGGCAACGGAGACGTTGACCAGATCATCGATCACGACGGCATCGCCGCCGACAGTGCCGAGTGCACGGAAGGGAACGCCCGCTCCTTCGGCATTGGCCTGCAGGAAGTTGGCGAGATCGGCAGGAACGGCCAGAACGTAGCGTGCCTGGTCTTCACCGAAGAGCACCGCATGCGGCAGGCCGCGGCTGTCCTTGAGGCTGACTTCCAAGCCCTTGCCGGAGGACATTGCCATTTCCGCCAGCGCCAGCGCCAGACCGCCCGACGAGATGTCGTGGCAGGCGGTAACCTGATCGTTGCGGATCGCCGAGCGGACGAAATCGCCGTGGCGGCGTTCGGCCGACAGATCGACTTCCGGGGCCGGGCCTTCGGTCGAACCGAGGATGTCGCGCAGATAAATCGACGAGCCGAGATGACTGCCGTCAACGCCAATCATGATCAGCTTGTCGCCATCATTGGCGGTACCGATCTTGGCCATTTTCGACCAGTCGGGCAGGAGGCCGACGCCGGCAATGGTCGGGGTCGGCAGGATGGCGACGCCGTTGGTCTCATTGTAGAGCGAGACGTTGCCCGAAACGATCGGGAAGTCGAGCGCCTTGCAGGCCTCGCCGATACCCTTGATGGCACCGACCAGCTGGCCCATGATCTCGGGCTTTTCCGGGTTGCCGAAGTTGAGGTTGTCGGTCGCAGCCAGCGGCTCGGCGCCGGTTGCCGTGATGTTGCGCCAGCATTCGGCAACCGCCTGCTTGCCGCCTTCGAACGGATCGGCCTCGACATAACGCGGGGTGACGTCGGAGGAGAAGGCAAGGCCCTTGGTGGCATGGCCTTCGACACGCACCACGCCGGCATCGCCGCCCGGATGCTGCAGCGAATTGCCCTGGATGAACGTGTCATACTGCTCGTAGACCCAGCGGCGGCTGGACTGGTTCGGCGAACCGACCAGCTTGATGAGCGCATCGTTGTAATCGGCAGGTGCCTGAACCTCTGAAGCGGGCAGGGCAGCGCGCTTGGCCGATTCTACCCACGGGCGATCGTATTCCGGAGCCTCGTCGCCGAGTTCCTTGATCGGCAGGTTGGCGACTTCCTCACCCTGATGGATGACGCGGAAACGCAGGTCGTCGGTGGTCTTGCCGACGATTGCAAAATCGAGGCCCCACTTGACGAAGATAGCCTTGGCGACCTCTTCCTTGGAGGGTTCGAGAACCATGAGCATGCGCTCCTGGCTTTCCGACAGCATCATTTCATAAGCCGTCATGCGATCTTCGCGCACCGGCACGGTGTCGAGGAGCAGTTCGATGCCGAGGTCGCCCTTGGCGCCCATTTCGACGGCCGAGCAGGTGAGGCCGGCGGCACCCATGTCCTGAATGGCGATAACGGCGCCGGTCTGCATCAGCTCGAGGCAGGCTTCCAGAAGGCACTTTTCGGTGAAAGGGTCGCCGACCTGAACTGTCGGACGCTTTTCCTCGATCGATTCGTCGAATTCGGCAGATGCCATGGTGGCGCCACCGACGCCATCGCGGCCGGTCTTGGCGCCGAGATAGACGACCGGTAGGCCGACGCCCTTGGCTTCGGAGAGGAAGATACCATCGGCCTTGGCAAGGCCGGCTGCAAAGGCGTTGACGAGGATGTTGCCGTTATATCGTTCATCGAACTCGACTTCACCACCAACGGTCGGAACGCCAAACGAGTTGCCGTAGCCACCGACACCGGCAACGACGCCGGAAACGAGGTGCTTTGTCTTCGGATGATCCGGCGCGCCGAAACGCAGGGCGTTCATGGCTGCGATCGGACGTGCGCCCATGGTGAAGACATCGCGCAAAATGCCGCCGACGCCGGTCGCAGCACCCTGATAGGGCTCGATGTAAGACGGGTGGTTGTGGCTCTCCATCTTGAAGACGACGACGTCGCCATCGTCGATATCAACCACGCCAGCATTTTCGCCCGGGCCCTGAACGACGCGCGGACCCTTGGTCGGCAGAGTGCGAAGCCATCTCTTCGAAGACTTGTAGGAGCAGTGCTCGTTCCACATGGCAGAGAAAATGCCGAGCTCGGTAAAGGTGGGCTCGCGACCGATAAGGTCGAGGATCCGCTGGTATTCATCGGCCTTCAGGCCGTGGGATGCGATGAGTTCGGGCGTGATCGGGCGGCTGTTCGAAATCGTCATGGTCTTCCCTGATGGCGAGGGGCTCTGAATTTGGGGTCTCTTTAGCGTAGATACGAAAAGGGCGCGACAGGAAAATACCTGTCACGCCCCATATCCCACTGCGTTGCGCCAGATTTGGCGCAGCGTGATCGATCAGAACTTATAGCCGACCAGAACGCCGGCGCGGGTCAGGCCGTTGTTCGGCTCGCCGCAGAGATTGGCGTGGCTGGAATGCTCGATCTGGCCGACGATGCGCCATTTCGGATCGAGATTGACACCGACAGCCGCATATTCATGAAACAGCGTGTGGCAGCCGAGCTTCGGGCCACGTGTGCCGTCGAATTCCAGGTCGCCATTGTTCAGCGAGCCACCAAAACCGGCTTCGAGGAAGAGGAAATCGGTGATGTTGGCCGTCCAGGAGAAGCCTGCGTAGATCTGCGAGGCTTCACCGGCCGTCGCAACGTCGGCGCCGACGTGAACGCGCGGGCGCACAAGCTTCTGCAGGCCTTGGGCTTCGTCATGATTCCACGGGTCGAAGAAAACCATGCCGGTAACAAAGGCACCCTTTTCATCGTTCGTCGGGGTTTTGTCTGCGGCAACCAAGGCACCGAAACGAACTTCATCGAAGATCGGCTTCTGGGTGACTTCGATGTCGGCGCCGATAGAAGCGCTTGCAGAGATCATCAATGCGCCGGCGGCTGCAATGAAGGAGAGGGTGGATTTCGACATCGCAGCAGTAATCATCGTGTGACTTGCACCCCTGAAGGAGCGAACCACGAACGGTGCGCTCTCCTGTTTGTGAACGAACCATAGGCCGCGAAAATGTGATCACGCAACTGAAAAGAAGGCGACATTGTGCGCGCGATGAAAAAGTTGAGACAGTGTTGCAGGATCAGGACGTTTTATCGGACTTTTTTGCGCTGATACCGCTTTTTTGTCCAGCCAGAAGGACGCAACAATGACTGCGATCGCTGCGATCAGCAGCCCGAACCGCCCCCTGCCCAGCGCAGGACGTCGGATTTGATTCGCTCTCCGGCAGCGCCTTGCATCAACGGGCCGAAGGCATCGAGGCGGGCCGGATTGCCTTCTGCCTGGATGACCAGCAAGGGGCGCGATTCCGGGCTGTGGCGTGGCACTGCAAGAATACGCGGACGGCCGGAGAATGAATTCAGTTCCGGCGCGAGGCGATAATCACGGAAAGCAGGATCGTTGGATTTGAACCAGCACGCGTTCGCCGCAACGGCGACGCGCTCCATGGTCGGCAACGCGGCGCGTTGCGGTGAACTTGCCGGTTTCTTATCCGATTGGCATCCGGCCAGAAGAGCAAGCGTGGCTAGAAGAATGCCGGAAGCGGCAAATGTGCGAAGGCGCATGCTGGTACTCCCGGCAGTTCTGATCAGGCTGCGATGACGTCGAGGGCGGAGGCGAAAATGCCGCGACCGTCCTTGCCGCCATGGGCATGCTCGATGAGGTTTTCCGGGTGAGGCATCATGCCGAGGACGTTGCCGCGGGCATTGATGATGCCGGCGATATCGTTCAGCGAGCCGTTCGGGTTGGTGCCTTCGGCATATTTGAAGACGACCTGACCGTTGCCTTCGAGGCTCTTCAGCGTTTCGGCATCGGCAAAATAGTTGCCGTCGTGATGCGCGACCGGGCAGCGGATGACCTGACCCTGTTCATAGGTGCGGGTGAAATCCGTATCGGCATTGACGATTTCGAGCTTCACTTCCTTGGAAACGAACAGAAGCGAGGAATTGCGCATCAGTGCGCCCGGCAGAAGCTGGGCTTCGACGAGGATCTGGAAACCGTTGCAGACGCCCAGAACCTTGACACCCTTTTCCGCTTTCTCGCGGATGGCCTGCATGACCGGCATGCGGGCGGCAATGGCGCCGCAACGCAGATAGTCACCGTAGGAGAAGCCGCCCGGAATGACGATCAGGTCGATGTCATCGGCAATTTGTGTTTCCGTCTGCCAGATGGTGACGGGCTCATGACCGGAGATCTTGGTGAGCGCGGCGATCATGTCGCGGTCGCGATTGAGGCCGGGAAGCTGGACGACGGCGGACTTCATGGGTGCGGTTCAAACCTTGCCTGGGCCTCGGAGAGCTCGCGCAGCTCGAGGCGGGTTTCGATACGGTCGAGGCGTTGATCCACGCGATCAAGTCGCGTGTAGATCTGATGAATATCCATCTGCATCGCAGCAACGCTGCCGCGAAGACTGCTCAGTTCATTCTTGGTGCTGGTCATGTCGAATTTCAGAGCCGAGATATCAGCGTGCATCTTCTTCAGAAGCTCGTACATCAATTCGTTCGTGACTTCGCTCATGCGAGCCTCCGCAACCTTCAGTCGATTGCGATAGTATAGTTCTCGATCACCGTGTTTGCCAGAAGCTTGTCGCACATGGCCTTGAGGTCGGCTTCGGCCTTGGCCTTGTCGCCTTCCAGTTCCAGATCGAAAACCTTGCCCTGACGGACCTGGCTAACGCCGGAAAAGCCGAGACTGCCGAGAGCGCCTTCGATGGCCTTGCCCTGCGGATCGAGAACACCGTTCTTCAATGTGACGGTTACCCGTGCCTTGATCACTTGATCGCTCCTGATTGCTTACTGGACGAGAACCGGACCCGTGCCGCGGATCGGTTCGTTTTCATTGATGATGCCAAGGCGGCGGGCCACTTCGGAATAGGCTTCGACCAGACCGCCGAGATCCTGACGGAAACGGTCCTTGTCCATCTTCTCGCGGGTTTCGATATCCCACAGACGGCAGCTGTCCGGCGAGATTTCGTCCGCCAGAATGATGCGCATCATATCGCCTTCGAACAGACGGCCGCATTCGATCTTGAAATCGACGAGCTGGATGCCGACACCGAGGAAGAGGCCGGAGAGAAAATCGTTGACGCGGATGGCGAGCGCCATCACGTCGTCCAGTTCGGCCGGGTTGGCCCAGCCGAAGGCGGTGATGTGCTCTTCCGACACCATCGGGTCGTTGAGCTGGTCCGACTTGTAATAGAACTCGATGATCGAGCGCGGCAAAACCGTGCCTTCCTCGATGCCGAGACGGGTCGCAAGCGAACCGGCGGCGACATTGCGCACGACGATTTCGAGCGGGATCATCTCGACTTCCTTGATCAACTGCTCGCGCATGTTGAGGCGGCGGATGAAATGCGTCGGAATGCCGATCTTGTTGAGATGCGTGAACAGGTATTCGGAAATACGGTTGTTCAGCACGCCCTTGCCGTCGATGACATCATGCTTCTTCTTGTTGAAGGCGGTGGCATCGTCCTTGAAGAACTGGATCAGCGTGCCCGGTTCGGGGCCTTCATACAGGATCTTGGCCTTGCCTTCGTAAATACGGCGGCGACGGTTCATTCGATTTGTCTCGTTGTTGGCGCGCTCACGTGGGCGCGATGGAAACTCTAGAAGCGGTCCCTTAACGGAAAAGTACGGCTTTCACAATGCAGGCCGGAAACTTCTCAACCGTGGCGGTGCGCTCTTGCGACCTGCTGGATGCCGTCTGCCTTTTACCCCGCTGATAATCGTTTCGTCCGGCTATCATCAGCCGCGAGTCTTGTGCGGTGCTTGCCTGAGCGTTGCGAAAGCTAGAACCCCAATTGCGACCGTCATTCGACCTGCCGGAGGTTTGGCATGGGAAAACGGCATCGCCAAAATGGAATCAGGTCTCCGGCGCTTTCAGCTTGGCAAGGAATTGGGCAAAGACCATTGTACCTTCCGGCCATGGTCCATGTCCCGACTCGGCATTAATATGGCCGGATTCACCGGCATCGATCAGCGTCGATCCCCAGGCATTGGCGATGTCGTCAGCATGCTCATAGGAACCGAACGGATCGTTGCGGCTGGCAATCGTCAGAGCCGGGAAGGGCAGCGGATCACGCGGGTAGGGGCCAAAGGTCATCAGATGTTTCGGCCGGATCGCCGGGTTGGCGACATCCGGCGGTGCCACGAAGAAGGCACCGGCGACCGGCTTTTCGAAATGCGGGATGGCGTGAATTGCTGTTGCCACGCCCAGCGAATGGGCAACGAGCACGACGGGTTTCGTCGAGGCATTGACCTCTTCCACCAGCCGCTTCACCCAGTCTTCCTTCACCGGTTTTGCCCATTCCGCCTGTTCTACACGGCGGGCGGTGCCGAGCTTCTGCTCCCAGCGAGTCTGCCAGTGGGTCGGGCCGGAATTGGTGTAACCAGGAACGATGAGAATTTCTGCGTCTGAAGCTTTCATGCCGCTTATCTGTGTTCGGTCTTCAGGGAGATCAACCCTCGGCGCGCCGAGGGTTGATCGATCTTGATGATGAAATTACGCCTCGCCGAAAACGCGACGGAAAATCGTGTCGACATGCTTGGTGTGATAACCGAGATCGAATTTTTCACGGATGTCGCTTTCCGAGAGCGCCGCACGGACTTCGGCGTCGGCCAGCAGTTCTTCCAAAAAGTCCTTGCCCTGTTCCCAGACCTTCATGGCGTTGCGCTGTACCAGACGGTAAGCGTCTTCGCGCGAAGTGCCGGCCTGCGTCAATGCCAGAAGCACGCGCTGCGAATGCACGAGACCGCGGAACTTGTTCATGTTCTTCATCATGTTGTCGGGATAAACGACAAGCTTTTCGATGACGCCGGCCAGACGGTTCAGCGCGAAATCGAGCGTCACTGTCGTATCCGGGCCGATGGCGCGCTCGACGCTGGAATGGCTGATGTCACGTTCGTGCCAGAGAGCGACGTTTTCCATGGCCGGCACGACCGACATGCGCACCAGACGGGCAAGGCCCGTGAGGTTTTCGGTCAGGACCGGGTTGCGCTTGTGCGGCATTGCCGACGAACCCTTCTGGCCCGGAGAGAAAAACTCTTCGGCTTCCAGAACTTCCGTGCGCTGCATGTGGCGGATTTCGATCGCGACGTTTTCGATTGACGAGGCGATCACGCCGAGCGTCGCGAAGAACATCGCGTGGCGATCACGCGGGATAACCTGCGTCGAGACCGGCTCGGCGATGAGGCCAAGCTGCTCGCAGACATATTCTTCCACGCGCGGGTCGATATTGGCAAAGGTGCCGACGGCTCCGGAAATGGCGCCGGTGGCGATTTCGGCGCGTGCAGCCACAAGGCGCGTACGGTTGCGGTCCATTTCGGCGTAGAAACGGGCAAGCGTCAGGCCCATCGTGGTCGGCTCGGCATGGATGCCGTGGCTGCGGCCGATGCGCACCGTGTCCTTGTGTTCGAAGGCGCGGGTCTTGAGCGCCGCCAGAACGCGGTCGACACCGGCAAGCAGGATATCCGTTGCACGTACCAGTTGGATGTTCAGCGTGGTGTCGAGCACGTCGGACGAGGTCATGCCCTGATGCACGAAACGGCTGTCGGGGCCGATGAATTCGGCCAGATGCGTCAGGAAGGCGATGACGTCATGTTTGGTGACGGCTTCGATCTCGTCGATGCGCGCGACGTCGAAGGTGGCGGCGTTGCCCTTTTCCCAGATCGTTTCGGCGGCCGATTTCGGGATGACGCCGAGGTCTGCCAGTGCTGTGCAGGCATGCGCCTCGATTTCGAACCAGATGCGAAACTTTGTTTCGGGCGACCAGATGGCGACCATTTCGGGGCGCGAATAACGAGGGATCATGGGCGGGGGCCTTCCTGATTGTCGAGAGTTGCGCCCCTGTAGCAAAGTGTTGCCGGTTTCACAACGCGCGCAGCGGATTCCAGCGATATCGAAACAGCCACGCGGCTGCCGCGAGGAAAACAGGACCGAGCGGCAGGTATAGGCGTAGCGCCATCACGGCGAACTGGTAGTAGGCGGAGGCCGAGGTGAAGAGGAATTGCAGCAGCCATATGTGGCTGGGCGGTTCGGCGTGCCACTGCGCGTAAAAAGACCGGTATTCGAGCGCAAAAAGACCGGCTGTGACGAATACGGTTCCGGCGGCAAGTGCAGTGATGGCGATGGCGAGAAACAGCCATCGAACACGGACATACTGCTTGAGAACGTGGCTCACAAGTTCGACCGCCCACCAACCGAAAAATCCGCCGAGAAAAAAGATGAAAAGGATCGTCGGCAGATGAAAGGTTTCGATGCGGTCGCGCAAAAAGAGGCCGGCGACCGCCGCGGTCGTCATTGCCAAGCCCCAAAGGAAGGCCGCTGCCGTCATGCAGCCGATTGCCTTCATCCGGGGCCGGGCGGCGGGCATCAGGCCCGCGCGGTTTCGGCGTTGCGGCGCAGCGTGTCGATCTCGGTGCGGTAGGCGGACTTGTCGCCCTTGCCGAAGATCGCCGAGCCGGCAACGAAGACGTTGCAGCCGGCCTTTGCCGCCGCACCGATCGTCTCGGTGGTGATGCCGCCATCGACCTGAATTTCGATCGGGCGATCACCGATCATCGCCTTGGCGGCAGCGATCTTGTCGAGCATGGCCGGAATGAATTTTTGGCCGCCGAAACCGGGATTGACGCTCATGATCAGGATGAGATCGATATCATCCAGCACGTTTTCGAAGACAGACAGCGGCGTGGCCGGATTGAGCGTGACGCCGACCTTCTTGCCGAGTGAGCGGATGGTCTGCAGCGAGCGGTGCAGATGCGGACCCGCCTCGGCATGCACGGTAATGCTGTCGCAACCGGCCTTGGCGAAGGCTTCGAGGTAGGGATCGACCGGCGCGATCATCAGGTGGCAATCAAAAAACGCCTTGGTATGTGGGCGCAGTGCCTTGATGACGTCAGGGCCGAAGGAAATGTTCGGCACAAAGTGGCCGTCCATGATGTCGAGATGGATCCAGTCGGCGCCGGCTTCGACGACGTCGCGCACTTCCTCACCCAAGCGGGAGAAATCGGCGGCAAGAACGGAAGGGGCGATACGGATCGGCAGCGTCATGCGAAAAATCTCCGGCAGGGACTGAATTTGGCTGGCCTTAGCACCGCGTCATAACCGAGACAATGACCGGTCACCGTATCAATCGGTTCGCATCGCCGGCTCGAGAAAATTGTTGTCGCGCCATTCGAGAAGACGCAGCGGATTGGCCTGTAATTCCTGGTCTTTGCCAAAGCCGATAGGGCCGATGACGGTGGAAAAAGACTGTTCGATGAGGTGGTCGATGACGCTACCGTTCGCAGCGGCCTGGCGGACGATTTCCACGGCCGCATAGGCGGGCAGGGCGTAACCATCCGGCTCGGCGTTGCGGGCGCGGAATTCGCCGACGATAGTCTGGGCTTCGGGAAGCGTTGTGTAATCCGGCAGTGTGACCGCGAGCACGCCGTCCGGCAGCGGGATCGGGCGATTGGCGGATTTCAGCGCGTCGCCTCCGATCACGGTCAGCGAAATCTTGTCGGCCGCCGCATCGCGGGCAATCGTTGCCGTGTCGTTGCGATCCCCGCCGACAAAGGCATGGGTGGCACCGGCTTTTGCCAGCCGCCGTACCAGCGCCAGTTGCTGTTCCTGGCCGGGACGGTAGGTGTCGGTGAAGACGGGTTTAATGCCGCCCGCTTCCAGCTTCTGGCGAATGACGCTGGCGAGATCGCGGCCATAGATCGTGCCGTCCTCGACAAGCGCGATCGGGCGGTTCTGCCATTGCGTCAGCATCACCTCGGCAAGCTTTTCCGCCTCGTCGCCATCGGCCGGCGCCATGCGGAAGAACGGCCATTCATAACGCTGCGCATCCTCCATCAGGATTTTGGAGCGCACCGACAGGGTGATGGCCGGTATACGGGCATCCTTCAGGTCCGGCAGTGCTTCGGACAGGGTTTCGACACAGAGGAAGCCGATAGCGGCAGCGGCCTGTTCGACGCGCAGGCGCTCAGTGATCGCCTTGCCGGCGCCCTGTTCGCAGGTCTCGTTGATTTCGACCAGACGGTCGCCGGTTTTGGCGGCGGCAGCGCGCGCGCCTTCCAGAACCTGCGCTCCAAGGCCTGCATAAGGCCCGCCCTGCGGCGCGACGACACCAATGGTTGCCGCCATGGCCGTGCAGGTGCCCGCCAGCAGCAGGCCGGCAACGGCAAAGGTCGGGGCTTTCAACGTCGCGATCATGATGCTCAACTGTTTCACTCTGCCGGTCCGCCCAATCTGGATCGGCGGGCCGGTTGCGTCAAAGAGTTTCGCCTATAACACGAAGATGTTTGCCATGGACAATGGCGGTGATGAAATCCTATCGATAGGCGGGTTAATTGGAGTGCATCATGGATATCGTCGCGATCGAGGAAATTTTTGAAGGTCTCGGGCCGGTCACCGTCAAGCGCATGTTCGGCGGCAAGGGCATTTATCATCGCGGCCTGATCTTTGCGCTGGAATTGCGTGACACTTTGATGCTGAAGGCCGATGCGATCAGCGGGCCGGAATTTGCCGCAGCCGGTGCCGAGCAATGGAGTTACGAGGGCAAGAAGGGTAAGCCGGTGCTGATGCCCTATTGGACCGTGCCGGAAGAGGCGCTGGACGATCCCGACGAGATGACGAAATGGGCGCGGCTGGCCTATGAGGCGGCTGTGCGCTCGCAGGCGGAATGATACGGTTTTGGAAGGCGGGGATTTTGAATGGTCGATGTGAAGGTGAAATCGCGGCCGGTGGGAGCGCTGGCCAAGGTCGGACGTCACGGCCATCCGCATCTCGTCAGCGAAACGGGTGGTGAACTCGATGTCATCACCAGCGCCTCGATGCCGGGCTTCAATCCGCTGGACCTCCTCTATTCGTCGCTCGCGGCCTGCCTCGTCTTGAGCGCGCGGATTGCCGCGAGCCGCATGGGCATTCTGGAAAAGCTGGAAGAGGTGTCCGTCCATGTGACGGGACAGAAGAGTTCCGGCGAACCGGCGCGGGTCGAGAATTTTGACGTGAAATTCGAACTGTCGGGGGATTTCGACGCGCAACAGCGCGCCGAAATCATTCATAAGGCGGAAGAAATCTGTACGGTCAGCAATACGCTGCTGGCCACGCCGACCATCCGCATTGTCTGACTTTATTCGTCGTCATCCGGAATGTGGCTGTCGACGCCGCCCGATGTGATGCGGTTCACGACGCGGCCGACGCCTGGAACGCGCTGCACAGTGGCAACGATCCGGGGGATGAGCGCGTCGTCATCGACCATGCCTTCCAGTACCACGGTCGTATCGTCGACATGCAGGTCGATCATTTCCATCTGCAGGTCTTCGAGATTTTCGAGCGCATCGCTGATGCGTTCCTCGAGATCGTCGTCATTCTCGCGCCCGACGGTTTCCGGCAGGCCACGGTCACGCAGCCGGTTTTCCTGACCATCGGCCTCGATACCGTCGACGCGGAAACCGCCATTGCGCTCGCGGTCAAAATTGCCGGAGGCGCCGTATTCACCGTTGCCGGCCGGTTTCGAGGTCGCGCCCGGCTTGTCGGCATAAGGCCAGCCTTCATCGATATCGCGCGCCTCGTAGTCGCGAAAATCCTCTTCGCGCGACAGGTCGTTTTCGCTTTTCTTCAATGCCATGACAGCCTCCTGATTTTGGTCTCGGGAGGCATAACGTGCAGGTCGGCGGATTGTTCTATATTGCGTTTAAGCGCGGGACGATTTTTCCCATTTTTTGACCAGTCGCTCGCGCTTCAGCCGCGACAGTCGCTTCAGCCAGAAAATGCCGTCGAGCTGGTCGATTTCATGCTGGATGCAGATGGCGAGAAAACCTTCTGCATCCTCTTCGTGGGCGACGCCTTCGAGATCCTGATAACGGAAACGGATCTGTCTCGGCCGCTCCACCTCGTCGGTAAAACCGGGCATGGACACGCTGCCTTCCATATGCCGCATCGTCTCTTCCGACGAGATCAGCACCTCCGGATTGGCGTAGATGCGCACGCCATCTTCCGGCGAAAGTTCGATCACGGTGAGGCGCAGAAGCGTGCCGACATGGGCGGCCGTAATGCCGACACCGGGGGCTGCCCGCATCGTTTCCAGAAGATCGTTGGCAAACGTGCGCAGGTTATTGTCGAACACGGTGACGGGTCGGCAGGGCTGGCTGAGAAGAGGATCCGGATAGGCTAGAATTTTCAGGCGTGTCACGCGGCACCTTGACGAGAAACTATCGGTTTTGGCTTGGGTCAAAACGGCTCTGGACCCTGCTTTGGAATTGTTCTAGCAGATAACCGCGCGCCTCGGGAACCAAACCCGGCCGGTTGCGCTATCCAGTTGTTGAAAATCGGTTTTTCGCTGCATATTCGTCCGACGCGACGAATGGCGGTGCGATTCCTTTAAGTTTGAGGGCGGCCTGATGACGAATATCGACGAAGATCGCCTTCGCCCGACACCGGAAGAGCTTTCCGACGACATCTATTCGGAAGAGGGCGCCATCCGCGCCGATTTCCTCGCCATGGTCGGTGCCGCGATTGCCGATCGCGATGTGCTGTTCCTGCGCCAGAACGTGGCGAAACTGCACGAATCCGAACTCGGCGACCTTCTCGAAGCCATTCAGCCGGACCAGCGTCTGGCGCTGGTCAAGCTGCTCGGCGACGACTTTGACCTGACGGCGCTGACGGAGGTCGATGAGACGATCCGTATGGAGATCGTCGACCAGATGCCGAACGAGCAGATTGCCGCGGCCATCGGCGATCTGGATTCGGACGATGCCGTCTACATTCTCGAAGACCTCGACAAGGAGGACCGCGAGGAAATCCTTGCGCAACTGCCGTTTACCGAACGCGTTCGCCTCAGCCGCGCGCTGGATTACCCGGAAAGCTCGGCCGGCCGCCGCATGCAGACCGAGTTCGTGGCGGTGCCGCCGTTCTGGACCATCGGCCAGACGATCGACTACATGCGCGAAGAAGAGGATCTGCCGGAAAGTTTTACGCAGATCTTCGTCATCGATCCAACCTTCAAGCTGCTCGGCGTCATCGATCTCGATCGTATCCTGCGCACCAAGCGTCAGGTGAAGATCGAAACCATCATGCGCGAGACCAATTACCCGATCCATGCCGACATGGACCAGGAAGAGGCGGCGCAGCTTTTCGAACAGTATGACCTTCTCTCCGCTGCCGTTGTCGACGACAATGGCCGTCTTGTCGGCGTGCTGACCATCGACGATATCGTCGACGTCATGCAGGAAGAGGCGGAAGAAGACATCATGCGTCTCGGCGGTGTCGGTGACGAAGAACTGTCGGACTCCGTGAAAGCGACGTCTCGGTCGCGTGTGCCGTGGCTGCTGGTCAATCTCGTCACCGCCTTCATGGCGGCCTCCGTCATCGGCCTGTTTGATGCCACCATTCAGCAGATCGTGGCGCTCGCCGTGCTGATGCCGATCGTGGCCGGTATGGGCGGCAATGCGGCCTCGCAGACGATGACGGTGACGGTGCGCGCGCTAGCCACCCGTGATCTCGATATCCACAATTCCTGGCGCATCATCCGTCGTGAGGCCGGTGTCGGGCTCCTGAACGGCGTGCTGTTCGGCATCTTGATCGGCACGGTCGCCGGCCTGTGGTTTCAGGATCCGAATATCGGCGGCATCATCGCAGCCGCGATGCTGATCAACATGATGGCGGCGGCAATCGGTGGCATCATGGTGCCTCTGCTGCTCGACAAGTTCGGGGCAGACCCAGCGGTCGCGTCCGCGGTATTCGTTACCACGATCACCGATATCATCGGCTTTTTCTCGTTTCTCGGCCTTGCGACATGGTGGTTCGCCATCAGTTGATGGGCCAAAATTGACTTGTACGTAAAGGTCAATTAAATTTGCTGCTCTGAAAAGGGCACGCGCGTGAACAAATATTATAGCATTACCGAACTGACCCGCGAATTCGGCGTTTCGACGCGGACCCTTCGCTTCTACGAGGATGAGGGCCTTATCCATCCCGAACGCCGCGGACGGACCCGCCTGTTTCGCACGGCCGACCGTCGCCTCATTCAGGAAATCCTGCGCGGCCGCCGTATCGGTTTCACCATCGCCGAAATCCGCGAGATCGTACAGGTCTACAAGGAACCGCCGGGCGAGATGGGGCAGCTGAAGCTCTTGATGAAGCGCATCGACGAGAAGCGCGAAGACCTGCGCCAGAAACGCAAGGATATCGAGGAAACGCTGATCGAACTCGACAATGTCGAGGAAGCCTGCCTCACGCGTCTAGCCGAAATCGGGGTTGGCACCTGATCCTCATGCCAGACGCTTACCGTGCGATGATCGAGCATTCCTGCGCGAGTGATTGAACGCGCTCGTCGGTCTGCGGGTTGATCTGCCCCTGGTTCATCGGCACCAGCAAGGATTGCTGTTCGAGACGTTCCCCCGTGCAGGAACAGAAGCGCTGGCACATGCCGGCGTCTTGCCCGGCGCCGTTGCATCCACTCACGCAGGTGCGCATGTAGCTCTGCATAGGGTCGGGGGCCGGGGCGGGATAAACCAGCGAAAAGATGTAGAGCAGGCCGATCAGCACCGGCTGGTGGATCAGATAGAAGGCGAGGCTGTGCTGTCCGGCTTTCCCGAGAATGTTGGGCTTGGTTTGCAAGGCGGCGAGGCGTGTCAGCCAGCCGCGGGTAAGGGCGAGTTTGCCGACCGCGATGCCCATCAACGGCGCTGCCAGCCACGGAAACAGCGGCACAAAATCGTTGGAGCGCGGAGGCGTTGCGGCAAAGCCCGTCCAGTTGAGATAACGCGGGTCGAAGAAGGTGCTGCTGAACAGGCCGGGGTAGACATGGCCGTTGATATAACCCGCAGCGGCAATGCCGATGGCGACGAGCGCGGTGAACAGGGGCGGCAGGCGCAGGAATGCTAGGCCGATGAGGCCCGTCAGTGCGATACTGTGCAGGATGCCGAAATGGATCCATTCGTCCGGCATGGCGAAGAATGTGCCGATGCTGATGATGATGGCGGCGGTGGCGACCATGCCGAAACGCTTGGCGAACGATTGCCAGCGAATGGACGGTATATGCGCGAGAACAAGGCTGAAACCGGCGAGGAACAGGAAGGAACTGGCGATGCAACGGGCATAAAGCTTCCATCCGCCCTGTGTCGCTGTCTCCAACGGGATATAACCGAAGAAGCCGAGGTCCCAGGTGAAATGGTAGGAGGCCATGGCGATCAGTGCCAAGCCGCGCAGCGTGTCGATCAGAAGGATGCGCGGCTTTTTCGGCGCGCTCGAAGTCGGTTCAGCAATGGCCACGAAAACTCTTTCAGGCTGGATTGGGCGTTGAGCGGCGTCCGTCTTCCATCATCGCCCATCTTCCATGACAGCTTGGCGCGCCTCGGAAAAATACTGGCGGCGGGTCAGGGCGACGATGACGACGACCGTCATGGCCATGAACATATAGGGCCCGGCGAACCAACCGAGATAGCCGATCGACAGAAAAAATGCGCGCAGCCCCGAATTGAAGTGGCTGGCTGCGATCGTGTTCATGCGGATCACCTGATCGGCGGCGCGTTCGGCGGCCTCTCTATTGCCGTTCGTCTCGTGCATCATCGGCAGCGCGCCAAAGAGGATGGTGCAGTAGTTGAACAGGCGATAGGACCAGCCGAACTTGAAGAAGGCATAACCGAAGATGACGGTGAGGCCCGCGACCTTCAGCTCAAACGAGGTGCGGCCGCCATAGGAGGCGATGGCGAGGTCGCGAAACACGGCTTCCACCTGATCGGTGGCGCCGAGCAGCGCAAAACAGCCGCCGATGGCGAGAATGGATGTCGAGGCGAAAAATGCCGTGCCGTTCTGCAGGCCCGCAAGGATCTGCGTGTCGATCATCTTCAGGTCGCGGGTCAGCGAATTGTAGATCCAGTTCTTGCGGCGTTCGGCCATCACCCGGTTGAGGCTCTGGCGCGGCAGGTATTTGCCGCCGGAACCGGCGGAAAACCAGCTGTAAAGCGCCCAGAGGACGACGAAGAGGAGAAGGGCGATATAGTCGGCATTCGACATGGGCATGACCGGGTTGGAAAGGACCGAATTTCAGCGAATTCTTCTGTAATGCGTCAGAATCGGCATGCCCGGCAAGGTGGCTACGCGATCACGATCATCCTATCCACATTGCGTAACAGGAATTTTGATCCTATGTCGCTGCGACAAAACCGGATGTCGGGCAATCGCCTTAGCTTGCCTTTCGTCAAGCGTAGCCTGACTTCATATTACTCGCGATGTGGACTGCCATGTTTCTCTCCGTCTTCGACGTCTTCAAGATCGGTATCGGCCCCTCGAGCTCCCACACGATGGGTCCGATGTCGGCTGCCAATCGCTTTCTCGACCTGATCCTGTCGGACGACTGGCCGCGTCCAGCGGGCGCGCATGTGGCGGCGCTGAAGGTCAGCCTGCATGGCTCGCTGGCTTTTACCGGAATTGGTCATGGCACGGGCAGGGCGGTCGTTCTGGGCCTGATGGGAGAGGCGCCGCAAAGCGTCGATCCTGACGCGATGGACGGTATCATTGCCGAGGTGGAGCGCACGGGGCGTGTAACGCCGCCCGGTCATCCGGCCTATGAGTTCCAGCCGAAGACGGACCTGATCTACGACAAGAAGGTGCCGCTGCCGGGACACGCCAACGGCATGGCTTTCGAGGCGCTCGACAAGGATGGTCGCCTGCTGCTGAAGCGTATCTATTATTCGATCGGCGGCGGTTTCGTGGTGACGGATACCGAACTGGAAGCGATGCGCGGCCAGAAAAAGGTCAGTTCCGACCGCGTGCCCTATCCCTTCTCCTCGGCCAAGGAAATGCTCGAGATGGCGCGCGGCGCCGGTCTCAGCATCGCCGCGATGAAGCGCGCCAATGAAGAAACCAAGATGAGCCGCACCGAGCTCGACGAAGGGCTCGACCGCATCTGGGATGCGATGAGCCGCTGTATCGATCGCGGCCTGCAGGTGGACGGTATCATGCCGGGTGGCCTGAAAGTGCGCCGCCGTGCCCGCGCCATCCATGAAAAGCTGGAGGCCGAATGGCGCTCCAACCGGCTGAACCCGCTGCTCGCCAATGACTGGCTGTCCGTTTATGCCATGGCGGTGAATGAGGAAAATGCCGGCGGCGGCCGCGTCGTCACCGCGCCCACCAATGGTGCGGCGGGTGTCATTCCGGCGACGGTACGATATTTCCTGCATTTTCACGAGGATGCGACACGCGAAGACATCCACACCTTCCTGCTGACGGCAGCGGCCGTCGGCGGCATCATCAAGCACAATGCCTCGATCTCCGGCGCCGAAGTCGGCTGTCAGGGCGAAGTCGGTTCGGCGGCGGCGATGGCGGCGGCGGGTCTGGCGGCTGTCATGGATGGTTCGCCGGAGCAGATCGAGAATGCCGCCGAAATCGCGCTCGAACACCATCTCGGCATGACCTGCGATCCGATCGCCGGCCTCGTACAGGTGCCCTGCATCGAGCGCAACGCGCTGGGAGCGGTGAAGGCCGTCACGGCAGCCTCCCTGGCGATCAAGGGCGACGGCACGCACTTTGTGCCGCTCGACGCCTGTATCGAGACCATGCGCCAGACCGGCAACGACATGAGCGAGAAATACAAGGAAACCTCGACCGGCGGCCTAGCCGTCAATGTCGTGGAATGCTGACCCGCTGATGGCGGGCCTGTGGATGCAGGCCTGCCATGCCGCGACCTTGGCTTGACGTGGGCCGCGTATGGGTCTTGAAGCGAAGACATGGCACTTCATCTCGTCAAACTTTGCGTCGGCGCCGATTCCATTCAGGATTTGCAGGAATGGGTGGCGGAACGTTCCTTGAGCGCAATCGCCGCCGGTCTTGAGCCGCATTCGGTGCACACCACACGCATGGTTCCCAAGCGCGTCGAGGAACTGCTGGCCGGCGGGTCGCTGTACTGGGTGATCAAGGGCCAGGTCATGGCGCGGCAGAAACTGCTCGACATCGAGACGTTTACGGGCGGTGACGGCATCGGTCGCTGCCATCTCATTCTCGGGCCTGAAGTGATCGAGACCATGCCGCAGCCGCGTCGTCCCTTCCAGGGCTGGCGGTATCTGACTGCGGAAGATGCGCCGGCCGATCTCGGCAGTCTCGGCGAAGACGTCATGGCGCTGCCAGAAGATTTGCGGCGGGAACTGGCGGAACTCGGCCTTCTTTAGAGCGGTTGATTGTTAAATGGAAACAGTTCTGCCGGAGCAGGTTTTCGTCGGGGCAGTGGCGATTGGCGAAGGGCATACCGGAAGGTACGGTCGAGCCGATCGCCGCTGATCCCGGCGGAAAGATGCCCGGCCCCTTCGGGGTTGGCTGAAACGGGCCGGCTGATCGCATGGCCGGCTTGGCCGTATGCTTTGGCTACGACGCGCGCCGGCCATGCGACCATCCAACTCCGTTTGAGCCAACAGAACTGGTTCCATTTAACAATCAACCGCTCTAAACGACAAAAGCGCGCCATTGGCGCGCCTTGAAGTGTGAGACTGCTGTCGATCAGCGCAGCCGCATGTGGATCGGCGCGTTGCCGGACCGCACGGAAATATGCAGGTGGATTTTTGCTTCCGGCTGGGTGTAGCGCCAGGCACGTGCCGCATGCGTCAGGAGCAGGCCGACCAGATCGCGAGTCTTTTCACGCGGGCGGTTCATGCCCATTCCGGCAATCCGCATGGCCGCTTCATGCAAGGGATGCAGCGACGGCCCACGCATCGGGCTCTTCAACGTCGTCGGGAATTCACGTTCGATGTTGTTTTCGTTCACTGCCATATCTGACCTCGTACGCTTTACTCTTCGAGGGCTGAAACGAAACCGGGCCAAGAAACGCAGCCCGGCTGCTGCCGCCGGTTAGCCGACGGCAGCGTCACCCATGTGCTTTACTGGAGCGAAGCCCAGCATTTGATACCCTTTTTCTTCAGGGCGTTGCAGGCATTGACGGCCGTCTTCTGGTCGTCGAACCCGCCGAAACGGGCGCGATAAAGCTGGCTGCCATTGGCGTTGACGGCGACCGTGAACGGCTTTGCACCGCGAAGTGCGCTGCCGCCCTTGTCCTGTGCGCTGGACAGCAGGCCCATCGCCATGTCGCGGTTCGGCGAAACGCCGATCTGGACAACCCAGCCGGCAATCTGCTGTGCCGTTGCGGCCTGACGGTCGGAACGTGTCGATGCGGTGGTCACGGCATCGGTTACGGCAGCAACTTTCTGCTCCGATGCCGGTTCCTTCAGGTAGCCGGCGGCCGGTGCAAGGCCACGCGGCGGAACCGGTGCATTCGTTGCAATGACCGAAGAAACGGCATCGCGCGCGCCCTGCGATTTCGGTTCGGCCGCATAGGCAGATGCGCCCGCAACCTTCTGTTCGTAACGCGCCTCAGGCGTCGGACCGGCATTGGGCAGGTCCATGGAAGCCAGCTGGCGAACATCGACGGACGGAGTGCTCGGCTTGGGAACATCCGTGACCGGCAGCGAAGGCGCCGGAGCCGTCTGGGCGATCAGGTTGCTGTTGCCGCCGCGCGAGGCCTTTGGAAGATAGGTGGCGACAAGCTTGCGCATCTGCGCGTCGCGGGCGGCACTGCCCTTGGCGCCGAGAATGACGGCGACAATCGAGCGGCCATCGAGCTGTGCGGATGTGGCAAGGTTGCTGCCGGCAGCCTGCGTATAGCCGGTCTTGATGCCGTCAACGCCCTTCACATTGCCGACGAGGCGATTGTGGTTGCCGATGACCTGCTTGCCGAAACGGAAGCTACGCGTGTTGAAATAGCCGTAATACTGCGGAAAGTGCTGGCGCAGCGCGATGCCGAGGCGGGCCTGATCGCGGGCCGTCGTCATCTGCGCGGTGTTCGGCAGGCCGTGGGCGTTGCGATAGGTGGTGCGCGTCATGCCGAGCGCACGGGCCTTGTTGGTCATCATCTGCGCGAAACGCGCTTCCGAGCCGCCGAGGAATTCGCCCATGGCGGTGGACATGTCGTTGGCCGAACGCGTGACCAGCGACAGGATGACCTGTTCGACGCTGATCGAACCACCGGCACGAACGCCGAGCTTGGAAGGCGGCTCCGAAGCCGCGTGCGCGGAGACCGGCACCTTGTCGCTCAGCGAAATCTTGCCGGCTTCCAGCGCTTCAAACGCAAGATAAAGCGTCATCATCTTGGTGAGGGAGGCCGGATAACGAAGGCCATCGCCATCTTCGTTGTAGAGAACCTTGCCGGTCTTGGCGTCAACGACGATGCCGGCATATTTGGCGGCGAGAGCGGGACTGACGAAAATCGTCGACGCTACGATCGCCGCTACAAACCGACCAGCAACCCGGGCGGTTTTCGATGCGCCATCCTTGGGGAGAGATGAACTGAAGAGGGTTTTCAACACGCCTGCACTCGCTACTTGCAACTCGATGGTAATGGGTCCGGTCGCGCCCCCGCAGCGTGCCGTTGCAGTGCACTTTAGGTCAGCAGCGTTACCAACTCGTTTATGATGAACCCGACGTTGCAGCGTTTGATCGAATTTTAGCAGCTTATTGCGCGAGTTTTCGCTTGGTAGCGCGCTCACGTACAAAACGGGCGATTGCGGCGTCAATGCGTCCCCAGTCTCGCAAAAGCGACGGAGAGAATCGATAAAGAACCGTGAGGTCCTGTCCCGCCCTTATGTCTCGTTGGCAACTTGCGCTATTGGCGGCGGCGGCCGACGTGGAGTTCGCTTCGGTCGATCGCGAGGGCATCAGGCAGCGGACGGCATAGCTGTCGCCGCCGGCCGTCGGTGCGGTCAGGATGACTTCCTGGCCATAACCGCTATCGGCGCGAAGGTGATGCGCGGTGAGCCCATAAGGGCCGGGCAGGGGCGCGCCGTCGAACAGGCGGGAATAGATCGGCTCCACGCGTCCGGACATGTCGCGTGACATGGTGCTTTGCGACAATTGCAGAAAAATCAGTCCGTCCGTGGTGTGTGAATCGTCGAAACGATTCTTGAGGGGGACGCTGTAGCCCTGCATTTCCGGCCAGGTGAGGTAGAGGTCGATTCGTTCACTGTCGCCGGAGTGCCGCTGTTCGCCGAAACGGATGGTGTTGACCGGCAGGCGCAATTCGTCCTGGCCAATGCGGACAGTGACCTCTTCGCGGCTGTCGGTATGGCTGCCGAGCGCCAGTCTCGGGCCGATCCATTGGCCGCCGAGGCTGATGGCGAAGGTTGCGGCGACCATGAGGCCAAGACCTGCCATCAGGCCAAATGCCATCCGATTGCTGATCAGTGGTTCCTGATAATCGTCCTGTTGCGCCATGGTGACCTGCCTGCTGCCGAGCATGTCTTTTCACATGAGGCTTGTGCGGAGCAGGCAGGGCGAACGAAAAAAAGCCCGGCGCCACGTTTGCGTGGGCCGGGCAAGTTTTCAGTGAGGGCATTGCAAGAATTACTGGCTGACGCTGCCGACTGCGATGGCGCGGCCATCCTGCAGCTTGACCCAGCGGCCTGGATCTTCGTTCGACTGGCGCTTCAGGTAGGTGTATTCGGTATCGGCCCAGAGCATGACCTTGTTGCGCATGTTGTCGAGGATGAAATCGCCGCGATCGGTACGCACGGTCAGTACGGCATGGCCTTCGCCATTCGGCTGCAGCACGACGGTGATCAGCAGGGACGAAGCATCAAAGCCCTTCTGCATGAGCATCTTGCGCTTGAGGAGAACAAAATCCTCGCAGTCGCCGACTGTCGTCGGGTAGGCCCACTTCTCCTCGACGCCGTAGATTTCCTGGTCGGTCATCGGCTGGATAGCGGTGTTGACGGTGTAGTTGACGTCGAGCAGGGTGCGCCACTTGTCTTCGGTCAGTGCGACCGCGCCACGGTCACCATTGGTGCGGACGCATTCGCTGCGATAGGTCTTGCAGAATTCGTAATGACCGATCGGCGGGTTGGCCTGACCGATGACCTTCATCGTGCCACCGGCAGCGGATGCGAGCTGTGGCTGAAATGCTGCGATGAAGGTGGCGATAGCGGCGATCACCAGGGCTGTGCTCTTCGTCATTTTTCTTGTCTCCCCGTTGGTGAGGAGACAATCGCAGCAAGGTTTTGATCCGGCGGAAAATACCGTCGTAAAAACAAATGCTTATTTGAATTCAATGCGCATAAAACACGCAGAAAAGTCGACGAAAATTCGAAGCGTATTTGCGCTAAATTTAGTTCAAATTTGAACCATTGGCGCCGTCCCGCAAACGCTATGACGCCTTATCGCTCTGGTTTTATTGTGATTTTGGCACTTTCGATGATGCCGGATTAAAGGTTGGCGAAGTGGTTGAAGATCGAGCACGTTGTCATGCTCAATCGCTCGTAAACCTTGTTTGTCAGGCACTTGGTCACTGTTTCAGGTCGGTACGCATCAATTCGGGGCTCAAAAAAAACGTGCCGAAACGAGATTTTTTTCGTTGCGCCGCCAATTTTGTCGAGTCTTGGCCGTCCCGCCCTGGCGAATGACACGAAAAAGCCGGCGGTTTGAGCCGCCGGCGGGGTAGATCGTTAATCTTGGAAAGCCTGCGTGCGGCTAAAGGAAAGCCCGCAACGACTCGCGGGACTGGACCGAGGCGAATTCGATCGCCACGCCTTCGATGAAGTGACGCACGATGCGGCCACGCATATTGCCGAGCATGACCGGTGTGCCGAGTGCCGGGCGGATTTCAATGTCGACGGCGGCACCCGAAAGCGAAAGGTCGACGATCTTGCATGGATATTTGCGTCCGTCGTCCAGAACGATCTCCGTGCGGGTCACACGCGGCGTCAGACGATCGTGGCGACGATCTTCCGGCAGTCCGAGTTCATGCTTGTTGGCAAGCCAGGTCAGTTGGGCGGCCAGTTTTTCGCGTTTGCGGTCCGTGGCATTGATGGACATGTAGAAACCATCGGCGGTGACGCCGATGACATTGCCTTCGATACGACCGAGGTTTTCGATATAGGCGATCACGCGCTCATTGGCGGATGGTCGCGCCTCGCACGAAAAGACGACGTCGCCCGGAGACATTTCCACTGCCGTGCAGGGAAATTCCTCGTGGCTTTCGAGCATCAGTCGGCCGCTCATGCCAACCGTCACCCGCTGGAAGGCGCGCTCCTGCGCACCCTGCGGTGGTGTCGATGGTTGAGCTGGCTGGAAAGAGTACATGCTCGTTCTCTCAAGTCGCGATGCGCAAGTTCTTAAATGTTATGACGCCCATTATGCGCCGAGCGGTGCAGGGCGCTGTAATGGATATCCCATCGCGGTTAATAGAACGTTCTGATTGGCTTGTCAGCTTCTTCCAGAAAGACCGTCATCTACTATTTCAATTGATAGAAGACGGCGCATGAAGCGTGAAAACCGCGTCCGATCCGGAGGAATTTGCGGGTTATCCTCACCGATACTGCGCGATTCGCCGGCATGCAGACATGAAATCGTCTCAAGGCGCGCACTGTTGCGAGGCTGCCGCGGCAGGATCGCTCCGATAATCCGGTCAGGTTCCGAATCGCCCGAGCGCATTGGCAGCAACACCAGTTGGTATTCATGCACGCTTTCAGCGGCAATGCCGGTGACGTCCGTCACCATCGGCCGGCCACGCGCCAGCATCGCCTGTATGCCGATATTGGCATGGCGGCGCTGCGTGCGATGCCACAGGCAGGCAAAAGGACGACCGCGCAACTCGTGGCCGAAAATCGCACAAAGACGGGTGCCGGCCAGCCGGAAGGACAGAATGCCGGCGTCGTTTTTGCCGAGAATAAAAAGATCGGGGAGCATGTGGCGCACGCGTGCTGGTTCGAACTCCCGTTGCTGCGGGAGTGCGCCATCTCGTTTCAGTTCAAGCCAATAGCTGAATAATTCGTTTCCTGCTTCGGTCTGCATCGTATCCATGTGTCGTATTTCGGTACAAGATTCATTCTTCCCCGGCCCCGTATGATGACCGTAGCGAAAACCATGCCAGATGAGCGCCGGCGGTGAGGCGGTTGCTTCCGTTTGCTGCGTCGCTCCTGTAAGGCTGGGGGACAAATGAGCAGGTGAATGATGAGCGACAGACCGGATATGCCCGCCCCGCCGCCGACAGACGATGAGTCGAGAGACGATGATCCGGCTCAGGATGAAGGCCGTCAGCCGGTTTTCAACCTGCCGGGCATTCTCACAGCGACCGTGCTGCTGCTGGCAGGCATCTATCTGGTCGACGCCTATCTGTTGCCGGACCCGTGGCGTGAATGGCTGCTGGTGACGTTTGCATTCATTCCGCTTCGTTATCTCTATCCCTTTGCCGATGAGGGATTGCGGCAAATCTGGACGCCGGTCACCTATTCGCTGATGCATGGCAGCATGCAGCATCTGCTGTTCAACGGTCTTTGGCTGGTTGCCTTCGGCGCCCCTGTTGTCCGCCGCATCGGCGCTGCGCGTTATCTCGCCTTCTGGATTTTTTCGGCTGCGGCATCGGCCTTTTTTCATGCCGGTCTCAACTGGGGCGAGCCGACAGTTCTGATCGGTGCATCGGGGGTGATCTCGGCGCTGATGGGGGCTGCCTGCCGTTTCGCCTTTCCGCGCCACGGCGGTTACGATCGCACCTTTGGCCATCTTTACCCCCGCCAGTCGATCATCGGCTCCCTCAAGAACCGCACCGTGGCCGTCTTCGTGGCGCTGTGGTTCGCCGGCAATATCCTGATTGCGGTCGGACTGCCGCTGTTCGATGCCGGCTCCGATGCCATCGCCTGGGATGCGCATATCGGCGGTTTTCTGTTCGGTTACCTGCTGTTCGGGATGTTCGATCGGGTGCGCTGAACGCCGGTCTCTCACAAAATGTTGCTTTTAGGCTTTCAACGAGGCACCATCCCTATGGTTGCAGCGCTGGCCGGGGAGGGCTTTTTGCGTTGCAACGTTTCGCGGAAACGCAAAAGAAACGTGAGGAGAGAACCGTGCCCCAAACCGTAAAGAGCATGCTGGATGCCAAAGGCCGCAATGTCGTTTCGGTCAGCCGCGACCAGACCCTGAGCGAAGTCGCAGCCATCCTCAACGAAAAGCATATCGGCGCCGTCGTGGTGACAAGTCTTGAAGGCCGTATCGCCGGAATTTTCACCGAGCGCGATCTGGTGCGCGCCATTGCCAGCCAGGGAGCGGCGGTGCTGGAAAAGCCGGTATCGTCCTCGATGACCGCCAATGTCACGCATTGTCGTGAAGACAATACCGATGACGAGCTGATGGAAATGATGACGGCCGGTCGTTTCCGGCACGTGCCGGTGGAGGCTGATGGAGCGCTTGTCGGGATTATCTCGATCGGCGACGTGGTGAAATCGCGCATCAGCGAAATCGAACACGAAGCCGAACAGATCAAGGCCTATATCGCCGGCTGACCGGCTGAAGCGATCATCGGGCGCAGATTTCCTGCATGCGCTTCAGCGCGACGATCTGCGCTTTCGTTTCCTCGTAGCCGCGCCGGATGGCTTCGCCGGCGCGGTGAAACTCCGACAGGCCGATATCGCTGAGGCGCGGATGCAGCGCCAGATCCGGCGGATCACCGGCGAGGCGTGCGCGGGAAATGCGTTCCTGAATGATGTTGAAGGCCTGCACCATCGTGCCGGTCATGCTGATGCGGCTGGCCGCACGACCGCCGGCATCGTCCATGCGCTGCCGCTGCTCGATCTCCTGAATGCTGGCATTGTGGCGCACCACGGCTGCACGGCCAAAAATGTCGTAGTTGAGATTGACCCCGACGACGAGCGGCTGCTCGTAGGCGCGGCAGACGGATGTCGGAACCGGATTGACCAGCGCCCCATCGACGAGCGTGCGGTTGTTGCATTTGACCGGCTCGAAAATGCCGGGCAGGGCGTAGGAGGCGCGCAGGCCCGTGATCAGCGAGCCGCTGGCGATCCAGACTTCGTGGCCGCTCTGCAATTCGGTTGCGACGGCAACGAAGGGACGGCTGAGGTCCTCGATGGCGATGCCTTCCATATGTTCCTGCATGCGCTTGGTCAGCCGCATGCCGCCGAACAGGCCGCCGCCGCCGATTGTGAGATCGAGCAGGCCGGCGATGCGGCGCATGGTCAGCGAGCGGGCAAAATTTTCCAGTTCATCAAGCTTTCCGGCGAGGTAGCAGCCGCCGACGAGCGCGCCGATCGAGGTGCCGGCAATCATGCCGACTTCGATGCCTTCTTCGTCCAGCGCGCGCAGCACACCTATGTGGGCCCAGCCACGTGCCGCGCCGCCGCCGAGGGCCAGTGCGATCTTGGCTTTGCGGTGCTGCGGATTTTCGGGAGGTCTGGGAGGAGCATCGAGAACAGCGGCACCTCCGGCGTCCGATGCAGGAGCGGGGTGCGGAGTGTTTCTGTTCCAGGACCAGTTCATGTCTTCCGCGTCTCCTTCACGCCAGATCATCAACCCAGATGATCATTAGGCTCCCGAATGGGTTTCGAAAGTATTGATCAACGGCAAATGTGACAGGAAACGGGACGGCGCGACGATTCGTTCCTCAGCTGGCGTACACGCTATCGGGATCGAAATGCTTATCGTCATCGGCGATCTCGACGACAGCCTTGCCGTCGATTCCCTTCACCGTGCGGTAGAAGCAGGAGCGGCGGCCGGTGTGGCAGCTGGCATCGTGGCCGGCGACGCGCACCTTCAGCCAGACGGCATCCTGATCGCAATCCGTGCGCAGTTCCTCGACCGTCTGCAGATTGCCGGACGTTTCGCCCTTCTTCCAGATTTTGGCACGCGAACGGCTGTAATAATGGGCGATGC
Organism: Endobacterium panacihumi; assembly: GCF_050847465.1. Taxonomy (NCBI): domain Bacteria; kingdom Pseudomonadati; phylum Pseudomonadota; class Alphaproteobacteria; order Hyphomicrobiales; family Rhizobiaceae; genus Endobacterium; species Endobacterium panacihumi. The sequence continues at coordinate 1,356,481 of NZ_JBOZRA010000001.1, read as the reverse complement.
CGGTCTCGATCGTCAAAGCGAGTGCCTCGGCATTCATATGCGCCACCATCAGCAATTCGCCATCGCGCACATCGGTGACGACGGCGGTGACGAGGCCATGGGTGTCAAAGCGGGGCGTAAAATCGCCGCCCGCCTCGAGTGCATGCTTGTCGGCGGACGGTGCGGCAAATGTCAGCGTCATGATATCCCTGCGGATCGGCAGTGTTTATGTGCGGATAAGGGTCAGGAAACGCGCCTGTTCGGCAGCATTGTTTTCGAACTCGGCGGTAAACGTGGTCGTCAGCGTGGTCGAACCCTGCTTCTGCACACCGCGCATGGCCATGCACAGATGTTCCGCATCGATCATCACGGCGACGCCACGCGGGTCGAGCACATCCTGAATGGCATTGGCGATCTGCGCCGTCAGCGCTTCCTGCGTCTGCAGGCGGCGGCCATAGATTTCCACGAGGCGGGCCACCTTGGAAAGGCCAAGCACGCGACCCTTCGGAAGATAGGCGACATGCGCCTTGCCGATGATCGGCACCATGTGGTGCTCACAATGCGAATAAAACGGAATGTCGCGGACCAGCACCATGTCCTTGTAGCCGGCGACCTCTTCGAAGGTCCGGCCAAGGATTTCCTCGGGCGACTTGTCATAACCGGAAAACAGTTCGCGATAGGCGGCGGCAACGCGTTTGGGCGTATCCAGCAGGCCTTCGCGCGACGGGTCGTCGCCGGTCCAGCGCAGAAGCACACGCACCGCGTCCTCGGCCTCCTGCTGGGTCGGGCGAGCATCGGTTTGGCCTGCGGCCGGAAAGTTCTTCACAATGGCATCCATCTATCGTCTCCTGATCCTGATGCGGGTCAAGGTCGCATCCGATCCTAGTGCATTGACGCGTCAGCCTCGGCTGTCGAACGTCATTTTGGCGCTATCTGACGCCGCGCGGCCCATTTTACAAGACATTGCATTCCGATTTCGGGGCGGATGCCGCTAAAACCTTGCGTCTTGATGCAGGCTTCCACCGATAGCATATAATGGTAATGAAGGCGGCATGACAGATCATTGCCGAAGACGCAGTGTTCGAAGACGGCGAATATTGGCCGCGAACCGACGATCCGGAAACTGGTGACCATGGACGACATCTATAACAGCCGCATTCTCGAGCTTGCAGGCAATATCGGCCTTTCCGGCGTGCTGGAGGATGCCGACGGCGTTTCGGAAAAACATTCGAAACTATGCGGGTCGAAGGTGAAGGTCTTTGTGAAGCTTGAGAACGGCGTTGTCACCGACTTTCGGCACAAGGTGCGGGCCTGTGCGCTGGGGCAGGCCTCTTCGGCGGCGATGGCGAAACATGTGATCGGCGCAAGCGTGGAAGAACTGCGTCAGGCGCGGGCCGACATGCTGGCCATGCTGAAGGAGGGCGGCGAGGGACCGGTCGGCCGTTTTGAGGAAATGCGGGTGCTGAAACCCGTCAAGGATTACAAGGCGCGCCACGCCTCCACCATGCTGACCTTCGATGCCGTGGTCGATGCGATCGATCAGGCCGAGGCGCGAACTGACGCCACCGCTGCGACGGCCTGACCGATGTGCGGCGCCTGCGGCCAGTGGCATGATGACGAGGACGAACCGCGCGAGCGACCGAAGCCGGTTGGTCGCAACTGGAGCGGCCCATTCGCCAAGACGCCGGGACGCCTCATCGGCATGGGCTTCATCCGCCTTTACCAGCTGACGCTTTCCGGTTTTGTCGGCAACGGATGCCGCCATATTCCCACCTGTTCGGAATACGGTTATGAAGCCTTCGCGCGGCATGGTTTCTGGTCCGGTTTCTGGCTGACCCTGTTTCGCGTCGGGCGCTGCGGGCCGGGCGGTACGTCAGGCCTCGATCCGGTGCCGGAAATGCTTGGAAGTGCCTATAAGCGCTTCATGCCATGGGCATTCTGGAAGTTCGGCAAGAAGGCCTGAAACCTTTACTCCGCGCCTGTTTTTGACTATCACCGCGCCGTTCGTTGCTGCGTGCAAAACGTCTCGCAGCCCATTTTTGACCACCCGCATTCGTTGGCGGGACTGGACAGGAGAATTCAGATGTCCGTTTCCCTTACATTTCCCGATGGTTCCGTTCGCGCCTATGACGCGGGCACGACCGGCTTTGCCGTCGCCGAATCCATCTCCAAGTCGCTGGCCAAGAAGGCCGTGGCAATCACGCTCGATGGCGAGCTGCGCGATCTCTCGGATGCCGTCACCGATGGCAAGATCGAGATCGTCACGCGCACCGATCCGCGCGCGCTGGAACTGATCCGTCACGATGCCGCTCACGTCATGGCCGAGGCCGTGCAGGATCTGTGGCCCGGCACGCAGGTGACGATCGGCCCGGTCATCGAAAACGGCTTCTATTACGACTTCAAGCGCGTCCATCCGGACAGCAAGGAAGACTGGCCCTTCACGCCCGAAGATCTGCCGAAGATCGAAAAGAAGATGAAGGAGATCATTCAGAAGAATGCCGCCTTCACCAGGGAAATCTGGACGCGCGAAAAGGCCAAGCAGGTTTTCGGCGACAAGGGCGAGGCCTACAAGGTCGAGCTGGTCGACATGATCCCGGAAGGTCAGGACCTGAAGATCTACAATCAGGGCGGCTGGTTCGACCTCTGCCGTGGTCCGCACATGGCCTCGACGGGCCAGATCGGCACCGCCTTCAAACTGATGAAGGTTGCCGGCGCATACTGGCGTGGTGATTCCACCAAGCCGATGCTGACGCGCATCTACGGCACGGCATGGGCGACACAGGAAGAGCTCGACCAGTATCTGCATATTCTGGCAGAAGCCGAAAAGCGCGACCACCGCAAGCTCGGCCGCGAAATGGATCTTTTCCATTTCCAGGAAGAAGGTCCGGGCGTGGTGTTCTGGCACGGCAAGGGCTGGCGCATGTTCCAGACCCTGACATCCTATATGCGCCGCCGTCTGGCCGGCACCTATGAAGAGGTCAACGCGCCACAGGTTCTCGACAGTTCGCTCTGGGAAACCTCCGGTCACTGGGGCTGGTATCAGGAGAACATGTTCGCCGTAAAATCGGCCTACGCGTTCACCCATCCGGACGACGAGGAAGCCGACAACCGCGTGTTCGCGCTGAAGCCGATGAACTGCCCGGGTCACGTGCAGATCTTCAAGCATGGCCTGAAATCCTACCGCGAACTGCCGATCCGTCTCGCCGAATTCGGCAATGTGCACCGTTACGAAGCCTCGGGCGCGCTGCATGGCCTGATGCGCGTGCGCGGCTTCACGCAGGACGATGCGCACGTGTTCTGCACCGACGAGCAGCTGGCGGCCGAATGCCTGCGCATCAACCAGCTGATCCTGTCGGTCTATGAAGACTTTGGCTTCCAGGAAGTTGTCGTCAAACTGTCCACGCGCCCTGAAAAGCGCGTCGGCACCGACGATCTGTGGGATCGCGCCGAAAGCGTCATGACGGATGTTCTGAAGACGATCGAGGAACAGTCGGAAGGCCGCATCAAGACCGGTATCCTGCCGGGCGAGGGCGCTTTCTACGGTCCAAAATTCGAGTATACGCTGAAGGATGCCATCGGTCGTGAATGGCAGTGCGGCACGACGCAGGTCGATTTCAACCTGCCGGAACGTTTTGGCGCCTTCTACATCGATCAGAACTCGGAAAAGACCCAGCCGGTCATGATCCACCGCGCCATCTGCGGTTCGATGGAACGTTTCCTCGGCATCCTGATCGAAAACTTCGCCGGTCACATGCCGCTGTGGTTCGCGCCGACTCAGGTTGTCGTTGCAACGATCACCTCGGATGCCGACGATTACGGTCGCGAAGTTGCGGAAGCGCTGCGCGATGCCGGCCTGCAGGTCGAGACCGACTTCCGCAACGAGAAGATCAACTACAAGGTTCGTGAGCATTCGGTTGCCAAGGTGCCGGTGATCATCGTCTGCGGCCGTCAGGAAGCCGAACAGCGTTCGGTCAACATCCGCCGCCTTGGTTCGCAGGCGCAGACAGCCATGTCGCTCGACGAAGCTCTTGCTTCGCTGGTCGATGAGGCGACGCCGCCGGACGTCAAGCGCAAGGCGGCGGCTCGCAAGGCCAAGGGCTGAGTTGGCCTGATCTGAAACCTGAAAACGGCGTCTGCGGGAAATCCACAGGCGCCGTTTTCATTTTGTCATCGAACTGCAATGATGCGTGGCGAAAATGCCGGATGGTCGTGTGGAGGCCGCATTGCAGTTCAAGGAACTTTCATATGCCAACGAGCGCGACACGCGGCTGAGACGCTGGATTATCCGTTCGATCGAGGGCATGTCCGGCCGCAACCGCTATGCCCGGCTCTACGACATCTGGCGCAGCGATATCGTCGGCAAGAGCGACCGCGTTTTCGGCAAGATGCTCGATCTCATCGATGTCGGCATGGATGTGGCGGGTGAATGGCCGCCGCGCGATTTGCCGGACGGGCCGCTGGTCATCCTCGCCAACCATCCCTTCGGCATCGGTGACGGCATAGCCAGCCTGGCGCTGGCCGAGCAGCTTGGCCGTCCTTTCCGGGTGATGATCAATAACGAGCTTCTGAAGGTGCCGGAAATGGCGCCTTATTCTCTGCCGGTTTCCTTCGAGGAGACGAAGGAGGCGCTGGCGCAGAACATGGCCATGCGCCATGAGGCGCTGAAACTGCTGAGAGAGGGTGTGACCATCATCATCTTTCCTGCCGGTGGCGTGGCGACGGCAAGGCGTGGTTTCGGCAGAGCGGAAGATCTGCCGTGGAAAATGTTTCCCGCAAAGCTCATCCAGTCGGCCAAGGCAAATGTGCTGCCGATCTATTTTGAGGGCCAGAACGGGCCGCTTTTCCATTTTGCCAGCAAGATTTCGCTCGTGCTGCGCCTGTCTCTGCTGATCCGCGAGTTCAAGTGTCTGTCGGGTGCGACCATTCGCGCGCGCATCGGTTCCGTCATTCCTTATGAGGAGATGGCGACGACGACGGACCGCAAACTGCTTCTGGCAAGGCTTTACGATGCGGTCTTTATCATGCGTCCACCGACGCGGCGCGAAGCCCGAAAGGCCGCCAACCGAAGCGAAGCGGCCTGAAACGCTGCCGGCGCGACGGATTATTCGATATCGGCGTTGGCCGTCTGCGCATGTGTGGTCAGCAGCACATCGACATCGGCATTCTGTCCGGCCTTCACCGTGAACTCACGCTGGTAGATCTTGTCCTTGTTGCGGGCGACGGCAAGGTAATCGCCTTCGGACAGGACCATTGTCGAAAACGCGCTGACGCTTTCGTTGACGACGTCGCCCGAACCCGTGAGAACCGACCAGGCCGTATCAGCGATTGCCTCGCCGCCGGGTTGGGAGACAAGTTTCAGGGTGATTTGGGCTGCACGGTGCTGCAGCGTCGCTGTCGTCAGCTTGCCGGCCTCCACCTGGATATCGGCGCGGGCCACGGCGTTGACGCTGCCATATTCCGATACGACATGGTAGGTGCCGGCATTGAGCCGCACGATGCTGTTCGGCTTGACGTTGGCGATCACCAGGCCGCGTTCGCCGTCCTCGCGGCTCTCCGAGGAATAGACCGAGAAGGTCAGCAGGTTCGGCGGGATGCGGACCTCGGAACCGGTCACCGCGTTGAGCACGAAACCACCGGCATCGAGAACCACAGTCTGCCTGTCGACCTGACCTTGTTCCGGCACGGTGAGCTTTCTCGTCACACCGGCGCGACCGAAGGCTACATTCACGAAATAGTCGCCTGGCGATAGCTGGAAATCGGCAGTGCCGCCATCGGCGCTGGCGAGCAGCGGCAGTTTGCCGTCTGCGCCCGGAATGGGGCCGAAGACGCGCCAAGCAAGCCCGTCCTTCATCGCTTCGCCATCCTTGGTCAGCTTGGCCTCGAAGGCGACATTGCGTGCGATCGCGCCAGCGGAAGCGCCGGGCGTTGCCGAGAAAGCATTGAGCTTCGGCATTTTCGTGGAGCCGCCGAGCTGTTTGAAATTCTGGAATGCATCCTGGGCAAAAGACGATGATGCCGGCGCGGCAGCAAAAGCTGCACCGATCATCACATAAACGGCAATGGAGGTTCTGGTCATTTCGCCCGGATTGACTCTTGGTGTTGCAGACTTCACTTGAAAACCAACGCCAAGGCAAATTCAAGGCCTGTGTCAAAAACAGGTTGAAATGCCGGACGCGTCCGTCATCGAACTGTCAAACATGCGAGTGTGACCATGGGCAATGATATCAAGCTGATCGACTACCTGCGCCAACGCCATTCCACGCCGGTGGCGCAATACAGGGAGCCCGGACCATCGCAGGACGAATTGACGGAAATCCTGCGTTTTTCCTCGCGCGTGCCCGATCACGGCAAGATCGCGCCCTGGCGCTTCATCGTTTATCGCGGTGATTCGCGCGTCAAACTCGGCGAAGAGTTTTTGCGCCTGTCGCTGGAAAAGACGCCTGACATGACCGAGGCCGCCCAACAGGCGGAACTGACCCGCTTTACCCGTGCGCCTCTGGTTGTTGCCGTCGTCAGCACGGCCGCCCCGCATGCAAAGATCCCGGAATGGGAGCAGGTGCTGTCCGCAGGTGCGCTTTGCCTCAACATGGTCATGGCTTGCGAGGCGCATGGTTATGTCGCCAATTGGCGCACCGAATGGATCACCTATGACGAGCGCGTACAGTCGGCGCTCGGCATCAATGAGGGTGAAAAGGCGGCCGGCTTCATCCATATCGGCTCCAGCGATTTCAATACGCCGGACCGGCCGCGGCCCGAACTCGCCGACATCGTCTCCTGGGTGGAATGAGGATGTTCTATTCGACCGACGAAAACCGGCATGGTCTGGCGCACGATCCGTTCAAGGCGATCGTGTCGCCGCGGCCGATCGGCTGGATTGGTACGAAGGGGCGGGATGGTTCCTTGAACCTGTCGCCCTATTCGTTCTTCAACGCGATCTGCGACAATCCCAAGCTGGTGATGTTTTCGTCGAGCAGCCCAAAGGACAGTTTGCGCAATGCCCGCGAGACAGGCGTGTTCACGGCTAGCCTTGCCAGCCGGCATCTGGCCGAACAGATGAATGCCTCATCCATCAGCGTCGAATACGGCGTCGATGAATTCGCCATTGCGGGTCTTGCCGCGAAAGCGGGAACGCTGGTCGATGCGCCTTTCGTGGCCGAGGCCTATGCGGCGCTGGAGTGCCGGGTGACCGAGATCATCGAGCCGAAGACGATCGACGGCGGCAAGGCCGAGGCGATTATCGTGTTTGGTCAGGTTGTCGGCATCCATCTCAGCGAGGAAATCCTTCGCGAGGGCAGGGTGGATATGGGCATTGCCCGTCCGCTCGGTCGCATGGGCTATCGCGATTACGCCGATAGCGGCGCCGATGTTTTTGAAATGACGCGGCCGTCGACGCCCAAGGGCTGATCTTCAGCCTGTAAACACGGACTGGATGACCGGCACCTGCGAAGGCGTGCCGGTCATTTTTCCGAAAAAACCCTGCGCTCTGGCGTGCAGGCAGGCGGTGTGGAACGATGGCTCGTCCGTGTTCGGTTCAATCGTATCGATTGCCGATACGCCTGCGGCCGCTGCCGCGAGCAGCAGTGTCGCGCGGGCCATGGCTGCAACCTCCGCGCCGAGCCCGTTTTCAGACCCCATGGCAATGGCCAGGGCAGCTGCATCCCATCCAAGTGCGATCAGGCGTTTGCTCTTGCCTGAAAAGCTGGCGGCGGCCAGCAGGCCATGCGGATTATCTCCAGCCATGGCAATGATTCGCGTCGTTCCCATGGAAATTCCGGCGCGCGCTTCGGCCACCTGCAACAGGACATCCAGATGTTGAACGTCGGCGCCATGCCGTGCGCCGGAGAGAATGACGGTGGCGATTCGCCCTGACATGCAAAGGCCGAGTGGCGCCGTCATCGTGTCTTTGGTCACGGCGGGCAGCAGGGCGGCCGTCGCGCCGGAGAGCGGGAAAGCGTCCATGCCGATCTGCATATCGCGCAGGTCGGCAACGATGGCGCAGGGCGTGTTTTTGGGTGCCTCAGAAAGGTCTGGGCCGGGCGGCAAGAGCAGCCATGATTTCGGCAGTAAAGCGGACAGAAATACTCTCCGTTCGTGGTTAAATCTTATGGTGAACCAATCTTAAACGATTTTTCCCTAGGCTGCATTTCGTAGGGTGAATGCGGCTAACGCTCCTTTTGTATTGGGGTTTCGGGGTGATCGTACAGGCTTTTCTTCGTTGGGCGGAAACCGCCAGACCAGCAGACAGGGCAAAAGCTGCCCATGCACTGGCGCGCGGCTATCTTGCCTCGTCGGTGCAGGATGAAAAGCGGCAGGCGGCAGTGCTGGCGCTGACGCATCTGCTGGACGATCCGTCTCCGGTGGTACGGGCAGCGCTCGCCGAAGCGGTTGCCGATTCGCCGGATGCTCCGCGCGGCATGATCATGTCGCTGGCTGAAGACCAGCCGCTGATCGCCTCCTCCGTCATCACCCGCTCGCCGGTGCTGACCGATGTCGACCTTGTCGATCTGGTCGGAAGAGGAAGTGTCGTGACGCGGGCGCTGGTAGCGTCCCGTCCGAACCTGTCGCGCGGCATTTCCGCCGCCATCGCCGAAGTGGCAGGCAAGGAGGAGGCGCTGCTCCTGCTCGAAAACGAAACGGCGTCGATCACCCGTTTCACGCTGCGCCGGATGGCCGAGCGTCACGGCCACAATGCGGATATCCGTAACGTGCTGCTCGATCGTGAGGATTTGACCGCCGATGCCCGCCATCTTCTGGTCAGTCATGTCAGCGAGGCATTGGCCGCCAGCGATCTGATGCGAACCACATTGACTGCGTCGCGTATCGATTATGTCACCCGCGAGGCCAGTGAAGCGGCAACCGTCGCCATCGCCGGTACGGTGCGGCATCACGATATCGCCGGTCTGGTGGAGCATCTTCGCCAGCAAGGCCGCCTGACGCCAGCTTTCCTCATTCATGTCCTGTGCGGCGGCAAGGTGGATTTCTTCTCCGGCGCGATCTGCAACCTGTCAGGCCTCGATGACCAGCGTGTGCGCTCCATCCTCGCCACCGGCCGAATGCATGCCGTGCGCGCCCTCTTCGAAGCGGCGGGCCTGGACCGGTCTATCGCCAATGTTTTCGTTGAGGCCGTGCTTTTATGGCGCGAGGCCGCCCGCTCACCGATCGGTTTTTCGCTGCAGAGCATTTGCCTGCCGCTGATCGAGCGTTTCAGAGCCGAGGCGCAGCCTATGTCTCCATTGGCGGAAATGCTCGATATGATCGAGAAGCTGCATCTGATGGAAGAGCGCTTGCTGGCGCGCTCTTACGCCGGCGATCTGGCGTTTGCGGCGTAGGCCTCAGTCCCTGAATTTCTTGGCGACCCAGGAATAGCTGTTTTCCACCAGACGAACCGGCTTGCCGAACAGTGTGCGGATACCGTCGCTGCTCGGCAGGACCGATGTGACCCGACTGATGGCGCGGGCGGCCATACCGCGTTCTTCCTCGCGCTTTTGCTCTTCGGTTTCCGGCGGCTTGACGGCCGTTTCCACATCCGGTGTTTTCGCCTGAGGTGGCGCATTGTCGGCAGTTTCAGGCGTGCTCGGATCCTGGCAGACGGCAATGACCACGGGGTAGGAGACATTGGCGAAGGATGCCAGTTGCTGCTCGGACACGGCGTTGCACATCTCGATCGACGGCCAGCGCTGCTGCAGCGTGGCGATGTATTGGCAATCCTTGACGGCGTCGTCGCAGCCGAGAATGGTCATGGCGATGATGGCAGGGTTCATGGGCGTCCCGTTCTGTTTCCGGAACGAGCTTATGCCAAGGATCGTGACGCCAGCAAGGCAAGCCGGCTGGCGTCCTTCAGGATCAGGATGAGGCGACCTCGCGGCGGGCGGCGGGCGTATCCGTTGCGGGTGTATTGGCCGCTTCCGCTTCGCGCGGCTCCGACAGTTCCACTTCGCGCACCCATTCCCGCCACACGGCCACCAGCAGCGCCATCAGCACCGGGCCGATAAACAGGCCGAGAAAGCCCATCGTCTTCACGCCGCCGACCAGACCGAAGAAGGTCGGCAGGAAGGGCAGCTTGATCGGACCGCCGACGAGGCGCGGGCGCACCGTCTTGTCGACGATGAAAAGCTCGACGCTGCCCCAGACGAGAAGCGCGATACCGGCAAACGGCGATCCGCTGGCAACGAGGTAGATGGAGACGAGCGTGAAGGAGAGCGGTGCGCCGCCGGGGATGAGGGCCATGACGCCGGTGATGACGCCGAGCGTGACGGGCGAGGGCACGCCCGCGATCCAATAGGCGATGCCGAGCACGATGCCTTCGCCGATGGCGATCAGTGTCATGCCGGTGACGGTCGAGCTGATTGTGGCCGGAACGACACGCGAAATGCGCTCCCAGCGCGACGGCAGGATGCGTTCGCCGATCAGATCGATCTGGCGCGAGAAGGATGCGCCGTCGCGATAGACGAAAAACAGTGCGATCAGCATGAACAGCAGCGTCAGAACCAGATGGAAGGCGCCACCACCGGCCGCGACGACCGCGCGATAAATGTTGCCGATATTGGCGCCGCTGACGATCTGGATATATTCGCCGATCGCGCCGGGCACGCCGATATGGCTGGTCCACTGGTTGTCCAGCCACGGTCCGGCATAGGGCAGGGTGGCGATCCATTCCGGCGTCGGCGCACCGATACGGTTGACCTCAAGTGCCCAGCCCACCCATTCGCGCACTTCGCCGGTCGTATAGGAAATGGCGACGCCGATCGGAACCAGCAGAAATGTGACGATGAAGAGGATGGCGATCGTTGCGGCAAGCGTGGTGCTGCCGCCGACGCGTGCCAGCAGGCGCCTATAGAGCGGCCAGCTGGCGAAACCGATGACGAGAGCCGCCAGAACCGGAACGATGAAGCCGTGGAAGAAATAGATGCCGGCAAAGACAATCAGCACCAGCAGCCAACGTGCCGCAGAGATGGAGGGAATCAGGGCAACGCTGGAAGACGCGACCGGACCAAGCCAGCGCGGTTCCTTGGATGGTGTCTTTTTATCAAATGCACTCACAGCCGGCTGCTCTTCCTCAAAATGTTGATCAGCATATGGGCCATGTGACCCCGCTGCGCAAGGGAACCCTTTGGCGGCCGGATCGCAACCCTCTCACTTGCGATTGGTCAAGTTTACGATAGAAATATGAAGATCGTGACAAAGTAGCTGGATGACAGCGGACCTGTTGCGCCGCTGCGTAAACGAAACCTTCGGCGTAATCTGGAAAATCTGCAGGCAGTGCTCTATCTGCTCACGTGCTAAAGCGCTGATAACTGTGGTACATTGTCGGATATCGGGCGGCGAGGCCTTCGGGAGGGAAACGGGACGCTTACGGCAAGCTGGCGGCGTCGGTCTAGTTTTCGGAGTTCTAGAGGAAGAGGTTGCGCGGGAACCCTGTCGATTTCGATGGGTTGGCCGTATCGGAAGCAGTCGGATCTGCTTTCAGGGAAAGTTTATATGCCTGACAAGATGACGGTCGATCTTACCAATTGCGACCGCGAACCGATCCATATTCCAGGCAGCATCCAGCCGCATGGCTGCCTTCTGGCATGCGATGCGACCGGCGCGACGGTCATTCGTCACTCGGCCAATGCGGCCGAGATGCTGGGCGTTTCAGGTGAGATCAACGGGCTTCGTCTCGATGAAGTGATCGGTGGGGAAGCGGCCCACACGCTGCGCAATGCGCTGGCGACATCGGACGACCCGAGCCGCGCCGCACTGCGCATGGGAGTGCATGTGAACGAGGCCGGCGCCTTCGACGTCTCCGTGCATCGTGTCGAGACCTCCGTCATCATCGAATTCCAGCCGGCTGCCGCTCATTCCGACCAGCCGCTCGAAACCGCGCGCATGCTGATCAGTCGCGTGCGTAGCATTTCCAGCATCAGCCAGCTGATCGAGAAATCGACGCGCCTGATGTACGCCATGCTCGGTTACGACCGCGTCATGGTCTACCGTTTCGAGCAGGATGGTGCGGGCCAGGTGGTCAGCGAATACAAACGCCGCGATCTCGAAAGTTTTAAAGGCCAGTATTTTCCGGCCAGCGACATTCCGAAACAGGCGCGAACCCTTTATCTGCGCAACACGATCCGCATCATTTCCGATGCCGAGGGCCATCGCGTGCCGATCGTGCCGACACTGGACGAGGCCGGCCTGCCGCTCGACCTTTCGTTTGCGCATTTGCGCAGCGTTTCGCCGATCCATTGCGAATATCTGCGCAACATGGGCGTCGGCGCCTCCATGTCGATCTCGATCGTCATCGACGGCGAGTTGTGGGGCCTGATTGCCTGTCACCATTACAGCCCGAAAACACTGTCGCTGACACAGCGCGTGGCCGCTGAAATGTTCGGCGAGTTCCTGTCGATGCACCTGTCGGCGCTGCAGCAGAAACAGATCCTCGACACCACCAACGAGGCGCGCCGTTTCCTCGACCAGTTCCTGCAGACGGCTTCGCATCACACCGATCTCGGCGGTCTACTGCGTACGTCGATTGCAGAATTCAGGGCGATGATCCCGAGTGACGGTATCGGCCTGTGGCTGGATGGCGAATGGACACCATCTGGTATGACGCCGCCGGTCGAAACGGTTTCGGTGCTTGCCGATTTCGTGGGCTCCGTTGCCAACAGTCGTATCTGGTCGACCCACAATATTGTCGGCGACCTGCCGGAGGCGATTGCCTATGCCGGCGAAGTCTGTGGTGTTCTGGCGATCCCGCTGTCGCAGCGCCCGCGCGATTACCTGTTCTTCTTTCGCCGCGAAGTGGTGCAGACGCTGAACTGGGCGGGCAATCCGGAAAAATCCTACGAGACCGGCCCGCTCGGCGAACGCCTGACGCCGCGCAAGAGTTTTGCGATCTGGAAGGAAACGGTGCATCTGCAATCGCAGCCGTGGACGGTGGGCGAAGAGGAAATCGCGGAAGCCATCCGCTCCGTCCTCGTGGAAATCGTGTTGCACCACAATGAGTTGCTGGAAGACGAGCGCGGCAAGGCCGATGTGCGCCAGCGCATGCTCAACGAGGAACTCAACCACCGCGTCAAGAACATCCTTGCCGTCATCAAGGCGCTGATCGGCCACCCGGTGCAGGAAGGCCGCAATCTGCAGGATTACATTGCCACGCTGAAGGGCCGCATTCAGGCGCTCGCTTTCGCGCACGATCAGGTGGTGCGTGGTGGCGATGGTGGCGCGCTTCATGAACTGCTGGAAGCCGAACTGAAACCCTATCGTGATGGCGCACGCACCGTGACGCTGCTCGGTCCCTATGTCTGGCTCGACAGCCGCGCCTATTCGGTCATGGCGCTGGTCCTGCATGAACTGGCGACCAATGCCGCGAAATATGGTGCACTGTCGGTCACGGGCGGTCTTTTGGAGATCAACTGGCAGAGGCTCGACAATGGCGATTGCGAGTTGACCTGGAGCGAAAGCAAGGGGCCATCCGTTACGCCGCCATCGCGTGCCGGTTTCGGCACCGTGCTGATCGATCGCAGCGTACCATTCGAACTCGGCGGCAAGAGCAAGGTGGAATACGAGGCCGATGGTGTTCAGGGACGTTTCCTGATCCCGGCGCAGCATATCCATATCGCCGAAACCGAAATCCTGCCGGAATTGGCGGAAAGGGCGGCAGACCATCAGAACGCCAGCGTTTCCCTGATGTCGGAACTCGATCTGCTTCTTGTCGAGGACCAGATGCTGGTGGCCGCCGATGTCGAAACCATGCTGGCCGACCACGGCATATCCAAGGTAACAACCGCGCCTTCCGCCTCCGAAGCGCTTCGCCGTCTGCGCGATTTCACGCCTGACGTCGCTATTCTGGACGTCAATCTCGGCTCCGAAACATCGCTTCCCGTCGCCGAAGAACTGACCAGACGTAACGTGCCTTTCGTCTTCGCCACCGGCTACAGCGATCGTTCGATCATTCCGGCCAGTTTTGACGCTCCTGTGGTGCGTAAGCCCTATGAAGCGGCGGCTCTGATCTCTGCGGTCATGAAGGTCGTTGAAGAACGTAAAACGCCGCCCCGGCAGGACTGAGGCGGCGTCGGTAGGTCTCTGATCGGGTTCCGGTCAAATATCGAGGTTTTCGGCGAAGGCGGAGCGTTCCTGAATGAAGCGGAAACGCGCTTCCGGTTTCGTGCCCATCAGGTTGTCGACAGCCTCACGCGTGCCCTCGAAATCCACGTCATCGATGAGAACGCGCAGCAATGTACGCTTGGCCGGGTCCATCGTGGTTTCCTTCAGCTGCGCCGGCATCATTTCACCGAGGCCTTTGAAGCGGCCGATCTCGACCTTCTTGCCCTTGAACATGGTTTCCATCAGTTCGGCGCGGTGGGCGTCATCGCGTGCATAGGCGCTCTTGGCGCCCTGGCGAATGACGTAGAGGGGCGGAACGGCCAGATAGAGGTGGTTGCCGCGGATCAGTTCCGGCATTTCCTGATAGAAGAAGGTGATCAGCAGTGAGGCGATATGCGCGCCGTCAACGTCGGCATCGGTCATGATGATGACGCGCTCGTAACGAAGATCTTCCTCGCGATATTTCGTGCGCGTGCCGCAGCCGAGCGCCTGAATGAGATCGGCGATCTGCTGGTTCGCGGACAGCTTTTCGCGGCTGGCCGAACCGACGTTCAGGATTTTACCACGCAGAGGCAGAATGGCCTGATTGGCGCGGTTGCGCCCCTGCTTGGCCGAGCCGCCAGCCGAGTCGCCCTCGACGATGAACAGTTCGGCACCATCGGCGGTATTTTGCGAGCAGTCGGCCAGCTTGCCGGGCAGGCGCAGTTTGCGCACCGCCGTCTTGCGGTTGACTTCCTTTTCCTTGCGGCGGCGCAGACGCTCTTCGGCGCGCTCGATCACCCATTCCAGCAGCTTGGCCGCCTCGTTCGGGTTGCCGGCAAGGTAATGATCGAAGGGGTCGCGCAGCGTGTTTTCGACAATGCGCTGGGCTTCGACAGTCGCGAGCTTGTCCTTGGTCTGGCCGACGAATTCCGGCTCGCGGATGAAGACTGACAGCATGCCGACGGCGGAAATCATCACGTCGTCGGTAGTGATGTCCTTGGCGCGCTTGTTCTGCGTCAGTTCGGCGTAGTTCTTCAGACCCTTGGTGAGCGCGATGCGCAGACCCGCCTCGTGCGTGCCGCCTTCCTGCGTCGGAATGGTGTTACAGTAGGAATGCACCGCAGGGTCGCCGCCATACCAGGTAATCGCCCATTCCATGGCGCCATGGCCGCCGGTCTTTTCGGTGCGGCCGGCAAAGATTTCGCGGGTGACGGTAAAGTCCTTGCCGAGCGTGGCGGCCAGATAATCCTTCAGGCCACCCGGAAAATGGAAGACTGCCTTTTCCGGAATGTCACCGCCTTCCGGCACCATGCCGGGATCGCAGCTCCAGCGGATCTCGACGCCGCCGAAGAGATAGGCCTTCGAGCGGGCCATGCGGAAGATGCGGCCGGCCTCGAACTTGGCATGCTCGCCAAAAATCTGCGCGTCGGGATGGAAACGCACGCGGGTACCGCGGCGGTTATGCACATCGCCGAGTTCCTGCAGCCCGCCCTGCGGCACGCCGCGCGAAAAGACCTGCTTGTAGAGCTTGCGGTTACGGGCGACCTCGACCTCCAGAACGTCCGACAGCGCGTTGACAACCGACACGCCGACGCCGTGAAGACCGCCTGATGTCTCATAGGCATCGCCGTCGAACTTGCCGCCGGCATGCAGCTTGGTCATGATGACTTCGAGCGTGGACTTGCCCGGAACCTGCGGGTGGTTTTCCACCGGGATACCGCGACCGTTATCGCTGACGGTCAAAAAACCTTCGGCATCGAGATGCACTTCGATGAAATTGGCGTGGCCGGCCACCGCTTCGTCCATCGAGTTATCGATGACTTCGGCAAACAGATGATGCAGCGCCTTGGCGTCGGTGCCGCCGATATACATCCCGGGACGCATGCGGACCGGTTCGAGACCTTCCAGGACACGGATCGACGATGCGCCATATTCCCCGCCGGTCGCCGGCGTTACGGGCTGAGCGCGCACGGGTTCCGGTGCCGGTTCCTTGGCCTCGGGCTTGGCCTCGGACTTGGGTTGGGCGGGCATTGCGGCGAAAAGGTCGTTATCATCCATGGGTGGCGTCGTTACTACCTGTCTGCGTGAGATGGGAGGCGCGATGCGCGGCCGTCCCGGTCTTGTGCTGTTTCGAATCGCCCGCAATTCTGCCAGAAAGCGGGGCTTTTCGCGATGCCGCCCGAAAACGGTAACGGAAACGGTCACAAAAGCGGCTTATGGCGAAGTGATGCTGTGCCGCTCGTGCGAAGGCAAGATTGAAAGGGTCACACTCACGATGAAACGCCGCATGTCCACAGCTCTTTTGTCGCGTATCCCGCTGGTTCTTGCCGTTTCATTGGGCGTTGCCATGCCTGTTGCTGCCGCCGACGGGCCACTAAAACCGTTCAAGGATGAGCTGTTTTCAAAACAGACAGTGCTGGAAACGCAGGACGGCGGCGCCTTCAAGGTCATCGATTACCAGGAAATGCGCGACATCAACGGCCGTGACAGCGAGCCGGAACGGCGGGTGAAATCGCAATATGTCTCGCTCGGTGTCCGGCGCGCGCAGGAGAATGAAACGCTGGCCATCGGTGCGCGCAATCTCGATGTGACGCGTGTCGGCAAAAGCGATGGTGCCGCCTTCACGGTGATCTTCATTCACGGCCGGGGAGGGGATCGCCGCCTCGGTGTCAACGACTATTCGTTCGGCGGCAATTTCAACCGGCTGAAAAACCTCGCGGTGGAAAACGGCGGCGCCTATTATGCGCCGAGCGTTCGTTCCTTCGATGACAAGGGCGTCGCCGATATTGCCGCATTGATCCGGTACTCCTCGGAACAATCCGGTGGCAGGCCGGTCATTCTGACCTGCGCCTCGATGGGGAGCTTTATTTGCGCCGGTATTACGCGTGACAAGTTGGCCGTGGCGAACCTTGCAGGCATGGCGCTGCTTGGCGGCGCGCCTGACCCGGATTTTCCGACGTCGCTCGCTGCCAAGGCCCGCATCCCGGTTTTCTTCACCCATGGCAGCGTGGACAAGGTTTATAAGGCCGACGACCAGATCGGCATCTATCGGTCGCTACTGGCCAAAAAATATCCGACCCGCTTCACGCTGTTCAACACAGGCGGTCATGGCACGCCGGTGCGCATGAGCGACTGGCGTGAAATTTTGAATTTTCTTCTGACAAACGCCAAAAACTGATGGCGGTAACCATGGTTTTGAACCGTGTTGACGTTTTCGAATACCAATGTTGCGCCGACTTGGCTAAGAACAGCCTAGCTAGTCAAGACTGAGCTTGCCGCAGGAGAATTTTTGCATCGGCTCGCTGAAACGATAGGGATGAGGACAGGATTTTCATGACGCCAGACATTCGCCCGCTGATCGCCGGAAACTGGAAAATGAACGGCACCCGCGCCGAGCTCGATCAGATCAAGGCCATGGCGGACGGCGTGAAGACGCCTCTGTCGGAAAAGGTCGAAACGCTTCTCTGCCCGCCCGCAACCCTGCTCTATGTGGCAACCGCACTTTGCGACGACAGCCCGCTTCTGATCGGCGCGCAGGATTGCCACCAGAAAGTTTCCGGTGCCCATACGGGTGATATTTCCGCGCAGATGATCGCCGACTGCTTCGGCACCCATGTCATCGTCGGCCATTCCGAGCGTCGCGGCGACCATGCCGAGACCGACCATCTGGTCCGTGCCAAGGCGGAAGCTGCCCACGAAGCGGATCTCGTTGCCATCGTCTGCATCGGTGAAACGCTGGCCGAGCGCGATGCATACCAGACGCTGGACGTTCTGAAGCGTCAGATCTTCAACTCCCTTCCCGAGGGCGCTACGGCGGAAAACACCGTCATCGCTTACGAACCTGTCTGGGCGATCGGCACCGGGCTGACGCCGACTAACAGCGATATCGAGGTTGCCCACGCCTTCATGCGCGCCGAACTGGTTGCGCGTTTGGGCGGGGAAGGCGCCGCCATGCGTATTCTGTATGGCGGTTCGGTGAAGCCCAGCAATGCCGGTGAGATCATGGCCATTGAAAACGTCGATGGCGTACTTGTTGGCGGTGCGAGCTTGAAAGCGGACGATTTTCTTGCCATCTACGCCGCATGTGAACCGCTCGTGGCAGAAACAGCTTGAGGTAAAGCGCGTAAAACGTGCTCTAAGGGCTTTTAAAGCGCGCGCGCCTCGGCTAAAGAGCCGCAAAGATTTGACTGGGCCTCGGCATCCGGGGCGGACTGGATTGTTATGCAGACCGTATTGATCGTCATCCATCTCCTGATCGTGCTCGCCCTCGTGGGCGTCGTGCTGATTCAGCGTTCCGAAGGCGGCGGCCTTGGCGTCGGCGGCGGTTCCGGCTTCATGTCGGCACGCGGCACGGCCAATGCGCTGACCCGCACCACCGCGATCCTGGCGACGCTGTTCTTCATCACCTCGCTTGGGCTGGGCATTCTCGCCCGTTACGAATCCCGTCCGACCGATATTCTCGATCGCATTCCGGAAGCGCAGCGCGGTACGGGTGGCGGCATTCTCGACTCGCTCGGCCCGGCACCGGCAACACCGCCGGCCAATAACGGCGTTCCGTCCGATGCAGCTCCTGCTAATGGTGCAAGCGCTCCTGCAGCACCCGCTGCTCCGGCCACGCCGACACCGGCTCCTGCCGATCCGTCGGCTGTCCCGACCGGACAGTAATACCGGTCGAAAATTTGAACCTCCGGCAGGCCAAAAGCCTGCCGGTTTTGTTTTGTGCTGATTCTCCCGCTCGCTTTTCAACAGAAGAACGGACGATAGGGGCTGGCGGAATCATTCTGAAAAAGGTAACCGGTGACTCCCATGGCGCGATATGTATTCATCACAGGCGGCGTGGTTTCTTCCCTCGGGAAGGGAATTGCGGCCGCGGCCCTCGGAGCATTGCTTCAGGCGAGGGGTTACCGGGTTCGGCTTCGCAAGCTCGATCCTTATCTCAACGTTGATCCGGGCACGATGAGCCCGACCCAGCACGGCGAGGTCTTCGTGACCGACGACGGCGCTGAGACGGATCTCGACCTCGGTCACTACGAACGATTTACCGGCCGTTCGGCGACCAAGACCGACAACATCACCACCGGTCGTATCTACAAGAACATCATCGACAAGGAACGTCGCGGCGATTACCTCGGCGCAACCGTTCAGGTCATTCCGCACGTGACGAACGAGATCAAGGATTTCGTTACCGAGGGCAATGACGACTACGATTTCGTTCTGTGCGAAGTCGGCGGCACCGTCGGCGATATCGAGGCGATGCCGTTCATGGAAGCGATCCGCCAGGTCAAGAACGACCTGCCGCGCGGAACGGCCATCTATCTGCACCTGACGCTGATGCCGTATATTGCCGCGGCGGGCGAACTGAAGACCAAGCCGACCCAGCATTCGGTGAAGGAACTGCAGGCACTCGGCATCCATCCCGACATCCTGCTTGTGCGCGCCGACCGGGAAATCCCGGAGGCCGAGCGTCGCAAGCTCTCGCTCTTCTGCAACGTCCGCCCGTCCGCCGTCATTCAGGCACTCGACGTCGCCAACATCTATGACGTTCCGATTGCCTACCACAAGGAAGGCCTCGACAACGAAGTTCTGGCCGCCTTCGGCATAGAGCCGGCTCCAAAGCCGCGTCTGGATGCATGGGAAGATGTCGCCAGCCGTATCCGTCAGCCGGAAGGCGAAGTTACGATCGCGATCGTCGGCAAGTACACCGGCCTCAAGGATGCCTACAAGTCGTTGATCGAGGCGCTGCATCACGGCGGCATCGCCAATCAGGTCAAGGTCAAGCTCGAATGGATCGAGTCGGAAGTCTTCGAAAAGGAAGACCCGGCGCCTTACCTCGAAAAGGTCAACGGCATTCTCGTGCCGGGCGGTTTTGGCGAGCGCGGTTCGGAAGGCAAGATCAAGGCGGCGCAGTTCGCCCGCGAGCGCAACGTGCCTTACTTCGGTATCTGCTTCGGCATGCAGATGGCCGTTGTCGAAGCGGCGCGTAACCTCGCCGGTATCGAACACGCATCCTCGACCGAATTCGGCCCGACCAGCGAACCGGTCGTTGGCTTGATGACGGAGTGGGTGAAGGGCAATGCGCTCGAAAAGCGCGCGGCAGCCGGCGATCTCGGTGGCACGATGCGTCTTGGCGCCTACGATGCCAGCCTTAAGAAAGACACCCGGATTGCGCAGATCTACGGATCGACCGACATTTCCGAGCGTCACCGCCACCGTTACGAAGTGAACGTGGATTACAAAGACAAGCTGGAAAGCTGCGGTCTGGTCTTCTCCGGCATGTCGCCGGACGGCGTTCTGCCGGAAACGGTGGAATACCCGGATCACCCGTGGTTCATCGGCGTTCAGTACCACCCGGAACTGAAGAGCCGTCCGCTTGATCCGCATCCGCTGTTCAAGAGTTTTATTGAAGCGGCTCTCGAACAGAACCGCCTCGTTTGACGGTTTCAGTCGTTAGAGATTGACAAGGACCCGGCTTCGGCCGGGTCTTTTGCGTTTGGGCGATGAGGTTGGAATGGGGAGGTGAAGGTGCCGGCAGGCGGATGAGGGGCAGGTGCCGGAAACTCAGTGCTCGCTGCTGCCCCTCATCCCCTCGCTTTCGATCCGGACCTTCTCCCCGCACGCGGGGAGAAGAGGCAAGTCGCACCATTACTGCCCCAATTAATCCGTCGGACGTTACCCCTTCAGTCCCTTGTACGCCTCCAGCGCCCGGTCTCTCGCCATGCCGTGATTGACGATCGGCCTGGGATACTGCTTGCCAAGCTCGATACCGGCGTCGGCCAGAACATGCTCCGGCGCCTCGAAGGGTTTGTGAACATACTTCTTCGGCAGCTTTTCCAGTTCCGGCACCCAGTGGCGCACATAGTCGCCATCGGGATCGAACTTTTCGCCCTGCAGGATCGGATTGAAGATGCGGAAAAACGGTGAGGCATCGGCACCCGAGCCAGCCACCCATTGCCAGTTGGCGGTGTTGCTGGCGGGATCGGCGTCCAAGAGCGTATCGCGGAACCATTCCTCGCCGCGCCGCCAGTCGATCAGCAGGTCCTTGATCAGGAAGGATGCCGTGATCATGCGCACGCGGTTGTGCATGTAGCCGGTCTGCCAGAGTTCGCGCATGCCGGCATCGACGATCGGATAACCGGTCAGCCCCTTGGTCCAGGCGGCAAAATCCTTGGCATCGAATTCCCATTCGAAGGCGTCGAATTTGTCGTCCCAGTTCTTGGTGCGTAGGTCGGGGAATTCGATCAGGAGATTGTAGCAGAAGTCGCGCCAGGCCAGTTCCTTGCGAAAATGCACGAGATCGTCCTTGTGGCGCTGCGCAAGGCCATTGGTGGCATGCCAGATGCGGGCAGGAGAAATTTCGCCGAGCGCCAGATGCGGCGACAACTTTGATGTCGCATCAGTACCCGGAAAGTCGCGGCCTTGCTTGTAATCGTGGAGGTCGGCGTCGATCAGGTCTTCGAGTTTTTGCCTCGCACCGGATTCGCCCGGCGTCCAGAAGTTTGAAAAGCCCGCGGCCCAATTCGGTTTGGTCGGCAACAGGTCCCAGCCATCGAGCGATTCGGAGCGTGGATGCGTGTCGGGCGCCATCACCCTGTCCGGTGCTTCCGTCGGCTCGGCCGGCTCTCCAAGCTTCTGCATGGCGTTCCAGAAGGGCGTATAGACCTTGAAAGCATTACCGGAGCCTGTGCGGATGGTTTTCGGGTCGTGCAGCAGCTGGCCATGAAAAGCCTTGATACCGATGCCTGCGTCTTTCAGCGCTAAGGCGATCTCGCGATCCACCGATGTCCGCTCATAGGCACGGTTGACAAACACGCAATCGGCGCCGGATGTGCGGGCGATATCCCGCAGCACGTCTTCGGCCGGGCCTGTGCGCAGGCACAGATCATTGCCATGCGCATCAAGGCTTTCCCGCAGCCCCACTAGCGAATTGTGCAGCCACCACGCCTGAGCGCCGCCCAGCGGTCCGATATCGGGGTGTTCCGGCTCGCGAATGTAAACGCAGATAACCGGCCGATCCGTTTCCACTGCGGCGTGGAGGGCGTGATTGTCATCGAGCCTCAGATCACGGCGGAACCAGAGAATGACCGGCTTTTTGTCTTCAGCCACGCGGGCCTCCTTGATGTGGATGTCCGGGGCTAAACGCGTGAGCCCGGCAAAGGCTCACGATGATTTTCAGGGGCGAAGGAGAATGACCGGGCAGAAGCTGCCTTCAGGCAATTCCGGCGCATAAGGCGGGCGGATGACGAGGCAATCGGATTGCGCCAGAATCTTCATCATCGAGGAATCCTGCTTGCCATAGGCATCGGCCAGCAGCTGTCCGCTTTCGTCACGCGACAGTTTTGCCCGCAAAAAATCCTGACGCAGATCGTTGGCGGCCAGCGTCTTTGCCGTCACGGCTTCGGATTCGCGCTTGCGCTCCGGCAGATGCGCCAGTTTGCGCAAGGTCGGTTCTAGGAAGAGCAGGCTGCAGACGAGGCTTGCGACCGGATTGCCGGGAAGGCCAAGCACCTGCATGTCTCCCAGAGAGCCAACCATCAGCGGCTTGCCGGGCCGCATGGCGATGCGCCAGAAATCCAGTTCCATGCCGACGGATTTCAGCACGTCCTGCACGAGGTCGTGATCACCGACGGAAGCCCCGCCGATCGTCACCAGCACATCGGCACCGGCGAGACGCGCCATTGAAACGGCCTTTTCGATCTGTGCCTTATCGTCCGGCACGATACCGAGATCGAGCACTTCAGCGCCATTGTCGCGCGCCAGTGCGGCCACGCCAAACGTATTGGAGGCGACGATCTGTGCCGGTCCGAGCACGGAACCGGGTTGAACCAGTTCGTCACCGGTTGCGAGGATGGCGACAACAGGCTTCCGATAAACCGGCAGCTTGGCATTGTTCGTCGCCGCAGCAAGCGTGAGCGTTGAAAAATCGAGCTGCGTGCCGGCCGGCAAGACAGTTTCACCCTGCGCAAAATCCTGACCACGTGGGCGGATATGGCGACCGGGGGCAACGGCGAATGTCGTGCGGATACGGTTGCCGTCGAGCTTTTCGGCATCCTCCTGAATGAGGATCGTATCGGCACCTTCCGGCACCGGTGCGCCGGTGAAGATGCGCACGGCCTCTCCGGGGCGGATCGCGCCGTCAAAAGCGTGACCTGCGGAAGCGGTGCCGATCACCGTCAGTTCGCTGCCGATTTCGGGCGTGTCTGCTGCCCGTATGGCATAGCCATCCATGGCGGAGGCGTCAAAGGGCGGCTGGGTCAGATGAGCCGCAACAGGGCGCCCGAGAACACGTCCGGCAGCCTCGATCAGTGGCACCATCTCGATCTGGGTGACAGACTTGGTGAGTGCCGCCAGACGGGCCTTAGCGTCGGCAACAGGGAGAAGAGCGGGCTTGTTCATGGTTCACGCCGCCAGTCGCCGGATTTGCCGCCGCTTTTATGCATCAGCTGGATGCCGCCGATTTCCATACCCTTGTCGGCAGCCTTCGCCATGTCGTAGATCGTCAGGCAGGCGACGGAGACAGCCGTCAGCGCTTCCATCTCGACGCCGGTCTTGCCGGACAGCTTTGCCGTGGCTGTGACGCGCAAGCCGGGCAGGGCGGCGTCTTCCTCTATCTCCACCGAAACCTTGGTCAGCATCAGCGGATGGCAGAGCGGAATGAGATCGGAGGTCTTTTTGGCGGCCATGATGCCGGCCAGACGCGCCGTGCCGATCACGTCACCCTTCTTGGCATTGCCCTCACGGATCAGCGCCAGCGTTTCCGGCAGCATGCGCACAAAACCCTCCGCCGTGGCGATGCGGGTCGTCTCGGCCTTGTCGCCGACGTCGACCATATGCGCCTCGCCGCCAGCATCGATATGGGTAAGCTTGCGTTCTTCCGCCATTATTGCGCTGCCGCGGTGAAGGCTTCACCTTTCAGAAGCAGACGGGTGGCGGCGGTCACGTCGTCCTTTCGCATCAGGCTTTCGCCGACGAGGAAGGTGGAGATTTTCGACTTCTGCAGACGCAGGCAATCGTCATGAGTGAAGATGCCGCTTTCGCCGACGAGCAGGCGGTCATCCGACACCATCGATGCCAGACGTTCGCTGACATCGAGGCTGACTTCGAACGTGCGCAGGTTGCGGTTGTTAACGCCGATCATCGGTGACGACAGTTTCAGCGCTCGCTCCATCTCGGCTTCGTCGTGGACTTCGACCAGAACGTCCATGCCCAGTTCGAACGCAGTGTCTTCGAGAAGACGCGCCTCGTCATCGGACAGCGAGGCCATGATGATCAGGATGCAGTCGCCACCCCAGGCGCGCGCCTCATGAACCTGATAGGGCTCGAACAGAAAATCCTTTCGCAGCGCCGGTAGCGAACAGGCGTCGCGGGCGGCGGTCAGGAATTCCGGAGCACCCTGAAAGCTCGGGCCATCGGTCAAAACGGAAAGGCAGGCGGCGCCACCGGCTTCATAGGCCTTGGCGAGTGCCGGCGGATCGAAATCCGGCCGAATCAGACCCTTCGAGGGGCTGGCCTTCTTGATCTCGGCGATCAGGCCGAATTCACCGGCATCACGTTTGGCCACCAGCGCCTTGTAGAAACCGCGCGGCGCAGACACGTCTTTCGCCATCGCCTTGAGGTCTTCGAGCGAGGTTTTGGCCTTGGCGGCTGCGATTTCCACGCGCTTATAGGCCTCGATTTTGCGCAGGATGTCGGTCATGCGCCGGCTCCTTCCTTGTCTGCATTCTCGTTGGAGACGGCGATCAGCCGGTCGAGCACGGCGGTTGCCTTGCCGCTGTCGAGCGATTCGGATGCGATCGTCATGCCGTCCATGACATTCTCCGCCTTGCCGGCGATGACCAGGGCAGCCGCGGCATTGCAGAGCGCGATGTCGCGATAGGCATTGCGCGCACCGGCCAGAACGTCGCGCAGGGCGGCTGCGTTGACGACGCCATCGCCACCCTTCAGGTCATCCACGACGGCGCGTGACACGCCAAAATCTTCCGGCGTCAGCTCGAAGCTGCGGATCTGGCCGTCTTCAAGCGCCACCACCTGCGTGGTGCCGGTCGTGGTGATCTCGTCCATGCCATCGCCATAAACGACCCAGACCCGTTCCGAGCCGAGATCGCGCAGCACTTCGGCAATCGGCTGCAGCCATTGCGGTGCAAACACGCCGAGCAACTGGCGCTTGGCGCCAGCCGGGTTGGAAAGCGGACCGAGTAGGTTGAAGATTGTCCGTGTGCCAAGCTCTACGCGGCTGGCCGTCACGTGCCGCATGGCGGCATGATGTTTCTGGGCAAACATGAAGCCGATACCGGCTTCTGAAATGCAGCGGCCGATCTGTTCCGGCCCGATTTCCAGATTGACGCCGAGCGTGCTGAGCGCGTCGGCCGTGCCGGATTTCGAACTCTGGGCGCGGTTGCCGTGCTTGGCGACCGGCACGCCGGCTCCTGCCGTGATGATCGAGGCAAGCGTGGAGATGTTGTAGGTGCCGATACCGTCCCCGCCCGTGCCGACGATGTCGACCGCGTCGGATGGTGCCGAAACCGGCACCATCTTGGCGCGCATGGTGGAAACGGCGCCGGCAATCTCGTCGACGGTTTCGCCGCGCACGCGCAGCGCCATCAGAAAACCACCGATCTGCGACGGCGTTGCCTCACCCGACATCAGGATATTGAAGGCTTCCAATGCTTCCGGCCGGCTGAGGCTCTCGCCGTTGGCGACCTTGGCGATGAACGGTTTCAGGACCGGCATGTGATTTCTCCTTGAGGTCCGCGTTCAACGCATCGTGGCCAGAGCCTGCTCGGCTGCGGTCTGGTTGATCTGTACGCCAAAATCCTGCTGCAGGCGGTTGACCATCTGGTCCAGCATGTCGTCGCCGGCGGTGCGGGCCATCTGCTGCATTTGCTGGTCATCGGCGCCACCGGCACCGGCCGGCTGGTGGTCGACATTGGTGATCTTCATCAAAAGGCGGCTCTCGCCGTCGGCTGCAACGGCATTGGCGGTCGAATCGACCGGGCCTGCGAAGGCGGCCTGTACGGTCGGCTGGCCGAAGACGGCGTCATTGCTGGTACGGCGCAGGCCCTCTTTCTTTTCGACCATGATGCCGAGTTCGCCGGCAATGGTCGCCAGTTGTTCACCACTGTCGATGCGGCCCTTGTATTCTTCCACCTTGGCGCTGAGGGCGGCCTTCTGCTGCTCGTTGGTCCAGTCGGCAACCGCCTTTTCACGCACTTCCGTCAGCGGCCGCTCACGTTCCTCGATCACGTCGTCGACGCTGAACCAGACATAGCCGGTATTGCCCAGGTTGACCGGAAGGTTGTCTGCACCGACCTCGGCACGGAAAGCTTCGGGCAGAAAGTTGTCGGACTGGGGCAGGGTGGCAATGCGATTGCCGGCCTCGTCATTGCCGCTCTGGTCGAGCGTGACGGTAACGGCCTTCAGCTTCAGTTCGCTTGCGACTTCCTGGAGGGGCGTGCCGGAGCCGCGCATGTCGTCGAAACGGTCATGCGTTTCGGTGAGGCTGCGCGAGGCAGCGGCAAGCGCCAGCTGGTTGCGGATTTCTTCCTTGACCTCGTCGAAGGTCTTGGTCGTGGCAGGCTTGACATCGCTGACGCGCAGAATGACGGCGCCGAATGTTCCCTGGATGGCGGGGCTGGTGCCGCCAGTGGCAGGCAATCCGAATGCGGCGGCGCCGACCTTCGGGTCCGGCACCTGTTCCTTGGTGAACTCGCCCAGCAGAACGTCGGCCGGCGTCTTGCCCTGATCGGTCACAAGCTGGTCGAACGTGACGGCGCGGGAAGCCAGCTGGCCGGCTGCGGCGTCTGCCATTTCCTTGCTCGGGAAGGTCAGCTGTTCGATCTTGCGGGTTTCCGGCGTGCCGAACGAAACCTTGCGACGATCGTAATCGGCCTGCACCTCACCATCGGTGATCGAGGCCGGATCGGCGACGTCGGAAGGCTGCAGTGTCACGTAGGTGACCTTGCGGAATTCGGGGGCGCGATAACGCGCCTTTGCGCCTTCGAACCATGCTGCCAGCGCATCGTCTGCGGGCGCCTTGACCGGCGGAATGTTGGCGTAAGAGAGGATGAGGTAATCCAGCGTGCGCGTCTCGTCGCTGTACCGACGCAGCGCATCGACCATGACGGCGGGCGGTGTGAAACCGTCGGAGACCGCGTCAACGATCTGGCTGCGCACCCCGATCTTCTTGCGTTCCTTGATATATTCGTTCTCGTCGAAACCAACGGCCTGCAGACGCGAGGAAAACAGCTGGCGGTCGAACTGGCCGTTGCTGTTCTTGAAGGCCGGATCGTCGGCGACGAGAAGAGCAAGGCGATCATCCGAGAGGCCAAGGCGCATATCGGCAGCGAGCTGGTCGAGGGCGGCACCGGCGGCCAGCTGGCTGAACACCTGCTGGTCGATACCAAAGGCGCGGGCCTGTTCGGCCGTCAGCTGCGTGCCGAACTGGCGGCTGAGCTGCGACAGCTGCCGCTGCATGGCAAGGCGATATTCCTGCGGGGTGACACTCTGATCGCCGACCGTCATCACGCTGTTGCCGCCGGCCGGCGCCATGATCGAGGCCGAGACGCCCCAGATTCCGAAGGACACGCCGAGCAGAATAAGAAGCGCTTTGGCAACCCAGGAGCGGGAGGCTGTTCTGAGGGAATCGAGCATGGACTACATCACCTTGCGAATTATTGTGCGCCGCCTTCATGCTGGCGGTCGTCGTTGAGAGATTGTCTCTAGAACAAACCGCTGCGGAAATGAAGGCATTGCGTGCAAAAGCGATGCACAGGTGTGTTATGCCGCCGACCCGGACGACACGGTGTCTGAAGAACGGCTCTTGCGGGAGCGAAAAACAGCCTCGGTAATCAACGACAGCGGCAGGCCGATCGCCAGCGGGATCAAAAAATAGACGACTCTAAACGCGACGAGAGCACCGATCGAGGCCTGGTCGCCCATCACATGCTTCACGGTCACTTCCAGGACGCCGAGCCCGCCCGGGGCATGGGTGATGAGGATGGCCACATTGGCAAGCACGAAGGCCGTGGCCGCCTTGAGGTAACTAACATCGGCGGATGCCGCCATCACTTCGCGCAGACAGGCGGAAACAAGCGCGAAATTGATGGTGCCGACGATGATCTGCATCACCGCCACCTGCCATGTCGGCATGGCAAAGGTCCATTTCCAGATTTTCAACGGCGTTCGAACGGCGGCCGCCAGAACCACGTAAAGCAGCGAGGCAACAAGCAGGCCGATCCCGATCATCATCACCGTGCTTTCGCTGAGGCGCAAAACCCCCGCCGTATCCGACGGATTGAGGATCATTACCATGCCGCCGAGCACGGCAAGCCCAAGGCCGACGGTCACACCGGACAGGAGCACGATCTTGGCGACGGCTTCGGCATCGAGGCCCCAATGGGCATAATAACGATACCGGATGGCGCCGCTGCTGAGGCCCGCAAGGCCGACGCTCTGGCCGATCGAAAGAGCCAGAAAGGATGCGAGCGCGATTTTCGGATAAGCCAGACGCCCGCCGACATAAAGAACGCCCGCCCAGTCGAAGAATGTCAGACACAGGTAGGAGCCGGCGGCAAAGGCAAGCGCCATGGCCAGATTGGCTGGCGGAATGGCCTGAACGGAGGAGACGATATCGGCAAACGTATACTGGCGAAGACCGGCATACAGCAGATAACCCGCAAGCCCGAAGCCGATGATGATCATGGCCCAGGCGAAGATTCGTTTTCCGGTCATGCGCTCACCCGTGTTCTTGCAAGGCCAAGTCCATGTCCAAGTCGTTCACTGTTGGCATGTGGAGTTTGAAGTCGGGGCGGGAGGTGATCGGAACGGTATGTCATGCGGGCGAAAACGGTCGCCATTTAAAAATCTCCGGGAGGGAGATGTTCTAACGGCAATTTGCCGTTTTTGTTCCATGATTAGAGGGTAGCCCGGCAGCTGGAAAGGTGCCGGAGAAGGCGTGCCGCGAAACCATCATCGTTCAGCGTGCGTTAATCTCATTATGTGCATCTTATCTAAACATCGCAGGGTATCCCGCTTTGGACACCGCGACTGGAACAGGACGTGTACAATGAACAAGACAATTCGCGTCGCAATGATTCTGGCCGTTTCGGCCGGCACTATTCTTGCGCATAGCGCGCCGGCCAGCGCCCAGTGGCGTGACGGCCCGCCGCGCTGGGATGATCGCCGTGGCCCGCCGCCACCGCCGCCGCGCCGTCACCATCGTGATCGCGACAACGGCCGCGTCATCGCGGGCGGTCTTGCCGCCGGTGTTATTGGCGGTCTGATCGGCGGTGCTCTGGCCAACGGCGGCAACAACGGCCCGCGTTACATCGAGGAAGCACCGCCGCGTCCGCGCTGCTGGTATGAAGACCGCCGCGTCGGCAATTCCTATGACGACGGATGGCACTACGAGAATGTCCGCGTCTGCAACTGAGCGGATGAAAACTATTTGTTTCGGCAGCCGGCTTCGAGCCGGCTGTTTGCGTTTGTGCGGCGGGCGAGGGCGCATCCGCAGGCCTGTAGGCAATCATGCATGGTTGACGATTCGCCCTGCGACACTGTAAAGGCAAGTTTGAGAATGACCGGATTTTGATCCGGTGTATCGACAGGCCGGAAGGCCGGTCCATTCCCTGGAAGAGTGTCCGAGTGGTTTAAGGAACCGGTCTTGAAAACCGGCGTGCGGGAGACCGTACCGTGGGTTCGAATCCCACCTCTTCCGCCAAATTCCTAGTTTATCGACATTGAAATCGTTACGAAAAATACGATTTCTAGCGATAGGCCGACAAATCTTTCCACATCATTTCCACAAGGCAAAAAAAATCCGCCCAGAGAGGCGGCTTGTGGATTGTTGCTAAAATGCCACATTTTGGCGTTAGCTCAAGAAATAATCAACCAAAAATAAAATAACCCTTGCAAAAACTTCTAACGTCACTGCTATAGAGTGTTGCGTTTTGTATTATTGCGAAGCTTACAATCCGCCCCTTGGCGATCTTTCTATCTTTAAAACATGGAAAAGGCAGACGGTCAAGCGGTTTAATGAAGAAAAATTCGGGCGGTCCGAATTTCATTTTAAGAAAGTCAAAAATGCAAACAATTGAACTTGCGGGGCTTAACCCTCACACCCTCCTCTCACTCGATGACGTCGCCGCTCGTTTCGGTCTCGCGCGCTCTTCTGTCTATCGCCTACAGGCACAAGGCGAACTGCCAAAGATGTTCAAAATCGGAAAGCAGAACTTCATTCGGCAAGGGACGCTTGAAAGGTTCATCGCGGAGCGCGAACAGACGGCTCTTGCCGCCTAACCTATCCAAAAAAAAATGCGCCCGATACGGCTGCAACCGTGGGCGCAATATTTCAATCCATGCAGAAACCCTACACGACTTTTGAAAGAAAAGCAAGGGTCTAGCTGCGCATATTAGAAAGACAGCGATAAATGAGCGACTATTCTTACTACGCACCTAAGAAGCGCGATCTGTCCGCGACAGAGATACGCACGCATTCCTATTCCGACGAATTCGGGCGTGTTCTTTACGATCATGTCAAATGGTCGGACGGAACGTGGTCTTGGGTGGTCTTCGCGTCCAAGGATGAGGCTCAGGAGACGGGTGAATATAAGCGTCCCCGCTTCAGCGATGATGACCGCAGGATACCCTACGGTTTTAATGCCCGAACCACTTGGGATACGGCGAAAAATCTTCTAGTTGCAGAAGGCGAAAAGGACGTCGATACCGCTATCGATGTTCTGGATCAGCAGGCCACATGCTCGTACGCGGGAAATGGCCATTGGGGCGACGGAGAAGACTGGAAGGTTGATGGATTTACCACAATTGTCATCCGCGACCATGATGGGGCCGGTTTCGACGGCGGTCTGAAGCGCGCACAGAAGCTTGCCCAAGCTGGTGCGAAGTCCGTTCGTATTCTCGATCTTCCTAATTTGAATTGGAAAGGCGATCTCTCAGATTGGGCGGCAGGCAAGACGAAAGCTGACTTTGAAAGTTTGATTGAGGAGAAGGCTTGGACTTACTTTGATACGTCGTTGCCGGAAGGGGAGCAGTATCCACCGCTACCTATTTGGGGACTGGACGATTTTAATCCTGAAAATCATCGATCCATCTGCATCTTCGAAAGTTTCGATGCTGCTATCCAAGCCCGTCAGCATGGGGCACTTCCGCCATCGTTTCAGAGCTTCTTCGAAAGGGTTCTTCCTGTCGTCTACAACGGCAAGGAACCTTCTGCCTGTGATTTCAAGGCAATCAAAAAGCTCAAGTTGAAGCCTGAAATCCCCGTTTACGTCTGGACTGCGAATTCAGATGAGGGTCGAAAGCTTCTGCCGAAGATTGCAAAAGAAATCCATCATCGAACCTATGCAATTATGCCTGACGATGCCCGCTTTGGCGATGGCTGGCATTTGACTATGGAAAAGCAGTTGCCTCCTAAGCTTTTCAGGATAAATGGCGACACTCATTATTACGTAGGTCCGTCGCCAGAACAAATGGCTCAGCCAGCTACATGGCTGACATCTATCAAGCTTGTCGAGGATGGTAAGAACGAGGTCGGCGGCCCTAAGTTTAAAGAGGTTTGTTTTCTCCGTGAGCACGCCGCGAGTGAGTGGAAGTACATTATCCAAGACCACCGCTTCATCCATGACGATCTGCCAGATGTTGCGTTGGAACCGGACTTGTTTGACGCGACCTTTTCAGCCTACTGCGACAAGAGTGTCTCAAAGATGCTCGCTAAGAATAACACAGACCGCCTCCAACGCGAAGGATACCGCCCCGGCGTCAAGGAGCGGCGGATCGACTTCCAAGGGCAGCTTCGGTGGAATACCTGGGACGGAACCCCGGATGAGGTGGCAAGGCGACCACCAGCAGATAGCGTTCAGCCGTTCCTCGAATTCATGAAGTATCTTGTGCCGGATGATACGGAGCGACTTCACCTTATCCGCTGGGCGGCGACGCTCGTGGGTAAGCCGGATCGCAAGATGCTTATGGGTGTTTTGCTTAAGTCGCACGCGCAAGGTGTCGGCAAAGGCATTTTCACGAATCTCATTTTAGCGCCGATGCTTGGGTGGAAGAATGTAAGCTATCCTACCGAGCAGGTGATTTTGGAAAAGTACGGTTCATGGTGGCACAAGAAGTCGTTGGCAATTGTCTCGGAAATTCATGCCGGA
This sequence comes from Endobacterium panacihumi, assembly GCF_050847465.1. Lineage (NCBI taxonomy): Bacteria > Pseudomonadati > Pseudomonadota > Alphaproteobacteria > Hyphomicrobiales > Rhizobiaceae > Endobacterium > Endobacterium panacihumi. Next base: position 1,324,277 of record NZ_JBOZRA010000001.1, on the reverse strand, counting down.
AATTCATGGAAGGCTTATGAAATTCTCAAGTCTTACGTGACCGAACCGGTGATGGATTTCCGGCGAATGTACTCGGACCCCTTCTCAGCCGAGAACTGGAACCATCAGGTCATCACCGCAAACGGAGACCTGCCACTTCTGATGTCAGATCAAGATCGGCGTTGGCTTGTGGTTTCTGCGACGGAAACCCCTTGGAAGGAAGTACAGTTTGCTGAATTCATCCGCTGGCTTCAAGCGGGTGGCGTTGCTGCTGTTAGGCAATGGTTCCTGAAATTTGAGCAACACACTTTTGAAGAGAAAGGAAAAGTTCAGCAGTTTTCTTATTTCAGTGCAGGCGCTCGCGCACCGATGACCGAGACGAAACAGACCATCATTTCGGATTCAAAGTCTGAACCGGTGAAAATGGCCGAAAAGATTATCAGCCGACTGATTTGGGAAAATCCAGATGAAGAGGCGGAAAAGCGGAAAGCGAAGGCCGGGGAGATCGTAATCTGGGACAAGGTTGTTGTCGAAGTAATCAAGGCGCACTTCAAGAACGCTGGGGGCAAATGCTACCTCACAGGAGCAGAGGTGCGAGCAGCGGCGAAAGCCGCGGGCGCGGTAGTATGGGATAACAGAATTCGTCGAAAAGGCGAGTGGATGTATGCCATCTTGAATGACGAAGCGTGGAAGGAAGCTTCGAGTAGTGGCGGCAGTTCCATCAAAGAAGCTTCGGAGGCTTCGGTTTCAATACCGTCAGATGAAACAGATGAGAATCTAGGAGCCAAGATCAGGGAAGCGATTAGTCATCCTCTTTATCCCGACGAGAATTCGGTTCCATTTTAAGACTCGGGGGGCTTCGGCCTCCCTTTTCTTTGACCATTTGACCACCAATATCAGCTACTTTCTGAAACTTTTTTAGCATCCAAATGATCTCTGTTTTATTCCCCAAAATGTTTTGGGGAGAATAATAATGGATGAATGCAAAATAAAGTTTGCAAAAGTAGCTGATATTGGTGGTCAAATGGTCACTATATTTATTTCCATCTATCAAAAACTACACACAATCTGAAAATAATAAAAAAAATACTTGACATTCGACCAAAAGTCGTGTAGTATTGCTTTATAAGTTCGGCGACCCATGCCGTCCGCCACTTAGGCGATAGTCACAAATCCCCAGCCTTTCCCAATTCTCTACCGCCTATCATGCTCGCATGAAGCGGCTGAGATAGTCGCCGTTTTTGGTCATCGGCGACGCAGACCCTCGAAGAGATATGAGCCTTTCGAGGGTCACCCTTTCCAGTCGCGACACCATTTTTGCTAGCTCCAGTGTCGCGACTGGCACCGCCCTTGGCTTGTGTTCCCCACCGCCAAGGGCGGGTTACCTCTTCCCTCAATCATTTCGGTTATTTCAAATGACATTTGACGCCTTAGAAATTGGCACCACAGCCAGTCGGCTTGAATTTCTTTCAAAGCAGTTTGAAGAAAAAGCAATCGCGATCAGAGACACCATCGATCTGCACGATGCAATTCCCACTCCCATTCAAGCAAATTGGCTAGAATTCCTCGTTAATTACTCTCGAACTCTCAAATTCTATTCGGACGAAGCTATCCGAATTTCCGGTATGGAAGGCTAAAAATTATGTACATCAACGTTACCGACTATACTTCTTTTGCACAGCTTGCCTACTCGATCTCCGCCGAGATTTCTGATGCGGTTGAGGATTACAAGAAGACGGCAGAAGTTGAACCCGGTGTACCAGCAAAAGAGCAGGCGGCGTTTCTTGCTTCTCTCCAAAATCTTTCAGATCAGCTTTTCGAAATCTCAGGCCACGCAGAATTAATCGCCGAGAAAATCCAGAAGCACAAACGCAACTCCCTCAACTAAAAATAGGATGAAGTAAAATGCCAAAATTTGGCCTCGGCTCTGTCGCGAAACTCGAAAAGCGCGGCGTGTTTTCTAACAATGTATATTCAAAAGATACTGTCCTGATCGATAAAATGCTTGCCGCGAGTAATCGCCCTAATGATCCGGTCGTTCTTGTTCACGAAGATGACTTGGAACCCTCGCAGCTTGTCAAACAGTTTGCGGAATTGACCGGCGCAAAGATCGTCAAGGCCTCAACTCAGTTGCCGGTGACCGCCGTCGAAGAGCAAAACCTTCGCCAGCGTCTCGCAGGGGGCGAACAGGCACAGTCCATTGCAAAGTCGCTTGACTTGGATGTCATCAAACTCGTGGCGCTAGCGCAGGAGGTCCGCAAGTGATCGTTGCATACGTACATGACAAGGCGAATGCTGACGCCCTAAAGATGCTCGATCCAGACGCGAGCTTCTATCAGTTTCATGCCATTGAACACACGCTTTCGCCCAATCGTAAGCAGCAAATCATCATCACGGACAAGCCGTTGACCAAGGCCGAGCAGGAAGTTGCCGACGTCAACAATGTCGAACAGGTTCTCGTCGTCAAAAACGCGGCTGAAGCTGAGGCTTTTCTGGCCGATCTAGTCGCTCGGTATCAGGCCATTCGCTACGATAGTCGCCCGCACGAAGAGAAGGTCGCAAGCCTTGGCTGGCCGATCAGCGGTGACGCCTTCCTCTGGCTACAGCGAAAAGTCCTTTACGGAGATGAGGGCCGCAATAAGAAGCGCGGAATTTGGTTCAATGACTGACCTAAAGCGCTTATCGGTTTCAGACCTTATCCGGGCGGATGTCCTCCGTCCCGGCGCTAAGGCAAAAGTTCTCTTTGAAGACGGCACAGTTTTCGCGGTTGAGTGTATCGACAGCTCATCCATCGTGTTGTCGTCGTTAATGATACGGCAGGAATTCAGCCTCGTTAAGCGCACCCTTCGCCGTGGTGAGCGCCGCTATTTCGTGTGCCCCGCCACAGGTCGCCGCGTTCACTATCTCTTTCAACTTCCGCGCATTGGCTGGACAACCCGTGTAGCCCAATGCCTGACCTATCAATCAGGTCAGACGGTAGGCCCGAATCCCATTCCTCGGAAAAATGAGGATGGTTATTGCCGGTTTGCCATTGAGGTTATTCAGTGACGGCAGGACGCCCGACGGTTTACGACAGCAGTTTCCCGGAACGGGCTATTAAGCTCGGTCGCGAAGGCAAAACCATCGCCCAAATCGCCGCCGATCTTGGGATTTCCAAATCAACTCTCTATCTTCTCGCGCAGGAACGAGACGAATTTTCGGACGCCATTTCCCAAGCTGTTGAGGCGGCGGAAGCGTATTGGGATGACATCGGCAACAAAGCAGTCGTTGGCGGCATCTCAGGCTTCAACCATCAGACTTATCAACTGATTATGCGCAACCGTTTCCGCCAGTCATACGGCGAAATCTCAACGACGCATGTCAATGTCACAGGCCTTCCGAACATTCATCAAATCACCAGAACGGTTATCGATCCATCGAAACTGGAATTAGATGAGCTGCAACAGTTGGCCGACATGTATGCGCGGCAATCCCAGGTCAAAAGCCCTTTGACAATTGACCATCGACATGAGCCGGAAGACGACGAAGATGACTAAAACAACCCGCTACACGGTCGCCCTATGCACCGACCCGAGGAACCTCCCGGCGCTTCAGCTTCTCAATCCCTCCCTCATTCTCTACAACGAGCGCGACATCATCAACTTTTGTGGTGATGCCGACTGCTTCATTGCAGATACATGGCCTTCGGAAACCCTGTCAGCTCATCTAGCAAAGATAGGCGTGATCGACAAACAGCGACATGTCGTCATTACTGCTCAACACGCTTCGCTTGTCACGCAACTTTGGCGGATACAAAATGAGCTACTTGAGGCCAAGGCCGAATCTCTCATCCGGCGCTGATTATGGGGCAGCGTCTTATATGAACCCTCGTCAGATTGGCGGGGGTTTTATTTTGTCCAAAAACGACCGTTTGCGTACATACGCCCTGATGATGTCCAAAATATAGGTTGACCGCTTTTCGTACACCATGTTACTTTCGTACATGGTTTTTGGACATGAGGATAACATGGCTCGCACATTCGCATACGTTCGCGTTTCGACAACGGGGCAGACAGTCGATAATCAGATCAAGGAAATCCAAGACGCCGGTTTCGCTATCGAACGACGCCGCATCATAGAAGATACGGTTTCTGGCTCATTGCCTATGGATCAACGCAAGGGTTTTCAACGCCTCCTAGACAGGATGGAAACGGGCGACGTTCTCGTCGTGACGAAACTTGATCGACTAGGGCGAAACGCGATTGATGTAGGTGCTACGGTTGCCAAACTTGAGGCTCAAGAAATCAGGGTGCATTGCCTTGCACTCGGAGGGGTTGATCTAACAAGCCCCGCAGGAAAAATGACAATGAACGTCATTAATGCCGTTGCTGAATTTGAGCGCGATTTGTTGATTGAGCGTACGCAGTCCGGCCTTGCTCGGGCAAAGGCTCAAGGCAAGCAGCTTGGCCGTCCGACAGCGTTGAATAATGGTCAATTGACCATTGTTAAAGAACGCCTCGCCAAAGGCGATAGCGTCGCTGCTGTAGCGAGAGACATGAAGACATCGCGGCAGACCATCATGCGGGCAAGAACGGCGGCTTAAACCCTCGTTTTCTGTTTTTTTATCTGCCTTATGTCCGTGTTCGTTGACGCAATCTTGACCATCTAAATTCTATACTCTCACAACTTGAGAGGGATAGGGTCATGAAGAAAATCATCGTTCAAACGAAACATAAATTCACCGAAGCTGGCCGTTGGGGGATCGGGTTATTTATAGCGTCCCCTTTCGCAAGCGGCATCGCTACTCTCGTTATATTGAGCCAAGATTCCGACCGCTATTCTGATCCGCCAGTAGGGGCCATCATATTTTTAGGCCTCACTACTCTGACTTTTTGCCTTTCAATCCCACTCCTGCTCATTGGCCGCACATCGCTTCACATTGCTGAAACAATTGAAGGCTCCGAAAAGGCTGACGAAATATGGAACGAGTGGTCAATTCGGATCGATAGGCCCTAGGCGCGATAGGCAGCTAGCGAACGGCTTGCGGCATCGGTTCTGGCTGCATAGGCAAGCTCTTTAGTCACGACGCGCCTGCCAACAGGCCAAAGTGAGATGCCTGCGAGCTTAAAGCACTGAAGCCCGAGCGGGATGCCAATCAGCGTCAGGCAATAGACTGCTCCCAAAAGCAAGTAAGAGAGAAATAGAGCTATCCCAAACGTACACGCCCATATCACGTTGAATATGAAGCCTATCGTCCCTGTCATGGCTGTTCCTGCCGATAGCCTTTTGCCATCAAGCTCGCGAATGTGAACGACCTCCCTACCGAACGGCCAAGCAGACATTTTCGCCATCTCGATTGCGGATCGTGTTAGCGGCAGTCCGATTATTGAGACCGCAAAAACTACGGCCCCCACAAGCCAGATCAGCGCCGTTACAGCGCCGCCGAATACAAACCAAATTACGTTACCTGCAAATCGCATGCTTCCCCCAGCAATACATCAACCCCAGATAGTCATTCGATATCACAAGAATACTTGAAAGCAAGCCATCTGGAGCCAACGCAATCCCACATGCCGTTGGACTGCAAGTCTCTGGGATGAAATTATTCCGTGCCAGACTTTACTGCTAGATAATCGGCCCATGCGGCAATCAGCTCGCGGCGCTTTTCTAGAAGCTCATCGCGAAAATAAGCGCGTGTCACTTCGTTACCGATCGCATGGGCAAGGCACTTTTCCACCACCTCAAATTGGGCATTTGTTTCTGCCCCTGCCCAATTCCTAAACGACGTACGGAAGCCGTGTACATGGAATGGCAATTCATCCCGACGCAGGATTGCTGAGAGTGTCATATCGGACAATGGCTTGTTTTCCTTCGTGCCGGGAAACACAAGCGACTCATCTTCTTTTCGGGCTTCAAGCTGAGAGGCAAGAATCCCTAGGGCTTGCCGTGACAGCGGCACGACATGGGGCTGTGGTTTGCCCTCAACGATTACCGGGCGCTTCAAACGCTCTCCAGGTATCGTCCAGAGTTTCTTCTTGGTATCGATTTCGTCCCATTCTGCTAGTCGGACCTCGCCAGACCTTGATGCATTGAGGATAGCAAATTGGAGCGCCCTAGCGCCGTTACCATCGTGATCACTGAGCTTCTGATAGAACGCCGGTGCTTCGGCGTAAGGCATGGCCTTCATCCGCCCACGCTGTAGCTTTTGACGCTTGGCTAGCACGTTAGCAAGATTGCCCTTCCACGTGGCGGGATTGGCTGTCTCACGCCATCCCATCGTCTGAGCATAACCAAAGACAGACTCCATCCGTCCTCGCACACGTGCCGCTGTCTCGTTCTTCCCGGCCCATATTGGCTGAAGGATGTCTTTCACGTCGTGCAAGGTGATCTGGCCCACGTCCTTCAACCATATTGGCTTGCAGTATGTCTTTAGCGTGTTTTCCCACTGCTGGCGGTGCTTCGCGTTGCGCCATTCGGATTCATGACTTTTGATATATTCGTCCGCCGCATAGCCAAACGTCTTCCGATCATCGTCAGTTGTCTCGACGGGAGCCTCTGGAGCAGGAGGTTTCTCACCTCGCATTTCAACACGTGGGTCTTTGCCTTCAGAAACAAGAACGCGATATTTGGTCGCGACCTCGCGCGCAGATGCTAGCGTGATACCGAGCGTGAACTTTCCGCCAACCTTCTCACGGTAAGCGCCAATCCCGTCTTCTCGCGGCTTTCCATCAAAGGTGTATCTGACGACAAAGCTCTTGCTGCCCTTATTGCTGACAAAGACATACAAGCCGCCGCCATCGTGAATCTTTTTCGAGAGAGGAAGGCCCTGAATTTCTCGGTCGGACAGTCGATTGATCGTCTTCTTGCGTCCAGTGGACATTGACCACATCCTTTCCACAAATATTCATCGGATATACCGCTATTTTGTGGAATATGAAAGGACGCAATAAAACACAATAAGAATGACGTCGAGAACAGTAAGTCTATGTAATCGCAGCGATTAATTCGGTTTCCGCATAACATTCAATGTGTTGGTGAGCGGCGATTTTTCTCGTGTTATACGGACACCTCTTCCGCCACATCCCCAACACATGATCATCTGTGCGCATCGCGCCGGCTTGTTTTAGGATGTCGCTCGCCTATGTCTTCAGGCTTGGGCTTAATCCAGAGGGCATCATGGGTATTTTTGACGGGCTGCTTGGTCACGGTTCTTCCGTGGATCCTGCCGATCTGAACAAGCGATTGAGTGGCGTGCTGATAGACGGCGAGGTCCCGGAACTGGCCTTCAAGGTCATTCGCGATTTTTTCGTCTTTACCCAGTGGCGGGTCATTCTCGTCGATATTCAGGGGCTGACAGGAAGCAAGGTCGATTACATGTCGATACCCTACCGGGCGATCACCCGATTCTCTGTGGAAACCGCCGGCACGTTCGATCTCGATTCGGAGTTGAAGATCTGGGTGTCGGGCAGCAATACGCCAATCGCGAAAACGTTGAAGAAGGGTGCGGATGTTCGTGGCATCCAGCGGGCCCTGGCGACCGGCGCACTGCGCTGATGGAACGGCGGATGAAATAAGGCTGCCGGCTCTCCTCCGAGCCGGCAGCCTTTGCCATTTCCCGTTCTTGCGGGTGGCTTAATTCGCAGGTGCGGGCGTTGCTGGCGCCGGTGTTGCCGGCTCTGGTGTAGCCGGGGCAGGCGAGGCGGGCGGTGTGGCCGTGCTCGATGCCGGCGGCGTGGCAGGTGCAGACGTGGTGCCGGTCGGCGCGTTCGAAGTTGGCATGAACATCCATACGGCAAGCGCGATGACCACGACGACGACTATTCCGACAATGACGTTTCTGTTCATAGGCAGTTCCTCCAAAACTGTTCTGGTTGGTGGTAACCACAAGGAAGTAGTTCGCCACTTTTAATTGTCCATGATCCAGGAACAAAAGCGCGGTGCAGGAAGCGGAAAAATGGATCGTTTCGGGGCGCGCGTGCCAAACTGAAGCGAACGGCGCCGCCGGGTGCTTTCCGTGCAAATAAACCGATCCTTAACCATGTTGTCCGGTATTTCACCTAGTCCACAGAATTCATTCGCAATTTTGCCATCTTGCAGGCAGAAATACAGCGCGATCAACAGGCGGCAACGCGCGCGGCGCGCGGAACTGCATGGGGCCTGTCTCCAAACGGGATTGGGGATGGCCCGAAAGCGGCGGGACCTAAAATTGAATTCAGAAAACAGCAAGCTTGTTCTGGGTGCCAGATGGCTCGGTATCGTGATGGCGTGCGCAAGCATTGCGTCCTGCGCAACCTCCAAGCCTGAGCCTAAAAAACAGCGCAGCAAGGAATATTTCTCCGAGAAGGAATATGGCGTCAAAGCGAGCCCGCGTGTGGTTGCTGACGGCAAGGCTGTGCCCAAGGGTGGCGGTCGCTTCATGGTGGGCAATCCCTATCAGGTGAAGGGCAAGACCTACGTTCCGAAGGAAGATCCGAACTACAACAAGAACGGTCTGGCCTCCTGGTATGGTTCGGCTTTCCACGGTCGTCTGACGGCCAATGGCGAAGTGTACGATTCCACCCATCTGTCTGCCGCGCATCCGACCTTTCCGCTGCCGAGTTATGCCCGCGTCACCAATATCGATACCGGTTCCTCGGTCATCGTGCGCGTCAACGATCGCGGCCCGTATCATCCCGGCCGCATCATCGATGTGTCCAGTCAGGCTGCCGACATGCTCGACATGAAGCGCACCGGCACCGGCAATGTGAATGTACAATATGTCGGCCGTGCCCGTATGGATGGTCACGACATGCCGTTCCTGATGGCCTCCTATGTTCGCAAGGGCGATCGTATTCCGGGCATCCGTCCGGAAGGTCAGATCGCAACCGGCGTGATGGTGGCTTCCAACGAACGCTTTGGCGATCAGCTGCAGAGCTACGGTTCGTCCGTCCCGACACCGTCGCCGATGGCGCTTGCCGGTCGCACGCCAACCGGTCCGTCTTCGAAGACATCCGCCGCGCTGGCGGCCGTTCAGGCGCAGGCGGCGTCCTCCACGCAAGGCATGCTCTCCAGCCAGAGCGTGGCGTCGCAAGCTGTGCAGGGTTTTGCCGAGCTGCCGTTCGTCGGCCCGGTACCCGCTCCGCGCGGTGGCGTCATGACGGCTTATGCCGCGCCGTCTGTTTCCCGGTCGGCTTCCGCCATGCCGCAGGCGCAATATGGCGAACATACGCTTGAAGCTCAGGCCCGCTCGTTCGATGCCGGCACGCTGCCGCGGTCGCCTCGTCGCTGATCCGACACTGGGTCTGCCGCGTCGATTTGAGGTCTCAGCAAAAGGCGGGGTGGTGCAAATCTGCCGCCCTGCCCATCAAAGCCCTGTCGAAAACGAACAGTTGATGGCCACCGCAGATTGCGCTGCCTCGGCCACCTTGTTAGCAATCCGGAATATCTTCTCATCATGCATTTTTCCGGGGATCCAGCATGCTGACGCGCATCACCTTGTTGGCGCTCCTGACCTTTTCTGCAGGCGCATCTGACGTACTGGCGGCCGGTCCCGGCGACGCCGCGCCGATCTTTGCCACCAAGGCCAAGCAGATCTACATGGTCGAGGCGAAATCGGGCACGGTTCTGTTGTCCGGAAACGAAAATCAGTCCTTTCCGCCGGCATCGCTCGCCAAACTGATGACCATGGATCTGGTATTCGAGGCGTTGAAGAAGGGCGAAATCACCCCCGACACAACCTACCGCGTGTCCGAAAATTCCTGGCGCAAGGGCGGCGCGCCGTCCGGAACCGCGACGATGTTTGCGGCGCTTAACTCGGAAGTCCGCGTTGAGGATCTCGTCAAGGGCGTCGTCATCCAGAATGCCAATGATGCCGCGATGATTCTCGCCGAAGGCATGGCGGGATCGGATGCGTTGTTCGCGTCCAGACTGTCGGATCGGGCCAAGGATCTCGGTATGAGCCGCAGCATTTTCGGCAATTCCACCGGCATGCCGGATGCCGAAAGCCGCACCACGGCGCGGGATATGGTGGAACTCGCCCGCCATATCCAGACCAGTTACCCGGACTATTATGGTCTCTACAAACAGCCTGATTTCACCTGGAACAAGATTTTTCAGCGCAACAAGAACCCGCTTCTGTCCCTGAATATCGGTGTCGATGGTTTTGGCGCAGGTTTTGCCGAAGGCTCGGGTTTTGCGATCGTGGCGTCGATCGAGCGCAACGGCACCCGGCTGTTTCTCGCCATGGGCGGCCTTGCCAGTGACAAGGAACGCACCGAGGAAGCAAAACGTGTGCTGGAATGGGGGCTGACCTCGTTCGAGAACAAGATCGTCTTCAAAGACGGCGAATCGGTTGGTCAGGCAAGCGTTTACGGCGGCGATCAGGGCCGCGTCGATCTCGTCGCCAAAGGACCTATCGAGCTTTATGTTCCTGCCAACAATCCCGAACGCCTTTCGGCCCGTATCGTCTATCGCTGGCCGTTGCGCGCACCTGTCGTCGAAGGGCAGGACGTCGGCATGCTGAAAATCTATTCGGGTGACCGTCTGTTGCGTGACGTTCCGCTTTACACGGCCTCTGCAGTCGGCACCGGTTCGCTGTTCTCGCAAGCAACCGACGCATTGATGGAGATGATGTTCTTCTGGCTTTGACGGGCTTTCCCTCTGTTGATTGCCGTCATTGCGGTTCCAAGCTGCCGTGAGTTGGGGTAAGACGGCGCAACGCGTCATGATTGGACGCGGACAGAAAAGGCGCCGCTGCGCCACCAGGAGAGCGAAAGCAGAGTGGCAGGATCGGCCGGACTTTTTGTCAGTTTCGAAGGCGGTGAGGGCAGTGGCAAGTCCACGCAGATCCGCCGCCTCGCAGACCATTTTCGCGAACGCGGCCTTGAGGTCGTGGTGACGCGTGAGCCCGGCGGCTCGCAAGGCGCCGAAGCGGTTCGCCATGTCCTGCTGTCCGGTGCCGCCGAGGCTTTCGGGGTGCGCATGGAAGCAATCCTCTTCGCCGCCGCACGCAATGATCATGTCGAGGAGATCATCCGTCCGGCACTGGCACGGGGTGCCGTCGTTCTCTGCGATCGCTTCATCGATTCCTCGCGCGTTTATCAGGGCGTTACGGGCAATCTCGAACCGGCATTTTTGTCGGCGCTTGAACAGGCGGCGATTGACGGGCTGATGCCGGATCTCACCGTCGTGCTCGATCTGCCGGCCGAGATCGGCTTGGCGCGGGCAGGGCGCCGCCGTGGCGCAATCGACCGCAATGCCGAGCCGGATCGTTTTGAGCGCGAGCAGACGGAAACCCACGAAAAGCGGCGCGAGGCCTATCTGGAGATCGCCGAAAACGAGCCGGAACGCTGCCGCGTCGTCGACGCCGATCGATCGGAGCAGGAGATTGCCGCCGAAATCGCCGGCATCGCCGACGATCTGTTGGCGCGTCATGGCGCGACCGCAAAAAGCGTGGAACGCGTATCATGAGCGGCGAGGGTTTTGGTGTGCTCGATGGCGCCATTGCACCCCAGCGCAATACAAATCTCTTCGGCCATACCGAGGCAGAGGATTTTCTGGCGCGCGGCTATCGATCGGGCAAGGGGCACCACGCCATCCTCATCGAAGGGCCGGAAGGCATCGGCAAGGCGACGCTCGCCTTCCGTTTCGCCAATCATGTGCTGAGCCATCCCGAGCCGAACCAAGCGCCGGAACGCATGTCCGTTCCCGATCCCGTTTCGATGGTCAGCCGCCAGATCATCGCCGGAGCGTCTCACAATCTCCTGCATCTGACGCGGCCGGTGGACGAAAAGACCGGAAAAGTGAAATCGGCGATCACCGTCGATGAGGTGCGTCGCGCCGGCCATTTCTTTTCGCAGACGTCGGGTTCCGGCAACTGGCGTATCGTCATCATCGATCCGGCCGATGATCTCAATCGCAATGCCGCCAACGCCATTCTGAAAATCCTGGAGGAGCCGCCAAAACGCGCGCTCTTCCTCGTGCTGTCGCATGCACCGGGAAAACTGCTGCCCACCATCCGTTCGCGCTGCCTGCCGCTCCGTCTTCAACCGCTTTCCGACGACAATCTCGGTCTCGCGCTGGCCGCGTTAGGTTCGCCGCTCGATGGTGGCCGTATGGCGCAGGACATACCGTCATTGGCCAAGGGCAGTGTCGCGCAGGCGCTGAAACTGACGAATTACGGTGGCCATGATATCATCCAGGCCTTCGAAGACGTTCAGAAAGCGCAAGGGGCAGGGGCCAGAAAAGCCATGCACCGCCTCGCGGACGTGTTGTCGGGAAAGGATAACGACGTTCTGTTCGGCTTCTTCATCGAGCATCTGACGGAAAGTCTGGTCGACCGGGCACGCAGCGCCGCTCTTGCCGGTGATCTTGCCGGCGCCGACCGCGCGGCAAAACTGTCGAGTGAAATCGGCGGACGTATCGGCATCAGTCAGGCCTACAATCTCGACCGAAAGCAGACGATCATCTCCATCCTCGAAGAGGTTCGTGGGTAACGCGCGGGCGCGTTGCGGGAAAGTAGCTGTTTCGCATTGCGGAAACTTGCTTTAAGAGCGGCAGTCAAATCTGATCATTTGTAGAGTGCCGCCGCCATGTCCGAAAAGACGCCGTATTACATCACCACCGCCATTTCCTATCCGAACGGCAAGCCGCATATCGGCCACGCCTATGAGCTGATCGCCACCGATGCCATGGCGCGCTTCCAGCGCCTCGACGGCCGCGATGTGTTCTTCTTGACCGGTACGGATGAACACGGCCAGAAGATGCAGCAGACGGCGCGCAAGGAAGGCATTTCGCCGGAAGAACTGGCCGAGCGCAATTCGAATGAATTCCGCCAGATGGGCAAGGTTCTCAACGCCTCGAACGACGATTTCATCCGCACCACCGAGCCGCGCCATCACGAGGCGAGCCAGGCGATCTGGAAGCTGATGGCGGATGCCGGCGATATCTACAAGGACAGCTATGCCGGCTGGTATTCGGTGCGCGACGAAGCCTATTACGGCGAAGACGAGACCGAAGTGCGCGCCGATGGCGTGCGTTACGGACCGCAGGGCACACCGGTCGAATGGGTGGAAGAATCCAGCTATTTCTTCAAACTCTCGGAATATCAGGATCGCCTGCTGAAACTCTATGAGGAGCAGCCGGACTTCATCGGTCCGTCCGAACGCCGCAACGAGATCATCTCCTTCGTCAAGTCGGGCCTGCGTGACCTGTCGATTTCGCGCACAACCTTCGATTGGGGTGTGAAGGTTCCGAACGATCCCGAACACGTCATGTATGTCTGGGTCGATGCGCTGACCAACTACCTGACGGCAATCGGTTACCTGACCGACAAAAACGGCCCGCTTGCAAGATTCTGGCCGGCCGATGCGCATATCATCGGCAAGGACATCATCCGTTTCCACACGGTCTACTGGCCGGCCTTCCTGATGTCCGCTGGCCTGCCGCTGCCCAAGCGGGTGTTCGCGCATGGTTTCGTGCTGGCCAAGGGCGGCGAGAAAATGTCGAAATCGCTCGGCAACGTGCTTGATCCGTTCGAACTGATCGAACATTTTGGCCTCGACCAGATCCGCTATTACCTGATGCGCGAAATCTCCTTCGGGCAGGACGGTTTCTGCAGCGAGGAAGGTATCGGTATCCGCATCAATGCCGATCTCGCCAACGGCATCGGCAACCTTGCCAGCCGCTCGCTGTCCATGATCGTCAAGAACTGCGACGGGCAGATTCCGCAGCCCGGTGAACTGACCGAGGAAGACAAGGCGATGCTGGCCGCTGCCGACGCGCTTCTGGCCGTCTGCCGCGAGGAAATGGGCAAGCAGGCGATCCACAAGGCCGTGGCGGCGATCATCGCCGTGGTGTCCGAGACAGACCGCTATTTCGCGAGCCAGGAGCCCTGGGCGCTGAAGAAGACCGACCTCGAGCGCATGGGCACTGTCCTTTACGTGACGGCCGAAGTCGTGCGCCAGATCGCCATCCTCTTGCAGCCCTTCATGCCGACATCGGCGACCAAGCTGCTTGATCTGGTGGCCGCACCGGCCGACAGCCGTGACTTTGCCGCGCTGGGCGAGGCGGGCCGTCTGGTGCCGGGCACGGTGCTGGAAGCGCCGACGCCGGTCTTCCCGCGTTATGTCGCGCCGGCTGCCGGCGCATAAGGCGAAAAGCATGCTGATCGATACCCATTGCCATCTGGATTTCGCCGAATTCGAAGCTGAGCGCGACGATATCATCGCCCGCGCTCACGCGAGCGGCGTCAAGCAGATGGTCACCATCTCCACCCGCGTCGCACAACTCGATACGCTGCTGGCGATCACGGAAAAATATCCGTCCGTTTTCTGTTCCGTCGGGACGCATCCCAACAATGCCGGCGAGGAACTGGATATCCAGACGGAAGACCTCGTGCGGCTCGCCAATTCTCACGACAAGATCGTGGCGATCGGCGAGGCGGGTCTCGACTATTTTTACGACACGCAGACACCGGCCGATCAGAAAACCGGACTTCTGCGCCATATCGCAGCGGCCCGCGAAACCGGCCTGCCACTGGTCATTCACAGCCGCAGCGCCGATGAGGACATGGCGGAAATCCTGAAGGCAGAAAGCGGAAAGGGGGGCTTCCCTTTCATCCTGCACTGCTTCTCTTCCGGTGCTGAACTGGCTCGTGTCGGTGTCGAACTTGGCGGTTACGTGTCCTTCTCCGGCATTCTGACCTTTCCGAAATCGGAAGACATTCGCGAGATTGCCAAAACCGTGCCGCTCGATCGTTTGCTGGTCGAAACCGACGCGCCGTTCCTGGCGCCAAAACGCTGGCGCGGCAAACGCAACGAGCCGTCCTATGTGGTCAACACGGCAGAAGTTCTGGCAGAAGTACATGGCCTGAGCTATGCCGAAATGGCTGATATCACGACAGAAAATGCCTTCCGCTGCTTCTCCAAGATGCCGAGGCTCTGATCGTGGCGGCTTACAGGCGTCGTTTCACCATTCTCGGCTGCTCGTCTTCTCCGGGCGTGCCGCGTTTGAACGGTGACTGGGGCGCCTGCAATCCCGACAATCCGAAGAATCGCCGCACGCGTGCCAGCATGCTGGTCGAGCAGATCGGCCCGGATGGCGGCAGGACGACGGTGGTCATCGACACCGGCCCGGATTTCCGCGCTCAGATGATCGCAGCTAAAGTCGCAAATCTCGACGCCGTGCTTTACACCCATGCCCATGCCGACCATTTTCATGGGCTGGATGACCTGCGCGGTTATTTTCTCGTCCGGCATCACCGCGTACCGATCCATGTGGACGCCGAGACCTTGGAGCGCATTCGCGAAGGTTTTGGGTATTGCCTGGAGACGCCGGCAGGCAGCAGCTATCCGCCGATTGCTATCGCACGAATGATCGAGCAGCCCTATAGCGAGATCGTCATCGACGGCGCCGGGGGCCCGATAGCTTTCATGCCGCATCGCCAGGTTCACGGCGATATCCATTCGCTGGGCTTTCGCATCGGCGATGTGGCTTACTGCAGCGATGTGAGCGATTTCCCGGCTGAGAGCATCGACAGGCTTGGTGGTCTCGACATGCTGATCATCGACGCGCTGCAATACAAGCCGCATCCAAGCCATCTGTCACTTGAGCAGGCTCTGGAATGGATCGAGCGTCTGGCGCCACAGCGCGCCATTCTTACACACATGCACACGCCGCTGGATTATGACGCGGTGATGAGCGTGACGCCGGATAATGTCGAACCGGCCTATGACGGCCTGAGTTTCGAGATCGAACTGGACATCGCCAGCTAAAGTTTGAGGTGGCGGATAACCGTTCCAAGGCAACTATCTGATCGCGGGCATCAATCAATAAGTTCCATAATATAGATTATCGAATGTACCTGTGTGGCCGGGTGGTTTCAAGGATGAAGCGCGCCCCGCTCCGCAATGCTCACCCGATCAAGTTTGCGCTATGTCATTGAGTTGACATCACGGCGGGTCGATATGTCGCTTGTTGTTTTATCGATAAACAGATTGGAAGAGACAGATGACGAAACGTATTTTTGCATCACCCGGCCGTTATGTTCAGGGCAGCGGCGTGATTGCGGAACTCGGGACCTATCTGGCAGAGTTCGGTGACAATGCCTTCCTTGTGTCCGACGACATCGTCTGGGGCCTTATCGGCAAACAGGTTGAGGCCGCCGTCAGCGGAAAGACCCAATACACGCGTGAAGGATTTGCCGGCGAAGCTTCGGTCAACGAGATCAGACGGCTTGCCGATGCGGCGCGCAAGGCCGGCTCCAAGGTTGTTGTCGGTCTCGGCGGCGGCAAGACGCTCGACACCGTCAAGGCGGTTGCCGACGAACTGAAACAGCCGGTCGTCATCGTCCCGACCATCGCCTCCACCGACGCGCCCTGCAGCGCGCTTTCCGTCATCTATTCTGATGACGGTGTCTTCGAGGAATATCGCTTCTATTCGAAGAACCCGGATCTCGTTCTGGTCGATACCTGGATTTGCGCGCAGGCGCCGGCACGTCTCTTCGCCTCCGGCATCGCCGACGGTCTCGCGACCTATGTCGAAGCACTTGCCGTGCAGCGGTCCAATGCAAAAACCATGGTCGGCGGTGCGTCTTCCATTGCCGGCATGGCGATTGCCGAAGCCTGCGAAAAGACGCTGCTCACCTACGGTTTCAGCGCCTACAAGGCCGTGCAGCAGAAACTGGTCACGCCCGCAGTCGAAGCCGTTGTAGAAGCCTCCACGCTGCTCTCCGGTCTCGGTTTCGAGAATGGCGGCCTTGCCGGCGCGCATGCCATCCACAATGGCTTTACCGCGCTCCACGGTGAAATCCATAACCTCACCCATGGGGAAAAGGTCGCTTACGGCACCCTCGCCCATATGGTTCTGGAACAGCGCCCGGATGACGAGATTGCCGAATATATCGAGTTCTATCGCATGATCGACATGCCGACGACGCTGAAGGAACTGCATCTGGAAGGCGTCAGCCGCGAAGACCTGATCAAGGTCGGCGAACTTGCCAATAGCGAGGCCGACACGCTGCGCAATCTGCGCTCCGATTTTACCGCACAGGAAGTGGCGGACGCTATTCTGGCCGTTGATGCGCTGAGTCAGTCGGTCTGATCTATAAAAGCAGATAAGCCGAATGAGACGGGCACTCACGGGTGCCCGTTTTGCTATGATGTCCCGGCTGGCGCGGACGAGGCGGGCACCCTGCCCTGATACCGACAGCAGGTGATCAGGACCACAAGCCTTGCTCCACAGAGCGGCGTAATGCCCGCAGTCCATTGACGTTTCCGAAGACTTTTCCGACTTGCGGTTGATCAATGGCGGCCGAAGGATCATAAGCGTCATGCCGTGGCCGCTATAGAGAGCGGCATGAACCTGTTTTCATAGTCATTGCGGTGTTCGACGCCCTCGCTGGCTCGCGATTTGTATATTTTCGAAAGGTTTTCAGATGGATGGCGTGACGATCTCGCTGTTTCTGCTGCTTGCGGTCGTCATCAGCGGCATGCTGGCGCGGCTGTCTCCGGTTGCCATTCCGCTGCCGCTCGTACAGATCGCGCTTGGCGCGTTGATTGCCATCGGCACCGGTTCCGCCGTCACGCTTGATCCCACCCTGTTCTTCCTGCTGTTCCTGCCGCCGCTTCTGTTTCTCGATGGCTGGCGTATCCCCAAGGAAGGCCTGTTTCACGACCGCGGCACCATTCTGGAACTGGCGCTGGGACTTGTAGTGTTCACCGTTCTCGGTATCGGATTTTTCGTGCATTGGCTGGTGCCCGCCATCCCCCTGCCCGTCGCCTTTGCGCTTGCCGCAATCCTGTCACCGACCGATCCGATCGCCGTTTCGGCCATTTCCGCCCGTGTGCCGATCCCCAAGCGGCTGATGCACATTCTCGAAGGCGAATCGTTGCTCAATGACGCGTCCGGCCTTGTCTGCATGCGTTTTGCCGTGGCGGCGACGGTCAGCGGCACGTTTTCGGCCGGCGATGCGGTTCTGACGTTTCTTTATGTCGCACTCGGCGGCATCGCCATCGGCCTTGCAGTGACGCTGGCGGTGACACGCTTCAAGGATCTCGTCTCGCGCAAACTCGGCGAGGAGACCGGCTCGCAGATCCTCATCAGCATTCTCATCCCGTTCGGGGCCTATCTGGCGGCCGAACATCTGCATTGCTCCGGTATTCTGGCGGCTGTCGCCGCCGGTATCGCCATGAGCTACGAGGAAGCCCGCGGCAAGGTTTTGGCCGTCACCCGCGTGCGCCGCGCTGCCGTCTGGGACACGGTCCAGTTCACCATGAACGGCATCATCTTCGTGTTGCTGGGCGAACAATTGCCGGGCATCATTTCCGGTGCTGCCAAGGTCGTCAGCGAAACCGGCCACCTCGATCCGATCTGGCTGGTGTTTTACGTTTTCGCCATCAATGTCGCGTTGGCTGTCCTGCGTCTTGTCTGGGTGTGGGTATCGCTGCGCTTCACCCTGTTCCGGGCCGCCCGCAAGGGGCAGGTAATCCATAAACCCAGCTGGCGGTTGGTGGCGGCGACATCGCTCGCCGGTGTGCGGGGCGCCATCACGCTTGCCGGTATTTTGACACTGCCGCTGGTGGTGGACGATGGCTCGCCCTTCCCTGCCCGCGATCTGGTCATCTTTCTCGCTGCCGGCGTCATCATCGTTTCGCTGATCGTTGCAAGCGTCGGACTGCCCTTCCTGCTGAAAAATCTCGAACTGCCACCCGAACCCTCGCATCAGCGAGAAGAGGACGAGGCCCGCATTGCCGCTGCAGAAGCCGCGATCAAGGCGATCGAGGACACCCAGCACCGCATGGGCGAAGGCCGTAACGATGCCGATCTGTATTCGGAGGTCGGTTCCCGGCTGATGGAGCTTTACCGCCAGCGCATTGATGGACGTTCGAACACGGAAGACGAGGGCAATCAGATCCGCAAGCTCGAGGAAATCGAGCGGGTGCTGCGTCTTGCAGCGGCTCGAGCCGAGCGCGAGCAGGTATTCAAAATGGTGCGGGCGCGAAAAATTCCGGAAGAGACCGCACGAAAAATCGTTAGAGACATCGATCTGACGGAGGCCAGACTGACCGCCGCGACGTGAGCAGGACGCGCGGCGGCTGGAGGCGTGGCGGGCAAGTTCCTCGGCCCGCCAAAAACGATCAGTCCTTGCGCTTCATGACGCCGTAGACGATGTTGCGGTTCTTGCCGAAGAACACGCTGGTTTCGTAATCGTGACCATCATTCTTGCAGGCATTGATGATGTTCCACATGTCGGCTTCCGAGCGCAGCAGAAGCTGCCAGTTCATGAAGGTCTCGATGTAACCGTCGACAACGATCGGATAGGAATAGTTGGCAAACAGGAACGTGCCGCCCGGCTTCAGCATGTCGAGCGCACGCTGCGTGAGCTTGATCGCCACCTTGTCGACCAGATAATCGTAAAGACCCGATGCATAGACGAGATCGAACTGTCCCGGTTCGATACGCTTGGCCAGGATCTGGCGCACCGAACCGTCGATCGCTTCCACGCCCATTTTGGTGTAATCGCGGGTGATCGTGCCGATGCTGACCGGGTCCTGATCGAGCGCGACGTAACGCTTCAGGCCGCCGTTCTTAGCAGCTTCAGAGCATTCCACTTCACGCAGATGGCCGGCGGCGATGCTGAGCACTTCCGTTTCCGGCCCCTTTTCCGCCGCGACTTCGTCGACGAAGCGGGCGAGAATGTCGCGTCGGTCCCAGTTGGCTTGGGAGGACGGTGCAGTGCTCGAATATTCGAACAGGGCCTTGCCGCGTTCGGACGCCGCAGCAATCATGTCCGAGACGCATTCATGGCGATAGATCAGGTCGAGCAGGCTGGCATCGCCGGAATAACCGCGCGGCTTGTCCCACGACCAGCGGGTCAGCGGATCTTCAAGGAAATAGGCCGCGACGGGATGGTTCTGGATCAACGGAACCAGTTCCTGCCAGACGCTCTGGTGCAGCCGTCCACGCAAATCGTGCAGCGACAGTGTGATCTTGTCGATGATGGCGGTCGGATTGTCGTTTCTGTCGAACTGCTGGCGAGCAAGCTCCAGCAGAAGCGCCACTTCGCCCTTCCCCGCGGCAAGCTGGCTGTCGAAATTGTCCGCCTTTTCGATGGACATTTCATCGGCGATCTGTTTCGGCGTGATGAGACTATGGCCGTCGAATTGCAATTTAATTTGGTTCACGTGACATACCCCACTGCTAACGTGAATGAATTATTAACGACCACAATCAAACACGATACATCTAAAAACGCACCATAGAATTGCATTAATGATTAACTATCAAAATCCATGCATGACACATTGGTCGCCTTGACCGTTGATGATTCAAGAAAAGTTAAGTGCCTAACCCGTAAATTTACGGGATGTGAGCTGTAGCGCGGAACGAATCTGCCGGTTCACTGTCGGTTCTGTTAGGGAATTCAGAATTTCCGAAATGGGCCATATTTTATAGGACAGTGCATGAAGCACACATTCGCTGACGCCATCGAAACGGATCTTCAGAAGTCGGTCGAGCGACCGAGTTCTTGGGAGCTGCGTGCGCTTTATCGCGAGAACGATGAAAAGGCCCGCGCCAGCGCCACCCGCAAGGGTCTTTGGATCGCTGTTCTTTCGTATCTCGGATATTCGGCCACCGATTTTCTGATGATACCGGATGTGGCGGTGCAGACCGCATTGGCGCGCCTGCTCGTTTCCGTGCTGTCTCTTGCGGTACTGGAATTCCTGGTGGTGCTGAAAGTGCCTGCCCGCTGGCTGGACCGCACCAGTGCCGTGGCGCTGGTCGTCGCGTACGCCGCGTGGCTGGTGCCGGCCCTGCACACCACGCATAGCGAAAGCCTGTCGTATTACATGATCTTCGGCGCCATCTTCATGATGGGAGCCAACCTGTTCTTCAACTTCCCCTTCCTGCTGTCGATGGTGGCATCCGGGGCGATCCTTGCGTCCTTTCTGACATCTCTGCTGTTCTTTTTCCCGCTCGACAGTGCCTATGCATTTGCGTTCACCACCTTCTATCTGTCCTGCTTCGTGTTCACCTCCTATGTGAACTGGAAGCTGAATGTGGAGCGCTACCACGTCTTCCTGAATGCGCATGAAGCCAAGCTGCGGCAGACGGAAGCGAACGAGCGCGGCGCCGCCTTGCTCCGCATGTCGAACACCGACTATCTGACCGGGCTCGACAATCGCCGCGCCGTCGACCAGCGCCTGCGCACCTATTGGAACGAATGGCAGGGCGAAGGCCGCGGTTTTGCCGCCATGCTCGTCGACGTCGATTTCTTCAAGAAATATAATGACGGTTACGGCCATATTCAGGGTGACCACTGCCTGATCACGGTCGCAAACACCATTCGCGAAGCTGTGGAACCACATGGCGGTTCGATCGGCCGTTATGGCGGAGAGGAATTCATCGTACTTGCCCGCGTAGACAGCCGCGCCGATGTCGCGGCGCTGGCGGAAAAGATCAGGGCCACGATCGAAAGCTTGGGTGTTCCGCATGTCGAGCGGCGCGACGGCACCGCCATCGTGACGGTCAGCGTCGGTGCCGCCTTCACGCGCGACCATATCGGCGCCAAGCTGGAAAAGATGATCCATGAGGCAGACCGCGCACTCTACAGCGCCAAGGCACATGGCCGCAATTGCGCGCGCGTGTTCGATCCGAACGATCCGCATACCAGCGACGAAAGCGAGAATATCGCCGCGCTGCTGAAGATCGCCGTCGCCCAGAACCTTGTATCGATGGTTTACCAGCCGCTGGTCGATCTGAAGAGCGGCCGTCAGGACGCCGCCGAAGCTCTGATGCGCCTCAAAACGCTGGATGGAGACACCATTTCGCCGACCCTGTTCATTCCGATCGCGGAACGCACCGGCATCATTCTTGAACTCGGCAAATGGCTGATCCGCACGGTCTGCCGCGAGATGCTGATGTCCAACCAGGCCGAAGTGGTCAGTGTCAACGTTTCGCCGATCCAGTTGCGCACACCTGGTTTTGCGGCAAGCGTCGCGGCCATTCTCGGTGAAACCGGCGTGTCGGGCAACCGCCTCGCCTTCGAGATCACCGAAGGCCTCGACATGGAAATCCACTCGGATGTCCTGCGTTGCATCAGTGACCTGAAGACCCTCGGTATCCGTATCTGGCTCGATGATTTCGGTACAGGTTTTGCCGGCTTGTCATGGCTGCGTTTGATCGACTTCGATACCGTGAAGATCGACAGATCCTTCCTGCACGATATCGACACCGAGCGCGGCCGTATCATGCTGCGTGATATCGTCGATCTGGTCCGTCACCGCGGCCCCAACATTCTCGTCGAGGGTGTAGAGACGGAAGAACAGCTGCAGTGCCTGCGTGACATGAATATCGACTTCGCCCAAGGCTATCACGTCGGGCGCCCTGCCCCTGCCGCCAGAACGACGGCAGCGCCGCGCATGTTATCGCGCTGAACGGCGCCAGCTTGGCCGGAAGCCCGGCCGCTCCCCCTGCGAGACCGGCGCCATGAAGAAGCTGAGCGCCGCAAACGGCAGAAGCACCGCAAAACTCGCAAGCAAGCCAAATGTTTCGGCAACGAAACCAAGGACGGGCGGCACGCCGATCGTCGACAGCATCAGGGTCAATGACAGGGCGGCGAGGTTGTCCGCCGGCTTGCCCTTGCCACGCTCGATCGTGGTAGCGACAGCCAGTGGATATCCCAGCGCGATGCCACAGCCGATCACGAAAAACGCCACCCCGGTGAGGATCAATCCGGGCGTGATGAGCATGCCGATCAGGCCGATTACCACCATCGTCGCAGAACCGCGCACCAGTGTCATCGTTCCGTAACGCTGCCGTAACGAATCTCCGCAAAGCCGCGTTAGCCCCATGCCGAGCGTGAAACAGGCATAGATGATGCCGGCAGTGGCAGCGTCTGCGCCGGCACGTTCACGCAGAAAGAATATGCCCCAGTCATAGATCGCGCCTTCGGTAATACAGATCCCGAAAACCATGACGCAGACGAGCAGAATGGTTCGGTCCGGCAGCACGAATATGGTCGATCGTTTCGTTTCCGTTTTTATGTCGGGAGACAATGTCTCGACAGGCGTGATGCGCAGGATGATGAGACAGGCGATGATGACAAAAAACGACGCGGTTGCCTGATGAATGAAAGGCGAAACCTCCCGCGCCGCCACGAAGCCCGATGCCAGTGAACCGATCAGCAGCCCGACCGACCAGAAACCATGGCTGCGCGACAGAACTTTGACGCCGGTGCGCCTTTCCGTGCCGGTGGCGATCATGTTGGCGGCAACATCCATGATGGTGCGGAAAAAGCCATAGAGGATGAACAGCAGGAAGAACGGTGCGATCGGCGCAATGGTGATCAGCGGCATGATGATGGCGCAGATGGTCAGCATCAGCGGCGCGGTGATCCGTGGCGTCAGCCGTTCGGTAATGCGACCGGCGACCATCAGCGCCACCAGCGTGCCGATCGGCGCACCCAGCAGCGCAAGGCCCAGCACCGTCTTGTCGACGCCGAGACCCGCCTGGATCGCCGGAAGGCGGGTGAACAGCGAAACGAACAGGATTGAATTGCAGAAGAAGATCAGCGCGGGCGGCGCAAGCGTGGCCATGTCATCATTCCGGGAATCAGTAAGTCGGACCGTATTCGCACCGGAAGATGAACGCGACAAGACAGCCTTGGGCACGGCTGCCATACACAAACGGCGGGCGATGACGGAATTCCGATTGAAAACTTCCCCTTCGCATCTTCACCTTTTCTGAAATAGCGCTAGCCTTAGTCCATCGCTCTGGAGAAAGCCGATGCACGTTAGAACGATGTTTGTCGCAGTGTGTGCCCTCCTCTCATCCCTCATACCGGCCTTTGCGGAGGACCCCGTCGCTGACGCGCAAGCCATCATCAGCGAACAGATCGCCGCGATGAAGGCTCAGGATGCGGGCAAAGCCTATTCCTTCGCCTCGCCCGGCATTCGCGGGCTGTTTCCGGACGAGAATCGCTTCTTCGCGATGGTGCAGAAAAACTACGAGGCTATCTTTCACGCCGGCAACTATGCCTTCGGCCGCTCCAAGCTGGTCGGCGGCGGTGAACTGGTGTTGCAGGAAGTGATGATATCAGGCCCCGGCGGCAAGGACTGGACGGCGATCTACGAGATGCGGCTGATGGATGACGGCAGTTACAAGGTGAACGGCGTGCGGATGCTGAAAAACACCGCGAGTACGGGGATTTAGGTTTGTTGGGACGGGTTGCTCGCTGCGGCTGATTTTGTGTCTTGCCGCCGCCTCTCCTCCGTCATTCCTGTGCTTGTCACAGGAATCTAGCCACCGAGCGTCTGCGCGGCGAGAGAACTCTTTCTTAGCGTTGACTGTTCGCAAGTCTAGTGCGCCGCAGACGCGGCGCTGCTGGATTCCTGTGACAAGCACAGGAATGACGGAAGAGAGAGCACTTAATCAGATTAAAGCGCCCGCCATCAATTCCTCAGCCTCGTCACTATCGAGCGCAACGACGCGGCGGCAGAGATCCAGCCTGAACCCTTGCCGCGCCAATGACGAAAGCTCCTTGGTGAGCCGCTTCTCGTCCGCCTCGTCACGTCGATACGGGCCAAACCCGCGCTTGCGAGCATAGGCCAAGGCCGCCCGAACGTCGTCGGCATCCTCAAGGGCGATCGAGGCGGTCTCCGAATCGATGCCCTTCTCCTGCAGCTTGCGCTGGATCATCCGCTTAGACCGACCGCTGCGCACGCCGGAGCGAACCTTTGTTTCGGCATAGTTCTGATCGTTGAGCGCGCCGAGCGTCTGGCCGAATTCCAGCGCCGTCGTCGCCAGAACCTGCAGATGTTCTTCGGAAATATCCTCAAACTTCTGCTTCGCCTTGCGCTTTATGGCGTCGGACAGTTCGCGTTCGGACATCATCCGCCGCGACAACCGGTAGAGGGCGGAGTTTTTCGCCCAGGACAGCATGCGCGGCGTGACGCCGATCGGTTGATCCTGTTCGTCCTCGCCGCTCATGCCAAAAATATCCTCAGAGCTTGTCGATATCGCCCTTGGCCCAGGCTTCCTGCGTTTCCGCATAAAAGTCCTCAAAGCGGCCTTCAGCGATCGACTGCCGGATACCCTTCATCAGGTCCTGATAGTAGTGAAGATTGTTCCACGACAGCAGCATGCCGCCGAGCGCTTCATCCGAGCGGACGAGATGGTGCAGATAGGCGCGCGAATAATCGCGAGCGGCCGGGCAGCTCGATTCCTCGTCAAGCGGGCGCATGTCTTCCGCATGGCGGGCATTGCGGATGTTGACGCGGCCACGGCGGGTGAAGGCAAGGCCATGGCGGCCGGAACGGGTCGGCATGACACAATCGAACATGTCGATGCCGCGCGCCACGGATTTCAAGATATCGTCCGGCGTGCCGACGCCCATCAGGTAACGCGGCTTTTCGGTCGGCAGAACCGGCAGCGTGGTTTCCAGCATGGACAGCATCACATCCTGCGGCTCGCCGACGGCAAGACCACCCACGGCATAACCCTTGAGGTCGAGCTGCTTGAGGCCTTCGGCAGAACGGACACGCAGCGCCGGGATATCACCGCCCTGCACAATGCCGAACATCGCCTTGCCCGGCTGATCGCCAAAGGCAACGCGGCAGCGTTCGGCCCAACGCAGCGACATTTCCATTGCGCGCTCGATTTCGCGGGGCTCTGCCGGCAGCGCCACGCATTCATCGAGCTGCATCTGGATATCCGAGCCCAGCAGCCCCTGGATCTCGATTGAGCGTTCCGGCGACATGTGGTGCAGCGAACCATCGACATGGCTTTTGAACGTCACGCCCTGCTCATCGAGCTTGCGCAGGCCGGACAGCGACATGACCTGAAACCCGCCCGAATCGGTCAGGATCGGGCCATCCCAGCGGATCAGCTTGTGCAGGCCGCCGAGACGCGCCACGCGCTCCGCACCCGGCCGCAGCATCAGGTGATAGGTGTTGCCGAGAATGATATCGGCCCCGGTATCCTTCACCTGATCGAGATACATCGCCTTGACGGTGCCGACCGTGCCGACCGGCATGAAGGCCGGGGTGCGGATCGTGCCGCGGGGCATCGAGACTTCGCCGAGACGGGCGCCAGCATCAGTCTTTTTCAGGGTGAATTGAAAGTTTTCGGTCATCGGGGCATCCGGTGCAGCAGGCTGGAATCGCCATAGGAATAGAAACGGTAGCCGATCTCGATCGCGTGGGCATAGGCGCGCTGCATGGTCTCAAGGCCTGCAAAGGCGGAGACCAGCATCATCAGCGTCGATTTCGGCAGGTGGAAATTGGTCATCAGCAGGTCGACCGCCTTGAAACGGTAACCGGGCGTGATGAATATGCCCGTGGCGTCGCTCCAGGCGTGGACACGGCCGTCGTCGGAGGCCGCACTTTCGATCAGGCGTAGCGATGTCGTGCCGACGCAGACGATACGCCCGCCCCTCGCCTTCACCGCGTTGAGTGCTTCAGCGGTCTCAGCGCTGACATGGCCGATTTCCAGATGCATCTTGTGATCGTCGGTATCATCGGCCTTGACCGGCAGGAACGTGCCGGCTCCGACATGCAGCGTCACGAAATGTCGTTCGATCCCGGCAGCGTCGAGACGCGCAAACAGATCGGGGGTGAAATGTAGCCCGGCGGTGGGGGCCGCAACGGCACCTTCCTCGCGGGCATAGATGGTCTGGTAATCCTTGCGGTCCTGCTCGTCTTCCGGCCGCTTGGCGGCGATATAGGGCGGCAGCGGAATATGGCCGGAGCCCATGATCGCCTCGTCCAGCGCCGGGCCGGAGAGATCGAAACGCAGCGTGACTTCGCCGCCCTCGCCCTTCTCTTCAACCGTCGCCATCAGCGAGCCGGCAAGACATGTATTGGCGTCGGAATGGCCAAATTCGATGCGGTCGCCGACTTTGATGCGTTTGCCCGGCTTGGCAAAGGCCTTCCAGACATCCGGTTCGGTGCGCATGTGCAAAGTCGCCGAAACCTGCTGGCCGCCGGCACCGTCGCGATGGCGGATGCCTTCCAGCTGCGCCGGGATGACTTTTGTGTCGTTGAAGACAAGCGCATCACCGGGTTTCAGAAAATCCACGAGATCGCGCACGACATGGTCGGCAAGCTCGGGTTCGTGAGCCGGCTTGACGACGAGCAGCCGCGCGCTGTCACGCGGGTTTGCCGGCCGCAATGCGATATTGTCGTCGGGAAGATCGAAATCGAACAGGTCTACGCGCACCGTCCGGGCCTTTCAGAAAAAGCGAAACGCCCCGATCCGTCGCCGGGGCGTTTCTGATAGAGCGAATATCCTGAAAATCAGGCAGCAGCGTCGGCTGCAACGCGGACGGATACGATCGAATCCGGATCCTGAACAGGCTCGCCCTTCTTGATCTGGTCGATGAAGTCCATGCCTTCGATGACCTGACCCCAGACCGAGTACTGCTTGTTCAGCCAGGGAGCATCGGTGAAGCAGATGAAGAACTGCGAATTGGCGGAGTTCGGGTTCTGCGAACGGGCCATGGAGCAGGTGCCACGTACATGCGGAACGGCCGAGAATTCAGCCTTCAGGTCCGGCTTTTCCGAGCCGCCCATGCCGGCGCGCGACGGGTTGAAGCTCTCGCCGCCCTTCTTGCCGAACTTGACGTCGCCGGTCTGTGCCATGAAGTCAGGAATGACGCGGTGGAAAACAACGCCGTCATAGGCCTTTTCGCGCGCCAGTTCCTTGATGCGTGCGACGTGCTCGGGAGCGAGATCCGGCAGAAGCTGGATGACGACCTTGCCCTTGGTGGTTTCCATGATGAGGGTGTTTTCCGGATCCTTGATCTCGGCCATGTCTTTCTCCTTGGTTGGGGTTTTCACCCGGTATTATGTCTTCGTAAGGCGGCTTATTTGCCGACCGTGACCTTCAGCATACGGTCCGGATCGGTGACTTCGCCATTGCCGCCGGCGCCCTTCTTGATCTTGTCGACATTTTCCATGCCGGACACGACCTTGCCGACAACCGTGTACTGGCCGTCGAGGCTCGGATATTTGGTGAACATGATGAAGAATTGCGAGTTTGCCGAGTTCGGGCTCTGCGAACGGGCCATGCCGACCACGCCACGCTCGAACGGCGTGCGGGAAAATTCGGCCGGGATATCCGGCAGTTCCGAACCACCCATGCCGGCACGTGCCGGAGCAAAGTTTTTGCCGCCCTGCTTACCATACTGAACGTCACCGGTCTGGGCCATGAAGCCATCGATGACGCGGTGGAAAACGACGTTGTCGTATTCGCCCTTGGACGCCAGTTCCTTGATCTGCTTGACGTGTTTCGGCGCCAGTTCCGGCATGAGCTGGACGACGACCGGGCCATCCTTAAGCTGGATGGTCATGGTGTTAGCGTCGGCGGCAAGCGCCGGGGCTGTAAAGGAAGCGGCCATCATGGCGCCGGCAAAGGCAAGGTGAAGAAGTTTCATCCTGGGCTCCGTTTGATAAACGATCAGCGTTTCAGCTTGGTATTCAGGGCGTCTAGAACGGCCGCCGGCACAAAAGCCCCGACATCGCCGCCCATGGAGGCGATCTGTCGAACCAATGTGGCGGTTATGGGCCGCGATGCAATGCCGGCCGGCAGGAAAACCGTCTGCACGTCGGGTGCCATCTGCGCATTCATGCCGGCCATCTGCATTTCATAATCGAGGTCCGTGCCATCCCGCAGGCCGCGGATCAGCATGCTGGCACCATGGACGCGCGCCGCATTGATGACGAGACCATCGAAACTGACGACCGAAACACCATCCGCCTTTTCCGGCAGCGCCTGCCTCAACGAGTGGCGGATCAGTTCTGCCCTTTCCTCGAAGCTGAACAGCGGCGTCTTTCCCGGATGCACACCGATGCCGACGATGACCGTGCCAGCGACCTTCATCGCCTGCAAAAGCACATCGAGGTGCCCGTTGGTCATCGGATCGAAGGATCCCGGATAAAAAGCAGTGGTCATCGTGCCTTCAGCGTTGTGGGTGCCAAAACCATTATAAAGTCACCGCCTTTTGTCACGGACAGCCGCCAATCGCAAGGCGGCCACCGCCTGAACGCCAAATGAACGCACCGTTCAAGGGGGTTTCAGGCGGGGCATGTTTTTATCGATCCTGCAGAGACGGAAAGGAACGGTCCCGAACGTCCTGCGGCAGGAGTAAAAACATGCTGGTTGTTCTCATCGTCACCGCCATAGGCCTTTCGCTTCTGGCCGAACTCGTCCTCACCGTGGACCTCGACGACGCCAGAGAGATTTGAATCCTGAACGCCAGATGAACGGCCTCTTCAGGGAGGCTTCAGAGGGGGAGTGTTAAAACTTCCTCAACAATGCGGAACCAGCGTGCTCATTTCACGTTGGGAGATTAGAAGGAATTGCGGAGATGTTTGCGAAGAGAAATTCGGCCATGCCTGACAAGATCACCATGATCAGCATCGTATGGACCGCAATGATCGCAGTCATGATGACTGCAACTGTCACTCTTTACAACGACAAGTCCGATACGGCTCCGACCAATTACACGGAGATGACCGGTACTTACCAGGGCGTCTCCTACTACTGAGGCTTTTAAGCCCGGAAAGTTATGAGATGTTCTTGATCATGACAGTTCTTGCCGGGCTGGTCAGCGCCATGTTTGTCGCCACAGTCGTGTCTTCGATTGCAGAACTCCGCAAGGAGCGTGCCGATCTTGAGGATTTTGCCCGCCGCCACAGGGCCTTCTGAGGTTTTCAATTCTGAACAAAAAAGCCGGGTGATGAATTTCACCCGGCTTTTTTGCTGTCTGGAATATGAACGAGCACCTCGCCGCTCAGACCTTTCCCGCTATCCAGAGGATGGTAAAGATCAATCCTCCACCGGCCATTGCGAAAGAAATAATCGTGCTCAGAATGAGCGGCACGAATTTCAAAGCCGATACATGTGGTGAGACTTCCAGCAGAAAACCGGAACGGATTTTTTCGGGGTCTAGGCAGAGAACCTCATAGTCGCCGGGTGCCGGGCATTCGAAACGACCAAGCGGGATGGATTTTCGCCCGCTCATGTCGGTTCGCTGGACCTGCATCACGGCAAACCGCGAGCCGTGATATTCGATCGCTGCGCCTGACGCGCTTTCAAGGATGGCGAAGCGTGCGGAAAAATGCGTGGTGCCGGTGATGAAGGTAAACGGGGGAACCACGATGCTGATGAGATAACGCCCCGCCCTTGGCAAGGTCACTCTCTTCGCATCCGTGCCGGCAGGAAAGCGCTCCCGCACATCTGGAGAGATAATCCGCGCGAGGCCCATGATGCAGCGGATCAGCAGATAAAAGCCTGCCACCGTTCCGATCGGCGCCAAAAACTTGAGAAAAATATCCGCCACCATGTCTGGAAGATCCTGAACGAGAAAGGCCGGGATGTCTCCCGGCCTTTGCTTCTTATTCTTCGTTCGGGGCGTCGCCCTCTGGGGTTCCGCCTTCCGGCGTCTCGCTGATGGCGCCCGCCTCGGTGGTGACTTCACCCGGCACGTCGCCCTCTTCCTCTTCGCCTTCCGGCTCGCTGATACGCTCGACCGACACGACCTTCTCGCCCTTGCCGGTGGAGAATATGGTGACGCCCTTGGTGGCGCGGCTGGCGATGCGGATGCCGTCGACCGGCACGCGTATCAGAACGCCGCCATCGGTGACCAGCATGATCTGGTCCTTGTCCTCGATCGGGAAGAGAGCAACCTGTTCGCCGATTTCCGATGTCTTCGAAGTGTCGGTGGCACGGATACCCTTGCCGCCACGACCCGAGGTACGGAAGTCGTAGGTGGAAGAACGCTTGCCAAAGCCCTTTTCGGAGACGGTCAGAACGAACTGCTCGCGACCCTTGAGGTATTCGTAGCGTTCGTCGGACAGCTGTCCTTCTTCCACCACTTCCTCGCCGACCAGAGCGATATCGTCCTCATCGACACCGGCAGCGCGGCGCTCGGCAGCCGAACGCTTGAGGTAGGCAGCACGCTCCCACGGCTCGGCATCGACGTGGTTGACGATGGTCATCGAGATGATGCGGTCGCCATCGGCCATCGAGATGCCGCGTACGCCGATCGAATTGCGGCCCGCGAATACGCGGACTTCATCAACCGGGAAACGGATCGCCTGACCGAGTGCGGTCGTCAGCAACACGTCATCGCCCGGAATGGAGAGATCCTGGTTGGGCGCAGTGCAGGTTTCGACGGAGAGGATTTCATCACCCTCTTCCTCGAGCTTCATGGCGATCTTGCCGTTGCGGTTGACCTGAACGAAGTCGCTGAGCTTGTTACGGCGAACCGTACCGCGCGTCGTTGCGAACATCACGTCGAGGTTTTCCCAGGTCGCTTCGTCCTCGGGCAGCGGCATGATCGTGGTGATGCGTTCGCCGGCTTCCAGCGGCAGCATGTTGATCAAAGCCTTGCCGCGTGACTGCGGCGTGCCGATCGGCAGGCGGTAGACCTTTTCCTTGTAGACGATGCCACGCGAGGAGAAGAACAGGACCGGCGTGTGCGTGTTGACCACAAACAGGCGCGATACAAAATCCTCGTCACGGGTCGCCATGCCGGAGCGGCCCTTGCCGCCGCGGCGCTGGGCGCGGTAGGTGGTCAGTGGTACGCGCTTGATATAGCCGAGATGCGAAACGGTGACGACCATGTCTTCACGGGCGATGAGGTCTTCATCGTCCATGTCGAGGCCGGCATCCATGATCTGGGTGCGGCGCGGCGTGCCGAATTCGTCACGCACCGCAGACATCTCGTCCTTGACGATCTGCTGGATGCGCACGCGCGAGGACAGGATGTCGAGGTAATCGCTGATCTCGGCGCCGATCTTGTTCAACTCGTCGGCGATTTCATCGCGGCCGAGTGCGGTCAGGCGGGCCAGACGCAGTTCGAGGATCGCACGCGCCTGCTCTTCCGAGAGGTTGTAGGTGCCGTCCTCGTTGATCTTGTGGCGCGGGTCGTCGATCAGGCGGATCAGCGGCTCGACATCATGCGCCGGCCAGCGGCGGGTCATCAGCTGTTCGCGGGCGGTCGCCGGATCGGGCGCCTTGCGGATCAGCGCGATGACTTCATCGATATTGGCAACCGAAATCGCCAGACCGACCAAGACGTGGGCGCGTTCGCGCGCCTTGCGCAGAAGGTACTTTGTACGCCGGCTAACGACATCCTCGCGGAAGGACACGAAGGCGCGCAGCATGTCGAGCAACGCCAGCTGTTCCGGCTTGCCGCCATTGAGCGCCACCATGTTGCAGCCGAAGGAGGTCTGCAGCGGCGTGTAACGGTAAAGCTGGTTGAGGATGACGTCGGCATTGGCATCGCGCTTCAGCTCGATGACAACGCGGTAACCCTGGCGGTCGGACTCGTCGCGCAGGTCCGAAATGCCCTCGATGCGCTTGTCCTTGACCAGTTCGGCCATCTTTTCGATCATCGTCGCCTTGTTCACCTGATAGGGAACTTCGGTGATGATGATCTGCTCGCGATCGCCGCGCATCGGTTCGATCGTGGCGACGCCACGCATCATCACCGAACCACGACCGGTTTCGTAAGCGGAGCGGATGCCGTTCTTGCCAAGAATCATCGCGCCGGTCGGAAAGTCCGGACCCGGGATGATTTCCATCATTTCCGGCAGTTCGATAGCCGGGTTATCAATCAGCGCGATGCAGCCGTTGATGACTTCGCCGAGATTGTGCGGCGGAATGTTGGTCGCCATGCCGACGGCGATGCCGCCTGCGCCATTGACCAGAAGGTTCGGGAACTTTGCCGGAACCACGACCGGCTCCGACAACGTGCCGTCGTAGTTGTCGCGGAAATCGACGGTTTCCTTGTCGAGGTCGTCGAGCAGCGAATGGGCAGCCTTTTCAAGGCGGCATTCGGTATAACGCTCGGCCGCCGGCGGGTCGCCATCGATCGAACCAAAGTTGCCCTGACCGTCGATCAGCGGCAGACGCAGAGACCAGTCCTGCGCCATACGCGCCAGCGCGTCGTAGATCGCCGTGTTGCCGTGCGGATGGTATTTACCCATCACGTCACCGGTTACGCGGGCGCATTTGACGTATTTCTTGTTCCAGTCGATGCCGAGCTCGGACATGCCATAAAGAATACGGCGATGGACCGGCTTGAGGCCGTCGCGGACGTCGGGAAGCGCGCGGCTGACGATAACGCTCATCGCGTAATCGAGGTAGGACCGCTGCATTTCCTCCATGATCGAAATGGGTTCGATGCCTGGTGGCAGCTTTCCGCCGCCGGGTGTGCTTTGATCAGTCAAATCGGTTAGGATCCTGTTCGGAATCAGTTGACGTTTTTATAGCGGAAGGCGACCGCCAACGCCAATTTTGGAACCTGTTGTGAACAGGCTTTTGCGGCTTATCGACGACATCAGCCATCGCGGTTTGTGGAGATTGCCCGCAAATGGGGTTTTCTCCACGCTGAACCTGTCCTAACAAGCTTTCAGTTTAACGGCAAGCATGCGGGAACATTGCTGAAATGGTGACAATCGACACGATCCTGAATGCATTGACGACCTTGCTGGTCACGCTCGACCCGCCGGGCCTTGCGCCGCTTTTCGTCGGCCTCACCGTCGGCATGGATGCCGCCCAGCGCCGTCATGTCGCCATGCTCGGCACGGTCACCGCCTTCGGCATCCTTGCAGGGTTCGCATTGGTCGGCGCGCAACTGCTGGGTTTCCTCGGCATTTCCATGGGGGCCTTCCGCATCGCCGGCGGCATGCTGTTGTTCTGGATCGCCTTCGAAATGATCTTTGAACGTCGCAACGACCGCAAGGAAAAGACATCCGAGACGGCTGTCACCGTGGATCACATCCGCAATATCGCTATTTTCCCGCTGGCACTGCCGCTGATTTCCGGCCCCGGCGCCATTTCCGCCACCGTGCTTCTCGCCGGCAGCTTCAGCGCGCCGCTCGATCGCGCCATCCTGATCGCCGTCCTTGGTGTCGCCATGCTCGCGGTCTTTGCAGCATTGATGATTGCCCCTGCCCTCGACCGCTTTCTCGGTATCACCGGTCGCGCGCTGCTGACACGACTGCTCGGCGTCATTCTGGCAGCACTCTCGGTGCAGTTCGCGGTTGACGGTATCCGCTCTGCCTTCAATCTCTGAGGGTTGATCGACTGCATGCCGTCAGGTCATGCCGCTGGGTGATGCACTCAGCGGTCTGTCCGTTTGGCCTTCAGTATACGTTTCCAGATCGTGCCACCGAGATAGCGGTTGAAGATGACGAAATAGGCGATCATCAGCGCAAAACACAAAAGCGCCGGCGGGCCGTTCAGGTTGAAGCCGTTTTCGGTCATGCCGCCGAACAAGGCTGCCACGATAAGGCCGGAAATCCAGAAAATGCTGAAAAAGTCCAGGATGAAGGCCAGCACGATCCGCCACGTGGCGGGCTGTTTGAGGCTTTTGCCGGTCTGCGATGCCGGGCCGTCCGTCTGCGTCATCTGAATATTTCCTTGCGAGTTTCATGCATGAAAAAGGCGCCTCGCGGCGCCTCATCATCAGAACGGGATATCGTCATCCAGATCGCGGGAGAAACCACCGCCGCCACTGGAAGGCTGGCCGCCGCCACGGTTGCCGCCACCGCTACCGCCGGACGGACGACCGTAATCGTCTCCGCCACCGCCGTAACCGCCACCAAAGTCGCCACCGCCACCATAATCATTGCCGCCGGCCGAGCTGCCGCGACCGCCGCCGAAGCCGCCACGATCGCCACCGCCCTCGCCTCGACCATCGAGCATGGTCAGGGTGGAGTTAAAGCCCTGCAGTACGATTTCGGTCGAGTAGCGATCTGCGCCCTGCTGGTCCTGCCATTTACGGGTCTGCAGCGCGCCTTCGATATAGAGCTTGGCACCCTTCTTCACATACTGTTCGATGACCTTGCACAGACCTTCGTTAAAAACGACGACCGTGTGCCATTCCGTCTTTTCCTTACGCTCGCCGGAATTGCGGTCACGCCAGGTTTCTGACGTCGCGATACGCAGATTGGCGATCGGACGACCGTCCTGGGTCCGACGGATTTCTGGATCGGCACCCACGTTGCCGATCAGGATCACCTTGTTGACGCTACCTGCCATATTTTTTCACCTTAACTCTGCCGCCACCGCGGCGAAAAACCGATGCGCCTAGCATAGACCATAGGCCGGGCGGGGCGCGACCTCCCCTTTTCCCGCATCCACAGTTTCCGGCATCTGCCCCTTCGAGGCTCAACCGGGCACGAGACACCTAGTTCACGCGGATTGAATTTTGTTCTTTATTTGTTCTATTTTATTCCTATACTCCTGTCAACGGAGTCGGAACAGCAGGCCTTTGCGCCAGTTTCGCCTCGACAGACGGATATCCATGACTACATAAGGGCCTTCAAATCCTCCCAGATGGGCCTCCCCAAAGGCATGACGATGAGCGAACTCAAGACTATATCCATACGTGGTGCGCGCGAGCACAATTTGAAGGGCATCGATCTCGACCTGCCCCGCAATTCGCTGATCGTGATGACCGGCCTGTCCGGCTCGGGCAAATCATCGCTTGCCTTCGACACGATCTATGCGGAAGGCCAGCGCCGTTATGTCGAGAGCCTGTCGGCCTATGCCCGCCAGTTCCTCGAAATGATGCAGAAGCCGGATGTCGACCAGATCGAAGGTCTGTCGCCGGCCATTTCGATCGAGCAGAAAACGACCTCGCGCAACCCGCGTTCGACGGTCGGCACGGTCACCGAAATCTACGACTACATGCGCCTTCTGTTCGCGCGCGTTGGTGTTCCCTATTCGCCCGCCACGGGGCTTCCGATCGAAAGCCAGACCGTCAGCCAGATGGTCGACCGCATTCTCGATTTTGAGGAAGGCACACGCCTCTATATCCTTGCGCCGATGATCCGTGGCCGTAAGGGCGAGTACAAGAAGGAACTCGCCGAACTGATGAAAAAGGGCTTTCAGCGCGTGAAGGTCGACGGTCAGTTCTACGAGATCGCCGACGTGCCGCCGCTCGACAAGAAATACAAGCACGATATCGACGTGGTTGTGGATCGTCTCGTTGTACGCTCCGATATTTCCGCGCGCCTCGCCGACAGCCTGGAGACTTCGCTGAAATTGGCCGATGGTCTGGCTGTCGCGGAATTTGCCGACAAGCCCCTGCCCGCCAATGAAACGGCTGCAGGCGGCTCCGCCAACAAGTCGCTCAATGAAACGCATGAGCGTGTACTGTTTTCGGAAAAATTCGCCTGCCCGGTTTCCGGTTTCACCATTCCGGAAATCGAGCCGCGCCTGTTTTCGTTCAACAATCCGTTTGGTGCCTGCCCGACCTGCGATGGTCTCGGTTCGCAGCAGAAGGTCGATGAAAACCTGATCGTGCCGGAACCCGGCCGCACGCTGAAGGATGGCGCCATCGCGCCCTGGGCCAAATCCTCGTCGCCCTATTACAACCAGACGCTCGAAGGCCTCGGAAAGGTCTTTGGGTTCAAGCTTTCCGACCGCTGGGAAAAGCTGTCGAAGGATGCGCAGACGGCGATCCTGAAGGGCACGGAAGAAAAGATCGAATTCAACTACGTCGATGGCGCGCGTTCCTACAAGACCACCAAGACGTTTGAAGGCATCGTGCCCAACCTCGAGCGCCGCTGGAAGGAAACCGACAGCGCCTGGGCGCGCGAGGAAATCGAACGTTACATGTCGGCAGCGCCCTGCCCTGCCTGCGCCGGTTATCGCCTCAAGCCGGAAGCGCTGGCGGTGAAAATCAACAAGCTGCATATCGGCCAGACCACGGAAATGTCGATCAAGGTGGCACGTGACTGGTTTTCGGCCCTGCCGGAACACCTGAACAGCAAACAGAACGAAATCGCCGTCCGCATCCTCAAGGAAATCCGCGAACGCCTGCAGTTCCTCAACGATGTCGGCCTCGATTATTTGAGCCTGTCGCGCAATTCCGGCACGCTGTCGGGTGGTGAGAGCCAGCGCATCCGGCTCGCCTCGCAGATCGGCTCCGGCCTGACCGGCGTTCTTTACGTGCTCGACGAACCGTCGATCGGCCTGCACCAGCGCGACAACGCCCGCCTGCTCGAAACGCTGAAACACCTGCGTGATATCGGCAATACCGTCATCGTCGTCGAACATGACGAGGATGCGATCCTGACTGCTGATTACGTCGTAGATATCGGCCCCGCCGCCGGCATCCATGGCGGTGAGGTTATTGCCGAAGGCACGCCGCAACAGGTCATGGCCAATCCGAAATCGATGACCGGCAAATATCTGTCGGGTGAGCTCGGCGTTGCCGTGCCAGCGGAACGTCGCAAGCCCAAGAAAGGTAAGGAAATCAAGGTCGTTGGCGCCCGCGGCAATAACCTCAAGAACGTGACCGCCTCGGTGCCTTTAGGCGTCTTCACTGCCGTAACCGGCGTTTCGGGCGGCGGAAAATCCACCTTCCTGATCGAGACGCTCTACAAGTCTGCCGCTCGCCGCGTTATGGGCGCGCGGGAAATCCCGGCGGAACACGACCGCATCGACGGTTTCGAGCATATCGACAAGGTCATCGATATCGACCAGTCGCCGATCGGCCGCACACCGCGTTCCAATCCAGCCACCTATACCGGTGCCTTCACGCCGATCCGTGACTGGTTTGCCGGTCTGCCGGAAGCCAAGGCGCGCGGTTATGCGCCGGGCCGATTTTCATTCAACGTCAAGGGCGGCCGCTGCGAGGCCTGCCAGGGCGATGGCGTCATCAAGATCGAGATGCACTTCCTGCCGGACGTCTACGTCACCTGCGACGTCTGCCACGGCAAGCGTTACAATCGCGAAACGCTGGACGTGCATTTCAAGGGCAAGTCGATCGCCGACGTGCTGGACATGACGGTCGAGGAAGGCGTCGAGTTCTTCTCTGCCGTGCCGGCAGTGCGCGACAAGCTGCAGGCGCTGTTCGAGGTTGGTCTCGGTTATATCAAGGTCGGGCAGCAGGCGAACACGCTTTCGGGCGGCGAGGCGCAGCGCGTCAAACTGGCCAAGGAGCTGTCGAAACGCTCCACCGGCCGCACGCTCTACATCCTCGACGAGCCCACCACCGGCCTGCATTTCCATGACGTCGCAAAACTGCTGGAAATGCTGCAGGAACTGGTCAACCAAGGCAATTCGGTCGTTGTCATCGAACACAATCTCGAAGTCATCAAGACGGCCGACTGGATCATCGATATCGGCCCCGAAGGCGGCACCGGCGGTGGCGAGATCGTCGCGCAGGGCACGCCCGAACAGGTCGTCAAGGAAAAGCGGTCCTATACCGGCCAGTTCCTCAAGGACTTGCTGGAGCGCCGGCCGGCCAGGAAGGTTGAGGCGGCGGAGTAATCCGCCGTCACCAGACGATGTCGATGCCGAATTCCTCGAATGCGGCATCGACAGTGAGAAGTGTGAGGTTTTCGAGCTTGCACTGGGCGGCAAGCAGACGGTCAAAGGGATCGCGATGTTTGCCGGGCATTTCGCCGGCGAGTTTGGCATGTGCCGCAGTGACGGGCAGAAGACTGAAGCCGCCGCGTTCCAGAATGTTGTCGAAGGCCTCGAGAATGGGCCCGGCGCCGGGAAGTTTGCCGAGGCGGAATTTGTTGGCAATCTCGAATGCTGTGACGGCGCTGATGAATCTTTGATTGTCGCCGTTCTCGATAGCGGCCTTGGCGTTGGTACTCAATTCCTTGTCCGCGCCGAGCCACCAAAGCAGCGCGTGCGTGTCGAGAAGGGCGTTCATCGGTCTTTAATGTCGGGCAAAAGGGGCTTGTTTTCCCATGCATCCAGTTCCTCTTCGGACATCACGGGGGCCAGTATATCGACGCTCGACAATTGATCGCGCAGATGTGCGAAACGGCCATAGCCTTCAACGACGCGCTTTTGTTTTTCGACAGGCACCAGTTTCACCACCGGTGTATCGCCGCGGGCCAGAATGATCTCCTCCCCGGCCTCGGCGCGGGCAACGAGATCGGACAATGCGGTATCCGCCTTGGGTACTGTCACAATGGTCATCGGTCCGCCTTTCGATGCTAGACAGGAATTATAATAGACAACCATTTTGCTGATCTCAACGGGAGGCATCAATGAGCACATCGGGAACCATTCGCACCGGTATCGGCGGTTGGACTTTTAACGCCTGGGAAGGCGCGTTCTATCCCGAAAAGCTGGCGAAGAAACGCCAGCTTGAATATGCCTCCGGCAAGCTTTCCGTCATCGAGGTCAATGGCACCTATTACGGTTCGCAGAAGCCTGAAACCTTTGCCAAATGGGCATCGGAAGTGCCGGATGGGTTTATCTTTTCGCTCAAAGCCAGCCGCTTCACCACAAATCGCAAGATCCTCGCCGAGGCCTCTGAATCGATTGATAAATTCCTCAATCAGGGATTGGTCGAACTGGGCGATCATCTTGGCCCTCTTCTCTGGCAGTTTGCGCCGACCAAAAAGTTCGAGCCGGATGATTTCGAAGCTTTTCTGAAACTGCTGCCGGAAAAGCTGGAAGGCTTGCCGCTTCGTCATGTCGTCGAAGTGCGTCACGACAGTTTCAAGGTGCCGGAATTCGTGGCGCTACTGCAAAAATACAATATCGCTCCGGTCTGCGCCGATCATTTCGATTACCCAATGATCGCGGATGTCACGGCCGATTTCGTTTATGCGCGCCTGCAAAAGGGATCGGACGATATTCCGACCTGTTATGCGGATAACGACATGAACGCCTGGGCAGACCGCCTGAAAACGTGGGCTGCCGGCGATGTGCCGGCCGATCTGACGCTGGTGGATGACGGTCGCAAGGTGAAAAAACAACCGCGCGACGTGTTTGCCTTCTTCATCCACGAAGGCAAGGTGAATGCGCCACAGGGCGCGATGGCCATGGCTGAATTGCTGAAATAGTTTATAGACTGTCAGGTGAGGCCAGTATGGGCATGCTCAGCCAGATCTTCGGCCGTCATGCCCGGTCCGGCCTTCAATGCCGCCTCTCCATGGAGATAGACGCCGGCTGCCGCCGCTTCGAATGCGGGGACACCCTGCGCCAAAAATGCGCCGATCATGCCGGCCAGTACGTCGCCGGATCCGGCGGTGGCAAGCCAGGGCGGCGCATTGGCATTGATATAGGCGCGGCCATCCGGCGAGGCGATGACGCTGTCCGCGCCCTTGTAGACGATCACCGCATGGGAACGCTTTGCCGCCACCCTCGCCTTGTCCGCCTTGCCAAGGGTTTCGTCGGCGGCGATATCAGGAAACAGTCGCGCAAATTCGCCCTCATGCGGCGTCAGCACCAGTCGAGTTTCCCCCACAGTGAACGCATCAAATAGAAGGCTAGGGTCGTCCCGGAACGAAGTGATCCCGTCGGCATCCAGCACCAGCGGTTTTTCGGTCAGGGCCGACACAAAATCCATTGCCCGTTCGCCGACTCCAAAGCCGGGGCCGAGCACGCAGGCCGATATTTTTGCAGTATCCAGCCAATTGGTCAGTTCGGCTCGCGTCTCCACCTGCCGCACCATCACCGCCGTCAGGGCGCCGGCAGTGACGGCAATAGCCTCTTGCGGAACCGCCACAGTCACCAGTCCGGCGCCGCATTTCAATCCTGCTGTCGCGGCCAGACGAGCCGCCCCCGTATGAGAAGCGCCACCGGAAAACACGACCAGATGACCGCGTTTGTATTTGTGGGTTTCGCCCGCCAATAACGGCAACCGCGACGCCCAGAGGGATGGGGCGTTTTTCTGGATATCACCCGCATGTGCGGAAAGGATCCGATGCGGAATGCCGATATCGAAAACCTCAACGTCACCGCAGAATGTTCGCCCCGGCATGAGCAGGTGGCCGGGCTTCATGGCCATGAAGGTGATCGTGCGGGCGGCTTGCAGCGCGTTGCCCAACACTTTGCCGCGAAGACCACATATACCGGAAGGCAGATCGACTGCGATGACGGGCAGGCCGGCATCATTGATTCTGGCGACAAGCTGCTGAACATCATCCGACAGATCACGCGACAGACCGGCACCAAAAAGCGCATCGATGATCACATCACCGACGTCGGGGCCGTATTCGTTCAGCGGCCTCGCTTCTATCGGGCTTGTCAATGCGGCACGTCTGGCATCACCCTTTAGAGTCGTCGGCTCTGCCATCTGGAAAACGTCGACAGCAGCGCCAGAGTCGCAGAGAGCACGCGCCGCCACATATCCGTCACCACCGTTATTGCCAGGGCCACATAACACCACGAAACGTCGCGCCTGAGGGTAGTGTCGCAGCGCTGTTGCCGCCACGGCCTGGCCGGCTCTTTCCATGAGGTCGAAGGACTGAATGCCCGATGCGGCCGATGCAGCATCGACGGCGGTCATTTGCTGTGGCGTGAAGATGTGCGTGCTGAGATCGATCATGCCATGATCTCACTCGACTTGTCCGGCGAACACAATCGATATTTTTCGGTTTGGATGGCGCAAAAACGGTCAAATGCACAAAATGACGACAGATGCTGATTTCCGTTTTCACGAATTCATTGGCCAGCGATATCCGGCATCGGCGGATGCGCCATTTGTCGCAACCAAATGCACTCCCTCAGTGCCTAATAATAATGCCCTTGGCTCTCGCCCTCGCCTAAGGCTAGGATATTTAACACGTCGTGGCCCTTGGATTGGCATGATACCTGCTTTATCAAGGCAAAGCGGGGAGTGCCTGCTCTCAGGGAGAAGCGGAGAGATATTTTTTCATGAAGAAGATCGAAGCGATCATTAAGCCCTTCAAGCTCGACGAGGTGAAGGAAGCCCTTCAGGAAGTCGGCCTGCAAGGCATCACCGTGACGGAAGCAAAGGGTTTTGGCCGACAGAAGGGTCATACCGAGCTTTATCGCGGTGCGGAATATGTGGTGGATTTTCTGCCAAAGGTGAAGGTCGAGGTCGTGCTCGCAGACGAGAATGTCGAGGCGGTCATCGATGCCATCCGCAATGCGGCCCAGACTGGACGTATCGGCGACGGCAAGATATTCGTTTCGAACGTGGAAGAAGTGGTCCGTATCCGCACCGGTGAAACCGGCATCGACGCGATCTAAGAACGCCCGGTCCATCCAAGGACCGGCACCTCATCAGTCTCACACCCAAGGAAAGATCCCATGACGACCGCAAGCGACATCATGAAACAGATCAAGGAAAACGACGTCAAGTTCGTGGACCTGCGCTTTACCGATCCCAAGGGCAAGCTGCAGCACGTCACCATGGACGTTGTCGCCGTGGACGAAGACATGTTCGCCGATGGCGTCATGTTCGACGGTTCCTCGATCGGCGGCTGGAAGGCCATCAACGAGTCGGACATGGTGCTGATGCCCGATCCGGCGACCGTCCACATGGACCCGTTCTTCGCGCAGTCGACCATGGTCGTCATCTGCGACATTCTCGATCCGGTTTCCGGCGAAGCCTATAACCGCGATCCGCGCGGCACCGCCAAGAAGGCCGAAGCCTATCTGAAGGCGTCCGGCGTGGGTGACACGGTTTACGTCGGCCCCGAGCCGGAATTTTTCGTGTTCGACGACGTCAAATACAAGGCCGATCCTTATAACACCGGCTTCAAGCTCGACTCGTCGGAACTGCCGTCCAACGACGATACCGACTACGAAACCGGCAACCTCGGCCACCGTCCGCGCGTAAAAGGCGGCTATTTCCCGGTTCCGCCGATCGACAGCCTGCAGGACATGCGTTCCGAAATGCTGACGGTTCTGTCGGAAATGGGCGTGGTCGTTGAAAAGCATCACCACGAAGTCGCCGCCGCTCAGCACGAGCTGGGCGTGAAGTTCGACACGCTGGTGCGCAACGCCGACAAGATCCAGATCTACAAGTATGTCGTCCATCAGGTCGCCAATGCCTATGGCAAGACGGCAACCTTCATGCCGAAGCCGATCTTTGGCGATAACGGTTCGGGCATGCACGTACACCAGTCGATCTGGAAGGACGGCAAGCCGACCTTCGCCGGCGACGAATATGCCGGCCTGTCGGAAAGCTGCCTGCATTACATCGGCGGCATCATCAAGCATGCGAAGGCCATCAACGCCTTCACCAACCCGACGACCAACTCCTACAAGCGTCTGGTTCCGGGTTATGAAGCGCCGGTCCTGCTGGCTTATTCGGCACGCAACCGCTCGGCCTCCTGCCGCATTCCGTTCGGCACCGGTCCGAAGTCGAAGCGCGTCGAAGTCCGTTTCCCGGATCCGCTGGCGAACCCGTATCTGGCCTTCGCCGCCATGCTGATGGCCGGCCTCGATGGCATCAAGAACAAGATCCATCCGGGCAAGGCCATGGACAAGGATCTCTACGATCTGCCGCCGAAGGAACTGAAGAAGATCCCGACCGTCTGCGCGTCGCTGCGTGAAGCGCTCGAAAACCTCGATCGTGACCGCAAGTTCCTGACCGCCGGCGGCGTCTTCGATGACGACCAGATCGACGCCTATATCGAACTGAAGATGGTCGAAGTGATGCGTTACGAAATGACGCCTCATCCGGTCGAGTTCGACATGTATTATTCGGCCTGATCCGCCGGACCCAATAACGCATGCGGTTTTGGCCGCATGCCGGAAACGGCGGGATTTTTCATCCCGCCGTTTTTCGTTTTATGCATTCACAACATCCCATCAATTCATTTTCCGGTGCAGCATGCCCGACCAGACAAAGCCCAATGCGGCCCGGCCGCTCGACTGGGTCATTTTTGCTCTCGTTCCTTTTTTCTTTTCCACCAACATCATTTTCGGCCGCGGCATCATTGGCGATGTCGCCCCTTATACGACCGCCTTCCTGCGCTGGACTGGTTCGACGCTGGTTACCCTGCCCTTCATCCTGGCCGACCGTAGCGCCGCCTGGTTTTTTGTCAGCCGCCATTTCTGGCTCTGGCTGGTGCTGGGTGCTCTTGGCATGGGCATTTGCGGCGGCGTGGTCTACTGGTCGCTGAACTACACGACGGCTGCCAATGGCACGCTGATCTACACGACCTCGTCGCTGTTCATCATCCTCTTCCAATGGATGTTTGCCGGTCGCGGCATTGGCGCGCGTGAACTGGCGGGCATGGCCATCGCCTTTGCCGGCGTCATTGTCATCGTCTTGCGCGGCGACCTTTCCGCGCTGCTGCATCTTGATTTCAATATCGGCGATTTCGGCATTCTGATCGCGGCCATTTCATTCGCCATCTACTCGATCCTGCTGCGCCAACCGGCGCTGCAGAAGCTGAAGCCGCTGTCGCTGTTCGGCATCATCGCGCTGTCCGGCGCCCTCGTGCTGCTTCCGCCCACCATCTATGAAATAGTAACCGGCGGCCCGATGCCGGATGAACCCATGGACTGGGCCAAGATCGCCGGCATGGTAGCCTTTGCCTCGCTAGCGGCATTCTATTGTTTCCAGCAGACGGTGCGCGTCTTTGGTCCGGCCCAAGCCGGCGTCACGCTATACCTGATGCCGCCGGTATCGATCGTCATGGCGATCGTCTTCCTCGGTGAGAGCTTTGCCGCCTATCACGCGGCCGGCATTCTGCTCGTCGTTGGCGGCGTCGTGCTGGCCACGATGCCAAGCAAGGGAGCAAACAAGGGGAAAGCGAAGTAGAGGCCAAAGAATTTCCACATTTTCGGGAGCCTTTTACCAGCTCGGGCATTGCCCTTGTAGCGTGGGAACGGAGTGACCACATAATGTTGCGAAAGGAAGTTCGCGCCATGAAACAACGCAACGCAAAATTCACCATCGGCGAAGTCGTTCGCCACAAGGTTTTCCCGTTCCGGGGCGTCGTGTTCGATGTGGATGCCGAATTCGCCAACTCCGAAGAATGGTGGAACGCGATACCGGCAGATATCCGCCCCGACAGGGATCAGCCCTTCTATCACCTGCTCGCTGAAAACGACGAGCAGG
Source organism: Endobacterium panacihumi (assembly GCF_050847465.1). Classification (NCBI taxonomy): domain Bacteria; kingdom Pseudomonadati; phylum Pseudomonadota; class Alphaproteobacteria; order Hyphomicrobiales; family Rhizobiaceae; genus Endobacterium; species Endobacterium panacihumi. The sequence goes on along the minus strand of NZ_JBOZRA010000001.1, from coordinate 1,279,519 downwards.
AATATGTGGCCTACGTCTCGGAACAGAACCTCGTGCATGATGATAGCGAGCAGCCGCTGCGCAGTGACAATGTTCTGCGTATCTTCGACAGAGCGCCCTCAGGGGAACTGAGGCCGAAGTCGATACTCGCTCACTGAGCTTTGACGCAATATGACAATTGAAAAAGGGCGCCGCGCGGCGCCCTTTCTTGTTATCTGCCACACTCGGCAATCGTCAGTGTTTCAGACGTTCACCCAGCAGATTGAGATAGTCCTGATTTTCGCTGGTCGTTGCCTGGCTGCAGGAGACTTTGTAATTCGGATCCAGTCCCTTGCGGACGCACATGCCGATTTCCCAGCCTTTGGGAACCTCGGTCAGATCGACATCTTTCCATTTCGGATGCCCGCTCTGTCGCAGTTTGTCGATATTGTCGACGATCAGACTGGTGACATCGGCCACCGCCTTGCAGGATGTATTGTAATAGGCATTTTTGCCCGTCCCGTATTCGTAGGTCATCAGCAGCGTCTTCACGGACACCGTCTGCACGGCGGTCTTCTGATAGGGATAGGTGCCTGCCGGAATGGTGACGGACTTGTAGCTTGCCCGCAGCAATTCGTCGGTAATCGGCACAAGATGAAACGTGTTATCGATCCGCTTGTCGGCCAAAGCCTCAACCGGGGCGCCGGCAACGCGAATAATCGCGTCGATCTCGCCCTGCCGCAAAAGTTCGATCATTTCGTCGGTTGAACCGGTCACCCGCTCCGCGACCGGGATACGCAGGATGTCGAACATCAGCTGCGATGTCAGGTAAGCGGTACTATCCTTTTCGCCGACACCGATGCGTTTTCCGCGAAGGTCCTGCAGGTTGTCGATACCGGCGGGTGCGACCACGTGCACCTCCGCATCAAACAGCGGCAGCATGATGCGCATGCCCTGGACGGCATCCTTGACGTCCTTGTTTTCGGTCTTGTAGCTGTTCAGATAGTTCAGCAGATCACCGTCGACGATGCCGAACTGCGTGTTGTGACGGTTGCGGACACCAAAGAAGCTCTCGAGCGCACCTTTCGATGCAACAACGCTCAGCGGCATGCCGCATCGATCACCGAGGCCGGCAATGTCCTCGGCGATGAGGCCTTGGGTTGAACCTGCTCCGGCGGCCATGATGTGGCGTTCGGTTTCCTGCGCCGAAGCGACATTGGCGCCGAAAACGCCTAGGGTCGTGAGAGCGATGACGTTGAGTACCGAGAACTTCATAATCTTTCCTGATCTGCTGAACTGTCGAGCAATGTCTATTGAGCTTTGAATGCATATTTCGCGGCACGCCGGACGAGATCGTCCACCATGGCGCCAAGAATTCCGGGGCGTGCGCGGCAGTGTTTGTCTCGGCAACAAACAGGAACTCAATCTGAAACTTGAGCCCTCCCGCCTGAGAAAGGCCGGCGCCCCTTCTCGGAGCCCCGGCCTTTTGTGTCGGTGGTTTGGACCGCGGGTTACCGCTGTCTCAGCCGTTGCTGCAGCAGGTCGAGATATTGCTGGTTATCCGCATTGTTGGCCTGCTGGGCACAGGTCACCTCATAGGTCGGCTCCAGCCCCTTGCGCACGCAAGCACCGACTTCCCAACCCTTGGGGATTTCCGTCAGGTTGAGCGTCTTCCATTTCGGATGATGGCCAACGCGTCGCAACTCATCGAGATTACCGACAATCAGGTTGGTGAAATCAGCCACCGCCTTACAGGAATTCTTGTAATAGGCGTTTTTCTCCGAGCCATATTCGTAGGTCATCAGCAGCGTCTTGCTGGCAATGGTGCGGATCGGTTCCCTTTGGAAGGAATACGTGCCGGCGGGCAGCGTTACCGCCTTGTAGCTCGCGTGCAGCACGTCGTCGGTGATCGGCACCATGTGGAACGAGTTGTCCAGGCGTCCGTCGGTAAACATCGGCATCGGCGCGTTGCCCACCTTGAGAAGTGCATCGATTTCGCCCTGACGCAGCAACTCGATCATTTCGTCGGCCGAGCCTGCAACGCGTTCGGCCACCTGAATGCGCAAAATGTCGAGAATGAGCTGTGAGGTCAGATAGGCCGTGCCATCCTTCTGGCCGACGCCCAGCCGCTTGCCGCGGAGGTCCTGCAGGCTGTTGATGCCGGCGCGCGCCACGACATGAACCTCGGCGTCATACAGCGGCAGCATGATGCGCATGCCTTGAATGGCCTGACGCACATCGTCGTTGCTGCCGCGGTAGGCCGAAAGGTAATTGAGAATGTCGCTGTCGACGATACCGAACTGCGTGTTGTGGCGGTTTCTGACGCCGAAGAAGTTTTCAAGCGAACCGTGTGAATCGACGACATTCAGCGGAAGACCGCATTTGTTGCCCAATTCGGCAATGTCGCGCGCAATCATCGTCTGACTGCCGCCTTCCATGGATGCCATGATGTTGCGGTCAGCTTCCTGCGCCCGGGCAAAACCCGGCAACAGGCTGCCAATCACAGCCAAGGCAAACAGATTGAGTGCACCAAATTTCAAGACTTTCCCCCTTCTTGACGTGTCAGATCAGCAATCGCTATCGAGATCCCTAACAAGATTGCGCAATGGTACGACCGGCACCGGATTGCCGAAGACCTTTTCGAGGCTGACAGTTACGCACGCGCCAGACACGAGTTCCTGTTTCAGGCCATTCCGCTGTGAAGCCGAAAGCGTATCGAGGCCGGTCGCCCTGCCGAGCGCGGTTTCAACTTCGGACTCCCTGCGCGGCGATCTGCCAGACTGACTGCTCGCGGTTTGCACACCGACATCTTCGTCTTCATCCCGGCGATCGGACAATGCTGCACTGCGGCTTGCCGTATCTTCGATGATACGTTGCAAGGCGATCGAATCGTCACTTGCACGATCGCTGCGTTGAGCAGCCTGTGGAGCGGATGGCGTTGCGGGCTGGCTGGCAGATTGGCTGGCAAAGGCTTGCGTCGACGCTGGGGCCACATATGACAGCGGTGACTGATCCTGCTGTTCTGAATTCGAAACGGCAACGGTGGTGGCCGGCTTACGCGCTGTGGCAGCCTCAGCCTGCTGCATCTGATCGAGTTCGGTGGTCTTTTGCGCGACTGCCTGCTCCGCCTGCTGGCGGCGACGCGTCTCATTGCTCACCTGATCGCGAAGCGCTTCAACCTGCATCTGCAGTTCTGCTGCCTTGGCGGCCGTATCGCGCGCCTCCTCTTCCCACCGGCTTTTTTCGGCGGCAAGCCGGCTGTCATTGCCGCTACTTGCATTCACGGCCGGAGCCGGGATCGCCAGCGCCGGTGTATCCGATGTCGGCTGGCTGAAAAAGCTGGCGACTGCAGCGCCTGCGATAAACGCAACCGGCACGGCAAGGCTCCAGGTAATCGCACTGAATCCCATAAAGCGGCCGGAACCGCCTTCAATTTCGTCTACTTCATCCCAACGAGTACGCAACTGCAGAACCCTTTTCTAATCGGGCCGTCTTCTACCGATATGTTACTTATTCAACAACTTCTAATTTCCGCAAATACGGCCAAAAGACTTACTAAGCGTAAACAAGGTTAGCGCGTCCCTCTTGGTTGAGGGAAACTTGAAGTAAAGTCAGTAAAAATACGGAAACTCTTCGCGGATTGGTGATGTGAACTAAGGCGAAACATCTTTTGGTTGCTATTAACATTGGAATAACGATCACCAGGTTGACGCTACTATGTTTCTCTTGCGGGTCAAACGGACTTTTCTGTGGCTTTGTGATGAAGGGTCGCAGTTTCCCAAAAGAAAGCCCGGATTTTGATCTGCCCGGATGTCATGGCCTCGCGCAGAGTGCGCGGAGATGGCGGTAACGCCAGTGTGGCTCGTCCGTCGCTGCATCAACGAAAAAGGGGACGCCCTTGTCAGGCGTCCCCTTCATCGATCTCAAATTTCAGCGCCGAAAGGCGTGAAAGGATTACTGACCCTGCTTGGCCGCGTTCTGCGCGTCCTCGAGCTTCTTGCGGGTTTCTTCAGCCTTTTTCTGCATGCCTTCCTGCAGCGAACGCTGGCTTTCGGCAACCTGCGATTCAGAGATCGCCGGGCCATCGTAAACGCCGGTGAAGCCAGCAAGCGTGATCTTGATCGGGTTCGGCGCGCGGCGGAAGTTAACCGAGGTGAAGACCACTTCCGTACCCTTCTTCAGGGCGGCAAGGTTGGCGTCCGTCAGCGGCGCTTCGGCGATGCACTTGTCGGGCAGGCAGACGGTGTAATCCATCTTCTGGCCCTTGCCGCCATCGATCTGCATGGTGATGCCCGGGGGCAGCAGGCGTGCGGTCGGAACCGAAACCTGCATGATCTTGCGGGTTTCCTTGCCCTGAAGGGTCATCAGGCCAACGGCGGTGATGAGCTGGCCGTTCTGGGCGAGCTGGACGTTCTGGACGACGCACAGGTCGTTTTCGCCCTGCTTGGCGCAGGTCTTGTACCACTGGCCCGGAGCCGGACCTGCCGGTGCTGCCTGCTGTGCGGAAGCGGCGAAAGGCGCTGCAGCCGTACCGACCGTCAGAGCCAGAGCCGACAGGGCCCGCGTAATCTTGAGTGCGTTGAGAGTCATAACGAAATCCGTCTCCTGAAATCCGTCCGAGAGCGACGAAGCCGCTCGATATCGGGTTGTCTTCCTGCGTTCACCTGTCGGTCAAATGAGGCATTTGAATGACCCCCCGCGTTGAGCAATCTGTTACATCGCGGTTACGACGATATCCAGTGCCTCAAGGAATTTTCTTCGTATCAACCTTTATTTCCGCGGGGTTTGATTTGGTTTTCGCCGCATCCTTGGTCTATTTTGCGCAGAATCATAAAGCATAATCTTCGAATGGAATCCGCCCATATGCGCAGACCGTCAGCCTTACTTCTAGTCTTCTTGGCAGCCGGCGCAGCAGGAGCGGAACCGCTTCACGGCATTGCCATGCATGGCGAGCCTGCGCTCAGGGCCGATTATACACATTTCCCTTACGTCAATCCAAACGTGAAAAAGGGCGGACGCATCACTTATGGTGTCGTCGGCACGTTCGACAGCCTCAATGCATTCAATCTGAAAAGCATCCGCACCACTGCGCGCGGCATCTGGGATCCGGAATTCGGCAATCTCATTTACGAATCACTGATGACCCGCTCCGCCGATGAGCCTTTCACGCTTTATGGTTTTTTGGCCGAAAGCGTCGAATGGGATGATGACCGTACTTTCGTGCAGTTCAACCTGAACCCCAAGGCAAGATGGTCGGACGGCCAACCGGTCACGCAGGACGACGTCATCTTCTCCTTCGAAGTGCTGCGCGACAAGGGTCGTATTCCCTTCTCGCAACGCCTGAGTTCGGTGGAAAAGATGGAGAAGGTCGGCGAGCACGGTGTTCGTTTCACCTTCAACGACAAGGCGACGCGCGAAACACCGCTTATTCTGGCCACTGCCACGCCGATCCTGCCCAAGCATGCGATCGATGTGGATACGTTCGAACAGTCGACGCTGAAACCGCCTATCGGTTCTGGTCCCTATCGCATCAAGTCGGTCTCGCCGGGCGAACGGATCGTTTATGAGCGCAATCCGGACTATTGGGGCAAGGACATCGCGTCAAAGGTCGGTTTCGACAATTATGACCAGATCACAGTGGAATATTTCCTGCAGGACAACACGCTGTTCGAAGCGTTCAAAAAAGGCGCGATCGACCTTTATCCCGACGGTAGCCCCACCCATTGGACCCGTGCTTACAATTTTCCGGCCGTGACCAATGGCAATATCGTCAAGGACGCGGTTCAGCCGAAGCTGCCTACCGGCATGCTCGGTTTTGTCTTTAATGTGCGCCGACCGCTATTTGCCGATGTCCGGGTCCGAGCCGCCCTGTCGCTCGCCTTCGATTTCGAGTGGGCCAACAAGAACCTTTTTGATGGCGCCTATACGCGCACCGAAAGTTTCTGGCAAAATTCCTCGCTCTCGGCGCTCGGCAACCCGGCCGAGGAACGGGAGCTGGCGCTTCTGGGCAAGGCCAAGGATCGGATCGAACCGGACATCTTGGACGGCACCTACCGTCTGCCCAAGACTGATGGCACTGGCGGTGACCGGAAAGTGTTGAAAAAAGCCGTCGATCTGTTGCGCGATGCCGGATACACGATCCGCAATCGCCGCATGGTCGACAAGAAAGGCCGCCAGCTGGCCTTCGAAGTGATGACGCAGACGCAGGACCAGGAAAAGCTGGCGATCGCCTATCAGCGCAGCCTGCGGCTGATCGGTGTCTCGATGACCATCCGCACGGTCGATGATTCGCAATACCAGAGCCGCTCCGGCACGTTCGACTACGACATGATCGTCAAATCCTACCCATCATCCCTGTCTCCGGGTATCGAGCAGGTAGGGCGCTGGGGATCTGTCGCGGCGAAGGCACAAGGCAGCTTCAATTATGCAGGCACGGCCGATCCCGATCTCGACCGTATCATGGATGCCATGCGGCTTGCCCGCGACCGCGCGGATTTTCAGGCGTCGGTGCGTGCTTTTGATCGGCTGCTTCTATCCGGCCATTATGTTGTGCCGCTCTATCACGTGCCGCAAAAATGGGTGGCGCGCTGGAAACGCATCGATCGACCGCAGACCCTGCCTCTCTATGGCCACCAGTTTTCCGCCTGGTGGGATGCCCGCGTACAATAACGAAATCCTGCCGCGCCTCCCAAGCGGCTGTCTGACATAAGGAGTTCCGCATGGAACGGCTCACTATCGACCTCGTCTCGGATGTCGTCTGCCCATGGTGTTATCTCGGCAAGGCGCGTCTGGAACTCGCCATTGCCGAAGTCCAGGATGAAGTCGGTATCGACATCAACTGGCGCCCCTACCAGCTTAACCCCGACATTCCGGCCGAGGGTGTCGATCACCACGCATATCTGGCGGAAAAGCTGGGCGGAGAAGACGCTGTTAAACAGGCGCATGAGCGCCTGACGGCGTTCGGTAAGGACGTCGGCATCAATTTCGATTTCGCCGCCATCACGATCGGCCCGAATACGCTGGATGCGCACCGCCTGATGCACTGGGCGATGATGGAAGGCCGCGAAATTCAGGACACGGTGGCGACCGCGCTCTTTAAGGCCAATTTCGAGCAGGGCAGAAATGTCGGCGATCATGCCGTGCTGCTCGACATCGCTGAAAAATCGGGCCTCGATGTAAAGGTCATCGAAAACCTGCTCAAGTCCGATGCCGACAAGGACACGGTTCACGCCGAAATTGCTGCCGCCAAGGACATGGGCGTCAGCGGCGTGCCCTTTTTTATCATCGACCAGCAATATGCTGTGAGCGGCGCCCAGACACCGGATGTGCTCGCCAATGCATTCCGCGAAATTGCGGCAGCGAAAACCGAAGCGCGCAAAGGCATGAATTAACACCATGGCCACCGTCTCCACCGACCATGCTCTCAAGGGCGTTCTGATTGCCTTTGCATCCTTTGCCGCCTTTGCTTTCAGCGATGCCAGCGTCAAATTGCTGGAAGGCACGCTCAGCCCCTATCAGGCCTCGTTCCTCGGGGCCATTTTTGGCGCCATCGCCCTGCCCTTCATCATGAAGTCCGGCGACCGCTGGACCGATATCTTTGCCACCACCAACCGTCCACTCTGGATTTTGCGTTTTGCAGCCCAGGCCGGCGGCACGATCGGCAGTGTCACCGCCTTCACCCATCTGTCGATGGCGGAAGCCTTTGCGCTCATCTTCCTGCTGCCGTCCTTCGTCACCATCATGTCGGTGCTTTTTCTCAAGGAGAAGGTCGGTTTCCGCCGCTGGGGTGCCGTCATCATTGGTTTCGTCGGCGTTATGATCGTTCTGCGTCCGGGCTTTCGCGAGCTTTCGATCGGCCATCTCGGTGCCGTTTTCGGCGGCTTGAGCGGCGCCATCTCGATCGTCATCTTTCGCGCCATGGGACCGTCGGAAAAGAACATCTCGCTTTATGGTGCAGGCGTTCTCGGCACGCTGACCGTCTGCGGCGCGCTCGCCATCCCCGGTTTCCAGGTGCCGACGATGATGCAATGGGTCTGGCTTGCCGGTTACGGCGGTTTTGCCGCCATCGCCGCCATCCTGCTGATGTATGCCGCGGCCTATGCCCCCGCCACCCTGATCGGCCCGACCCAGTATAGCCAGATGTTGTGGGCTGTTCTGTTCGGTTATCTCGTCTTCGGCGACCATATCGACCTGCCGATGATGATCGGCATCCTGCTGATCGTCGGCTCAGGTCTGATGACGCTGGTGCGCGAACGCGTGCGCGGCACACCATTGCCGCCCTCGATCGGCACCGATGCTCAGGCCGCGGCGGTGATCGCACCGGAAGAGCCGAGCGAACAGAAATAGAGGGAAATACAGCCGAAACGAAAAATCCCCGGGTCGCAAAACCCGGGGATTTTTTTATGCCTTCGCCAGTTCCGCCATCTGCCCCATCACCTGTGCGGCGGTCACCAGCCGCTTTTCCGGCGTCGGCAAATCACGGGTCAGGAACACGCTGTGGTCCGGCCTGATCTTGGCCATCGTACCCTGTTTGGCAATGAAGCCGACGAGGTTGGCCGGGTTCGGGAACTGCTTGTCGCGGAACTGCAACACGATGCCCTTCGGCCCTGCATCCACCTTTTCCACATTGGCCTTGCGGCAGAGCGACTTGATGTAGACGACCTTCAACAGGTTCTGCACTTCCTTCGGCATCGGCCCGAAACGGTCCACCATTTCGGCGCCGAAACCGTCGATTTCGGCCAGCTCCGTCAGTTCCCCGAGGCGGCGATAGAGGCCCATTCGCAGATGCAGATCCGGCACATAATCTTCCGGGATCATCACGGTAATGCCGACGGAAATCTGCGGCGACCAGCCAGTGTCAGTGATCTCGTCATCGCCCTTCACCTCGGCCACGGCCTCCTCCAGCATCTGCTGGTAAAGCTCGAAACCGACTTCCTTGATATGGCCCGACTGTTCTTCGCCGAGCAGGTTGCCCGCGCCACGGATATCGAGATCGTGGCTCGCCAGCTGGAAACCGGCGCCGAGTGTGTCGAGCGACTGCAGAACCTTCAAGCGGCGTTCGGCCATCGTGGTCAGCTGCTTGTTGACCGGCAGCGTGAACAGCGCAAACGCCCTCACCTTGGAGCGACCGACACGGCCGCGCAGCTGGTAAAGCTGAGCCAGACCGAACATGTCGGCGCGGTGCACGATCAACGTATTGGCGGTCGGAACGTCGAGGCCGGATTCGACGATGGTCGTGGACAAAAGCACATCATATTTGCCATCATAGAAGGCATTCATGATGTCTTCTAGATCACCCGCCGCCATCTGGCCATGCGCCACGGCCACCTTCAGTTCCGGCACGTCGGAGCGCAAAAAGGCCTCGATTTCCGGCAGATCGGCCAGACGCGGGCAGACATAAAAACTCTGCCCGCCACGATAATGCTCGCGCATGAGAGTTTCGCGGATGACCAGCGGATCGAAGGGCGAGATGAAGGTTCGCACCGCCATGCGGTCCACCGGCGGCGTGGTGATCAACGACAGTTCGCGCACACCGGTCATGGCAAGCTGCAGCGTGCGCGGGATCGGCGTTGCCGACAGCGTCAGCACATGCACGTCGCTTTTCAGCTCCTTCAGGCGCTCCTTGTGCTTGACGCCAAAATGCTGCTCCTCGTCGATGATGAGAAGCGCCAGATTGGCGAACTGGATGCCGGCGCCGAGCAGCGCATGCGTGCCGACGACGATATCGACCTTGCCGTCTGCGACATCCTTCTTCGTCTGCGCCAGTTCCTTTGCGGTGACGAGACGCGAGGCCTGCGCCAGCTTGATCGGCAGGCCGCGAAAACGCTCGGTAAACGTCTTGTAATGCTGGCGTGCCAAGAGCGTGGTCGGCACGACAACGGCCACCTGCGCCCCGTTCATGGCGGCAAAAAAGGCAGCGCGCAAAGCCACTTCCGTCTTGCCGAAACCCACGTCGCCGCAAACGAGGCGATCCATCGGACGACCGGCGGCGAGATCCTCGCGCACGGATTCGATGGCGGTTTCCTGATCCTCGGTCTCGTCATAGGGAAAACGCGCCGCGAATTCGTCGTAAAGCCCTTCCGGCGTCGCCAGAACCGGCGCACGGCGGGTGATGCGGGTGGCGGCGATGCGGATCAGCGCATCGGCCATATCAAGCAGGCGTTTTTTCAGCTTGGCCTTGCGGGCCTGCCACGCGCCGCCGCCGAGCTTGTCGAGCGTGGCTTCCGCAGCATCCGAACCATAACGCGACAGGATGTCGATGTTTTCGACCGGCAGGAACAGTTTGGCCGCATCGGCATAATGCAGTTCCAGACAGGCGCGCGGCGCACCGGCTGCCTCGATGGTGACGAGGCCGACAAACTTGCCGATGCCGTGTTCGGCATGCACGACCAGCGAACCTTCGTCGAGGCCGGCGACTTCCGTGAGGAAATCCGCTCCGCGCTTGCGGCGCTTGCCCCGGCGCACCATGCGGTCGCCCAGAATATCCTGCTCGCCGATGACGACGAGATCACCCGTTTCGAAACCGGCTTCCAGGCTCATCACGGCGGCAGCCGCCTCGCCTTTCTCCAATTTCTTGAGATCGTCGAGCTTTTCGATCTGGCGAATGCGCTTCAGGCCACGCTCGTCCAGCACCTGCAACAGGCGATCCAGCGAACCGGCAGACCAGCCGGTGACCAGTACCTTGTCGCCTTCGGCGCGCTTGTCGGCGATATGCTTGACGACGAGGTCAAAAACATTGGCACGACCTCTTTCGCCATCTTCGCCCCGTTCCTGCGTTTCCGTCTGCGTCTCGGCCTGGCTTTTCGCCCAACGCGGTCCGGCATGGGCATCGAGTGCGATGACCTTGCGGCCCTCGGCATCCATCTCGTTGAACGGCGTCAGGCGGATGGCGCCCGCTTCATCGAGACCGGCGGAAAAACTCTTGCCGTCGAGATAAAGCTGGCCGGGAGAAACGGGCTTGTACGGCGTGGATTGAACTGCCGCCCCTTTGCCCTTGCCCTGAATACCGCTGTCGCGGCGGGCCTCAAAATAATCGATCACCAGCTTGGAGCGTTCGGTTGCCGCCTCACGCGCCGTATGATCGGTGACGATACTAAAACCCTTCAAATAATCGAAAGCGGTTTCCAGCCGTTCGTAAAACAGCGGCAGCCAATGTTCCATGCCGGCATAACGGCGGCCCTCGGACACGGCCTGATACAGCGCGTCATCACGATTGGCGGCGCCGAACAGCGATAGGTAGTTCTTTCGGAACCGGCTGATCGTATCGGGCGTCAGTGTCACCTCGCTCATCGGGTTGAGGTCGAGTGACCGCGCTTGCCCCGTTGTGCGCTGGCTGGCCGGATCGAACGAGCGGATGCTCTCCAGCGTGTCGCCAAAAAAGTCGAGGCGCACCGGTTCTTCCGTCCCCGGAACGAACACATCGAGAATGCCGCCGCGCACCGCAAACTCACCGACTTCCCGCACGGTCGAGACTCGGTCGAAACCATTGCGCTCCAACCGCGCGGCAATGTCGTCCATTCGGATCTGGTTGCCAGGTTTTGCCGAAAAGGCGAGGCTTTCGATCACATCCGCCGGCGCGATCTTCTGCATCATCGCATTGACGGTGACCAGCACGATGGCCGGATGCGCCTTTTTGGCGTGACTGATCAGGCCGGACAAAGCGGCCAGACGACGCGCCGATGTGTCGGCGCTCGGCGATACGCGGTCGTAAGGCAGACAGTCCCAGGCAGGCAAAGTCAGCACCGGGATTTCCGGCGCGACAAAACCCAGCATCTGTTCGAGATCGGCCATGCGTTGGCCATCCGAGATGACATAGGCAACCGGCTGACCTGCCCGCGCCATCTCTGCCAGAACCAGCGGCTCTATGCCTGCCGGCACATTGCCGATAATCAGGGGTGTAGAACCGGCGGCAATCTTTTTGGCGTCAAAACCGGAAATCATCGAAACCCGTCACCCTTCGCATTGAGGCTTTCCCGCGTCACCACATCGAAATCCGGACGATAGGAGGCAAGGCGTTCGAACAGAGGCGTGCGATATCGTTCCGGAACCGGAACGGCCCCGGTAATCCAGCTGTTCAGGTCGGCATCTTCCTCGCCCATGATGATCTCGAACGCGTCGAGTTCGGTATCGGAGAGCGTGGAAATCTGCTCTTCGGCGAACTGCCCGAAAACGAGATCCATCTCGCGAATGCCGCGATGCCAGCAGCGATAGAGGATACGCCGGCGGCGCGGGTCGAGATCAGCGCTGGTGCGCGTCAGTCCAGTCATGTCGGAAACCTTCGTGTTGCGCGCTCTCTATAGAACATGCGCTGGAATGGTGGAAACCGCTTTTTCCGGAAAATCGGCTCAATGGATGGTGAGGTAACGACCCGCCGGCCTCACTTTCGACAAAGCGTCCGCGGGCCGCAGCGAAATAGGTTGTGTCACCCTCAATTTATGATTCATTGTCACCTTGGTGCTATTTCAGTCCTTGTGTGCCGGGAGGTTTCCTTGTTGCGCTTTTTGTTTCTGGTATTCATTCCATTCTTATTGGCCTCTGCCGCTTCCGCTGAACAGGTGTTCTCCGCAAAGACTTACGCGGCCGGGATTTCCAAGATCACTGTTTCCAGTCCGGATGGATCGTTCGATACGATGATCTGGTATCCTACGTCAGTTGCGGAGAGGGCATGGCAGGCAGGCCCGTTTACGGTTTCGGCCACACGTGACGCTCCACTGGCAGAAACCCATCGATTTCCGGTGGTTCTCTTCTCGCATGGCAGCGGCGGCGCGCCGCTCGGCCATCGTGATCTCGCCGCCATGTTGGCCCGTGCCGGATATATTGTAGTCGCGCCTGTTCATGTCGGTGATGCGGCAGGACATCCCAGACAGCCGAACCAGCCGAAGGTTTTGGCCTCACGTCCTCGTCAAGCCATCGCCGCTTTGAACACGGTCCTGAAAGACGCCCGTTTCGCGCCGCATGTGAATGCCGAACGGATCGGTATGATCGGTTATTCCGCTGGCGGATATACGGCGCTTGTTCTGGCTGGCGCCCAGCCAAATTTTCAGAAGGCTCTTGCCTATTGCGCCAAAGATGGACGTGAGGATGTCGGCTCCTGCAGGCCCGGCAATAACGACGTGCAACAGGGCGAAACGGTTCCCGTTGCTGTCAATACAATGCCGCAGCACGACTTTCGCCTGAAAGCACTGGTGCTGATGGACCCGCTGAGCTTCCTGTTCGATCAGGCCGGTCTCGCCTCCGTGACCATGCCGACACTGCTGATACGCCCGCAGGATGACGCTTTTCTGCGCGCCAGCGCCAACGCGCAGGCACTTGCACAAAATCTGCCGATCCGACCTGAAGAAATGGTCGTGCCGGGCAGGCATTTCGTGTTTATCGATCCCTGCCCGTTGGCTCTTCGCGAGGAAGCACCTCTGATTTGCGTCGATGCGGCGACGATCGACCGTGGCGCGATCCACGTGCAGATCGAGCATCAGGTCCGGACGTTTCTCGATACGCATCTGTGAGACGCAAACAGGCCATCACCCGGCATACGCGGCTGCCCCGCGACATTGAAATGCATCGATAAACTTGCCCACGGCCATTGCCAATTCTGCCCTCACGTCGCATGTATCGGAACATGCGTCCCGCCGTGCTTGATCCTCTATTTTCACCCGTTTCCGCGCTCACCGGCGTCGGACCAAAACTTGCCGACATGATCGCCAAGGTCACCGGTCGCGAGGATGCCGACGACTGCCGTGTCGTCGATCTGCTCTTCCATGCGCCTTTTTCGCTGATCGACCGCCGCAACCGGCCGGGCATTGCGCTGGCGCCGCAGGGTGCCATCGTCACCATCGAAGGCCGGGTCGACCGCCACATGCCGCCACCGGCGCGCACCAACCAGCCCTATCGCGTCTTCCTGCATGATGAGACCGGTGAACTGGCGCTGACCTTTTTCCGCGCCAAGGGCAACTGGCTGGAAAAGACGCTGCCGATCGATGAACAGGTGATGGTCAGCGGCAAGGTCGACTGGTTCAACGGACGCGCCTCGATGATCCATCCGGATTTCATGGTCAAAGTGTCGGATGCGGAGAATCTGCCGCTGGTGGAGCCGGTCTATCCGCTGACGGCCGGCCTGTCGCCCAAAACGCTGCGCAAGGCGATCGAAAACGCCGTCGCGCGCCTGCCGGAGCTGGCCGAATGGATCGACCTCACCCTCACGCAGCGTCAGGGTTTTCCATCCGTTTCGGATGCGTTTCGAGACCTGCACGATCCGCGTGATGCCACCGATATCGACCCGCAGGCACCGGCACGCCGCCGTCTGGCCTATGACGAGTTTCTCGCCGGCCAAGTGTCGCTGGCGCTGGTGCGCCAGAAAATTCGCAAAGTGCCTGGCGTGCCGATCCGGGTGAAGGGTGACGTGGCTGCCAAGATCATCGCCGCCCTGCCATTTTCCCTCACCGCCAGCCAGAAAAGCGCCGTCGATGACATCCTGAAAGACATGGCCGGCGAGGATCGCATGCTGCGGCTTTTGCAGGGCGATGTCGGTGCCGGCAAGACGCTGGTCGCACTTCTGTCCATGGCGGCAGCGGTCGAAAGTGGCGGACAGGCAGTGCTGATGGCGCCGACCGAAATTCTCGCCCGCCAGCATTTTGCAACGATCGCGAAACTGGCGGACGCCGCCGGGATCACGGTCGATATTTTGACGGGCCGCACCAAGGGCAAGGAACGCGAGGCGATCGCTGAGCGTATCGCATCCGGCGAGGCGCAGATCGTCATCGGCACGCATGCGCTGTTTCAGGATACGATCAGCTACCACAATCTGGCGCTGGCCGTGGTCGATGAGCAGCATCGTTTCGGGGTGCATCAGCGCCTGCGGCTGACGTCGAAAGGCATCTCGCCGCATATGCTGGTGATGACGGCAACGCCGATCCCGCGCACGCTCGTGCTCGCCGCCTTCGGTGACATGGACGTGTCAAAACTCACGGAAAAACCGGCGGGCCGCAAACCGATCCAGACCGTGACGGTGCCGACCGAACGGATCGGCGACATTGTCGGCCGGCTGAGAAGCGCCGTAGCCGAAGGTAAAAAAGCCTACTGGATATGCCCGCTCGTGGAAGAATCCGATGTGGTGGAACTGATGTCGGCGGAAGAGCGATATGCCGTTCTCGCCCGTGAACTCGGCGCAAAAAACGTTGGCCTCGTGCATGGCCGCATGTCGGGCGCCGAAAAGGACGCCGTCATGGCCGCCTTCAAGAATGGCGAAATCCGCCTTCTCGTCGCCACCACCGTGGTCGAGGTCGGCGTCGATGTGCCGGATGCAACGATCATGGTTATCGAACATGCCGAACGTTTCGGCCTTGCGCAGCTGCACCAGTTGCGTGGTCGTGTCGGCCGTGGTGCCGATGCCTCCACCTGCATCCTGCTCTACAAAGGGCCGCTCAGCGAAACCGGGCATGCAAGGCTTTCGATCCTGCGCGACAGCGAGGACGGTTTTCTGATCGCTGAGGAAGATCTGAAACTGCGCGGCGAAGGCGAGCTTTTGGGCACGCGCCAGTCAGGCACGCCCGGTTTCAAGCTCGCCAGCCTGGCAGCCCATGCCGATCTGCTGGAAATCGCCCGCAAGGATGCGAGCTATCTGCTGGAAAAGGACCCGGATCTGACCAGCGAACGCGGTCAGGCCATGCGGGTGCTGCTTTATCTGCACCGCCGCGACGAGGCGATCAGGTTTTTGCGGGCGGGATAGGCGCGGCCAGAACCGGGATATCCGGCGTCTTCGGCGTCCAGTCGGGCGCGATCAGGCCGCCCGAAATCAGCAGGCGCGCGCCCTCTTCCGGTGTCATGTCCAACATGACGATCTTGCTTTTGGGCACGAACATCAGGAAACCCGCAGTCGGCACCGGCGTCGGCGGCAGGAACACGCCGACCATTTCCTCGCCATCGCTGTTCAGCCGGGCGGCAATTTCGCCCTGCGCGTCACCGGCGATAAAAACCAGCGCCCATGTGCCGGGGCTCGGAAACTCGATCAGCCCGCATTTCTTGAACGAGGTCGACTGCTCCTTCAGCACGGTCTCAAAGATCTGCTTGAGGCTTTTGTAGAGCGTGCGCACCAGCGGCATGCGATGCAGCACCGACTCCCCAAAATTGACGATCGAACGGCCGATCAGGTTCTTGCCGAGAAAACCGATCATGGTGATCAGGATGACGGCGATCAGCAGACCTGTGCCCGGAATGGTAACGTCGAAATAATATTGCGGATTGTAGCGCTGCGGGATGTAGGGCGTCACCCAACTATCGGCCCAATCGATGAAGGTGAAGGTCAGCCAGATGGTGATGGCCAGAGGCGCACAGATGATCAGGCCGGTAAGAAAGTTGTTTCTCAGCCGACCGGCCAGCGACAGTTTTTCGAGGGGATCGGTCATAAAAGCCTGATTTTATGCTGCGTCGACGCCAAAGGCGGAATGGAAGGAAACAATGCCGGATGGCACCTGCCCCCGCAAGGGCAGCGCCATCAAATATTCCGGAGGCAGGCCGGGACAGATGAGGCCTGTGTCGGAAAGTAAGCCAAAACGGCGGTAATAAGCCGGCTCACCGAGCACGACGCAGCCGGCCGCATCGAGATTTTTGATCGCCTCCAGGCCATCACGAATCAGGCGGGCTCCAATGCCCTGCCCCTGATGCTCCGGCAGAACGGAAACCGGTCCGAGCGCATACCAGTCGCCCTCACCGCTTGAAAACGTCACCGGCGAAAAGGCGACATGGCCGATGACCACGCCATCTATCCCTGCCACCAGCGAAACTGTCAGCGCACCGGCCTCTCGCAAACGCGCGATGATGGCAGGTTCGCTGCCATCACTATGCGGCACGCCGGCAAAAGCTTCCGCGGTGACGGCGGCAATCGCCGCCGCGTCACCCGGTTGCTCGGCGCGAAAAATCACTCGACGGTGACCGATTTTGCCAGATTGCGCGGCTGGTCGACGTCCGTGCCCATGAAGACGGCCGTGTGATAGGCGAGCAGCTGGATCGGCAGGGCATAGATCATCGGCGAAATCACTTCATCGACTTCCGGCAGCACGATGGTTGCCATGGTCGGAAGCTTGGTGGCGGCTGCACCCTTTTCATCGGTGATGAAGATGATCTTGCCACCGCGCGCCGCCACTTCCTGCATGTTCGACACCGTCTTGTCGAAGAAGCGGTCGTAAGGGGCGATGACGATGACCGGCATATGCTCGTCGATCAGCGCGATCGGGCCATGCTTGAGTTCACCGGCGGCATAACCTTCGGCGTGGATATAGGAAATTTCCTTCAGCTTCAGCGCGCCTTCCAGCGCCAGCGGATAGCTGGTGCCGCGGCCGAGATACAGCACATCCTTGAAGCGCGACAGATCACGCGACAGGCTTTCGATCTGCGGCTGCACGGCGTTGAGCACCCGGCTCATGATGCGCGGCATCTCGATCAGGTGGCCGATCATTTCCTTTTCCGCCGCCGCATCGATCGTGCCGCGCGCACGGGCAGCACCGATGGCAAGCGAAGCCAGAACCGCCAGCTGGCAGGTAAAGGCCTTGGTGGAGGCGACACCGATTTCCGGGCCGGCAAGGATCGGGAAGACCGCATCGGATTCCCGCGCAATTGTCGATTCCTGCACGTTGACGATGGCGCCGATTTTCAGCCCCTGATCCTTGGCATACCGCAGAGAGGCGAGCGTATCGGCTGTCTCGCCGGACTGCGAGATGAACAGGGCCGCCTGCGTCGGCGACAGCGGCAGTTCGCGGTAACGGAATTCCGAGGCGACATCGATTTCGACCGGCAGGCGCGCATAACGCTCGAACCAGTATTTGCCGACGAGGCCGGCGAGATAGGCCGTGCCGCAGGCAGAAATGGCAAGTCCGGACAATTTGGCAAAATCGATCGTGCCGGCCTGTGGCTTCAGCGTGTTGGCGGCGAAATCAACGTAATGGCCGAGCGCATGCGAAATGATTTCCGGCTGCTCGTAGATTTCCTTTTCCATGAAGTGGCGATGGTTGCCCTTGTCCACCACATAGGCCGCCGCCTGGGAAATCTGGCTCTGGCGTTTTACCGGCTTGCCGGAATAGTCGGTGACATCGAGCTTGTCATGGGTGATGACGGCAAAATCGCCATCGACCAGATAGGTGATTTCGTTGGTGAACGGTGACAGTGCAATCGCGTCCGAACCCAAAAACATCTCGCCACGACCGTGTCCGATCGCCAGCGGCGGTCCGAAACGGGCCGACAGAATGGTGTCCGGCGCATCCCTGAACATCACCACCAGCGCATAGGCGCCGTGCACGCGGTTCAGCATTTTCAGCATGGCGGCGCGATGGTCGAGGCCTTCGCGGGTGTATTTGGCCAGAAGATGCGCAACGACTTCTGTATCCGTCTGGCTTTCGAACACGGCGCCTTCGGCCACCAGTTCGTCCTTCAGTTCGGAAAAATTCTCGATGATGCCGTTATGGACGACGGCGACGCCATCGACAAAATGCGGATGTGCATTCGGCACGTTCGGCACGCCATGGGTGGCCCAGCGGGTATGCGCGATGCCGATATTGCCCGGCAGCGGCTCGCCGTCGAGCGCCTTTTCGAGGTTGAACAGCTTTCCTTCGGCGCGGCGGCGATCCATCACGCCGTCATGGATGGTGGCGACACCGGCCGAATCGTAGCCGCGGTATTCGAGCCTGCGCAGCGCATCGACCAGACGCTCTGCCACCGGGCCTTTTCCGACGATCCCGACAATTCCACACATGTACGCTTTTCCCGTTTGGTTAGATCCGAGCGAATACCTAGCCGATCCAGTAACTTACGCAATCCGGTAGACGGTCACTTTCAATGTCTGACCGTAACGCTCCACCGTTAACATTTAGAAACATGTAAAGAGCGAGTTTAAACACCCCAAAAAGAAAGGGAGCGCGGTATTCCGCACTCCCTTTCAGCTTAACGTTTTGACGGTTTAGTTACTTGCCGCTGCGGGCCTTCTTGAGCGCCAGCGCACGTTCGCGGATAAGCTTGGCACGCTCAGGCTTCACCTCCTGACGGGCGCGGCCGAATGCCAACGCTTCGGCAGGCACATCGTCGGTAATGACGCTACCGGAAGCGATATAGGCGCCGTCGCCGATCCTCACCGGAGCCACCAGCGACGAGTTTGAGCCGATAAAGGCATCCGCGCCGATACGGGTCTCGTGTTTGTTCACACCATCATAGTTACAGGTGATGGTACCGGCGCCGATATTGGTATGCGCGCCGACAAAGGCATCGCCGATATACGTCAGGTGGTTGACCTTGGCGCCCTCGCCGATCTCGGCCTTTTTGACCTCGCAGAAATTGCCGACCTTGGAGCCAGCACCGAGATTGGCGCCCGGACGCAGGCGCGCATAAGGACCGACCGTCGCACCAGCAGAGACATGCGCCCCTTCCAGATGCGAAAACGCATGGATGATCGCGCCGCCTTCGACAGTGACACCGGGTCCAAAGACAACATTCGGCTCGATCAGTGCATCCTGACCGATCTCGGTATCGAAGGAGAGAAACACTGTTTCCGGCGCAATCATCGTCACGCCAGAGACCATGATCTCGTGGCGGCGGCGCTCCTGCCAGAGTTTTTCGATATAGGCGAGTTCAGCGCGGTTGTTGCAGCCGGTCAGTTCGCTTTCCGGCGCATCGACGGCGACGACCTTGCCCCCGGCGGCGCGGGCGATCTCGACCAGATCGGTCAGATAATATTCGCCCTTGGCGTTCTTGTTGTCGATCCTGTCGAGCAGCTCCAGCGCCTTGGCGCCATTGATCGCCATCAGGCCGCTATTGCACCAGGTGACCCTGCGTTCCTCGTCGGTCGCATCCTTTTCCTCGCGGATGGCGATCAGTTCGCCATTTTCCACCAGCAGACGGCCGTAACCGGTTGGCTTGTCGGTGTGGAAACCGATGACGACGATATCGGCGCCTTCAGCAAGCTTTTCACGGGCTGCGGCAAAGGGTACGGGTGTGATCAGCGGCACGTCGCCATAGGCCACGACCACATCGTCATAACCCTTGGCAATCGCTTCGCGCGCCGCCAGCACGGCATGGCCGGTACCGAGGCGCTCAGTCTGCAAAAAGCTCGATGTGGTGATTCCGCCAATCTGCGCCGCCTTTTCGACCTTTTCGGCGTCGCGTCCGAGAACCAGCGCCGCATCGCCCATGCCGGCACCGACGATTGCCTGCATGACATGCGCGATCATCGGTCGGCCGGCGACCGGATGCAGCACTTTCGACATCGACGATTTCATGCGGGTGCTGTCGCCTGCGGCGAGGATCACGGCCAGACATGTGCGGCTCATCGGCGAAAACTCCTTGGGTCAATCCTGATCGTTATTTAACGGCAGGATGATTGAAACGCTATGAACGGCTTTTATCGGGCAAAAACAAAAAGGGCACCCCTTGTGGCGTGCCCTTTTCACAGTTCGTTATTTCAGCGGCTCAAAGCCGACCAGATCGCCTCACTTCGGCAGCTGGTCGTCCACACCTTCGACATAAAAATTCATGCCGAGCAGAACGCCGTCCTCGGCCTTTTCGCCGGCCTTCAGCCATTCAGAACCGTCCTGCTTCTTGATCGGGCCGGTGAACGGATGCAGTTCGCCCGACTTGATCTTGGCTTCGGTCTCCTCGGCCATCGCCTTCACGTCATCCGGCATGTTGGTATAGGGCGCCATGGTCAGAATGCCGTCCTTCAGGCCGTCCCAGATCTGTTCCGACTTCCACGTGCCGTCCAGCATCGCCTTGGTGCGCTTGATGTAATACGGACCCCAGGTGTCGACAATCGCCGTCAGCTGCGTCTTCGGGCCGGCCGCGATCATGTCGGATGCCTGACCGAAGGCCATGATGCCGCGCTCGGCAGCAACCTGGATAGGCGCGGTCGTGTCGGTGTGCTGCGTCAGGATGTCGACGCCCTGGTCGACCAGCGCCTTGGCAGCGTCGGCTTCCTTGCCCGGATCAGCCCAGGTATTGGCCCATACGACCTTGATCTTGAAATCCGGGTTGATCGACTTCGCGCCCAGTTCGAACGCGTTAATGCCCATCACCACTTCCGGGATCGGGAAGGAGGCGATGTAGCCGGCAAGGCCCTTCTTCGACATTTTTGCCGCGATCTGACCCTGGATGTAACGGCCTTCGTAGAAGCGCGAGTTGTAGGTGGCGATGTTTTCAGCCGCCTTGAAGCCGGTGGCGTGCTCGAACTTCACCTTCGGGAACTTTGCCGCAACCTTGACGGTGGCATCCATGAAGCCGAACGAGGTCGTGTAGATCATCGCGCAGTTCGAACGGGCCATGCGCTCGATGGCGCGTTCGGCATCCGGGCCTTCCGGCACGTTTTCGAGAAAGGCGGTCTCGATCTTGTCGCCCATCGCCTTTTCCAGCGCCATGCGGCCGATGTCATGCGCCTGCGTCCAGCCGCCATCGCTCTTCGGACCGACATAGATGAAACATACCTTGGACTTTTCCTGCGCCTGGGCAGCGCCGGACATGCCACCGAGAACGGCAGCAGACGCAGCAAGTGCGATGATCAGCTTCTTCATTTTCAACCCCTGTTGGCTTGAAGTGTTTGTTCGTTTGTTATTGCGCGCTGTCATCGGTCCGGAACGAAAGGTTTTCCGAGCGAGGCCGGCGTGTTGATGAGTGTCGTGCGGCGATTATGCGAAATGATCACGAGAACGACAATAGTGGCGGCATAAGGAAGTGCCGAAAGGAATTGCGACGGAATGCCCACGCCAAAAGCCTGCGCATGCAGCTGGCCGATCGTCACGGCTCCGAAAAGATAACCACCGGCGAGAATGCGCCACGGACGCCATGAGGCGAACACGACAAGCGCCAGGGCGATCCAGCCACGTCCTGCCGACATGTTCTCCACCCATTGCGGCGTATAGACCAGCGACAGCTGGGCGCCGGCAAGGCCTGCACAGGCGCCACCGAACAGCACGGCCAGATACCGCGTGCGAACGACGTTGATGCCGAGCGCGTGGGCGGAACCGTGATTATCGCCGATGGCGCGCATCTTCAGGCCCGTGCGGCTTTTGAACAGGAACCAGTTGACGCCGATGATCAGCGCGATCGATAGGTAGAAGATCAGGTCCTGCGCGAACAGGACGCGACCGATGAACGGAATGTCCGACAGAACCGGAAAGACAATCGGCTGCAGCTTCGTGCCGGCGAGACCGACAAAACTTTCACCCAGCTGACCCGAGACGCCGAGACCAAGAATGGTGAGCGCCAGACCGGTCGCTACCTGATTGGTGACGAGTGTGAGCGTCAGGAACCCGAACAGCAGCGAAAACAGCGCGCCGCCACCAATGCCGGCCAGAATGCCGAGATAGGGCGAGCCGGTCATGTGGGCAGTCGCAAAGGCGCAGACCGCGCCCATGATCATCATGCCCTCGACGCCGAGGTTCAGCACGCCGGATCGCTCCGCCACCAGTTCGCCCATGGCGGCGATCACCAGCGGCGTTGCGGCAGTCATGACGGTCAGCAGGATCGCTTCAAACATTTTTTTGAGCTCCCGCCTCAGTCTTGTTGCCGGAAAAGACCAGCCGGATGCGGTAAAGGATCAGCGTATCGCAGGAGAGTACGAAGAAAAGCAAAAGCCCCTGAAATACGCGCGAAACCTTGTCGGAAATGCCGATCGACAACTGCGCCGCTTCGCCGCCGAGATAGGTCAGCGCCAGAACCAGTCCGGAGGCGATGATGCCGATCGGGTTGAGCCGGCCGAGGAAAGCAACGATGATGGCGGTAAAGCCGTAACCCGGCGAGATCGACGGCTGCAGATGGCCGATGGAACCCGATACTTCGGAAATGCCGGCAAGCCCGGCCAGAGCGCCGGACAGCATCAGCGCAAACCTCACCATCTTTTTCGAGGAAAAGCCGGCAAACCGCCCTGCCCGTTCGGCCTGACCGAGTACGGAAACCTCAAAACCCTTGAGCATGAAACGCATCATGAACCACAAAGCGATGGCGGCGACGATGGCGAACACCGCAGCCCAATGGGCACGGCCGGAGTCCAGCAGTTCCGGCAGGATCGCTTCCGGCGCAAAGCTGATGGTCTTTGGAAAATTATAGCCCTGCGGATCGCGCCAGGGGCCACGCACCAGCCAGTCGAGAAACAGCTGGGCGATATAGACCAGCATCAGGCTGGTGAGGATTTCATTGGTGTTGAAGCGTGTCTTCAGTAGCGCCGGAATGCCGGCGTATAGCGCGCCGCCCACCATGCCCATGATCAGCATGGCCGGCAGAAGCAGTGCCGAATGCCATTGCGGCATCAGAACCGGCAGTATCGACCCGGTGATCGCGCCCATGGTGAACTGGCCTTCGGCGCCGATATTCCAGTTATTGGAGCGAAAACAGATGGCGAGGCCGACCGCGATCAGGATCAGTGGTGCCGCCTTGATCACTAGTTCATGCAGCGACCAGACATCGAACAGCGGCTCGATGAAGAATGTGTAGAGCGTGGCGATCGGGTCCTTCCCCATCAGCCAGAACATCAAGCCGCCGAAAAACAGTGTCAGGACCAGCGCAAGCAGCGGCGAAAAGGCGGCAAAAGCTGTGGAGGCACGCGCGCGGCGCTCGAGTTCAATGCGCATGCGCTGCCTCACCAGGCTTGGAAGCATCATCAGAGGCGTGTTGGGTCGAATCGTGAATACCGCCCATCAAAAGGCCGATGCGTTCCAGCGACAGTTCGCCAGCCGGATAAGCCTCGGAAAGCCGGCCTTCGGAAATGACAGCAATCGATGTCGCCACTTCAAAAATCTCGTCGAGATCCTGGCTGATCACCACCACGGCCGAGCCGGATTTGGCGAGATCGATCAGCGCCTGACGGATTCGGCTGGCAGCGCCGGCATCGACACCCCAGGTCGGCTGGTTGACAACGAGCACGGAGGGCTGGCGATCGAGCTCGCGCCCGACGATGAATTTTTGCAGATTACCGCCAGACAACGACCCAGCTGCCGGGTCCTGACCACTCTTGCGCACATCCATCGCCTGACAGATGCGGGCCGCCGCCGCCTTCACGGCGCCGTGGCGGATCACCTTGCCAAAACCGCCTGACAAAAACGCCTTACGATCGGAATGTGCCCGCGCGAGCAGCAGATTGTCGGAGAGCGACATCTGCGCGACAGCCGCATGACCGTGCCGTTCCTCCGGCACAAAACCGGCACCCAACAGGCGGCGACCGTTGATGCGCATACGGCCAACCGACGTGCCGCGAATCTTGATTGTTTCATGATCGGCGGCCGGATATTCACCCGAAAGCACGTCAAAAAGCTCACCTTGGCCGTTGCCGGCCACGCCGGCGATCGCCAGCACTTCGCCGGCCCGCACACGCATCGATACATCCTTCAGCGCGACGGCAAATGGCGTACGCGGCGCAAACGACATCGATCTGACGTCGAGCAGAACCTCGCCGGGAGTACCGAGATCTTCGCGATGCACCGCTGCCACATCACTCCCCACCATCATGCGGGCAAGCGAGGCCGGCGTTTCCTGGCGCGGATCACAGACACCGGTCACCTTGCCATGCCGCAGAACGGTGGCGCGGTCGCAGATGCGCTGCACCTCATCGAGACGGTGACTGATGTAAAGAACCGAACGCCCCTCTGTCTTGAGCTTGAACAGCGTTTCGAACAGACGGTCGGCTTCCTGCGGCGTCAGCACCGAGGTCGGTTCATCGAGAATGATCAGTTTCGGGTTCTGCAGAAGCGCGCGCACGATCTCGATGCGCTGACGTTCGCCAACAGACAGATCGGCCACATGCATCTTGGGATCAAGCGGCAGGCCGTAGGTTCGCGACAGCGAGGCGGCCTCGTCGGAGATTTTTGACAGCGATATTTTCGGATCGAGCGACAGCGCGATATTTTCACCGACGGTCAGGGCTTCGAACAGCGAAAAATGCTGAAAAACCATACCAATGCCAAGATTTCTTGCCTGGCCGGGCGAAGTGATGGAAACCGGCTGGCCCTGCCAAAGAATCTGGCCCCCACTGGGCTGCAGCACGCCAAACAACATCTTGACGAGCGTGGATTTGCCGGCGCCGTTTTCGCCCAGAAGTGCGTGGATTTCACCGGGGCGGATATCGAGATCGATCCCGTCGCATGCGGCGAACGTGCCGAAAAGCTTCGTCAGCCCTCGAACCGAAAGAAGCGAAGGCTCTCCCTGATCCTGCGATGAAACCACTCAATTCCCCTCGTTCACCGCGGGCGGTTTTCTTTGAAACCTGCTGCCCCGATGCTGCGATCTGTAAAGGCGTTCTCGTATCAACGCCTAAAAAACATTCAAGCTCTTTTTATCATCATGCACAACTGCAAACGCCACGCGGCCACAGATCTTATTTGGGTGCACCAAGCCTAGGGAACATCTGCAGCACGCCACCGATCACGTAGAGGTAAAGTCCGGTGACCACGACACCCCAGACGAGCCAGCTCGGGCTGTCGAAATGCAAGAGCAGCGCATAACCGCTCAAGGCACACCAGACGAAAAAGACGCCGAGATTGAGCGGTCGCAGTCGTTTGACACGGACCGGGTGCAGAAAGTTGATCGGTAGGAAGGTCAGGACTACCGAAACGGCAACGATGATCATGGCGGTCACGGCGCTCGGCTGGATGACGAACAGTGTGAAGATCAGCATGTTCCAGACGACCGGGAAACCGGAGAAAAAGTATTCGTCGGTTTTCATGCCCATGTCGGCATAATAGATGGCGCTCGACACAACGATCATGCCGGCCGCCACGAAGGACCATGGTTCACCAATCATGCCGCTCTTGTAGAGCGCAAATGCGGGCAGAAGCACATAGGTGACGTAGTCGATGATGTTGTCGAGCATGTCGCCCGACCAGTTCGGCAGCACTTCCCGCACCCGCACTTTTCTGGCGATCGGGCCGTCAATGCCATCGATGAAAAGCGCGAGGCCAAGCCACCACCACATGTCGACGAAACGCGACTCCGAGGCGGCGACAACGCCGAGAAAGGCAAAAAACGAACCGGAGGCGGTCAGCATATGAACGGAGAAGGCGCGGATCTCCGCGTAGGGAACCTTGCGATAGTTGAAGATGCGCCGGATCAAAAAGGTATTCCCTATCTCTTATTCAAGCAAAGCGGTATGCGGCCAATCGCCCGGCAATGCAACCTTCCGCCTGTCGCAACGGTTAAAACCGGCAAAATCGCTTATGGATAAGTGCGCCCGAAAGGCATAAATGAGCCTCAGCAATCAAGGAGTTCTGCCATGCATGATGTCGAGATAGCCGTCGTCGGACACGGACTGGCCGGAAGCGTGGCGGCATTGGCTCTGGCCCGCAGCGGCCGCAAGGTGGCGCTGATCGGCCCGGTGAAAGCCGGAAATGATGAGCGCACCACGGCGCTGATGGACCAGTCGATCCGCTTCATGGACCGCCTCGGCCTCTGGCAGCTGATCGAACCCTCCTCCGCCGGTCTTCAGGTCATGCAGATCATTGATGGCACCGATCGCCTGCTGCGCGCGCCGCCGGCACAGTTCCGTGCCGCCGAACTTGGCCTTGCCGCCTTCGGATACAACATCCCCAACAAGGCGCTGTCGGATGTTCTGGAAAAGGCCGTCGCAGCCGAAGTGAATATCCGCCGCATTGACACGACCGTCGAAAAAGCCGAACCGGCTGCCGACAAGGTGACGCTGACACTGGGGAATAGTGAGAGCCTCGACGTGGCGCTCGCCGTCGGTGCCGATGGCCGCAATTCGATCCTGCGCAATGGCGCCGGCATCGACGTAAAAAAATGGGCCTATCCGCAGTCGGCCGTCGTGCTGAACTTTTCGCATGAACTGCCACACGGCAATGTTTCGACCGAATTCCACACCGAAACCGGCCCGTTCACGCAGGTGCCCCTGCCCGGCCGCCGCTCCAGCCTTGTCTGGGTGGTGACGCCGGAAACGGCCGAACGCCTGCTGGCACTGTCGCTCGATGAACTGTCGCTGGAAGTCGAGCGCCGCATGCAGTCCATCCTCGGCAAGGTTGAGGTGGAAGCCGGTGCGCAGAGCTGGCCCCTCTCCAGCCTGATGGCCAAACGTTTTGGCAAGGGTCGCATCGCGCTGGTGGGTGAAGCCGCCCACGCTTTCCCGCCGATTGGCGCACAGGGCCTCAATTTGTCACTTCGCGACGTGATGGCGCTGGTCGATCTTGTCGGCAATGCCGATCGTCGCGATATCGCCGCCGATACCGGCGACCGTTTCGAACGCCGCCGCCGCCCCGACATTATGACCCGGACGTTTGGCGTCGACCTGCTCAACCGCTCGCTACTGTCGGATTTTTTGCCGATGCAGCTGGCCCGCGCCGGTGGCCTGCATCTGCTCACCAGCATCAGCCCGCTTAGAAACCTGTTGATGCGTGAGGGTGTAGAGCCTGGCCGCGGCGTTCGCGATCTGCTGCGCACGTTCAAGCCTTCGTTGCACAGGAAAGAAGCCTAACCCGATCAGATAGAAAACGAACGGCAGCATCACCGCCGAAGAAAGGCGGTGATGAAAATGGTGGCGGACGCCGCGTCCTAACAGATAACCGATTTCCACCGTCTCGATGGCGGATCGGCCTGAACTCCAATGTAGCGCATACGCTACGACTGCTTATAGTGACAGCCGATACAGTTTCCCCTCGCACATGTGCGCGACACTTCTCATCAGTTTGTCACCACTCGCGCCATTCTCTGTGGCGGCGCCATTCGCGTCTATCACGGCGGTCCCGCCATTCCTCACGTTCTCTTCGCTCGCGTCGATCCCTCGCATGTTCGCGACGATCTCTCCGATTCTCATATCGGCGTTCGCCTCTATCGGGAAAGCACACGCCATGGGGCGCCAGGCGGAAACCGCGTCCGCACACGGCATCGGCGTTCTGAACAAGCGACGATGTGGACGAGGTCGAAACGATCGGCATCGAGTAAGCTGAACCAGCGGCCAACGATCCCAAAACGACTGCTGCTATTAATGCTATTCGGCGCATTTTGTATATCTCCTGAGGGCGGACAATATGGCTCCGCGATCCGTGAACGGCCGATGAACGCTTGGCGTTCCATTCGTAACAGCAGTTGTCACAGCTTTATCGCTGACCTGGGGAGAAGAACCCAAAACGGTCACGCATCAGGCCATGGAAAGACGTTGCTGCCACAAGCTTGTGGAACACGGCTGGCTGCTCATGCTCCTGCGTCGCTAGATAATGATCGGGACTAGGACCAAAAAGGCAGGAGCAGCATAACAGTGGCAAGAATGACGTGCCTCAGCCGATCTGGCTGAGAATTGGAAAGGTCTGCTGGAACCAGATTGCCATGTCGGAAATGAAACCGAACAGGAAGGCTATACCCGTCATCACCAGCAGGGCGCCCATGACCTTTTCCACCCGGCCCAGATGATGGCGGAAACGACTGAGGAAGCGCATGAAGGCGCCGGAAAAACCAGCGGCAATCCAGAAGGGTACGGCGAGGCCGAGCGAATAGACGGAGAGCAGTGCCACGCCCTCGCCCACCGTGTCACGCGAGGCGGCAACGCCGAGGATTGTGCCGAGGATTGGGCCGATACAGGGCGTCCAGCCGAAGGCGAAGGCAAGGCCCATCACATAAGCGCCCGACAGCGTCGCCGGCTTGCCGCCGCCCTGGAACCGCGCCTCGCGCGCCAACACGCCGATGCGAAAGAGGCCTAGAAAGTTCAGGCCCATAATGATGATGATCACACCGCCGATCTTGGAGAGAATATCCAGATGCTGGCGCAACATCACGCCGATCGATGATGCGCCAGCCCCCAGCGCCACGAAAACCGTGGCAAACCCCAGCGTGAAAAAGAAGGCCGATAGCAGGATCGCCCGTTTGGTTTCCGCACTGACGACCACCGGCCCATCCGCCTTGCCGCCACGGAACTGCTCCACGGATACACCAGCCATATAACAGAGATAGGGCGGCACCAGCGGCAACACGCAGGGCGACAGGAAAGAGAGAGCGCCGGCGAACAGCGCGCTCAGCAGGGAGATTTCGGCAATCGACACGCATTCGGCTCCAGAACGGAAGACAGCGTTCTCCTAGCCCCGACGGCAACCGCTTGCCAATCACCTTTTGCGGCGCAGATTGCCGTATTGTTCGTTTTAAGCAGACAAGAAGAAGGTTTGGTGGAGCCGAGCGGGATCGAACCGCCGACCTCCGCAGTGCGATTGCGGCGCTCTCCCAGCTGAGCTACGGCCCCGGACGGGCGAAGAGATACGCGGCAGCAGCTGGAGCGTGAATGCGTCAGGTTGGCGCGTGTTGACGAATGTCAGCTTGCCCTTGGGGGGCCGCCTCCACCAATCGGCAACAAGCCCGCGCATGGCGAGCTTGTTTCAAGAGTGAATGACCGAGATCGAAACCTCAATCCAGCAGATCTGCGGGTACCTTGCCACCGTTTTCCGACAGCTTCTTGAGTAGCGCCTTGTGCAGCCAGGTGTTCATTTCGGCGGAACCATTCTTCTCACCGGTGTAACCCAGTTCCTCCGCCAGTTCCTTGCGCTCCGCAAGGCTCGCATCCATGCCCAGCGCCTTCATCAGGTCGACAATCGAGTGTTTCCAATCGAGTTTCTGACCGCTGTTCTTGACGGCCGCATCGAGAATAGGCGCGATATCGACGGGTTGCGCTGAAGCGGATGCGGCCGATGCCGTCGGTGTGGATGCGGTCGACGCGCCGGAGGTAGCCGGTGAGGCTGAAGCCGTGCCACCAACGGGGGCGGCGCTGGTGACCGATGGCTCGGCGGAAGTGGCGCCGGGTGCAGGTGCCGAAGGCGTGGCCGCTGCCGCAGGATGGCCCCAGATGGCGTTCTTGATCTTGGTAAAGATGCTCATGGCTCTTTCTCCTCGTGATGATATGCGGGACAAAAGTCCGCGCCCATCAACGAGTTTTGCCGCAGTTCTGTTCCGCACTCGTCGCCGACCAGCAGCACCGGACGGGACTTGATACAGACATTATCAGTTGGAAATAAATTCCGATTGCAGAGTGTGAGGATCGGGTGCCGGTAAGGTGGTGAGAGCGCAGGGGTTCGAACCCTGGACCTACTGATTAAAAGTCATCATTGGTTTCAATGACTTCAGAACGTTAACGATGGTGCCGCGTGGAACTATGGTGAAACGCGTGTATATCGAACAGCTGTTCCACTGATGTGAAAATGAACGGATTTACAACTGCATAGCTCGTGAAGGAAGCGCGTGTTCATGCGCAAGCTTTCCACCTTGACGAGTTTCGAGCCAAAACCCCAATCTACTTGAGAGCGAAGAGCGATTCTTGGTGATTGCAGGGGTGAACGAATGGCAAAACAGTCGGGCAAATGTGCCTTCTGTGGCGGTGGCGGGCTCACGAAAGAGCATCTTTGGCCGAAGTGGCTGCATCCTCATGTTGTTGAAACGAGCAAGGAGCCTTACCGAGGAGGGTTCCGGATGGTCGGAGTAATGGCGAACGCAAACACCCTCGTGTTGACGCCGGACCTTGTTCGCGAGCAGGGTTACTGGCGAAACAAGCGGTTTCGCGTTGTCTGCAAAGGTTGCAACGGCGGCTGGATGAGCTCTACTGAGCAACTAACCCGGCCCCTCATCAAGGACATGTTCTTGGAGAAACCGCTTTCGTTGAAAGTTGAGGATCAAAAATCTCTAGCCACATGGGCGGCTCTACGAACATGCATAGCAGAGTACGATGACCCAAAGCACATTGCCGTCAGTGACAATGACCGGGAGCTGTTGATGAAGCACGGCGCACCGCCCGATCACTGGGCGATATTCTTGGGCCGTCATAATCTGCCGGGATGGATTTTGCGATTTCGGCATTTCGGTGCGCAGGCAGCCTTAGCTGCGTTTGGTCCCGAGCTGTTCGGCAGGACCGAGAAGTGCAACACTCAATCGACAATGATCGGTTTCAATAACATTGCACTGCTTGTCGTGAGTTCGTCGGTTGCGGCGGCGCAGCAGTCTTTCAGGAAGCTAAGCCCGCCCGGCATGACCAGGATTTGGCCACCGTCGGACGCTGAAGTTGCGTGGCCGTTGGCAGAAATATTAACGTCGGAACAAATGGACGCTAACGCTTCTTGCCTTGAACGCTAGGCCAGCCTTGCGGTTGGATTTGAACCAACGCCACCTCGCAACGCGAGAGCTCGACCACTGGCTTACGTCGTGACAGACCTAGCGCCGAACTGAATCTAGCGGCGGCCTACGTTGGCTGCAAGTAATTACTAATGCCGAAATCTAAGGTGAAGCGGGGCTGCATGCGGATCATTATCTTGTTTTTTGGGTTGGTTTTCACCAGTCAGGCGCAGGCGATGTGTTTTCAAAGTCGGGGTTACGATTTTGCTTCTTCGATCGACGGCGCTGTAAAATGGCTCACGTGCCTGCACAACGAGCAGAACGAAGCGATCAATGAGCAGGCGAACATAATAAATCGCCAGTCCAGCATGCTGCAGGAAATGGAGAGGCGTAGCCGCGATGACAGGCTCACCCTTTCAAGGCTGGCTTCGGAAAACTCACGGCTACTCGTCGACGCCGAGCGCGCTCAGATCAATATCAATGAAATGCGCACGACGATAAAAGATTTGGAGGAGAGGCTCTCGTCGGTTGAGGCAGCTGATTAAACCGCCAGATCCGTTTTTCCGCCCTCGTCGTACCAGGTCACCATCTTGCCGATCGCCGTGCTCGCCATCTCCGGATGAAGATGCAGGTAGTGTTTCAGGATCTGGTGCGCGCCCTGCAGACTGTGGCCCGACACTGCGCAGATCTGCGGCAGGGTGTTTTCGGCGAGCGCCATCCAAGTGACGGCGGTGGCGCGCATGTCCTTCTCCATGCAGGTTTTCAGGCTCGGCAGCTTGACGGCCGCTGCGGCGCGGATCTCGGAGAAGAGGTTGCGATAGGTGTAGTTGTTCCAGGGCGCCCAGGTGCTTTCGTTGAGATGCGTGAAGGGGCTGATGATGCCCTTCTCCTTTCGGCGCTCTGCGGCGGCATCGAGGCGCGCCTGATACGCCGGCGCCACCGGAGGATTAACGATCGCGCCCGTCTTGTTCTGGCGAAGCACAAAACGGCCGGCGCGAAAGGCTGACTGCTGCAGCTCGAGCCGATCGGCCTGGCGCTGGCCGGTCCAGACGCCGCAGAAGAGCATGTCGGCAAAATCCTTCCGGAAGAACGGTGCCGCCTCGGCCGTCTCGATCATCGTCTCGAATTCCTGCCGGGTCAGGAAACGTGCGCGCGGCTTTGGCTGCATCATGTCGAGATCCCGCGCCGGGTTCATCGTCATGCCTTTGATGCGGCCGGAGCGCATGCCCCATTTGATCGCCATGCCGAAAACGACCATCGCGCCGCGCGCTGTTGCAATGCCCTTGGCCTGCCAGAGATCCTCATAGAGGCCGTAGCAAATGATCTGGTCGAGCGACGATACCTCGCAGGCCCAGAGATCCGGGTCCCAGTTTTCCAGTACGCGAGATTTCTGCTTGTAGTCCTTGATGGTGTTCGGTGCCTTGGTCAGCACGCGCGGGCTTTTGAGCCAGTCCTCGAACAGTTTCGAGACCGGGTAGACCTGAGCGCGCGGCATGGCGATCGGCGGGGTGACGACAGGCAGCGCCACAGACGAGGCCGCCAGTTCGCTTTCCGCCTTTCGGGCCGTCAACTCCACGACCAACTTGTTGGACCAATCCAGCGCCTCGCCCTGGCTGTACCAAGTGCCATTTGCATGCTTCAGGTCCTGGGACTTGTAGCCCGCATCCTGCATGGCCTTGCCTGGCCGGAAGCGCGGCCGCCCGTCGCGCCACTCGACATGCTTGATTTTAATCTCGGCCATGGTGGCCCTCTCCATAGGGAATGTCCGCTTCGTCGAACTCGTGACGGGGGAGCGGCTGCACGCCGGCGCGGCGGTTCCACCTGGCGACCATGTGCGAGATCAGGATGTCGCCGTCTTGCTCCGTGCCGCACTCCGAGCACTTGATGTATCTGACGACGCCGCACTCGATCACGTCTGGATCCGAGCCGCAGAACGGGCATGGAAGGATGTCGGCTTCAGTCATCGCTACCCACCTCCCTCGTTTGCGGGGCGGGGTTGAGAGTGGCACGACCAGCTTCCGTCATGCGATAAGTCGCGTTGCCTTGGTGGTGCTCGACCAGCCCGCGCTTATGTAGAGACATGAGGACGTCTTGTGTCCGCTTCCAGTCCGTTCTGGCGCCGTCATCTACGCGCCGTTCCGCGACCTCAAATGCCGCTGACCAATCTTGGCAATGGCCTAGAACCTCTCGCTGCACCGGTGTCAGCTTAACCATTGTTCTGGCCCTCCGTGGTGGCGAGCGCGCGCATCACGGCATCCGTTTGCCATGTCGTCAGGTCGCGATCGCCCTTGAAGCCCTCAGTCGCGCCGGGGTCGAAGATGGCCCGCATGACGCGCTTTCGCAGCTCGTCAGACGGCTTCACATGTGTTTGCGGCGGTGGGTTTGCTTTGTCGCTCATACTTTCAGGACCTTTCCGTTGACGCTGTAGACAGAGCCCGGCGAAATGCTGGCCTTGCCGGTGCTGACGATCCAGCCCATGTCCCAATGGTGAAAAATGAAGCTCGCCTCGCGAGAGCCGCACTGAGACTTTGTCGCGCGTAGTCTGTCTCCGGCTTTCAGCGTGGGACGAAGTGCGCGATCGGCCAGTGGGTTTCGCAGGTTCATCTCCGCCAAATTCTGCTCCCGGCTGAGTTCGCTCCATCTCGCATCAAATTCTCGGCTGGTTTCGGGGGCGTGCCGGCTTTCGAACACTGTCCACTCGCGGCGGATATCTGTTTCCGCCTCTTCCCGCGTTGCATGGTGGCAAAGCAGGCCGCCGGATCTGATGATGCTGGTGACCGTGAAGCGGCCGTTTTCAGCACGGATCGTATGTCCGGTGTTGGCGATCCGGCCCATGCGGGCCTGCCACCTGCCCTGCCATCTTTCGAAAATCTCGGCCTTCTCACTGGTCGTGGTCATGAGGCTGTCCTCTGAAAAAAAGAAACCCGGCGACACGCGATACATCGCCGCCGGGTAGCGGCCCTGGGGGTGCAGCCGCGGGGGAAAGTGAATTGGCGGGGCCGAGGTCCGCCTATGGGGGTTTCAGCCGCCCACCGGCCCCGCCTTGCCTGCCCGAGCCACGTGCCCGGACGGGAATTCAATCGATCAGAACGAAGCCGACGGCGAAGGCGGCCGCGACAATGAACAGCGCAAGGCGTATCGCCGTCCAGTCGGCGTCGGTCATGGCGTGTTGCCCCAGTAGGGCCGCAGCAGGAGGAAGATGACCCCCGCCATGAAGATGGTGCCGACCATGTTGCCGGCGGCCGCTGCGAGAAAGATCTGCAGGAAGGTCACGACGCGAGCCTCCGCGTTTCCATGTCCAGGTCGAACACGCTGCGCCCGGTGGCCTGCTCATGCAGGGCGCATGCGGCCTCGACCAGGACGGCGCTGGAGGCGGCGCGGGCAACGGACATCTGCCGGGCAATCGCCTCGAGCTGTTCACGATCGGCGATGACCTCACGCAGGGCGGACATGGCACGCTGCATGATGGCGTCGGTGCTTTCAACGGATGCATCGAGCTCGGCCAGAAGGGTGCGAGGATCCTGCGCGCTCATGCGTTTCCGCCCTTCAGCTTGTCCAGCGCCAGGCCGCCGGCGATGGTGACGGTGTATTCGCCGCGACGGCAGGTCACCAGCTTCTGGTTTTCCAGAGCGGTGATCGTTTGTTTCGAGAAACGCTTGTTGCCGATGCGGATCTCGAAGCGGCCTGGCTGCTGATGGCGGAAGAACTGGATCGCGCCGAGCGCATCCTGCTGCACCTTAGAAAGGTGCTTCTTCGGATTGGTGACGGCCGGATTTTCGGAAACGGATGTCATGCCCGCTTCCTCTGCTTCATCGTCGAGCGCGCTCTTTCGGCATGCTCGAGATATTCCTTGTCCAGCGCGTACTTGTAGAGATCCAGCGCCGCAGGATAACCGAGCTCGCCGATGAACTGGGCCGTCAGGCAGGCGTGCGACTGCACCTGGAACCGCGCCAGCGAGGTCATGAGCGTGACCGGGCTGGTGCCGCGCGCGACTTCCGCATTGAGGAAATTCGCCAGGTTCTGCGCGAACTGGCTGGACGCCATACGGGCCAGGCACGAAACGTCCGGATCCGAATGGGTGAGCGCTTCGACGTGGTCCATGCCGGAATAGAGGATATCGGTCATGCCCGGCCTCCTGAGTAGCGGTGGCGGAGAAAGTGGTTCTGGTTGGCGGTGATCGCGGCCAGCGCGATGACGTTGCTGGCCGGTACGGCCGGCATGGGGGCCGGCTCGGCCTCGACGATGCGGATGGCGCCGCCGGCGCCTTCTTCCAACCAGTGCTCCATCGACGAGCGCGGCCAGGACCAGCCGATGGTGAGCTTGCGCGGCATGCCTTTTTCAAGGTGCAGCTTCAGCCAGTTGCGCTTGACCCAATCTTCCGAGCGGTCCAGCGCTTCAGCCAGCTCGGCGAGTTTCACGAGTTTTTCTGCCAAAGGCATATTGCGTTCCCTGCCTGCAAATCAGTTGCGACAGCCCAAACATGTCCCCGTGGTCAATGTTTGTCAATGATTAGTCCATGGATTATTTTGACTTGATGATACCTCTGTCACGGTACTCGACCGTGACGCGTCATTTTGACAATGCGCAATCACTGCAACTAGGGCGATTTTTTTGGGGAAAACAAGCCACGGCTCGCAAACGCATGCCGGAGGGCGTCAGGTTTTAACAAATGATACTAGGCGGCGCGCCGGTTGCGGACAGAATGCACCATGACGCCACAGATCTGGACGTCCTTGCTCATGAGGATCGGCACCATGACATCGGGATCAGTGGTTGCGGCACGAAGGTACGATTGCTCGTAAATCCGGACGATGAACTCCGAGTTTCCGGAGCGGTCAAAGACCTTAGCGACGATGATATCGCCAGGTCGAGCGTCCAAGCTTTCGTCGACGACAAGGATGTCACCAGGCACATAGCCGACAAGCTCGAGCGCGCGCGTACACACTTCCCAAAAGGATACGACGTTACCCATGTCCTTGAACCGATCCGGCGCAGGAACAAGTTTCGCTTCCGCATCAACGCCTTGGCGTGGCGGCGTGGCGATCATGCCGTCCAGCGCCATGCCCGAGGCAGCAACGAGCTTCTCAACAGAATAGCTATTGAGCGTCCTGGTCCCGGTAGGGTCCTTCAGGAACTTGTTGAGTGCCGACGGAGACAGGCCCGCCTCGACGGCGAGGCGGTGCGGCGTCCAATGTTTGGACGCCAGGATTGATGCAACCCAATCCATATGTCTCTGGCGAATATTTTCCACAACTCGAAACATAATGTGGAGAACGCCCTAGCGCATTTTGAAGTTTGTACTGTTGACAAGTCACAGCAAATCACAACTTGTATCGCTTAATCAATGGAGAAATTGAGCGATGCGGCTGCACTGGTCCACTGTCGACCGTTGGCGTGAAGAGGCTGGCTTGTCCAAAACCGAACTCGCCCGGAAATCCGGCGTCCCCGAGAACACTATTCACAGGGGCTTGAAGTTCAACTCGAAGCTACAGCCGACCACCGTCGCCGTCATTCGGCAAATCTTTCCCGACAAGTTCAAGGAAGGCGGTCTGGCATGAACATCATCAAGCAGCATATCGCGGCCCTGAAGGGTGCGCAGTCGGCGCCGGCGCATCGGCCGAAATTTCGCATTGACACCAACGCCATCCGCTCGGCGATCGCGCGGGCAGAGGCGGCCGGCAAGATCGTCTATTCGGCGGGCTGCACCTGGTGGGACAGTATCCGCATGGTCGGCAAGGTGACCAGCGGCGACCATTCCCTTCCCGCCTGCCCGCATTGCGGCAGTGTTCTCTATGAGGTCGAGAACATGGCGGCCTGGTCGAAGGGCATCGAGACCTATGCCGTGGCCCAGAGCGACCCGACCTATCCGGCGTTCATCGAGTGGGTGCGTGGCAAATGCTACCCGCGCCATGCGGTTGCGCGTGCTGCTTTTAAGGCCGAGGTGATCCAATGATCCAACGGCACCAACAGCTTTTCCGCCATGATCCGAAAAACGGTGTCTGGGGCGATTGCTTCCGCACCGTGATCGCGTGCCTGCTCTCCATCGAGCCAAAAGACGTTCCGCATTTTTGCGACGGCCCCGACGACGGCAAGATGAATGAGCGGGTGCGCGCCTTCCTCGAACCTCGCGGGATGATCCTGCTGGGTGTGCCGTATGACGGCGAAGTGCCGCTCGAGCGCATCCTGCAGATCGGTGCGGCCCATAGCCAGGGAATGCATTACCTGCTGACCGGCAAAAGCCGCACCGGTACAAACTATGTGGTGATCTGCAAGGGCGCCGAGATCATCCATGATCCGTCGATTACCCAGAGCGGCATTGTCGGCCCCTGCACTGACGGCTTCTACTGGATTGAATGGCTGGTCGGCCGGCTGCCGCATGACGAGCTCGAAATCGAGATCGATGGCCGCTGGTATCGCAAGTTCATCCATTACCCCAAGTTCGTCAATGATGGCACCTTGCGCTGCATCGCCTGCGGCCAGATCGACGAGCCCGAATATCACGATGACGACACCTGCGCGAACGCGAGGGCGATGTGATGGCCACCGCCGCAGAACTGACGCGCCTGGTCAACTCCGTCGAGGAGAAGATGGCTGCCTGGCCCAAATGGCCTCACTGGGAGCATGGCGGCCCCAGCTTCGAAGAGCGTGAGCCGGAACGCAAGGCATACAACGAATACGGCATGAACGTGATCGGCGAGCTCGTCGAGAAGGAAGGTGCTGTTTTTAAGAAGGGTTCGTTCGGCGGCGACAAGCTGGTGATGGCAGGCGTCTCAAC
Organism: Endobacterium panacihumi; assembly: GCF_050847465.1. NCBI lineage: Bacteria > Pseudomonadati > Pseudomonadota > Alphaproteobacteria > Hyphomicrobiales > Rhizobiaceae > Endobacterium > Endobacterium panacihumi. The sequence continues at coordinate 1,241,745 of NZ_JBOZRA010000001.1, read as the reverse complement.
GTCCTGCACTTCCGGCATTCATGGCCTGCTGCGCAACTGGCAGGGCGCTGCGCGTCGTAAAATCCTCAAGCTGCAGGGAGTTTCGTAATGGCTACTATGATCCGCACTGCCGTCGGGCTGGAGAAGACATTTCGCGACGCGCGCCAGCGTGACGTTCTGCAATGGATCGTCGCCACCTTCGGCGATCTTCCGAATTTTGATCCGCTTGACGAAAAAGAACGTGCCCGCCGCTTCCTCGAGGAGGCGCTCGAGCTCGGCCAGGCGCTTGGCCTCGAGGTCGACGATGTGCAGCGGATCTCGAGCCGCGTCTATTCCCGCCTGCCCGGCCTGCCTTCGCAGGAAGTCGGCGGCGTGTGCGTGACCCTGATGGGTCTGGCGCAGGTGCTGGGCCTGAGCGTCTACGACGAAGAAATCCGCGAGTTCAGCCGCGTGACGAAGGTCGACAAGGCGACGTTTCAGGCCCGGCACAAGGCGAAGATGGAGGTGGGCACATGATGTCCGCCCTCACCTCGATCTCTTACGGCTGCGACATCGCACGGGATCCGGCGCAGAACCGGATCAATCACCAGGCCATGGTCGACGAGCTCAACCGCCTGTCCATCGATGACGGCTGGGAAGGCGTGAAGGTGACGAGGTTCGAGACGGTCGGCTCGTCCGATTACGTCACGATCGAGCCCGGCATTTCGCCGCTCACGCTCGATTACCTGCGCCGGATGAAAGAGGCCGGCAATTCCAACAAGCCAGTTTCCACGCCGGGAAAGTCCGGCCAGCAGGGGAGCCTTATCTGATGGCATTCGATGAAGTTGAAATTTTCGAAGATCCCGGCTCATCGAACGCGACCGGTGTCAGCGTTGGCCTGGCGAAACTGAAATCGGCCAAGGCCAAGCTGCGCGTCACGATCCGTGCCGCCGCATATCAGGAAATGGGTTTCGCCGCCCATGATCGCTTCAAGCTGCTTATCGGTACCGGTGAAGATCACGGCGTCATCCGCCTGCGGAAAGATCGAAACGGCGCACTGAAGGCAAACGAGCGGTCATTCACTGGCGGCGTTACTGCGTTTCAGATCAGCCTTTTTCACCGACCCGAATTCGTTGATCGGACAGAAAAGGCCGTGCCTTGCCAGTGGGAAAAGATTGATCTGACCACGGTCGAGATCATCCTTCCGAAATGGGCAGATGAGACTGGCCCCCGAAAAAAAACCTCGATTTCGTCTATTCCTCCTCATGAGGTGGCTGCTCGCGAAGACGCTGCGCGAAAAGCTCGTGAGGCGGTCGAGGCGGAGCAGCGAAGGCGAGACAATGATCTCGACGCGCTTGAGCGCGAAACCATTCGGCAGATTACGAACGCGCTGGCTGTGGCGCCGGCAGCTTTCCTCGACGAGTTGGGACTGACAAAAACCGAGGCTGAGGTGCTCCGGATCCTCGTGGCCAAACGCGGCCAGGTCGTCACCAAAGATAGTCTTCTCACGCTGCTCTATATGAGCCGCCCGGATGAAGCCCCTGAAGAAAAAATCATTGATGTCTACGTCTGCAAGCTCCGAGCGAAGTTGCCGGAAACCTGCCAAATCAAGACCAGGCACGGCTCCGGATACCAATTTATCGGTCAGCATGAGGACCTGTTCGAAAGGGCGGCGGCATGAGCAATCTCCCTCGCAAGGCTCTGTCGATCATGCAACCGTGGGCTTGGCTGATAGTCAATGGCCACAAAGACATCGAGAACCGTGACTGGCCAACGAGGTTTCGTGGTCCAGTCGCAATTCATGCTGGCAAGAAGCTCGATGAAACAGCAGCCATATGTCTCGACCGTGGGTACCACCCGGTTTCGAGCCGTCTGGTGCGGATCGCCGACGATGGGCAGGCCTACGAGCGAGGCGGCATCGTTGGCGTCGCCGAGATCGTAGATTGCATTCCTCATGAAAACTCTGATCTGCAGGATACCTGCAGCGAATGGTTTGTTGGAAAATACGGCTTCGTCATCCGGAACGCCCGGCCCGTCGATTTTATCCCGGTTCGCGGCGCGTTGGGGTTCTTCGATTGGCGCAAGAACCTCGTCGAGGCGCGGCCATGAGCGATCTTTCCCTCCTCCCGATCATTGAGGGCCTGGCGAATGCCCGATCGCAGCGAGACCGGGCCGACTGGCTGGTGCGCTGCCCTCTGCACATTCTTGCCAAGTACGATTTCACCATCCGTAATCGCCTCGATGTCGCCGGTTTTCTCGGAGCCGGCGACTATCTGGACGCCGTGTGGGTGGCACGAAGCGCTCTTCGCGACCCTGTCGGCACGTTCACTCCGGAGACGGATCGCTTGCTGGTGGCGGCCGCCAATAAGCTTTGGCAGCAGGCCTGGGTTCTCGACCAGGACGCGGCCCAGCCCCCGCCCGATCATTCCGTAACCGACGTGTAAGTCCCGCGTACCGCCGGCTGTGTCCGTAGTGCCGGCGGATCCATTCCAGAAAAACGAAAAGACGATGCGAAAGAAAGAACGGACACCTTACCGGCCCGACCAGGCCGTGCATCTCGCGCGCATCGAGGCGCGGCGCCAACGCTTGGGCATCAAGCACCAGGACCTGGCCGACGCGGCCGATATCTCCATCGCCACCTATCGCCGGATCCGCAAGAGCGGCAGGGCCGCCCTGCCCCAGATCGTGAAGCTGCGCTTTGCGCTTCGCACGATCGCCCAGCGCCGTCGCGCCGGCGACATGATGTTCGAGGCCGCCGATGTCTGACGAGGTTCTGCGCGCTGCGCGTATCGCATTGAAGGGAATTCGCCTGGCGCTGCACCGCTCGGCGATCCGGGCCGCCGACATGCGCTCGATCGAGATCTACCTGCTGGTGACCGCCTGCGGGGTGAACAGCACATCGGCCGCCGAAGTCTGCGGCTGCTCGAAACAGAACGTCTCGAAACTCGTCGGCGCGGTCGAGACCCGCCGCGAGGACCGCAATTACGACAAGGCGCTCGCCGAGCTCGAGCGCGCGATCATGGGAGAGTGACGTTGAGCCGTTTCGCCGTCGCCAAGGATCATATCGTCGCGAACCTCGAGAGCATCGTGGCTGAGCTGCTGCTCGGAAAGCAGAAGTTCAAGCATCGCGGCACATGGAACGTGCGCAATCCGTTCCGGCCGGGCTCCAAGGAAGAGCAGATGGTGGTCTGGCTCGCCGGCGCGCGTCGTGGCGCCTGGAAGGATTTCGTTTCCGGTGACAAAGGCGATGCCATCGGCCTCGTCGCGTTCGCGCTGACGGGCGACGTGAACAAGGAAAGCCAGATGGCGGCGGTGGAGTGGGCCGAAGACCGCTATGGCCTGCGCACCATGGACAAGAGCCGGCGCGACCAGCTGGCGGCCGAGGCGGCGACGAAAAAGGCCGCGGCCGAGGCGACGGACAGCAAGCGCCGGCAATCCTCGATCGAGCGGGCACGCAAATTTTTCTTCGCCTGCGCCCCGACCATCATAGGCACACCGGCAGAGGCCTATCTCGCTTCCCGCAATGCGCCGATCTCGCGCGTTCCGAACCTCGGGCGATCGCTGCGGTACCGCCGCGACTGCGAATATTGGCGGATCGACGGCAAGCCAAAAATGCCGGCGATGATCGCGGCCATGGTCGACGAGCACGGCAAGCTTGCCGCCTGCCATTACACGTTTCTGCGTCCGGACGGATCCGACAAGGCCGAGGTCGAAAAGGCGAAGATGATGTTTCCGGAAACATCCGGCCTGGTCATCCGCCTTTCCGATGGGCCGACGGGTCTTTCTGCAGAGAAAGCGGCCAAGGAAGGCAGGCCGGGGATCGTCGGCCTGGTCGAAGGCATCGAGGACGGATTGTCGGCCGCGATCGCCGCGCCGGAGCTGCGCATGTGGTCCTGCGGCAGCCTCTCCGGCTTCCGCACGGTGCCCAACCACCCAGCCGTCAATGGCTGGATCATTTTCAAGGACAATGACTGGTGCAAGCCGCAGGCGCAGGAGCAATTCGACCTGGCCGTCACCCGTCTCAAGAGCTTCGGAAAGCCGGTGGAGGTGGTCTCCATGCCGGCCGACTGGGGGAAAGATGTCAACGACGCGATAAGGAGCGGATGGTGATGAACATTCTGGAAATCAACCCGGCAGACTTCGGTGGTGGGATCGCGCATGTCGCAGCCAGCCAGCTTTACGAGTTTCTCCTGCATGACCAGGCTGAAGGTGCTGCAGCGCCTACATGGTTCGGAAATGCCAGTGACAGCGTCGAGGATGACGTGCTGGCGATGGCTCGCTACATCAATGGCTTCGAGATGTCCGGCGAGCGTCTGTGGCGCTGGGGGCAGATCGAGGGCGTCTTCGACACGGGGCTGACGTCCTACGAAGATCTGCCGCTGCCCCGGCGCATGGCCTTCGAGATCTTTGCTGATGTTTGTGCAACGGCACATCATCGCCTTGCATCGGCGCAGGACCTGCAGCGCAAGGCCGACGCCTCGGCGATCGCGGCCGAGAACGTGCCGGGACTGAAGCTCGAGGACAGTATCTTCGAGCCGCATGGTTCGCTCGGCGAGATCGAGCCGCACCAGCAACAATACCTGAAGGATCAGCAGCAGGCCGACGCTGCCGCCCTGGCGGCCGCCGAGGCGAAGGCGAACGAGCCGGAGGAGCACGACGCCTTCAGCGCCGGCGCGCCGATCGACGAGGAAAACGAACCGGGAAAACCGGCCAGCATGAGCGCGGGGACGCAGGAAGGGTCGACCGATGAAACGGAAACTGCAGACCAGGGACAGGCGGCAGGCGGCGCGCCGGCGCCGGATCCGGATGCACAGGGCAATGTGGCTGGACTATCTGACGATGATGGCGAAGCCGATGCCGGAGCTGATGGCGCATCGCCGACGTCGACTGGCGAAGTGGCGGACCCGGTGGCAAAGCCAGCGGGTGATGAAGGTGGCAGCGGCGCTGCTGCGACCGATCCTGAAGAACCGGCCGAGCCGGTGAAGGCCTCGACGAAGTCGTCGAAGACGAAAAAGACCAAATCACCAAACTGAAATTGAGCGCTCATTTGTCAACCGGAAGGCGGGTTTTTGACCCGTTTTCCGGCCAGCCGGAAAATTATTTTTGATGTCCACAAACGACGACGTCGGTGCTCGCAAGGTTGGCGGCCTCATTCGCAGTGCCGAGCAGAAGGTAAAACGGAAGATTGCCGAGAAGCAGGATCCTTATCCTGATCGCGGCGGGCAATACGACGGCCTGAAACCGGGCGAATGGAACAAGGATGGCGCGGTCACCGACCCGACCGGCTTCCTGCCATACAACACGCCCGTGCGGCCGCTCGGCTACGATGGTGAGGACTATTACTTCGTCGACACAATGGGTCAGGTGTTCAATACGGGCACGGCCTCGATGGGTGTCGAGCGGATCCAGAAGCTTTTTGCCGGTCATGAGCCGTGGCTCGACTGGGCATTTCCATCTTTCGACAACAAGGGCCGCGTCACCGGGTTCAAATCCGAGATGGTGCGGCGAGCCCTTTACGCTGCCTGCAGGGAGCGCGGTGCCTGGTCCTCGGCGGACATGGTGCGCGGCCGCGGTGCCTGGCGCGACCATGAGGGAAAGCTGATCCTGCATTGCGGTGACCACCTCTGGATCAACGGTGATATCAGCGACACCGGAGAGCATGGCGAGCATCTGTATGTTCGCCGGCCGCGCTCGATGTCGCCATGGCCAGACGCGGTGCATCCGGACGATAACCCTGCCCCCGGCCTGGTGAAGATCCTGCGCACCTGGAACATGGGCCGAGGCGACGTCGATGCGGTGATCCTGCTCGGCGCGATCGGCGTGGCCATGCTCGGTGGTGCGCTCAACTGGCGGCCCTCGGTGATGATCGTCGGCGATGCCGGCGTGGGCAAATCCGAGCTCACAGGGCCTGACGGCGTGCTGAAGACGGTTCTCGGCCGCATGATGGTCTCGACCACCAACGCGACCGAGGCCGGCCTCTACCAGCTTGTCGGCCATGACAGCGTGCCGATCGCCGTCGACGAGCTCGAGGGCGAAGACGGCATCGAGCAGGCACAGAAGGTCATCAAGATGGCCCGCGACGCGGCCTCCGGCTCAGTTAGGATCCGCGGCGGCCAGAACCACCGGGGCGTCGAGTTTCAGGCGCGATCGACATTCTTCTTCAGCGGCATCAATCCCCCGCCCATGCCGCCGGCATCGCTCACGCGACTGGCGATCATCGAGCTTATGCCGCTGAAGGCAGGCGGCAAGCCTCCCGTCCTGCAGGCGCCCGAAACGGTCGGCCCTCGGCTGCTGCGCATCCTCGCGGATCGGTGGAAGGACTTGCAGTATCGTCTTGATGACTATGCCAATATTCTTCAGGAGCACGGGCATGACAGCCGTGGACAGAAGACGTTCGGCACGTTCCTGGCCGTGGCGCATACCATGCTCGGCGACGAGGGATTGAGATCCCTCGGCCTCCCCTGGGACGATCTTTCCAAGTGGGGCGAATGGCTATCGGCCGAGAGCGTGCCGGAGCTTGAGGGCAAGGCTCCGACATGGGAACAGGCGCTTTTGGCAGTGCTGACCAGCGTCATCGAGAACTATTCGGGCGGTGCTCGTCGAACCGTTGCCCAGGAGCTCGAGCGCATCAAGGACGGGGAAAGCATCCACGAGGTGCGCGATCGCCTCTCCCTGATCGATCTCGGCCTGGTCGAGGATCCGCAACGCCGGAAAAGCTATCTGCTGGCGATCCCGCATGACAGCCGCGTGCTGGCCAAGGCGCTCAACGGCACGCCCTTCTCGAACGGGCTGCAGGGCAACTGGAAATTCGCCTTCAGGCGCGGCGATCCGCGCGTCGTGATGACAAAGGTGGAGCTTACGCCCGGCAAGTTCGACAACCGCGTCAGCGTCGCCGGCAGGCAGGCGCGCTGCAGCTTCATCTCCCTCCATGAGTACACCCGATGGCTAGCAAAATAGTATCCGCAACCTGCGGCAGCAGGGGACCGCCATTTTTGTGCATTTTTACAGGTGGAGGCCGGACCCCGACCCTTTGGCGTGCTGAAAAGAGCGCGGTTGACGGTTTTCGGCCTCCTGTAGCGTAACCATGGGCTGCGGTGCGGCCCTCGGAAACTGTCTAACTGTCTAGTGTCTGTCTAGGCAGTGAAGCGATTGAAATCATTGGCGAATGAGCCAGAGATTAGACAGTTAGACAGCTAGACAGCAAATCTCCTCATAATGTGCATACGGGTGCGTACACATGTGAGGCTTACGTCTGTCTATCTGTCTAACTGTCTAAATATACATCTAAGTATATGAATAGATTAGGTTAATATCACTAGACAGAGGCTAGACAGGTTCTAGACAGGCGGCTGTGACGGATCGGAATAAAATAATCGAGGATACTGACGATCTGGGGTCGGATTGGCGTGCCGATGCCGCCTCCAGCCTGGAGCGCGACGACCCGGAGAAGGCGGCGAAGCGGTCGCGCGGTCGGCCGAAAGGCTCGATGAACCGCAAGACGCAGGACTTTTCGGCCTGGTACGACGCGCAGGGGTACAAGGATCCGCTGCAGCTGCAGGCCGAGTTCATGTCGGCCGACCCGGTCGCGCTTCAGGCCTTCTACATCGAGCATGAGCGGACGCAGAAGGCGATCGGCAAGATGTTCGGCAAGGCGGTGCCGGCGCTCTCGGACATCGTGAAAGCCCAGATGGACTGCGCGAAAGAGCTCGCCCCCTACCTGCACGGCAAGGCACCGGCACGCGAGGCGCAGGACGACGAGCGGCTGCCCGTCCTGGTCATCAATGCTGGCACAAACCAGATCGAGCAGGCGCAGCTGGTGCATGCGAAGTCGCTGTCTGTCGGTCGGCCGCTGGTCGAACTGACAGCAAGCAAAATCAATGACTTAACGGAACGCGACGGGAAGAATTCCACGCCTCATAATTCCAAGGATGCGAAGTGATAATGATTTCAATCGCTTACGAGAATTTTAGACTGACTGGTTATCAGTTGCTTTTGGAGGGGGACCGGCCTGTTTCGAGCGATCGGCCAAGCCCGGCAGCCCGCGCCAGTGCCACCCCTGCCCCCCATGCATGGCTCGCCACCCCCCCTGGCCGCGCGGGCTTCCCCCGAAGTGGGGGGCACCCCGCCCCCCAGGGGTACGCGTGCGCGCACCGATCCAGATTTCAGCAAGGTGCCTTGAGCCACTCGCAGGTTGTGTTTTTGGTCTTCTACGCCGCGTCTAATCTCTGCCGCCTTGGGGCCGGGGTGCGGGCTAAGCCCGTCGGCCGCGCCCTCTCCTCGCCGGCCTGGGGTCGGGGGCGCCAAATCCTGTCCTGGGATTGGGGAATGATTGAACGGACGCTCTCCGCCCTTCGGTCGTCGATCGACTTCAGCGGTGCCGGCGCGCCTGCGCTGATGCGCGCGCCGGCCTCTGGCTCGATGGGCTGCCGCCCATGAGCCAGCATATTTCCAATCTCGTCACCCGTGACGACATCAAGGTCCATACCGACGAGCAGCTTCGCAGCCTCGTCGCCGACCTTGATATCGTCGGTGACTTCGATCCGTTCGACTACACTCCGCCCGGCCCGGTCGGCCAAGCGTTCCTGAACTCGGCTTTCCTGACCAGCTTCATCATGGGGCCTCTGGGTGGCGGTAAGACTACGGCCTGCGCCTTCAGGCGGATCATCGCCGCCACGCTGGCGCCAGTGGCATGGCATCCGGAAGACAAGAAGCCGACGCGCATGTGCCGGTGGATCGTGCTGCGTGACACGTTCCGATCGGCGGAAAAGACGGTTCTGGAAAGCTGGAAACAGTGGTTTCCGAAGGGGTTTCCGGGCTCGAAATGGGCTGGTGGCAATGATCGTCCTGTCACTCACACGCTGCGTTTCATGGGTAGCGACGGGATCCGCATCGAGGTCGTGACGGAATTCGCGGGCCTTGGCGAAAACTCAATCGAGACCCTGATGAAGGGCCGAGAATATTCGGGCGGCTGGCTCAACGAAGCCGATACGCATGCCGAGGGCGCGATCGACGACCTCGAGCAGCGCGTCGGCCGCTATCCCTCGGCGAACATCCTGCTCACCGTGCGCGAGCTCGAAGAGCTTAGCCGGAAGCTGGGGCACAAAATTGTTTCCGGCCAGCGCCAGCGCCAGGTGATCGGCGATCTCAACGCGCCGACTGTCGATAACTGGACCTACAAAAAATTCATCAAGCATCCGACTGACGACCGAAAGCTGTTTATCCAGCCTTCCGGCCGATCGGCGGAGGCCGAAAACCGGTTCAACCTCGATCAGGATTATTACGATCGCATCATCCGCAACCAGGATGATCACTTCGTCAAGCGCATGGTCGATAACGAATTCGGCTATTCCAGGCACGGCAAACCGGTCTACGAGAAATTCAATCGGCTGATCCATGTTGCTCGTCGCCGCATCGATTTTGATCCGCGTCTGGCTCTCGGTATCGGCATTGACATCTCGACGAACACGCTCAACCCGGCCGCCGTTTTTGGCCAGCAAAAGGGCCCGCGCATCGTCCTGATCGACGAGCTCTATCTCGGGCACGGTGTTGGCCCTGCCCGATTTGCCGAGGCACTGAAGCGAAAGATCGACGAGGATTACCGCGGGGCCAGCAAGATCCGGGCATGGGGCGATCCGGCGTCGCAATATGGCGGTGACCGCGAAGGCGGGCAGCTGGCCGCCCTCGAGATCCTCGCCATGGTGCTCGGCATTCCGATCCTGATCCCTTTCGGCGGCTCGAACGAGCTCGGAATGCGCCTCGATGCCGTGAAGACGGAATTGCGTGGGTACCATGAGCCGGATAGCGAATTGCTCGTGTGTCCGGAGAAGTGCCCCATCCTGCTCGAAGGGTTTGATGGCAAGTACCGCTACAAAAAGCGACCTGATCACGCCTCGACTGAATACGAGGAGCAGCCGGAAAAAACGCACCCGTGGTCAGATATCCACGACGGCGGACAATATCTGATCGGTGGCTTTCGCGGCCGCGCCGGCGTCATCCGTGGAGCAGCTGGTCGGGATCATGTCGAGGATCGCGCCGATCGGCCGCCGCGTTCTCGCTCCCCGTGGGGTCGGGGGGGCTTTGATCCGCACAAGGCTGGCGCTCGATGACGTATTCGATCCAGGCACCGGCAACGATTTTTGATATGGCCGAACTCGGCGGTGCCGGCACCTCGTTGCACTGGGCCGTCGTCAAGGAAATGTGGTCCGGCGGCGAAACCTTTGCATGGCGCCATGGCGATCAGCTGATCGGCCTCATGGGTTTGTATCCCATCGATGGTGGTGCCGAGGCCTGGTTTAATGTCCGTCCGGAGGCCGCGGCCCATATGCCGTACATCATTCGCCAGATGCGGTTGACCTTAGCTTCCCGCTCTTACCCTGAAATCGTGGTGATCTGCACCTCGGCGGCCGGCAGGCGCATCGCGCGTCTCGTCGGTTTTCAGTTTGCCGAGGGCGTCGAAAGCGGGGATATCTGGCATGCCAAGTATTTTAGGCGGAAGTGATAAGGGCGCGAAGCTCGCAAAACAGCAGGCTGAACAGCAGCAGCGCCGGACCTTGGCGGATCTTGCCCGCCAGCAGGCGGAGACCGATCAGGCCGCAGCGGCGCCCGCAGGCCGGAAAACGGGCGGTCGCATGCTGACCTTCCTGACGAACCTGAATTCCGACGGTCTCAACAAGCTCGGGCAGGCCTGATGTTCGAAGTCGACAAGCTGAAGGCGCGCCGAAACGCCGCGCAACGTGAGCGTGACGCCTTTCAGCCCATGCTCGACGAGGCATACCAGTATGCCATTCCATTCCGGAAATCGATCAAGGACACTGGTCCTGCGGAGAAGCGTGTCGACCAGGTCTTCGACCATACGGCAATCGACAGCGCTTTCCGGTTCGCCGGTAAAGTCCAGCAGGATTTCTGGCCGGCCGGGCAGGAGAATTTCAAGCTCGAGCCCGGGCCGATCGTTCTCGACCAGGCCGAACGCGAACAGCTGATCCAGCAACTGGGCCCGACCAGCAAGGTCGCGCAGGCGTTTTTCGAGGATGGCGACTGGGATATGGCCTTCCATGAGATGGCCCTGGATCTATCCGCCGGCACGGGCGCGATCCTGATGAATTCCACCGACGAGCCGGATCTGCTTTGGGAACCGATATCGGTCCCCATAAACGAGCTTCTGATCGAGCAGGGTCCGAACAACAAGGTCGCTGCGATCTTCTGGACCCGGAAGATGAGCGTCCGGGTGTTGTTCGATACGTGGCCTGAAGGCAATTTCAGCAAGGATCTTCAGGATTTCCACCGCGAAAAGCCGGAAGGCGAGATCGAGGTCAACGTCGACACGGTCTATGATCGCAAAAAGCGCCGCTGGCACATGCTCGTGTGGTGCAATAAACAGGCGTCGATTATCTACTCGACGCAATCGCGCACCTGCCCTTGGCTGATCCCGCGCTATTTCCGCGTTCCAGGTGAAACCATGGGCCGCGGCCCCGTCATGTTGGCGATGCCGACCATCAAGACACTCAACACCACGGCGCGCCTGCAGCTGCAGGCGGCTGCGATCGCAATGCTCGGGATCTATACCGCGGTCGATGACGGCGTGTTCAATCCGGATCTCGCCGCCCTCGAGCCTGGTGCTTTCTGGAAGGTCGCCCGTAACGGCGGCACGATGGGGCCGTCGATCAATCGTTTCCCAGATCCGCGCCTCGACCTGCAGAACATTGTCCTGAACGATCTGCGCATGGGCGTGAAGGCGACGATGATGGATCAGAGCCTACCGGCAGATGGCGCGGCCGTGCGTTCGGCGACGGAGATCCTCGAGCGGGTGAAGCGCCTAGCGTCCGACCACCTTGGCGCTTATGGCCGCCTGATCAAGGAAGTCACAATTCCGGCCATCAAGCGTGTGCTAGAGCTCGCTTACAATAAGGGGCTTCTGCAGGTCGAGGTGCCAATCGACCAGCTGATCACAAAGGTGAAAATCCAGTCGCCTCTGTCGATCGCGCGTGAGGCGCAGCGCATCGAGAAGATCGTGCAGTGGCTGCAGATGGTGCTGATGATTCTCGGCGAACGCAGCGGCCGCGTTGCTCACCTCGAGGTCGCCCTCTCCGATATCGGCCGCCAGATGAGCGTGCCGGACAACTACATCGTCACAGCCGAGCAGCGGCAAGCCATGGATGAGGCCGAGCAGCAGGCTGCCGCTGCCCAGGCGCTTGCGGCCGCTGCCGGCGCAACAGGAGCAATGTGATGTTCAGTGCGCAGGATCTGCAATCCATTATCGGCTCTGCCGGCAAAGGCGGTTGGGAGTGGTTCGAACAGGCCGACCCGTCCGTGAAAACCGCGCTTGATGTCCGTCAGGAAAAGGATGCCGAGGACGCAAAGACGATCGCCAGCGCCTGGGCCCGCTTCTACGAAAGTCCGGACGGGAAAAAGGCGCTAGAGCGATTGTTCGACACGACGCTGCGCCGGACCGTTTTCTTCGTGCAGCTCGGCCTCGATCCGGCATCGATGGCGACGTTTGGTGCATTTCGCGAAGGGCAGAACGCCCTCGCGCATGAGATTGCCCGCCAGATCGCGCGCGGCAATGCCGAGGCTATCCAGCCTCGCGAAACCTGAAAGGACGGCGTGAGATGAGAGACATTCTTTCCCGGCTTCGGCCGGTTTTTGAAGGAGAAGGCCTTGGTGGCGGCGGTGGTGGCGGTGGCGGTGGCGGTGGCGACACCTGGGCTGCGCCCCAGGGCCTGCCAACTGAATTTTCCGGCGCGAATGCCGACGAGGCGCTCGGCAAATTGCTTGGTGGTTACAACGACCTCAACACCCGTTTCGGCGGCATGCGCGAAAAGCTGTCGAAAATGCCGGCCGCACCGGAAAAGCCGGACATGTATACATTCGATCCGGGCGACAAGCTGAAGCCGTTCTTTGGCGATCTGGCGAACAACCCCGCAATGAGCCACGCCCGCAATGCGGCGCACAAGATGGGGATGAGCCAGGACCAGTTCGCCGGCTTTATCTCCGAAACCTACGGCCCGATGGTCGATGCCGGCCTTCTTCCTGCCCCGTTCGATCCGCAGGCCGAGCTCTCCGGCTTCATGAAGGCTACCGGGCTGGATCCGAAGACAACGCAGGAAACGCTGACGGCCAATGAGACGTTTGCCAAAGGTCTCGTTGGTCAGCTGCAGGGTATTCCTGACGACATGAAGGCCGACGTCGAGGCGACCCTGCTCGGGCTCACTGACACGGCCGTCGGCAATGTTCTGATCAAGGCGCTCTCCGGGCGTCTCAACGAAGCAGGCATCCGGATCTCGGGTGACGGCGGCCAGCATGGTCAGCTAACCGCCGATGATCTGAAAAAACTAGATAGCGATCCGCGGATTGATCCGCGTAACCGTGACCACAAGGATCCGGCGCAGCGCTTCGATGAGGCGCTTCGCCAGAAGTATGACGCGGCGTATGCGCGTCTTCATCCTCCGCGCTAAAAGTTGACGGTACTGCCGCCCGCTTATCGTCATGATCAGCACACGGGCGGACCTGCTAAGCCCGCGGCCTCTCCGGATAAAACCGGACCCGCGGGTTTTTTGTGGCCTCTCCTCCTCGGTGCATTCCCCAACCATCGAGGGCCTTTCAATGACGCAGAACGCGCCAAATTGGAACACGGTGCAGTACGCCAATCGGGCGATGCACATCTATCAGAATAAGGGCAACCGCCTCCGTCCGACAGTGACGCAGGCCATGCGCATCGAGAACAACGAAAAAGGCGTCTTCTGGCTTGCCGGCAAGTCCAAGGCCAAGAAGGTCGAGCGCCGAGAACGCAACCAGCCCTCGAATGCCGAGCGCAAAAAGGTCGAGGTGTCGCTCGCCACCTGGAAAGCGTTCGATGTCATTGAGGAATATGACGTCGACCGTATGAGCGTCGACGAAAAGGAAGTCGTCTACGAAAGCGGTGCCAATGCGCTCGGCCGCGCAACGGACATCGAAATCTATCAGCAGATGGCGACGGCGGTTCCAGCAATCGGCGGCCTGGACTTCTCTGCCGGCGCTTTCGGCGCGGCTAGCGCCCTGACGCTGTGCGCGGCTCTTCAGAACGACAAGGTTCCGTGGGATGGTAATGTCTATTGCGGACTTCCGGCCCTGCAATGGAACCAGTTTCTTGCTCAGAAGGTCGTCAATGACAGTGCGCATGTCGGCCCCGACTTGCCGTTCGTAAAAGCGACGGACACGCGCTTCTGGAACGGCGTGAATTGGTTCCTCTTCGTCGAGGAGGATGCGGGCGATCTGTATCCGGTCCCCGGTGCAAATCAGCAGGATCTGTTCATCTGGCACAAGTCCGCGATGGGCTGGGCCAACAACACGGATCTGTCGGTCATCACGGACTGGGACAACTACGAAAATTGGTGGACCGTCAATATGACCTGCAAGGGCGCTGCGTCTCCCATGCAGGAAGGCAAGGGCATCAAGCGGTTTCGCACTTCGACCAACTCGGCGATCGTCGTCGGCTAAAGCCATCGGCGCCGGCACGGACGCCGGCGCCATCCTTCATCAATATTCCAGGAGCCAACCATGGCCTTCAAAATCAAAGGATTTCGAACTGTCGATTTCATGTTCGATCCTGACGGCGTCGCAGGCGCCAACCTTGGCATCCATAAGTACGTAACGGCGGATGATCGCGCCGCGGTCGAAACCGCAGGTTACTTCAATGCGCTGGCGAAGCGCGTCAAGGCCGGAGATCATATCGACGCGACGCTTGGTTTCGGCGGAGCGATCATGCGCCGAAACTATGTGGTTACCGTCGTCACTTCTACGGCGGTCACCGTCGCCGCGCAGAACATCGCAGCCTGACGTTCGCGCGCCTTGCCCTCGCCGGTCCACGCCCCGGCGAGGGTTTGCCGTTTCTGGAGATCTATCATGGCACTGCTCACCGTTCTCGATATCGTCAACACCGCCTGCGCCATGATCGGCGAAGAACCGGTTCAAAGCCTGACCGATGATCTCGGCGGCGGCCAGAGCGCGTCCGTATTGCTCGAGGCGGTCATCGACTTCAATCTTGGGCTCCAGCCATCCGGTTTTCATTTCGCGCGTGAGGTTCGCCAGTTGTCACATCTCACCGATGCTGTCGCTTACACCGGCTTCGAATTCGTGTTTGAGGTTCCAGGGGAAAAGATTGGTCCTCCTGTATTCTTCACCGACGACCCCAGTGATCCCGATCGGCGCTATACGCGTTTCTTGCTGACCAGCGGTCGCGTGCACGCCGATGATAATCCGCTTTATGCCATGGTCAATTTCCGCCCGGATCCGCATCTATGGACGGCGACCTTCAAGATGGCGACGATTACAGCCCTCTCCGGTTATCTGGCCTTTGCCATTGCTTCGGATCGGAATACGCAGGCGCAGCAGCTGCAGGCAGCTTACGGCACGCCATCGGAAAATTTCCGCGGCGGCCAGATGCGCGCAGCACTTTCCGAGGATGGTTTCGCCAATCCGCCGCGCCGGGTCTCTGTCGCCCGTAATCCGCTCGAAGCAAGCTGGAGGGGCTGATGGTCTCTCGACCTGGTCGCATGCAATCCGCCTTCACCGCCGGCGAGCTTGGTGAATATCTGTTCGACCGTACCCAGCTCAAATATTTCTCCACCGGCCTGCAGCATGCGGAGAACGTGGCCATTATCCCGCAGGGTGGTTTTCGCGTCCGGGATGGCTTGCGTCATGTCGGCGATCTTCCTGCTAATGCTTCGAAGATACTGCCGTTCCACGCATCTACTGGCGCCGCATACGATCTCGTTTTTTCGGGAGAGGTCTGTCAGATCTGGACCGCGTCAGCCATCACAGCCACGATCGTTATACCGGGCTTGTCACCCGTCGTTGACGAGATGACGGAAGCTCAACAGTCCGACACGATGCTTTTATTCCACGAAAACCTGCGCTCCAAGCGGATCCGCGCGACGGACGCGGGCTGGGTCGTAGACGATTTGCCGTTCGAGAACATCCCAAATTATGACTACGGGGGAGACTACACAAACGGCGTACCCGCGCGCTGGCGGCTGGAATTCGTTGGCCTTGAGGCATTCACGTCGATCTTCGTTGTTACCGTTTCCGGCCAAGAAACAAAGGCGTTGACCTACGTCGCCACGATGCCGGATTTGGCCGATGCCATCCGGGCGGCAGTCGAGGAGCTGGCCAATGTTTCTCCTGGTATTGAGGTAACCTCCCCCTCCGACAAGGTAATCGAAATCCTGTTTACCGGCGATGGCAACGAGGGCGATGGCTGGGCTGTTTCCGGACGCGTCATCAACAAGGCCGATGCAGCGATTACGGCTTCCAAGCGCGTGCCCGGTGTCATGCCGGGCGAGCCGGTCATGTCGCCTACTCGAGGATGGCCGCAGTGTGGCGTCTTCTGGCAGCAACGCTTATTAGTCGGTGGCCTGCGGTCACTGCCGAATGCATGGCTGATGTCTCTTCAGGGCGATTACTTCAATTACGATCTACGATTTACTGAAGCCAACGGCCCCGCCATCATTCCCATGGATAAGGCGGGTGGTGAACGCATCGAGAGGATGGTCGCCTCGCTGAACCTGCTGATATTCACGACGCAGGCAGAGTACTGGATCGCCGAGCGTGCTCTTTCCAAGGTGGAGGCGCCGAACCATGTGCAGGCGTCACGCAATGGCATCAAGCGCGGCGTGCCGGTCATCGAAAACGAGGGTGCCGCGATCTGGTGCCATGCGAATGGATCCACGATCGGAGAGCTTCGATACACGGATGTCGAGGGTAACTTTGTCGCGATTGACACATCACTCCTCGCTTCCCACCTTCTCGAAGACGTTGTGGACCAGGCGTCGCGCAGATCTTCTGCCTCGATGGATGGAAACCTGCAGGCTATCATCAGAAAGGACGGCCAAGCGCGCCTTGTCACCTTGTTGCGTGAGCAGGAAGTCACCGCTTACAGTCGGTTTTCCGCAGACGGACTATTCAAGGCGACCGCCAGAAACGCACGAAACGAGCTGTCATTCGTCATCGAGAATGCCGGTACGCGCTCTCTGCAGCGGCTCGAACCGGGTTTGTTGCTCGACGAGGCTATCGATATCGTTTCCGGCGCACCGACAACAGTCGTGCCTGGCCTCGCGCGCTTCAATGGGCGGCAGGTCTGGGTGATTGGCGATCGCGACGTTTTCGGGCCATATGTCGTCACCGGTGGGGCGATCACATTGCCGATTGCCGTGACGAAGACCACTGTCGGGACCTGGCGGCCGCCGATCGTATCGACCCTTTCTCCTCCGCGCGACATCGGTCCAAACACTGTCCTGAAGCGAAAAGCGCGGATCCACACTGTACATGTATCGATCGTCGACACCACCAGCTTGGCGATCGGCACCAATGGCGGTGCGATGCGGGAGGTCAACCTCCACCGTTATGGCGTGCTCGCTGATGTCGGCGAGCTTGACCAGGGCGTGACCGGAGAAATCAAAATCACCGGCCTGCGCGGCTATGCGGTCGCTCCCTTCATCACGATCTCCCAGCTACGCCCCGGTAGACTGAACGTCCGGTCGATTACCGTCGAGACTGCACTCTAACCGGGGATTTTCATGCAGCTGGCGTTCGCGGCGATCGGAAAAGTTTTCGCGGGCCTCGGCCTGTCAGGCGCGGCAGCGGGCACAGCCGGCGCGGCTGGTGCAGCAACTGGGGCTGCGACAACGGCTGCCGCTGGGTCTGGAGCGCTTGGCGCGCTGCAGGGTTTCTCAACCGTCCTCAAGGTTCTCGGCGGGATCGGTGCGGCTTCGGCCTCTGCAAGGGCGGACAACCAAGCCGCGGACCAGGCCGAACTGCAGGCTGGACAGGAGCAGCTCGGCGGTGAGCAGCGAAAAACGAAAATGACGCGCGAGCTCGCCCGCGTACTCGGCAACAATTCTGTGGCGTTCGCCGCTGCCGGCATCGATCTTTCACAGGGTATCGCGGCCGACAATGCCGCCCAGCAGAAACAGCGTGCCGCGACCGAGATCTCGATCGACCAGCAGGACACGGAATTTCGGCGTGCTCTCCTGCGCCAGCGTGCCGCCGGCCTGCGCGATCGCGCGAAGTCTACGAAAGGCGGCGCTTTGCTTGGTGCCCTCGGTGATGTTGCCGGTTATGGTATGAGCCTGGCGGAGCGCGGCTGATGGCAAACCGTTCTTCTCGCAACCCCGGCCAGCTCGCTCGTTTTGACGCCAGTGCCGGCATATCTCCTGATGTTCCCAGTTATGCGATCAACACAGGCCAGGCGGCAGAAATGCTGGCGCAGGCTGCAGGCAGCCTGTCTAAGCGTCTCGGGGCGATGGCCGACGCAGCGGCCAAGCGCGAGGGCGCCCTTGAGGGACTTTCCTCCCAGCAGGGCGGAGATCTCGGCACAACGTCCGCCTACATCCAGCATCGCGAGGCGGTAGACAGCGCTGCCGGTATGGCCGGAACCGGCCCCTGGGAACAGCAAGCCAAGGCGATCCTGCGCAAAGAGGAAGGGTTTCGAGAAAACCCATATTGGGACGTCAATGCGCATCGTGTCGGATATGGCTCCGATACGACCGTGACGGCTGACGGAAAGGTGGTCCGCGTCACCAAAGGTATGACGGTGTCGCGCGATGACGCCGAGCGAGATCTGAATTACCGTCTCACCAAACGCGAAGGGCTGCAGGTACAGCGTCAGCTCGGCGCAACATGGGATGCCCTGCCCGATCGGGCAAAGGCCGGTCTCGCATCGGTCGGTTACAATTACGGCTCTCTTCCGGACAACGTTGTAGCGGCCGCGCGCACCGGTGACATCGGCGCGATCGCCAACGCTGTCCAAGGCCTCAGCAGCAATCCGAAGCGTAGAGCGCGTGAGGCCGCAATCATTCGCGGTGCTGCAGGCGTTCCTGCGGGTGAGCGATCGCCCATGCCATCGGGTGATCAGCCGGGCCTCTTGGAAAAGGGAACTATAGATCTAGCCAAGCGGCCGGTAGTTGAAAACAGCGATGGCAGTATCAGCACTGTCCGCTCGATCTCGTTCGGAGAGGACGGTCGAGAGGTGTTGATCCCGACGGTATCACCGGATGGCAAGCTCCTTTCGGATGATGAGGCGATTGAACTCTACCGGTCGTCTGGGCAGCACCTTGGAAAATTTAAGCGGCCGGAAGACGCGAGTGCTTATGCCGAAAAGCTGCACGACGCGCAGGCCAAGTTCTATGCTCCTGATAAAAGGGCAAAGTCATCAACAGCTGTCACCGTCCCTACGCTCTCAACAAAGCCGCTCGCACTACGTCGAGATGGCACGATCCGTGGCGACGCATACGATGATGCCGCTCTTTCGGCTTGGGGCTGGCGCATGCAGGAAGGTGTCAGCAATGATCTTTCCGCCGCTGCTCTCGATAATCCGGACGATCCGCAAGCGTTTGCCGCGGCTGCCGGCGAGGTGCGTAAGAAATATCTCGATGAACTGCCTGCTGATCCTGTCGCGCGCGAGATGTTCGAAAAAAGCTTCGGACAACGGACGCAGGCCTATGCGCGCAATGTCGCGACCAAATATGAGGCAAACCTCAGGCAAGAACAGGACGCGGCCTTCAGCAGTGGTTATGCCGCGCGATCGGTCGACCTCGAGCGCCAGGCGCAGGTGCTGGGCGCCAATCCTGAAGGCGACCAGATCATCGGCGAACAGGTCGCAGAAATGCAGGCCTCCATCGATGGAGCCATCGCGCAGGGTATTCTCACGCCGGACCAGGGTGTCGCCCGCAAGGCCGATATCGCCAAGCGCGCGGCGCGGGGCCGGATCCAGGGCGTCTATGATGCGCTCCCTACAGTCGAGGAGAAAGAGCGCTTCGCCACCGGCATCATCGAGGAATGGAAAAGCGGCAAGGGTCCGCTGGCTTCCCTGCCCTTCAATGACGTCAAGGGCATGTCGGATACATACTTTGCCGACGCCCAGCGCCTCAAGAGTGCCCAAAAAACCACGAACAAGGCCGAGCAGGTTCGCGTCAAATCTCTGGTCGAAGACGATGTTGCCAGCATGCAGGACACCGGGGCCGGCGTCGCGGATCTCGATGAGCAGACCGTGTCCGACACGCTCGGCCCTGACAAGGCCGCGGAATGGGGTGCTGCACGCGAGCAGGCCTTGAAGATTTATCAGGCGACGTCGGGCATGGAAGGCGACGATCCGGACGAGATCACCACTCGCGTGGCGCAGCTTGCTCCGCAGCCTGGTGAGGCAGGTTATGCCGACCAAGCGAAAGTGTTTGCGGCCGCCAGCAAAAAAGCAGAGCTGATCCTGAAGGAGCGTGCAGCAGACCCGCTCGGACAGGCCGACAAGGCGGGCCTGATTGAGCTGCAGGCGATCGACACCACCAATGCCGATACGATCTCTGACGGCTTGATCTTGCGCAATCAGCAGCGAAAGGTTGTCGGCGACGCGTATGGTTTCCAGCCCCCGATGTTCAATCCAGAGGAAAGCAAGGCGCTGAAAGCGCAGATGCTATCACAGGATCCGGCCGTGCAAACCGCCGCCATGACGCAGATGGATTACCTGGCCGGCACTGACGGCATTCTCGCCGTGAAACAGCAGTTCGGTGACGATGCGGTTTCACGCGTCCAGGACTGGCAGGGCCGCCTGCGCTACATGACGCCCGACGAAATGACCGGCTGGCTGAAGGAAAAGGCCGATCCGCGCTGGCAGGAGCGTGTAAAGCCGCTTGTATCCAAGGGTGAAACCGAAGCCCGTAAGGTCAGCTTCGAGGATGTCGTCGACGCGCTCGATCAGAATTCCGTTTTCGATGTCATCGCGCCGACGGATCCGGACACGCGCCGCATGATGATGAGCGATTACGTTTCTCTCGTCGGTGACCGCTATGCCACGACGCAGGATCTCGATCGAGCCAAGGAGCAGGCAGTCGAGCGCATGCAAAAAATCTGGGGCGCCTCGTCATCGTTTGGCGAAAGCGGCGGCCGCCTCATGCTCTTCCCGCCAGAGCAACATTATCCGGCTGTTGCCGGCGCCCATGGATATATCCGCAAGGAATTGTCCGAAATCGCCGGCCGGCACAATGTGAAATCGGAAAACCTGTCTCTCGTATCCGATCGGAAAACCGAGGCAGCCGTCGATCGCGGCGAGCTGCCCGGTTACCTGATTTCCGTCGTCGATCCAAAGACCGGGCTCGACGAGCTCGTGACTGACGACAAGGGGCGCCCTCTCCGCCACTTCTTCGATCCGAAGGCGGCACAGGCATCCGAACTGCAGGCGGCCCAGGAGGAGCGTCGCACGCGTAACGACCCGTGGCTTGTTCTGCCCGGCGGAACGTCGATCGGGCCATTGTACGGTTTCGGCGCCGGCAAGGCCGACCTCGAGGACCGTGCGCGCCGGATAAAGGAGCTGCGCGATGAGCAACCGAAGCGCCTCGAGGAATACCGCAAACACATCGAGGCCCTGCCCTGGGACGGGATTGATAACTGATGCCTTCCATTCCTGACGAATTCGTGCCGCTGCGCTCTACGATCGCGCAGCCGGAAATGCCGGCGCCGGAAGATCCGTCACTGCTCGACACGATCGGCGCGGCCGGCGTCGAAAGCAACTGGGTCTATCGCGGCTGGCGCTACCTGAAAAACCATGCCGAGGTCGAGACGGATCCGGATCACGATCCGTTCGCGCTGATCAAGGACACGAAATACGAGGCGGATCCGCAGCGCTTCGCATTTTCCCGCAACGAGGACGAAACCCGCTCGATCATGGCCGAGTGGGACCAGGACGAAAACGCCCGATCGGTGATTTCTCGATCCGGCTGGTCCGGCACCGTCGCCGGCGTCGGCATGGGCCTGCTCGATCCGACCATCTTCTTTCCCGTTGCCAAGGTGTTTCAGGGTGCTGCGCGCGGGGCGAATGCGCTGCGCATCGGTGGTGATGTCGCGATCGCCGGTGCGGCCGGCGCGGCTGTCGGTGAAGCTGTCATGTATGGCACGACCGATGATTACACGGCTGGCCAGGTCGCGGCGAACATCGGGACTGCGACGATCCTTTCCGGATTGCTTGGCGCCGGCGCCGGCGCATTGATGTCCCGATCGGAGCGCCAGGCTGTCACCGGCCTCCTCAATGCCGATCGCCAAGCCTGGGGCGACACGATCGCGCCGCAGCCGCAGTCTGCAGGTGCTGCGGCTGCCGACACTCGCCAGCTTGAATTACGCACCGTGCCGGGCCTGGACAAGCTGCCAGACCCGACAGGGCGGATTTCTCCTCCTCGCCGCGTACTCAATTCCGGTTTCGTCAGCGCGCGCCGTGCCGTCGTCGACCTGGTCGAAACGCCTTACATCTTCGACGAAAACCTAGAAGGCGTGGCAACGACACAAGGCCCTGCCCTTTCCCGGCAGGTGACGCTGGAGGCCAATCGCGGCCGCGTCGCTGTCGCGGAAATGTTCGACAAGACATATTCGCGTTACCGCACCGGTGGCGACGAAAACTTCCTGCAGAAGAAACTGCGCGGCACGCGCGATCTCCTGCAGGGGCCGGATGACGGAAAGCTGCGCTTCCCCGATTTCAAGGACCAGGTCGATCTGGCGCTGCGCAATGGTGACCAGCATGACGTTCCAGAAGTGGCAGAGGCTGCCCGTTTCCTTCGTGCCAATGTCCTCGATCCGTGGCGGGACCGCGCCATCAAGGCCGGTCTCCTGCCTGAAGGCGTCGACGCCAAGACGGCCGACAGTTATATGATGCGCGTGTGGAACAAGCAACGCCTGATCGCCGATCGACCGGCTGTCGTGCAGCGGTTCGCCGATTGGCTCGATGGCGAAGAAGGCAAAAAGGCCCAGATCCAGGAGGCCCTGCAGGGGCACCGTAACCTGATGGATGGTTATGACGAGACCATCGAAAAACTTACCTCGCAGCTTGAGCGCGGGCAGAACGCTGCAGATGATCTGGAGGTTCGCCGGAGTGAAGTGCAGCGCCTCAACCAGTTCGCCTTCAAGCGATCAGCAAAGCTCTCCGAGCCTCTGGATGAATTGCGCGCCGCGATACGTTCCGTCGAAGAGGAGGCTGGCCCGCAGCTTGAGCGAATAGCAGAACTGGGAAATGCTATCCGCGATGAAAAGGTGAAGTTTCCGGATATCCGTGATGCCGACGCGCTTATCTTCAAGCTTGTAAGCGCTCATACGAAAATGCGCGAGGGCCGAGATATCGTTGCGGCCCTGGAAGGGCTCGATGAATTCGCCGAAGCGGCCGAGAGTGTGCGTTCCGGCTTCTCCGGAGGGATCACCTCGGCTCGCCAGAATGCGAAACAGGCTCGACGAGCGCTGGGTGCGGATGACCTCGTCGCGCTCGAGAAGGCTAGAACAAAAGCGCTCGCTGCTGCAAAGCCGTATCGTGACGAGTTGCGAAGGCTCCGAACTGACCTTCAGGCGGGTCTAGACCAAAAGCTGCCGGGTGCGCACGGTGGTGCCGTTTTCGAGACCGAGATCCGGAGCCGTGGCAACAGTCTGGCTGATCGGGCCTCTGGCCGGGCAGCCCAGGTCGATGACCTCGAGCGGCGCATCGCCGACCTAACGGCCAAGCGGGACGGTGTACGCGAGCAGATCGAGGAGCTGATCGGCAGGTGGGAAGGCAAGTCCGCCTCGGAGGCCAAAGCCGCGCTGCGCGCTCGATCGACGGCCGAGGCCGATCGCCAGGCGAAGGTGGATGCCGGCGAGTATTCCGGCAAGGGCGGCCGCCTCACCTCGGCCGATCCGGCCATCGATGACGCGGTTCGCCGGATCCTCGACAAGGAACGGCTGCGCGATCGCCGCGAGCTCGAGGACCTGGCGAATGAAATCGTCGAGCGCCTGGTCGGCAATCCGGATGGCCGCCTGCCCTATGATAGGCCCTCTGCTTCGAACGCCGGCGCTGCCGGACCTGCCATGCGAGGCCCTCTGGCTTCACGCGATTTCATGATCCCCGACA
This sequence comes from Endobacterium panacihumi, assembly GCF_050847465.1. Classification (NCBI taxonomy): domain Bacteria; kingdom Pseudomonadati; phylum Pseudomonadota; class Alphaproteobacteria; order Hyphomicrobiales; family Rhizobiaceae; genus Endobacterium; species Endobacterium panacihumi. The sequence continues at coordinate 1,217,906 of NZ_JBOZRA010000001.1, read as the reverse complement.
ATCTGGTGCGCGAATATCTCGAGACCGATGTGCAGAAGGTTTCGGACATCTATCTGAATACGATGGTGCCGGACGTGCTTTTGACCGAGCGGTTCGGCGACGTCGACATGACGGAAACGTTTCGCCGCCTGCAGGACGAGCATGTCGCTCGAGCAGCTGCTGCCGGCAGTAACCAGGCGCGGACAAAGATCAAGGCGGAATATGACGACGTGGTCAAGGATTTGGCAGCCATGCGCGACAGGATCCGCAAGACCTACGGCTATTCCTCTGACCCTTCCCAGCGTTTCCTCGGCCGCATGGCATCGACGGCCGCACGGTTTGATCTGATCACCAATCTCGGCGGCGCGACCCTCTCCTCGCTTTCAGATCTCGCTGGCATGCAATGGCGTTATGGCATGACGTCTGTCCTGCGCAATGCTTGGGGGCCGATGTTCAAGGCCATGACAAACCCCGAGACCCGCAAGGCGGTCATGGCCCATAAGCAGCAGCTGCGGGCGCTCGGTATTGCGGCCGAGACCTACCTGAGCTCGAGGAGCCACAGCCTCTACGACTTGATGGATGTTTACGCACCAACCAGCAAGTTCGAGCGCGCTGTCAGCGTAGCGGCCGACAAGTTCGGGATGTTCAATGCCATGTCGCCCTGGACCGATTTCGCCAAGCATGCGGCCGGCATGGTCTCCAGCGCCGAGATCACTCGCGCCGTCGAGGCTTCTGCAGCGGGCAAGGCAAAGCCGCGCCAGATCCGCGACCTGGCCGAAAGTGGCATTGATGGCGTTATGGCGGAAAGGATCTGGAAACAGCTTTCCGCTGAAGGCGGTTCGGACGTCATCGATGGCATCAGGATCCCGAACGCTGGAGCCTGGTCCGACGCCGGCGCGCGCCAAGCGTTCGAAGGCATGCTCGCCCGCGACGTCGATCTTATGGTCCTGACGCCTGGTGCCGAAAAGCCTCTCATGATGAGCAAGCCAATCGCAGCCCTGATCCTACAGTACAAGACCTTTGTCACGGCAGCCAACGAGCGGCTGCTGGTGCGTAGCCTGCAGGCGCGCGATCATCAGGTGCTGCAGGGCATGGCGTCGGCGGTTGCGCTCGGCGTGCTGGCGGAATACGCCTACAGCCATGTCGCCAACCGGCCGGCGCCGAAAGAGGCCGCCGATTGGATCAAGGCCGGCGTCAACCGTTCCGGCATTCTCGGCTGGTACCAGGAAGGTAATTCCATCGCGGCAAAATGGACGGGCGGATCGGCCGACATATTCCGTGCCATTGGGGCGGACATGCCTGATGCCCGTTACATCAGTCGCTCGCCCGGTGCCGCCTTGCTCGGTCCGGTCTACGGAAAGTTCGAGACAACAGTTTCGAGCTTCGCCAAACTGACATCCAAGCTGCTGGGCGGAGATCAGGAGTGGAAGGCAAACGACACCTACCAGCTGCGCCGGCTGCTCCCTGCCCAGAACCTGTTCTACATCCGCCGCCTGCTCGATGGTGTCGAGGATGGGTTCAATGAGACGATCGGCGTCGAGCCCAAGGATCGTGGGCGCTGATCGGTTGACCTGACTTCGCGCATGGAAAAATCGCCTCATCACCAAATGGGGCTTTTTTCATGAGCGTTGTTCTGCCGATCATCGAGGATCCGCGTTTTCGCAAGATTACTGCAACAGCCGGTCAAACCCAATTCGCCATTGGATTTCCTTTTCAGCAAAACGACGATATCGAGATTTTGCATGAAGCCGACGGAAACTACGTAGAGCTTCCACGAAACCTATACGTCATCACCGGCGCGGGTGCCGCAGGTGGGGGCGTCGCAACATTTATTGCCGGCCGACCGGAGGGTGACGTTCTACTCGTGCTCGGGCGGGCAATTCTGGATCGCATCAGCTCGGTTGTCGCAGATGGTCGGTTCAGCAGTCACCTCATCGACGGTGAGCTTGACCGCAACAAGATCATCCAGCAGGAGCTCCGGCGTGATGTCGATCGCGCGATCACGACCGAATTCGGGGAACCCGGCATGACGATCGATGCCCAGATCAGGAATGGACATACGCTTGTCCGGTCTGGCGTCCGCTTCGTTGAAGGACCGAACGGGGCGGACATCGCAGAGGCAGGAGAAAACGCGGCGATAGCAGTGGCGGCGGCGGCGGCGGCGCAGGCAATCGCCAACGCGCAGTACCAGTTTGCAACCGAAGCTGATTTCGCTGCGGCGAGCATTCCTTGGCCGGCCATTAATCTTGTCCGTACTGGTGGTTACCACAGCATCGGCGATGGTGGCGGACATTTGAAAAAGAGGATTGCCGTGCCAGCGCCGGTGATGCCCTGGCACAGCCAAGATGCGAACGGCGGCTGGTGGGAGGTCGCCGAGGTTGTTCCGACGCTCGAGATGTTTGGTGCCAAGGGAGACGGCGTCACGAACGATACCTACGCGCGTGACAGTGCCTTGGCGTTCGCTGGACGAAACGGGACGGTTCATCTGACGGACGAAAAAACGTTTCTCGTCGATTATGACGGGAACGGTCAGGGGGCGAGCTTCGAGGGCGGCGGCGCGATCGTGACGGCTGTGCCGGGCGGATTGAGGCAGCGGAACACCTACGCCAACAAGGTCGGCAGGCTCCATCTCGGTCATGAGTACCTTAACAGGCCGTTTCAATACATGGCTCTCGGGCAGGGTGCCCTCTTCGGAACTTTTGCAATCCGCATTTTCGGGGACAGCACCGCGACGGATGGTTATGGTAACACGAAGCCAGGGCGTGTCATCGGTGACGCATTGCGCGCACGCGGCATTCCGAACCACGTCATCCACAATCATGCGGTTGCTGGAACGACCTGGGCGGATCTGAATGCGCTTCCATACGCCGGCGGCAACAATGCGGCTCTGATCTTCAAATACGCCGTCAACGATCCCGGTCTAGGCGTTACCTACAAGCAAGCTGCAGACGTTCTGCGGGCGAACATGGATGCGAAGCTCACCGCGCAGCGCGCTGCGGCAGGCATCAGTGTGCAGTCCATCATCCTTATGGGGCCGAATTCCACCTCCGACAGTCCGAACAAGCGCGATGAGCGCTGGTATGAGATGGTTCGCAATGTCTATGTCGAGATGGCGCGAAAGCATCAGTGCGCCTATTTCGACACTTATGGGCAGTTTCAGGATAGCCGCGGTGCTGCGGGCATCTGGATGGATGACCCCTACGGTGACGGGCGCGCGATCCACCCAGCCAGCGAAATGAATTCGTGGGTTTGGGGTGCTATGGTCGATGAGTTTTTCGGCGTCGGCGCTACAAACCAGTATGCCGTCAACACCGTCGGGAATTACGGCTCCGCCACGCAAAACCTTTCCCCCGCCGATCCGCTGAGTGCCTATGAGGACGCGGTTACCGTCATCCGCGCCTACAATGGCTGGCCGATGGATGGTTTCCTGGTCACACACAAGAACGTCGATAGCGGCGGATTTCAGCAGCTTTTCGATTATGACTACTACGGCAAGGTGATGACGCGTGTCTGGCGGACGGATATCAGCGTGTGGTCGCCCTGGACGGGGCAGGACGTCAGTGTTCCAAAGCAAGGAACCTGGGCGGATGCCGGCGCGCCGTATTCCCCACTAATTGCCCGGCGTGATGCTGCCGCTCGCGTACATCTGTCTGGTTTGATCACGGGCGGAAATGCCGCCGCGGGACAGGCAGTGGCTCTGCTGCCCGATGGCTTCCGGCCGCGCAACAATGAGCAGTTTCTTGTGCTCAGTGTTTCCAATTTTGTGGGCATCATGATCGCGCCGAGCGGGGTGATTTCGCTTCAGACGGCGGCGAGCGCCACCGCGCTGTCGCTCAGCGGCATCAGTTTCGACGCCAAGTGACCTTGCTGTGTTTTGATTGACCGCACACTCTCGACATTACCATCGGCTCCAGTGACCAACTGGGGCCGATCGCATGTCCACTATCCTCGACCGATACTACGTCTACCGTCCGTTGCTCGACCTGATCGGTTTTACCGAGGGCACAGACAAGGGTGACGGGTACAATGAGACCCTCGCCTATGGCATCATGCTTGACGGAAAGCTCTCAAGAGGCAAGGGCCTCGACGTCAAGCTATCCGATATGTCCCTCGCCGAGCTCGACGGCCTCCAGACCCGAATGCTTGCGGACCCTGACAACAAAAAGCTGAAGTCATCCGCGTGCGGTCGGTACCAGATCGTGCGGACGACGCTGCGCAGCATTCGCACCGCCCTTCCCGCCCGCTACCCGCTCACCCGTAAATTCGACAAGGGCTGCCAAGACGAGATGGCCTGCTACCTTCTGGGCGTTCGGGGCATCGACAAATATCTGGCCGGCCGGCTCTCCGAAGATGGTCTCATCAACAACCTTGCCCAGGAATGGGCTTCCTTCCCGACGACGGCCGGCAAGGGGTATTATGGTGGCCAGCATGCGGCTGTCACTGTCAATCGCGTGCGCGCCGTCTTGGCCGAGGTGAAGCGCCGGCACGTCGGGGAGCAGCCGGAAACGGTAGCGATCGACAAGCCGATCGTGCCGCCTGCGGTGGAGAAGGAAGTGCGCCAGAAAAGCGGATGGTTGTCGGGGGTCTTCGGCGGCAGCTTCTCTCTGGCTGGTCTCGGCACATGGCTGGCCGGGGGCATCGACGTCAAAACCCTGCTCATCGTCGTCACCGTCTCGGCTGTCATCGGCCTCGCCTTCCTCGTTTGCGGCGAGTGGATCGTCCAGCGCATCAAATCAATCCAGCGCGAAATCGAGGCATGACATGATCAGCGTCATCGATGGCCTGAAGATCGGCGCCGGCGCGCTCGCTGGCGCCTCCCTGATGATCACGCCGGCATGTGTCTACGGTCAACGCATCGAGCGCCAGTCCGCCCAGGTCGAGGAAGCGAAAAGTGCCCTATCCCGAATTCAGAAGCTGGAGAAAAGCAATGCGGCTTTTAAATCTTTGCCGGCTCGTGATCGTTGTATCATCTTCATGCGCGACAGCGAGCTGCCAGTCGCCACGTGCGATTGATGGATCCGGTTACCAGATTACGCGTTTCTCAGATCCTGAGGCCGCCCGCCTCGCCTCCCAGGACGCGACGGCAGGCCCGGCGATTTCTTCGAACAACAATCAATGCCGGCGCGATCCCGGCTGCAGGAAGTGACGATGGCCAACGGTACCGGTGCGGGACACCAGATCAAGGAAGTCTGGAAAGAATTCGGCTCGATGATCAACACCGGCCTGCTGATCGCTGCAGCCGTCACCGGCATCTGGCAGGGAGGCGGCTGGGCTGAGGCAACGACGAGTGCGATCGCCAAGAACGCTTCCGGACTGGAGCGCCTCGAACGCGACCAGGGCAATAAGTGGCTGGCACATGAGCAGTATCACAAAGACCGCATCAGCGACACGAAGGATGTCCAGAAACAGACCGCGGCCGCCCAGGCTGCCCAGCAGGCCGACATTATCACGCTGACGCGCAAGCTCGAGGTGGTCGAATATCGCCAGTCTCAAACCGAGCAGAATGTCGGCGGCCTTGTCGTGACAATGAAGGATGTTCAGGGCCTCCTGGCCAATCAGGGAGGCGATATCAAGCTGCTGCTGCAACTTGCTCAGCGGCAGGAGAACGAGCGGGCTGCTACTACCCGTCGCTGACCATGGAATTCCACGGGGGAAACCGTGGAATTTTCGTGGAACTATTTGGAATTTTCGCAGTGCCACGCTTGCGTGTACTGTTCACCAAAAACCCTTGTAACAATGGGGGTCGGTGGTGAGAGCGCAGGGGTTCGAACCCTGGACCTACTGATTAAAAGTCAGTTGCTCTACCGGCTGAGCTACGCTCTCCCAGGGGCACGCTGATCCGTGCCCCGAAAGTGGGCGGAACATATGCAGACGAACCCCGGTGGTCAACCCGGGTTTTCTGCAAAAATTTCATCTTTCCCGCACTTTAATGAACGGATTTGCCGTTTTCTTCTTCTTCGAACAAAACGGCGGCATCGCTGTTGGCGGAAAGGCGTACGATTCCACCTTCAACTTCGGCCACCAGCCCAAGTGAAATGAAGTGATGGTGCCCTTCATGGCCGCCCTCGCCGCTGTCTTTCTTCGTCAGCTTGATTCGGCTGCCTTCGACCCGATCGACCGTACCGACATGAGCGCCATCAGCGCCGATCACTTCGGCATGTTCCTTGATATCGCGTGCATTGATCATGACAATCTCCTTTGCGTTTGCGCGGTAACAACGCATCAGGCGACAGAAGGATGCATCGTGCAGATGCTCATCATCGCGCCCGAAAACTTACCTATAATTCACTAGGTTTCGCGTCACACCTATGTAATGCCAAAGTCGATGAGGGCTCAGACGCGCATCAACAGAATCAGGCCGCTGCGGATGATCGGCCTGAAGGAGACTGACGTTGAACATATCCAACAAGCCGGATCCGGCCGAAAAAGCCGGCACCACACCTGACCTCGCGGCGATCCTTGCGCAGGCGGGCGGCACGAAAAAGCGCTCCCGCCGACTGGCCTGGCCGCTGGCGCTGCTTTTGGTCCTGGGCGCCGGATATGGCGCCTACAGCTATTTTTCCGGCAGCGGCCCGCGTTATGAATACACGACCGAAGCGCTGAAGAATGGCGACCTCAACGTTATCGTCACAGCCACCGGCTCGGTCCAACCGACGGATCAGGTCGATGTATCCAGCGAACTCTCCGGCACCGTCCGCCAGGTCAACGTCACCTATAACAGCGCGGTCAAAGCAGGCGACGTGCTGCTGGAACTCGATACCAACAAGCAGGAAGCCGACGTGCAGAGCGCCCGCGCGCAGCTTGCTTCGGCAAAAGCCAATGTTCTGAAGGCCGATGCGGAACTCTCGTCGGCAAAGGTATCACTCGACCGCCTCACCAACCTGGTCAACAGCCGCATCTCCAGCCAGCAGGATCTCGATTCGGCGCGTTATGCCTACGAATCGGCAGAAGCGACCAAATCGGTCAACGAGGCCTCGGTGCTGTCCGCCGAAGCGAGCCTGCGTCTGGCCGAGGTCAATCTCTCCAAGCTGAAGGTTATTTCCCCCATTGATGGCGTGGTTCTGACCCGCGACGTCGATCCGGGCGCGACCGTCGCCTCCTCGCTGAACGCCCCGGTTCTGTTCACCATTGCCGGCGACCTGAAGCGAATGGAGCTACAGGTTTCGGTCGATGAGGCAGATGTCGGTCAGGTTCGCGAAGGTCTAGATGCCACATTTTCCGTCGATGCCTATCCTAACCAGAAATTTCCAGCCAAGATCGAAAGCGTCCGTTTCGCCTCCGAAACAGTGAACAATGTCGTGACCTACAAGGCCATCCTGACGGTCGACAATGCCGATCTGCTGCTTCGTCCGGGCATGACCGCCACATCCGACATCACCGTTGAATCGCTCAAAAATACGCTGCTCATTCCCAATGCCGCCTTGCGTTATTCGCCACCGATGCAACAGAGCGCGCGGGGCGGCAATCCGCTGACGCGGCTGTTCTCCCCTCCGCGTCGTCCGCGTGGCAATGCCGGTCAGGGCCGCGAGGCCACTCAACGCGATGGCAGCCGTGTCGTCTGGGTGCTGCGTGATGGCGCCCCCGTGCGCGCCCGTGTCATGACCGGTGCCACCGACGGTCGTTTCACCGCAGTTAAATCCGGCGAACTGAAGGACGGCGATCTCGTCATTACCGACGCCACCGCCCGCAATGGCTGACCGCACATGACACAAACCGCGCTTATCGAATTCAGAAAGGTCTCGAAATTCTACGGACGCGGCGAAGCCACGATCCGTGCGCTCGACCATATCGACCTGTCGATCCGCACCGGCGAGTTCGTCGCCATCATGGGCCCGTCCGGCTCGGGTAAATCGACGGCCATGAACATTCTCGGCTGCCTCGACACGCCCTCCTCCGGTGATTATGTTTTTCAGGGCGTGTCCACATCCGGTTTCGGTCGCGAGCAACTGACACTGCTGCGCCGTCACATGCTCGGCTTCGTCTTCCAGGGGTTCAATCTGCTTGCCCGCACTTCGGCGGTCGAAAATGTGGAACTGCCGCTCGTCTATCGCGGCATGGATGCCAGGCAGCGCCGAGAGCTTGCCATGCACGCCCTCGCACAGGTTGGCCTGAAGGGCCGCGAAGGCCATACGACCCAAGAATTATCAGGGGGCCAGCAGCAGCGCGTGGCCATCGCCCGCGCCATCGTCACCAGTCCCGCCGTCCTGTTGGCCGATGAACCGACCGGCAATCTCGATACGCGCACCAGTATCGAGATCATGGACCTGATCACCGGCCTCAACCGGGACCACGGCATCACCGTCATCATGGTCACCCACGAGGAGGATATCGCGGCTCACGCCAAACGCCTGCTGCGTTTCACCGACGGCCATCTCGTCTCGGATGAAATGCAGGAAAAGGAGGCGGACAATGTTCTTTGAAACGACAAAGCTCGCCTGGCGCGCCATCAGCCGCAATCTGTTACGCTCCTTCCTCACCGTGCTCGGCGTCGTCATCGGCGTTGCCGCCGTCATCGCCATGGTCACGATCGGCAATGGCACGACCGCACAGGTGCAGCAGGAACTGTCACGGCTCGGCACCAACACCCTGTTCGTGCGCCCCGGCCAATGGGGGCCTGGACGGGCCAGTTCGGAAGCGAAACGATTTGTCGATGCGGATGTGGAAGCCATGCGAAGCCAGATCAGCGGATTACGGGCCGTCGCACCCGTCAACCGCGGCACGGCGACCGTGATTGCCGGCGGCGCAAACCATTCGACCAGCGTGATCGGCACCACCAACGATTACCTGATCGCGCAGGACTGGGACATGGCGCTTGGCCGCAATTTCGAACCGACCGAGGATCGCGGCAGCCAGGCCGCCTGCATCATCGGCGAAACCCTGCGCAAGGAACTTTTTGGCTCCGCCAACCCAGTCGGCCAGACCATCCGTGTCAGCAATGTCGCCTGCCCCGTTGTCGGTGTCCTCGCCAGCAAGGGCCAGTCCGGCATGGGCGACGATCAGGACGATACCGTCATCATGCCGCTGAAACTGCACCAGCGACGCATCGGCGGCACGACCACGATCAGCTCCATCACCCTTTCCGCGCAGGACGGCGTTTCGACCAGCAAGGTCCAGACGGATGTGCAGAACCTGCTGCGCGAACGTCGTCGAATCGCCATTGGCCGCGACGACGATTTCTCGGTCAACGACATGACCCAGATTGCCTCGGCCATGACCGGCACGACCGTGCTCCTGACCGGTCTTCTCGGCGCTGTCGCCGCCGTCAGCCTGCTCGTCGGCGGTATTGGCATCATGAATATCATGCTTGTTTCGGTGACGGAACGAACCCGCGAGATCGGCATTCGGCTTGCCATCGGTGCGGTGGAGCGGCAGGTTCTGACCCAGTTTCTGGTAGAGGCGGTCATGCTCTCGGTGTTCGGCGGCGCGACCGGCATTCTGACCGGCGTGGCGCTCGCCTATGGCGTCGTTACCTATATGAGCGTGCCTTTCGTGCCGAGCCCGACGATCATCGCGCTGGCCTTCGCATTTTCGGCGGCCATAGGCATGGTGTTCGGTTATTTCCCGGCCCGCCGCGCCGCTCAGCTCAATCCTATCGAAGCGCTGCGGCACGAATAGAAAAAGGGCCTCACGGCCCTCAGATTGATCAAAAACGTTTCGCTTGCTGACTTCGTCATCCTAGGGCTTGTCCCTAGGATCTAACCACGCCAATAGTATCAGGCAGTTGCAGATCCTCGGGACAAGCCCGAGGATGACGGCGGTGAGGTTTCCGTCTTCTCACACAGCTGACGCCTGACCTTCACTGCTCTTTGCCAAAGCGGCGAGATCCGCCGGCTTCAATTCCACCGATTCGCCGCAACCGCAGGCCGACGTCTGGTTGGGGTTGACGAAGGTAAAACCGGAACGCATCTGCGTCTGCTCGAAATCCATCTGCGTGCCGAGCAGATAAAGCACGGCCGACGGCTCGATCCAGACTTTTGCGCCGGAGAACTCGACCAGATCGTCCTTGGCGTGCGGCTCGGTGACGAGATCGACGGTATATTCCATACCGGCGCAACCGCCCTTCTTGATCCCGACACGAATACCCTTGGCATCCGGCCCGGAATTCCCAACTATCGCATTCACACGCGCCGCCGCCGCCTCGGTCATGGTCATCACTGCAAAGCCCATCGGCTCATTCTCCTTGCACATCCGGGTTCAAGGCCCGGTGTTTTGGCAAATGTAATATCAGCAGGCCAGCCGATCAATACCACCCGACCGCAACCTGCGCCTCTTCCGACATGCGCTCCGGCGTCCATGGCGGATCAAAGGTCATCTCGACCTCAACGCCCGATACGCCTTCAACCGCGCCGACAGCATTTTCCACCCAGCCCGGCATTTCGCCGGCGACCGGGCAACCGGGTGCGGTCAGCGTCATGGCGATCTTCACCATGCGGTCGTCCTCGATATCGATCTTGTAGATCAGACCGAGTTCAAAAATGTCCGCCGGGATTTCCGGGTCGTAAACGGTCTTCAGCGCCGCGATGATGTCGTCGGAAAGGCGCTCCAGTTCGTCCGCGGGAATGGCGGAATCGATGATGCCTTCACGGGCATCCCATTTTGGTATGTCTTGGTCCATGGCCCCAAAAATCCTCAGGCAAAGAAATCGCGCGCATAGTCGAGCGCATCGGCCAGCGCATCCACTTCGGCTCTTGTATTATACATACCGAACGATGCGCGACATGTGGAGGTGACGCCAAAGCGTTTCAACAGCGGCATGGCACAATGTGTGCCGGCCCGCACCGCCACACCACGGCGATCGATCACCATCGAAACGTCATGCGCGTGAATACCGGCCAGTTCGAACGAAAAGATCGCGCCCTTGCCCGGCGCATTGCCAATGATGCGAAGCGAATTGATCGCCTGCAGCCGTTCGGTCGCATAGGCGGTCAGGTCCGCCTCGTGGCGGGAAATCGCCTCGCGACCGATCTTTTCCATGTAATCCAGCGCATGACCAAGCCCAATCGCCTGCACGATCGGCGGCGTTCCGGCTTCGAAACGATGCGGCGGATCGTTATAGGTGACAAAATCCTCGGCCACATCGACGATCATTTCGCCGCCGCCCATGAACGGCCGCATCTCCTTCAGCCGATCCGTCTTGCCGTAGAGCACCCCGATACCCGACGGACCATAAAGCTTGTGGCCGGTCATCACGAACCAGTCGCAATCCAGATCGCGCACGTCGATCGGCATGTGGACCGCACTCTGCGAACCGTCGACCAGAACCGGAATGCCGCGTTCATGGGCGATGCGGCAGATTTCCTTGATCGGAACGACCGTGCCGAGCGCATTCGACATATGCGTGATGGCGACCAGTTTGGTTTTTTCCGTCAGAGATTTTTCGAACGCCTCGATATGGAAAGCACCCTCGTCATCCACCGGCACCCAGACCAGTTTCGCTCCCTGTCGCTCACGGATAAAATGCCAGGGCACGATATTGGAGTGATGCTCCATGATCGAAATGACGATTTCGTCGCCCTCGCCGATCTTGGGCATGCCGTAACCGTAAGCAACCGTGTTGATCGCTTCGGTCGAATTCTTGGTAAAAATGATCTCGTCGATCGACCCGGCATTCAGAAATTTTCGAACTTTTTCACGCGCTGCCTCATAGGCGTCGGTGGCGGCGTTCGAAAGATAATGCAGACCGCGATGCACGTTGGCGTATTCGTTGGAATAGGCGTGGCTGATCGCATCGATCACCGATTGCGGCTTTTGCGCCGAAGCACCGTTATCGAGATAAACGAGCGGCTTGCCATGCACCATGGTCGACAGGATGGGGAAATCCCGCCTTATGGCCTCGACGTCGTAGGTGGCTTGTGTGGTGTGGTCCATCGATAAGCCTTTCTGATCCCGCTCACAGGCGAGATGTCGGCAGAAGCTCTTTGCGTAAAGGCAAACCTGATCGTTTCCCTTCGTCATCCTCGGGCTTGACCCGAGGATCCAATCACGTTGCAACCGGTTCAACGGTCGCAGATGCTCGGGACATCCCTCGGGTTAAACCCGAGGACGAGCACGACGAAGGAGACGTGCACGCCCCCTCCGTCGATTTTGTCAGGCGTGCTTTTCCAGCCAGACGGAAATGATGCCTTCCAGTGCTTGCACCAGAGCTTCGTCTTCCAGTTCCTCGACGATCTCGGCAACGAAGGCATTGACGAGCATCGCACGTGCCTTGTTTTCCGGAATGCCGCGGGCCTTCAGGTAATAGAGATGGTTGTCGTCGATATCGGCAACCGTCGCACCATGACCGCAGACCACGTCGTCGGCAAAGATTTCGAGTTCCGGCTTGGCCGAGAAATCGGCATCGTCCGACAGCAACAGCGTGTTGCACGACATCTTGGCGTCGGTCTTCTGCGCGTCGAGCGCGACCTTGATCATGCCCTGGAACACGCCACGGGCGCGATCGAACACGACGTTGCGGAACACTTCCGTCGAGCTCGTGTTCGGCACATTGTGCGCCAGAACAAGCGTCACGTCGGTATGCGTGTCGCCACCGAGCAGGTTCACACCGCGCAGTGTCAGTTCGGCGTTCTCGCCCGACACGTCGATGCGCAGTTCCTGACGCACCAGCTTACCGCCGGCATTGATGACGAACAGCTTTAGTTTGGCATCGGCGCCCACACGGATTCGAATCTGGCCGAGATGCGTATCCTCGGCCCCCTGCTGCTGCACGATCACCCAGGTCACGTCTGCGCCATCGCCGACGGAAATGTCGCTGACGGTCGAAACGAAGGCCGAACCGTCGCCGGTCGCCGCGTGACGCTCGATCACGGTCGCCTTGCTGTTGGCGCCGAAGCTGACCGGGAAGCGCGTATGCACCTGCCCGCCGCCATGGATGGCCTGGATCTCGATCGGCGTTTCCAGCTCAGTATCCGCCGGCACTTCCAGCACATAACCGTCGGCGACGAAACTGCCGTTGATACGGCCGATGGCATCGTCACCGTCGATGACGGACAGGCCCGGAGCGGCTGTGCCTTCGCGCAGCATGTCGGCAAAGGCGCCGACGACAACGCCGTCCACGGCTGCCTTGGCGTCGACCTTGCCCTGCAATGCAGCCAGAACCGGCGAGCCGTCAACGAACGGCGCCTTCGGGTCGATGACGGCGGTGCTGGTTTCGCTCGGAACCGCGCGAAGCAGCGTCTTCAGGTCGGTATAATGCCATGCCTCGATGCGACGCGTCGGCAGGCCCTTGGTCTTCAGGTCGTCAAGCAGACGATCACGGGCGCTGGCAACGGCGCCATTGCCCGGCAGATCGCCGAAGGACGCGTTATAGGCGTCGATCAGCGCGCTTTCCGCAGCACTCAGGCGGGGTTGGGTCTGGGTATCCATAATCTTGTCACCTCCCGCCGATCAGGCTGCCGCGCCGATGATATCAGCGTAACCGTTGGCTTCCAGTTCAAGCGCAAGATCCTTGTCGCCCGAGCGGATGATCTGGCCCTTGTAGAGAACGTGAACGCTGTCCGGTACGATATAATCGAGCAGGCGCTGGTAGTGGGTGATGACGATGGTGGCGCGATCCGGCGACTTCAGCGCGTTGACGCCGTCGGCGACGATCTTCAGCGCGTCGATATCGAGGCCGGAATCGGTCTCGTCGAGGACGCAAAGCTTTGGCTCGAGCAGCGCCATCTGCAGGATTTCGGCGCGCTTCTTTTCACCGCCGGAGAAACCGACGTTGAGCGGACGCTTCAGCATGTCCATGTTGATCTTCAGCTCGCCGGCCGCTTCCTTGACGCGGCGGATGAATTCCGGCGTCGTCAGTTCTTCTTCGCCGCGCGCCTTGCGCTGCTCGTTCATGGCCACCTTCAGGAACTGCATGGTGGCAACGCCCGGAATTTCGACCGGGTACTGGAAGGCGAGGAAGATGCCCTTGGAGGCGCGTTCTGCCGGGTCGAGTTCGAGAATGCTCTCGCCGTTGTAGAGGATGTCGCCCTCGGTGACTTCATAGTCCTCGCGGCCCGACAGGATGTAGGACAGCGTCGACTTGCCGGAACCGTTCGGGCCCATGATGGCGGCGACTTCGCCGGCCTTTACCGTGAGGTTCAGGCCACGGATGATTTCGGTGCCGTCTTCGGCGATACGGGCGTGCAGGTTCTTGATCTCAAGCATAATCAATCTCTTGTCTGTTTGAAGCGGACCAAAGCCGCAATTTATTCACTGAGTTCCAGCCGTTTCTCAATTCGATCGAGGCGAACTTTGATGGTCGCGAGTTCCCCATCGTGAAGGACCTGAGAGCCCAGAAGACCGGCCATATGCTGGCGCATCACCAGCATTTCCGCTCTCATGCCGCTCATCTCGTCCTTCATGGAAGACATGTCCGCGCGCATGACGCGGAGATGTTCCAGGATGAGGTTCTCGACCTTTTCGTTCATTACCCCACACTACCCTCAAGCGAGATGCCGATCAGCTTCTGCGCTTCCACCGCAAATTCCATCGGCAGTTCCTGAATGACTTCCTTGACGAAACCGTTGACGATCAGTGCGATCGCCTCTTCGGTCGGGATGCCGCGCTGCAGGCAGTAGAACAACTGATCTTCCGAGATCTTCGAGGTGGTTGCCTCGTGCTCGAACTGCGCCGAAGAGTTCTTTGCCTCGATATAGGGCACGGTATGCGCGCCACAACGATCGCCGATCAGCAACGAGTCGCACTGGGTGAAGTTGCGGACATTGGTCGCCTTGCGGTGCGCCGAAACCTGGCCGCGATAGGTGTTCTGGGAAACGCCGGCAGCGATACCCTTGGAAACGATACGGCTCGACGTGTTCTTGCCGAGATGGATCATCTTGGTGCCGCTGTCGATCTGCTGGTGACCGTTGGAAACGGCGATCGAGTAGAACTCGCCGCGAGATTCGTCGCCGCGCAGGATGCAGGACGGGTATTTCCAGGTGATCGCCGAACCGGTTTCCACCTGCGTCCAGGAAATCTTGGAACGGTCGCCACGGCAATCGCCACGCTTGGTGACAAAGTTGTAGATGCCGCCCTTGCCTTCCTTGTCGCCCGGAAACCAGTTCTGCACGGTCGAATACTTGATTTCGGCATCGTCCAGAGCGACGAGTTCGACAACAGCCGCATGCAGCTGGTTTTCGTCGCGCTGCGGCGCGGTGCAGCCTTCCAGATAGGAAACGTAGGCGCCTTCTTCACAGATAATCAGCGTGCGCTCGAACTGGCCGGTGTTCTTCTCGTTGATGCGGAAGTAGGTGGACAGTTCCATCGGGCAACGAACGCCCTTCGGCACGAACACGAACGAGCCATCGGTAAACACCGCAGCATTCAGCGTCGCATAATAGTTGTCGGAGGTCGGGACGACCGAACCGAGATACTTTTTGATCAGGTCGGGATGCTCGCGGATGGCTTCCGAGATCGACATGAAGATCACGCCGGCCTTCTGCAGCTCCTTCTTGAAGGTGGTGACGACCGAAACCGAATCGAACACGGCATCGACCGCGACCTTGGACTTCTGCACGCCGGCGAGAAGTTCCTGTTCGCGCAGCGGAATACCGAGCTTCTCATAGGTCTTCAACAATTCCGGATCGACTTCATCGAGCGAAACCGGGCCGGTGATGTTTTTCGGAGCCGCGTAATAATAGAGATCGTTGAAATCGATCTTCGGGTAATCGACGCGCGCCCAGCTCGGCTCTTCCATGGTCAGCCAGCGGCGATAGGCGTCCAGACGCCATTCCAGCATCCAGTCCGGCTCCTGCTTTTTGGCGGAGATGAAGCGGATGATATCCTCGGACAGACCCTTGGGCGCCTTGTCGACTTCGATGATCGTTTCGAAACCGTATTTGTACTGGTCGATGTCGATCCCACGGACCTGATCGATTGTTTCCTGAACGGCAGGCATCACATTCTCCAAATCTGGCCGGAATCAAAGGTCCGGCAGCTTGTCATCCAATTGGCGGAATTCCGCACTCATGTAAGCGCCAAAAGGGGAATTTCCCACCTTTTGGCAAGGTCAAAATTTGCGTTTTCGCAAATCATTCTAAATTGGCACTCATGCGGCCTGTCCCGACAACCGTCGGCGACCGGCTACCTTAGCAAAGGCGGCAATCGCCCGATCGATATCGGCATCGGTCGTTGCCGGTCCAAGCGAGATACGCAGACCACCCAGTTTCGGATCATGCCCCATCGCGGTCAGCACATGACTTTCACCGACACGCCCCGACGAGCAAGCCGACCCTGCCGAAAGCGCGATGCCTTCGAGATCGAAGCCGATCTGCCCGGTCTCCGACTTCAACTCCGGCAGCGTGAAGAAACACGTATTCGCCACCCGCTCCACATCGGCACCATGAATGATGACATCAGGAGCAGCGGCACGCATGCCGTTTTCTAGTTTTTCACGCAGAACAGTGATCCGGCCGCGACGCGCGTCCAAATCACTCAGCGCCACCTCGGCGGCCGCGCCAAAACCGACAATGGCAAAAAAGTTTTCGGTACCGGAACGATGCCCTTTTTCCTGCCCACCACCGCGGATCAACGGCTTCGGCATCAACACCTCGCCGCGCGTGATCAGTGCGCCAACGCCTTTGGGACCAGCGATCTTGTGCGACGAAACGATCACGAAATCCGCATCCAGCTCATTGATATCGAGCGGCAGACGCCCGGCAGCCTGCACGGCATCGACCACCATCAGACCACCAGCCGCATGCGCAAGTTTGGCCGCTTCCGCGACGGGCTGCACGATACCGGTCTCGTTGTTCACCAGCATGACGGCGACCATCGGCAGGCCGCTGTCACGATCATGCGCAGAAAGCATGGCTTCAAGCGCCGCCAGATCGACCACGCCATCGCCCGTCACCGGGATTTCATGCACGTTTTCGGAGGCGAAACGACCGCCTTCGCGGATGGCCGGATGTTCGATCGCCGAAACATAAAGCGCGCCGATCTTCAAGGCCGAACGTCCCATGCGGAAATCCGGGGTCAGAACATGGTTGGAAGCCTCGGTCGCGCCGCTGGTAAAGATGACATGCGCCGGTTCGGCACCAACCAAAGCAGCAACGGACCGCCGCGCCTTTTCCAGTGCAGCACGCGCAGCACGTCCCTCACCATGAACGGAAGATGCGTTTCCCGGCAAAGACAGCGCCTCGAGCATGGCAGCGCGCGCCTCGTCACACAGCGGTGCGGTCGCGTTCCAGTCGAGATATGTGCGTTCAAGCGCCATGGCCGGCCATTGTCCGATGCGGTTCAGTTTCTAGATAGGCAGTGTACGGCGCATTTTCCTTGAAATTTTCGCCGGCATTGCCGTATGAGACACCCAACCGGGGCAAACCTTGCTGGTTGCCCCAATTTCGAATGGTTCTAAACTGTTTCTAGAAAAGCTGAGCGACTTCGTCAAGTCAAAGCACGGCCGAAACAGTTGAAGAACCTGCGACACTGACCGGAGTACCGATGCCCGAAGTCATTTTCAACGGCCCTGCAGGCCGCCTGGAAGGCCGATACCAGCCTTCCAAGGAAAAGAGCGCGCCGATCGCCATCATCCTGCACCCGCACCCGCAGTTCGGCGGCACGATGAACAACCAGATCGTCTACCAGCTCTTCTACATGTTCCAGAAGCGCGGCTTTACGACACTCCGGTTCAATTTCCGCTCGATCGGCCGCAGCCAGGGTGAATTCGACCACGGCGCCGGCGAACTCTCGGATGCCGCTTCCGCGCTCGATTGGGTCCAGAGCCTGCATCCCGATTCGAAGAGCTGTTGGGTCGCCGGTTATTCCTTCGGTGCCTGGATCGGCATGCAGCTTCTGATGCGCCGTCCGGAAATCGAAGGTTTCATGTCGATCGCGCCGCAGCCGAACATTTATGACTTCTCGTTCCTGGCGCCCTGCCCGTCGTCCGGCCTGATCATCAACGGCGATTCGGACAAGGTTGCGCCTGAAAAGGACGTCAACGGCCTCGTGGAAAAGCTGAAGACGCAGAAGGGCATCCTCATCACCCACAAGACCGTCGAAGGCGCCAACCACTTCTTCAACGGACAGGTGGAAACGCTGATGGGCGAATGCGAGGATTATCTCGACCGTCGCCTCAACGGCGAACTGGTGCCGGAACCGGCCGCCAAGCGTATCCGCTAAGCGCAACACGATATCGAGTTTCAGACGGCCGCCTCTCGGGCGGCCGTTTTCGTTCAGGGCAATCGTTGAAAAGCAAAGCGGAGATCAGGCCGCCAGTTCATGCGCCTGCTGGACGCAGTCGCGGCCACCGCGCTTGGCGTCATACAAAGCCGCATCGGCCACACGCAGTGCGGCTTCGAGATTGCCCTTTCTCGGTACGGCGGCCACGCCAAAACTCGCTGTAACGACAAAGCTGCCGGGAAGTCCGGGGATCATCATCTTGCGCGCCCCGACCCTGAGCGTTTCCGCCACAGCCACCGCCATTGCCGGTGACGTGTCGGGCAAAAGGATCGCAAATTCCTCGCCCCCGATCCGCCCGACGATGGAACCGACCCCTGCCTGTGCGCCGATCATCGTTGCGAAGGCCCGGATGACCATGTCGCCCGCGTGGTGGCCATAGGTATCGTTGACTGATTTGAAATGATCGAGATCGCACAGGATCACCGAGTGCTGACGCTCGCCGGGCCTGTCCATAGCGCTTTTGGCAGCCTTCTCGAAGCCTCTGCGATTGGCAAGGCCGGACAAGCTGTCGCGCTCGGCGCGCCCTCTCTCGACGGCCATGATGTCCAGTGTCAGAACGGCGAGAAGCATCAGGCCGACGGCCACGATCAGCACGGCGGTGATGCTTTGCGAAATGACGGCGTAATTGGTGGAGATATAGGCGCTGGGTGTGGCTCCCGGTCCCATGGCGGCTGCCAGCACGGCCTTCAGGAAAAAGTGCAGGCCGCTGAGCGCCAAGACGATCGCCAGCGCCCTGTCCATCCTTGTCCGGCGCTCAGACAGAAGAACGTTGAAGGCAGCGGAAAATGTCACCAGCGCATAGGGCCCCTGATAGGCAAACCCGTAGCCCCACCAGGAGCGAGGAACATCACGGACCAGAAGATAAGCGGCCATGCCGGCCAAAAATGCCACAATGGCCAGCCATTTCGGAAATGGCCTGCTGTAGAGCACCGCAACACCCCAATGCAACAGCACCAGTCCCGCCAGAACAGTGCCGTAGACCGCCAGCGTCCATGGCCGCGGATTATCGGCATAAGCGACGGCGAGTTCCGAAAGCATCGTCAGCGACGCGATAAAAAGTCCCGCCGAAAAGAAAAGTGCGGCAGACCGCCAGCGACTGTAAATCGATACGACTGCAAACACGGCGCTAAAACATAGGCCGATGACAAAATTCACCACCAGAAATATCGCGGCAGCAGACATGAATGATCAATCAAATCAATTGGACGGGAAGGCAGCGGATCGTGGCGCAGACTAGGCTTGCAGTGAGAACAAAATATTAAAACGCCATCACGTTTTCTTGCGCCGCTGCAAGGTGTTTTGCGCGATGGAGCCTGAAAGTAGCGGCGTCACCCCGTCGTGCAGTTTTTTGACGGTCGCGCCCCCTTAACGGAGAGCTACTTGATCACATGCAGGCTTGCGCGTCCATCTGACGGCTCGGCGGCGCTCTCCGCTGCCTGCCGCACGCAATCACGTCCGGACCGTTTTGCATCATAAAGCGCGGTATCCGCCTTGCGCATGGCCTCTTCCGGATTTTCCTGCAGCGAAAGACCGGCAACGCCGAAGCTCGCAGTGACCACGAAATCCGCAGGCAGTCCCTGAACGACCATGGTCTTGACGCCGGCCCGCAAAGTCTCGGCAACGACCACCGCGACAGCCGGCGGCGTATTGGGCAAAAACACCGCAAACTCTTCACCGCCCACACGCCCGGCAATGGCACCTGCGCCCGCATGGCTGCGCAGCACGCCGCCAAAGGCCTTGATCACCATGTCCCCGCCGTGATGACCATGGGTATCGTTGATGGATTTGAAGTGATCGATATCGCACAGGATCAGTGCATGACGGCGGTTGCCGTTGCCAAGCATGGCCAACCGTATGCCCTTTTCGAAACCACAGCGGTTGGCAAGGCCGGACAGGCTGTCGCGCTCGGCGTGGTCCCGCTCTTCCGCCATGATTTCCAACGCCAGCACGGCCAGCAGCATCAAGCCGACGGCGACGATGACCACCGCCGTCAGACTCTGCGAAACCACCGCATAACTGGTGGAAACATAGGCCTGCGCCGTATCGCCCGCCCCGACCGTTACGGCCAGCCAGGCTTTGACGAAAAAGTGCAGGCCGGTCACCAGAAGTAGGATTGCCAAAGCCCGGTCGATCGCCAGTTTCCGGTCTGATATGAACACGCTCACTGAAGCGGCCAGCATGATCAGCGCATACGGTCCCTGATAGGCAAGCCCGTGCAACCATGTTCCGGGCGGCACGTCGCGAATGACCATGTAGATCGCCATGCCGGCCAGAAACGTCACCACGGCGACCGGGACGGGAACAGGACGACCGTAGAGTGCCGCCGTGCCGATCTGCAGAAACACCAGACCCGCCAGAACCGTGCCGTAAACGCCGATCGCCCAGATACCCGGCATACCGCTATAGGCCACACCAAGTTCGCAGATCGCCGTCAATGACGCGACGGCAAAGCCGGCGGAGAAAAACCGCGCAGCAAGACGCGAACGGCTGTAGACCGAAACGACGGCAAAAACGGCGCTGAAACAAATGGCGATGAGAAAATTCACCGCCAGAAAGAACACGGCAGCAGACATGAAACGAACAATCAGAAAAAAGGCGTCCTACCCACCGGGACAACCATTCGTATCATAAGAATTACATGAAGAAATAAATATGAAAATGTGTTATAGAGAAGTCCTGCACAGAATTCCGCCGCTGACGGGCTTTTCCACACCTGTCGTGCCTGGAAAGGTCAGTGCTAGGCCACGAAGCGAGCGCACGGCCAGATAAGCCCAGGCCTCCGCCTCCATTGCGCCACCATCAAAACCCGCGGCCTCGGCGGCGATCACCGCAGCACCTTCCCCGGCGGCAAGATCAGCAAATTCCCGCATGATCACACTATTCAGCCGCCCTCCACCACACACGACATAGGTCCTTGGCGGCTGCGGCAGATGTGTCGCCGATTTCAGGATCGCCGCCGCCGTCACATGCGACAGCGTGCGTGCGCCATCGGCCAGTGATGCTTCGCCGATCTTCGGTGGCAGAAAATCGCCACGATCGAGCGAGCGGCGGATATTGCCGGAAAAGAACGGGCTTTGCAGATATCGTTCGGCAAGCGCTGGAACCACCGAGCCCGAAGCTGCAATCCGCCCGCCCTTGTCATAGGCCCCGCCGCCATGCGCCTCAATCCACTGGTCGATCAGCATATTGCCTGGGCCGCTGTCGAAGGCAGAAAGCGTGCCGTCTGCGCCGACAAAGGTCAGATTGGAAATGCCTCCGATATTGACGAACACGACCGGCGCTTCGCAGTTGGCCGGCAGGTTTGTCGAAAGTGCCGCGTGGTAGACGGGAATCAGTGGTGCCCCCTGCCCGCCAAAGATCATGTCATTGGCACGCATGTCGTAAACGACCTCGATGCCGATTTCGTCTGCCAGCAATTGCCCGTCGCCGATCTGCACCGTCAATGCATCATCCGGCCGGTGCAGCACCGTTTGCCCATGGAAACCGACGAGGTCGATCTGCGAGGATTTCAGTCCATGTCGAAAGAGAAACGATTTGACCGCGGCGGCGTGGCAAAGCGTCAGTATGCGCTCGCTTTCACCGAGATCGTCCGGTCTTTGCGTCCGCTCGCTGATCGACTTCGCCGTTTCCAATGCGCGTTTCCAGCGCTCACGCAGTTGCAGATCATAAGGCACGTAGTCGCTCGGCCCGCGCTCCACGCGGCTTTCACCGTCCGTGCGCAGCAGTGCCACATCGATACCGTCCATCGACGTGCCGCTCATCAGCCCGATCGCCGTTTTCATCTCAACCATTGATGTCATCCAGAATCACTTTTGAAGTGATTATCCCAGAAAACGGTGCTAGGTGCCGTCTCGCATACAAAAAACGCATCCAGACAGAGTAGAGAGATGTCCAGGTTCAAGTCCGATTTCCTCCGCACGCTCGATGAGCGCGGCTTCATTCACCAGATCTCCGACGAGGCAGGTCTCGACGAACTGTTCGCCAAGGAAACCGTGACGGCCTATATCGGCTTCGATCCGACGGCACCTTCCCTGCATGCCGGCGGTCTCATCCAGATCATGATGCTGCATTGGATGCAGCAGACCGGTCATCGCCCGCTCTCGCTGATGGGTGGCGGCACCGGCATGGTCGGCGATCCGTCCTTCAAGGATGATGCCCGCCAGTTGATGACGGTCGATACGATCGAAAGCAACATTGCCTCCATCAAGCGCGTCTTCGCCAATTACCTTTCCTACGGGGAAGGTACGAAGGACGCGTTGATGATCAACAACGGCGACTGGCTGCGCGACCTCAACTACCTCGAATTCCTGCGCGATGTCGGCCGCCACTTCTCGGTCAACCGCATGCTGTCCTTCGACAGCGTCAAGACGCGTCTTGACCGCGAACAGTCGCTGTCCTTCCTCGAATTCAACTACATGATCCTGCAGGCGTACGATTTCGTGGAACTGAGCAAGCGTTACGGCTGCCGTCTGCAGATGGGCGGTTCGGACCAGTGGGGCAATATCGTCAACGGTATCGACCTCGGCCACCGCATGGGCACACCGCAGCTTTACGCGCTGACCTCGCCGCTGCTGACGACGTCGTCGGGTGCGAAAATGGGCAAGTCGCTGAACGGTGCGGTCTGGCTCAACCCGGACATGCTGTCGGCCTATGATTTCTGGCAGTACTGGCGCAATACCGAGGATGCCGACGTGTCGCGCTTCCTGAAGCTCTACACCACCCTGCCGATGGACGAGATCGCTCGCCTTTCCGCACTGGGTGGCTCCGAGATCAACGAGGTCAAGAAGATCCTCGCGACGGAAGTCACTGCCATGCTGCATGGCCGCGAAAATGCCGAACAGGCTGCCGAAACGGCACGCAAGACTTTCGAGGAAGGCGCGCTCGCCGATAACCTACCGTCAATCGATGTTGCTGCTGGCGAGCTCGAGGCCGGGATCGGCCTGCTGGCTCTCGTCGTCAAGGCCGGTCTTGCCGCGTCGAACGGGGAAGCCCGCCGCCACGTTCAAGGTGGTGCCGTGCGCATCAACGACGTGGCGATCTCCGACGAGCGCAAGGTCATCGGTTCCGGTGAGGTCACTGCTGATGGCGTGATCAAGCTGTCGCTGGGCAAAAAGAAGCACATTCTCGTTCGCCCGGCCTAAGACAACCGAACACTGG
Organism: Endobacterium panacihumi; assembly: GCF_050847465.1. Taxonomy (NCBI): domain Bacteria; kingdom Pseudomonadati; phylum Pseudomonadota; class Alphaproteobacteria; order Hyphomicrobiales; family Rhizobiaceae; genus Endobacterium; species Endobacterium panacihumi. The sequence continues at coordinate 1,194,617 of NZ_JBOZRA010000001.1, read as the reverse complement.
CACAAGGAATTGGCCGCCTCGCGCGGCCTTTTCTATGTCTGCGACCTACTGGAACTCGAAAATCTGCCTGAAGACGCCCGGCGCGATGATCGACAGCGGATTGACTGTCAGATCGGGCTTTGAAAACTTGCCGGTCAGCTTGAAGGTGATGCCGAGCAGGCCGCGGTCGCGACCATTGCCGAGGATCGCGCCGAAGAGCGGCAACTCACCGAAAAGCCGGTTCAGGCCATAGGCCGGCATGAACGTGCCGGTCATTTCCATATTGCCGCGCCGGTCCTTGACGATGCCCTGGAAGGTGGCGCCGATATTTTCGCCGCGCACCAGCCCGTTATCGAGCACCATCGTGCCGTTGCGATAGGCCATCCGGGCAAAACCACGCTGGAATTTCGACGAACTGATATCGACATTGCCCTTCACCGCGGAATTCAGGCTGCGGCCGTCCTGCCCCGTCGGCGTGTTGACCATCGACTGCAAGCGCTGTTCGTTGACGACGTTGAAATTGCGGATATCGACAGAACCGTTCCAGTCGCTGCCGGTTTCCGTTTCGAATTGCAGGTTCAGCAGTCCGCCGCGCATGTTGCCGTAGAGATCGGCAAAACGCGCCAGCGAGCCGGCATCGCCGCTGGTCAGCGAGATGATGTCGCGACCATTGCCGCTGCGGGTTTCTCCGACAACGGCCTGGCCATTACCGGTGACGCCGGAAAGGTCGAGCCGTTTCACATCGCCTTCTCGTATCGTCAACTGCAGCGAAGCATTGCGGATGGACTCGTCGTTGAAGCCGATCAGCCGCCCGAGCTTCAGACGCACCGTTGCGCCGCCCTCGGAGTCCTGTTCCGAACTGCCGCTGTCGGCGGAATTGCGCATACGGCTGATGATTGGGCGGATGTCGGCCGTATCACCGGTCACACTGATGTCGTAAACACCCTTGCTCTGCTTCAGAGCGACCGCGAAACTATCGGATGGCGACAGTTTCATGCTGGAAAAACTCGCTGCCGACAGCTGGCTGCCGGCAAGACTGAGGTCGCCTCTCGCACCAAATCCATCGCCATCCAGCACGAATTTTTCGATGTCGGTGCGGCTGTCGGTCTTGGAAAGCTCAAAGGACGCCTTGGCCGGAATGCCGCTTCCCTTGGTCCAGCCCACATAGGGAATGGAGAGCGCCGCCTTGCCGAGATCGAGTTTGACACCCTGTCTCTTGTCGTCGATCCGCGAGAGTTCGACTGCAACGGTCCCATCGATGATATCGGAGAGACCCGGCACCAGCTTCTCGCGCTGGCTGTTGTTCAGAGACGCGGTGATCAGTCGCTCGCGCTTGACGGCTGATGCCTTGTCGATCGGCTCGACCAGCATGATGTCGGCCGGCACGGAATCGATCTGGCCCTTCGCCTCCAGCCGTGCCGCTTGCGGATCAATGGCGAGCTTGCCGTCGACACCGCTGATCTTGTGGCCCTCCATCGGTCGCGCCAGATCGACGTCGTCGAGCGCCACTTGCGCCTTGAAATCGGGTTTCGGAGGGTTTTGGTCGGAAATCAGTCCAAAGCGCGCCTGCACATTGGCCGTCGCCTTACCGGAAAAATCATCGACCTCAAGACCGGTGCCTCTGAGACCGTTGACGGGCTTTGCGCTCGCGAGTTCGGCAATGGCGTCGGCCTTGCCGGCCACCCGAATGTCCAGATCGGCCATCAGCGGCTTGGTGTAGGTCGCGGCAATGCCGAACGTACCGCCTTCCACATTGACCACGCGCTTGGAGGCAAAGGTCGCATTGGCCTTGGCGATCTGCACGCTGAGCTTTTCGCCCTTGAGATCGAAATGACCACCCAGATCCATCAGCGGCGGAATGTCACCCGGCAGAACAAGCCGGTTACCGGCAATATCAAAACTGATTCGCAACTCGTCGCCATCGAGATTGAGCGGCATGCCAGGGCCTTTCATGCGCCCGGCCGGAATGAAGACGGCGATCGAACCATTGGTGATATCACCACCGAACATGTTCGCCATCACCCAGTCGCGCGGCTTGCGCGCCATCCAGAACGGCCAGAGCTGCTTGACGGCCGCCACTTTCATTTCCGGCAACTGTGCGCCGAAACTGATTTCCGGTGAGACCTGACCGTGCAGCGACAGCTTCAGCGATCCGGCCATCTGGCCCATCGGACTGCTGACCAGCAATTGGTCGATCTGCAACTCGCGTTCGCCGGAAAGATAACGGCCTCCGGCCTTCAGGTCGAACATCACCTGCATTTCGCCGGAGTTTTCCGATTGCGTCCGTGCGCCGCTGACAAGAAGGTCGAGGCCGACACCCGGACGTTTGTCGGCCGCATTCAGCCGGTCGAGATCGATCACGGCGCCGCTGATCGGCAGGACTGTCAGACCCAGCCGCGCCTCCGACGGCAGTATCTCGATCGACTGTCGCTCGAAATTATAGGCCACCTTGATCTCGGCGCCCGACAATGCCTGGCCGACGCCGTCGAAATAGAACGTACCCGGCCGTCCGAGCAGTGTCGCCTTGATCGCCTGGCTCGTCGTCGATGTCTGCCGTGTCGCGGAAATATCCAGATCGAGCGAACCTTCGAGCCCTTCGCGTGGCGAGCCGTCGGGTGCATGCTGGAGCAGGAACGGCGTGACTTCGACACCATTCACACGTCCCTGCAGACTGGTCGTCACGTTGTTGACGGCGGTCGCCTTAATATCGAGCTGTGCCACGCGGCCGTCGAGTTCCAGCGCACCTTCCACCTGCACGAGCCCATCCGGGGTGCGGGTCAATTGCAGTGTTTCGACCTTCAGGACCGAGATCTTGCCGTCGCGCGCCGGGGGGAACCGCACTTCGAACCCCGAGATCGTCATCGAACCGGTGCCGGTGCGATCGATCAGCCCGCGCGCTTCGTCCAGTCGCTGGAACACCTGCTCAAGCGCCGGCGGCAGGTCATCGACACGCATGTTGGCAGGATCGAGCGGGTCGCCTGCCGGCAGCACTGCGGTATCGAGGCTGATATTTTCCGCCTCCAGGTGCCGCACCGTCAGCGTGCCTGACAAAAGTGCCAGCGGATCGACCGCCATGCGCATGGCGCCCAGCTTTGTCAGATGTTTGCCGGTGGCGACTTCCACCAGGTCGACGTCGCGCGCCTCCAGTGCAATCCGCCAGGTCTTGTCGATTCGAATGGCCGTCGAACCGACCGTTGCCTGATAACGCGGGCCGATCGCGCCATTCAGCGCCGACTGTGCCTGCGTTTCCAGCGCACCATCAATCGTGCCGGTTTCGATCGCCGCCAGAACAAGCCCGAATGCGACGGCGACGAAAATCAGGAAAGAGGCGCAGACACGCGTGAAACCCCGCGCCCGCCGGCGCTGCGGCGGTCGGCAATGCACGATGATGGGATCATCCACCTTGGCCGAGGGCAGTTCGTGCAAGGCAATGATATCCTTGCGGCTGAACCGCACCTTTTCTCCGCGTATCTCCGCCATAATGCTCCGGAACGAATCGAAAATACGTCCAAACCCCTGTTGGACGCGGCCGCGGCCAATATATATCGAATGCGGCAACAATCATCCCCAGGTGGGGCGAAAGAAAGGAAATTCATGTCTGAACTCGCAATCGGTCAGCCCGCACCGTCTTTTGCCCTGCCACGCGACGGCGGCAGCACCGTTTCGCTTGCCGATCTGAGGGGAAAAACCGTCGTCCTCTATTTCTATCCCAAGGACGATACGAGCGGATGTACGACCGAAGCCATTGATTTCACTGGGCTTGCTGATGCGTTTGAGCAAACGGGCGCCGTCGTGGTCGGCATTTCTCCTGATACGGTAGCCAAGCACGAAAAGTTTATCGCAAAACATTCGCTCTCCCTCATCCTTGCGGCCGATACGGACCAGCTCGCCGCGAATGCCTACGGCGTGTGGAAAGAGAAGAGCATGTATGGCCGAACCTATATGGGCATCGAACGCTCGACGTTCCTGATCGATGCGGATGGCACGATCCGCCGGATATGGCCGAAGGTGAAGGTCAAGGGTCACGCAGAGGAAGTCCTCTCCGCAGCCCGCGCGCTTTCCGCCGCGTAAAGGCAGGAATGAGCAGTATGGCCAGCATAAAAGAGTTCGACACGATGCCGCTGAATCCTGGTTCCTTGCGGGGTGGCGCAACGGAAGCGATTCTTTCCGCCGATCTCGACCGCAAGACGCTTCTGGCGCAGGAAACCGCCACACGCTGGTTCGAACGTCGCCTCTCCTTGCGCTCGCCACTCGATCCACCACTCCCTTTGCGACCCGGCCGCCCGGACAAACCAGCGCTTGTGCCGCCGCGCGCCGTCGAAAAACGCTCGCTGCACACGCTCAACGGCCGCATCGCTCTGTTGCATTCCATCGCCCATATCGAACTGAACGCCGTGGATCTGGCGCTCGATATCGTCGCCCGGTTCGCCAGCGAGCCGGTACCGCATTCCTTTTTCGACGGCTGGATGCAGGTGGCATACGAGGAGGCAAAACATTTTCGAATGGTCAGGGCCCGATTGAACGATCTCGGCGCCGATTATGGGGACATGCCGGCCCATGACGGATTGTGGCAGGCCGCCCATTCGACCCGCAACGACCTCACGGCGCGTCTCGCCGTCGTGCCGCTCATTCTGGAAGCCCGTGGTCTTGACGTGACACCATCCCTGCAGGCCAAGATGCGGGAAACCGGCGACCATGAAACCGCCGCGGTGCTCGACGTCATCTACAATGACGAAAAAGGCCATGTTGCCATCGGCGCCAAATGGTTCCGTTTCCTGTGTGCCCGGGAACGCAAGGATCCGGCAGCCACATTCAAGGAACTGGTGCGCGCCAATTTTCGCGGCTCGCTGAAGCCGCCCTTTAACGATGTGGCCCGCGCCGAGGCCGGTCTCACGCCCTCTTTCTATCGTTCACTGACATCCACAAGCCAATCCTAATAGGAAAAACCGGACAAGCACTTCGCTTTCCATCCCAATAGTTTCAGGTAAATCCGACGCACGCTTCGTAAAGCATTCATTAACCCTAACGTCGTGTAATCCCGCCATGCCGAGCGACCAGAAAACGAGTCGCAATCCGGGAGACAAGTCTTGGCTGATGCGGGTGAAAACAGAGTGTTTGGCAAACGTGCGACCCAGCACGTCCTGATCCTCGCTTCGGGCGACAGGGTTCGCCATATGGTCATTCGCCCCTGGATGACAGGCTTGGTCGCCGGTACGATTGGTCTGTTCGCACTCGGTTATCTCGGCGCCACCGCCTATCTGGTTCTGCGCGACGATCTGATCGGCGCGACCATGGCGCGCCAGGCGCGCATCCAGCACGATTACGAAGACCGTATCTCCTCGCTGCGCGCCCAGCTCGACCGCGTCACATCCCGCCAGTTGCTGGATCAGCAGCTGGTGGAACAGAAGGTGGAAAAACTGCTGCGCCAGCAGACGGCTCTGTTTTCCCGCAACGGCAAGCTTGGCTCTCTTCTGGAACGCGCTGAAGACGCCGGTATTTCCGCAGCACCGGCACCGGAAGGCAAGGAAACGGCTGCAGACGCCATCGACCGCCAGGCCGGTTTGACGACATCCTCGATCTCGCCGACGCATAAGGCGCTTGCTTACGCGCCAAGCGGCGAGAACATGGCCGATCGCGCCGACCGTATCTTTTCCAAGGTAACCCTGTCTCTCAAAGGTATCGAAAGCGAGCAGCTGAAGACCATCGAGGGATTGACCACCGATGCCTCAAAGAAGGCTGATTCCATGGCGCAGATCATGCGCCGCACCGGCGTCGAGGTATCGGAGAAACGTTCCGAAGCCCAGCCGCTGGAAACGCCGCCTATTCGCACCGGCGAAGTGAAGGCCGGCGAAGTGAAAGGCGGTGTCGGTGGACCGTTCGTTGAACCCATGAAGTTCGACCGCTTCAATGCCTCGCTGGACGGACTGGACACGGCGCTCAGCCGCCTGGAAAGTGTCCGCGAAACGGCTCTCGCCCTGCCCTATGGCAATCCGGCACCCGGCCAGGGAATCACCAGCCGATTCGGCAACCGACCCGACCCCTTTCTCGGCCGCCTCGCCTTCCATGGCGGCATCGATTTTCAGGCCGAAACCGGCCTTGCCGTGAAGGCCACGGGCGCCGGCAGGGTCATTACCGCAGGCTGGTCTTCCGGCTATGGCAATCTGGTCGAAATCGACCACGGCCAGGGCATCACCACCCGTTACGGCCACATGTCACGCATCCTCGTTCGCGAGGGCCAGATGATCTCCGTCGGAGACACGATCGGCCGTGCCGGTGCCACCGGGCGCGCCACCGGTCCGCATGTCCATTACGAAGTCCGCCGCAATGGCGAGGCCGTCAATCCGATCCATTTCCTCAACGCCGGCTTGAAACTCACCACCTATATGAACTGATCGCGCGCTTGACGATTGCCAGCCACGCAAAGCCTTTGCTGCGTCTTCCGAGAAACAAGTCACCGTTTTATTCACTAACATTGCCGTCATATGGTCGCATTTCTTGACTTGACGTCTTTTTGATTTTATGTGGCCCGCATCGTCGGGCAGGACTAAGACCCGACTCACACGTGTTCGCACCGAACCGGAACGGGAAACAACCTCCCTTTGACGACATTTGCTGATCTTGGCCTGAGCCAGAAAGTCCTTTCCGCAGTCACCGACGCGGGCTACACCACGCCCACGCCTATTCAGGCGGGTGCCATACCGCCGGCGCTTCAGCGTCGCGATATCCTCGGCATCGCCCAGACGGGTACCGGCAAGACTGCATCCTTCGTATTGCCGATGCTGACCATTTTGGAAAAGGGTCGGGCACGCGCACGCATGCCACGCACGCTGATCCTTGAGCCGACGCGCGAACTCGCGGCACAGGTCGCCGAGAACTTTGAGAAATACGGCAAGAATCACAAGCTCAACGTGGCTCTCCTGATCGGTGGCGTTTCTTTCGAGGAACAGGACCGCAAGCTGGAGCGCGGCGCCGACGTGCTGATCTGCACCCCCGGGCGCCTGCTCGACCATTGCGAGCGCGGCAAGCTGCTGATGACCGGCGTCGAGGTCTTTGTCATCGACGAAGCCGACCGCATGCTTGACATGGGGTTCATCCCGGATATCGAACGCATCGCCAAGATGATCCCGTTCACCCGTCAGACGCTGTTCTTCTCGGCCACCATGCCGCCGGAAATCCAGAAGCTGGCCGATCGCTTCCTGCAGAACCCGGAACGCGTCGAAGTGGCCAAGCCGTCCTCGACCGCAAAAACCGTGACGCAGCGCATCGTCGCCTCGCACAACAAGGATTACGAGAAGCGCGCCGTGCTGCGCGATCTCATCAAGGCTCAGGACGACCTGAAGAACGCCATTATCTTCTGCAATCGCAAGAAGGATGTCGCCGACCTGTTCCGTTCGCTCGATCGCCACGGTTTTTCCGTCGGCGCGCTGCATGGCGACATGGACCAGCGTTCGCGCACGACGATGCTGGCCAACTTCAAGGATAACAAGCTGACCCTGCTCGTTGCCTCCGACGTTGCGGCACGCGGCCTCGATATTCCTGACGTCAGCCACGTCTTCAATTTTGATGTGCCGATCCACGCGGAAGACTATGTCCACCGCATCGGTCGTACCGGCCGCGCCGGTCGCTCCGGCAAGGCATTCACGGTCGTGACCAAGTCGGATGCAAAATATCTCGATGCCATCGAAAAGCTGATCAACGAAAAGATCGAATGGCTCTCCGGTGATCTTTCGGAACTCGGTGCACCGATGGAGAGTTACGAGAGCGGCGACAAGGGTCGCAAGGGTCGTGACCGGGATCGTGGTCGCGACAAGGACAAGGGCCGTGATCGTGGCGGCCGCCGGTCTTCCAGCAGTGCGTCTTCCAGTCATTCGGATGACACCAAGACCGTCGATAATACGCGCCAGCAGCCAGAAACCGTTGCCGAAACCACAAGGACCGAAGTCGTGAACGCCGAGCCCAAGCAAGATACCCGCAGACAGAATAACGGGTCTCGTAATGCGCGCCCGTACCCGGCAAACGACGATAACGGTCGCGAGCAGCAGCGTCGCCAGCGTCATCACCGTGATCACGACGACGGCCCGACCCCGGTCGGCTTCGGCGACGATATCCCGGCCTTCATGCTGATCGCCGCCAAGGCCTGATCGGTCTTCACGCATGGCATTCCCCGGCATCGATTTTCCAGGCGTCGGCTGCGGTCTGATCATTCAGCGCGCCGACGGCAGGGTTCTGCTCTATCGGCGCGTCAAGGCGCCGGAAGCCGGCCACTGGAACATCGTCGGCGGCAAGGTGGACCAGATGGAGCACTCCTCTGAAGCCGCTCGCCGCGAGGCCGAGGAAGAGACGGGGCTTTCCATCGGTCCCGTTGATTTTCTCTGCACGATCGAAGCGCTCGTAGAGGCGGACCGCCAGCACTGGATCTCGATGATCTATGTCGCCCGCGCGTTTTCTGGAGAACCGCAGCTGACCGAGCCGGACAAGCTCTCCGAAATGGGCTGGTTTAATCTGTCAGATCTGCCTCAGCCGCTCTCGATGTTTTCAGAGCAGGCCTTTGCCGCGCTAAAGAACGTCAGCCCGGCATAAGATCACGGGATTATGCCGCAACCGTTGCACTGCGGGATTGATTGGCGATTGACCCCTTCTTACCCAAAAGTTAAACAGACGCCGCAATTGGATGCCTCAACGCGCTAGCGGAGCTTGAATGCACGAGACGAGAAAGGCTGCACGGTCCTTTCGCGCGGATGGCCTTGCCATCGTCACGCGCTGGCCGACGCTTGTCGCCTTTCTGCTGATCGCCGCTTTTTCCGGCGCCGGTTTCCAGTCCGCCAATTCCATGCTGCAGCAATGCCGCCAGCTGTTCGACAGCGAAGGCGGCGATAACACGCTGCAGATCGCCAATCGTGAACAGCCGCGTCTCGCGGTCGCAACGGCGGTTTCGGAAAAACAGCAATCGACTTGGCATGGTTCAACAGATGGCATCCTTGCGTCTGCGCACGCCCTCGCCCATCCCTTCGATGCCTGGCACGGCCTTTCAACTGCCCGCCGGCAGCAGCTTTCGCAGTTTACGGACCACGCCCTTGCGCGCGGCCCGCCTCGTCTTTCGTGACGCCCTTATCGCTCGCGAACTGAAAACAAGCGCTTCCTGACGGCACAAGCGGTGCCCTGCGCGTAACAGGACCAGATATATGAGAAACTCCCGCTGGCTGGTGGCGACCTATATCGCCATCATTTTCATCGGCACGCTCGTGGCGTTGCCGAACATCCTTTCACCGTCCATGCTGGCGCGCCTGCCCTCGTGGTTGCCGCATACGCAGGTTTCCCTCGGTCTCGACCTTCGCGGCGGCTCGCATCTCGTGCTGGAAGTCGATCGCGCCGATCTGATCAACGAGCGCCTGCAGAGCCTTTTGCAGGACAGCCGCCGTGTTCTGCGCGACCAGCGCATCGAAACCTCGGCGATCCGTCGCAACGGTGACAACATCACCATTACACTGCGCGACCCTGCGAGCCGTGATGCTGCCGTAACCCAGTTGCAGACGCTCTCCAATCCGGTCAGCCTCGCAACCGCCATCGGCCAGAGCGATCTCAATGTCGCCACCCCGCGCGACAACACGATCACGCTCAACTACACCGATGCCGGCATCAACCAGTACATCACCAATGCCGTCGAGCAGAGCCTGGAAATCATCCGCCAGCGTGTTGACCAGGTCGGCGTTGCCGAACCGACGATCCAGCGCGTCGGTTCTGACCGAGTTCTCGTCCAGCTTCCCGGCGAACAGGATCCGTCGCGCCTGCGCCAGTTGCTCGGCTCCACCGCCAAGATGAGTTTTCATCTTCTCGGCAATCAGGGTGAACCCGGCGTCACCATGATCGCCGACGAACAGGGCCAGCAATATCCGGTTCTCGACCGCGTCGAGTTGTCGGGTGACCATCTGACTGACGCCCGCGCCGCTTTCGAGCAGCAGTCTCAGCGTCCGATCGTCACCTTCCGCTTCGACAGCTCGGGTGCTGCCCGTTTTGCCCAGATCACCCAGCAGAACGTCGGCAAGCCTTTTGCCATCGTCCTCGACAACAAGGTTTTGAGCGCACCGGTCATCCAGACGCCGATCACCGGCGGCTCGGGCCAGATTTCCGGCAGTTTTTCCGTACAGGAAGCCAATACGCTCGGCGCCCTGCTGCGTGCCGGTTCGCTGCCGGCCAAGCTCACGGTCATCGAAGAACGCACCGTCGGTGCAGACCTCGGTTCCGACGCCATCGAAATGGGTATTTTCACCGGCCTTATCGGCTTTGGTGCCGTCGTTGCCTTCATCTTCTTCCTTTACGGAAGCTGGGGCATCCTCGCCAATTTCGCACTGGCCATCAACGTCATCCTTACCTTTGCCGGCCTGACGCTGATCGGCTCGACGCTGACGCTGCCGGGTATTGCCGGTATCGTGCTCGGCATCGGTCTCGCGGTTGACGCCAACGTCCTCATCAACGAGCGCATCAAGGAAGAAACCCGCAAGGGCAAGAGCGCCTTTGCCGCCATCGACGCCGGTTTCGCCCGTGCCTATTCCACCATTGTCGACAGTAACGTCACGGCGCTGATCGCCACCGTCCTGCTCTTCTGGTTCGGCTCCGGCCCGGTTCGCGGTTTTGCCGTCACCATGGGCCTCGGCATCATGATCTCCATGTTCACGGCCGTTTCCGTCGTGCGCGTGCTGATGATCGCGATTACCGCCCGCAAGAAACTCAAGAAGATCGAGATCAAGCCGCTTTTGCCGATCAACCTCGTTCCGGATGGCACCAATATCGCCTTCATGAAGGGACGTTTTGTCGGTATCGGTCTGTCTATCCTTCTGTCGATCGCTTCCATCGTGCTGTTCTTCAAGCCGGGCCTCAACTACGGCGTCGACTTCCAGGGCGGCATCCAGATGGAAGTCGTCACCCAGCAGGAAGCGGATCTGGCCAAGTTCCGTTCGGGCCTGAATGAACTCGGCCTCGGCGAAGTCGCTCTGCAGGAATTCGGCAGCAACAACCACCTTCTCGTGCGCGTCGAGCGCCAAGAAGGTGGCGAGCAGGCCCAGACGGCCGCTGTCGAAAAACTCAAGGCCGAAGTCATCAAGATCGATCCGTCCGCCAATGTCGCGCGTACCGAAGTCGTCGGACCAAAAGTCTCGGGAGAGCTGGCGATTGCCGGCTTCCTGTCGCTGGCGCTCGCCGCCATCGCCATGACAATCTATATCTGGGCACGTTTCGAATGGCCGTTCGCGGTCGGCGCCATGATCACGCTGATCCTCGACGTCACGAAGACAGTCGGCTTCTTCGCGATCACCGGCCTCGACTTCAACCTGACGGCCATTGCCGCCGTGCTGACGCTGGTCGGTTATTCGGTCAACGACAAGGTCGTGGTCTATGACCGCATGCGTGAAAACATGCGCCTCTACAAGAAGATGCCGCTGCGTGACCTGATCGACAAATCGATCAACGAAACGCTGGCCCGAAGCCTGTACACGTCGGCCACGGCCTTCCTTTCGCTGCTGCCGATGGCCATCTGGGGCGGCAGCGCCGTGTCCAGCTTCGCCATCCCGATGGTGTTCGGCATCGCGGTCGCGGCACTATCGTCGGTCTTCATCGCTGCTCCGATCCTGCTGTTCCTCGGCGACTGGCGCAAGCGCCACGGCAAGGGCATGATCGCCGACGAAACCGCGGAAACGGATGCGGGCGAAACCGCCATCGCTTCCAAGCCATAAAACCTGGTAGCGAAGCAAACAAACCAAGGGCTGTCCGAAAGGGCGGCCCTTTTTCGTTAGGCAAGTCGACTTCAGCGATCAGTTTTTCTGCAAGCGCTGACAGCCCAACTCGCTCGCCTGCGTGCAAAGCCGGTGCTAGGTTCGGCCTCGAATTGGATCCATGACGAGGAGAAACACATGGCAACGGAAAAAGTCGCGATCATCACTGCTGGCGGCAGCGGCATGGGTGCAGCAAGCGCAAGGCGGCTGGCGGCGGATGGTTTCAAGGTCGCCATCCTCTCCTCCTCCGGCAAGGGCGAGGCATTGGCAGCCGAACTCGGCGGCATCGGCATAACCGGCTCCAACCAGTCGAATGACGACTTGCAGCGCCTCGTGGACACGGTGACGGACACATGGGGCCGTATCGACGTTCTGGTCAACAGCGCCGGTCACGGCCCACGTGCGCAGATCATCGAAATCACCGACGAGCAATGGCATACCGGCCTCGACGTCTACCTGATGAACGTCATCCGTCCGGTGCGTCTCGTAACGCCGATCATGCAGGCCCAGAAATCCGGCGCCATCGTCAATATCTCCACCGCCTGGGCGTTCGAGCCGGCGGCGATGTTCCCGACCTCGGCCGTCTTCCGCGCCGGCCTCGCCTCCTACACCAAGATCTTTGCCGACACTTATGCGGGCGACAATATCCGCATGAATAATGTTCTTCCGGGCTGGATCGATAGCCTGCCGGCGACGGAAGAGCGCCGCGACAGCGTACCGATGAAGCGCTACGGCACCAGCGACGAGATCGCCGCCACCGTCGCGTTCCTGGCATCTGAAGGCGCGGGTTACATCACCGGCCAAAATCTCAAGGTTGATGGTGGCCTTACGCGCTCCGTCTGAAATCTGCCATTCGTCAGGTCGAGGGCCGTGCATTGCGGCCCTCTTTTCAAGTGAATCTGAACACAGGCCAGAAATGAGCAAAATATTCTCACCTGCCTGATTTTTTAGCGCTTTCCTCTCCTGCAAACTCCAAAACTTTCCTAGATAACACGGCATCGAACGAATACCGGCCAGACTGACCGGCTGATGATAAGGAAATGCAAAATGAACTGGCTGAAAACCATCGCCGCTGCCGCCGTGCTGCAGGCTGTCGCCATCACCCCGTCGCTCGCCGGTGAAAACCTCGATCAGATCAAGGCCGCCGGTGTGATCAAGATCGGCACCGAAGGCACATACGCACCCTTCACCTTCCACGATGCCGCCAACAAGCTGGTCGGCTTCGATGTCGAGATCGGTGAAGCCGTCGCCAAAAAGCTCGGCGTCAAGGCCGAGTTCGTCGAAGGCAAGTGGGATGGCCTGATCGCCGGCCTCGACGTCAAGCGTTACGACGCCGTCATCAACCAGGTTGGCATCACCGAAGCGCGCAAGCAGAAATACGCCTTCTCCGAGCCCTATATCGCCTCCAAGGCCGTGCTGATCGTTAGCGAGAAGAACAGCGACATCAAGTCGTTCGAAGATCTCAAGGGCAAGAAGTCGGCCCAGTCGTTGACCAGCAACTTTGGCAAACTCGCCGAAGCTGCCGGTGCAGAACTGGTCGGCACAGATGGTTTCGACCAGTCGATCCAGCTCGTCCTGACCGGTCGCGCCGAAGCCACCGTCAATGACAGCCTGTCCTTCCTCGACTTCAAGAAGAAGCAGCCTCAGGCACCGGTGAAGATCGTCGCTGAAAAGGCCGATGCCGACTATTCCGGCATCATCGTTCGCAAGGGCGATGACGATCTGGTGGCCGCCATCAACAAGGCGCTCGCCGACATCAAGGCCGACGGCACCTACAAGACGATCTCCGACAAATATTTCGGCGCAGACGTCTCGAAGTAAGAACTCTGTTCTGCTGACGAAAATTACGTCATGATCGGTTTTCAAACACGCCCGGCGATTTTCGTCGGGCGTCGTATTTTTTGAGGTTCCGCCGTGCCGCATTGGCTTCAATTGATGATGGATTCGCTGCCCACCCTGCTTTGGGCCGGCGTGAAATTCACCATCCCGCTGACACTTCTCTCCTTCACCCTCGGCCTCGCGCTCGGCCTCCTGACCGCCGTTGCCCGCCTGTTCGGGCCGATGCCGGTCGCTGCGATCGCCCGCTTCTATGTCTGGATCATCCGTGGCACGCCGCTGCTGGTGCAGCTCTTCGTGATCTTTTACGGCCTGCCCAGCATCGGCATCCTGCTCGATGCCTTTCCGGCGGCACTGATCGGCTTCACGCTGAATGTCGGCGCCTATACGTCGGAAATCATCCGCGCAGCCATTTCGTCGGTGCCGAAAGGCCAGTGGGAAGCCGCCTATTCCACCGGCATGAACTGGTCACAGGCCATGCGCCGCACCATCCTGCCGCAGGCGGGACGCGTTTCGGTGCCGCCGCTGTCGAATACGTTTATTTCGCTGGTGAAGGACACGTCGCTTGCCGCGGCCATCACCGTGCCGGAACTGTTTCAGTCTGCACAGCGCATCGTTGCCACCACCTATGAGCCGCTCATCCTCTATATCGAGGCCGCCCTCATCTATCTGGCGTTGAGTTCGGTTCTGTCGCACCTGCAATCGCGGCTGGAAGTCCGTTTCGCCCGTTACGGCGGCATGCTGGAGGCCAACCGATGATCGAGCTTTCCCACATCGAAAAGAAATTCGGCGACGCCGTCATCCTCAAGGATATCTCGCTGCAATTCCCGGAAGGCAGCGTCACCGCCCTCGTCGGTCCCTCCGGCGGCGGCAAGAGCACCCTGCTCCGCTGCATCAACCTGCTTGAACAGCCGACCGCCGGCACGGTGCGCATCGGCGACGAAGCTGTCACCTTCGCGCCGGGCAAAAAGGCCGCTTGGTCCTCGGTGCAAAAACTGCGCAGCCAGACCGGCATGGTTTTTCAGAACTTTCAGCTATTCCCGCATCGCACGGCGATCGAGAACGTCATGGAAGGCCTGCTGGTCGTGCAGAAATGGTCGCGCGAAAAGGCAAAGACCCGCGCCATGGAACTGCTGACCAAGGTCGGCATGGCGCACAAGGCCGATGCATGGCCGGCAAACCTTTCCGGCGGCCAGCAGCAGCGCGTCGCGATCGCGCGCGCCCTTGCGCCATCGCCAAAAGTTCTGCTTTGCGATGAACCCACGTCGGCGCTCGACCCGGAACTGTCGGCGGAAGTGGTCGACGTGCTGGGCACGCTGGCCAAGGAAGGCACGACCATGGTCATGGCAACCCATGATCTGCGCCTCGCTTCACAGGTCGCCAATCTCGTCGTGTTTCTGGAAGCGGGACAGGTGGTGGAAACCGGCAATGCCGAACAGGTGTTTCGCAACCCTGCCCACGAACGCACAAAGCGCTTCGTCTCGTCGATCAACGCGGCACAGACACTTTAAAACTGCCGATGCCGCTTGCCCCTTCTCCCCGCATGCGGGGAGAAGGTCCGGAGCGACAGCGAGGGGATGAGGGGCAGCCGCGAACGCTGAGCCTGAGATTGCCCCTCATCCGCCTGCCGGCACCTTCTCCCCGTCAAAACGGGGAGAAGGATGTATGCCGCAACATCCTGCCTCAAGCTATTGCCGCCTCACGAGGCCTCCGCCTGCAGCAGCGTTTCCGAAATCGTCGCGCCAAAAACGCTTTCAAAAGCCTCGCGCAGGCGAAAATCCACATCCGCCATCATCACCGGCAGGCCGAGATCGACAAGGCTGGTGACGCCATAACCGCTGATGCCGCAGGGCACGATACCGTCGAAATGGGAAAGATCCGGTTCCACATTCAGCGCCAGCCCGTGAAAACTCACCCAGCGGCGCAGGCGTATCCCGAAGGCGGCGATCTTGTCTTCCGCCATGCTGCCATCGAACAGAAGCGGCTTTTCCGGCCGCTTCACCCAAACCCCGACACGATCCTCGCGCCGCTCGCCCCGCACATTCATCGAATCGAGCGTGCGGATGATGACTTCTTCCAGCGCCGCCACATAGGCGCGCACATCCGGCCGGCGGCGTTTCAGGTCGAGCATGACATAGGCAACCCGCTGCCCCGGCCCATGATAAGTGTATTCACCGCCCCGCCCGGTGGAAAATACCGGAAAGCGGTTCGGCTCGATCAGGTCGGCCGCATTGGCGCTGGTGCCGGCCGTATAGAGCGGCGGGTGCTCCAGAAGCCAGACGAGTTCGTCGGCTTTTCCCTCTGCGATCGCGGTCACTTCGCGTTCCATTTCGGCTACGGCGTCCTCGTAGCCGATGGGACAGTCTGAGATTCGCCAGCGGATCGGTGGAAAACCTGCCTGTGGAAACATCGAAACATCGAGATCGGTGCGCGTCGACATATTTTTTATCCATATTTTTCGAGGCCTTGGCGGCGGAAAGCCCTGCAAACCCGGGACTTTTTGCCTATCATCTCTATATAGGAATTCACAGGCGGATTTTATCTTCAAAAATCTGTCACGGTCCTCTTGTGCCCGCAAAATCCTTTTGCTAAATGCTCCCTCGCCGGCGCAAGTCGGCATCTACCACGATGCGGTCGTGGCGGAATTGGTAGACGCGCAGCGTTGAGGTCGCTGTGGGGCAACCCGTGGAAGTTCGAGTCTTCTCGACCGCACCAAAATTAAGAAACCCCCGCAGACCATTTGGTTTGACGGGGTTTTTTAATGCGCTATCTTAAGCTTGGGCTGTTCGCGATATTGCCGTGATCCCATCGATAAGTATTGATGGTAAAGTCCGCAAACTGCAACTTTGTCGGCAGGATTTCGAAACGGCAAAGGCTTAACGATTGCCCGGGAGTGTCATGCAAGCGACTTGCGCCGCGCCTGCCCAGAGTGGATTTTTGAATCAGGTGCCTCGCGCCTATGACGCCGATTCTCTTTTTGCCCTTCCACATTTTCGCGATGGCCAGCATCTCACCGCGACGGAACTTCTGGAAGCGCATCGGCTCTTGCCCAAGCGCGTTCGTTATGTCGCGGATATACAGCGCTTCATGCTCAGCCATGCCGCCATGGCGCTGCATCTCGAGCATACGCTCGACCCTGCGAGACCGGGTGTCACCGCCACAAATCTTCTGCGTTTCTTCGAAGGCACGCCCGCAGCCAGCAAGAACACTGTTCTCGCCTTCCTTATCGAGATGCGACACTACAATTTCGTCGAACCGCTCGATGAAGGTGATCGCCGCAGCCGCGCCTTTCGCGCCACGACCGATACCGAGCAGCTGATCCGCTTTTATTTCGACACGCATTCGCGCGGTCTCGACTGCATGGATGGTGGCAATAGGGCGGCACTGCTTGCCGCACATCCGCGCCTCCTGCATCTTGCCCAGCCGCGTTTCGCGCGCCTGCTTCTGCACAATACAAAATGGCGCAACCCGCCGGAAACCATTGCCGGTTTCACCAAGTCCGATTCGGGCAGCAGCGTCATTCACGATCTGTTGGCCCGCGTGCCGCGCGGCGAGCTCGGCTCGGCCCCGATCTGGATCGGCAATGTCTCGGCCACCGAAGTGGCCAAGCGCTATGTCGTATCCACCACCCACGCCGTGCGGCTGTTTTCGCGCGCAAAGGAACAGGGGCTGATCGGCTGGCAGGCCAACATCAATCGCGGTGAATGCTGGATTTCGCCGCTGCTCGTGAACGATTATCTCGCCTGGCAGGCGGAGAAATTCGCGGCCGTTTCGTCCGCCGTGCAGTTCGCCTGCGAGAAAGCCGGCATCACCTCGGCCTGATCGCGCCTTCGGTGGCTTGCAAGCCGCCGAAACCCGTGCTCCACAGGAGTGCAGGCCACGCGAAGGTAACCAGATGAACGCCCTCACTGCTGAAAATCCGCTGAAGGGCATGGCCCTGATGGCAAGTTGCATGCTCGTGCTGCCGATCATGGATGCGATCGCCAAATACATGGCGACTTTCGAGACCATGTCGCCGGGCCAAGTCACCTTCTACCGGTTCTTTTTTCAGCTCGTCGCGCTTCTGCCGCTGATGCTTTACGCCAATGGCGGCCGCATCACAGCCAGGCGACCATGGATGAACCTGCTGCGCGGCGTCATTCATGGCGCGGCCAGCCTGATGTTCTTCACCGCCGTCAAATACATGCCGCTCGCCGACGTGTTCGCCATCTATTTTGTCGAGCCGTTCATGCTCACACTGATGTCGGCCATCTTTCTCGGCGACCGGGTCGGCTGGCGGCGCTGGACGGCCATCGCCGTCGGCTTCGGCGGCGCCATGATCGTCATCCAGCCCAGCTACGCCATTTTTGGCCTCACGGCGCTTTTGCCGGTCGCCTGCGCTTTTCTGTTCACCCTCTACCTGTTCATGAACCGCGCGCTGGGCGATGGCGACAGCCCGCTCGTCATGCAGACCATGGCGGGCCTTGGCGGCACCGTGTTCTGCGCCGTTGCGCTTGGTATCGGCGAGGGTCTTGCCATGCCCGATTTCGAGATCAGCCTGCCGGCCTCCGCGCTCGGCCTCACCCTCCTCATCACCCTTGGCGCGATTTCCGGCTATATCCACCTTGTCGTGGTCAACGCCTTCCGCCTGGCGCCGCTGTCGCTGCTCGCCCCGTTCCAGTATTTCGAGATCATTTCGGCCACCGTGCTCGGTTACGCCTTGTTCGGCGATTTTCCGACTGCATCCAAATGGCTCGGCATAACCATCATCGTTGCTTCCGGCCTCTTCATTATCTGGCGTGAGCGCATCAGAGTGGCACAGTCGGCCGCAGCTGAAAACATTGAAGCTGGCATTCGTTAACCGCGCTCGTTGTCGGGACCTCAACGTCTGGCGTCTATGCTCCATTTAGTTTCATGATGAAACGGAGATAAAGATGAGCGATGGTCGCTTTTCTTTCCCGGCATGTGTCATCGCCGGGAAACGTCGACTTGACGTCGACGACCTTATGATGCTGCGTAAGCATGCGTTTTCAGACGGCATCCGCACGGAGGATGACGCATGTCTGCTTTTGGCCATTCACCGCGCCTGCGCCTCTTCCTGCCCGCAATGGGATAGCTATGTGGTCGAGAGCATCGCTGCCTATGCCGTCCATCGGCAGCACCCGCGCGGCTGGCTCGACGCCACCAATGCCGAATGGCTGATCGCAACACTGTCCGTCGATGCGATCGTCACTACGCCACTGGAACTGGAAATCATCCTGCACGCGTTGGATATGGCGGCATCCGCACCCGACCGGCTTTATGCTTTTGCGCTCGAACAGATGTTCATCGGCCTGCAGCCCAACAGCCGCAACGCCTATGCGCTTAGCCGTCCCAGCCGCAATCCGGGCATGGACCTGGCCGACCTCCATTATCTCTGGCGTGTCCTGCGCAGCGCCTGTGAAGGCGGCCGCATTCTCATGTCGGCGATAGAGCGCGACGTCTTGCGGGCGATCGACGCCCTCGCCCAGCCTGGCGAACATCACCATGGCTGGAATGATCTCGTGTCGACATTGCAGTTGCGCGCGCCCGCCGGAAACGGGGGCGACAGGGGGCGGTGGCTGAAAGCTTCGGACGAGGCCTTGCTGGAGAAAACCACGGGAGCGGCTTGCCAGGCAGCATGACCCGTCCCATTTTCGTAATCGCTCAAATGCCATCTTTCGCCTCAACCGAAGCGGAATGATCCTGTGTCATAATGTAGGCCAACCCGAATTTCGTCCGCGGCGAGCGGCTGGAGTGGCCTGCCTTGACGACAATCATGTCCATCATCCTGCTTCTGTCGATCAATCTCGGCCTTTTGTGGCTGATGATGGCAGCGCCGCTTGGCCAGCGCACCATCACCATGCGCCGCGTGCTGCCACATGATCCGGCAAAGCTGTGGCACGCCATCCGGCCGCAAGGCCATCTGGTGGAATGGAGCCCGGATGTGACCGCCGTGCGCTACGGCCCCTCCGAAGGGCTGGATAACGGGCTTGTGGAAATGAGCATGCGATATCCAGATCGTCGTGGTCAGCCGGTTCGACGACTTTACGAGATGAAGGAACAGGTCGCGGATGGCGCCATGTACACCAGCTCGTCGCGAATCATTGCCGACAGTACGCTTACCAATGCCTTCTGGAACCGTTTTCAGGACGATCGACGCATCGAGCGATCCGATGGCGGCTCCACCGTCACCTTCAGCCAGAGCGACCACTATCGCGGCCTCGCCTTTTACCTCTTTCGTTTTTTCGCCATGCGGCGGGAAATGGCAGCGCTCGAATCATGGCTGGAAACCGGTCGGCGCAGGGATCGTAGCCTGTTCACCCATCCGCTCGTGCAACTGGCGCTCGCCATGCTTTCCACCCTCATGCTCTGGCCGTTCTTCGGCCTCACACAACAGGGGCTGGCCATCTCGATCATCCTGACCACCGTCATCATCCTGCATGAGCTTGGCCATATCGTCGCCTACAGGACATTCGGCCATGAGAGGGTGATGATGATTTTCGTGCCGATGCTGGGTGGCATCGCGGTCGGGGGGCGGCCGTATCGCAGCCGCTTCGAAATTGCCACCTGTGCGCTGATGGGGGCAGGTCTTTCGGCTTTTTTCGTGCCTATTCTCCTTCTGGTGCTTCATCTTTCCGATTTTGACACCGGCGTTCTTCCAGGCGTTATTCATCTGCCGGCCGCCCTCCTGCTTCTCATCCTTGGTGCCTTCAACCTGCTCAACCTGCTGCCGATGTCACGGTTTGACGGCGGACAGGTGGTTCGCCAGGTCTTTCCGGGACGCGGCATGCAAATGCTCGGCAGTTTTGGCCTCACGCTGATCGTGCTCCTCGTCGGTTACCAGATCGGCGTGCCGGTCACTGCCCTCATGGCCGGTCTTGCCATCATCACGCTGATCAGCCTGATCGGCTTCCGCGCCAACGTCATGCGCGACGAACTCGACGCCATGCAGCCCGGCGAACGCCTGATGGCTGGATTCGGACTTTATTCGGCAATTGTCGTCCATTCCTATGCCGTTATTAACGCTTGCAAAATTCTCTTCCACTAATGTTCTTATACTGACACCCATGTCCCTCACCGCCTCCAACTGGATCCCATGAAAACAGAAAACCCCATTCTCCCACTCGGCTATTCGGACATGCCTGCCGGCACGATTGCCACCGTCGTCACCTGCCTGGAGATGCGTGAGCGTCCGCAATTGCCTTTGGCACCCGGCGATGAAGCGTTGACGCTGCGTCATTGGCACCAACCGGACCTCAACGAATATCGTGAGCTTTTTCGCAATGTCGGCGCACAATGGCTATGGTCGGCGCGCCTGACGATGTCGGATGAACGACTGGCAAGCATTCTCAACGATCCGCGTGTCGCCGTTTATATCCTCAAGGAATCCGGTCGTCGTATCGGATTGCTGGAACTCAACTTCACCGAAGAGAATGAGTGCGAACTCGCCTATTTCGGCTTGATCGATGATGCCACCGGCAAGGGTTACGGTCGTTTCCTGATGAACCATGCCATCGAAAAGGCTTGGGCACGTCCGATCGAGCGTTTCTGGGTCCATACCTGCCATCTCGATTCGCCCTCGGCACTGCCCTTCTACAAGCGCATGGGCTTCACGCCCTACAAGATCATGGTGGAAGTGCTCGATGACCCGCGCCGCACCGGCATCGTGCCGGAAACGGCAGCGCCGCAGGTGCCGTTGATCGATCTGTGACGCAATCACCGAATTGCGACCTGTCATGCCTCTATCCGGCTTGAGCCGGATGGTGTTCCTATGCGAATGTCCGAACAGATTCTGACAGATAGCTAGGAGAGACAGGATGGACGTACGTGCCGCCGTGGCCGTTCAGGCCGGCAAGCCGCTGGAAGTGATGACCGTGCAGCTGGACGGCCCCAAGGCCGGCGAAGTGCTGATCGAGGTCAAGGCCACCGGCATCTGCCACACCGACGATTTCACGCTGTCCGGCGCCGATCCGGAAGGCCTGTTCCCGGCCATTCTCGGCCATGAGGGTGCCGGTATCGTCGTTGATGTCGGCCCCGGCGTCACCTCGCTGAAAAAGGGTGATCACGTCATTCCGCTCTACACGCCGGAATGCCGCGAGTGTTATTCCTGCACCTCGCGAAAAACCAACCTGTGCACCTCCATCCGCGCTACCCAGGGACAGGGCGTGATGCCGGACGGCACGAGCCGCTTTTCCATCGGCAAGGACAAGATCCACCATTACATGGGCTGCTCGACCTTCGCGAATTTTACGGTCCTGCCGGAGATCGCGCTGGCCAAGATCAACCCCGACGCCCCGTTCGACAAGGTTTGTTACATCGGCTGCGGTGTCACCACCGGCATCGGCGCGGTGATCAACACGGCCAAGGTGGAGATCGGCTCGACGGCAATCGTTTTCGGTCTCGGCGGCATCGGCCTCAACGTGCTGCAGGGCCTGCGTCTTGCCGGTGCCGACATGATCATCGGCGTCGACATCAACAACGACCGCAAGGCCTGGGGCGAAAAGTTCGGCATGACGCATTTCGTCAATCCGAAAGAAGTCGGCGACGACATCGTGCCTTACCTCGTCAATATGACCAAGCGTAACGGCGACCTTATCGGTGGCGCCGATTACACGTTCGATTGCACCGGCAATACCAAGGTCATGCGGCAGGCACTGGAAAGCTCGCATCGCGGCTGGGGCAAGTCGGTCATCATCGGGGTTGCGGGTGCCGGTCAGGAGATTTCCACGCGTCCGTTCCAGCTGGTCACCGGCCGCAACTGGATGGGCACGGCGTTCGGTGGCGCGCGCGGCCGTACCGACGTGCCAAAAATTGTCGACTGGTACATGGAGGGAAAAATCCAGATCGATCCGATGATCACCCACACGATGCCGCTTGAAGACATCAACAAGGGGTTCGAGCTGATGCATTCGGGCGAAAGCATTCGCGGCGTGGTGATTTATTGACCACCTCACCCGCCTACACAACCGACGTGCGGAGACTGGAAGATTTCTCCGCCGTCGAACTCTACGTCATGCTGAAAATGCGCGTGGACGTGTTTGTCGTCGAGCAGGAATGCGCCTATCCCGAACTCGACGGCAACGATACGGACTGCCTCCATCTTCGCCTGTTCGACGGAGCCGACCTGCTGGCCTGCGCCCGCCTCTGGCGCCCGTCGCCGGATGTACTGCCCCGCATCGGCCGCGTCGCGGTCTCGCCGAACCATCGCGGCAAACGCCTCGGCGACGCCCTGATGCGCGAAGCGGTCATCGAATGCGAAAAAGCCTATCCCGGCGAGGCGATCGAGATTTCCGCACAGGCGCATCTGCAGAAATTCTACGGCTCGTTCGGTTTCGAGCGCACGTCGGAGGAATATCTGGAAGATGGCATTCCGCATGTGGACATGGTGCGGCGACCCGCATCTGCCTGATGGCGCCATAAAGACTTTCGCGGCCTAGCTCCAAGATCGCGAAAGTCACCTCGCAGCCATACGTCGCTCCAGCTCGGCAACACGCTCTTCCAGCTCATCCAACGCTGTTTTATTCTGCAAGCCGGATTGTATGGCGTTCAAAACTTCGTTGTGCTGGCGATTGCCTTCAACCCGCAATTCCTTGATGATGTCAGCGTTCTCATGACTGACGCTCTCAACCTCATCCAAGCGACGCAAAACAGCATCCAGCCGAGTGTCGAGGGCCAACAGCCCTTGCCTCGTTTCGGCTTGAAATTTCATCACCATCTCCGTCAGCGTATTGTACTGGCGGTTGATCTTGAAAAATTCGGCTTCGAAGCGCGCTGTCGTGTCGATGCTACGACCGACCTGCACATTCAGTGTCTTCATGCCATCGATGATGGACGACATGTATCCAATCAACTGTTTCGGAAACTCGGCTTCTTCGGACATGCTTTTGCCCTTGAGGTTGGTGTCAACAGTATAGGCGCAGCCATGACAGGAAACAAAGCATGTTTGCACGTCGGCGCAACCCTGAAGATTGATAGATTTCCGGCATAGCGCTAGAGAAACCACCATGACCACATCCACGAATGAGCCCATGCCGCAAATCTACGTCGATGCCGATGCCTGCCCGGTCAAACCGGAAATCCTGAAAGTAGCCGAGCGCCACAATCTCGAAGTGACCTTTGTCGCCAATTCGGGCCTGCGTCCGTCGCGTGACCCGATGGTGAAAAACGTCATCGTCTCGGCCAGTTTCGATGCCGCCGACGACTGGATCGCCGAACATGCGGGTGCAAACGATATCGTCGTCACCGCCGATGTGCCGCTTGCCGTGCGCTGCGTCGCCAACGGCTCTCTCGTCACCGGCCCGACGGGCCGCGTCTTCGATGAAAGCAATATCGGTATGGCCAGTGCCATGCGCGATCTCGGCCAGCACCTGCGCGAGACCGGTGAAAGCAAGGGTTACAACGCTGCCTTCTCTCCCCGCGACCGCTCGAAATTTCTGGAAACACTGGACAGGTTCTGCCGCCGCGCCAAATCTGCAGTCTAAGCCAGCAAACCGGGAGGGTCTGGGTGGCAGATAGCGCAGGCAAAACCCCATGGTGGCAATGGCGGCATCAACGCCACGGCCCGTTCTTCGTTGCCGCCATCGCAGCGGTCATCGCTCTGCCCGTGCTCGTCTGGCTGGTTCCCAACCTCGCAGCCGCCCTGTCGGCCATCACCTTTTTCGTTGTCTATCTGGTCTTGATAGCGGAGCGCATTCCACGTCTCGATGCCGACCGTTTCGAGGCGAGCGGCCAGAATACCGATGAACCGGCACCGATCATCCTCGCGGTCACCCTGATTGCGGCTGTGGTCGCGCTCATCACCCTGTTCGAGGCGTTGAACGACAAGCAGTCCTCCGGCATTCTGGATGTCGCCATCGGTTTTGCGGCTGTCATTCTCGGCTGGTTTTCCATCCACACCATGTTCGCCCTGCATTACGCCCATCTCTACTGGCGGCCGGGCGACCTGAGTGACGACAAGCCGGTCGGCGGGCTGGATTTCCCCGGCACGGAGCGCCCATCGGCTTATGACTTCCTCTACTTCTCCTACATTATCGGCATGACCGCCCAGACTTCCGACGTGGAAATCACCGCCACTGACATGCGCAAAATCAACCTCCTGCACTCGGTCGTGTCTTTCTTTTTCAACACCATACTGGTAGCCGCTGCAGTCAACGCCGTCGTTTCGCTGGCAAGCTGAACCTCAAGAATAAGGAACCCGACGATGAAGGTCCTCTCCCAGAACACCGCCTTTGGCGGCATGCAGGGCGTGTTCGCCCACGATTCGGAAGCGCTGAAATGCGAGATGACCTTTGCCGTCTTCGTGCCGCCGCAGGCGATCACCGAACCGCGCCCGGTCCTCTGGTATCTCTCCGGCCTCACCTGCACCCATGCCAACGTCATGGAAAAGGGCGAATACCGTCGTCTCGCCGCCGAACTGGGCCTCATCATCGTCTGCCCCGACACCAGCCCGCGCGGCAATGACGTCGCCGATGAACTGACCAACTGGCAGATGGGCAAGGGCGCCGGCTTTTATCTTGATGCGACGGAAAAGCCTTGGGCCGAACACTATCAGATGTACACCTACATCACCGAGGAACTGCCCAATTTCGCCAGCCAGCATTTTCGCATGGACATGTCCCGCCAGGGCATTTTCGGGCATTCGATGGGCGGCCACGGCGCCATGACGATCGCACTGAAGAACCCTGATCGCTTCAAGAGCTGCTCCGCTTTCGCCCCGATCGTCGAACCCTCGACGGCAGACTGGTCGGCTCCCGCGCTCGAAAAATACCTCGGCCCGGATCAAACCGCATGGCGCCAGTACGATGCCTGCGCATTGGTGAAGAACGGCGCCCGCTTTCCGGAATTCCTTATCGATCAAGGTCTCGCCGACAGCTTTCTCGAAACAGGCCTGCGCCCAAAACTGTTCGAGGAAGCCATCAAGGGTACCGATATCGGCCTGACACTGCGCATGCACGAGCGGTATGACCACTCCTACTATTTCATATCGACCTTCATGGACGATCACCTGCGCTGGCATGCCGAGCGCCTCGGCTAAACGCAGCCGAAACCATCCAATCGAAAACGCCCGCGCCGAAAACAGCGCGGGCGTTTTGCATTCAGCGCTTGTCCACAGCCCATGCACCCGGCCCTGCGCAGACCAGATACAGGAAGATGAAGCAGAACAGGATGGCAGGCTCACCACCGTTCAGCGCCGGCCAGAAACCCTTCGACGCATGCGCCATGAAATAGGCCACCGCCATCTGGCCGGCGAGAATGAAGGCCACCGGCCGCGTGAACAGGCCGATCACCAGCAGCGCGCCGCCGATCACTTCCAGCAGTGCTGCAACCAGCATCAGCGGCGGAAGTGCGCCCTCACCCATCGCCGCCGGAAACCCGAACAGCTTCATCGTGCCGTGTTCGATGAACAGCAACGCCGCGATGATACGCAGCACGGCCAGCGCCTGCGGGCGATATGCACCCAATCTGTCGAAAAACTGCATGTGTCTCTCCCTGACGAGAATCGCGCACCTCACGCGCCATGCCGAAATTGGCACACATCAAACTCCACCGAAACTGTCAGGAAATCAATCGGCGCGGCGAAACAGTGACGCCAACATCAAAAATCAGCGTCCGGCCAGCGCCGAAGCGATAGTTGTCTGGCGTCCACCATTGAGCTTGAACTCGGCTGCCACCCGGTCGGCAATCCTTGCCGCCAGGGCATCCTCACCCCCATTGTCCTTGCCGAAGACCGTGGTCGAAACCGTAAACGTTGCACTGGCAATCCGCTCACCCGTGGTCACCGAGGTCGCGTCCACCGTCACCTTCGCCTCATGACGCCGCCCGAACAGGATCGGCAGGCCAGCGGCGCGGGTGATCCGCACGGTCAGAATGGCACGCGGCAGCGACATGCTGCGCACGGTCGAGCGAATGGCAGCGTCGATGCGCCGATCTGTCCCGGCGATCAGGCCGGCGGGAATGTCCGGCTTGGCCGCCACGAACGCGCCACGGACATCGTAAAGCGGCCCGCTGCCACGGGTATTCTCCGCCGTCTTCATGCTGAAGGACATCAGCGGAAGCGCGGCGGACACAACGATCAGAAGACGGCAGGCGGAGCGGAACATGGATACAAAGCCCGGATGACGACACATCCGGGATGATCCGCTTTCACGGTTAGAATTCGGTTAAACAGCAACCGATCCGGTTAGGATTTCAGCGCCTGAAAACTCTGCGCCGCCGCCGTCATGTCCACATACCGATTGGCGCGGCGCGCTTCCGCTTCCTCGTCCGTGCCCCAGTGCTCGATCGTCCAGTCCTCGTCGAGATGGGCAAGCGCCCAGGCCTCGTCCATGGAAAGACGACCTTCGGCAAAGGCCAGCGCCAGAATGGCCGAACCGGTCAGCGACGTGATCGTGTGCAGTGCCGCCAGCGCCACCGGGCTTTCGTGGTTGCGCAGACGCGCACCAAAGGCGGAAATCGCCTCGCGCGGCTGTTCCTGCGGCATGATGCCTTCGATCAGGATGAAACGCGCGCCGAGATCGTTTGCGGCCCAGTCCAAAACCGGATCCCACTGAGCGCGCTGGCGCTCGACCAGACCCTCCGGCTGATCGGCGCGGTAACAGAGCGCGTCGCTTGCAGAAAAGCGCAGCATGTCTTCCACCACGGCCTGCGGATCGCTGGCAATGCCGTCAATCGCGGTGTTGACGAGGCGGGTGATCGGCATGGTCGCCGGATTGACGACCTCCGTCTGCTCGTCCCATTCGCCGCGCAAGAGGTCAGCCAGCGCTGCCGTCGGGGCAACAAGCTGGTTTTTCGCCGGCGTCTTCACTGCCCGACCGTCGAGATGAATGGCGTGACCATCGTCAGACACTGCGACCGTTACATCCTTGTAAAACCGCTTCGGCAGCGGCTTTTGCATCTGGATCTGCGCGCGCCGCGTCGGATCCTCGTGGGTGAGTTCGATATTCGTGTCGGAAAGAATGTCGCGCATAAAAACCTCAGCCGATCAGCGGCAGCAATTCGCGTGGATGGTGAACGATATGGTCGGCACCCGCCTCGTTCAGTTCGGCAATCGAGGCATAACCCCAGGCAACACCGATGGCGGTCGCGCCAGCCGCTTTTGCCATCTGCATATCGTAGATGGCATCACCGATGACAAGGGTATTGGTCGGTGCCACACCCATCACGTCGCAGCATTCGGTCACCATGGCCGGGTGCGGTTTCGACGGGCAATCATCGGCGGTGCGGCCAACGACGAAATATTTGCCGAATGCATGAGTATTCATCACCATATCCAGCCCGCGGCGGGATTTTCCGGTAACAGCGCCGATCAGCAGATCATCACGCGGGCCGATCGCCTCCAGGAGGTCCTCGATACCGTCGAACAACGGTTCCTTAAAGTCGAGGTCGGTGCGCACGACGGTAAACAGCGACTTGTAATGCGCCATCATCGCCACGGCTTCGTCATCGGCATGTGCCTTACCGTCAATCCGGGCAATGGCGATATCGAGCGTCAGCCCAATGATCGATTTGGTCGCCTCGAAACTCGGCTCCGGCTTGTTGAAGGCGACAAAGGTGCGGCGCATGGTTTCGTGGATCAGCCCGGCGCTGTCGACCAGCGTGCCGTCGCAGTCGAAAAGAACGAGCTTCATTCCTCGTCGTCCCGCGCGCCGTTTTCCATGTCGAAACCAAGCAGGTTCCAGCTCTGAACCATATGCGGCGGCAAAGGCGCGGTCACACGCAGACGTCCGCCGTTCGGATGTGGAATGTCGATATGGCGGGCATGCAGGTGCAGCTTCTTCTGGATGCCGCCCGGGAATGGCCAGTTGATATCGTCATCCTGATATTTTGGATCGCCGATGATCGGGTGACCGATATAAAGCGCATGCACACGCAGCTGGTGGGTACGGCCCGTATAGGGCTCCATCTCGAGCCATGAGAGCGATTGCGCCGCCGTTTCCAGCACACGGTAATAGGAGACGGCGTGATCGGCGTCCGCCTCGCCATGTTTGGCGATGCGCATGCGGTCGCCATCCGGCGTCTGTTCTTTCACCAGCCATGTCGAAAGCTTGTCGGAGCGCTTGCGCGGCACACCCTTCACCAGCGACCAGTAGGTCTTCTTGGTGTCGCGCTCGCGAAAAGCGGCCGTCAGTTTCTGGGCGGCACCTCGGGTGCGGGCAATCACCAGCACACCGGATGTATCGCGGTCGAGGCGATGCACAAGACGCGGCTTTTCGCCCTTCTGGTTGGTCCATGCCTCCAGCATCTGGTCGATATGGCGCGTCACGCCCGAACCGCCCTGCACGGCAAGGCCGGCGGGCTTGTTCAGCACGATCACCTTGTCGTCCTCATGCAGCACCATGCGCTGCAGAAGCTCGTAATCGCTGCCGTGTTTCAGATCCTTGCCGGCGATCGGGCCTTTCTTGGCATCCGTATCCATCGGCGGCACGCGCACCACCTGCCCCTGCTGCACACGCGTATCGCTCTTCACGCGACCGCCATCGACGCGCACCTGACCGGAACGCAGCAGCTTTTGCAGCGGTCCGAAACCGAGGCCCGGATAATGGATCTTGAACCAGCGGTCGAGGCGCATGCCCGCTTCGTCCGCCTCGACGGAGATATGCTCGATGCCTGCCATCGGAACTCTTTCTATTATTATTGTGGCCGAACGCGGCCTTTGAGGCAGCCTTTAGAGCATCAGGCGGGTCTAACGGAAGTGCAAATCGGCCTCAACGCTGTTCAAAACGCCATGCGGCCGATGAACAGGCCAAGAAATGTGCCCGCGATCGACAGGATCACGCTTGCGGCGACATAAGCGATGGCCATGGGTATCGCACCGCGCTCCACCAGCCCGACAAACTCCAGCGAGAACGACGAAAAGGTCGTAAAGCCGCCGCACAGGCCGGTCACCAGCAGCAGCCGCATCTCGGTCGAGCCGCCAAAACGGCGCAGGATCATTTCCGTTAGAAGTCCGATGACGAAAGAGCCGGCAATATTGATCAGCAATGTCCCCCAAGGAAACAGGGGCCCGAACAATCGCAGCGCCCACAGACCGACCTGGTAACGAAAGACTGACCCGACAGCGCCGCCGACGGCCACGAGAATCATGGAATTCACGTCAAAATCCTGATAAAACACTGGAAAAGCCGCCTATCGCTAAAATGCGAAGCGACGGCTTAATTCGGAACCAAGAGGTCGAGCATACGTTTCCATCCACAGGGAGTTCAAGCGTCATGTCCACCGTCATACCCGTCAATGCCAATTTTGCCGCTTATGCGCTGGAAAATGTGCGCGTGATCCATCACGTCGGCTCCAAGGAGCAGGTCAAGCGCACCCAGAAGGATGCCGACCGCAATCTGCGCCGTGCCCAGAATGTAGGCGAGATCGAGGAACCCGGCCTGATCCCGCCGGCCAACATCTCCGTCGACGTGATGATTTCCGATCGTCCGCCGCAACAGCAGACAACGTTTCAGCACGTTGCCGCCGCTTATCGCGAACTGGACGAGTAGGGCGTTTCGTTTTCTCTGCCGTTACCCCGAATTCCCCGTCATCCCGGCCTTGAGCCGGGATCCAGCAACGCCGCGTCTGCGGCGTGATAGACTGCGCAGCAGTTCACTTTGAGGTGCCGCCTCTCACCGCGCAGACGCGCGGTGGCTGGATCCCCGCCACAAGGGCGAGGATGACGACGGGGGTGTAACTCAAACCGGCTCAAAACACTGGCCGGTGACAATTGCGCACGATCTCCCGGCGCCCTTCCCGATAATCGATCCGCAGATATTCGCACTCATGACTGTAAGTTTCGCGATAGGTCGTGCGCACCACATGCCGCGTTTTGTGCGGCCGAACGGTTTTCGCACGCGGCGGCTCCTGCCAGCGCACCATATCGGCGGCCTGAACTTTTATCGGGAGCAGCGCCGGCAATACGATGGCTGCGGTCAGGATGGCCGGAACGGTCAAGAAGCGTGGCATCGAATTTTCCTTCTGAAATCAGTCGAGCGGCAATGCCGCCTCAATGCGCGGCACAGTGCAAATGTTCCCGCCGCCCGATAATCTCGGCATCCGGAAAATATCGCAGCGCGACAAATAATTCGCCGGTTGCGACCTTTGCCACTTGCCAAGCCTATGGCTTCATCGATAATGCCGATCGACCCGTAGGGAGAAACCGCTTCAATGCGGAGCCGAAGGAGCAACCGCCCCGGAAACTCTCAGGCAAAAGGACCACGGGAAAACTGCAGGAACTCTGGAGAGAAGCAACCGTTTAACCGGGGGCTCGCCGAAGGGATAACAATCTCAGGCGACAAGGACAGAGGGGGCTCGAAACCGACGTAGCAATTTTACGTCCTAATCTGAGCCGGCGTGCGACCTGTTTTTCAGGCGCGGCCAAAAACCTGGAGGCGTCTTTTTTGGACGATCAAGCAGTTCTGAAAATCACCCCGCTGCACGCCCTGCACGTTTCGCTTGGCGCGAAAATGGTGCCGTTTGCCGGATATGACATGCCCGTCCAGTATCCGCTCGGCGTCATGAAGGAGCACCTTCATACCCGCGCCGCTGCCGGCCTGTTCGACGTCTCGCACATGGGCCAGGTCATCGTGAAGGCGAAGTCCGGCGCATATGCCGATGCGGCGCTGGCGCTCGAAAAGCTCGTCCCCGTCGATATTCTCGGCCTGAAGGAAGGCCGCCAGCGTTACGGCTTCTTCACCGATGACAACGGCAACATCCTCGATGACCTGATGATCACCAATCGCGGCGATCATCTGCTGGTCGTCGTCAACGCCGCCTGCAAGAATCAGGACCTCGCCCACATGAAGGCGAACCTGACCGATTGCGAAGTCACTCTTCTCGAAGATCGTGCGCTCATCGCCCTGCAGGGCCCGCGCGCCGAAGCGGTTCTGGCCGAACTCTGGGCCGGCGTCTCCGCCATGAAGTTCATGGACGTGGTCGAAGTGCCGCTGCACGACGTGCCCTGCATCATCTCCCGCTCCGGTTATTCCGGTGAGGACGGTTTTGAGATCTCCGTACCGGAAGCGCACGCCGTCGACGTCGCCAACGCCTTGCTCGAACACCCGGATTGCGAAGCCATCGGCCTCGGCGCCCGTGACAGCCTGCGTCTCGAAGCCGGTCTGTGTCTCTACGGAAACGACATCGACACCACCACCTCGCCGATCGAAGCCTCGCTCGAATGGGCGCTGCAAAAGGCCCGCAAGGCCGGCGGCGACCGCGAAGGTGGCTTTCCGGGCGCGGATCGCATCCTGGGTGAACTCGCCAACGGCACCACCCGCCGCCGCGTCGGCCTGAAGCCGGAAGGCAAGGCACCGGTGCGCAGCCACGCCAAACTGTTTGCGGATGCTGACGGCCAGACGGAACTCGGCGAAGTCACGTCCGGCACGTTTGGCCCGACCGTCGAAGGCCCGGTCGCCATGGGTTATCTGCCGGTATCGCATGTCGCTGCTGGCACGCAGGTTTATGCCGAAGTGCGCGGTAAATATCTGGCGATGACGGTGGCATCGCTTCCGTTCATCACGCCGACATACAAACGCTGACACTGGAACAAGGAGCCTGCCCCTCATCCGCCTGTCGGCACCTTCTCCCCGTTGTCACGGGGAGAAGGCCGATGTGGCAACACCTTCGCCACGATCTCGACCGTCGAGCAAGGCAAGTCCCCTCTCCCCGTCAAAACGGGGAGAGGGTTAGGGTGAGGGGCAAGCCCCGGCAGCACAGCCAACCAAACACACGCCACACAACGAACAATACCAGAGGAACAAATCCATGCTGAAATTCACCGCCGAACACGAATGGCTGAAACTCGAGGGCGATGTCGCCACCGTCGGCATCACCCAGCACGCTGCCGACCAGCTCGGCGATCTCGTTTTCGTTGAACTGCCGGAAGTCGGCGCCGAACTCACCAAGGACGGCAATGCCGCCACCGTCGAAAGCGTCAAGGCTGCCTCCGACGTCTATTCCCCGCTCGATGGCGAAGTCGTTGAAGTCAACCAGGCGATCGTCGATGACCCGTCGCTGGTCAATTCCGACCCGCAGGCCGCCGCATGGTTCTTCAAGCTCAAGCTCAAGAACGTCTCCGATATCGACAGCCTGATGGACGAAGCCGCCTACAAGGACCTCATCGGATGAACGACAGCACCGATTTCCACTTCACGGATTACGATCCGTACGATTTCGCCAATCGCCGCCATATCGGCCCCTCGCCGTCCGAAATGACAGCGATGCTGAAAGTCATCGGCTACAAGTCGCTCGACGGCCTGATCGAGGCAACCGTCCCCGCCTCCATCCGCCAGCAGACGCCGCTCGCATGGGGTGCCGCCCTTACTGAGCGCGAAGCACTCGACAAGCTGCGCGAGACCGCCAACAAGAACCAGGTCCTGACCTCGTTGATCGGACAGGGGTATTACGGCACCGTCACGCCGCCGGTCATCCAGCGCAACATTCTGGAAAACCCGGCATGGTACACGGCCTATACGCCCTACCAGCCGGAAATTTCGCAAGGCCGCCTCGAAGCGCTTCTGAACTTCCAGACGATGATCTGCGACCTCACCGGTCTCGATGTCGCCAATGCCTCGCTGCTCGATGAAGCGACCGCAGCCGCCGAAGCCATGGCGCTTTGCCAGCGTCAGGCAAAGTCGAAGGCAACGGCCTTCTTCGTCGACGCCGCCTGCCATCCGCAGACCATCGCACTGATCGAAACCCGCGCAAAACCGCTCGGCTGGTCGGTCGTGATCGGTGATCCGATGACCGATCTTGACCCGGTCGACGTGTTTGGCGCAATCTTCCAGTATCCGGGCACGCAGGGCCACGTCCGTGATTTCTCCGGCCTGATCGCCCGCCTGCATCAGACCGGTGCGGTCGCTGCCGTCGCTGCCGATCTTCTGGCGCTGACGCTTTTGAAATCGCCCGGCGAAATGGGCGCCGATATCGCCATCGGCACCACCCAGCGTTTTGGCGTGCCGGTCGGTTACGGTGGCCCGCACGCCGCCTATATGTCGGTCAAGGATGCCCACAAGCGCGCCATGCCCGGCCGTCTGGTCGGCGTTTCGGTCGATGCCCGCGGCAACCGCGCCTATCGCCTGTCTCTCCAGACCCGCGAACAGCATATCCGCCGCGAAAAGGCGACGTCAAACATCTGCACCGCGCAGGTCCTGCTCGCCGTCATGGCCTCCATGTACGGCGTCTTCCACGGCCCGGATGGTTTGAAAGCCATTGCCCAGCAGGTCCACAAGAAGGCCGTGCTGATGGCCAAGGGCCTCGAAAAGCTCGGTTATACGATCGAACCTGCCGCATTCTTCGACACCATCACCGTCGAAGTCGGCCACATGCAGGGCCTCATCCTGCGTGCCGCCGTCGCCGAAGGCGTCAACCTGCGCAAGATCGGCGAGACCAAGGTCGGCATGTCGCTCGACGAGCGCACCCGTCCGGTCACGCTCGAAGCCGTCTGGCGCGCATTCGGTGGCGACTTCAAGGTATCCGACTTCGAAGTCGAGTACCGCCTGCCGAAGGATATGCTGCGGAAATCGGATTACATGACCCATCCGATCTTCCACATGAACCGGGCCGAAAGCGAGATGACCCGCTACATCCGCCGCCTGTCGGACCGCGACCTCGCGCTTGACCGGTCGATGATCCCGCTCGGTTCCTGCACGATGAAGCTGAACGCGACCGCGGAAATGCTGCCGATCACCTGGCCGGAATTTTCGGACATCCATCCTTTCGTTCCGCAGGATCAGGCCTTGGGCTACAAGGAAATGATCGACGATCTGTCGGCAAAGCTCTGCCAGATCACCGGTTACGACGCCTTCTCCATGCAGCCGAATTCCGGCGCGCAGGGCGAATATGCGGGCCTGCTGACGATCCGCAATTACCACATCGCCAATGGCGACGCCCATCGCGACGTCTGCCTCATCCCCACCTCCGCGCATGGCACCAACCCGGCCTCGGCACAGATGGTCGGCATGAAGGTCGTGGTCGTGAAAGTTCGTGACAACGGCGATATCGATCTGGAAGATTTCCGCGCCAAGGCGGAACAGCATTCGGCAAACCTGTCCTGCTGCATGATCACCTACCCGTCCACGCATGGCGTGTTCGAGGAAACGGTCAAGGAAATCTGCGAGATTACCCACAAACACGGCGGTCAGGTCTATCTCGACGGCGCCAACATGAACGCCATGGTCGGCCTTGCCCGTCCCGGCGACATCGGCTCCGACGTGTCGCACTTAAACCTCCACAAGACCTTCTGCATCCCGCATGGCGGCGGCGGTCCCGGCATGGGTCCGATCGGCGTCAAGGCGCACCTGGCGGCTCATCTTCCGGGTCACCTGCAATGGGATGGCCGTGAAGGCGCAGTGTCGGCGGCCCCGTTCGGCTCGCCGTCGATCCTGCCGATCTCCTGGTCCTACACTCTGATGATGGGCGGCGAAGGTCTGACGCAGGCCACCAAGGTGGCAATCCTCAACGCCAACTATATCGCGGCTCGCCTCAAGGGCGCCTACGACGTGCTCTACAAGTCGGAAGCCGGTCGCGTAGCGCATGAATGCATCCTCGACACGCGTCCGCTCAACGCCTCTGCGGGCGTGACTGTGGACGATATCGCCAAGCGCCTGATCGATTGCGGTTTCCACGCCCCGACCATGAGTTTCCCGGTTGCCGGCACGCTGATGGTCGAGCCGACCGAATCGGAAACCAAGGCCGAACTCGACCGTTTCTGCGATGCGATGCTGGCGATCCGCGAGGAAGCCCGCGCCATCGAAGAAGGCCGGATGGACAAGACCAACAACCCACTGAAGAACGCTCCCCACACGGTGGAAGACCTCGTCGGCGAATGGGATCGTCCTTATTCCCGCGAACAGGCCTGCTACCCGCCGGGCGCGTTCCGGGTGGACAAGTACTGGTCGCCCGTCAACCGCGTCGACAACGTTTATGGCGACCGCAACCTGATCTGCTCCTGCCCACCGCTGGAAGACTATCAGGAAGCCGCTGAATAAACGGCAATTCTTTAAGACAGTCGAAAGGCCCGCTCCCGTGCGGGCCTTTTGCATTTGTCATGCAGACGGGAAATCTACCCGATTTGCCGCTATACAGACATGATACGATGCTCCGCCGCCAAAAAGCCTGAAACACCGGACAACCTGCAATTTCAACCGGACGTATATTTTATTCGCGATACGGTCTTGCCGGTTCGCGTCAAATCTCTATCTTGAGTCGCATCGTACTTTGCTTGTGACTCGTCCGTAGCCTATCGCGGCTCTACCGATCTCCCTTCATCGTCGATTTAAACGCCGGTCAATTGCGACCGGTAACCCACAACGATTAGAGGAAGATCGTTATGAATACCGGCACTGTAAAATGGTTCAACAGCACCAAGGGTTACGGCTTCATTCAGCCGGATAACGGCGGCCAGGACGTTTTCGTCCACATTTCCGCCGTTGAACGCGCCGGTCTGCGTGGCCTCAACGATGGTCAGAAGGTTACCTATGACATCGTTCAGGACAAGCGTTCGGGCAAGAGCTCGGCCGATAACCTGCAGGCTGCCTAAAAAGTTTTCGTCAAAGACGGCGCTTGACCACGGATGAACTGGCAAGCAGAACGCTTTGGCGCTACAAAGGTCGGGACCCGTCCCGGCCTTTCGTTTTTTTCGCCGGTCACGTTCCGGGTTTCAGCCCACTGGCATTTCAGCCATCCAGTCGCATTTCGTTAAAGGTGACGCACAGAAACGGCGGCGATCGGTCCGCCACAAGAAGGAGAATTTGTTGCA
Organism: Endobacterium panacihumi; assembly: GCF_050847465.1. Taxonomy (NCBI): domain Bacteria; kingdom Pseudomonadati; phylum Pseudomonadota; class Alphaproteobacteria; order Hyphomicrobiales; family Rhizobiaceae; genus Endobacterium; species Endobacterium panacihumi. The sequence continues at coordinate 1,158,302 of NZ_JBOZRA010000001.1, read as the reverse complement.
AGTACTCGTCAGGGACAACAACGTCGAACAGGCACTGCGCGTGCTGAAAAAGAAGCTGCAGCGCGAAGGCGTCTTTCGTGAAATGAAGGCGCGCCAGGCTTTTGAAAAGCCTTCGGAAAAGCGCGCTCGCGAAAAGGCCGAGGCCATTCGTCGTTCCCGCAAGCTGGCCCGCAAGCAGGCTCAGCGCGAAGGTCTGCTGCCGGCTCCGAAGAAAAAGGTTCCCGCCGCCCGCGGCGGTCGCTGATGATCAGGTATCGCGCGGCGTTTTCGTCGCGCGCCTACCGTCTTTGCGGCCGCGAATGACCGACCATATCTCAAGCGGGAGGTAACCATGTCCGCTATGAAAGACCCATTTGCCAAACCGGCAAAACTCTCGGCCCAGCAGAAAACAGACCAGACCAATTCGGTCGTCCGCAACATTATCGATGCGGAAGTAACGGCACGCGAAAAAAAGACCGAAAAGCTGCGCGCCCTGCGCCTCGCCCGTAACGAGGAAGATGCAGCAGCCAAACCGGCTGCCAAACCCGGCAAAGCTGGCCGGGCGAAGTAGGTCACAAACCTCCCCCACCGATTAAGAGCCTGACCGGACAGGGGGAATTCCCCCTATTTCACATCTGCCCCTGCTCCCCTCATTGCCTTTGGCGACCGGCTGACTATTTTCCGCCGAAGCCTGCATCGCGTCCCGCTCCTCGCAGCGCGTGAGCGTCGTCGGCGTCTAAAACAATCAGAAGACTGCAAGAGGAAGTATCCAAGTGAGCACCAGCATGTTCAAGAACCCGCGCGCCCTTCTCGGCGGCGTGGCCGTCGCCATTGTCGTGTTTTTTGCCAGCGGCCTGTTTATCGGCGGCGGCAGCGCGCCGGCAGCTCCGCAGCCGGGCTCCATCCAGGTCCGCGCCATCACCAAGGATAACGGCGTGAAGAATGCCACCATGTCGACCGTGCTGGCACTGGTCGCCGGCTTCTTCGCCGCCCGCGCCATTCATCGTCGCGGCAGCGCCAAGGCCTGATCGGCCATCCAGCCATAAGGTTTTCCAAGGCCCGCCTTCGTGCGGGCCTTTTCCGTTCGTGGCCTGCAAATAAATCTCGAAAAGGCACAAAAGCCGGTGCATGCGCCGTGTCCTGTTTACCCTCCGGCTTCATCCTTCGTTGAAATCATTCCGGGCATAAGAGGTTTGACCATTCTATCGGGATTTTTGGCGATGACGATCACAGCCGCTCTCAACACATCCGTCTTCGGCATGCAGACCGAGACCAACCGCCTTTCCACGGCCGCGCAAAACATCGCCAACGCCTCGACACCGGGTTACGACAGCAATCTCACGCAAGACATGCTGGATGTGCTGCAGGTCGAGACCGGCTTTGCCGCCAATGCCTCTGTATTCGAGACCGGCGCCGACATGTGGGACATGCTGATGACGGTGGTGAGGGACTGATACGCTCGCCAGTTGGCGGATTGGTGATTGCCTTCGGCTATCCTGCTAAGTTCGGCCTACTTTTCTCCGTCATTCCGGCCTTGTGCCGGAATCCAGCGGCGTCGCGTCTGCGGCACGATAGACTCGACGACGGTCCGGCCGAAGGAAGAGTTCTCTCACCACGCAGACGCGCGGTGGCTAGATCCCGGCTCAGGGCCGGGATGACGCAGACAAGAGAGCGCATCGTCACCTGAAAGCTAGGGAAATTGACAAAAGCCCGGGGACGTTTTGAGGGGTCGATTCAACGATATCAATATCTTGACTCCGAGTTCATCCACGTATTTCGGGGATGTGCGATACTTCACGCGTTCTGTTTCGGCTACACCGGTCCGCATTGCCGGCGAGATAGAGCCGGTGATCGCATGGGACACCCTGATGCAGGTGATCCATGCGGGGCTGCGCAGAAAATGGTCTTCCTCTCGTCTGAAAGATGGCGGGGCGTGCGTGTGTCGCACACAAACCGGCCCGACGGTTATAAAAACGAGAACAGGGCCGCCGCAGAAGGACCGGAGTTGCGCGGAAAAACCACCGAACGGGGCACGTCGTGCGCCATTATAAAATTGAATTAGGAGGCACAGGACGTGCCCCGGCCGCATAACCCGCAACGACAGCGGGCGTTTTTTGAAAATCGAAGATCACCAAGGGATGACTCTGCCCGTCAATCACAGACCGCATCGGCCGTTGACACCGCACGCCAGCCAAGCGACACAAAGCCCATGAAGCATGCTATCCGCCGCACCGCCATCACGCTCGCCGTCCTTATGGCCATGCCCGCCCACGCCGGTGCGCAAGGCACAAGAAACTGGCAACCGGCCGAACAGGTCAAAACCTATTCCGTCACCGGCAAGACCGGTATCGAGCTTTACCAGTCGATCGGTGAGCGTGGCCCGGCCGCCGGTGTCGGACAGGCGATTGCGCATACAACCTTCAAGCTGCTCTGGACCCGCGATTATCGCCCGCAACCGAACGGCGCCTGCACGCTGGCGGTGGCGCGCCCCAGCCTCACCATCATCTACACTATGCCGAAAGGCCCGGCCTCGCTGACCGGAGAGACCAAAACCCGCTGGACGAATTTTATCGAAGGCGTGGAAAAACACGAGCGCGTCCACGGCCAGCACATCGTCGAGATGGTGGAAAAGATCCAGGCCTTTAGCCTCGGCCTGACCGCTGAAAACGATCCGAAATGCACGAAGGTGCGCGAAGTGCTGCAGGCAAGGCTGAAAAAACTGTCCGACGAACAGCGCCAGCGCGGCCGTGATTTCGACGCTGTGGAACTGTCGCCCGGCGGTGCCGTGCATCAGCTCATTCTGGCGCTGGTCAATCCGCCCGGTGCACCACCCGTCGAGATGGAACCCAAACCGACACCGCTTCCCGGCACGACATCCCTGCCCGGCGTAAAGCCGATGCGCTGAACCTTTATTCGGCGGCGATTGCCTGCCGTTTCGGTCCGGCCTCGAGATCGACGGCAGCGAAGGCCTCGGCAATCACATTCGTCGTCGCACCCGGCTTCGTCGCATCGGACGACAGGATCTGGCGGAAACGACGCGCACCGGCATAGCCCTGAAACAGCCCAACCATATGCCGCGTCACATGGTTCAGCCGGGCACCGGAAGCCATGACCTCCTCGGCATAGGCCCTCATCGTGTCACGCAGGGCCAGCCAGTCGACTTCAGGGGTGTGGACCCCTGCAGGACTCGAACCCGCAATCAATGAATCCACACCGGCCAGCAGTCCGGTATTGTGATAGGCAGCCCGCCCCAGCATCACCCCGTCCATCACGGCCAGATGGTCAGCCGCCTGTTCGAGATCGACAATGCCGCCATTGATGCCGAGAAACACATCCGGGTTTTCGCGTTTCATGCGATAGACGAGATCGTAATCCAGCGGCGGGATATCGCGGTTTTCCTTCGGCGACAGTCCCTGCAGCCAGGCTTTTCGCGCATGGATCCAGATCGCGTCAGCCCCTGCCCCGATCATGCGGGTCAAAAAGTCCGGCAGCACGGTTTCCGGCTCCTGATCATCCACGCCGATGCGGCATTTCACCGTCACTGGAACCGATGCCACCGCCTTCATCGCCTCGACCAGCTTTGCCACTTGCCCGGCATCGCGCATCAGGCAGGCACCGAACGTGCCGGACTGCACACGGTCGGAAGGACAACCGACATTGAGATTGATTTCATCATAACCGTAATCGGCAGCAATACGGATCGCTTCCGCTAGCTTTACAGGGTCCGAACCGCCAAGCTGCAAGGTTACGGGATGTTCCTGGGGCGAAAATCCCAGCAGCCGGTCACGATTGCCATGGATGATCGCATCCGCCACCACCATTTCCGTGAACAGAACAGCACGCTTCGACAACTGCCGGTGCAGGAAACGGCAGTGCCGGTCCGTCCAGTCGATCATCGGGGCAACGGCAAATATCTTTTCGCCGCGCTTCAGCGCGTTTGCATACATGGCAAGGTCCTTGAGGATGTGGCCTGCTCATACAGCAAACAAAAAAGTTTGGCCAGTTCCGTCCACCCACCGTCAAAAGGGGCTATGATTGCGCAAAAATATACGGAACAAAGGCCTTGCCATTTTTATTGGCGATTTGCTTTTCACAGGAGGACTTTTTCATCATGACCGCAACCGTCATCCCCATGCCCGCCCCCGTCCTCCTCGAAGTCGAAGGCACGTCTGAAAAGTTTCCGGTCCGCCGGGTCTATTGCGTCGGCCGCAACTATGCCGACCACGCCATCGAAATGGGCCATGATCCGTCCCGCGAGGCACCGTTCTTTTTCCAGAAGAACGCCGACAACGTCTATAACGGCGAAACCTTTCCTTACCCGCCGCTCTCATCCAATGTGCATTTCGAAGTCGAACTCGTCATGGCGCTGAAGGCCGGCGGCAGCGACATCGACGCACAGGACGCGCTCGAATGCGTCTACGGTTACGGTGTCGGCATCGATTTCACCCGCCGTGACCTGCAGGATCAGATGAAAAAGGCCGGTCGTTCCTGGGAAGTCGCCAAGGCCTTTGAAAAGTCCGCACCCGTATCGGCCCTGTTGCCTGTCGCCAAGGTCGGTCATCCGCAGGAAGGCGCCATCTGGCTGGAGGTCAACGGCGACCGCAAGCAGAACGGCGACATGAACCAGATGATCTGGAAACTGCCGGAAATCATCGCCGAACTGTCAAAACAGTTCGAACTGGCCGCCGGCGACATCATCATGACCGGCACCCCCGCCGGCGTCGGTGCCGTCGTCAAGGGCGACAAGGTGGTCTGCGAAGCGGCCGGTGTCGGTCGTCTGGAACTGACCGTCGTTTAACGTCCCTTTGTGGAGACCCGGAATGCCGCTTTACGCCCTTGGAGACTTTCAGCCGGACACGCCCGCCGCCGACCGTTATTGGCTGGCGCCGGATGCGCATGTCATCGGCAAGGTTTCACTGGGCGAAGATGTCGGCATCTGGTTTGGCGCGGTGCTGCGCGGCGATAACGAACTGATTTCGGTAGGCGCGCGCACCAACATCCAGGAAGGCGCCATGCTCCACACCGACATGGGCTATCCGGCAACGATCGGTGAAGGCTGCACCATTGGCCATCACGCCATCATTCACGGCTGCACGATCGGCGACAATTCTCTGATCGGCATGGGTGCCACAATCCTCAACGGCGCGAAAATCGGCAACAACTGCCTCGTCGGCGCCAATGCGCTGGTGACCGAAGGCAAGGCGTTTCCCGACGGCTCGCTGATCGTCGGCTCCCCCGCCCGCGCCATCCGCACGCTCGATGCGGAAGCGATTACGAAACTGAAAGTCTCTGCCGACAATTACGTCAAGAACTGGCAGCGTTTTGCCGCAGACCTGCGTCCGCTTTGAGAACAGTTTAACCACTCGTTCACGCTGACATGAAGCCTTTGCTTCACACATATCATATATTACCATTGATGAATGTAATGACGCCCGCCGCGATGTCGCGCGACCGCCATGGACACCGATGAACGATACACCTGAACAGTCCCAGCAGAACACGACCGCCCTTCTGGATCGCGTCGGTCGGCATCTTGCCCGCAACAACCGGCCGCTCAGCTTCGATCCGGTGGTGGAAGCTGTGTTCCAGACGGACACCGCCGCCGACCGCAATCGCCAAACCATCGTCGCGGGCCTGTTCGCCCTTGTGTTCTTCAACGGTTTCATGATCATCGATGCCATCACAAGGCCGGAAATCCTCGGCATGTCGGCACTGATCAGGCTCTGCATCGTCACACCGATCTGCCTTGCGGCCCTGTTCTGGCTGCGCCGCAGCCCGCCACAATGGATCCGCGACTCGGTTCTCACCTGCTGCGCCATCCTCATCGCCGTCGGCTCGAATTATCTGCTCTACATCGCCACGTCAGATGAAGCCCATTACGCCGCCTTCAGTTTCGGCCTGATCGTCATCGGCGCCAATATCGTGCTGCATATCGGCTTCAACGCCGCCCTTGCGACGACCATCGGCTGTTGCGTGGTCACCGCGTTTTTCCTGCATGCGACGCCTGATCTCAACTGGAGCGAACGCAATCTGCCGGTCTATTACATGGCCGCAATGGGCGTCATCACGCTGGTCGCCAACTACCGGCTGGAAGGCAATCTGCGCCACGCATACCTGCTGATGCTGCGCGAACGCCTCAACGCACAGGAAGTCCGCCGCATCAACGAACAGCTCAACGCCTATTCCTACACGGATGCTCTGACCGGCATCGCCAACCGCCGCCGTTTCGAGCAGTTCTTACAGGCAGCATGGACGGAGGCCCTCGTTTCGGGCGAAACCATGTCGCTTCTCGTCATCGATGTGGATTTCTTCAAGCGCTACAATGACTCATTTGGCCATCCCGCCGGGGATGCCTGTCTTCAGCAGGTGGCGCGCGCCATTGAAGGGCAGACGCGTGGCGACAATGATCTGCCGGCCCGTCTCGGTGGTGAGGAATTTGCCGTGCTGTTGCGCCACACTGAGACGATACAGGCGGAAACCGCCGCCAGCCGCATTTACCGCGCCATGAGCCAGCTTGGCCTCTCGCATGGCCGCCCGGATGGAAACGGTTATGTCACCGTCAGCATCGGCCTAGCCTCGGCCACACCGCGCCACGATGGCAGTGCCGCCGGTGAACTGGTGGAAGCGGCGGATAAGGCGCTTTATCAGGCCAAGCGTCGTGGCCGCAACCGCACCATTCTCGCCGATCGCGCCGCCTGAAAATCAGTGCATGCAGGCTTCGCAAAGCCCGCGGATTTCGATCGTCGTTTTCGACGGCTTGAACTTGCGATCCTTGCTCCAGCTCGCCAGCCGCTCATCGATCGCATGGTCATGGAACTCGTTCACCTGCCCGCAGCTTTCGCAGATCGCAAAGGCCACCGTGCCGTGATGACCATGACCGTGGCCATGCCCGCAGCAGCTCTCATTGGCATGCGCGCAAGCAACGAACGAGTTGAGGCTTTCGAGACGGTGGGCAATGCCCATCTCGATCAGCTTGTCGAGCGCCCGGTAAACCTGCAGCGGCGCACGAAAACCCTGATCCCGTAGCTTGTCGAGGATCGTATAGGCGCTGAGCGGCGCATCCGAACGGTTCAGCACATCCAGCACCAGCGTCTGGTTCTTGGTCAAAGTCGGCGTATTCATGAGCGACCTCCGGATGTCGTGCCGCCTCCAGCAAGGTTTTTAGCCCTGCCCGGCAGCAGGCTGAGAATGAAGAGAATGAGCGCCACCACCACAATCGACGGCCCGGACGGTGTGTCATAGGTCAGCGAACCGAACAAGCCGCCAACCACGGCAATGACGCCGATCACCGACGACAGAACCGCCATGCCCTCGGGCGCCGATGAGAACCGCCGTGCGGTCGCGGCCGGGATGATCAGAAGCGCGGTGATCAGCATGATGCCGACGATCTTCATGGCAATGGCGATGACAAGCGCCATCAACAGCATGAACAGCAACCGTGCTCGTTCCGGCTTCAAACCTTCGGCCTCGGCGATATCCGCGCTGACGGTAGAAGCGATCAGCGGACGCCAGAGCACGACAAGAGCCGCCAGCACAAAAAGGCCGCCACCCCAGATCAGCGCGATATCGGCCGGGGTCACCGCCAGAATATCGCCGAATAGGAAGGCAATCAGATCGATGCGCACCCATGACATGAAGGCGACGAGAACAAGGCCGATCGCCAGCGTGGAGTGCGATAGAATACCGAGAAGCGCATCGGCGGACAACGCCTGACGTTTCTGCAGCACCAGCAGCAACAGCGAAACGGTCACCGCAACTGCAAACACGCTGACGAGAAGGTTGATCTCCAGCATCAGCGACATCGCGACACCAAGCAAAGCCGAATGCGCGATCGTATCGCCGAAATAAGCCATGCGCCGCCAGACGACAAAACAGCCGAGCGGTCCAGTGGTCAAAGCCAAACCGACACCGGCCAGCAGCGCGCGAAAAAAGAAATCGTCAAGCATGGCGATGTCCCTCCCCGGCGGCATGCGCATGGTCGGCCTGCGCATGGGAATTTTTTCCGCCCTCATCATCCACGTGCCCGTGCTGACTGGTATGATTGCCGTCATGGGCATGAACGGGATTGGTGGAGGTTTCTTCTACATGGGCATGCGAGTGGTCGTGATGATGGTGAGTGTGATGATCGTGCCCATCGTGATGGTGACCGTCATCCGGATGGCAATGGTCCGTGACCGAACCATCCTTGTGCTGCACACGGCCATCCGGCAGATGCGTATGGTCATGATGATGGCTGTAGACGGCAAGGCCTGCGCCGACATTGCCGAACAGGCGGCGGTAATCGTCGCTGCGGCTGACAGCCTCCGGCGTACCACGGCAGCAGACATGGCCATTGAGGCAGATCACCGTATCGGTATCGGCCATGACCATGTGAAGATCATGCGAGATCAGGAGAATGCCGCAGCCGGTTTTCTGGCGAATGGTACGGATCAGTTCGTAAAGCGCACTTTCACCAGCAAAATCGACGCCCTGAACCGGTTCGTCGAGCACGAGCAGATCAGGATTGCGGGCAATGGCGCGGGCCAGAAGTGCACGCTGAAACTCGCCGCCGGAAAGATGACGCACTTCCGCATCGACCAGGTGCGGAATGCCGACATCCGTCAGCGCTGCCATCAAGGCCGTATCATCCAGCTTGCCCGTCAACCGCATCAGCCGACGCACGGAGAGCGGCATCGTCCAGTCGATCGCGAGTTTCTGCGGCACGTAGCCGATCGTCAGACCGGCCTTGCGGTTTACCTTGCCCTCGTCGGCACGCAGCACACCGATGGCCATCTTGGCAGTGGTGGACTTGCCAGCACCATTCGGCCCGATCAGGGTAACGATCTCGCCGCGATGAATGGAAAGGTCGACACCACGCACCAGCCAGCGGCTGTTCCTGCGTATTCCGGCCCCGGCCATCGTGACCAGTTCGTCACCTTTCTGGCGCTCGGCAGCCGCGGTCTGCATCAGCATAAATTTCTTCCTGTCCTATGTTGCCACCAGCTATGCCACACGTTATAGCATAACACAACGAACGTAATAACATTACATCGTTATGCAGAGCGCTTTTTGCAAGGCGCCAACATTGTACGCACAGCCCAATCCGCCCTGAACGAAGGGCAAGGAGAACCGCATGAAAGCAGTCGCCACTCCCATCGTCGCTACCTTCGCAGCCTCTCTCGCGCTGCTGATGGCCGGGACTGCCTCGGCCAAGACGCCTGATGTCGTTGTTTCGATCAAGCCGATCCACTCGCTGGTCGCCTCCATCATGAAGGGCGTCGGCGAGCCGAGACTGATTGTCGAGGGGGCCGCCTCGCCACACACCTATTCGATGAAACCCTCGAATGCCCGCGCCATCCAGAATGCCGACCTGATCTTCTGGATGGGCCCGAACCTCGAAGCTTTTCTGGACAAGCCGCTGGATGCGCTGGCCGGCTCGAAGACCGTTGTGGCGCTGTCGGATTCTCCCGACCTCCAGAAACTGCCTTTCCGCGAAGGTGGCCCGTTCGAAGCGCATGATCACGGTCATGAAGGTCACGGTCATGAAGGTCACGAGCATGAAGGTGAGCATGCCGAAGGTCATGATCATGCACATGAGGGCGAGCACGCCGAGGCCGACCACGACAAGGGTGACGCCCATGCCGAGCATGACCACGAGCATGGTGGTTTCGACGCCCATGTGTGGCTGGATCCGATCAATGCCAAGGTGATTGGCCGCGAAATCGCCAAGCGCCTCGCCGAAGCCGATCCGGAACATGCCAAGCAGTATGAAGACAACGCTGCCGGCCTGATGCGTCAACTCGATGAACTGGATGCCGAAATCAAGGCCACGGTCGCTCCGGTCAAGGACAAGCCGTTCATCGTCTTCCACGATGCCTACCAGTATTTTGAAAAGCGTTATGACGTCACGGTGGCCGGCTCGATCACGGTCAGCCCGGAAACGCTGCCGGGTGCCGATCGCATCAGCCAGATTCACAAGAAGGTGACGGAGCTCGGTGCGACCTGCGTCTTCGCCGAACCGCAATTCACGCCAAAACTGGTCAATGTCGTTCTGGAAGGCACGCCTGCCAAGGCCGGTACGCTCGATCCGGAAGCGGCGACCTTGAAGGAAGGTCCGGACCTCTATTTCCAGCTGATGCGCGGCATCGCTGAATCGATGAAGACCTGCCTGTCCGGCAAGGCCTGATAGCGCATAAAAATACCGCCTCCTCGCGCATGGTGGAGACGGTTAGACCGGCAGGGAAAGAAGGCACTCCCTGCCGGTCGTCTTATATCAGGGCTGATTAACGGCCGGCGATGATCGAAGAGATCAGGCCCGAGGTGATGCCGATCAGCAGGAATTCGTTATTGTCGGCACGCACCCAGCGATAACCGCGCGGCGGAGCATTCAGGCGGTAACGGCGGTAATCACGCACTTCGGCCATATGGCGACGTTCGGCCGGGCTCAGACGATGACCACGGCTCCAGCGCTTCTTGACGACAGTGCGCTCCTTGATCACCTTCTTCGTCACGACACGACGATCGTCGCGACGGTCATCATGGTGCGGCGGCGCGGCATTGGCTGCCGAAGCAAATGCGACCGGGCTGAAAATGAAAGTGGCGGAGAGCAGAACGGCTGCAAGCTTTTTCATGACGGTGTTTCCTCTGTTGTCTATGAGGAAACCCTAGCGGCCAACTGATGAACCGAAAATGAACTCAAGATTACATTTTCGTAAGCATCCAGAATGGCTTGCCGCAACAAGCTGATGCGAAACATTGGAAATCCGCCGGTATGACAGACATACCGGCGGCTATTGATCAGGCCTTCAGTTCGGCCGATTTTGCCCAGAGATTGATATCCGCTTCCCGCGCAAAGGTATCGATCTCGGCCAGTTCCTCTGCCGTGAAATCCGGATTGTCGAGCGCCTTGACGCAATCCACCACCTGTTCCGGGCGGCTGGCACCGATCAGCGCCGTTGTGACGCGACCGCCGCGCAGCACCCAGGCCAGCGCCATCTGCGCCAGCGTTTGGCCACGACGTTCGGCAATGGCGTTGAGCGCCTGCAGATTGGCGACATTCTTCTCGTTGAGGAAAGCCGGACGCAGCGACTTGCCCTGAGCGGCGCGGCTGTCTTGCGGAATGCCGCCGAGATATTTCGATGTCAGCATGCCCTGCGCCAGCGGCGAGAACACGATCGAACCTGCACCAACCTCATCCAGCGTATTGAGGAGATTGTCTTCCTCGACCCAGCGGTTGATCATCGAATAGCTGGGCTGGTGGATGAGCAGCGGCGTGCCAAGGCTCTTGAGGATTTCGGCTGCCTCACGGGTGCGCTTGGAATTGTAGGACGAGATACCGACATAGAGCGCCCTGCCCGAACGGACGATATGATCGAGCGCGCCACAGGTCTCTTCCAGCGGCGTATCCGGGTCGAAGCGATGTGAATAGAAGATATCGACGTAATCCAACCCCATGCGCTTCAGGCTCTGGTCGCAGGACGAGATCAGGTATTTGCGGCTGCCCCATTCACCGTAAGGGCCGGGCCACATGTTGTAACCGGCCTTGGACGAGATAATCAGCTCATCGCGATATCCGGCAAAATCCTCGCGCAGGATCTGGCCGAAAGCGGTTTCGGCGCTGCCCGGTAGCGGACCATAGTTGTTGGCGAGATCGAAATGGGTGATGCCGAGATCAAATGCCTGCCGGCAGATCGCTACCTTGCGCTCGCGCGGCGTGTCATCGCCGAAATTGTGCCAGAGACCGAGCGAGATGGCCGGCAGCTTCAGGCCAGACCGCCCGCAGCGGTTATATTTCATCGTGTCGTAGCGATTGTCAGCCGGTTTCCAGGCCATAGAAACGTCCTCCGAAAAACAGTTTGAATAAACAATATCCGCCAATCGCCCTCTTATCCCTGCGACCGGCAGACGCAGAAAGGCCCGCCAGAAGACGGGCCTTTTGCAATGTCAGAAGATCAGGCGAAATCCGCCAGACCGCTGCCCCACGGGCCATGATGCTTGTCGACGCCATCGACACGATCAAAACCATGTGCGCCGAAGAAGTCGCGCTGTGCCTGGATGAGGTTGGCGGTGCCGCGACCACGACGGTAAGCGTCGAAGTAGGACAGAGCCGACGACAGCGCCGGGACCGAAAGGCCGGACATCACGGCCGTCGAGACGACGCGGCGCAGCGAGGCGTCGGTGTCGTTGACGAGCTTGGCAAAGGCAGGCGTGACGATCAGGTTGGCGACATCCGGATCCTTGGTGAAGGCCGAAGTGATCTCGTCGAGGAACTGCGAGCGGATGATGCAACCCTCCCGCCAAATCTTGGCGATGGTCGGCATCGGAAGGCTCCAGTTATATTCTTTCGAGGCGGCGGCCATGACGGCAAAACCCTGCGCGTAGGCAGCAACCTTGGCGGCCAGCAGCGCATTTTCGAGGTCGTCGAGGAAGCTCAGGCCATCCGTATTCGGCATGGCTGCCGTCTGCGGCAGGCCAAGAATCTTTTCGGCAGCTTCACGCTCGGCTTTCTGCGAGGACAGGATACGCCCGGCAACAGCCGCTTCGATCGCGGTTGCGGCGACGCCCATGTTCTGGGCTTCGATCACCGACCATTTGCCGGTGCCCTTCTGGCCTGCCTGGTCGACAATGACGTCCACCATCGGCTTGCCGGAAATCGGATCTTTAGCCGAAAGCACCTTTTCGGAAATTTCGATCAGGTAGGAGTTCAGGCGGCCGGTGTTCCACTTTCCGAAGACCTGACCAATTTCCGGCGCGGAAAGCTTCAGGCCATCGCGCAGGATGCCGTAGATTTCGGCGATCATCTGCATGTCGGCATATTCGATGCCGTTATGTATCGTCTTGACGAAGTGGCCTGCACCGTTTTCGCCGAGCCATGCGACGCAAGGCTCATCGTTGAACTTGGCCGAGATCGAGGTCAACACCTTTTCGACGCGCTTCCAGCTCTCTTCCGTGCCGCCGACCATAATCGACGGACCGTGGCGAGCACCTTCCTCACCACCGGAAACGCCCATGCCGATGAAGGTCAGGCCGCTGTCCTTGAGATTGTCGAAACGACGCATCGTATCGCGGAAATTCGCGTTGCCGGCGTCGATCATGATGTCGCCATTCGCCAGGTAAGGCTTCAGGAGTTCCATCTGCTGGTCGACCGGATCACCTGCCTTGATCATGATGATGATCGGGCGCGGCGGGCGGATGGCGGCAACAAATTCTTCCAAAGTTTCGCAGGGAACGATGTTCTTCTGCAGGTCGCCGGCTTCGGCGTAAAATTTCTTGGTCACTTCCGGAGTGCGGTTGAAAACTGCGATACGGTTGCCTTTTTCGGCAATGTTGAGCGAAAGGTTCGCACCCATGACGCCAAGACCGATAAGACCGATTTCTGCCTGTTCCACGACAAAGCCTCCATTTACAAATCGCAAGGTGTTTTGGCACTCAAAGCGTCCTGCGGCAAGGCCACGGGCACCTGAAACGATTAAATTTCAATCACACATTCATGCCGCCTGCGCGACTGTTAATCTCAAGCAAGATAGGACAATAATCTTGGACGATAAGGTCGGGATGGATGCCGGATCATTCCGAAACCCAGAAGCTCCCCACTTATCGCCCAATCTTCTTCTTGATATTCCAACGGTCGTGATACCACAGCCATTGCTCGGGATATTCCCGCACCCAGCTCTCGACCTTGTCGTTGAGCATCTGCGCCGTTGCCTGCACATCGACATTGCCCTTTTCGTCACGCGGCACATCGATACGAGGTTCGATCTCCAGCCGGTAGCGATTGCCCGGCAGACGAATGCAACGAGCCGGATAAACTTCCGCATCGAATTGGCGCACCAGCTTTGCGAGCAGCGGATTGGTCTGGACCGGCTGACCGAAGAAGGAGGTAGGCAGGCCCTTCTGGAATTTCTGATCGACCAGAACGCCGCATCCTCCGCCCGCCTCCAACTGACGCGCCAGCGCAAAGGATGAACCGGCATGCGACGGCACGAGTTTACCCATACGCGCCGAACGGAAGGAAAAGACCTTTTCGGCGATATAGGGATTGTTCGGCGGACGGAACAGCACCGTCACCATCAGGCCAAAAGCGGCACCGGCTACCGGTAGCAGTTCGAAATTGCCGCTATGGGCGGTAAAAACGATGAAGGGCCGCGGATTGTCGCGCAGATCAAGAAAGATCGGGATGCCCGACACTTCGATACGACCCGGCTCCGGGCGCTCGGGATCAAAATCGAACAGGCGGTCAAGAAACACGTATTCGGCGGCAAGCCGGCCCATATGACCCCAGCTTTTTACCGCGATATCCTGCAACTCAGCCTCGCCTTTCTCAGGATAGGCATTGCGCAGATTGGTCATCATCAGCTTGTGGCGAAAGGTGCGCGGTCCAATCTTGCGCACCAGCCAGTCCGCAAAATTGATGGCCGGATCGGCCGGAAAGATTTTCAGCAGGTTGAGAAAGCCGAAGGCGACCTGCGCCACCAGCCACTGCCGAAAATGCATCAGCGACAGAACGATCCGGGTGATGACCATCTTCACCGGATCAATCCATCCGCAGGATGATCTTGCCGAACACCTGACGGCTTTCCATCCGTTCCAGCGCCTTGTCGATCGTGTCGAAGGTGACTTCCGTATCAATGACCGGATGCACGATGCCGCGCGCCATCTTCTGCATGGCGTCGGCCATGTTTTCCATGCGGCAGCCGAACGAGCCAAGCAGTTTCAGCTGCTGCTGGAACAGCATCATCAGGTTGACCTCGGTAGACACACCGGAGGTTGAGCCGCAGGTGACGAGACGTCCGCCACGCTTCAGGCAGAACATAGAGGCGGCAAACGTATCCTTGCCGACATGTTCGAAGACGACATCGACGCCCTTCTTTTTGGTCAGCTTGCGCACGACGCCTTCAAAACGGTCCTTGCGGTAGTTGATGACATGATCGGCACCGAGCGCCTTGGCGCCTTCGATCTTGTCGTCCGAACCAACGGTGGTGATGACCGTGCAGCCGATCTTCTTGGCAAGCTGGATGGCGGCAGAGCCGATGCCGGAGCCGCCAGCATGGATGAGAATGGTTTCACCCGACTGAAGTTTTGCATTGTCGAACAGCATGTGCTCGACCGTGCCGAACGTAACCGGAGCAAGGGCTGCGGCGACCGCGTCAATGCCCGGAGGAGCCGGGACGAGCTGTCGGGCCGGAATGTTCATCTTCTCCTGCGCAAAACCGTCAAGATGGAAACCATGCACACCGCCAACATGTTCGCACAGATTGTCACGACCCTCGACGCAATTCTTGCAGCGTCCACAGATGCGCGCACCGTAGATGGCAACCAGATCACCCGGCAGCACGTTCGATACGCCCGGACCAATGGCCTCGACCACACCCGATGCTTCCGCACCGATCGTCAATGGCATCTTGCGCTTGGCAAACGCCATGCCGCGCCAGCCCCAGACGTCGATGTGATTGAGCGCAACTGCCTTGACGCGCAGGGTCACCTCACCCGGACCCGGCGCTTCCGGCTCAGGAATATCCACGGCTTCAAGCTTGCGGTCGTCGATCAATTGCAAGGCGCGCATAACAAAAATCCTTCGCCCGGAGGCGTAAACGTTCGTCTTGGCAAAACGTCCGGAACCACTCGCGGCTCACGAAACGCAATGCATCTCGGAAATAGCATGAAGCGCCGCCCGCCCATTTCGGACGAAGACGGCGCTTCATGAGGGTTGGGATGGTCTCTAAGCCGGTTCAGCCGTCAAGACAAGGCTGGCATTCTGGCCGCCGAAGCCGAAGGAGTTGGAGATAACCGCAGAAACCTGCGCATCGCGCTTGACGTTCGGCACCACATCCAGCTCGATCGTCGGATCGGGATTGTTGTAGTTGATCGTCGGCGGCAGCGTGCCGGTCAGCATGGTCTGCAGCGAGAACACCGCTTCCACAGCGCCAGCCGCCGTCAGCGTATGGCCGATCATCGACTTGTTGGACGACAGCGGAATTTCTTTCAGACGATCGCCGAAGACGGCGAGCATCGAGCCATATTCCATCTTGTCGTTTTCCGGCGTCGAGGTGCCGTGCGCATTGACGTAGCCGATATCGGCACCGGTCATACCGGCATCTTCGAGGGCTGCGCGAATGGTTGCAATGGCCGGGCCGCCATCCGGCGACGAACGGGTGCGGTGAAAGCTGTCGGCCTTTTCGCCGAGGCCCTTTACGACACCGAGCACCTTGGCGCCACGGGCAATCGCCGATTCCAGCGATTCCAGAACCAGCGTTGCGGCACCCTCAGCGATGACAAAACCGTCACGATCCTTGGAGAACGGTTTTGACGCCTTTTCCGGCGGATCGTTCTGGGTCGACAGCGCCGAGAGCAGCGAGAAGCGGATCAAGGCTTCGGCGCTTACAGAACCGTCGGTAGCCGCGACCAGCGCCTTGTCGGTACGGCCCTGACGGATTGCCTCGACGCCGAGCTGGATTGCCGTTGCGCCGGAAGCGCAGGCCGTCGACAGGGTCACCGGCAGGCCGCGCGTGCCAAAACGATCGGCAAGACGCTCGGAGATCGAACCGAACTGCACCGCCTCAAGGAAGGCAGGATCGGGACGTTCGCGCATGGCAGTCAGGAACCGATCGTATGCGTCAGCTTCGCGTTCTGCCGGCGGCGCGCGATCCGCAAGAGCGAAACGATCAACCCATTCCGGCTCGATCGGCGGTGCCGCGAGAAACAGCGGGCCGTCGAAATCACCGGAAAGGCCAGCCTGCGCCAGTGCCTCGATGGTGGTTTCGCGGGCGAATGCGTAGGAGCGCTCGACCGAGTTCGGAGCCGGGATATCGATGAAATCGACCGTGCCACAGATTCGGGTCGAAAGACCTTCGGTCGGGAAGCGGGTGATCTTGTGGATGCCCGAAGTGCCTGAAGTCAGCGCCTTCCAGTTATCCTGAAGACCCTGGCCAAGCGAAGTGATGACACCCATGCCGGTGACCGCCACAATCGGGCGGCCGAGATGATCCTTGAAGCGATTGTCGCTCATCACTTAACTCCTCACGCGTCCGCGGACAGGGCAGCAAGCCCCTCGCCGCGCGTATAACCGACCGTTGTCACGACCGCATGTTTCGCGGGCTTAGCCATCGGCTGTTCGTTGTTGGCATCGAAGGCCGGAACACTGGCGGACGTATCAAGCGCAAGAGCTGCCAGAGCCAGACCGAGCGGGAACTGCGCTTCCATGCCGTGACCGGACACACCACCGTAACCGCGGATAGCGGCGCCCGGCAAAGCTTGTTCAAGAACCGCCTTTTCACGCGCGGAAAGCTCGACGACGCCGCTGGCGCCGGAGAACACGACAGTATCCTCAGCCGAGCCGGCAAGACCTGCCATGCGCGTCAGGCGCTTTTCGAGCTTGCCCTCGTCGCGATTGCCGCGATCACCTTCGATACCATCGATCACCGCATAGATATGCGCACCACGCGCCGTGGCGTGAGCGCGCGATTCCAGAACGAGGAAGGCACCGACAGAACCCATCATCATGCCGCCGCCATTATCCGGCGAACGGGACCAGAGAGGCGCCCATTCACCCGTGGCATGGGCACGAATGCCTTCAACGAGGAGCAGGATGTCCGCGCGTTCGGCAACAAATGCGCCGCCAGCGAGCGTGTGCGTCGACTGGCCGGACTTGATGCGGTGAAATGCGGTTTCGATCGCAGAAATACCGGCCGCCTCTTCGCCCATGAAGGTGCGCGAGGAACCGGTGACCTTGTGAACGATGGAAATATTGCCGGCGAGAAGGTTGGAAAGCTGCGCCAGAAACAGTGTCGGACGTAGTTCGGTGGTCAGTTTTTCGTTGAGAAGGGCTTCGCGGTCGTTGCGCTTTAGGCCTTCATCGACGATCAGCGTATCGACCTTGATGTCGCGCTCGCCGCCACCTGCCGCCACAATCATGTCCATGGAGGCACAGAGATCAGCGTTTTCCTTGAGACCCGCATCATCCAGCGCGAGGCCGGCGGAAAACACGCCGAGCCGCTGCCAGTTTTCCATCTGTCGCTGATCGCGCTTGGCGATCTGGGTCGACCAGTCGATTTCCGGCATCGGATGCACCGGATAGGGCGCAAAACGCTCTGTTTCGACGCGCGGCGCTATCGCCTCCGCACCCGACAGGACCGCGACATGCGGCTCCTTGCCGACGCCAAGGCAGCTCACGATACCGATACCGGTGATCACGACATCATTGTCAGACTTCATCATGTCCTCTTCCTCACCGGATGACCGGCGGGCTTCAAGCGTTCGCGGCGATCGCATCCATCAAGCCGACTTCCTCGGCCCGTTTGCGGACGATCGGCGCGAGCGGAATTTCGCTGAACGGCATGGTGCGCAGCTTCAATTGCGCATCGCAGACCTTTTTGCCGTTGCTGGTAATTTTTGCCTTGGTCACGGCATAACCCGATCCCTCGTGCTCCAGAAACGCCTCGATATCAAGGACGGCGTCCGGTTCGACGAAAGTGCGCAGCTTGGCGCCATCAACGGACATAAGGAATGGCATGGCGGCAAAATCCGTCGCCGCCAGAACCAGCATGCCGGATGCCTGCGCCATGGTCTCGATCAGAAGCACGCCCGGCACGAGCGGCATGCCCGGAAAATGCCCTTCAAACACAGGGCTTTTCGACGGCACGACCGAGCGCGCCGTCAGAGTGTTGGCCTTGAGATCGACCGTTTCGATACGGTCGATCATCTGGAAATATTCGAGCAGCATGAAGGCTTAACAGCCGGGCAAATCAGCCCTTGGCTGCCCTCAGCTCGTCGATCTTGGCGCAGAGGTTTTTCAGAACGAAGTACTCTTCGGTCGAAACCTTGCCTTCGTTGACTTCCTGCGTCCACTGTTCCAGCGGAATCTTGATGCCGAATTCCTTGTCGATCGCGAAAACGATGTCGAGGAAATCGAGGCTGTCGATTCCAAGGTCGTCGATCGTATGGCTTTCCGGCGTAATCGTCGCGCGATCGATTTCGCTGGTTTCAGCAATGATGTCGGCAACTTTGTCGAATGTAGCGGTCACGCCCATGTCCTCATAGAGAATATTGTAATCAGGTCCCCACATAGGGAAATCATTTTGCAATGCCAATGGCAAGCGGTGCCACAATAGACATTTGCGCCGCAACTGTTGCCGAAACAGCAATTGCAGCGTTCAGATTTGGCATCGTCTATCAGGCAGCCTTGCCTTCGACAAGCACCGTGCGAATGAGAGCAAGCACCGCATCGGCCTCGATACCCGTGCAGGCGTACTGGCTCGGATGGCCATCCCACTCGCCCGGCGGGAAGGTTTTGGCGTCCGGCTTCTGGATCGTCATACCATCGGCAATGCCGCCACACACGACGCGGATCGCGCCGCTGCGGGTCTCGAAAAGATCGGGACGTACCACATAAACGCAGGCGCAACTGTCATGGATCACCATGCCATCGCCGACACGGTGATTGTAGAAATCGATGTAGAACTGCGACAGATCATTCAACAGTTCGACATGGCTGCCACCGGCCTTCGCCATTTCGGCGAGATAGCTGCGCATCATCACCGTCTGCATGGTCACATCGAGACCGACAACCGTCACGCGCCACGACGCCGTAAAGACGAGATCGGCCGCTTCCGGATCACCAAAAATATTGGCTTCCGCCGCAGGTGTCACATTGCCGGGCACGTCGAATGCGCCCCCCATGATGACGACATCCTTCACCAGCGCGGCCACATCCGGATCCGCCTGAAGAACCAGGGCCAGATTGGTCATGCGACCGACGGCTACCAGGGTGATCTCGCCCGGATTGGCGCGAACGGTATCGATGATGAACTGATGCGCCGGTCGCGGATCGGCCTTACGGTTTATGACCGCAGGAATCTCGATATTGCCAAGACCGTTGTCGCCATGGATGAAGGTCGGCCAATGGCCATTCTTGCGCTTGGGATCGAATTTTTCTCCTGAGCCTTGCGCGACCGGCGCCTCGATGCCCCAGGCTTCGGCAAGAAACAGCGCATTGCGCGTGGTAATGTCGATTGGCGCATTGCCGATCGTGGTCGTGATGCCGACCAGGTCGATTTCGGGATGACGGTGCAGAAACAGCAGCGCCATCGCGTCATCGACGCCCGGATCGGTATCAAAGATGACCTTATGCATAAAAATGGTCCCGGTTTCGAAAGGTGCGGCACCATAACGCCGGATTGCGGATGTGCAATCCCGTCACAGTGTCCACATGAATTCACCCACCGGACCGTGCAGCCTTCCAGCGCCGTTGCACGGCCATCACTTCGGTGCCAGAACGTCGCCCGGCCTTCTTCTGCCCGTCCTCCTCTCAGACAGAGACAAAACCTTGGATATCGCGACACACCTGCTCATCCTCCTGTTCTTCATGGCGGTCCTCGCCGGTTTTGTTGATTCGATCGCCGGCGGCGGCGGGCTGATCACCATTCCTTCCATGCTGATCGCCGGCATTCCACCGCTTGACGCTCTTGGCACCAACAAACTGCAGGGCATGTTCGGCGCGACATCGGCAACAATCTCCTACGCGCGGCGTGGTCATGTGCAGTTGAAGACCCAGTTACCCATGGCGTTCATGGCGCTGATAGGAGGCGGTGTCGGCGCATTGATTGCTTCCGTACTTCCGACAAAAATACTTGGCTCGGCGATCCCCTTCCTGCTGATCGCCATCGGCCTGTTCTTTGCGTTAAAACCCAATCTCACAGACACCGACAGCCATCGTCGCATCACACCCTTCCTGTTCGGTGCGACATTCGTGCCGCTGATCGGACTTTATGACGGCGTTTTCGGCCCGGGCGCGGGCTCGTTCTACATGCTGGGATTCGTGCTTCTCGCAGGTTTCGGCATGCTCAAGGCCACCGCACACACCAAGCTGATCAATCTCGGCTCCAATGTCGGCGGTTTCCTGATGTTTCTGGCGACCGGCTCGATCCTGTGGAAAGTCGGCATCGTCATGGGCGTCGGTCAGTTCATTGGCGCCCAGATCGGCTCGAGTCTTGCCATGCGCATCGGCGCAAAAATCATCAAGCCGCTCCTGGTCATTTCCTGCTTCGCCATGGCGACAAAACTCCTTGCCGACCCGATGCATCCGCTGCGCATCTGGCTGGGCTGGTAATCAGCCCTTCATCTTGAGCGGCAGGCCCGCAGCGACAAAATAGACTTCGTTTGCAGATGCCGCGACCTGCTGATGCAAGCGGCCGGCATGGTCACGAAAAGCCCGCGCCATTCTGTTTTCCGGCACGATACCAAGTCCGACCTCGTTGGAAACGATGATCAGGCGAGCCGCAGCCTCGTGAATGTGCATCGCAAGCCGGGCTGACTGCGTGCCGATCGTGTCCTCGGCTTCCATCATAAGATTGGTGACCCACAGTGTCAGGCAGTCAACAAGAATGATCCGGCCAGGTGCATCAAGGCTTCGCAAGGTAGCCACGAGATCGACAGGCACGTCATGCGTCTGCCACCCCTCGCCGCGCTGCTCCTGATGCGCACGGATGCGCGCCCGCATTTCATCATCATAAGCACGGCCGGTCGCGATGTAATGCCGCTCCAGCCCACTCTCCAGCGCAAGCTTTTCTGCAAAGCTCGACTTCCCCGAACGCGCGCCCCCGAGCACAAGGACCGAACCGCCAGATTGGCTCATCACATAAACATCCATGCAAAGGAGAAGAAAGAGACGCCGCCGGAGCGCGGCAATATGAAGAAGCGGACGATTCGTAGATAAAGAAGGCGTCCGCGCCGGTTGATCATCTGCCTGCTCCGGCGGCCCGACCGTTTGTGACCAGATACCGCGCCCGTCCGCAACATACGGCGCTGTCAGCGAGGCCTGGCAAAACGGTGGTTCGCAAAAGTCTTATCCAGACTGGCCTCGGGCGCCATGTCAACGACACCCGATTCCCGCCGGCAAGCACATGGTCTTACCGTGAATCATATCTGTCAATGACGGAAGCAAAAACGGTCCGGTACGCACTACCTAAATCCGGACCCGTTGGCGATCTGATCGCAGACAAATAGATAGCGTCACATTCTTACCGGATCGTTAGCTATCGGTGCCTGGACCCGGATCGGCGCATTATTTTCGTTTTTTTTGCTCTTTCGTTTCGATGCACGCTTACATCTGGATACCTCAACCAGTGGCGCGAAAAGAACAGCGCACGTCAAAGCTCGATGGTGACTTTTTCGAGACATCTGCCGCACCCTCGATCACAACGATCTTCACCGCTCAGGCGATCGGCAGATTGCATAAATTTGAAGCGACTGATCGTTTTGCCATGCGTAAGCGGCACAACGGAAACAGCACACGTTCGAGGCAAGACGGTACGGAAACAGTTGATTTTCGTCATAAAAGCCGTAGCGTCACGGGGCTGATACATGAATTGCCGAATATCTGCGGCCAGTTGCCGCCAACAAGGCGCATGCGCATACAGCAACCCGGCCGCCAATCATTCTCCGGCAAGGGATCGCGCCAAGCAAGATTGATGGGAGCCCGGCCAAGGCAGTGGACCGGCGGCCTCCAGACGCGAACACTGCGATTGAGACTGGGAGGTCTTGAGACGATGAAAACCCTTCTCGCATCCGCCGCCGTCGGTATCGGCATCTATGCCATGTCTGGTTCAGCGCAGGCCGCCGATTGCGGCAGCTTATCGATTGCGGAAATGAACTGGGCCTCGGCCGGCGTCGCCGCCCAGGTCGACAAGATCATTCTCGAAGAAGGTTATGGCTGTTCGGTGGAAATCGTCACCGGCGACACCATGCCGACCTTCACATCGATGAACGAAAAGGCACAGCCCGACATGGCGCCGGAATTCTGGATCAACGCCGTGCGTACACCGCTTGATGCCGCCGTCAAGGAAGGCCGGCTGATCGAAGCAGCCGAAATTCTTGCCGACGGCGCCGTTGAGGGCTGGTGGATTCCCAAATTTCTGGCCGATGCCCATCCTGACATCAAGACTGTGGAGGATGCATTAAAGCATCCGGAACTGTTCCCCGCGCCAGAGGACAAATCAAAGGCCGCAATCTTCAATTGCCCGTCGGGCTGGAACTGTGAGGTCTCGACCTCCAATCTTTACCGGGCGATCGGCGCCAAGGAAAAAGGCTTCGACCTTATCGACACGGGGTCGGCGGCCGGCCTTGACGGCTCGATTGCCAATGCATTCGAAAAAAAGACCGGCTGGCTGGGTTATTACTGGGCACCAACGCCGATCATGGGCAAGTATGAAATGGTGAAGCTTTCGTTTGGCGTGCCACACAACAAGGCGGACTGGGACGCCTGCACCTCCGTGCCGGACTGCCCTGCCCCGAAAGTGAATTCCTACCCGACATCGCAAGCCTTCACCATCGCCACCAAAAACTTCGCCGACAAGGCCGGCGTCGCCATGGACTATGTGAAAGCCCGCAAATGGGGCAATGCCACGGTCAATGGCATCCTTGCCTGGCAGGACGCAAACCAGGGCACCAACGAGGACGCGGCAAAACATTTCCTCGAAGAAAACGAGGATATCTGGACCAAATGGGTCACACCGGAGGTCGCCGAAAAGGTCAAGGCCGCGCTTTAACGGCCCTTACTCCGGCGTCCCACATGTCGATATCGGGGCCAGGCTGCTCCGATATCAGGCAAAGGGCATTTGGCGCCCGCGGCTGCGCCGGACAATAAAAACCAGGGGGAAGACATGGCAAACTGCAGCTTCATGCCCGATGTCCTCTGTCGCTTTCCGGCAATCAGCGACAGTTACGTCCGCACGGCCCGCAAGGTGATCGACGATGGCTTCAAGGGGCTTGTGCGGGAATACGGCTACATCATCGACGCGGTCGTGCAACCGCTCCAGTGGTTTCTGAACTATCTCGAGCGCCTGTTTGTCAGTTCTCCCTGGTTTATCGTGCTGATCATCATGCTGGCGATCGTCTACCTTGCCAGCCGCAAGATCGGCATTACGATCGGCACCGCCCTGGGCATGGTACTGATCGGCGTCATAGGGCTTTGGGAAGACACAATGGTCACCCTTGCGATCGTGACCGTTTCGACCTTGATTGCGATCGTCATAGGATTGCCGATCGGCATCCTGATGGCTCGCTCCGACCGCATACAGGGCACAATCAACCCTGCACTCGACGTGATGCAAACCATGCCGAGCTTTGTGTACCTGATCCCGGTGGTGGTGATCTTCGGCATCGGCAAGGTGCCGGGCCTCATCGCCGTCGTCATCTACGCTGTCCCCCCGATGATTCGCCTGACCAATCTGGGCATCCGGCTGGTCGATGCCGAGGTGCTGGAGGCGGCGGATGCTTTCGGTTCGTCATCGCGCCAGAAATTGTGGAACGTGCAGATGCCCCTCGCACTCCCCACCATCATGGCTGGGATCAACCAGACGATCATGATGTCGCTTGCGATGGTCGTTGTCGCCTCCATGGTCGGTGTCGGAGGCCTCGGCAAGAACACGTTGCAGGCCATCAACAACCAGTTCTTCACCTTCGGCTTCATGAACGGCTTTGCCCTGGTGGTCATCGCCATCATTTTCGACCGTGCAAGCCAGGCGTTCGGCAAAAGACTGCAGAAACATGCGGAGGTCGTTCATGGCTAGCCACGGCATCGAGATCAAAGGCCTCTACAAGATTTTTGGCCCGCATGGCCGCGACCATGTCGAAACGGTGCAAAAAGGCATTTCCAAAAGCGAGTTGATCGAAAAACATGGCCACGTGCTTGGCCTCAAGGACATCAGCATTTCCATGCCGGCCGGTGGCATCACCGTGGTCATGGGCCTGTCCGGCTCGGGAAAATCCACGCTGATCCGCCATATCAACCGGTTGATCGAGCCGACATCAGGCGAAGTGATTTACGACGGCACCGATATCTGCGGCATGAACGAGACCGCGCTTCGGGATTTCCGCCGCCACAAGACGGCAATGGTGTTTCAAAAATTTGCACTTCTGCCGCATCGAACGGTTATTGAAAACACCGTCTATGGCCTGGATATCCAGGGCATCCCGCGGTCGGAAAGCACGAAAAAAGGCCGGTACTGGATCGATCGCGTCGGCCTTTCCGGTTTTGAGGATCGTTATCCTAATCAACTTTCCGGCGGTATGCAGCAACGCGTCGGCCTTGCCCGCGCGCTGACCAACGATGCCGACATCCTGCTGATGGACGAAGCCTATTCGGCGCTCGACCCGCTCATCCGGGTCGATATGCAGAGCGTTCTTCTGGAAATCCAGGCCGAACTCAAAAAGACGGTCGTCTTCATCACGCACGATCTCGACGAAGCTTTGCGCCTTGGCGATAAGATTGCCATCCTGCGCGACGGAGAGATGATCCAGCAGGGTTCCGGTCAGGAGATCGTGCTGCGCCCCGCCGACGAATACATCACGGCCTTCGTCAAGGAGGTCAATCGTGGCCGCGTCATCCAGATCGGCACGATCATGGCGCCACTGGAGGGCACCACCGAAGGTCCATTGTTGGCGCGCACGATGACGCTGGAAAACGCCGCCAAGGAAATGACATCTGCGCACGGCACGAAAGCCCGTGTTATTGATTCGGCGGGCCGACCGATCGGCATGATCGACCTGCAAACAATCATCGCCGCCATGGTGACCCCCTCCTCACATGGAAATGTACCCGTCGCGGCAGAATAAACCTTAATTCAAACCAGTTCTGGACAATGTCGGCACGACTGTCTCCACCGCGCCGCCGTGCTTGAAATGCCGGCCGAGCTCAGTCAGAAAAAGCCAAAGGGAATCAGCGGCTGGCCTTATGGCCCTCCGCCTTGCTGCCAAGGGGCGTGGACATGGGAAATATTTCTCCGATCGGAAACCGCGAGACGGTGGCGGACGGACTTCAATCGTTTTCAACTGAAAATCAGGCATGGCTTGGCCTGCTGATGGATAGCCCTACCAATGACGATGTGCTGCTGGACGGGCTGCATCTTTATCTCGACCGGGCGAGCGAAGCGCGCTTTCTCAATTCCATCAAGCTTGAAAAAACAGGGGAATGGATCGGCAACAATGCCCCGGCTCGACTGCAGATAAGGCTAAGCGAGGCTGCCCGTTCGAGCCAGCATCCCGCCTACGGCGCGTTTCGTGCTGGATTGTCAAAATCGGGCGGCCTGGAACGTGCTTATCCAAAGGCGCCGGTCTGAACAGGACTTTTATCCGTCGCTTTATTTTGAAATGAAAAGGCTCGGGCGAAAAACCCGAGCCTTTATCTTGTCCGTTATCTCTTAACGCTTGGCGGCCCGATCAACGTCACGACCGGCGGACTGGGTGGCATCGACGGCATTGGCCGTGTCCCGGCCCACGCCGCGAATGGTGTTGCCGCAGGCGCTTAGCGTTAGCAGGGCAACAAGGGTGGCGCCGAGGACGGTCACTGTTCCGATTTTCATGGTGGGACGCTCCGAAAGATATCAATTGGTTGCATATCGCGGCGGAGAAACGCACCACTTCACGAAAGGTTCACCCATATCCGCGATTAATTTTGCAACCCATCGAGGATAACTGTTTTTTCACTGTCAAACCGCAAAGGTCGTCGTTCGTCAGCAGGGTCGAGTACGATGATACAGGACGAGAATTTTCCGCGCGTGCTGGTGATGACCGCTGGCGGCGCCAATCCCCAGGTGATGATCAATGCGCTGAAGAGACATTGGTCCAGTCTTCACATCATCGAAGAAAAGCCGGAGAGCAAAAGCACCCTTTTAAAGCGTCGTGCGAAACGCCTTGGCTGGCTGACGGCACTTGGCCAACTGGGCACGATGGTCGCATCGCGGTTCGGCAAGAATGTCGCCGCGCGGCGCTCCGCCGACATTCTGAAACTCTACGGTCAATCGGCTGCGTCCGATCCGCTTCTTCCGGTTCATCATGTCGGAAGTCTCAATGACGAACGATGCCATGCGCTGCTTGATCAGTTGAAACCGGACGTCATCCTGACGATCTCGTGCCGGTTGTTGACAAAGGCAACGCTGGCTGCCTGCCCCTGCCCGATCATCAACTTTCACGCCGGCATCAACCCGGCTTACCGCGGCCAGATGGGCGGGTATTGGGCATTGGTCGAGGGCGATACCGATAATTTTGGCGCGACCGTTCACCTCGTCGACGCAGGCACCGATACAGGCGGCACGCTGTATGAACAGCGAGTCGCCCCTCAGAAAAGCGATTTCATCGCCACCTATCCGCTGCTGCTGACCGTTGCTGCGACCGAAATCACCATCAAGGCCATCGGAGACGTGCTGCACGGCCGCGTCCACGTCAAGCCGCAGTCGGGTCATTCCGTTCTGCGCTTTCCTCCAACGATCTGGGCATGGCTATGGAACGGCCTCACCAAGGGCATATGGTGAGGCCGATATCAGGCCGCCGCGGCGTCAATTGATTCGAACGCCTCGCGAATGCCTTCCGCTACCGCCTTGGCCGGCGTCGACAGCTGCGGAATGGTGAGAAGGCGAATGTCGAAGCTGATCAGCTCCGGAAGGCCTTCCTTGGCCCCGAGGATCTGCATGTCATCCGTGATGTAGGACCGTGGCAGTGGAGCAATCGCCAGATCGGAGACGACGGCTGCGCGCTGCGCCATCGTATGGGCGCTGGCATACGCGATGCGATATGGCCGCTTGTGTTTGTCGAGCTGCGTCAGCGCATCCTGCCGCCATACACAACCGTCTTCCCACACGGAAACCGGCAGCGGATCACGCAGATAGGCGGTGCCACATTTGGCGCCCGCCCAGACGAGCTTTTCGGTATGAATGATCTCTCCACCGGTGGGGAACGGCCGCGTCGCACAGTTGATCAGCGTCAGATCGAGCCGCTGCTCTTCCATGCGTCGGCGCAGAAGCAGGCTCTGATCGACAGTGACGTCCACCATGATACCCGGAAAGCTTTCGCCAAAATCCTTCAGCAGCTTGGGCAACAACCGCTCGGCAATATCGTCCGGCGCACCCAATCGCACCACGCCGGACAGCTCCGGCATGACAAACCGCGATACGGCTTCATTGGAAAGCGCGAGCATCCGTCGCGCGTAGGAAAGAAGCATCTCACCATGTTGCGTGAGTGTGACCGATCGTGCATCGCGCAGAAACAGCGTTGTCTTCAGCTGCTCTTCAAGCTTCTTGATCTGCATGGACACGGCCGAGGGCGTTCGCAACACAGCTTCGGCGGCAGTGGAAAAATTGCCAGTCTCGGCAATCGCCACGAAAGTTCTCAGAACATCATTATCCAGTAACGGCAGTGGGGATCGAAAGGGCGCAGACATGGCCTCACCTTCAATTTTTCTGAACTTAAGCACCATATCATTTCGTTTGATTGAACGTCAAGCGAGTGCATAATGTGCCTACTGAATGATCTTTATGATTGAATTTGAGGCAGAGCAAAGCACGACAGCGAAATCTGCTTCACACATTGAGATGAGTGGAAGCAACGCCATTCGACTGATTGATGACACGAGCACTGCAAGACGTTTCGCAGCACATTGCGAGAAGCTTGACCAAACACTGGAACGGAGGAGGCCGTCATGGCCATGTTCACGTCACATCATACCCACAAATCACATTCGCCATTGTCTGCTGCCTGGGGCATCGTCAGCGATGGCATCGCCGAGGTCCGCGCATCATGGCGTCGCCGCAAGACTGCGGAAATGATCGAAAGCCTTCCACCAGAATTGCGCAAGGATATCGGTTGGCCTACCAGCGAAATCTTGACGGATACCGATCGCGACGTCCGCCACTAAATATCGATCAGAACTCATCTTTTCTCGCGTAGCTCGATGTCGATAAATGCCGGATGCCTGTCCTGACGACAAGGCACCCGGCATTTTTGGCATTTCGGAGAGGCAGTGTCGCAAAAAGAACGCATAGAATCCCGGACTTTGCCGGAGGCGCCGCGGATACGGCGATTTATGTCGCTATTTGAACATTAAGGGAGCATAGTTTCACGCGAGGAATTGACATTCGTCATGGAGACCTCGGCATGAACAAGTTCCAGACTAAAAAGCGTTCGATTGCCTTCTTCCTCGTTCCCCATTTTACCATGCTGCCGTTTGCGGCCGCCGTCGAAACGCTTCGCATCGCCAACCGCATGCTGGGTTATACCGCTTACACATGGCGGCTCTGTTCCGCCGATGGGGAAAAGGTCTATTCCTCATGCGGCATAGGTATTGAAGTGAATTCCTCCATCGCCGAAGAGCGAAAGGCATTGGGCGGTGAACACCGTCCCGACATGGTGCTCGTCTGTTCGGGTGTTTATGTCGAGGAGTTCCAGAACAAGACCGCAAGCGCCTTCCTGCGCGAAACCTACAATCGCGGCATTGCCGTGGGCAGCCTCTGTACTGGCGCCCATCTGCTTGCGCAGGCGGGGCTCCTCAACGGCAAGCGTTGCGCCATCCATTGGGAAAACCTGCCGGGTTTTTCCGAAGCCTTTCCGCAGGCCGAAGTATATGCCGATCTTTATGAGGTGGACGGCAATATCTACACCTGCGCCGGCGGCACGGCCTCACTCGACATGATGCTCAACCTCATCGGTCAGGATTTTGGCGACAACCTCGTCAACCGCATCTGCGAACAGCAATTGACGGACCGCGTCCGCAATCCGCATGACCGCCAGCGCCTGCCTCTGCGCGCGCGTCTAGGAATCCAGAACTCAAAGGTCCTGTCGATCATCGAGATCATGGAAGCCAACCTGGCCGAACCGTTGTCGCTTGTCGAAATTGCCGACAGTGCCGGGCTGTCACGCCGACAGATCGAGCGTCTGTTTCGGCAGGAAATGGGCCGCTCCCCTGCCCGCTATTACCTGGAAATCCGCCTCGATCGCGCACGACACCTGCTGGTGCAATCCTCCATGCCGGTGGTGGAGGTCGCGGTCGCCTGCGGCTTCGTCTCCGCCTCGCATTTTTCAAAATGCTATCGGGAAATCTACAATCGTTCGCCGCAGCAGGAGCGCGCCGAACGCAAGCTGACGATGACCTCGGTGCGCTCAGGCATCGCCGCCTGAGGCGGCCTCATCAATAGCAAAAGCGCCGTTCGCGAGAACGGCGCTTTCGTCGTATTGGCATAACTTGTATCAGGCAACACTCTTGCGAGACGCCGGCGCCGCCGCACTGTTTGCCCGCATCGAACGGATCTGGATCAGCGTATCGAGGTTCTGGTTGACGCGGCAATAGAACTCTTCGTCGATGAAGGGACGCAGCATGAAATCGTTGCCACCAGCCTTCAGGAAGCGCGCTGAAAGAAGACGATTATCGGACGACGAGACACCGATGACCCGCAGTTCATGGCTGCCACGGACCGAGCGGATGCGCCGCGTCAGTTCGAAACCATCGATATCCGGCATGTTGTAATCGGTGACAACAAGGCCGATATCCGCATTTCTCTTGAGCAGATCCAGCGCCTTTGCGCCGCTCTCGGCCGTACTGACACGAAAATTGTAACGCTTCAGGCGGCTGGACAGAAGCGCACGTGCCGTCGGGCTGTCGTCGACGATCAATACGTGGTGCTGATGGTTGGTGAGAAACCGGCAAACCGATTCGGCCAGCATATCCACTGCGAAGACATTGTCCTTGAGAATGTAATCGACCACATCCTGCTTCAGGAGTTTTTCGCGGGTATCCTCGTGGAACGTACCAGTGAAGACGATAACCGGAATGCTGAGATCAATCAGATAGTCCAGCGCCTCGCCGTTTTCCGCACCCGGCAGGTTGATATTGGAAATGGCGAGCGTGACCGGATCGGTCGAACGGTCGTAGGCGAGTTGCAAATCTTCGAAATTGCGGCAGATCTCCACCTCAATGCCGAACAGCTCTTTCAGCCGCTTGCTGATCATCGACGTGAAGACATTGGAATCTTCCGCCAGAAGAATACGTGCGCCAGCCAGTTCCTGACCGGAATAGTGCATTCCGGAAATGCCGAGAAAAGTCATAATGCCCCTATCAGTGAGATACTGTCCCCTGAAAAGACACATTACTGAAAACGGTTTTCGGAAGCGTTAATCGACCACGACATCTTAATGACGGAAAGCAAGAGCATGGCCGCCACCATGTTCTTGCTTTCGATACTTCAAACAAAACCGGAGCCAGCCTATGCGCCGCCGCGGGGATCCTCGTCCTTTTCCGGCATCCAGTTCGGCTTGCCGCGGTGAAGCACGATTTCCTGCTGCGGGAACGGAATATCGATCCCCGCCTCACGGAAGGCCTTCAGTATATCCGCGCGCAGCGTGTTGCGAATGCGCAGACCGGCGTCCATGTCGGCGAGATGGAACCGAAGTTCGAAATCCAGAGAAGACGCGCCAAAGCGAAGAAACTCCACATGCGGCTCCGGATTACGAAGCACTTCCGGAACCTCCTTGACCAGGCCAAGCAGGATTTCGATCACCTTGTGCGGATCGGCATCATAGCTGGCCGAAACCGGAATTTCGTTGCGCTGAATGCGGTTGCGGTGCGTCCAGTTGCCGACCGGCGCGTTGATCAACTCGGAATTCGGCACGATGATCGACTGCTTGCGAAATGTCTCGATCTCGGTCGCACGCACGGAGATGCGTTTGACGATACCTTCCGTTGTGCCCGTGATAACATGATCGCCAACCTTGAACGGACGCTCCACCAGCAGGATCAGACCCGAGACGAAGTTCGACACGATGTTCTGGAGGCCGAAACCGATACCGACCGACAGGGCCGAAGCGACAAGTGCGAAGCTTGAAAGGTCGATGCCTGCCGCCGATACGCCGACCAGCGCCGCCATGCCGACGCCGAGATAACCGATGCCGGTTCGTACCGAGTTGCGCACGCCGGTATCGACCTGACTACGCGCCATGACATTGCCGTCGATCCACTTCTGCACCCAGCCGGTCAGCACGTAACCGGCGGCAAACAGCAGGATGCCGCCAAAAATGCTGACGATCGAGATGGAGATGTTGCCGATCGTGATACGGGTGAAGAACTGATAGACCCAGGATTCGATATCGGTGAGCTGGAACCCCCAGGTGATCAGGATCAGCGGAATGCCGAAGACGAGGGCGAAAGCATAAATGCTCAGCCCTGCAAGCAAGCCTGTCTGGTCGAGACCGACATCGCCAAACCTGAACCGCTCCGCCAGCTTGGTACCCGCTGAGGTGTTCTTGAAGGCACCCTGTTTGGAAACCGCCTTGCCGGACAGAAGACCGATATAGATCAACACCACCACCGCACCGGTCAGCACGATCTGCGTTGCGCCGAACCGGGCAAGCCCGACATAACCGGCGATCACCGACAGGATCAGCAGAAGGCCCGCCAGCCGTAGCATGATGCGGACAGCACGCGGCCAGGCATGCCCGGCGCTGTCGGAGGTTTCATCGGCGCCGATGATCGGCTTGACGAAGGATACGCCGATGAGGATCAGACCAATGACGAAGGCCGCGATGATGCTTTTTGCGATCGTGACCACCAGCGGCGAGTTCAGTGCCTCGCTGACGGCGCCCAGCATGTAATCAAGACCATTGACCACAGCCATTGCAATGACCGCTGCGGTCAGCAGACGCGCGCCGCGATCGGTGACACGCACGAGACGCCAGTTGGGATCGTTGGGGGCCAGCACCGATGTGCTCAGGTGCCAGACGAAATAGATGAACCAGACGAATCCAAAGAACGAAGCGATCATCGACGAGACGTCGGGCCGCAGCACATTAAATCCGTCGAGGAAGAAGTAAGACGATACGAGGAACGCCGCGAGAGACATCGTCTCAATCACCGTCGACCAGAAGGCCACCGACAGGCGACGCAAATAGGAGGGCGCCTCATCGCCAACCACCTTGCGATGGATCAGCCGTCCGAACAGACGATAACCGCCAAACAGGAACAGCAGGCCCGCGCCAAGCGACAGCACCAGCGCGCCGATCAGCTGATATTTCTTATAGCTCCAGACGAATCCGGACCAGCCGGAAATGGTGCGCACGAAATTCGAGACTTCGGTAACCGTCGCCTGCCCCGCCTCCAGGAACAGATCCGCCGACATGTCGGTGTGGCGAAACAGCGTCTGCGCAAACAGGTTGCGGCGCAGCGTCGTAATGGTGTTGCCGAGTTGGTTGGCACTTTCCGAGAGATTGCTGGCGTTTTCGACCACCACATTGAGCTCGGCGCGCTCGTTGAGCAGTCGGTTACGCTCCTGCGCCACCAGTGGCGGCTCGGCCGGCTGGCCTTCCTTCGGGGCTTCGCCCAACGCCGTCAGTCGGTCACCGATCTGTTTTTCGCGATCCTGAAGCCGTGTCGATGCAGCCTGCATTTCGCCGGCAATTTCCTCTGCGCGAACACGCAGCTCGGCAAGGCTGCCGTCGTCATCGATATCCTGCTGTACGCGTTGACGAAAGGTATCCAGCTGCGAGCGTATGGTCGCCAGATTGGCACGCATCTTTGCGTTGATCGAATCGGCTGTAACCTGGCCTTCGTTCGGATCAGGAGCGTTGGCTTGTGCGGCGGGCGCGGCCTGAGCGGGTGCGGCCGCAGGCTGTTCCGCAGGCGCCGCTGGCTGTGATGCCGATGGCGCTGCGGGCTGCTGCGTCGCCGCAGCTGGCGCTTCCTGCGCCCAGACGGTTAGCCCTGCGGCTGATGATAGAAACAGGCCTGCAAGCGGCAAAGCGATCAGGGTGGCGGCAAGAATGCGGCGGGTCTTGCCGCGCTTTGTCTTCATCTCGGACACGCGAATACTCGTTTTTTCAAGGTTAGGCCGGCGCCGTGAGGCAGAATCGGCGGGAACATAGGCACAGATCGCGGCGAAGGAAAGGAAAGGCAAAAAGCGACTGGCAAATTCCCGCATTATTCAGGGGTTTGATTGCCGCGCTTTGGAACAACAAACGAGCGGTCGCGTTCACCCCGGCAACAATTCAACAGGGGTAAGACCATGGAACAGGCAGGTATCGGCTGGATCGCAGCCATCATCATTGGCGGCATTGCCGGGTGGCTGGCGGAAAAGTTCATGCGCAGCAATATGGGCGTGTTCATGAACATTCTTCTGGGCATTGTCGGCGCCATCATCGCCAATGCCATCCTCGGCGTATTTGGCATCGTTCTGGGCGGCTGGATCGGTTATCTTATCGCCGGTTTCATAGGTGCCTGCATCCTGATCGCGGTCGGACGCGCGATCAGGCGCTAGCCGGTAAAAAAGACGCTTAAAAACCGGAGCCGGGCTGCGACAGATAGTCGAGCTCGGCTTTTGTCGATTGACGGCCGACAAAAGCGTTACGATGCGGAAAACGACCAAATTGCTGGATCACATGCCGGTGCTTTTCGGCGTAATCGAGATAGTTCGCGTCTCCGAGGTCGGTAAAAAGCTGCACCGACCGGTCCTGGTCGGCGATGTTTTCCGAATGTTCGAAAGGCAGGTAGGAGAAACACCGGGAATGAACGTCCAGTTCGCGATCCAGCCCCGCCTCGGTCAGCAAACGCGCCTCCCTCACCGCCAGCCAGTCGGTCGAAAAGGCAAGAGGCGTCGACCGGTACATGTTGCGCGGAAACTGGTCGAGCACGATGATCGCGGCCAACCTGTGCCGCGCCGATGAATGAAATGCGGAGAGATCCCCCCGCGCCATTTCCAGATGCAGACCGGCAAACCGGTCGCGGATCGTTTCATCGAGGCCAGACGGCGGCTCGAACCAACCCTTTTCGCCCAGCTCTTCGAACCAGAAGTCCAAAACCCGTTCCGCTGCGTCTTTTCCAAGCGTCATAAAAAACTCCTCTCACACGATGACTGGCGCACGATCGAGGTCGAGCGGCTGTTTGTCCATGCCGAGCATATCGGCAATCGCCTCGACAACCATCTTGTGGTCCTCGCGCTGCGGCAGCCCTGATACAGTCACCGTTCCGATAGCGCCGACGCCTCGAACCACAATGGGAAAACTGCCGCCATGGGCAGCATAATCCGCTGCGTCGACGCCGTATTTATCAGTAAGGGTACGATTTTCCAAAGAAAGACCAAGGCCGATTGCATAGCTTGGATGCCCAAATCGGGCAGCCACATTTCGCTTGCGGCGGATCCATTGCGCATTATCCGGGACCGAGCCCGGCAGCGCCGCATAAAAGGCCGGCATGCCGTTGATCTGGATATCGATGGCCACGGAATGTCCGGCAGAAACCGCCACCTGCCGCAACCGGCTTCCCAGATCCCAGGCACTGCCAAGATCGAATCGATCGAACTGCAGAACCCTTTCCTGTTCGAGAATGAGTGACAGGTCGTTTTCGATTGCCATGGACGCAGCCTCCTTCAGTTTTTCCGATAGATGGCCGCTGCGGGGGGCGATGTAAACCCACCTGCCCGCACCACCGCCCAGGCGGAACATTCACTGCCGCTGCGCAGTTATGGCAAAAAGGAGAAAGGCCCAAAAGGAGAAAGGCCATGTCGACCTCATCGTTTTCAAGCCGCAAATTTCTCATCGCAGCCACCTACGCGGCCACCATCATCCTGTTTGCATCCATTGCCTGGCAGCCCGGCTCCATTTCCTCCGGCAAATCCAGTCGTCTTTCCGGACCTGAGACGGAAACGGCGTTCTTGATGCAGCGTTTTGGAAATCCGCAGCGGACCGGGCCCTGAAAAATGCCGCCGGATGGGTTTTCCACATCGGCCAGCAGCGCCTTTCGAAAAAGATTCAAGAAAATTCATTCTGCCGCTAGACAAGTCGAATGAACCGCTTTAGAAGCCCCCTCACACCGCCGGTGACACCAAACGCCGGACGGATTGGACGGGTGATTAGCTCAGTTGGTAGAGCAGCTGACTCTTAATCAGCGGGTCGTAGGTTCGAGCCCTACATCACCCACCAAACTCTCTCAAAACATTGATAGTCATATAAAAGTCGATTGCTTCAGCAAGATGACAGTTTCTGTTTGAGGACAGTTTGTGCCTACGTGATCGGCTGTGCCGCACGCTTAATTTGTCTCAAAATTTTTCCACTCCGTCTTGAAGCTGAGATGCGTCTTGCAAATCTCGTTTCCGGCGTCATCGCGGACGAAAATCGTGATTTCGCCACCGTCCTGACCCGGCAACTCGTCGCGCGCGATGTCGAGCAAAATCCGGCTCGTTTCGCGCATGATCCGATCCGGCGACGACAGGACGAGACCATGCTCATCTACGCTTGGGCCATTACCATTGTGAATATCAAAAAAATATCGCGGCATCTGGGGGCACCTATGATTTGTCTGGTCCAATTCCGCAAAGCGTGAATTGTTCCGTCGCTAGCTGATGCAACCGCAAGGCTGTCTAGCGCGTTGTTAAGTCAAGACAAACACTCCGGAGACTACCGTGATCCAGCCCCTTCTCCTCAACCTCGAACAACGTGACCAGCTTTCCGAGAAGGAAAAGGATATCCTGCGCTCGATTGCCGGCCGGGAAAAACGGTTTTCCGCCAATGAGGATATCGTCACAGAAGGCACCCGCCCGAATACCAGCACAATGCTATTGGATGGTTTTGCCGCCCGCTACAAAGTGACACCAGAGGGCGCCCGCCAGATTACCGCCATCCACATTGCCGGCGAATTCGTGGATTTGCATGCGTTCCTGCTGAAGACAATGGATCACGGGATCGTTGCGCTCTCGAACTGCACCGTTGCCTTTGTCGATTATTCCGACCTGAAAAAGATAACCGAGGACTGGCCACATCTCACGCGCCTTTTGTGGCTCGACACGCTCATTCATGGCGGCATTCACCGCGAATGGATTGTCTCGATGGGCCGGCGCTCGCGTACCTCCCACCTCGCCCATGTCATATGCGAACTCTATCTGCGACTGAAAGTGGTGGGGCATACGGAAGGCTGGGCGTTCCACTTCCCATTGTCGCAGTCCGAAATGGCAGATGTGCTCGGTATTTCGCTCGTCCATATGAACCGCGTCATCCAGGCCCTGCGTCGGGAAAACCTCATCACGTGGACGAAGGACACGATCACGGTTCTTGACTGGCCGCGCCTTCAATCCGTCGCCGGTTTTGACCCAACCTACCTGTCGCTCAATGCCGAGCCACGCTGACACCTGTCAGGCTGCCGCTTCTGCGGCGTCTGCCACCATTGTCCGTCTTCCGAACAGGTCCATATGGGCATCCCCCCCAATCCTTCAGTGCCAACAGAATCGGCGCCAGCCCGCGTCCCCTGTCCGAAAGACTATACTCCACCTTGGGTGGAACTTGCGCGTAGACCTTGCGGGTGATCAGCCCGTCCTCTTCCATTTCGCGCAATTGATTGGTCAACATGCGTTGGGTCACACCCGGCACACGCCGTCGGATCTCGTATAAGCACAATGTGCCGTCGAGGAGATGAAACAGCACCACGCATTTCCATTTGCCATCGATGAGGCTGATCGCCGCAAAGTGGAAAGTACTGGGATGGGACGCCGTCGGTACCGTTGTCGGGATTGGCGAGGATGTAACGTCGTTTCGACCGGGTGACGAGGTGTATTATGCCGGCTCGCTGACCCGCCCGGGCGCCAACAGTGAATTCCATATGGTCGATGAGCGCATCGTTGGACGCAAACCCGCCTCTCTGTCGAACAGCGAGGCAGCCGCCCTGCCGCTGACCGCCATTACCGCATGGGAGGCAATGTTCGATCGCCTTCACATCACAAGCCCGTACCGGGCGCCGCCGACGCGACTCTCATCATCGGCGGCGCCGGTGGAGTCGGTTCGATCGCCATCCAGCTTGCCCGCGCCAGAACCGACCTGACCGTCATCGCCACCGCTTCCCGCGCCGAAACGCAGGATTGGGTCACGCAACTCGGCGCCCACCACGTGATCGACCACGCCAAGCCGCTTGCCGCCCAGATCGACGCACTTGGCCTTGGCGCTCCGGCTTTTGTTTTTTCGACCACCGGCACCGACAGCCACCTTGACGAGATCGCCACTCTGATCGCACCGCAGGGCCGTTTTGCGCTCATCGACGATCCGAGCGCGCTCGACATCCTCAAATTCAAGCGCAAGTCGGTTTCGGTCCATTGGGAACTGATGTTCACGCGACCGATTTTCGAAACGGCCGACATGGATGAGCAGGGCAAGCTCTTGAACGCGGTCTCCACGCTGGCCGATGACGGCGCCATCAGAACGACTGTCAGCGACGTGATGACGCCGATCAACGCGAGCAATCTGCGCAAGGCCCATGCCTTGCTCGAAACCGGAAAGGCGAAAGGCAAGATCGTTCTCGAAGATTTCTGCCCTATTCGAGGATCTTCAAAACCATGAAAATCATGCCGGCATCAGCGAAGGTGCCGGCATGACATGTCATTCAATCAGATATCCGGCTTGCGATAACGCAAAATTCGGCTAGGTCAGGATTCCGAAAAGGAATCACGAATGACGATTGAAACGGTCCTGGATTGGCAGGAACGCGGCGTAAACGCGCGCATACTTGGCATCCCCATCACCGAACACCCCCTCACCACACAGGACAATCAGCCACCCCACAGCGGCGAGCTTCTCGAGATCTGGCAGCTCAAATATGACGCATGGCTATTCGGCTGGTGGATAGAGGACAGTATGCGTCAGTTCGATACAGGCATTAACAGATTATTAATGCGCTCAGCAGGTTAACAGGGAGATAACGTCGATGGATATTGAGAAATCGGCAACCATGCCTCTATCTCCTCTCCAGCCGGCATGATGCCGGTTAGGGGCTCGCGGACCCCCTACTCGAGAGAGTTGGTGAGCCCCGCCTTCATTTCGGCACAGCCATGCGAGCGGCTGTTTCACATTGCGGCTGTGAGACGCAATCGGCCAAATAGATCCATTAGATGATGCGCATGTTTCAATTTCACGCAAGTGCGGCTCGATTGGTAAACCATGGACTGCAATCGACCGGTTAGGCGTAACCAAACATAAATTCCTCTGAACCGACGCATCAAAAGATTTTCTTGGCTTCGAAAATCGGTAGCGAGCGTGACATAGTAGGCTATCACTATCCGCGCGCGCCTGCTCAGGAACCTGCCATGTCCGATTTTGCCATCTCCCGCCGCCAAATTCTGCAAGCCTCGAGCCTGCTGCTTGCTTCCACCGCCTTGCCGACACTGGCAAACGCGCAAAATGCGACTGCCGGCGGGAGGCTGGTGGTCGCAGCGGATTCGGAACCCAAGAACCTCAATCCGGCCATCGTTGCCTCCAACGGCGTATTCTTTATCACCAGCAAGGTGATTGAACCGCTGGCCGAAGCCTCCTTTGACGACAGGGACGGCCTTGCGCCACGATTGGCAACCTCCTGGGAAGGGTCGGCTGACGGGCGCAGCATCACGTTCAAACTGCGCGACGGTGTCACATGGCATGACGGCAAAGCGTTCACCTCCGCGGATGTCGCCTATTCCGCTCTCAACATCTGGAAACCGCTGCAAAATCTCGGGCGGGTGGTTTTCGCCAATCTCGAAACCGTCGAGACGCCGGACGAACACACGGCGGTTTTCCGCTTCTCCAAACCGACGCCGATCCAGTTGATCCGCCATGCCCTGCCCGTCGTCAGCAGCGTCGTTCCCAAACATTTCTACGAAGGCACGGATATCGCTACCAACCCGGCGAATACGAAACCGGTCGGCACGGGGCCGTTCAAGTTTGCCGAGCACAAGTCCGGAGAATATTACCGCCTCACCCGCAACGATACCTATTGGGGCAAGGACCAGCCGCTGCTCGACGAAATCGTCTTTCGGGTTCTACCCGACCGCGCAGGTGCCGGAGCGGCGCTGGAGGCGGAGGAAATCCAGCTTGCAGCATTTTCCGCCGTACCGCTGGCGGATCTTGACCGGATATCAAAAGTGCCGGGTCTCAAGGTCGTTTCACGCGGTTATGAAGCATTGACTTACCAGCTTGTGGTCGAAATCAACCACCGCCGCAAGGAACTGGCCGACCTGAAAGTGCGGCAGGCCATCGCCCACGCGATCGACAAGAGCTTTGTCGTCAATACCATTTTCCTCGGCTATGCCAGCGCCTCGACCGGGCCAGTGCCGAAAAATGCGCCGGAATTTTATGAGGCCGATGTCCCCAACCATGCCTTCGATACGGAAAAGGCAAATGCCCTGCTTGATGAAGCCGGTTACAAACGACGCGACGACGGCAACCGTTTCACGCTGAAACTGCGCCCTGCTCCCTATTTCAACGAGACCCGCCAGTTCGGCGATTATCTGCGCCAGGCGCTTGCCATCATCGGCATCAACGCGGAGATCGTCAACGCCGATTCCGCCGCGCACCAGAAGGCCGTTTATACCGATCACGATTTCGACCTTGCGGTGGCACCTCCGGTTTTCCGCGGCGACCCGGCCATCTCGACGACAATTCTGGTGCAGTCCGGCACGCCGGCCGGAGTACCCTTCTCCAACCAGGGCGGTTACGCCAACCCGGGGCTGGATGCCATCATCGCCAAGGCGGCCGAGACCATCGACAGCGGTGAGCGAACGAAACTCTACAACGAGTTTCAGAAACTCGTCGTCACCGATCTACCACTGATCAATGTGGCCGAGTGGGGTTTCATCAGCGTCGCCAGCGAGCGCGTGCTCAACATTGCCGACAATCCACGTTGGGCCGTCTCCAACTGGGCCACGACGGCGCTACAGCCGTGATGGCGAAAATACCGAAACGGACGGACCAATCGTGAGCCGCGTCCTGCGCCTCATCCGCCGTCGTCTGCTCTCAAGCATTCCGGTGCTGCTGATCGTTGTTATCCTGACGTTCCTGCTTCTGGAAACCGCGCCGGGTGATGCGGTGGATGCCTATCTCTTATCGATCGGGGGCGGCGATGCCAGTGTGGCGGAAAGCCTGCGACGGGCCTATGGTCTCGACCAGTCGCTTTTGGCCCGCCTTTGGCTTTACCTGACGGCTCTGGCGCGCTTCGACCTTGGTTGGTCTGTTGCCTTTGAGCGTCCGGTCCGCGAACTCATCGCCGAGCGCCTGCCCAACACGTTGGCCCTCATGGGCAGTGCTACTGCTTTGTCCTTTGTTTTCGGCTCAACACTCGGCATTATTGCAGGATCAAACCCTGAAAGCGTAAAAGACAGAATACTTTCCAGCATTTCCCTCATCTTTTACGCGATACCGAGTTTCTGGCTTGGGCTGATCCTGAGTCTTCTGTTTGCGGTCCAGTTGCGCTGGCTGCCGACATCCGGCATAGAAACGATTGCATCCGGCAAGACAGGCCTCGACCGGCTCGCAGATATCGCTCGCCACCTGATCCTGCCCGTCGGCGCGCTGGCACTGATCTATACGGCCTTGTTCCTGCGCGTCATGCGCGCCGGCATGGCGGAAGCGTGGAAACTCGACTTTGTGCTGTTCGCCCAAGCCAAGGGACTTTCACGCAGCCGCATCGTTCTGCGTCATGTCGCGCGCAATGCCGCCTTGCCGCTTGTCACCATGCTCGGCCTTCAGGCTGCTACCATGCTCGGCGGCAGCGTGGTGATCGAAAGCATTTTTGCCATTCCGGGCTTTGGCCGTCTGGCGCAGGAGTCCGTCAGCGGTCGCGACGCACCGCTGCTGATGGGCATCATCCTGGTCAGCGCCATCCTCGTGATCCTCGTCAACCTACTGGTCGATCTGGCACAAGCGGCTCTCGATCCACGCATCGGTGCATCGGAGACCGTCCGTTGAACCTGATTCACAAACTCATCAAAACACCGGAAAGCATTGTTGGTTTTGTCATTTTAGCAATTCTGATTTCCCTTGCCGTTTTTGCCCCGACCATCGCTCAGGGTGATCCGCTACGGATTGCAGGCCGTGCCTTGTTGATGCCTTTCACCGATGCGTCTCTGCCGTTGGGCACGGACAGACTGGGACGCGATGTGCTGTCCGGCATTGTCCATGGCGCCCGCACGTCGCTTCTGGTCGGTGCGGCAGCGGCTTTGGCAGCGATTGCGATCGGTCTGTTGGTTGGGCTCGTTGCCGGTTTTTGTGGTGGCATCATTGACGAAATCATGATGCGCCTAGTCGATGCGTTTCAGATCGTGCCCGGCTTTCTGCTGGCACTTGCCTTCGTCAGCGTCATGGGCGCTTCGTTGCCGGTGGTGATCATGGCGATTGCGCTCGGCGCCTGGGCCGATCCGGCGAGGCTGACGCGGGCGCAGGTCCTGTCACTGAGCGAGCGCGACTATGTCGCCGCCGCAAAGGTAATCGGCATGCATCCGGTCGAGATCGCAGTGAAACAGATATTGCCGCAGGCGGTGCCGCCGGTTCTGGCCGTATCCGCCACGATCGTCGCCGCCGCCATTCTGACGGAGGCAGCATTGTCCTTCCTCGGCCTGGGCGATCCGAACAATGTCACCTGGGGCTCTATGATATCGGAGGGCCGCAATGTCCTGCGCTCTTCGCCCTGGCTGTCGATCCTGCCCGGGCTGGCACTGATCGTGACGGTGATGGGGGTCTATCTGGTCAGTGAAGGACTGACCAAGGCTCTGGCAGCCTCCGGATCCCCATCACGGGTCGCGCGTCGCGATGGAGCGGCACCATGAGCCTGCCCCTCTGCCGCATCAAGGATCTCACGGTACATTACGGCGATCGTAACGCCCTCGCCGGCCTATCGCTCGATCTTTTCGTCGGCGAGCGAATGGCGATCGTCGGCGAAAGCGGATCGGGCAAGAGTACGTTTGCACGCGCGCTTGCCGGGCTTTTACCGCACAATGCGAATTGTGAGGGAGAAGTCCGGTGGCACTCCGGCCAGAGTCCGAAACTCGGCCGTGATATTGGTTTCGTTTTTCAGGATTCCTCGGCCAGCCTCAATCCGCTTATGAAGATCGGCGAACAGGTGGCGGAAGGCGCCAGGCGACATCTTGGCATGACATGGCGAGCCGCCTTTGCCCATGCCGAAAAACTGCTGAGCCATGTCCGCGTGCCAAATCCATCGGTTATAATGCACGCCTATCCGCACCAACTTTCCGGTGGCCAACGCCAGCGCGTGGCAATCGCTGCTGCAATTGCCAGCCGCCCGTCCATACTGATTGCGGACGAAGCCACGAGCGCACTCGACACCGTGGTACAAGCGCAAATCGTCGCTTTGCTCGATGGACTTGTCAGCGAAACGTCGATGACGCTGGTTTTTGTTACCCACGATATCGCCCTCGCCTCGCATCTCGCAGACCGCATCGCCGTCTTCAAGGATGGGCACCTTATGGAAGTCGGAGCGACGGCCGATATCCTGTCGACACCAACAGACGCCTATACGAAGAGCCTCATCAAGGGCCATTACGACCTCACCTCGCCACCACTGATAAGCGGGGTCGGACGGTCATGACGCTGCTCTCTGTCGAAAACCTGAAAAGACGTTACGTATCCGGTGGACGCGACATCATCGCGGTCGAAGGTGCAACCTTCTCCATCGCGGCCGGCGAGACACTCGGCATTGCTGGCGCATCGGGCAGCGGCAAATCCACGCTGGCCCGCCTGCTGTTGCGCCTCACGCCCCCGGATGCAGGCAGTATCCGCTTTGAAGGTGAAGACTGGCTTTCCTTGACCGGACGCGACTTGCGCCGCCGACGAAGCCGCATGCAGATGGTGTTTCAGGATGTGCTCGGTGCATTTCATCCGACGGCAACAGTTGCCGATGTTATCGGCGATCCCATCCGCATTTACCGGATTGTGCCCAAGGCTGACCGCGCCCATGAAGTCGCACGGCTTTTGGAAAGGGTCGGTCTTTCATCCGATTTTGCCGGACGCCCGGTGCGCGCGCTTTCCGGAGGTCAGCGCCAACGCGTGGCAATCGCCCGCGCCATTGCCACGCGACCGTCGCTTGTCGTCCTCGACGAAGCTGTGTCGGCGCTCGACGTGCAGATCCGCAACCGCATTCTGGAATTGCTGGTCGAATTGCAGCGTGACCAGAACATATCCTACCTGTTTATCTCGCATGATCTTGCCGTGCTGCGCGCCGTTTCACATCGGCTCGCCATCATGGATGCCGGGCGGATTGTCGAGACCGGAGAGACCATCAATATCATCACTCAGCCGCAATCGGCAGCTGGCCGTTCGCTGGTAGCGGCGGTGCCGCGCCTGATGCCCGGCGGACGCCAGAAAAACACGACGCAGAAAAGTGAACTCACCCATGACAACTGATCGCTGGCACCCGCTTCTCGACATCCCGGCATTTCCCGGCGAGCGTTATGCCGTCATCGCCGACCGGTTGGCCGGAATTCTCAAGACGCGCAATGACGTGGTGATGATACAGGCGGAAGCGATCGTGGCGCTCGAAGCTGCGGCGACCAGCATCATTCGTCCGGGCATGAAGGCGATCAACATCGTCACCAGCCCCTATGGCCAATGGTTTGGGGAATGGATGCGCCGGGCCGGCGGCGAGGTGATCGATGTCACTGCCATTGCTGCTTGCGCCATCGAGCTCGGTGCCGTGGCAGCCGCCATCAGCAGCCACCCCGATGCCAGCGTGCTCTCAATCGTGCATGCGGAATCCGCGAGCGGCATCTGCAACCCGCTGCCGGAGATTATCGCGCTCGCCCGCACGCACGGCCTCCTGACAATCGTTGATGCCGTTGCCTCCGTCGGCGGGCATGATCTCGATGTGGATGCTCTCGGCATCGATATCGCCGTCATCGGCCCACAGAAGGCGCTTGCCGGGCCGGCAGGTCTCTCAGCTTTGTCGATCAGTGCCAATGCTTGGCAGGCTGTCGGCAAGCCCGGAGGACCGGCCAACTCAATTCTGTCGCTTGCCGACTTGAAACTGTGGATCGAAAACGGTCGCGGCCCGTTGCCGGGCACCACTGTGCCCCTCGAATGGCATGCGCTGGACGCGGCGCTGGACCGCATCGAAGCCGAAGGCCTGGACGCGGTCATCGCTCGCCACGCGCTCGCAGCCGAGGCGACACGCGCCGGCCTGGAGGCACTTGGCGCCGATGTCTGGTCACGTGCGGACACAGGTTCCAATCTCGTGACAACCGCCAAAGTGCCTGACGGGCTTGCTCCGGAAAAATTGATCGCCTCGGTCGCGTATCTCAC
Organism: Endobacterium panacihumi; assembly: GCF_050847465.1. Lineage (NCBI taxonomy): Bacteria > Pseudomonadati > Pseudomonadota > Alphaproteobacteria > Hyphomicrobiales > Rhizobiaceae > Endobacterium > Endobacterium panacihumi. The sequence goes on along the minus strand of NZ_JBOZRA010000001.1, from coordinate 1,113,500 downwards.
ACAATCGCTGGCAACGGGTGTCGGCCCCGGCGCGGAAACCTTGGTCCGTATCTCTCATACTGGGCAACAGGCCCGTTTTGACGCGGTTTTGGCGGCGATCTGCGCTTATGGAACGGCTCTGCAACGTGCGGGCAAACATGCCGATATCGCCGCTGCAAGCGCCGCCATTCTCGCGTTATATGGCAAAGACCACCTATAATTTACTGAGAATAGGCAGATTTCCCCTGTTGTCGTCGCCGTTGCCATGACAGATTTTCCGCGCCATACGTCCCTGGAGACTGTAATGCTTGAACCTCGCTCCTTTCTCGCCTCACTGTTCGATGCAGCCGTGCGCGCCGCCGAACCGCTCGAAGGCATTCGCGCATATCTGCCGGAAAAGCCGAAAGGCCGCACCGTCGTGATCGGCGCCGGCAAGGGTGCCGCGCAAATGGCGCAGGCTCTGGAGACGCTGTGGGACGGACCGCTGACCGGCATCGTCGTGACACGCTACGATTACGGCTGCGAGACCCAGCATATCGAAGTGATCGAGGCCGCTCACCCCGTGCCTGACGCTGCCGGTCTCGCCGCCGGCAAACGGCTGTTCGGCGCCATTTCCGATCTCACCGCCGATGATCTTGTCATTGCCCTGATCTGCGGTGGCGGCTCGGCACTTCTACCTGCGCCGCCCGAAGGCCTGACACTCGAAGATGAGATTGCCGTCAACCAAGCGCTGCTGGCTTCAGGCGCGCCGATTTCCGCCATGAATATCGTGCGCAAACATCTGTCGACCATCAAGGGCGGCCGCCTGGCTGCAGCAACCCGTGCGCCCGTCGTGAGCCTGATCGTCTCCGATATTCCCGGTGACAATCCGGCCGATGTCGCGTCCGGTCCCACGGTCCCAAGCGATTCCACGCGCCATGATGCACTCGAAATTGTCCGCCAGTACAAACTGGACCTGCCGCAAGCCGCACTCGACCACCTCAAGTCGAAGCGCGCCGATGCACCGCTTTCGGACGATCCGGTCTTTGCCAATCACAGCCATCACGTGATTGCCTCGGCGGCCGTATCGCTGGAGGCGGCGGCAGCGCTTGCCAGAAGCGAAGGCATCGCGGCCGCCATCCTCTCCGACTCCATCGAAGGCGAGGCTCGCGAGGTGGCTCTGGTCCACGCTGCGATCGCGCGAGAAATCGCCAGCCGAGACCGCCCGTTCACCAAACCGGTCGTACTGCTGTCCGGCGGTGAAACGACGGTGACGCTACGCAATAGAGACGGTCGCGGCGGGCGCAACGGCGAATTCACGTTGGCCATGGCGCTGGCCATCGATGGTCACGACATTCACGTGCTTGCTGCGGATACGGATGGCATCGACGGTTCGGAAAGCAATGCCGGCGCCTTTTGCGACGGCAGCACGGTTCGTCGACTTCGTGCGGAGCATCTTGATCCCAGAAAAATTCTCGATGGCAATGACAGCTATACTGCCTTCACCGCCATCGACGACCTTTTCGTGACCGGCCCAAGCGGCACCAATGTCAACGATTTTCGCGCCATCCTGATCCGCTGACCGGCCGTCAGGCGTTTTGGGCCTTCGCCGCGAACGGGTCACGGCCGGCCCGCTCCATCGCGCTTTTATATTCCGCGATCAACCGTTCGCACAGTTCTGCTGCACCCGGCACATCCTTGAGCGAAGCCACGCCTTGGCCCGCCGACCACACGGTCTTCCAAGCCTTGGCTTCGTTACCGAGGTCCATGGTGCCGTGGCTGACGAGATTGTCTGGATCGAGGCCCGCAGCAACAAGGCTCGGCCGTAGGAAATTTGCGGCGACGCCGGAAATTGCCGGCGTGTAAAAAATGTCGGCAGCCCTTGCGTCCACAGTCATGCGTTTCTGCTCGTCACTGATGGTCGCCTCTTTGGTGGCAAGAAAACGCGTGCCGAGATAGGCCATGTCCGCTCCCATCAACCGCGCGGAAGCTATCTGATCGCCGGTGCTCATCGCGCCGGACAGAAGAATGGTGCCATCGAAAAACGAGCGGATTTCCGGGATCAACGCAAACGGGCTGAGTGTTCCGGCATGGCCGCCTGCACCGGCAGTGACGGCAATGATGCCATCGACACCGGCTTCGGCCGCCTTTTCCGCATGACGTCGGCTGATCACGTCATGGAACACGAGGCCGCCATAGGAATGCACGGCCTTTACCACATCCGGCACGGCGCCGAGCGACGTAATGATCAGCGGCACCTTATGCTCGACGATCTTGTGAAGATCCGGTTCCAGCCGCGGATTTGAGCGGTGAACGATGAGGTTGACGCCGTACGGTGCCGCATTGGGCGTTTCGGAAAGCCGCGACTTGATCTCGGACAGCCAGTCGACAAACCCTTCCGTCGTGCGCTGGTTCAGTGCCGGAAAGGTCCCGACCAGACCTGAGCGGCAGACCTCGACGACAAGATCAGGGCCCGAGGCCAGAAACATCGGAGCAGCGACGGCCGGCAGGCGTAATCCTTCAAAAATCTTCGGCAGCGGCATTCATTCTCCTCCCGGTCGCAACGACCATGTTTCTCCCGACAATCGTTATAGGCTGCTGCGCCCTAACCGCAAGCAGCCGGCGGATTGCTCCACCGGCTGCTGAACGATAATAAAAGTCATGGAGCGCTCAACGCCCGCGGGCTGCCGCCACCATGGTCCGCAACTGGTCCTTGCGACGCACGCCCTGGCGATAGAGCTCGATGGTGATTGCGGCCAACCGGTTCACTTCTTCAGCATCGATATCGCCCATGTCCTGCTTGAGTTCTTCGAACACCTGCTGGCACCGCATCAGATCATTCGAATCCAGAGGCTCCTCGCTTCGCCTCTTTTCACTTCTGATCATTTCAACTCCTAAAGAAAGTCATGCTGACGCATATTCGAGGCTGATGAGCCGGCCCGGACGCCGCTGCGGCAGGGCTCAGGCTCGGACAGACAAAGCCTGTCGAAGATTTTCAGTTAGATGGGAATCTCAGGTCCGGTTGAAAAGGCGCGCGAATTCATCGCGCAAGAGAAAGGGCGGCATCTCGTCCGCTTCAGCGCTTTTCTTTCGACACGGATTGGAAAACTCAAGATCGTCATAGGGAAGCGCCAGCGCTTGATCGATATTCATGATGCCAAGCGCAATCCGCTCGCCGCTTTTATATACCGTCGCTTCAACGATTGCCGTCTTCATTGTCCCGCGTCTCCATCGAACGCCTCAAAACGGCAGGGACGCGAATTTGTTCCACTTTCCCTCAAATATTTTTATGAAGTTTTAGCAAATACTTACACTAAAAGTTGAAAGCCTGTCCCGTTTTGAATCAGGAGATGCTGAACCATGGTCAAATCAGCAACGTGCCCTCAGCCACCTTGACCGCATGACCACCGATGCGTGCACGGCTGATCTCACCATCCTTCACGTCGATATGCAGATGAATGTAGGACGCCCGACCCATTTCAACACCCTGCTCGATCAAAATGGGATGATGCCCGTCCGGCAGCGCATCGAAATGCCGAATGGCGCCGGCCAATGCGGCCGCAGCGCCACCGGTGGCCGGATCCTCGGCAATGCCCATATCAGGGGAAAACATGCGGGCATGGAATTTTGCCTGATGGTGCGTGCCGCCACGACAATAGACGTAGGCAGACGCAAGCGCACCTTCAACGAAAGGCGCCGCCTTCTCCCACAATGTGACGTCGAATTCCATGGCCTGCACGGCGGCGATATTGCGCAGCGGCATCATCAGGAACGGAACGCCGGCGCTCCAGATTGCAGGCAGGTGGTTTTCAAAAGCAAGATCACTGACCTGCACGCTCAGCGCGTCGGCAAGCCCCTGCAAATCGAGCGGCAGTTCAATACGGCTCGGTTTGCGTGGAAGATCAAACTCCGCAAAACCGACGGCGTTCTTGCGCAGACGAACTGCGCAGCGTACCGGCCCGATCTTTTCCTCGATCATGCAGACGAGATCGACATCGCCGGCATCCGGGCCACGTTCCAGTTCGGTAAGGGCAACGGCACTGCCAACCGTCGGATGGCCTGCAAAGGGTAATTCCCTTGCCGGCGTAAAGATCCGCAGCCGCGCCGCATGTGCCGGGTTATCCGCCAGTTGCACAAACACGGTTTCGGAGAGATTCATTTCCCGGGCTATCGCCTGCATCGCCTCGTCGGAGAGACCGTCACCATCGAAAATGACTGCCAGCGGATTTCCCGCAAGTCTTTTCTCGGTGAAAACGTCATAGATGGCATAGCGGCGAGCCACAGCGAACCTCTCTGTCGATATCAATGGCGCCAAACTGCCCCACCGATTTTCGCGGCGCAACCCCGTTTGTTCAATTGTCCGATGGTGTGAAAAACATGTCGAGGATGGGATACATCAACGGGTTGTAACGATGAATCCCGCGAGCCGCCGAACGGATAACCACGGCACCATCAATTTCCTGCTCCGTATCATGAAGCATGTGGTTTTCGATGCGGCCAACGATCTCCTCTGCCATCAATGAAAACCGGTAAAAGCGGAAAACGACGATGCGCCCATTGGCATGGCTGGCGTAAAAATGCGGATCGGCCTTTGCCTCATTCAGCTCGAGTCCGGTTTCTTCCCGCACTTCGCGATGCATGTTGCCGCTCAGATCCACTCTGCCATCAACGATATCGTTGAGATCAAGCGAACCGGCAGCGCAATAGACCTGCCCCGAATTGGCCGTACGTTCGCTCATACGGATGGCAACGATTGCACCATCGGATGACACCAGCACCGCAAAGCCGAAGAGATGCAGCGCACCCACCGGGTCCGCCTGCTTTCGCCACCAGAGCAGCGTCGAATACGGTATCACGTGCCCGATACCGCGGATGACACCCTTATCGAATGTCAGATGGCGCTGCAGCACCATGTCACCATTAAAGAGGTGGGGATTGGCGGCAGATTCCACCGTCCAGTTCGTCTGGATCGCCTGTCGGTTTGCGGTAAAGAGCGGATGTGGACCATCCGCGATACGCAGGTCTATCGCATCGACGCGCACGGGATTTGTCGGTGGCGGCCAGATGCCGGGCAGTGTCATCGTCATGTCAGGTCGAACTCCAAAACCACAGGGCAATGATCGGACGCCTTTGGCCGATCCCAGCCTATGCGTGGAAAGCGCTCCACGTCCTGTCCCGGCGGAAAGACGGTGCGGAACGGCTGTCCATTGCGGATGATATCGGGCACGGCATGCGGATTGGTTTTCGCCAGCGCTGATGAAAGCCAGATGTAATCCAGCTGGCAGAGATGCTGCTCCTGCGGCCCGCGCGCGTGGTAAAGCGTCCAGCGATCCATCACGTCGCGGCGTGCCACAGCGTTTTCTGCAAAGCCATCATGGCTGAACACATCGAGCGCACTTGCCTCCTCACGCACCGGCTCGAACGTGTAGCCGCTGCGGCGTGTGCCGATCACTTTCACACGCTCCTGATAATCGTTCATGTCGCCACAGATGGCGAAGTTTGCCATGTGGACACCATCGGCTCCGAACTGTTTTTCGATGATGCGCCGCACCGCTTGCGCTTCGGCTGTACGAATGGCCATCGTGCCCAGCCGGCCATCCCTGTTATCGCGCGCATTGCCCATGGATTTGAAATGAACGACATAAAGCGAAAACGGTTTACCGCCGATCTTCAGCTCCAGTTCCAGACAATCGCGTTTGAAAATCTTGTCGGTCGACTTGTTGGTCAGGGCCAGTTCGTCATTGAACAGGCCGAGATCCTGATAGGTCAGCATGGCATGGCTGCGCACGTCGACAACTTCGATTTTCTGACCGCAACGGGTTTCCTCCCGCATCAGAACGGCGACATCGATGCCGCGCCCGTCATTGCCCTCGACCAGAAATTTCTGCCGATAACCATTGCCGACCATGCGGTAGAGATAGCCGTATTCGAAGGCTTCCAGCGCCGGCATGTTGTCGACTTCCTGCAGGCATAAAATGTCGGCATCCGCGTCGGCGATGGCGAGCGCCGACATCTGCTTTGTATCGTCCGTTTCAGCGATCAGGCGCGCCTGTTCAAGCTGTTCATATTCCTGTTTGCTGCCGACTTCGAACAGCCGCAAGACCCGATCCTGGCGCATCTGGTTGCGCCAGCCAGTGAAATCGAAACGGGTCATGAGATTTTCTATATTGAAGGTGCCGAGGCGAAGAGACATGCATACTTCCCTGTTGCGACCGGCACCTTAGCCACACGAATTGTGGCTGGCTACCTCTCAAAGCCTCCAGGCGGAGCGAAGGACGATCGAAACTCTGTCCCCCACCTGTACCGGCTGGCGACTGAAGGCACGCAGGCTTTGCTCGTCGCCCAGAGCCAGTTTGAGCGCATACCGTTCGCCCTCGAACAGAACCGACGTCACGGTCGCCGCCATGCCCTCAGCGCCGATCTCAACATCCTGCGGCCGCACCAGAATATCGTCGCAATCCTGCCCGCCGGTGTGTGACAGCGACTGCTGCAACATATCCCAATCGAGCAGCCTGCTTTCAAGCGACGCAGCCGGCCATTTGAGAATTGCGCCTTGCCCGACCAGCCCGCCCACGAGACGGCCTTCCGGGCGTGCATAAATTTCCTGCGGGCTTGCCACCTGCAGGAGCTTGCCTTCAGACATCACGGCGACATCCGTCGCCAGCGCCATGGCTTCCGCCTGATCATGGGTGACATAGATCATCGTCGCGCCCGATCGCGCATGAAACTCGCGAAACGTCTCTTCCATCTCCTGACGCAGATGTCGGTCGAGATTTGCGAGCGGTTCGTCGAGCAGCACGACATCCGGTTCGGTGACGAGGCAGCGGGCAAGCGCCACACGCTGCCGCTGGCCGCCGGAAAGATCGGCCGGGCGACGGTCGGCATAGGCCTCAAGGCGCACAGCATTGAGCGCCTCTCTCACCTTCTTCGCGCGTTTCTCGCCCGAAACGCCACGCACCTTCAGGGGATAACCGACATTGTCGGCAACGCTCATATGCGGCCAGAGCGCATAAGACTGGAAGACCATCGCCATGTTGCGATGTTCGGGTGCGACCATCTCGCCAGCATCGGCGAGAACCCGGTCACCCAACAGAATTGAGCCATCGGTCGGCTGTTCGAAACCGGCGATCATGCGCAGAACCGTGGTCTTGCCGCAGCCGGATGGCCCGAGCAGCGCCAGAAAGCCGCCGTCGCGCACTTCCAGCGACACGTCGTTGACGGCCGGACGGCCGCCGGTTTCGAATGCCTTGGACAGGCGGTTGAGGATCAGCTTCGCCACGGTACCACACCTTTCGGCAGTCTTTTCGCCATCAGTTCCAGCACCAGCATCATCGCGATCACCATGATGACCACGACGACGGAGAGTGCGGCTGCGAGGTTGAAACTGCCGCTGTCATCGAGATTGTAGATCGCCACGCCGAGCGTCTGCGTGCCGGCCGACCAGAGGATGGCCGAGACGGTGAGCTCGTTGCAGGCAATGAGAAAGACGAGAATGACCGACGCCCCAGCCGCCGGCGCCACCAGCGGCACGACGATATCGATCAGGCGCCGACCGAAACCGGCGCCGGAAAGCCGTGCAGCCTCTTCAAGAGACGGATCGAGCTGGCGAAACGCGCTCACCACCGGCTTCAGGCTGACGGCGAAGAAGCTGGAGAAATAGGCGACCAGAATGATCCAGATCGTGCCGTAGATGGAAATGCCGATGATCGGAATCGGCGCGGCGAAAACGAGGATCAATGCGACGGCGAGGACAATGCCCGGCAGCGCGTAAGGGATTTCCGCTAAGGCCGAGAGAACCGGCGCCAATCGGCTTTTCGAGCGCACGAGATAATAACCGGTGAGCACCGTCACCACGAGGAGACCAAGAGCCGTCGTGAGCGACAGCGAGACGGAGTTGAAGAAGGCCGTGCGCGTAATCGTCTGTTTGAACAGGACTTCGCGATAGGCATCGAGCGTCGCGGTTGCCGGCGTCAGCGGCACGCCATAAGCGGGTGCCAGCGAGCTCGCGATCAGTGCCGTCAACGGCATGACGAGCGTGATAAAAATCGCCAGCCACAGGACCAGTTCGCCCAGCAGGCGCCAGTTGCCGAGACGGAACATCGCCACCTGCCCCGAAAGCCCGATGACGCGGTAATCGCGGCCGCGCAAGACGCGCTCCTCGACGGTGAGGCCAATCACCGAAAGAATGGCGATCAGGCCGGAAAGCAGCGAGACATCCGCAAATGTGTTTGGGCCAAAGGCTGCAAATTTCGTGTAGATCAGCGTTGGCAAAGTGTAGATCGATGCCGGAATGCCGAGGATGGCGGGAATACCGAAATTGCCGACGCAGGAGACGAAAGCTATCGCCGCGCCTGCCACGAAGCCGGGAAGTGACAGCGGCAGGATAATATCCTTCAGCACCTGCCAGGACGATGCACCGGAAAGCCGTGCGGCCTCGACGCCATCACGTGGCAGCGCTAGCAGACCGGCACGCAGCGATAGGAAAACGAGCGGGGCATTCTGCACGCCATAAAGAAGTGCAATGCCGCCGATCGAATAAAGTGGCTGGGGGCTCCCGAGCGGCGGCGCCAGACCGATCGCCTTCAAAAGCGCGCTCGATGGGCCGGTCATGCCGATCCACGACAAGGCCGTCACCTGCGGCGGGATCATCGTCGGCAACATGAACAGAAAGCCAAGAGCGGTTTTCCAGCGTACGTCGAAAAGCGTCAGCAGCAGCGCGAAACCGCCGCCGAGTATGACGGCCGCGATCATGCCGAGGAAGGATGTGGTCAGCGTGTCATAGACCGCCTGCCAGACGGCCGGGTCGGAGAGGAGCGCGCGCGCACCGCCATTGAACAACGAGGAGAAACCGGTCATGGCGAGACGTCCGAGCGGCAAAACGCTCAGGAAGAAGATCACCACGACAACAAAGGAAAACAGCCAGCGGGGCTGGCTGTTTCCATGATTTTGAGATCGAAACATCAGGCTTTATATCAGCCCTTGGTGCCAAAGATATCGGAGAACGTCTTGACGTCCTTTTCCGAGTTCTTGAGCGCATCGGCAGCGTTCAGCGGCAGAAGCTTGATCGTTTCACGGGCCGGATAACCGGCGGGCAGCTCGATGCCATTACGGGCCGGGATATAGCCGAGGCCGGCTGCAATCTTCTGGCCGTTTTCGGACAGGAGATAATCGATGAATTTTTTGGCGTTGTCCTGATGTTTGGTCGAGGACAGGATGGCAGCAGGCTCGGTGACGGCGGACACGCCTTCCTTCGGGAAGACGAACTCGACCGGTGCGCCCTTGGCCTTTTCGCGGATCGGCATGTAATCGACGACGACGCCGTAAGCCTTTTCGCCGGACGCGACGGCCTTCAGAACGCCACCGTTACCGCCTGCGGCAACAGCGCCGTTGTCCTTGAGCTTCTTGTAGTAATCCCAGCCGAGACCATCGACGGCAGCCAGCGTCTGGGCGTGGATGAGAGCGGCACCCGAAGCAACCGGGCTCGGCATGGTGACCAGGCCCTTGGCTTCCGGCTTGGCGAGATCGGCCCAGCTCGTCGGCTTCATGGCGGCCTGCGTGTTGTACATGATGCCCGTGGTGATCAGCTTGGTGGAGTAATAGTAGCCATCAGCGTCATAAAGCGAAGCGTCGAAATTCTTGGCTTCCGGCGACTTGTAGGCGAGCAGCTGGCCGGCCGCCTTCATGCGTTCGAAGGTCACCGTGTCGGCGATCAGCAGCACGTCGGCGACCGGGTTGCCGGCGGCGATTTCAGCGTTGAGCTTCGCCATGATCTGCGGCGTTCCATCACGAACCCACTCGACATCGACGTTCGGGTTGGCGGCCTTGAAGCCGTCGATCGTCGCCTGTGCATCGGCATTCGGCTGGCTGGTGTAGACGACCAGATCGGCAGCGTTAACGACGCCGGCAAGACCAAGCGCGACAAGCGCCGTGAAGGAGGAAAGGAGCTTTTTCATGGGAGAGTTCCTGTTTGAGCTGACGCGCTTAAACACACATTCAGCGACACTCATATGACAGTATTGCGCAGCTGTTCAAACAGGCAAAGAAAAAGGGCGGATCGCCTGTGGATCCGCCCTTTCAGGATGTTCTTCATGACTGATGATCAGATGATCGGCAGGCTTTCGTGTTCGCTGACCGAGGCATTGGCGACAAGGCGTCCGAGGCGCTTGATGCCCTCATCGATCATCTGGTCGTTGGCGCAGGAGAAAGAGACGCGCAGCGTGTTGGCATTGCTGCCATCGGCGAAGAACGCCTTGCCCGGAACGAATGCGACCTTTTCGGTGGCCAGAGACTTCGCCAGCAGCTCGGCGCCATCCATACCTTCCGGCAGTGTTACCCACACGAACATGCCGCCTTCCGGCTTGGTCCAGCTGGTGTTCTCCGGCATGTATTTTTCAAGCGCCGCCAGCATGGCATCGCGACGACCGCTGTAGACGCGCTTGATCTTGGCGACCTGATCGGCAAAACCGCGCGAAGCGACGTGTTCGACGGCGATCTGGTTGATCGTCGAGGAATGCAGGTCGGCTGCCTGCTTCATCAGCACCAGCTTGCGGATAACCGGCATGGCGGCAACAACGAAACCAACGCGCAGGCCGGGCGCAAGCGTCTTGGAAAAGCTGCCGCTATAAATCGTGCGGGTGTTTTCGATGCCGCCCTTGCGGGCGATGTCGAGCGCCAGGATAGGCGGGATCGCCTCACCGTCGAAACGCAGGTTCTGGTAAGCCGCATCTTCGAGGATGGCGATGTCCAGTTCGTCGGCCAGCGCCAGCAGCTTTTCGCGGCCGGCAAGATCGATCGTCTCGCCCGTCGGGTTGGAGAAGTCGGCTGAGAGATAGGCGAATTTTACCGCGCCACCGGACTTGGATGCCGTCTCGCTATAGGCTTCCGGCGTGCGATTGCCGTTGAGAGACAGCTGGTCGTAATGCGGCTCATAAGCGTTGAAGGCCGAAAGCGCGCCGAGATAGGTCGGCCATGTCACCAGCGCCGTGTCGTTCGGCGACAGGAACAGTTTTCCGAAATAATCGAGCGCCTGCTGCGAACCCGACGTGATGAAAACGTTGTCGGCGGTACAGTCGATACCGATCTTGGCCATGTCGGCGACGATCCAGTCGCGCAGCGGCTTGTAGCCTTCACTGACCGAATATTGCAGCGCCGAATTCACCTGCGCTCCGGAAAAGATGTCGGCATAAGCGGCCTTGAACTCGTCGGCCGGGAACAGTGCCGGGTCAGGAATGCCGCCGGCGAACGAGATGATGTCCGGCTGTTCCAGCAGTTTCAGCAGTTCGCGGATTTCCGACGCCTTCATGCGGCTGGAGCGCGTGGCGAAGATATGTTCCCAATCAAGCATGGGATGTTTCCTCTTATTACAATTTTGTTGCCGTCAGCTTTACAGAAATTTCGACAGGTCAGCAATACTGACCTATCGGATAATCATCATTTTCTTGTCTTTTCTTCGGCCCTAGCCGCTATCGTTATCTTCTCAGTCGGCAGGAAGTATGTCACCACGGACCTGCTTATGATCAAGGAGGAAGATCATGCTGAAAAACCTGGACCCTGCCCTCAATGCCGATGTGCTTCATGCGCTGAGATCGATGGGGCATGGCGATACGCTCGTTCTTGCGGACACCAATTTCCCATCCGATTCGATCGCCCGCCAGACGGTGCTCGGCAAGGTGCTGCGGATCGACAACGTAACGGCCGCCCGCGCCATGCAGGCCATTCTCTCCATCTTTCCTCTCGACACGCCGCTGCAGCCATCGGTCGGACGCATGGAAATCATGGGTGACCCAGAAACCATTCCCGAGATCCAGCAGGAAGTGCAGACGGAAATCGATGCAGCCGAGGGGCAATCCGCCCCGATGTACGGGATCGAGCGATTTGCCTTCTACGAAAATGCCAAACAGGCCTATTGCGTCATCACCACCGGTGAAACCCGTTTTTACGGCTGCTTCCTGCTGACCAAGGGTGTCGTTCCGCCCAAGGGCTGAAACGGAACGGGCCGCGCAGGGAATTTCCTTGCGCGGCCCATTCTTTCAAATCGTCATAGCCTTAAGGCCAGACATGAGCCGCTTAGTTGACGGTCTTGTCCACCAGCTTGTTCTTGCCGATCCACGGCATCATGGCACGCAGCTTGGTGCCGACTTCCTCGATCTGGTGGCTGTCGTTGTTGCGACGGATACCCTTGAAGCGAGCGCCGCCGGCGCGGTATTCCTGCATCCAGTCCGAGGTGAACTTACCGGTCTGAATGTCGGTCAGAACGCGCTTCATTTCAGCCTTGGTTTCGGCAGTGATGATGCGCGGGCCGGTGACGTATTCGCCCCACTCGGCGGTGTTCGAGATCGAGTAATTCATGTTGGCGATGCCGCCTTCATAGATCAGGTCGACGATCAGCTTCACTTCGTGCAGGCACTCGAAATAGGCCATTTCCGGGGCGTAACCGCCTTCGACCAGCGTTTCGAAGCCGGCGCGGATCAGCTCGACCAGACCGCCGCAGAGAACAACCTGTTCACCGAAAAGGTCGGTTTCGCACTCTTCCTTGAACGTGGTCTCGATAATGCCCGAACGACCGCCGCCAACGCCGCAGGCGTAGGAGAGCGCGAGATCAAGCGCGTTGCCCGAAGCGTTCTGGTGGATGGCAACGAGGCAGGGAACGCCGCCACCCTTCTGGTATTCGCCGCGCACCGTGTGGCCAGGGCCCTTCGGGGCAATCATGACGACGTCGATCGAAGCCTTCGGCTCGATCAGGCCGAAATGCACGTTGAGGCCGTGGGCGAATGCGATGGTGGCGCCGTCGCGGATGTTGGCGGCGATTTCGTCGCGGTAGATGTCGGCCTGCAGTTCGTCAGGCGTTGCCATCATCATCAGGTCGGCCCAGGCGGCAGCTTCGGCTACCGTCATGACCTTAAAACCGTCGGCTTCGGCCTTCTTGGCGGTGGCGGAGCCAGCCTTGAGGGCGATCGCCATGTTCTGGGCGCCGGAATCCTTCAGGTTCAGCGCGTGGGCGCGGCCCTGAGAACCGTAGCCGATGATGGCGACCTTCTTGGACTTGATGAGGTTGATGTCGGCATCACGATCGTAATAAACGCGCATCCTAAAATTCCTTCCCTATGCGAGTGGTATGTTTTGCCGCCCCGTCAACGGATGCGGCATGTTACTGGTTTATCGCGCCGAGGAGGCGCGCACGGCCTCCGCGGTATCCTTCTGCGTGCCGTGCAGGGCAATGAAGGCTTCGACCGCCTTCTGCGCCTGCCGGCCGCTATCCTTGAGGCCGGGCTCTCCAAGCAGCATGCGCACATGCAGATCGGACACCACCAGACCGTAAAATGTGTGATAAGCCTCGTCGGCATCATTGAAGCGCAACAGACCCGAGCGCTTGCCTGCGTCGATCAGCGCCCTCGCCCGTCGATCGATCTCCCGGCGGCCATGCTCCAGCAGCAATTTGCCGAGCTTGGAACCGTCGCGGCTGGACTGCCCGATTGCCAGGCGGTTCAACGCCAGCGACACGTCACCGGCCAGAACCTCCAGCAGGTCGCGGGCAAAGGTTTCAAGGTGATCCTGCAATGCCTCGGCGCTCAGTCGCTCCCCGCTGCGGTCAGCGGTGCGCACCTTGCTCTGCTGGAACGAGATCATCGCGGCCAAAAGGCCATCACGATCTCCGAACCATTTATACAGGCTTTCCTTGGAACAGTTGGCGGCGCGCGCCAGACCCGAAGTCGTCAGAGCCTTGTCTCCACCTTCGACGAGAAGACGCAGTGCCTCGGCCAGAACGGCGCTCTGGCGCGGCGTAAACTTTGCCGATGCGGCGGTGTCAGCGGGCACGATCTGCTCCTCACAAAGACGGCGTACGGAATAAGTACCGTACGGTACGGTTCTTCGTACTTGCGACTTATTGCGCCGTCAAGAGGATGCACGCAAGAAATTCATCGAAATGGAGAGGGGAGCAGCTTCGCGTTCAAACGAACCGGAAAAGCTTACGCCTCGGCGTCAAATTTGACCCGCGCAGCCTTGACCGCCGCGTGGTTCGCCTGCGCCCAGTCGAGAACCTGCGACAGCGGCAGGAACAATGACATGCCGAGATCGGTCATGCGATATTCCACGCTCGGTGGCTTCGTCGGAAAAACCTCGCGATCGATATAACCGTCTCGCTGCAACTCGCGCAAAGTCTGGGTCAGCATGCGCTGCGAAATATCCGGCACCAGACGCCGCAACTCGCCGAAACGATAGGGGCGACCCGCCAGCGCCTGCAAAAGCAGCGTCGACCACTTGCCGGAAATCTGGTTGATGACGTCACGCACCGGGCAATTGCCGGCATCCCAGTTGGACATGTCGCATTCCTTGCCGGCAAATTGTGGAATGCGGACATTGGTGTTCATGAGGTGGTTCCCTTTTGGTAACGATCTCCCGGAAAACTGCCTTCTTTACAGTTTTCCGTCAATTCCTATTCTATCCCTAGTCTCTTTTTGAGAGCGACATATCTTCCATCCTGGAAGACACAAGGGATCAAGGAAATACTCATGGCCAAACTTCTCGTCACCGGCGCAAACGGCAAACTCGGCCGCGCCGTCATCCGGCATCTTCTCGAAACCGCAAAAGTTTCCGCATCCGATATCGTCGCCGCCAGCCGCGACACGTCCAGGCTTGCCGATCTGGCCGATCTTGGCGTTGAGACGCGAAAGGCCGATTTTACCGACGTGGCCGGGCTCGAAGCCGCCTTTGCCGGCATCGACCGCGTACTGATCATTTCGACGGATGAACTGGCCGTGCCCGGCGCCCGTCTGCAGCAGCACACCAATGCCGTCAACGCCGCCAAAAAGGCCGGCGTCGGCCATGCGTTATACACGTCGATGCCGAACCCGGACAAATCGCTGGTCAGTTTTGCACCCGACCATCTCGGCACCGAGGAAGCCATCAAGGCCAGCGGCCTCAGCTACACCATCCTGCGCAACGCCTGGTACCACGACAATTACCTGATGAGCATGCCGCACAATCTGGAAGGCGGAAAATGGTTCACCGCGACGGGCGAAGGCAAGGTCGCCAACATCTCGCGTGACGATTGCGCCCGCGCCGCTGCATCAGCGCTCGCCAACCCGCCAACCGGCAACCAGACGCTTACCCTCACCGGTGCGGTTTCGCTCAACGCCGACCAGATCGCCGACATCATTTCCAAGGCCGCCGGAAAGCCGCTGGAAGTGGTGCAGGTCAACGGTGAACAGCTTGCCGCCGGCATGGCAGCCGCCGGCCTGCCGGATTTCGTCGTCCGCATGCTGGCCTCCGCCGACGCCAATGTCGCGGCCGGCAATTTCAATATCGTCACCGGTGACTTCAAGACGTTGACCGGCCGCGAACCGCAATCGCTGCAGGCCTTCTTCGAGGAGAACCGCGCCGCCTTGGTTGGCTGATATCCGGCACGCAAGCCATTCAACGAAAACGGCCGCCGTGCATGTCGCGGCGGCCGTTGTCATGATCATGATTCAAGCGAAACCGTCAGGACTCATCCTTCAGTGTTTCTTTCTGGGTAATCAACCGGGCGCTGTGCAGGCCGGACATATGTGTCCACATCCAGCTCCAGGCGACCGCGAGACGCGAACGCGTGCCGATCAGGAAGTAGATGTGGGCGAGCCCCCAGATCCACCAGGCAAGACCGCCCTTGAGCTTGATCTTGCCGAAATCGATAACGGCAGCACGACGACCGATCGTCGCGAGGCTGCCCTGATGACGATAGCGGAAGGGCGCCGGAACAGGTTTGCCTGTTAGGCGCGCGTGCAGGAGCTTGGCCACGTATGCGCCCTGCTGCTTGGCAGCGGGCGCAATGCCCGGCACCGGCTTGCCGTCCTGCATCACCAACGCCGTATCACCGAGAACAAAGATGTTCGGATCATCGGCAATCGCAAGATCGGGTCCGACAACGGCGCGGCCTGCCCGGTCAGCCTCGATGCCCAGCCATTTTGCTGCCGGGGATGCCTGGACACCCGCTGCCCACATCACGGTGCGCGCCGGCACGAAGGTGTCGCCGATCGTCACGCCCTCTTCGGTGATCGCGGTCACCGGCTTGCCGGTCAGCACTTCCACGCCGAGCTTTTCCAGCGCCGACTTGGCATAGGCCGACAGGTCTTCGGAAAACGCCGGAAGCACGCGCGGACCGGCCTCGACCAGCAGCACACGCGTGCGCTTGGTATCGATCTTGCGGAATTCCGGCGGCAGGACCTGATGCGCCAGTTCGGCGATCATGCCGGCCATTTCGACACCGGTCGGACCGGCACCGATAATCGCGAAGGTCAGCTGCGCATCAAGCTCAGCAGTCCGGTTGGTCAGCTCGGCGCGCTCGAAGGCCAGAAGCACACGGCGACGCAACGTGGTAGCATCCTCAAGCGTCTTCAGGCCGGGGGCCACACTCTCCCAGTCGTCACGGCCGAAATAGGCGTGACGGGCACCGGTCGCGAGCACCAGCGTATCATATTCCAGCACCTCGCCGGATTTCAGCTGCACCGTACGGCTGGCACGATCGACGCCGAGAACTTCATCCAGCAACGTCGTCACGTCGGGACGGTTGCGATACAGCCGCCGGATCGGCCATGCGATCTCGGAGGTAGCAAGCACGGTCGTCGCAACCTGATAAAGCAGCGGCTGGAAAAGGTGATGATTCCGTCGGTCGACAAGAGTGATCTTGACGGGCGCGCCTTTGAGGGAATGCACAAGCTGCAGGCCTGCAAAGCCACCGCCAACGACGACAACACGATGTTCAGTCACAACCAATCCTTCCGGAGAAATGCATCGTAGTATGGATGCTGCGACGCAATATGGTTATTTACTGATAATCGTCAATTTTAAAACTGCGTCAGATTGTCTGCCCGCAAGCGCGCCGGAAGCGACGCACCGTTTCCGCCATTCCGTATTCCAGCGCATCGGCGGTAAGCCCATGTCCGATCGAGACTTCGGCAAGCTTTGGGATACGCTTCACCAGCGCCGGAAGGTTTGCGACCGTCAGATCGTGGCCCGCATTGACGCCAAGGCCTTCAGCGAAGGCTGCGTCGGCCGTGAGACCGAGCTTTTCGAGGATAACCGCGCCAGCCGCCGGATCGTCGTAACAACCGCCATAAGGGCCCGTATAGAGTTCAATACGATCCGCGCCGGTGGCCTTGGCCAGCCGGACGGCTTCAACGTCGCCGTCGCCATCGGCAAACAACGACACCCGCATTCCCTTGTTTTTCAATCGACCGACAACCCGCTTGAGCATTTCCTGATCGGCGCGAAAATCAAACCCGTGGTCGGACGTTGCCTGAGCCGGATCGTCGGGAACCAAAGTCACCTGCTCGGGCTCGGTGCATTCGCACAAAGCCAGGAAATCCTCGCTTGGATATCCCTCGATATTGAACTCGGCCTGCGGAAACTCGTCATCGATCAAGGCGCGCAATACCGGCAGATCGGAAAAGCGGATATGCCGCTGATCCGGACGCGGATGCACGGTCAACCCACTCGCCCCCGCCTGCAGCGCAATACGACCCAGATGCTCCAGACTCGGCCACGGCAGATCGCGGCGATTGCGCAACATGGCGATGGCATTGACGTTGACGGAAAGCGTGGTCGGCATAAGCAGGCGTCCCCAAGGCACGGTCATGAAGGCATTTGATGTTTGCGAGCTTTAAGCCATCCGCTGTCACACACAATGATTTTCCCAAAAAATCCGTTTCGTCTTGCCTCGATAGCTGCGCGTAGAAAACAGAAAATACAACTTATTATGGATGGAGAGTGAGAATTCACCACGGATGGTGAAAATGTCACCATCTGCTCATAAAAGCTGCGGCTCCGGTGATTCGGAGACAAGCAGGGAGGGATTGAAGGGCACCAGTTTAGAAAACCGGTGCCAGTCTCGCGCGACGAAGGAGTATCATGCGAGAGAATTTCGATCTTTTCGGCACCGTATCGGCGCCGACCCATCTGCCAGCCTATACGGCCGGTTTTCTGCCACGTCTGACGGGCATCGATTCGCTGCCGCCTCACCCGCTGCCGATCGCCGACATGGCCGATCTGTTCGGCGTGACGCATCGCACGCTGCATTTCTACGAGGAGAAAAACCTGCTCGTGCCTGAGCGCACCGGCACAATGCGCGTCTATGATAAGGCCTGCGTGATGCGCATGATGGTAATCAACACCTGCCGCGAAATCGGCATGCCGCTCGTCGTCATTCAGGATTTGATGGAGCAGCTTGGCTTAAGCCGATCTCAAGCGGAAGCCGACAAGCTGTTTCAGGACTGTGTTGCTGCACATCGCCGCCAGCTGGTGGCCGAACTGTCGCTGATCACACGAAAAATCACCCAGATTCGCACCCTCATGACGAGCGAGGAGGAAACCATGTCCGCAGCATCGACAACGGAGCCTCCGGCCCGCCTTTCGGATATTGAAAAACGCTGCCTTGGCCTGATGACGGAAGGCTACAAGGGCGGCGGTCTTGCACTTGCACTCGGCATATGCAGCGGCGAGCTGCAGAAATTGGAGGATGCGATCATGACCAAGCTCGATGCCGCCAACCGATATCAGGCGGCGGCAAAAGCGATCCTGTCGGGCATGCTGCCCAACTGATCTCTTATCGGACGATGGTCAGCGTCTCGGCGGCGCGGGTAACTGCCGTATAGAGCCAGCGCTCGCGGGTATCGCGAAAGGCCCAGCTTTCGTCGAACAGAACGACATTGTTCCATTGCGAGCCCTGCGCCTTGTGCACCGTAAGCGCATAACCGTAATCGAACTCGTCATACCGCTTGCGCGTCGCCCACGGAATTTCTTCCTCGGTCTCGAACGACTGTTTCAGAAGCTTGATCTTGGCCGCGCCGCGATCCATGTCGTCGTCTTCAGGTCGGATCATCAGGTTGATGCCGGGCTTCACCGTTTCGCGCGACGAACTCATGACCTGCCATAGCGAACCGTTGAGCAGGCCCTTGACCTGATCATTGCGCAGGCAGACCAGCTTGTCACCGGATTGCGGATAGTCGGCGGTAAAACCCTTGAGCTGGCGAAGACGCTGATTGTAGCGTTTGCGTGTCTTGTTGGTGCCGACCAGAACCTGATCGGCTTCCAGCACCAGATCCTGATTGACTTCGTTACGGGAAATCACCTTGGCGGTACCGTAATCGCCATACATGATCTCCTTGCCCTCACGGATTTCCATGGCAAGCTGGATGATCGGATTGTCACGCGCCTGACGATGGATATCGGTCAGCAGGTAATCCGGCTCCTGTTCGGTGAAGAAACCACCACCGGATACCGGCGGCAACTGGCCGGGATCGCCAAGCACGAGAATGGGCGTGCCAAAACTCATCAGGTCGCGGCCAAGCGCCTCGTCCACCATGGAACATTCATCGATGACAATAAGCGCCGCCTTGGCAACCGGGCTCTGGCGGTTGATGGAAAACATCGGCGCGATCGAGGTCTTGCCGGTATCCTCGTCCTCAACAGCCTCTTCGCCGCGCGGGCGATAGATCAGCGAATGGATCGTCTTGGCATTGCTGGCGCCGCGCGAGCGCAAAACCTGCGCCGCCTTGCCTGTAAAGGCCGCAAACAACACGTCACCATCCACATGCTCAGCAAAATGTTTGGCAAGCGTCGTCTTGCCGGTACCGGCATAACCGAACAGCCGGAAAACCGGCGTGCGACCGGCTTTCAACCAGTCGGAAACGGCCTTGAGGGCCTCATCCTGTTGCGGAGCAAACTGCATGGCCGCGACTTGGCAGGATTCGGACAGCCAAAGCAACAGAAAAGAACGAAAGAGGATCAAATGGGCGGGGACAGCCCCTCGCCCAGTTGACGAAAATCAATATCAGGCGGGCAACTCGACCGTGAAAGCAAAGCGCGCTTTGCCGCCAGGCTCCAGAACGGTGGTGGACGGACGCGCTGCCAGTTCCAGCCCCGCACCGGCCTTGGCAGCCATGCCATGCCATGGCTCGATACAGAGGAAAGGTGCGCCGACCTTCTGCCACAGCGCCAGGTTCGGCAGGTTCTCGAAGGTGAAGTGCAATTTCGGCCCGCCTTCGACACCATAGGTCAGGCCGTCGCCGGCTCCCTGCGGAAAGATCATCGCATCCGCCTCGAACATCGAATGCTGCACCGTCAGGCGCCCCGACTTGAAGGGCGAATCCATCAATGTCGTTGGAATGAGCCCACCTTCCAACCGCGACAGCGCCGGCTCACCGGCGTTGTCGAGCACGACCTGATGCGGCTTACTTTCGGCACCCGGCAGCGGCCAGAGAAAGGCCGGATGGAAACCAAGTCCGAACGGCATGTCGGCTGTGCCCCGGTTTTCCACTTCTGCAGCCACCGTCAGTTTGCTGCCCTCGACGGAATGCTCGACGGCCAACAGGAAATCGAACGGGTATACGGCATGCGTCACGTCCGAGGCAGACAGCTCGAAACGGCACATGGATGGCGTCGAAGCCTTTAGATCGAACGTTGTGCGGCGGGCAAAGCCATGCTGCGCCATCGGATAAACGTGCCCATCGATCTCGACATGATCGTCCGGCGCCTTGCCGACGATCGGAAACAGGATCGGCGAGCGGCCTGTCCAATATTCGCTATTTCCGTTCCATAGCCAATCCCGACCATCCCTGGTCTTAAGGCTCTGCATCTCGGCGCCAAGTGGTGAAACTTCGACCGTCAGACAGTCATTTCCGATCCGCACCGGCTGGCTCATGAGACACTCCTCGATTCGACTGAGGCAAAACTTAGCCGCAATCGCCTCCTTTGCCAGTCGAAAGGATTTATGAGACCGGAAAAAATCCAATCTCTTGATTTGCATCGTTTCGAAGCGACGGTTTTGCAGCGCAATATGATCTGGCACTGTCGGCGTCCGCATTCTTTCTCTGGAAATGTCTGCCACCGACACCATGTCTATGTGATAGAAAAAGCGGAAGCCCTCCATGTCCGACGCGCCCAAAATTCTCAACCCTACTGTTTCCCTGCCCGACGGCACCGCCGTCCCGACGCTCGGGGCCGGCACCTGGAACATGGGCGAAAACGCCCGGTATCGCGTGGGCGAAGTCGCTGCGCTGCGCCATGCCATCGATCTCGGAATGACACTGATCGATACGGCGGAAATGTATGGCGACGGCGGTTCGGAAGAGATGGTTGGCGAGGCTATCAAGGGGCGCAGGCACGACGTGTTTGTCGTCTCGAAGGTCTATCCGCAAAATGCCAGCCGAGATGGGGTCATCGCAGCTTGTGAACGCAGCTTGCGACGCATGCGCACGGACCGCATCGACCTCTATCTCCTGCATTGGCGCGGCAGCCACCCGCTTGCCGAAACGGTCGATGGTTTCAAGACACTTGTCAAACAGGGCAAGATCGGCAACTGGGGCGTCTCGAATTTCGATACCGACGACATGAAGGAACTGTTTTCCGTGCCGCATGGCGATCGATGCGCCGTCAATCAGGTTCTGTACAATATCGGACGCCGAGGCATCGAATACGATCTGATGCCCTGGTGTGTCAGCAACGGTATCCCGATCATGGCCTATTCGCCGATCGAGCAAGGCCGCCTCGCTCATCACCCAGACCTGATCGAGATCGCCAATGCGCATCAGGCCACGCCGGCGCAAGTGGCGTTGGCCTTCGTGCTCCAGCATTTTGGTGTGATCGCCATCCCGAAAGCATCGAACAAGGCACATGTCGAGGAAAATGTCAGGGCGCTGGCCCTGCGCCTGCTGGACGACGAATGGCAGAAGCTGAACGCCATCTTCCCGGCCCCGACCAAGGCACGGCCGCTGGAAATGCTCTGAGGGGCGTTATTGGCCGTTTTTGCTCACGCTGCTTTTCAGCTTTTGCATAACTGCCTTCTCTTCGGCCGTTAACGGTTTGTCCAGATCCAGCCCCGTCCCCGGCATATCGAGGCCCATAAACCGATACATCGAAACAGCAGCCTTTGCCGGTTCGAAACCGGCATCCGATGCGCGTCCGATGAATTGCGTCGCAGCGATCAAATCTTCCTTCACGCCTTTTCCGGTAAAATGCATCATGCCGAGAAAATATAGGCCCGCGGGTGAGTTCTGATCTGCAGCCCGCCTGTACCACTTGGCAGCTTCGTCAAAATTTTGCTCAACACCCAAGCCAGCAGCATAAAATGTGCCGAGGGACACCTGGGCATCAGGATCTCCTTTTTCAGCCGAGATCAACCAAATCTCATGCGCTTTGCTGTAATCGCCTGCAGCATAAGCGGCATCCCCCTCGTTCATTTCCGCAAAAGCGGGTGAAAAGGTAAAAAGCTGGCAAAGTAGAATCAAATAAAGAATGCGTCTGAACACAGTTTCATTCCGTCGATGAGACAAGTTCCACCTTAGCAGAACCTGTCATACAGCGATATTACATACCCTGGGCACCGCGGTTCATCGCCGCGATGCCGGTGCGGCAAACCTCGATCAGACCGAGCGGTTTCACGACCGCCACGAACTGGTCGATCTTCGACGATTTTCCGGTGATCTCGAAGATGAAGTGACCGACAGTCGCGTCCACCACCTTGGCCTGAAACGCATCGGCAAGACGCAGCGCTTCTGCACGGCTTTCACCGGCACCCGCCACCTTGATCAGCGCCACTTCTCGTTCGATCGGGCGCTCCTGGCCCAACTGCCCAGCGCGCACCGTCAGATCGACGACACGGTGGACCGGCACGATGCGCTCCAGTTGCGCCTTGATCTGTTCCAGCACCAGCGGCGTGCCGTTGGTGACGATAGTAATGCGCGAAAGGTGCGATTCGTGTTCCGTCTCCGAAACGGTGAGACTTTCGATATTGTATCCACGACCGGAAAAAAGGCCGATGACGCGGGCAAGCACGCCCGGTTCATTGGTGACGAGAACAGACAGCGTATGGCTTTCGACCTTGGCGGTCTCCGGGCTGATGAAATAGGCCGAGCCGGTCGGTTGCTGATGTGCGTTCATGATCTGGGTCCGTTTCCTTCAAGATTTCGTCTGGAATGCCAGCCCGTATCAAACGAGCTGGCGGCCCTTCGCATCGATCGCGGTGGCAACCGCGTCATCCGTCGCATCCTCCGGCAACAGCATCTCGTTATGGGCCTTGCCGGACGGGATCATCGGGAAGCAGTTGGCGAGATTGGCAACACGGCAATCGAAGATGACCGGAGCATTCACAGCAATCATTTCGGCGATCTTGCCATCCAGTTCCTTGGGATCGTCGCAATACATGCCGACGGCACCATAGGCCTCCGCCAGCTTGACGAAATCCGGCATGGCTTCGGTGTAGGAGTTCGACAGCCGGTTGCCGTGCAGCAATTGCTGCCACTGGCGCACCATGCCCATATACTGGTTGTTCAGGATGAAGATCTTGACCGGCAGGTTATGCTGGATGGCACAGGACATTTCCTGGATGCACATCTGGATCGAGGCATCGCCGGCGATATCGATAACCAGAGCTTCCGGATGTGCCACCTGCACGCCGAGTGCTGCCGGCAGGCCGTAACCCATCGTGCCGAGACCGCCCGATGTCATCCAGTGGTTTGGCTCTTCAAAACCGAAGAACTGCGCGGCCCACATCTGGTGCTGACCAACTTCCGTGGTGATGTAGGTATCACGGCCCTTGGTGGCTTCGGCCAGACGCTCCAGCGCATATTGCGGCATGATGACGTCGTTCGAATTCTTGTAGGAGAACGACTTTTTTGCCCGCCATGTCTCGATGGAGGACCACCAGTCGGCCGTTTGGGCCTTTTCAGGCTTTTTCGGCAGGGCGCGCCACAAACGAACCATGTCTTCCAGAACATGGCCGACATCACCGATGATCGGAACATCGACACGGACATTCTTGTTGATCGAAGAGGGATCGATATCGATATGAACCTTGCGTGAATTCGGCGAAAACGCATTCAGGCGACCGGTAATGCGGTCATCGAAACGCGCGCCGATGCAGACCATCACGTCACAGTCATGCATGGCCAGATTGGCTTCGTAGGAGCCGTGCATGCCCAGCATGCCAAGCCAGTTCTTGCCCGAGGCCGGATAGGCGCCCAGCCCCATCAATGTCGAGGTGATCGGGAAATCGGTCAGTTCGACCAGTTCGCGCAGCAGTTTCGATGCTTCCGGGCCGGCATTGATGACGCCGCCGCCCGTATAAAGGACCGGCCGACGCGCCGTCGCCATCAGCTCGACGGCAGCCTGGATGGCGTTGAGATCGCCGTTGACCTTCGGCTTGTAGCTCTTGGAAACCGTTGCTTCCGACGGCGGCACATAGGTGCCGGTGGCGAACTGAATGTCCTTCGGAATGTCGACGACGACAGGACCCGGACGGCCGCTCTGGGCGATACGGAAGGCTTCGTGGATGATGCCAGCCAGGTCATCGACGTTCTTCACCAGCCAGTTGTGCTTGGTGCAGGGCCGCGTGATGCCGACCGTATCGGCTTCCTGAAACGCATCCGAGCCGATCAGCGTGGTCGGCACCTGCCCGGTCAGGCAGACCAGCGGAATGCTGTCCATCAGCGCATCCTGCAGCGGCGTTACCGCGTTGGTCGCGCCGGGCCCGGAGGTGACGAGCATGACGCCGACCTTGCCGGTGGAACGGGCATATCCTTCGGCCGCATGGCCGGCCCCCTGTTCATGACGGACGAGAATGTGCTGAATGTCTTCCTGCTGGAAGATCTCGTCATAGATCGGAAGCACGGCGCCACCGGGATAACCGAAAATATGTTCGACGCCGTTGTCCTTCAAAGCGCGAAGCACGATTTCGGCGCCTGTCATTCGGTTGCCGTTATCCGCCGTATCCGTCATGTCCTGTCCTCCTGGGTCTGGCCTTTTATATCTGCAATGGCCGGGATTGCTGCTGGAGTTTTTTGCTTCCGATCGTTTTGCTTGAGTTTGATCACCGGAAACAAGGCATAAAAAAAGGCCCCTTCAGGAGCCTGTCTTTCCGCGCATGGGTGGCTGTCGCCGGATGGTTACACCATCCTGCCCATGCGCGTTCCCACCACAATAAGAGCGATCGAATTTTTCATGGAAGGGAGTGTTAACGGCAAACCTGCCGCCCGTCAACGCGCAAACCCTGAAAAATCGGCAGTCTCCCTGCCATGCAAGATGAGACAGACCGATTGCATGCGACAACTTATTGAAACGCCTTATTAAGCCGCCTGCGCTAAAGTCCCCCAAGATTAAAGGGGCTTGCCCCATAAGTATTTTCTCGTTCGTTTCAGCCCGACCCAGAGAATAGGGGCCAAGTAGTGCGTAACAGTGACTTTCAGAAAGCGATGACGGCCGGCGAGCAGGAGCGGCGCGACGGCGACAGGCCGGGCAACCGACTGCTCGGACGTGTTGTCGCCTGTAACGGTGCCCATGCCACCATTGCTGCAGTTGCTGAAGACGGCGAAACCAGCCTTACGGAACTGTGGTCCGTCGGCCGCCTGATCTCGATCAGCGTCGGCACAAATCGTGTTGTTGCCATCTCCTATTCGATGTCGACCGACAAAAACGAGTGGATCGACGGCGCCGATAACGAATTCCGCATCGAAGTCGAACTTTTGGGTGAAGTCCGCGTCAGCCCGGATGGCCGTGAGGAATTTTCGCGTGGTATCTCCCGCTACCCTTATCTCGGCGCCATTGCCCACCGCATCCGCGCAGCCGACCTCGTACGCATCTATGACACCGGACAAAGCGAAAGCTGCGTCATTGGCAAGCTGACGCAGGATGAAGCGATCGACGCGACGATCCACATCCCTTCGATGCTGTCGAAACATTTTGCCGTCGTCGGCTCCACCGGCGTGGGTAAATCGACCGCCGTTTCGCTGCTGCTCAACAAGGCGATCGAAGCCGATCCGAAACTGCGCGTCCTGATCCTCGATCCGCATAACGAATTCGCAGCCGCCTTCCCGGAAAAGGCGGTCGTCATCGATACCGATACGCTCGACCTGCCCTTCTGGCTGATGCGTCTCGAAGAATTCGCAGAGGTCGTCTTTCGCGGCCGCACGCCAATTGCCGAAGAACTCGACATCCTGCGCGACCTGATCCCGGAGGCGAAACGTGCCTTCCGTGGCAGCGAGAACTCGCTAATGCGCCGCACGACGGAAAAAAGTTCGGTTACCGCCGACACGCCGGTGCCTTACCGCATGGCCGACCTTCTGGCGCTGATCGATGAACGCATCGGCCGCCTCGAGGGCCGCAGCGAAAAGCCGGTTCTGCGCTCGCTGAAAATGCGTGTTACCTCGGCGATCAACGATCCGCGCTACCACTTCATGTTCTCCAACAACACGATCCAAGACACGATCATGGAGACCATCGCGCACATCTTCCGAATCCCCGGCGAAGACAGGCCGATCTCCGCGTTTCAGCTGGCAGGCATACCGTCGGAAGTGGTCAACTCGGTTGCGTCCATCCTCTGCCGCATGTCGTTCGAACTGGCGCTGTGGAGCAATGGCGCCATTCATATGCTGGTCGTCTGCGAAGAAGCGCACCGTTATGTGCCGGCCGATCGCGAACTCGGTTTCGTGCCGACCCGTCAGGCCATCGCGCGTATCGCCAAGGAAGGCCGCAAATATGGCGTATCGCTGGGCGTGATCACGCAGCGCCCCGGCGAACTCGACCAGACAATCCTCTCGCAGTGCTCGACCGTTTTTGCGATGCGCCTTGCCAATGACAGCGACCAGGACATCATTCGCTCGGCAATTCCGAACTCGTCGATCTCGACAACCAGTTTCCTGTCATCGATCGGCAACGGCGAAGCCATCGCCTTCGGTGAGGCCATCAGCGTACCGATGCGCATGCGTTTTACGCGTGTCGATCAGAACCATCTGCCGAAGGCCAACGGCGTCAGTGCCGCGCATCATGCGGATGACGAAACACCCGACACGGTCGATCTGCGCTCCGTCGTGTCACGCATGCGCTCCGTCGCAGGCCCCGACATCAGCAATTTCCAACGCAGCGTCAGCGCCCAGACGTTCTCGCTTTCCCAGGCCGAATCTTATCTCGATGACGCGGACGATGATGGCGCCAGCGATGCCGAACTCGCCCGCTGGACCAGCGAAATGCGCGCCGAGGAACTGCCTTCCGCCGCGCATGGTCCGTCTCTGGCGAACGAAGGCCTTGAGCCCTACCGGCCGGACATGCTGCCTCGCGCCCCGAGCGAACCCGAGCCGCCACGGGCAACGCGGTTTGCCGAAATCCGCCGCGAGGGCGGATCGGACTTTGGTTCGTTTGGCCGCAATGATCAGACGCGTGCCACATTCGGCCGGCCCGAAGGCGGCGGCTCGCTGCGCGAAAGCCTGTTGAAAAAGCCGCTTACCAGCCTTTACGACAAGGACTGACGCAGCCTCAGGCGCCCAACCCTACGTCGGCGGGACCATTCGGGCCCGGCCAGCGCTCCCAGCCTTCGTCCATCTGGTTGCGAAACCAGGTCATCTGTCGCTTGGCATATTGCCTTGTCAGCGCCGAACCGCGCTCGATCACCATCTCAGGGCTCATCCGCCCTTCCAGCATCTCGGCGATTTCGTTCACGCCGATCGCCTTCATCACGGGCAGATCAGCTGCCGGATCAAGCGCGAGCAGCGCCTGAACCTCTTCGATGGCGCCTGTCGCCATCATGATCTCGAAGCGACGATTGATCCGGTCATGCAGACCTGCCCGATCCGGCAGCACCACGATCTTTATCGCCCGCTTCGGCTCTATGATCACAGGACCGCGCAACTCCTGAAATGCGGAGATGGAACGGCCGGTATGAAGATGCGTTTCCAGCGCCCGCAAAATCCGCTGCCCATCCCTGGTCTGAAGTCGATTGGCCGTTTCGGGATCGAGCGCCGAAAGTTCGGCATGCAGGATTTCCGGCCCTTCCATAGCCAGCCGCTGACGCAGTGATTCGCGCAATTCACCCGGGATTGCCGGCATGTCCGACAGGCCGCCGGTCAGTGCCTTGAAATAAAGGCCGGTGCCGCCGACGAGAACAGGCAACCGCCCATGCTGTTTCAGATCTCCGAGTATCCGGACAACATCCCGCAGCCATTCTCCGGTGGAATAGACGGTCGACGCCCGCACATGCCCATAAAGCAGATGCGGCACGCCTTCCATATCTTCTTCTGACGGTCGCGCCGTCAGCACCCGTAAAGTGTCGTAGACCTGCATGCTGTCGGCATTGATCACCACGCCGCCATGCTTTTTGGCAAGCGCGATCGCCAGTGCCGACTTGCCGCTGGCAGTCGGCCCGGTTATCAGGATCGCATCGAAATCGTCCACAAGGTCGTTCATCATGGCTTTCGTTGCCACGCTCATTGCCCATCCGTCAAATCCCGTTCTGACCGCAGGGCTGGGCGAACAGGCTGCCGAGACGATCAAGGCCTCGGGTCTGTACTGGCTGGCGGATGGAATCGCCTGCGATCTCGCGCTTCGCGATGATGCCGATCTGGCGAGTGTCGAAACGGCGTTGCGCGGAATTATCGGCGACAAGCCGATCGATCTCGTCATCCAGCAGGCGGAAACACGCCGCAAGAAACTTCTGCTGGCCGACATGGATTCGACCATGATCGGCCAGGAATGCATCGACGAACTGGCCGCCGAAGTCGGACTGAAGGACAAGGTCGCGACGATCACTGCCCGCGCCATGAACGGTGAAATCGAATTCGAGCCGGCGCTGCGCGAGCGTGTCGCGCTTCTGAAAGGCCTGCCGATCACTGTTGTGGACGAAGTCATCGCAAAACGTATCACTCTGACATCGGGCGGGCCGCAACTGATCGCCACGATGAAAGCCAAGGGCTTTTACAGCGCCCTCGTCTCCGGCGGTTTTACCGTCTTTACGAGTCGCATTGCCGCCACTCTTGGCTTCGACGAGAACCGCGCCAACATTCTGGTCGAAAAGGATGGCGTACTGACCGGTGAAGTCGCCGAACCCATCCTCGGCAAACAGGCCAAGATCGACGCGCTTCTCGACCTTGCCGAAAAGCTCAAAATCACGCCGGAAGAAGCAATGGCGGTCGGCGATGGTGCAAACGATCTCGGCATGCTCGGCGTCGCCGGTTCGGGTGTGGCGCTTCACGCCAAGCCGACGGTGGCGGCGCAGGCAAAGATGCGCATCGACCATGGCGACCTCACTGCCCTTCTCTACATCCAGGGTTATCGCAAGACCGATTTCGCACCGGTTGGCTGATCAAAAACAGAGCCAGGAAGCGAACGTGATCATTCTGGAGACCGAACGCCTCATTCTCCGCAACTGGCGGCCGTCCGATCGCGATCTTTTCCGCGAGATCAACGCCGATCCCAAGGTCATGGAGTTTTTTCCCTTCCGCCGCTCCTATGAGGAATCGGACGCCGTCCTCGAAAAGCTCAACGGCATGATCACCGATACCGGCATCGGTTTTTACGCCATGGCGTTGAAAGAGACCGGTGAACCGATGGGGTTTTGCGGCCTGTCGCCCACCAATCTCCCCGAAATCTTTCCCGATGGCATGGTCGAGATCGGCTGGCGGCTCGCCACCCGCTACTGGAGCAATGGCTATGTAACGGAAGCCTCGCTGGCCTTGCTGGATGACGCTCTGGTGAAACGCGGCATGAAGGCAGTGGTGTCTTTTGCCGTTGCGGAAAACCGCCGCTCGACGGCGGTCATGGAGCGCATCGGCATGCAACGCCAGCCAGGGCTGGATTTCACGCATCCGCGCGTGCCTGATACGCATCCGCATCTGAAACACCATGTGGTTTATGCCGCAGCGGCGGAGTTGTGGCGCCCTAGGCAAGCCATCTGATTGGCGACCGCGCGGGCCTGCATACTCACGGGAAGGTCAGCAATATCTCGCCGAGTTTCTGCCTTGGCTTCATCACCAGAGGCATCTGCATGGAATCGGAGCCCTTGAAGAACTCGAATTGCCGTTCTGTTGAAAACGAACGCTTTGAGCGCCCGCCCGCAAACGAACAACCGCCGGAGCAGCTGACGGTCAGCTCTTTCAAAACGGTGCGGCGATGCGGTTTTTCGCCAGCAAGAATTTCGGCCCGCAACATGCCGTGCTGAAACAGCATGCAGGTCCGGTCCGCGCGACAGGTGACACTGCCTGCCAGAGGCTCTTCATTTTCAAACAGAACACCAAACCGAACGGTAAACTCAGCCCCATCTTGATTTTGAGACAAGGCCGAGTGTGGTACAGCCATCAGGGTCACGGCGGAAACCAAGACCAGAAGCCTTTGTTTCCTTGCCGATCTGATTTTGCCTAACACGCTGAACAAACGAACGAACGCCAGATCACTATTCCAGCGGCACGGCCACGATGCGCAGTTCGCCATTGGCGCCTGACACCATCATGTGGGCGAAACGGCGCCCTTCGCTCTTCAGCGACTGCACGCGCTTGGTCACGTCTTCCGGGCTCTTCACCTGATCCTGACCGACCTCTACGATGACTTCACCGGCCTTCAGGCCTTTTCCGGAAGCAGCCGTGTTCGGTTCGACAGCCGTGATCACCACGCCATTGACGGCAGCGCCGATGCCAAAACTCTTGCGCTGGTCTTCGCCCAGAGACGAAAGCGCCAAACCGAGGCTGCTGGGAGCAACAGCATCCGTATCGGCCGGCGGCTTTACGTCCGGCGCTTGGTTTTCAGCCGTGTCATTGTCCGGTTCCATATCCTCGCCCTCGCCTTCCGGCAGGACCGGCTGGCCGGCGTTCTCCTCTGGCTCGGCACTGTCTTCCAGTTGACCGAGCGTGACCTTGACGGTCTGCTCCTTGCCGTCGCGCATGACGACGACGTCGACTTCCTTGCCCACAGGGCTTTCGGCCACGGCCAGCGGCAGGTCGCGCATCTCCTTGACCGGCTTGCCGTCGAAGCTGAGGATGACGTCGCCGGCCTTGATGCTACCGTTATCGACCGGCCCGCCCTTGATAACGCCGGAGACCAGTGCGCCCTGAGCAGACTTCAGCCCGAGACTGGACGACACATCATCCGTGACAGGCTGGATACGCACGCCGAGCCAGCCGCGACGGGTCTCGCCAAATTCGATCAACTGCTTGACGATGTTTTCAGCGAGTTCCGTCGGCACGGCAAAACCAATACCGATCGAGCCACCGCTCGGCGAAATGATCGCCGTGTTGATACCGATGACTTCACCCTTGGTGTTGAACAGCGGACCACCGGAATTGCCCTTGTTGATCGACGCATCCGTCTGGATGAAATTGTCGTAAGGACCGGCATTGATGTTACGGCCGCGGGCAGAAATGATGCCGAGCGTGACAGAACCGCCAAGGCCGAACGGATTGCCGATGGCCATCACCCAGTCACCGATCCTCATTTTTCGCGAATCGCCGAAACGCACAGCCTTGAGAGGCTCCTTCGGCTCAACCTTCAGTACTGAAAGATCGGTCTTGGTGTCGGTACCGATCAGTTTTGCCTTCAGCTTGTCGCCATTGGGGAAAACCACCTCGATATCGTCGGCACCCTCGATGACATGGTTGTTGGTGACCACGAAACCGGCCGGATCGATGACAAAGCCGGACCCCAGCGAATTGACCTTGCGGTTGCCCTGCCCCTTACCGTCACCTTCAAAAAAGTCGTTGAAAAACTCCTGGAAGGGCGACCCTTCAGGCACGACGGGCTTTTGCGGCCCTTCACCATCATTCTTGACGCTTTGCGAGGTCGATATGTTGACCACGGCATCGAGCAAGCCTTCAGCAAGGTCTGCGACCGACGCCGGTCCGGCGCCTGGCGGCGGTGCGAGCGGCGAATTTACCTGTGCTGCTTGAGCTTGCGCCCATGCCGCCGATGGCGTGGCGATTGCGCCTGAAAGCATGACGAATGCGGCACCTGCCGCTGCGGACCGTTTCAAGGACGATCGAAAGGAACGAGCCATCTATATCCTCGCTGAGAACCCGACTTATCTGGAACAGAAGCATAAGGCGGAATGAAGACCGGGGAAATTACCTTTTCGTGAGATAGCGCGCTCCATCCCCATGAACAGACTTCCCATACGAAAGGGGCGGCCCGAAAGCCGCCCCTTCAATGATCACTTCCCTGCCATCAGTTGTTGGCAGGCGCGGTCGGCTGGCCACCCGCGGCCGGAGCCGCCGGAAGAGTGCGAACCGGCCCCTGGCCCTGGCCCTGCGCGGAATTGCCGTTCGGGTTCGAGAAGAACCGGAAGAACTGCGAGTCAGGAGACAGAACCATCGTGGTCCCCGTGCCACTCATCGACGTGCTGTAGGCCTGCATCGAGCGATAGAATTCAAAGAATTCCTGATCGCGCGTGAAAGCTTCGCCGAAGATACGGTTCCGCTCGGCATCGCCTTCGCCTCGGATGATTTCCGAATCACGCTGCGCGCCCGACACCAGTTCCACGACCTGACGGTCAGCGACGGCACGACGGCGCTGGCCCTCTTCGTTACCACGGGCGCGGATCAGTTCGGCTTCAGCCAGACGTTCCGCCTTCATGCGCTCGAAGGTCTGACGCGAAACATCCTGCGTCAGGTCGGTCCGGCGAATACGAACGTCCTGGATCTTGATGCCAAGCGTGGTCGCTGCGGTGTTCAGGTCCTCATGCACGTCGGTCATCATCGCCACGCGCTCGTCGGAAAGTGCGGCATTGAAGCTGCGCAGACCGTAAACACGACGCAGGCCTGCATCGAGACGCGTACGCAACAGGCGTTCGGCATTGGCACGTTCGCCGGATGCCATCTGCAGGAACAGACGCGGGTCCTCGATGCGATAGACGACAAAAGCATCGACGTCATAAAAGGCACCGCCGCGAACCTGAACGCGGATATTGTCGAGGTCGAAACGCAGGGCGCGGTCTTCGACGTAAACGACACGGTCTACATTCGCCATGGCGAAAGGCAGCTTGAAGTAAATCCCCGGCTCCGACTTCACGGACTGGATCTCACCAAAGCGGATGACGATCGCCTGCTCGCGTTCATTGACCACGAACACCGACGAATAGAGGATGAAAAGCAGAACGCCAAAAGCGATCAGGAAAGCGGGCAACTTGTTCGAAACCATCAGTTTGCCCCCTGCTGCCCGGCGGCCGTTGCACCGGCCGGCTGTCTTGTGAGTTCATTGAGCGGCAGATAGGGCACGACACCCTGGCCATTCTCGATGATCACCTTGTTGGAGTTCTTCAGAACACCCTCCATGGTTTCCAGGAAGAGACGCTGACGGGTTACATCAGGCGCGTTCTTGTACTGGTCATAAATCGAGATGAAGCGCTGCGCTTCACCCGTCGCCTCGTTGACGACACGGTCGCGGTAAGCGGCTGCTTCTTCGCGAACCTGCGCTGACTGACCGCGTGCGCCACCAAGCTTCTGGTTGGCGTAACGGTTGGCTTCCTCGACAAGACGGTCCTCGTCCTGTTCGGCACGCTGCACTTCTTCGAAGGCATCGGCGACTTCACGCGGCGGCGATGCATCCTCGATCGGAACGGCATTGATCGTAATGCCCGCACCATAACGGTTCAGCGTATCCTGGATGATGTTGAGCACCTGTACCGAGATGCCGGCACGGTCATCACGGAAGATATCCTGCGCAGGACGACGACCGACCACTTCACGCATGGCGCTGTCGGCGACCTGCGAAAGCGTTTCAGACGGTGTCTCGAGCTTGAACAGATAGGCTACCGGATCTGTAATCGTGTAAAGCACCGAAAACTGTACGTTGACGATGTTTGTATCGCCCGTCAGCATCCAGCCGGCATTCGAATTTGCCGTAGTTGCGCGCGCACCGATCGTCTGCTGCTGCTCTGTGATCTGAACGATCTCGACCGTTTCGATCGGCCAGAAGTGGAAATGCAGACCCTGTCCGGACACTTCCTGCTTCGGCACGCCGAAACGCAATTCGACGGCGCGCTCGTTCGGCTGCACCGTGTAGAAAGACTGGAACACCACAAACGCGACCACCACCAGCGCCAGAATGGCAAATATGCCACCATTGAAGCCGCCGGGCATCACGCCACGCAGACGATCCTGACTACGCCGGATCAAATCTTCCAGGTCAGGTGGGCCGCCATTGCCGCCGTTTCCACCGCCGCCGCCACCGCGCGGGCGGTTCGGTCCCTGCCCCCAAGGACCACTTTGGTTATTTCCGTTGTTATTATTTCCGCCGCCGCCCCCCCAGGGGCCGCCGCCATTCTGATTGCTCCAGGGCATCAAAACCTCTTTGTTGGAATACTCCCATGCCGGTGGCGCGCGAATTCCCCCGCACATTTCCCGATCCAACCCGTTATAGGGTTCACAACACGTGGTTTCAACGCGCGCTCAATAACTTCCCGGTGTTCTGGGTCAGTTTCGCAAGGCTTTGAGACGATTTCGAAAACGAAACCTTACAAAGCACAACCTATCTGCGGCGATAGGTCACAAAACGGGTTGGGTAAGTGTCCTTTTCCCCGGCGGCGACAAAAATCTCCTCGCCCTTTTCGAACACGGCAGGATCGATGGCGGGAAAGAAGGTGTCACCGTCAGCGATCGCTGCTTCGACGTGAGTGATGTAGAGAATGTCGGCCATATCCATGGCCTGCCGATATATGTCGCCGCCGCCGATCACAGCGACCTCCTTTGCACCGGTCTCGCCGGCAATCTCATCGGCTCGCTCCAATGCCACAGCCAGAGAGAAAGCCGTCTCGGCGCCTTCGACCTTAAGGTCGGCATTGCGTGTCACAACGACATGCGGCCGTCCCGGCAGCGGTTTTCCGCCAAACGATTCGAGCGTCTTGCGTCCTACGACCACCGGATTTCCAAGTGTCATCGCCTTGAACCGCTTGAGATCGGTGGATAGTTTCCACGGCATATCTCCGTCGCGCCCGATGACACCATTTTTTGCCACGGCAACGATGATGGACACCGGATGTTTTTTCACACCGCCACCTGCGCTTTGATGTGGGCATCCGCCTCATAATTCTCGAGCGTGAAATCCTCAAACGTGAAACCGAAAATGTCCTTCACGTCCGGATTGATGCGCATGGTCGGCAAAGCCTTGGGCGTACGCGTCATCTGCAACTCAGCCTGCTCGAAATGGTTCGAATAGATATGCGCATCACCCAGCGTGTGGATGAACTCGCCGGGCTTCAGGCCGACGACCTGCGCCACCATCAGCGTCAAAAGCGCGTACGACGCGATATTGAATGGAATCCCCAAAAAGATATCACCGGAACGCTGATAGAGCTGGCAGGACAGTTTTCCGTCCGAGACATAAAACTGGAACAGGCAGTGGCAGGGCGGCAGCGCCATCTCGTCCACCAGCGCCGGGTTCCAGGCGGAAACGATATGGCGACGCGAATTCGGATTGGTCTTCAGGCCTTCGATCAGGTTTTTGATCTGGTCGACATGGCCGCCATCGGGCTTTGGCCAGGAGCGCCACTGGTAACCGTAGACCGGGCCGAGATTACCGTTCTCATCGGCCCACTCGTCCCAGATGCGCACGCCGTTTTCCTTGAGATAGGCGATATTGGTATCGCCCTGCAGGAACCACAGCAGTTCGTGGATGATCGATTTCAGGTGCAGTTTCTTGGTGGTCAGAACCGGAAATCCGTCCGAGAGGTCGAAACGCATCTGGTAACCGAAAACCGAGCGCGTGCCGGTGCCGGTGCGATCGCCGCGATCGCTGCCGGTTTCCATGACATGCCGGAGAAGGTCTAGATATTGTTTCATAGGGTGGGCCGCCGATTCCTGAAATTTTGGTTTACATAATAGCATGCCTGCCGCGCACCAATGGGATCTGTTTGTCGTTTACGCGCTTTTCCCGGCTTTTCACGATCATCACAGCAAGATGACAAGACCTCTTTTCAACGGCCTCGCGAACCCCTATATCAGCCGTGCCGGACTTCGGTCCGGATATGGCGATAAATGGTCGGTGTAATAAACCTATTGGACCCGGGGGCGGTACCCGGCGCCTCCACCAAAAACCGGTTGGTCGAAATGACCGGCTTTTGATGGGGGCGAAATAGGATCGACAAGGGCGTAAAGATCGTACTTTTGCTCGGCATGATACCGCCGTTATCGGGTCACAAGTGTAGTTGCAAACGACAACAACGCTAAGGAATACGCTCTCGCTGCCTAATGGCGGTGCGGGAATTCCGCTCTAAGTCCTTACGGTTAGCCCCGTAAGGCGGGGTTCGGAGGTACCTGGCAACAGAAACCTCCACCTTCTCCTTCCCCCTGAAATTTTGTAGAATGCTCGGAATCGAGCTTGGGCGGGGGCTTTTCCCCAACCTTGCCCTGCCCTATAACGGGCGAACGCAACCGATTGAGAAAAGACGACAACGAATGGAAGACAGGCCGATGGGGCAGGATCATATCCGCTACGATATTCTGGCGCAGGACGCACTGCGTGGCGTCATCCGCAAGGTTCTGTCCGAAGTCGCGACGACCGGCCGGCTTCCCGGTGAACACCACTTCTTCATCACCTTCCTGACCGGCGCGCCGGGCGTGCGCATTTCGCAGCACCTCAAGCAGAAATATGCCGAGCAGATGACCATCGTGGTCCAGCACCAGTTCTGGGACCTGAAGGTCAACGACACCCAGTTCGAGATCGGCCTTTCCTTCTCCGACACGCCTGAGCGTCTGGTCATCCCGTTCAATGCCATCCGCGGTTTTTATGATCCGTCTGTGAATTTTGAACTCGAATTCGAAGTTCCGATGGCAGACGAGGACGAAAACGAGACCGGCGCGGAAATTACCGCCTACCCGATCGATGCTGCTGCAAAGCCGGTTGCAGACAGCGACACGGAAGAAAAAAACGACGAGCCGAAAAAAGAAGGTTCCGTCGTGTCACTGGATTCGTTCCGCAAGAAGCACTGAGTTGATCGGCCTTTCGAGGCCTGGCGGAGAGCACGCACATGGCCGACATCGTCAACCTGCGTCAATTCCGCAAGACCAAGGCAAGATCCGAAAAAGAAAGCCAGGCGGAACAGAACCGCCTGACTTTTGGACGAACAAAGACCGAAAAGACGCTGACCAAGGCGCTGAACGACAAGGCCGAGCGCGCGCTCGACCAGAAGAAGCTGGACAAGCCTGAAGACGACGCCTGACCCGGCGTCATGACGTTACGTTACCTCACCGCCTGAAATGCCGAAACGATCAGCCTCGTTGTGCGAGTACGATGCCATGATCCGCAAACATTCCGCGACCCTGCATGGGCACCGCACCAGTTTTACACTGGAAGACGAGTTCTGGAGCGAACTCAAGACGATTGCCGTTGCGCGCCAGAAAAGCATTGCGGGGCTTATCGCCGAAATCGATGAAGGGCGAGACGCCGAGAGCAATCTATCTTCGGCGCTGCGCGTGCATGTGCTGCGGCATTTGAAGGGCGAGACGGCCTGAGTGCCGCCTGGCCTTCACCATCCCGACCTTACTGCTGCACGCCCGGCAGGCTCTGGAAATCCTGATTGTTGAAATCGAGCGTGGGCGTGCCACCATCGGCTGGTGGCAAGTTCAGGCGAGGTTCTGCCGCTTCACGACGGCGCCGTTCCTCTGCTGCCTTCTCCTCTGCCTGACGCTGCTGTTCCTGTTCGGCGACCGACCGTGCCTCTTCTTCCAGACGCAGCTTTTCCTCCGCCTCGGCTTTTTCGCGGGCGATGCGGCGTTCGTTTTCGCGGAAGGAATAAAGCGCTGCCTCACGACGCAGCCGCTGTTTTTCAAGCACGCTCGCCTGCAAGGTCTCGACGCGGCGACGTTCCTTCTCGAAAGCGCGCATGGAGAGAAAATTGCTCATGTCGGCAACGTCGATTGTTTCCTGCGGCGCCGACAGGTCACCGGAATAGACAAGCTTCAAGGCTGCATCGCCACCCGCAAGCGATTCTTCGCCGGCATCAAGCCCCACGGTGATTTCGCCTGCGATCCTGCTCTCGCCAAAATTCAACCGAACGGCACCGTTGAGTTTTGCCGCACCATCGACGGCAGTGATGTTCTGGGCGCGGGCTTCGCCATCGGTCATGGTGAACGGAATGGTGACGTCGCCGATGCGCGTTTGACCGGCATGAACCAGAGCAGCGACAAGCGGCTGGACCTTTGCCGCCGTTACCTCGCCCTTGATGCCGTCTGCCTGTGTGAGCAGCGGGCCCAGCAGGCCGGGATTGAGGCTGTTGACGGTGACATTCGACAAGCGAACCTGCCCCGAACCGCTGGCCGACCCCAAAAGATCGGCGACGCTTTTGGCCGTTGCCTCTGTAACCAGATCAAACCCAATGCCGCCGGTCGCGACCGGTGCGCCGCTTTCTGCCTGCCAGATGAGCGGTGCAAGATCGCCGCCTTCCAGCGTCAGACGGGTCTGGAAAATGCCGACGCCCTGCCCGTTCGACATCATCAATCTGCCGCCGAGCTTGCCGCCATTCCAGGTACCGACGAGATTTTCGATCGTCAGATTGCCGCCGCGATGGGTTATGCGGCCGGAAAAATCCGTGACCGGCGCGGTAAAATCGGTGCGCAGGATTTTGGCGCTGACATCGAGCGTGGCGTCCGTGCCGAAAATCGGCAACGCAAAATCCTTGGTCGTCAGCCCCCCGGTTTCGGGATCGGTGATCGGGCCATAGATGGCTTCACCGAGCCAGGCGAAATCAAGAGTGTCGATGGCAAGCCTGCCGCTTGCCGCAAGTGACGGCGTGCTGCGGTCAAGGCGGATTTCGCCATTCAATGCATTGCCGGCGAGCGTGCCTTCCAGACCGGAAACGGTGATGGCTTCGGGCGTGAGCGCCAGATCTGCGGACAGTCTTGCCGGCAGACCCGCGCCGAATTGCGGCAGGCCGACGCCGGTCATCAGCAGATAGGGTTCGATATCCGGGCTCTCGACGGACAGTTTTAGCTGGCCGTTGCCGAAGCCGGGGTCCATGAGGTTGATGTCGCCCCTTGCCGAAAGCTGCGTTGCGCCGGCGGCATAACCGATATCGATATTGGCAGGCTTGTCACCGCTGCCGGTCGCGATCAGGGTCAGGCGACCATCCCCTTCCACGTCGAAGGGCAGCGGATCGAAACCGGCCTGGCCGAATAGCGTTGCGGCATTCGGATTTTCCAGACTGGCTTGAATATCAAACGTGTCGCTGCCCGTCAGATTGAGCAGGTTGGGCAAGCGGATATCACCGCTGACGCGGCTGCCGTTGCTGATGCCGGAAAGGTTGGCGGCGATGCCGTTGACGTTGCCACCCACGGTCACATCGGCTCTCAGATCGGTCTGCGCATACCAGCCGGCACTTTCCGCCAGACGCGTCAGGGCCGGATTACGCGGCAGACGATCGCGCAGCATGGCGAGAAACGGTGTCGGATCGGCGGATTTCATCGACACCGTACCGTTTCCGGCATAAGCGAGCAGCGAACCTTCGAGCTTGCCGCTTGCGGAAATTTCGGTGCCGGCAAGATCGCCGACCGTCAGCTTTTCCAGCGAAAGACCGCCATCGGCAAATGAGAAGGTCGTATCGACCTTGTTGGCGGCAACACCGAAGGCGTTGAACCGATCGGCACGCAGCGTGCCGGAAAGCTTGTGGTCGAGAACGTCACGGCCAGCATCGTCACCGGTCAGCAGCGAACCAAGTGCCCGCATGGCGTCGATGTCGATCTCGTTGCCGGCAAGGTCGACCGTCAGGCTCGGTGTCTGTTCGGGAAAGGACTGGCGTTCGAGATTGCCGGTGAGCGTCGCATTGCCGATCGCCAACTCGAGATCCTGAAAACGCTGGCGTTCGGTGGTGAGATCGACCTTTGCGGAAAAACCGGCGGAACTCAGGCGGCGAATGGCGGGATCGACCTTGCCGGACAACCAGTCGGCCAGGCCCGAGGGCTGGTTGGAGGCGAGCAGCATGTTGCCGGAAAAGGCCGCCTTGCCAACCAGTTGCAGGCTGCCGCTTGCTTCAACACGGGTGCGGCCGGGCAAGGTCGCAACGACATTGTCGACCGCCCATCCCTGCCCGGCAGGGCGCAGATCGAGGCGAATGTCGCGCATGGTCGTATCATTGAGAACGATGGCCGGGAGGCGCAGGCTCGCCTTTCCCGGCACCTGCGGGATCGGAATGGCGGCGGCCATGCGGATCAGCGCATTCAAACGTCGTTGAGCTGACACTGCCGGATTGCGCGATGTCTTGCCACCAGCCTCCTCCTGTGTCAGGCGATTGACGTCGATCTGCTGGCCATCTCCGGTGAGCAGGAATTCCGGATGTTCGCCGGTATCGAGCGTCGCTTCGCCGGTGGTGACGTAAGGGTTATCAAGGGCACCGAGTTCCAGCCGATATTCGGGGATGCGGATACGATCATTGGTGAGTTCGAACCGACCTTTTACGCGCGGGCCGGGCGGCGGCGCGGTCACAGGTTCTTCCTCGGTTTCTTCCTGCAAGGTTATGAGGTTGAAAGCCCCATCATAACCGGCGCGGCCTTCCTTGACCGCCAGCGCGCCATCGAGCTGCAGTTCGATCGGCTGGAGATCGGGCCACAGGCGCAGCCGCAGCGGCACTGTGCCAGCCGTTGCGTCCGGCTCACCGCTCGAAAAATTGAAACGGGCATCGTATCCGTCGAGATTGGCCGTGCCATCCGCGCGCCATGGGCCGGCGAGAGAAGCGGCCGCCATATCGGCGTTAAACGCCGTCAGGCGGCGGGTGCGGCCCGTCTGCTCATCGATAAACTCGATTTCAGCATCGGTGATGTGCACGTCTTCCAGCACAACATTGCGGGCCGGGATATCGGCGCGACTGCCCCGCGTCCAATCCAGCGTGCCATCCGGCAGAACACGGATGCGCGCCTTGGGCCGCACGATGCGCATGTCGAAGATGCGCGCTTCGCCGGACATGAAGGGCGCAAGCTCCATATCCATGGAAAATTCGGCGGCCTGAACCTGCGGCGTACCATCGGTATCGCGGCCGATGCGCACGTCATGCATGGTGACCGACGGGAACGGCAGAATGCGGGCATCGACATTGCCGTGAACGGTGACTTTCTTGCCGAGGATGCGGCTCGCCTGATTCTCGAATTCGGTGCGGAAACTCGACCAATCGAGGAAAAACGGGGCAAACAGGGCCGTGAACAAAGCCACGACCACCAGGCCACCGAGGAAGAGCATGATCCGTCCGAGCACTGCCTGTCGTCTCCCCTTATCCGCCGTTTCCCTTTAATCCGCCTGATGCCAGAGCTTGCCGGGGTTGAAGATATTGTCCGGGTCGAGGCTTTTCTTCAGTGCCTGCATCAGGCCCAGAGCCGGGCCGATTTCTTCGGCAAGCAGGCTGAGCTTGCCCTGGCCGACGCCGTGTTCACCGGTGCAGGTACCATCCATGGCCAGCGCGCGCTGACCGAGACGATGGGTAAAAGCTTCCACCTTCGCCACCGATGCCGGATCCTTGTCGTCGAACATCACCAGGACATGAAAATTGCCGTCGCCGGCATGTCCAACGATCGGTGCGAGAAGGCCAGCTTCCTGAATGTCAGCCTGGGTTTCAGCCACGCATTCGGCCAGACGCGAGATCGGCACGCAGACGTCGGTCGAAAAGCCGCTCAGCGACGGATCGAGTGCCCGGCCGGCCCAATAGGCATTGTGACGTGCCTTCCACAGTTTTGCGCGCTCTTCGGCATTGGCCGTCCAGACGAATTCGTCTGCGCCGAACTCGGCGGCGATTTCGGCAAACTGCGTCGATTGCAGCGCAACGGTTTCTTCGGTGCCGTGAAATTCCAGAAACAGCGTCGGCTTTTCCGGATAGGAGAGATCCGAATAAGCATTGCAGGCGCGGATCTGCATGGCATCCAAAAGTTCGATACGGGCGACCGGAATGCCCATCTGGATGGTCATGATGACAGCGTTGCAGGCGGCTTCCACACTTTCGAAGGCACAGACACCGCCGCCGATTTTTTCAGGAATGCCCTGCAGGCGCAGCGTTACCGAGGTGATGATGCCGAGCGTGCCTTCCGAGCCGACGTAAAGCCGGGTCAGATCATAACCCGCCGACGATTTTCTGGCGCGGGTGCCGACATGGATTTCCTCACCGTCGGCAGTCACGACCGTCAGCGCCAGAACATTGTCCTTCATGGTGCCGTAGCGTACGGCATTGGTGCCGGAGGCGCGCGTCGCCGTCATGCCGCCGATCGAGGCATTGGCGCCGGGATCGATCGGGAAAAACAGGCCCGTATCACGGAGGTGAACGTTCAGTTCCTCGCGGGTGATACCGGGCTCCACGGTGACATCGAGATCTTCCGGCGAAACACGCAGCACCTTGTTCATGCGCGTAAAATCGATGGAGATCCCCCCATTCACGGCGTTTATCTGGCCTTCCAGCGACGAACCGGTGCCGAAAGCGATGACCGGGACCTTGTGTTCGGCGCATGTCCTGACGACCTGCTTCACGTCCTCGCTGGTCTCGGCAAAAACCACGCCGTCGGGCAATTGCGCCGGCAGATAGGTGGTGGTGTGGGCATGCTGCTCGCGAAAGGACTGGCCGGTCTGGAAACGCTCGCCGAACGCCTGTTTGAAAATCTCGAGGACGGCGGCGATGCCCTCCTCGTTGCGTTTGCCCTGACGAACGTCCTTGATTGCCATGTCTCAAAATTCCCGTTTCATCCGGGCCTGAACGGCCCTCACCCTTGTGGTATGGGAGCGGTTGGACTTTGTCCAGTTTCAAGCGGGCAGAGTCGGGCCTTGGCGATCTTCGATTTTCAAAAAACGCCCGCTGTCGTTGCGGGTTATGCGGCCGGGGCACGCCCTGTGCCTCCTAATTTAATTTTATAATGGCGCACGACGTGCCCCGTTCGGTGGTTTTTCCGCGCAACTCCGGTCCTTCTGCGGCGGCTCGCTGTTATTGGTTATTAGATCGAGCCGGTTTGTGTGCGACACACGCACGCCCCGCCATCTTTCAGACGAGAGGAAGACCATTTTCTGCGCAGCCCCGCATGGATCACCTGCATCAGGGCGTCCCATGCGATCACCGGCTCTATCTCGCCGGCAATGCGGACCGGTGTAGCCGAAACAGAACGCGATGAGTGTCGCACATTCTGGAAATGCGGGGATGAACTCGGATTCAAGATATTGATATCGTTGAATCGACCCCTCAAAACGTCCCCAGGCTTTTGTCAATTTTCAGGGATTGGTACGCAAGGATGGGCCGGAATGACGAAGGTGAAGGTTGGGATGACGCAGAATGTAAGACAGGCGGTTACATGATCCGCCCGTCCACATTTCAGCCGTTTACGCTGCCCGCCGTCCAAAAATCACCAGTAGCAGCGCACCGAGAATACCGGCCACGACCGACCCCATCAGAATGCCGATCTTGACGTGATCCTGAACGGCCGGATCATCGAAGGCAAGCAGGCCGATGAACAGCGACATGGTGAAACCGATGCCGCACAAAAGCGCCGTTCCGGTCATCTGGCCCCAACTGGCCTTGGCCGGCAACTGCGCCAGGCCGAGCTTCACGAGAACGGCAACCGTGCCCATCACACCAACCAGCTTGCCGGCCAGAAGACCAACGGCAACACCCATGGTGAGCGGCTCGGAAAACAGCGCCAGCGACACGCCCGACAGCGACACGCCGGCATTGGCGAAACCGAAGATCGGCACGACGACGAAGGTGACCGGCTTGTGCAGCAGATGCT
This sequence comes from Endobacterium panacihumi, assembly GCF_050847465.1. Taxonomy (NCBI): domain Bacteria; kingdom Pseudomonadati; phylum Pseudomonadota; class Alphaproteobacteria; order Hyphomicrobiales; family Rhizobiaceae; genus Endobacterium; species Endobacterium panacihumi. Next base: position 1,070,088 of record NZ_JBOZRA010000001.1, on the reverse strand, counting down.
CCAGACGGTGCAACGGCGATTCGGCATGTGACGCTTCCGGCGTACCCGGCGTGGGTTTCAGCGGAATGGTGAGCGCCAGCAAGACGCCCGCAAGCGTGGCATGCACACCGGAGGCAAAAACCAGGATCCACAGCACCATACCGAGCGCCAGATAAGGCCAAAGAGCCAATATCTTCATGCGGTTCAACCCAACAAGAGCAGCGAGAACCACGGCCGCGCCAGCGAGGGCCGGAATGCTCAGATCCGCGGTATAAAAGACGGCGATCACGATGACGGCGCCGAGATCGTCGATAATGGCGAGTGCTGCCAAAAAGATTTTCAGCGAGGCCGGCACGCGCGAACCAAGCAACGAAATGACACCAAGCGCAAAGGCGATATCGGTTGCCGTCGGAATGGCCCAGCCGCGCAGCATCGACGGATCCTGCCAGTTGAAGGCGACGTAAAACAGTGCCGGGAACAGCATGCCGCCAGCGGCCGCCGCGCCGGGCAGGATGCGCCGGCTCCATGTCGACAGCTGCCCATCGAGCATTTCGCGTTTGATCTCAAGCCCGACGAGGAGGAAGAAAGCGGCCATCAACGCATCGTTGATCCAGTGCAACAGGCTGAGCGGCCCGATGTAGATATGCAGGAGATAGAAATAGGTCTGGGCCAGCGGCGAATTGGCGATGACGATGGCAAGCGCGGCCACCACCATCAGCACGATGCCGCCGGATGCCTCATTGTCGAGAAAATGGCGCAAGGTTGAACGGATTTTTCCTGTGGATCCGGATGAAGACATACGGTCTCACTCCCTCTGTGGAAGGTTGATCAAAGTCTCCGTCGGTTTCGGAAAATCCGTGGCGCACGCAGCACACGCCGTGAGATGGGTTGTAGCGAAGAAGCTGATGAATTTCCATAAAAAACGGCGTGCCGCTGGTAAATGGCCCGTATCCTTGCCGGGCGCCGTCGCGCCATGAAGCGCGACCGCAACGAGGCTGCTGCATGCCGGCCTCATCTTTCACCACCCGGTTCTGAAGCGCCCGAAAAGGGCGATCAGAATTTCGCGGCGGTTTCGCCATGATCGCCAAGCCTTTTGCGCGTGACACCGATTTCGGCCAGCGCCTTGGCGGTTTCACGTGAGGTTCCGCCTATCCAGCGCTTCACAACCGCGCTGGTATTGACGCCGCGGGACTTGAGTTCCTTCAATATCTGCTCGGCATAGTCGATCGGCGTCTGGTAGTGGCCGCTCATGTTGGTGATCAGGCCGGGTCGGCCACTGCGCACAACCCATGACCCGGCAGCGGCCACTTCGCGTCCGGCAAGAAAGCTGCTGTGATGCTGCACGAGCTGTTTGTCGCCGGAATAGATCACGCCATCCCCCGTCATCACGAAGATGAAGGTATCGTTGCTGCTGGAGGTCGTGTCGAAAGGATGCAGTCCCACACCGGTATTCTGGACCAGAAGACCGGCCTTGACCTGGATGAGATAAGGAGAACGATCGCGAGACAGCATGTAATGCGTTCCCGCACCATTCACATGGTCATTGATGTCCTTGTTGAAACCGCCCGAAACCAGCATTCCGACTGTTTTATATTTCATGGCATTATTCTCCGGTGATAAAATTACTTATTATCTCAGCATGATAATTCTCTCGCCGCGAGCGGACCGCGATGGCGGCCGTTCTCCCGGTCACACCGGTGATCATTGGAATGGAATGCGGCCACAAAACGACAATCAGTCACGATTTCCCGCATCATCCGTCTTCGCGCGAATCCGTCCGCGGCGCAGGGCATGCGTGGCGTCGATGATGAGCCATCAGGCCGGCGGCTTTGCCAAAAACCCTTCCGCCATCAGCCGGAATGCCTTGATCGCCTTGGGCAGCACCGTCTTCGGATCATCACTGGCCGCCACCCAGAGCGCCGCATTGAGGGCTGCGCCACAGAGCAGCCGGCCGGCGGCTTCGGTATCGCAAGGTTTTAATCGGCCCGCCTCGTTCAGTTTTCGCACCGCCTGCATGGTTTCCTGAAGGCAGCTGTTCTGGCTGGGCCATTGCGACGGATCACCAAGGACGGCAGGGCCATCGAGCAGCACGATCCGCTGCACCTCCGGAACAAGCGCCATCTCGATATAGGCGGCCGCCTGCATTTGCAGCCCTTCCCACAGATCGTCACATTGCGCCCCGATCGCTTCGGCGCGCGCCGCCATCTCGCCATCGATCTGGTGAACGACAGCAGCAAGCAGACCGCGCTTGTCGCCGAAATTGGAATAAAGCGCACCGCGCGTGAGGCCCGCATCGGCCGTCAAATCATCCATCGAGGCCGCGGAAAACCCCTTTTCGGCAAAGGCCTTCCGCGCCGCTGCAATCAGCTTTGTGCGGTTTTCTTCCATGGTTTCTGCACGTGTTCTTGCCATTGCGGACCTCAGAGTTCACATACGATTCGTATTTGAATTTGACATACGCAACGTATGCCACTACTTATAGATACGCGCCGTATATCAAAACACCAACGCATCGTGAAGCCGGATACGGCAGAAGCGGCGCGATAAAATCCAGGAAAGGAAAATGTCATGAGCAAACGCGAAGCAATTTTTCCGGAGGGCCGACATGCCCTTTATGAGGAACACGGATATTCCGCAGCCGTGCGCTCCGGTGAACTGCTGTTCGTTTCCGGACAGGTGGGCAGCCGGACCGACGGCACGCCGGAGCCCGATTTCGAACAGCAGGTCAGACTTGCCTTCAGCAACCTGATTGCGGTGCTGAAAGCCGCAGGCGCGACCTTGGATGACGTGATCGACGTCACGACCTTCCACACCGATCCAAAAGCACAGTTCGATTCCGTGCTGAAGGTGAAAGGGGAGTTTTTCGGAAAAGCGCCCTACCCGGCCTGGACGGCGGTCGGCATCAACTGGCTGTCAGGTTTCGATTTCGAAATCAAGGTGATCGCCCGCATTCCGTAAGCGGCCGAAACGCTGATACAGTCCGGCCGCCTATCATGCGGCCGGATGCTCCATGTCAATGGCTGACGCCCGCCATCGATTGCAGCGTGCGTGTCACCTGTGCGTGGTCATAGGGTTTGGAAAAGAACTTTCCGCCCACCGGAAGCTCGACTTCGCTGACATGGACGTGCCCGGAGGTCAGGATGATCTTGATCGGTGGCCAGCGATCGCGCACGGCAGCGGCCAACAGAAGGCCATCCATGCTGCCGGGCATATCGATATCCGTGAAGATGACACGGATATCGCTGCGACATTCGAGGATTTTGATCGCCTCGTCCGCATTGGCAGCCTCCAGCGCCTCGAAACCGGCGTCCTCGACCAGATCCACCGCCATGATGCGCAGGAGTGGTTCGTCTTCCACGACAAGGATCGTGGTTTTCGCGAACATCGTTGATTGGCCCATTATCAGCCTGCTTCCTGCAAATGCGAGAGTGATGCCGTCATGACTACCATGATTCCCGGCTTGTCATAACGGATCTCGACGCCGCCGGTTCCCAGCAGCCCCATACGGATGAGACGCGAACCGAAACCCCGGCGCGTCGGCTCGACAACCGGCGGTCCGCCGGTTTCTTGCCATGTGAAGGTCAACTGAAGATTGTCTGCTGCCCCGCTGGTCTCCCAACTCGCGATAACGTTTCCTGTTCCATTCGACAGAGCACCATATTTCGCTGCATTGGTGGCAAGTTCGTGCAGCAACAACATGACCGACTGCGTCGCCTTCGGCCCCAGGAACACGCTGGGGCCGGAAATCTGGGCTCGTTCCAGCATGCCCAGCCTGTCGAGCGTGTCCGACACGAGATGCTTGATCGACGCACCCGTCCAGTTCTGGTGGATCAGCACGTCATGGGCGGAGCTGAGCGCCTGCAGGCGTTTTTCGAACGCGTCGACGGGATCCCTGTCCGGAACCGCCCGCAAGGTCTGGGTGGCGATGGCCTGCACGATCGACAGCGTGTTTTTAAGGCGGTGGCTGAGTTCCCGATTGAGAATGTCCTGGTCCTGCTCGGCAAGAAGACGGCCGATACCGGCCTGCAGGCGATCACCGACGCTGCGGACAAAATCGATTTCGCGCTGTTTCCAGTCATGGGGTTCGTTGTAATGTACGAAAACGACAAGATTGAACTGGCCCTTGTCGAAGATCGGCACATTGACCAGCACGCGGATACCGATATCCAGCAGCGCCTGGGAATGCTCGCGGGTGCGCGGATCGGTGGTGACATCGCCGATCAGCACGGTTTCGCCGCGAAGGAGATCCTCGATGAAACTGCCATAATCGCGGAAATGATGCAGGCCTTCCAGCGTGCCGATACCGGGGGCGCGCCAATCGCGATGCATCAGCACCGTTTCGGCAACCGGATCGACCAAGCCGAATCCGGCGCGTGTCGCACCGAGCGCCCGCGCCATCAGCTCGGCGGCATCGAAAGCGGCCTGCTGCACATCCTCCATGTCGCGCAGCACGTCACCAAGCTCGATCATCGCCTGCATGCGGGCCTGTGCGCCCCGCTGTTCGGTAATGTCCTGCAATGTGCCGACCATACGCACCGGGCGCCCGTCCGCGTCGTAATGAAAAGAGGCGCGCCGCGAAATCCAGCGAATGCCCTCTTTCGGGGTGCGGATGCGGTATTCGGCTTCAAGAAGCGCGGTGCCATCACTGCGGGTCTTGTCGGCAGACGGCAGGTGGCGGTCTTCGGCAAGAATAAAATCGTAGATGACATTGGCCGGATATTCGTCCTGCACGGGCAGGCGGAAGATGCGGCAGCCCTCGGCGGAAATCTTCATGCGGCCGGTGCCGACATCGATATCGAAGGTGCCGATACCGCCCGCCTCCTGCGCGGCGATGCTGCTGGCAGCAATTGCCCGCACCTCGGAACTGATACGCTTCTGGCGGCGAAAGAGGTCGTCCTTGCGGCTTGAATTGCGACGCATTTCGAGAAGCACGACAACCTGTCGGGCCAATGCCGACAACGATTTCTTCTGCGTCAGGCTGAGGCCTTCCGGCCGTATTTCGGTATCGATCACGCAGAGCGTGCCGATGGTGACACCATCCGGCGAGATCAACGGTGCCCCGGCGTAAAAGCGGATATGCGGCGGTTCGGTAACGAGGCGGTTTTCGGAGGTCCGCGGATCCGCCGTCAGATCCGGGATGACCAGCAGACCAGTGCTTTGCAGCGCATGGGCGCACACCGATTGACTGATGGGCGTTTCGGGCAAATCGAAACCAATACGCGCCTTGAACCATTGCCGCTCGGTTTCCAGCAGGCTGACCAAGGCCACCGGCGTATGGCAAAGCTCGGAGGCGAGCAGGACGATATCGTCGAACTCCGGCTCCGGCGGCGTATCCATGATGTCGTAAAGGGCAAGCGCTTCCAGCCGTCTGGTGTCGTCGTCCCGCTCAGATGTCACCGTAGTCTCTAACCCTCTTACGTACGTCCCCGCACCGCCAACATGGCGCAAATTGCTAAAAAAGCAATATCAAGAAGACCGTACACACTGCATTACTCGGCGGCCTGGAGCGGACGCTCCTTTGGCGCATTGGCGGCACGGCCATGGGCTAGCGCCAGCTCGTCATGCAGGCGCTGTGCTTCCTGCGCATGCGGCTTGCCGAAGCGGGCGAGCAGCAGATAGGCGACCGGGGTGATGTAGAGCGTCACCAGCGTTGCCATGCCGAGGCCACCGACGATGACCCAGCCGAGCGCGATACGGGCTTCCGCCCCTGCCCCTTGCGCCAGAACCAGCGGCACACCGCCGAGAACGGCCGCGATCATCGTCATCATCACCGGACGCAGACGGATGCTGCAGGCCTTTTCGATCGCCTCGCGGCAGGAGGCACCGGCATCGCGCAGATGGTTGGCGAACTCGACGATGAGAATACCGTTCTTGGCCATGACGCCGATGAGGAGCACGAGGCCGATCTGGCTGTAGACGTTGAGGCTCGATCCCGTCAGCACCAGCGCGAAGACGGCGCAGGCGAGACCCAGCGGCACGGTCGACATGATGATGATCGACGACAGCACGCTTTCGAACTGGGCTGCCAGAACCAGGAAGATGATGGCGATGGCGAAACCGAAAGTGAGCGCCATGCCGGCGGAATTTTCCTGAAGCGTCGCCGCTTCCGCAAGCGGGATGAGACGCGAGCCCGACGGCATCAGCGGTTCGGCCAGCTGCGTTGCCACCTGCACGGCCTGACCGAGCGATACGCCGTCCTTGAGGCCCGCCGAGAAGGACACAGCGGCCAGCTGCTGTTCGCGGCGAAGCGTCGGCGATACCGCGCGTTCCTCGAGCGTTGCGACCGTGGACATCGGCACCATGCGGCCGTCCTTGGTTTTCAGAAAAATGTTTTCGAGATCGGTCGGGTCATCCAGCGGCCGTGTGGTCGACTTCAGCTTGACCGGGATCGCCTCGCCATCCACGAAAACGTCAACGACCGACTTGCCTTCCAGCAGCGACTGGATGGAGGTACCAAGCGCCTTGATATCGATGCCGAGATCGGAAGCGCGCTCGCGATTGACGGTAACGAAGATCTGCGCCTGGTTCGGCTCGTCGTTGAGACGCGGCGTATCGAAGAGATTGGTTTCCCGCAGCGCTTCGATCAGCTTCTGCGCCGAGGCGGTCAGCGCTTCGTGATTGGTGCCGACCAGCGCCATCTGCAGGCCGTTGCCGGCGCCGCGAATACGAAGGCTGTTCTGCTGGATGGCATTGCCGCGCAGCGCCGGCACGGTGGAAACGGCGGCGTTGATATCCTTGACGATTTCCGCCTGGGTGCGGGACCGCTCACTCCAGGGCGCCAGCGTCAGCACCATGAACCCGCTGTTCGATGCACCACCCTGACCGGAAATGGAAAAGATGTTCTGGATCTCGCCGCTGTCACGCAAAGGCTGCAGCTTTTCCTCGATCAGTTGCAGCTTGTCGCGCGTGTATTCCAGGCTGACACCTTCCGGTGCGGTGGCGCGCAGCATGACCATGGCGCGGTCTTCCTGCGGCGTCAGTTCGCTGTGAACCTTGCCGAACATCGTATAGGCGACGCCTGCAATCAGCAGGCCGACAACGATGACCGCGAGCGGCGCATTGAGGCAGGCGCCAAGGCTGCGCGTATAAAGCCCGCCGAGGAAACTGCCGAAACGGCCGAGTGCGCCATGATCTTCGCGCATCGGCTTGGTGAGCATACGCGAGGCCATCATCGGGCAGAGCGTCAGAGCCGTGATCGACGACAGGCCGACGGCGAAAGCCAGCACGAAACCGAACTCGCGAAAAAGGCCGCCCATCTGGCCCGGCAGGAAAGACAGCGGAATGAAGACGGCGGCAAGCGTGGCCGTTGTTGCCAGAACGGCGAAAAACACTTCCTGCGTACCGAGAACGGCAGCGGCGCGCGGCCCCATGCCTTCGGCGCGCCGTCGCACGATGTTTTCGAGAACGACGATCGCGTCATCCACCACCAGACCTGTCGCAAGAACGATGGCGAGCAGCGTCAGGATGTTGATGGAGAACCCGACCATGTAGATCGCCACCAGCGTGCCGATCAAGGCCACCGGAATGGTGAGTGCCGGGATCAGTGTCGCCTTCCAGTCGCGCAGGAAGAGATAGATGACCACGACCACGATCAGGCTGGAAAGGCCGAGCGCGATCTCGACCTCGTGCAGTGCGCCCTCGATGAACACGGCATCATCGCTGGTAATGGCGATGCGCGTGCCTTCCGGCAGGTTGGGCTGCAGGGCAGCGACGGCCTTCTTGACGCCTTCGGAAATGCTGAGCGTGTTCGATTGCGCCTGACGCAGCACGCCGAGACCGACACCGGGCACGCTGTTAGAGCGGAGCGCCGTGGTGCCATCGTCAGGGCCGAGCATCACAGTCGCCACGTCGCGGATGCGGACATTGTCGCCGATCAGGACGTTTTCAAAATCCTCCGGCTTGGTGAGATTGGCTGTGGCGCGGACGATGATATCCTGCGTGGAGGATTCGAGCGAACCCGCCGGCACGTCAAGGGCAGCGGTGGACAGCGCGTTGGAGAGATCGGCGATCGTCAGACCACGGCCGGCAAGTGCTTCCTGATCGACATCGACGCGAAAAACCTTTTCCTGATCGCCGTAAAGTTCGACATCGGCGACACCATCGACGGCGGCCAGACGGTCGGAAATCTCGTTTTCGACCAGGAGCGTCAGATCTTCCATCGACAGCGTCGTGGAGGTGACGGCAAGGCGCATGATCGGCTGGCTGTCACTGTCGGCCTTGATGATGCGCGGTTCGTCGGCATCCTCCGGCAGCTGATTGGTGACGCGGCCGAGCGCATCGCGCACATCGTTGGCGGCGACGGCAAGGTCGGCCGTATCGCTGAATTCCAGCGTGACGCGGCTTTGACCGAAATCGGAAATCGACGAGATAGTTTTCAGACCGCTGACGCGGGCGACAGCACCCTCGATGACGTCGGTGACTTCCTGGTCCATCGTCTGGGCGGACGCGCCGTCATAGGTGGTGCGCACGCTGATGACCGGCTGATCGACATCCGGCAGTTCACGCACTTCGATGCCGACGAGTGCCGCGAGACCGGCAACAACCAGCAGCGTGTTCAGGACCGCGGCCAGAACCGGGCGACGCACGAAGAGTGCGGTGAAGGTTTTCTGGCTGTCGGCGCTTTTGTCCTGGCCGGACCTGTTTTCCGTTTCGTCACTCACGCTCATCGGCTGGCGACCTCCGGCGGCTTTTCACCGGCAATGCGGACAGTGCCGTTTTCGCGAACACGCTGCAGGCCTTCGGTGGCGACGAGATCGCCTTCCTTGATATCACCCGCGACGAGAATGGCGTCGGGATTGCGCTGGATGATGCGCACGCGGGCTTTCACCGACTTTTTGTCGACGATCTGCCAGACGAAGGAACCCTTGCTGTCCCACTGCACGGCAAGCGGATCGACCGTGGCATAGGTCTCGCCCGGAAAACGCATGGTGACGCCAAAGGACATGCCGGCGCGCAAAAGGTCTTCCTCGTTTTCGACCTTGGCGCGAATACGAATGGTGCGGCTGGCCGGATCGACACGGTTGTCGACCGCCTCGACCGAACCTTCGAAGACGCGGCCCGGACGCGAAGCCGAGGTCGCCTGAACCGGCATGCCGACATTGACCTGCACGGCGAACCGTTCCGGCGCCCAGAAATCCACCAGCAGCTGCTGGCGGTTATCGACCTGCACGACATTGCTGGATGTGGTGACGTTGTCGCCGATATTGACCACGACGATGCCGACAATGCCATCAATGGGGGCGACGACGGAGCGGCGCTTCAAGGCCAGTTCGGCGTTTGTCAGCGCCAGTTGCGCTGTTTCCTTGGCGATCTGCGCATCGAGAACATCGAGACGGGAGAAGCTTTTTACCGCCGAATAGCTCTCGGCCTTTTCGGTGGCGCTGCGCAGCAGGACTTTTGCCTGATCGCGCAGGATGATCTGCTCGTCGTCGTCGAGCTGGGCGAGAACCTGCCCCTTCTTGACGACGTCGCCGGATTTCACATGGATTTCGTTGATCGTGCCGGCTGCCTGCGGCATGACGATGACCGACTGGATGGCCTCGCCGCTACCGATGGCCGACAGCTGGTCGTTGACGATGCCCTTGCCGACCGGGCGGGTGGCGACAAGAACCGCCTGCTGACCACCGCCACCGGCACGCGCTGTTGCAGCCGCCGTGGCACCTCCGGAGGACGCTTCGGCCGAGACCGGCTCGGTCGCTGCCGGATTGATCGCCGCGACCACGCTTTCAGGAACCCCCATGGACACCAGTGTGCGGCCGGCATCTGCCGACAGCCAGACCCACAGACAGAGGCCCGCAAGCAACACTGCCACCGAGGTCAGGAGCTGGTTTCCGATCCGCATGCATTTCTCCGGCATTCAACTTGAGTGGGTGAAGTATCTCCGTTTCAGCCTGTTTACGCAATGCTTGGCGGGGTACCTTACCGATTTGTAACCTCGCGTAATTTCACGCATATGTCAGATGCTGAAGCTTTGTTCAGATGCGATCATTTGCTGTGCATGTTGCCTGCCATCAGGCTGCCTGTTTCCGCCTTTACTGTGGCGGCTCCCGAAAAAGTCCACAGGCGACATGTGCAAATGGAATGAAACCAGAACATCTTTTCTGGCCTTTCGGTTCCGAATCACTACATTGGCCCCATGAGTAACAGTTTCGACGATATCCCGTTCTTCGACGAAGAGCCGGAACCCCGCCGCCCGCAGAGCCGCGGCAGCAACGCCCCTGTACCGGCCGCCGGTCAGGCAGCACCTCCGGCTGGCGGTGGGCTCGGCATTGCCGCCCGCGCCATGGCGGCGCGCGACCAGAACCGACCGAGCCTCGACTACCTCTCCGGCCTCAACCCGGAACAGCGCGAGGCTGTGGAAACGACCGATGGCCCGGTTCTCGTTCTCGCCGGCGCCGGTACCGGCAAAACCCGTGTGCTGACCACCCGCATCGCCCATATTCTTGAGACCGGAAAGGCATGGCCGAGCCAGATCCTTGCCGTGACCTTTACCAACAAGGCAGCGCGCGAGATGAAGGAGCGCATCGGCGTTCTCGTCGGCGGCGCTGTCGAGGGCATGCCGTGGCTCGGCACCTTTCACTCGATCGGCGTGAAACTGCTGCGCCGTCATGCGGAGCTGGTGGGCCTGCGCTCCGACTTCACCATTCTGGACACCGACGACGTGGTGCGGTTGATCAAGCAGCTGATTCAGGCCGAAGGTCTGGACGACAAGCGCTGGCCGGCAAAACAGTTCGCCGGCATGATCGACGGCTGGAAAAACAAGGGGCTGCTGCCGCCGGACATTCCGGAAGGCGATGCCCGCGCCTTCGCCAACGGCAAGGGCCGCGAGCTTTACGCTGCCTATCAGGCGCGCCTGCGCACGCTCAACGCCTGCGATTTCGGCGATCTGCTGCTGCATCCGATCGCGTTGTTCCGCAAGGCGCCGGATCTGCTGAAAGAGTATCACGAGCGCTTTCGTTACATTCTCGTCGATGAGTATCAGGACACCAACACCGCCCAATATATGTGGCTGCGTCTTCTCGCTCAGCGCCCCAAGGGCGTGCCGCAAAATGTCTGCTGCGTTGGTGATGACGACCAGTCGATCTATGGCTGGCGCGGTGCCGAGGTGGACAACATCCTCCGCTTCGAAAAGGACTTTTTGGGCGCCAAGGTGATCAAGCTGGAGCGTAATTATCGTTCCACCGAGCATATTCTCGGCGCTGCCGGTCATCTGATAGCCCACAATGAAGGGCGGCTCGGCAAAACCCTGTTCACCGACCGCAGCGATCCCGACGACCAGAAGGTTCAGGTGCATGCCGCCTGGGATTCGGAAGAAGAAGCCCGCGCCGTCGGCGAGGAAATCGAGCGGCTGCAGCGTGGCGACAGCACGGACGGCAAGAAACATGCGCTGAACGACATGGCGATCCTCGTTCGCGCCTCGTTCCAGATGCGCGAATTCGAAGACCGTTTTGTCACGCTTGGCCTCAATTACCGCGTCATCGGCGGTCCGCGCTTCTACGAGCGTCTCGAAGTGCGCGATGCGATGGCCTATTTCCGCCTCGTCTGCCAGCCGGCAGACGATCTTGCCTTCGAGCGTATCGTCAACACGCCGAAACGCGGCCTTGGCGACACCACCATCCGCAATCTGCATGACTATGCCCGCGCCCGCGACATTCCGATGCTGGCCGCCGCTTCGGACATGATCGAAACGGACGAGCTGAAGCCGAAGGCGCGCAAGGCGCTGTTCGACGTCATCCAGAGTTTCAAGAACTGGCAGGAGCGGCTCGAAACCATGCCGCATACCGAGCTGGCCGAGCAGATTCTGGAAGAGTCGGGCTATACCGACATGTGGAAGAACGACAAATCGGCGGAAGCGCCGGGGCGTCTGGAAAACCTCAAGGAACTGGTCCGTTCGATGGAGCAGTTCGAGAGCATGCGCGGTTTCCTCGAGCACGTGTCGCTGGTCATGGACGCCGAGACCAACGAAAACCTAGATGCCGTGTCGATCATGACCCTGCATTCGGCAAAGGGTCTGGAATTCGACACCGTCTTCCTGCCCGGCTGGGAAGAAGGCCTGTTTCCGCACCAGCGCGCGCTGGATGAAGGCGGCCGCTCGGGGCTGGAGGAAGAACGCCGCCTCGCCTATGTCGGCCTGACGCGCGCCAAACACCGCTGCCATCTGTGGTTTGTCTCCAACCGGCGCATCCATGGCCTCTGGCAATCGACCATGCCGTCGCGCTTCCTCGACGAACTGCCGCCCGCGCATGTCGATGTCGCCGAACCTTCGGATTCGAGTTACGGCGGTTATGGCGGACGTGGCGGGTATGGCCAGTCACGTTTCGACAAAGCCGAACCGTTCGCCAATTCCTATTCGACCCCCGGCTGGAAACGCGCGCAGGCGAACAAGACCGACGCCACCCGCGACAACTGGGGTTCGCGCTCCGGCCACGCGGTGGAACGTATCGGTTACGGCGAAAGCGGGCCGCGCGGCCGCACGATTGACGGCGAACTGGTGGCGAAATCGGTTTCTTCCACGCCATCCAAATTTTTCGTCGGCGACAGGGTTTTCCATATCAAATTCGGCAATGGCAATGTCTCGGCCGTGGAAGGCAACAAGCTGACGATCGAGTTCGACCGCGCCGGCGAAAAACGCGTGCTCGACGGTTTTGTGGAACGCGCCGGCACCTGAGCGAGCGAAGAAAGGTCGGGCATGCGCATCTGGATCATGTCCGACCTGCATCTTGAATTTATCGCCCTGCCCCTGCCGCTGCACATCCCGCAGGCGGATGTCTGTGTCGTGGCCGGCGATGTTCTGACCAAGGGCGTGGTGCCGAGCCTTCAATGGCTGGCAGAGAACATTGCCAGCCATATGCCTGTCGTGTTCGTGGCCGGCAATCATGAGTTTTACGACGCCGCCTTCAATGACGGCATTCTGGCCGGCAAGGCATTTGCGGCCGGTATCGCCAACCTGCATTTTCTGGATGGCGAAACGGTCGGAATAGACGGTGTGCGGTTTGCAGGCGGCACGTTGTGGACGGATTTCGATCTGAACGGCTGGCAGGAAAGCGCCATGGCCGAAGCCAGAAGCCGCATGAACGATTATAAAAAAATCATGTATTCGAAAAAGCCGTTCCGAAAATTCCTGCCTTTCCAGAGCGTCCACAAACACCGCAACGACCGCGACGCCATCGAATCTGCTCTGCCTGCGGAAAGGCGTGGCCCGCTTGTCGTCGTCACCCACCACGCACCGAGTGAACGGTCGCTACCGACCGCCGAACGCGGCACGCTGATCGCCGCCGCCTATGCCTCGAACATGACCGGCATGATCGAGGCTGGCGGGCCGGACCTGTGGATCCATGGCCATATACACCACCGCAGCGATTACATGATCGGCCAAACCCGTGTGTTTGCCAATCCACGCGGTTATCCCGGACAGGACGCATTCGAGAATTTTGACCCGGCGCTGGTGGTGGAAGTGTGATCTCCCCTCACCGCACACCTTGCCTGCGCAGAAAGCTGTCGACGTCTTCGGTATAAATTCCCGGCGTCCCGAGCCTTGCGTTGACATCCTCATGGCGCAGCGCCACCGGCAGAACCTGCGCCTTGCCGCCGGCCTTTTGTGCAAAGGCGCGTGCCTGGTCGCAGGAAACCCGGCGCAGGGTCGAGCAGACCAGCAGGATCGGCGGCAATGTCTGGCCGTCCCTCAACTGAGCCGCGGGCGAGGCTTTTGCCCAATAGGAAGGGTCCTTGCCGAAGGCGCGGTCGTAAAGGCGGGCATGGTCGCCGCGCATGATCGAGGTCACATCGAGTGCTGCGCTATCGAGCGCAATGGTGGCGAGCCACGGTTTCAGTTTCGCCTTTCGCGCCAGATCGGAATCGGTGGTGACCAGCATGGCGACATGGGCGCCGGAAGAATGTCCCATCAGAACGATCTTCTGCGGATCGCCGCCCCAGGAGGCCGCCTTCTGCTGCACGAAGGCCAATGCGGATGCCACATCCTCGGCCTGCGACAGCGGGTCGGCATTGGGCAAGAGCCTGGTTTCGACGGAAACGAACAGGACACCTTTCGGCAGCCAGTGCGACACCTTGTTGTCGATGACATTGGAGGCCGATTTCGAGCCGAGCGCCCAGGCACCGCCATGCACCATGACGATGACAGGCGCATCTTTCACAGGCTTGTCGGGCCGGTAGAGATCGAGCCGCTGCTGCGGCGCCGTTCCATAAGCAACATCATGCTGGACGCGCGCGCCTCCCGGCAGTGCCGTCACATCGCTTGGACGGCCGCCACGCCGGCGATCGGCGCGAAAGTCATCGAGAGCAGCGCCACACGCCGGCGACAGCGATTGAGCCCGCTCCCGCAAACACGCAACGATCGCGCCGCCGCCCGGCCGCACACCGCGGCAATACTGGCGATAATCGGCCCGGCAGGTGGAGCCGAAGGCAAACGGACTTTCCGCCTGCGCGGTGGCAGCGCCTGCAAAGGAGAGGACCGCCGTGACGGCAAGCAGAACTGCTGCCAGACGATGGCCAACGGACTTGAAGAGAAAGCACTGTTTGAAAAAGAAACGTCGGCAGGTGGCAGCGCTTCCGGGAGACGGCAGGCATGGCATCGGCAAAACACTCCGGTCACAATCATCTCGCATGGCTATGCGGCATGGCAGTTTCACCGGATCATCGCGACCGCAGAGGGCAATCGTCAAGCGTGCTGTTGATGCTGTTGATGCTGTTACAAACACGAAACAATCATCTGGCCGCCAATACAGAAACGCCGCCCTCTGGAGGCGGCGTTTTCATCAAAACAGGCGAGAGAAGATCAGGCGTCGTTGCCGCGCTTGAACAGATCCACCAGCGTCTTGCCGGAGGAACCGCCGCGACCGGGACGTTTGCCGTCCCATTCGTCGACGATGACCATATGGGTGATTTCGCCACGACGGAAAGCCGCAAGGAACTTGTCATATTGAGCGAAGGCGACACAGCCATGGCTGTCACCACGGGTGCGCAACAGGTAGCTGTGAGCGAGAAGACCGGTGCGGTTCTTCGGATGCTTGCCGTCGACCGAGGTCAGGCGGATGGCGGCAACGCCGTGGAACAGCGATTCGCGCATGGACAGCTTGTAAGTGCCGGCCGGCGTCGGTCCCTTCATCTTCACATGCGTCATGTTCGGGTCATCACGCAGCTTGCCGATGCCGGAATGGGCTTCGAGCTTTGTGCCATTGGGCATGTGAACGGTGGCATTGGTGATATCGTAGATCGCCACCTTGGTGCCGATTCCGGGCCAGTTCGGCGCGGACCGCGACGGCGCAGACGGTGCCGTCTGGCGCATCGGGTTGTCCGGCTTGGCGTAGGCAAGAACGGTTTCGGGCTTTTCGTCACGCGCCGGCTTCTGCGGCGAAACGCGGGCGATCGCATCGAGGCCATTGCGTGCGGTGCCGTTTTCGGCAGGTTTGGCAGCAGCAACGACCTTCGCGGCCTCCGGGCGGCCGAACGGCATCGGGCCGTTTTTCGGCAACGCTTCGGCCAGCGCCAGTTCGGTCGGCTCGTCAGCGCCATCCGCGTCGGCGGACGCCACCTCGATCTCGACCGGTTCGATATCCTTCAGTTCGGCAACCCTGGTGGCGGGCGTCACGTCCTGGAAGACGTCCGGCATCTCGCCGCGCGGCGCGACTGCCACGACATTTTCCATGGCGGGCATCAAGGCATTGCGGATCGCCGCAGCGTCGGGACGTGACGACATCAGCGCCGCAAACTGGCGCTCGTCCTCTGCGGCTTTCGCTTTTGCGTTTGCCTTGGCAATCGCCGCATCGAGACCGCTGCGAACGGCATCGTCAGCCGGCCGCAACGCCGCCATGACGGACGCCTCCGCGCCATCGAGGCGGGCAGACTTCGGATCGACAGAGGTCGGGATGCGCGAGAACTTGGAAACGTTGATCAGGCGCTGCGGATCGGCCTGTGCCGCGAGCAGATGGCTTTGTTCGACCGGCACCGGAGAGGCGACGCGCATCGAAAGGACGGTCTGAAATTTCGGCTGCGGCGTAAGGTTCGTGGTTCCGGCCATCTTGCCGACGGACAGCACGGCAGCCCCCACCCAGACGCCGCCAAGCAGCGTTGCGCCGAGAATGACCGTACCGAGAAATGCTGCTTTCGATTTACGCTTGACCGGCTGGGCTTTGCGGCCCGACTGGCGCTCATAGGGATTTTCGAAATTGTCTATCGTCAGCGCCATACTGGTTACCCGAACATTCTACGCAAACCGGGGGCGCTACCGAACGCCGCGCCACCGAAATCAGGCAAAAGACCAAGTGCAAGGCTTGCAGGCCCCGCACCGTCGATCACCGGTTGACGAAGAGAATGCCGAATTATGGTAACCAAAATGTTTATGCCGCCCCTGATTTCGATCCCCGACCAGTATTCGACCGCGCTAATACAATCGATTCCAGACAGAAATTTAGCCAAAATGCGGCGCTGGAGCGGCAAACATGATGAATGAGCCGCTCCCCGGACCCATCAACCGTCTATCCGCCGAACGCTCATGCGCTCCATGAAGAACCATGGGCGCAGACGCACGCCGATGACATTGCCCGCGAAGGCTGCCACGGCCCAAAGGTAACCGTGAAGACTTCCGGATGCAATGCCCGAAAAATAGGCGCCGATATTGCAGCCATATGCAATGCGTGCACCGTACCCGAGCAGAAGGCCACCAGCGACGGCGGCGAGCACCGAGCGCAGCGGAATGTCGAGGCTGGGCGCGAATTTTCCGGCCAGCGCCGCCGCCAGCATGGCGCCGGCGATGATGCCGAAATCCATCACCGAGGTGACATCGGCAAACACGCTTTCCGCCAGCGCCTTGGCATTGCCCGGCTGCTGCCAGTGCGGCCACGAAGCGACATCGATGCCGATCAGCTGAGCGCCCTTGGCACCCCAGAGCGCAAAGGCGGAGGTGACACCCCATGGACGGCCGGCAATGGCAAGCGTCGCGAAATTGAGAATGACAAGAGCGATCGCACCAAAGACCAGCGGCCACGGGCCGCGCAGGTAGCGGGCAAAACCATGACGCGGCGAAGGCGGCGCCTGTTCGAGCGCGCCATTGCGCCGCTTTTCGACGACAATGGTGATCGCCGCGATCGCGCCAAAGATGGCGAGCGACAGGGCAATACCGCCTGCAGCGCCAAAAGTCTGGAACAGCGCAGTCGGCGGCAGCGATGGTAGCGACGCCCACCAGCCGGTATGCATGGTGCCGATCAGCGAACCGACGATGAAGAAGAACAGCGTGACCAGCATACGGGCATTGCCGCCACCGGCCGTGAATAGCGTGCCGGAAGCGCAACCGCCGCCAAGCTGCATGCCGACGCCGAACATGAAGGCGCCGGCAATGACACCGATGCCGGCGGGCGAAATATTGCCGCGCACTTCATTGCCGAACAGCGTGCCGCTGGCAAGGAAAGGGAAGAACAGGATGACCGCAAGTGCAAGCAGGATCATCTGCACGCGCAGGCCGCGCCCCCTGCCCTCGGCGATAAAGACGCGCCAGGCGGAGGTAAAACCAAAAGCGGCATGATAAAGCGAGATGCCGAGCGCGCCGCCAATAAGGAAAAGCGCGCCTTGGGCCGGACCATAAAAGGCGCCAAGCGCCAGCGTGCCGGCGACGAGAACAAGAAGAGCACCCAGACCCGGAGCGCCAAAAGGCAGGCTCGCGCGCGGATCAGCGGTCGAAACGGATACAGACATGAAAAACTCCTGAAGTTGCCCCGGTTATAGGGGCCGTCGCTGGCGCATGCGAGGTACGGTTTTCGCTCCAGAAGCAGTCAGGGAGATTCATGTGCCGGAAATCGCCGGATCGGCGATAGAAAAATATCACCAATACCGTTCCATGAGGAATGGATGCGCTTGTCGGGCGTTAGGGTCTATCCCGTTGATTGTCTTGTCGCAGCGCTAACGCGCAAGATTGACCAGTGTATCGATCAGTTCCGAACTGGTCTGAAAGACCTTGGAATTTGCGGTATAGATACGCTGCGCCTGGATCATATTGGTGAGTTCATCGGCGATATCGACATTGGAACTCTCAAGCGTGCGGTCTGCGATCTGGCCAAAGCCATTGCTGCCCGCATACCCGATAACGACGACGCCCGAAGCATTGCTCTGCGCATAAATATTTCCGGGCAAAGGCGTGAGATTGTTGGGGCTTTCGACATTCGCCATGGCGATGCGAAATTTCGGCTCCACCTTGCCGTTGGCATAACGCAGCGATACGACGCCATCAGAACTGACCTCGTAGGATTCCACATTGCTGGCAGCACTGCCGTCGATCTTGCCGGTGATGACCTCAAATGGCTTGCCGAGTTGCGACGAGCCGGCAATATCGATGCTGAGCGACGCCAGTTCAGTGCCGTCGCGCAGCAATGGCAGCGTCGTCAGTGTTTCGGGGCCGATCAGTTGCCCCTGGGCATCGAAGCTCAGCGCGACGGGACTGAGCAATGTCTCTCCCTCGCAGGAAATACCAATGGTCCAGGCATTGTCGCCGGTCTTGGTATATTCGATATCGAGCAGGCGTGAATTGCCTTGCGCATCGAAAGCGACGAGCGATGTCTTGCTGACATCGCCCACAGCGGCGCCTGCGGGAAGATTGGTCTTGAGCGTGCCGGCAGTGGAGCCGATCGCGGTCAGGCCGCCGGATGACACATTGACCGGCGCCAAACCGTCGAAGCCGTTGATGACGATGGTCGGATCCTCATCGGACGAATAGGGATAGCCCATCAGCGTATAGCCGGCGGCATTTTTCAGCGTGCCATCGCTCTGCACCTCGAAATTGCCGGCGCGGGTCAGATATTCGACGCCATCGGCGCCGGAAACGACGAAAAAACCGTCGCCATCGATGGCGAGATCGGTTGGCGAAGTCGTATAGGAAAAGGCTCCCTGACTATCCACCGCGTGGCGGACAGTGGTGCTGACACCGCCCGAATTGTAGTTGCCGCCGGTTCCCGGCATGATCATCGACGAAAATTGCGTATCCACCTTCTTGTAGCCGACCGTGCCGGCATTGGCGATATTCTCGGCAACGGCACTCAGACGATTGGCCTGGGCGTTCATGCCGGAAACGGCGGTGCGCATGCTCCCAAAAAGACTCATAACAACCTCCAGTTATGACCAGAGACTTTGCTCCACAACTTGCCTCAGGCTTGCGGGCCTCGCCATTTCCGACAGGTTGACATATAATTGGGGATTATTACCCGGCGGGATTTGACGGGTGACAAATTTGCGCTGCACACACCGGAACTCGTGCGGTTTCCCTCGCAGACGATTGTGATAGACTTTGCCGCAAGGCTGCCTTGCACCCCAATAAAAAACGCGGGGCAGACCGATTCGTTTGAAGGAGAGAAGCCATGAAGGCGCTGCTGCTGATCGATATCCAGAACGGTTTTTGTCCGGGCGGCAATCTGGCGGTTCCGGATGGGGATGCGGTCGTGCCGGTGGCCAACCGGCTGATCCGCGAGGGCGGTTATGACGTCATCGTCGCCTCGCAGGACTGGCACCCGGCCGATCACGGCAGCTTTGCCTCGCAGCATCTCGGTGCGAAACCCTTCGACATGGGCGAGCTTTCCGGGCAGCCGCAGGTTCTGTGGCCGGATCACTGCGTGCAGGAAACCAGCGACGCGGAATTTCACCCGGATCTGGAGATGGATGCGGTGGATTATATCCAGCAGAAGGGTGAAAACCCGGCTGTGGACAGCTATTCGGCCTTTCGTGACAATGACCATGCGGCACTCACCGGCCTTACCGGTTACCTCAAGGCACAATTGGTCAATGAACTCGATGTCTGCGGGCTGGCCACGGATTATTGCGTCAAATTTTCAGCGCTCGATGCGCGCGACATGTTGCCGGACGTGAAGGTACGCTTCGTCTCAGACGCCAGCCGCGGCATCGATCCGCAGGGCGTGAAGGATGCTATTGCGGAGATGAAGGCACGCGGCGTCGGCATCGTCACCAGCGACGAGATTCTCGCCGACTGAGCGAGCCGCACGCGGCGGCATGACGTTGGATGAGCTGCCTTGTCCGGCCCGGCGCGACGGATCACCGAAATCGATTGATTGAATAAGCGCAATTCGATTGCCAGCGCCCTCGCCTGCTTCTACACGCAAAGCTCGAACAAAAGCGCGAGTGCAGCGGCGCAGGGAACGATCCATGGACAGACATGAGCAATTGACGAACGGCCTTAAAAAAGGGGCTGTGGTCGCGCTTTCATCCGCACCTTTCGGCGTGCTGTTCGGCGCCATTGCCGTCGATAACGGTTTCAGCATCACCGAAGCCGCGCTGATGAGCGGGCTTGTTTATGGCGGCGCCAGCCAGTTGGTCGGCATCGAACTTTTTGGCCATCACGTTGCGGCCTGGATCATCGTTCTCTCGATTCTTGCCGTCAATTTCCGCCACATTCTTTATTCGGCCGCGCTGACCACGGTGATCGGCCGTTATCCGCATGTCGAACGCTGGCTTGCCTTCTTCCTGCTGGTCGATCCGCAGTTTGCTGAAACCGTGAAGCGCGAGGAAAGCGGCAAGACGGCGACGTTCCGCTGGTACTTTGCCATGGGCGCGGTGATCTGGATCTCGTGGGTGATGACGACCGTGATCGGCGCCTACTTCGGCAGCATGATCGGCGATCCCAAGGCACTTGGCATCGATGTCCTGCTGCCGGTCTATTTCCTCGGCCTGACCATGGGGTTTCGCAGTCGCCACAACTTTGTCCCGGTTATGTTGGCGGGCGCGGCCGGTTCCACTGTCGCTTTCCATTTCATCGGCTCGCCCTGGCATATCAGCGTCGGTGCGGTTCTCGGCATTCTGGTCGCGACGATCTTGCCACCACCGAAGGTGCATGAGGAGCCGGACGTCTCCGAGATGGAAAAGGAAGGGCTGTAAAATGGAACACCAGATGAGCGCTCTTTCCATCGATCCGAACACCGCACTGCTGATCCTTGTGGCGGCGATCGCCACCTATTTCACCCGCATCGGCGGTTATGTGCTGATGAGCAGCATGAAGCGCATTCCGCCTCGGGTGGAATCGGCGCTCAATGCGGTGCCGGCGGCGGTTTTGACCACACTGGTGGCGCCGCCCTTCATCTATGGCGGCTGGGACATCAAGATCGCCATGGTGGTGGCGCTGGTGGTGGGCCTGCGTTTTCCCGGCCTCACCATCCTTGCGGTCGGCTGGGCGGCCGTGATGGCCGCCCGTTACGGTTTCGGAATCGGGCCCTGATCAGGCGCCGATCGGTGCCGTGGCGTTATCCAGCCAGTCCCGGATGGCGGCATCGGCAATCAGCGGCGACAACTTTTCACGCACCGTGGCGTGGTAGGCATTGAGCCACTCCACTTCCTCAGTCGTCATCAGCGAGGCGACAACCAGACGCAGATCGATCGGGCACCAGGTCAGCGTTTCGAACGAGCGCATGGCCATGTCGCCACCGGCAACCTCTTCCGCGTCACGGACAAAGATCAGGTTCTCGATACGGATGCCGTAATGGCCCGGGCGATAATAACCCGGCTCGTTGGACAGGATCATGCCGGGCAGCAGTTCCTGCGTGGCGAGCCGCGCGATACGCTGCGGACCTTCATGCACCGAGAGGTAGGAACCGACGCCGTGGCCCGTGCCATGGGCGAAATCGCCTCCGGCTTTCCACAGGGCGATACGGGCCAGCGGATCGAGGTCGCAGCCGCGCGTGCCCTTGGGGAAACGCGCCGTGCTGATGGCGATCATGCCCTTCAGCACCAGCGTGAAGAAACGCTTGCGATCTTCCGGCACTTCGCCGATCGCCACCGTGCGGGTGATATCCGTCGTGCCGTTGATGTATTGCGCGCCCGAATCGATCAGAAAAAGTTCGCCCGCCTCGATCTTGCGATCGCTTTCGCTGGTGACGCGGTAATGCATGATGGCCGCATGTTCGCCGGCACCGGCAATGCTGTCGAAGGAGACATCGCGCAGCGGGTTCTGCATCGACTGACCGACACGTCCACGTGCCGCCTCCAGCGCCCTGACCGCCTGGATTTCGGTAAGCGAGCCGGGTTTCGACTGATCGAGCCAATAGAGAAACTCGACCATGGCGACGCCGTCCTGGACATGCGCGTCAGCCGAGCCCTTGAGTTCAACCGCGTTCTTGATGGCGCGCGGCAGGCGGGCCGGATCGGTGCCGTCGACCACCGTGCCGCCAGCCATCTCAATGGCAATGATCAGCGCCAGCGCCGTCAGTTCGGGATCAACGAGAATGCGGCCGCCGTCCTTCGCGTGAACGCCGATACGATCCGTCAATGAAGCCGGCGCGTGAATGGCGGCAAGCGGCTGCAGATGGGCGCGGGCCTCGGCGCCAAGCTTGCGCTCGTCGATGAAGAGTTCTGCCTTGCCATCGGCCGAGATCAGCGCACGCGACAGCGGATGCGGCGTGTGCGGCACGTCGGCGCCGCGGATGTTCAAAATCCAGGCGACGGAGGACGGATCGGCAATCAGCGCCGCGGAAAGGCCCTTGGCTTTCAGACCGGCTGCGATATCAGCGATCTTCTCCGCCGCAGGCTTGCCGGCATGGGCTTCTTGCTGCACAGCCACGTCACCCATCGGCTCGGAGGGGCGATCCGTCCATGCCGTATCCAGCGGGTTTTCATTGAGAAGGACGATCGTGCCGCCGATTTCGGAAACGGCCTTGGCAAGCCTCTTCACCTCCGAGCCGCCATGCAGCCACGGATCGACACCCAGACGAAAACCCTTTGGCGCATGCGCCGGGATCCACAGATGCGGTGGCTCATTGACGAGGTCACCGCCGGTAAAGACCGTGCCATCCACCTGTTCGGCGAGCTGGGTGACATAACGACCATCGACAAACACCACGGTCTGCGAACGCGTCACCAGTGCGATACCGGCGGAACCGGTGAAACCGGTCAGCCAGGACAGGCGCTCGGCGGATTTCGGCACATATTCGCCCTGATATTCATCGGCGCGCGGCACGAGAAAACCGTCAATACCGAGCTCGTCGAAACGGGCGCGGATGGCGTTAACACGCTCACGACCCAACTGCGGCGTGGACGTGTTATCGAAGCATTGAAACATAGGCAGTATTCCAGGTGATGTGATTAGGAAAAACGGTCGGCGACATCTAATCAATTTCATGGCGTGTCCGCCAGCAAAAGTATGTAGCCGACTACCTCAGCCTCCCATTGCTGCCATCCGATAGAATTGCGATAGGCAAAAAACGTTAAGCCATGCATTATGCGCATGACACAATTGATGACAGCCTGCTTACTAGGCAGTCAGCTTTGTCTTATGTGTCGATCCAGGCAAAGTGACACACGCACTCACCCATAAGGACGAGATCGATGACCAATTCCTTCTTTCGCAATGCATTCGACCGCGTCGTTGCCGCTCGCAAACGCCAGGCGGACCTGCTGATCAATGAAACGCTGCTGCGTTACGACGACCAGACGCTCAAGAGCATCGGCACCAGCCGCGCCGAACTGATGCGCAACAAGTTCTGACGTCAGGCGTGGTCAAAGCCTCGCCGCAGCAGCCGATCGCTTGAGCCCTCCTCCCACGCTCGCGATCCGCTGGCGTCAAACAGCAAAGAGGCGGCATGAGAATGCCGCCTCTTTTTATTTTCGCATTTTATCAAAGTCGTTATGCGCTCAGCACAATGGTGCGCCGCATGATCACTGTTTGCGGAGATGAATCGTCACCCAGCCGTTGCGCCAGATGGTGCGCACATGCGCGAGACCGGCGCCGGAATAGGCGGAAATCACCTTCCAGCGCTGTTCGGCGAGAATGCCCGACAGAATGACCGAGCCGCCCGGCGACAGGTGATTGACCAGTTGCGGCGCCATCTTGATCAGCGGACGTGCGAGAATATTGGCGATGATCAGATCGAACGGTCCGTAACGATCGAAGGCCGGCGAATGAAAGCCCGGCGCGGTTTCGAGTGCGATACCGTTGGCGATGCCATTGCGGCGCACGTTTTCACGCGCCACGCGCACGGCGACCGGATCGATATCGGTGGCCAGAACCGGGATCATCGGCCGCAGTTTTCGAACAGCGATAGCAAGCACGCCGGAACCGGTGCCGAGATCGAGCGCATTTTTCGGATTTTCGGCATTGAGCACGCGCTCGATGGTTTCGAGGCAGCCGGCGGTCGTGCCATGATGGCCGGTACCAAAAGCCTGGCCGGCATCAATCTCGATGGCAATATCGCCCGAGCGCACCTTGTCGCGGTCATGGCTGCCATGAACGAGAAAACGCCCCGCCCTGACGGGCTTCAAGCCTTCCAGCGACTTGGCGATCCAGTCGATATCCGGGATGATTTCGCGCTCGATGACGGCATCGGGGAATTCTTGCGAAAGCGCTTCCGAAATACGGGCATGCACCTCCGCCTCGTCCTCGGCCATCATGTAGACCGACGCTTCCCAGATATCCTTCTTTTCGTCGATCTCCGTCGTGCCGACGGCGAAATCCTCTTCGCCGAAGCAGAAGGACAGGATGTCGAGGATCTGCTCCGCCTTCTTTTCGGTGGTGGAGACATAGAGGCGGATTTCGCTCACGGCCGGGTCCTTAGATTAAAATGTGCGGCCAGCCATGCCACACAAGGCCGCACCGCTTCAAGCCCGCGCGAGCAAGCTTAGCCGCCAATCAGGCTCTGAAGTTTTTTCACGGCGCTGTCGGGATCCTCGCCATAGGCGATGGTTTTCGAAAAACGCCCGCCATTGTCGAGCAGGAATACCGAGGCCGTATGGTCCATTGTGTATTCGCCATTCGGATCCTTCTCATCGACAGGAACCTTGCGGGCAAATACCTTGTAGCCCTTGACCATGTCCGCCACCTTTTGCGGATCACCCGAAATGCCGGTGATACGCTTCGAGACATTGGAAATGTATTGCTGCAGGACTTCCGGCGGATCGCGCTCGGGATCGACGGACACGAAATACGCATTGAGACGCGTGCCATCGGGATCGACCTTTTCCAGCCATCCGTTCAGCTCGAACAGCGTGGTGGGGCAGACTTCCGGGCAATGGGTAAAGCCGAAGAAAAGCGCCGTCGGCTTGTCCTGAAACGCCTTTTCGGTGATCGGCTTGCCATCCTGCGCCACCAGTTCGAACGGCACGCCGAACGGAGCGTCAGCGACCTGCTGTGTCTTGCCGGTGACTTCAAACGTCAGCCAGCCCAGCACGCCAGCCAGTGCCACGACGGCGATCCATAGAACAATCCGAAAAGTCTTCATGACAACAGGTCCGCACGCTTCTGCAACGAATGATGAATTGCAGATAGCCTCGGCGATTGAAAGGCGCAAATCAACTGGGTGTTTTTATCGGACCGGGGTCGTTTCGCCGCAGGCACGCGTCAAACGCCGATATCGCTCGAAAACATACATTCCCGCCTCGACAAGCAGATAGATTGCCAGCACCAGACGCAGCTTGCCCCAATAAAAGGCCGGCATCATCTGGCCATCACGAATGTGAAAATCCTGCCCCAGTTGCAATGTCTGCATGCCACTGATGGACACATAGAACATGCCGGCCAGGAACACGTAAAAGGCAATGCCAAGGCATGCCAACACATGCGCGACCACCGTCTCCCTTGGCATGAAGCTTAGAACGACGAAGGGAATGAGGAGAAAGACGACAAAATCAACAACCGCCCCGATGAGCGACAGAATGGCAAAGGGCATCCGCCACTTGTCGCCAAGCACCCATATGTCGCCGACGAGATCGATTGCGAACAGGGCCAGGAACGCCAGTGAGACATAAACCAACTGCCGCATCTCAAGCCCTACTCACGTCATAAATTCAAAAGCGCGCGCCGCCAGCGTTTTGACCACACGCCATCACAGACACCATGACATGCCGGTTTCAGCCATGTTGATGAAAATCTCCGAACCATATTGCAGCCAGCCGGCCACACAGAGAATCAGCAGGCCCGACGCCAGCAAAAAACCGGTGAGCATGAGTGGAAGGCGCAAGGATGGGGCGTTCTGGTGCATGAGCGCCAGTATAACAGGCTTTTTAGTCTCAAAAACAGCAGAAAAAGGCAGGCCTGCCACAGAGATTAGGGGAAGTTTAACCCGCGTTTGAGAGCGTGTGTCCAACGAAATCAGGATGACCGCCATGAGCAACGCCATCAAGCAGTCGGGAGCATATCTCGAAATCGTCTCCTTCCATCTGGGCGACCAGGAATTCTGTATCGACATCATGGCGATCCGCGAAATCCGCGGCTGGGCGCCGGTAACGCCGATGCCGCATACCCCGCCTTACGTTCTGGGTCTCATCAACCTGCGCGGTGCGGTTATTCCGGTCATCGACATGGCCTGCCGCCTCGGCATGAAGATGACGGAGCCTTCCGAGCGCGCCGCCATCATCGTCACCGACATTGCCGGTAAGCTGGTCGGCCTGCTGGTCGAGCAGGTGTCCGACATGATGACCATCAAGAGCGAAGACCTGCAGCCGGCACCGGAAATCATTCCGGAAGGCCAGCGCGCTTTCTGCCGCGGCATCGTGGCGCTGGAAAAGACCATGGTCTGCTTCCTGAACCTCGACACCGTGATTGCCGACGAGCTGACGCGCGAAGCCGCCTGATCAATACCGGCGACACCATTATGAAACACCCGCCCTGGCGACACGGCGGGTGTTTTGCGTTTTGACGTATATCAAGACCTCACACACACGTGAGGCACGCACATGTGATGGAACATCAAGCCATTGCAAAATAATGATTTTTTTTGAAACTTTCTGGAATCCCGACAGTTAATCCAACGTGAATTCAGCACGGCGCCACCAAACGATCCTCTTGAAGGAACCGCTTTGTGGCGTGACCTAAAGACACAAAAGGAGAATTGTCATGAAAAAGGCTATTGCACTCGCCACCCTGATTTCCGCTTCGGCTTTCGCCGTGGGCGCTTCCGCCCAGACCTATGGTACCGACATGCCGGCCGCATCGACGGAAGGCGTGACCGTGGTGAACGTGACCAACGATCCGAGCACTGGCAATGGCAGCCGACTGCCGCTTAACCTGACCAATCCCGGCCCTGAACTGATCCAGGACGCCCAGGCACAGCTTCAGTCCGACCCGGCTCTGGTCGATGCTTTGGCCATGAAGAATGTGCAACTGGCCAATGTCGTGCATATCCAGACCGCGGCCAATGGCGGCAAGATCGTCTACGTTCGTTAATGGCGGATGACAGCGTGGAAAAAGCCGTGTCTCCAAGCCCGGCTTTTTTCTGCGCCGTTTTCCTTCAGGGTTTTCCCTTGGTCCATGTGACCTGCTGACCGTAAAGCGGCACGGCGGACACCGCCATCTTCGCCGAGCCTTCCACCACCCTGCGGGAATGCGCCAGATAGATCAGCGTATCATTGGTCTTGTCATAGATGCGCTTGACCAGCAGGTCCTTCCAGATGAGTGATCGGCCCTGCCGAAAGACTTCTTCACCGCCCTTGTCGAGTTCGATATCACCGATCTCGATCGGGCCTGTCTGGTTGCAGGAAATCGCGCTGTTGGACGGGTCCTCGAACCAGTTGCCGTTCTTGAGGCGGTCGATCATGCTGCGATCGAAATAGGTAACGTGGCAGGTGACGCCCTTCACGGCCGGATCGGGCACGGCCTCGACAATGATGTCGTTGCCGATCCAGTCCACACCGACCTCGCCGACCACTTCGGCAATGGCCGGTGCTGCAACCACACCAGCCAGGACGGCGGCAGCGGAAAGAAGTAAAACAAGACGGCGGCGCATGGCAAATCTCCGATCAACGATCCGTGAGGAGAGATAAGGTGAAGTCGCGCGCTTACAAGATCGCGTAAAAACTACTGTTTGCGCAATGTGCAGGCATCGTAACCGCCCGCATAAAGCCGGCCTGCCCGCATGCCGATGGCCGGCGCGACATCACGGACGTCCGTCACCCTCAGCGCCTTCGCAATAGCAAGCGACGCCTGCGCGCAAATGGCTGCATCCTCAGCCGCATTGTGGTGCAGAAAGGACAGGCCAAGATGCTGCGCCAGAATGTTCAACTTGTGCGAGCCGAGATGTGGCCACACTTTCTGCGCCATTTTTACGCTGCACAGGTAGGAAAGTTGAGGGTATGCCTGCCGGTATTGATCGAGACAGGCGCGCCAGACGGAAAAATCGAAAGAGGCGTTATGGGCGATCATGGTTGCGCCGGCAAAATCGTCGGCGAACTCGTCCATCACCTCGGGAAACTCCCCGGCATCCTCCACCTGTTCCGGGCGGATGCCGTGGATGGCGATGTTGAAGGAGGAAAACCGCATATCCTTCGGGCGGATCAACCGCTCCTCGACGCGCACGACCTTGCCGCCTTCGATCCACGCCAGACCGACCGAACAGGCGCTGCCGCGTTGCTCGTTGGCGGTTTCGAAATCGATGGCGATGGTTTTCAAAGGGGCGTTCCGGGTGGCGATGTTTGCCCGCTTTTAGGATGAGTGAGGTGATTCGGCAAAGGTTCACATCCCCATAGTGACCTTGCAAACGCTCATCTCACACTGTAATTTGGTCACATATGACCACTTCGGAGCGCGTGATGGCAACGATCAGCCTGAAGGATGCAAAAGTCGGTTTTTCTACTCTTGTCGACAAGGCAAGCGCCGGAGAATTCGTCACGATCACCCGCCATGGCAAACCCGCGGCTGTTCTGGTCAGCGTTGATGCAGCGGAGGCCGCAAAGCGCGCGAACCGCAAGACGAAAGCGAATTTTGCCGACCATCTCCTCGCCTTTCCCGCTGTCGAAGACGAAGTATTCGAACGCAATCCGTCACAGTCACGGGACATCGAGTTTTGAGCGGCTTTCTGCTCGACACCAATATCATCTCCACAACGTCACCGACACATGCGCAGACAAACGGTCAATTCGGTGAGTGGCTGCGGCAGCAGGTCAGGCTGGATACGGTGTTTTTGTCCGTCGTGACCGTTCATGAGATAGCGAAAGGCATTGCCTTGTTGACGCACAAGGGCGCCACGCTGAAAGCCGAAAGGCTTGCGGCTTGGCTCGATATCGTGCGAAACGATTTCGATGACAGGATATTGGCCTTCGATGCGGAAATCGCAATGTTCGCGGGACAGCTGGAAGCCGTCGCCATTTCGAACGGATATTCGCCCGATATGGCCGACGCCATGATCGCGGCCACGGCGAAACGAAACGACCTAATCGTTGTCACCCGAAACCTGCGCCATTTCGACATATTCAACGTCGCAACGGCCTCGTCGGACGCGCTGTCGGGATAAAAAAGCCATTCAGGTTGTCACTTAACCGATGCTCGCCTTTGAGGCGTTATGGCAACATGACCAATCGCGCCACCCTTACCCATACCACCGTGACCATTCGCCCCGCAGGGCGCGTGGCGGGTTTGGCGCGTTAAGCGGTTGTCCCACCACCACCCTGCCGAATGACGGCAGGGATCGGTGTTCCGCTCTGCCTTACGCACAATCGAAGGAGAGCGAGAATGAAAGTATCAGACGATGTGAAGGAAAAACCGCCCCGAGCGGAAAGGCTTCAGAATGTGGTGATCCGTGCCGCATGCCCGGATGATGCAGAGGCGATCACCGCATTGCATAATCTTCCCGGCTACCGTTACGGTACGCTGCGCACACCGTTTCATTCCGTTACCGATATCCGCCGCTCTCTGGAAAACCCGACTGGCGATGGAAGACGCCTTGTCGCCGATCTCAACGGTCAGGTGATCGGCGATATCGGACTGACGCTCGCCGGCAATCCGCGACGTCGCCACGCGGCCTCGATCGGCATGGGTGTGCATGATGAATTTGCTGGACGCGGTGTCGGATCGGCGCTGATGACAGCAGTGCTCAATATCGCCGACAACTGGCTCAACCTTCGCCGCGTCGAATTGACGGTCTTCACAGACAACGAACCGGCAATCCGCCTTTACGAAAGACACGGCTTTGTCACCGAAGGTTGCCTCAAGGAGTTCGCATTCCGCGATGGCCACTATGTCGATGCTTATACGATGGCGCGGCTGAAAACCTGATCCTCAGCCGCCGATGAAGGTCAGCCATTCGTCTTCCGTCATCACCTCGACGCCGAGTTCCCTTGCCTTGTCGAGCTTGGAACCGGCGCCGGGGCCGGCGACAACGTAATCCGTCTTCTTGGAAACGGAACCGGCCACCTTGGCGCCCAGACCTTCTGCCCGTGCCTTCGCCTCGTCGCGGGTAAAGCGCTCTAGCGAGCCGGTGAACACCACCGTCTTGCCGGCGACGGGGCTGTCGGAGGCCGCCACCTGTTCGGCAACCTGCGGTGTCACTTCCTCCAGCAAGCGTGTGACGACATCGAGATTGCGTGGTTCCTTGAAAAATTCGACGATGGCGCGGGCAACGATTTCGCCGATGCCTTCGATATTGTTCAGATCGTTCCAGGCGTCACCGGAAAGATCGGCAGCCTCTTGCATCGCCTTTTCCAAGGCTTCGTAGGTGCCGTAATGGCGGGCCAGCAACTTTGCCGTGGTTTCGCCGACATGGCGGATTCCGAGCGCGTAGATGAAGCGGTTGAGCGCGATCGAACGGCGTTCATCGATGGCATCGAACAGTTTTTTGACGCTGACCTTGCCGAAACCATCGATGTTTTCCAGCTTCATCAGCGGCGAGGATTCCTGACGCTTCTTCAGCGTAAAGATATCGGGCGCGGTGCGAATCTGCAGCGACGGGTCTTCCGCTTCGAAGAAAAAATCCACCTGCTTGGTGCCAAAACCTTCGATGTCATAGGCATTGCGGGAGACGAAATGTTTCAGGTGTTCGGTCGCCTGCGCGCGGCAGACGAAACCGCCGGTGCAGCGGGTGACCGAATCGAGCTTGCCGGTCTTTTCGTTCTTTTCGCGCACCGCATGGCTTCCGCAGACCGGGCATTTGGTCGGGAACTCGTACTTTTTCGCATCCGCCGGGCGCTTTTCCATCACCACATCCAGCACCTGCGGGATTACGTCCCCTGCCCGCTGCACGATGACGGTATCGCCGATACGGATATCGTGGCCTTCCTCGCGAATGCGCTCGCCGGAATTGCCGATGCCTTCGATATAATCGGCATTGTGCAGCGTCGCGTTGGTGACGACCACGCCGCCGACGGTGATCGGGGTCAGACGCGCCACCGGCGTCAGCGCACCGGTGCGGCCGACCTGGATGTCGATGTTCTCGACGGTCGTGAACGCCTGCTCGGCGGGGAATTTATGGGCCGTTGCCCAACGCGGCGAGCGCGAGCGAAAACCGAGGCGGGCCTGCAGGTCGAGTCGGTCGACCTTGTAGACGACGCCGTCGATATCATAATCCAGATCCGGGCGGGTGAGCCCAATCTCGTTGTAATGGGCAAGAATATCTTCGAGCGAGGTCAGCCGCTTCATCAGCGGATTGACCGGGAAACCCCAGTCCTTGAACGTCTGAACCATCTCGAACTGTGTTTTCGGAAGGTCGTTCGGCTCGGACATTTCTCCCCAGGCATAGGCGAAAAATTTCAGCTTGCGGCTTTCCGTGACCTTGGCGTCGAGCTGGCGCAGCGATCCGGCGGCGGTGTTGCGCGGGTTGACGTAAAGCTGTTTGCCTTGCGCTTCCATCTCGGCGTTCAGCGCCAGAAAATCACTCTTGGCTATATAGACCTCACCGCGCACTTCCACGACAGCAGGCACGCCCTTGGGCAGGCGCTGCGGGATTTCCTTGATGGTCTTGATATTGGCCGTGACGTTTTCACCGGTCGTGCCGTCGCCGCGCGTCGCGGCATTGACCAGAATGCCGTTCTCGTAGCGGATCGACATCGACAGGCCGTCGATTTTCGGCTCCGCGGTAAAGGCGATGGAGTTGTCCGGCAACTGGCCGAGGAAACGATAGACCGAATTGACGAAATCACGCACGTCATCGTCGGAAAACGTGTTGTCGAGCGAGAGCATCGGCCGCGAATGGGTGATCGGCGCAAAGGTGGCAAGTGGTGCTGCACCCACCTTGATCGATGGTGAGTCGGCGCGGATCAGCTGCGGGAATTTTTCCTCGATGTCCTGATTGCGGCGCTTGAGTGCATCGTAGTCCGCATCCGAAATTTCGGGCGCATCATTGCCGTGATAAAGCTCATCGTGATGGGCGAGTTCCCTTGCCAGCCGTTCCAGCTCAGCGGCGGCGGTCTGTTCGGTCAGGGTGTCGACTGGTGTCTGATCGGCGGCCATTCGGGAATCTCCATGTCTGAGGCTTTTTCTAGTGCAATTGCCGCAGATTGGAAGAACCGCCTGCCCTCTCCGCCAAGATCACGAACATGTTTTGGAAAATGGCATGGCTGGCACCTTCACCCCTGGACGTGTTGCAGTGCGGCAGCGTAATACCCAACTCAAACACTCATGTTCGCAAACAGCAATTTTCGGGGAAAAGTTATGGCCAAGCGCTGGCGGGATACGGGATTACGATATGGTCTTGTGACCCGGCTTTTTCACTGGTCGATGGCATTTCTCATCTGTTGGCAGTTTTCCGGCCTCGTGCTGGGAAGGCTTTTCGGCCGTTCCGGTCTGACGGACTTTTTGAACAGCACGCATGGCTCGCTCGGCGCCACCATTCTCATCATGGCAGCCGTCAGAGCGCTCTGGGGATTCTATAACTTGAAGGACCGACCGGCGCATGAACGCGGGCCTCTGGGCCTTGCCGCCCGCACCGGCCATGTCGTGCTGTATCTGCTGATGCTCGCCGTTCCCGGCCTTGCACTGCTGCGCGCCTTCGGCTCCGAATGGGGGCTTATGCTCTACGGGCTACAGATCGTCGAACGCGGCGGCGAAAATATTGCCTGGATGATTGCGCCGGCCCGTCTGCTGCATGGCACGCTCGCCTGGACGTTGCTGGCCATGGTCGGCGGTCATATCGCCATGGTGCTGATCCACCGTTTTGTCTGGAAGGACGAGGTGCTGTCACGCATGGCGGGACCGGCACGCCAGGTCGCTCCGGCGGAATAGGTTCAGGGATCGACGGCGTCGTCCTCGTAATAGGCGTCGTCTTCCTCGCTCGCATAGATATCGAAATCGAGGACGAGCCCTCTATCACCGATCGCGCTCAGAAGCGTGGGATCGAGGGTGAAACCCTCATTTGCCTCGCCGAGAAACAGCCCCAGGAAAATATCACCGTCATACTGCGACGACAGGTCTCTCCAGACGGAAAGATCATCACTCAAACCGGACAATAGCGCAGAAATCTGTTCGCCGAGTTCGCCGGAAAGCTCTTCATCGGCCTCCAATTGCCACGAGCCCGTTTCGGCGACAGCCTTCTTGCCATCGGATGATGGCATGGCAGCGCCCTTGCGATAGGCCGTCGTCGGGATCGCGCCCAGCAATTTGGAAACATGATCCGGATCGAGATCATCGCCGAAGAAACGCAGGCAGGCGATGGTTTGATGAACAGCGGGCATAACATTCCTCAATCATTTTTGAGGGCCACCGTCATCGATGGCCTCATCCCTCGGCGGCCAGCAGCGCCGCAGCAGCCGCCCTCGCCTCGTCTGTCACGGATGCACCCGAAAGCATGCGGGCAATCTCTTCCGCGCGGTGCTCCGGCGTCATTCTGGCCACACGGGTGGCGATCTTTTCCGATCCGTCGCCCGCCGGTCCCTTGGAGATCAGCATATGCGTGGCGGCGCGTGCGGCCACTTGCGGTGCATGCGTGACGGACAAAACCTGCACCGTGCGCGACAGGCGCTTAAGCCGCTGGCCGATCGCATCGGCGACCGCACCGCCGACACCGCTGTCGATTTCGTCGAAGACGAGCGTCGGCGCGGAACCGCGATCGGCAAGCGCCACTTTCAGCGCCAGCAGGAAACGCGAGAGTTCGCCGCCGGACGCTACCTTCATGATCGGGCCGGGACGGGTGCCGGGATTGGTCTGGACGTGGAATTCGACCGTATCGATGCCATCGGCGGAGGCCTGTTCCGGGTTGGTCGTCACTTCGACCATGAAGCGCGCCCGTTCCAGCTTCAGCGCCGGCAGTTCGGCCATGACCGCTTCGGACAGGGCAGATGCACCCTTGTGGCGCTTCTGGGAGAGAGCGGAAGCAGCCTGATCAAATTCGACCTTTGCGGCTTCGGAAAGCTTTTCCAGCTGCCCGAGTTTTTCTTCGCCGGCATCGAGTTCGGCGAGATCGGCCACCATCTTTTCGGCCAGCG
This sequence comes from Endobacterium panacihumi, assembly GCF_050847465.1. Taxonomy (NCBI): domain Bacteria; kingdom Pseudomonadati; phylum Pseudomonadota; class Alphaproteobacteria; order Hyphomicrobiales; family Rhizobiaceae; genus Endobacterium; species Endobacterium panacihumi. The sequence continues at coordinate 1,035,993 of NZ_JBOZRA010000001.1, read as the reverse complement.
CCGGCAGTTCGGTCACCGGAACCGAGTATTTGCGACCGGCCGCACGCAAGGCAAACAGGCGCTCCTCGACACGCTCCAGTTCACGCGGATCGAATTCGGTACGGCGCAGGGCCGCCTCCACTTCCATCTGGGCGTTGGAGAGGTGGTTAAGCGCCTGATCAAGCAGCTCGACGGTTTCTTCGAGAAGTCCCGGCGCTTCGTGGCTCTTGCGCTCCAGACGGCGCACCATGGAGGCGATCAGCGGCACTGGCGAACCATTACCGTTCAAAAATTCGGAGGCTTCTGAAATGTCGCCGGCAATGCGTTCGGATTTCTGCATGCGGGCGCGGTTATCGGCAAGCTCGTCCTCTTCGCCGTCGCGGGGCGACAGGATTTCCAGTTCCTCGACGGAAGACCGCAGGTAATCGGCCTCGCGGGCGGCCGCTTCGACGCGCGCACGATGGCTCTTCAGGCCGCGCTCGGCGTCTTTCCAGGTGCGGTAGAGGCCGGACACCTGTGCCGCTTCGTCAACGATGCCCGTGAAGGCGTCGAGCAGCGTGCGGTGGGCATCGGTATCGACAAGCGCACGGTCGTCGTGCTGGCCGTGGATTTCCACCAGCAACTGGCCGATCTGGCGCATCATCTGCACACTGACCGGCTGATCGTTCACGGAAGCCTTGGTACGGCCATCGGCGGATTGCACGCGGCGGAAAATCAGGTCGCCATCGTCATCAAGACCGTTTTCACGCAACAGGAGGCGGGCGGGATGATCCATGCCGACATCGAAGACGGCCGTCACCTGCCCCTTGTCGCTGCCATGGCGCACGAGGCCGCCATCGCCGCGGCCACCAAGCGCCAGCGAAAGACTGTCAAGAAGAATGGATTTGCCGGCACCGGTTTCACCGGTCAGCACCGAAAGGCCGGCCTCGAAATCGAGGTCCAGCCGTTCGATCAAGACGATATCGCGGATCGACAACTGGATCAGCATGTTACCTCGATCCGGCCCTGCCCTGCTTCAAAAATCAGGTATCGCTGCCTGCGACAAGCCTGACGGCTGCGCGAGAAATCCACGAACCGCGATTTTCACGCGGCTCGAGACCGCCGCCCTTCAGGAGCTTGTAGCTGTCGGCATACCACTGGCTGTCCGGGTAGTTGCGGCCAAGAACGGCGGCAGCGGTCTGCGCCTCTTCGGCGATACCCATCGCGTAATAGGCTTCCACCAGACGGGCCAGTGCTTCTTCGACCTGGTTGGTGTTGCCGTACTGTTCAACGACCAGTCGGAAACGCTGAATGCCGGCAAGGTATTCCTTGCGCTCAAGATAATAGCGGCCGATCTGCATTTCCTTGCCGGCCAGCTGGTCGCGGGCGAAACGGATCTTGGCCTGCGCGTCGTCGACATATTCCGAATCCGGATATTCCTTGACGACCTTGGTCATGGCCTCGATCGTGCGCGATGCGGCGCGCTGATCCTGCGTGACGTCGCTGATCTGCTTGGAATAGGAAAGGCCCACCAGATACTGCACATAGGCACTGTCGGCCGAACGCGGATATTGCTTCAGGTAACGGTTACCGGCAGCAATCGCCTCGTCATTGCGGTTCTGGCGGGTATTGACGAAGGTGACCATGACCAGCGCCTTGCGGCCCCATTCGGTGAACGGGTTCTGCTTGTCGATGGCTTCGAACTTGCGGGCCGCCTCGCCCATATTGCCGGCCTTCATGTTGGCCAGGCCCTGATTGTAAAGCTGCTCCGGCGGATCAGTCGCAAGGCCAAGTTTGGTGATGTCGATGTCCGGGTCGGTGCCGCAGGCCGTTGTGGTCATGCCGACGCCGGCCAGCACGAGGGATACGACCGCCAAGCGCGCCGTTTTCCCGATTACAGAAGACCTGACATGAGCCATGCAATAGTTCCCGATTGCTACGCGATAAAATGAGCCACCGCCCCGACAGGCGTTCTAGCCATAAAAGCAGCATGAGGGCAACGCAATGATGACCCATTCGCGCAATTTTGTGGCGGTGAGCTTACTTAAATTACGGTAAAAACAACAAAAAAGAAAAAGGCCGTCCACAAGGGACGGCCAATTGGACTGGAGTCGTAAAATCAATCCAAAGCTCAGCCGACCCAGGGAGCGAATTCCGGTACGTGGACCGGAACGAACTCGCGGGCGCGGACACGCTGGCTGCGGGCCGGAGCCTCGACGATCTCGTAGGCTGTCGGATCGCTGAGAAGAGCCTTCAACGCATTGGCGTTCATCTTGTGGCCCCCGCGATACGAACGGTAGCAGCCGATGAACTGCGCGCCGGCAAGCGCCAGATCGCCCACGGCATCGAGAGTCTTGTGACGAACGAACTCGTCCTTGGCGTAACGCAGGCCTTCGACGTTGACGACCGTATCATCATCACCGATGACGACCGAGTTTTCGAGCGACGAGCCGAGTGCGTAACCGGCAGCCCAGAGGCGCTCGACATCACGCATGAAACCGAAGGTACGGGCGCGGGACAGTTCGTCACGGAAAACAGACGCGGTCAGGTCACCCTTCCAGGACTGGCGGCCGATCAGCGGCGAATCGAAATCGATCTCAACTTCGAATCGGGTGCCGTCATAGGGGCGGAATTCCGACCACGATGCGCCGGCATCGATACGTACCGGCTTGATGACGCGGATGTAACGACGCTTGACGCCGAGATTGACCGTGCCGACCTGCTCGATGGCTTCGATGAAGGGGAAAGAGCTGCCGTCCATGATCGGCATTTCCGCACCTTCGACTTCGACGATCAGGTTGTCGAGGCCAAGCGCGTAGATCGCCGCCATGACATGTTCGATCGTTGCAACCGAACGGGCCATGTTGGTGCCAAGAACGGTGCAGAGATCCGTATTGCCGACCTGCGAGGACACGGCGCGGTATTCAGCGGTAGATCCGTCAGCAAGCGTGCGGGAGAAAACGATGCCTGTGCCGGCATCGGCCGGCTGGAAGGTGATCGATACCTGGCTTCCCGAATGCACGCCGATACCCGAAAGAGTGACGGGGGCGGCGATGGTGGTCTGGAAACCGAGAAGTTCGATGCTCATTCTTTTATGCCTTTATTGAACCGAACCGGCCAGTCTCAGCGTGGTTCGGGATCCTTGTCCGTAAATCGCATCGAATTAACAATCTGCGATTCACGGTCTCTTGATCATCTAGATACGTGTCCCGGGCGTACATCTCAAATCACTGTTCGTTTCGCAATGTTACGAAGCCAAGTATCGGGAGATGCTCAACAATTTTCCACTGTTGCAACGAAATGTGAAAAGGCCCGGATCATGTGATCCGGGCCTTTTCACAGTCTGTATTAAAGAGCCGATCAGGTGGACTGACGGCGCAGGAAGGCCGGGATTTCCAGCTGGTCGTCTTCGTGATGCGAACCTGCGCGCGGTGTGCTGCGGCCCTGATCGTCAAGGTTGCCACGACGCGGTGCGTAGAGGCTGGCTTCCGGCGACAGCGGGCGGCGCTGCTGCGAAGAGGCGGCGGGGGCCTGCATCATTTCACCGGCATGATCGTCTTCTTCGCGACGGCCAAGCGAGTTGGTGATGCGCTTGAGGAGACCCATCGGGCCACGCTCTTCATGGGCCGGCTGGCTCTGATGGGCGCGGTGATCCATCTCTGCCTTCACGACCGGCGGAAAGTCTTCCACGCGCGGCATGCGGACCTGCTCGACCGTTTCGCGAACCATAGGCTGGCTCATGACCGGTGCTTCCGGCTGCATCATGCGCGGTGCCGGCTGCGGAGCGACCGGAGCCTGCTGCTGCTGGGCAGCATAGGACGGCTGCGGAGCAGCGGCATAGGACGGAGCCGGTGCGGCAGCGCGCGGTGCTTCTGACGGCGCCGATGCGAAGATGCGGCTCTGCGGACGGAACTCTTCAGCCTGGGCAACCGGGGCCGGAGCCGGGGCGACCGGAGCGGAAGCAGCCGGGATGGCCAGTTCGCGTTCCATTTCAGCTTCGGCGTGACGGATGGTCTCGGCAATCGGGTCTACCGGTGCCGGGGCGATCGCACGGGGTGCCTGCTGCATGACAGGCTGCACTGCGGCCGGAGCCGGAGCAACGGCCGCGGAAGGACGGATAATCGGCTTCTGGGCTGCGCGCATTTCAGCGGCACGCAGATCGACCTGGCCCATGCTGCGATCGATGCCGGTGGCAACGACGGAGACGCGGATGATGCCTTCGAGCGCTTCGTCGAAGGTGGCGCCGAGGATGATGTTGGCATCCGGATCGACTTCCTCGCGGATGCGGGTTGCGGCTTCGTCGACTTCGAACAGGGTCAGGTCGCGACCGCCGGTGATGGAGATCAGCAGGCCCTGTGCGCCCTTCATCGAGGTTTCGTCGAGCAGCGGGTTGGCGATCGCGGCTTCGGCGGCCTGCATGGCGCGACCCGAACCGGAAGCTTCGCCCGTACCCATCATGGCGCGGCCCATCTCGCGCATCACCGAGCGAACGTCGGCGAAGTCGAGGTTGATGAGGCCTTCCTTGACCATCAGGTCGGTGATGCAGGCAACACCCGAATAGAGAACCTGGTCGGCCATCGCGAATGCGTCGGCGAAGGTCGTCTTGTCATTGGCGATACGAAACAGGTTCTGATTCGGGATGACGATCAGCGTGTCGACCGACTTCTGCAGTTCCTCGATGCCCTGCTCGGCAAGACGCATGCGGCGCTGGCCTTCGAAGTGGAACGGCTTGGTGACGACGCCGACGGTCAGGATGCCCTTGTTGCGGGCAGCCTGTGCGACGACCGGAGCAGCACCGGTGCCGGTGCCGCCGCCCATGCCGGCGGTGACGAAGCACATGTGAGTGTTCTGCAGGTGGTCCATGATTTCATCAAGGCACTCTTCCGCAGCAGCGCGGCCGACTTCCGGCTGCGAGCCGGCGCCGAGACCTTCGGTGACCTGCACACCCATCTGGATGATTCGGTCGGCCTTGGTCATGGTCAGGGCCTGGGCGTCGGTGTTGGCAACGACGAAGTCGACACCTTCGAGGCCAGCCGTGATCATGTTGTTGACGGCATTGCCGCCGCCGCCGCCGACGCCGAACACGGTGATCCGAGGCTTCAGCTCGGTGATGTCCGGCTTGTTCAGATTGATGGTCATGTAACCGTTCCTTCTTAATCCTTGGGCAGCGTCGCCACGCCGCCGTTTATTCCTGATTACCTCGACACGCTGGTGCGAAACCGGTGTGTCAGAAACTTTCCTTCAACCACTGCCCCATTCGCGCCAGTCGGCCATTGCCGCTCACCAGTGCCGACGCGAAACCGCCATTTGCCGCATGCGTCTCCAGACCGGCGACCTGCGGGTAGATCATCAGGCCGGCCGCCGTGGAGAAGGCCGGTCCCTTTGCTGCGGTCGGAAGACCCGACAGGCCCATAGGACGCCCGATTCGGACGTTTCGGGCAAGGATTCGGCGCGCAGTTTCTGACAGACCGGTGAGCTGGCTGGCGCCACCGGTCAGAACGACTCGCTTGCCGACGATCGGGCTGAAACCCGACTTTTGTATGCGGTCGCGGATCAGTTCAAGCGTCTCTTCGAGCCGCGCGCGAACGATACGAGTGACCAGAGCCTTGGGGATCTGGGTGGGTTGATCACGATCGTCCTCACCGATCGGTGCGACCGAAATCAGGTCGCGCTCGTCGGCGCCCGTGGAGATGGCAGAGCCATGAACGACCTTCATGCGCTCGGCGTCTTCAATCCTGGTGGAAAGACCGCGCGCAAGATCGGTGGTGATGTGGTGGCCGCCCAGACCGATGGCATCGGTATGAACCAGCTTGCCTTCGCAGAAGACGGAAATGGTGGTGGTGCCGCCGCCCATGTCGATGGCGGCGCAGCCGAGTTCGACTTCATCATCGACCAGAGCCGCAAGACCGCTGGCATAAGGCGTCGCAACAATGCCTTCGACCGACAGATGAGCACGATTGATGCAGAGTTCGAGATTGCGGATCGCCGCACGTTCCGCCGTGACGACGTGCATGTCGACACCGAGCGAATCGCCATACATCGACAACGGATCGCGGATACCGCGTTCGCCATCAAGCGAATAACCGGCCGGGAGCGAATGCAGGATGACACGATCCTGACGCTGCGACAGCTGGCTGGCGTTGATCATGACCTTGCGCAGATCACCTGCTGCAACTTCCTGACCACCCAGATCGATCGTGGCGGTGTAGACATCGCTGGCAAGGCGCCCGGCGGAAATGTTGACGATCAGGCTGTCGATGGTGAGACCGGCCATACGCTCGGCCGCATCGACGGCAAGACGCACGACGCTTTCGGCAGCATCCAGATCAGCGATCACACCGGACTTGACGCCACGCGAACGCTGGTGACCGATGCCGATGATTTCCACATTGTGCGTCCGGCCCGGCAGGATTTCGCTTTCCTGACGCGGGGTCAGCCGGCCGATCATGCAGACGACCTTGCTCGATCCGATGTCGAGGACGGAAACGACGTGGCTGCGCTTGGAAGACAGAGGCTTCAGGCGCGGCAGGCCGAGATTGGATGATCCGAACAAGCTCACGTTGCCCCTGCTTTCTTGAGTGCCTTGGCCCGCGCCGCAACCGCCTCCTGGCGGCGTTCGGCAGCATCGGCCGTCAACTGAACGGTGGTGCGATCCTGAAGGCGGAGATCGACGGCGGCGATATCGCGCTCCAGCATCTGCTGATTGGCTTCGAACTTGGCGAGGCGCTTCAGCGCATCACCGACATTGTCTTCCGGCAGCTTGATGACGATGCCATTGTCGAGATGCAGATCCCAGCGACGGCTGGCGATGCGCACGAAGGCGCGCACACGCTGCTTCAACTCCGGCCATTCAGCCATTTCTTCTTCAAATCCCGAAGCTGCCTTTTCGGCATCGCGACCGACAAACAGCGGCAACGAGGCGAACTTGTTGTCACGCAGAGGAGCGATGATGGCGCCGCTCTTTTCGATCAGGGACAAATCACTGCCGTGCTGCCAGATGCCGAAAGCCTCGCGCTCCTTGAGCATGACCTCGATCGTGCGCGGATAAACCTTGCGGACCTCCGCATAGGCAACCCAGGGAAGCTCGGAGAGCTGACGACGGGCCGATTCGATATCGAGTGCGACAAGCGAGGTCGTGCCGTCGAGACCGAGCAACTGGAGAATATCGATTTCCGACGTCTGGCTGTTACCGGAGACGCGAACATCCTCGATGGCAAAACCGGCAGCCGCCGTCGTCGCCTGCGCAACCGTCTGCGTGTGGCCGCCGATGGACATGCCGTAAAGGCCGACAGCAGCAAACAGACCGAAGGTGGCAACAGTGCCCGTGTGGCGCGGAATATCAATGCGACCCGTGGCGAGGCTGACGCAAAAGCGCACGACACGACGCAGCGGGCGCGGCAGCACCCGGCGATCGTCCGCAACAGGGCCATCCTCGTAAGGATTACGCGCCCCACCTGCCCTTTTGCTGTTCATCGCGAACAAGAAGCGTCCTCCACCATCCAACGGACGAGATCACCAAAGGAATGACCGGCATGAGCGGCCATTTCGGGCACCAGAGAGGTTGGGGTCATGCCCGGCTGCGTATTGATTTCCAGCCAGATGACCTCACCGTTTTCGGAGAAACGATCGTCGTAACGGAAGTCCGATCGACTCACGCCACGGCAACCCATCGCCTGGTGCGCCTTGAGGGCCAATGATTGAATCTTTTGGTAAATATTCGGTGAAATTCGTGCCGGAATGACATGCGTTGAGCCGCCCGCGGCGTACTTCGCATCGTAGTCGTAGAAGGTGTCGCCGTTCGGCACCACTTCGGTCACACCCAGCGCGACATTGCCCATGACGCCACAGGTCAATTCGCGACCATAGACATACCGCTCGACCATGACCTCATCACCGTACCGCCATTCGGACGAACCAATGACCTGCGGCGGATGCGCCTGGTTTTCCTTGACGATGACGACGCCGAAGGACGAGCCTTCACGCACCGGCTTCACCACATAAGGCGGCTTGATGGGATGTGTATTGCCGAAATCGCGGCGATCCAACACCTTGGCCTCGGCCACGGGAATGCCCGCCGCCTTGGCGACATGCTTGGCCTGCTGCTTGTCCATGGACAGAGCCGAGGACAGCACACCGGAATGCGTGTAGGGAATTTGCAGATATTCGAGAATGCCCTGAATGGTGCCATCTTCGCCGTAAGGGCCATGGAGCGCGTTAAAGCAGACATCCGGGCGCAAATCGGCGAGCACCGCTGCGACATCACGATCGACGTCGATGCGGGTGACCTTGTAACCCTCCCCTTCGAGAGCATCCGCGCAGGCATTGCCGGAAGAAAGACTGACGGGCCGCTCGGAGGAAAAACCTCCCATCAAAACAGCCACATGCTTGCCACTCATAAACCACTCCCGAGGAAATCATTAAAGGTTGAAGTTCGACGCTTGCGTGAAACTTTCGCAGCATGATTCCAACCGATCTCGATAGAATCCAGTTAAGCGCCATTAAGGTTAACAAAACGTTTACTTTCGTTAACCGGGACTGCCGAACGGCGTTAACGGCCATCTCTTCCTCAGCGCACCCAGTGGCGGAAATGCGTCAGAGCTTTCGCTCAACGCGCGATTTTTTGCGCTTTATTGCCGGAAAGCCATTTTATTCGATTTAAAATTGCGCTATGGCCGCACCAACCCTCCTTAACAAAGGAGGAGAGACAACACTCACGGATATAAGATGACACAGATGGATACTCCCGTGTCGTCGGCCGCGGAGCCGCTGGAACCTGTTGCAAAGAACTCTCCTGCACAAGTCCTGACGGCCAGCGTGGTCGGCACGACGATCGAATTTTTCGATTTCTACGTTTACGCGACGGCAGCTGTTCTGGTTTTCCCGACGCTGTTCTTCCCGGGCTCGGACCCGACGAGCGCGCTTCTCGCCTCGTTCGCGACCTTCTCGATCGCCTTCTTCGCACGTCCGCTCGGCGCCATCGTGTTCGGCCATTACGGTGACCGCATCGGCCGCAAGACGACGCTCGTGGCCGCTCTCCTCACCATGGGCATTTCCACGGTGGTGATCGGCCTTCTGCCGACCTACGAGCAAATCGGCGTTCTCGCACCGCTGCTGCTGGCGCTTTGCCGTTTCGGCCAGGGTTTTGGCCTCGGCGGCGAATGGGGCGGCGCGGTTCTGCTGGCAACCGAAAACGCACCTCCGGGCAAGAAGAGCTGGTACGGCATGTTCCCGCAGCTGGGCGCACCGCTCGGCCTGTTCCTGTCTTCCGGCGTGTTCTGGATCCTCCTGCACTTCATGTCGCAGGAAGCGCTTCTCTCCTGGGGCTGGCGCGTACCCTTCATCGCCTCCATCGCGCTGATCGCCATCGGCCTGTGGGTGCGTCTGTCGATCACCGAAACGCCTGCCTTCCAGAAGGCCATCGACAGCCACGAGCGTGTCGAGGTTCCGGTTGCGGAACTGTTCCGCAAGCACAAGCGCAGCCTCGTGCTCGGCACATTCGTCGCGCTGGCCACCTTCGTGCTGTTCTACATCGGCTCGGCCTATCTTCTGTCCTACAACGTCAAGGTCCTGAAGATGCCGTTCCTGGATGCACTGGAAGTGCAGCTTCTCGGCTCGGTCGTCTTCGGCATCTTCATCGTCGTGATCGGCAAGCTGGCGGAAAAATACGGCCGCCGCGAAATGCTGATCGTCACCACCGCGCTGATCGCCGCCTTCTCGTTCTTCTTGCCTTACCTGATGACCAACGGCGAAGGCATGATCTTCCTGTTCGTGGTTCTGGCAATGGTACTGATGGGCATGACCTACGGTCTGATCGGCACGGCGCTGGCCGCGCCCTTCCCGACCTCGGTACGCTATACCGGCTCGTCGATCACCTTCAACTTCGCCGGCATTTTCGGCGCCTCGCTGGCGCCCTACATCGCCACCTATCTGCAGGCGAATTACGGCATGACCTATGTCGGCTACTACCTCTTCGTAGCCGCCCTGATCACGCTCGCCTGCATCTTCCTGTCGGGCAAGGACGAAGTCTGATTCTCGGCCGAATGAACTGACGAAAAAGCCCGCGAGACCGATGGTTTCGCGGGCTTTTTTTCATTCGAAGAATTTGATCAGCGATGATGGGGGTTTTTGTACCGGTCGTAGACAAGCCAGGCAGCACCGCCGACGGTGACGATCCATGGAAATACGTACCAGAAAAATTCCTGCGAGGTCATACCTTCAGTCCTCCAAGGACGCGCTGCGCCACCAGATGTAATATAACGGCGCCCGAAATCCAACCCAACATGACAATAGCCGCAGCGAAGCTAGCGGAAGCCGGGTTTAGCGATAAGGCCTGACCGAGCACGCCAACGACAATGAAAGCGGTTGAAACACGGTCCAGAGCACCGGCTAAAAGCTTGCGCCTTTCATTGACGACAAGAACACGTCGCCGCGCTTCATCCTCGTCATAACCGGCACCGGACATCGATCACCCCGCAGACCGATGGCGCTATTTGTCGGTGCGAATCCGAACCTTGCGGCGTTCCAGCCATTCGCTCAGCAGAATGCCCGCCCACGCCGTGCCGGCGATGACGAAGGGGAGAATATAGAGAAAGAAGAAAGTCGGGGCATTCATGACTTCAGTCTCCTCAACACGTGTCTGGCACCCAAATGTAATATCAAAGCGCCGGAAAGCCAAGCCGAGGTGGAAATCACCGTGCCCCAGGTGATCTGAAAGGTCAGTGTCGAATTGGCGAAGGATGCGGCAGGCGCAATGAAGCCTGCCGCCGCACAGGCGGTCGACAACCGGTCGAGCGAATTGGCGGTCAGCTTGATCCGTTCATTATGAACCAGCGTCATAAACGCCTCCCGAACGGACCAGCAGAGCCGATCATCACTCCGTCGTCACGCCCTGAAAGGGACGCACTTCGCGGCCGGGCATGAAGACGCCGAGGCGCTTGATTTCCCATTCCAGCTTGATGCCATGTTCTTCGAACACGCGCTGGCGCACCATCTCGCCGAGATATTCCAGATCGTATCCCGAGGCGTGGCCGATATTGATCATGAAATTGCAGTGCAGCGCCGACATCTGCGCGCCGCCATTCATCAGGCCACGGCAACCGGCTTCGTCGATCACCTTCCAGGCCGAATGGCCTTCAGGGTTCTTGAAGGTCGAACCACCGGTCTTTTCCTTGACCGGCTGCACGGTTTCGCGGTGCTGGCGCACGGCATCCATTTCGGCACGAATTTTGGCGCGGTCGTCGGGATATCCCTCGAACACGGCGTGCGTGAAAATCAGGTCAGCCGGAACAGAGGAATGGCGGTAGCTGTAGCCCATGTCGGCATTAGAGAGCACATGCTTGTTGCCCTGACGGTCCACCGCATGCACTTCAACAACGCGATCCTTCGTTTCGGTGCCGTTGGCGCCGGCATTCATGCGCAGCGCGCCGCCAATCGAGCCGGGAATGCCGTAATAGAAGGCGAAACCGCCGATTCCGTTGTCCATCGCCATCGCGGCAACATGCTTGTCCGGGCAAATCGCACCGGCCTTGATGCGGTTTTCGCCGACCAGCTCGACCTGGCCAAAACCTTTGGCCGAGAGGCGCAGCACCACGCCAGCAATGCCGCCATCGCGCACCAGCAGGTTCGAGCCGACACCGACCACCGTCAACGGCACATTTTCCGGCAGAAGTTTCAGGAATGTCACGAGGTCATCGACGTCGTGCGGCTGGAACATCAGCTCGGCCAGACCACCGGCCTGGAACCACGTGACGCGATCCATCTGCGCATCCGGCGTCAGCCGTCCGCGGATATCCTTGACGCCCTCACCGAGCGAAGCCAGCAACCGTTCCCCATTCACCTGCTTCATTGCGTATGCCCCGAAATGCCCTGCAATTCCTTGGGCAGTGCTGCTGCCCAGTGCGTAATGTTACCTGCCCCCAAAAGAACCACGAAATCGCCCGGTTTGGCAATGGTGGCAACGATGCCGGCCAAAGCTTCCGGCGAGGCCATGAAGCGGGCATCACGGTGGCCGCCGGCGCGAATGCGGGCAGCCAGCGTCTCGGAATCGGCACCTTCGATCGGGTCCTCACCAGCCGCATAGACCGGGGCGAGAATGATGCTGTCGGCATCGTTGAAGCAGGTGACAAAATCTTCGAACAGGCTGTTCAGGCGCGAATAGCGATGCGGCTGGTGAACGGCGATGACGCGGCCCGAGCAGCTTTCGCGCGCAGCCTTAAGCACAGCCTTGATCTCGACCGGATGATGGCCGTAATCGTCGAAGATCGATACGTCGTTCCAGGTACCGGTCAGCGTGAAGCGGCGTTTTACGCCACCGAAGGCCGCGAGCCCCTTGCGGATGTCTTCTTCCGAAATGCCGAGACGATTGGCGACGGCAATCGCGGCCGTGGCATTGGAAATGTTGTGGCGGCCCGGCATGGGCAGCGTCAGGTCCTTGAACGAGAAGACCCGGCCGGTGCGGCGACGACGGATTTCCACATCGAAGATCGCCTTGGTGCCTTCCATGCGCACATTCGAGAATCGGGCATCGGCCTGCGGGTTTTCACCATAGGTGACGACCTTGCGGTCCTCGATCTTGCCGACCAGCGCCTGCACTTCCGGATGGTCGATGCACATGACGCCAAAACCGTAGAAAGGCACGTTTTCCACGAACTGGCGGAAAGCGGCGCGCACGGCGTCGAAATTGCCGTAATGGTCGAGATGTTCCGGGTCGATATTGGTGACGACCGCGACATCCGCCGGCAGCTTCAGGAAAGTGCCGTCGGATTCGTCGGCTTCCACCACCATCCACTCGCCCTCGCCCATGCGGGCATTGGTGCCGTAGGCGTTGATGATGCCGCCATTGATGACGGTTGGATCAAGATTGCCGGCTTCGAGCAGCGTCGCGACCATCGACGTCGTCGTGGTCTTGCCATGTGTGCCGCCGATGGCGATGGCATTACGGAAACGCATCAACTCGGCCAGCATTTCGGCACGACGCACGATCGGCAGCGATTTTTCACGCGCGGCGATCAGTTCCGGATTGGTCTTCTTGATGGCGGTGGAGACAACCACGACTTCGGCATCGCCAAGGTTCTCGGCCTGATGGCCGACGAAAACCGGAATGCCCTTGTCGCGCAGGCGCTGCACGTTGGCGCTGTCGGACTGGTCGGAACCCTGCACCTTGTGGCCAAGGTTATGCAGCACTTCGGCAATGCCGCTCATGCCGATGCCGCCGATACCGATGAAATGGACGAGGCCGATGGCCTGCGGCATCTTCATGCCCGAACTCCTTTAAACTGCGCAATCCCTTGTGCCCCGGCAATAGCGACAACCATGTCGGCAAGCAAGGTCGCCGCATGGGGACGGCCGGCCTGCTTGGCCGCTTCCGCCATCTTTGCGAGCCTTTCCGGCTCCGCCAGCGCAACCTTCAGCTTTTCCGCCAGACGCTCCGGCGAAAGCTCTGCCTGCGGCACGACTTCGGCGCCACCGGTCGCCACGAGAGCTGCGGCATTGGCGGCCTGATCGTGATCGAGCGCGTAAGGGTAAGGGACAAGAATGGATGGGCGACCGATCACCGACACTTCCGATACGGTGGATGCGCCGGAACGGCAGACGACAAGATGAGCAGAGGCGAGACGCTCCGCCATATCGGGGAAGAAGGCCGAAACATCCGGCGTCATCTTCAGCTTGGCAAAACAGGATCCGACCTGCCCCTGATCTTCCGGGCGAGCCTGCTGAGTGAGCACGATGCGGCTACGCTCATTCTCTTCCAGAAGGCTCAAAGCTGTCGGAATGGCGCGAGAAAAGAATTGCGCGCCCTGGCTGCCGCCGAAAACGACGAGGTTGAATGGCTGGCCTTCGAGGCTCGGCTTGTAAGGCGTGTTGGCGGCGGCAAGAACAGCGGGACGTACCGGATTGCCGGTCGTCACCGTCTTGTCGGCATAGGCACCGACGCCCTCAGGCAGAAAGCCGCCGGCAATCGCCTTGACGCGTTTGGCGAGCGCCTTGTTGGCGCGGCCCATCACGGCGTTCTGCTCATGGATCATCGACGGCACGCCGAGGCCGGTAGAGGCGAGAAGCGGCGGCACGGTGGGGTAACCGCCGAAACCGACAACGGCGAGCGGCTTGATGCGGCCGATCAGCTTGCGCGCAGTGCGCAGGCCGGTCCACAGCTTGAACAGCGATTTCGCCACGGCAATCGGGTTCTTGGAGCCTATCGTCGCGGACGGCACGACATGAATCTCGTCAGCCGGAAATTTGCCGGCAAAACGCTCGGCACGGCTGTCGGTGACAAGATGCACGGAATAACCGCGCGCCTTCAACTCATGCGCCAGTGCTTCGGCCGGAAACAGATGGCCGCCGGTTCCCCCGGCGGCAAGCAGGATAATGCCTTTGGTCATGAAAAACCTTTTACTCTGCAGGCACCGTCGATGTCACGCGAAAGAGGCTGCGTTCCTGTGCACGCTTTTCCGGCCGGTGACGGGTGAGCGCCAGAATGAAACCGGCGGTGACGGCAACCGCGATCATCGACGAACCACCATAGGAGATCAGCGGCAGGGTCATGCCCTTGGCCGGAATGAGTTCGAGATTAACGCTGATATTGATCATCGACTGTACGCCGAGTTGCAGCACGAGGCCGGCGACGGCAAAGCGGTTAAAATCGTTGCGTTCGCGGAAGGCGTGGCTGAGCCCCCGCAGCACAATGAAACCAAAGATCGCCACCAGAACCATGCAGAACAAGATACCGAACTCTTCGGCCGCGACGGAGAAGATGAAGTCAGTGTGGCTGTCCGGGATGATGCGCTTGTAGATGCCCTCACCCGGTCCGAGACCGAACCAGTTGCCGTTGATGATGGCGTCACGGGCGGTATCGACCTGAAACGTATCGCCCTCGCCCGTCCAGAAACGGTCGATACGACCGGCGACGTGCGGCAGCATGTAATAGGCCGTCGCCACGCCGCCGACACCAAGACCACCGAGCAGAACGATCCACAGCCACGGCATGCCGGCCATGAAAAACATGCCGCCCCAGACGGCGCTGGTCAGAACGGTCTGACCGATATCGGGCTGGGCAACGAGAAGCGCGCCGACAATGCCGAACAGGATGATGGCAAACAGATTACCGGGAATTTCCGGCTGGCGGGCGTGCTCGGCAAAAAGCCATGCGCAGACCACGACGAAAGCCGGCTTCATGAATTCGGACGGCTGGATCGACAGGCTGCCGAAATTCACCCAACGCCGGGCCCCCTTGACCTCGACGCCAAAAAACAGCGCCAGCACCATCATGGCCAAAGCCGCGATCAAGAGAATGATGGCGGTGCGACGGATCTGCCGCGGGCTGAGCAGCGACAGCGACACCATGACGATGATCGAGGGGATCAAGAACATCGCGTGACGTTCCACGAAGTGAAAGCTGTCAAGACCGAGGCGTTCGGCCACTGCGGGCGATGCCGCAAAGGACAGCATGAAACCGATACCCATCAACAGGATGAAGGCCGCCAGGAAAAAGCGGTCGATCGTCCAGAACCAGTCCGCAAGCGGACCACGGTCTACGCGACTTACCATTGTCAGTTCTCCTTTTTGACCTCGACCAGCATCGTCACGCCGTCGAGACCTGCGACCTCGGCGACAAAAGCATCACCGCGGACCTCGAAATTCTTGAACTGGTCGAAGCTGGCGCAAGCCGGCGACAGCATCACGGCCGACGTTTCGCCATCTTCCGCCGCATCGGCTGCCGCATGCGCAACGGCCTGGGCAAGCGTGCCGGAAATCTCGAATTTCACGGCATCGCCCAGCGTCGCGGCAAATTGCGGTGCCGCCTCTCCGATCAGATAGGCTTTGACGATACGCGGGAAGAGTGGTGCGAGGCTTGTGATGCCGCCTTCCTTGGGAAGACCACCGGCGATCCAGTAGATGCGCTCGTAACTCGAGAGCGCAGGCGCTGCGGCTTCCGCATTGGTGGCCTTCGAATCGTTGACGAACACGGCCTGACCGCGCCGGCCGACCGGCTGCATGCGGTGTTTCAAGCCGGGGAAACTTTTGAGGCCCGCACGAATGTCTTCGATGGAGACGCCGACCGCGAGGCAGGCGGCAATCGCCGCCGCCGCGTTCTGGGCGTTGTGGGCGCCCTTGAGCGTATCAATGCCGGCGAGATCCGCCACATCGGAAATCTTGCCGCTGTGTGCGCCAAGGATACGGCTGCCTTCGGCATAAAGACCATCAGCGACCGGATTGCGCTTGGAAATGCGTTCGACCTTCACACCGGCACGTTCCACACGATCGGCGATCATGGTGCAAAAGCTGTCATCGACGCCGATCACGGCCGTCTTCGAACCGGCGACCAGACGTTCCTTGATATCGGCGTAATGCTGCATGGTGCCGTGACGGTCGAGATGGTCTGGCGTCAGGTTGAGGAGGATACCGGCAGATGGATTGAGCGTCGGGGCCAGATCAATCTGGTAGGACGAGCATTCCACCACGTAAAAACGTTCGGCCTTGGGCGGATCGAGCGTCAGGATGGCGGTGCCGATATTGCCGCCGAGCTGGGTATCGCGGCCGCTGGATTTGAGGATATGTGCGATCAGCGCCGTCGTGGTGGACTTGCCGTTGGTGCCGGTAATGGCGATGAGCGAGCAATCCGGCGCATGCGCCCGGCGTTCTCGCACGAACAGTTCCACGTCACCGATCACCTCCACACCGGCCGCACGGGCCAGATCGACCGTCCAGTGCGGTTTCGGGTGGGTGAGCGGCACGCCGGGAGACAACACGAAAGCGGAAAGCGAGGACCAGTCCAGCCCCCGCAGATCCGCAGTCGTTATGCCTTCGGCTGCCGCCTTGGCGACGCTGTCGGGATTGTCGTCCCAGGCGGTCACGAGAGCGCCACCGGCCACCAGTGCCTTTGCCGTCGCCAGCCCCGAGCCACCGAGGCCGAAGAGAGCGACTTTTTTGCCAGAAAACGTGGTGACCGGGATCATGATACAATCAGCGCAGCTTGAGGGTGGAAAGGCCAAGAAGGGCAAGACCGACGGCGATGATCCAGAAGCGGATAACCACCTGGCTTTCGGTCCAGCCGAGCTTTTCGAAATGGTGGTGGATGGGCGCCATCAGGAAGACGCGCTTGCCCGTCAATTTGAAGAAACCAACCTGGATGATGACCGACAGTGTTTCCATGACGAACAGGCCGCCGATGATGGCCATGACGATCTCGTGCTTGGTGGCAACGGCGACCGAACCGATCAGGCCACCGAGCGCCAGCGAGCCGGTATCGCCCATGAAAATAGCGGCGGGCGGCGCGTTGAACCAAAGGAAGCCAAGGCCCGCCCCGATGACCGCGCCGAGAATGACGGCGAGTTCACCGGTGCCGGGCACGAAATTGATCTGCAGGTAGTTCGCGAAGACGGCGTTACCGGCCACATAGGAAATGATGCCGAAGGAGGCAGCGGCGATCATCACCGGCACGATGGCGAGACCATCGAGACCATCCGTCAGGTTCACGGCATTGCCCGCCGCGACGATGACGAAACCGCCGAACAGCACGAAGAAGACGCCGATATTGAGAACGAATTCCTTGATGAACGGAAAGGCTATGGATGTGCCGAGCGTGGAACCGTTCTGGCCGGTGGCAAGCGCCATACGCATCATGAAGAACGTGGCGATACCGGCGATCACGAACTCGATGCCGAGACGCGCCTTGCCGGAAAAACCCTTGTCCGACTGTTTGGTGACCTTGAGATAATCGTCATAAAAACCGATGGCGCCGAAACCGAGGGTGACCAGCAGCGTCGAGACGACATAGATGTTGGAGAGGTCGGCCCAGAGCAGCGATCCACCCAAAATGCCGGCGAGGATCATCAGTCCGCCCATGGTGGGCGTGCCGGCCTTCTTGAAATGGGTCTGCGGGCCATCGGCACGGATCGGCTGCCCCCTGCCCTGACGGACACGCAGCGAATCGATGATGCGCGGGCCGAACATGAAAACGATGAAGGCGGCGGTGAACGCGGCGGCGCCTGTGCGGAACGTGATGTACCGGAACAGGTTGAAGAATTGCACGTGGTTCGCCAGTTCGACTAGCCAGATCAGCATAATGGCCCTTTCTCGGAAGCCGGTATCAGGAATGCGGCTCCGTGTCTGCGAAGGCCGGATAGTTGTCAATAAGAGCGTCGATGATCTTGCGGAAACCGAGGCCAAGCGAGGATTTGACCATCAGAACGTCACCCGGAACGACCGAACGAACGCTGTAATCAGCAAGTTCCTGCGTCGTCTCGAAGTAGGAAACCTCAACGCTTTCGGGCAATGAGTCGCGCAATGCGGCCATTTCGGGGCCGGCGAGCCAGACATGCTCGATACCCGCAGCCAAAAGCGCACCGGCCAGGTTTTGATGAACTTTTGTCGAATGCTCGCCCATTTCCAGCATGTCGCCGAGGACGGCGATACGACGACCGGAAAGTTGCGGCTGATGCGTGGCGAGAAGCGCGATCGCAGCCCGCATCGAGGCCGGATTGGCGTTGTAGCTTTCGTCGATCAGGGTCAGGTTGCCTTCGCCGATACCGAGCGTATGGCGTTCGCCACGACCCTTGACGGGTTTCAGATCGGCCAGCGCCTGTTTGGCGGCATCCATATCGGCACCGAACAGGGACACGACGGCGAGCGCCGCCATGGCGTTTTCGGCAATGTGGCGACCGGGCGCACCGATGCGCACTTCGGTTGTGTCGCCCTGCAGCGTTGCCCAGATGACTGAGCCATCGGCATTGCCCTCGAAATCGGCAAGGCGGAAATCGGCCTTGGCATGCTGGCCGAACGTCAGGACGTTGTCGACGCCGGCCGCCTGAGCCGCCTTGTCGAGCAGATCGTATTGCGGGATATCGCGGTTGATCAGCGCCGCGCCGTTCGGCAGCACACCTTCGAAAATCTCGGCCTTGGCTTCGGCAATCTCATCGAGATCACGGAAATGGCCGAGATGGGCGGCGGCAATGGTGGTGACGACCGCCACGTGCGGGCGCACCATTCCGACCAGCGGACGGATCTCGCCAGAATGGTTCATGCCGATTTCGAAGACGCCAAAATAGGTGTCGATCGGCATGCGGGCGAGCGTTAGCGGCACGCCCCAATGATTGTTGAAGGAGGCAACGGCGGCATGCACCTTGCCAGAAGGAGCAAGGGCGTGGCGCAGCATTTCCTTGGTGGTGGTCTTGCCGACAGAGCCGGTGACGGCGACGATCTGGGCGCGGCTGCGTTTGCGGGCAGCGACGGCCAGTTTTCCGAGCGCTTCCAGAACATCCTCGACGACAATCATCGGCACCGAGAGACGGCCCATGGCAGGCAGCTTGCCTTCGGCGACAACGATCAGCGCGGCACCATTGGCGACGGCGACACCGGCATAATCGTGGCCATCGACGCGGTCACCCTTGATGGCGAAAAAGGCTTCGCCTTCACCGATCGAGCGGCTGTCGATGGAAATGCCGGTAATGCCGGCCGGCAATGCGCCGACCGGGCGGCCATCCATCACGGCCGACATTTCTTCGGAGGTCCAGAGCAGGCTCACTGTTTCAGGCCCTCCAGCGCCTTGCGCACTTCGACATGATCGGAAAACGGCAGCGTGGTCGAACCGACAGTCTGGCCTTCCTCATGGCCCTTGCCGGCAACGATCAGCGTATCGCCCGCATGCAGCAGCGAAACGGCGTGTCGGATCGCTTCGGCGCGGTCGCCGATCTCGGTGGCGCCAGGCGCTGCCGCCATGATTTCCGAGCGGATTGTTTCCGGCTGTTCGGAACGTGGATTGTCGTCCGTGACGATCACGACGTCGGCAAGCCGCGTGGCGATCTCGCCCATGATCGGGCGCTTGCCCTTGTCGCGATCACCACCGCAACCGAAGACCACGACGACACGGCCGGTGGTGAAGGGACGCACGGAAGACAGCACGTTCTGCAGTGCATCCGGCTTGTGGGCATAATCGACATAGGCCGGCGCGCCATCCGGCGTCTGGCCGACCAGCTCGAGACGGCCGGAAGCGCCGACCAGTTTCTCAAGCGCCGCCATGGCCTTGTCGGCGGAGACACCGGTGGACATGGCGAGACCGGCGGCCACCAGCGCATTGGCGATCTGGAAATCGCCGGCAAGCGGGATGTCTACCTCGAAGATACGACCTTCTGCAGTGATTTCAGCGGTCTGCTTGTGGCGGAAATGCTCGACACGCTTCAGCGTCAGATAAGACCCCTTGCGACCAACGGTGCGCACATCCAGCCCGGAGGCGGTTGCGACGCGAATGGCTTCTTCCGACCACGGATCGTCGGAGAAAATCACGGCCGGCGAGCCCTTTTCCATCAGCGTATCGAACAGGCGCATCTTTGCGGCCATGTACGATTCGACGGTCGGGTGGTAATCCATGTGGTCGCGACCGAGATTGGTAAAGCCGGCAGCCGCCAGCCTGACGCCATCGAGGCGGCTCTGGTCGAGGCCATGGCTGGAGGCTTCCATGGCGGCGTGGGTCACGCCTTCCGATGCCAGTTCGGCCAGCAGCGCATGCAGCGCGATCGGATCGGGCGTCGTCAGCGAGCCGTAGTCGTTGCGGGCCGGCGATACGACGCCGGTCGTGCCGATCATGGCGGCGGCATGGCCTGCATGTGCCCAGATCTGGCGAGTGAACGACGCCACCGATGTCTTGCCGGCCGTGCCGGTGACGGCAACCATGGTTTCCGGCTGCGCGCCGGAAAACCGTGATGCTGCCAGCGCCAGAAGGCGACGCGGATTTTCAACGGTCAGAACCGGAATGCCGACATCGGCGGTGTGTGCAGCAATCGCAGCGACGGCACCACGGGCGGCGGCATCACCGATAAAGCCTGCGCCATCGGCCTTCGAGCCGGCCATAGCAACGAACAAGGCGCCGGGCACAGCCTTGCGGCTGTCCGACGCGATCGCGGTAATGTTCAGATCCCCCGCGGGACCCTTCATAGCCTCGGCAAGCTCAGGAAAATCGGTGCCTAAAAGCTCTCTCAATATCATCTCTGCCCTCTCCTTCCGGGGGCCGGATCATGCCGGCCCGCGAATCGTCGTGCCCATTCATTATGACCTAATAGGACACGAGCAAGGCGGAGCCATTTTCACCAAACGAAGGTTGTACACCGAGAATAGGGGCCGACCGTGCGATGATCTCCTTGACCATCGGCGCAGCAGAGGTTGCGGCAAGGGCTGCACCGTTGCCCTTGTCGGTTTTCGGCTCGTCGGAGAAGCTCAGGACCACGTAACGCGGATTGCTCATCGGGAAGGCCGCCAGGAAGGCGTTGAAATTCTTGTCGTGAGCATAACGGCCATTGACGACCTTGTCCGCCGTACCGGTCTTGCCGCCAACGTCAAACCCTTCGACGCGGGCATTACGGCCGGAGCCCCTCGAACCGTTCCACTCGAACAGGTAACGCATGTCCTTGCTGCTCGATGGGTTCATCACCTGCGTAGCAAATTCGGTCGCCTGCTCTTCCGTACGCGGCAGGAATGTCGGCGGATGCAGAACACCGCCGTTCACCAGTGCCGCGCCGGCAACGGCCGTCTGCAGCGGCGTGGTGGAGACGCCGTGACCGAAGGAAATCGTCACCTGGTTGATCTTCTTCCATTCGCGCGGTGCGCTCGGCGTGGCGATTTCCGGCAGTTCCGTCTTCATGCGGGTCAGAAGCCCGAGTTTGGTCAGGAACGCCTTGTGGTCTGGAATACCGACGGCATCAGCGATTTTGGCCGTGCCGATGTTGGAGGAATACTGGAAAACTTCCGGCACGCTGAGGAAACGGCCCTTGCCGTGGAAATCCTTAACGGTGAAACCGCCCATGCGGATCGGAAACCGTGCGTCGATACTGTCGTTCAATGTGATCTTTTTTTCGTCCAGCCCCATGGCAATGGTGAAGGATTTAAAGGTCGAGCCCATTTCGAACGTGCTGTTCGTCATGCGGTTCATCCAGCCTTCCGGCCCGTTGGCATTCGGATCGTTCGGATCGAAATCCGGCGCCGACGCCATGCCGAGAATTTCACCGGTATGCACGTCGATCACCACGGCACCACCACCAATCGACTTATACTTGTCGATGGAACTGGCGACCACATCGCGCACGATTGCCTGCACGCGCACATCGATCGACAGTTTGACCGGCTCGAGCGGCTGATTGGACGTCATGCCGACGGCGGCAAGATCGGCCAGCCCCTGGCTGTCGATATAACGCTCCATGCCGGAGACGCCGCGGTTGTCGATATTGACGTAACCGACGATATGCGCGGCGGTCGGGCCACCCGGATAGAAGCGACGCTTTTCCGGCCGGAAACCGATGCCGGGAATGCCGAGCGCGAGAATCTGGCTCTGCTGCTTTGGCGTCAGCTGGCGCTTCAGCCACTGGAAACGGCTTTTTGACGACAGTTTTGCATAGGTCCCCTTGATGTCGAGGTCATGCAGGACGGTCGAGAGCTTTTCGATGACTTCGTCCGCATCGACGATCTTGTGCGGCTCGGCAAACAGCGAGACGGTGCGGATGTCGGTGGCGAGAAGCGCACCGTTGCGGTCGACGATATCCGGGCGTGACGCCATCAGACGATCGGCCGGCGGAATGCTGGAGGTCGTCTGCGGCTCGCTCATCGCGTAATAGACCATGCGGCCGCCGATGACGCAGTAGAGCGCCGCAAAACCGAAAATGACGAGACCGACACGGTCGCGGGCCTGCTGTGCTTTCCTCTTGCGGGTCCCCTCGAAATTGGCACCGGCCTTGCGCGGCGAAGCACCACGGGCACCCGTGGAAAAATGCCCCCTGCTCTTCAGCACCATGATCCGGGAAAGAAAAGACATCAGCGATTTACCGATCCGGTTGAGATTGAGTCTACGCGTACAGATCCACGTGCTACCGGAACGGGGATGCGCGAAGCTGGAGGCGACGCCTTGGCGGCGGCGACACCACGGATCGCCTTGGCCACTTCATCATCGGCACCGGCGATCAGCTGCTCGATCGAGGTTTCGGGCTGAGGAAGCTGGGACTTCAGCATCGGCAATTCGTTGGGCTGCGCGAGCTGGGTCGGGTCGGTCGCCGCCAGCTGCAGCTCCTGATTATAGGCACCGATCAGATGCTGCAGGCGGCTTGGCTGTGTCTGCAAAGCCCAGTCAGCTTTCAGGAGATCGATCGTATCGCGCTCAAGGCGGATTTCCGTCTGCAGACGACGCACCTCTTCCAGCTTCAGTTCGGCGCGATGCTTGATCGTGTAGGTGACGACGGCTGTCGCCGTCATGACGCCGATGAGAACGATATCAAAACTTCTGAGCATGTTACGCTCCCATCGTGACAAGGCTTGCGAGATCGGGAAGATCGAAGATCGACATATTGGCGGAACCGGGCGCGGCTGTGGTGCGAAGGCCTGCGCGCAGCTTTGCCGAACGGGCTCGCGGATTGATTTCCGCCTCCTCTTCGGTCGCACCGATCATCGGCTTGCCGATCGTTTCGAAGACGACCGGACGCTCCTCGACCAACGGCATGTGGCGTGAGCCGGTTGCCTTGCCGGAACGATCGGCGAAGAATTTCTTGACGATGCGGTCTTCCAGCGAATGGAAGCTGACGATGACCAGACGACCGCCGGGCTTGAGCGAACGTTCGGCCGCAAACAGCGCCTGCGCCAGTTCGCCGAGTTCGTCATTCACGAAAATGCGCAGCGCCTGGAAGACGCGGGTCGCGGGATGGATCTTGTCCTTGGCACGGCGCGGATTGACCGTTTCGATCAGGTTGGCGAGATCGCGCGTCGTTGTGAACGGCTCCTGCGCACGGCGCTTTTCGATGGCGCGGGCGATACGGCCGGCGTGATTTTCCTCACCGAGGAAACCAAAAATGCGGGTGAGATCGCCGACCTTGGCGCGGTTGACCACATCAGCCGCCGACACGCCGGACGCCGACATGCGCATATCGAGCGGTCCATTGCGCTGGAAGGAGAAGCCGCGTTCGGCTTCATCGATCTGCATGGAGGACACGCCGATATCGAGCACGACGCCATCGAGGCCGCCGTCCGGCGCATGCTGATCGAGATCGGAAAACTGCGAATGGATGAGAGACAGGCGACCGCCACTTGCCTTGACCAGAGCCTGACCGCCGGCAATCGCCGTCGGGTCGCGGTCGAGCGCGATCACGTTTGCACCTGCATCGAGAATGGCAGAGGTATAACCGCCTGCGCCAAAAGTGCCGTCGAGAATGACCTCGCCCGCCTTCGGCTGCAGCGAGGCCAGCACTTCGCGGAGAAGAACCGGGATGTGGCGAACCGATCCGCCATCGGCTTCAGGTGTCCCGTCGCCAAGATTCGCCGCCATCCCGTTTCCTCGTCCTATTGAGGGCGCGAACCGATACTCAAGCGCCCTTCCCTTGCCGCCGCCTGCGCCTCGTGAAACGCCTGCGGCTGCCAAAGTTGAAAATGATCCGAGCGCCCGACAAAGGTCACATCCGTGCTGATGCCCGTAAAATCCCGGATGAAATCCGTGACCATCAGACGGCCTTCCGCATCGAGCCTCATGAAAACGCCGCCACCGTGAACCAGCAGCGACATCCTGTTTGCTTCCGGCGAGAATGGATCGGCTGCCGCAATCTGCCGCTCGTAACGTTCGAGCAGATCCGGACCGCCGACGCTGATCGCCGGAAAGACGAGGTCCTGGAGACAATAAAGCTCCTGAACGCCCCGCTGCGCCAACACGGAACGGAACAGCGCAGGGACGGAAACTCGCCCCTTCGCATCGATCCGATTCGTCGCATTGGACAGGAAGCGGTTCATGACACCAAACATCCACTCCCGAAAGCCGCCGAACGAAAAACATGTCGGCCAGAACGCACTGCGCACTCCAGAACCGGACACACGAACCAGCCTTCGGATGACCACAAGTCCATCCGCCTTTCCGTTTCCGGAACTGGTCGAAACTGTCTGATTGAGGGGTCTGCCGCGACCCTTGTGCAGTGCAGTTTTGGGATAACATGGGACCATATGGGCGTCAATGGGAAGCATCCGCCAAACCGGAATGCGACATAGTTTATTTATAAGCTGTTAAGTTTAACAAAGAGTTAGCGAGCAATGCCCGCAGATTGCATGCGCCAATGGCCCCAAGTCGCGCGACAACGGAGGCTAAGCTGTTGGGTAATCGGAAAGATTAGAAAATCGATGGATAAAGAATGCGCAGCGCGAGCGCAATCCTGGCGAGCAGAGGCCAGACAAAAGCTCTACGCCAGGACGTGAATCACTTTCCACGCCCCATCGCGTCCCAACGGATTGCCGTCAGTGGGCATGCGTCAAAACAGGGTAAAAATACCAGTTGGCCTGTAAGCCGGGTTCTGTATGGCACCGATGCGAACACCGGAACGTGGCAGCCATTCATCTGGGACGCCGTTTGCACGTCGCCTCTCGCAACCCACCCGGATGACTGGCCCGAAAACCGGCTGTAGCTCCGCCTTGCGACGGAACCCGCGTCATCCCTATTCGGTCTTGCTCCCGGTGGGGTTTACCATGCCGCCGCTGTTACCAGAAGCGCGGTGGGCTCTTACCCCACCCTTTCACCCTTACCCGGCCGGAGCCGGGCGGTATCCTTTCTGTGGCACTTTCCCTGGGGTCGCCCCCGCCGGACGTTATCCGGCACCGTGTTTCCGTGGAGCCCGGACTTTCCTCACCCTACCGTCTTTCGACATTGGTAAAGCGCGGCTGCCCGGCCAACTGGTCCGCGCTCCTTAGACGAGAGAAGAAACAATTGCCACCGGGAAAACGACAAGCGGACCGGATCAGAGGAAATGGGCGGGGAAACCGCCAGCCGCCGCGTAAGCATCGTCCTCGATGCGGCCACGGAACAGCAGTTCGGCACCGAGCCTGCCGATCTCGTCCGAGCTTTTGGCCGCAGCACCGCAGCCGCCGGTCAGGACGCCTGATCGTGCCGAGGTCATGGCGATGGCTGGATAATCGGTCGGCGTGAACGAGGTGACGCAGGCCGCCATGGAATTGCGCGACAGATCGACATCCGGCACCAGTTTTTCGACAACCGAAGTCAGGTGACGATTGGTGCTTTCGCGCCCACCGGAGCGAAACCATGCGCGGATATCCGGCTCGGTCTTCAGCTCCACATCGTCGGGATCGCCGCCGATCTTGAGATACAGTTTTCCGTCCGGGTACCGCACCGGCGGCAGCATGTAGATGCCGTCGTCTTCCTCGGTCCACTTCCAGATCAGCGACGGCATTTTGCCGAACGCGTCCATCTGCGTTTCGTCGATCTCGAAGAAGGACACGGTGCGGGCATAAACCTTCAGATCGAGCGGGGCGCCAAGCAGCTTTTCGGCGATGGAAAACCCACCAGCGGCGACAAGAACCTTTTCCGCCGTATAATTTTTGCCTTCCGCCGTCGTGACGGTGACAAGACTGGCCTCTTCCCGCGTCGCAACCACCGTCTCGCGGATGATGGTCGCGCCCTGACGTTCAGCCAGAATGGTCTGCGCCATTACCAACCCACGCGGATTGATATGGCCGGCATTGTTTTGTTCGAAGATGCCGTCGCTGCTCTGAGGGAACGAGAAATACGGAAAGATTTCTGAGAGACGGGAAGCACCCATGTTTTCGGTGACAACACCAAGGGCGGCAGCAGCTTTTTCGACTCGGCCGACATAGGTAGCATCGCCATTGCGCTGTGGGCCAACCACAAGGCAACCGACTTCGGAGTAAAAATCCACGCCACTTTCCTTGGTGATCTCGCCGTAGCGAGCGATCGAGCGATTGGCGAGGCGCGCCCAGACGGCATTCGGATCGATGGTGCGGGTGATGCGGGCTTCGTCATAATGGCTGGCGAACACGCCCTGATGGCTGGCCACCTCCGCAGGCTCGGCCGGGCCGATGACCGCGACGCCATCCGTCCAGCTCGAAAGATGCCGTGCAGCAGCCGCGCCCATCATGCCGCAACCGATGATGATAAATTTGAAATGCCCGTCCATGAGATGCCTGCGTTCCCGTGATTATCGATTATGCGCAGACAGTTGTAGCCGTTTGCGGAATCAATTCCAGAGCAAGAAACAGGTGGATCGGTCAGGCGTAATGCGGAAGCGACGTCAAAAGCCGGTGAAGCGTATCGATGGTCGACATATCGGCAATACCATCGACGCGTTCGGTGCGGAAATGCCGCTGAAACGCCTCGACCACGCCCTGCGTATGTTCGCAGAACTCACCGGTGATCTCGATGCCATACCCGTAAAGCGCCAGCATGGACTGCAGCGCCTCGACCGGCTGACCGCTATCTCCACGCTGGAAAAACCGCCCGCCGGAAATCGGCGTCGGCTCGACCCAATGGCCGATACCGGCCTGATGCAGCCGGCCCCACGGAAAATTCTCGCCCGGATCGACCTTGCGGATCGGCGCGACATCGGAATGACCGAGAATGCGCTGCGGCGCGATCGACCAGCGTTTGGCGATATCGCGACAAAGCCCGATCACCGATTCGATCTGCGCGCCGGGAAACGGCGGCAAGCCACCGGGATGGCCGACATTGGCGATCTCGATACCGATCGAGCGCGAATTGGTATCGGCCTCGCCTTCCCAGATGCTCTTGCCCGCATGCCAGGCGCGCAGCCCTTCCGGCACGAGCTGGAAGACTGCACCGTTTTCACGGACGAAATAATGGCTGGAGACCTGGCTTTCCGGATTGCACAGCCAGGACAACGCCTGATCCTCGCCGCCCATGCCGGTGTAATGCAGGAGAATCATATCCGGTTCGCGGCCATCGGCACGTTCGCCATGGTTCGGCGACGGCATCAGCGATGCGCCGAGATGTTCGGATTTTATCGCACTCATGCTGCGCGGCGTTCTTTCTCGATTTCCGAATAGGCCGCATTGAGCGCAGCCATCCGTTCGGTCGCCGCCGCATGCAGGGCCGCCGGCACGCCACGGGCATGCAGCTTGTCCGGGTGATGCTCGATCACCAGACTGCGGTAACGCTTGCGGATCGTGGCGAAATCGTCTTCCGGCGAAACGCCGAGCACGAGATAGGGGTCGCGACCTTCCAGCTCGACATGGCGCGCCATGATTCGGCGGAAATGCGCTTCATCGATGCGAAAGATCTCTGCGATGCGGGCGAGGAAGGACAGTTCCTTCTCGTGCAGAAGACCGTCGGCCTTGGCGATATGGAACAGGCCATCGACGACATTTTCCAGCATCGGGCAATTATGCGCACCGGTGCCGCAAAGGTTGGCAAGCTTCGAGGCATAGGCCTCGTAACCGGCAACGTCCTGCCGTGCGAGATTGTAGAGACGCGCGACGTTCTGTGCTTCTTCCGGCGGAAAATCGAAGATCTGGCGGAAGGCGGCGACTTCCTTTTCGTTCACATTGCCATCAGCCTTGGCCATCTTGGCCGAGAGCGCGATGATGGCGACGGAGAACGACACCTGACGCCGGGTTTCCGGGTCACCTTCGAAGACGGTGCGAATCGCTTCCACTACACGGCCAAGCGCATTGCCGGCCGCGTCGCCAATGGCGCCGAGCAGCTTTTCCCAAAGCGAGGAAATATGGAGGCAGGCAAAATCCGTGATCATCGTCCTACATGACCAGTTTTTGCCAATTTTTGCAAGATGACGCGCGAAGCTGCAGAGCAGGTGCAGCAATCACTTATCCGAGAGACGCCGACTGATGCATGAACGGCCAAACATGTCGCACCACCTGCCCGTCCTCCCTCGCCTATGCCTCGGGTAACGTTACGGAAAGCGGCCTTCCATTTGAACCGATTGAATGTTGGAAACGCGGTTATCGCGCTGCGAAATAACGCTATTTGCCGCTCGAACGGCTTTACAGCCGGGCCACTCTATCGCATCCATCCTCTTCAAGCGCCCTAGAGGAGTGCGCAGTGTGGAGGAGATTTCATGGCCAGACAAAAAGTAGCAATGCTGACGGCGGGCGGACTTGCCCCTTGCCTTTCCTCGGCGGTCGGCGGCCTGATCGAGCGCTACAGCGATGTTGCACCGGAACTCGATCTCATTGCCTATCGTTCCGGTTATCAGGGTGTGCTGCTTGGCGATTCGATCGAAATCACCGGTGAGATGCGCGAAAAGGCGTACCTCCTGCACCGCTTCGGCGGCTCGCCGATCGGCAACAGCCGCGTCAAGCTGACCAATGCCGCCGACTGCGTGAAGCGCGGCCTCGTCAAGGAAGGCGAGAACCCGCTGAAAGTGGCCGCCGAACGGCTGGCCTCCGATGGCGTGACGATCCTGCACACGATCGGCGGCGATGACACCAACACGACGGCGGCCGACCTTGCCGCCTATCTCGGCCAGAACGGTTATGACCTGACCGTCGTCGGCCTGCCAAAAACCGTCGATAACGATGTCGTGCCGATCCGCCAGTCGCTCGGGGCATGGACGGCGGCGGAAGTCGGCGCAAATTTCTTCGACAACGTTTCGAACGAACAGAGTGCCGCGCCACGTACGCTGATCATCCATGAAGTGATGGGCCGCCATTGCGGCTGGCTGACCGCCGCCACCGCCCGCGCCTATATGCAGAAGACGAAGACCCACGATTATGTCGAGGGCTTCATGATGGACGAGCAGTTGAAGAAGATCGACGGCATCTACCTGCCTGAAATGCGTTTTGACCGCGATGCGGAAGCCACGCGCCTGAAGGACGTGATGGACCGTTATGGTTACGTCGCCCTGTTCATTTCCGAGGGCGCCTGCATGGATGTCATCGTCAAGGAATTTGAGGCCTCCGGCGAAAACATCAAGCGCGACGCGTTTGGGCATGTGAAGCTCGACACGATCAATGTCGGCGGCTGGTTCCAGAAGCAGTTTGCCTCGCTTTTGGGTGCCGAACGATCACTGGTGCAGAAGTCCGGTTATTTTGCCCGCTCGGCTCCGGCCAATGGCGATGACCTGCGCCTCATCCAGGGCATGGTCGATCTGGCTGTGGAAAGTGCGCTGAATGGGGTCTCCGGCGTCACCGGACACGACGAAGATCAGAATGGGAAATTGCGCACGATCGAATTCCCGCGTATCAAGGGAGGCAAGCATTTTGATTTGTCGACCCCATGGTTCGGCGATGTCATGACGGCAGTCGGCCAAAATTTTGAAAAGGCCTGATTTTCAGCGGCAGCGGCCCAAAAGAGGAAGGGCCGGAGGAGAATAGGACAATGTCCAGCGATACAATGCTAGTCTTTGCGGCGGCGTCGTTGTTCCTCGTCATTCTGCCCGGTCCGCTTGCCGATCTGACCGCGCGCTACACTTTGTCACGTGGTCGCCTCACCGGCCTTCTGACGGTTCCGGCGATCGCACTCGGCCTCGTTGCCGCCATGACGGTGGCCAGCATGCCGGTGGTCGCGATCGCCCGTTATCTGCCGCACCTGTTCGAACTCGTCTCGTGGATCGGCCTCACCTATCTGATGCTGCATGTCCTGTGGACGCTGCAACATCCGGCCCGCGGTTATCTCGCCCACAACGACAACCTGCCCGAACGCCAGCCGGTCCGTATCTTCCTGCACATCTTCCGTCTCGCCGCGCTGAAACCGCGCTCCATCCTCGCCTTTATCGCACTTCTGCCGCAGGCTTTTGATCCGCACGGATCGCTCTCGCTGCAACTGGTTGAAATGGATGGTGTTTTCTTGTGTGCAGCTTTGGCCGGCGGCGCGCTGAACGTGGTGCTGGCTGATCGCCGCCTGAAGCGATTGGAAAAACTCGGGCTGAAGAATCCATCCTCGCGCAAGCCTCGTACGCGATTTATATCCCGTCGTGCGGTCACGGCGGGGTATCGGCGGATTGCCGCCTGACCAAACGAAGCGACCAAAAAAAGCTGTGCGCAGACTTTAATGCAATGTGCCGTTTCGCCCTGAAAACAAAGGCTTGACGCACGATTGCTCAGTCCACTTGCCCGAATGCTACCAATCGGTTAATGGACGTAATGATCCGTTAGGATTCTTGAGTGGGCTGGGACAACCGATTTCATGAGAGCGACCCAATGGCGATAACCCGATTTGGCGGCTGCAAGACAGCCCTGGCTTTTGCCGTTTCGTCCGCGCTTGCAGGTTGTTCGGCCATGGATCAGGCGTCTGGCCCGAATGTGACGAACACCCAGACTGCCACGCCAGCCGTTTCAGCGACCGATCCGAACGCGCCACAGGTAGCCGATATGGCCGGCGAGACCGCACCGGTTCTCGAAAAGTCCGCCCGCATCCATATCGCTTCGCTTCCAACCAGCCTCAGCGTCACCGAGATCCAGACCGCAGCCCTCGCTTCGCCGGATCCGGCACCGCAGCCCGTGCCGCTTGCCATTGCGCCGGTTGCCGACGCCACCAACGCGGCGCAGGCCATTGCAAGCGCTGCTCCGGTCGCAGGTTCGCCGCCGGCAACGAGCACCGTTCTCGCCTCTGCCGCACCTGCACAGCATACGCTTTCGACCAAATCCGGCCGTATCGTACAGCCGCAGCTTTCCGCTGGCCCGGTCGCCAATGAGGCAACGGTGACCACGGCCGAACTGCCGATCACAGCCGAAATGGTCGCCGTACAGTCGGTCGTGCCGATGCCGAAACCGACAGCACCGAACATGATGCTGGCCTATGCCGGCCCGGATAACGCCGTTTCCGGCATGGTGAATGCGGGCTTTTTTCCGCCCGCCCCGGGCGCTCCGATCCCGGAAACCGCCGATGCCAGCAATCCGCAGCTCAACAAGCTGATCACCCGTTATGCCGGCCTTTACGGCGTGCCGGAATCTCTGGTGCATCGCGTCGTGCATCGCGAAAGCAAATATGATCCCAAAGCCTATCACAAGAACGGCTATTGGGGTCTCATGCAGATCAAATATTCGACTGCCAAGTCGATGGGTTACGATGGCCCGGCCAGCGGCCTGCTCGACGCCGAAACCAACCTGAAATACGCGATCAAATACCTTCGCGGCGCCTGGCTGGTGGCCGGCAACAAGAATGACGACGCCATCAAGCTCTACGCCCGCGGCTATTATTACGACGCCAAGCGCAAGAACATGCTGCACGTCCTGCAGTGAGGGAAAGCCCTCTCTTTGGTCATCCTCGGGCTTAACCCGAGGACCCATGGCGCATCCACCGGAGGGCTTGGGTGTGGATCCTCGGGTTAAGCCCGAGGATGACAATCGGGCAGGGTGACGATCTAAACGCTGCCCACCTGTGGCGGCCCGATTATCCTTGTTACCGCACCACCTTCGCTGCCGCCGCAATCAGCTCAAGTACGTTATAGCCGCCACCTGACGGCGTCAGTCCCATGCGCAGCACCACCAGCCCCATCGACGGTACCACCGCCACCGTCTGCCCGTCATGGCCGCTCAGCATGAACATATCCGCCGGCAATCCTTCGGCATCGCGGCCGTAAAGCTTCAGCCAGGTCTGCATCTGTGAATAGCGGCCATCGGATTTCGGCGAGGCCTTGCCCATCATCGCAACCGTGCCTTCCGGCAGCAGGCGTTCGCCCTTCCACATGCCATCGGCCGCCAAAAGCATGCCGAACCGCGTCCAGTCTCGCGCGGTCGCATAAATGTAGGAACTGCCGGCATAGGTGCCGCTCGCATCGGTCTCGAACACCGCGCTTTGCATGCCGAGCGGCGCAAACAGCGCCCGTCCCGGATAAGCCATCGCCGTCGCCTTGTCGCCGATCCGGTCCATCCAGAGTTTCGACAGAAGAACCGATGTGCCGGAAGAATAGGAAAATTTTGTGCCGGGCGAAGCCTCAAGCGGCGTGTCGATGGCAAATTCCGCCATGTCCTGTTCGAGGAACAGCATGCGCGTGACATCCGCCACCGTGCCGTAATTCTCGTTGAAACCGAGGCCGCTTTCCATGGCGAGCAGTTGCGCCAGCGTGATCTCGCCGCGCTCGTCATTTTCCCATTGCGGAAACAGGTTGCGATCAGAATAGGAAAGCTTGCCCTCCCCCACCAGTTTGGCAATCAGCGCCGCATTGATCGTTTTCGCCATCGACCAGCCGATCAGTGGCGTCTTGTCCGAAAATCCATCGCCATAACGTTCACCGAGAATACGCCCGTTCTGCGCCACGATGACGGCGCGCATGCCTGGACCGGTGAAGGCTTCGTTTGCCAAAAGCGAGGTGATGCGCTGATCCGTCTCGATCTTCGTGCCATCGGGAAACAGAACGTCGGCCGGGCCTGATTCGGGGCCGACGATTGGCGGGCTTTGGTTTCGTTCACCCTTGGCAGCCAAATCCTGCGTCACGGCGCAGCCGACATTATCACGATAAATGGCGACCGAAGGCGCGATGAATCCGAAGATCGCCGCATCCACCTTTGCCGCCTGCTCATCGACGCTCACCTGCATCAGCCGCAGCAACGGATGGCCCGGCGCCTGAACATCGACGGCCAGCACGTCCTGCGCATCGCGGCCTGCCAGAAAAACGTTGGAACACACGATCTTGGCGGCATAACCGCTGCCCACCCGCAAAAGCTCCGGCGGCATGGTGACGAGCCAGATCAGGGCGGCGATGAACAATGTAACGACAGTAACAAGGACGATCTTGACGATGCGCATGGCGGGCTCCGATTGCGGCCGCATGCAATCAGGAAACGCCGGCGATGGAAAGAGCCGTGACCGTCACGTTCGTCACATCCCGCGTCATCAAACTGTAGCAGGCCGGGTCTAGAGCCGTTTCAACTCATGAAGAGCAGGAACGACCATGACTGATTTTGCCTCAGAAGCCGGTTATCTCAAGAATGAAAAACTAAAAACTGCCCTGCTCCAGCATAAGGCATTCTCAGCCAAGGGTTTTTCCGAGCGCATGTTCGGCCTGCTGTTCTCCGGTCTTGTCTATCCGCAGATCTGGGAGGACCCGGATGTCGATATGGCCGCGATGGAGCTTGGCGAGGGTCATCACGTCGTCACGATCGCGTCCGGCGGCTGCAACATGCTCGCCTATCTCAGTCGCAGCCCGGCAAAAATCGACGTCGTTGACCTCAATCCGCACCACGTGGCGCTCAACCGCCTGAAGCTGACCGCCTTCCGCCACCTGCCCGCCCATTCCGATGTCGTGCGCCTGCTCGGCCAGCACAATGTCGATGCCAACATTTCCGCCTTCGACACTTTCATCGCACCGCATCTGGACGAGACGACCCGCGCCTACTGGCAGAAACGCAACATTAGTGGCCGCCGTCGCATCGATGTGTTCAAGCGCAATATCTATCGCACTGGCCTGCTCGGCCGCTTCATCGGCGTCGGCCACCTGCTCGCCCGCCTGCACGGCGTCGATCTGACAAAAATGGCGGAAGCCAAATCGCTGCGCGAGCAGCGCCAGTTTTTCGATGACCGCATCGCGCCGCTGTTCGACAAGCCGTTCATCAAATTCCTCACCAGCCGCAAGAGCTCGCTCTTCGGCCTCGGCATTCCGCCGCAGCAATATGACGAACTGGCAAGCCTTGCCGATGACGGCTCGATCGCGCCGGTTCTGCGTCAGCGCCTTGAAAAGCTCGCCTGCCATTTCCCGCTGCGTGATAACTATTTTGCCTGGCAGGCGTTTGCCCGTCGGTATCCGCAGCCGCATGAAGGTTCGCTGCCGACCTATCTGCGCGAGGAACATTACGCCGCGATCCGCGACAATGCCGAGCGCGTGTCCGTCCATCACGCCAGCTTCACCGAGCTTCTGAACCAGAAGCCGGCCGCTTCCGTCGATCGTTACATCCTGCTCGATGCACAGGACTGGATGAACGACGAACAGTTGAACGACCTGTGGACCGAGATCACACGCACCGCCGCCCCCGGCGCCCGCGTGATCTTCCGCACCGCCGCCGAAAAGAGCGTCATCGACGGTCGCCTCTCACAGGCTATCGCCAACCAGTGGACCTACAGCAAGGACCGCTCGGAGGCGCTGAACGTTCAGGACCGCTCCGCCATCTATGGCGGTTTCCACATCTACACCAAGAACGCCTGAGCGAGGCCGGACGGATGGCGGCGGCAAGCGAAAACCTCAACGGTGGCGACAGCGAACACGCGGCCCGCATGGATGGCATGTATCGCTACCAGCGGCACATTTACGACCTGACCCGCAAATATTACCTCTTTGGCCGTGACAAGGCGATCGCAAGCCTTGGCATGGCGGACGGTGAGACGCTGCTGGAAGTCGGCTGCGGCACCGGCCGCAACCTTCTGCTCGCCCACAAGCACCACAAGGGCGCAAAGCTCTACGGGCTGGATATTTCAGCCGAGATGCTGGAAAGCGCCCGCCGTAATTTTCGCAACAAGGCCGAGCAACCGGTGCTGAAAGTGGCAGATGCAACCACGTTCAGCGCGCATGACTTTGGCACAGACGGCTTTGACCGCATCCTGATTTCCTATGCCCTGTCGATGATCCCCGACTGGGAAGGTGCGATCGACGCGGCACTGAAAGCCGTAAAGCCGGGCGGTTCTCTGCATATCGTTGACTTCGGCCAGCAGGAACGCCTGCCCGCATGGTTCCGCGCCGCGCTGCAGGCTTGGCTGATCCGCTTTCATGTGACGCCCCGCGCCAGCCTGCATGAGGCGCTGGAAAAGCGGCTGGCCGACGCCAATGCCGACATGATGTTTGAGGAAATCGGCGGCGGTTACGCCTGGCACGCGATCATCCGCAAGCGCGCCTGAAACAGCCTGACACAATTGTCATCGCCGGGCGCGCCAGCCCTGCTCCAATTTCGCGGTCTATATGCTAAACGGGATTCGGCCATACCAGCGAGCATGGGCGGTCGAAACAGCGCAGCCTCAAGACCGGACCTTTCATGTACCGAGCCCTTCTCGCCCTGGCCCTGACCGCAATGCTGGCCACAGGCTGCACCTCGACTGCAGACCTTCTCGACGCGCCGTCGATCAAGGGTACGCGTTTCAAGGACAATGACCCGCAGGACTTTGGCCGCAATCATCCCGGCACGCACGCGGTGCACGGCATCGACCTGTCGAAATGGAACGGCACGGACATTGACTGGCAGGAAGTGAAAAAATCCGGCGTCGCCTTCGTGTTCATCAAGGGTACCGAAGGCAAGGACCGCATCGATTCCGCCTTCACAACCCACTGGCGTGGTGCGGCCGCAGCCGGCATTCCGCATTCGGCCTATCATTTTTATTATTTCTGCTCGACGCCGGAAGATCAGGCCGACTGGTTTATCCAGAACGTGCCGAAGGAAGCCAACATGCTGCCGCCGGTTCTGGACATGGAGTGGAACCACGCATCCCCCACCTGCAAGCTGAAGCCGGACACGGAAACCGTGCGCGATGTGATGCAACGCTTCATGGACCGCATCGAAGCCCATTACGGCGTGCGACCGATCATCTACACATCTGTGGATTTTCACAGAGACCGTCTGGTCGGCGCCTTCAGCAGCCATCATTTCTGGGTCCGCTCGGTGGCCGCCCATCCGGGCCAGATCTATGCCAACCGCAAATGGACATTCTGGCAATATACGGCGACCGGCATCATTCCCGGCATCAAGGGACCGACGGACATCAACGTGTTCTCCGGTTCGGAAAAGAGCTGGCGCCAGTGGGTTGCTTCCGCCAACAGGTAGAAGTTTCGCACTTTTGCTGCGCGACTTGCAGAAATGACAAGGAACTGATGTAAGACGGCCCTTACCGGGGCCGTTTCCTTGTTTAGGTCACATTGTTTGCGTCTCAACAGACGACGTTCCCGTATTCGCCCATAACAGGAAACCTTTCCATGTCCGTCGCCCGTCGCCTTGTGCTTGCCCTCACCCTGCCCGCCCTCCTTGCCACCACCACGCTGACGCAGGCCGCGTCGCTGGAACTTTCCGCAGGCAACGACACCAAGCCGGTCGCCTGCGGCGGTGAACTGCCGGCCTTCCTCGCCGGCGTGAAGCAGGAAGCCGTTGCCAAGGGTATTCCGGCCAGCGCCGTCGATACAGCCCTTGCCGGCGCGCAGATCGACCCGAAAGTGCTTTCGCGTGACCGAGCACAGGGTGTTTTCCGTCAGACCTTTCTCGAATTCTCGCAGCGCACGGTCAGTCAGGGACGTCTTGATATCGGCCGCCAGAAAATGAGCCAGATGAAGGACATCTTTGGCCGCGCCGAAAGCGAATATGGCGTACCCGCCGGTGTCATCACCGCCTTCTGGGCCATGGAAACCGATTTCGGCGCCGTGCAGGGCGATTTCAACACCCGCAACGCCCTCGTCACGCTGGCGCATGACTGCCGCCGCCCTCAACTCTTCCGCCCGCAGCTGATCGCCCTCATAGAGATGGTGCAGCACGGCGATCTCGATCCGGCAACCAACACGGGCGCATGGGCCGGTGAAATCGGCCAGGTGCAGATGCTGCCGAAGGACATCATCGCCCACGGCGTCGATGGCGACAATTCAGGCCATATCGACGTGAAGAAGTCGTCTGCCGATGCGGTCCTGACAGCTGCCGCCTTCATCAAGTCCCTCGGTTACCGCAAGGGCGAGCCGTGGATTCAGGAAGTACAGGTTCCGGACAACCTGCCCTGGGAAAAGACCGGCCTCGGCAACGAAATGCCCGCTTCGGAATGGTTCAAGCTCGGCGTCACCCCGCGTGACGGCGACACCAAGTTCGGCAATCTGCCGGCATCACTGATCATGCCGCAGGGCCGCAAGGGACCGGTCTTCCTGACCTATCCGAACTTCAACATCTATCTCGAATGGAACCAGTCGTTCATCTACACGACGTCTGCCGCCTATTTCGCCACCCGCCTGTCCGGCGCACCGACCTATGCCAAAGGCAATCCCGATCCGGCACTCGATGATGCCGCCATGAAGGACCTGCAGACCAAGCTGCAGGCACGCGGCCACGATGTCGGCAAGATCGACGGCATTCTCGGCTCCGGCACACGTACGGCCATCCAGAAGGAACAGCAGCGTCTTGGCCTTCCGGCAGACGGCTGGCCGACCCAGCAACTGGTTCAGGGCCTCTGAGCCGGAACTGACCAACCGTATTTTTACGTCCGCGCCGCCATCCGTCAAAAATCGGGTGGCGGCGTTTCTGTTGCAGGTCTATCCCTGATGACGACAGGGAGATTCTTAGGCCCATGACCGCCTCGACCATGACCAAACCCGGCGCGAGCGCCTGGGCACTTCTTTTCGTTCTCGGCCTTCTCTGGGGCGGCTCGTTCTTTTTCGCGCGCATAGCGGTGGCGGAAGTGCCGCCCTTCACCTTGGTCTTCTTCCGGCTGTTTCTCGCCGCGCTGGCGCTGCACATTTTTTTGCGCGGCCGTTTCGGCACCTATCCGCTGCTGAGAAAGCACTGGCGCTCCTTCGCCGTCCTCGGCCTCATCAACAACGCCATTCCGCACACGCTGATCTTTTTCGGCCAGACGGAGATCGGCGCCGGCCTTGCCGCCATCCTCAACGCCACCACGCCGATCTTCACCGTGCTGATCGCCAACCGTTTCACCGAAGACGAAAAGCTCTCGACCGCAAAGATCGTTGGCTGCCTGCTCGGGCTTGCCGGCACGATCGTGCTGATCGGACCCGGCGTCTTCACATCCACGGCCGCCCCGCTCTGGGCGCTGATCCTGCCCATTCTCGCCGCTCTCTCCTACGGCTTTGCCGGCACCTACGGAAAGCGCTTTCGCGGCCTGCCCGCGCCGGTCACGGCCGCCGGTCAGATGACGGCGTCATCGATCATAATGCTGCCGGTCATGCTGATCGCCGACCAGCCATGGACGCTCGCCTTTCCGTCCGCAACCGTCGTCGGTGCCATCCTTGCACTGGCGCTGCTCTCGACGGCGCTCGGTTATCTGATCTATTTCCGCATCCTTGCGCTTGCCGGCGCCACCTACACGTCTCTGGTAACACTGCTGGTGCCGCCGAGCGCCATCCTGCTCGGCGCTATCTTCCTGCATGAGCGGCTTGATGTCGCCGAAGTGGCCGGCATGGCGCTGATCGGATTGGGGCTTCTGGTGCTGAACAGCATGCTGAAAATACGCCGCTGATCGTCCGCTCGATTCGGATTTCCACAGGCCAATTGTGGCAAAGCATCACGGAACGTAACGCTTGTTAACAGGCCGAGCATTTAATTTAAGGGGTGGTTAAGCCTGTTTGTTAATGCGATTTATCCATTTAAATCAGCTAATTAACACAGGAAAAGCGGGACTTTGGCGCGGGTAACGCCGCATTGCAGCGTAAATTACTGTTTGCAATTGCGGTCAAACGCGCCACAATTAATCTGTCAACGCAAGGAGGCAGATATGGGACGCACTCATTCTCTCAATGTTCTGGTGGTTGGTGCAGCGTTCGTTTTCGTAGCCTCGATGCTTTTCATCTGAGTCCAGCCGCGCCCTTCAACCGGTCATTACAGCATCCATTGACCGTTTGATCTTCAATGCACTTACATTTGAAAAGGCCCATGATCCATTAGGACCATGGGCCTCTTTTTTGTGGTGATGGCTGCAGCCACTCAGGCGGCCGCTCCCTCCTTGACCGGCACCCGCTGGCGTCCGAGACGCTCCAGAACGGCATTGGTGAGCGCCGAGCGGTTCATCGTGTAGATGTGGAACTCGCCAAGCCCGCGACGGATCAGATCCTGGATCTGTTCAGCAGCAACATCGGCCGCGACCTCGGCGCGTGCCTCAGCGTCGTCATCGGTACCGGCAAAACGGCGATCGAGGAATTCCGGCACGGTGGAACCGCAACGACCGGCAAACCGCTTCAGCATGGTCAGGTTCTGGATCGGCATGATACCGGGCACGACCGGCAGGGTGATGCCCGCGGCCCTCACCTTGTCCATGTAGCGCTCGAACACGTCGTTATCGAAGAAGAACTGCGTCAGGGCGCGGTCGGCACCATTGTCCGCCTTGCGCTTCAGCATCTCGATATCGGCATTGGTATCGGCGCTCTCCGGATGCTTTTCCGGATAGGCCGATACAGAGATCTCGAAACCGCCGACATCCTTCAGCGCCTTAACCAGCTCAGCCGCATTGGCATAACCGTGCGGATGTGGCTGGTAGGCCGTTCCGATGCCGGCCGACGGATCACCGCGCAGCGCCACGATGTGGCGCACACCGGCGGCACGCAGTTCCTCGATGACGGCAAGCGTTTCCTCGCGCGCCGCATCGACGCAGGTCAGATGCGATGCGGTCGCCAGCGGCGTGTCCGACAGCAGGCGCTCGATCGTTGCCATGGTCGGTGCCTTGGTGGAACCGCCGGCCCCATAGGTCACCGACACGAATTCCGGGTCCCACTCCGTGAAGTCACTGACGGATTCCCACAGATGGGCCTCCATCTCCGGCGATTTCGGCGGAAAGAATTCGAAGGAAAGCCGGAAGGCGTGTCGACCCTTCTGTTCGGGGGCTTTCGTCTGCATGGGCGTCAAGTCTCCGATCTTATGCGATATGTTCCGGGCTCGCGGCCGGAACCTTGTCTTCGGCAATCAGCAGGCGACGATCGCGGGCAAGCCACACGGTCGCTGTCAAGGCTGCCTCGTTCTTTCGGTCCGCCGCAAGGTCAAGAACCTCCTCGACATCGAGGCCGGCCTTGTTCAGCCATTCAGCCACCGATTGGTGCGAAAAACCGAGGCGGACATGCGCGTGTTCGTCGCGCAGGTATTCAAGTTCATGCGGCGCCAGATCGACGATCAGCAGGCGCCCGCCGGGACGCAGCACACGCGCCGCTTCGCCAATCGCCAGTTCGGGCTGATCGAGGAAATGCAGAACCTGGTGAATGATCACCAGATCGAAATCCTGGCCTTCCAGCGGCAGGTTCAAAATATCACCATGACGCACCGATGCCTTGACGATGCCGGCCCTGTCGAGATTGGCACGTGCCACCGACAGCATGTCGCGGCTGGCATCGATGCCGACCGCGTGACGATAGCTGTTCTGCAGCACCTGCAGCATCAGGCCGGTGCCGGTGCCGAGGTCGAGCAGCGCATCGACCGGGTTGGGGCCAACCAGTCGCAGAACCGCGTCCTCGACAGCAGCATCGCTCACCAGAAGGCGGCGAAGCTCGTCCCATTCGGAAGCATTGCGGCTGAAATAGGCCTGCGCGCGATCGGACCGGGTTCGCTTGACGGCTGCCAGACGCTCGCCGTCGCGTGAGAGAACAGGGTCGGCACGGTCGGACACGGCGAGCAGCGTGCGAACTAGCGTTGCACCGTCACCCTCGTGGCGCAGGCGAAAATAGGCCCATGCACCTTCCTGATAGCGTTCGATCAGGTCTTCTTCGGCAAGCAGTTTCAGGTGGCGGGAAATGCGCGGCTGCGACTGTCCGAGGATTTCGGTCATATCGCTGACCGTCAGGTCACCGGAGGCCAGAAGCGCCAGCAGGCGAAAACGGGTCTGTTCGCCCGCCGCCTTCAGAACATCCACCAATGCGTCCAGCCCAAGGGCCATGTCTTTCACCAACTCTCAATCAAGATATAAAGATATCTTTATGTGAAGAGTCGTGTCGTTGCAAGTGGAAAGCTGTGAGTAACAGGCATGATTGGCAGAAATGAGAA
This sequence comes from Endobacterium panacihumi, assembly GCF_050847465.1. Classification (NCBI taxonomy): domain Bacteria; kingdom Pseudomonadati; phylum Pseudomonadota; class Alphaproteobacteria; order Hyphomicrobiales; family Rhizobiaceae; genus Endobacterium; species Endobacterium panacihumi. The sequence goes on along the minus strand of NZ_JBOZRA010000001.1, from coordinate 994,662 downwards.
AGGGCCGTCACCGGCCCCTTCCCTGTCATTGTCTGTCGCCGAGATTAGCGGGTCAGGCGCTTATAGGCCTGGCTGCCCGGGTTGAGCGCATCCGGGCCGAGTCGGCGGACCTTGTCCTGCTCGTAGTCTTCAAAGTTGCCTTCGAACCACTCAACATGGCCGTCACCTTCGAACGCAAGGATATGCGTCGCCAGACGGTCGAGGAACATGCGATCGTGGCTGATGATGATGGCGCAGCCGGCAAAAGCTTCGAGCGCGCTTTCGAGCGCACCCAGCGTTTCCGTATCGAGGTCGTTGGTCGGTTCGTCGAGGAGGAGAACGTTGCCGCCGGCCTTCAGCATCTTGGCAAGGTGAACGCGGTTACGCTGACCACCCGACAGATTGCCGACCTTCTGCTGCTGATCGCCGCCCTTGAAGTTGAAGGCGCCGCAATAGGCTCTGGAGTTCATGTCGAACTTGCCGAGCTTGATGACTTCGGCGCCACCGGAAATTTCTTCCCATACGGTCTTGTCGCCGTCGAGAGCATCGCGGCTCTGGTCGACGTAACCGAGATGCACGGTCTCACCGATGCGGACCGTGCCGGCATCCGGCTTTTCCTGGCCGGTGATCATTTTGAACAGCGTGGTCTTACCCGCACCGTTCGGACCGATGATGCCGACGATGCCACCCGGCGGCAGTTTGATCGACAGGTCGTTGATGAGCGTACGCCCCTCAAAACCCTTGTTGATGCCTTCCATCTCGATGACGACATTACCGAGACGCTCGGAGACCGGAATGATGATCTGCGCATCGCCGGGACGGATGCCCTCGGCTGCGTCCACCAGCTGTTCGTAGGCCTTGATACGGGCCTTCGACTTAGCCTGACGGGCTTTCGGGCTGGATGCGATCCATTCCTGTTCACGCGACAGCGCCTTCTGGCGGCCGGCTTCTTCGCGCGCTTCCTGCGTCATGCGCTTGGCCTTCGCCTGCAGGTAAGCGGAGTAGTTGCCTTCGTATGGAATGCCACGGCCGCGGTCGAGTTCGAGAATCCAGCCGGTGACGTTGTCGAGGAAGTAGCGATCGTGGGTGATCATCATCACGGCGCCCGGATAATCGCGCAGGTGTTTTTCGAGCCAGGCGATGGTTTCGGCGTCAAGATGGTTGGTCGGTTCGTCGAGCAGCAGCAGGTCCGGCTGCGAGAGCAGCAGGCGGCAGAGCGCGATACGGCGACGTTCACCACCCGAGAGAAGCGTAACGTCTGCGTCCTTCGGCGGGCAGCGCAGGGCTTCCATCGCCATTTCGACCTGCTGTTCCAGATCCCACAGGTTCTGGCTGTCGATGATGTCCTGGAGTTTCGCGCCTTCGTCGGCGGTCTCGTCGGAATAGTTCATCATCAGCTCGTTGTAGCGCTCGAGCACGGCGGTCTTGTCGGCAACGCCGACCATGACGTTCTCGAAAGCGGTCTTGGCCGGATCGAGATGCGGTTCCTGCTCGAGGTAACCAACGGTCGCGCCTTCGGCGAGCCAGGCTTCGCCGGTATATTCCTTGTCCTGGCCGGCAATGATGCGCAGCACGGTCGATTTACCGGCACCGTTCGGGCCGAGAATACCGATCTTGGCATCCGGGTAGAAGGACAGGTTGACGTTTTCGAGGATCTTCTTGGCGCCGTAGGACTTGTTCAGTCCCGACATGTGGTAGATGAACTGACGTGCCATCGGTAATACTGCTCCGGGGAAAAGGGATTTGCCCGCTATGTAGGCGAATTGCATGTCAGGGGCAATGCGGGAGGGGAAGAGAATGACTATGTTCGCACAGACACGATGGCTGGATACGCCTTCCGCAACGCATCTCGCCTTTCATCACGAACCGGCCAGACAGGCAGCCATCGGCATCCTGATCATCTGCCATGGACTTGCGGAACATTCGAAACGTTATCGTGCCTTTGCCGAGGCCATGGCCGCTGCCGGCTTCCATGTCTACGCTCACGATCATCGCGGACATGGTGAAACGACGGCCGACGGCGCACCGATTGGTCGCTTTGGCTGGAAAGACGGCGTCACGGCGGTCATTCGAGACGTCAAGGCCATGCGGGACATGGCAGCAATGGCCCATCCTCACCTTCCGGTCGTCCTGTTCGGCCACTCCATGGGCGGACTGATCGCGCTCAACGCCGCAGAAGATTTTCCGGACGGTTTCGATGCCTTGGCGATCTGGAACTCCAACCTCAATCCCGGCTTCGCCGGTCGTGCCGCACAACTGGTGCTGAAAACGGAACGGGCGCTGAAAGGCTCGGACGTGCCGAGCACGCTCCTGCCGAAACTCACGTTTGGCGCATGGAATAAATCCATCGGTGAAGGCCGCACCGATTTCGACTGGCTGAGCCGCGACCACGCTGCAGTCGATGCCTATGTCGCCGATCCGCTCTGCGGTTTCGATGCCAGCGTCTCCCTGTGGCTCGACATTTTCGAATTGACCTTTCGCGGCACGGAGAACGACCGTGTTTTGAGACTGCCACGATCCCTCCCCGTCCATCTGGTCGGCGGAGGCTGCGATCCGGCAACCAATAACGGCCAAGCGATCAAATGGCTGAGCCGGCGGATGCAGACGCTCGGCATGACCAACGTCACCTGCAATATCAACCGCGACATGCGCCACGAGACCATAAACGAAATCGGCGCCACCGAGGCCATTGCCGAATTTGCGGATTGGGCAAAACGCATCCTCCCGAAAGCCTCCAGCCGGTCCGACCCGGATTGGGAATGACCTCATGATTTTAAATCACGTGCCTGCCGAAAGCCTTGCCGTTATCAAGGCGTGAAGGAGAATTCCGCCACGCCCCGGCAGCGGAACCAACGGCATGACGGAGGAGCAGGCATGACGGACACGCAGACAAAAAAGCCACCGCTTTCCGGTATCCGTGTCCTCGAACTTGCCCGCGTCCTCGCGGGCCCATGGGCGGGCCAAATGCTGGCCGATATGGGCGCCGATGTCATCAAGGTGGAAAACCCGGAGGGTGGGGATGACACCCGCACCTGGGGGCCGCCCTTCGTCGAAAGCGTTTCGGGTGAAAACCTGTCGGCCGCCTATTACCATTCCACCAATCGCGGCAAACGTTCGATCGCCATCGACCTCAAGACCGAGGAAGGTCAGGCGACCGTCCGCGAACTGGCGGCCCGCGCCGATGTGCTGATCGAGAATTTCAAACGGGGCGGCCTCGAAAAATACGGGCTCGATTACGACAGCCTGAAAAAGATCAATCCCAAACTGGTCTACTGCTCTATCACCGGCTTCGGTCAGGACGGACCTTATGCCGATCTCGCCGGTTACGATTACATCGTGCAGGGCATGTCCGGTTTCATGTCGGTCACCGGAGCGCCGGACGGCGAACCGATGAAGGCCGGCGTCGCCATCGCCGACATTTTTACCGGCATCTATGCCGTCACCGCCATTCAGGCAGCCCTCATCCATGTGATGAAGACCGGCGAAGGCCAGATGGTGGATATGGCGCTTCTCGATGTGCAGGCCGGCATCCTCGCCAACCAGAACATGAACTATCTGGTTTCCGGCACCGCCCCTTCCCGGCTCGGCAATGCCCATCCCAATATCAGCCCCTATGAAGTGGTCCCGACGGCCGATGGTCATATCATTCTCGCCATCGGCAATGACGGCCAGTTCCGCCGCCTGACAAAAATTCTCGGCATCGAGGCCATGGCCGACGATCCGCTGTTTGCCACCAACAAGGCGCGTGTCGCCAGCCGTGCCGGCGTGCGCGGCATGGTCACAGTGGAGACGGCCAAGTGGCAGAAGGCCGATCTTCTGGAGGCATGCGGAAAGAACGCCGTGCCGGCTGGACCGATCAATTCCATCGCCGAAATGTTCGACGACCCGCAGGTGATCGCGCGCAAACTGCGCATTGATCTGGAGGCAGAGGACGGTACTGTCATACCCGGCGTGCGCAGCCCGATCGTGCTGTCGGAAACGCCGCTCACCTATCATCGCCCGAGCCCGGCGCTTGGCGAACACACGGACGAAATTCTGGCGGGGCTGAAAGAGCCCGCGCCAAAAACATCGAAAGGACGGATGTGATGAAGACCGGCGGCCAGCTCATCGTCGAGGCCTTGAAGGCAAACGGCGTCAAACGCGTGTCTTGCGTTCCGGGCGAAAGCTACCTCGCCGTGCTCGACGCGCTTCACGACAGCGATATCGACGTTCTCGTCTGCCGCCAGGAGGGTGGCGCCGCGATGATGGCCGATTGCTGGGGGCGGCTGACCGGCGAGCCGGGCATCTGCATGGTCACGCGCGGCCCCGGCGCTACCAATGCTTCGGCCGGCCTGCATGTCGCCAAGCAGGATTCGATCCCGATGATCCTGTTCGTCGGCCAGATCGGTCGCGACATGAAGGAGCGCGAGGCGTTTCAGGAGGTCGAATATCGCCGCGCCTTTACCGAATTCGCCAAATGGGTGGGCGAGATCGACGATGCCCACCGCATTCCGGAATTCGTCACCCGCGCCTTCGCCGTCGCCACATCCGGCCGCCCCGGCCCGGTCGTACTGACCCTGCCGGAAGACATGCTGGTGGAAGAAGTGGAAACCGTTACGGCAAAACCTTACACCCCGGTCGAAAGCCATCCCGGCGCATCGCAGATCGCCACTTTCGCCTCGGTTCTCTCCAAGGCCAAACGGCCGATGTTCATTCTCGGCGGCACCCGATGGAGCGAACAGGCGGTTGCCGACTTCCAAGAATTTGCCGAAAAATTCAAGGTGCCGGTCGGCTGCTCCTTCCGCCGCCAGATGCTGTTCGATCACACGCATCCGAACTATGCCGGCGATGTAGGCATCGGCATCAACCCGGCGCTGTCCAAGGAGATCAAGGAATCCGACCTTTTGGTTCTTCTCGGCGGCCGCCTCTCGGAAATGCCGTCCTCGGGTTACACGCTGGTCGACATCCCCTACCCGGCGCAGGCTTTTGTGCATGTCTACCCCGACCCGGAAGAGCTGGGCCGGGTCTATCGGCCGGACCTTGCGATCTGCGCCGCCCCTGCCGAATTCGTTTCGGCGTTGAAGGATTTGCCCGCGCCGAAAAATCCGGTCTGGGCCGATCGGACGGCCGAGATGCATGCGGCCTATGAAAAATGGTCGACACCACCAAAGACTGGCCCCGGCGACGTGCAGATGGGCCCGATCATGGAATGGATCGAAGCCAACACCCCGAAGGATGCGATCTTCACCAATGGCGCCGGCAATTACGCCACATGGCTGCACCGCTTCCACCGTTTCCAGCGGTTCAACACGCAGGCGGCCCCCACATCCGGCTCGATGGGCTACGGCCTTCCCGCAGCCGTTGCCGCCAAGCAGTTGTTTCCGCAGCGTGAAGTCGTGTGTTTTGCCGGCGATGGCTGCTTTCTGATGCACGGGCAGGAATTCATCACTGCCGTGCGTTACGACCTGCCGATCATCACCGTTCTGGTCAATAACGGCATCTACGGCACGATCCGCATGCATCAGGAACGCGAATATCCCGGCCGTGTCAGCGCCACTGATCTGATGAACCCGGATTTCGTCGCCTATGCTGAGGCTTTTGGTGGCCATGGCGAACTGGTGGAAAAAACCGAGGATTTCGGCCCTGCCTATGAGCGGGCACGCGCAAGCGGCAAGCCGTCGATCATCGAGGTGCGGCTCGATCCCGAAGCCATCACGCCGGCGAAAACGCTGACACAGATCCGCGACAAGGTCTGAACAACAGTTCAAACGAAAAAGGCCGGGGCATCGCATGACGCCCCGGCCTTTTCATTGAACAGTATAAAAAATCAGATCGCCGCTGTGACGATGAATTCGACCTTGTACTTCGGAGCAGCCAGCTTGGCTTCGCTGGTGGCGCGGGCCGGTGTGTTGGCCGGATCGACCCAGGCTTCCCAGGCAGCGTTCATTTCGGCGAAATAGGAAATGTCGGAAATGTAGATCAGCGTCTGCAGGATCTTCGACTTGTCGGTACCAGCAGCAGCCAACAGACGATCGACTTCGCCCAGCGCGTCCTTGCACTGTTCGGTAACGGTATCACCTTCACCGACCTGGCCGGCCAAGTAAACGGTGTTGCCATGGATGACTGCGCCGCTCATGCGGGCGCCGGAATCGATGCGCTTGATGGTCATGGGAAAGCTCCTCGAGAAAAATGCGAGCGTGGAGAAGCCGGCACCGAACAGGGTACCGGAGGCGAAAATCAGCCGCGGAAACGCTGGCTTTGTTCGTAGATGGCGGTCGAGCGGGCGCCCGAGCGGCAATAACCGAGCATCGGCTTGGGCAGGTCTTCCAGGGCATCCACCATTTCGGTCACGCCTTCGGGCGTCAGGCCCATGCGGCCGACCGGAATATGGCGGATCTGCAGACCCAGTTCCTGCGCACGAGCGGCAATCTCGGCAAAGCTCGGCTGACCTGGCTCTTCTTCATCAGGACGGTTGCAGACGATCGACTTGAACCCTTGCGCCTTGACCTGATCGACGTCTTCGACCGTGATCTGGCCGCTGACCGAATATTCGTCGTTGATCGGGCGGATATCCATGCGTGACCCTCCGGTAATGTCTTTGTGGGCATCACTTAGCGTGATGCGGCGCGGAGCGTCAATGCAAGCCGCACCAATGTTTTAGACAAATGCAAAGCGCAGCGCATAGTCGGTGCTTTCGCCCGGCTGCACCATCACGAGTTCCCCGGCCTTAGCCAACTCGGCACGCTCCGCCAGGCGATGCGACACCGGCTCGATGCCGAGCACATGTGCCGGCGCTTTCTGGTTTCGCCACATCTGCAGGTACGGCAGCGTGTCCGTCTTGAACCGGACGTGCAGCACACGACCATCGAGCGCAGCGATGGGCCCGAGCGACATCTGCGCCCATTCCTCGCCATCTTCCGCTGCCGGCACGCAAAAAACGCTGCCCGGATCTTCGCCAAAATTCCACGGCAAGGCACCGTCCTCAAACATACGTCCGGACAGTTTCACACCGTCGTCAAACAGCCATGCACCAAGGTTCATGTGATACATGTGAACGCGCGCAAACGGCGTCGAACCGGTATTGGTCACGCGGTCTCTGAGCGAAACCTCACCCGTCTGCCCATCGATACGCCAATGCCGCTCCAAGACGGCTGAACCGCCGTCCGCCAGCGTCACGGACACCTTGGCATGGCATTCGGCGTCCTCGCCCTGCGCATCCCAGAACAGGATGTCCGCAGGATGCGCCGAGAACGATCCATGCAGCGGATATCTTTTGCCGTCAGCACGGCCATCGATCACGTCGGGATGGCGGATGTGGTCCGGCCCACAGGTAAACAGGAACCCTTCGAGAGAATGATCGATTCGCGGATCGCCATCATCGGGAATGGCGCGGCCTGGCGCCACGTCCACATCGCCGACGATACAGGAACCGATATCGAGAACCGATGTCGGATCAAGCAACAGTTTTGGTCCCACTCCAGTGGCAAATGCCTTCATTTCATGCCCTCCCCGAGATTATTGTTATTGGTAAACGAACAAACACGTTAATTTTAACGCCGCTTTCACCAGGAGTTCATTTTTTCCACACTAGAGTCGCAATTAATTAGTCTGGACAATGAAGACCAATGTTGGAACGAGACGCCACCCTTGCGGGTTGGTGATGAAGTTTAAGGATCGGTGATATCGTGAAGCGCAGTCTCGTTACAAGTCTCAGCCTCATAACCCTGACGGCGGTCAGCGCGCCGGTTCAGGCGCAGGTCATGTACCGCGATTACGGCGGAGCGCCGGATTATCAGTATGAGCGCCAATATGGCGGCGAACAGCCGACACTCGTCACGCCCGAAGGCTACATCCTGGATTACACGCCGGAACCCGGCGAATTTGTCGTGACCCGCGATCGCAGCGGCCGTCGCGTCTATATGGACCGTGGCGGCAACGTCGTTGCCACCGAAATGCAGCAGCAGAGCCGTCGCGATCGCGGTGGCTACGCCCGCAGCGAACCGGTTCCCGGTGTTTCGCCGGGATATCGGGATTACCGCGATTATCGCGGCAATGGCGGCCAGTATGACGGCGAAGTCACCGGCTCCGTACCGGACCGCGGGTCGATTACCCGCCTGCCGCTCGACGCGCCGTCGAATGACCCGGCACAATACGATCCGGACTACGCCTCGATCGAGCCGAACCAGACGCAGCCGCTGGGACCGGAGCCAAAACATTCCGGCCCGACTATTACCGTGACCAACAAGCCGCAGGCCGAGATCGCAGCCCTCCAGGTCTTTCTCGACCGCGAAGGCATTTCGCCGGGCGTGATCGACGGCCGCCTCGGCGACAATGTCAACAAGGCGATCGCCGCCTGGCAGGAAATGACCGGCGAGACGCTGGACCCCAACAATGCCGATGACATCATCCAGCGGCTTTCCTATTCCGGCGGCATGCCGATTACCGAGTACACGATCACCGCCGCCGATGCGGCCGGTCCCTATGTTGCCTCCATTCCAGACGACTATGCCCATAAGGCGCAGCTGCCGGCCATGTCGTACACATCGACCAGCGAAAAGCTGGCCGAACAGTTTCATATGGACGAAGGTTATCTGAAGGCTCTGAACCCGAATGCCGACTTCACCATTCCGGGCACGATCATCAAGGTCATCAATCCCGGTCCGGTCAAAACCGGCAATGTCACCCGCATCATCGCCGACAAGGGGCGCAAGCAGGTGTTTGCTTATGGTGAAGACGGCAAATTGATTGCCGCCTATCCAGCCACGATCGGCTCCTCGGACACGCCGTCGCCCTCCGGCAATCATACCGTTGCCCGCATCGCATTGAACCCGGGTTACACCTACAATCCAAAAATCAATTTCACCCAGGGTGAAAACAAGGAAATCCTGCAGATCCCGCCGGGTCCGAATGGCCCGGTCGGCACGGTCTGGATTGCCCTCTCCAAACCGACCTATGGTATCCACGGCACGCCCGAGCCTTCTAAGATCGGCAAGACCAACAGTCACGGCTGTATCCGCCTCACGAATTGGGATGCAACGGAACTGGCCAAGATGGTCAAGCCGGGGACAACCGTGGAATTCATGGAATAATCCAATCTCACAACACGCCGATCAGACACCCCGGAAGTCCGCTTCCGGGGTTTTGTTTTTGGACAGTCGGAAAGTCACTTGATATAAATAGGACTCCTATTTATATTCGATTTCATGGAAACGCCGAGAAACCCGTTGTCGATCGAATATCGCATCCGCGAAGGCCTTTCGCGGCTTGCGACGGTGCTGCGCGCGGACGAATGGGATAGGGCTAAATCACTCGGCCTCAATCCCACGCAACTGTCGATTCTCACATTGCTCGAGGGGCGGCCGCAAGGACTTGGTGTGCGGGAAATCGCCGTTCAACTCGGCGTCTCGCAACCCTCCGCCAGCGACTCCATCAATGCGCTCGAAAGGAAGGGCCATGTGGAGAAACATCCGGGCATGACCGATGCGCGCTCTGTCAGCGTCCGCATCAGCAAGGCTGGCATCAACCTGCTCAGGCAGGAAGACGGAAGCGACCAGATCGACAAGGCCATCGGAGCGCTGGAAGATAACCGGCAAGAGGAGCTTCTTGTGACGCTGGTCAGCATGATCCGCGATCTGCAGGAACGCGACGCCGTTCCCGTGCAGCGCATGTGTACCAGCTGTCGTCATTTCGACCCCTTCCTCCACCCGCAGGCGGAAAAACCCTATCACTGTCATTTCGTCAACGCCGCCTTCGGCCGCCGCGAGTTGCGCGTCGATTGCCGCGATCACGAACAAGCTGATCCCACTTTCCGGGCTGCCACCTGGGAAGCGTTTCAAGCGGGATAACCACCCTCCAGGCCAACAGAAAGGACAACAATCCCATGCTGAGAAAACTGATAACCGGGACGCTCGCCGTCGCCGGAACGGCGCTGCTATGCCAATCACCTGCCAGTGCCCACTCGATCAAGGCCGAACCGAAACAGGCCGTACAGGCCTCGCTCGATATCATCGAGACGAAGATCACCACCAAAGGCGACAGGGCCATGTTCAGCACCCGCGTGCGTGGCCAAGCCGGCACGGACAAGCCGGATGCCACCGGCAAGTTCGAAGGCTCCAGCGTCTATGCCTATGTCTGGCCGACCAGCCTCGATAGCGGCGAGATCGGTTTCGAGAAAAAGCAGGGCATCGTGGCGCTGGCGGTCACGTTTCACCCGGACTTCGACGATGCGGCCAATGGCGCCAAGAACCGCCACATCTGGCATCCACACTGGGTGGTTCTGGCCAAGGACGCGGCCTGTGGCGCCGGTCTCAAGGTGATCGACATCCCGGCCGGCACCAAGCCAAAGGTGCCGAAAACATGGCCCGGCGTGCCTCTTCTCATCGACAGCCCCGAATACAAGACCACGTTCACCGGTGACACGGTCGATGTGGAGATCCCGCTGAACCTGATCAACGGCATCAAGGGCGCTTCCTTCGATGGTGTGACGGCCGGCCTGAAGGTAAATGGCAACCTGCATGCACCGCTTCTCTGCGTCAGCGATGTCTTCAAGGTCGCCTCGGGCGATCTGAGCCTGCCCGGCAAGGTCGATAGAGGCAAATAAGTCCTGAAGCGACGCCTGACACCGGCATCGCTCGTGCGCCGGTTCGTCGACTGCCATCGACGAACCGGCCTATTCTCCCCTCCAGGCTTGCGAGAGAGAAGGAACATGGTGAGGATTACCCCTATTGCTGCCGATGACGCAACAACAACCATCTCGCCCACTCGCATGCAGCCTGATCCCATCATCTCCGGCAAGGCCGAACGGCCCGCCTCATCAAAGGAGAACATCATGCTTCAGCAAAAGATACGGTATGCGCCGGAACTGGCCGTCAGCGAATGGTTCAACACGCCCGCAGCCATCACGCTTGCGGGCCTGCGCGGCAGACCCGTCTTCCTGCACAGTTTCCAGCTTCTATGCCCCGGATGCATCTCCGACGCCCTGCCCCAGGTCCGTCGTATCGAACAGGTGTTTGGCAAAAGCGACCTGGCTGTCATCGGTATTCACACCGTCTTCGAACATCATGCGGCCATGACGCCGATCACGTTGCGCGCTTTCCTGCACGAATACCGCATCACCTCGCCGGTCGGCGTCGATCTGGCCGATCCGGATTCGGACATTCCGGTGACGATGCAGCGTTTCGGCATGCGCGGAACGCCATCTTCCGTGCTGATCGGCCGCGACGGCACGATCCAGCACCACGCATTCGGGGTCGAGGATGATCTGGCGCTTGGCGCGCGTATCGCCATGATGCTGTCCAGTGCAACGCCTGCTCTAAGGACCGACCAAAAGACCGACACCGCCGATGATTGCGCCGATGGCCGCTGCGCATTGCCGGCCGCTTCTACAGCATGAAGGAGACGAAAATGACCAGAAACGCGCTTGTGATCCGCCATATCCATTTCGAGGATCTCGGCTCTTTCGGCGACGTGCTGGCGCAAGCCGGTTACGACATCCGCTATACCAATGTCGGCGATGCCGATTTCTGCAACGGCGATCCGCTTGCTCCCGACCTGCTGGTCATCCTCGGAGGACCGATCGGCGTTTATGAAACCGTGTATCCGTTTCTCGACGCCGAACGGGAATTCATTCGCACGCGACTGACTGCAAACCTGCCAACGCTCGGCATCTGCCTCGGCGCCCAGCTGATTGCCGCCGCGCTCGGCGAAAAGGTGTTTGCCACCGGCCTCAAGGAGATCGGCTTTTCCGAACTGACCCTGACAGACGAAGGCAGGGCCAGCGCTCTGACCCATCTCGAAGGCGTGGCCGTACTGCATTGGCATGGCGACACCTATTGCCTGCCGAAGGACGCAAAAAACCTCGCGTCCTCCAGTCTCGTAGAGCAGCAGGCTTTTGCCATCGGAGCCAACATCCTCGGTTTACAATTCCACCCGGAAGCGGAAACCGATGAGCGGTTCGAACGCTGGCTGGTCGGCCACGCCGCAGAGCTTTCCGGCTCCGGCATCGACATCCCTGCCCTGCGTCGGGATGCGCAAACGTTTGGTCCGTGTCTGCGTCAGGCATCCCGCTTGATGCTGGGCGAATGGCTCGCCGGACTGGAAACAGGCAGATGAAAGACTTCGCCATCCTCAGCCTGCGCATCGGCAGGCTGGCGCCGCTCGGCCCTCGCAATATGCCAAGCGGCATCGACAAGACACAAGTACATGCTTCGCTTGCGCTCTCGAAAACCGGCCTTGTCGGCGACGAACAGGGCGATACGGCAAAACACGGTGGCCCGGAAAAGGCGGTGCATCATTACCCGTTCGAACACTACGCGGCCTGGGCGGAAATCCTCGGCGAACATCCTCGCCTTTCGACGCAAGGCGCTTTCGGCGAGAACATCTCCACCTGTGGCATGACTGAGGCAGATGTCGCCATCGGCGACATCTTTCGGCTTGGCTCGGCCACCGTCGAGGTCAGTCAGGGGCGACAGCCCTGCTGGCGGCTGAACGAACGATTTGGCCGCAGAACCATGGCGCGCGAGGTGCAGGAGACAGGTCGCACCGGCTGGTATTATCGCGTTATCGAAACCGGCACGGTTGGCCCGGACGACCGGCTGACCCTTCTGGAGCGCAAGACGCCGGAATGGACGATTGCCCGCATTTGGCGCGCCTTTTATATCGACCGGCTTGATAGCGCGGAATTACGCGGCATCGCCACGCTTGATGGGCTTGCCGCCGGATGGCGAGATTATGCCGCACGCCGCCTGGACAGCGGGACGGTCGAAGACTGGTCGAAACGTCTGGATGGCCCACCCACGCAGCAGTCATCGTAGATCGCCACTCCAAGCCGATCTCAGGCCAGAGACATCGCCGGCTCCAACTCTTCCTCGGCAATCGCGACAATGTTTCGGCCACGTCGTTTTGCCTCATAGAGGGCATCATCTGCCTTGCGCAGCAATTCTTCCAGCCTGATGTCGGAAGGAATCGCAGAGGCAACTCCCAGACTTGCCGTCACGCAGGCGTTGCCCAGTCCGCCATTCGGTATGCCCATTTGTTCGATCGCGTTTCGGATGCGCTCCGCCGTGGCCACGACCTGAAGCGGATCCTGACCGCAGGACAGAATCAGGATTTCTTCCCCGCCGAAGCGGAAAACCCGGGATGTTTCTTGCACGTTGTCGCGAATGCAATTCGACACGGCGCGGATACAGGAATCCCCCTCGATATGGCCATGCACGTCGTTGAACCGCTTGAAATGATCGATATCCAGCAGGATGGCGGAAACCATCGGCTGGTTTGCCGTATCACTCCAGATCGTTTCACCGAACCGTGCCAGCGAACGCCGGTTCAAAAGGCCGGTCAGTTCATCCCGTTCAGAAATGCTTTCGAGCTGCCGATAAAGAAGGCCGCCACGCAACTGATTGAGAAAATTCTGACGATCCGTCCATTCAAGGAAATATGCACTCGCCGCCAGAAAGACCGACAGAGTGAGATAAAAGATGACGATGCCGGAATACGAAACGGTATCGAAAGAGCCTGCCAGCCGCGTGGTGGTAAAATGCGACAGGCACATGACGAGCAGCCCGAACAGCACGGCCGGAAAACGCGGACGTAGCGAAATGACGAAGAACAGGAAGGCTGCGGCATTAAAGCTCTGATAGACGAACAGATAGGCGCTGTCGCTGCTCATGGCTGCAAACATCGGCAAGGTGACAGCAAGAAAGGAGATGACCACCGTCAGGACATCATATAGGAGCGCGTTCGGCCATCCGCGTGCGATCATGACGGCGACCACCACCAGCGGCGTAAAGACGAGCATGCGCAGGGCAACCACCTCCGCCAGCATGTCGCTCACCATGATGCTATCGGCGAAATAGATCAGATTGTAGATGACGGCTCCGACAACGCCCCATGTCACCACCAGCCTCGCGCGCTCGGCAGCGTAGTCTCTACGAAACAGCGCCTCTATTCGTGGACGAAAACGCAGGGCACGAAAGCCCCGCGCGATCTGACCATCCACCTCGTCAAGGGTCACCCCACCCATGTCCTTGCTCCGATCAAGAATGCCTGACCGAAGCAAAGGATCAAAAAACTGAACATTCGTCTAAAATCGCAGGGCCATTTCCGACACTGTCGCCCAGTCGTCTACAGGCATTCGGGGGGATGTCCTCTCTGACCGGGTCCGCGCGTCACGCCGCCTGACGGCGGAATGACAAGATACGCGGCAAGCCCGAACGCACGACCCTGACAGGCATCAGCCGCATCACTTCGCTCGCAAAGGCACCGGCATTCTCACGCGCCTTGTCGACATTGCTGACTTTTGCGGGATCGAGCGTATGCAACGTGCCCCCGACCTCGAACAGTTCCTTGAAGGCGCTGCGTTCATTGATGGGCGTGTTCAGCACATTGACACCGCGCGCCGCCAGCAGGCCCTTGATCGCCACCAATGCCTTGGTCGTCACCATCGAGGCGACACGCGTCAGGACGACGGAATGGGCGATATCGAGATTGGCCTTTTCCTTCATCATGGCGAGAAGATCGAGGATCTGCGCCGCGCCCTTGGCATCCATGGCCGAACCCTGGACCGGGATCATCACATGATCGGAAAGACCGATGGCGGTCGTCACCAGCGCATCGCGGGCACCGGCAAGATCGATGATGAAGTAATCGGTCTGCGCGGCCATCTCGCGCAGATGACATTGCAGCGACGCAAGGCTCACCTCGGAGATCACTTCTATATTGCGGATAGAACCGGACATCTGCGCCCACTGGCTGATCCAGCGCTGCGGATCGGCATCGATCAGCGTCACGCGGTGGCCGGAATGAGCAAGTTCTGTTGCCAGCAGAAGGGCAGCCGTCGTCTTGCCGGCGCCGCCCTTGGCATTTGCGAATGAGATCACTGGCATGCGAAAAATCCTCGAAAAGGTGCGAGCCGCATCGCTCCTGAAGGGGCGCCGGGAAACATGGCGCCGATGTTCACATCCTTTCCAATCATGGTTAACAAGATATTAATTCAGATATCGTTAATATAATGATTGAGTTTTGGGCATCGCCCATAAGACATGAAAACCCGCCGGCAAGCGGCGGGTTTCTCTGACTATTCGTGCTGCAAGACGAGAGCGCCCTGCCCGAAAAAACGTTAAAAGCAGTCGCGAAACAGCGTTTTCGTGTTCTCCAGCGTCATGGCCACCGGGTTCCCGCCGGCACTCGGATCCTCGATCGCCATGGCAGACAATTCGTCGAGCCGATCCGGAGTGATTCCCATGGCGGAAAGCGTCTCGGGAACGCCGAGTTCGGCGCGCAGCGAAAGGACGTAATCATAAAAACCGTCAAAGCCGCCGGATATACCGAGATAGGCGGCGGCTCGGGCGATCTTCTCCTCGATCGCCGAGCGATTAAAGCGAAGCACGGCCGGCATCACCACCGCATTGGTCATGCCATGATGGGTATTGTAGACGGCGCCGATCGGATGCGAGAGCGCATGGATGGCGCCAAGCCCCTTCTGGAAGGCAACCGCGCCCATGGCAGCCGCTGCCATCATGTTGCTGCGCGCCTCGATATCCGTGCCCTCGTGATAGGCGCGCGGCAAAAATTCCTTCACCAGACGCATGCCCTCGAGCGCAATGCCCGCCGACATCGGGTGATAGAAGGGCGAAGAATAGGCTTCGAGGCAATGGGCGAACGCGTCCATGCCAGTGCCCGCTGTAATCACTTTCGGCATGCCGACAGTCAGTTCCGGATCGCATATCACCACGCCGGGCAAGAATTTCGGATGAAAAATGATCTTCTTCACATGCGTCTGCGAATTGGTGATGACCGAGGCACGACCGACCTCCGAACCGGTGCCGGCCGTGGTCGGCACCGCCACGATCGGCGCGATGCCTTCGATGGACGCCCGCGTCCACCAGTCGCCGATATCCTCAAAATCCCAGACCGGCCGCGCCTGCCCGACCATGAAGGCCACGCATTTGCCGAGATCCAGCCCTGAGCCGCCGCCGAAAGCGACAACGCCGTCATGTCCGCCATCGCGATAGGCCTTGATGCCGGCTTCGAGATTGATCTCGTTCGGGTTGGGATCGACTTCAGCAAAAATCGCACGACCGAGACCGGCCTCTTCCAGCATATCAAGCGCCGTTGCCGTGATTGCCATGGTCGAAAGACCGCGATCGGTAATCAACAGCGGCTTTTTCATGCCCAGCGTTTTGCAGGCCTCTGCCAGTTCCTTGATCCGGCCACGCCCCATCTTGACGGCAGTCGGGTAACTCCAGTTCGCAACGATGTTCATGCTGTAACCTTCTTCAGGTGGTATGATTTTGGACGCGTGAGATTGTGGAAACCGAGAACCGACAGCGAGCCACCGCGACCGGTCTGCTTGACGCCGGTCCAGACCAGCGCGGGGTCGAGATAATCGGCGCGGTTCATGAACACGGTGCCGGTCTCGATCTCAGCACCGATGCGTGACGCGCGCTCGACATCCTTGGTCCAGAGCGAAGCCGTCAGCCCGTATTGGCTGTCATTCATCAGCGCTAGCGCCTCGTCATCGCTCTTCACCTTCATGATGCCGACCGCCGGTCCAAAGGTCTCTTCACGCATGAAAGCCATCGAGTGATCGACATCCACAAGCACCTGCGGCGCGAGATAGGCGCCACCATCATCAGCCGGGAAGAGTTTGGGATCGACCAGCGCCTTCGCACCCTTCGCCACGGCATCGGCCACCTGCTCGCACACAACTTTGGCAAACCGCCTGTTGGCCATCGGCCCGAGCGTCGTATCCTGATCCAGCGGATTGCCGAGCTTGTAGTTCGATACCCACGCTACCGATTTTTCGACGAAGGCGTCGTAGAGGCTTTCATGCACATAGATGCGCTCGATGCCGCAACAGCACTGGCCGGAATTGAAGGTCGCGCCATCCATCAGCGTATCGACGGCGGCATCGAGATCGGCATCCTCCATCACATATCCGGGGTCCTTCCCGCCCAACTCCAGCCCCAAGCCCGTAAACGTGCCGGCAGCCGCACGCTCGATGGCGCGCCCGCCCTCCACCGAACCGGTGAAATTGATGAAGTTGAACGAACCGGCGGCGATCAGTGCTGCACTGGTCTCGTGGTCGAGAAAGACATTCTGAAAAACGTCTTCCGGCACGCCGGCCTCGGCAAAGGCCCGCACCATGCGCTCACCCACCAAAAGCGTCTGGGCCGCATGCTTGATGATGACGGTATTGCCAGCCATCAGAGCCGGCGCCACCGTGTTGATGGCTGTCATGTATGGATAGTTCCACGGCGCGATGACAAAAACGACGCCATGTGGCTCGCGCTTGATGAGTCGGGCAAAACTCTGGCTGTCTTCCACCTCGATCGGCTTCAGGGCATCGGCAGCGATGGAGGCCACGTAATTGGATCGCTCGTTGAAACCTTTGAACTCGCCGCCATAGCGCACCGGCCGTCCCATCATCCAGGCCAGTTCCGGCACAACCTCGTCGACCATCTCGTTGAGCCGGGCGACACCTTTCAGCACCAGTTGCACACGCTCTTCAAGCGGCCGCTTAGCCCAGTTTTTCTGCGCTTTTCGCGCACGCTCAACCGCAGCTTTTGCCGCATCGAGAGAGAGCACCGGACGCTCGGCATAAACCGAACCATCGACCGGTGAAATGCATTGGATCATCGTCATTTCCAGAAAAACTCCCAATTCAGCAACGTGTCAGCAGGCGAGCGTGCGGACATGACCCGCAGCCCCGTAGTCGAGGATGGCGCGATCGCGCGTGATGATGGTGAGGTCGTGTTCGCGAGCCGTCGCGATAAGGATACGGTCGGCTGGGTCCCGATGGATCGGGTCGGGAAGAAAACAGGATTTCAGGAGAATGTCGGAGGACACATTGGCAAGCCGCGCCGCCAGTCTCGCAACGGCTTCGTCGAACCACAATTTCGGATCCCTGCGGATAATCAGGCGCCCCTTGCCGACCAGCATGCCGATTTCCCAAGCTGAAAAGACCGAAACCCATACCCGATCGGAAACTGGCTCGATGCTGCGCAACACGCGCTGCGCGTCCGCATGGATGGCCTCGTCCTCAGCAAGATAGATCAAGGCGCAGGTATCGAACAGATAACGGTCAGTTCTCATAGGCATCAGCCCAATCGGGATCGACAGGTTCAGTCAAATCCACACCAGCTGCGATCGTGACCGTGCCCTTCATGCATCCCCGCACACGATCGTAAAAATTGGTCGCTTCGAGATCGAGCCCTTCCTGCCTAATGCGCCGAGGGCGCTGTTCGGCGGGATGCTCGGCAGCGTCGATCGCGCTGTCATAGCTGCTCTGGTTATCCTCGGCGAAACCGATGACACCTCCCCGCCGATGCGCGGCGATTTCAAGCGGCGACACCCTGAGATACTCCGCCACTCCATCCTGTTCCTCGGCGCTCATCTTGCGATCGCCCTTCAGCATGCGCGAAACGGAGCTCGGATCGAGCTTGAGAAATTTGGCAAGCTCGCTACTGGAGGCGCCGATTTCCTTCAGCCTCGCATAAAACCAGTCACTATCGATCTTGGTCATGGCTTCATCCTTGAAAACCTGCATTCAACCTAGGCGATTATCGATAAAAACTCAACAATCCCGCAAGGTCGATTGCGGTTTCCTCATGCTCTTTCGAACCCACGCGCCACTTCCCAGTCGGTCACCCGCCGGTCGTATTCCTCCTGCTCCCAGCGCGCCGCCCGCGTGTAATGATCGATCACGTCGTCGCCAAAAGCCTCTCTAAGCATGGCCGATCCGGTCATCACCTCGGTCGCAGCCCGTAAGGTCACCGGAATTTCGCGCACATTCTTGATGCTGTAGGCGTCACCGACGAAGGCCGGTTCAAGCGCCATCTTCTTTTCGATACCGTCGATACCGGCGGCGATCAGCGCTGCCATGGCCAGATACGGATTGAGATCAGCACCACCGACACGGCATTCGACACGCACCGCCTTGGTATCCTCTCCGCAGAGACGATAACCGGCCGTGCGATTGTCTTTCGACCATACCGCCTTGGTCGGCGCGAACGTGCCCGCCACGAACCGTTTGTAAGAGTTGATATAGGGCGCGAGGAAATAGGTGATCTCGCCGGCATGGGCGAGCAGGCCGGCCATGTAATGCCGCATGGTTTCCGACATGCCGCACTCCCCGTCCTTGTCGAAGAAAAGCGGTGTCTTCCCGTCCTTGCTCCACAGCGACTGGTGGATATGCGAGGACGAACCTGCGGCTGAATAATGCCATTTGGCGAGGAAGGTGATGGCCTTGCCCTTGAAGAAGGCGATTTCCTTGCAGCCGTTTTTGACGATCACGTGCCGGTCGGCCATGGTCAGGGCGTCGGTGTAACGGACGTTGATCTCCTCCTGCCCCGCCGATGCTTCGCCCTTGGAATTTTCGACAGGGATGCCGGCTCCCTGCAAGCCAGTGCGGATTGCCCGCATCACATCCTCTTCCTTGGTGGTCTGAAAGATGTGGTAGTCCTCGTTATAGGCGCTCGCCAGTTTCAGGCTGCGGTAACCGGAAGCCTGAGCCTGCTCATAGGTCTGGTCGAACAGAAAGAACTCAAGTTCTGTCGCCATGAAGGCCTTCATGCCCATGGCTTCCAGCCGCGCCACCTGCTTTTTCAGGATGGCGCGCGGCGAATGCGGCACCTCTTCATGGGTGTGGTGATCGAGCACGTCGCAAAGCACCAGAGCCGTGCCTTCCAGCCAGGGAATGCGGCGCAGCGTCGATAGGTCCGGCTTCATCGTATAATCGCCGTAACCCGCCTCCCAGCTCGTCGCCTTGTAGCCGCCCACCGTCTCCATCTCGATATCGGTGGCCAGAAGGTAGTTGCAGCTATGCGTCTCCTTCCAGGCGCTTTCGACGAAAAATTCCGCCTGAAAGCGCTTGCCCATCAGTCGGCCCTGCATGTCCACCTGGCAAGCAAGCACGGTATCGATGACGCCTTCCGCGACATCGGCCTTCAAGTCTTCGAATGTATATGCGGTGGTCATGCAGCACCCCGATTTTATCGGATTTTCTGATATGTCGACCGGCGGCTGCACGCCGCCGGCCCTCTTCCGTCACTGATCTCAGGCGCGTGCAGCCGCCGAGGCGGCAACCGCCTTTTCCTTGTGCTCCAGCGCAAATTCCTCTTCCGGCGACAGGATCAGCTTGTGACGGCCGATCAGCGCGAAATAGGCAATGGCAACGGCGAACCACACGGCGACCCACAAAACACCCTTGGTGAAATTGGGGTCCTGCACCTGATAGACCAGCGTCACGCAGGCGATGATGACCGTCAGCGCCGCACCGGGCACGCCGAGCGGAGAGCGGAACGGCCGCTCGATATTCGGCAGGTTTTTCCGCAGGAGGATGAAGGAGATTGCCTGCATGATGTAGGAAAACATTGCTCCGAACACGGCCATGTTCAGCAGCACCGCGCCGATGACGCTGCCGCCCGCTTCAGCCCCCAGCGCAAACCAGATGACCAGCATGACGGCGAGGCCAACGCTCGCACCCGTCAACATGGCGATATGCGGGGTCTTGAAGCGCGAATGGGTGATCGACAGCGCGGTCGGGAAATAACCGGCACGCGAGAGCGAATAGATCTGACGTCCCTGTGCATAAAGAATCGTGTGGAAACTGGCGATGAGGCCCGTCAGCGCGACGAGACCGAGAACCACAACGCCGCTATCGCCATACACCGCCTTGAAACCGTCGAGCAGCGGCTCCAGTGCAGAACCGAGATGGAAGGCGCCGACGCCCGGCAGCGACGGATTGAGCAGCACGATCATGAAGGCGGATACCATCAGCGTGATGATGCCGAGAATGATACCCTTGGGCATGTCGCGTTTCGGATCGACGGATTCTTCCGCCGCCAGCGGCAGCTGCTCGATGGCGAGAAAGAGCCAAACGGCAAAGGGCAGTGTTGCCAGCACGCCGGAGAACCCGAAGGGGAACCACGAGCCATTGCCTTCCGGCAGTTCCATCGGCGCGCCATCGGGCCCGACGCCGATATTCAGCGCCCAGCGGGAAAAATCCATGTTCGGGATGGCGCTCACCCAGAAGAACACCAGCACCGCCAGCGAAATCAGCGTGATCACCAGCGTCACCTTGAACGACAGTTCCAGCCCGAAAATGTTGAGGCCGAGAAAGACCGCGTAGAAGAACACCCATAAAAGCGGTGAATAGGCCGGATCCAGCCCCAGGATGGTGTTCACGTAAGCCGTGATGAAGGTGACGATGACCGCCGGCGTCAGCACGTATTCGACGTTTTCACACAAGCCGGTGATGAAACCGCCCCACGGCCCCATGGCGGTGCGGGCGAAGGAATAGGCGGCACCGGTATGCGGCAGCGCCGGGCTCATCTCCGCGATCGAGAAGGTCAGGCCGAGATACATGATGGCGATGATGATGCCAGCCACCAGCATGCCGCCCCATCCGCCCGTGGCGAAACCAAAATTCCAGCCGGAGAAATGGCCGGAAATGACCGCTCCGACGCCAAGTGCCCAAAGCGACCACACGCCCGCATAACGGGATAGGTGCCTCTTTTCGAAATAGGATGCGTCAGCCTTCTTGTAGCTGACCCCTGATGATGAACTTTCCATGCCTTCTCTCCTGATCAAAGAAAAAACAGGCGACCGGCCAGAATGGCCGGAGAGCGCCCCCAGTTCAGTTCGTGTCCGCCGCCCGATATTTCGGTGTCGGTGGAATGCAGTGCTGTTTCCCTTGGGTCCTAACGACCGCCGGCTGCGAGGCTTTCCCGCAGCAGACCGGTCAGGAAATCGGCCACGACCCTCTGGCCGACCTCCTCTTCAATCAAATCATTCCTTATCTCGATCATGACATTCAAAAGCCCCCCCGGCAGGGCGTGAACTTCCAGCGTGTGGGTCACGCCATCGGCGGCCCCGTAAGGTTCGTTGCGCTCGATGTGGTAGAGCCTTGTATCAGCTGCCGCCGTCAGCATGCGGTCTGCCAGCCGGTTATCCGCATCGTGAAGAATGCCGATTTCGACTTGCCGCTTTTTTCCGTAGTAGACCGGCGTAAAGCTGTGTACCGTTACCAGCACAGTCGCCCTGCGCGCTTTTGTCCGGGCAGCGATCTCCTCAGCAATCCGCTTCTGAAACGGCAGATAGAGCGCCGCCGTGCGTCGCGCCTTCTCCGCCTCCGACAGGTTCTCGTTGCCGGGAATACGAAAGACCTCACTGACATCGCGTATGGCTTCCGGTGATTGCGGCGGCCGATTGCAATCGTAGATCAGCCGCGAAAAGCGCTGATAGATCAGCGTGGCATCAAGATTTGTTGCCATCAGGCGCGAGACCGCGAGCGCACCCGGATCCCAGGCGATGTGGGAGTGGAGCGCATCCGCCGGCAGACCCAAGTCGCCGTAGGCTTCCGGCAGGCGGTTGGAAGCATGTTCGCAGACCAGCAGCACATCGCTGCAACCGCCGCCGTTTTCCACGGCAACCGGATCGCCATCCGCCTCTGTCAAAACCGCCGACTGAACGAGCATGCAGGCCTCGCCGCATTCGTTAACGAAGATTGAAGAAAAGAATTCTTCATCTTTTGCAGAAGGTCAATCGGCTTTCTGAAAAAATCTTTTCAATACCGCCATTGACAGAAACGGCCCGGCAATTGTTAATTTCATCAACCGGCAGAGACCGGAGGGGAACATAGCATCCGTGCAGGAAACCTCGCGCACAGTGTCAGACGTCATCCGCCGCAGTTATGACGGCCTGACCCCGACCGAGAGACGACTGGCGGATAGCCTGCTGGAGAATTATCCGGTGTCAGGGCTTGGCAGCATAACCGCGACCGCGGAAAACGCCGGCGTTTCGACGGCGACGGTGGCGCGCGCCGTGCAAAAGCTCGGCTTCAAGGGCTATCCCGAATTCCAGTCGCGCCTGCGTCAGGAGCTGGAAGCGACGATCTCCAACCCGATCGCCAAACACGATCACTGGCAAGACCGCTGGGCGGCCCGTGCGCCGGACACGCACATCCTCAACCGGTTCGCCGAAGCCGTGACCGACAATCTGCGTGATACGCTGGCCGAACTCGACATCCCGGCCTTCGACGGCACGACAGCGCTTTTGCAGGATCTCGACCGGCATCTTTATTTTGTCGGCGGCCGCATCACGGGCGCGCTGGCCGAATATTTCTTCACACACATGCAGGTGATCCGACCTCGCACGACACTGATCTCCAACAATTCCAGTTCCTGGCCGCAGCATGTGCTCAACATGAATGCCGGCGACGTTCTGGTGATTTTCGACATCCGCCGTTACGAGCAGGAGATGGCGACGCTGGCGGAAGCCGCCAAGGCGGCCGGCGTCGTCATCGTCTTGTTCACCGATCTTTGGGCCTCGCCCGTTGCTCGCCATGCCCGCCACACCTTCAAGGCACGCATCGAGGCGCCTTCGGCCTGGGATTCTTCGGTCGTCACCCTGTTCATTGTGGAGGCCCTGATCGAGGCCGTGCAGAATGCGCGCTGGGAAACCACCAAAGAACGCATGCATTCCTTGGAAAATCTTTTCGAGCGAAGCCGCCTTTTCCGCCGTCTGGCGAAAAACGATCGCTCAAATCACGGATAGTTCACTGAAAACCGGTGGAAATCCAAGTGTTTGCATTGATGCATGCGCAGCTGTGCATACTGTCACATACGATACATGAACCGGCTCTACGAGTGTCGCCGACACAATCTGAAACCCAGGAGGATACCGTGATCACCAAGACCAGACGTCTTCTGTCCATCACCACCGCCATGGTCGTCGCTTCGACCAGTTTTGCTTTCGCCGAGCCGAGCGCAGAACTGGTTGCAGCCGCCAAGAAGGAAGGCCAGCTCACCACCATCGCCCTGCCCCACAGCTGGTGCGGTTATGGCGAAGTCATCGCCAGCTTCAAGAAGAAGTATCCGGAAATTCAGGTCAACGAACTGAACCCGGATGCCAGCTCGGGCGACGAAATCGAAGCCATCAAGGCCAACAAGGACAACAAGGGCCCGCAGGCACCTGACGTCATCGACGTCGGTCTCTCCTTCGGCCCGTCCGCCAAGAAGGAAGGCCTGATCCAGCCTTACAAGGTTTCCACCTGGGATTCGATCCCGGACGACGCCAAGGATGCCGAAGGCTTCTGGTACGGCGATTATTACGGCGTTCTGTCGTTCATCGTGAACACCGACATCGTCAAGAACGTACCGAAGGACTGGAAGGACCTGACCGGTTCGGACTACGCCAACTCGGTTGCTCTCGCCGGTGACCCGCGCTCGTCCAACCAGGCCGTCCAGGGCGTTTATGCCGCCGGTATCGCTGCCGGCGAAACCGATGCCACCAAGGCTGGCGAAGCCGGTCTGAAGCTGTTTGCCGAAATCAACAAGGCCGGCAATTTCGTGCCCGTCATCGGCAAGTCCGCTTCGCTGGCGCAGGGCTCCACCCCAATCGTCATCGCCTGGGACTATAACGGTCTCTCCTGGCGCGACACGCTGAAGGGCAACCCGCCGCTCGAAGTCGTCGTTCCGGAATCGGGCGTCGTCGCCGGTGTCTACGTTCAGGCGATCTCGGCTTACGCGCCGCACCCGAATGCCGCGAAGCTTTGGATGGAGCATATCTATTCCGACGAAGGCCAGATCGGTTACCTCAAGGGCTATTGCCATCCGATCCGCTTCAACGATCTTGCCAAGAACAACAAGATCCCGAAGGAGATGCTCGACGCCCTGCCGCCGGCTGCCGCCTATGAAAAGGCGATCTTCCCGACGCTCGACGATCAGGACAAGGGCAAGACCGCCATCACCACCCAGTGGGACAAGGTCGTCGGCGCCAACATTCAGTAATCCTTTAACGGGTTTATCATTGGCCTCCCCGCCGTTCGCGCGGGGAGGTTTTTCTCTCCTCCGGCAGAAACGGCGGCCGAATGTCCACCGCATCCTCTTCGTTCATCGATCGCCGCACGATCATCGACTGGCTCGGTATTGCGCCGTTCCTGATCTTTGCACTGATGTTCCTGATCGTCCCCACGCTCTATCTGGTGAGCGGCGCGTTTTTTAACGCGCAAGGTCAGTTCACTTTCCAGAACATCGTCGACCTGTTCACGCCGACCATCATGTCCGCCTACTGGATCTCGATCAAGGTCTCGCTGGCCTCCTCGCTGGGTGGCGCGCTGATCGGATTTTTCCTGGCATGGGCGATCGTGCTTGGCGGCCTGCCGTCCTGGATCCGTTCCGGCCTGCTGACCTTTTCCGGCGTCGCCTCCAATTTCGCCGGCGTGCCGCTTGCCTTCGCATTCATCGCCACGCTCGGCCGCACCGGCCTTGTCACCGTGCTGTTGCGCGACTGGTTCGGCTTCAATCTTTATTCGACCGGCTTCAACCTTCTCTCCTTCTTCGGCCTGACGATCACCTACATGTTCTTCCAGATCCCGCTGATGGTGCTGATCCTGACGCCGGCGCTGGACGGACTGAAGAAGGAATGGCGCGAGGCGTCCGAAATCCTCGGCGCTTCCAACTGGCAATACTGGCGCATGATCGGGCTGCCGATCCTGTGGCCAAGCCTGCTCGGGACATCGCTTCTGCTGTTCGCGAATGCCTTTGGCGCGATCGCCACGGCTTATGCGCTGACCGGCGCCTCGCTCAACATCGTGCCGATCCTGCTTTATGCGCAGATCCGCGGTGACGTGCTGCATAACCCCAATCTCGGTTATGCGCTGGCGCTCGGCATGATCGTCATTACCGGCCTCTCCAACATTCTCTATATCTGGCTGCGCATGCGCGCCGAACGCTGGCAGAAGTGAGGGCGCGATCATGAAGATGACCAAATTCTTCGCCTGGTTCGCGATCGCCGTCGGCGTCACCTATTTCTTCGTGCCGCTGGCCGGCACGTTCGAATTTTCGCTGCGCATGCGCCGTGGAGAATATTCGCTGGATGCCTATGGCTCGGTATTTTCCGACGTGCAGTTCCAGCAGACCTTTGGCTTTTCGATGCTGATGGCGCTGCTGACCATCGTCTTCGGCATGCTGCTGGTGGTTCCGACCGCCTATTGGGTCCGCCTGCGCCTGCCGCAGATGCGCCCCTTCGTGGAGTTCGTGACGCTGATGCCGCTGGTCATCCCGGCCATCGTCATCGTATTCGGTTACCTGCGGCTCTACAATTCGGCCTCCTATATTCCCTTCACCGGTTCGCTGCTAGGCACCAACATCCTGCTGGTGATGTCCTACATCACCCTGTCGCTGCCCTACATGTACCGCTCGGTCGATACCGCCATGCGCACGATCGATGTGCGCACGCTGACGGAAGCCGCCGAAATTCTCGGCGCAAAGTGGCCGACCATCATGTTCCGCTGCATCTTCCCGAACGTGATGTCCGGTGTATTGTCGGGCGCCTTCATCACTTTTGCCATCGTCATCGGCGAATTCACCATGGCGGCGCTCCTCAACCGCCCGGCCTTCGGCCCCTACCTGCAGCTCGTCGGCGCCAACAAGGCCTATGAGCCTTCCGCACTCGCCATCATCGCCTTTGCCATCACCTGGCTTTCCATGGGCCTCATCCAGCTCGTGTCGCGCTTCGGCAAGCTGACACAGTCACGTCCTTAAAGGTTTTCCCGATGCCCTTTCTCGCACTTTCAAACATCAAGAAGAGCTTTGGCCAGACCCAGGTCGTGCATGATTTCAACATGTCGATCGAAAAGGGCGAGTTCATCTCCTTCCTCGGCCCGTCCGGCTGCGGCAAGACGACGATCCTGCGCATGATCGCCGGTTTCGAACAGCCAAGCGGCGGCACGATCCATATCGACGGCCGCGACCAGACGCGCCTGAAGCCCAACCAGCGCAATATCGGCATGGTGTTCCAGGCCTATGCGCTGTTCCCCAACATGACCGTGTTCGATAATGTCGCCTTCGGTCTGAAAGTGGCAGGCCAGCCCAAGGCAGAGATCGAGACGCGCGTGAAGGAGATGCTGAAACTCATCCATCTCGAACATCTGGCCGACCGTTACCCCTACCAGATGTCGGGCGGCCAGCAGCAGCGCGTGGCGCTGGCGCGCGCGCTTGCCCCGAAACCGCAGGTCCTGCTGCTCGACGAGCCACTCTCGGCGCTCGACGCAAAAATCCGTGTGTCGCTGCGTGAGGAAATCCGCCAGATCCAGCGCCAGCTCGGCATCACCACCGTGTTCGTCACCCATGACCAGGAAGAGGCGCTGTCGATCTCCGACCGCATCGTCGTCATGAATGCCGGCCGCGCCGACCAGATCGGCACCCCGTCGGACATCTACAACCGCCCCGCCACCCGTTTTGTCGCCTCTTTCGTCGGCACGCTCAACATCATCGAGGCGACTGTTGTCGATCCATCCGCAGGAACGGTGATGATCGGCGACCAGACCATTGCCCTGCGCGAATCGATCGCCGACAAGACCGGCGGTGAAACCATCTCGCTGGCGTTGCGGCCGGAAGCCGGCTCTCTGTCCGAAAGCGCCAAGGGTGACACCGCGCTGACCGGCAAGGTCGTCTCGGCCAATTTCCTCGGCTCGGTGGTGCGCACCCGTATCGCCGTGGGCAAGAACACCGTCTCGTTCGACATGTTCAACTCGCCGGATCTCGTCATGCCCGCGCCTGACGAGGTGGTGACCCTGCGCTTTTCAGCCGGCGATCTGCTGGTGATCCGCGACTGATTTTAGCATCCCCTTGTGGAAAACGACGCTTGCGCCGCATTTTGTGATCACCGATTGCGAAAAAACGTAAAGGCGCGTGAACAGCTGAAAATTCCTCGGAAAACCGCGTGGATACGTTCGCGCGACGATCGCTTGGAAAGCCCGGTTTTCCGGGCTTTTTATTGCCATGCACAATACCGCAGCGCACAATAACAGACATAGCAAAAGATGGCCGCGACACCGACGCGCCAGCCTAACCCACTCTTCTTCGGGGCGTTTCTACCCTTGCAAAGCCAAAAACTTTTTGAGAGACCGGATAAAGGCACAGGAAAGAAAGGCAGGGTTCATGCGGAACACCGACAGCGTTTCAATCTTCGAAATGTTCTCCGAGATCGCGGTGGCGATCAACGAAAACAGCCACCGTCTGGTGCGCCTGACCGATCATGAGGGCCGCGGCGACCACGGTGCCGTGACACCGGATATGTTCGACGCGATAGAAGCGGAACTTGCCGGTCTCGAACCATCCGAATGGACACCCGGCCGCTACTTCGACCTTGCAGCCGAAACCCTTCTGACCATTCCCGGCGTCGCTCCCAGACTTTACGCCAGCGCCTTTCGGCGCGCCGGTAGCGCCCTGATGCGCAAACGCTCCATTCTTGCCGAAGATTTCGGCAGCGCCTTCGCCGCCATGGCCACCAGTTTTCGTGACCACGCCGAACGCGAACCGGGCGGCGCGGAAATCGCCAGCGTCTGGCTGCGCGCGGCAAAGGCTTATGCCATCGAATCCGCCGCCGGTGGCAAACTGTCCGCCTGTCTGCAGGCCGCCACCGATGCAGCAGAAGAACAGCCGGCCGGTTTCCCCAAGCCCGGCGCCGGCGAGCTTTCCTCCATCCTTGTCATTCGTGCGATGCGTGACGCGTTGAGCCAGGAAAATTGAGTTCCGCACCGACACTCGTCATGCGCGTGTTACTCGCAGTCCATAACGTCAGGCCATGCATGACGACGATATTTTTATAAGCGATAAACTGATTGCCCGCTTGCTCCGCGACCATGTTCCACAATGGGCGGATTTGCCCTGTGAACGGCTTGCCTCCTCCGGCACGGACAATGCGCTTTATCGGCTCGGCGATGATCTGCTTCTGCGACTTCCGCGCCGCCGTGAATCCATTGCTGCCACAACCAAGGAACTCGAATGGCTGCCGCATATGCAGGGCCTGCCACTTGCCGTGCCAAATCTGCGCTACCGCGGCACAGTCGATCTCGGCCAACCGGTCGACTTCGGCATTTTCGATTGGCTGGAAGGGGATCTCGCGACACCGGACAAGCTTTCCGACCCGTTTAAGGCTGCCGACGATCTTGCCGCCTTTCTTCAGGCGCTGCACGCAAAGGATACGACCGGCACTCCACGCTCCGGCCCTGCCAACCACCGCCGAGGCGTCGCTCTCGATGAGCTTTCCGCAATCACCTTGCCGGCCATCGATATTCTCGCTGACGAGATCGATCGCGAAGCGGCATGCGCACTCTGGAAACGCGCCTGCGCGCTTCCCTTGCCGGCAAAATCCGTCTGGCTGCATGGCGATCTGAAAGCCGACAACCTGCTTGCACGCCATGGTCGCCTTCACGCCGTGCTCGATTGGGGGCTGGCAGCGGTGGGCGATCCGGCTGCTGATTACGCCACCGCATGGGTCTTTATCGATCCCGCCGCCCGCGCGCATTTCCGCAAGGCTCTCGGCTTATCGGAGGAAGACTGGCTGCGGGCGAAAGGCTGGGCACTTTATGGCGCCGTGATCGCACTCAGCTATTATCGCGGCGGCCGCAATGAGGTCTTGTGTCGGCAATGCCGGCTGACCTTGAGCAGGCTGGAATTGCTAAGCTCTCCGGCGTCATCCCGGCCTTGAGCCGGAAAGACCCTTCCGCCGCGCAGACGCGCGGCTGCTGGATCCCGGCACAAGGCCGGGATGACGACGAGTATATCTCCACTCGTCATTACGCGAAAAGGAGGGCTTTTACCCTCCTTCATCACTTATCGCAGGACTGAAACCACGTCGGCTCCGCCTGCCTCTTAGTTCCAACGAAGCGGCTTATGCCGCTTCATCCTTCGCAGCGCCCTGCGGCACATAGTTCAGCACCGGCCCGAGCCAGCGCTCGACCTCTTCCACCGCCATGCCCTTACGGGCCGCATAATCCTGCACCTGATCGCGTTCCACCTTGGCAACGCCAAAATAGTAGCTTTCCGGGTGGCCGATATAGAGGCCGGAGACGGACGAACCCGGCCACATGGCGTAGCTCTCGGTCAGAACTACACCGGTTGCTTCCGTTGCATCGAGCAGGCGGAACAACGTGTCTTTTTCCGTGTGGTCGGGCTGGGCCGGATAACCCGGTGCCGGGCGGATACCGGCATATTCCTCGTGGATCAGCTCGTCATTGCCAAAAGTCTCGTCCGGCGCATAACCCCAGAATTCCTTGCGGACGCGCTGGTGCATGTGTTCGGCAAAGGCTTCGGCAAAACGGTCGGCCAGCGCCTTGACGAGGATCGACGAATAATCGTCGTTCGCCCGCTCAAACCGCTCGGCGATCGCCACCTCTTCGATACCGGCAGTCACGACGAAACCGCCGACATAGTCCTGCTTGCCGCTATCAACCGGCGCGACGAAATCCGACAGCGCCACATTCGGGCGACCATCGCGTTTCGACAACTGCTGACGCAGTGTGAAGAAGGTCGCGGCCTCTTCGGTGCGGCTTTCGTCGGTATAAACGCGGATATCGTCGCCCACCGTATTGGCCGGCCAGAAGCCGATGACGGCACGCGGACGGAACCAGTTTTCCGCGATGATCTTCTTCAACATCGCCTGTGCGTCGGTCCACAGCTGACGGGCCGCCTCGCCCTGCTTCTCGTCTTCGAGAATGGCCGGGTAACGCCCCTTCAGTTCCCAGGTCTGGAAAAACGGCGTCCAGTCGATGTATTTCGCCAGTTCCTCGAGATCGTAGCCTTCGAAGATCTTGGTGCCGAAGAACTGCGGCTTGACCGGGCTGTAGGCATCCCAATCCACCTTCTGGGCATTGGCGCGGGCACGCGCCAGCGGCAGGCGGATCTTGTCGGCTTCCGAGCGCGCATGCGCCGCCGCCACCTTGGCATATTCGGCGCGGATATCGGCCACGTAGCTTTCCCGGCCGTCTTCCGCCAGAAGGTTCGAGACAACGCCGACCGCGCGCGACGCGTCGGTGACATAGACCGTCTGGCCCTTGTCATAACCCGGATGGATTTTCACCGCCGTATGGACACGGCTGGTG
This sequence comes from Endobacterium panacihumi, assembly GCF_050847465.1. Classification (NCBI taxonomy): domain Bacteria; kingdom Pseudomonadati; phylum Pseudomonadota; class Alphaproteobacteria; order Hyphomicrobiales; family Rhizobiaceae; genus Endobacterium; species Endobacterium panacihumi. Next base: position 963,815 of record NZ_JBOZRA010000001.1, on the reverse strand, counting down.
GTCGCGCCACCGATCAGCAGCGGGATGTCAAAACCCTGCCGCTGCATTTCGGCCGCCACATGCACCATCTCGTCCAGAGACGGGGTGATCAGGCCGGACAGACCGATGACATCGACCTTTTCGGCGATCGCCGTCTCCAGGATTTTTGTCGCCGGCACCATCACGCCGAGATCGATGATCTCATAATTGTTGCAGGCCAGCACGACGCCGACGATGTTCTTGCCGATATCGTGGACATCGCCCTTCACGGTCGCCATCAAAATCTTGCCGGCCGCCTTGCGCTCGTCGCCGCCGTTGAGGCGCTTTTCCTCTTCCATGTAAGGCAGAAGAACGGCCACAGCCTGTTTCATCACGCGCGCGGATTTCACCACCTGCGGCAGGAACATTTTGCCGGAACCGAACAGGTCACCGACCACGTTCATGCCGGCCATCAGCGGGCCTTCGATGACATGCAGCGGACGTTCGGCCTGAAGGCGAGCCTCTTCCGTGTCGGCCTCGATATATTCGGTAATGCCGTTCACCAGCGCATGCGAGATACGCTCTTCAACCGAGCGCTCGCGCCAGGACAGATCCTGCACCTTCGCCTCACGGCCCGGACCACCGCGAAAGCGCTCGGCAACTTCCAGCAGGCGCTCGGTGCCATCGGCCCGACGGTTCAGCACCACGTCTTCGCAAGCCTCTCGCAGTTCCGGGTCGATCTGGTCGTATACTGCCAGCTGGCCCGCATTGACGATGCCCATGTCCATGCCCGCCTGAATGGCGTGGTAGAGGAATACGGCATGCATCGCCTCGCGCACCGGCTCATTGCCGCGGAACGAGAAGGACAGATTGGAAACGCCGCCGGAAATATGCACGAGCGGCATTTTTTCGCGGATCGTGCGGGTCGCCTCGATAAAGTCGACGCCGTAATTGTTGTGTTCCTCGATGCCGGTGGCAACCGCAAACACATTTGGGTCGAAAATGATGTCTTCCGGCGGGAAACCGGCCTGTTCGGTCAGGATCTTGTAGGCGCGTGAGCAGATCTCGACCTTGCGCTCATAGGTGTCGGCCTGCCCCGTCTCATCGAAAGCCATGACGACGACGGCGGCGCCATAGGAGCGCACCAGCTTTGCCTGACGAACAAAGTTCTCTTCGCCTTCCTTCAGCGAGATCGAGTTGACGATCGACTTGCCCTGCACGCATTTCAGACCGGCCTCGATGATCTCGAATTTCGAGCTATCGATCATGATCGGCACGCGGGCGATATCCGGCTCGGCGGCGATCAGGTTCAGGAACTCGACCATCGCCTTTTCTGAATCGATCAGGCCTTCGTCCATGTTGATGTCGATGACCTGCGCGCCGTTCTCCACCTGGTCGCGGGCGACGGCGAGTGCGGCGGTATAATCACCCGCCGTGATGAGCTTGCGGAATTTCGCCGAGCCGGTGACATTGGTGCGCTCGCCGACATTGACGAACGGAATGTCCTTGGTGAGCGTGAAGGGTTCGAGACCCGACAGCGACATGAACGGCTTGTGTTCCGGGATCGGGCGCGGCTTGTGTTTTGCGACGGCTTCGGCGATGGCGCGAATATGGTCCGGCGTCGAACCGCAGCAGCCGCCGACGATGTTGACTAGACCTTCGCGGGCAAACCCCTCGACCTGTGCGGCCATGATTTCCGGCGTTTCGTCATACTGACCGAACTCGTTCGGCAGGCCGGCATTCGGATAGGCGCAGATGAACGTATCGGCAACGGCCGACAGTTCCTGCAGGTGCGGGCGCATGGCGTCAGCGCCGAGTGCGCAGTTGAGGCCGATTGTAAACGGGTTGGAATGGCTGACCGAATCCCAGAACGCGGTCGGCGTCTGGCCGGACAGCGTGCGGCCGGAAAGGTCGGTGATCGTGCCGGAAATCATCACCGGCAGCGTGATGCCCTTGGCCTCAAAACGCTCCTTGCAGGCGAAAATGGCCGCCTTGGCATTCAGCGTGTCAAAAATGGTTTCGATCAGGATGATATCGGCGCCACCGTCGATCAGGCCGTCGATCTGCTCGCCATAAGCGATACGCAGTTCATCGAACGAAACGGCACGGTAACCGGGATTGTTGACGTCAGGCGAAATCGAAGCGGTGCGGTTGGTCGGGCCGATGGCACCGGCCACGAAACGACGCTTGCCATCCTCGCGTTCGGCACGCTGGCAGGCGCGGCGCACGATTTCCGCGCCTTCCTTGTTGAGGTCGTAGACCGCGCTTTCCATCTCGTAATCGGCCTGCGCGATGCGGGTCGAGGAAAAGGTGTTGGTTTCGAGAATGTCGGCGCCCGCCATCGCATAGCGATAATGGATGTCCTCAATCGCCTGTGGCTGGGTGAGGATCAGAAGGTCGTTATTGCCCTGCTGGTGGCAGGCGCAACCGATGAAACGATGGCCGCGGAACTGGTCTTCATCAAAGCCGAGCCCCTGGATCTGCGTGCCCATGGCACCGTCAAGCACGAGGATGCGTTCGCTCGCTGCCTTGCGCAGCGCCTCGAACACTTCGTTGCCGTCGCGGACAGCCCCTTCGGGACCAAAAACATTGTCGAACACGGCGCACTCCCTTGACGTCATGGATTTCAGCCACCCAGATCACATAAAGATATCTTTATGTCAATATATGACGTATGTTATATCTGCCCGTCGCCATCAATTCTCCAGCGCGGACCGATGACAGACTCATGCCTGCCCTATATAGGCATTCGGCAGATTGTTGTGTACGAAATTGGAGGATTATCATGGCATTGGCAGATCGCGACCTCGTCAACTGGACGAGCCGCCCTTATCATCGCGACTGGCTGACCGCACAGGCCAACGGGCTTTTCGGCTTCTTCCAGCACAATTCCATCAATCCCAAGGGCGGCTTTTTCGATCTCGACGATTTCGGTCAGCCGCTAGACGCCAAGGGCCAGATCCGCAGCATCCACATCGCCGCCCGTGCCGTTCACTGCTTTGCCATCGGCACGCTGCTCGGCCGCCCCGGCGCCTCTGATGTCGTTGATCACGGCATGGATTATCTCTGGAACCATCATCGCGATCAAAAGAACGGCGGCTATTTCTGGTCGCTTGACGACAACGGCCCGGTCGATGCCAACAAGCAGGGTTACGGCCACGCATTTGTTCTGCTCGCCGCCTCCTCTGCCAAACTTGTCGGCCATCCGCTGGCCGACCAGATGCTGGCCGACATCACGGACGTGATCAACACGCGATTCTGGGACGAGGAACACGGCGCCATCCGTGAAGAATTCACGCCCGACTGGCAGCCGCTCGATGGCGGCAATTACCGCGGCCAGAATTCCAACATGCACCTCACCGAAGCGCTGATGGCCGCGTTCGAGGCGACGGGCGATGCCGAATATCTTCGCAAGGCCGAGCACATTTCCGACCTGGTCATCCGCCGCGCCGCAGGCTCGGTAAACTGGCGCGTCGCCGAACATTTCGACACCAGCTGGAATATCGACAAGGCCTATTACCACGAGAACGAAATGTTCCGCCCAGCCGGCACCACACCCGGCCACTGGCTGGAATGGGCCCGCCTCATCCTCCAGCTCTGGGTGCTTGGCGACAAAAAGCATGACTGGATGCCGGACGCCGCCAAAAATCTGTTCGAACAGTCGATGGCACTCGGCTGGGACAAGGACAAGGGCGGCTTTTTCTATACGCTCGACTGGAACGACAAGCCGGAAAAGCGCAACAAGCTGTGGTGGACAGCCTGCGAAGGCGCCGGTGCCGCGCACTTCCTCAACGAGCACCTGCCCTCGGATTTCCATGAGCAAAGCTATCGCACGATCTGGAACACGATCGAACGTCGCTTCATCGATCACACAAACGGAGGCTGGCACGAGGAACTGACCGAGGATCTTGTTCCCTCACACGACCTCTTCCCCGGCAAGGGCGACATCTACCACGCCCTGCAGGCCTGCCTGATCCCGCTCTACCCAGCCACCGGCAGCGTGACACGCGGTATTCTGGAAGCCGGCAAGCGCTGACCTGACAAGACTTGGTTCCCGCGCTTCACGTTGCGGGAACCACCACCGCTTCCACGTGTTCTCCATCAACCGAAATGGAGAAGCCGTTATGCTGCAGGCACTTGCCGAAGAGTTTTCGCATGAAAGCCCGGTGCCCTTTCTGATCCTCATCACCCGCATGTTTGGCGCCATGCTTCTCTGCGGCCTGATCGGCCTTGAGCGGCGCATCAACAAGAACATGGCCGGCTTGCGCACCAACATGCTGATCGGCCTGTCCGTCACCATCTTCACACTGGTGACGCTCCACATCACCAACAATCTCGCGCCGACAAACGATGCCATGCGCATGGACCCGATCCGCCTGATCGAGGCCGTGACCGGCGGCATCGCCTTTTTGGCGGCAGGTGTGGTCGTGTTTACAAGAGGCTCGGTTCAGGGCCTCACGACCGGCGCCAGCATGTGGCTTTCGGGCGCGATCGGGCTCAGCGTCGGTTTAGGTCTATGGCTCATCGCCGCCATCGCGACGTTTGCCGGCATCATCGTGCTCTGGCTGGTGCGCCATAGCGAGGTGGCACTGGGGATCAAGGATGATGTCCGGGACGACTGAAGCCCTCATGACAGAGGCAAACAAAAAAGGCGTCCGCCGCTGCCGGCAGACGCCTTAAAATCTCAAGGATCGTAACAGATCAGATCGGGGCGACCCGGCATTCGGAAATCCTGCGCGCAGAACCATAATCGCGCTTGAACGAGGCGCCGGAAAAATCCTTGCGGGCAAACTCTACCAGTTCCTTTTCGGTCAACTGCAGCACACCATCGGCAAATGTGCCGGTGGCCAAGATGTCGTCCGTGACAGGTTCAGTGATGGCAGGCTTGCTAAAGAACATGATGGCTTCTCCCGTGTGCCTTTTGAAACGCGCAACACGCGTTTCGGTTCCTCACTTTCCCCCAGTGAAGGTTAATAAATTAACCATTAAATTTAACGGAACGATGTCAGAAACGACATCTGACGAAAATGTTAGATCGTGTGCTTAACAAGACCTGCAAGACGGCGGATTTCGTCTGCTACCTGACGCAAAATCTGCGCCGCTAATGCGTCCGGCAGGCTTGCCGATTCCCGCCGCAACATCTCGAGATCGGAAACGATTCCGGTCGGCAGCGATACGGCGCCCTTGCCCAGATCCAGCAATTCGCGCTGTGTTTCGATGGCAGCGGCAGCCCGCGCGACAAGTATCGTGCGCTGATGCCGCTTCACCTCGCCGATCGAACCGGCTGCCAGCGTCAACTCCGCCACAAGGGCGTTGGCGGCGGTCACGCGATAATTCTGGTTGGCGCTTTCCATGGAACTCCGGCAGGACAGATTCGGCTGTTGACCACCTTGTTACCCTGCCCTTGCCTGACCGAAGCTTGCGCCTGTGTTTATCCGGCCGCCCCCAGAACCGGCCAAAAGCTGTCGCGCACCACCAGTTCGGGGATCACACGCTCCTGAAACGGCGGCGCATCGGGATTGTCGATCCGCCGCTGCAACAGTTCCACGGCGCGGTCAGCCATCACGATCGGATCCTGCCGGAACGTGGTCAGCCTGAAACTCAGCCATGCCGCTTCCGGCACGTCGTCGAAACCGATGACGGCGACATCCTCCGGCACGCGCAGGCCGCGTTCCTTGCGCAGATGATCGATCACCCCGAAGGCGATCAGGTCGTTCGTACAGAAAACAGCGTCAGGATGATCTTCGCCGGAAAACAGTTTTCGGGCAGCCGAAAGCCCCGTCATATAGTCCGATTCCTGGCCGCCCTCGGCGACCGAGGTGCGACAGCCCACCTTTTCAGCCGCTGCCACGAAAGCCGTCTCGCGCTCGCGAATGGCCGGCGTGCCGGAAGAGGATGTGGCCACCGCCAGATATTGTCGCCCTGCTCCGGCAAAGGCTTCCGCCGCTTGGGTCGATGCCTCGGCATTGCCCGCATGGACATGATCGGCATCGGCTTCCGAGCGGCCGATCATCACCAGCGGCTGACCATTGCGCTGCGCTTCCTCGAAAAACGCTGCCGGCGGCGAACCGGAAAGCACGATCGTGGCCTCCGCCCGATGACCGATCAGCATTTTCTGCGCGGCCAGAAGCTCTGCTTCCGTCTGCCCGGTATTGATGAGAATGGGAATGCTGCCGCGCCGGATCAGTGCCTTGGCGAGGGCTGCCGTCAGATGCGCGCGAAACCCAAGCTCCGGCTTCATCGCCACGATGCCAACCAGCCGGCTCTGATTGTTGAGCACGCCGCGCGCCAGATCGTTGACGTGGTAGCCAAGCTCTTTCGCCGCCGCCAGCACTTTTTCGCGGGTGGCAGGGGCAACGCTTGCCCCCTTCGTGAAGGTGCGCGACACGGCCGAGCGCGAAACCCCCGCCAGTTCCGCCACCTGCTGCGCGCTGACGAAGCGCATGCGTCCATTGTTTTTGGCGTCTTCGGTCATGGCAACCTCATTGTCCGACGCGCGACAGCACGTCGGCTTTCAAAAAGCGCTCCACCACAGCCATGAACACCAGCGAGGGCACGAGAAGCAGAAGGGCAGTGATGGAAGCGATCTGGTAATTGCCGCCGGAAGCGGTCGTGTAGAGAAGCAGCGGCAGCATGTTGACGTCGGGCGCGCCGACAAAATAGCTGCCGGTAAACTCGTCCAGGCTCTCGAGGAAGACGAAGATCGCACTCGCCATCAGGCCGGGAGCGGCCAGCGGCAAGGTCACGTCGCGAAAGGTGCGCATCGCGCCGGCACCGATATTGCGGGCCGCCTGCTCCAGTTCCACGTCGATGGCCGAAAAGGCGGCGGTGGCAATCCAGACGGCATAAACGAGGCCGTGCGAGACATGCACCAGCACGACGCCGGGAATGGTGCCGTTGAGGCCAATCTCGTAAAAGATGCGGGCGATGTTGACGTAGACCGTCAGGTTCGGAAAGGCCTGCGGGATGAGGAAGGCGAGCAGGATGACGCCTCTCAGCGGCAGTTTCAGCCGCGCCAGCGCATAACCGGCGGGAATGGCAAGGGCCAGCGACACGACCACGGTCAGCAATGCCACGACCAGCGAATTGCCGAGCGATTCCAGCGCACCGCCGCGCGGCGCAAACACCTTTGCCCAGGAACTGAACCCGTATTCGAGTGGGAAGGCGTGCGGAAAGTACCATTTTTCCGTCACGGTCCACAAAAGCATGTTGAACAACGGGCCAAAAATGAAGAAGGCCATCAGCCCGAAGATGATGCCGCGCGGCACCCACCAGAGGGCGGAGAGATTATTGCGCAGGGCGGTCATGCGCGCTCCTTCAGGCTGATACGCAGGTAGAACCAGGCGACCGACGAGGCGAGCACCAACGAGATCAGGCCGAGCGCGTTGGCGACGCCATAATCGCCATAGGCGTTGACGCGGAAAGCGATGTCGGCGGTCAGCATGGTGGGAGACTGGGCATTGATCATCATCGGCACCGACAGAACCGACATCATGGTGACGAAGGAGAGGATCAACCCGACAGTCAGTGTCACCGCCACCTGCGGCACGATGATTTCGAAGAGAACGCGCAGTTTCGACGCACCGAGATTGCGGGCAGCCTCGATTGTATCGCGGTTGACAGATGCCATGGCGCCCGCCACCAGCAGCGCCACGAACGGCGTCTGTTTCCACACGAAGGCGAAGACGATGCCGCGCCAGTCGAGAAAGCTCATCGTTTCCATCGGCGTCATCAGCCCAAGGCTGACGGCCGTGTTGTTCATCATGCCGTTCTTGGCGAGGAAGGTGCGCATCAACTGCCCGACGACGATGAAGGGAATGAACATCGGCCAGCGGTAGAGGAAGCGCAGGATGGAGACGGCAAGCGGATGATTGCCGAGCGTCAGGTATCCGCCGATGGCGATCGAGGCGAGGCCGATCAGCACGGTCGACAGCGACACGATGACCACCGTGAAGATGATGTCCTTCGTGTAGAGATCGAAGGTTTTGGCAAAGTTGCCCCAGCCGTAAGAACCGTCCACCTGAAACGCGCCGACGGCCGACATGATCAGCGGCAGGATGAACAGGAGCGCGATGACTGCCAGTGCGGGCAGGACGAGGAGGAGACCGAGGAGACGTCTGGACATGGGTTTGCTCGCTGGAGCCTTGTTAGGCCTATTGCATATGGAGCTTGCCCCTCATCCGCCTGCCGGCACCTTCTCCCCGCCAGCGGGGAGAAGGGCCAATGACGCACCCGCTTGGCACAATCACCCAAAAGATGACGACCGGAGAGCGAGGCAAGTCCCCTCTCCCCGCGTGCGGGGAGAGGGTTAGGGTGAGGGGCTAAGCCGCAGCAGTAACGACCGTTACTTCACCGACTTCTCGTAAGCCTCGAGGATCGCCGAGTTGTACGGAGCGATCGGGAAAGGCTTGCCCTTTTCGGCAAGATCAGCCGGGGAGATGTCGACGAACAGCTTGTTCCAGGTGGCGTCGTCGAGTTCGGCCTTGACCTTGTCGGCGTCGATGCCCGGATACCAGTTGAAGCGCTTGACGATGCCTTCCGCCTGCACCTTCGGGCTGGTGGCGAGCGCCACGAACTTTTCGGCCAGTTCCTTCTGGGCAGTCTTTTCAGGGATGACGTAATGCATCGGCTGGCCCGGCATGCCCGGAGCCGGCAGAACCAGCTTCATGGTCGGCGGCAGCTGGCCGCTCGCCTGCCAAGAATAGAACATGTCGACCCAGACCGGACCCATGGCGATTTCGCCGCGCGACAGGAGGTCGAGCGTGCCGGCATTGCCGGGCGTCAGCGTCGCATTGGTGGTGAAGTCGGCAAGGCTCTTGAAAGCGCCGTCCCACTTCTTGGTATCATCGGCGTTGAACGGGCCGTTCATCAGCGTGTTGGCGTCGCTATCGCCAAAAGCATAAACCCAGCCCATGACGAAGGATACGCCGGAAGCGCCGCCCTTGATGCCGTTATAACCGAACTGCTTGGGATGCGCCTTCGCCCATTCCGCCAGATCCTTGTAGGATTTCGGCGGGTTGGACACGAGGTCCGGATTATAGGCGAGCGCCGTCTGGCTGTTGAACATCGGCATGACGTAACCATCGACATTGGTGCCGAGCGCCATCTTGGCGTTATCGCGGGTCACCAGCGAACCGGTTTCGATGTCACCGCGATATTTTGCCAAATAGTTCTTGGTCACCATCGGGCCGACGAACTTTTCGTGGACGACGGCAACGTCGACATCCCACTTTTCCGACTTGGCAGCCGCCTGCGCATCAAAACGCTCGAGCAGTTTTTGCGAACCGGCATCGCCGGGACCGGTGCCGACGGCGCGAACCGTGTTGCCCGGATATGTCTTTTCGAACAACGGGCCGAGATACTGGTTGATGTAATCGACCATGTTCTGGTCGCCGGCGGTGGCAACCGTCAGTTCGGCAGCCTTTACCGGAAAGGCAGCGAGCGTGACGGCGATGGCAGCGTAGGAAAATCTCTTCATGGGTCTCTCCAGAGATTGAAGTCGGATCAGAGAAAAGTCAGGCTGGAATTTTCACCGCCTCCGGCGACAGGCCGGGGCGGGAAACAGGTTCGCCCGAAGGCGTATTGAACAGGAACAGCGTTTCGGCCGGCACGAACACGGCAACCGGCTGTCCGGGATCAAAAGCACGATCGGCATCGGCCATGATTTCGCGCTCGCCGATTTTGACGGCATGGCGCCAATGGCCGCCGGGATAAGAAACGGCGACAACCTCGCCGAAGAAACGCGCGCCGGGTTCCGCTACGGATGCATCGAGATCGGCGATCCTTGCCGCCTCGGGTCGGAAGCGTGCCTCGACCGGGCCGGTATCGAGCGCACGTCCGGCAACAGGCACCAAACCGCCCTCGCCCGCGGCGCCCGGCTGCAGAACAAAATTGTCGCCCTCACGAACGCCATTGAGATGCAACAGGTTTTCAGCCCCCATGAAGGCGGCGACGAAGGAAGATGCCGGGCGGTTGTAAACCTCTTCCGGCGATCCCTGCTGGGCAATGCGGCCACCATCGAGAATGACGATACGGTCGGCCATCACCATCGCCTCTTCGCGATCGTGGGTGACGTGAACCGCGGTGATGCCGAGGCGTTTTTGCAAGGCGCGCAGCTCATGGCGAACGCTCAGGCGGATACGTGCATCGAGGTTCGAAAGAGGCTCATCGAGCAACAGAATTTCCGGATCGATGGCAAGCGCCCGGCCAAGCGCCACGCGCTGACGCTGGCCACCCGAAAGGTTTGCAGGCTTGCGACCTTCCAGACCGGCAAGACCGAGCATGGAAGCCATGTCCGACACACGCCGCGATATCTCCTCGCGCGCGATGCCGCGCAGCTTGAGGCCGTAACCGATATTTTGAGCCACCGTCATATGCGGCCATAGCGCGTAGGACTGAAACACCAGCGCCATGCCGCGCTTGTCCGGCTGATGGCGGGTGATGTCGCGACCATTGACAGCAACCTCACCGTCGGACGGTTCGATGAAACCGGCGATGACGCGCAAAAGCGTGGTCTTGCCGCAGCCGGACGATCCTAGCAGCGCCACGAACTCACCCTTACCGATCGACAGATCGATGTCCTTCAGGACCCGCGTCTGGCCATAACGGCTGGCCACGCCACGCAGTTGAAGAAAACCGCCACCACTCATATTCGCCCCCGCTTGCACAGGCGTGCAATCAATCTGAAAGCTTCTTTAGAGCGCGATTTTTACAGGCGGATGACACTGGCTCGGGATAGCGGTCGGGATATTGAGAACGGTGCGACTGGCGGGCGGCGGCGGCCCCGACAATTCGGCGTGATGTCAGCTTTTCCGGCTTATCCAACTGATGCAGATGCGCAACACCGCTCCTACATACCCCTTAAGAAACCGGGGGAGCGGGAACCGCGATCGGGCGATCGTCGTTTTTCGCTTACCATCAAGGAGTTTTCGCATGCGCATTGTATTCGTGATCATGGTCGCATCGGTGCTTGGCATTCTCGGCCTGAAATATGCCGACAACACGCTCGGCAACGATATCGTCGCAACACCGGAGCAGATGGCCGGCGTCGACAACTAGCGCTCAACAAACTCAAAGACATGAAAAAGGCCGCAGCGGTTTTCCCGCGCGGCCTTTCTGTTTAGTGGCATTTCACTATCAACCTTCGTCATCCTCGGCCTCGTGCCGATGCTCTAACCACGCATCCCGAACGACAACACAGCAGATGCTCGGGACACCCTCGGGTTTAACCCGAGGGCGAGCATGACAGCAGAGAGGTTTGTGGCCGGTCTTTTCGGATACAGCCGCTGAACACTATCCGATCGACATCAGGCTGGCATTGCCGCCGGCCGCGGCCGTGTTGGTGGAGATCGACACTTCCTCCAGCAGCCAGTTGAGGCAATAGGCCTCCGGATCGGCAATGAGAGCTTCAGTGGTTGCCGACTGCACCAGAACCAGCGGCCCCGGCATTTCGGCAATCGCCGTGTTCACCGTTTTCAGCCGCTCGCCATCGCCTTCCACCAGAGCACCTGCATAAGGTCCCTGCCCGGCCCAATCCTTCGCCCAGGTGATGCGTGCGGAAACCGAGGTCGGCAGTCCAGCCAGCACATCCTTGAGACCGCTTTCCTCGTCGATGGCAACCGTATTGCCGGTCGCAAGCGCCGCACCGAGTTGCCAGAACAGGCCGCCCTTGGTCTGCGGCAGAAGCAGAATGCGTCCACGCGGATGCAGGCCATAAATATTGCGCTCGCCCACCGGACCCGGCATTTCCTGCGTAAGACCCAACGCAGACGTGCTCGCCAGCGTGCGCACCACTTCCGCCGCATCGCTTTCGCCGCTCTCATCGAGGAACCGGGCAAAATCCGCCGTCGTTTCGTCACGATGCACGGAGCTCAATTGCGGCGGTTCCGGCTGTACGCCGACGAGACGGCCGAGATAGAGCGGCCCGCCCGCCTTCGGCCCGGTGCCCGACAACCCGCGTCCGCCAAACGGCTGAACGCCGACAACGGCACCGATAACGTTGCGGTTGACGTAAAGATTGCCGGCCTTCACGCGGCTCGTCACATGCGCAATGGTTTCGTCGAGGCGTGTGTGCAGGCCAAAGGTCAGGCCGTAACCGGTGCCATTGATCTGGTCGATCAGCTTGTCGAGATCAGCGCGGCGATACCGAATGACATGCAGGACCGGGCCAAAAACCTCGCGTTTCAGATCGGCCAGCGACGGCAGCTCGATGATCGTCGGCGCGACGAACGTGCCGGCCTTGGTGACATCACCGAGCGTGATCTGCTCCACCTTGTGGCCAAGCTTGCGCATCGCCTCGATATGGCCTTCGATATTGCCCTTGGCTTCCGCCGTGATGACCGGACCGATATCGGCAGATAGTTTATCGGTGCGACCGATATTCAGCTCGTGCAGCGCGCCCTTCAGCATGGCGAGAATACGGTCGGCAACGTCTTCCTGAAGGCAGAGCACACGCAGAGCCGAGCAACGCTGGCCGGCGCTGTCGAAAGCGGATGCGATGACATCGGCCACCACCTGTTCGGCCAGGGCCGAGGAATCGACGATCATGGCGTTCTGGCCACCCGTCTCGGCGATCAGCGGGATCGGGCGGCCGGAGGCGGATACACGATCGGCCAGCTGTTTTTGGATCAGCCGCGCCACTTCCGTCGAGCCAGTGAACATCACACCGGCCACGTCGGGCGAACCGACAAGCGCCGCACCAATCTTTCCGTCGCCTGGCAGGAACTGCAGCGCTTCAATCGGAATACCTGCCTCGCGCAAAATACGCACGCCCTCGGCGGCAATCAGCGGTGTTTCTTCGGCAGGCTTGGCCAGAACCGGATTACCGGCAACGAGGGCGGCCGCCACCTGTCCCGTAAAAATCGCCAGCGGAAAATTCCATGGGCTGATGCAGACGATCGGCCCGAGCGGCGTATGGGAAGGGCCCAGCGTGCGGCGGGTCTGCTGTGCGTAATAGCGCAGGAAATCGATGGCTTCCCGCACTTCGGCAATGGCGTTCGGCATGGATTTGCCCGCCTCGCGCATGACGAGACCGAGCAGGCCCGGCATTTCCGCCTGCATCAGGTCTGCGGCACGTTCCAGGCATTCGGCACGCTCGACGGGTGAAACGGCAGCCCAGCTTGCGGCGGAAGCGTTCGCGCGGGCAACGGCATTGCGTGCCTCTTCTTCGGTGGCTTCCGTTACGCTGCCGACGGTATCGCGATGGTCACCCGGATTGCGCACCGGCTGCGGCGAGCCGGACGCTTCTGCGCCGATCAACTGCGGCACGGCGCGCCATTCCATCGCCGCACCCTGCTTCACGGCAGCGGACACGGAGGCCAGCACATCCTCGTTGGAGAGGTCGATACCGGCAGAGTTTTTGCGAGCGGCACCAAAAAGGTCTTCCGGCAGCGCGATACGGTCATGCCCGGCTCCCGGCTCCACCATGGCCTTCACGATCTCGACCGGATCGGCAATCAGTTCATCCACCGACACCAGCGGGTCGCCGATACGGTTGACGAAGGAGGAATTGGCACCGTTTTCCAGCAGGCGGCGAACGAGATAGGCGAGCAGCGTCTCATGCGTGCCGACAGGCGCGTAGATACGGGCCGGACGACCGAGGTTCTTCGCCCCGACCACTTCTTCGTAAAGCGGTTCGCCCATGCCATGCAGGCATTGGAACTCGTATTTGCCGACCTGAAAATCGGACCCTGCCAGATGATAGATCGTCGCCAATGACTGGGCATTGTGGGTAGCGAACTGCGGAAATACGTAATCCGTCGCCGCCAGCAGCTTTTTGGCGCAGGCGATATAGGAAACGTCCGTATGCACCTTGCGGGTATATACCGGAAAACCGTTCAAGCCATCGAGCTGCGCCCGCTTGATCTCGGCATCCCAATAGGCGCCCTTGACCAGACGCACCATGATCCGGTGTTTCGAGCGGCGGGCGAGATCGATGATGAAATCGAGCACGAAGGGGCAGCGCTTGCCATAGGCCTGCACCACGAAACCGATTCCGTCCCAATCGGCCAGATCCGCATCGAGGCAGAGCCCTTCCAGCAGGTCCAGCGAGAGTTCAAGCCGATCGGCTTCCTCGGCATCGATATTGAGGCCGATATTGTAGGACTTTGCGATCGCCGCCAGTGCCTTCACCTTCGGCAGCAGTTCACCCATCACCCGGGCAGCCTGGGCGCGAACATATCGCGGATGCAGCGCCGAAAGCTTGATCGAGATGCCCGGCCCTTCATAGATGCCGCGCCCGGCCGAAGCCTTGCCGATCGCATGGATGGCATTTTCGTAATCGCGGTAATATCGCTCGGCATCGGCCGCCGTGGTCGCGGCTTCCCCGAGCATGTCGTAGGAATAGGCAAAGCCCTTCTCTTCCATTGCCTTGGAGCGTTTTAGCGCCTCGGCAATCGTCTCGCCGGTCACAAACTGCTCGCCCATCATGCGCATCGCCATATCGACGCCACGGCGGATCACCGGTTCGCCGCAGCGGGCGATCAGACGGGTGAGTGCTGCGGAAAGCGAGCGGTCGTTGACGGTGGCGGTCAGCTTGCCGGTGACGACAAGGCCCCAAGTGGCGGCATTGACGAACAGAGAACGCCCGCCGCCCACATGCGACTTCCAGTCGCCATCGGAAATCTTGTCGCGGATCAGTGCGTCACGTGTCGCGGTATCCGGGATACGCAGCAGCGCTTCCGCCAGACACATCAGCGCCACGCCTTCCTGGCTCGACAGCGAATATTCCTGCACCAGCCCCTCGACGCCGGAACCGCGATGTTTGGCGCGAAGCGAGGTGATCAGTTTGCGCGCAGTGTTTTTTGCCTTGGCGCTCATCTCGTCCGAAAGGGTCGCGGCTTCCAGAAGCGGCGCCAGGCATTCCGGCTCCGGTCGGCGATAGGCGGCGGTAATGGCGGCACGCAGCGGCGTCTTTTCACTGACGGCAGGCGCAAAGTCCTCGAAAACCGGCTGGAACGGCAGGTCCATCTGCGTCGTCGAAATCGGGGCTGGGTCTGCCTTCTGTTCCACTCTGTCTGCCATTGCGATGTCCTCATCTGGGCTGCGGCATCACGTGTGCCGCTTTCCTGCTGAATATCATCTTCTCAAATCATCATGCGGACTTGAATACGGTCAGTTTCTGGTGTTTTTCTCTTTTATCAGGCCACTTGAAAGTCAAAACACATGGCAAAAGCCACAATCACTGGTGAACTCGACGCATTCGACCGCAAAATTGTCGATGCGCTCGCCGATGACGGCCGCATGTCGATCACCGATCTCTCCGAAAAGGTCGGTCTTTCCAAGACACCCTGCCAGATTCGCCTCAAGCGCCTTGTCGACGACGGTTATATCACGGGTTTTCGCGCGACGCTTAACCCCCAAAAGTTCGGGCTCGATCACATTGCCTTCACCGAGGTCAAATTGTCCGATACCCGCGAAAAGGCGCTGGACGAATTCAACACGGCGGTGAAGAAGCTGCGCGAGGTGGAAGAGTGCCACATGATCGCCGGCTCCTTCGATTACCTGCTCAAGGTCCGTACCGCCGATATCCGCCGCTATCGCATCGTGCTCGGAGAGAAGATCTCCGCCCTGCCCCATGTCGCCAGCACCTCGACATTCGTGGTCATGCAGTCGGTCAAGGACAAGGGTTTTTGACCCTATAAAAAGGCCGCCATCGCGCAGGATGACGGCCCATACATGTTACATCACGTCTCGCATCGTCACAGGATCGCGTTGCCGGCCATCAGCGCCAGAACGAGGAAAACCAGGAAGATGACGAGGAAGATGTAGAACAGGATCTTTGCGATACCTGCCGCAGCTGCGGAGACGCCGGAAAAGCCGAGGAAACCTGCAACCAGCGAGATGACGAGGAAGATGAGAGCCCATTTCAGCATGGATTTCGTCCTTAGTGATCAATGGCATGATAACGATCAGGCGGCCCTCGGGGTTCCATCGCATCGCGGGCAGTTGAAGAAAGATACGCGCGAACCGGCTTGCCGCAATCATGCCAAGGGCGATAGCGCTGCGGTTTCCCAACCTGATGCACAATTCCGCTCGATAAGTTCGCTTTCCGTTCGCGGCCAGCACATGTCGCCGCGCGCGCCGATGGCCTGTTTCATAATTCGTAAACCGCGAGATCGCGCCAGACTTGATCACCAACGCGCAAGAAAACATAATGCATCCCTAATATAAAGAGGAACGACTCCGATCGAACACCCCCCAGCAGCTATCGCGAAACCTCCGCTGACCCCGCCGGATATATCGCTTGTCGAGCGCGCCTTCCTGCGGTCGATCACAACTTTGGGCTTGACGACGCACGATGCCGAAGCGGTTCGTCTGGCGGGTGTGGCAATTCATCTTTTCCAGACCGGAATGCATGACGAAAAACTCTTGCGCCGGGCGATCATCAGCGCCGGCACTCCTTCGCCAGAGCAATAACCATACGGGATCTGAGCGAAGACCTCTTTTCATGAAACCCGATGGGCGCTTTCTCTCCGAGATCGGGTTGAATCGGGATATGAACTCCGTCTGAGAAAAGATATCAACACGTCTAAAACGTGCGATAAACATCCTCGCGCAACCTTCAAATATTAGCAATACTGAACACGCGAATCTGTCAGTTACGGCGGGATAGGTGCCAAATACTCATGACACTCCGTCTGTTTGGTTGCCCAACGTTGCGCTGATCCGCAAAAGACGAGCCGTTGCGCCATTCTTGATCGGCATGATGCAGTGGAACTGGAAGGGGTTTGCCCATCGGGCAAAAACATAAAGCAGCAGGCACATTTCCCATTGCCGGCTGAAATGATCCGCGCATGAAGCGCGTGATGGAGGGTGAATGTTCGGATGGCTTTGGGGAAGGCCAACGGCTCTTGTATTGCTTGGATGTTGGACTTTGACTTCATGCACGACCCAGCCCGTGTCACAGGATGCGAGCAAGGGCGGTAAACTGACCACGGGCTCCGTTCAACGCGGCTCCCTTTCACCTTTACAGCAGAAGGACGCGGCACTGGCGGCCGATGGGCGATCGCAAGCTGCGCGACCGGCTGCAGGTGCGGTATCGGACAATGTCTCGTCGCCGCTTTCCGTCAAAAAAGGATCGCTGGAGGAAGCGGTGCTGCGTGCGATTGCCTGGCACCCGTCAATCTCGGCATCGGCCGGGCGTGTTTATCAGAGCGCGCAGGAAATCGAAGTCGCCAAGGCCGGCTATTATCCGAAGATCCAGGGCGGATTGAATTCCGGTTACGGCAATGGCTCCGATGGCGGTTTCCGGCCACGCGCCACCTTACAGGTGTCGCAGATGGTGTATGATTTCGGTAAGGTCTCCAATTCGGTCGAAGCGCAAAAGGCCGGCGAAGCCGTAAGCCGTGCGGAAATGCTGGAGAGCATCGACACCGTCGTGCGCGAGACAACCTATGCCGTGATCGAGGTGCAACGATACCGCGCCACGCTTGCCGTTGCGAAAGAACAACTCGCCGGCGTGAACAAGATCGCAGAGCTCGTGACGCAACGCACCGACAAGGGCGCCAGCACCAAGTCGGACAAGGTGCAGGCGGAAGCCCGCGTGCAGGCAGCGCAGTCGCAGGTCATTGAGATCTCGGCCAGCCTCAGCCGCTGGGAAAGCACGTTGTCGGCACTCGCAGGACTTGGTGGCCGCATGGCTCTCACCTCGGGTCGCGCGCCAACGCTCGCGAAGGCCTGCGAGGTAGTGGAACCGGACTGGCAGGAGGTGCCCACATTGCTGCAGGCCGAGGCGAGCAAACGTGAGGCCGCCGCAAAACTGGCGCTCAGCCAGTCGGAAATCTTTCCCACTCTGCAATTGCAGGCTGACGGCAGTTATGATGTCGCCGGCTCTTCCAGCTATTCTCGCGTCGACAATCCCGATTTCACCATCGGGCTCAATCTTGTCGGGAATCTGTACGAGGGCGGCGCGAGCGCTGCCCGCCGCGATGCCGCCGGTTACGCATTAAAAGCGGCAGAGGCCGCCAGCCAGGCTGCGCGTTTCGAAACCGGCCGCAGCCTCAACGAGGCACGCGGTCAGGTGGCGGGCCTGAAACAGCTTCTGGTTTCACTCGCATCCCGCAACGACATGATGATCGAGACCCGCGACCTCTACCGTGAGCAATATGTGCAGCTCGGCACCCGCACCCTGCTCGACCTTCTCAATGCCGAACAGGAACTGCATGCTGCCCGCTTTGATGCCGTCCGGACCGAGCATGATCTCAGGCGGCTGGATGCCGATTGCCTGTTCAGTTCCGGCCTGGCGCGCAAGGCGTTTCGGCTGAATGGAACCGTGGTTCGCGGCGTAAATCTTTGAGGGCAGATCGTGCGCCGTCTGGCCGTTTGAAATCCTGAAAATGCTGCGAGGCGTTATGCGATCGGTATCGCGGCCCCTCGCAGCCAATCCACCAGTTCATGCATGCCCGTGCTGTGCGATCCCTTGAACAGCACCAGATCGCCATCGCGCAGATCTTTCAGGAGCGGCGCCTTCAACGCTTCGATCGCTTCGGCCCGCCCACCCTGCTGGTCCGCGGGTAGCGCAGACCAGAGGCGATCATACAGTGTACCCACGAGATAAATGCGGTCGAGCGGAGCCAACAGCGGCGCAAGGCCGGTATGATAAGCCTCGCTGTTTGCTCCAAGCTCCGCCATTTCCGAAAGGACCGCAATCCGTCGGCCGTTGGCAGCACTGCCGGCGAGCCGTTCCAGGCCGGCACGCATTGATCCCGGATTGGCGTTATAGGCGTCGTCGATCACATCGACACGCCGTCCATCCAGCGACACCGCAAAACCCTGACCACGGCCCGGCAACGGCTGGAACCCGGCCAGCCGGTCAATCGCCGGTTCCACCGGATAACCGAGCGCCATCACGGCCGCCAGCACGCCAAGCGCATTTTCCGCCATGTGCCTGCCCTCCGCGGCGAGCCGGAAAACGACCCGCTCCTTGCCGATCCGCGCCGTCACCTGCCGTTCCGACGGTGCATAGTCCAGCATCTGCACATCGCAGTCCTCTGACACGCCGTAATGCACGACCGTCAGGCGCCGCCTTCGCGCTTCGGCAAATACCGTCGCCCATTCCAGCATGTCACGATTGATAACGGCCATGCCGCCTTCGGGCACGCCGGAAAAGATCGCGGCCTTGGTGCGGGCGATATCGGTGAGCGTCTTGCCCTCGGCCAGATGTGCCGGCTGGATATTCGTCACCATGGCAACATGCGGGCGCGCCAGCCGCGAACTTGTGCCCATTTTTCCGATCGCCAGTTCCAGAACGACATGCGCAGCTTCCGGCGGCATGGAAGCAAGGTTCCAGGCCACACCATGCGGCAGGTTGGCATTGTGATCGGTCACGCCGGTATCGCCATAGGCAGAAAGCGCATCTGCCAGCATGGCGACGGTGGTCGTCTTGCCGGCACTGCCGGTCACCGCCAGCACCTTGGCCGCCATCCGGTCGCGGGCATAGTCGCCAAGCGCCAGAACGGCCACCCCGGTATCGTCGACATCGAGAACCGGGACATCCTTGCCATTCTCCATCTCGAACCGCTCGGACGATCTGCTCGTGATGATCGCCGCCGGGCGGATCGACATGCGCGCCAGCGCCACCGGCGTCATTCCCTTCGTGTCGCCCTCGAAGCGCAGGACAGCCATATATCCATCACGCATCGCCGGTGCATGCGTGCACAATCCTTTCGCCACCCAACCCGCCGGCGGTTGTTGCCGCCAGCGTCCGCCCGTCGCTTGCGCCACCGCTTCCGCCGTCCAAAGGCGTGGCCCCGATGGCATCGGTCCTCGTCCATGCGAAGCGACCAGATCATGGAACGCCTTTTTCCCGGCCAGTTGCCGCAGATAGGCGATGTAACCGGACAGGTAATGCTCCACATCATCGATGCGGACGCGAAAGGCCTGATGGCGGATGAAGAACGAGCCGGCGATGCGGGCGGGATTGCGGAAAAACATCGCCATTTCCGGCCAGAAGAAACCGTTGAGCAAATGCCGCGCGCGTGCCTCCAATGCCCTTTCGAATTTCTGCAGATCAATCGTTGAAAACAGGGGATGCAGGTCCGGCATGGCGCGCATGCGCACCAGCATATCGCGCGCCGCCATCATCATTTCCAGCAGTGTCGGAAAGGTGGTGATGCGGTCGGTGACGAAATCGAGATAGTCGGCGACATTCTGCAACCCGAAGCGAAAGTACCGCTCCTGCGGCCGGTATCGCGTCAATTCATTGACGCAATACCCGAGCCAATGATCGTGATGTCGCCAGTGTTCTTCCCGGATGAAATAGTCAAAGGCCCGCTCGACGACAGCGAGCCAGCGCGGATCGCGCGTGAGCCCGTAAAGCCGCATCAGCCCAAAAGCTGCCTCGCCGTCATAATAGATCGTGCGGAATGCCTGCTTGACCGAAAGGTCCGGAAAACCGAGGACATGGACGAAACCACCGGAAGCCGCATCCTGCATAGTGGAGATGCCGACCGCGAGCTTTTCCATCAACGCCACGTGTCGCCGCTCGCCGGTCACCTCGCAATGCTTGACCAGCGCCAGAATGGCGACCGCATTGCCGCCAAGCTTGATCTCACCGCCGGTATCGACAAGGAAGGCTGCCATTCGCCCATCCTCGAGAGCCACCTCGCGGATCAACTGCCCGGTCAGATACATGAGCGATCGTTCGATCGCCACTTTCAAGGCCGGATCGCGCGTCACCTCGAAAGCCTCGATCATGGAATAGGTCGTGCTGGCATGGCGCAGCGTGTTATAGGCGGCAATCGGCCGGTCGAAACACGGATGATAACCGTAGACGAACCGGCCATCGCCACCCACCTGACGCGCCAGGAAATCCGAACCCGAACGGATCATCATTTCGACCGTATCGGTATCGAGCGTCTCGATCACCCGCCGGCCGGTTTCCAATCCACGCCCATGCAGCGGAAAGGCGTTTTGCCCGTCGCAAAAGACGGCAGAAGTCGAAAACACGAAGACCGGCCCGTCATCTGCCGGTTGCGAAAACGTATCGCCAAATCGCTGCTGGGCATAGATCGCCAGATTGCCGGCATTGAGTTGTGCGTTCGTCACCGTATTGCCCGCATAAAGCACGGCGTTGGCGTTGAGTTCCTGTTCCAGCAAGGCATGTTTGAGGTCGGGATCGAAGGCTATCCCGTAACGGAAATAGTTGCGTTTGGTATCGCCAAGCGCAGAGTTCAGCCGCACCCAGTTGCTGGCCTCGACCGTATCAATCCAGTCGACACGCAACCAGCCAGCGGCATTGACGGCCCCCTTACCCCCACCCAGATCGGATACAGCCAGGCCCGATATACGGGCAGCACCGTCATCCCAGACGCGGTCGAAATCGCTGCCGGTGACATGCACCACGCGGGCACGGTGATGACCATCGGTATACGAGAAGAAAAGGCAAAAGCGCGGAAAAGGCTCCGCCAACGGGCGGCAGTGCGGCAACACGATGGAGCGGGTGAGAGCAAGCATTTCGGAAAGCGGCAGACTTTGCCGCTCCTCCGTCCCGCCCTTCACGGCCTCCACGATCACATCAGCCGCGCCATGATATCGGCCGCCGGTGCCGGCAGCAAACCGACCGTGGGGCGGGCGAAGAGATAGCCCTGCATCAGCGCAATTCCTATGGATTGCAACATGCGCGCCTGCGGCAGCGTCTCCACGCCTTCCGCCACGACGATGATATCGAGACGGCTGCATGCTTCTGCAAGACTTGAGATCAGAGTCTGCTGCATGTCACAGGTGTCTATGCGGCTGATCAGGCCCATGTCGAACTTCACCACGTCGGGCTTCAGTTCGAGCAGCGTCTGGATACCATTATAGCCTGCGCCGAAATCATCGAGCGCCACCATCATCCCACGTTTGCGGAACGGCACGATCAGATCGCGGATGGCGCGGATATCGGCAACCTTTTCCTTCTCGGTGAACTCAAGGATCAGTTGCCGCTCATGCAGGCCGAGACTGCGCGCTACGCGAATGGTTTCGCAAATCCCGAATTCCGGATTGAGCACGGCATCCGGCGATACATTGAGGCTGATGCGCGCATCGTTGAGACCGGTTTCGCTTACCGCCTCCAGCGCCCTCTGGCGGCACAGCGCTTCGAACAGATGACGTTTGGATTGGGGAACCTTGTCGAACACGGATGCGGCGCCCTCGCCGTCGCGTCCGCGCACCAGAGCTTCCTGTGCGAAGACGGCACCCGTCATCGTGTCGGCGACTGGCTGAAACGCCATCGCAAATCGTGGCAAACCCTTGATGATCTCGCTGGAGGCCCCTGGCCGGCGAATGCCGGTATCAGGTCGCAAAGACCTCTGCCCGAACACCGACGAAAGGTCCGTATTCAGGTGCGTAGGGACACGAAGGGATAAGTGTCGAAATCCGGCTTTATCAGGCACTACCGTTTCTCGTTCTGGGCTTCGTGCAAATACATCCGCTGCGTGAATTTCAGCGCGACGCAAACTTATGACAGCAATGGAAACACATCCATTGCGTGCAGTCCAGTCCAAAAATCGATAAGCTCATGCAAAAGTCGACATTGCCTCATTTAGCGTCAACTAATGCGCCAACATGGTGAATGATGCGTAAAAATCAGTCAAAATCACCGATAGCACCGCGTTCTGCGATGACCTGCGGTTCGCCGATTTCTCCGACGGCCGGCTGCGCCTCACGTTTCCAAGCCACGGCTCCCGCGTGACGACCGCCCAGTATTTCAACGGCATGCACGGCCTCCGCCTCGTCTGATGCCTGGCGCGGCGTGAATGCAGGCACCGCCTCACCCCGGTCGTTGCGATCAAACGCGACGAACATGACGACATTGTTGGTTCCCGGCATGGAAGCCTCCCTGAATGCGGATTGGATCGTGGGATCCAACGACGATCATCCAGAAAATGTTCCGGACCGTGAAAATCCGAGCGATAGAAAGATTTCGCTGATACAAACACTACGTTAATAAGCAAGACCTACTATATTCTCGAATATCGAGGACTACAGTGGCAAAAAACGCATCTTCCACCCGCGAAAACCGCGATCTTCTCCGCAGGCTTGAACTGGCGCTCGATGCCTCGCAGATGGGTGTCTGGGAGCATAATCTCGCGCGTGACGAACTGCTCTGGGATTCCCAGATGCACAAGATCTATCGCACCGGTGGAAGCGCGCGGCGGGTGTCTGCCGATGCTTGGCAAAATGCCATACACCCGGATGATATGGCCCGCGCAAATGCCGATTTCGACCGTGCCATCAGCAGTCGTGGTCGTTACGATTCGCAATTTCGCATCGTGCTGCCGGGCGGCGAAATCCGCCACCTGCGCTCACGCGGTCATTATTATGTCAACGACGAAGGCGAGCCGTCCGTCATCGGCGCCGAATGGGATGTCACCGAGGACGTCGTCCTGCATCACGCGCTCCAGAGCCAGAAGGCGCAGCTTGAAGAGCGCGCGCGCGAACTCGCCGAAAGTTATGCAGAGATCGAGCATGCCGCCCAACACGACTACCTGACCGGCCTGCCCAATCGCAATTTTTTCGATGCCCGCCTGCGCACATTGCAGGCAGACGACAAATATCGATCGCTTGCCGTGTTGCATCTTGATCTCGACCGGTTCAAGCAGATCAACGACAGCCACGGTCACGCTGCCGGTGATCATGTCCTGCGTGTAGCCTCATCCCGCATCATCGGCGCAGCCCCCGCCAGTGCGGTTGCCGCCCGCACCGGCGGCGACGAGTTCGTCATCGTGCTAACTGATTTTTCCTCGACGCAGGAATTGGAGGATATCGCCCGACGCATGCAGAAGGCATTGAGCGAACCAGTGGCCTTCGGAAACGACATCCTGCGGTCGGGCGTGTCGATCGGCATCGGCTACACGCTGGACGCCCGCGCCGGCGCGAACCTGCTGACCGAATCCGACGTTGCGCTCTATCAGGCCAAACGGCTGGGGCAGAACCGCATCGCCTTTTTCGATCCCGCCCTGCAGGACGAACTGTCGGCGCGTCGCACACTGGCAGCTGAACTGCAGGAGGCCCTCGAAGATCGGCAGATCGTGCCGCATTACCAGGTACAGGTCGATGCGCGAACCGGCGCGATCGCCGGGCTGGAAGCGCTGGTGCGCTGGAACCATCCGACGCGCGGCCTGCTTTCCCCTTTCGAATTCCTGCCCATTGCGCAGGAGACCGGACTTGCCAACGTGATCGACGCCACGATGCTCGAGCGCGTGCTGGAAGATCGCATCAGCTGGCAGGCGGAGGGACTATGCGTGCCGCGCATTGCCGTCAACGTTTCGGCAACGCGGCTTCACGATGCCGAACTGCTGACGGAACTGGAAAGACGCCCTACGGATTTTCATGGCATCGCTTTCGAACTGGTGGAAACCATTTTTCTAGACGAATCCTCCGACGAAATCCTTGATCGCATCCGCAGCCTGCGCAGTCTCGGCATCGAAATCGAACTCGACGATTTCGGCTCCGGCCACGCCTCCCTGCTCGGCCTCGTCAAGATCAGGCCGGACCGGCTGAAGATCGACCGCAATCTCGTCAAGGACGTGGTGGTGTCGGTGGAGCAGCGCCGCATCCTCAAATCGATCATCCAGATCGCCCAGACGCTGAAGGTGGGCGTGATTGCCGAAGGCATTGAGACCAAGCAGCATGCGGAAGCCTTGCGCCGTCTCGGCTGCGATATCTTTCAGGGCTACCATTTCGGCCGGCCGGAACCTGCGCAGACGGTGGCACGGCGACTGATTTCGGAAAACGCAGCAACGCTGGAGAAGTCGAAAAGACAAGGGGCATAACCGCAGCGCGACAGGGGCGGCAGAGCACGCCGGCTCGAGCTTCATATAAATCCATTCAGACTATTGTGGCGGCCATCAGCAGCCAAACACATGCGCTGGCCCCGCCACGGTCAGCCGTATCCGCTCACCCTCGCCTAAAATGTTACGGCTTGGCAGGCTCAGCCGCATCACGAATGGTTCCGGTCCTTCCGTGGTGATCGTCACGTCGTAACGCGGACCGCAGAAATCGATCTGCGAGGCAATGCCGGAAACGCCCTCACCGCCTTCACCATATGCCATAATCTCGATCTGCTCCGGCCGCACCATGATCTCCGCCCTGCCCGGCTTGGCGCCACCATCCACCACCACGCGGCCCAGCGCGCAATCCGCGAAACCATCGCCCATATCTGCCGCAAGCACGATCGCCTCACCCAGAAAACGCGCCGTTGCCGCGTCGGCCGGGCGGGCATAAATTTCGCGCGGCGTTCCCACCTGTGCGAATTTCCCCGCCCGCATCACCGCGACCTGATCGGCAAAGGCCAGTGCCTCGGCCTGATCATGGGTCACAAGAATGGTGGTGATGCCGGCTGAAACCAGCACCTCCGTCACCGCCCGCCGCGTCTGCGCCCGCAGGCCCGTATCAAGAGCCGAAAACGGTTCGTCCAGCAACATCAGCCGCGGTTTTCTCGCAAGCGCGCGCGCCAGCGCCACGCGCTGCTGCTGGCCGCCCGAAAGCTGGTCAGGTTTTCGGGCCAGCATCGCCCGTTCCAGCCCGACCATGTCGATCAGCTCGCCGATCAGCCTTTCCCGCCCGTCAAAATTTCTGTCCAAGCCGAAGCCAACATTGTCGTAGACCGTCAGGTGCGGAAACAAGCTGCCATCCTGCGCCACCAGACCGATACCGCGTTTATGCGCCGGCACCTGTGCCTCCGCATCGGCCAGCGGCACGCCATCCACCGTGATTGAACCACCGTCCGGCACATCGAAACCCGCGATCATTCTCAGAAGCGTGGTCTTGCCGCAGCCCGAAGGCCCGACGATCGCAGTGCGACTGCCAGTCGTGATCGCCAGATCGACGCCATCCAGCGCCGCGACATTGCCGAATTGTTTGCGCAAGCCGCTCACATGCAAAAACGTCATCGTCCGGCGATCTTTCTGGATTGGTGGTGGAGAAGCCAGGTCATCGGCAGAGAAAACATGACCATCAGCACCGCGTAAGGGGCGGCCCCCGCATAATCGATCTCGCTCGACAGCGCCCAGAAGGCCATGGCGAGCGTGCGGGTGCCGTTCGGTGCCAGCATCTGTGTTGCCGTCAATTCGTTGAGGATGCCGAGCGAGGTGAGCGCCATGCCGGCGGCAGCCCCCGGCGCCGCCAGCCGCACCGTCGTTGCCACAAGCGCACGCATCGGCGAGCGTCCGAGGCTGGCGGCCGCCTGTTCCAGTTCCACCGGTACCTGCGCAATGCTGGTGCGCAGGCTGACCAGCGCCCGCGGCAGGAACATGATCACATAGGCAAGCGTGATTGTCGCCAGTGTCTGGTAAAGCGGCAGCGCCACCCTGACCGTCACCGTGACGAGCGCCAGCGCGACCACCACGCCCGGCATCGAACTTGCGAGATAATAACAGCTCTCGACAATCCGGCTCCTCCGATCCGCCCTGCGCACAGAAAGCCAGGCAATCGGCAATGCCGCCAGGACGGTGCAGACACCACCGATCAGACAGATCACCAGCGTCTGCGACAGTGCGAGGCCGATCTCGTCCATCCGCCAGATCGTTGCACCACCCGCCACAAGCCAGCGCGTCAGCGTGTAGGCCGGGATGCCAAGCGCGAACACCGCCGTCAGCGCCGGCAATAGCATCGCCGCATACCGCCAACGCCCGAACTGCGTGACACCCGCCGCCCGCGCCACGCCGGAACCGAGCCGCGCATAACGGCTGCGTCCACGCAAAACCACTTCGAACCCAATCAGCGCAAAGCAGCAGATCACCAGCACCAGCGCGAGCATATGCGCTGCCACGCCGTTATAGGTGGATTGGAACTGCTCGACGATCGCCGTCGTAAACGTGTCGAAGCGGATCATCGCGAACAGACCGTATTCGGCCAGCAGATGCAGCCCCACCAGAAGCGAGCCCCCGCACAAGGACAGCCGCAATTGCGGCAGAATGACACGACGGAAGACGGCAAAGGGAGACAGCCCGAGGGACGCAGCCTGATCTTCGAGTGCCGGGTCGAGCAATCTGAAGGCAGCCGCCACCGGCAGGTAGAGAAACGGAAAATAGGCGACAACCGAAATCGCAACGCCGGCACCAAGACCGTTGAGGCTCGGCCACAGCCCAATCCAGGCATAGGAATGCACGAAGGCCGGCACGGCAAGCGGCGTGATGCACAACCACGCCCATAACCGCCTGCCCGGCATGTCGGTTCGCTCCGTCAGGAAGGCCAGCGCCACGGCAAGAGCTGCGCAAAGCGGCACGGTGATCAGCACAAGAGCCACGGTATTTGCCAACAGCGCCCCGACACGCGGGCGCGCAATCAATTTATAGGCCGTCTCCGGCCCGGTCGCGATCGTCGCCCAGATGACGAAAAACAGCGGCAGGAGCGCCAAAAGCGCGATGATGACGGCGGTGGCAAACGTCCATGACGACGCGCCGGTTCTACGCCTGCGTCGGACCATCGGGATTGGGATATCTGAAACGGATGACGTCATGGCCAACCTGAAAGACGAGGAAGGAGAAAGCGGCTGTCGCCCGTCAGAATATCCCGGCCTCGGTCATCAGGTCCGTCACCTGCGCATTGTTGAGCGTCGAAGGCTCCACTTTTGGCGCATCAAGCTCATCAAGCGGAACCAGCGCCTTGTTGGAGGCCGCCCCCTTGCCCACCGCATATTCGAAGGAGGTTCCCTCGCGCAGCACGCGCTGGCCGCTTTCGCCGGTCAGCCATTCGAGAAAGGCCTGCGCCTGTTCCTTGTGCTTTGACGATTTCAGAATGCCGCCGCCGGAAATCGACACGAAGGCACCCGGATCCTGCCCCTTGAAATAATGCAGTCCGACATTGTTGCTGTTTTCGCCGGTCTTCGCCTGATCGCCGAAATAGTAATAATGGTAGATCAGCGCGCCATCTACTTCACCGGCATTGACGGCTTTCATGGCGATCGAATTGCCCTTGTAGGCGGTATAATTGGCCTGCATGCCTTCCAGCCAGCTTTCCGTCGCATCAGTACCCTTCAACTGCAGGAGAGCGCCGACAATCGCCTGAAAATCCGCGCCGGACGGCGACGCCGCCCAGCGGCCCTTCCATTCCGGCTTGGCAAGGTCGAGCATGGATTTCGGCAGCTTGTCTTCGGAGAGTTTCGTCTTGTCATAGGCAAACACAGTGGAGCGCGCCGCAACCCCGATCCAGTGACCGTTGGCGGGCCGGAACTGTTCGGGCACCTGCGCCAGCGTGTCGGCGGCCACCGGCTCGAACAGGCCCTTGCCATCCACCAGCGCCATGGCCGGCGAATTTTCGGTGAGGAAGATGTCGGCCGGAGAGTTTTCGCCTTCCTGCACGATCTGGTTGGCGAATTCCATGTCGGAACCGTTGCGGATGGTGACGACGATGCCGGTATCCTCGGTAAAGGCCTGCGCCCATTCCTTCGTCAGCCCCTCGTGCTGGGCGTTATAGATGGTGATGGCATCGGCCACCTGCGCATAAGCCGGCAGCGCAAAAACGGAAAACGCCAGCGCGGCAGTGCCGACGGTAAGGGCAACGGAATTTCTCAAGAAAACATCCTCCGGGACATCGCGCGACGCAGGGATCGCGACCGAACTGTTTTATTGAAAGGCGAGGATGGCCGTCAAGTTTGGCTATGTCCTCTGTCGGCAACGCAAACGGAAAAAGGGCCCGCAAGCGGACCCTCTCTCATCGTTCACATCCGAGGCAAAAACCTCAGTCGTCCATGCCCGAACCCTGCGGACCGCGGCCATCGCCGATGATCTCGCGCTTGCCCACATGGTTGGCCGGGCCGACCAGACCTTCCTGCTCCATCCGTTCCACCAGCGAGGCGGCGCGGTTATAGCCCACCGACAGACGGCGCTGGATATAGGAAGTCGAGCATTTGCGATCCTTGAGCACGACCTTGACGGCCTTTTCATAAAGATCGTCACCGCCGTCTTCCGAACCCATCGAGCTCTTGTCGAACACGGCTTCGTCGGTCGTTTCCTCGGCGCCGCCCTCTTCCTCGTCCTCGGTCACGGTGCCGAGATATTCTGGACGGCCCTGAAGCTTCAGATGCTTGACCACATGTTCCACCTCGGCATCCGAAACGAACGGACCGTGGACG
This sequence comes from Endobacterium panacihumi, assembly GCF_050847465.1. Taxonomy (NCBI): domain Bacteria; kingdom Pseudomonadati; phylum Pseudomonadota; class Alphaproteobacteria; order Hyphomicrobiales; family Rhizobiaceae; genus Endobacterium; species Endobacterium panacihumi. The sequence goes on along the minus strand of NZ_JBOZRA010000001.1, from coordinate 934,801 downwards.
CGCGAAATCCGTCCGCCGCCGGCCATGTGCAGCATGTCGCCCTGGCCAAGCAGGTTTTCAGCACCTTGCTCACCCAGAATGGTGCGGCTGTCGATCTTCGACGTCACCTGGAAGGAGATGCGCGTCGGGAAGTTTGCCTTGATCGTGCCGGTGATGACATCGACCGAGGGACGCTGCGTCGCCATGATCACATGGATACCGGCGGCACGCGCCATCTGCGCCAGACGCTGGACGGCACCTTCGATTTCCTTGCCGGCCACCATCATCAGGTCGGCCATCTCGTCGATGATGACGACGATGTAAGGCATCGGCGCGAGGTCCATTTCCTGTTCCTCGTAGACGATCTCGCCATTGTGGCGGTCGAAACCGACCTGCACGTTGACGGTGATCACCTCGCCGGCCTCACGCGCCGCAGCGGCACGCTGGTTGTAGCCGTCGATATTGCGAACGGCGAGACGCGACATCTTGCGATAACGGTCTTCCATTTCGCGCACGGCCCATTTCAGCGCCAGCACGGCCTTTTTCGGATCGGTCACGACCGGGGTCAGCAGGTGCGGGATGCCGTCATAAACCGACAGTTCCAGCATTTTGGGATCGATCATGATCAGGCGGCATTCTTCCGGGCGCAACCGGTAGAGAAGCGACAGGATCATCGTGTTGATGGCAACCGACTTGCCCGAACCGGTCGTGCCGGCCACGAGAAGATGCGGCATTTTTGCCAGTTCCGCGATCACCGGCTCGCCACCGATCGTCTTGCCGAGGCACAGCGCGAGGCGGTGCTTGGTTTCCCAATAATCTTCGCACTCGATCAGTTCGCGGAAGAACACGGTTTCGCGCACGGCATTCGGCAGTTCGATGCCGATGACGTTGCGGCCGGGCACCACGGCGACGCGGGCCGACAGGGCCGACATCGAACGGGCGATATCGTCGGCAAGACCGATGACGCGGGAAGATTTCACGCCCGGAGCAGGCTCGAATTCATAAAGCGTGACGACCGGACCGGGGCGCACGTCGATGATCTCACCCTTGACCCCGAAATCTTCCAGAATGCTTTCGAGAAGACCGGCGCTCTGCTGCAGCGCGTCGGGCTGCATGGCCTGGCCACGCTCGCCGCGTGGTTCCTGCAACAGGCCGATCGGCGGAAACTCGTATTCGGCAAGGCTCGGGCGCACGGTCTGGGCGCGTGCCGGCGTTGCGGCCGGAACGGTGATGGTGACATTGCTGGGAGCCGGAGCAACGGCGGCTTCGGCCGGTGCCTCGACTTTAGCAGCTTCGGCAACGGTCTCAGCAAGCACGACTGGAGTGACTTCCGCAGCAGGCGCAACCGGTGCAGCAAAAGCCGAAGAGCCAAACGACGAGCGACCAAAGGCGGGGCTACCGAAGATCGGAGAAGCAACAAACGGGCTGGCAACCACTGGCTCGGCGGTGACAGGCGTCGACTGAACGAATGCCGTCGTCTGGATCAGGCCAGCCGGCGCGGCCATTGGCGTCGCCACGGCGGCAACGGTCGGCTGCATCATGGCTGCGACCTGCATCATACCAGGCTGCAGGAATGGATGCGCATTGGCGACCATTGGCATGGCCGGTGCGGCCTGCTGGTTGGCAGGCTCTGGCACCGGCGCGACAGGCACGGGTGCCGCCTGCACAGTCGGCTGGCTCGCGTGGCTGACAGGACCTTCGATGACTGCCTGCAGAAGTGGCGGCAGGGATGGCAGTTCTTCGGCAACGGCCTGCGCGTGCTTGGCGGTCGCCACTTCACGGTAAAGCGCAACGACCGAACCTGCCGGCGCATAACGGCGCTTCGAGTTCAACAGTGTCAGCATTTCCGGTGCCATGACCGGCTTGGGCGCTATCGGCGTCTGCACGATCACCGGCAGAGGTGCTGACACGACCGGCTTTTCTACCGGCGTGGCGATCTGGTGACCATCCAGCGCTTCGGACATCGGCGGAATTGCCGCGATATCGAAAGGCATAACTTCCCAGAAGGCGAAGTCGGACACGGCAACCGGTGCGGCCGCCTGCTCGACAACGGCCTGAGCCTGCGTGCCAGACGCGACAGCAACGGGAGCGACCGCGACCGGCGCAACATCATTGGCCACCAGCGAACCGGCCGGCGTCGGCATCGTCTGGACCAGACCGCGACGCATGGCGGCCGCCAGCTGCTGCAGGCCGGCAATCGTATCGACCGAACCGCCCGCGGAGAATTTCGGATGCGACGCAGGCGCCTGAGGCGCAACCGCGACATATCCATCGAAACCATCCGGCATCAGGATCGAGGGCGCGGCGACGGTCGCAGTGGTGGCGACCATCTGCTGCACATCGGCCTGCGCCTGAACCTGAGCCGGGACCTGCTCTGCAGCAGGGATCTGCGAAACGGGACCGCTGACCGGCGTCATCGGCACCGGCGCCATTGCTGCGATCGGAGCAGCCGGCACGCGCCGCGGCACGATCAGGGGCGAACCCGTCTTGGGAAGGGAGTTGCGAAAGGCCTCGGCAGCGGCCGCCCGTGCCGCGGCGGCTTCAGCCGCCACACGCTCGGCTTCATCACTGACGGAAGGCGCAGACGCCACTTTGCGGGCGGAATGCTCGCCGGCCCCTTCGATCGAAAGCTGGGCATAGGCATCCGGCATCACCGCCGCTTCCGGCTCATGCGCATCGGCATGGCGAGAGGACAGCGTAGCTTCAGGTGTGCGCGTAAACCGCACATTCGGCGCAAGGCTAAAGGCCTGCTGCCAGACACCATCTTCCTTTACCTGCGGCGGCACATCGGCTCCAGCAGCAGATGCGGCGGCGGCTGCTGCCGCCTTGCGTGCCTGCGCCGAAAGCTGAACCGGCGCCTGCATGCGGGCAAGAAGGTCCTTGCGCGCCTGGGCCGCCGCATAGGCCGCCTCCTGCTCTGCCAGAGACGGGGTGGCATCTACGCTCTGCGATCCGCCGTCCTCGGCGATATTTTTTTCGTTAGTCTGGGATGGATTTTGACGAGAAAATTGCATGGGCACCGAACGAAGGACAGGAGTGGCACGAACGGTTCAAGAGATAGGAAATAAAGGTTAACAGGTCCTTTAAACCACCTCTCGCCGTACCATCCCGAAACGCCGGAAACCCTTGAGAAAATTACCCTATCGAACACTCATGCGATTGATTTCATTCACTGAAAATAATTCGCAAAAAACATGATCCGAAACCGGATCCGGTAAACGCCGCCCTCACCGCTCGGCATAGTCGGAACGTATGATACCGTAGCGCTGCAGCTTGTCGTAAAAGGTTTTTCGCGGAATTTTCAGCGCAGCGATGGTCTGCTGCACATTGCCGTTGAAGGAGGTCAGCGTGTCACGAATGATTTCCGCCTCATGCGCATCGACTCGCTCGGGCAAAGAAAGCCCCTCTCCCCCTCCCCTCTCCGGCATCACGCCAACGGACACCGGCACAGGCTCCAGACCCAGCGTCACGCGCTCGGCAAAATGGGACAACTCGCGCACATTGCCCGGCCAGTGATGGTCGGCGAGATAACGCGTGACCGCATCGGACATGACCGGCACATCGCGGGAAAATTTTCTCGCCGCCTTCTCCGCAAAATAATGGAACAGTAGAGGCACATCCTCGCGCCGCTCGCGCAGCGGCGGGATCGACAACGACACCACGTTCAGACGGTAATAAAGGTCTTCGCGAAAACTCGCGCGCTGACCGGGATCACCCAGATCCACCTTGGCCGCCGCGACGACACGCAGATCGACCGGCCGGATATCGTTGGTGCCCAAAGGCGCCACCTCGCGCATCTCCAGCACACGCAACATGCGCACCTGCGTCGCCATCGGCATGCTTTCGATCTCATCGAGAAACAGCGTGCCGCCATCCGCGTACTCGATCCGCCCCACGCGTTTTTTCTGCGCACCAGTGAAGGCACCCGGCTCGTGCCCAAAAAGCTCGCTCTCGATGATCTGTTCCGGCAAGGCCCCGCAGTTCAGCGCCACAAAATGCCCTTGCGCGCGGCGCCCCCATTGATGCAGCAGGCTCGCCACCACTTCCTTGCCGCTGCCGGTCTCGCCGGTCACCAGCACATCGACATCCGTATCGGCAATCTGCTTCAAGGTCTGCCGCAACCGCACCATGACGGGCGTCTGGCCGAGAAGCTGCGGGCCCGCCCCGCCTTCCGCCGCGTCCTGCCGCAGCCGGCGGTTCTCCACGATCAGTCGGCGCTTTTCCGCCGCCCGGCGAATGCATTGCAGCAGCCTGTCAGTGGCAAACGGCTTGGCGATAAAATCATAAACCCCGTCCTGAATGGCTTTGACGGCCATCGGAATATCGCCATGCCCGGTCATCAGGATCACTGGCAGTTCAGCATCCAACTCCCTCACACGCTCGAAAAGCTCCAGCCCGTCGAGACCCGGCATGCGAATGTCCGAGACGATCACACCCTCGAACCCGGCATCGAGCCGCGACAAGGCATCCGTCGCAGAGGTAAACAGCGTCGCCTCGAAACCTGCCAGCTCCAGCGTCTGGCCGGTAGCGCGCAACAGATCGGCATCGTCATCGATCAGATAGACTTTTGTCGCCTCACTCATGCCTTTGCCTCTTCATTGCCTTCGCTCACCACCACCAGCGCCAGAAACACCGTAAAGCACGTATGGCCCGGCACGCTTTCCACCTCGATACGGCCGCCATAATCCGAAACGATATCCTTGGAGATCACCAACCCGAGCCCCAGCCCATGCTCCTTGGAGGAGTTGAACGGCTCGAACATCGCAGCCAGAATTTTTTCCGGCACACCGGGCCCATTGTCGGACACGCGGATCGCGACGCGCTCACCCGCCACCTCCGTGGTGACAGTGATATGCGCGTCGTCACGCCCCTCGACGGCCTCCAGTGCGTTGAGAATGAGATTGATAAACACCTGCTCCAGCCGCAGCCGGCTGCCCATCACCTGCAAGCCCTGCGGTGGCGGAAAGATTGTCAGCGTATCCAGCTTTCCTGCAAAACGGCTGCGCACCAACATCAGCGCGCCATCGAGAACATCCTTCAGGAGCACCGGGACTGCCTCCGCCCGCCCCTTTCGCGAAAGCGCCTTCAGGTCCTCGGTAATCACGCCGATCCGCTCGGTGAGTGAGGCGATCAGATCGAGGTTCTCCACCGCGCTTTCCGTCTTGCCGCGCGCCAGAAAGATCTTGGAATTATCGGCATAGGCACGAATGGTCGCGACCGGCTGGTTGATCTCATGCGCCACCCCGGCCGCCACCTGGCCAAGGATCGCCAGCCGGTTCGCCTGAACCAGATCCTGCTGCACGGCATGTAGCTTGCGATCGGTCATTTCATGGTCGGCGATTTCTGCCTCCAGCCGGTCGCGCGCCAGGCTGAGGTCGATCGTGCGCGCCGCCACCCGCTCCTCAAGCTCCTCGCGCGCCCGCTGCTCGCCGGCAATCGTCATCACCGTCACCTGCCGGCGCCGCAACAGCAGGCCAGCCAGCGCGACCAGACCCGCCCAGCCGATGAGTGCCGTCAGCCGCGCCTCGCGCATGGCGTCGGCGAGCGGCAGCCGGATCGGCATCAGATATTCGAACCGCCACGGGGTCGAGGCAATCGGCGCCGTGATGCGCAAAAAGTCCTGCGGTTCGGCCTCACCCGGCATCACCACCCACAGGATCGCCGCCCCGTCATTCACCATGCGCTCGCGGGAGAATGGTAGCGGCAGAAGCGGTGCATCGCCGAATTGCAGGCTTTCCCTGATCGCGCCGAGGTCTTCGGGATGAAGCGCCTGCGTCGTCATGAAACGCCATGAGGGCACGCTCGACACCAGCACGACATGATTGTTGTCGACCACATAGGAAGGCCGGCCGGAATTGCGCCACTCCGCTTCCAGCTGGTCGAATTCCATCTTTGCAACAACGACGCCAAGCGGCGCTTCCGCCGGTCCCACGCGCTGCGAGATATAAAGCCCCGGCCGCTTGCTGACGCTGCCGAGCGCAAAATGTTCGGCCGAACCGTCCTTCATCGCCCCGGAAAAATAGGCACGAAAAGCATAATCATTGCCAACAAAACTGGTCGGCTCGCGCCAGTTGCTCGACGCGATGGCGATGCCGTCCAGCCCGATCACGTAAATGACCGAGGCATTGGTCTGAACGACGAGATCTTCCAGCTTGGCATCCAGCAACGCGCGCCGCTCGGTCGCCCGCGCGCCGGCAGGATCGGTCAGTGCATCGCGCACATCGCGGTCACCGGCCAGAAGCAGCGGCAAGGCGCGCGGCCGCTCCAGCGAGGCGCGCAGCAGCGCCACCTTGAGATCCGCCTCCGTTCTCCCCTGACTTTCCAGTCGTTCGAGCGCCGAAACCCGGCCGAAATGCTCCACCAGAAAGCCCAGCACCAGAGCCAGACACAAGGCTGCTACGGCAAACATGGCCCATGTCCGGCGAAACTGCCGATGCAACATATGTTCGGTCTGCTGGCGTGTTGATTTTGACATGCCACCAATGAGCATGATTTCGCACAGCCATCAACAGAAAGTGCGGATATCCGCACAATTTACAAATGAAAAGTTAATCCAGATCAAATTGGCACTTGTTATTTCAAGGGCTTAATCGATTGAAACGCAAACTGGCACGGCCCTTGCTGCTCTCCTTGCATTCTATCAACTGCTGCCCCGGGTAGGAAACCTTGAGCGGGGCAACTGGAGGACATCATGGATATCCACGCACCCGCCCCCAAGGCGGAGGCCCTGCCATTCTATCGCCACCTGTATTTCCAGGTCATCGTGGCGATCGTTGCCGGCATGCTGCTCGGCCATTTCTATCCGGATTTCGGCGCCAGCCTGAAGCCGCTGGGTGACGCCTTCATCCGTCTGGTGAAGATGATCATCGCCCCCGTCATCTTCCTCACCGTCGCCACCGGCATTGCCGGCATGTCGGACCTGAAGAAGGTCGGTCGCGTCGCCGGCAAGGCGATGCTCTACTTCCTCTGCTTCTCGACACTGGCCCTCATCGTCGGCCTCATCGTCGGCAACGTGCTGCAGCCCGGCGCCGGCATGAACATCGATCCGGCCTCGCTCGACGGCAAGGCAGTCGCATCCTACGCCACCAAGGCGCATGAAACGACGATCACCGGCTTCCTGATGAACATCATCCCGGAAACCATTGTCGGCGCATTCGCACAGGGCGATATCCTGCAGGTCCTGTTCTTCTCGGTGCTGTTCGGCATTTCGCTCGGCATGGTCGGCGAAAAGGGCAAGCCGGTTCTCGACTTCCTGACCGCGCTCACCACCCCGATCTTCCGCCTCGTCGCGATCCTGATGAAGGCCGCCCCGATCGGCGCTTTCGGCGCCATGGCGTTTACCATCGGCAAGTATGGCATCGGTTCGGTCGCCAACCTCGCCTTCCTGATCCTGACCTTCTACCTCACGGCATTCCTGTTCGTGGTCGTCGTCCTCGGCGCAGTCGCCAAGTATAACGGCTTCTCGATCTTCTCCCTGATCCGCTACATCAAGGAGGAACTGCTGCTGGTTCTCGGCACGTCCTCTTCGGAAGCGGCCCTGCCGAACCTGATGCAGAAGATGGAACGCGCCGGCTGCAAGCGCTCGGTTGTCGGTCTCGTCATCCCGACGGGTTATTCCTTCAACCTCGACGGCACCAACATCTACATGACGCTGGCTGCCCTCTTCATCGCACAGGCAACCGGCATAGATCTGTCGCTGACCGACCAGATCCTGCTTCTGCTCGTGGCCATGCTGTCGTCCAAGGGTGCCGCCGGCATCACCGGCGCCGGCTTCATCACGCTCGCCGCCACGCTTTCGGTCGTCCCGGCCGTTCCGGTTGCCGGCATGGCGCTGATCCTCGGCATCGACCGCTTCATGTCGGAATGCCGCGCGCTGACCAACCTCGTCGGCAATGCGGTCGCCACCATCGTGGTTGCCCGCTGGGAAGGCGAACTGGACAAGTCGATGCTCGACAAGGCGATGTCCGGCCAACTCACCGGCGAACCGGCCCCGGCAGCGTTGCAGCCCGCCGAATAATCAGGTCCTCCCAAGAGACCCGCATGAAGAAAAGCCCGTCGCGCAAGCGGCGGGCTTTTCTGATGGCCCATTGGATACCGGTAACACGGCGTCAGCGACCAAAGCCCAGCCACTCGTCGCGCAAGAGCGCATAGGCATATTCGTCGAACCAATCGCCCTTCCACTGTCGGCTTTGGCGCGTATGGGCTTCGCGGCGCATCCCCAGTTTTTCCATCAGCCGAAAGGAAGCCTCGTTATAGGTCGGGCAATTTCCCGTCGCCCGGCGCAATCCCTCCACATCGAACACGTAATGCAAAAGCGCTTGAACCGCCTCACGCGCATATCCACGCCGCTGAAAATCGGCGTGGATGATCCAGCCGAGATTGCCGAGACTGGCGGCCCTGTCGAACAGAAAAACGCCCACCTCGCCGATCATGCGACCTTCGCCTTTGAGTTCAACGGCCAGCATCACCCAGATGTTTTCGACGCCAACCGGCATCTCCGCCTGTCGGGCCAAAAGCGCCGATGCCCTTTCAGGTGTCGCCGGGTCGGCGGGCTGCATACGCAGATTTTGGGGATGATTTCTGAAGGCGAGATAATCGCCGAGATCGGCAAGGTTGGGCCGCCGCACGATCAGCCTGTCTGTCTCATAACGCAGCATCACCGCATCCTCCGATTACGGGCAACCATATCGGCTGTCCGGTCGGAATTCATTGATCGCAGACAAGCACCACAAGGCGGCAAGACGGCCGCCTGAAATCTCAGCCGATCATCACCTTGGCAATTTCGCTTGCCAGGTCTTCCTGCGAATAGGGTTTTCCGAGCCGACCCACATCGATATCCATGCCTTCCGGCAGGTCGCTGTAGCCACTGGCAAGCAGGATCGACAGGCCGGGCACAAGCTGGCGAGCCTGCTGGGCCAGTTCGGCACCATTCATGCCGGGCATGGAAAAATCGGTGATCATCAGATCGATGCGATCGCCACCATTGATGGCCTTGCCCAACAGCTCCAGGGCTTCACGTCCGGAATGCGCCTCGATAACCTTGTGACCGAGTTCCTCGAGCATGTCGACGGATGTCATGGCGATCAGAACGTCGTCGTCCACCATCAGGATACGGCGTTGTGTCTGCAGGTCGCTCATGCGGTTTACCCCCGGCATATTTTGTATCCCCACGGCTTTGCACCAGGGATTTTTCGTTCTCGGAATCCGCCCCGCCTCCTTGAGCGGATTCCACCAGATAGATAGCGTGGGGTATTATTACGACAAGATTGAGGTTGCGCGAGAAGTTTCTTCGTCCGGTATCGCACACTTTCGCCAGTAAAAGGCCCGGCCGCAATGCGACCGGGCACCTTCATAAGCCGGCTATAAAAATCAGCGCTTGCCGCCCTTGTCGTCGGGCGCATTGCCGGAGCGGGTCGCAGAGACCGGGTCGCTGGCCGGAAACGTGTCTTCCAGACCTTCGTCCAGCTCGCTATCGACGTCTGTGCGCGTCTGCGCGCGTTTTTCATCCTTCAGCGATTTCACCGCATCGGAGGGCGTCTTGTTGGAATTGTCATGAGCCATAGGCATATTGTCCTCCATCATTTCCATAGATCTGGTCTGATGGCATAACGTTGCGGCGGGTCAGCGGTTCCGAAGGCAACCGATCACCAGGCTGCGACTTGCCGGGAGCCCGACTCGGCAAGAGCCGACCTACCAAAGGTCGGGGTGACGGTTCACATCCTTGTAGAGCAGGTAACGGAAGCGCCCGGGGCCACCGGCATAACAGGCCTGCGGGCAATAGGCGCGCAGCCACATGAAATCACCGGCCTCGACCTCGACCCAATCGGAGTTCAGCCGATACACAGCCTTGCCCTCCAGCACATAAAGCCCGTGCTCCATGATATGGGTTTCCATGAAGGGAATGGTGGCGCCCGGCTCGAAGGTGACGATGTTGAGATGCATGTCGTAACGCACGTCGGACGGATCGATGAAGCGCGTCGTCGCCCAGCGGCCGTCGGTATCCGGCATAGCCGACATCTCGCAGTCGTCTTCGTGGGAAAAGATCGCTGGCGGCAACTCGAGCCCCTCCACCACCTTGAACACCTTGCGCACCCAGTGGAACCGCACCGCCTCTCCGGTATCGTTGGCGATCGTCCAGGCGGAACCGGCCGGAAGATAGGCAAACGAACCGGCTCTCAGGTAATGCACTTCACTATCCAGTGTGACCGTCATGCCGCCGGCAACGACAAAGATTGCCGCTTGCGCCCGCGCATCCGGCTCCGGGCGAACACTGCCGCCACCCGGTAGAACCTCGACGATATACTGCGAAAACGTCTCGGAAAAACCGGTCATCGGCCGTGCCAGAATCCACGCCCGAGTCTTTTCCCAGTGCGGCAGAATGCTGGTGACGATATCGCTCATCACGGTTTTTGGAATGACCGCATAAGCCGTCGTGAACACCGCCTTGCTGGAAAGCGTCTGCGTCTGCGGCGGCAGGCCGCCCACTGCGGAAAAATAGCTGGAAGATGTCATGCGCTGCACCCGTTATTATTGATGCTCAAGGTGTAAGCACCACATCCGGGCGAGGCAACGGTTTATTGGCTGCGCAAATCGCCGGCTCAGCAAAGGTCCCAGATCGGGCCCTTGACCATGTGTTTGGGCATATCGCGAACGGTTTCGCGCGGCGGCGGCACATGAATGTCGCCTGCCCCGATCATCCGGTAGAACTGGTCGACACGGCGGCGCTGCAGACTTTCGATCTCGGTCACGCGATAATGGTCGGCCGCCTTCATCATGAATGTCGCGAATTCCTCCATGCCGATGCCATCCGCCTTGCGCATCTGCGCGATCAGCGGGTCCTGAATGGCCTGGTGCAATGTGAGGTCTCGAAACATGATCTTGGCTCCTTTGCGCCGGCCAATACACGCTTCATGCGACAGCTTTATTTCAATCGGGGATTTTTCTTCTCGCCCTCCGCTTTTCCAGCAAAGACAGGGAAAATCGCCTCGCATGACGGTTCCATGACGAAAATGGAAGGAAACTGGAAACCCCTGTAATTTGACTGACAAGCAAGCTCGCTAAGACGCCGCTCAACAGATGCGTGGCGCCATGAAGGCCGCCCGCCGGAATGTTGGAGTTTGCCCCATGAAAGTCATCCAGATCACCGATACGCACTTGAGCCCCATGAAGCCGCATTTCAACGGCAACTGGGCCCCGCTCATGCAGTGGATCGAGGCGCAGGATCCGGATCTGATCATCCACACGGGCGATCTTTCCGTCGATGGCGCCGACCACGCCAACGATCTCTCCTTCTCCATGGACCTGATGCGCGAAGTGTCGGCCCCGATGCTGATTATTCCCGGCAATCACGATGTCGGCCACCTGCCCGGCTCGCCGCAACCCGTCAATGCCGAGCGCCTCAACCGCTGGCGTGACATGGTCGGCCGCGATTACTGGTTCCACGATGCCGATACAGACAAGGGCAACTGGCGTCTCATCGGCCTCAACGCGCTCCTGTTCGGCCAAGGCGACGACGCCGACGGTACGGAAGAAGAAGCCCAGTTCATCTGGCTGAAGGAAGTGCTGGAAAACCGTGGCGACCGCCGCGTCGCCATGTTCTCCCACAAGCCGCTTTTCGTCGATGAGCCGCAGGAAGGCGATACCGGTTACTGGGGCCTGCGCCCGGCCCAGCGCGGCCGCATGTATGACCTGATCGCCGCCCACGACGTTGCGCTCTTCGCCAGCGGCCACCTGCACTGGGCCTGGGAAGGCAAGTTCGAAGACACCGCCCTCGTCTGGGGTCCGGCTGCGGCCTTCATCATCGACACGCTGGAGCGCGAAATGCCGGGCGAGCGTCTCGTTGGCTCCGTCGTCCACGAATTCGGCGCGACGGTGAAAAGCACCATCGTCGCCGTTCCGGGCATGGTTGCCCATGTCATAGATGACGTCATCGAGGAAGTTTATCCGCAGAGCGCCAAGAAAACTGCACCGGAGGCGGCGGAATGAGCGCGCTTTCGATCCAAAACGTCACCAAGTCCTTTGGTGACAACCACATATTGAAGGGCATCAGCCTGGAGGCGGAAGCCGGCGAGTTCATCGCGCTGGTCGGTCCCTCGGGCTGCGGCAAGAGCACGCTGCTGCGCATCGTCGCCGGACTTGAAGGCGCCGACAGCGGTGAGATCGTTGCCGGCGGCCGCGACCTGACGCGCCTGGTCGCGGCCGAACGCAACGTCGCCATGGTGTTCCAGTCCTACGCGCTTTATCCGCATCTGACCGCCGGCCAGAACATCGCCGTGCCGCTCGCCATGCGCAACCTCACCTCGATGCAGCGCCTGCCGGTCATCGGCTCGCTGCTGCCGGGTCAGAAGGCGATCCGCAAGGATATCATGCGGCAAGTCACCGACATGGCCCGTTCGCTGAAGATCGATCACCTTCTCGACCGCAAGCCCGGCCAGATGTCCGGCGGCCAGCGCCAGCGCGTCGCCTTGGCGCGGGCAATGGTGCGCCAGCCCGGCCTGTTCCTGATGGACGAGCCGCTCTCCAACCTCGATGCCAACCTGCGCGTCCATGCCCGTGGCGAAATCGTCGACCTGCACCGTCGCGCCGGCGTGCCGACGCTTTATGTCACCCACGATCAGGCGGAAGCCCTGTCGATGGCCGACCGCGTCGCGGTGATGATGTCCGGCAACCTGCTGCAGCTCGCAGCACCCGAAGTCATCTATGACGATCCGGCCCATATCGAAGTGGCAAAATTCGTCGGCCAGCCGCGCATCAACACCATTGCCAGCCGCGTCGATGCCGATGGCGCCGTCACGCTCGGCACATGGCGCCTGCAGCCGCATGAAACGCTTGCGCCCGGCTCTGATATCACCGTCGCCATCCGCTCGGAATTTTTGTCGATCGCCGATCTCGGCGCACCGGGCCTTCCCGCCCATATCGAGCGTCTGGAATTCCTCGGCTCGGAAGTGATCGTCTACACCAAGCTCGATGCCATCGGCGAAAGCATGGTCGTCAAGCTCGCTCCGTCCGACGCCAGGGGCCTTGTCGCCGGCAAGCCGGTCACGATCGTGCCGCAGGGTGAACGCCTGATGGTATTCGGTGCCGATGGTGCCCGCCTGCGTGCCGATCTCACCTTCACCACCCAGCTGGAGCGGGCGCATGGCTGACCTGACCGCCATCTCCATTCCGGCCGGTTCGTCTTCGCGCGAGAAGGCACCCAAGCCCATCGTCAACGTCAGCGAACGCCACGAAGCCCGCGTTGCATGGATGCTCGCAGCGCCTGCGATGATCCTCATCGTGCTGTTCATTCTCGCACCGGTCGTCGCCGTCATCACGCTCGGCTTCACCGATTTCGAACTGGGTTACAGCACCTTCAAGTTTGTCGGCTTCGAAAACTACGCCGAACTGATGGGCGACCGCACGTTCCGCCAGTCGCTGTGGAACACCGCCATCTACACGGCCATCGTCGCCCCAGCCTCGATCCTGCTCGGCCTCGGCGTGGCTCTCCTCATCGAAAGCGAAACGGTCGGCCGCTCCTTTTTCCGCACGGCCTATTTTCTCCCCGTCGCATCACTGCTCGTCGCCATGGCCACAGTCTGGCAATACCTGCTGCATCCGACCATCGGCCCGGTCAACAGCCTGCTCAACCTGATCGGCCTGCCCGGCCCCAACTGGCTCGGCTCCGCCGGCACAGTCCTCTACAGCCTGTCGATGATCGGCGTCTGGCAGACGGTCGGCTTCAACATGATCCTGTTTCTCGCCGGCCTCACCGCCATCCCGCGCGATCTTTATGCCGCCGCCGAAATCGATGGCGCAAAATCCTCGCTGGATCGCTTTTTCCTCGTCACCCTGCCCATGCTCGGCCCGACCACGGTTTTCGTCACCACGATCAGCATCATCAACGCGGTCAAAGTGTTCGAAACGGTGAAAACGCTCACCGAAGGCGGCCCCAACAAGGCCTCGGAAGTCCTGCTCTTCACCATCTACCAGGAGGGCTTTGTCTACCTGCGCGTCGGTTACGCCTCGGCCATGACCGTCGTCTTCCTTGCCGTGCTGGTGGTGATGATGTTCGCGCAATACCGCCTCGTCGACCGGAAGGTACATTACTGATGACTGGGACCTTTTCCCTCGGCCGGGCCGTCCGCCTCACCCTCCTGTCGCTCGGCGCGCTGATCTTCCTCGCGCCCTACATCTTCATGATCTCCACCGCCGGCAAGGGCCAGAGCGAGATCTTCACCTCGTCGCTGTCGCTCATCCCGACGCAGTTCTTCTATCTCGAGAACTTCGCAAAAGCCTTTGGTCGCGTCTCGATGGGCCAGCTGCTCTGGAACGGCGTCATCGTCTGCGGCCTGATTTTTGTCATTCAGGTGATCATCGCCATCCCTTGCGCTTATGCCATGGCCAAGCTGAAATTTGGCGCTGCCCGCCTCTTGATGGCGCTGGTCATGCTCGGCCTGCTGGTGCCGATCCACGCCACCTCGCTGCCGCTCTATGTCGCCTTCGACAGCGCCGCTCTGCTCAACAGCTATACGGCTCTCGTCGCCCCCTTCTCGATCTCGGTGTTTGCGATCTTCCTGTTCCTGCAGTTCTTTCGCGCCATGCCGGATGATCTCATCCACGCCGCCCGTCTGGACGGCATGTCGGAACTCGGCATCGTGATGCGCGTCATCGTTCCCAATGCCTGGCCGGCCATCACCGCCTTTGCGATCTTTTCCGTGGTTGCCCACTGGAACGACCTCTACTGGCCGCTGATCGTCGTCTCCAATCAGGCCTATGCCACGCCGCCGCTCGGCCTCCTGTTCTTCCGGGCAGCCGAGGCCGGCGACGACTACGGCGCGCTGATGGCCGCCACTTTGATCATCACCCTTCCCCTCGTTGCGGCATTTCTTCTCGCACAAAAACGCTTCGTCGAGGGCATCACCATGACCGGTCTGAAGGGATAGCCCGAACAACCGGTCGCCTCACCTCCCCCGCCTTATCCTCCCACGGAGAAATGCAATGAAGCATTTTGCAAAACTTCTCTCGGCCGCCGCCATCACCATGGCAGCCGCTTTCCCGGCCCACGCCGAAACCACGTTGACGGTTCATTACCCGATGCCGGGCTTCTTCAAGGACGTCATGGACAAGGTGTCCAAGAAGTTCATGGAAGAAAACCCGGACATCAAGATCGAGTTCGCAAACCCGTCGCCGACCTATGAGGAAGGCATCCAGACGATCATGCGCCAGGCCGGCACGTCCGAAATGCCGGACCTGACCTTTATCGGCCTCAACCGTCTGCGCATGGCCGACGAGCGTTCGATCCCGGTCGATCTCGCGCCGTTCATGGCCAAGGACAAGGCTTCGATGGCCGAACAGGGCTTTTCGGACACGATCCTGAAGCTCGCACAGGTCAACGGCAAGCAGGTCGGCCTCGCTTTCGCAACGTCGAACCCGATCATGTACTACAATGCCGATCTGGTGAAAGCTGCCGGTGGCAACCCCGACCAGCCGCCGAAGACATGGGACGAAGTGATCGCCCTTGGCGCCAAGATCAAGGCGCTCGGCAATGGCGTCGACTCGGTCGATTTCCGCTGGCAGGGTGACGACTGGATGTTCTCGGCGCTGCTGTTCGGCGCCGGCGGCTCCATGCTGTCGGAAGACGAAAGCAAGGTCGCTTTCAACGGTCCTGAAGGCCAGAAGGCATTTGGCGTGCTCGACCGTCTGGTCAAGGAAGCCGGCATGCCGGTCTTCACCAAGGCTGCCGGTGAGCAGGCCTTCGTTGCCGGCAAGGTCGGTTTTGCCTTCCAGACGACGGGCGCTCTTGCCAACACCATCAAGAACGTTGGTGGCAAGTTCGACCTGCGCACCGCTGAAATCCCGCTTCTCGACCCGGTCAACGGCAAGCTGCCGACCGGCGGCAATGCCGTCGTCATCCTGACCAAGGACGCTGCCAAGCAGGACGCAGCCTGGAAGTTCGCAAAATTCGCAGCCGGCCCTTACGGCGCCTCCGTCGTCGTCCCGGGCACAGGCTACGTTCCGAACAACGAACTGGCAGCAAAATCGCCGGAATATCTCGGCGAGTTCTACCAGAAGAACCCGCTCTTCCAGGCCGGTCTCAAGCAGATGCCGCGCATGATCCCGTGGTACGCCTTCCCGGGCTCCAACGGTGTCCGTGTCACCCAGACGATCGTCGACAACTCTTCGCGCGTTGTCGATCAGTCGGCCAAGCCGGAAGAAGCACTGGACGATGCCGCCAAGGAAGTGAAGCGCCTGCTGCCCCGCAGCTAAAAGGCCGGCACCGTGATGAAGAACCGCCGTACGAGCAATCGTGCGGCGGTTTTCGTTTGCAAGGTCAGATCGCCCGAACCGTCCCGCCCGGCCGCATCGTGAACGGCACATCCAGATGCCGCGCCGGCGCGTGGTTTTCGGCGATATCCAGCAGCAGCGAGGCAGCGGCTGCCCCCATGCTGACATCCGGCATCTCGATCGTCGTCAGCACCGGATCGATCAGCCGGCCGATGGAGATACCATCGAAACCCGCGACCGAAACATCACCCGGCACGGAAAGCCCCTCGCGCTTCAAAGCCCCGATCACCCCGAGCGCCAACAAATCGTTGGAGGCGATGATCGCCGTCGGCCGCGCCACCCGCAGAGCCTCGCCGAGATCGAGCCGGTCATATTCGGTAAACCCGATCTCCACCGCCGGCATAGGCACCAGCCCCGCCTGCCGCATCGTTTCGACATGGCCCTCATACCGATGACGCGCACGGTCGGAGGCCGCAAAACTGCCGGATACGAACAGGATGCGGCTGTGCCCGTGCGCGATCATATGTCGGGTGATCATCCGGCTCGCCGCAAAATTGTCGGTGGTGACGGCGGCGGTAAAATCTGCAGTCGGGCGATTATGCATCAGCACCGTCGGCGGCATGTTCGCTACCGGCGGCCGATAGCTTGCGGCATCACACAAGGTCAGGATCAACCCGGTGGGCCGTTCGTTCAGCAGTGCCGCAATGGCATTCGCTTCCTGCGCCGGATCGTAATTCGATTGCACAATCAGCACGCCATGCCCCGCCACCAGCATGCGGTTCTGGATGATGGACACCGACGTTGCAAAAACCGGATTGGTGATGCTGGGAATGAGCAGGCCGACAACCGGCCGCCGCGCCGCCCTGCCCGCAGCCACGACGGAGGCCCGATATCCCAGCTCGGCCGCCGCCTTGACCACCCGCCTGCGCGCGCTGTCGCTGACGGCACCCTTGTCGGTCAAGGCTCGGCTGGCCGTTGCCACCGAACAGCCCGCGCGTTTCGCGACCTCTTCCAATGTTGCCATGCTCTTCCGCTCCGTCGGTTGCCTCAGGGCGCGTGAGGATTATGAAGATTGCACGACAGTTTTACGACAGTCGAAAACGCTCAGTCTTTCGGCATGATCGCATAAAGCCGGAAGAAACGCGCCGCCCTGCGCTTTTCATCGGGATCGCGCCGGACGCTTTCCCAGGCCATCAGCAGCGCCTCATGCAAGGCAAGCCCGACCAGTTGGGCCACGACGCTGCGCTCGTCGATACTGTAAATCTCGTCCCGGACCGTCTTCAACCCGGCCACCACGCTTTCGATATCCTGCATGTCAAAAGCCCCCGATGTGTTCCCCACATGCGCGAGACTACATGCAATCAAAAGCTGCATTCGGTAGATTTAGATTTAAAGTAAAGCGTTAAGGTGAGTTTGCGACAGAAGGCCGTACCCGCGCAAACAAGGGATTGAAAATCCGAACGTTTTTCCGGAACAAGGACATGCCTAGCCGGGAGCGTCAACCCATAGCGGGCGCAAACCGGACGGCTACGCGTGCAGCCGCCCGGATGAAAAATCAGTTCTGGTCGATCGCCAGCGTCATCGTCACCGAGATGGAATAGGTATTTTCGCCGGCAGCCACGGCAAAGCTATCGGCCTCAGCCTTCATCGCCGCCATGCGCGGCATCGGCGACGGCGGCATGAACCGATCCTCACCCTCGCTGATATCGACGACCTTCCCCACTTTCACGCCGGCGGCGTCGGCCAGCGTGCGCGCCTTGTCCATGGCCTCTGCCACCGCCTTCTTGCGCGCCTCGGTGCGGGCGCCGGACGGATCGTCATTGGTAAAGGTGATCTGCCCGCCCTGATTGACGCCCAGCTTGACCGACTGATCGATAATGCCGCCCAGCGCCTTCAGGTCGCGGATTTTAACGGTCACACCGTTCTGCACCTCGTAGCCGATGATCTTTGGTGGATCGACACGGCCGTTTTTCGGTTCGTTCTGCTGGTACTGCGGATAGATCGAAAAATTGCTGGTCTGCAGATCCTTCTCCGCAATACCCGCCGTCTTCAAGGCTGCAAGCACCTGGTTCATGGCCGTATTGTTATCGGCAAGCGCCTTTTCCGCGGTCTCGGCATTGCGTGCCACGGTGAGATTGATGATCGCCATGTCGGGCGCGACGGAGGCTTCGCCGGTGCCGGTCACGCGAATAACCGGTTCGCGGGCCGGCCGTTCCTGAGCCGACACGGAGGTTGCAGCAAGCGGCACGGCAATGAGTGTGGCAGCGAACAGGGCGGAGAGAGGGCCGGCGGAGCGATGAGAAATTCGGCGCATGGAAACGGTCCTTGTATGGATACAAAAAACTTCGGCCACAACTCAGTGACGATCGATTGTGAACCTATTGCGGCAACGGCTTGTGAGGGCTGCGGAATTAAGTTAGAGCGTTTTTCGCGGAAGGCGAACCATTGCGCCACCGCAAGCCGTCTCCACGGCTGGACCCGTAGCTCAATGGTTAGAGCCGGCGGCTCATAACCGCTTGGTTGGGGGTTCGAGTCCCTCCGGGTCTACCATTCCCCAAAAAAATGCCGCCCTTCGCCAGTCGGGGAGACGGAAACGAAGAGCGGCAACATTCCATCAACGGGCGACGGAGATGGAATTTCAAAGACGATTGTTACCGGCGAATCACCGGGCAACCGCGTTCATTCGCAAAAACGATACGGTCGCGACCGCGACGGTCATAACCTTCAACCACGACGACACGGCGCGAAACATCGACAACGCGGGCGCGACGCAGACCCATGCGGCTTGCCTTGTCTTCCGCCAGCCAGGAATCGCAACGGTCGCGGCGCGGCGGCGGACCACGGAAATCGCGCGGCGGCGGGCCGCGGTCGCGGTCGTAATACTGGACATAGACACCGTATTCCGGGCCTGCGGCGGCGGCACCCGTCAGGGTCGCGCCGAACGAAGTCAAAGCGACCAGGGCGGCAAGGCCAGCCTTCACAAAAACATGGGTCACGTTTCTCTCCAAAAAAAGAAATAATTCCGGCTACCCGGAGACCTCTGAAAATTATGGGGCGAGACCTGAACGGGTTCCGAAGGCTGCATTCATCTGCTGTTCAGCAAAGAAACGTTTCGGCCGATATCCTGCCATCATGCACTCAAATGCAGGACGACCTCGCGTCGATGCGGTCGCTGCCGGTGCTCGAAAAGATAGATGCCCTGCCAGGTGCCAAGCGCAAGCCGCCCGCCCGACACCGGAATGCCGATCGATACCGCCGTCAGTGCTGCCTTGATATGGGCCGGCATGTCATCCGGTCCTTCGCTCGTATGGCGCATCCAGCGCATGGCGGGATCATCGGACGGCGGCACCATGCGATGAAAAAACGCCGTCAGGTCGTGCTGGACATCGGGATCGGCATTTTCCTGAATAATCAGCGAGCAGGATGTATGGCGGACAAACACCGTCAAAAGACCGAATTCCACCTCACTCTTCGCAATGAAGGCTTCGACATCGCGGGTAAATTCGTAAAGCCCCTGCCCGCGTGTGGAAATGCTGATCATCGTTTGTGCCATGCATGCAATCTCCTGTTTCCATTCGACGATAACCGGCCGATGCGGTCCGGCAAAGAAGACTGACCGGATTATTGTCCCGAAAGTGACACCGACGGACAATCGTGCGGGCGCCTGTCGATCAGGCATCCAGACCAATGGTGTTTTGAGAGCATGGCCTGTATGGAGAGCGGCCTGTTCCTTGGACGTTGTCCCATGCTGTCATCCCCTCCACGCCTTGCCACACTTGCAACTGTCGCCCTGATCGCCTCTGCGTCTCACGCCGTCAGCGACGACAAGGCCGTTATGGTAAAGCCGGCGACATCGATGCCTGGCGCGGCTGTCAGCCACGTCAATGCGCCGAAACCTTCAGGTTTGCCCCCAAAAGGCCCGTCATTGATGGAGCCGCAATTGCATGTCGTGCGCGCCGGCAATGCAAAACCTGCGCGCGTCGCTCTGACCTTCGATGCATGCATGGGAAAGACGGATGACCGTATCCTTTCCGTGCTGGTTTCCGAGCGTGTGCCGGCCACTGTTTTTGTCACTGCCCGCTGGCTGAAAACCAACCCGCAGGCTGTGGCGATCCTCAAGCAGCACCCCGACCTGTTCCAGATCGAAAACCACGGCCAGAACCACATCCCGGCCGTCGACGTGCCGGCCTCGATCTATGGCATCGCGGCGGCGGGATCGACCGATGCGGTGCAGCGGGAAGTCGCCGGCGGTGCCGATGCCATTCGCGCTGCAGGCTTTGCCCAGCCCCACTGGTTCCGCGGCGCGACCGCCAAATATGATGCCTCGGCCATTCGCCAGATTCGCGACATGGGATACAAGATAGCCGGTTATTCGCTAAACGGTGACGGCGGCTCATTGCTGGGATCAGCCCTGAGCGAGAAAAAGATTGCCGGCGCCAAAGATGGTGACGTGGTGATCGCCCATATCAACCAGCCGACCCATGCCGCCGGCGAAGGCGTGGCACGCGCACTCCTGATCTTGAAAAAACGCGGCGTCGAATTCGTGCGGCTGCAGGACGTCGAGGAGACCGGCGATCACGACACCACACGCGACCTCGTGGCCGCGATCGGTCAGTAAGCCGGAAAACCGCGTTTGCGCCATTCGCTTTTCGGGATGACGCCGCCGACCTGATGGGCAAAGGAAACGACCTTCATCGCCTGCCCGTCCACTTCGCAGCGGAAACTCACGTCATACCACTGGTCACGGGCGCGAAAGCCGATGGAGCGTGCATCGATCACGTTCCCGTTCGCCAGACGCGGCTTTGGCAGGAGGTTGGGCTGGTACGAAGGCGTGCCATGCCGCAGCTGTTCGCGCAGTTCCGTATTGCAGAGTTCCGCCGCCCTCTCCCCGCGCGACATGTTGCCCATCGCAATGGTCGCCATCGGGTTATCGGTCACGCTGGGTGAGAACAGCTGTCCTGCCTTTGGCAGAGCAGCCTGCCCAGCCGGCTTGGCCTCATCGTCCGCCTGCGTTGATTTGGATGGATTTGCGGCGGTCATTTCCGCATTCGCCATCTCCTCCCGCGGCGCCGGCACAGGCACAGGCACAGGCACAGGCACAGGCACAGGCACAGGCACAGGCACAGGAATGCCATCCCCTCCGCCGGCGGTTGGACCAAGCCCCACATCGGGCACGGTGACATCCTCCGGCACGGGCGCACCGGGCGCCTCGGCGCTATCCTCAATCTTGGCGATTTCCGGCTCATTGGCCTGCGCATCGGTATCGGCCTGCGGCACATCGCGTGCGGCAGCACTTTCAGGTTCGGGCTCGGCTTGCGGCGGTATCTCGGCCTGTTGGGCCTGCTCTGCCTCAGGTGGTTCTTCCGCCGCTTCGCCTTTATCGGCTGAAGCGCCATCATCGGCCTTCTCCGGGCCGGCATCCTTCTCCCCGAACTGGACGACAGGACGGAAGGCATCAAGCGGCTGCCCTGCACCGGTGTTTTCCGGCGCCTCCGGTGTTTCAGCAGCCGGCGGCGCCGGAGGAGGCGATGGCTCGGCAGCCGGCGGCGGTGGCGGAGGTTGCTGCTGCGCTTCTTCCTCAGCTTCCTCGGGCGGCGCGGGCGGAGCTTGCGGTTCTTCGTCCGCCTTTTCCGGTTCCGGCGGCACGATTTCGACGCTGACGACCTCCTCGGCCTCGGGCTTTGGCAGTTCGAACGGAATGCCGACAAGGATGACGAATGCGATAAGGCCATGGATCAGGAAAGAGGCAGCAATGCCCCATTTCCACATGCCGTTCCGCGTCTCAACATCCTGCGTCATCATGCCGATGTAAGATGGAAACGGTCCATGATCGAGTCCTCCCTTAATCAAAAACGAATGATGGGGCGGTTTTTGTGGATTGAAAACAAACCGACCGTACGGTATGTTTATTCATGTCCAAAGCTCACCGACGCGAAAAACAACCGGATGCGGTGCGCCGCTCCCTTCTCGACCAGGCTGCGCGCCATGCGGCGGAAGACGGCCTGTCGGCGATCACGCTGCAATCGGTGGCCGATGCCGCACATGTCACCAAGGGTGGCCTTCTGCACCATTTCCCCAGCAAGCAGGCGTTGATCGAAGCTGTTTTCGAAGACCTGCTTGGAACGCTCGATGACGAGATCGACCGCTTGATGGAAGCTGATGCGGTCGCCAATGGCAGTTTTACACGCGCCTATATCGATGCATTTTTCGAGGTAGCACGCGAAGGCGACGCCAGCCCATGGGCAGCGCTATCGGTGTCCTGCATGACCGACGCAAAGCTGCGCACGCGCTGGTCCGAATGGATGCACAAGCGGCTGGAGCGGCACGCGGCAACGGACAGCACCCCTCACCTGGCAGTCGCCCGTTATGCCACCGATGGCATCTGGCTCGCCAACCTCACGGAAATATCCGGCCTGCCCGCAGGTGAACTCGACCGGCTGCATGATCAACTCAAGACAATGACATCCACGGGAAAACCATGACCCCTGCCCTTCTCACCTACGGCTCGCTCGCTACCGCCATCGCACTCGAAGTTGTCGGCACAACACTTCTGCAGCAAAGCCAGCAATTCACCCGTCTTCTGCCCACACTTGGCATGGCCGTGTGTTATGGCACTGCCTTCTACCTTCTGACGATTACCCTCAAAACCATGCCAGTCGGCATTGCCTACGCCATCTGGAGCGGGCTGGGCATCGTCCTGATATCGGCGGTCGGCGTCGTCCTGTTCAAACAGACCCTGGATCTTGCCGCGATCATCGGCCTTGGCCTGATCATCGCCGGCGTGGTGGTGGTCAACGTGTTTTCCAGAAGCGTCTCGCATTGATTGCAGGAATTTTCGCCTGAGCGTATGATCGAGAGGACGAGACCTGGAGGTTCCGATGGCAGCCGTCTCTCTTGAAGAAGCACAGGAAAAGCTCGGCGAACTGATCGACCGAGTCGCACGCGGCGAAAGGGTCGAAATATTGCGCGATGGCGAACCGGTGGCGACGCTGAGCGCGCCGGAGAGCAAATCAGCGCCGGCACGCCGAAAAGCCCCAATCGACCTTGAGCAACTGAAGGCAATTCGCGATCAGATGCCGACACAGACCGAAAGTGCAGGCGATTTCATGCGGAAGGTACGCGACGGCGAAAGATACTGATGTATTACATAGATACATCAGCACTGATTGCACTTCTCGTTGGTGAACCGTCAGTCGACCTCGTGTCACGATGGATGGACCATCACCGAGACGAACGGATGTTCATCAGCGAATGGACTTACACGGAGTTTTCGTCCGCCTTGTCCGTGAAGGCTCGTGTCGAAAAACTCTCACCCTCGTTGCGAAAGCTCGCTTTGAGCGGTTTTTATCAGATGGGCAACAATTCGCTCGAAGTGGCAGCGATCCTTTCTCACCACTTTAAAGCAGCGGCCCAACTGGCCGATCACATGGAGCTCGGCCTCCGCTCCGGCGACGCCCTCCACCTCGCCGTCGCAATGGAACTCTCCGCCGAAATCATCACCCTCGACAAACGTTTTGCCACAGCCGCCCAAACCCTTGGTGTCCGCTGCACGCTTCTCTGACCAAACTCAAGCCAAACAAAAACCCGGCCAACCTTGCGGTGGGCCGGGTCTTTTGATGTCTTCGTGCTGCCGTCAGCCGATCAGCTATCGAGGAACGAGCGCAGTTTTCTCGAACGGCTCGGGTGCTTCAACTTGCGCAGCGCCTTCGCTTCGATCTGGCGGATACGTTCGCGGGTCACCGAGAACTGCTGGCCGACTTCCTCGAGCGTATGGTCGGTGTTCATGCCGATGCCGAAACGCATGCGCAGAACACGCTCCTCACGCGGTGTGAGCGAAGCGAGAACACGGGTCGTCGTTTCACGCAGGTTCGCCTGAATGGCGGCGTCGATCGGCAGAAGCGCGTTCTTGTCCTCGATGAAGTCACCGAGATGGCTATCCTCTTCGTCACCCACCGGGGTTTCGAGCGAGATAGGCTCCTTGGCGATCTTCAGGACCTTGCGGACCTTTTCGAGCGGCATGGCCAGCTTTTCGGCCAGCTCTTCCGGCGTCGGCTCGCGGCCGATCTCGTGCAGCATCTGGCGCGAGGTACGAACGATCTTGTTGATCGTTTCGATCATGTGCACCGGAATACGGATCGTGCGGGCTTGGTCGGCGATCGAACGGGTGATCGCCTGACGGATCCACCATGTCGCATAGGTCGAGAACTTGTAACCGCGACGGTATTCGAACTTGTCGACCGCCTTCATCAGGCCAATATTGCCTTCCTGAATGAGGTCGAGGAACTGCAGGCCGCGGTTGGTGTACTTCTTGGCGATAGAGATGACGAGGCGAAGGTTCGCTTCGACCATTTCCTTCTTGGCGATACGCGCTTCGCGCTCGCCCTTCTGCACCATCGACACAATACGGCGGAATTCCGAGATCGAAATGCCGGTTTCCGTTGCGAGGTTCTGGATCTCCTGACGGATGTCGCGGATCGTGCTGTTTTCGGACTTCGCAAATTCCTTCCAGCCGCGCGCGGCAAGATTTCCGATCGACTGCATCCAGTGCGGATCGAGCTCGGCGCCCTGATACTGTTCCAGGAAGCTGTCGCGCTTGACGCCATAGGATTCGGCCAGACGCAGCAGACGGCCTTCGTTCTGCATCAGACGCTTGGAAATGTCGTAGAGCTGCTCGACAAGGCTGTCGACGCGGTTCTGGTTCAGCGACAGCGATTTTACCGCCGTGATCAGCTGATCCTTGAGCTCCTTGTAACGGCGCTCCTGACCGCTCGAAAGCGTACCGGTGCAGGAAAGACGTGCCTCAACCTGCTGATCCTGCAGCTTGCGCAGCTTCTTGTAGGTGTCCGCGATGACGTCGAGCGTTTCCATGACCTGCGGGCGCAGTTCGGCTTCCATGGCAGCCAGGGACAGGCTCGACTCGTCGTCGTCCTCTTCCTCTTCCTCGATCGGCATGTCGCCGCCAACGGCGGTAATGTCGTCGTCATTGGCAGCCCGGCTCCTGCGGGTCTTTTCCTTCTCTTCGGCAGCCTTGCGGTCTGCCTCGATCTTTTCCGGGCTCTGGAACTGCGGTGCAGCCTTGGCTTCCGGACCCGAATAGGTCGTTTCGAGGTCGATGATCTCGCGCAGCAGCGTCGTGCCTTCGTTGAGCTCGTCGCGCCAGATGATCAGCGCCTGGAACGTCAACGGGCTCTCACAGAGACCGGAAATCATCGTCTCGCGGCCGGCTTCGATACGCTTGGCGATGGCGATTTCGCCTTCGCGCGATAGAAGCTCGACGGACCCCATTTCGCGCAAGTACATGCGCACCGGGTCGTCGGTACGGTCGGTCGGTTCTTTCTTCTTCGCGGTCGCAACGGCAGTACCGGCAGAAGGCGCCAGTTCGCCGCCTTCGCTGTCGCCATCGTCATCGCCGTCGTCGTCGGATTCGGCCTTCTCTTCAGCCTCTTCGTCCTCGACAACGTTGATGCCCATGTCCGAAAGCATCGCCATCGTGTCTTCGATCTGCTCGGACGTCACTTCTTCGGAAGGAAGCACCGAGTTCAGCTCGTCCATGGTCACATAGCCGCGCTTCTTCGCGGCCTTGATCATTTTCTTGACCGCGTCATCGGAAAGATCGAGAAGCGGACCATCCGTAGCGCCTTCGCGTTCGGTTTCTGCTTCTTCGTTTTCTTTGACTTTAGTTGCCATTTAATTCGTCGCTTTCCCTGGACGCCATTCCGTCGCGGTTATCGGGTACTGCCTGTTACGGGTGATGTGCCACCCGCCGCCGCGAATCGCAATCACTCACCTAACCGACTGACCTTTAATTCGTGCTTAACCACGCCGTCGGCGATCGCCATAAAGGATCGATTGACCGTCGGAGCCCCGCTCTTGGTTCCTTGGCCTGTCCGATCCATCCACCTAATTCTGCCTGAAACGGTGATTCCCACAAAATTCCTTCCCGTCAAGCTTTTCCCGGAAAATACCCACTGAAATCGGGCTTTAATCAGAAAAAGTTGAGAGTGCTGGGTACGCGGGTTAAAGAGCCCTATCACTACGTCCGGCTGATATGTAGGCAGAGGATCGTCAAAGACAAGCCTCGCCAACGCACAAAACAACCGGCGCTTTTACTCAGCCGTGACCAACGGCTGCTCCCTTGATACGTCCGGACATCACGCCAAAACCATCGATGATCGCTTCCTGGTTCTCCAGACGCAGAATTTCATTGTGAACTTCAGATAATGCCCGCAGCAACGCATCGCCACGCTCCGGCTCGTCACCCGGCGTTTCGGCAATCTCCCGCTCCAGCTCGATCTTCTGCCAGCGCAACTCCTTGTTGCGCAGGTAAAGCGCCAGCGTCTGCATATAGGCCTGCAGCGCGTCCTGCATGTCGGCCTCCTCGGTCGCGGTCCACAGGCGCGCATTGCGCACCTGAACGGTCATCGACTTCAGAAGATCGGCAAAACCATTCTCTTCCAGCTGTTCGCGCACCAGCGCCGGCGTCGCCCGCGTGCCGGCCTTGGTGATGATGGCCAGCACACAGGCCCAGAACCGCTGCAGATCGCGGTTCTCGAATTCGACGGTCGAAACATCATCATACTGATCGAGCAGAAGCAGCGGATGATTGACCACGGTCAGCGCCAGCACCACCTCGCGCAGCGCCGGCAGCTCCACATGGCCGCGCACGAGGCCGGATTTTGCCAGCCGGTCGGAGACAGCCATGCTGCCGCGAAACTCGCCACGGCCCTGCTGTCCACCGCCGCGAAAATTCTGGCGACCACCGCCACCGCCCCTGCCCGGCTCGAAACCGCCACGGCGCTCCGATCCGCGAAAAAGGCCGTTCAACTGCTCACGCATATGCTGCTGGTAATAACGGCGCACGTTTTCGTCGGCGATAACAGACACGATCTGCTTCAGTCGCGCTTCCAGTTCGGCACGCCGTTCGGGCGTATCGAATGTCGCACCAACTGATTCGCGCTGCCAGATCATCGTGGCGAGCGGCTTTGCATCGGCCAGCACGCGGTCGAATGGCGCACGTCCATCCTGCTTGACAAGATCATCCGGGTCCTTGCCATCCGGCAGCATGGCGAAGCGCACGGAACGACCGGGCTTGATATGCGGCAGCGCCAGATCGGCGGCGCGGTTGGCGGCACGAATACCGGCGCCATCACCATCGAAGCAGAGGATCGGCTGCGGCGTCATCCGCCACATCAGTTCCAGCTGGTTTTCGGTGAGCGCGGTGCCAAGCGGTGCCACGGCATTTTCGACGCCGGCCTGATGCAGCGCGATGACGTCCATATAACCTTCGACGGCGATCACATCGCCCGGCTCGGCTCGGCCACCCTGGCGACCGGCCATCTGGGCAGACTGGCGGGCGCGCGCATGGTTATAAAGCACATTGCCCTTGTGAAAGAGCTCGGTCTCGGGCGAGTTCATGTATTTCGCCGGCGCATCAGCCGCCATGGCGCGGCCGCCGAAGGCGATCACCTTTTCCCGCACCGAAAGGATCGGGAACATGATGCGATCGCGAAAATAGTCGTATGAAACCGAAATGCCTTCGCCGTGGCGCACCAGCCCACAGGCCTCGATCTGATCCTTCGGCACGCCCTTATTGGCGAGATGCTCCTTCAAGGCATTGCGGCTGTCAGCGGCAAAACCGAGACGAAACGTCTCAATGGTTTTGGCCGTCAGACCGCGATCGCGCAGGTAAGCGCGCGCCTTGGCACCGATCGGCGCGTGCAGCTGCTCCTGAAAGAACAGGGTCGCCATTTCCATGACATCCTGCAGGCTGGTGCGCTGCTGCTCGCGCTTTTGCGCCTGCGGATCGGGTGCGGGCATGGAAATGCCGGCCATGTCGGCAATCTGCTGCACGGCTTCAGGAAAATTGAGGCCTTCCAGCTCCGTCATAAAACGGAAATGGTCGCCGGATACGCCGCAGCCAAAGCAATGGTAGCGGCCCTTGCGGTCCTCGCAGTGAAAGCTCGGGCTTTTTTCGCCATGGAACGGGCAGCAGGCCCAATAATCGCCGCGCGACACATTGGTCTTCTTGCGATCCCACGTGACGCGTCGTCCGATCACAGAAGAGATCGGCACACGGTCTCGGATTTCATCAAGAAAGGTATCGGAAAAGCGCATTGTCACCTCGGAGCCTGCCTCCATATAAGCCCGATATTGCCCCGGCGCCATTCAAATGCCGGGTGATACCCGCAATTCACAGGGTCTATGCCTGACCACCGTCCTGCAAACATCCCGGCCCACCTTGGAACCGCACATATGAACAAGCGCAGTCTGCTTTACGTGGCTCTCATGGTCACGCTCATGATCGGCGCGATCATCGATGCCTATATATTTGCCTATAACGAACGCCTGCTGATCCTAAACGACATAACCCAGATGATCCTCATCATCACATTCTCGGCTCTATGGGAGATCGAGGACGCAAAAATGCGCGACATACCGTACAAACGCAGCGCGCGCATATTGACGGTCCTGTTTGCACCGCTCGGCCTGCTTGTCTACTGCCTGCAATCCAGAAGGCCGCTTCCAGCCGTCATTCTTTACATCGGCTTTATGATCGGCGTGGTGGCAGCAATCATTGTGGGATCGGTGATCGGCGAAGTGCTCGTTACCGGATCTCTCGAAACGTTGTTGCCATCGGAAGGATAACACCGGCTACATAAAACGACAGCGTTTGCCGTTGACCGCAGTTCAGGCGAATTTGCGGCAACTTGCCCCGTCCCAAAATTATATTTTTGTAATTTGAAAAGCACGCCGCGCGGGATCAATCTCCATCTCAGGTCAGGAAGCGTCAGCGGCTTTTTGTGAAGCGCCGACAATGCACCGCGCAACCGGGTGCAAACTTCCTTCGCTCTTCGGGTGGAGATGTCATCATTACGGTGATGTTGACCGCCTACCTCGCCGGCGGCCAGTCCGCAGTCGGCCGGCGGGATGGATGAAGAGCAAAAAGGCCGGGCTCCATGATCGGATCCCGGCCTTTTTCTTTTGTGCGCTCAGCGTCTTCGCTCAGCCAAGCTGCGCCTTGATCGTGCCTGATGCCTTGCCAAAATCCATCTGGCCGGCATAACGCTCGCGCAGCGCCGCCATCACCTTGCCCATGTCCTTGATGCCGCTCGCACCGATCTCGGCAATGATGCCGGCAATGATCTCGCCTACCTTCTCGTCCGACAGCTGCTCGGGCATGAAAGTCTTGATGACGGCGATTTCCTCGCGCTCCTGCGTGGCCAGTTCGCCACGGCCGGCTTCGTCGTAGATCTTGGCCGATTCGTCGCGCTGCTTGACCAGTT
Source organism: Endobacterium panacihumi (assembly GCF_050847465.1). Lineage (NCBI taxonomy): Bacteria > Pseudomonadati > Pseudomonadota > Alphaproteobacteria > Hyphomicrobiales > Rhizobiaceae > Endobacterium > Endobacterium panacihumi. Next base: position 905,276 of record NZ_JBOZRA010000001.1, on the reverse strand, counting down.
TTTGCAGGATCTGCAGGATCTCGTCTTCGCTGGTCTCGTCCTTGCCGGCGCCGCGATTGGCGATATCGCGATCCTTCACGGCAGCCTGGATCAGGCGCACGGTCGAAAGACGGCGCGTGTCCTTGGCCTTCATCGCTTCCTTCATGGCGGTAGAAAGCGTTTCGCGGATCATGATCTCACTCCTTCAAAGCCGTTTTCGGCCTATTATAATAATGTAACGCGTACATAGACGAGGCAAACCGCCCGTTCAATGCGATGATAGGCGAATAAATACCGTATCAGGCCGCTCGGTCAGTTGACCGCAAAGCGTCGCTTCGATATTTTCCCGCACCTAGCACACAATTGAACGAAGGTTTTCACGCGCCCATTCGCGTGCCCCTTTCCTTGCGACCACAGTGATGGCCCTGCACTCTGCTAGAACACTCTGGCGGACACGGGCGGAGACGAACCGAATGACCGCGACAGCCCCTTCTACCGCCCCTTGGACCACCAGCAAACCCACCGCCCTTCTCGTGCTTGCCGACGGCACCGTCATCGAAGGCACCGGCATCGGTGCCACCGGCAAGGTGACGGCGGAAGTCTGCTTCAACACGGCGCTGACCGGTTATCAGGAAATCCTGACCGATCCGTCCTATCTCGGCCAGATCGTCACCTTCACCTTCCCGCATATCGGCAATATCGGCACCAATGACGAAGATATCGAAGATCTGACACCGGCAGCACGTCGCGGCGCTGTCGGCACAATCTTCAAGGCCGATATCACCGAGCCGTCCAATTACCGTTCCGCAAAACATCTCGACGCATGGCTGAAGGCACGCGGCGTCATCGGCCTGTCGGGCATCGATACGCGTGCGCTGACCGCCTGGATCCGCCAGAACGGCGCACCGAACGCCGTCATCGCGCATGACCCGAACGGCGTCTTCGACATCGAGGCCCTGAAGGCCGAAGCCAAGGCATGGGGCGGCCTTGTCGGTCTCGACCTCGCCAAGGAAGCAACGTCCGGCCAGTCGTCGCAGTGGACGCAGACGCCATGGGTCTGGAACGAGGAACTTTCCGACCTCGACCCGGCTGATGCCAAGTACCACGTGGTTTGTGTCGATTACGGCGTGAAGCGCAACATTCTTCGCCTGTTCGCCGGCCTCGACTGCAAGGTCACGGTGGTTCCGGCCAACACGTCCAGCGAGACGATCCTCGGCCTCAACCCGGATGGCGTCTTCCTGTCCAACGGCCCGGGCGACCCGGCAGCCACCGGTGAATACGCGGTCCCGGTCATTCAGGACATCGTCAAGTCGGGCCTGCCCACCTTCGGCATCTGCCTCGGCCACCAGATGCTGGGCCTGGCGCTCGGCGCCACGACTGAAAAGATGCACCAGGGCCATCACGGCGGCAACCACCCGGTCAAGGATCACACGACCGGCAAGGTGGAAATCGTTTCGATGAACCACGGTTTTGCGGTTTCCTCGGCATCGCTGCCGGACGGTGTGGAAGAAACCCACATTTCGCTGTTCGACGGTTCGAACTGCGGCCTGCGCCTTGCCGGCAAGCCGGTCTTCTCCGTGCAGCACCACCCGGAAGCCTCTCCGGGCCCGCAGGACAGCCATTACCTCTTCCGCCGCTTCATCAACATGGTGCGCGAAAAGAAGGGCGAACCGGCTCTGGCCGAACGCTAAGCAACAGAGTTTCTGAATGAAATACCGAACGGCTCGCTGTCAGCGGGCCGTTTCTTTTTGGTCTTTTACCAACAGCCAGAAGCGACCGCACAGAAAGGCGGCAGCGGCGGCAAGACCGAGCACGAAGCCGAACCACACCCCCTCGCCGCGCAGACCGAGCGGAAAGGCAAACACCCAGGCGCAGACGAAACCGATCGGCCAATAGGCGATCAGTGCCAGGATCATCGGGATGGTCGTGTCCTTCAAACCACGCAGAATACCGGCGCCGACGGCCTGCAGGCCATCAACGAGCTGGAACACACCGGCAAGCATGATCAGTGGCACGGCCAGTGCAAGCACGGTTTCGGCATCGGCCTTGGTCGTATCCAGAAACAGACCGCCGAAGAAACGCGGCACGCCAAGGAACAGAATGGTGCCGATGGTCGTGAACACCACACCGATCACAAGAGCAGCCACGCCGGCACGCCGCACACCCTGCATGTCACGGCGGCCATGCGCCAAGCCCACACGCACGGTGGCAACCTGCGCCAGCCCGAGCGGGATCATGAAAGCGATTGACGCCAATTGAAGAGCAATGCCGTGCGCAGCAAGCTCCAGCTTGCCGATCATGCCCATAAGCAGTGCCGCTGCGCCAAACAGGCTGGTCTCGGCCAGAATGGTAAAACTGATCGGCAGGCCAAGCACAAACACTTCACGGATCATGCCCCAGTCAGGCCGCCAGAAACGCACGAAAATTTCGTAGGCGCGGGTATCGGGCAAAACCTCGATATAGGCGACGATGATGACAAAACCCGTCAGATTGGCGCAAACGGCTGCAATCGCCGCGCCATGCAAGCCGAGCTGCGGCGCGCCGAAATGACCGAAGATCAGGAGATAGGCCACGATCAGGTTGATGAAGAACATGCCAAGCGTGACGAACAGCACCATGCCGCCCTTTTCGAGCCCCGTCACGAAGGCGCGAAGCGCGAAAAAGCCGAGTGCCGGAAAGATGCCCCACATCGCGGTGCGCAGATAACTCTGCGCCGTTGCGGCAACATCCGGCTCCTGCCCCAGCTTCAGCAGCAGCGGCTCGGAAAACCACAGGATCGGCGAGACAAGCACACAATAGGCAAGAACCACCCAAAGCCCCATGCGCACCGAACGACGCACGCCGGTCGTATCGCCATGGCCGAGCGCCTGTGCCACCATCGGCACGATCGCGCTGGTAAAGCCGCTGCCGAAGATGAAGGTAATGAAATAGAGCTGCGTGGCGATCACCACGGAGGCAAGTTCCGTCGTGCCGAGCCAGCCGACGAGGATGACGTCTGTCGTATGGATCGCGACCTGTGCAAGCTGCGCACCGACCAGCGGCACGCCAAGCATCAGCGTGGCACGCATATGCGTGAACCACGAGTTGTCGATTTCTTTCTCGGGCGTCGTTTCAGGCCGCGCCGCTGCGACAGACATTTTAACCTCCTAAAGGAAAACGCCGCTTCCAGGTCTGGAGAGCGGCGATGTGCCTTCGCCATAGACCACATGACACGACACGGCAACCTTGAGAGGCAACCCAGCAGGATTTTTGGCCGATCGCTTCAATTGTGGTGATCAGTCGCCCAAAGTGCCGAAGCACGCCTCGACAACCCGCCGGTTTTCATCCCACAACGGATGAACAACAAGGGGTGGAGCGAATGCTGGAATTGCTTTTCAAGGGCGCGGTGATTGGTTTCGGCGCAACCGCGCTGATGGATATCTGGGCCTTTGCCCTGCATGTCCTGTTCGGCGAACCAAAGCCCAATTGGGCACCCGGCGGCCGCTGGTTTTTCCATCTCTCACGCGGCAAGGTCTTTCATGACGACATGGGCAAAGCCGAACCCTATCCCCATGAAAACGCCCTCGGCTGGACCGGGCATTATGCCGTCGGCATTGTTTACGGCATCATTCTGGCCGTTGTGGTCGGCCCGCAATGGTTCTCAGGCCCAACCTTCATCCCGGCATGGGTTCTCGGCATCGTCACAATTGGTGCGGGCTGGTTCCTGATGCAGCCCGGCATGGGGCTTGGATGGGCCGCGTCCAAAACGGCCAATCCGCGAAAGGTGCGGCTGATGAATTTTGCCGCACACACCGTGTTTGCAATCGGACTTTACGGCACAGCACTGCTGCTTGCGTAAAGCTCAGACGTCGCCCGAAAACGTGTCGCAGTTCTTGATGTTGCCGCTGTCGAAACCGCGCTTGAACCATTTCATGCGCTGTGCCGACGTGCCGTGATTGAAACTGTCGGGCACGACATAGCCTTGGCTGCGCTTCTGCAGCGTATCGTCGCCGATCTGCTGGGCGGCATTCAACGCCTCCTCCAGATCGCCGCGCTCCAGAATACCCTGCTGCTCGGTATATTTGCCCCAGACGCCGGCAAAACAATCGGCCTGCAACTCGACACGCACAGACATGCGATTGGCCTCCACCTCGCTCATGCGCTGACGCGCCTGATTGAATTTTGGCAACACACCCAACAGGTTCTGCACATGATGTCCGACTTCATGCGCCACGACATAAGCCTCGGCAAAATCCCCCGATGCGCCAAAACGCTGGTCGAGCTCGCGGAAGAAATCCGTGTCGAGATAGACCTTGCGATCACTTGGGCAATAGAACGGCCCGGTCGCAGATGACGCTGTTCCGCAGGCGGAATTCGTGCCGCCGCTGAACATCACCAAGGTCGGTGGCTGATAGCGCTCTCCCGCCTGTTGAAAGATTTGCGCCCACGTGTCCTCGGTATCCGCAAGAACGGTGCGAACGAACTGGCCCATCTCGTCATTGGCAGGTGTTCGACGCTGGCCGCTCTCCTCATAGCTGCCGCCACCGCCACTCATGATGTCACCCCCGGACAGCAAAGTCAGGGGATTGATGCCCGTCAGCCAGCAGATGCCGAGAATGAGAATAAGCCCGCCGATACCGATGCCGCCGCCTCCGCGCCCACCGCCGCCGATCGGGATACGGAAACCTCCGCCGCCCATGGATCCACCACCGCGTCGATCCTCGACATTATCCGACTGGCGCCGACCTCTCCACTGCATGACATGCTCTCCAACGCAACAGTTTCAGACGAGCAATATAGATCAGGCGATGAGGAAATCCACGGCATCAGAAATGCGGTTTCAGCAAGCCACGAATACAACTAAAAGAAAATCCGCAGAACAAAATACACCTTACGATCAGATCAGCAACGAAGACAGCGCACATCTCAGCACATACGTTCGAAGCGCAAGAAACAACCATGAACAGATGAAACAAATACACATAGTCATGTTTTGACGTACTGACCGATTCACGAAGTAATAACCATGAACAGATATCTATTCCCCACCACGCCTTACCATTTCAAAAGGGAATATTTCGATGTCGTTCTTCGGTGGCAAACAAAGCGCGAATACCAAAAAGATCGAAGAGCGCCTGGCCGCGGTAAGCGAACGCTCCGAACTGCTGGATGAAGCCTGCGGCATCGGCTTGTGGGAAGCCGTGCTGGTCGATGGCGATGCCATGCATCCGCAGAGCCGCTGGACCTGGTCGGCGGAATTCCGCCGCATGATCGGTTATGAAAATGCCGCCGATTTCCCGAATGTCGTGCAGTCCTGGTCCGACAAGCTTCACCCCGATGATGTGCAGCCGACCTTCGCTGCATTCGCCGGCCACCTGACCGACAAGACCGGCCGCGCCCGTTACCGCGTCAACTACCGCCTCAAGATGCGCGACGGCTCTTACCGCTGGTTCCGCGCCACCGGCGGCTGCCGCCATCAGGCTGACGGCAAGACCATCCGCGCTTGCGGTTCGTTGACGGACGTTCACGAACAGATCCTCTTGGAACAAAAAACCGCCCGTGAGGCGGCCGAGGACAAGATCGCCATCGACAGCCTGCTCAATGGTCTCTCCGCACTGGCAAGCGGCGACCTGACCTACCGCGTCAATGCCGAATTATCTGAAAAGACCCGCCTCCTGAAGGAGGATTACAATCGCGCTGTCCGCACCGTTCAGAGCATGGTGTCTTCCGTCGCTCACGCAACACAGAGCATGCACAGCACCGCCTCGGAAATCAGCCATGCCTCCGACGATCTGGCGACGCGCACCGAGCGACAGGCTGCAGCCCTTGAAGAGACGGCTTCCGCCATCGACCAGATTACCTCGACAGTGAGCAAAACGGCCTCCGGCTCCAAGCAGGCGGCATCACTTACCCTGTCGGCCCGCAAGGTCGCGGAAACCTCGGCCTCGGTCGTCGCCAGCACGGTCACCGCCATGTCCCAGATCGAACAATCCTCACAACAGGTCGGCAAGATCATCGGCGTCATCGATGAAATCGCCTTCCAGACCAACCTTCTGGCCCTGAACGCCGGCGTCGAGGCCGCCCGCGCCGGTGAAGCCGGTCGTGGTTTTGCCGTTGTCGCCCAGGAAGTCCGCGAACTGGCACAGCGCTCCGCCAATGCAGCCAAGGAAATCAAGACGCTGATCGACACCTCGTCGCGTCAGGTGACGGAAGGCGTCGCCCTTGTCGATCAGACCGGCGAAGTGTTGCGTAACATTTCCAACCAGATCAACGAGATCAACACTGTCGTCAGCGACATCGCCTATTCGACGCAGGAACAGTCGACCGGCCTGCAGCAGATCAACACCGCCATCAACCAGATGGACCAGATGACCCAGCAGAACGCTGCCATGGTCGAGGAAACCACGGCATCCAGCCACGGCCTCGTCAAGGAAGCACAGGATTTGTCGCAGATGGTCGCAAAGTTCAATTTTGCGGACGAAACGGCTGGCCGCTCATACCAGCCTGCACATCGCCGCGCCGCCTGACCTGACATCCCCAAAGCAGAAGCCCGCTCACAAGAGCGGGCTTCTGTCGTTTATCACCTTGAGGAATACCGGGTGTCGCCTCAAGCGACCCGCAAAGATGCCTTGCTGGGAAGGAAGATCGTCAAGAGGCCCAATGCCGGCAGGAAGGCGCAAACGGCATAAACGAAAGCGATGCCGTGCGCGTCAGCCAGAAGGCCGAGCACCGCGGCGGCAATACCGCCCATACCAAAGGCAAAGCCGAAAAACACGCCGGCAATCATGCCGACACGCCCCGGCACCAGCTCCTGCGCCATGACAATGATCGCCGGAAATGACGACGCCATGATGAAGCCGACGATCGCCGACAACAGGATTGTCAGCGGCAGATTGGCGAACGGCATGGCGAGCGTAAACGGCAGAACGCCGAGGATCGAGAACCAGATCACCACCTTGGAGCCGAACCGGTCGCCGATCGGCCCACCCACCACGGTGCCAAGCGCGCTGGCACCGAGAAATACGAACAGCATCAATTGCGACTGCTGCACGGTGACGCCAAACCGCTCGATCACGAAAAAGGTGTAATAACTGCCGATGCTGGCCATGTAGATGTTCTTGGAGAATGTCAGCAACGCCAGAATGACCAATGCGATGATGACGGTATTGCGCGGCAAGGAATGGGCATGCACAACCTTCTTCTTGCCGGCATTGGCGGCCATGTGCGCCTTGTACCAGGACGCTACGCGGCCAAGCACGATGATGCCGATAATCGCGGCGATGCAGAACCAGGCGACGCTGCCCTGCCCGCGCGGCACGATGATGAAGGCTGCAAGCAGCGGCCCGATGGCGGTGCCGAGGTTGCCGCCGACCTGAAAGACCGACTGCGCGAATCCATAACGACCGCCGGAAGCAAGGCGCGCCACGCGCGACGATTCGGGATGGAATATCGCCGAGCCGATGCCGACCAGCGATGCGGCAAGTACCAGCATATTGTAGTCATGCGCTGTCGCCAGCAGCACGAGACCGATGAGCGTGGACGCCATGCCGACCGGCAGCGAATAAGGATAGGGCTTCTTGTCGGTGACGATACCGACCACCGGCTGCAGCAGAGATGCGGTGCACTGGAAAGCGAGCGTCAAAATGCCGATCTGCCAGAAATCGAGCTGATAATCGGCTTTCAGCATCGGATAGATGGCGGCGATCATCGATTGCATGATGTCGTTCAGCATGTGGCTGAAGCTGACGGCGAGGATGATCGGTAAGACGGTCACCTCGGCGGCAATTGCCGCCACAGGTTTGGAGGTCGCATCGGCCATAGAGTTCCTCCGCGCAAGCGGTCGTCGACTTGGAAGGCCCTTGCGATATCGTTTTTGATAAGCCGTAGGAGTAGTCCCGACATCACAACCTGTCTACGACAGTAAAGGGTAAATCGGTACGCTGTCCCGCGTCCCTACAAAGGCGCTAGGTCGGCAACTCTTTCAAAACGACTTTTTCTGCACGAATTTCCTGAGATATCAACGCGCCCCATCCCCCCGCAAGAATGACCGGCATGAGTGGAATTGCGAAAAGGAATACGAACCAATCGAGCATCGGCGTCATGACGACGGCAAGACAGATGGACCGCCGCGCGCCAGACCATCGGCCCGGATTATGGAGCAAGGCCGCGAACACGACCAACGCGCCAAGATCATAAGTCAAGGAATAGGGCGTGACGAGGAAGGTAGCGAAAGCGAGACTGGCAATTCGGCTGTCTGACGATCTCATCCTCGGAAGCGTCCACAAGAAGACACATAACGCAACGACCGCCACTGGTGCATGCACCGTCATGGCGAATGTCGCGTCGTATCCGAGACCACGCAAAGCACCAAAAACAGACGGCATCATCGCGAGGAATATTCCCGTCGCCGAATTCATGACCGAACTCTGGTAGGCCCATGTATTCTGAATATAACCGAACCAGGTATCCGGCCCAAAAATCAGTGCGGACATCAGAATCATGACGACAGTTGTGACGCCGGCCGAGGCGATGACGAGCCAGCGGCGCTCATAAATGAGCAAGATCGGAATCAATATTCCGAGTTGCGGTTTTACAGTCAGCATGCCGATCATCACCCCTGCGAGGACTGGCCGCCGGTCCCTTAGAACCAAACCATAGATAAACAACGATGCGGTAATGAAACCATTTTGCGCGGCCAGAATGTTACACAATAGAAACGGCAGCAGCAGAATGACCGGAAACTGCGGGTGTCGACGCGCAAAGATGGAAACGGCGTGCAGGTACACAAACAGTGTCACCAGCAGAAAGACGATCATCGAAATGCCATGCGGCAGAAACGCAAGCGGCCAGATCAGAAACAGGAAATGGGGCGGATAGCTCCACGAATGCCAGGGATAGTCCGCTCCAAAAGCTTGGCGCATATAGGCAAAATAGGCTTCGTGGCCGTTGAAAAGGTCCTGAACCTGCCCATCGAGAAACATCCGCGACGCTAGCCAGTAATTGGAAAAATCCCGATTGGTCCAAATGAGGCTTTGGGGATCCCCTATGAGCCATAGACATAACGTGACGACCGCGAGCGATGTCCCAAGAAGCGCCAATCCAATCAGCGAACGATTTAAATCATCAGACATCCTCAAGCTTTATTCCTTTGCTTGATCCCGCGATTTCAATTGCTCTTCTATGTCATCAACACCTGAATAATTTCTTCCGACCAACGGTGAATGCTTCGATGATGGTTTCAAACGACATTCGCGTTTTCCTGTCGATTTGCCGATTTATGGGGTTCTCATTGGCGCCGCTTTTGCCTATAAGCCGCGTCTAGCCAGAAATAATGTTACGCACGCGACCCGACCGGAGCATCCACGCCCCGTGCCGGCTTTTCGCGCAGAAAAACAGCGGATAGAGACCATGCCAAAGCGCCAAGACATCAAATCGATCCTCATCATCGGCGCGGGTCCGATCGTCATCGGTCAGGCATGTGAGTTCGACTACTCCGGCACTCAGGCCTGCAAGGCGCTACGCGAAGAAGGTTTTCGCGTCATCCTGGTCAACTCCAATCCGGCAACGATCATGACCGATCCGGGCCTCGCCGACGCCACTTACGTCGAGCCGATCACCCCTGAAGTCGTCGCCAAGATCATCGCCAAGGAACGCCCGGACGCGCTGCTGCCGACCATGGGCGGCCAGACGGCGCTGAACACCGCGCTCTCTCTCAAGCGTATGGGCGTCCTTGATCGCTACAATGTCGAGATGATCGGCGCAAAACCCGCCGCCATCGACATGGCCGAAGACCGCGCCCTGTTCCGCGAGGCCATGGCCCGCATCGGCCTTGAAACACCGAAGTCGATGCTGGCCAACGCCACCGACATCAAGGATGCCGACCGCAAGGCCCACGAAGCCGAGCGCGCAAAACTGCGCGAAACGCTTGCCGGCGCCGATCTCGACAAGGCGCTCGACGAGCTGGAAAACAAGTGGAATCTTGGCGAAACCGACCGCAAGCAGCGCTACATGGCGCATGCCATCGCGATCGGCGCGCAGGCGCTCGACGTCGTTGGCCTGCCGGCCATCATCCGCCCGTCCTTCACGCTCGGCGGCACCGGCGGCGGCATCGCCTATAACCGCTCGGAGTTTTTCGAGATCGTCGGCTCCGGCCTCGACGCCTCCCCGACCACCGAAGTTCTCATCGAAGAATCGGTTCTGGGCTGGAAGGAATACGAGATGGAAGTGGTCCGCGACACGGCGGACAACTGCATCATCATCTGCTCGATCGAAAACATCGACCCGATGGGCGTCCACACGGGCGATTCCATCACTGTCGCGCCGGCCCTGACGCTGACCGACAAGGAATACCAGATCATGCGCAACGCCTCGATCGCGGTTCTGCGCGAGATCGGCGTTGAAACCGGCGGCTCGAACGTGCAGTTCGCCGTCAACCCGAAGGACGGCCGCCTCGTCGTCATCGAAATGAACCCGCGCGTATCGCGCTCCTCGGCTCTGGCATCGAAGGCCACCGGCTTCCCGATCGCCAAGGTCGCGGCAAAACTCGCCATCGGCTACACGCTCGACGAGCTGGAAAACGACATCACCGGCGGCGCGACCCCTGCCTCTTTCGAGCCGTCGATCGACTACGTCGTTACAAAGATCCCGCGTTTTGCTTTCGAAAAATTCCCGGGCGCCTCGCCGGTCCTGACCACCGCCATGAAGTCGGTCGGTGAAGTCATGGCCATCGGCCGCACCTTTGCCGAATCGCTGCAGAAGGCGCTGCGCGGCCTTGAAACCGGCCTGACCGGTCTCGACGAAATCGAAATCCCCGGCATGGAAGAGGGCGAAGGCAACAAGAACGCCATTCGCGCCGCCATCGGCACGCCGACGCCTGACCGCCTGCGCCAGGTCGCACAGGCGCTGCGCTTCGGCCTCACCGAGGAAGAAGTGCACGAAGCCTGCAAGATCGATCCGTGGTTCATCGCCCAGTTCAAGGCGATCGTCGACATGGAAGCCCGCATCCGCGAGCACGGCCTGCCGACCGATGCCGAAAACCTGCGCAAGCTGAAGGCCATGGGCTTCTCCGACGCCCGCCTCGCCTCGCTGACCTCCAAGCGCCCGAAGGAAGTGGCCGAACTGCGCAACACGCTGAATGTGCGCCCGGTCTTCAAGCGCATCGACACCTGCGCCGCCGAATTCGCCTCGCCCACCGCCTACATGTACTCGACCTACGAGACCCCGTTCGTCGGCGCGCTGCGCTCGGAAGCCGAAGTTTCGGATCGCAAGAAGGTCGTCATCCTCGGCGGTGGCCCGAACCGTATCGGCCAGGGCATCGAGTTCGATTATTGCTGCTGCCATGCCGCCTTCGCGCTGAAGGATGCCGGCTATGAAGCGATCATGATCAACTGCAACCCGGAAACCGTATCGACCGACTACGACACCTCCGACCGCCTCTATTTCGAACCGCTGACGGCTGAAGACGTCATCGAAATTCTCCGCGCGGAGCAGGAAAAGGGCGAAGTTGTGGGCGTCATCGTCCAGTTCGGCGGCCAGACCCCGCTGAAGCTCGCCGAAGCGCTGGAAAAGAACGGTATCCCGATCCTCGGCACCGCACCCGACATGATCGACTTGGCCGAAGACCGCGACCGCTTCCAGAAGCTGCTGATGAAGCTCGACCTCACGCAGCCGAACAACGGCATCGCCTATTCGGTCGAACAGGCGCGCACAGTCGCATCCGAAATCGGCTTCCCGCTGGTCGTTCGCCCGTCCTACGTCCTCGGCGGCCGCGCGATGCAGATCATCCATAACGAAGCGATGCTGCAGACCTACCTGCTCGACACCGTGCCGGAACTAGTTCCGGAAGACATCAAGCAGCGTTACCCGAACGACAAGACCGGCCAGATCAACACCCTGCTCGGCAAGAACCCGCTTCTGTTCGACAGCTACCTGTCCAACGCCATTGAAGTGGACGTCGATTGCCTGTGCGACGGCAAGGACGTCTTCATCGCCGGCATCATGGAGCATATCGAGGAAGCCGGCATTCACTCAGGCGACAGCGCCTGCTCGCTGCCGCCGCGCACTCTGTCTGCCGAGATGATCGACGAACTCGAGCGTCAGGCGACCGCGATGGCCATGGCACTAAACGTTGTTGGCCTGATGAACGTCCAGTTCGCCATCAAGGACGAGACGGTCTACGTGCTGGAAGTCAACCCACGCGCCTCGCGTACCGTACCGTTCGTCGCCAAGACGATCGGCGCGCCGATCGCCAAGATCGCCGCCCGCGCCATGGCTGGTGAACAGCTTGATGCAACGTTCGCCGCCTACGGCACCAAGCCGGATCCGCGCAATCTCAAGCACATCGCCGTCAAGGAAGCCGTCTTCCCGTTCGCTCGTTTCCCGGGCGTCGATACGCTGCTCGGTCCGGAAATGCGCTCGACCGGCGAAGTCATCGGCCTCGACACCGATTTCGCGCTGGCCTTCGCCAAGAGCCAGCTCGGCGCTGGCGTCGAACTGCCGCGTGATGGCGCCGTCTTCGTATCGGTTCGCGACAGCGACAAGGAACGTGTCCTGCCGGCGATCCGCATTCTGGTGGAGATCGGTTTCAAGGTTCTGGCAACCGGCGGCACCGCCCGCTTCCTGGCAGAACACGGCATCGAAGCCACCAAGATCAACAAGGTTCTGGAAGGCCGTCCGCATATCGAGGACGCCATCCGCAACCGTCAGGTCCAGTTGGTCATCAACACGACGGATAGCAACAAGGCGATCTCGGACTCGAAGTCGCTGCGTCGCGCCACGCTGATGCAGAAAGTGCCCTATTACACCACCATGGCCGGTGCCGAAGCCGCCGCCATGGCCATCAAGGCGCTCAAGGCTGGCAATCTCGAAGTGCGCCCGCTGCAGAGCTATTTCTGAGCCTACGGATCCGCATGAAAACAGGCAAAAACCCGCGACATCGATCGCGGGTTTTTCGTTTTCCACACGCACCCAAGATTGCACCGGACAAGACCGGCTGCTAGCCTCCCCTCGGGAAACGGGGGAGAAGGATGTGAGCAAAAATATCGTCATACTGCTCGACGGCACGTCCAATGAAATTGCAGCCAACCGAAGCAACATCCTGCGCCTGTTCGGCACGCTGGAACGCTCCGAGCGCCAGATGGTCTATTACGATCCGGGTGTCGGCACGTTCGGGGCCGACGAGAACTGGTGGTCCTTCCGTCGCGATGCCGCCGAAATCTGGGGCTTGGCCACCGGCTGGGGGCTCGATCACAACGTCAAGCAGGCCTATCGTTTTCTCGTCGAGAACTATCAGGCCGGACCACGCGAAGACGGACGCCACTTTGACCGCGATCGCATTTATCTGTTCGGCTTCAGCCGGGGCGCCTACACGGCGAGAGTGCTCGCCGGCTTCATTCACGCTTTCGGCCTGATGTCCGCGTCCCATCTCAATCTGCTCGATTATGCCTACGGCGCATACAAGGACATCCCGGACCAGTCCTCGACCCGGACAAGCGCCGACGCCTCCCCCTTTGCAACCATGCGCCTTTACGAGCGCACGCTCGACAATGACCGCCCAGCCATACGGCTGCTCGGCCTGTTCGATACCGTCGCCTCGATGATCGAGAACGGCAACGGCCGGCTGCAACTGAAAACCCACCCCTTCACCCAGAAAAATCCCAGTGTCGAATGGGTGCGGCATGCAGTGGCGATCGACGAACGCAGGACGATGTTCCGACCGGAATTATGGGTTCCGGACCAGGATTATCGCGGCAATCCTTTTGCGCCGGTGCAGGGCAAGCAGAACGCCAAGGAAGTCTGGTTCGCTGGCTATCACCGCGACGTCGGCGGCGGATTTCCGGAAAAGGACAGCGCCCAGATCAAAATCCCGCTTTCCTGGATGATACGCGAAACCCGCCCGAGCGGCTTGTTTTACAAAGACCACACCATCGACAGGATCGTATTCGGAGAAAATACCGCTGACTATGTGCAACCGGACGCACTCGCGCCCCTTCACGACTCGATGAATGCGGGCTGGACGTTGCTGGAATGGCTGCCTCGAAAAGTGCCGAAGAACTCCTGGCGCAAGCCCGCGGCCACAGGCGGTTATTACATCCCGCGCTCGGATCCGCGCCTGATTCCCGCCAATGCTTTGCTGCATGAAACAGTTCAGGCCCGCATTGATGGCGGAGGCTATAATCCACCCAATCTGCCAGCCGGTGCGGAATTCGTATTCTGAGGGAATGGACACGGCTTACGCTTATGCGGACAGGCGGCCGATACACGCGATATCCTCGCGAAAGCGGTTCAGTTCCGCTGCCCTTCGCCCCTCATCGGGAATGCGCAGCAGGTAGGAGGGATGCACGGTCACAAACAGCGCCTGGCCCTTGCTCATCTCGATCGGCCGGCCGCGCACATCCTCCAGTCGGTCTTTTCGATCCGTAAGCGAAAAAAGCGCCGTCGCTCCCATCGCCACGATCAGCTTCGGCTGCACAAGGTCGATCTCGCGGGTCAGCCACCACCGGCATTGCTGCACCTCGCCCATGTTCGGGCGCTGGTGGATGCGGCGCTTGCCGCGCGGTTCATATTTGAAATGTTTGACCGCATTGGTGACGTAAAGCCTGCGCCGATCCATGCCGGCCAGCGACAGAGCCTCATCAAACACGCGGCCCGCAGGCCCGACGAACGGACGCCCCGCCAGATCCTCCTGATCGCCCGGTTGCTCGCCGACGATCATCACCTGTGCATCGACCGGTCCTTCGCCAAACACCGTCTGCGTGGCGCGACAATGCAGATCGCAGCGGTTGCAATGCCGCGCCTCCTGCCGCAGAGCCTCGATCGTGCCGGCCTGCGCCGCTGGCGCAGCCGGCACACGCGCTGCCGCTTCCTGCAGGCGATGATGGAAGGTCAACGGTTCCGTAGCCTGCCGTCGCCCCATGTCGAGAACCTGAGCCTCAGCGCCGGCAATCAGGCCGGGGATGAGGTCCGCTTCCGGCAGGTTTTTCCAATATTTCTTCGGCATCTCCGTCATCATCATCTTCACCTTCAGCCGGGCGGGATTGAAGATGGAGGCGTAATAGGTACGCCAGAGCTCGTCGGTCTCATCCGTTATGTCAGGCTTTTGTGCCGGCTCCGCCGAAGTCCGCAATGTCTGGCCATCCCAGGAGGCCGATCCGCGCGGTGTAGCGATGATCCAATCCATATCGTTGAACCGCCGCTGGAAGAACGGGGCGACCCGATTGACGATAAAATGATCCGGCTCGAACCAGGCAAGAAAGCGGCGTCGGCCGGCCACGCCCGCAGCCAAGGGCATTTCCTTGAAACGCACGAAGGCTGTCATCTTGTGATAATCGCGGCCCACCGATTTATGCATGCGATGCGCCGCCACCACATCGGCATCCGATTTCACCTCCAGCAGATGCCGCTCCTGCCGCAAGCGAAACAGAAGGCGATAAAGCAATGCAAATCGCCCGGGATCAGCGTGACAGACAACCGCTTCCGCAAGCCGAAGAAAGGCTGGCGGCACGCACACCTGTGCCGCATCTCCGTTCACGACCGGAAGCACGGTTGCACCCGAGGACGAGCAACCGCCGTCATCAAACAGCCCCTGCTCTCCATCACGCAGCCGCCAGTCGATCTTTTGCGGCTCGATGCCTGCAATCAGGAAACGACGCGCCGCATCCCGCCATTCGGAAAGATCGCCCCGCCCCTCCAGAAAACAGCACTCCGTCATAACAGTGACAACTGTTCCGGTTTCGGCATGAACATTGCCCGCAGATCGGTGCGATCGACCAGCCGGTGCGGTGTCCAGCCCTCTGCAATGATAAAAGCCTGCACTTTCTTCAGCGATACACCCAGGCGCGCAACATCCTCCAGCCGAAGGCGGCGGAAGCGGCGGGCCGACAGAATGGATTTCACCGTCTTGGTACCGAAACCCGGCACGCGAAGAAGCTTTTCCTTGTCTGCCCGGTTCACATCCACCGGAAACTGCTCGCGATGCCCGAGTGCCCAGGCCAGTTTGGGATCGACATCAAGGTCCAGCATGCCGTCGGGCCGCGACGATGTGATCTCGCCGATATCGAAGCCATAAAAGCGGTACAGCCAGTCGGCCTGATATAGCCGGTGTTCGCGCATCAATGGCGGCTTGATCAGCGGCAGGTTTTTCGATGAATCGGGGATTGGGCTGAAGGCCGAATAATAGACGCGCTTCAAGCCATAGCTGCCATAAAGCCGAGCACTGGTGCCGAGAATGGTGGCGTCGTCAGCGGCATCGGCCCCAACGATCATCTGTGTGCTCTGCCCCGCCGGCGCAAACTTCTGTCGCCGTTTGCTCTGCAGGGTCGGCTCGGCCATCTCTTCAATTTTAAGACGCAGATTGCCCATCGAACGCCGTATATTGTCCGGCCGTTTTTCCGGCGCAAATTTACCGATGCCGGCATCCGTCGGCAGTTCGATGTTGATCGAGAGACGGTCCGCATACAGTCCCGCCTCCTCGATCAGTTTCGGTGAGGCTTCGGGAATGGATTTCAGGTGAATGTAGCCGCGAAAATTATGGATCGTTCGCAGTTCGCGCGCAATGCGTACCATTTCCTCCATCGTGTGGTCGGAGGAGCGAATGATGCCGGAGGAAAGGAACAGGCCCTCAATATAATTGCGCCGATAAAATTCCAGCGTCAGCCAGACCACTTCCTCGACCGTAAACCGCGCCCGCTCGACATTGCTCGACGATCGATTGATGCAATAGGCGCAATCATAGATGCAGAAATTCGTCATCAGAATTTTTAAAAGCGAGATACATCGCCCATCCGGCGCATAGGCGTGGCAAATGCCTGAACCCTCAGTCGACCCCAGTCCGCCAGATGCCGACGAATCTCTTTTCACCGTCCCGCTCGATGCGCAGGAAGCGTCATATTTGGCCGCATCAGAGAGAATGGCGAGGCGTTCTTTAAGCGATTTCTTCATTAGTTTGTTCACTATATGTTCTCAACACGAATGTCAAGAAACCCTGCAAAAGCAACTGTGCCCCTGTGAAATCGCGCATGAATGCACTATCTCTGTTTTTATTGGAATTTGCCGTCAGATTTCTGTTATACTGGCGCAAATAATGTTTTTCGGACGGTTCCGGAGTTTTGCTCCGGGACCTCTTTCTTTTTGTGTCCGCGCATGGCGGACGCAGGGTCGAGGACTAGGAAATGGTTGAAAAGGTACCGATGACGCCGAACGGTTTCACGAAGCTTCAGGAGGAGCTTCGCTGGCGTCAGCAGGAAGAACGTCCGCGCATCATTGAAGCGATTGCCGAGGCGCGCGCCCATGGCGACCTGTCGGAAAACGCCGAATACCACGCCGCCAAGGAAGCGCAGAGCCATAATGAAGGCCGGATCACCGAACTTGAGGACCTGACAGCCCGCGCGGAAGTGATCGACCTGTCGAAAATGTCCGGTTCGACCATCAAGTTCGGCGCCACGGTCAAACTCGTTGATGAAGATACCGACGAAGAAAAGACCTACCAGATCGTCGGCGATCAGGAAGCCGATGTGAAGCAGGGCCGCATTTCCATTTCCTCGCCGATCGCACGTGCGATGATCGGCAAGGAAGCCGGCGATTCCATCGAGGTGGTCGCTCCGGGCGGCTCCAAGGCCTACGAAATCCTGACCGTCACCTGGGGCTGACCAGCCCTCGGTATCGGCCCGAAAATCGCAATCGATTTTCGGGCCGATACGATGCGCAGATCCAAGAACTAGAGCGTCTTTTGTGCGTCCAGATGGGCGCACGGCGTCCTAAGGCAGCATGCCGGAGACAACAGTGCCGCTTGCCGACATCCGCAAGATCCAAGTCATTGCGCCGAATTTCAAAAGGCGCCTTTCCGGCGTGACATCAACGATCATCCAGCTTCTGCCGGTTCAAGCCCGGCAGGGCCAGCGGATCGCCTCTCTTGGCCCCGGCCTGCCGGAAAGCCTGCCCTTCATTCGTTTTCGCGACCTCTTCCACCTCTGGTCGGAGCCGGATGGCGCCTCTGTTCGTATCTGGCATGCCCGCCGCAATCTCGAAATGCTGCCGGCAATCGTGATGCGCGATGTGTTGCGGATGAAGATCCGCATTGTCTTCACCTCGGCTTCGCAGCGCAAGCATACCGGCTGGACGAAATGGCTGATCTCGAAAATGGACGCTGTGATCGCCACCAGCGCCAAGACATCAGCCTATCTGGAAGTGCAAAACACCGTCGTGCTGCACGGTATAGATACGCACCGTTTTTCGCCGCCGGAAGATAGGGCGGCAGCGAAACGCGCCTGTGGGCTTGATGGCGATGCGCAGATCGTCGGCTGCTTTGGTCGTGTGCGTCACCAGAAAGGCACCGATCTGTTCGTCGACAGCATGGTCCGCCTTCTGCCCGACAGGCCTGACTGGATCGCCATCATCGCCGGTCGCGCAACGGCCAAACATATGGCCTTCGAAAACGAACTGAAGGCGCGCGTGGCGGCGGTTGGCCTTGCCGACCGTATCCTCTTTGTCGGCGAGCATACGAATATCAACGACTGGTATCGGGTGCTGGATCTTTTTGTCGCGCCGCAACGCTGGGAAGGGTTTGGGCTTACCCCGCTCGAGGCGATGGCAACGGCAGTACCGGTCGTGGCGACCGATGTCGGCGCATTTTCCGAACTGCTGGTGACCGGCGAGAACGAGACGGGCGAGATCGTTGCCCGCGACAATCTCGATGTCATGGTGAATACCACGGCGCTTTTCATGGACGATGACGTGCGGCGCGCGATGGCCTCGAAACGAGCGCTCGCCCACGTTGCGCAGAATTTCAACATCGAGGGCGAGGCACAAAAACTGGGCGACATCTACAAGGCCACCGCCACCTGAGTGGCGCGGCCCATCACTCTATCTCATCGGCAATAGGGTGTTTTCTGAGCGCATTGCGCTGATAGATCTTGGCCTGGGTCAGGAACGAATAGGATGCGCCGGTCATGGCTTGGATCAGACCCGGCACGCCACAGCGCCACAGGCCGTTGAAGAAATACAGACGCAGGAAATAAACGGTCGGTGAAAACACGAGCTTCTTGAGCTTCGACCGCTTGCCTTCGGCAACTTTCTGGTTGGCCTTCAGGGTCGAATATTTGTTTTCCTTCAAAATCTGCTCATCGAGCAGAAGGGGGCGGAAATGCAGCAGGCTGCCCGATGGCGTGTCTTTCACGCGTCCGTTCGGCATGATGCCTTCATGCACCGTCTGGCTGAGATCATACTCACCCTTGCCGTTGCGGATCATCCGCAAGTTCTGACGCTCACGAACGTTTTCGGGCGTATAACCATAACCGATCAGATACGGACGCCGAGCGATGCGCCATCCGACAATATTTTCCGGTGCCACGACAAGTTTCGGCAGCAATGCCTGGAATTGCTCGTCCAGCCGTTCGTCCGCGTCGATGTTAAAGCACCATGGCTGGCTGCACTGCGACAACGCAAACTGCTTCTGCCCCGCATAACCGCGCCAAGGCTCGTACATGAAGCGGATTGGCCATCCACGGTCGATATAGGACTGGACGAGCTTGGCGGTTCCGTCGGTCGAGCCCGAGTCAACGATGACGATTTCAGAAAAGCCCTTTAGACTTTCGATGCAGCGCCCTAGATAATTCTCTTCATTGAGGCAGATAATGAAGCCCGATATAGGCAGAAGGCCAGTCATAGATTAGATCCATCGAGAACGGCGGCCCAAACGCGCCGGACACTTGAGTTTTGGCAGCATCTATACGAGCCACGAGAGGAAGGGTAGCGGGTCATGAAGATTTTCGTCATCAATCTGGCACGTAATCCCGAGCGCCTCGAGCGCATGGAAAGGCTTCTCGGCGCACAGGGTCTGGAATTCGAACGCCTGGACGCCGTCGACGGCAAGCGTCTCGATGCGGAAGAGATCGCGCGCTGGTCTCAAAAAAAGCCCGACGGCAGTCTCTGTCTTTCCCCGAGCGAGGTCGGCTGCATGCTCAGCCACCGGCACGCCTGGGAAAAGATCGCCGCCATGGAAACCGGCCATGCGGCGGTGCTTGAAGACGACATTCATTTTTCAGCCGAAGCAGCCGCCTTTTTGAAATCGGGCAAGTGGATCCCGGCCGATGCGGAGATCGTCAAGATCGAGACGGTCAAGAAATGGAAGACCGTCGTTTCGAAGACAAGCATCCCGCTGGATCATGGTCATAGCCTGGCAAAACTGCTTGGCCAGCATTTTGGTATGGCAGGCTACATTTTGAGCCCGCTGAGCGCGCGGCGGCTTATTG
This sequence comes from Endobacterium panacihumi, assembly GCF_050847465.1. Taxonomy (NCBI): domain Bacteria; kingdom Pseudomonadati; phylum Pseudomonadota; class Alphaproteobacteria; order Hyphomicrobiales; family Rhizobiaceae; genus Endobacterium; species Endobacterium panacihumi. The sequence continues at coordinate 885,072 of NZ_JBOZRA010000001.1, read as the reverse complement.
GTGAACTGGGAAGCGTTCACATGGCGGTGGATCAGATTCTGTTCGATCCCGCTTCTGTTCTCTTTAAACGCCTTCAAATTTACCAGATGATGCCTGCTCTTTGCATACAAGACCAGTTCATGGGCTCGAAGGCGGAAGCACTGCCGAGTGACATAACACGGGCGTGGGAAATCAATCGCAAACGCAAAACACTGAAACAGAAAATTATACGCGAGGGGCACCGCTTCTGGGCGCAGCTCACCACCTTTATCTCTGGATGTCGGTTGAACCCGTTTTCCCGACAAATCAATGTGCGCGTCGATTTTCGGCAGCATGCTGACACGCACTAAAAATCAATCGGTCTTCGCCTCAGCGCAACGCGCATACTTCCCAAATAACTCTTTCGCCTTGCCTTGGAACGGCATAGACAGCGAAACCGATTTGGCGGAGCTTTTGAATGAAAACCCTCATTTACCAATTCTGGAAGGGCACGGTTCCAGCCTATGCCAGCCTGAGTTCACGTCTGTTCAGGGAATATGCGCAACGCCATGGTGCCGAATATCGCTTCGATGAAAACCCTGATTTTTTCAAAGGCAAATATTCAGAATATTATCATGCGCTTCTTCCGATTTATGATGACAGTTTTCTTGACTATGACAGGGTCATCTTCATTGATGCCGATGTCTATCCGAAAAAAGCGGCATCGGCCGATATCCTGACATGCCCCGTCGATCACATAGGCATGGTTGAGGAGCTGGATTCTGAAATTCGCGACGACCGGCCCAAATGGCTGAATGACCGGAATGATAATCGCTGGGCGATGGTCTCCGGTGGCATTTTTCGGGCCAAGCCTCCCCGGCTCCACGATGGCAAGACACGCGCCTTCAATTCGGGTGTCATCGTCTATACCCGCGCAGGTCTCGCTGCCGCGCGACAAAACTTTCCCAATATCACGGCCTATTCCGTCGCAATGCGTCTGGCATTTCTGCCGCGCTTTTATCGCCTGGACCAAAATTATCTTGGCACGGCCTGCTTCAGGCAGGGAATGCAGTTCACGCCACTGGAGCAGCGATGGAACCGCATTGTGAAAGCTGCAACGCTGGATGAAAACCGCCTTGTCAAATCACCGCGCAGTGACACGGCATTCGTCCATTGGCAGGTTCGAAACAGACGAGACTACACTGAACAGGACATCGTCGCGATGATTGAAAGCGCATGAGACCACGACTGGCGTACCCATTGGCGCCCGCACGTAAAGGCAATCAATCGAACTGCGTTCAAGTGATCGACGCAGTCACACCTCCACCAAACCGATCTTCTTCACCTGCCTGATCGTCAGCATCGTCCTGACGGTATCCACGTGCTCGTTTGCCGTCAGCACCTCGATGACAAAGTCCTGGAATTTCGTGAGATTTTCCGAGACGCAATGCAGCAGGAAATCGCTGTCGCCCGACACCATCCAGGCCTGACGCACCATCGGCCATTGCTCCGTGGCGGCGGCAAACGATTTCAGGTTGGCTTCGGATTGATGTTTCAGCCCGACAACGCAGAAGGCAACCAGATCGAAACCCAGCTTCGGCCCGTTGAGCATGGCATGATACCCCTCGATGATGCCGCTTTCTTCCAGCTTGCGCACGCGCCGAAGACAGGGCGGTGCCGAAATACCAACTCTCTCCGCCAGCTCGACATTGGTCATACGGCCGTCAGCCTGTAATTCGCGCAGGATTTTCAGATCGATGCTGTCGAGCTCAATGCGGATCACGGCACTGCCTTTCTGTCTTTGTCACGCAAGCATCCTCTATAGAAATCGAAGGATTCCGCAACAAAGTTTCGAGCCAGCGACGGATTGTTGCACAGAAGGCTCAAGTCCTGTTGGAAACGCATGGCTGCCCTTGAATCTCCGCATGGAACAATCATAAATGAAGGCTCGTCGGCAGTGGAATGCGGTTTGATACCCATATAGGGATGCAGTTCACCCTCTTAAGGCTCTCTGCCGCGGCACTGAATAAGGATCGTCCCATGTCTGCCCGTCACACCCAGGTTCTCATCATCGGCTCCGGCCCGGCCGGTTACACTGCCGCCATTTATGCGGCGCGCGCCATGCTGAAGCCCGTTCTGATCGCCGGCATGGAACAGGGCGGCCAGTTGATGATCACCACCGATGTGGAAAATTATCCGGGGTTTGCCGATCCAATCCAGGGCCCGTGGCTGATGGAGCAGATGTTGGGTCAGGCCCAGCATGTCGGCGCCGAAATCGTCAACGACCTCGTGACCGAAGTCGATACCAGCCATCGCCCCTTTACCGTCAGGACGGATAGCGGACAGGTCTGGACCGCAGACACGCTGATCATCGCCACCGGCGCCAAGGCAAAATGGCTCGGCATTGAAAGCGAGCAGGCGTTTCAGGGCTTTGGTGTTTCCGCCTGCGCCACCTGCGACGGCTTTTTTTATCGCAACAAGGACGTCATCGTTGTTGGCGGCGGCAATTCGGCTGTCGAGGAAGCGCTTTATCTTTCCAACATCGCCAAGACAGTCACCGTCGTACATCGCCGCGACAGCTTTCGCTCGGAAAAGATTTTGCAGGAACGCTTGTTCCAGCGCGAGAACGTCAAGGTTCTGTGGAACACCGAGATCGCCGAAATCACCGGCACCCCGGCCAAGCCGCCGATGCCACCGTCGGTATCCGGCGTTCGCCTGCGCGACACCCGCACCGGCACTGTCAGCGACAGCACGATCGACGGCGTGTTTGTGGCGATCGGCCACGCTCCGGCGGTCGAACTGTTCAAGGACAAGCTGAAGCTGAAATCCAACGGTTACCTCTGGACCGCACCGGATTCGACCGCGACCGACGTGCCGGGCATTTTTGCGGCCGGTGACGTGACCGACGACACTTTCCGTCAGGCAATCACCGCCGCCGGCATGGGTTGCATGGCTGCGCTCGAGGCAGAACGTTTTCTTGCCGGCATCCAGCCGATAGCCGAAGCCGCCGAATAACGAAGACAAAAAAAGGGATCAAGGCATGGTGGTGCCACTGGACTGGGACAAACTGCGCATCTTTCACGCGGCGGCGGAGGCCGGGTCCTTTACCCATGCGGCAGACAAGCTGCATCTTTCCCAGTCGGCCATCAGCCGCCAGGTCAGCGCGCTCGAACAGGATGTCGGCGTGAAACTGTTCCACCGCCATGCCCGTGGTCTCATCCTCACCGAACAAGGTGAACTGCTTTATCGCACCGCCCATGACGTGCTTCTGAAGCTCGAAACAGTGAAGATGCAGCTGACCGAGACGACCGACAAACCGTCCGGCAAGCTGCGCGTCACCACCACGGTCGGCCTCGGCCAGGGCTGGCTCACCGACAAGGTGCAGGAATTCCTGCAGCTTTACCCGGAAATGTCGATCCAGCTGATCCTCGACAACGAGGAAGTCGATGTGAACATGCGGCATGCCGATTGCGCCATCCGCCTTCGCCAGCCGCAACAGTCCGACCTTATCCAGCGCAAGCTGTTTACTGTACACATGCATGTCTATGCGGCACCGTCCTATATCAACCGATTCGGCGAGCCGCAGACGGTCGAGGATCTCGACAATCATCGAATCATCAGCTTTGGCCAGCCGGCGCCGAACTATCTTCTGGACGTGAACTGGCTGGAGGATGCCGGCCGTTCATCGGACAATCCGCGCACGCCGCACCTCCAGATCAACAGCCAGACATCGATCAAGCGCGCCTGCCTGCTGGGAATCGGCATTGCCGTGCTGCCGGACTATATCGTCGGACGCGATCCGGGCCTGATTCAATTGGCGATCAATGCCGACATCCCCTCGTTCGACACTTATTTCTGCTATCCCGACGAAATCAAGAATGCGGCAAAGCTCAAGGTTTTCCGTGACTTCATCGTCGCCAAGGCACGCAACTGGAACTTCTGACCACGCGCCTACGGTATGGAGCACTTTCCTGTTCCATCGACGTCATTTTGCGCAACCTTTGCAAATATGACGACCACGTGACATAAGCCTTGCGCTTGAGACATAGCTGGATTGCACAATAAAACGTTGCGACCTGCACAAAAAACGCCCATATCGCACACAGCTGATGCACATGGTGGCTTTCCTCCCAGTTCCACCGCAGCAGCTGTTCCCCTCTGGAGGTTATTTGACCTTCATACCTATAGGGCCCTGGAGCAATCCGGTGGCCCTCTTTTTTTGCCCACAAAAATGCCGTCGGCCACTCCGCAAAACATGTGGTAGGGCGTCAACAAAAAATGACGCCTTGACGGAAATGCCCCTTGTCATCCGGGCTACGCCTCCCCATTTCAGGTTTAGCCGGCCCCGTTGGCGACGCCCCTCGTCGTCATTGCCGGCTGTTCCCCTCTGGAGGTTTTGAAACCTTCATACCTATGGGCCGCGGATTTTCCGTTGGCCCTTTTTTTTGCCCGGAATTCCATTTTTTTCTCTGCCGCCCCTTAAAATCGGCTTTGGCCGATTTATATATCGGCAATGACCGATATGAACAAAACGCAGATCGACCCGGCAACCAGGGCGGAGATTCTCAAGGCACTCTCGCACCCGAAGCGCGTCGAGTTCCTCGAATGGATGCGTCAACCGGAAAACCATTTCTGCAGCCAGGCGCATCCTCTCGATATGGGCATTTGCGCCGGCCAGTTCGAAAAATGCTGTGACCTGTCGCAATCCACCGTCTCTCAGCACCTCTCGGTTCTGGAAAAGGCTGGCCTTATTACGCTGAAGCGTATCGGCCAGTGGTCTTTCTACCAGCGTAATGAGGACCGCATCGCAGCCTTCATCGAGGACCTGCGCGCCACTCTCTGATTTCTTGAAATTCCAAAGGCAGCTAAAGGAGCCCTCATGGCCAGCCTGTTCGACCCTATCACTCTTGGTGACATTGCCCTCGAAAATCGCGTGGCCATGGCGCCGCTTACCCGCAATCGCTCGCCAAGGGCCGTGCCGAACGATCTCAACGTCGTGTATTACGAACAGCGCGCCACAGCCGGGCTGATCATCTCCGAGGGCACGTCGGTGACGCAACAGGGTCAGGGGTACATCGATGTCCCCGGCCTCTATCTGCCTCAAGCGATCGAAGGCTGGAAAAAGGTAACGGACGCCGTGCATCAACGTGGCGGCAAGATCGTCACTCAGCTGTGGCATGTAGGACGGATCTCACACGCCTCGCTGCAGCCGAACGGAGGTGCTCCCGTCGGCCCGTCCGCCCTGCCCGCCAACGGCAAGACCTACATCATCAAGCCGGATGGCAGCGGTGCGTTCGTTGAAACCTCCGAGCCGCGTGCACTGGAATTGTCCGAAATTCCCGGAATCGTCGATGATTTCCGCAAAGGCGCCCGCGCTGCCATCGAAGCCGGTTTCGACGGCGTCGAAATCCACGGTGCCAACGGCTATCTGATCGACCAGTTTCTGAAGACCGGTGCCAACCAGCGAACCGACGACTATGGTGGGTCGATCGAAAACCGTACACGCTTCCTGCTTGAGATCGTCGATGCCGTTGTCAGTGAAATCGGCGGCGGTCGCACCGGCCTTCGCCTATCGCCAGTCACACCGGCCAACAACATCACCGAGCAGGACCCGCAGCCGCTGTTCCATCACGTGGCCCAGGAACTTGGCAAACGCGACCTGTCTTTCATCCACGTCATAGAAGGCGCAACAGGTGGCCCGCGCGATTTCACGCAAGGCGACGGGCCTTTCGACTATCATGCCATGAAGGCCGCCTATCGCGCGGCCGGCGGCAAGGGGGCTTGGATGGTCAATAACGGTTACGACGGCCAAAGCGCCAAGGCTGCCGTCGAAAGCGGTTATGCCGATGTCGTCGCTTTTGGCCGTTCCTTCATCGCCAATCCGGATTTGGTCGACCGCCTGAAGACCGGCGCGCCGCTCAATACGCCTGACGTTTCCACCTTCAATGGCGGTGGCGCCAAGGGTTACACCGACTATCCGGTTCTGGATGCCGTTGCGGCCGAATAACTCCACCAGCAAACTATCGGGGGCTCGCCATGCGCGGGCCCCTTTTGCGTTAGCCGTCGGGCAAATCGACTTGACGCATTTTACGCACGCTGAACTTGGCCTTCGTCTTCATCGAGGACCTCAGCTTCCGGCCGGTCACCGCCATCGCTGTATTCGGTGTGCCAAACACCTTTGGAATCCTGCCAGCTGATTTCTTCGGGCTCGCCACCGACCTGCTGTTCGGCTGCCACGATCCGCGCTGCCGCCAATGCATCCTGATGGGTCGGGAATGTTTCGGAATAGGCTCCATCCAGGCGATACGCCCAGCCGCCATCATGCCTGACGACTTGATAGACAACCTTGGTCATGCTTTCCCTCCTTGTTTTGGGCCTGTCTTTTGGCGCGGCGCCGACATCAGCCAATCGAAAAGGGCCGGCAATCGCGTGCAGGAGAGAAGCGTCGAGAAGGCCCGAAGTTCCCACCCGTCTGAGGTTACTATGGCATCAAAGCCGCTCGGGCGCAAAACCCGCCCTTGATGGCTGCCATGAGGGCATTAAATCCCAACACTTTGACAAATGTCTTTGATGGGAATCATGGCTGGTATCGCGGCACTACCGAAACAGGAAAAATCGCTCGTTCTGGCGGCAATTGTCGCCATCGCCTGCATCTTCGTTGAACACAGCCTGCTGGAGGCCGGCAGGGTTGTCTCGCTGATTGCAGCTGCAGTGTTGATCGTGGTGATCGTGCTCGCGTCCACCCGGGTCGCCCATCACGCCGAAATTCTCGCCCACAAGGTCGGCGATCCCTACGGCACGATGATCCTGACGCTGTCTGCGGTCGCGGTCGAGGTGATGATCCTGGCGATCATGCTCAGCAGCAGCAGCTCGCCGACTTTGGTGCGTGACACGATTTATTCAGCCGTCATGCTCGACATCAATGGCATTCTCGGCCTTGCCGCCCTGCTTGGCGGGCTGCGCTTTGGAGAACAGCCCTATAACGACAATTCGGGAAAAACCTACGGCGTGATGATCCTCACCGCCATGGGCATTTCCATGATCGTGCCGGAATTCGTGCCCGACGACCGCTGGCATTATTATTCCGGCTTTACCATCATCGCGATGATCGCGCTTTACGCCCTCTTCCTCAAAATGCAGGTCGGGCCACACAGCTATTTCTTCAGCTACAGCTACAAGAAGACGACACCCGCGATGGCCGCGACGGGCTCCGGCCCCACCATGCCCACGACGTCGGCACCGTCATCGCACCAGCAAACCGCAACGCCGGTAGCCTCTGCCACCGAAGAGACCGAGGAGACCAGCACCGCGATCTCCATCGGCGTCATCCTGTTCGGTGTGGTCGTCATCGGCTTTCTGGCGGAATTCATGGCCGCCTTTCTCAATTCAGGCCTCGAAGGCACGTCCGCCCCGCCCGCCCTCATGGCCGTCATTGTCGCGTCCATTTCGGCTGCGCCCGAAATCCTCACGGCACTGCGGGCAGCACTTCGAAACCGCATGCAATCCGTCATCAACATCGCCATGGGCGCATCACTGTCAACCGTGATCCTCACCGTGCCGGTGATGGAGGCGATCGCGCTTTATACCGGTCAGCCCTTCGTCATGGCGATGACGCCGGTGCAGACGGTGATGGTCGTCATCACCCTCATCGTTGCCGCCATCAACCTCAATGACGGTGAAACCAACGCCATCGAGGGCATGACTCATTTCGTGCTGTTCGCCACCTTCATCATGCTGACGGTGCTGGGATTGTGATTGATAATAGGGATTCCGTATCGGCAGGTTAAGAGAAAAAGCGGAATCGATTTCATAAGTGCTTGAATCCGTTTGTCAGCCGGCCGCGTGCCGGCAGACAGACAGATAAAGTAATGTTGAACGCCACGTGTGCGGGTTTGGCGCCACGACGCCCTAGATAGGCGACGTATATGCCAGTCGATCACGATGAAAGGGAGTTCACCATGACGCGCCTGACCCGCCTTCTCACCGGTACCATCCTCGCCACCGCCGTGCTTGCCGGCCCGACCCTTGCGCAATCTGCGGCAAAACCTGCCGAAACCAAGGCTGCCAACGCGCCAGACCAGAAGCCCGCCTTCGCCAACCAGACGCGCGCACCGCAGCCGGCACAGATGCCGAAGATTACAACAGAAACGGTGGCTGAAGACCTGCCACATCTCTGGTCCATGGAATTCCTGCCCGACGGCCGCATGCTGGTCACCGCCAAGGAAGGCGACATGCACATCATTTCGCAGGAAGGCAAAGCCGGCCCAGCCATCAAGAACGTTCCTGAAGTTCTCTCCGGCGGACAAGGCGGCCTGCTCGATGTGGCGCTCGCACCCGACTATGAGACTTCGGGGAAAATCTACTTCTCGTTTTCCGAACAGCGTGAAGACGGCAACGGCACGTCGGTCGCCTCCGCAAAGCTGGTGCCGGACGACGCCGGCGGTGGCACGCTTGAAGATGTGAAAGTCGTGTTCCAGCAGATGCCAAGCTATGACGGCAACAAGCATTTTGGCTCACGCCTCGTCTTCGGCCCACAGGGCGAGCTTTACGTAACGGTAGGCGAGCGCTCCGATCCTGAGCCGCGTGTACAGGCACAGGAACTGTCGAGCGGCCTGGGCAAGGTGTTCCGTATCGATGCCGAGGGCAAGGCGCTCGCCGACAATCCATTCGTTTCAACGGAAAATGCACGGCCGGAAATCTGGAGCCTCGGCCACCGCAACCTGCAGGCAGCCACGCTGGACGGCCAGGGTCGCCTCTGGACAGTGGAACATGGACCGAAGGGCGGCGACGAACTGAATCGCCCTGAAGCCGGCAAGAACTACGGCTGGCCGGAAGTCACCTACGGCGTTGAATATAGTGGCAGCGCGGTTGGCGATGGCATCACAGCCAAGGCCGAAACAGAACAGCCGGTCTATTATTGGGACCCGGTAATCGCGCCATCCGGCATGGCTTTCTACGATGGTGACGCCATCCCTGAGTGGAAGGGTGCGTTCCTGGTCGGAGGCCTCGTGTCACAGGGCGTTGTCGTGCTGCATATGGATGGTGACAAGGTCGCCCATGAAGAGCGCGTACCGCTCGATGCCCGTATCCGCGACGTCAAGGTCGGGCCGGATGGCGCCGTCTACGCCGTCACCGAAAGCCGTGGCGGAAGCTCCACCATCGTCAAGCTGACCAAGGCGTAACGACTTTCCCGGCAGGCGACCTTGATAAAAGTTGCCTGCCGGCCACAGTCGCAAACACAGCAACGATAAACATGATTAAAATCATCATATTTGTTGCATTGCCCGGACATGGCTTTTAAGAAACCGGCGATCCACCGCCACATCCGAGACTGCCATGACCGCGCATTTCGGCGCCTCTTCCACCAGAGACGTCACGTCGACAGCCATCCCGACCGCTCTTCTCGACAGTGCCCTCCTCGCCCATTACGAGGAGCTCTGCGCAAACATGCGCCGCCGTGGCCACACGTCGGCGAACTCGCAGGACATCGTCCACGACGTCTACGTGCGCCTGCGGCACAGAGAGGCGGCACTGGAAGGGAAGGCTTCGCTCAAGGCCTTTCTGATCCGCGCCTGCATCAATCTCGGCATCGATCGTTTTCGCCGCCAGCGTTTCGAAGCCTGCCTGTTTTCCGGTACCGAACAGGAGGCACTGCTGGTCAGTGCGCCGATCGCATCGCCCGATCAGGGCCTCGATCTCGAATACCGCATCGCTATCCTGAAAACGGCCATCATGGACATGTCGCTGCAGCGCCGTCGTGTTTTTATCGCAAGCCGTGTCGGCAATCTGTCGGCCGACGAAATCTCGCGGCGCATGAAGATCAGCCGCAATATGGTGGACCGTCACCTGCGCAAGGCCTATCTGCATTGCCTTGATCGGCTGGAAGAAACGTTCTGAACGCCGATGCAAAACGCGGAAATAGCCGGCACGACGGCCAACGATAAAACAAAACGCAAGCTGCGGGCTGACGCGATCGACTGGCTGCTGCGCCTGCAGGACAAGCCCGACGATCCGATGCTTCAAGCGCAGTTCAACACCTGGCTTGCTAAAGATCCTCAGCGCGGTGAGGTTTTCGAACGCGCCCGCCGCGCCATGGGCGATGCCAGCTATCTCCTCAAGAGTGACCTCGACTTCGCTCAGCGAGCGACCCACAAGCCCTTGTTGCGCGCCCGCAATATCACTGCGGCGCTGCTCCTCGCTCTTGGCGCATCAGCCGCTTTCCTTGCCGCCGATGGCCCCATGCGCCTGCGTGCCGATGTCATCACCGGCACCGGCCAGAAACAGATCCTGACTCTTGCCGATGGCTCGAAGGTCGAACTCAACGCCGAAACCGCCATCGCCGTCGATCTCGAGCCAAACGAGCGACGGATCAGGCTGCTGCGGGGACAGGCCTATTTCGAAGTGGCGGCCGACCCTGCCCGCCCCTTCATCGTGGAGGCCGGAAATGGCACGACCACCGCACTCGGCACGGCTTTCGACATCAATGTCTCCGACGAAGCCACACGGGTAACGGTAACGGAGCACGCAGTCATGGTCGCCTCGCTGTCGGACGACAGAAAACAGCGCTTGTCGGAAAACAACCAGGTTACCTATGACGATGATGGCCAACTCGGCTCTGTCGAGCCGACCGATATCGCCATGACAACGGCCTGGCGACAGGGCCGTATCGTTTTCGACAACCGCCCGCTTTCGGCGGTCATAGACGAACTCGCCCGTTTTCTTCCCGGTCGCATTATGATCGCCCAATCCGATCTGGCGAAGCGAAAAATCTCCGGCAGTCTGGACCTGAGCGACCCGCAAACCGCCCTCGAAAGTTTCTCAGAGGCGATCGGCATCAAGGTCACGCGCCTCGGTCCCTACCTGACGATCCTGCGCCAGTAATTTTTTTTTCAAAAGACCTGTCCCAAACATGCCCGTCCATCCGTCAACCCGGCAGACGAACATTTCACAGGATGGGTCCGGGGACCATGACAGTTTCGACCAACAGACATTCGATGCAAGACCACAGCCCACGCCGGCTGCAGCGTTTCGCGGCCATGCTTCTGGCGGGCGCAGCGATTTTTGCCACGCTCAACGCTGCCCACGCGCAGCAGGCGACGGCTGTCACCATCAACGTGCCGGCTGGCAATCTTTCGACCGCTCTGAATGCATTGGCGGCGCAGGCAAAACTGCAGATCGTTTATGATGCTGCGATCACGCAAGGACTGCGCACCTCTGGCGTTGCCGGCAACCTGTCGGTCGATACAACTCTGGACAGACTGCTCTCCGGTACGGGCATCGGATATCGCGTCAAAGGCCGCACGGTGACGCTCACCAAGGCAACCGCGGCGAATGCGGCGGCTGGCACGGATGGCGATGTGACCAATCTGGACACGTTGCAAGTCAAGACCAGCCGTTATTATGCGTCCGGCAATCCGAGTTCCTCATCCATCGATGAAGAATACATCTCTCGGGTCCAGGCTTCGAGCATCCCCGAACTCGTCCGGCAAACGCCGGGGGTCTCGATGGGCGGCGGCGTACGCTTGCAGGGACAGAGCATCGCAATCCGCGGCTTTGCCAGGCAATCCGATACACGCATCCTGCTGGATGGCGCCCCGAAAAATTTCGAGAAATACGATCAGGGCAACATTTTCGTTGAGCCGGAATTGCTGAAGCGTGTCGAAATCGAAAAGGGCGCGACTTCGGTTCGTTATGGCAATGGCGGCTTTGGCGGCACGGTGCGCATGGAAAGCAAGGATGCCGCCGACATGCTGAGACCCGGCGAAAGCTGGGGCGCTTGGGGCAAGACTGCGTATCAGACCGCCGACAAGGAATTTCTGGAAACCGGTGCTCTTTACGGTCGCTCGGACTTCGGCACGCCGGTCACCTATGATGGCCTGCTTTCCCTGACGTGGCGCAAGGGCGGCGACATGCGCGTTGGCGGAGGCGAACATTACGCCTTCTCCGATTCCAAACTCGCCACCGGCATGGCCAAGCTTGGCGCGGAATTCGACGGGCACGAGATCAACACCTCCGTCATTTATGGCGAAAGCAACAATTGGGGACCGGTTGCCGCCATACGTGGCCAGCTGGACATCTCGCTCTCCGATATTGCCAAATATGGTTACAAGGAAGCCGCGCGGCGTCGCCTTGCATGGCGCGAATTGCAGGATCTGACGACGACGTTCGAATATAAATACAAGGGCGATAGCGAACTCTGGAACCCGCGTTTCATGGCAAGTTATTCTTCGACCGGACAACGCGCCACGCGCCCCGGCAACCTCAGCCCGGCCGCATCGGTCGGCGGACTCGAGAATGAGGCAACCTATTCCGATTTGCGGATCGAACTGGAAAACACCTCGGACTTCACGCTCAGTGGCTTTGACCACAGCCTCAACTACGGCCTGCAGTACAACGCTCACAAACGTGACGTCTGGATGTATGATATCGCCAACAGGAACTCGGCACAGCACAATTACGGGTACTACGCGCCATGGTTCATGCCTGAAGGAACGCAGGACACCGCATCGGCCTTCGTACGAGACACGATCAGCTTAACCGAGGACCTGAAGGTCACACCCGGCATGCGCTTTGATTTCATCCGATCCGAGGGTGTGCCGAGCAATGCACCGCGCTACAATAATCCCGCAGCCGGCCACGATTTCTCAGCAGTAGATCACACCGGCTTCACCCCGGCCGTCAGCGTTGTGTGGGATGCGAACCGGAACCTCCGCCTTTTCGCCGACTGGTCCTACGCGATGCGAGCGCCCAACATTGATGAAATATACTCGAACCAGAGCGCCCAGACCACCGCTGCCAGCACCAGCAGAGGCCTTGCAGCTGAACGCAACAACACCATCAACCTGGGTGCGGAATTCAATTTCGACGACGTCCTGACGTCGGGCGACATGTTTGCCGCCAAGGTTGCCGTCTATAACAACCACGTCACCAATCCTGTGACCCGACGGTTTGGTACCGCCAACCTGTCCGGTATGGGCGTCGACGGGCCAGTGCCGTTCTATTGGAATACGCCGTCCTACACGACGAGCGGCTTGGAAATTCAGGCCCATTATGAAAACGAGCGGATGTTTGCAGATGTTGGCCTATCGTGGATGACCGGCACGCGACATGGCGCCATCAACGATATTTTCGGTCCACGCACCTATATCAACGATCTGGCCCCGTTCACCGCCCAGACGGCACTTGGCGTGAAATTTCCCGATCAGGATTTCACCGTCGGTTGGTCAGGCACTTTTGTCGATGCGCAGGACAAGACGCCCTACAATCAGAATGGCAAGACCTATGCTCGCCCGCCGAGCGCCGGTTATGCAGTCCATGACATCTTCATGAGCTGGACTCCACAGGACGGTATTATGAAAGACACCGAGCTTCACGCTTCTGTCCAGAATATCTTCGACAAATATTACGAACCCTATCTTGCAGACGGCATCACAGCCATGCCGGGTCGCAATTTCAAGATCTCACTCAGCCGCAAGTTCTGAAGCCGCACCTATCCCGAAAAACCAGAAAGCCCGCCGTTTCCGGCGGGCTTTCTTCGTTTCAGCTGTTATGTGAAGCGCTTAGCGGCAAGCAGCGCAGAAACGCTGGATACGCTTGCAGGCTTCCTCGAGAAGCTCTTCCGAGGTCGCGTAGGAAATGCGGAAGTTCGGGCCGAGGCCGAAGGCCGAGCCGTGGACGACGGCAACACCTTCGGCTTCCAGAAGCTCGGTGACAAAATCCTCGTCGTTTTCGATCACCTTGCCCGACGGCGCGGTCTTGCCGATCAGACCGGCGCAGGACGGGTAGACGTAGAATGCACCTTCCGGCTTCGGGCACACGATGCCGGACGCCTGGTTGAGCATGGAAACGACGAGGTCACGACGGCCTTCGAAGATCGCCTTGTTCTTGGCAACGAAATCCTGCGGGCCGTTCAGCGCTTCGACGGCAGCCCACTGGGCGATCGAGGAGGCACCCGAGGTCTGCTGGCCCTGGATCATGTCCATGGCCTTGATCAGTTCGAGCGGACCGGCAGCGTAACCGATACGCCAGCCGGTCATGGCATAGGCCTTGGACACGCCGTTCATGGTCAGCGTACGGTCATAAAGCTTTGGCTCGACTTCGACCGGCGTCACAAACTTGAAGTCACCAAACGTCAGGTGCTCGTACATGTCGTCGGTCAGCACCCAGACATGCGGATGCTTGAGCAGCACGTCGGTCAGTGCCTTTAACTCGTCGTGGCTATAGGCTGCACCCGTCGGGTTGGAGGGCGAGTTGAACAGGAACCATTTTGTCTTCGGCGTGATCGCAGCTTCCAGCTGTTCGGCCGTCAGCTTGAAGCTGTTTTCCTGGGTTGTTGCGACGGTCACCGGCGTACCGCCGCAGATCGCCACCATTTCAGGATAGGAAACCCAGTAAGGGGCCGGGATGATGACTTCGTCGCCCGGGTTCATCGTCGCCATGAAGGCGTTGAACAGGATCTGCTTGCCGCCGGTGCCGACGATCGTCTGGGCCGCCGTGTAGTCGAGACCGTTCTCGCGCTTGAACTTCTTGGCGATCGCCTCGCGCAGCTGGGGAATGCCCGAAACCGGTGTGTACTTCGTTTCGCCGCGATTGATGGCGTCGATGGCGGCCTGCTTGACGTTGTCCGGCGTGTCGAAATCTGGCTCGCCAGCACCGAGACCGATCACATCGCGGCCTTTTGCTTTGAGATCGCGCGCTTTCTGCGAAACGGCGATGGTGGCGGAGGGCTTTACGCGGGAGAGGGCATCGGCAAGAAAGGCCATGATGAAGTCATCCTGAGGGTTTGAGTAGGCGGACAAAACTGAATTTTCGCCGTCTGGTTCTATGTCGAATGTATAACCCTTATTCAAGCACAAACCGGCCATAAACGGTTCTTCCACTCACAAAAACCAGCCTGTCTGACAGCCTGACCTATTCTCGGCAACCGGCAGATTCCGCAGCTCAGCAAATCGCTTCGCAGGACATTTAAGCAGTCCGCAACTGATCGACGGTTGACGTTAACCGACGCCTTGTTTTTGCCGCACCAAAGCCGCGTGCGGCCGTAAATCGGTCTTCAACGGGTCGTTTTCCGGGATGATCGTTGCTTTCGTTCGCACCGAAGCGAACGCCCCAAAGAGAGACGACATCATGGACGTGAAACCGGCCCCTGCCCTGACAAGAAATGCCGACACCACTGCCGATCGAAGGAACCCTACCCCGCTCTTCCTCGCGACCCTGACTGCCGGCATCGGTGCGTCGTTGCTGATGTCGGGCCTTGCTCACGCCGAACCGATGATGTCTGCAGCCCAGGGCCTGTCTGAAACGACGATGTTGAAGCAGGTGAACGCTGCCGATCATCGCCTGCTGTTCGGCATTCTGACCTTTGGTTTTTCATTGCTGGCAGCCGGCGTCTGGCACCGCAGTTTTCGCGCCATGACGCGGTCCAACTCTCCGTCTCAACATTGAGCTTTGGAGCTTTGCAGGCGACGGCGCCTCTCTGCCATCCAGCGAGTACGAACATTCGGGCACATCGATGCTCGCAAAAATTGCGCACCCAACAGCACTTATAAGCATCACCTAAATCGATAAAAAGCACGAAAATCGGCGTTTTTGCGGGATTCTGTGTCAAAATCGGCCAGCAATTTAGATATTCTTATCGCTGGCGATGGAAATCCGGTAGACTTTTGCTAGGAAAGCTCGAAAAGCCTTGTCATCAAGGGCTTTTGCTGCGGCTCACCGCCCCGGAATTTCAACGAGTGTTAGAAAACTTTTTCTTGCCAATTTACGATAAACACAGCAATCTGTGTTTGTTCGGGCAATTTGCGAGCATGGGAAGACCTAATAATCAATGCGATCCGGGGGCGCAAACAACCCCGGGCGGGAGACTGGGGGACTGATTTTTGGTGATCTTTCTGCCGGCCTGCCGCGGTAATACGGGGCCCCTTTCCTCAATTTTCGAACTGCCTGCCGCTGCCCTTCGGGGTAAACATCGTAATGCTGTCCGCCCGCTGAACACGGACAGAGGAAAAAGGACCTGATGCATGGCCGAAACTGGCACTGTAAAATTTTTTAACACCGACAAAGGCTTCGGCTTCATCAAGCCAGACAATGGCGGCGCCGACATCTTTGTACACATCTCCGCCGTCCAGGCTTCTGGCCTGTCCGGTCTTTCTGAAAACCAGAAAGTAAGCTTCGACACGGAACCGGATCGTCGCGGCAAGGGCCCGAAGGCTGTCAATCTGCAGATTGCTGGCTAAGCCCACGGCTTTCTCTTCGAGTTGAAGCCCGGCAGCGATGCCGGGTTTTTTTGTGCGTTCTCATCTGTGCCGTCATGGCACGAATGTGCACTTCAGAGCCCCACCAGATAGGGATTCGAGCGGCGCTCCTCGCCAATACGACCACCCGGGCCATGTCCGCACAGGAAACCGACCTCGTCGCCGAGCGGCAGAACCTTGTCGCGGATCGAAGCCAGGAGCTGCTCATGATTGCCGCCCGGCAGGTCGGTGCGGCCGATCGATCCGCTGAACAGCACATCGCCCAGATGGGCAAACTTCTCTTTGGCATTGAAGAAGATCACGTGGCCCGGTGCGTGGCCGGGGCAATGAAAAACCTCGAACACATGCTCGCCGAACGATACGATATCGCCTTCGGCGAGATAACGATCCGGCACGAGATTGCGCAACGGCATGGCAATCCCGAATTTCTGGCCCTGCATTTCGAGGTTTTCGAGAAGTGGCTTGTCATCGACATGCGGCCCGATGACCGGCACGCCCAATCTCTCGCGCAACTCGTCCGCACCGCCGGCATGATCCAGATGACCGTGGGTGATCCAGATTTCCTTGACCGTGATACCGTTTTGCGAAATCGACCCGACGATCGTATCGACATCGCCACCGGGGTCTACGACCACGCCTTCCTTGCTGTCGGCATCGAAAAAGATGGTGCAATTCTGCTGGAAGGGGGTGACCGGAATAATACCTGCCTGAAGCTTGCCCATGTTCTTGCCCCCGTATCTCTGCCGCCAGATGTCAAAAAATTGTTTGGCTGGGTATAACGGCAAACTTAGGTGGCAGTCAGCCCCAAAAGATCAGTTTGCGGCTGCCATCTGTGGTTCGCCGGCAAGATAGCGGCTTTCGGCGGAAAGCGGCGGTGACAGGGACACCGAGAGCAGCAGAAAGGCAGCAACGGCGACCTTGAGCGAAAGAACGGTCAGCAAAACCGGCCGCAGCGAATTGGCGGGCGTTTCGGAAAAATCAGCGGTCATCGTCCGTGTGGGCATGGCGGTCGGCATGAAGTGCTCCTATCGTCTGGTGCAGGCAACGGGCAGCGATACCGAAAGTTCCGAAACGAACTGTTGCAGACCGTAACAATCACGGCTTTCCTCACGAAATAACAACGGCCGGGAACCAAGATTGACGGGACTTGCCGGCCCCGCGGCAAAGCGGTTGACCTAAAGCCTTGACAGAACAGCCGTGCGCGATATCCAGAAACCAAGGGCGACACGGTGATACTCATCAACCGCCCCCGCGAAATGGAGGCCGCGTGATACGCGCAACGACCGGAAAAACGGCGACGAAAACGCGCCCGCAAATGCCAACCGTCGATGAGGCAGAGATCGATTTCGAGTGCATCGAACTGTTCTTCTTTGCCTATCGCGATTTCATTTCCGATCCCGACGCCATTCTCGACAAGCTCGGCATGGGACGTGCGCACCACCGCGTCGTCTATTTCGTCTGCCGCCAGCCCGGCATGATGGTCGGTGACCTGCTCGACATCCTGAAGATAACCAAGCAGAGCCTGGCGCGCGTCCTGAAACAGCTGATAGACGAAGGATACATCCGTCAGATGGCTGGAGCAAAGGATCGCCGCGAACGCCGCCTCTACCCCACTTTGGCCGGCCGCGAACTGGCGCTTGCCCTCTCGCAGCCGCAATCGCAACGTATCGCCCGCGCCATGGAGCCGCTTTCCGAAGAGGCACGGGCCGGCGTCATGCAATTTCTGCAGCACATGCGTCAGCCCGAAAGCGGCCGACAGGCAAAAGGCGAGTAAGACGACATGAGCAAGGTTCCTCTCTCGGATGACGCGGCCCACCTTCTGGTCGTTGATGACGACACCCGTATCCGCGACCTCCTGAGCCGCTACCTGACCGACCAGGGTTTTCGCGTGACCGTCGCTGCTGATGCGGCGGAGGCTCGCCGGAAGTTAGAGGGCCTCAACTTCGACCTGATCATTCTCGACGTGATGATGCCCGGCGAAAGCGGCCTGTCGCTCACCGAAGCGATGCGGGAAAAGCGCTCGATACCCATCATTCTGCTGACCGCCCGCGCAGAGCAGGAATCGCGCATTGCCGGCCTTGAGGCAGGCGCGGATGATTATCTGCCGAAACCGTTCGATCCGCGCGAACTGGTACTGCGCGTCAACAACATCCTGCGCCGCAACACCTCGCCGGATACGCCGAAGATCGACCAGATCATGTTCGGCCCGTTCACCTTCTCCATCGCCCGCCGCGAACTGCGCCGCGCCGCCGAAAACATTCGTCTGACGGACCGCGAGCAGGAAATCATGCTCTTGTTCGCACTGCGCGCCGGCGACACCATTCCGCGCCACGAACTGATCGGCGACGATGCCGATGTCGGTGAACGCACGATTGATGTGCAGATCAACCGCCTGCGCCGTAAGATCGAGGATGACCCGGCCAACCCGATCTATCTTCAAACCGTTCGCGGCATCGGCTACCGTTTGAGCATCGACTGATCTCTCAAGCGCCTGCCGGTTCGGGTGGGCGTATCGAAACCGGAAAGGCAGCATGGCGATCTTCGAGACCTTCAGGCGCACCACAAGCCGGCTGCAACTGCCCGGCTGGCGCCTGTTCGGCCGCTGGCTGAAACGGCGCATGCCGACCGGCCTTTACACGCGCACCATGCTGATCGTCATCATCCCGATGCTGCTGCTGCAGACGGTGGTGGCCGCCGTGTTCATGGAGCGCCACTGGCGCATGGTCACCGACCGCCTGTCACAGGCCGTGTCACGCGATATCGCAGCGATCATCGATGTCATCCGCACCTATCCGCAGGATGGCAATTACGCCGAGATCACCCGCATCGCCGACCAGCAGCTTGACCTCAACATCCTGATCGAGCCCAACGCGCAACTGCCCCCGCCGCGACCAAAGCCGTTTTTCTCGCTGCTTGATGACGTGCTCGCCAGCCAGATCAACACCAATGTCGGCCTGCCCTTCTGGATTGATACGATCGGTGACAGCGGCCTTGTCGAAATCCGTATCAAGATCGACGATCGCGTGCTGCGCGTCTTTGCCCGCCGCAGTCAGGCTTACGCCTCCAACACCCATATCTTCCTTGTCTGGATGTTTGGCACCTCGCTTGTCCTGCTCGGCATTTCGGTGCTTTTCCTGCGCGGCCAGATCCGGCCGATCCTGGCGCTTGCCGATGCCGCGGAGAATTTCGGCAAGGGCAAGCGCAGCGATGAGCCATTCCAGCCGCGCGGTGCCGATGAAATCCGTCGGGCGGGCCTTGCCTTCATGCTGATGCGCGAACGTATAGAACGGCAGATGGACCAGCGCACGACCATGCTGAGCGGCATCAGCCACGACCTGCGCACCATCCTGACCCGTTTCAAGCTGCAACTGGCGCTGGCCGGAGACATTCCCGAACTGCAGGGCATGAGCGCCGATGCCGACGACATGCAGACCATGCTGGAAGGATACCTCGCCTTCGCACGCAACGAAGCGGAAGAGGATATTGGCGTTCTCAAGCTCAGCGACCTGATGGAAAAAATCCGCGCCGATTTTGCCCTGCACGGCAAGACGATGACCTTTTCGGTCGATGGCGAGGACGAACTGTCGGTGCGACCGAACGCATTTCTGCGGCTTGTCGACAACCTTGCTTCCAACGCCCAGCGTTATGCCAATTCATTACATGTGGAAGCGCGTCATAGCGCAAAATGGCTCATGCTGGTGTTCGACGACGACGGTCCGGGCATTCCCGAAAATGCCCGCGAGGAAGTGTTCAAACCGTTCTACCGGCTCGATGAAGCCCGCAATCTCAATGCCTCGGGCACCGGCCTCGGCCTTGCCATCGCTCGCGATGTGGCCCGCGCTCATGGAGGCAATGTAACGCTTGGAGAAAGCCCGAAAGGCGGTTTGCGGGCAATCGTCAGGGTTCCTGCGTGACAGGTCAATTCTCTCTGACAAATAGTTCAGTCAGTGGAAGATGACAGTTCATCCATTATGTGCAATAGCAACAGTTGACAGAGAAACGAGATAAGGCTGGCATGACTTCCAACGTTCGCGACAATTTCGGTAATGTCCTTGGTCAGGCGAGCCGCCAGTGGCGCCGCGCGCTCGACCTTCGCCTGCGCCCGTTCGGCCTCACCGACGCGACATGGCTTCCCCTACTGCAATTATCGCGCGCCAGTGCTCCGATGCGCCAGAAGGATCTGGCTGAAGCACTTTTTCTGGACAGCTCTTCGGTCGTACGATTGCTGGACGCTCTGCAGGCCAGTGGCTTTATCGAGCGTCGCGAGCATCCGGAGGATCGCCGCGTCAAGACGATCATACTGACTGATGCGGCACATGAGGTACTCACGAAGGTCAATCAGGTCGCCAGTGAAGTTCGCTATCAGGTTCTGTCGGGCCTCAGCGACGAAGAACTTGAGGTCGCCTCGCGCGTCATGCGCAATATCAGCGCGGCCCTTGATGAACCGCAAGCGGAAGACGCCTGATCATCCAGAGCTTTTGAAACCCGTCGGAATTGCCGGAGATCACATGATCTTCCGGCCGTTCGGCACGCCGCGCTCTGGCACACCGAGCACGATCGCACCTGCTTCATCCTCGAAACCGAGCGTCAGCACTTCCGAACGCACCGGCCCGATCTGGCGTGGCGGAAAGTTGACGACAGCCATCACCTGCCGTCCGACCAGTGTTTCCGGCGTATAATGCACGGTTATCTGCGCCGACGAACGCTTGATGCCGATCTCGGGGCCGAAATCGATACGCAGCTTGTAGGCCGGCTTGCGTGCTTCGGGAAAAACCTCTGCCTCAATGATGGTGCCGACACGGATGTCGACTTTCTCGAAGTCGGCATAGGAAATTTCGTCGTTCATTATCAGCTTCCCAGCTCCTGCGCGCGCTTGCGTGCCGCCGCCAGGGCGTCATCGAACAGCGGCTGCATGCCCTCTTGCGCCATCAGCACGGAAAGCGCTGCGGCCGTCGTGCCGCCGGGCGAGGTGACATTCTTGCGCAACTGCGCGGCGTCATCCGAAGAACGCCGCATCAACTCGCCTGCTCCCGAAACCGTTTCCCGCGCAAGCCGCATGGCAAGATCCGCTGGCAGGCCGAGCTTGCGACCAGCTTCCGCCATGCATTCAACGAGATAAAAAACATAGGCCGGACCGCTGCCGGACACGGCGGTGACGGCATCGATATCAGCTTCGCTGGAAACCCATTCGACCGGACCGCTGACGGCCAAAAGTTCCGTCACCTGCCGACGCTGGTCATCGGTAACCCGGTCATTGCCATAGGCACCGGTGATACCGCGCCCGATCATGGCCGGCGTGTTCGGCATGGCACGCACCATGGCGGCATCGCCAAGATGTTTCGAAAGTGCAGCAAGCGTTGTACCAGCGGCAACCGAGACGACCACCGTATTCGGCCCGACAAGCCGCGCAACTGACGGCAGAACGCTGTCCATCATCTGCGGCTTGACGGCGAGAAACAGGATACCGGCGATCATGCCTTCCGGCGCGGACGGATAAGAGGACGCCCCCTTTTCAGCCAGCTTTGCCTTGATCGCGTCCGATGGTGACGGATCGAGCACAGTGGTGGAAGAACCGTCCCTGCCGCTGTCGAGCCAGCCGGAAAGCATTGCGCCTCCCATATTGCCGGCTCCAACGAGTACGATCGGTCCCGCCACCGCTGCTGCCATCATGCTTCTCCGACGGTTTCGAACAGAACGCATTCCATGGCGGACTTGGCATCCATGCCCGACCACACGACGAACTGGAACGCCTGATAATAGTTTTCGCAGGCATCGAGCGCGCTCGACAGCAGAACTTCGACCTGCTGGTTTGTCGGCTCTGCACCACCGGCAAGAAGCAGCGACTGACGAAAGATCACCACGTCCTCCTGACGCCAAAGGTCGAAGTGGCCCATCAGCGTCTGGCCGTTCACATTCGAAAGCAGGCGAAAGATCTCATTGACCCGCTGTTCCGGAACCTTGAGGTCGAAGGCACAGGCCAGATGCAACGCCTCGAACTCTTCCATCCAAGAAAACGAGACGTGGTAATCCGTCCAGTGGCCGGCGACCGTCATGGCGATCTCGTCCTCGCCTGAACGTTCGAAAGTCCAGTCATTGGAGGCAGCGACAAACTCGATCATATCGACCGGGTTCGACTGTCGTTCAATTTCCATTCCCATCACGTTCATGCGGCACCTTTTAGACCGGAGTTGAATCTTGCGAAATTCACGTGCGAACACACCCAAAACGCAACACAACGAACCGGAGACAAAATCTGGAATGATCGCCGACGAACCTAAGCTAGGCCCTGCAACATGTGCGGAGCTTGCCGGTGTTCATCTCGAATCATCTTGTAAAATCAGTGTATAGGCACGGAGTCCCAACTCCAGCCCCCGACTTTCGTTTTTGCGGGGACGACTCACAAACGGCGCTCGGATTTGGATTGAGCGGGAGGGATAACTGACTCTGGCAATTGGCTTTTTCGGCAGTGTCCACAGGGCGCGGATTTTTTAACTGGCCGTTTACCAACAGGTGGGCGATGCACAACAAAACGGGGCTGCCAAGCCCCTGATTGCCAACGGAATGTCCGTCGACGGCATTATCAAGAGAAAATTGTGGCTGGAACAAGACCAGCCACAAAGGCTTGCAAATCAGGCCTTGTCGGCGAGCTTGGCTTCAAGAGCCTCGATGCGTGCCTTCAAAGCGTCATTTTCATCACGCGCCTTGATGGCCATTTCGCGCACGACTTCGAACTCTTCGCGCTTGACCACTTCCATGCTGTTGAGGAAACGCTCGGCCTGCGCCTGGAACGCGGTTTCCACTTCCTTTCGCAGCCCCTGCGCGGTGCCGGCGGCATCCGTCATCAGCCGTGCGAATTCGTCGAAGATGCGGTTCGTTCCGGTTGACATTGTGGTCTCCGTCTAAAGGGGCCGTAAAAGGGCCATTGATCTGTGGAAATCAGGTAGGGTCTGCGGTCGCCGCTTGCAAGAAGATTTGCCGTCACAGGGCGCGATTCCAAAGATCGTTGAGGATGACGCGAGCCGACACGGAGATTCGTCTTGACCACGTTTTTCCCAAGCCCCATGGTCCGCAAACGCCTGTTTTAGGCCTCTTTTAAGTATCTATCCCGCCGGGAGAGCACATAATTTTGGTATCAGCGTCCAGTCTCCTTGCCATCATGCCGTTTCCGAACATCGATCCGATCATCTTCTCCATCGGACCGCTGTCGGTGCACTGGTATGGCCTTGCCTATGTCGCCGGCATCCTTCTCGGCTGGCTGTATGCGCGCAGACTGATCGCCGCGCCGGGCCTGTGGCCCAACGATACGCCGCCAATGACGAAACAGCAGCTCGACGACTTTCTGCTCTGGGCCGCAGCCGGTGTCGTTCTGGGCGGTCGCATCGGCTATGTCCTCTTCTACGATTTCGCTGCCGTCTCCGCTGATCCGATGCGTGTCTTCGCCATCACCAAGGGCGGCATGTCCTTCCATGGCGGACTGACCGGCACCACGATCGCCATGATCCTGTTTGCCCGCCGCCACTCGCTGCCGGTGTGGAGCGTGTTCGATACCATCGCAACCGTCGTTCCGATCGGATTGTTCTTCGGCCGCATTGCCAACTTCATCAATGGCGAACTCTGGGGCAGACTGAGCGATGCCCCTTGGGCCGTGGTTTTCCCCACAGGCGGCCCCTTCGCCCGCCATCCGAGCCAGCTTTACGAAGCGGGCCTCGAGGGTATCGTGCTGTTGATCCTGCTCGCCATCGCCGTTTACGCCTTCAAGGCGCTCAAAAGACCTGGCACAGTCACAGGCCTGTTCGTGATCGGTTACGCACTTTCCCGCATCTTCGTCGAGTTTTTCCGAGAGCCGGACGCACAACTCGGTTACCTCGCCTTCGGCTGGCTGACCATGGGCATGCTTCTGTCACTGCCGATGGTGGCGCTGGGCATCTGGGCTGTCGTCCGTGCCCGCCTCGCCGCCGGCAAGGCCGGTTGACGACGAGGCCGCCCATGACCACGCCGCTTTCCAACAAGATCAAGAACCTTATCCGCCACAACGGCCCGCTCAGCATTACAGACTATTTTGCCATCTGCCTCGCCGATCCCGAGCATGGCTATTACATGACGCGCGAACCGTTCGGCCGCACCGGCGATTTCATCACCGCACCGGAGATCAGCCAGCTGTTTGGCGAAATGCTCGGCATCTTCGTGGTGCACGCGTGGCAGCAACACGGCAGTCCAACAGAGAATATCCGACTGGTGGAGATCGGTCCCGGTCGCGGCACGCTGATGCACGACATGCTGCGGGTCATATCCAAACTCGCGCCAACACTGTTCGAATCCGCCCATGTGCATCTTGTCGAAACCAGCGAACGCCTGCGTGGCGTGCAGCGCATCACGCTTGAATCGTATTCCGCCAAGGTCAGTTGGTTTGGCGATTTCGAGGAAGTGCCGGAAGGTTTTACACTTCTCGTCGCCAACGAACTGTTCGACGCCATCCCGATCCGCCAGTTCATCAAGACGCCGACCGGTTTCCGCGAACGTCTCGTGACGCTGGACGCGAATGACGAACTGGCCTTCGGCGTCGGCGTTGCCGGCATCGATCCGGCACTTCTGCCCGCACCGCCCGGCCATGAGCCCGAAGGCACGATCTTCGAAATTGCGCCTGCCCGTCAGGCCGTGATGCAAACCCTCTCCGAGCGGCTGCGCCATCATGGCGGCACCGGAGCGATCATCGATTACGGCACCATGGTCACCAACTATGGCGACACGCTGCAGGCTGTGCTGCGTCACCAGTTCGATGATCCGCTGGCCCATCCGGGCGAAGCCGATCTGACCAGCCATGTGGATTTCGAGGATCTGGCCAAGGTGGCGCGCGCCAGCGGCGTGCAGATCAATGGCTGCCTGCGACAGGGCGATTTTCTTTATGGTCTCGGCATTGCGGAACGCGCCTCCCGGCTGGCCAAGGACAAGCCCTTCGAACAGCAGAAGCTGATTGCTGCCGCCGTCGACCGTCTCGCCGGCGAAGGCGCCGGCAAGATGGGCGAACTGTTCAAGGTTCTGGCTGTTTCCAGCCCGCACGTTCAATTGGCGCCTTTCCGCAAGATCGATTGACACGGTCGCTTCTGACCAAGGGATGTTGTCCCCGTCGCGCTGCACAATCCCTGCGAGATTGACAGAAGGCGTTCGGCTGGGCCAACATCGGGCAAATCGAAGCAGCGAACCGGGACACGTCACACCCTCCGCCTGCGCCGGTCATCCCGGTGCTGATCCCCTTCACCCTTTCATACACATCAAGACGAGAACGTTCAGCCGATGCAGGAAAACTTGCCGACGCCGATTGAAAGCCCCCTGCTCGCGCAAAACGCCGGCAGCCGCATTCGCCACGGTTTTTTCACTCGCCAGGGCGGCGTCTCCGAAGGTATTTATGCCGGTCTCAATGTCGGCCTTGGTTCGGATGACGTGCGAGAGAATGTCGTCGAGAATCGTCGTCGTGTTGCCGCCTGGTTCGGTGAGCAACCGGAAAGCCTTGCGACCGTGCATCAGGTTCATTCTCCCGATGTTGTTGTGGTCAGTGCCGATGATGCGGCTGAGCGACCGCAGGCCGACGCGATGGTCACGCGCGTGCCGGGTCTGGTGCTCGGCGTGCTGGCGGCCGATTGCGGGCCGATCCTGTTTGCGGATGCCAATGCCGGCGTTATCGGCGCGGCCCATGCCGGCTGGAAAGGCGCGCTTGGCGGCGTCGCCGAAAACACCATCGCCGCCATGATCGCACTGGGTGCCACACGCGAAAACATCACGGCCTGCCTTGGCCCGTCGATATCGGGCGCCAGTTACGAGGTTGGACCCGAATTCGTCGAACGCTTTTTGGGCTTCGACCCGGCTTACGACGAATTCTTCACACCATCGGGCAAGCCGGACCATGCCCTGTTCGACCTTCCGTCCCTCACCCTCAAGCGGCTGAAGGCAGCAGGGGTGCAGGCCGAAAAGCTGGACCTCGACACCTATCCCGACCCGGCGCGGTTTTATTCCTATCGCCGCACGACGCATGCCAAGGAACCCGATTATGGCCGTCAGATCTCGGCCATCAGCATCTCGAGAAGGGAAAACTGACATGGCCCTGCATTTCGAAAGACCGGAATATGACGCCCGCCTCGCCCGCCTCACCGAGCGGATGCGGGCCGAAAAGCTCGATGCCATGCTGCTGTTCGCCCAGGAAAGCATGTACTGGCTGACCGGCTACGATACATTCGGCTACTGTTTTTTCCAGTGCCTCGTGGTGAAGGCAGATGGCACGATGTCGTTGATCACCCGCTCGGCCGACCTGCGACAGGCCCGCCAGACCTCGATCATCGAGAATATCGTCGTGTGGGTGGATCGCGCCAATGCCGACCCGACCATAGACCTCAAAAACATGCTGAGCGAATTCGACCTGCTCGGCACCCGCATCGGCGTCGAATACGACACGCATGGCATGACCGGACGCATCGCAAAACTGCTCGACAATCAGTTGAACTCCTTTGCGCAACTGGTCGACGCCTCGACACTCGTCGGCGAACTGCGCCTGATCAAGAGCCCGGCCGAAATCGCCTGGGTGGAGAAAGCGGCCGCTCTTGCGGATGACGCGCTCGATGCAGCCCTGCCGCTGATCAAGGCCAGCGGCAACGAGGCTGATATCCTCGCTGCCATGCAGGGCGCCATTTTTGCCGGTGGCGGCGATTACCCCGCCAATGAATTCATCATCGGATCTGGCGAGGATGCGCTTCTGTGCCGCTACAAGGCCGGTCGCCGCACTTTGTCCGCCTCGGACCAGTTGACGCTGGAATGGGCCGGCGTCAGCGCCCATTACCACGCCGCCATGATGCGCACCATTCTGATCGGCGAGCCGAGCGCACGACACCGCGAGCTTTACAACGCCTGTCACGAAACCATTGTTGCGATCGAAGACGTGCTGCGGCCCGGTCACACCTTTGGCGATGTCTTCGACACGCATGCCCGCATCATGGACGAGCGCGGCCTCACCCGTCATCGCCTGAATGCCTGCGGTTATTCGCTCGGCGCGCGTTTCTCGCCGTCATGGATGGAGCAGCAGATGTTCTATCAGGGCAATCCGCAGGAAATCTTAGCTGGCATGACGTTGTTCGTTCATATGATCATCATGGATTCCGACAGCGGCACTGCAATGTCGCTTGGCCATACCTACCTGACCACCGAGGAGGCTCCGCGCGCCCTCTCGCGCCATCCACTCGACCTGATCGCCCTGCCCGCGTTCCCGGTGTGACGGTCCACACATGCGGGGCGCTTTCGCTGGCCCCGCGGCATTGACAGGCCCGGAACGGCACACGTAAATTTACCGCCGGGACTGGCGGTAAAGGAGACGGACATGCGGCAAGGCAAAACGATGCCTGGATTTGCCCGTGGCATGCCGTTTCGCGCGGCTGCCCGTGTCCTTGCTCTCGCCTGCACGCTTGCCCTTTATGGCTGCAACACCACAGACGCACTGACGCCGCAGGTTAATGTCGGCGGAGGCATGCAGCCGTCCAGCCCGGTGACCCAGGCCGATACCGAACGGATGGCCTCGAGCCAGCCGAGCTATGGAAGCCCGAATGCCTATGCGGGCGGCAGAAGCTATAATCAGTTCCCGGATCCGCCATCGGCCAACCGCAGAGGTCCGCAGAACTCGCTGGAGGCGCAGGCCCGCGCCATCGACGCGGGCAACAATTCACCGGTCGCGTCCGCCCCACTCGAGCCCTTGCCCGGTTCGGGCTCCACACAGCAGACCATCGTCGCAAACAATCCACCGCCAAACCAGACCGCCCCCGTGCAGGCCAGCCTTCCGCCAACGCAGCAGAACGCCAATACATCTGAAACCATTCGTTTCCTGCCCATCATCGGCGCCCCGGTTCAGGCGGTGACACCGCTGTCGCGCCAGCTCGGGATGCGCGCCCGCGCCGCCGGCCTGACCATCAAATCATCCGGCGACACCTCGTCCGAACATATCCTCAAAGGTTATCTCTCCGCCTTCCCGGATGGTGGCGGCATCACCGTGGTTTACGTCTGGGATATTCTCGACAATGCCGGAACCCGCCTCAACCGCATCCAGGGTCAACAAAAAGCGCCCGGCGGCGGCAACGACCCATGGGCAGCCGTACCGGCCGCGACAATGGAGGCGATCGCCGGAGAGACGATTGATGCATATATGGAATGGCGACATGCCCAACCGGGCTGAAACGCGTCGCCGCGCCACATTGACTGATGCAAAAACATCGCCAGCGTCATCGAGTCTTCATAAAAAAGTAGGGGCATTGCCCAATCGGACTTGCATTCAGAAACGGCAAAGGTAAAAGGCCCCATCCAGCACACAATAGGCGGACCGAAATGAAGGTTTTCGCAGGAAATTCGAACCGGCACCTAGCCGATGCGATCTGCAAGTATCTCAATGTTCCTGTCGGGAAAGCCAGCGTCAGACGGTTTGCGGACCAGGAAATCTTCGTAGAGATCCAGGAAAATGTCCGTGGCGAAGATGTCTTCGTCATTCAGTCGACGTCTTTTCCGACCAATGATCATCTCATGGAACTGCTGATCATGATCGATGCGTTCAGGCGGTCTTCCGCAAAGCGCATCACGGCAGTTCTTCCTTACTTCGGTTATGCCCGTCAGGACCGCAAGGCCGGGCCGCGTACGCCGATCTCGGCAAAGCTCGTCGCCAACCTCATCACCGAGGCCGGCGCCGATCGTGTCCTGACACTCGACCTGCATGCGGGCCAGATCCAGGGCTTTTTCGACATCCCGACCGATAATCTTTACGCCGTGCCGATCCTGGGGCGCGACGTCAAGGACCATTACGACCTGAAGAACGTCATGGTCGTTTCGCCCGATGTCGGCGGCGTGGTGCGCGCCCGCTCGCTCGCCAAGCGCCTGGATTGCCAGCTGGCGATCGTCGACAAGCGCCGCGAACGCGCCGGTGAATCGGAAGTCATGAATGTCATCGGTGATGTGACCGGCAAGGACTGTCTGCTGATCGACGATATCGTCGACTCGGGAGGCACGCTCTGCAACGCCGCCGAAGCACTGCTGAAGAACGGCGCCACCAGCGTGACCGCCTACATCACGCATGGCGTGCTGTCCGGCGGTGCCGTCACCCGCATTGCCTCGTCCATGCTCAAGGAACTGGTCATCACCGACTCGATCCAGCCGACGACCGCCGTGCAGTCCGCCCCCAACATTCGCGTGGTCTCGACCGCCAACCTTCTTGGCGAAGCAATCAACCGCACGGCACTGGAAGAATCGGTTTCCAGCCTGTTCGATTGATCACAGGATCAGCGCCCATCAAAAAAGCCGCCCTCGCCGGGCGGCTTTTTTATTTGTCCGAAAATCGCTCTCGTGAGCGAGAGGGCGGAGGCGACAAGCGCCTGCGCCTTTACAATGGATCAGAACGGCAGCAGATTGCCGTTGATCGTCACCTTGCGGTTCTGGTCGACGCTGACATCCCAGCGCGAACGACCGTCGGTATCGGTCTTTGCCAAGCCCTTGACCATGGTCATGCCGAGGAAGACCTGCATGACCTGCGGGTCGGCCTGGCCGAGTTCCTGCACGGCGGCCATCGTCTTGTCGAAGTCGCGCGCGAGAATGGTCGCATCGACAGCCACGCGGTCCGGCGCCATCAGCGATCCGGTCACCTTACCGCTGATCTCCAGATCATAGGAGGGTGCCGTCACCACGGACTTGTTGATGTTGACGGTATAGGCACCGCCCGGGAACACCGAGAGCCCCATGGCTGCCGCTTCGGCATCGCTGAGCGGCTTTTCCTTGGTGTAATCGGCGTTCAGCATCACGTCGATCGGCGCCTGCAGGTTCAGGTTCGGCACCGAGAGCTGAAGATCCGTGATCGTCGGGATGAACGGAGCATAGATCGGAGGCACCATGCCATCGGCCAATGCCAGTTCCTTCGCGCCGAAACCGAAGCCGACCTCCATGGCCTCAAGCGGACCGGCAGCCTTCATCATGTAGCTGACGGTTTCTGCCGACACATCGCCCTGCGCGGTCGAAACCTTGCTCTTTTGCAGGTCGATCTTCTCATCGAAGCTGGTGAAGAACGGCAGTGCAGCGCGCACATGACCCTTCAGTTCTTCGATCTCCGGCGCCTCGAGCTTCTTTTTGTCGGCGCGATCCGCGATGAAAATGAACAGATCGCGCAGCTTCTGTGCATTGACGCCGGCAGCACCCGCATCGATATCGAGACTTTCAGCGGAGAATTCGAATGGCGCCTGCGGTGTCACGATGGCCTGTTTGAAATCCGCGATGGAACCGCTGCCGCGAAAATCCACCACACCGGCAGAAGCGCCGGCGACGGACGAGAGCGTGTAATTCATGCCGGAAAAGCTGGCATCCATTTTCTCTGCACCGGCCGTCGTCTTGATGGCACCGGCGCCGGAGGTGAAATCACCCGAGCGGAAATAGCTGATAGCCGGATCGAACAGGCCGTTATAGGCAACCTTGGCGATCGTATAGGTGAAGTCCGAATCCTTGCCTTCCAGATCCTTGCCGGTGCTGGTGAAGGCAAAGTCGTTCGTGCCTTCGACCTGCCACAAGCCACCATCGGCCGGCTTGGCAAACAGGGTCATCGGCGAAATCTGCTTCAGCGAGAAGTTCGGATTGTCGAAGACACCGATCAGCTTCGGCAGATCGAACAGGATCTGGTATTTGTCGCTCTGCGGCGTGACCGCGACGACGCCCTTCTCAACCGCTTTTTGCGGCATCAGTTTCGTCAGGCTGCCCTGAAGCTCCTTGGCTCCCTGTTCGTTGATGTCGGCTGCCTGTACCGGCTGCTGGAACACCGCGGCTGCGATGGCCACGACGCTGGCTGTCGCGAGGTTGAGACGCATGGATCGACTCCTGTCGTTGAAATGGTCGTTGGCAAATCTGCAAGCGGAAGGGTGAAAGTCAATGAGAAGTCCAAAAGATAACGCCGCAGCGGCCGAAGCAACCGCAACTCATGCCGCCGCGGCGTCCTCTGCAACCGTAGAAATACCCTGATCCGAGATATGATGACCGTTGACGATGTCTTCGATGCCCGAGCGCGGACCGGGCTTGCCGAACAGATATCCCTGCACCTGTCGGCAGCCTTCCTCGCGCAGGAACGCGATATGCTCGTCCGTTTCGACACCTTCGGCCAGAACCGGAATTTCCAGGCTGGACGCGAGGATCAGGGTCGAGCGAACGATGGCCGCAGATTGCGCACTGGTTGGAACGCCATCCACGAAGGCGCGGTCGATCTTGATCTTGTCGAATGGAAACGTCAGCAATGTCGATAACGACGAATATCCGGTACCATAGTCGTCCATGGCGATCTTGACGCCGATTTCCTTGAGCTGGCGAATGATGACCAGCGCGCGCTGCTGGTCGGCGACGATGCCGGTTTCGGTGATCTCCAGCTCCAGACGCTCCGCCGGCAGGCCGCTGGCAGCAAGAATATCGCGCACCTTGGCCGGAAACGACATATCCGCCAGTTGCGGAGCCGCGACATTGACGGCGATGCGCAGCGGGTTTTTCCAGGTGGCGGCTTCCATGCAGGCCTGTCGCAGAACCCATTCACCGAGCTCGTTGATAAAACCGTTGCGCTCGGCAATCGGAATGAATTCCACCGGAGACACCATGCCGCGGGTCTGGTGCCGCCAGCGCAGCAGAACTTCGAAAGCAATCACCTCGCCTGTCAGCGTGTCGTTCTGCTTCTGGTAATAGAGTTCGAATTCACCGCGACGGAGCCCTGCCCGCATGTCCATCGCCAGAATATTGCGCTCTCGCGCCATCTGGTCCATCGACGGATCATAAAAACAGACAGCGTTTTCCCCCGACTGCTTGGCGCGGTACATGGCGACATCCGCCTGTGCCAGAAGATCATCGATATCTGCGGCATCATCCGGATGGATGGCAATGCCAACACTCGAGCCGACGATGAACGTATTGCCATTCCAGTCGACCGGCCTGGCGATCTCGGCCATCAGGCGGCTGGCCATCGAATGAGCATCGGTACGGGTGTAATAATTGCGGGTCAACGCGATGAATTCATCGCCGCCGACACGCGCCAGAAACTCGCCGCCGCGCAATGAGGCCGCAAGCCTCGCGGCAATCTCGCGCAGAACCGCATCGCCCGCCGCATGGCCATGGACGTCGTTGATTTCCTTGAAACGGTTGAGATCGAAGGACAGGATGGCGATACGCGCCGAACTGTCATGACCGCGTCGGGTCAGGCTCTCGATCTCCTCGTTAAACGCCGATCGGTTCGGCAGACCGGTCAGTGCATCATGGCGCGAAAGATGGCGATAGCGCTCGACCGCAGCTTCTGTCGTGCGTGCATCGAGCAGATAGGCGCAGGCGACAATAACCAGCAGGACCATCATCACCGACAGGATCGTGAAACCCAGCAGAACCGGCGAGATGGTTTCCGAGGTGGCCACAACCGTTGGATCGATCGTCACCGACATCGCTCCCATGCCGGTGAAATGTGTTGTCGCAATGCCGAGGATCATCGCAAGAGGACCGCCAAAACGGCAGAAGCGGCTGACCGGACGCACCACGCGGTTCATCGCTACCGCGCCGAAAAACGCGGCGAGAACCAGCGACACAACAATATAGGCCTGATCCCATACGATCGTACCGCGGATCTGATAGGCTGCCATGCCGGTATAATGCATGGCGGCAATGCCGATGCCGAGAATGACGCCACCCGCTTCCACCAGGGCGGAACGACCGGCATAGGTGGAGATGGCAATGCCGGACACGGCCGATGCCACCGCGATCACCAGAGAAAGAAGCGTCAGTTCCCCGCCATAGCCGGCAGTACCGCCGCCATGATAACCGAGCATGGCAAGGAAATGCGTTGTCCAGATCGTCGTGCCGCCGATAAAGCCCGCAAGGAAGATCCAGATTGCCCGTTCGAGGCCCACCGCGCGTCTTGCGCGCGAAAACAGCCGGATGGTCAGGAAGGAGCCGACGACGCAGATCATCACCGCGGCGGCCACGTAACGCCAGTCATGGTCGACAGCGATACAGTTCAATATATGCAGCATTTCGTTTTCCGGCTTGGAGTGTCCTTGCCGTTTTAGAAACAAATGATAATCGAAGCGTTGGCGAGCACGGTTAAGGGTTCCGCAATATCAACAAGGCGAAGTTGTCGCCTGTGCCGAAACGCGGCCACGGCATAAACTTCAGGCTGCAGCCGCTTTGCCTCAGGCTTCCCTTGCCAATCGCGGGCCTTTGTATTAAGGACCCCCTCGTCCGCGTAGACACCCTTGGAGGCAATGCGGATGGGAGAGTATCGCGAGATACCCTCCGGTTGGCCAAGTCAGCGATATCAGCTGCGGCGAACACTCCAAATAACCTCGAAAGGAAATGCCATGAGCCAGGACAATTACGAGCTCAAGGCCGAGGCGCGCGAACGGGTCGGTAAGGGGTCCTCCCGTGAACTTCGCCGCAATGGTCTCATTCCCGCTGTCATCTACGGTGACAAGCAGGCTCCTCTTTCTATCGCCCTGTCGACGAACGAAGTCACCAAGCGTATCCACGCCGGCGGCTTCATGACGACGATCGCGACTATCGTTCTCGACGGCAAGAAGATCAACGTTCTGCCGAAGGACTACCAGCTGGACCCGGTCCGCGACTTCACCATGCATGTCGACTTCCTGCGCGTGTCTGCAAAGACCGAAGTCAATGTTGAAGTTCCGGTTCACTTCGAAAACGAAGACAAGTCGGCCATCAAGCAGGGCGGCGTTCTCAACATCGTTCGCCACACCGTCGAGCTGCATTGCCCGGCCAACCAGATCCCGGAATTCCTGACCGTCGATCTGTCCGGCGCCAAGATCGGCGACAGCCTTCACATCTCCGCCGTCAAGCTGCCGAAGGGCGTTCGTCCGGTCATCACCGACCGCGACTTCACCATCGCAACGATCGTTGCCCCGGCTGCCGGCGTTGAAGAAGAAGAAGTTGCTGCAGACGAAACGCCTGCTTCGGAATAATACGTTTTCCGACAGTGGATTGTTTGAGGCCCGCCTTTCCGAAGGCGGGCCTTTTCCGTTTTAAGGTTTGTTTAATCACGCCGAGACCGCACCTGATGCCGACACTTGAAAACGCGGCGCCATTCAGAAAGTGATAATAGATCGCATTATAGGTAGGTTCTGCGATCGATTCCGGCTTTGCCTTCGACGCCGTCGAGAGGCGAAACCCGAGGATCAAGAAGAACAATAAAAGCTTTTCAGCAAAGCTTAATCTGTCAGTGACAAAAATAATAAACAAGCAAGCCGCATCAAACGGCACACAAGAGAACGCTGCGACCCCGAAAGTAGGAATGATGACTCATTCTGTAGAAAGCCGTTTTGTCGCCATCATATCCGGCGCGCTGCTTGCGGTCGTTGCACCGTTATTCACGCTTTTTCTGGCGCTGTCTTCTCAACAGGCAGCAAAAAGTCTCACCGAACAGATTGAAATCTTGGTTGCCGCCAATGCCCAGGCACTCAGCAAGCCGCTGTGGGAACTCGATATCGAAAGTGTTCGCCGGATTTCCGGCATGCTGGTGGCCGAACGTGGCGTCCGCGTCGTCAGGATCACCGATACACTGGCCAAGCTCGATGTCACCGACAACAATCCGCAGGTGGATGGCAGTGATCTCGAGCAGATTTCCCGGCAAATCTTCTTCCAGTCCGCGAACGGCCCGCGCAATGTCGGCAGGCTGACGGTGCAATATGCCCCTATCGGCTGGTTCGCCGCACTGAACCAGATGGAAATGGCTTTCATCTCCATCTTCATCGTCGCAATTCTCACCGTGTTTGGCGCGGCCATCGTCGGCAACCGTATCATGATCATCAAGCCGCTAATGCGGCTGACGGCGGCGATAGAGGCCACCCGCCGGCTCGGCTCGCGCCATCACGTCGACTGGCGCTCAGGCGACGAGATGGGCCGGCTCGCCAAAAGCTTCAACGACATGCAAATCCAGCTGGACCGCGAGGAGCGCGAGTTGAAACGCGCCCACCAGTTGATGAAGGAAACCTATAATCTGACGCCGGCCATGCTGTTCTCGCTCGATGCCGACGACATGATCTCGGCGGTGAGCGACTATTGGCTATTGGCAACCGGTTACCGGCGCGAAGACGTCCTCGGCCGCCCGTTCCGTGAACTTGTCGCACCTGCAGATCGTGATCGTTATGCCCGGCGCAAGGGCGGCGGTGTCGCCGCCGGCGCGGCCAGTGACGTCACCATCGGCTTCGTCTGTGCAGGCGGGCGCATCATGGATGCCCTGATCGCCGAAACGCAGCTGGTATCCTCCGCCGCCGATCTACCGGCCTCGCTGAGCGTCATGACCGACGTCACCGAGCTGAAACAGTCCGAACTGCGCAACCACCACCAGGCGATTTCCGATTATCTGACCGGCCTTCTCAATCGCCAGGGGTTCGAGGCAGCACTCGACACCCGAATTGCCGAGGCGGATGCGAGCGGCAGTGAGGTCGCCTGCCTGTTCATCGATCTCGACCGTTTCAAGGCAATCAACGACAATCTCGGCCACGCCGCAGGCGATTCCGTCCTGAGGCAATTCGTGCAGCGGCTGCGTCCGCTTATCGGTGAAGGTTCGTCCGCCTCGCGACTTGGCGGTGACGAGTTCGCCATACTGGTGACAGGCAGTGCCGTACAGGAACGCGCCGCCGCGCTCTGCGACAAGGTCGTGGACCTGTTCGACCTGCCCTTCCAGGCCGAAGGTCAGCATGTGCGCCTCAGCGCCAGCATGGGCCTCGCCTTTTATCCGCTTCACGCAGACAGCGCCGCCGAACTTCTGCAAAAGTCGGACATGGCGATGTACGAGCGCAAGCGCGAAGGCAAGAATGGCGCCCAGGTTTTCGATCCCGCCATTCTCGACCGAACCCGCGAGCGCGCCGAGATCGAAAACGATATCGAAGCCGCTTTGGCGGCAAAATGGTTCGAGGCGCATTTTCAGCAGATCGTCGAGATCGAGACCGGCCGGATCATCGGCTTTGAGGCACTGATGCGCATGCGCCATCCCCGCAAGGGCCTGTTGCCGCCCGCAGCGGTTATCGGCGTTGCCGAGGAAACCGGCTCGATCGGCCGTATCGGCGAACAGATTTTCGAGGACGCGATCGCCAATCTCGCCCGCCTCTCCCGTCTGCCTGGACTCGGCGAGACCTATGTCGCGGTCAATTTCTCACCGCTACAGTTCGACGGGCATCTGGCACCGTATCTCGCCGGCATCTTGAACCGTTACGACATCCGCCCGTCACGCCTCGTCGTCGAGATCACCGAAGCGGTACTGATGCACGACAATCCCGAGATCCGGCGTATTCTCGACGCCATCCATCAATTGGGCTGCCGCATCGCCATCGATGATTTCGGCACCGGTTATTCCTCGCTCAGCTACATGAGCCGCTTCCCCGTCGATATCGTCAAGATCGACCAGTCCTTCATCCGCTCGCTCGGCGGCAGTCGCAAGGAGGTGGCGGAGAAGAGCCGCATGCTGGTGGAAGGCATCAGCGCCATCTCGCACAAGATGAAATGCACCGTCATCGCCGAAGGCGTCGAGACAGAAGAGCAGCGTACCTTCCTGCGGGAAATTGGTGTAGATTGCGCACAGGGCTACCTCTACGCCAGACCGCTCGGCATTGCCGACCTGATGACTGCACTGGTACAGGGTGATCACGAACCGAGATCGATGGCGGGTTGATGACGACATTGCACAGTCGCACCGGCAAGGAGAATCCATGAGGGTTTCGGCGCTGACATTCGGCCTGATCCTCGCTGCCGGCCATGCCGCCGCGGACGAAACACTGCTTTTCACGACGGAATCCTATCCACCCTTCATCGTTCAGGAAAAGGCAGGCTCTCTGCGCGGCATTTCGGTCGACCAGGTAAAAGACATGATGGCAGGAAGTGGCCTTGATTATCGCATCGAAGTCATGCCCTGGGCGCGCGCCATCGCGCTCGCCGAAACCCAGGCGGCCACTTGCGTGTTCTCGGCAGCAAAAACACCGGAACGCCTGGCCCGTTTCAGATGGGTGATGCCGCTTGCCAGAAGCCAGAGCATTCTCGTCAAACACCGACACTCCAGGGTCGAGGCAAAAACGCTGGATGACGCCAGGGCATTCACGGTCGGCACACATCGCTCCGACTACACGGAAACGCTGCTGGTCAAACTGAAATTTCCCAAGATCGATATCAGTTCGACATTCGACGTGACCCTGGCCAAACTGCTCAGTGATCGCATCGAACTCATGCCGATGTCTGAAGATGTCTATGATCAGTTGCATGCAAACGGCGTTGCGGTTGAGCGGGTTACCAAGCTTTCCGACCAGAAGCTTGGCATAGCCTGCAATCGTGCCGTATCCTGGCAAACAGTAAGGAAAATGCAGACCAAGCTCGACCGCATGATCGCCGATGGCACGCAGGCCCGGATATACCGCGCCTACGGACTTGAGCCACCGCAGTGAGACGTCCAGATTAAACAACTGGGACGCAAGGCGGTTGACTTCTGCGCCGTTTCGCGGTGGTGAAGAGGCAGACAGACCACCCAGAACGGTGCAGACATGCAGATCATCGCAGGCCTCGGCAATCCCGGCACGCAATATGCGGGCAACCGCCACAATATCGGTTTCATGGCGCTCGACGCCATCCAGCGTCTGCCCGGCTTTGCGCCCTGGTCGAAAAAGTTCAAGGCGCTGATTTCCGAAGGCGAACTCGGCGGCGAAAAGGTCCTGCTGATCAAGCCACAGACCTATATGAACCTGTCGGGAGAATCGGTCGGAGAGGCAATGCGCTTCTACAAGCTCGGGCCTGGCGACATCACCGCCATCTATGACGAACTGGATCTCGCACCCGGTCGCACCCGCATCAAGACCGGGGGCGGCCATGGCGGCCACAATGGCGTCAAGTCGCTCGATGCCCATTGCGGCAAGGAATACCGCCGCCTGCGCCTCGGTATCGGTCATCCCGGCAACAAGGAGCAGGTGCATAACCATGTCCTCGGCGATTTTGCAAAGTCCGACAAGGTGTGGCTGGAACCGCTGCTCGATACGCTGGCCGACAATGCCGCCATGCTGGTGAAGCGTGAGGATTCGCAATTGATGAACAAGCTGGCGCTGGCCGTCGGCGCCAAACCGGAAGCGGAGAAGGCTGAAAAGCCGAAGGTTGATAAACCGGCGGCACCGAAACCCGCCGGAAAATCGCATATTCATCAGGCACGCGGCGGCACGAAACCGAACCTGCCGACGACAGGCCCGATGGCGGAAATGCTGAAGAAGATGTTCGGCAACAAGGGCGAGTGACGGCTTCGCGGTTGGGCGCGGCAGGCCACCCGCCCTGAGTTCGCCGAAAAACAGGACACAAAGTCACAATTCCGGAACAAACTCCGGCCATCCGGCTTGGAAGGAAAAAGGAGTTTGACATGTTCCATCACTCGACGGCCCTGCCCCTGCCCGGCTTGCTGCATGACCGCCTCGACCGTGCCGCCACGGACCTTATCGGCAATGGCGCCATGAAAATCGACTTCTCGCAGCCCACGGGCGAACCTGCGCTCGTCCCGGCGGCATCCGTTTCCTGGATTGTTTTCAAAAACCAGATTTCGATGTTCATCGGCGGTGTCACCGCCGTGCTGCTGGAGTTTGCCGAACCAAAGGTTCGTGACGGCGTGTGGCAGCATAGTAGCTTTCGCGCCGATGCGCTGACGCGCCTTCAACGCACCGGTCTTGCCGCCATGGTGACGGTCTATGGCGCCCACAGTCAGGCGGAGGCAATGATCGCGGGCGTCGTGCGCCGCCACGGCAAGGTGGAGGGACAGACAAGCGGCGGTGAGGCCTATAACGCCAACGATCCCGACCTGCTCGACTGGGTGCAGGCGACGGCAGGCTTTGGCTTCATGGAGGCTTACCACCAGTTTGTGCGTCCGCTGTCCGACGATGAGCGGGACGCACTGTTTTTAGAAGCCGGGCCGGCAGCAAAACTCTACGGCGCCACGGGTGCGCCGACGTCGCAGGCAGAACTGGATGCGTTGTTCGCCTTCCGGCGGGATCGACTGGAACCGTCACCCATCGTTGCCGAGTTTCTTGGCATCATGCGCGATCTTCCCGCCCTTCCGGGTCCGGTCCGTCCCTTGCAGGGCCTGCTGGTCAAGGCAGCCGTCGAGTTGCTGCCACACTGGATCAGGCACCGGCTGGAACTTGGCAGCGAATGGTCGCTGAACCGTCTGGAGCGCGCCACCGTCAGGCTTGCCGCCCGCAGCGCCGACAGGCTGCTGCTGCGGTCCTCGCCCCCCGTTCAGGCCTGCCGTCGCCTCGGCCTGCCGGATGATTACCTCTACCGGCCGATCCGCCGCTGACCTTATTCCTCAGGCTCGGTGGTGAACATCAGCGGAAAACCCGCTTCCTTGGCGAGATCGACAGCTTCCGTCGCCTTCGTCTCGGCGATATCCTTTGCCGCGACCATGACGACGCTGGTGCCCATCTTGTGGGCGGTCATCATCACCCGATAGCCCGCCTCCTCGCTCATGCGAAACACCGCCTTCAGCACGAGGGTCACGAAATCGCGGGGCGTATAGTCGTCGTTGAGCAGCAGAACCTTGTAGAGCTTTGGCCGCTCTGCCTTGGGCGTTGTCTTGGTTGTCGGCTTGAGTGTCGTGTCGTCGGCCATCGGCATCTCCTGATGATGACGCGCCTCTCGGGCAAAAAATGATGCGCATTCGCGCGTTTCAATAGTGCAGCAATATGACGATGTTATTCCGCGCCCAGCAACAGGCATTGCCGGCCCTGCCCGCGAATGATCGCAGCGGCCTGACGATCGAACGTGGCAAGAACCTTGCCGCCAAGCCGTCGCCCCTCGAATTCGATGGCGCCATCGGCAAAATCGCCGCCTGCATCGAGAAAGGCCAGTCCTGCGGCAACGGCATCGCGATCAATTACAGTTCGCGGATCGGCAATCAGCACGCGGATGGCACCGGCGATATCTTGGGCAGAAAAGCGATAAATTTGTCGTAGCACCCATACAAACTCGCAGAAGGTCGTAAGCGGCACGTGGATCTTTAGCGCCGCATCCATCGCAGCCTGTGCCTGGGCGGCCTGTATCCTGTCGTCTGCGGCCCAGGCACGAACCAGCACATTGGTATCAGCGATCATCGTCAAACCGTACCTTGCCAGCCCATCCGTCTTCGATGGCTTCCTTGATCTCCTCGAGCGACGGTGCAACCCGCGTTTTGTTCTTGAGCGATCCGAAAAAAGCCTCCAACCCGCCTTCCTTCTTTTTCTGAGGCGCCGCAGTCACCTCCGGGACGGGCGAAAGCGACAGCCCGCCATCTGCACGTGGCAGCACGACCAGCCGGTCGCCCGGCGCAATATCCAGTGTTTCGAGCAGTTCCTTGTCGAGGGTTACATCCCCCGCGCTGGTGACAGTCAGAATGGTCATGACCAACACTCCTTGGGCCTTGAAAATAGGTGATATGGGCCCGGCCCGCAAGAGAAGGGTCGCGCCCCGCTCTTGACCCCCACGGCGCTTTCCCCCATAGCCTGCCCCCAGTTTATTCAAAGATACGGGTTCCCGACCATGGGCTTTAAATGCGGTATCGTGGGCCTGCCGAATGTCGGCAAGTCCACCCTCTTCAACGCACTCACCAAGACGGCAGCCGCGCAGGCCGCCAATTATCCCTTCTGCACGATCGAACCGAACACCGGCGAAGTGGCCGTGCCCGACGCGCGCATGCAGAAGCTGGCGGCAATCGCCGGCTCCAAGGAAATCATCCCGACGCGCATCTCCTTCGTCGATATCGCCGGCCTCGTGCGCGGCGCTTCGAAGGGTGAAGGCCTCGGCAACAAGTTCCTTGCCAACATCCGCGAAGTCGATGCCGTCGTGCACGTGCTGCGCTGCTTCGAAGACGACGACATCACGCATGTCGAGGGCAAGATCAATCCAGTCGGCGATGCCGATACGATCGATACAGAACTGATGCTCGCCGACCTCGAAAGCCTTGAGCGCCGCGTCGAACAAACCCGCAAGCGCGCCAAGACCAACGACAAGGAATCGGCTGCCCAGCTGCCGGTGATGGAAGCGGTCATTAAGCTTCTGAACGAAGGCAAGCCGGCCCGCATCCTGCTGAACACGCTCGCTGCCGACGAGATCGAGATCCTCAAGGGCCTCAATCTCCTGACCTCCCATCCGGTGCTCTACGTCTGCAACGTCGCCGAAGGCGATGCGGTCGACGGTAACGAGCACACCAAAGCCGTTGCCGAAATGGCAAAGGCGCAGGGCGCGGAATGCGTCATCATCTCGGCCGCCATCGAGTCGGAAGTCGCGCAGTTGCCGGACGAGGAAGCCAAGGAATTTCTGGGCGCCCTCGGCCTTGAGGAAGCCGGTCTCGACCGTCTGATCCGCGCCGGCTACAATCTGCTCGACCTGATCACCTATTTCACGGTTGGCCCTAAGGAATGCCGCGCCTGGACGATCGTCCGCGGCACCAAGGCCCCGGCCGCCGCCGGCGTCATCCACACGGATTTCGAACGCGGTTTCATCCGCGCCTTCACCATCTCCTATGACGACTACATCGCCTTCAAGGGCGAAGTCGGCGCCAAGGAAGCCGGCAAGGGCCGCGACGAAGGCAAGGAATATGTCGTCAACGATGGCGACGTGATCCACTTCCGCTTCAACACGTAATGTAGAAGCACCGGCCATGGGCGCGATCGAGTTTCATTTCGAGGATTTCGAACCGGGACGCGTTTTCGCCCTGGCCAGCGCCAAAATCACGGCGGAGGCGATCATTGCCTTCGCGTCCGAATTCGATCCGCAGCCCATGCATCTCGACGAGAAAGCGGGCAAGGCCAGCATTCTCGGCGGCCTTTCAGCCTCCGGCTGGCACACGGCGAGCCTGTTCATGCGCATGATGTATGACGGCTGGCTGTCGCGCTCCTCGTCGGAAGGCTCTCCCGGCATCGATTTCATGGAATGGCGCAAACCGGTTCTGGCCGGCGATACGCTGTCCGGTCGCTCCACCGTGATTGAGGCCCGAACCTTACGCTCTAAGCCTGGTATAGGCCTGGTCAAATTCCTGCACGAAGTGGAAAACCAGCGCGGCGAGGTCGTCATGCGTGGTGAAAACCCGATCATGATGCGTCTGCGTGAGCCTGCGGAGGTTCGTCCATGAGACTGGTTGAGCTTTCCCCACCCGGCGAAAAGGTCGTCACCGGCACGATGCTGTTCACACCGGACGACATCATCCGCTTTGCCAAAAAATTCGATCCGCAGCCCTTTCACGTCGATGCGGAAGCCGCCAAGGATTACGTCTTCGGCGCGCTCTGTGCCTCCGGCTGGCACACCTGCGCCGGCTGGATGAAGACGTTTCTGGCATATTGGGCAGAAGAAAGCGCACAACTGATCGCCGAGGGTCAGGTCCCTCCGAAACTGGGACCCTCACCCGGTTTCCAGAAGCTGCAATGGCTCCGCCCGGTTTATGCCGGCGACAGCATCACCTATTCTGTGACGCTGGTCGACAGCCGTCCGCTCGCCACCCGGCCAGGCACATTCATTAACCGCACCATCAACGAAGGCGTCAATCAGGATGGCCACATGGTGATGCGCTACGAAGGCAGCGTGCTGGAATTCGAATAGGCAGTTCAGCGCGAAGCGGCAACCGCGACGCCTGCACCAACCATCACGGCACCCGAAGCACGGTTGACGCGTCGCATCACCACCGGACTGCGCAGCATTTTTCGCGCCCGGCTGGCAGCGACCACATGGGCGCCGATAACGACGACCTCGACCAGCACAATCGTCAGTGCCAGCACCCCGCCTTGAGCGAACGTCAATTGCGGCCCGACCACATGCGGCAACAGCGCCATGTAGAACAGCGGCATTTTCGGATTGCCGAGATTCAGCGCTATGCCCGTCAGGAAGGTCTTGAGCAGATCACCGCGATCCGCCACCGCCGGCACTTCCGGCAAGACCGGATCGGCAGTCCACATGCGAAAACCCATCCAGACCAGATAGGCAGCACCGGCATACCGCAAAATCGTCATCACGCCACCCATCTCGGTAGCGATGACGGACAAGCCAAGCACGGCAAGCGCCAGACAGACAAGAATGCCCGCCACCATGCCGCTCGCATAGGCAATGCCGGACGCCGGGCCATGCGACAGCGTCCTGGCAACGATCGTCATGTTATCCGGGCCGGGACTTGCGGCGAATACGAAAAAAGCCACGGCAAAGGCCAGAAGCGTCGCCACATCCATGCAAAATCCCCCAAGCTGGTATCCCGGCCCCGACGGCTCAGGCATGGAGGATAACGCGGGCAAAAACCCGCGCAATCATGGAAAACGAGGGGTTCGTCCCCTGAGGGAAATCAGTGCCCGGAAAATTCCGCCAGCACCCGCACCTCGACGCCAAGCGCCTCGAGCTTCTTGCGGCCACCGAGATCCGGCAGATCGATGACGAAGCAGGCGGAGACGACCTCCGCGCCGATCTGGCGCAGTAGCTGCACGGCGCCGACGGCCGTACCGCCCGTCGCAATCAGGTCGTCGCAGAGGATCACCTTTTCGCCCGGCTTGACCGCATCGACGTGGATTTCCATCTCGTCGGTGCCGTATTCCAGCGCATAGGCCATGCTGACGGTGCGGAAAGGCAGTTTGCCCTTCTTGCGGATCGGCACGAAACCGGCCGAGAGCTGATGCGCCATGGCACCGCCGAGGATGAAGCCGCGCGCTTCCATGCCGGCAATCTTGTCGACGCCGAGCCCTTCATACGGTTTTACAAGCTCATCGACCGCCAGCCGGAATGCCTGCGCATCACCGAGCAAGGTGGTGATGTCGCGAAAGATGATGCCGGGCTTCGGATAGTCCGGGATGGAGCGGATGGCGGCGGAGAGGATGTCTTTGGTCGAGGCGGTCATGGGAATCTTGTATCCGTGTTCTTGAGGCGGCACCTTGGCGCGCAATGGCCGCCCTGTAAAGTTCCGCATCGCCGCACGGGCCCGCTCCGGCTCCCCATCCCCAAGCCAGACAGGCGTTACGCATGAAAAGGCGGCCGCAGCCGCCTATTCCTGTCATCAAGAGCCGCTCAGTGCTCCTTGTTGGCATAGACCGATTTTTTGGTCAGGTAGATCAGGATCGTGAAGATCGCCAGGAACACCATGACCATGAATCCGGTGCGCTTGCGTTCTTCCAGATGCGGTTCCGCTGCCCACATCAGGAATGCGGAAACATCCTGCGAATACTGTTCCAGCGTCTGCGGCGTGCCGTCGTCATAGGTCACCTGATCGGCCGAGAGCGGCGGCGCCATGGCCAGCGACGCGGCATTGGCGAA
The DNA here is from genome assembly GCF_050847465.1 of Endobacterium panacihumi. Taxonomy (NCBI): domain Bacteria; kingdom Pseudomonadati; phylum Pseudomonadota; class Alphaproteobacteria; order Hyphomicrobiales; family Rhizobiaceae; genus Endobacterium; species Endobacterium panacihumi. Next base: position 840,556 of record NZ_JBOZRA010000001.1, on the reverse strand, counting down.
ATACGGATTGTAATGCGTGCCTTCCGGCACTTCCGTTCCTTCCGGCGGCTCCTGATATCCGGTCAGCAGAGCATGGATGTAATCCGGGCCGCCCTCCTGATACTGGGTGAACATGTCGAATATGAATGTCGGGAAGCCGCGCGTAATGCCGCGTGCCTTGGCGATCAGCGAGAAGTCCGGCGGTGCCGCACCGTTGTTGGCGGCCGCGGCCGCCTGTTCGTTCGGGAACGGTGACGGGAAATAGTCCGAAGGCACGGCCTTGCGGGTGAACATCTCTCCATCTTCGTTCGGCCCGTCCTGCACCTCGTGCGTGGCGGCAAATGCCTTCACCTGCGCTTCCGAATACCCCAGTTCTTCCAGCGTGCGGAAAGACACCAGCTTCATCGAATGGCAGGCGGAACAGACTTCCGAATAGATCTTCAGGCCGCGCTGCAGCTGACCCTTGTCGTAATGGCCGAAGGGACCGGCAAAACTCCACTCCGTCTGATGCGGGTGCTTGATCGGATAATGCGGCGTTGCGCCATGGTCCTCGACGGCGGTGCCGCCGGGAGCGTTGTCGTGGTTTTCCTGCGCAGCGGCCGGCAGGATGGCGATGCCCGCCATAAGGCCCAGCGACAGGAAGCTTAGCTTAAGCTTTTTCATGATGATTTTCCTCTCGCGGGCTCAGGCGACCGTATCGGCCTTGGGCGAACCGTTCTTCTTTGCAAGAACGGCTTCGGTGATCGAATTCGGGATGCGCCGCGGTGTCTCGATCAGGCCGAGAACCGGCATGATGACGAGGAAGAAACCGAAATAATACAGCGTTCCGAGCTGCGAATAACCGACATAGTTGCCCTTCAGTTCACCGAAGAACAGCAGCGTCACCAGACCGCCGCCTTCCGCCGGCATGGCACCAAGCCAACCGAGGAGGATGGCGTTGACGACGAACAGCCAGAAGAACAGCTTGTACCACGGGCGGTAGACGGCCGAGCGGACCTTGGACGTGTCGAGCCAGGGCAGGAAGAACAGGATGATGATCGAACCGAACATCACCAGAACGCCGCCAAGCTTCGAGTCGATCGGGCCGACATTGAAGGTGATGGCGCGCAGCATCGCGTAGAACGGCAGGTAATACCATTCGGGCACGATATGGGCCGGGGTCTTCAGCGCATTGGCCGGAATGTAGTTGTCCGGGTGGCCAAGATAGTTCGGCATGTAGAAGACGAACCAGGCATAAACAATCAGGAAGACCGACACGCCGAACGCATCCTTGAGCGTCGCATAAGGCGTGAACGGCACCGTATCGGTCTTGGTCTTCACCTCGACACCGGTCGGGTTGGTCTGGCCGGTCACATGCAGCGCCCAGACATGCAGGACGACGACGCCGGCGATCATGAACGGTAAGAGGTAATGCAGCGAGAAGAAGCGGTTCAGCGTCGGCTGGTCGACGGCAAAGCCACCGAGCAGGAACTGCTGGATCCACTCACCCACCAGAGGGAAGGCTGTGAAGAAGCCGGTGATGACGGTCGCACCCCAGAAGGACATCTGGCCCCAGGGCAGGACGTACCCCATGAAACCGGTCGCCATCATCAGGAGATAGATGACCACGCCGAGGATCCAGAGGATTTCGCGCGGCGCCTTGTAGGAGCCGTAATAGAGGCCGCGGGCGATATGGAGATAGACGGCGATGAAGAAGAAGGATGCGCCGTTGGCATGCATGTAACGCAAGAGCCAGCCGTGGTTGACGTCGCGCATGATCTTTTCGACGCTATCGAAAGCGCCGATCGTGGACGCCGTATAGTGCATGGCAAGCACGACACCGGTGAGGATCTGCACGACCAGCATGACCGACAGCATGGCGCCGAATGTGTAGGCGTAGTTGAGGTTGCGCGGAACCGGATAGGCAACAAAACTGTCATAGACCATGCGCGGCAAAGGAAGCCGCGAGTCGATCCATTTTTCGATGCCGGTGGATGGCTGGTAAGACGAATGACCGCTCATTGAATAATCCCCCCTTATCCGATCGTGATGACGGTATCGCTGGTGAAAGCGAATGTCGGAATGGCGAGGTTTTGCGGCGCAGGCCCCTTTCGAATACGGCCCGCCGTATCGTAGTGCGAGCCATGGCAGGGACAGAACCATCCGCCGAATTCACCGGCCTGGCCGAGCGGCACGCAGCCCAGATGGGTGCAGGAGCCGATCATAACGATCCAGTTTTCCTTGCCTGCGCCGGCCGAGCGATCGATGCTGCTGGCTTCGGCATCCGCGCCCAGATTGGCGTTGCGGGCGATAGGATCCTTCAGATCGGACAGTGCAACTGCATTAGCCTCTTCCACTTCCTTTGGCGTGCGGTTGCGGATGAACACGGGCTTGCCGCGCCATTTCACCGTCAGCGACATGCCCGGCTGCAAGGCGGCGACATTGACCTCGATGGAGGCCAGAGCCAGCGTCGATGCATCCGGCCGCATCTGGTCGATAAAGGGCCACGCGACAGCGACGGCGCCGACTGCGCCCGCCATGCCGGTGGTCAGATATAGAAAGTCACGGCGAGTCGGCTCGCCGGACGCCTGTCCGTTCGATGTGTTTTCACTCACGGTTTTACCATCCTCTCACGCATCCCGATCAACCGCACAAAGCCTCCTCCAGGCTGGGTCGAAACCGCGTCCACCATAGTGCGAACAACGAGTCCCCAGCAAGTCGGCGCAATACACCTTTTGATCGCAGATAAACTCCTGTTTTGGCAAGGGCTGCGGCCAGTCAACCGCGTGAATTCCGGCAGCTTCGCCCCGCTTTGCTTCGTGCACGCCATGACAAACCGGTCATCACGCCGCTCGGGGCGATTTACGCAGAGGAATCAAATGCCAACTTGATCTGAATCAAGTGCCGGAAACCGCTGCCACTTCCGCGTGTTGCAACGCACACATGCTTTATGCTAACCGGTGCTCAGACGTGGCGACTTCCGGGCAAGAGCACATGAAACACACGATCTCGGTTGCCCTCTGCGTCATTGTGTCGCTTGTGCTGGGCGCAATCGCCACACGTTATGTGCATCCGCAATGGATGCTTGCAACGCTTCACAGCCTGCAACTGCACGCCGCCGTCGCCTGCGCGCTGGCAATGATTCTGGCTTTGCTCCTCAGCCGCAACATTTTCCCCGGATTGCTGCTGGTCGCTTCGATCGGCATCGCCGTGCATGCCTGGATTATGCCCTACGAGTTCGATGCCGAGCCGGCACCGCAATCGGGCAAGACAATCAGGCTGATGCATTTCAACATTCTCGGCGGCAATTATCGCAATGGCGAGCGCATCTACCAGGCCATCGTCGATTCCGGTGCCGATGTCGTCAACATCATGGAAATGCCGCCGCTGGCGCCGTATCTGGCGGATCTCGACAAGGTCTATCCCTACCGGATCGGCTGCGGCCGGGAGACGGATATCTGCGACATGATGATGTTGTCGAAACTGCCGCTCAGCAATCTGAGCGTCGGAGGCCTCAGCGAACTACGAAAAGACCGTTTCATGCTGGCGGATATCGATGTCGCCGGCACGACGGTGCATGTGGTCGCCATGCATCTCAGCAAGCCGTATTTCGACAATTATCACAAGATGGAACTGACCAACGCCGCGCGGATCATCAACAACCGCAAGGGGCCGCTGTTTCTCTCCGGCGATTTCAACTCGTCCAGCATCGCACCGGATGTGCAGCAGTTCATGCGCTGGACGGACCTGCGCACCATCGCGCCGGAAATCCCCACATGGCCGGTGCGTCTCGGCCGGTTCGGCATCGCCATCGATCATGTCATGGTGCGCGCGCCGCTCGCCATGAAATCGGTCACCCGCATTCCGAATTCGATGGGCTCCAACCATTATGGCCTGATGGCGGAATTCGTCGTTCCTGAGTAACGGCTCAGTCTTCCGCACCGAGAAATCCGCCCGACTGCCGTTCCCAGAAGGATGCATAAAGCCCGCCGCGCGCGATCAGTTCGACATGTGTGCCCTGCTCGACGATCTGTCCGGCATCCATGACGATGAGGCGGTCGAGCGCTGCAATGGTCGAAAGCCGGTGTGCGATGGCCAGCACGGTCTTGCCCTCCATCAATCGGTCAAGATTGGCCTGGATCGCCGCCTCCACCTCCGAGTCGAGTGCCGAGGTCGCTTCATCCAGCACGAGGATCGGCGCGTTCTTGAGCATCACACGGGCAATGGCGATACGCTGCCGCTGGCCACCGGACAGTTTGACGCCACGCTCACCGACATGCGCATCGAAACCCGTGCGGCCGCGCTGGTCCTCCAGCCGAGTGATAAAGTCATCCGCTTCTGCCCGCTGCGTTGCCGCCACCAGCTCTTCCTCGCCGGCATTATCGCGTCCAAACAGGATGTTTTCGCGGATCGAGCGATGCAGCAGCGCCGTGTCCTGCGTCACCATGCCGATCTGCCGACGCAGGCTATCCTGCGTCACTTGCGAAATATCCTGCCCGTCGATCAGGATACGACCACTCTCGACATCATAGAAACGCAAGAGAAGATTGACGAGCGTCGATTTGCCGGCACCCGAACGGCCGACCACGCCGACCTTCTCGCCCGGACGGATTTCCAGAGACAGATTTTCGATGACGCCCTTGCCGCGCCCATAATGAAAACTGACATTGTCGAAGACGATGCCGGGCTGTTTTACCGACAGCGTACCCGCGTTCGGCGCATCGACAAGGCCGATCGGCTGCGAAATCAGTTCGGCGGCATTCTGCACGACGCCGAAATTGCGCATGATGCCGTTGAACTGCGTCATCAGCCGTCCGAGCAGAAAATTCAGCCGCAGCACCAGCGCCAGCGTGAAGGCAACGGCACCCGAGGTGATCTTTCCAGACAGCCACAGATCGATGCAGAGCGCCGCCATGCTGGTGATCATGATGCCCGACAAAAGCGCCATCGAAGCCCTCACCCCGGTAATGAACCGGGTGAACAGGATTGTGGTTTTCTGAAAGGTCTCGAAACCCTGCAGCATGTAGCGGTCATTGGCATCGTCATGACCGAACAGGCGCAGCGTCTGGATATTGCTATAGGCATCGACCATGCGGCCGTTCAGCATGGAAGCTGCTTCCGCCGTTTCGCGCGAATGATAGCGGATGCGCGGCACGAAATACCGCGCCAGAAGCGAGAAGATGAACACCCAGACGCAGACGACCACCGCCAGACGCCAGTCGAGACTGCCGACCAGAAACAGCATCGAGACGGAATAGATGCCGACGAACCAGACGCTTTCCATCAGCGAGGTAACGAGATCACCCGCCGACTGGCCGCCCGACCAGACCTTGTTGACGATGCGGCCGGAAAAATCGTTCTGGAAGAAGGACAGCGATTGCCGCGCCACATGCATGTAGGATTGCCAGCGCACCATGTTGTAGAAACCGGGCGTGATGATCTGCTGGTCGGTCAGCGCCGTCAGCAGCGTCACGACGAAGCGCACAACGCCGATCAGCACCAGCATGCCGGCTAGTTCCCAGCCATGCGCGGCGAGAAGCCCGGCCCAGCCGTCTGCCGGTTTGATGGTGGCCAAAATATCGATTAGGCGCCCGACGAACCAGAACAGGGCCGCCTCGATTGCCGCCGTCAGGCCACCCAGCACCAGCATGGCAAAAAACGGCGTCTTGGCCTGATTGAGATAGAACCAGATGAATCCAAGCGTCGTTGCCGGCGGACGCAGATCGTCTTTCCGGGCGAATGGTGAAATCCAGTTTTCGAAAAAGCGGAAAAGACGAGTGATGGCCATGAAGCCGATATAGCGGCTTCGCATGAACTGGCAAAGGTCAGTGCAGCTTACATTTCGGTAAGATAGGCGTGGCCCGGACGAATACGAAATACGCCGGCGCGAGGCCGGCGTTTCGTTCATTCTCTATCGTCCCTCTCAGAAGTCCGACCATTCCTGCTTGACCGCCGCATTGCCGCTGAAAGCGGAAGCGATGCGGGCGCCAATGGCACGGGCCGGCGACGTCACCGGACGCGACGTCGGCGTGGCTGCGCGAACATCCGCACGTCCCTCGTCCAGCTTGAACTGTGACAGCAGTTCCGTCAGCTCAGCCGCCTGCCTGGCAAGGCTGTGGCTGGCCGCCGTCGTCTGCTCGACCATGGCCGCATTCTTTTGCGTGCCCTGATCCATCTGGTTGACGGCGGTGTTGATCTCGGCAAGTCCGGTCGACTGTTCGCGTGCCGACATGACGATGGTGCCAACGTTCTGGTTGATCTTCTGCACATCGGCGACGATCGATTCCAGCGCGGTACCGGTCTGTCCGACCAGATCGACACCGTCGCGCACCTTGTCACCAGAGGCCCCGATCAGCGTCTTGATCTCGCGGGCAGCCGTGGCGGAACGCTGCGCCAGTTCACGCACCTCTTGGGCGACGACAGCAAAACCCTTGCCGGCCTCACCGGCACGCGCCGCTTCCACACCAGCGTTCAGAGCCAAGAGGTTGGTCTGGAAAGCGATATCGTCAATCACACCGATGATATTGCTGATCTCGCTCGACGACTGCTCGATCGCCTCCATGGCGGCAACGGCCTGACGGACGACATCGCCCGAACGTTCCGCGCCGACACGGGTATGATCGACGAGCTTGCCCGCCTCACCGGCGCGAACGGACGAATCCTTGACGGCGGTGGTCACCTGTTCAAGCGCTGCAGCCGTCTCCTCGACGGAAGACGCCTGCTGTTCGGTGCGCTTCGACAGATCGTCGGCGGCAGCACGGATCTCGTTGGCGCCGGCATCGATCATGCGGGCATTGTCGCCGACGGCACGCAGTGCGCCCTGCAGCTTGGCAACGGATTCGTTGAAGTTGAGACGGAGCTGGTCAAGCTGACCGGCAAAGGGCTGGGCCAAACGGAAGGTCATGTCGCCATCCGACAGGCTCTTGAGACCCGACGCCAGACCATCGACGGCGAAAGCGACATCAGCGGCCTCGCGCGCCTTCTGCTCTTCGCGGGCGATGCGCTCGCGTTCACTCATCGAGCGGTTGGCTTCAGTTTCCTGCTCCAGACGCTCGCGCTCCAGCGCATTGTCGCGGAACACGGCAACGGCGGCCGCCATGTCGCCGATCTCATCGGTATTGCCGGCAAAAGGTATTGCCGCCTTGTTGTTGCCCGCAGCCAGCGTGTTCATAGACGCCGTGATGGCGCTGATAGGACGGGTCACGCGGAAGACGCTGGCAATGGCGGCACCGATCGAAACCAGTACGGCAATGATGATGCCGACGAGCGTGGATGAAAAGGCGAACTGCGCAGCATCCTTGGCAGCGGCACGGTCTTCCTGTCCACGCTGGTTGTTGTCGGCGATCAGCTGCTGCAGGCCTTTTCCGACGTCAGCACCCTTTTCGGACATCCGTGCGACAACGGCACGCGCTTCCGACAGTCTGGATGCGGCGACATGAGCGGAAAACTCTTGACCCAGCCGGTCGAAATCGGCGGCCAGCGTCTCCATTTCGGCAAACTTCGCCTTCGCAGCCGGGATCTTCATCGAGGCAGAATAGGTGTTGAATTCGGCGGCACGCTTGGCCGTCGTCGCCTCGATCTCCCGGAAGAGAGTGGCGCGCTCGGATGCGCTGTCGGTCGCCAGCACCATCAGGTAAAGGCGTCTCACGTCGCCCATCGAACTGTACATATCGGCGACCATCAGCGACCGCTCCATGCGCCTGCTGATATTGTCTGCCTGCGTTTCCAGTTCAGAAACCGATCGCATGCCCTGCACGCCCTGCAGAACGATGAGCAGGACGGTCAAAGCGAAAAGTGACGGCAGAAGAATTTTGATTTTTACAGATTTCAACATGTGGCGACCCCCGTGTAGACAAAGCCCGAACAATCGGACGCCGGGCTTTTCTCAAGGCTGCCTAAACAAAAAATTACCGATAAATCCGCGCGTTGGATGGTTAATGTTCGAATTCGATGAAATCACCTGCCTTGCAACCGTCAAGAATGCAGAAATCGCCGAAAAACCGGGGAGCAACGACCAAATACGCATAAATAAAAGTTTAATGCGACAAAACGCCCCCACTTGAAAGTGGAGGCGTTTTGCATGCCTTTATTCCGGCCGTTGATTACAGGTTTGCCACGTTACATGAAGGACACTTCATCCGTCCGCGTCACGATCAGAATTCAGACCAGTCTTCGCCACGCGGGGCAGATCCACCAAAGCTGGCGGCAACCTTTTGGCCAAGCGCCCGCGCCGGAGACGGTGCCGGGCGCGAAGCCTGAGAAGCGGGAGCTGCCACCCGAACCGCGGGCTGCGCTGCCGCATCTCCCAGGCGGAACTGACCAAGCTGCTCGATCAGACCGGCTGCCTCGCGGGCAAGGCTGTGGGTCGCGGCCGTGGTCTCCTCGACCATGGCCGCGTTCTTCTGCGTGCCCTGGTCCATCTGGTTGACGGCAGTATTGATCTCCTTCAGGCCCGTCGCCTGCTCCTGCGCCGTGGTCACGATTTCGGCCACCAGACGATTGATATGTTGGACTTCGGAGACGATTTCCTTCAATGCCGTGCCGGTCTCGCCGACCAGGGCAACACCGTTGCGGACCTGCTCGCCAGACCGGTTGATCAGCGTCTTGATCTCCTTGGCGGCATTGGCGGAACGCTGCGCCAGTTCGCGCACTTCCTGGGCAACGACGGCAAAGCCCTTGCCGGCTTCACCGGCACGCGCTGCTTCGACACCGGCGTTGAGCGCCAGAAGATTGGTCTGGAAGGCAATGTCGTCAATGACGCCGATGATGTTGCCGATTTCGGTCGAGGATTGCTCGATCTGCTCCATCGCCGTCACGGCATCGCGAACGATGGCGCCGGAATGCTCGGCACTCGTCTTGGTCTTTTCGACCAGCTGGCCTGCTTCACGGGCACGGCGGCTCGAATCGCTGACGGCGGTCGTCACCTCTTCCAGCGCTGCAGCGGTTTCTTCCACCGATGCAGCCTGCTGTTCCGTGCGGCGCGACAGGTCGTCGGCGGCGCTGCGGATTTCGTTGGTACCGGCATTGATCGCGTGAGCGTTTTCGCCGACCGACACCATCGTCGTCTGCAGCTTGCCCATCGAGGCATTGAAGTTGGTACGCAGCGTTTCGAGTTCGCCATGGAACGGGGTGGCGATACGGTAACCGAGATTACCATCGGCAAGGTTGGAAAGGCCGGAAGCCAGACCATCGACGGCAACCTTCACGTGACCGGCCTCGATCATCTTCTGCTGTTCGCGCACGCCGCGTTCATGTTCCATGAGTTCACGGTTGTCTTCAGCTTCAGCTTCCAGGCGGATGCGCTCCAGCGCATTGGCGCGGAAGATTTCCACAGCCGCCGCCATCGAACCGATTTCATCACGACGCTCGATGAAGGGAATTGCGCGTTCGTTGTCCCCGCCAGCGAGCAGCCCCATGGAGCGGGTGATGGCGTCGATCGGCTTGGCAACGCGGAAAAAGGAAATGCAGGCAGCACCGATGGCGATGATTGCGGCCAGCGCAAGCGCCACATAAGTGCTGGCAAGCGCCTGATCATACGCCGTGTCGGCAGCGATCAGCGCTTCATCGCTGATGGCCTGATTGTTCGCGGCAGTCGTATCAAGCGCTTCCGTCATCAATTTCGCTGCGTCTCGCATGGCGCCACGGTAGACTGACTGTGCCTCCTCGTGACGGCCCGCCTCGACCAGCCCGACCAGCGTTTTGGCGGCAGCATCATAGGTGACCACGCCGTCCTGCAGCGTCGAAAACAGTTCGCGCGTTTTCGGCAACGTGATCATGTCGGAATATTGCTTGATCAGCGCATCACGCTCGCTCATGCGCGTCGCGATTGTCTGCTCGTTCGCCTTGATTTCCTCGGCATCGTTGGCCAGCAGAAGATCGGCATAGGAGCGACGGATGACGTTGATGGAATGGTCCATCTTGGCGATCAGCGTATTGCGCGGCATGCGCTCGCGGCCGATCTCGTGCACCTGCTGCTTCAGCGTCGCAAGTGAAAAAAGTGCCATGCCCCCTTGGGCAAAGGCAATGACGATAACCAGCCCGAACAGAGCCGGAAGAAGAACCCGAATGCGCATCTGTGACAGGTATCGCATGATCATCCCCTGGAAACGCCAAGGGCGCCGGGACGTTGGGGGGAAACGTCGCGACGCCCTCCGGCATGCGATTGCAAAGATCAACGAAACAAAACCATACGTTGATATGAGGATGTTCGAATATAAGGCTTAACGAATAGATAATAGGAATGACGAGAAATTGCAGATGAATTCAATAAAATCAAAAGTAGCAATTTATTGACAATCAATCACATGTTCGATTAACGCACAGAAATGCCATCGCCAACGAGAAACGGCGGCCGGAGCCGCCGTCTCAGATCAAACCGTTCGGGATGGCTCAGAACTCCGACCATTCCTGTTTCACGGCCACCGAACCGCCACCGAAAGCCGCCGCGATGCGATTGCCGATGGCGCGCGCCGGCGAAGCAACCGGGCGGGCATCGGTGGACGCCACACGCATTTCGGCCCTGCCTTCATCCAGCTTGAACTGCGCCAGCAACTCATTGAGCGCACCCGCCTGCGATGCCAGACGATAGCTCGCCGCCGTCGTTTGTTCGACCATGGCCGCATTCTGCTGCGTGCCCTGATCCATGTGATTGACCGAGGTGTTGATCTCGCTGAGGCCCGTGGACTGTTCGCGGGTCGATACGACGATCGAGGCGACATTCGAATTGATCCGCTGGACGTTGGAGACGATCGTTTCCAGAGCCTCGCCTGTCTGGTCAACGAGTTTTACACCATCGCGCACCTTTGCTCCGGAAGCGGAGATCAGTGCCTTGATTTCACGTGCTGCATTGGCCGAGCGCTGCGCCAGTTCACGCACTTCCTGTGCCACCACGGCAAAACCCTTGCCGGCATCACCCGCACGCGCGGCTTCCACACCGGCATTCAGGGCCAGAAGGTTGGTCTGGAAGGCGATCTCATCGATGACGCCGATGATGTTGCCGATCTCGTTCGACGATTTCTCGATCGCCTCCATGGCATTGACCGCCTGTTTGACGATCTCGCCGGACCGCTCCGCATCACCACGGGTGTGATCGACCAGCGCCCCGGCTTCGCCGGCGCGGACAGCCGAATCCTTCACGGCCGTCGTCACCTGTTCCAGCGCCGCCGCCGTTTCCTCAACGGAAGAGGCCTGCTGCTCGGTGCGCTTGGAAAGATTGTCAGCGGCAGAGCGAATTTCGTTGGCGCCGGCATCGATCATGCGGGCATTTTCACCGACAGCCTGAAGCGCATCCTGAAGACGCGAGACGGATTCGTTGAAGTTCACACGCAACTGGTCGAGCTGGCCGGCAAAAGGCTGAACCAGACGATAGGTCATGTCACCGTCGGCGAGACTCTTCAGACCGTGGGCGAGACCATCGACGGCGAAGGCAACATCCGCTGCTTCGCGCGCCTTCTGCTCTTCGCGAGCGATACGCTCGCTTTCGCTCATCGAGCGATTGGCTTCGCTTTCGCGCTCCAGCTGCTCGCGCTCGATCGCATTGTCGCGGAATACGGCAACCGCCGCCGCCATCTCGCCGACCTCGTCGTGACGACCGGCATGGGGGATCTGCACTGCATTATCTCCGGCCGCGAGCACGTTCATGGCCTTGGTAATATTGTCGATCGGCCGAGCGATACGCAATACGCTGAGCGCTGCGGCGGCCATGGCGACGACCACGGCCAGCACGATGCCGACAATGGTCGACACAGAGGCGAATTGCGCTGCCGCATTGGCCGCCTGCCGGTCGGCCATGCCAAGCTGGTTGTTTGCCTCGATGAGCTCGGACAGGATCGCTCCTGCCTCGCCACCCTTCGGCACCATCTGCGCGATGAGCGTCTTCGCTTCATAAACGCGCGACGTGCTGATCAGCTCGACGAACTTGGTGCCCATCGCGTCGTATTCGCCGACGACCTTCTGCAACTCATCGAACTTGGTTTTGGCAGACGGATCGGTGATCCTGCCGGCAAAGGCGTCGAAGGCCGCAGCGCGTTCCTTGCTCTTGTCCTGAAGCTGGCCAAGCCACTTCTTCTGCTCCCCCGCATTGCTGCCGGACAGCGCCATCAGAACAAGACGGCGAACATCCGCAAGCAAGCGGTCCATGTTGGCCATCGCGACAGACTGTTCCATACGGCGGCCGAGATTGTCCGCCTGGGCGTCCATCTGGTTGACCGAACGCATGCCGAGACCGCCCTGAAGAATGGCGACGAGAACGACCGAACCGAACAGGATAGGCAGAAGAAGTTTGATCTTTAGGGACTTGAGCATATGAGAACCGTAGCGTGAGACACAAACGAAATACACGCTCATTTCTTTCATCATTCCATAAAGAAAGACTTACTTTTTCACTTATCTTTGGTTGCGGAAAAACATATAAGCAACTGCGTATTTATCATCATGGCGATGCGCTTGGGCTGTCGGCACACATGTTGCGAAACCATCGCAAAAAGCCCGCGACACATGATGCCGCGGGCCGATGATTTGAGCGGGACTGCAAGCTTTATTCCGCAGCGGCATCCTCTGCGTGATCGCCCAGAAAACCGCCGGACTGGCGATGCCAGAGATCGGCATAAATGCCGCCGCTGGTAGACAGTTGCTGATGCGTGCCGGTTTCGATGATCTTGCCTTTGTCCAACACGACCAGACGGTCCATCTCGGTGAGCGTCGAAAGGCGGTGGGCGATCGCAATCACCGTCTTGCCTTCCATCAGCGAGAACAGGTTCTCCTGAATGGCTGCCTCGACCTCGGAATCCAGCGCCGATGTCGCTTCGTCCAGCACCAGGATCGGCGCGTCCTTGAGGAAGACGCGGGCAATCGCGATACGCTGGCGCTGACCACCGGACAGTTTCACCCCGCGCTCACCGACATGAGCATCAAGACCGACCCGGCCCTGCATATCGGCCAAGGTCTCGATGAAATCCCAGGCGGAGGCACGTTTCGCCGCCTCGATGATCTGCTCATCGGTCGCGCCGGGATGACCATAAGCGATGTTGTCGCGAATGGACCGGTGCAGCAGCGAGGTATCCTGCGTGACCACGCCGATCCTGGCGCGCAGGCTTTCCTGCGAGATCGTCGAGATATCCTGACCATCAATGGTGATGCGCCCGCCTTCCAGATCGTAGAAGCGCAGGAGCAGGTTCATCAAGGTCGTCTTGCCGGCACCGGAGCGACCAACCAGACCGACCTTTTCGCCAGCCGCGACATTGAGCGTCAGGTTTTCGACGACGCCCTTGTTCTTGCCGTAGTGGAAGCGAATGTTTTCATACGCAATCGCCCCTTCCGGCACCTTCAGCGTCGGCGCTGCCGGTTTGTCGGTGACGTCGTGCGGCTTGGTCATCATCTCCATGCCGTCATAGACCGTGCCGATATTCTCGAACAAAGCCGAGACCTCCCACATGATCCACTGCGACATGCCGTTGATGCGCATGGCAAGGCCGATGGCGATCGCAATCGCACCGATCGAAATCGCGCTGTCCAGCCAGAACCAGATCGACAGGGCTGCCACGGCAAACAGCGCCGCGCAGTTGTAGAAATAGACCAGCACCTGGAACATCGTCACCTTGCGCATCTGGTCATGCACCGTTCCAAGGAACATCTGCATGGCATCACGCGCGTAATTCTCCTCACGACCGGTATGCGAGAACAGTTTGACGGTGGCGATGTTGGTGTAGCTGTCCACCACGCGACCGGTCATCATCGAGCGCGCATCGGCCTGCTGCGCCGAAATTTTTCGCAAGCGCGGCACGTAATAGGCGACGGTCAGGCCGTAGAAGATGATCCACACGACCAGCGGTATCGCCAGCCGCACATCCGCAGCGGCCACGACGACGATCATCGAGACAAAATAGACGGCGACGTAAACGAAGACGTCCAGAATTTTCATCACCACCTCGCGGATGGCAAGTGACGTCTGCATCAGCTTGGTCGAGACACGCCCGGCAAACTCGTTGGCGAAGAAGGTCATGGAATGTCGCAGCAGATAACGGTGCATCTGCCAGCGCGCCACCATCGGAAAATTGCCCATCATGATCTGGTGCATGATCAGCGAATTGAGCGTGGCGACCAGAGGCAGGCCGACCAGCACGACAAGCGCCATCATGACAAGTTTCATGCCTTCCTGCGCCAGAAAGGTCTCGCGATTGGCCGTCGACAGCCAGTCAACTATATCGCCGAGGAAGCGGTAAAGTGCCACTTCGCCGAGCGCGATCAGTGTCGTCAGGATCGACATCAGGATAAGCCAGGGCCAGACCGGCCTGGTATAATGCCAGCAGAAGGCAAAAAGCCCTTTCGGCGGCAGGGTCGGGGCGGCATCCGGATACGGATTGATGCGCCTTTCGAACCAGGAAAACATGAAAAACTCCGTCGGTCAGACGGCTGTGCCACTCCATACATCATCGGTGCATATGAAGCCGGACAGCCGGAAAACGAGATATCGCGGCCTTATGACGGCCACGCAACGATCAGAAGGGGAATAAAGCTCGGATGAACCGCGAAACGCTTAGGCAGAAAGGATCCGGGCCAAAAGGCGTGTGCGCACGGTCATATCCATGTGGGCCTCCTTGGCTGGCGTTTCGGTTGGCGCAACTTGTAACCCCACCTTAAGAAATTGGAAAGAGCAAAGCTGAAGCAACTGGTCAAAAAACGCCCATTTACCTGCGACCGCAGGGAAAAACCTGCGCGGATAACACATGACTTGAGCCGGAAGGTCATTTTCGCCTAAGGGTCGTCCATGACAGATCTGCGCATCGCCCTTTACCAGCCGGACATCCCCGGCAATACCGGCACGATCCTGCGGCTTGCCGCATGCCTCGGTTTCGGCGTCGATATCATCGAACCGGCCGGGTTTGACATTTCCGACCGCAATCTCAAACGTGCCGGCATGGATTATCTCGGCTCGGTCTCGCTGGTGCGTCACGTCAACTGGCAGGTGTTCGACGAATGGCGCAGGACGGAAAACCGCCGTCTCGTGCTGGCCTCCACCAAGGCCGCCCTGCCCTATGTCAATTTCACCTACCAACCGGGCGACATTCTTCTGTTCGGCCGGGAAAGCGCTGGCGTGCCGGACAATGTGCATGACACGGCGGAGGCTCGGGTTCTGATCCCCATGCGCGAAGGGCAACGCTCGATCAATGTCGCCATGTCGGCGGCGATGATTGTTGGCGAAGCCCTACGACAGACAGGATTTTGAGGATCAATCAGCGGTCGGCAGGCGCCGCATGGTGAACTCGATCTGGTCGCCCTCGAGCTGACGCCAGCTTTCCACCTCGGTCCAGTAAGCGGCTTTCGGAAAGGCATCGAACCATTCCTTCGCCTTCTCGCGGGCTTCCGGCCGGGAGAGGCAAAAGGTCTCGCGCACGAAATGGCCATTTGTCGCAGTCGCCTTACCCAGGCGATGGCGATCCATCCTGCGCTTCAAGCCGTCGAGCGGCGGGACTTTCGTTCTCGTCATGCGCGCTACCTCTCATTTGCAAGATAATGCGCGTTTGCAGGCTTTGCGAGTCGATTCTGAAAGGGGTATAGGCAGCGCAACGATGTTTCCGCGCAGCGCCTTCCGGGCAGCAGCACGCAAGGGAACCGAACAGGACTGCACCGAAAGGAATGACATGGAACGGCCGCAACTCGCAAAAGGCCTGCCCGAGGGCATAGAGGACAAGAAAGCCACCGCGAGAGCGTGGTTCGAAAGCCTGCGCGACACCATCTGTTCCACCTTCGAGGCGCTGGAAGACGAAGTCTCCGGCCCTCTGTCGGATCGCGCGCCCGGCCGTTTTGTCGGAAAAGACTGGCAACGTGATGGCGGCGCCGGTGGCGGCGGCCGCATGTCGATGATGGAAGGCCGCGTGTTTGAAAAGGTCGGCGTCCATACCTCCACGGTCTACGGTGAGTTTTCGGAAGACTTTCGCAAGCAGATGCCGGGCGCCGACGAAGACCCGCGTTTCTGGGCCTCCGGCATTTCGCTGATCGCCCACCCGGTCAATCCCAATGTCCCGGCCGTGCACATGAACACCCGCATGGTGGTCACCTCGAGCCAGTGGTTCGGAGGCGGTGCCGACCTGACGCCTGTACTCGACCGTCGCCGCGCGCAGGACGATGCCGACAGCCGACAGTTTCACCGCGCCTTCGAAGACATCTGCAACGCCCATGCCGGCGTTGCTGATTACGATCGTTACAAGAAGTGGTGCGACGACTATTTCTTCCTGCCCCATCGCAACGAGGCACGCGGCATCGGCGGCATCTTCTTCGACTGGCTGACACCGCAGGCCGACAAGGGCGGCTGGGACACCAACTTTGCTTTCGTGCAGGATGTCGGCCGCAGCTTTGCAAAAGTCTACCCTGAGATCGTGCGCAACAATTTCAACACGGAATTCACGCAGGCAGATCGCGACGAACAGCTGGTCCGCCGTGGTCGCTACGTCGAGTTCAACCTGCTTTATGATCGCGGCACGCTGTTCGGCCTGAAGACCGGCGGCAATGTCGAAGCCATCCTGTCCTCGCTGCCGCCGATGGTGCGGTGGCCCTGATCATAATTTAGCGATCAATTAACAAAAGCGATATCCAAACCACATATCCCGATGCTAGTTTCCTGACGGCTGTCAAGGCCGGTAGCACAGGGAGGATGTCGCCATGGTCGCATCGCAGAGCATACCGCAGCAGCATAAAAAGACGGAACGCAACATTGCCACCGAGGAACTGATCGACCGCATGGCGCGCGATCTGCGAGCAAAGGGCGATCCGGATTTTCCGCATTCCTATTACGTCGCGCAGGTGCGCCGCCAATTGGCCGGAAAACCGTCACACCTGCCGGCGGCCAATGATGCATTGCCGCCGAAGGAAGCAGGCGCTGCCGAACACAGTTCGGTCTTCCATGCCTGGGCACTTGCGGAATAAGCACGCCAAAAAGCTATTTCCGATAATGGAAACGGCATTGCAGAATCTCCAGACGCTGGTCGCCGCCGCTGCCGGCCACGCGGTAAACGAACCTGTGCTCGCCTGAAATCCGTCGGGACCAGAAACCGGCAAGATCGCCCTTGAGCGGCTCGGGTTTTCCCGGGCCAGCAAACGGAGTGCGCTTGGCGCTCCTGATCAGTTCGTTAATTTTCAGAACCATCTTGGGGTCTCTGGACTGCCAGAACTCGTAATCGTCCCAGGCGTTGAGCGTCCAGACCAGCTTCATTCGGCGGTCGGGTCTTTTTCGACAACCTGACCGGCTTCGAGTTGCTCGAGACCTTGGCGCAGGCGATTGGCATTGGCTGGCGTGGAAAGCAGATGCAGCGTTTCCTGCAAGCTCTCGTATTCGCCTTCGGCAAGCACGATGACCGACTCCTTGCCCTGCCGCGTCACCAGAAGTGGCGCACGCGATTCCAGCACCGCATCGAAATGCGTCGCAAAATTCTGTCGGAATTCGGTAAAACGAACGCTGGCCATAACGCACCTTCAGCAAAAATCTGTACAGATACATGTACGGATTTTCCGAAATCCCGTCAAGTTGCTCGTGCACAACTCAAAACAACCAGAGATCGAACAGTCAAGACCGTGGAAACCAATAGCCTTGGCTCTAGTTATCTCTGGAAGGCAGGTGGAACACAAGAATATCGCCCCTGCCCCATCCAAGGAGGAAACATCATGAGACTGTTCGAATGCGGAACGCTGGTTCCCGGTTGCGAGTGGCATACGCGGGCTGACGAGGATGCCGAAGTGGTGCGCCGTGCCGTCGAGCACATGCGCTCGGCCCATGGCGAAACATTCATTCGCGAAAACATGGTCGACAATATCAAGGCCCGTGTCCGCGACGAACCGGGCAGCAAGGCCGCCTAATCCGCCTTGCCCACCATGTCTGCCAGCCGGGCGGCCAGCGCTGCCCGGTCGAGGGAGAAATTGCGCTCGACCCAGAGCGTTTCCAGCTCCGCCAGCAGCGCCCCGACCTTTGGCCCCGGCTCCATTCCCGCCGCGATTACATCACCGCCGCTCAACGGAAAGACCGGTTTCTCAAAGTTCTCGGCTCGCTTCAGCAGAGCCGACAGCCGCGCCGCCTTGCGCATGGCAATCGGATCACCCTCTGCATTCGCCCGCGCCGAAGCCAGCGCCAGCTTCAACTGAATGATCAGCCCATCGCGGCCGGCACGATAGAGAATACGGTCGAAACCGACATCGGTCACCTCGTCAGGCAGGAGGGGCGCGGAGGACCAACCTTCAAGACGCGCAGCTTCGACATTGGCCATGCGCAACCGCTTGGCCATCTCGGCAAGGCGCGGCGCATCGACCGGCACGATGGCGGCCAGACGCAGCAACGGGTCCGGCTTCCAGCCCAGAGCCTGTTCAGCAGCCACCACGCCGTGAATGGAATCAATGCCCCATTTCTCCGTCTCGGGCAGAATTTCCGTCAGCACCCCGGTCTGGCGCATCCACAAAAGCGCGCGAGACGGATCAGTGGCGGACAAGAGTTTTTTCGTCTCGGCCCAGATGCGCTCTGCCGAAAGCGTCGACAACTTGTCCTTGGCGCGGGCGACGGCACGAAGACCATCCGCATCCGGGCGCCCGGAACCGTAATAGGCGAAAAAGCGGAAGAAGCGCAGGCTGCGCAGATGATCTTCCGCAATGCGGGTCGCGGCATCACCGATAAAACGGATCGTGCGCGTCTCGATATCCTTCAGGCCCTCGACCATGTCGATGACATGACCGTCGCGGTCCGCATAAAGCGCGTTGATGGTGAAATCGCGCCGTTCCGCATCGGCCTGCCAGTCGGTGCCGAAAGCGACCTCGGCATGACGGCCATCGGTGGAAACGTCACGCCGCAGCGTCGTCACCTCGAAAGGTTGGCCATCCACCACCAGCGTCACCGTGCCATGCGCAATCCCGGTCGGCACCGACTTGATACCGGCCGCCTCCGCACGCGCCTGCGTCTCTGCCGGCAACAAGGTCGTTGCCAGATCCACATCCTGGATCGGCAGCCCCATCAGCGCATTGCGCACCGCGCCGCCAACGATACGGGTCTCTCCGCCATCGCCGTTCAGGAGATCGAGCACACGAGCCAGCGCCGGATTGTTGAACCAGTCCTCGTTGGCGATGTTTTTATGTGTCGGACCGGTCATGCATAAAGCCTTTCATAGAGCGTGCGCAAAATCCCGGCCGTAATGCCCCAGATATTGCGCTCGCCATAGGGCATCAGGAAAAAATGTCGTTCAACACCATCGAGAACACGGCTGCCGCGCTGGTGATTGGCCTCATCCATCAGAAACGGCAGCGGCACTTCGAAAACATCAGCCACTTCGGCCGGATTGAGTTTTAGCTCGAAACCGCGCTTCACCACGGACAGAACCGGCGTGATGCGAAAACCGGTCGGCGTAAAATAGGTCGGCAGACGCCCCACCGGCTCCACGAAAGCGCGCGACAGGCCGATCTCTTCTTCCGCCTCGCGCAAGGCCGCCTCTTCCGGCGAATTGTCTTCCGGGTCGATCGAGCCGCCGGGAAAGGCGATCTGGCCGGAATGTTTTCGCAAGGTCGTGGTGCGCTGGGTGAGGATGATACTGGCTTTTTCGCCATCATCGATAACGGGGATCAGCACGGCGGCATCGCGCAGTTTCAGTTCCTGCGCCCGCGCCACAAAAAGCGGATTGAGCGCATGATCGCCATGCGCCTTCCAAGCCTCTTCAAGCGGCATGCCCTTCTGATCCTGCGCACGCGCGCGAAAATCTTTTGCCGAAAAAAGCGGGTATTGCGTCATTTCGAAAGCGCATCCAGTTCGGCCTGCGGCATCACGGCAAACACCGCACCGCCGGAGCGGATGACGAACATCGCAACGCCGTCGATCTCCTCGGTCTCACCCAGTTCAACCAGATCATACATCACCGCCCGCGACACCAGTGCCTCCAGACCTCCACGTACGAGCAGATAGGGTTTCAGCTCGCGATTTTCGCCGGCGATCTCGAATCGCAGAGAATTGTCGGCACTCGCCTCGACCACATCACCGACATTTGTCCTGAACGTCAGCACGGATGCACCATCGCGCTCCCCCACCTGCATCTCCACCGCCACGAAAGGCGCATCGACCACACGGATACCGACCTTTTCCACAGGCGTGACGAGATAGGTCTTTCCGTCCTCGTCCTTGCGCAGAACCGTGGAAAACAACCGCACCAGCGGCGCCCGGCCGATCGGCGTGCCCATATAAAACCATGTGCCGTCAGCGCGGATTTCCATGTCGAGATCGCCGCAGAACGGCGGATTCCAGCGCTCCACCGGCGGCAGACCACGCGTGCCCTCGCCGGTCTGTTCGGAAGCACGCGAAATCATCGCCGCAAGACCTGCGGCATCCGCCGCCTGATTTATCCGTTCCGTCGCCATGATTGTGTCCCGGTTCGACCTTTAAGGACAATTGAGTCACGAGATAGTCATTCGTTGCGTCCTTGTCAGCCGTCAAACTGGGAATAAGTTCATTGCGATAGTGCGCACATGCAGCATTCCCGATATGAATAGCCAACCGCCATTGCGCAGAAGCCGCGAAAAAACCGACAGATGGAGAACCCAATGGGTGTGATGACGTCCACAGAAACTCCACTCGATGAAAAGGCCATCATCGCCGCCGCCGAAAAGGCGCTCGCCGATATCGCCGCCATCCGCGAGGAGGTGGCCAAAGTGATCTTTGGTCAGGAGCAGGTGGTCGAAAACACCCTTCTCGCCGTTCTCTCCGGCGGTCATGCGCTGCTGGTCGGCGTGCCGGGTCTCGCAAAAACCAAGCTGGTCACCACGCTCGGCACCGTGCTCGGCCTCAATGGCAACCGCATCCAGTTCACGCCTGACCTGATGCCCTCCGACATTCTCGGCACCGAGGTGATGGATCAGGACGAAAACGGCCGCCGCTCCTTCCGCTTCGTCAAGGGACCGGTTTTCGCCCAGCTGCTGATGGCCGACGAAATCAACCGCGCCTCGCCGCGCACCCAGTCGGCGCTGCTGCAGTCCATGCAGGAATATCACGTCACCGTCGCCGGCCAGCGTTATGACCTGCCCGGCCCGTTCCACGTTCTCGCCACCCAGAACCCGCTGGAACAGGAAGGCACCTATCCGCTGCCGGAAGCACAGCTCGACCGTTTTCTGCTTCAGGTGGACGTGCTCTACCCGGAACTCGACGCCGAACGACAGATCCTGCTCGGCACGACCGGTATTTCCGAAGCGACGGCCAAAGGCGTCATCGATGCCGCCCGCCTTCTGGAAATCCAGTCGCTCATCCGTCAGATGCCGGTCAGCGACAAGGTCGTCGATGCCATCCTCTCGCTCGTCCGTTCCGCCCGCCCCGGCCATGGCAATACCATGACCGACCATCATGTCGCCTGGGGTCCCGGCCCGCGCGCCGGTCAGGCGCTGATGTTGTGCGCCCGCGCCCGCGCGCTCTATGAAGGCCGCCTCGCCCCGTCGCTGGACGATGTCGCCGCTCTCGCCGAACCGGTTCTGCAGCACCGCATGGCATTGACCTTCTCGGCCCGCGCCGAAGGCATGACCGTACGTGACGTGATTTCCGGCCTGGCAAAACAGGTTCGCGGCTGACGCCGTCTCGACCGAAAGGAATACGCGTGGCATCCATCGGTGAGATCGTCGACCAGACGCCGAGCGCAGAAGTCCTCAGCCGTGCCCGCCAGCGGGCCATTCTCGTGCCCGATTGCATGGTAGAAGCCCGCCGCATCGCCAACACGGTGATCGCCGGCTGGCATGGCCGCCGCAAGCGCGGCATCGGCGAAAATTTTTGGCAGTTCCGGCCTTATGCGGATGGCGAAAGCCTGGCCCGCATCGACTGGCGCCGCTCCGCCCGCGATGACCATACCTATATCCGCGACAAGGAATGGGAAGCCGCCCACACCGTCTGGCTGTGGGCCGACATGTCGCCGTCGATGATGTACAAATCCACCTATGCTTCCGTTTCCAAGGAAAGCCGGGCGCTGGTGCTGATGCTGGCGCTCGCCGAAGTTCTGGCCCGTTCGGGCGAACGCATCGGATGTCCGGGCGTGATGGAGCCGGTCTCGGCCCGCAATGCTGCCGAACGGCTGGCAACCGCCCTCGTGCATGCCCCGCCGACCAGCGGCCTGCCGCAGACCGAAATGATCCGCGGCGCCAGCGATATCGTGCTGATCGGCGATTTTCTCGACGATGCCGACCGCATCATGCAGCGCGTCGCACCGCTCGCCCGTCGCGGCCTGCGCGGCCATGTCATCGAAGTGGCCGATCCGGCCGAAGAGATCTTTCCCTATAGCGGCCGCACCGAATTCACCGATCCCGAAACCGGCGAAAAGCTCACCTCGGGCCGCGCCGAATCCGTGCGCGACATCTATCGCAACGCCTATCTCGCGCGCCGCGAAAATCTCGGCCAGTCGCTGCGCCGCATGGGCTGGAGCTTTATCGTCCACCGCACCGATCACCTCGCATCGGAAGCGCTCGGCGCCGTGCATGGTCACCTCTCCGGCAATCCCCCACGCATTGCGCCGAATACATCCTCCGGAGTGGGCGCATGAGTGGTTTCGCCTTCGCCAGCCCCGCCATCCTGTTCGCGCTGATCGCCCTGCCCGCCATCTGGTGGCTGTTGCGGCTCACACCACCGCGTCCGCGTTCGGAAGTGTTTCCGCCGCTGCGCATTCTCGCAACCGTCTTGAAGCGCGAAGAAACTCCGGCGCAAAGCCCGTGGTGGCTGACGCTGCTGCGCATCCTGCTCGCCGCCGCCGTTATTTTGGCGATAGCCGATCCGGTCATCAACCCGCGCAGCAATCCGCTCGCATCGGGCGGCCCGCTGGTGCTGATCGTCGACAACAGCTGGGCGAGCGCCGAAGACTGGGAACGGCGTGTGCAGACGGCCGACCTAATGATCAGTGACGCCGCCGATGCGGAAATCCCGGTCTCGCTGGTCTTCACCGCTGAAGCGACGCACGACGCCGTGCCCACCAGTGCCACCGTCGCCCGCGAACATCTTGCCGCCGCCCGCCCGAAACCGCTGGTGCCGGATCGCCTGCGCGCCGCCCGAGCCGTCACGGAAGCACTGAACGGCACCCAGCCAGGCACGCTCGCCTATCTGTCGGACGGTATTGCCACTCCTGCCGATGGCGAGATGCTGACCGCGCTGGCCGCCCTTTCACCGCGCGACATGCAACTGATCGAAGGCGACGGCCAGAAATCGCTGGCCCTCACAGGCGCCACCAACAATGCCGCCGCCATGACGGTCGCTGCAACGCGTCTGAAAACCGAAGGCGCCCAGAATTTCACGGTCAACGCGCTCGACCAGCAGGGTCGTTCGCTCGCCACAGGCACGCTCGATTTCGCAACCGGCGCCAACACCGCCACGGCCACCATTAACGCCCCGTTCGAACTGCGCAACGATTTTGCCCGCCTCTCGGTCGAAGGCATCGCCACGGCCGGTGCGACGCATCTGCTCGACGATGGTTTCAAGCGCCGCCGCATCGCGCTTCTCTCCGGCGACAGCGGCAACGATTTCCAGCCACTGCTTCTGCCGCTCTATTACATCAGCCGCGCGCTCGAACCCTATGCCGACCTGATCCAGCCGCGCGGTGGCGATCTCGCCGCCTCGCTGCGTGAAATCCTGACCAGCAATCCGTCCGCCATCGTCATGGCCGATGTCGGCCGCCTGCCGGAGGAAAGTTACGCGCCATTGCAGCAATGGCTGAACCGTGGCGGCACACTGATCCGTTTTGCCGGCCCGCGCCTAGCCGCAGCCCCTGCCGACGATCCTTTGGTGCCGGTGCGCCTGCGTCAGGGTGAACGCGCACTCGGCGGCGCCATGTCCTGGGCCGACCCGCAGCCGCTCGCCGCCTTCCCGAACTTTGGTCCGTTTGCCGGGATGGCACCACCTGCCGACATCACCGTGCGGCGACAGGTTCTCGCCGAACCGACGCCGGATCTCAACGAGCGCACCTGGGCAAGCCTGGCCGATGGCACGCCGCTCGTCACTACCCGCGAGGTCGAGGCCGGTCGTATCGTGCTATTCCATGTCAGCGCCGATGCCACATGGTCGAACCTGCCGATCTCCGGCAATTTTGTCGAAATGCTGCGCCGTCTCGTGCAACTGTCACGCGCCGGTGGCGCCGCCCCTCCGGAAGCAGGTGCGACGGCCGCCGCCCTGCCGCCTTACCGCCTGCTCACCGCCGATGGCATTCTCTCGACCGAAGTCGGCAGCGCCCGTCCTCTGGCCATCAAGGTAGGCGCCACGCCGATTGCCAGCCTCGACAATCCGCCCGGCCTTTATGGTTCGGAGGAAGGTTTTACCGCCGTGAACCTGCTTCCCGCCAACACAACGCTCGCGCCCTTCGATGCCTCGGCAGCATCCTTCCCGATCGTGCGGCAAGGTCTTGCCGGTGGTGAAGCATGGTCGCTGCGTCCCGCCCTGTTTGCCGCAGCCTTTTTCATGCTGCTTCTCGATACACTGATCGTGCTGTTCATGAACGGCGGCTTTTCGAGGCTGCCCCGCGCCGGCCGCGCCGCCGCCATGCTCGCCATCTGCGCCGTCGCGATTGCCTTCGCTCAGCCGGGCGATGTGTTTGCGCAGACTCAGCCGACACCACCAGCGGCTCAAGCAACTCCCGGTCAGCCGGTGCCCGATCCAAACGCCCCGATCGAACATGTCAAGCCCGGCGACGAAGCCATTCTCGAACGCCTCGACACCACCCATCTCGCCTATGTCATCACCGGCGAAAGTGATGTCGACCGCATTTCCGAACAGGGTCTGGATGGTTTGAGCCAGTTCATGACCTATCGCACCACGCTTGAGCCCGGCGCGCCTGTTGGCGTCGATATCACCAAGGACGAACTGTCCTTCTACCCGATCATCTACTGGCCGGTTTCCGCCACGGCTCCCATGCCTTCGGCCGCCGCCATTTCCCGCATCGACGCCTATATGCGCAGTGGCGGCACGGTGCTGTTCGACACCCGCGACCAGTTCAGCTCTCTGGATAACAGCGGTGGCACCAGCCCGAATGGCGAACGCCTGCAGCAGATCCTTGCCAATATCGACATCCCGCCGCTGGAGCCGACACCGAACGACCACGTTCTCGCTCGCTCCTTTTATCTGCTCAACAATTTTCCCGGACGCTACAATGGCAGCCCGCTCTGGGTGGAGGCACGTCAGGATAGTCGCAATCAGGGAACGGCCCTTTCCTCCTCCGGTGACGGAGTGACGCCGATCCTCATCACCGGCAACGACTTTGCCGGTGCGTGGGCGGTGGATGCGCAGGGCAATTCCGTGCTGCCCACCGTGCCACCGGATGACATGCAGCGCGAACACGCCTTTCGCTCCGGCGTCAACATCATGATGTACATGCTCACCGGCAACTACAAGGCCGACCAGGTGCATGTGCCCGCCCTGCTCGAACGTCTTGGACAATAAAGGGAGCTACCGATGACCATCGAATTCGCCCCCTTCTTCGCATGGCCGATCCTTGCCGGGCTCGGCGTGTTCGCCGCAATCCTCGTGGTGCTGAGCCTGTGGCGCGGCCTGCGCGGCGCTCTTCTACGCGCTCTTGCGCTCGTGGCGTTGCTGCTCGCCATCGCCAATCCGCTGCTGACCCAGGAAGACCGTGAACAGCTCTCGACCATCGTTCCGGTCATCGTCGACCGCTCCCAGAGCCAGGAAACCGCCAATCGTACGGAACAGACCAATCAGGCTCTCGAGGGCCTGAAGGAACGTCTGTCGCGTTTCCCGCGCATCGAGCCTCGCATCGTCGAGGTCAACGACAACCCGGATTCGGATTCGCCCTCCACCCAGCTTTTTGGCGCGCTCTCCGCAGCCCTCTCCGACGTACCGCCCGGCCGCGTCGGCGGCGCCATTTTCCTGTCCGACGGCCAGATCCACGATATGCCCGGCGTCAATCAGGATCTCGGCTTTGACGCGCCGATCCACGGCCTGATCACCGGCCAGCCGGATGAATTCGACCGCCGCATCGAGGTAGTGAAGGCCCCGCGTTTCGGCATTGTCGGCGAACGTCAGGACATGACGCTGCGCGTCTTCGATGACGGTCGCCAACAGGGC
Organism: Endobacterium panacihumi; assembly: GCF_050847465.1. Classification (NCBI taxonomy): domain Bacteria; kingdom Pseudomonadati; phylum Pseudomonadota; class Alphaproteobacteria; order Hyphomicrobiales; family Rhizobiaceae; genus Endobacterium; species Endobacterium panacihumi. The sequence continues at coordinate 814,551 of NZ_JBOZRA010000001.1, read as the reverse complement.
GGCTCGGCCGAGGTGACGGTTCGCATCAACGGCGAACAGGTGGCCATCCTGCAGGCCGCCCCCGGTGCGGAAACGCCGTTCAGCTTCACCGTGCCGCGCGGCGGCAACAATGTCATGGAATTTTCCGTGGCCGCCCTGCCCGGCGAAGTGACCACCGCCAACAACCGCGCCGTCCACGTGATCGACGGTATCCGCCAGAACCTGCGCGTGCTGCTCGTGTCCGGCGAACCGCATGCCGGCGAACGCGCATGGCGTAACCTTCTGAAATCCGACGCCTCCGTCGATCTCGTCCACTTCACCATTCTGCGCCCGCCGGAAAAGCAGGATGGCACGCCGATCAACGAACTGTCGCTGATCGCCTTCCCCACCCGCGAGCTGTTCGTTGAAAAGATCAACGATTTCGACCTGATCATTTTTGACCGCTACAAACATCGCGGCGTGCTGCCGATCCTCTATTACGATTATATCGCCCAATATGTCGAAAAGGGCGGCGCGCTGCTGATCGCCGCTGGTCCAGAACATGCCGGCGAGGATTCGATCGCCTCAACGCCGCTGGAACAGGTCCTGCCCGCTTCGCCGACCGGCGAGATGCACAATGCAGGCTTCTACCCGCACCTCTCGGCTGCCGGCCAGAAACACCCGGTCACCCGTGGCCTCGAAGGCGCGACGCAAAACCCGCCGGCCTGGGGCCGATGGTTCCGCACCGTCGATGTCGCCCAGCCGCGCGGCCAGACGGTGATGGAGGGCGATGGCGACCGCCCTCTCCTCGTCCTCAACCGTCAGGGCGAAGGCCGTGTGGCCATGCTGCTCTCCGATCAGGGATGGCTCTGGGCGCGCGGTTTCGAGGGCGGTGGCCCGCATGTGGACCTCTATCGCCGCATCGCCCACTGGCTGATGAAGGAACCGGAACTGGAAGAAGAGGCACTCACCGCCCGCGCCTCCGGCCGCACGCTGGAAGCCACCCGCCAGACGATCGGTGACGATCCGGGTCCTGCCACGGTCAAATATCCGTCCGGCAAGACCGAAAGCCTCCCCTTCACCCAATCCGGCCCCGGCCTCTATAAGCTCGAAAAACGCATGGATGAAACCGGCCTGTTCGAGGTTTCTAACGGCGAGTTTTCAACGCTGGTGCATGTCGGCGCGGTGGATGCGCCGGAATTCAAGGCGATGATCTCGACGGAGGAAACGCTCGCTCCTTACGCGCAGCAGACGCGCGGCCTCGTCACCCGCGTCGCCAGCGAGGATGGCATCCGCCTGCCGGACATCCTGCCGGTACGCGGCGCCGTGCGGGTGGCCGATGCCAACCGCATGACCATCCGCATGACCGATGAAACGGTGCTGCGCGGCATCAACACGCTACCGCTGTTTGCCGGTTTCGCGGGTCTCGCCGCCCTGCTGCTTGCCGTCTCCGCCATGTGGTGGCGCGAAGGCCGCTGATCCTCATCAATGCCCCGCCTTTCGAGGCGGGTACTTTACGTCTGCCGTCACGCTCTGGTATCGCCGACGGCGGCGCGATGGGGAGGAGCAGCATGGACCACGAACTGACCATTTCGGACACTTGGGAGCCGGAAGATGAAAAAGCCGTTGAAGCCCCTCTCGTCGCTTACAATCGCGAACGCTTCGGTGATGCAGGCCTAAAGAAGCTTGGCATTTTCCTGCGTGATCCTCAGGGCAATATCGAGGGTGGCCTGATCGGGCACACCGCTCGCGGCTGGCTTTACACCAAGCTGATATTCATCCCGGAGCGTTTGCGTGGTCAGGGACTTGCCGGCAGATTGCTTGCTGCGGCCGAGCAGGAAGCCAAGGCACGCGGCTGTACCGGCGCCTTCATCGACAGCATGAATGCAGACGCGGTCAGAACCTATGAGCGGCTGGGGTATGTGGCCGTCGGCAAACTCGACGGTTTCGCCGGTGATTCCGCTATCGTATGGCTGGCCAAGCGTTTTTCTTGACGCGCGGCAAGGGGGAGACATCATGGATATCGCAAAGGATGGCTGGACCCTTTCGGCCGCCGCATGGATCGAAAACCTTGGCGACGATGGCGATTTCCTGCGCCGATATGTGATGGACCCGGCGATCGAACGGCAGCTGGCCGGACGCCGTTTCAAGGCAGCTCTCGACGTCGGCTGTGGTGAAGGCCGGTTCTGCCGCAAGCTGAAACAGCGCTTCGACATTCCCTCGGTGACAGGCATCGACCCGACAGCGCCTCTTCTGGACGCCGCCCGCTTGCGTGACCCTAACGGCAGATATATCGAAGCGGCGGCGGAAAACCTCCCCTTCCCCGACGAACGCTTCGATTTGGTTGTCAGCTATCTGACCCTTATCGATATCGAAGGCATCGAGGCCGCAATTTCCGAAATCGCACGTGTGGCGACGCCCGGCGGCACGATCCTTATCGTCAACCTCAACGGCTTTACCACCGCCAATGGCGGCACCGGATGGGTCAAGGCCGAGGACGGCAGCCGCCTGCATTACACGGTCGACAATTACCTCAACGAACATGCCGATCTGCAGACATGGCGGGGCATGCGCATTTTGAACTACCACCGGCCGATGAGCCGTTATTTCAGCCTGCTTCTCGGTAAGGGCCTGCAGCTGAAACATTTCGACGAGCCATCGCCGATTGGCGGCGCGGAAGACATGTGCGACGCCTATCGCCGCGTGCCTTATGCGCATCTGATGGAATGGCAGAAGCCTGCGCAAGAAAGCTGATCACGCATCTGTCAGGCAAAAGCCACCACAATTTCCGACGGTCGCTCAAGCTTTTCTCCCGCCACACCGGTACAGGCCAGACTGTCACGGATCTGCTGACGCAGCCAGGCATTGGCAGCGTCGCCATCCGCATGATTGGCCCAGACCATGTTGACTGGCGGAAAGCTCAGCGGCACCGGCAACGGGCTGACCTCAAGCCCGAGCAGCGGCCCATAACGCTCGGCAATCCGCCCCGGAACGGTGGCGATCACCGGGCTCACCTGCGCCGCCGACAGAACGGACATGTAGCCCGGCCCCGCCATCACCACGTCGAGTTCCACGCCCGCCATTTCCAGCGCATCCTTGATGCAGCCCTGCAGGGTTTCGTTCTGGGAAATCGTCGCATGCTCGGCGGCAAGATAGGCATCCAGACCAACCGGATTGGGCAGGTCTAAGAGCGCCGGATTGAAACAGCAGGCAAAATGCGTCTCATAAAGCGGCTCGAACGAGCGGCGGCTGGATTTCGTATAGGTGCAGCCGACGGCCAGATCGATCGTGCCATCTTCCAGCGATGGTTCCATGGCCTCATAAGGGAAAACCCGCGCCAGAACCTTGATGCCCGGCGCCAGCCTTCTCAGCCGCGCCGTCAGGTCGGGGATGAGCAGCAGCTCGATTTCCGGCGACATGGCGATGCGAAACGTCCGCTCCTTGGTGGCGGGATCGAAGGCCAAGCCGCCCGTCAGCGCCAGTTGCGCCTGCCGCAAGGCCTGACGCACCGGCACAGCGAGGCTGCGCGCCCGCGCCGTCGGCTGCATCACCTGCCCCACACGGATGAACAGCTCGTCCTGCAACAATACGCGCAGGGTCGAGAGCGAATGGCTCATCGCCGGCTGCTGGATTCTTAGCCGTTTGGCCGCCTTCGTCACGCTGCCTTCGGACATCAGGGCATCGAAGGCCACGAGAAGGTTGAGGTCGAAGGAACGCAGATTGAAATGATCGATAGTTGCCATGAGCCGGATCGATTTGATTGCTGATACGCCGATACATACGTGCTCTGCAGGTCAGTTCAAGACCATCCAACTTTTACCTGGAGCTTTCCATGCAGACCCGTCGTGACCTTCTGAAAACCACCACCGGCGTTGCCCTTGCCGCTGGCGCTCTCGCCGCGCTTCCCTCTGCCGTTTTTGCTAAGGCACCCGTTATCGGCAAGCAGGCGGCGAGCTTCTATCGGCTGAAACTCGGCAATTACGAAATCACCGCGCTCTCAGACGGCACGGTCAAACTGCCGATGTCAAAAATCTATCGCAACATTCCGGAACAGGATGCGGAGACCTATCTCGAAAACCATTTTCAGGCGGGCGAAAGCGAAACATCGGTCAATGCCTTTCTCGTCAATACCGGCGACCGCCTCGTTCTCATCGATGCCGGCACCGGCGACCTGATGGCGCCGGCGCTCGGCAAGCTCGTTTCGAACATCGAGGCATCCGGATACAAGACCGCACAGATCGACCACGTCATCCTCACCCATATCCATGCGGATCATTCGGGCGGTCTCGTCATCAATGGAAAACGCGTTTTCGAAAACGCGATCCTGCATGTGAACGAGCGGGAGGAAAAATTCTGGCTGAAGGCCGATGCGGCGGCCAAAGCCGACAAGACACTTGGGCGTCAGATCGAGCAGGCCGAAAAATGCGTCGGTCCCTATGCCGAGGCCGGCAAGCTGAAAACATTTGGCGACAATGCCGCGCCGATCCCCGGCTTCGGTTCGGTGCTGCATGCCGGCCATACGCCCGGCCATAGCGGCATCATCGTCGAGAGTGAGGGCGAAAAGATCATCTTCTGGGGCGACATCGCCCATGGTGATGTCCTGCAATACGACCATCCGGAAATCACCGTGGATTTCGACGTCGACCAGAAAGAGGCAGCCAAGGCACGTGCCATCGCTTTTGCCGACGCTGCGGACCAAAAGTATCTGGTGGCAGGCGCACACCATGCCTTTCCGGGCATAGGCCATGTCCGCCGCGACGAGACCAATTATGAATGGGTGCCACTGGTCTACAAGGCCACGTACTGAGAAAAAACGGGCACCGTTTGCGACGGTGCCCGCATTCAATCACGCCAGAGAAACATCCTTGGTCTCGGCGTCGATCATCAACGCCGCCGCAGCGGCCACGACCAGCAGGCCGGCAAAGATGCCGATCGCCAGAACCAGACCATCGGCAATCACCAGTGCCATCAGTGACGGCGCCAGAAGGCCCGCCAGACGCGCCATCGCGCCCGCCGCGCCCATGCCGGTGGCACGCGAGGCGGTCGGATAAAGTTCCGGCGTATAGGCGTAAAGCGCGCCCCAGGTACCGAGCAGCGCAAAGCTCATCAGCAACAGCGCGGCTCCGATCATGAGATCGCCACTACCGATCGCGAACAGAAGGCATCCGAGCGCCGAAAGCAGGCAGAAGGCTACAAGCGTCGGCCGCCGTCCCCATGCCTCGACACCGTAAGCGGCCAGTGCATAACCCGGCAATTGCGCCAGCGCGACCAGCACGAGAAACCCGTAACCGCGCACAAAGCCAAATCCGTCCGCCGCCAGTTTCGGCGGCATCCAGGTGAAGACACCATAATAAGAAATCGACACGAGAAACCAGATCGCCAGCATCATGATGCTGCGCTGGCGCAGTCTTGGCGAAAACAGGCCGATGTTCTTGACCGGCGGCGGGCTGACAATGGTGAGTTCCGGCCCGAGCGGCGGCTTGCCATTGCCGGATAGGATCTGATTGAGAACGGTTTTCGCCTCCTCCCCACGCCCGCTGCGCAGCAAATAGAGCGGCGATTCCGGAACGAGGAAACGCAGGCCGATGCCGATGATGGCCGGAACGGCATTAATGGCGAGAATATAACGCCAGCCGTCCTCGAGACCTGCAAGGCTGGTGGCCCATGCCGTCAACGCAACGATCAGCGTGCCGAGCGCCCAAAAACCTTCGAGCATGACCAGCCAGCGCCCACGGTTCTTAGCCGGCAGAAATTCCGCCATCATCGCGTAATCGACCGGCAATGTGCCGCCCACCGCAAACCCGGTCAGGAAACGCAACACGATCAGGCTTGCGAAATCGGGAGAAAACACCGCCAGCGTGCCGAAAATGGCGTCGCAGCAGACCGTGAAGATCAGCACCCGGCGGCGGCCGTAACGATCCGCCAGCTTGCCGCAGACGGCAGCGCCGATCAGCATGCCGAGGAAGAATAATGTACCCGCCTGCAGCGCCTGCGGCACCGTCAGACCAAAACTTTTGGCGATTGAGGCGGCGGTAAAACCGACCGCCAGAACCTGCATGGCATCCGCTGTCCATACCAGGCCGAAAATACCGAGCAGCCGCCTTTGATAGGCGCCCGTTCCTGCTCGATCCAATGCCGCTTCGATGGAAATTCCCGTCATTCCAAAGCCCCTCCGGCGTGCATTATCCGCCGGCGACGTTTCGCCTGACGTGATGCGCGGCAAGATTTAGAGGGTTTGTTTTACGGGCGCCAGCCGATTTTGCCTTTCAGCCGTTCGGTGAGATCCGATGCCATCGGCACGATCAGCACGCGGCCGGGATCGACCGGGCCGGGAAACTCCAGCGCGCCATAGGGCACTTTTTCAAAACCGAGCGGCATGTAATAGGGCGGATCACCGACCAGGATCACGCCTTCCGAGCCCTTGCGCCGCGCCGCCTCGATGGCGATGCGCACCAGTTCCCGGCCGATGCCCTGATTCTTGTGGGAGGGCCGCACGGCAAGCGGACCCAGCATATGCGCTTTCACACCACCGGCCAGAACCGGCGTCATCCGCACGGAACCGATCGTTTCACCGTAATCGGTGCAGACGAAGGAAAGCGACCGGTCATGCGGCCCCTGTTCGCGAATACGCGCGGCGGCCTTGACGAAACGACCGGGGCCAAAAGCCTCGGCATTGATCAGTTCGATGACGTCGTCGTGAGACGCATCTTCCGTCAGGTAAACGAGGTCGTGTTTTGCAAGGAGTTGCGGAGCCATGATGAACCGAAGCCGTAGAAAAAAGAGCGGACAGGACAAGTGATCTCGTTGACGCCGGTTACAGCGTCTTGTCGGAAGATCAGCGTCGTCGCAGGGCTCTGGCTTGGGTCATGAATTGTGGTTTCCAGAAAATTGTGAAAAGCCGGTTAGCAGGATTTTTTTCGTCCGTCCAATCTAAAAACACAGCGTTCGCAATTTCGAGCCTCGATATCCGCAGCGGTTGGCGTATCTACAAGCCAAGGACAACGAAGGATTTTATCATGGGCATGCTCGTCGACGGCAAGTGGCAGGACGTGTGGTACGACACCAAGGCCAGCAAGGGCCGTTTCGAACGCTCACAATCCCAGTTCCGCAACTGGCTGACAGCAGATGGCTCTGCCGGTCCTTCCGGCAAGGGCGGCTTCAAGGCCGAGGCCGGCCGCTATCACCTCTACGTCTCGCTGGCCTGTCCATGGGCACACCGCACGCTGATTTTCCGCAAGCTGAAAAAGCTGGAGGACCTGATCTCGGTATCGGTCGTCGATTACCTCATGCTGGAAAACGGCTGGGAATTCAAAAGGCCGGCCGGCGCCACCGGCGATGATCTTTACGGCCTTGATTATCTCTACCAGATCTATCTAAAGGCCGATCCGGTCTATTCCGGCCGCGTGACGGTGCCGGTCCTGTGGGACAGGCATCAGCAGACCATCGTCTCCAACGAAAGCGCGGAAATCATCCGCATGTTCAACACCGCCTTTGATGGACTGACGGGTTCGACGGAGGATTTTTATCCAAAGGACCGGCACGAAGACATCGATGCGCTGAATGCCGTCATCTACGCAAACGTCAATAACGGCGTCTATCGCGCCGGTTTCGCCACCACACAGGAAGCCTATGAAGAGGCAGTGGTCAAATTGTTCGAAACACTGGACATGCTGGAAGAACGGCTTGTCTCAAGCCGCTATCTGTTCGGGAACAAAACCACGGAAGCCGACTGGCGGCTCTTCACCACCCTTCTCCGTTTCGATCCGGTCTATGTCGGCCATTTCAAATGCAATATCCGACGCATCGCCGATTATCCCAATCTCTCGGGCTATCTGCGCGATCTCTATCAGCAGCCGGGTATCGCCGACACGGTCAACCTGGAGCATATCAAGGGCCACTATTACCGCAGCCACAAGACGATCAACCCCACCGGTATCGTGCCGGCCGGGCCTTATATCGACCTGACGCCCCCACACACACGCAAAAGTGTTGGCAAGGCGAAGTGACGGCGCTCGAACCGAGCAGCGATATTTTTGTCAGTTGAGCGCGACGCGCGTCTTTCGTCTGCGCGCCAATTCCTCCCGCGCTTCCTCCAGTGCGAGGCCGATAAAATAGGCCAGCATCACCTCATGTTCCTGCACGGCCAGCTTGTGCGTCGCCATCAGGTGGTCGATCGCCATCTCGATTTTCGTCATGTCCCTGATCCCCGTTTATTAGGACATGATTATCGACGATACATGCAGTTGCAAGCAACCGGTAGGTGAATGTTTATCGCCTTAAATATCCTACCAGTAGTCATCCACTTCGGCGGCACCCGACAATTCTTTTATCCGCCTCACGGTCGACTTGGTCACGCCGTCGGGCAAAGCGTCGAGCGAGTAAAAACCGCTTTCGGCTATTTCCTTGTCAGGTAAACGCGCGGAAGTCTGCCTGACATTTACACGATACATAAGTACATGGTCGCGCTTACTTGTATTACGATTGAAGTAACTGGCAAAAAGCTGCGGATTCCCAAGAATTTCCAGATTTCCTTCCTCACGCAATTCCTTGACAAGCGCAGCACGCATCGTCTCACCGCGCTCCACGCCGCCGCCAGGAAGATACCAGCCCGGCAAGTAAGTATGGCGCACGAGAAACACCCTGCCCTCCTCATCGAAACAGGCGGCCCGCACCCCCAGCGTCATGCTGCGTGTCAAAAGAAAATAGCGATGCAGCAGCCACACCATGATCCGTGTGCTTTTACGGGAAATTTCCGGTACGCCTTCATCACTCATCACGCTTGCTCCTTGGGCCGGACAGCCCTATGTCATGACCCCATGTACAGGTTCGCGCATATTTCCGACATCCATCTCGGGCCGCTTCCGCAGTTAACCTTGCGCGAGCTTTTTTCCAAGCGGATAACGGGCTTCATCAACTGGCACCGCAATCGGCGCAAGCATCTGCTCGTCAACACGCTCGACCTCCTCCTCAGCGATATCCGGGACCATCATCCCGACCACCTGATGATTACCGGTGACCTCGTCAATCTTGCGACTGAGATCGAAATCCGCCTGGCAGGCGAATGGCTGGAAAGCGTCGGCGAACCACTTGCGACAACCGTCGTGCCCGGCAATCACGATGCATATGTGCCCGGCGCCCACGACAAGTCCGTAAAACGCTGGTACCCGTTTATCGCCGGCGACGACAGTCCAAAAGACTGGCCGGACGACGACCACGTTTTCCCGACCTACCGTCGCCGCGGACCGATCGCCATCATCGGCTGTTCCACCTCGCTGGCCACGCCTCCGTTTTCTGCCACCGGGTTTTTCAGCGCCCGGCAGGCACGCGAAACCGTTGAACTGCTGAAAAAAGCCGGCGACGAAGGCCTGTTTCGCGTGGTGATGATCCACCATCCGCCGATCAGGGGGGCCGCCGCCCGCCACAAGCGGATGATCGGCATACGCCGCTTCAACGCAGCCATGTCCATGGGCGGCGCCGAACTGATCCTGCACGGGCACACCCATCTCGACACTGTCTATTTCCTGAAAACGCATAGCGGTGGGCAGATACCGGTCGTCGGCATTGCATCGGCTTCGCAAGGCCCCGGCGGTCACAAACCCCGTGCCGCCTACAATCTCTTCACGCTGACCGGCGAACCCGGTGCATGGAACCTGATCTGCGAGCGCCACGGCCTGACCGAAACCGCGGATGCAATCGCACTCGATCACACCCGGCTGTTTTACGGACACGACCCGAGGGAAACGCCGATACCAATGCCGCAAGTGGTGCCCCTGCCATCATCATGACAGCCTGGCGAAAGCCAGCGGTGTTTTTATATCGCAAATTCTCCCCATTCGCATGCCATCACCATCACTCAACGCATCGGACGGACATGACCCTGCAGCCTGACCTGACAGATATCAGACGCGACCTTGTTTCCCTTTTGCCGCGGCTTCGGCGTTTCGCGCTGGCACTCTGCGGGCAACCGGACATGGTCGATGAACTGGTCGGGGACGCCTGTCTGCGCGCGGTCTTGAAGGCACCGCATTTCGACAACGGCAGCCGGCTTGAAAGCTGGGCTTTTTCGCTGATCCATGCTGTATGGCTGGAGCAATCCAAGAAGCGCAAACAAGCGAGCGACGACACTGCTGGGCACAACGGATTTGCAGGCTATCACGCCATCCTCGATCTTCCGGAAGGTGCTGCGGCAAGCTTTCTTCTGGTCTGCGTCGAAGACCATAGCTACGCCGAATCGGCGGCGATCCTCGGAATTGCCGCGGAGGCGGTCTCAGACAATGTCGCGATCGCACGCCGGCATTTTTCCGCTCATGTCGCCGAAAATGCCGAGCGGAGAGCCTGATGCCTTCCTCCCGGAATTTGAACAACGATTCGCGCCTCTCCGCCGCTCTTGACGGTGAACTCAACGATACCGACAGGATAGAGGTCGAAGCCCTGCTGGCCGGCAATGATCCGCATGTGCGCGATGCGCAGGAAACGCTGCGCCGCGGCAACGAATTCGGCCTGCATGCCTTTGCCGAAGTTCTGCGCGAGCCGGTTCCGCTGACCTTGGTGCGCACCATCAAGACGGCAACACCTCCGCGCAAGGCGGTCCGCCTGCCGCAGGCGCAACGCCCGCAACTGCAGTTCAAACCGACACGCCGTCAGGCCATCATGGGATGCGTCATGGTTGCGCTTTTCGCCGGCGGCATCGGCTACATGATCGGCAGCCGCCCGCAAATGCAGACATTCGCTGATCTTGCCATGCCGGTTACCAGCGGCTGGCTGGAAGACATCGCCACACATCACCGGGTCTTTTCGCGTCAGACCGATCATCTCGTTGAGGTACCGGCATCGGACAGCCCGCATCTGGTCGATTGGCTGATGGCCACGACCGGCGTCTCCTTCCGCGTCCCCGACCTCAGCGCCGACAAGCTCAAATTTCTCGGTGGCCGCCTCTTCTCCGCCGCCGGCAAACCGGTTGGCCAACTCGTCTATCGCGATGAGGATGGCGGCATCATCTCGATCTGCTTCGCCCGCAACCTCGTCGGCAACGACCAGAACATGGCCGAGCAGATCCGCGACGATATCGGCCTGATCGCCTGGCATCGAGACCAGACGGATTATGTCGTCACCGGCGCTTCCTCCGATGCCAATCTGGACAGCATCGCGGCAAAAGTCGCCGGCCGCATCTGAGCCATCATCACCCAAACAACGAAACGGCCCGGAAGCGATTCCGGGCCGTTTCGTTTTCAAGTGAAGCCTTGGACGATCAGCGCTCGGCAATCACGCGGTTCGCCGCCGAAACGATCGCCTCCAGCGATGCCGCGACGATATTGGTGTTGACGCCGGCACCAAACAGTTTTCCACCCGGATGCTGCATATCGACATAGGCGATGGCCGATGCGTTCGAGCCGTGCTGCAGCGAGTGTTCGGAATAGTCGTTCACCGACAGTTCGATGCCGAGATAGGTCGACAGGGCGTTGATGAAACCGTCGATCGGGCCAGTCCCCTTGCCCTCGATCGTCTTCACCACGCCATTGTCGGTGATCTCGGCGGACACGACACGCACGCCCTTGTGTTCGAGACCGGCCGGAAAGGTCTGGTGATCGACGAATTTCAGACGACCCTGCGGCTGCTCGACATAACGTTCGATGAAACGCTCATAGATGCGCTTGGAAGAAAGCTCCTTGCCCTCTTCGTCGGTGATGCGCTGGATTTCTTCGCGGAACTCCACCTGCAGATTGCGCGGCAGGTTGATGCCGTAGTCCTGCTGGAGAATGTAGGCGATGCCGCCCTTGCCCGACTGCGAGTTGATGCGGATGATCGCCTCGTAGGAACGGCCGACATCCTGCGGGTCGATCGGCAGGTACGGCACCTCCCAGATCGGATGGTTGGCGACCTTGATCGCCTTCATGCCCTTGTTGATGGCATCCTGATGCGAGCCGGAAAACGCCGTGTAGACCAGCTCCCCGACGTAAGGGTGACGTTCCGGGATGACCATCTCGTTGGAATATTCGTAAACGTCCTTGATGCGCTCGATATCGGAGCAATCCAGTTCCGGATCAATGCCTTGCGTGAACATGTTCAAGGCCAGCGTCACCACGTCGACATTGCCCGTGCGCTCGCCATTGCCGAACAGCGTGCCTTCGACACGGTCGGCCCCTGCCATCAGCGCCAGTTCGGTCGCGGCGATGCCGGTGCCGCGGTCATTGTGCGGGTGAACCGAGATGATGACGTTTTCGCGGTTGTCGATGTTGCGGCACATCCATTCGATCTGGTCGGCATAGATGTTCGGCGTCGCCATTTCGACGGTGGACGGCAGGTTGAGGATCAGCTTGTTGTCGGCAGTCGGCTTCACTTCGGCGATGACGGCATTGCAGATCTCCAGAGCCACTTCCAGCTCGGTGCCCGTAAAACTTTCCGGGGAATATTCGAAACGGTAACCGCCACCGGCCTTTTCCGCCATGTCGGTGATCATCTTGGCGGCGTCGACGGCGATCTGCTTGATGCCATGCACATCCTTGGCGAACACCACGCGGCGCTGCAGTTCCGAGGTCGAGTTGTAGAAGTGAATAATCGGCTTGTGCGCGCCTTCCAGCGCTTCGAAAGTGCGGGTGATCAATTCCGGGCGGCACTGCACCAGCACCTGCAAGGATACGTCTTCCGGCACGCCCCCCTCTTCCACGCACCAGCGGGCATAGTCGAAATCGGTCTGTGAGGCGGACGGGAAACCGATCTCGATTTCCTTGAAACCCATGTCCAGCAGCAGCTTGAACATGCGTGCCTTGCGGTCATGGCCCATCGGGTTGACCAGCGACTGGTTGCCGTCGCGCAGGTCGACCGAACACCAGATCGGCGCCTTTTCGATGGTTTTGGAGGGCCATGTGCGGTCGGGAATATTGATGGCCGGATAGGCGCGGTACTTTACGCCTGCCGACTGCATGCCCTTGGTGGATGCGGAAATCTTGCTGTCCATGTCTTTCGTCCTTCGCGTCTCATCCGCAGGAGCAGTTGGCTCGATGCCGTTCATCGACGGCGGCAAACTGCGGATGCTGGACCTTATGGTCCTACTTCATTTCAGGGATTTGATGCGAGGAGCTCTTACGCCGGCGGGCTTTGTCGGCCGCCGGGCGCTCCTCAACGGACCCGGCAACCGAGTGTAAGGTCGAGGCTAAGAAGCGAGAGAGGCGCGAAAACCGTCGCCCCGGCAGCGGTGCTGCGGGCGGCAAAACGGTCAAACATGATCGCGCCTGTCATGGTCATGGGCGAATCTATAGCGGCGGGTGATGGATGTGGCAAGAACGGCTTTTTGACTTTTGGTACGCCCGACCGGCCTATCGACGCCGCCCTCTCAGAAACACGATGATCGACACGATCAGAAAACCGAGCGAAAACAAGCTCCAGACCGCACCGCCCGCCGTCAGATTGGCACCGTCGGGCGTCACGCAGCTCGACTGTGACGCCGCGATACAATCCCGCCAGAGCCAGTAGCGATCTATGAACAACCAGCCAAAACCAAGTGCGGTCGCCAGCAGCGCCAAGGCGACCAGAGATCGCAACATCAGCGGCGCCCCTTGGTGAACCGCATCAACCACAGAACGAAGCCACCGGCCACCAGCCCCCAGAAGGCGCCGGAAATGCCGGCAAAGGTCGTTCCCGACGCCGTCACCAGAAAGGTGATAGCCGCCGCTTCGCGCGCAGCCGGATCATGGAAAGCAGCATGCGCCGCATTCGACAGTGCGCCGATCAGGGCCAGCCCCGCCACCGCCTGCAACAGGATGGGCGGCGCCAGCGACACGAAGGCGATGATGCCACCGGCGATCAGGCCGAGTACGATATAGGCGCTGCCGCCGACAACAGCTGCCCAATAGCGCCGCTTCGGGTCGGGATGCGCGTCTTCGCTGGCGCACATCGCGGCGGTGATGGCGGCGAGATTGACGGGAACGCTGCCGAAAAAGGCGATGATGGCGGAAAACACGCCGGTGGAGGCAAACAGCGGGCTCGGTGGCGGCTCGTAGCCATGCGCCTTGAGGATGGCGATACCCGGAATGTTCTGTGATGCCATGGTGACGATGAACAGCGGCAGCGCCACCGAGACGACGCCGTGCCATGTAAACACCGGCGCCACGAATTCCAGCTGCGGATGGATGGCTGCCCCGACCCGCGCCAACGCATCCGGCGGCAGGTCAACGCCAAAGATCAGCACGAGGATAAAGGCGGCCAGAGCCGAGGGCACCGCCCAGAGCCGCCAGCGGGTTACCACCAGCATCCATGCCAGCACGATCGGCAGGCCAAACCACGGATTGAACGCCACAGCCTTTACCGGCGCGAGGCAAAGCCCGAGCAGGATGCCGGCCAGCATGGCATTGGCCAGCGGCGTCGGAATCATTCGCACGGCCCGGCCAAACAGCGGAAACAGACCGGTCAGCGTGATCAGCAGGCCGCATATGACGAATGCGCCGACAGCCGCCGGAAACCCGCCGTCGATCATGCCGGTCGTGGCCAGAAGCGCGCCGCCCGGTGTAGTCCACGCCATCATGATCGGCATGCGGTGGCGAACCGAAAAGAATACAGCCAACACGGCCTGCGCCACGCAAACGGCAAGTAGCGCCGACGCCACTTGATCCGGCGTGGCGCCCATGGCCGACAGGCCCTGCACGATAACGGCAAAGGAACTGACGAAACCGACAAACGCGGTCAGCAGGCCCATCAGCAAAGCGGGTACGGAAAAGTCTTTCAGCATCGGGGGGATCCGTCTCTAGATGGAGACAGCAGGAGCACAGGATTTGATGGCAGGCAAGTCCGGCATGGTCACGTCGGGTACGTTGCCGCTGCTTTCCAATGGGCGAGTATATCCACAGGAAGCACCGCCTAAACCTGCGGCATGCCAATTCCTACAGATAAAGATCAGACTAAATTAAAGTCTTTTTCTCATAGTGACGGCATATTCAACGGGACATTTGAATGAATATTTTGCCGTCCACGCGCGTGCTCAGAAACTTGTTTTCTGGCCGCTCTCACCACCTCGCCTACATTGTGCCGGCCATTCTGGTCATGGCGGTGGTGGCGGTGGGGATCGTGCGCGCCGTTCAGGACGCATACGAGCGCGACATGTGGGCGCAAAAACTTTCGGCTTCAGAACAGCTTGCGCAGGTTTCCTCCAGTCTCGAAACCAACATTCACGGCAACGTCAATCTCATCCATGGCCTTGTCGCGAATATCGCCGCCAATCCTTCGATCACGCAGGTGCAATTTGCCCAGCTTGCCGAGCACATATTTGCCCATCCGTCACAGCTGAAAAATGTGGCAGCAGCGCCGGATCTGGTGGTCCGGATGATCTATCCGCTTGCGGAAAACCGCGAAATCCTCGGGCAGGACTATAACGCCCATCCAAAACAGTCGGCATCCGTTCTCGAAGCCGTGAAAAGACGTACGACGACGATTGCCGGTCCAGTCAAGCTCGTTCAGGGCGGCAAGGGCCTGTTTGCCCGTTATCCGGTTTTCCTCTCCTCAAACGGCCATTTCTGGGGTGTCGTTTCGACTGTCATCGATATCGACCGGCTGCTGCGCGACAGCAATGTCGATACCGAGCGGCAGCAACTGGATATCACCATCGCCCGGCGCCCCGTGCCTCAGGAAAAGGACGTCTTCTTTGGCGACACTGCTCTGTTTTCGCAGGATGTCGTGCGTACCCGCATCGATCTCGGTTACGACACATGGTATCTCGCGGCCCGCCCCAAGGCAGGTTGGCAGGCGACGCCCAGGGATATCGGCCGCCTTTACATTTACGCGGCCCTTGTCGCCCTGACCGTACTCCTGCCGACGATCTGGGTCGGGTTTCTGATCCGCCAGCGCCACGGCCATATCCAGACGCTGCAGCAGCGAGAGGAACAGCTTCAGGCGCAGAACAGCGAATTGCGTTCGGCGCGCAGGACACTGGAACATCAGTCGCTGCACGACGCCCTTACCGGACTTCCCAACCGCCGTTTTCTCGATCAGTTCATGGATGCCTCTTCGACGACGTCGGAAAGCGACAGGCTCGCTTTCGTGCATATAGACCTCGACCGCTTCAAGGAGGTCAACGACACGCTGGGCCACGCTGCGGGGGACGATGTTCTGCGCCAGACGACAAAGCGGCTGCAGGCGCTTCTTCATGGAGACGAATTTGCCTCGCGTATCGGCGGCGACGAGTTCGTTTTCGTGACCAGTGGCCCAAAGGCGGAGGATCGCGCCCTCAATCTGGCACGCGCCGTTGTGAAGGCTCTGGCCCGTCCGATCATCGTGGACGGCCATGAATGCCATGTCGGCTGCAGTGCGGGGGTGGCGGCGCAATCCGCTGCCGCCGAAGATCCGAAACAGTTGCTGATCAATGCCGACGTCGCCCTCTACGAAGCCAAGAAACGCGGCCGCAACCGCGCCGAAATCTTTTCCGAAAAGCTGCTGCTCGCCGCCATCCACACCAAGCGCAGTTCCGACGAATTGCTGGTCGCCATCGAAAACGACCAGATCGTCCCTTTCTTCCAGCCGCAATTCGATGCGCAGACACTCGATATCGTCGGCGTCGAGGCCTTGGCGCGCTGGCAGCATCCGACCCGCGGCATCCTCACGCCCGACAAGTTCCTCGACATTGCCGAAGGGCTTCACCGCTCGGGCGATATAGACGCCATCATCCTGCAAAAGGCGCTGTTTCAGGCGACCCGCTGGCGTGCGCGCGAACTGAACATCCCGCATGTCTCGGTCAATATCTCTGCCCAGCGCCTCAAGGACGAAAATCTGCTGGCACAGGTCGCAAGTCTGAATGTCCCCAAGGGCAGCCTGTCCTTCGAACTGCTGGAATCGATCTCTTTCGACGGTCAGGACAAGGCACTGCGCTCGGTCATAGGCCAGTTGAAGGAACTTGGCATCGATATAGAGATCGACGATTTTGGGTCCGGCCATGCCTCGATCGTCAGCCTGCTGGACCTTGACCCGAAACGTCTGAAGATCGATCGCCGCCTGATCATGCCGCTACAGGCCTCCGGCTCGCAGCACCGTCTTGTGGCATCGATCATCGAGATCGGCCGCAGCCAAGGCATTGAGATCGTCGCGGAAGGCGTCGAGACGATGGCGCATGTGGACATCCTGCGCAATCTCGGCTGTCACGCGTTGCAGGGCTATGCCTTTGCCAGACCTATGTCCGCCGAAGCCTTTGTCGAGTTTGCCGAAAACTGGCAGGCCGAGCGTGGTGACCTGTTTTCCCACGCCCGCCAGTCTGCCTGACCATCGTTTCGACCGACCATAAAAAATCCCCCGCCGATAGAACCGGCGGGGGATTTTTTGTTCTCTCGATCTCGAGCCGGATCAGATTTCCGACTGGCTCGTGATGATCTTGGAAACCAGACCGTATTCGACGGCATCTTCGGCGCCGAGCCAATAATCGCGATCGATGTCCTTGGCGATCTTTTCTTCCGACTGGCCTGTGGCCTTGGAGAAAATCTTGATCAGACGCTGGTTCATCTTGATGATTTCGCGTGCCTGGATCTCGATGTCGGAAACCATGCCGCGCGTGCCGCCGGACGGTTGATGCAGCAGGAAGCGGGTGTTCGGAAGCGCCAGACGACGTTCCTTCGGAACCGAAACATAAATCAGCGCGCCGGCGGAAGCGACCCAGCCGGTACCGATGATCCAGACCTTCGGCTTGATGAACTTGATCATATCATGGATCGAATCGCCCGATTCCACGTGGCCGCCTGGCGAATTCACGTAGATACGGATGTCTTCGTCGCTGGCGGCAGCAAGCGCAACCAGCTGGGTGCAGACCTTCTGCGCCAGTTCCTGGGTGATGCCGCCATAGATGAAGATCGAGCGGGACTTGAAGAGATTGGCTTCAGTCTCCTTGCCGAGCGGCAATTCCTTCGTCTTGTCGTCGTCGTTTTCGTCGTTCATCAGTGTCTCCAGCATGGACGTGTCGATACCGGACATAATGCGTTCGCATCGTTAAAACAATGTGCGAATGGGCTTAAGGTGAATTCCTTGTCGCTGGATTATCCCCGGCATTTTCCCCATGGACGCCGAAATCCGATCTCCCTGATCTTGGCCACAGACCGACTGCGCAAGCATCCTCTCCGCGGCTCGGGCATCAAGGGGAACAATAATGTCCATATTCAAACGTCTTTCTCTCACCGCCGCCATTTTCGCAGGCGCCACTGCACCCGCCTTCGCGCATCTCAATCCCGAAGAGCACGGCTCATTCATGGCGGGTTTTTCGCACCCGCTGTTCGGCATGGATCATATCCTGACCATGGTCGCCGTCTGCCTCTGGGCGGCCCAGATCGCGCAAGGCAGCGATGTCAGACGCGCCTTGTGGATCGTCCCCTCTGCGTTCGTCGGTACGATGGCGTTCGGTTTTGCCATTGCCGTATCAGGCATCGATCTGCCCTTCGTGGAGCCTGCCATACTTGCATCGGTGATCGCGCTCGGCCTGTTCGTCGCCATGGCGGTCAAACTGCCGGTCGCCGCATCGGCTGCGATCGTCGGAATTTTCGCGCTCTTCCACGGCCACGCCCATGGCGATGAACTCGGCTCTGCCGGTGCGCTGCAATTCGGCGTCGGTTTTGTCATCGCCACCGCAATACTGCATGTCGCCGGCATTGCGCTCGGTCTCGGCATCGCCCGCTTCAGCCCCTATATTGCGCGCGGCCTTGGCGTCATCACCGCACTGCTCGGCCTGTCGCTGGTCTTCGGTTAAGCCGGCAATTACCAGACCTTCAGATTACCGAAATGTAAGGGATCGTCGCTTTGAAAAGCCACGATCCCTTCTTAATTTTATGGGTGGATATCACCGCCAAGGAGGCAGATATGTCACCCGAAGAACGCCAGCTTCTCATCGCATTGTTCGACCGCGTTCAGACCGCATCCTCCACCCCGCGCGACCGAGACGCGGAAACACTGATCGACGAACAGACGCGCCGTCAGCCTTATGCGACCTATTACCTCGCGCAGGCCGTCATCGTTCAGGAAAAGGGATTGGAGGCAGCCTCGCACCGCATTCAGCAGCTTGAGGCGCGCGTGGCAGAGCTGGAAAATGCCGGCAACGGCCAGCGCCAGGGCGGCGGCGGTTTCCTCAGTTCGATTTTCGGCAACAGCGACCAGCCGCGGCAGAGTAGCGGCAATGCCGGACCGTGGAGCAATGAGCGGCCCGACCGCATTCCCGTTCCGAACCAGGCCTATCGCGGCAATAGCAGCTACGACAACACTGACTATCGTGCACCACAGCAGCCAAGCGGCCCATGGAGCGGCAGCCAGTCTTTTGGCGGGCAATCCTATGCGCCATCTGCCGGCGGCAGCTTTCTGCGTGGTGCGCTCGGCACGGCAGCAGGGGTCGCCGGCGGCATGCTGCTCGCCAATTCCCTCTCCAGTGTCTTCAGCAATCACGTTTCCAGCTTTGGCTGGGGTTCCCCGGCTGAAGGTGCTGCGGCATTCGGTGGCGCACCGATCGAGGAAACGGTGATCAACAACTATTATGGCGATAGTGCCGACAATAGCGATGCACAGCAAGCCTCGGATGACGGCAATATCGAGCAAGCTGATTACGACGACAATGGCGCGTCGGATGACAGTGATGACGATTTCAGCGGCAGCGACGATAGTCTCGACGTCTGATCGTCATCTCACAAACGAAAAGCGCCGGAGAGATGCTTTCCGGCGCTTTTGGTCTCGGAGAATGGGGCGACCGATCCCGGCCCCTCGCTTGGGCTCGGTGCGTTCGTCACTGCAATCGATCCACTGGATCGATTGCTCCGGCTGCGCCGGACCGCTCCTCACCCACGTCCACGATAGGTCGGCACGCCCTGATCCGGTAGCCAGACGCCGGCCGGAACATCGCCGGTCTGCCAGAAGACGTCGATCGGAATGCCGCCGCGCGGATACCAGTAGGCGCCGATCCGCAACCACTTCGGCTGCAAGAGGTCGACAAGGCGCTTGGCGATATAGACCGAGCAATCCTCGTGAAAGGCGCCGTGATTGCGGAACGACGTCAGGAAAAGCTTCAGCGACTTGGATTCCACCAGAAAGGCATCGGGAATATAATCGATGACGATATGGGCGAAATCCGGCTGGCCGGTCATCGGGCAGAGCGAGGTGAATTCCGGCGCTGTGAAACGCGTCACGTAATCCATGCCCTGATTGCTGTTGGGCACACGTTCCAGCACGGCTTCTTCCGGGCTTTTCGGTGCATCCACCTGTTTGCCGAGCTGCGACAGCCCGCTGACATCCGTCATCGTCATTTGCCTATTCCTTCGATTGAGACAGTCTGTCCATGCGCGTGTTCGCCCTCGGGCTCGACATGGATCGCCAATGTGGCGCCGGGAATAACCTCTTTGATCGCATCTTCCAAGCGGTCGCAAATGACATGCGCCTCACGCACGGTCATTTTGGCCGGCACAACGAGATGAAAATCGATGAAAGCGGCAGAACCCGCCCGGCGTGTCTTGAGGTCGTGCACGTCAAGCGCGCCACCGCAATGGGTGGTAATCGCCTCGCGCACCGCTGCCTCTTCCTCCGGCTCCAACGCCTTGTCCATCAGGCCGCCAAGCGAATGGGTGATGACCTTGTAACCCTGCCAAAGGATGTTGATGGCGACAAAAATGGCGAGCAGCGGATCGAGAATGGCGTAACCGGTCACCACAGCCAGAACGAGACCGACAAAAACGCCAGCCGAAGTCACCACATCCGACATGATATGCTGGCCATCCGCCGTCAGGGCCACAGAGCGATGCGCCCTGCCCGCGCGGATCAGCGTGGTTGCCCAAACGGCATTGATCACACCCGCGACGGCGTTGATGCCGAGACCAAGCCACGGCGCCTCCGGCATGACCGGCCGCATCACCGCCTGCCAAGCCTCCTGAATGATCAGCAGAGCTGCAACAACGATCAGCACGCCCTCGAGAACCGCCGAAATATATTCGGCCTTGTGGTGCCCGAACTGATGATCGTGATCGGCGGGACGCTGCGCGTAACGAATGACGAAATAGGCGATGAAGGCGGCAGCCACATTGACCAGCGATTCCAGCCCGTCCGACAACAGCGCCACCGAACCGGTCACCCACCACGCCCCGAGCTTGAGGCCCAGCACACCGATCGAGATCGGAATGCCCCACATTGCCAGCCTCTCGACGGTCCTGTCTTCCTTCACCACGTCAAAAAATCCCCAAATGCGTCTGCGAATGATTTGCAGAACGCCATGCCTGAAACGACGAAACCGCCACAGCGAGATCGTCTCGCGGCGGCGGTTTCGAATTGACGTGGATATGGCTCAGGTTACGGATTTTGTCAAAGGGTCAGGCGGCGGCTTCAATCCAGGATCAAGGCCATCAGCACACTGTCGATGTAACGACCATCGATCATGATCGCATCGCGCGCAGCACCCTCATGCACGAAGCCGACCTTCTCATAGAGAGCGATAGCACGCAGATTGTCGGCATGGGCGTGCAACTCCACCCGGTGCATGCCGGCAGTTTTCGCAGCCTCAAGCGTGGCAAGTATCAGTTTGCGACCCAATCCCCGGTCACGATAACCGGGGATGATGCCCATACCGAGCACGCCGCGATGGGCTTCCGCATCCCGCGAGCCACGACGAATATCGCACCAGCCAACGACCTTGCTATCAACAACCGCCACCATATGCGGATGGCCAGCCGCGATATTGCCGCGCACGAAGGACAGCATCGCCTCGACGGGCGGCGCTTCCAGAAACACCAGGTATTTTCGCTCACGCGCAACGATGTCGAGGGCCTCGCGAAAACCCTCGACATGTTTCTCTTCGATCGGTTCGATGTTGATTTCGCTCGTCACGTCTTCATTTCTTTTCAGCTTTGGCAAATTCGGTATTCACTCGACAACAAGCCCAATTCGGGTGTCATCTTTTGACGCAACAATGGCAACGAGACGCCCTGTGGCGCTACCGGCCGGTACAAAACCGTTCTCACCGAGCTGATCGGGATATCGGCTGTCGGCCGAGTTGTGCCTGTTGTCGCCCAGCACGAAATAATGTCCCTCCGGCACATGAAACGGACCGGCATCGTCCGTTTTGGTCGACGGCGGCTTTACGGTCATGCCAATACTGTACCGGCGCTTCTCAGGCGTCGTTTCAGTCAGGACACGAACAGCACCGCCTCCCCGCGCCTCGAAGGATTGCTCCGTTGCGGACTGCGACAATGCACGTCCATCAACGAACACGACGCCACGTTTCAACTCGACCGTCTCTCCCGGCAGGCCGATCAACCGCTTCACATAGGTGACGGGCTTGTCAGAATAGGCCGTCTTGGTGTCGAACAGAATGATGTCGCCGCGACGTGGCGTCTCGTCTGCACGATAGGATTGGCGGGCGATGAGTTCACGTTCGCGCACGGTCGGCGCCATCGATGAGGATGGCTGCACCAGCATTTTGAGCCCGCAATTGTCCTCTTTGAACCTTGCAGCGTCACAATCGGCAGGCACGACGGCGGCAATGCCGGTTGCCGTTTTCCTGACGAAGATTTCCACCCGTTGGGGATCGGTTTCCCATACCCCGACACTGCCCAGCAACACCGGGTATAGGGGCCGGAGAACATCAACGAATGTATTGACACGTTCGGCCTTTGTCTCGGCCGCCGCTGGCAGCGGCGCGAATGCCAGAGCTGCCAGCAGCATTTTGCAATAAAGTCGTGAGCGCATTGCAGGATCCCCGTCAAATCTAAGAGGGATCTAGGTCAGCCATCCCGGTTTCCCATCCCCGTAAAGGTACAGAAACCGGTCACGCCGCCTTCGTTTCGCGTTTCCTTGCCAGATGCGCCACGACATTCTCGATCATCCGCATGCCGGCATCGCCGCCCAGCGACATGATCGATTCCGGATGGAACTGCACGGCCGCAATCGGCTCCTTGGCATGTTCGATGCCCATGATCGTGCCATCCTCGCTTTCGGCGGTGATGATGAAATCACGGTCGAGCGTGGCCGGATCGGCAAAGATCGAGTGGTAACGGCCAACCGTCACCTCTTTGGACAAGCCCGAGAACACAATCCCCGGCTCCAGCACACGAATACGCGACGGCTTGCCGTGCATCGGGATGGCGAGATGGCGCAACTCGCCGCCATAGGCTTCCGCCAGCGCCTGCAGGCCGAGGCAGACGCCAAAGATCGGCAGGTTACGGGCGCGCGCTGCCTTGATGGTCGCCTTGCAGTCAAAGTCCTTCGGATTGCCGGGACCGGGTGACAACACGACGAGATCGGGATCGATGCGGTCAAAGATTTCCTGCGGCACCGGCGTGCGCACCGTCGAAACGGTAGCTCCGGTCTGGCGGAAATAATTGGCGAGCGTGTGGACAAAACTATCCTCATGATCGACCAGCAGGATTTTCACCCCTTCGCCAACCTTGGCGACATCACGGGAAACCTTGCCGGAATTGCCGGCGCGCGCATCACGGATGGCGGAAATCATGGCGGATGCCTTCAGTTCGGTTTCGGCTTCTTCCTCTTCCGGGTTCGAATCGTTCAAGAGCGTCGCCCCTGCCCGCACCTCGGCAATGCCGTCCTTGATGCGGATGGTTCTGAGCGTCAGGCCGGTATTCATGTCGCCGTTGAAGCCGACCATGCCGATCGCGCCGCCATACCATGCGCGCGGGCTGCGCTCATTCTGCTCGACAAAGCGCATCGCCCACAATTTTGGCGCACCGGTGACGGTCACAGCCCATGCGTGGGACAGAAAGCCGTCGAAGGCGTCCATATCGGGGCGCAGACGGCCTTCGATATGGTCGACCGTGTGGATCAGGCGCGAATACATCTCGATCTGGCGACGACCGATCACCTTGACAGAACCCGGCTCGCAGACGCGACTTTTGTCGTTGCGATCAACATCCGAGCACATGGTCAGCTCGGACTCGTCCTTCTTGGAGTTCAGCAGTTTCAGGATCTGCTCGCTATCGGCGATCGCATCCTCGCCACGCTTGATCGTGCCGGAGATCGGGCAGGTCTCGATGCGACGGCCCGACACGCGCACGAACATTTCCGGCGAAGCGCCGACCAGATATTCCTGATGGCCGAGATTGATGAAGAAGGAATAGGGCGACGGGTTGATCGCCTTCAGGCGGTTGGAAATCTGCGACGGATTGCTGTCGCAACGCTCCATGAATTTCTGGCCCGGCACGACCTCAAACAGGTCACCGCGACGAAAACTTTCCTTGGCGCGGGTGACGAGCGCTGCATATTCGCCCGGCTTGTGATCACCCTTCGGCGGAATGACATCGGTGCGCTGGAACGGATCGGGCGCGATCTCCGAATCCTTGCCCTCGGTCGTCACGCCATTCTTCGAAAAGTCATAGCGATCGACCCAGGCCTTGGCGGCGTGGTGGTCGACGACGAGAATTTCGTCCGGCAGGAAAAGCACCATGTCGCGCTGGTCTTCCGGGCGGGCGAGCGACAGTTTTATGGCATCGAACTGGAAGGCGAGATCGTAACCGAAAGCGCCGAAAAGACCGATGGCGCTATCCGCATCCGAATAAAACAGATCGACGACGGCGCGCAGGACCGTAAACACGGTCGGCATTTTCGAGCGCTCTTCCTCGGTAAAGGCGCGGGTCGGCTCGTTGACGGTGAGGTCGAGACGGCGGGCGGAACGCTCGCCGAGCGTCAGTTCCGGTTCCTTTGCGAGTCGCTCGACAACGAAACCGAGAAGCACTTCACCACGGCCGTTATAGGCTTCGATCCAGACTTTTCGGCCATTAGAGGAAAAGCCGAGCGGCGGATCAGCGATCGCGGTGTCCCAGCGGGTGTAACGGCCCGGATATTCGTAATTGGAGGAAAACACCGCACCGCGACGCTCGTCCAGTCGGTCGACATAACTGCTGATCGCCGTCGCATATTCAGCCGGCCTGCGCTGACGACGAACACTGATGCCGCCCCGCGTCGAATAACTTTCCGAACCGTCGTCTTCGATAACCGTAACCATATTTCGCCTCTCGGATACTTTGCCCGATCCTGTTGGCGGCTCAACAAAAAAGCCGCCTCGTGGTTCGGGCGGCTTGTCGTCGTCTTGTCGATGGACATGACTGGTCAAGGCCGCGTCAGCGTGCCCACCACCAGTTAGCAATGTTCATCGAGTTCATCATGGGGCGAATTGTTAGCGTGGCTTTGAAAACCATGCAAGCGGATTCCTGCCGCAATTTTATTGCCGTTTGGATGCGACCAAATCAGCGCCATTCGCGTTCCCCTCCTCGCCGGGCGTCCGAAAATGGCTCACCCGAAGATGAAAGGACCAATGAAGGATGAAGCAAATCCTTTGTGTTTTCGCCTGTCTGCCGTTTGGCTTCGGCGCTGCCATGCCACCCCACCCTCCGGTGCAGGCCGTGGAGCGAACGGACGTGGTGCCGATCAATGCCTTCGACCGCTTCATGAAGGATATCGGCGCCAGAAAACAGTCTGCCCGATCGAAACAGTCAGAACGCCGCCGCGCACGCCCGGCCAAGACACGGAATGCGACGCCATCTGTCCCTGCACTCGCGACCGTCCCTGTGCCGCTACCGAAACCGGGCTCACCGCCCGAAGAAAGCGCTTCACCAGCAAAAGAGGCAGAAGACACAAAGCCGGTAACAGCGGAGACCGCTGCACCGGGCTCACCGGAAACCAAACCGCCTATGCCTGACACTGCGGAAAAAACACCGGTGCCGGCTGAAAATCCTGCGCCCTCTCCCGAACAGTCGGAAGCGGCAGACGTTCCAAAACCAATGCCGAAACCCGAGCCGCCGACAGAAAATACCGCAAAGCCGGAAAACACGGACAAAGCAGAGCAAAAGCTGGAAGGCGAAAAGCCTGCTGCCAAAGAAGACGAGCAAAAAACCGCAGAACCGGGCAAGGCCGATCAACCCAAGACAGACGACGAAAAGAAGGAAGAGGAAAAGGCCGAAAACCCGCCGCCTCCACCGCTCGAAAAGGAAGACCCGGAAGAGCTGAAAGCCTGCCTTGCCGATATCACCGCGCTTGGCACCAAATTCGAAACCATCCCCGCCATAACAGGCGAAGAACCCGGTTGCGGCATCGAACAGCCGATCGCGGTGAAAGAAATTCTTCCCGGCGTCGATACCGGCGGTGCGCAGATGCGCTGCGAAACCGCCAAGGCGCTGGCCACCTGGATGAAGGACAACGTCCAGCCAGCCATGAGTGTCGCCATGCCGGGCCGCAGGGTGACCGGCATCGTGCCCGGCTCAACCTATGCCTGCCGCCTGCGCAACAGCGCCTCAAGCGGCAAGGTATCCGAACATGCGCGCGGAAACGCCATCGATGTCGCCGCCTTCAAGCTCGACAATGGCGAAACATTCGAGATGAAACCGCGCGAGGAGGATTCAACACTGGAAGGCGCCTTCCAGCGCACCGCCACGGCCAGCGCCTGCCTGTATTTCTCGACGGTTCTTTCACCCGGCAGCGATGCGACCCATCAGGATCACCTGCATCTCGACGTGCTGGATCGCAAAAACGGGTACCGGTATTGCAGGTGACGACTTTTTCGGCTGCCCCTCATCCGGCTGCCGCCACCTTCTCCCCGCCTACGGGGAGTGGGGAACATGCCGCGCCGCTTACCCCCAGAGATACAAGCCACGTGTGCCACGTCCCCTCTCCCCGCAAGCGGGGAGAGAGTTAGGGTGAGGGGCAATTTTTCCGACGCGCGTGGACAACGGGCCTAGAACAGCCCTTCGATATACCCCTGCTCGTTCAGCACGATCCGCTCCGCTGCCGGCGAACGCGGCAGGCCGGGCATGGTCATGATCTCGCCGGTGATGGCAACGACAAAACCGGCACCGGCCGAAAGCCGCACTTCACGCACCTGCACGACATGGCCCTCGGGCGCACCGCGAAGTGTCGGATCCGTCGAGAAGGAATATTGGGTTTTCGCCATGCAGACCGGCAGATCCCCGTACCCCTGCTCTTCCCAGGCCTTCAGCTGGTCGCGCACCGCCTTGGTCGCCGTCACTTCGCCAGCGTGATAGATCTTGGCTGCAACCGCCTCGATCTTTTCCATCAGCGGCATTGCGTCGGGATAGATCGGCTCGAATTTCGCCGTGCCCGACTGTGCCATTTCCACGACCTTCCAGGCCAGTTCCTCGATGCCGGCAGAGCCTTCGGCCCAGTGGCGGCACAGGATCGCCTCAGCGCCGAGATGCGCCACATAATCCTTCACCGCTTGAACTTCCGCATCGGTGTCGGAAATGAAATGGTTGATGGCGACAACGACCGGCACGCCGAATTTGCGGACATTGGCGACATGGCGGCCAAGGTTTGAGCAACCGCGCGTCAGAGCCTCGACGTCTTCACGACCCAGATCTTCCTTTGCAACGCCACCATTCATCTTAAGCGCGCGCACGGTGGCGACGATGACGGCCGCATCCGGCTTCAGGCCAGCCTTGCGGCATTTGATATCGAAGAATTTTTCAGCGCCGAGATCGGCACCGAAACCGGCTTCCGTCACCACGTAATCGGCCAGCTTCAGCGCCGTCTTTGTGGCGATCACCGAATTGCAGCCATGCGCGATATTGGCAAACGGACCGCCATGCACGAAGGCCGGATTGTTTTCCAGCGTCTGCACCAGGTTCGGCTGCATGGCATCCTTCAGGAGAACCGCCATGGCGCCATCGGCCTTCAGGTCGCGGGCAAACACCGGCGTTTTGTCGGTACGATAGGCGACGATGATATTGCCAAGACGGTGCTCGAGGTCTTCCAGATCCGAGGCAAGGCAGAGGATCGCCATCACTTCCGAAGCAACCGTGATATCGAAACCGCCTTCACGCGGAAAACCGTTCGACACGCCGCCGAGCGAACCGACGATCTGGCGCAACGCGCGATCGTTCATGTCCATGACCCGGCGCCATGTGACGCGGCGCACATCGATATTGAGCTCATTGCCCCAATAGATGTGGTTGTCGATCATCGCGGCCAGCAGGTTGTGCGCCGAGGTGATGGCGTGGAAATCGCCGGTGAAGTGGAGATTGATATCCTCCATCGGCACGACCTGCGCATAACCGCCGCCGGCAGCACCACCCTTGACGCCGAAACAGGGGCCTAGCGACGGTTCGCGAACACAGATCATCGCCTTCTTGCCGATGCGGTTCAGACCGTCGCCAAGTCCGACCGTGGTGGTCGTCTTGCCCTCGCCGGCAGGCGTCGGGTTGATCGCCGTCACAAGAATGAGCTTGCCATCCGGCTTTTTCGATTGTGCGTTAATGAATTCCGCGCTGACTTTCGCCTTGTCGTGACCGTAAGGAACGAGATCTTCTGACGCGATGCCAAGCCGGGCACCGATCTCGAAGATCGGCTTCTTGGTGGCGGCACGCGCGATTTCGATATCGGAAGCTACGGTCGGCAAGTGGTATCTCCTTAAGACTGCGAGCGCGGAAAATCGCTGAAACGGCCTGATAGGGCAAGGCTTGGCAGAACGCCATCCCCATCAATCACATTTGGCTATCAAGCAATCGACAAACATGATCGAACGAATCGCCGCCCGTTATATTTTCGCAAATATAGAAAACCGCTCGATCGTCGCGAAAACTCCTTATTTTGTCTCAACATAAATCGCTGAAATAACAAGAAATTTTGAGCAAAAGCCCAACAAGCTTCTTTTCGGTGCGTTAAGTTCGAAAAATTATGCTGGCAATACATCATTTTTGGTATAATCGTTGCGCCCCAACATAACTGGGTGTCAGGTTTTGGGAGCACCATGATCACGCTCGAACGGCAGGCGGCTCTGACAAAGGAGATTTCCTCGTCGGAATCGCATCCGGACGTCATCTCCGCCTTGAAAAAGGTCGCACTGGAATTCGGCTTCCGGCACGTTACGCTGCTCGCGTCGCCGGACCCGGACGATATTCTTCTGGC
Source organism: Endobacterium panacihumi (assembly GCF_050847465.1). NCBI lineage: Bacteria > Pseudomonadati > Pseudomonadota > Alphaproteobacteria > Hyphomicrobiales > Rhizobiaceae > Endobacterium > Endobacterium panacihumi. The sequence continues at coordinate 785,739 of NZ_JBOZRA010000001.1, read as the reverse complement.
ACCGCTGATTGTCGAAACCACTTGGCCGCGGGATTATGTCCGCGAATTCGACCGGCGGCGCCTCATGCGTCGTTGCCCACTCGCGCCGCTGCTTCTGACGTCGGCGCTTCCGGTCAGTTGGTCGATCGACCACGACGACAAGCACAATCTCGAATTCCATCCACAGATGGTGGAATTGCAACGTCGTTTCGAAATCGTCTCGAGTGCCGCCATGCCGCTGCATTCGGTCGATGGCAATCGCTTCCTCATGCGTTTTGATGGCACACGGCCGCCGCTCAGCCAGGCCGAACTGAATGAACTCGGCATGATCGCGCTGCACGCCTTCGACGTGTTCGACCGACTGCGTCGCAACGAACCCCGACCCTCCGTGCCGGCTTTGACCGCCCGCGAACTCGAAGTGGTCCGCTGGACCTCGCAAGGCAAGACCTCCAACGAGATTGGCAATATCCTCTCCTTGTCCGATCACACCATCAACGCCTACCTCACCAACGCGATCCGCAAACTCGATTGCGTCAACCGTACGCAGTTGGTAGCTAAGGCCATCCGGTTGCGGCTGATAGCCTGAAGCCGCACCTGGCATGCATGAAGGAGCACTGTTTTGCCGTTTTGGGTCGAGCAGGAACATCGCGACAACGATCAGCATCGTGAAATCGGCATCACCGATACCGAGGCCATGGAACTGGTCACCGCTTTCCGGCTATTTGGCTCGTGGCGACTGGATCTCGATAGCGGCCATCTGTTCGGCAGCCAGGATTTCAGCGATCTGTTCGGGCTCGACCACACCGATGGCCCCATGAACATGGCGGCGGTATCGGCGCAGATCCATCCGGACGACCTCAATTTCATGATGTCGACCTTCGAGCGCGCCAGCGTCGACAAGCGCACCTATCACAGCATTTTTCGGGTCGGAGCCGAAGAAGAAAACTATCGTTTTCTGCGCACGGTCGGCACGTTCCGCGACAGACCGGGCACATCCGGCGAGGTTGTCGGCATCACCTATGAATTTTTTCCGAGGCGCAGCGGCACCGCCTTCGTCTCCGCAGACGAACGCTGGCCGCTTGGCAGCCCGGGTCCCGACGATGCCCTCCACGAGAAGTGAAGCCGGTCGCCGCAGCGATCGGACGCCCCTCCTCGCGCGGAGAAATCCGGTGATTGCGCGGCAAAACTGAAATCACTTGCGCAATCGTATTCAAGTCGTTGTCATAACTGCTATAAGTAGCATCAAAGACATGAGGGGCTAGACGTATAAGTGGGACCTAGGAAAATTGATCCGGAGCGTATTCTGGACGCAGCCGAGCGTGTTATTTCGCGTACTGGTGCCGCCAGCCTGTCCATCGATTCCGTTGCCAAGGAGGCAGGGGTCAGCAAGTCGCAGGTCGTCTACGACCACAAGACCAAATGCGCGCTTCTCGAAGCTCTGGTTGAACGCCAGATCCGCAAGGACCAGCAGACAACGGCATCATATGTGAGCGATTGCGCCGGCGCTGGCTCCTCTCACGCCGAGTTGTTCGGCAGACTGGTGGCAGCACGCACGCGGCCGCATGAAAGAGACCGGGCGATCGCCATGGCCGTCAGCGTGTCTCTGGGACGGGACGAACGTCTGCAGCAGATCATGCGCAACTGGATGTCGAGCGAACTTGCCGCCGTCTCGAGTGGTCCCAAACCGAAAGCGGCCCGAATGGCCTATTTTGCCCTGACGGGGTTCAGCTGTATCGAACGCTTCAATTTCCACACCTGGACCGATGCGGAGCGAACCGAAATCCTGGAGGAAATCCGGGACGTTTACACCTCCTACCCGGCCTGAACACGCTCTCCCGACGTGCTTGGCAAGGCCTGCCACGCGTTTAACGCAGACAGACGACGACAACCGCCCTTCCAAGGATGAGGGCGGTGAGGATCGACGTGGAGATCTCATGCCGACACGGTCTCCGGCCATCGCGGCTGATCGATACCCGGCTGCCCGCAACGCCGGGTGATGAACGGACCTGGCCGTCATCGCCTGCTTGACATATCGCAGCAGATGCCAACAATACGAACGATCGTTCAGTTTCAAAGCGACCTTCATAATACCACACACGTCAGAGCGGTCACTTATCGTGACTGAAACACAGCGCAAAAGCCGCAAAATAGCCATATTTTGCGAGAGCGCCAAATCGCTCACATTGTGTTTTTTTTGCCACTGAACCTCGGCAAACAACCGATGATCCGATCCTGAAGCGGATTCAGCGATTGAGAAAAGAACGATCGTTCGTACACTGGCCGGACTGCGTCGAACTCCGCTTCGACTCGGATCAGATCGGGCACTCTCTCGCGCCCATATTACCTTACTGGAGTTCAACTGATGAACATCAAGAGCCTTCTGGCCGGCTCCGCTGCTGCCCTGGCATTCGCCACGGGTGCGCAGGCTGCCGACGCTATCGTCGCCGCTGAACCGGAGCCCATGGAATATGTTCGCGTATGCGATGCATTCGGCACGGGTTACTTCTACATTCCGGGGACGGAAACCTGCCTGAAGATCGGCGGTTACGTCCGCACCGAAGTCGGCGGCCGCAGTGACTTCGACATCGACGGTCTCGGCCGGGTTCAGGACGGCGGTTATCGCACCAACACCCGCGCCCAGCTTCGTCTGGAAGCCAAGTCCGATACAGAACTCGGCACGCTGGCCTCGCGCGTGACCCTGCGCGCCAACACCAACGATTCTAGCCGCGGCAGCGATTTCTACCTCGAGGAAACCTACCTCGAACTCGGCGGCCTGCGCGTCGGTCAGTTCTACAACTATTTCGACACGGGCCTCCCGGGCGAAACCGTTCTGCATGACGACGGCCCGCTCGGCGGCGCCATCGATTACCAGGCCACCGACACGCTGAACAACGGTATCCGTTACACCTTCGAGGCGGGCTCGTTCATGGGCTATGTCGGCGCAGATGCCTTCAATTCGGAAGCCGGCTGGAAGACCGACGCTGACGATAGCCAGGACGAAATCGGCGTCAACGGCCTACTCGCTGCCAAGTTCGGCGGCGTCGCGATCGATCTGTTCGGCGGCTACGAATTCGACAACGAAGACGGCGTCATCGCATCCACGCTGACCGCTGAAATCGGCCCCGGCTCGCTCGGCGTCTTCGGTGTCTATTCCACCGGCCCGAACCGTTACTGGGATTATTCCGAGTGGACGATCGGCGCTGAATACGCCCTCAAGGTCAGCGACAAGCTGTCGATTGCTCCGGGCGCCCAGTACTGGGACAAGATCAAGACGACCGATCTTGGCGATTACGACGGCGGCAGCGCATGGCGCGTCGGCGTAACGGCTGATTACGCCATCACCCAGAATCTCGCTTTCAAGGCCACCGTCAACTACACCGATGTCGATATCGACAGTGCCGTCGCCGGTGGCGGAGATCGTTGGGACGGTTTCCTGCGTCTGCAGCGTGACTTCTAATCTGATCTGTCAGATCTGATCGGAAAAGCCCGGCGAATTGCCGGGCTTTTCTGTTTTTGGCAGATGAACATTCGCCACCGGCAGGATTGTCAGGACTGCCGAAATGCCCCTCCCAAAAGCGGCGTCTCGGCTCAGCGGTCCAGAACCGAACGCACTTCCACGAGATTCGAGCGTACGCGCAGCATGTAAAAACCCATGGTCGACAGATGCGTCGGCATGATCATGCCATCCTCGCGTCCATTGGAAATGATCGAGGGCTGGATTTTCAAAGCCGCCTTGAACTGGCCAAGCGTATCGGTCCAGAGCGGGCCGAGATTGCGCTCGCGAATGACCTGGCTGAAATCCGCACCGGCAGCCGAAAGCACGGCGTAATAACCGTAGAGCTGGCCATAAGCGAACCAGAAACGGTCGTCGGCGCGCGTATCGAACCAGCCGCCATTATGATTTTCCGAACGCTCGCGCAGAATTGCGGTCGTGCTGCCGAGATCGTTAGCGATACGATCAACGAATTGCACGAGGTTGTCGGCGCGACTGTCGAAGGTCGTCACGCAAGCGGCCAGATCGACATTGAATTTCTTCAAACTGTTGATCGCCGCGCGATAATAGCTCGGTGTCGGTGTTTTCGGGCCAAACGGCGTCAGGCCGAAATACCAGGCATATTCATCGAACTGCAGATTGTTGCGGGCATCCTGCAGATTATTGTCGATGCCGGACGTGCCGCGCACACGCGCAAGGCTGTCGACCAGCTCCACAGTAGTACGACGCACGGCCTGGTTGACGCCGCGCTGGAAGGACGCCTTGTTGTCGAAGAACGGCGTGTGATCCCAGTCGACGCCGAAAAAGCCGAGCCGGTAGAGCAGCATGGACGAAATCCAGGCATTGCTGTTGACGTTGCGGTTGGTGAGATCGGCGGCCACATCGACAATGGCGGAAGACTGGCACTGGCGCGGCGGCGTTGCCGCACCGGCCGGTGCATCGACACTGGCCGGCGCCGGCGTCGTCAATTGCTGACCGGCCGGCACGGTGCGTTCCGACCAGCGATAGGCCTCGACGAAATCGGGATCGAAATCGCTCCAGACCTGCGTCTGGTAGAAGAAATAGCCGTAGAAGCCGATCAGGAGCGCCAACAGAGCAAGAACGGTTCCGCGAATGGTCCAGTTACGCCGCCCATACCAGCCGCGCACCGCCATGAAAGGCCAGCCGATGCGGGTGAAGAGACGCCGGAAAAAGGCGAGAATCTGTTCAAACATAAGCGGTTGCTGCTCCTGTGTCGGCCGTCATGTCAGGCGTGTGCCTGTTCTGTCTGCGGTGTATGTTCGGTCGTTGTTTCGCCTTCTGCGCGCCGCACCGGCGCGGGATTAAAGCGGTGCAGAAAACTCTGGTCGACGGCATGCTTGCGCCGTTCGACTTCGCGCATCGAAAGCATGCCTTTATCACTGAGCGCCAGGAGCGGCGAAAATGCCGCGCGCGCTTCTGCTGAAAACTGTTCGGCAAACGACAGGTTTTGCCCGCCCGTCAGAGCGCGCAACACGACGATGCCGCGCTCGGCCTCGATGGCGAGTTTGTGATAAAGGCTGTTGCAGTCGGCTTCGTGACGAATGGCGGCCTCGACCACATCCTGCCGGCTGGTCAGCTGCTCAGCAGCATCGGCGATGGCACCGGCCTCATCGCCGATCGATTTTGTCTGTTCGATCCGAATGACGAGATCGGTCTCGATCGGCGACAGCTGCGATTTCATCATGCGGCGATGCGTATCAAGCGCCGCAATCAGCCTTGCCGCCCGTTCCAGGACGGTGACAAGTCGCCCGGCCAGCACACCGTCTCGGCGGTGCATATCCTGTGGCGTGCGGCTGAGATGCAGCCGGCGCAAGAGCTTTTCGTGAAATGACAGAATTTCGGTATCGTTCGCCTGCGCGATGATCCGTTGAATCTCATCATCGAGATGGCGGATGAAATTCACCAGTGGAGAAGACCGCCCTGCCGCACGATCGACGCTCGCGACAAAGGCGGCGGCATCGGGATCAGCGCGTCTCACAGGCTCGGGTTGCTGCGTCTGACCGGCCACCTCGGCCAAGGCCGGCTTGTCGGGCTCGATATCGACGGGCGATTGCGCCGGTTCCGGCGCCCATTCCTCAATCGCGACCTCGATGCCGTTCAGGATCGCCAGCGCACCGGATAGCTCATCGTCAACAGAATGTCGTTTCGCCATGCGGCAGCCCTTTATATTTGCTCGCTACACATAAGCACCGACAAGCAAAATACCAGAGGCCTGCAGACCAATGCGGCGACGCATGTCTGCGCCGCCGCATCGAAAATCATGCATTGTACCGATCAGAGACCGAGCTTGGCGATTTCGGCATCAAGGCGGTCGCGGGTCTTCTTCGGCATCTTGGCAGCCTTGACGGCGTCGAGATTGGCAGGAGCACCTTCACCAACGACGATCAGGGCAATCATGCCCATGCCGTAATGCGGCGTGCATTTCACGACATAGGCACCCTCTTTGTCGACAGTGACAGTCAGGTCGGTGCTGATCTTGCCCTTGAACGGCTCGACGCCTTCCGGGATCAGTTCCTTCACGGCCTGGGCGTCATGGCCCTTGTCGACGGAGACGAATCGAATCGTGTCGCCGACGGCAGCGCGCACGGAAGCCGGCTCGAAGACCATGGCCTGTCCGTCACTGCCCTTGTTCATCATCTTGATTTCGATTTCGGCGCTGAGCGCCGGAACGGCGAACAGGCCAACGGCTGCGGCAAGAATGGCTGGGCGGATGAGGGCGAGACGCATGGGAAACTCCTGTGGCGTTCATGGCTTTTATCACGCGACACCTACACCCCATGCTCCTTTACCAACATTGACGGAGATCAAACCTGCCCTGACGTGCCATTATGTCGCAAATACCCCGGTTCGCCTGCCGTTTTTGCGCGCGCTTGCTTGCGGGCCGGATGTATTCATAATGATCGGGAACAAAAAATAACGGGAGCCCAACATGCGCTTTATCAAATATTCGACTGTATTGGCCACGACCGTATCGGCACTGCTGCTTGCGCAGACCGCCCATGCAGCCGACCCCAAGAGCTGTGCCACCGTGCGCATCTCGGATGTCGGCTGGACTGACCTGGCCGCCACCAACGCGTCCTTCATCACCGTGCTCGAAGCACTCGGCTACAAGGCCGACGTGAAGACATTGGGCGTGCCGGTCACCTATTCCTCGATGAAGAACAAGGATATCGACGTCTTCATCGGCAACTGGATGCCGGCACAGAACGGCGCCATCAAGGATTATATCGCCGACAAGTCGATCGAGACGATCACGGTCAACCTCGAAGGCGCAAAATACACGCTCGGCACCAATGCTGCCGGCGCCAAGCTCGGCATCAAGAGCTTTGCCGATATCGCCAAGCACAAGGATGCGCTCGGCGGCAAGATCTACGGCATTGAGCCGGGCAATGAAGGCAACGGCATGATCGTGTCGCTGATCGACAAGAACACCTTTGACCTCAAGGGTTTTCAGGTGGTCGAATCCTCCGAGCAGGGCATGCTGACCGAAGTGACCCGGTCGGACAAGGAGGACAAGCCGATCGTCTTCCTCGCCTGGGCTCCGCACCCGATGAACGTCGCCCACGAAATCACCTATCTCGCTGGCGGTGACGAGACCGTGTTCGGCCCCAACTACGGCGGCGCGACCGTTTACACCGTTGCCCGCGGCGGTTATGTCGCCGAATGCCCGAACCTCGGCACCTTTCTCAAGAACATGAAATTCTCGCTCGACATGGAAAACGCCATCATGGGCAAGATCCTCGACGACGGCGAGGATGCCGACAAGGCGGCCAAGGATTGGATCGAAGCCAATCCGACCGTCATCGAACCCTGGCTCGCCGGCGTCACCACACTCGACGGCAAGGATGGTCTTGCCGCTGTCAAGGAAGAGCTCGGTCTCTGAATAACGATCCATAACCCGGGGCGGTTCTGGCCGTCCCGGCGCCCTCCCTTTATTTCCCTCCGGATGGCAGGTTTCTCGTGGATTGGATTGAAGATCACCGTATTCCTATCGGCGCCTCGGCCAAGGCCGTCGTCGATTGGCTGACCACCAATGGCTACTGGTTTTTCAGATGGCTGTCGGCCGTATTGTCCTCCGTCATCGACGGATTGTTATGGGTGCTGGAAACGCCGCATCCACTCGTCGTCATGGCGGCATTCGCCGCACTCTCATACTGTCTCAGGCGCTCGATAGCGCTTGCCCTTTTCACCTTCTTCGGCTTTCTCTTCATCTTCAATCAGGGCTACTGGGAGGAGACGACGCAGACGCTGGCGCTGGTCAGTGCCGCGACCTTTGTCAGCATGCTGATCGGCATTCCGCTCGGCATCGCCGCGGCCCGTCGCGAATGGCTCTACAACGCCATGCGCCCGGTCCTCGACCTGATGCAGACGCTGCCGAGCTTCGTCTATCTCATCCCGGCACTGATCCTGTTCGGGCTGGGCATGGTGCCGGGCCTGATCGCCACCGTAATCTTTGCGATCCCCGCACCGATCCGTCTCACACGGCTGGGCATCATCTCGACACCCGGCGCGCTCACCGAAGCCGCCGTCGCCTTCGGTGCCACGCCATCCCAGGTGCTGCGCAAGGTCGAACTGCCTTATGCGACACCCCAGATCATGGCCGGCCTCACACAGACCATCATGCTGTCCTTGTCGATGGTGGTGATCGCAGCCCTCGTTGGTGCCAACGGCCTTGGCGTGCCGGTGCTTCGAGCCCTCAACACGGTCAATGTCGCCCGCGGTTTTGATTCCGGCCTTTGCATCGTCATCCTGGCAATCATTCTCGACCGCATGTTCCGTACGTCGCAGGGAGGCGCATCATGACCGCCAACGCTATGGCCGCCGTCCAGACACCGGTGACGACCCGATCCAATGACTGCGTCCGGTTCGACAATGTCGACATCATTTTCGGCGACAAGCCGGAGCGTGCCCTTCCCATGGTCGATCAGGGCAAGACACGCGACGAGATCGCCGCAGAAACCGGTATCGTCATGGGTGTCGCCGGCGCCTCTCTGTCCATCCATGAGGGCGAAATCCTCGTGCTGATGGGCCTGTCCGGTTCAGGCAAATCGACATTGCTGCGCGCCGTCAACGGGCTTGCACCGGTGGTGCGCGGCAGTGTCAGCGTCGCCACGCCGAACGGGTCCGTCAATCCCTACACGACGGACGCGAAGACGCTGCGCGACTTGCGCATGCACTCGGTCTCCATGGTGTTCCAGCAGTTCGGTCTGCTGCCGTGGCGCACGGTGGCGGAAAATGTCGGTTTCGGCCTCGAACTGGCCGACGTGCCGGAAGCCGAGCGCAGACAACGCGTTGCCGAACAGCTGGAACTCGTCGGCCTGGCAAAGTGGTCCGATCGCAAGGTCGGCGAACTCTCGGGCGGCATGCAACAGCGTGTCGGCCTTGCCCGCGCCTTTGCCACCGGTGCGCCCATCCTTCTGATGGACGAGCCGTTTTCCGCGCTCGACCCGCTGATCCGCACCAAGCTGCAGGACGAGTTGCTGGAGTTCCAGCGGCGGCTGAAAAAGACCATCCTCTTTGTCAGCCACGATCTCGACGAGGCGTTCCGCATCGGCAACCGCATCGCCATCATGGAAGGCGGCCGCATCATCCAGTGCGGCACGCCGCAGGAGATCGTGCAGGCGCCGGCCGACCAGTATGTCGCGGATTTCGTGGCCAACATGAACCCGATCTCCATGCTGACGGCAGCAGACGTCATGCGTCCCGGCGTGGCCGATACATCCGTCCCGGTCAGCGCCACAGCTCCGGCGACAACGCCGCTGGTGGACATCCTCGATGCCATGTCACGCCAGCCGGGCTTGATAGGCATCATTGACAATGGCGCAGTCGTCGGCACCATCACCGCCGATGATGTGATCGCCGGGCTCACCCGGCACCGCCGCCGCTGAAGCCCGCATGCCTTGTCGTGCCGGCCCGGTTCGGCACGACAAGGAACTGCCATGAAGGACAAGCCCTCCCCCATCCGCGAAACCGACGAGCAAGCCCGCCGCCTTGCGCGCAAGCTGCTGCGTGGCGCCCGTTATGCTTCGCTCGCCGTCATCGATACGGAAAGCGGCTTTCCTGCCGTCAGCCGCGCCCTTCTCGGCTTCGATCTCGACGGCGTGCCGGTCATCCTCGTATCGGATCTCGCAAGCCATACGGTGGCGCTGAGAAACGATCCCCGCTGTTCCATCATGACGGGCGAGCCAGGCAAGGGCGATCCGCTTGCACACGCGCGCATCACCGTCTTCTGCAAGGCCGAGCCGGTTGCCCAAGGAGGCGCCGACCACGCGCGCATACGCGCCCGCTTCGTCGCCCGCCACCGCAAGGCGGAACTCTACGTCGATTTTGCCGACTTTCGTTTCTTCCGACTGGTGCCATCGTCCGCGGCCCTCAATGGCGGGTTCGGCAAGGCCTATCTACTCAAGGGTGAAGAATTGACGATTCACAATTCCTCGTTTGAGGCAGAATGGCTACACCTCCAAAAATTAGTGGGGTCTATGACGGCTGAGGCCGACGCCGCAGCGCTTTTGCTGAAAGCGAGAGCAACCGACGAATGGACCATTACTGGTGTGGATATGGCCGGTTTTGACCTGATTAGGGGCGATATCTTGCTCAGATACGAATTTGAGGCACCGATTTTGGACCCAAATGAGATTATTGATCGTATTTCAAATTTTTCTAAAACATCATAGACGCTACGCTAAATTTAGGGATATACAATCCATCACAGAGCTTGCTAAATTTCCGGTCTCGAACCGATCAGACTAACTGATACCTGCATCAACTCAGCTGATACCTGCTTTCCTATTTGAGGGGACGTTTGAACGACATGGACACGATGTCACTTTCCGATCATTCTACATCCGCCGCCGGCCTTCTGTCGGCTATGGCCAACCCGAAACGCCTGATGATTCTCTGCTGCCTGGTCAAGGGTGAAGTGGCCGTCGGCGCACTCGCCAATCAGGTTGGCCTGAGCCAATCTGCACTTTCCCAACACCTTTCCAAGCTGCGCGCACAGAAGCTGGTCAACACCCGCCGCGACGCACAGACGATCTACTATTCCAGCTCGTCGGAATCGGTGCTCAAGGTTCTCGAAACGCTTGAGTCCATCTACTGCGCTCCGGAGCGTAAGAAGACCGCCGCCTGATGGTAGCGCTGTCAAAAGGTAAATCTACCTTTGCGCGAAAAGGCTAATATGCCGACAGATCTGCCGGCGACCTGAATTCGGCACGCGCGGTGCTCCCAACCCGCGCTGCCGGCTTCGTGATATTTTTGATTTTTTCTTTTGGTTCGACAACACGGCAGGTGCCCAGGCTTGAATGCCAAGGCAGCTGCCGTCGCCCGTTTATCCATCCCTACTTTTCCCAATGACTTGTTTTCCCGATAACTTGCACCCGCCATGTGCCGCGCCATCTATGACCTCGGATAAAACAAGGGTGCGCAATGACAAAACAATTCAAGATCCCGGCGGATGACATCAAGTCCCTCGCCAGGGGCCATGGCGCCTGCATCGCCAGCGACATGATCACCGTCGAAGGGCATCCGGTCGGATTTTTCTACCGCCAGAAACCGGATAACGAGATCGACAGCGGCTGGAGGTTTCTGACCGGACTTGAAGACGACGCCTATATGGATGACGCCGACAATCACGCCATCTACGACGTCAACACCATTGCCAATTACGATCCCGACATTATCGCCCACCTCGACGCGCCGGTCGGCAGTGTCTTCGAACGCGATGAGGAAGGCGTGCAATTTGTTGCGGTCGATGACTGGTCGCCACCGGACTGATGTAAGCAGATCGGCATATTCCGCGTAACAACTGATGACAGGCCAATTAAGCGCCCCTATAAGGCGACGTGTGCGGTCAAGTTAAGGGCTCAAGACATCGCCGATGGCGGCGAAGCGCAAACAACTGCGCTGACCACCCCTGGCTTTTCTGCACGAACAGTCCTGCCGTCGGAGTTCCCCCATGTTGCGCCGTTTCTTTTCCTATTACGCACCCTACAAGGGCCTTTTTGCCCTCGATTTCGGTTGCGCGGTTCTGGCCGGCCTGCTGGAACTCGGTTTTCCGATCGCGGTCAAATTTTTCGTCGATGACCTGCTCCCCGGCCAGCACTGGGGCTGGATCGCGGCCACTGCCGCCGCCCTCCTCGTCATCTACGTCTTCAACACCGGCCTGATGGCGGTGGTGAACTATTGGGGCCATGCGCTCGGCATCTCGATCGAGACCGACATGCGCCGGCAGGCCTTCGATCATATTCAGAAACTGTCCTTCCGTTATTTCGACAACAACCGCACCGGCCAGTTGATCACCCATGTGACCAAGGATCTGGAAGAGGTTGGCGAAATCGCCCATCACGGCCCGGAAGATCTGTTCATCGCCGTCATGACCTTCATCGGCGCCTTCATCCTGATGTTCACGGTCAACTGGAAGCTGGCGATGATGACCACGGTCATCGTGCCCTTCATGACCTGGCTGGTCAGCCGCTACGGCGCGCGCATGACCACCAACTGGCGCAAGCTGTTCCGTCAGGTCGGCGATTTCAACACCCGCGTTCAGGAAAGCGTCGGCGGCATCCGCGTCGTGAAAGCCTTCGCCAACGAGGATTACGAGCGCCAGCTGTTTGCCGCCAACAACGAAGGCTACAAGACCACCAAACTCAGCGCCTATGCCTATATGACCGCCAGCATCACCATGAGCTATCTCAGCACCCGTCTGGTACAGCTGATGGTGATGATCTTCGGCACCTATCTGGTCATCCAGGGCGAACTGACTTACGGCGGCTTCGTCGGCTTCCTGCTCTTGGTCAACGTCTTCTTCCGCCCGATCGACAAGATCACCTCGGTGATCGAATCCTACCCCAAGGGCATTGCCGGCTTTTCGCGTTTTACCTCGCTGATCGATACCGCGCCGGATATCGCCGACAAACCGGATGCCCGCGAAGTCGAGCACCTGACCGGCGCCATTGAATACCGCGACGTCGCCTTCAGTTATGACGGCAAGTCAAAGGTGTTCGAACATTTGAACCTGAAGATCAACGCGGGCGAAACCATCGCCTTCGTCGGCGCATCCGGTGCCGGCAAGACGACGCTGTGCTCGCTCCTGCCCCGCTTCTACGAGGTCGATGCAGGCTCGATCATGATCGACGGCATCGACATCCGCGACATGACCCAAAGCTCGCTGCGCAATCAGATCGGTCTTGTGCAGCAGGATGTGTTCCTGTTCGGCTCAACGATCCGCGAGAACATCGCCTATGGCCGTCTCGGTGCCAGCGACGAGGAAATCATCGAGGCGCTGCGCCGTGCCGCCCTCGACGAGTTCATCCTGTCGCTGCCGGAAGGACTCGACACGCCGGTCGGCGAACGCGGCGTCAAACTCTCGGGTGGCCAAAAGCAGCGCTTGGCGATTGCCCGCATCTTCCTCAAGGACCCGCCGATCCTCATCCTCGACGAAGCCACCTCGGCGCTCGATTCGGCCACCGAATACGCCATCCAGCAGGCGCTCGGAGAGCTTTCGCGCGGCCGCACCTCGCTCGTCGTTGCCCATCGCCTCGCCACGATCCGCAATGCCGATCGCATCGTCGTCATGGGGCCAGAGGGCATTCTGGAGGAAGGTTCGCATGCCGGCCTGATCGCCAAGCGCGGTGCCTATGCCCGCCTGCACGAGGCCCAGTTCGGCGCCGTCGCCTGAATTTGATCTTTGACAGGGCCGGCCGGGCCGGCCCTTCACATCCCCGCGAGAACCGTTGAATTATTCCGCCGGAACGTCGCCGTTTTCGGTTATCTTCTTGCGCAAACCTCCGAATATTCTTAGAAAAATTGCCTGCCGATGGGCGAGCCAAACATGGCCGTCGAGCGGAAGGAACGCGACGCCCCACCTCTTCCTTGGCACGCCACATGACGCTGGCGGACGAATGAGCAAGGCCGACGCATCATCAAGACGCAGGTTGGGAGGCCTGCATCCCAAGGAGATGGACATGACATTGAAGACAATCACCGCAGCGCTGGCCGCCACGCTGGCCTTCGCGCCGCTCGCCCACGCAGACATCACCATCGGCCTCATCGCGCCGCTGACCGGCCCGGTCGCCGCTTACGGCGATCAGGTCAAGAACGGCGCCCAGACCGCCGTTGACGATATCAACAAGGCCGGCGGCATTCTCGGCGAAAAGGTCGTGCTGAAACTGGCAGACGATGCCGGCGAACCCAAGCAGGGTGTTTCCGCCGCCAACCAGATCGTCGGCGAAGGCATCCGCTTCGTCGTCGGCCCGGTCACCTCTGGCGTTTCCATCCCGGTCTCGGACGTTCTTGCCGAAAACGGCATCCTGATGGTCACCCCGACGGCCACCGCACCTGACCTCACCAAGCGCGACCTGACCAACGTTCTGCGCACCTGCGGCCGCGACGACCAGCAGGCCGAAGTTGCCGCAAAATATGTTCTTGAAAAGCTCAAGGACAAGCGCGTCGCCATCATCAACGACAAGGGCGCCTATGGCAAAGGCCTCGCCGATGCCTTCAAGGCAACGCTGAACGCCGGTGGCATCACCGAAATCGTCAACGATGCCATCACGCCCGGCGACAAGGATTTCAGCGCGCTCACCGCCAAATTGAAGTCGGAAAAGGTCGACGTGATCTATTTCGGCGGTTACCATCCGGAAGGCGGCCTGCTCGCCCGCCAGCTGGCCGACCTCTCTGCCAACGCCCTGATCATCGGTGGTGACGGCCTGTCGAACTCCGAATACTGGACGATCGGCAACGAAGCCGCTGCCGGCACGCTGTTCACCAACGCTTCGGACGCGCTCAAGAGCGACGATTCCAAGGCTGCCGCGGAATCGCTCAAGGCCAAGAACATCCCGGCCGAAGCCTTCACGCTCAACGCCTATGCCGCCGTTCAGGTCATCAAGGCCGGTATCGAAAAGGCCAAGAGCGCTGAAGACGCTGAAGCCGTTGCGACCGCCCTCAAGGATGGTGCCGCCATCCCGACCGCCATCGGCCAGCTGACCTATGGCGAAACCGGCGACCTCACCTCGCAGAGCTTTTCGCTCTACAAGTGGGAAGGCGGCAAGATCGTCGCTGCCGAATAATCGGACGTGGATCTGGAAATGCAGCGGGCGCCTTTTGGCGCCCGTTTGTTTTTGGCGATCAGATCCGTCGCAACCGCCCACGATAATGGACAACATCGCCGATCAGCGGCAATGCGATCGGCACATCGAACCAGAAATCCTCTCCTTCCGCCCATTCCCGCGCCACGCTTTTGGGCGCCAGGAACAAGGGCATCGGCACCCTCAGCACCGACCATTTGCGCATGATCATCGTCAGCCCTGCCTCGTCCGATGGCAGGTCGAAATGGAACCGCATCTGCCCGAAACGCTCGACGAGATGGCGACTGCTCTGGCTGAGTTCGCTGACGAACACATGCCCGTCGAAATCTCGCGTCCACCGCTCGACACCGCCCTCTTCCGCGAAGGAAACATGCAGCCTGTGTTCGCCCTCGGGCGGAAAGCGCATGATCGTCGCCACCAGCCGCGCCATGGGTGAGCGACCGCGTGTCACCGTCGCGAAGCCCGCGGCCCCGGCATCGCCGAAAACATCATGCATGTCGCGCATCGGCTTCGGCAGCGCGTCGTAGGCCTTCCCCATCACCCTCCGGTAAACCGGCAGATAGGTTCGCTCATCGACCTGCCGCCAGGTCGACAACCCGTCCAGCAGGGGTTCGAAATCGCCAAGCGACAATTGCCCGGCAGCCGGCCTTGCACCCACACGGAGTTTTCCATCCGCGAGACGATTTGCCAGAAGTTGCGCCGCCATCGTCGGAATTTCGGGCCCATGTCCGTTTTCCGCAATCAAGGTCCAACGTCGACCGATACATTGCTCGCCCTGTCGGCCCTTCACCTCCACCATCATCGCCGAACGATCGGTGCCAAGATTGGCACTGATCGCCTGCAGCGGGCGCAGCCTGCGCGCCAGTGGCGATAGCGAACGGATCCAACCCCATTTGACCGGCCAGCTAAAAAGCCACAGGATCAACAGTTGCAGCGCAAATTCCGGTCCCGCCCGAAAGATCGTCGCCGGTTTTCCCTTCGCGGCCGCCGGCACAATGTCATGGTCGGGCACATCCGACAGCGCCACCAGCCGCGAAATGCCGGCACGACCCTCAACGCTATAACGCACCCGTTTGAGCGAATGCCAGCCGGTCACCCGCCGCCAGCGTTTTGCCCGCCAGAGACGGATCGGCCTGCCCACATAACTCAGGATCGCCGCAGCCACCGATGCGCCCGCCGTTGCCCGGTTGGAGGCACTGATCGCCATCGACACCGAACAGACGTCGTCCATGCCTTGCGCAAGCTCTTCAACCACCGCGCCCGACATGGCCGGCACACTCGAGGCGCCGGAAAGAACCACGATACCGGCCGCACGCGCCTGATCATCGAGCACGGCGATGCTGCCCACAAACGCACGCGCATCGGCCAGATCGATATAATGCACTCCACAGGCGATGCAGGCTTCGGCGACACGATAGTCACTGTCCTGAAACGGCCCGGCTGCATCAATCAGCAGCAGCGGTCGATATGTCTGGAGGACGGGTGTCAGGTCCTGCTCGCGATCGGCCTTTATCGCCTGTGCATTCACAAGCTTCGACGCAAATGCGCGACCGCTTTCAAGATTGCGGCCGGCAACAAGAACCGTCCAGCCGTCGTTCGAAAGCCGCCGCGAAAGCCTGCCGCCGAAACCGCCATACCCGCCCAGAACAAGAACAACCTTGCCATGCCCCATCATCACAAAAACCGGTCGGCATCTTTTGGCGAGGGCAGCCAGCAGACATCGTGCCGACCAAAGATGCGGTAACGATTGCGGGCGATCAGGCGATAAAGCGGATCGCGGATGAACCGTGGCACGAGACGCAGCACATCCAGCATCCGCCATGGCCAGCCAAGCCCGCGATAGATCGTCAGAACAGCATCGCTGTCACGCAGGGCCTTGCCTTTTTCGACGATGATCATTGTTTCCGGGTTGGCTGGATCGATGCCGAACCGACGGTAAAGCGCTGCTCCCGCCTCACCCTGCATGGAAGCCAACCTGAACCGCCGCTGATGATCATGCTTCAGCACGAACTGCGCATTGGCCGAGCAGAGAATACATTCGGCATCGAAGACGATGATGGGGCCGTCAAAATCCCGGCCTGATGGCTGCTGTGCGTTCATAATCGCACCTTAGGCGCTGGCCCACCACCTCGACAACGGAAATTCGGCTTCGGACTTAACAGGCGCAAACTTCCGCCTCCCCCTCCCCGTTTTGGCCTCGAGCGGCTAAAGAGGGGAATCAGTTCAGTATCAGGAGCCCGCCATGAGCCATCGCCTCGAAACCCTCATAGACCAGGGCACCGGCCGCGAGCCTGCGGATATCGTGCTGAAAGGTGGGAAATTTTTCGATCTCGTTACCGGCGAACTCGTTCAATCCGATATCGCTATCTGCGGCGATCGCATCGTCGGCACCTGCGGCGAGTACACGGGCAAGACCGAGATCGATATTTCCGGAAAGATCGTCGTTCCGGGTTTTATCGACACCCATCTGCATATCGAATCCTCGCTCGTCACCCCGCATGAATTCGACCGCTGCGTGCTGCCTTATGGCGTCACGACAGCGATCTGCGATCCGCACGAGATCGCCAATGTCATCGGCGCCGAGGGGATCCAGTTCTTTCTGGACTCGGCAGAACAGACGATCATGGATATCCGCGTCCAGCTGTCCTCCTGCGTGCCCGCCACGCATCTGGAGACCGCCGGCGCCGATCTGCCGATCGAAAAGCTTCTGCCCTTCCGCGATCATCCAAAAGTCATCGGCCTTGCCGAGTTCATGAATTTCCCGGGCGTCATCCACAAGGACCCGATCTGCCTCGCAAAACTCGACGCGTTCTACGGCGACCATATCGATGGCCACGCGCCGCTCCTGTCAGGCAACGACCTGAATGGTTATCTGTCGGCCGGCATCCGCACGGAACATGAATGCACGACGGCCGAAGAAGCACTCGAAAAGATCCGCAAGGGCATGCACATTCTGGTGCGTGAGGGTTCGGTCTCCAAGGACCTGCACGCGCTGATGCCGATCCTCACCGAACGCCTGTCGCCCTATCTGGCGCTCTGCACCGACGACCGCAATCCGCTCGACATCGCCGAACAGGGTCATCTCGACTACATGATCCGCACGGCAATCGCAGCCGGTGCCGAGCCGCTCGCCGTTTACCGCGCCGCCTCCATCTCTGCCGCCAAGGCGTTTGGCCTGCGCGACCGCGGTCTTGTCGCCCCCGGCTGGCGGGCCGATCTCGTGGTTATCGACAGCCTTGAAAACTGCAAGGCGGACATGGTGTTTGCCGCCGGTCACAAGGTGACGGATGACCTTTTTGCCACCCGCAAGCCGGTCGCCCCGGTCGGCCTCGACAGCGTCAAGGCACGGCCTGTGCAGGCCATGCATTTCGGAGTTCCCTATTCAGAAAGCGAAACGCCGGTGATCGGCGTCATGCCGGGCAAAATCATCACCGAACATCGCCGCTACCGCCTGCCCGCTTCCGGCAACCAGACCGGCGTTGATCTCGACCGCGACATCATCAAGGTCGCGGTCATCGAACGCCACGGCAAGAACGGCAACCATGCCAACGGTTTCGTGCAGGGGTTCGGGCTGAAGAAAGGCGCCATCGCCTCGACGGTCGGCCATGACAGCCACAATATCTGCGTGGTCGGCGTCTCCGAAGACGACATGGCACTGGCCGCCAATCGGCTGGGTGAAATCAAGGGCGGTTTTGTCGTGGTGGAAGACGGCAAGGTGACCGGGGAGATCGCGCTGCCCGTCGCCGGCCTGATGAGCCTTGAACCCTATGAATGGGTGCGCGACACGCTGCACGACTTGAGAAAGTCCGCCTATGCCCTTGGAACGACGCTGGAAGAACCATTCCTTCAGGTCGCCTTCCTGCCGCTGCCGGTCATCCCGCATCTGAAAATTTCGGATATGGGCATGGTGGATGTGGACAAGTTTCAGCTGATTTGAGGCGGATGAGGGGCAGCACGCCCCAGCGAAATGCCCCTCATCCGCCTGCCGGCACCTTCTCCCCGCACGCGGGGAGAAGGACATGAGCCGCGACCTCTTAGCCAATCCCTAACGTCGAGCATGGCAAGTCCCCTCTCCCCGTTCTTACGGGGAGAGGGCTAGGGTGAGGGGCAAACTTACCGTGTGCTCGAAATCAAGCTCACGCCCTGAAAAACGCCAACAGATCCGCGTTGACCAGGTCCGGATCGGTCGTTGCCACGCCATGCGGCTTGCCGTCATAAACCTTCAGCGTGCTGTTCTTCAAAAGCTTGGCCGAAAGCGGAGCGGAATCCTCGAAGGGCACGATCTGGTCATCCGTGCCGTGCATCACCAGAACCGGCACGTCGATCACCTTCAAATCCTCGGTGAAATCCGTTTCCGAAAACGCCTTGATGCAATCGTAATGGGCTTTTGTGCCGCCCATCATCCCCTGCCGCCACCAGTTGCGGATGACGCCTTCGGACACGTCCGCACCCGGCCGGTTATAACCGTAGAAAGGCCCGGTCGGGATCTCGAGGAAAAACTGCGCCCGGTTGGCCGCCTGCGCCTTGCGAAAACCATCGAACACGTCCAGCGGCAACCCGCCGGGGTTCTTCTCCGATTTCACCATAACCGGTGGCACGGCGCCGATCAGCACCGCCTTCGCCACACGGCCCTGCGGCTGGCCGAATTTGGCGACATATCGTGTCACCTCGCCACCACCGGTCGAGTGACCGACATGGATAGCGTTTTTCAGATCGAGATGCGCGGCGAGCTCTGCCACATCTGCGGCATAGGTATCCATTTCATTGCCGGTATCGGTCTGGCTGGAGCGGCCATGGCCACGCCGGTCATGTGCGATGACGCGATAGCCTTCATGGAGGAAGAACAGCATCTGCGCATCCCAGTCATCGGCCGAAAGCGGCCAGCCGTGATGGAAAACGATCGGCTGGGCATCCTTCGAACCCCAGTCCTTGTAAAAAATCTGCGTGCCGTCCTTGGTGGTGATGAAACTGCTGCTCATGACTATCCCTCGGTTGATGTGGCAAATGCATGCGGATGTTTTGGAGGCGACCGGAGCATGGATATCAGTGCCCGGGCGCGGCGCCACGATATGACGAACTGTCAAGTTTGCAAATCGCCCAAAAGGCTGAACTTCAACAGAGCCGGGCATTCTGTTATATCGTGTTCACCTGCACGATTGAGAGTTCCGACATGACCAAGCTCGAACAGATCGAGAAATCCGTATCCGAACTGACCGGCGAGGAACTGGAAGCCTTTTCCGACTGGTTTGATGCTTTTCAGGCTGCTCGCTGGGATCAACGGATCGAAAATGATAGCGCGAGCGGAAAGCTCGACAGTCTGGCCGAGAGCGCCCTTGCGGAATTTCTGGCCGGAAGGACACTGCCTCTGTGAACCATCACGCGACAGCCGGTTTCTGGGACGCATACCACCGGCTGCCGCAACAGGTGCAAAACCTCGCCGACGCGAATTTCGAACTGCTTAAAACCGACCCCAGACACCCCTCGCTGCATTTCAAGTCGCTGGGGCGTTTCTGGTCGGCACGAGTGGGAAAATCATGGCGAGCGCTCGCCATCAAAGACGGCGAGGACCTCATCTGGTTCTGGATCGGATCGCATGCCGATTACGACAAGCTCGTGAAGTAGTGCCGTTTCGGCCAAACAATCGTGTGTTGGGTCTTGAAGATGTCATCTGCGTCAGGCAATAGGCCCCCTTACCTTTTAGAATAACCGTAAGAAGGCCTTCCGAACGAAATGCTGCAAACACCCTACTACCTCATCGACAAGTCCAAACTGCTCCAGAACATGGAACGGATTGCCGCTGTACGTGAGAAGTCGGGCGCCAAGGCATTGCTGGCGCTAAAATGTTTCGCCACATGGTCGGTCTTCGATTTCATGCGCGACTACATGGACGGCACCACCTCCTCGTCGCTGAATGAAGTCCGCCTCGGCCATGAGCGTTTCGGCAAGGAAACCCACGCCTATTCCGTCGCTTATGCGGATTACGAGATCGACGAGGTCGTGTCCCATGCCGACAAGATCATCTTCAACTCGATCGGCCAGTTGCAGCGTTTTGAAAGCCAGTCGTCGGGCATCACCCGCGGCCTGCGCCTGAACCCGGGCGTTTCGTCTTCCAGCTTCGATCTCGCAGACCCGGCCCGCCCGTTCTCGCGGCTGGGCGAATGGGATCTCGCAAAAGTCGATCCGGTCATGGACATGATCACCGGCTTCATGATCCACAACAACTGCGAGAACAAGGATTTTGCCCTGTTCGACCGGATGCTGGGCGATATCGAAGAGAAATTCGCACCGCTTCTGAAAAAGGCCGAATGGGTCTCGCTCGGCGGCGGCATCCATTTCACCGGCGATGATTACCCGGTCGACCTGTTTGCCGAGCGCCTCAAGCGTTTTTCCGGCGAATATGGCGTTCAGGTCTATCTTGAGCCGGGAGAAGCCTCGATCACCAAGTCGACGACGCTGGAAACCACCGTCCTCGATACACTTTACAACGGCAAGAACCTTGTCGTGGTGGATTCGTCCATCGAAGCGCACATGCTGGATCTCCTGATCTATCGTGAGAATGCCAAGGTTCACCCCAACCAGGGACCCCATCGTGCGATGGTCTGCGGCAAGTCATGCCTTGCCGGAGACATTTTCGGGGAATTCGATTTCCCCGAAGAGGTAAAGGTCGGCGACCGCATCTCGTTCCAGGATGCTGCCGGCTACACGATGGTCAAGAAAAACTGGTTTAACGGCGTGAAAATGCCGGCAATCGCCATCCGGGAACTGGATGGCAGCCTCAGGACGGTCCGTGAGTTTGACTACACGGACTACGAACAGAGCCTTTCCTGATCAGAAAGGGCCAAAGGCCCACAGGACAGACTTTCTGACGATTGGACGCAAGGAGTGGTCCCCAGAATGAAAAAGAACGTGCTCATCATCGGCGCCGGCGGCGTCGCACAGGTCGTTGCCCACAAGTGTGCGCAGAACAACGATGTCCTCGGTGACATCCATATCGCATCGCGCACCAAGTCGAAATGCGACGCCATCATCGCTTCGGTTCACGAAAAGAAGGCGATGAAGCAGGAAGGCGTGCTCGAAGGTCACGCGCTCGACGCGCTCGACATCGAAGCCACCAAGGCTCTGATCGTCAAGACCGGCAGCCAGATCGTCATCAATGTCGGCACCGCCTTCCTCAACATGTCGGTGCTGCGCGCCTGCATGGATACCGGCGTCGCCTATATCGACACCGCCATCCACGAAGAGCCGAACAAGATCTGCGAGACCCCGCCGTGGTACGGTAACTACGAGTGGAAGCGCGCCGCCGAATGCGAGGAAAAGGGCATCACCGCCATCCTCGGCGCCGGTTTCGATCCGGGCGTCGTCAACGCCTATGCGCGTCTGGCCAAGGACGAATATCTCGACACCGTAACCGACGTCGATATCGTCGACATCAATGCCGGCAGCCACGGCAAATACTTTGCCACCAATTTCGACCCGGAAATCAACTTTCGCGAATTCACGGGCGTGGTTTACTCGTGGCAGGGCGGCGAATGGAACGTCAACAAGATGTTCGAAATCGGCAAGGACTACGACCTGCCGGTCGTCGGCACCCGCCGCGCCTATCTCTGCGGTCATGACGAAGTCCATTCGCTGGCGAAAAACATGGAAGGCGCCGACGTGCGCTTCTGGATGGGCTTTGGTGATCACTACATCAACGTCTTCACCGTTCTCAAAAACATCGGCCTTCTGTCCGAACAGCCCGTAAAACTGGCTGACGGCTCGGAAGTCGTGCCGCTCAAGGTCGTCAAGGCCTGCCTGCCTGATCCGTCCTCGCTGGCGCCGGAATACGAAGGCAAGACCTGCATCGGTGACTTCGTCAAGGGCACGAAGGACGGCAAGGAACGCACGGTGTTCATCTACAACGTCGCCGACCACAAGGAAGCCTTCAACGAAGTCGGTTCGCAGGGCATCTCCTACACGGCAGGCGTTCCCCCGGTCGCGGCCGCCATGCTGGTGGCAACGGGTGAATGGGACGTCAAGAAGATGGCAAACGTAGAAGAACTGGCGCCGCGCCCGTTCCTCAACATTCTCAACAAGATCGGCCTGCAGACCTGCATCCGCGACGAACAGGGCGAGCGCGAACTGCATTTCGATTGAGATGCGGGCATTGCCTGATCACTGAAATGACGAAAGGCCCGCGAGCGATCGCGGGCCTTTTCGTTTAGTCGCCGCCACCGTCAAAGCGGCTCAGCCGTTCATATAACGGCGCGGCTTTGCGGCACGGCGCTCGCCGATCTGGCGTGCGATGAACTGGACAGGATTGCTCACCATCCGGCGAGCGGTTTGCAAAAACTGGTTCCATGCGGTCATGACCGTCTCCTCTGGTTGGTTTGGTGGGTTTGTGTTGAGCGAAGGCACCGGGTTGCGTTGACCGGTGGCTGTTTTATGCGCCCGTCAGCGTCTGATGCGGTAGACCAGACCTCCGGGATGATTGCACATTTCTCCGAAAGCCATTTCGAACCTCTGGCGCCGCAGCGCAGCAGGCGGTAAAGAAGATCATCGAAATCGGCGGATATTCGCGATACGGACCGGAGACAATGCAATGGATCACCTCGCAACGCTCGTCACAAAAATTGCACAACACACCGATTGCGACGGCGTTCACCCGACAAAAATCCCGAACCTGTCGCTGATCCGGATCTCCAATCCCACCGAACCGGTGCGTGGCGTCACGCAGCCCTCGCTCTGCATCGTCGTGCAGGGCACCAAACATGTGACGCTCGCCGACCACACCTATGAATACGGTGCCGGCCACCATCTCGTCGCGTCTGTCGAGCTGCCGGTCGTCAATCGCATCGTCGCGGCAAGCCCGGAAAAACCCTATATGTCGCTGCTTCTGGCGCTCGACATGCCGGCCCTCGGCTCGATGCTGATGCAAATGCCGCGCGCCGCCGAGACGGGCACCGCCCGCTGCGGCACCGGCCTTTGCGTCAGTGAAGCCTCACCCGGTCTTCTCGACGCGGCACTGCGCCTCACACATCTTCTCGACACGCCGGAGGACATCGATTTTCTCGCCCCTTTGGCCGAACGCGAACTGCTCTACCGGCTCATGCGCGGCGAGCAGGCCCACAAGGTGCGCCGTATGCTGATGCCGGAAAGCCGCCTGCAACAGGTCAACCGCGCCATCACCTGGATCCGCGACAATTATGACAAGCCGTTTTCCATCGATCGGGTGGCGAGCGAAGCCAGCATGAGTTCGTCCTCGCTGCACGAACATTTTCGCGAAGTGACGGCCATGAGCCCGCTGCAATACCAGAAACAGCTGCGCCTGCAGGAAGCCCGCCGCATGATCCTGGCCGAAGCACTCGACGCCGCCACCGCTGCCCATCGCGTGGGTTACGACAGCCCGTCGCAGTTCAGCCGCGAATACCGCCGCCTATTCGGCGCCCCGCCGATCCGCGATATTTCGCGGGTGCGGGGTGAGCCGAACAGTTATGCAGACGCCTGAGCCTCAAACCCGCGCGCAAAACACGTCGATGGCATCCAGCTTGACGATACCGCCCTCGAGTTTCGACACGAAGCCCGGCAGGTCCACCGGCATCACATCACCCAGCCTCTTCGGGAGCGTGAAATTCTGGGCCTCACGCGTGAGATTAAAGACGAACAGAAGTTTTTCGCCGCCCTTCTCGCGCACGAAGGCAAGCAGGTCCTGATTGGTTTCGAGGAATGTCATGTCGCCATCGATCAGCGCGGCATGCGATTTGCGGAATGCGATTGTCGCGCGGTAATGCGCCAGCACAGAATCCGCCAGTTTTTCCTGCGCATCCACCGCACGCGTCGCATGTTCCTTCGGCACCGGCAGCCATGTCCTGCCACCCTCGGTGAAGCCGGCATGCGGCTTGGCACTGTCCCACACCATCGGCGTGCGGCATCCGTCGCGGCCCTTGAAGGCAGGCCAGAAACGTATGCCATAGGGATCACGCAGATCTTCGAAGGAAAGCTCGGCCTCCGTCAGCCCCAGCTCCTCGCCCTGATAGAGGCAGATCGAACCGCGCAGGGTCGCGATCAGCGTCGCAGAAATCTTGGCGACACGATCCTGTTCTTCCGGCGTTTCGATGAAGCGGGTGACGTGACGGATGACGTCGTGGTTGGAAAATGCCCAGCACACCCAGCCATTGACCACCGTATCGAGCACGGTCTGCATGACCTTGCGGATATAGCTTGCCGAAAACGCCGGGCCGAGAAGATCGAACGTGTAGCACATGTGCAGCTTGTCATTGCCGGTCGTATAGAGTGCCAGCGTGTTGAGCGAGCGCGGACCATCACCCACCTCCCCGACACTCGCCCTGCCCTCGTAACTATCGAGCAGTGCCCGAAAACGCTTCAGGAAGTCGATGTTTTCCGGCTGCGTCTTGTCATAGAGGTGGTTCTGCATCGAATAGGGATTGGTGTCGGTTTCCATACCCGCGCCGTCGGTATCGTAGACCATCGGCGGATTGTTGCGCAGTTGCTTGTCGTGGAAATAGTAGTTCACCGTGTCGAGGCGAAAACCGTCGACGCCGCGGTCGAGCCAGAACTTTACCGTGTCCAGCATGGCATCCTGCACATCCGGATTGTGAAAGTTCAGGTCCGGCTGCGAGATGAGAAAGTTGTGCATGTAATATTGCTTGCGCACGCCATCCCATTCCCAGCCCGGCCCGCCGAAAATCGACAGCCAGTTGGTCGGCGCAGTGCCGTCGGGCTTGGGATCGGCCCAGACAAACCAGTCCGCCTTGGCATTGGTGCGGCTCGACCGGCTTTCGATGAACCAAGGATGCTGGTCGGACGTATGGGATATCACCTGGTCGATGATAACTTTCAAGCCCAGCCGATGCGCCTCCGTCATCATCTCGTCGAAATCGGCGAGCGTGCCGAACATCGGATCGACATTACAGTAATCCGAGACGTCATAACCCATATCGGCCATGGGAGATGTGAAAAACGGGGATAGCCAGATCGCGTCGACGCCGAGCGAGGCAATATGCCCCAGCCTTTCGGTAATGCCCTTGATATCGCCGATCCCGTCACCCGTCGTGTCCTGGAAAGAGCGTGGATAGACCTGATAAATCACGGCTCCGCGCCACCAATCGGATCGGATGTCTGCCTGCGAAATCATAAGCATATACCTCTCTAAATGTCTGGTTCAGGACAAACTAAGGCCCCTCCCGCAAAAGGCAACCAAGGGTGGCCAAAGCCTCCGTAACAGAGTTTTGAACGGCATTTTGATCGCAATGGATGCAATCTCGATGACACATCACTGATTGACTACGCATAGACCCCAAAAAATCGGGGGGTTACAATGTCGGTATTGCGGCTCTAGTGTGCCGCCTTTCCGCCAGTCGGAAAACGGGAACATGAATCAATAAAGAGGCGACAAGGCCTTAGAAAGGTGGGGGTTTTCCCATGTATCATTTCAGCAAGAAATTGATGGCGACCGCAGTGCTCGGCGCGCTGCTGGCTTGTTCCGCCCAGGCGGCGACGATCAACATCCACAATGGCGGCGACCCGCAGTCGCTCGATCCACAGAAATTGTCGGGTGACTGGGAAAACCGCATTGCCGGCGATATTTTCGAAGGCCTCGTGACCGAAGACGCCAAGGTCAACCCGATCCCCGGCCAGGCCGAAAGCTGGACGGTCTCGGACGACGGCCGCGTTTATACGTTCAAGCTGCGCGACGGCATCAAGTGGTCCGATGGCCAGCCGGTCACCGCCGGCGATTTCGTCTTCGCTTTCCAGCGCCTGATGGACCCGAAAGCTGCCGCCGACTACGCCTATCTGCAATACACGATCAAGAATGCTGAAAAGATCAACAAGGGCGAAATCACCGATGCCAACCAGCTTGGCGTCAAGGCGATCGACGACAAGACGCTCGAGATCACCCTTGAAAACCCGACCCCTTATTTCCTCGACTCGCTGACCCATTACACGGCTTATCCGCTGCCGAAACATCTGGTCGAAGCAAAGGGCGCTGATTGGGTCAAGATTGGCACGATCGTCACCAACGGCCCGTACAAGCCGGTCGAATGGGTTCCGGGCAGCCATGTCACCACCGCCAAGAACGATCAGTATTACGGCACGGCCGACCTGAAGATCGATGGTGCGAAATTCTTCGTGCTGGAAGATCAGGAAGCCGCACTGAAGCGTTACCGTGCCGGCGAATTCGACATCCTCACCGACTTCCCGACCGACCAATACGCCTGGATGCAGAAGAACCTGCCGGGCCAGGCGCATGTCGCCCCGTTCTCGGGCCTCTATTATTACGTCATCAATTCGCAGACCGAACCGACCAAGGACAAGCGCGTCCGTCAGGCTCTGTCCATGGCGATCAACCGCGAAGTGATCGGCCCGCAGATTCTGGGCACCGGCGAACTGCCGGCCTATTCATGGGTTCCGCCGGGCACAGCCAACTATGATGAGCCGGCCTATGTCTCCTGGAAGGACGAGCCTTACAAGCAGAAGGTCGAGGAAGCCAAAAAGCTGCTCACCGAAGCCGGTTTCGGTCCGGACAAGCCGCTCACCCTTCAGCTCAAGTACAACACCAACGACAACCACAAGCGTATCGCGGTTGCGATCGCCGCCATGTGGAAGCCGCTCGGCGTCAATGTCGAACTCGTCAACGCCGAAACCAAGGTCCATTACGACCAGTTGCAGCGCGGCGATGTGCAGGTCGGCCGTGCCGGCTGGCTCGCCGACTACAATGACCCGGACAATTTCCTGAACCTGCTCGTGACCGGCGTTCCGATGAACTACGGCCGCTGGTCCAATGCCGACTATGACAAGCTGATCAAGGACGGCAACCTGGAAAAGGACATGAAAAAACGCGCCGAGATGTTCAAGCAGGCCGAGAAGATCGCGCTTGATGACAGCGCGGCGCTGCCGATCTACTACTATGTGTCAAAGAATGTTGTGTCGCCGAAGATTTCCGGTTTCGAAGACAACGTGAAGGACATCCACCGCACGCGCTGGCTCTCGATCAAAGAATAACAGGGAGTCCAGGCGCTTATCCCTCGCAGCGTCGTGTACGTTTATCGTGCACGACGCTGTAGCACTTTAGGATGCTACTCATCAGCTTGCAGAAACTATCGCGTTTTCGAGCTGATGACAGAGCGACAAGGCCCGATCCGTATCCATCATGCTCAGTTACGCCTTCCGTCGATTGCTGTCGACGATCCCCGTCTTGTGGATCGCCGTGACAGCCTGTTTCTTCGTTCTCCGTCTCGCCCCCGGCGGGCCTTTCGATGGGGAACGCTCGCTGCCGCCGGTGATCCTGCAAAACCTTGCGGCGCACTACAATCTCGATAAGCCGCTGATCCAGCAGTACCTCTACTACGTCGGCGATCTGCTGCGCGGTGACCTTGGCCCTTCCTTCTCGAGTGAAGACTTCAACGTTGCCCAGCAGATCATGATCGGTCTGCCCTACACGTTCACGCTCGGCATGACCGCCTTCCTGCTCGCCATCATCATCGGCGTCGCCGTCGGCTGTCTTGGGGCGCTCTATCAGAACAAGATGCCGGACTATGTCCTTGGCGCGATGATTCTGGTGGGCGTCGTCTTCCCGAATTTTTTGATCGCTCCGATCCTTCAGCTCGTGTTCGGCATCCAGCTGGCATGGCTGCCCGTCGGCGGCTGGGGGGATGGCTCGCTGAAATTCCTTGTCCTGCCCGTCGTCGTCATGGCGCTGCCGCATGCGGGGCGCATCTCGCGCATCACCCGAGGTTCGATGATCGAGGTGATGAACCAGAATTTCATCCGCACCGCCAAGGCCAAGGGCATCGGCCCCCGCCTCACCGTCATGCGTCACGCGCTGAAACCCGCCATGATGCCGGTCGTGTCCTATCTCGGCCCGGCGGCAAGTTACCTTCTCACCGGCTCGCTGGTCGTCGAAAGCATTTTTGGGCTTCCCGGCATCGGCCGCTATTTCATCAACGCCGCCCTCAACCGCGACTACGGCATGGTTCTCGGCACGGTCATCTTCTACATGGTGCTGATCGTCTTCCTGAACCTCATCGTCGATATCGCCTATGCCTGGCTTGACCCGAAAGTGAGAAACAGATGATCCTCAATCCCGCAAAAAGAGAGCTGCTCGCAGCCGAACTGCTGGAAGCGGAAGGTCTTTCCCCGGAAGGTCGTTCGCTGACAAAAGACGCGATGCGCAGGCTCTGTCGCAACAAGGCGGCGGTCGTATCGATCGTTGTCCTGGCGCTCCTCATCCTCGCCGCCTTCCTCGGCCCCTATTTTATCCCCCACGGTTACGAAGACCCGGATTGGGCCGCATTCCGCGCGCCCCCCTCGTGGGAAGATGGCCACTATTTCGGCACCGACCCGAACGGCCGCGATTTGCTTGCCCGCGTGCTGTACGGCACCCGCGTCTCGCTCGCCGTCGCCTTCGTCGCCACCCTTGTCTCGGTGGTCATCGGCGTGCTTTATGGCGCGATCTCCGGTTATTTCGGCGGACGTCTGGATGCCATCATGATGCGCTTCGTCGATATCATGTACGCGCTTCCCTACATCCTCTTCGTCATCCTGCTGATGGTCATTTTCGGCCGCAACGTCTACCTGCTGTTCGCGGCGATCGGTGCGCTGGAATGGCTGACCATGGCGCGTATCGTGCGCGGCCAGACGCTGTCGCTCAAACACCGCGAATTCGTCGAGGCTGCCCGTGCGTCGGGCCAGAAGCCGCTGAAAATCATCACCAAACACATCATCCCGAACCTCGTCGGGCCGGTGGTCATCTTTGCCGCCCTCACCGTGCCGGAAATCATCGCGACCGAGAGCTTCTTGTCCTATCTCGGCTTCGGCGTTCAGGAACCGCTGACCTCGCTCGGCACGCTGATCGCGGAAGGCACCGATGCCATGGAAAGCATGCCGTGGCTGCTCGCCTTCCCGGCCATCTTCCTCGTCTCGCTTCTGCTCAGCCTGCTGTTCATCGGCGATGGCCTGCGCGACGCGTTCGACCCGAAGGATCGCTGACATGACAGATCAGACGCAAAAAGACGTCCTTCTCGAGTTGAAGGACTATTCGATCACCTTCAAGACGCCGGATGGCGACGTGAAGGCCGTCTCGAACATGAACCTCACCGTCCGTCGCGGAGAGCGCATCGCCATCGTCGGTGAATCGGGCTCGGGCAAAAGCCAGACATTCCTTGGCCTGATGGGCCTGCTCGCTAAGAACGGCCAGACCTCCGGTCAGGCACTGCTCGAAGGCCGCGACGTGCTGGCGCTCAAGCCACGCGAACTCGACAAGGTGCGCGGCAAGGACATGGCCATGGTCTTCCAGGACCCCATGACGGCCTTGAATCCATCTCTGAAGATTTCCCGGCAACTGACGGAACAGCTTGAGATTCATCGCGGCTTCACCGCCCGCGCCGCATCGGTCGAGGCGCTGGATATGCTCAAGCGCGTCGGCATCCCTGACCCGACCCGCCGATTCAATCTTTACCCGCATGAACTCTCGGGCGGCATGCGCCAGCGCATCGTTATCGCCATGGCGCTTCTGACCAAACCGAAGCTCTTGATCGCCGACGAGCCGACCACCGCACTTGACGTCACCATCCAGGCGCAGATTCTTGATCTTTTCAACGATCTGACTGCCGAGATGAACACCGCGCTGCTGATGATCACCCACGATCTTGGCGTCGTCGCCGGCCTCGCCGATCGTGTGGCCGTGATGTATGCTGGCAATATCGTCGAGGAAGCCCCGGTCGACGAACTGTTCGAAAAGCCAGCGCACCCTTACACGGCGGCTCTGCATGCGGCGATCCCGCGCCCGGACCAGGATGTCGACGAACTCGTCGTCATTCCCGGCCGCCCGCCGAACCTGCAGCATCTGCCAAAGGGCTGCAATTTCTCACCGCGCTGTCCGCAGGTTCAGGACGATTGCATCGATCGTCCGCCACAGCTCGAAACGCTGGCGCCGCAGCATTGCGCCGCCTGTTTCCACCCCTTCCCGCGTCGTGAGGAGCTGTTGACCCATGCTTGATCAGACCACTTCGGGCCAGACCCTGCTCAAGGTCGAAAACCTCACCACCCAGTTCGAGATTCAGGCAAAGTCCTTCTTCAAGAAACCGACCATGCTGACGGCCGTCAACGACGTGTCGTTCGAGCTGAAGGAGGGCCGCACGCTCGGCATCGTCGGTGAATCCGGTTGCGGAAAATCCACGCTCGGCCGTTCCATCCTGCAATTGATCCGCGCCCAGAAAGGCCGGGTCGTCTGGCAGGGCAAGAACCTGCTCGACCTGTCAGAAGAACAGATCCGCATGGCGCGCCGCGACATGCAGATCATCTTTCAGGATCCGATCGCCTCGCTCGATCCGCGCATGACGGTGGGCGATATCATAGCCGAACCGCTGACCGTGTTCGAACCGAAGCTCAACCGCGCCCAGCGCACCGAGCGCGTCCGCGAGATCATGAACGCCGTCGGCCTCGTGCCGGAAATGATCAACCGTTATCCGCACGAGTTTTCCGGCGGTCAGGCCCAGCGTATCGGCATCGCCCGCGCCGTCATCACCCGGCCAAAACTGATCGTCTGCGACGAGCCGGTTTCGGCGCTCGACGTGTCGATCCAGGGACAGGTGATCACGCTCCTGCGCAAACTCCGCAAGGAGTTCGGCCTCACGCTGATCTTCATCAGCCACGACTTGTCCGTCGTGCGACTGATTTCGGATGATGTTCTGGTGCTCTACCTCGGCCGTATAGTCGAGGCCGGTGATTGCGCCACGGTGTTTAACCACCCGGCGCATCCCTATACGCAGGCACTGTTTTCGGCGGCTCCCATCCCGGACCCGAAACTCGCCCGCCAGCGTAGCCGCATACGCCTTCAGGGCGATCCGCCCTCGCCGATGAACCCGCCGCCGGGCTGCCCTTTCCAGCCGCGCTGCTGGAAGGCGACGGACATCTGTCGCACCGCCATGCCGCCAACCGAGTTGGTGCGTCCGGGTCAGTCGGCCGCGTGTTACCACATGGACCGGCCGCCGGAGGTTTAAGGCTTGCTCCCTTCTCCCCGCGTGCGGGGAGAAGGTGCCGGCAGGCGGATGAGGGGCAAAAGCCTCAAACGCAACGTCTGCGGCAGCAACCACTCTTGCCTCCCCCTCCCTCATCGCGTATCGCCAAATGACGAAAATTGTTGGGAGAACGGTTTTGGGCGGAAAGTTTCTATCGATCGGCGAATGCATGGTGGAACTGTCGCAGGCGGGTGACGGCCTGCTGCGCAAGGGCTTTGCCGGCGACACATTCAACACCGCTTGGTATATGCGTGCCTGCTTATCCCCTGACTGGTCCGTCGATTATTTCACCGCCCTCGGCGATGACCCGATGTCCGACGAAATGCTGGCGATGATGGCAAAGGCCAGCATCGGCACCGGCCAGATTCGCCGCATTCCCGGCAAGACACCCGGCCTCTACCTCATCACCCTGAAAGACGGCGAACGCACGTTCAGCTACTGGCGCGACACCGCCGCCGCCAAAAAACTGGCCGATGATGCCGACCATCTGCGCAAGGCAATCGAAGCCTCGGACATCGTCTATTTCTCCGGCATCACGCTCGGCATTCTGTCCTCGGAAGCGATCGACACGCTGTTGTCTGAACTGCGCCGCGCCAAGGCATTGGGCAAGATCGTCGCCTTCGATCCGAACATCCGCCCCCGCCTCTGGGCCGGAAAGGACATCATGCTGAAGACGATCGAAGCCGGTGCCCGCGCCGCCTCTCTCGTCCTGCCGAGCTTCGATGATGAAAAGGCCCATTTCGGTGATGTCGACGTGGCAGCCACCATCGCCCGTTACCATGTACTCGGTGTGCCCACGGTCGTCGTCAAGGACGGACCGAACGGCGTGACGCTGAGTTTCGACAGCAAAGTCGAGCATGTCCCCGCTGTCGAGGCAAAAGCCGTGGTCGATACGACCAGCGCCGGCGACAGTTTTAACGGCGGTTTTCTCTCCCGTCTGCTGACCGGCGCGACACCGGCAGAAGCCGCCGCCCATGGTGCCGCTGTCGCAACCACGGTCATCGGCCATCACGGCGCGCTGATCGATCCGGGCTTGTTGCCGCGGTAAATGCAGACAAACGTTTTTCTTTACCTGAATTGCCGGGAAGACACATGCGCGCCGCTTTGACCGGAATGATCCTTGCAAGTCTCCCGATCGTCGCCCAAGCCGATCCGCTGACAGACTGGCAAAAAGCGGATGCGCAAGCCCAGCAGGCCTGGCAAAAATTACCTCTAATGGTGCAAAACGCGCTCTTCGCCGACCAAGAGCCGACCAGCTATGGCATGTACAAACCGCGAAGCTCTGACCTATTCAAACCCACGGACACGCTCATCACATATGCAGAGGTGCTGGGACACACTTGGAAGCCGCTACCGGATGGCAAGAATGAGCTGGCGTTGACCGTAGATCTCACCCTCAGGGACACCAAGGGTGAGATCGTGCGGGAGGAGAAAAAATTCTATCAGTCTTCCGTTTTCAGTCATCGAACCGGACGTGAGTTTTTCCTGAACTTCGAACTGTCTCTCACCAACGCGCCCGAAGGCGATTACGTGTTGACCTACACGGTTCACGACGAAACCAGTGGCAAGACCACCAGCTTTGATCAGCCTTTCAAGATAAGAAAGTAGGCGCCTCCGGTCTAGAGCAGTTCATCGTTAAATGGAAACAGTTCTGCCGGAGCAGGTTTTCGTCGGGGCAGAGGCGATTGGCGAAGGGCATACCCGAAGGTACGGTCGAGCCGATCGCGGCTGATCCCGGCGGAAAGATGCCCGGCCCCTTCGGGGTTGGCTGAAACGGGCCGCCTGATCGCATGGCCGGCTTGGCCGTATCTTTGGCTACGACGCGCGCCGGCCATGCCACCATCCGACTCCGTTTGAGCCAACAGAACTGCTTCCATCTAACAATGAACCGCTCTGAGCGAAGCGGCGCAAACGCTCCATGGGTTTGCCCACCACCTCAAAACCCGATCGTTTCCTCGAACTTGTCCCAGGACTGCCACATCGCATAACGGCCGATACCGGGGATCGGCACATGGCCGTAATAGGGTGACAGCTGCAGCTGCGAAAAAATCTCGCTGCGCTTTGCAACCGCGCCGACATAGATCGCCGAGGCAAGGCCGGTACGGTTGGCGCCGTGTTCGCAGTGGATCAGGATCGGTTTTTCGGCATGGCGCATGATCTCGGCCAGTTTCGCGCTGTCGTCGACCGGCAGCACCGCCCCGGAACTGATCGGATAGTCAATCAACGTCACGCCATTGCGGTCCGCTGCCGCCTTTTCTTCCGCATACCACGCACCGCGCGTTTCATTGCGCAGGTTGACGATGGTCTTGATACCGTGGCGGCTGACAAGGCTGTCGATCTCTTCCGATCCCGGCTGTCCCGAACGGTAAAGCTCGCCGGCGATCACCTCATGCTCGTTGCCGATCAGCTGATTGACGCCCATGTGGATGCCGATTGCAGCAACACCTGCCAGAAGCGTCAAACCGATAGTTCTGAAAATACGCATGAACATAACCAACTGAAAATCACGCAAGACACATAGGAAACAGCTGCCGGGCAGGCAAATTACACTGCCGTGCCGCGCGGTCGGCGTGCCGACATTCGCCTGTCACACAGCTCGGCGATAGAACACCCAGCCAGCAACAAACGCCCTGAGTCGGCGAAATTGCGGCAAACGGACGGGCAAAAGGGGTTTCAGCCGGTCATGACCAGAATTACCATCGTTTCCGATGCCTGGTATCCGCAGATCAACGGCGTCGTCCGCTCGATCGAAAACACCAATCGCGAGCTGACACGCATGGGCGTGGACGTGACCATGGTCACACCGCAGGATTTTTCCAGCGTGCCGTGCCCCACCTATCCGGAAATCCGTCTGTCGGTCGCCACCTACTGGCAGGTGGCCGCCGCCATCAAGGCATCCGGCCCGACCGCCGTTCACATTGCCACCGAAGGTCCGCTCGGCCTTATGGCGCGCCGCTGGTGTCTGAAGAACCACATGCCGTTCTCCACCAGCTACCACACCCGTTTTCCGGAATATGTGGCGGCCCGTTTCCCCATCCCGCTGCGATGGCTGAACGCCTTTGTGCGCTGGTTCCACAATGCCGGCAATGGCTGCATGGTGGCAACCGGCAGCCTCGAGCGCGAACTGTCCAAGCTCGGCATCAAGAACCTCCTGCGCTGGAGCCGCGGCATCGACCAGACGGTGTTTCACCCGATGGATCAGGACGACCGCCCCTTCGACCTGCCGCGCCCGATCTTCATGACGGTCGGCCGCGTGGCGGTGGAGAAGAACCTGCCCGCCTTTCTCGATCTCGACCTGCCCGGCTCGAAAGTGGTGGTCGGTGACGGCCCGGACCGCGCCGAACTGCAGCGCAAATATCCGAACGTGCTGTTCACCGGCACCAAGACCGGCGAGGAACTGGCCCGCGCCTACGCGCAGGCCGATGTCTTCGTCTTCCCGTCAAAGACCGACACTTTTGGCAATACCATCCTGGAAGCACTGGCAAGCGGTGTCCCGGTTGCGGCCTATCCGGTGATGGGACCGATCGACATTATCGAGGAAGGTTCAGGCGCCGGCGCACTGAACGAAGACCTGCGTCAAGCCTGCCTCTCGGCACTTGCATGCCGACGCGAGGATGCACGATCCCATGCGCGAAAGTTCACATGGGAAGCAGCGTCGCGACAGTTTCTGTCGAATGTCCTGAAAGCGCAAACGGCAAAGGCACTGCCCGCACCGGCAGAGTGACGCCAGCGCCACGAGGTCCGCTCAGGCACAAATGTGCTATCGCCATGCGCATGCACAAGCATCCGCACGATCCGAGCGCCATCAGGAAAATGGGATTTTGACCGGCAGGATCAGCCGATATTTTCATCCCGCCAGTGGAAGAACAACACGCTTCCGATACCCAGACAGATGGCGGCGACGAGACCTGCAATGATCATGGATTTCCTCCTCCCATGGATCGACAAGGCTTGATATCCCCTCCCAGAGTCACAAGCCATGGTCGCACTCGAACACAGACGCAACGAAATAGCAAGCGGAGGCCCGCGCCCTCCATCTGCGGTCCGTCGTCGTCTAATGCCTGAAGCGGCTTAGAAGACGGTGACGGCGACCCGGTCGCGAAACACCGTCAGCCTTTCACGGCCCTTTGTCGTTGCGGTGAACTTGATGCCGCGTGCCGGTACCACCCTGCCGCATTTGCGGCTGCGCACGGTGCCGATGCCGCCATCGGAAAACGTGCCTGTGGCCGAGACCGGCAGCTTTGCCGCGACATCGTCCCATTCCGGTGCCGGATCGGTGCAGTTCCGGCCGCGCACGCCCTTCACCAGCAATTCCTTGCCGGATTTGATCGCGATACTGGGCCGGTATGTGAAGGCCGCTTCTTCCGCCAGTACGGCCGTACCGGAAGACATGCCAAGAAAGATCGCAAAAGTGATGCGAACCATTTCATTCCCCTCTCTGCTGGCGTCATGCCAGAGCTGGCTCACAGCCCTTAACCCTGTGAACCGATTGAACATATCCGTGCCCCGGCGTGTGACTGCACACAGACCGAAGCAAAATTATGCCAAGACAGAATTATGAATGTGGATGAGAATGCGAAATGCCGCCGGACATGGCTGGGGCCGGATCATCGGGATGGATCGCACATGTCGATACAGCGCGCTGGATCACGCTGGTCGACGTTATGACGCGATAATCGCAAAGCCTCGGCCATGTCGGCTCCGGCATATCAGATGAGGGAAATACACGCGTCACCACCCATACGGGTGACGCGTGATAATTTTTCGCGCGGTCAGCGCTTTCTACGGCGACCTTCGAACGGGTTGTCACCCGCCTTGAAATGGATGCGGATCGGCACGCCCGGCATGTCGAAATCGGTGCGCAGATTGTTGGTCATGTACCGCACATAACTTTCCGGCAGCGCATCAGGGCGCGTGCAGGATACCATGAAGGCCGGCGGACGAGCCTTTACCTGCGTCATGTATTTCAGCTTCAGGCGACGGCCCGAAACTGCCGGTGGCGGATGCTGCGTCGTCGTCTGATCGAGCCAACGGTTCAGGCGCGCAGTCGAGATGCGCTTGTTCCAGACCTTGTCTGTCTCGACGATGTTCTGCATCAGCTTGTCGAGGCCGTAACCCGTCTGGCCGGAAATCGGCACAGCACGGATTCCGCGCGCCTGCGGAAGAAGACGTTCGGTCTTCTCGCGCAACTCGGCAAGCACCGCCTGCGGATCCTCGATCATGTCCCACTTGTTGAAGGCGAGAACCGCCGCACGGCCTTCGCGCAGCACCAGATCGGCAATCTGCAGGTCCTGCTTTTCGAACGGAATCGTCGCATCGAAGACGATGACCACGGTCTCGGCGAAGCGGATGGAGCGCAGCGCGTCGGCGACCGAAAGCTTTTCGAGCTTTTCCTGAACGCGGGCCTTGCGCCGCATGCCGGCCGTGTCGAACATCTTGATCGTGCGGCCGCGCCAGTCCCATTCCACGGAAATGCTGTCACGGGTAATGCCGGCTTCCGGACCCGTCAGCAGTCGGTCTTCGCCGAGAAAACGGTTGATCAACGTCGACTTGCCGGCATTCGGACGGCCGACAATCGCCACGCGCAGCGGCAGCGTCTCATCGTAGAGGCCATCGGCATCTTCATCCTCGTCGTCGAAATCGCTGTCGCGCACGTCGACATTGGTCTCGGCCTCATCGACCTCTTCCGGGAATGCCGCGTCCTCACCGATCGCCTCGACGATCGCGTCGCGCAGGTCGATCATGCCCTGGCCGTGTTCTGCCGAAATCGGCACCGGCTCACCGAGGCCCAGCGTATAGGCGTCATAAAAACCGCCGTCAGAACCTTTGGCTTCGGACTTGTTGGCCACCAGCACCACCGGCTTGCCGCTGCGGCGCAGAAGTTCACCAAACGTCTTGTCGAGCGGCGTCAGGCCCGACTTGGCATCGACCACGAACAAAGTCAGGTCGGCCTCGTCGATCGCCATTTCGGTCTGGGCGCGCATGCGGCCCTCGAGCGTATCGGCGCCAGCCTCTTCGAGACCGGCGGTATCGATGATGGTGAAGCGCAGGTCGACGAGCTTGGCATCGCCGGGACGACGGTCGCGGGTCACGCCCGGTGTGTCATCGACCAGCGCAAGCTTCTTGCCGACCAGCCGGTTGAACAGCGTCGACTTGCCGACATTCGGGCGTCCGACGATGGCGACGGTGAAGCTCATGTGGTTTCTTTCTCTTTTTGGGCGCGTTCAGCCGGTCTGGCCAAAAAATCAGGGCGCCTTGCCGGATGCGGCGATGTTGTCGAGCATGATCTGCGCGCGGCTCGCAACATTGCGCGGCGCGTCTGCAGCATTGGTGATCTGGCTGAACCAGTCCTTGGCCTGCTTCATGTTGTCAGCCTTGTAGGCGGCAAGGCCCAGCGCTTCGCGTGCGGAATAACGCAGCGCATGGCCATCGCTCGTCAGCACTTCGGCTTCTGCGGCAACCTGATCATAACCGGCGGTATCGACCAGCAGGAAGGCGGCGCGCAGCTTGGCAACATCGCGAACCAGTGCCGGCGCGACATTGTCCCTGGAAATCGCCTGGAAGCTGGCAATGGCGGCGGCCTTGTCACCCTTTTCGGCCTGCAGGGCAGCAGTGCGCAGCTTGGCCAGAACCGGATAGGAACCGGTACCATCCTTCTCGATTTCGGCGAAAGCGGCCAATGCTTCATCGGCCTTGTTCTCACCGGCAAGGTTCAGAGCCGCGATGAAACGGTCACCGGAAGCCGAAGCGTTGTTATTGTGCCAGTACTCGTAACCGCGATGACCGGCGACACCAACGACGAGCAGAACCGCCGCACCGATGAAGATACGGCCAAAACGCTTCCACGCCTTGTTCATCTGATCCGAGCGCAGTTCGTCGTTCACTTCGCGAATGAAGGTGTCGTCGTTATTTGCCATGCCAGTCTCCGGCCGCGCGGCCTCTGAATGCGGAAAGACCGCCTTCTAGCGTATTTTGCCGCTCATGTAAGGCCCTTCGTGCAATTCACGAAAGCTTGTTAACGCCGAACGTGCAGGATGAGGCCGGGACGCAGCCCAAATTTTGTCACCACGCACAAAGCTTCGCCGCAATCTCGACGCAGAAGCGAATGCCACATTCTATCCGAAAATGATTTTCGACAGGTTTTTATGTCCAGCGTATCGTCTCTGCTCACCCGCACCCTGCTTGCCGCCCTGTCAGCCACATGCCTGACAAGCACGGCCATGGCGGAAGAAAAGCCGAAACAGCTGGTGCTGATTTCCTTCGATGGCGCCGGCAATAACGATCTGTGGCAGCGCAGCCGCGACATCGCCAAGCGCAGCAACGCCCATTTCACCTATTTCCTCTCCTGCACTCTCGTCATCGACCGCGCCTCGGCAAAAACCTATCAGGGTCCGGGGCAAAAGCCGGGTCGCTCCAATATCGGCTTTGCACAAACCAAGGAGGAAGCCCGCACCCGTCTCGGTCACGTCTGGCAGGCAAAGCTCGAAGGCAACGAGATCGCCAGCCATACTTGCGGCCATTTCGATGGCGGCGAATGGACGACGCAACAGTGGACGCAGGAGCTGACGACGTTCCGCAACGTGCTGTCCAATGCCTGGGTGGCTAATGATGCGGCGGACCAGGAGCCGGCAGGCTGGCAGGATTTTGTCAAAACCGGCATCCAGGGTTTTCGCGCACCCTATCTCAGCCAGGGCCCGGAACTGATGAAGGCCGAGCGACAGGCCGGTTTTGCTTATGACGCCAGCCCCGTCACGAGAGGACCGGAAGTGCCGAAGGAAAAGGACGGCGTTTTCCGTTTCGGCCTGCCGACCATTCCGGAAGGTCCTGCCCAGCGGCAGATCATCGCCATGGACTATAATCTTTTCATCCGCCACTCGGCCGGCATCGAAAACCCCAGCCGCTCGGCGGAATTCGAGGAGCGCGCCTATTCCGCCTTCAGGGCGGCCTTCGACAAGCAATATGAAGGTGAACGCATTCCACTGCAGATCGGCCTTCATTTTGTGGAGATGAATGCCGGCGCCTATTGGCGGGCGATGGAACGGCTGGTCACCGAAGTCTGCACGAAACAGGATGTCGCCTGCGTCACCCATTCGCAAGCGATGGCCATGTTGTCCGAACCGGCAACGACCACGTCTGCCAACCTGCGACCGACGCTTCCCGTCTCGGCGCCGTCATCGGGCCTTTAACCACGCACGGCGATAGGGTTTTCCAAGGCAGCCTTGCCGGAATATGACGGTGTCATGACACGAACGATCCTGAAAATTCTGCCATGGTCGGCGCTGACCTTCGTGGTTTTTGCCACCGTCTCGCCGATCGAGATGCGGCCGCATGATCTCCTGCCGGTCAATGTCGACCGGGCCGGCGCATTTGCCGTGATGGCCTTCCTGTTCGTACTTGCCTATCCGCGCCACTGGAAACTCTGCGCCCTGCTGCTTCTGCTGGGCGCCGGCGGCATCGAGCTGTTGCAGTTGCTGGCACCCAGTCGCCATGCGCATGCTGACGATGCGTTGATCAAGGCGGGCGGCGCGGCGATCGGCTGCGTTCTCGGCTGGAGCGTCAACCGCCTTCGGGCACGGTCTGCCGCGCTATCATAAATTTTCCTTGTGATCATAAAACAAAACCGCGCCGGATACTGCTGATCCGGCGCGGCCAAAACTGTTGCATCAGAAGGGGTTAGTTCAGGTCGGTTTGTTCGCCGCCATCTCGCCACCTTCGGCTTCGCGCTCTAGGTAGTTCTGATCGATCGTCGGCAACGGCTGATCGTCGATCGCGGCTTCGAAGGCCTTGAGGCGCTTATGGATCGACAGCAACTCGATAATCGTCGTCCATGAGTTGACGAGATACTGGAACGAGTTCGAAACCTGTCCGAACGCCGTGGCGATCTGCTGGTATATGCCGAAGGTGATCTTACCGGCGACAATCGTCGGGATGAGCATCGTGGTCAGGAAAATAGCATCGGCCTGCAGGTAAAAATAGCGGGCGACGTTGAAATACAGATAGTGCCAATACATGCGAAAATAGTTCTTCCGCACATTGGCATACAGTTCCTTCACTGTCGGCGGCTGTGCCCGTTCAGCATGATCCTCGCCGTAAACGAGTTCCTTGCGATATGCAGCCTCAACGCGCTGGTTGCGGAAATGCAAACCAGGTAGCTTTATACCGGCAATCGCCAGCAGCAGCGTGCCGAAGACGGACCAGAATATTGCCAGCCAGAACAGTGCATGAGGGATTGCGCCTATGATCGGCAGTTCCGACACGTAGCTGGAAAGGCCAAACAGAATTGGCAGGAATACGACCAATGTCATAACGGCATTAATGAGATTGATGCCCAGCCCTTCAAGGGTCTGTGAGAAGCGCATTGTGTCTTCCTGAACACGCTGAGATGCGCCTTCGATATGCCGCAGCTTTTCCCATTTGGACATGTAGAAATTGTTCATCGCGGTGCGCCAGCGGAAGATGTAATGGCTGGTGAAGAAGTCCGTCAGAATCGAGACGAACATGCTCAGGAAAGCGATCTGGGCAAAAGTGATCTGCAGGCTATAAAAATCCCAGGTCGTAGCAGTGCCCTTGCCGGACAGAGATTCCATGAGGGTATCGCCGAACGGCCGACGCCAGTTGTTGAGCACGACGGTGATCTGCACGCCGAAATAGGTCACGGCAATGATCAGCAGAGATCCCCAGATCGACCAGCCGATCCATGGATTGTCCTTGGCAATCATCGTCCACACCCCACCAAAGATCAGAAGGCAGATGGTGAAATAGGAGTAGAACCAGAGATTTGCCGGAACTAGGAAAT
This sequence comes from Endobacterium panacihumi, assembly GCF_050847465.1. Lineage (NCBI taxonomy): Bacteria > Pseudomonadati > Pseudomonadota > Alphaproteobacteria > Hyphomicrobiales > Rhizobiaceae > Endobacterium > Endobacterium panacihumi. Next base: position 744,348 of record NZ_JBOZRA010000001.1, on the reverse strand, counting down.
AGCTCAGATCGGCCGGCGACGGTTCGGGCATAACATACCCCCGCGCTTCCGATATGCCTTGAAAGACGAGATACCAAGCCAGGATTGCCGCAAGTGCCCAGGCGAGCCCGGAAAGGAAAAACAATTTCGGTCGAGGGAAGAAGGAGTGGAACACGGAGCAGCTGCTTTCCTGAGTTCGAATCTAAGGATGGTCGAGGCGACCTTAGAGCGCGAAACTAAGGCAAGTCCAAGGGGGCGGCAATGGCTCTTGGCTTTTGTTACCTATTTGTAACCGTGGGTATTTTAGCTGCGCTCGCGCATCAATGGCAGCGACAGCGCGATCGCCACAACCAGCACGCCGGCCGCCAGTAGAGACGGCGCCGTAAAACTGCCCGTGCGCTCCGCCACGAAACCGGCAACCAGCGGTCCGATGATCTGTCCCGTCCCAAAGGCGGCGGTAACGACCGCGATGGCGCGGCGCGGGCTTTGCGGCGCAAAACGTCGGCCAAGCTGCAGTCCGAAAGCCGTGATGACCATGAAGGTTGCGCCGAGCAGGAAACCGCCCACCAGCGTGCCGGCCACCGGCGGCAGTTCGACGGACGCGACAACGCCAATCAGAAGCACGACGATGGCGGCGAGATAGGCACCACCGAGACCGATGCGGCGGACGATCGGATTCCACGCGAAAAGCGATACCGCCGCAGCACAACCGGCCACGAACCAGACCAGAAACTCGACTATCGGCCCGGTATCGCCCATGCGTGCGATCGCCACGAGAAACGTGGCGGTGATGACATAACCAAAACCGTAAAGTCCGTAGGACAGGATGGTCAAAAGCAGTGGCAGACGCCAGACGAGCGGCGGCTCGGCCAAAGCTTTCGTATCGGTCGCCGGTTTCGGCAGATGGCGTTGCACAAAAAAGAAGATGACGAGCACCACGGCTGCGGAGGTAAACCAATCGAAACGCCAGCCATGCGCAGCGTCGCCGCTCAGCGCATTGACCACCAGAACCAGAACCGAGGACAGCGCGATCCCGACGCCGACGCCGCCGAAATGCAGCATGCCGATCGTTGGCCGCTTCGCCGCATGCAGCATCACGATCGATGAGGTGAAGAGCATGGCAAGCGCGCTTGCCGCGCCCGCCAGAAAACGGATGACGGTGAAAGCGGTGATCGATGTCGTCAGCCCCATCGCCGCCAAAAGCACGGCGCTCGCCAGAAGACCGGCAAGCGCTACCGTGCGCTCCCTGCCCGCTGCCCAGCCATAGGCCGAAACGACGGCGCCGAGCAGATAACCGGCGAAATTGCCGGCCGCGATCGTGCCGGCGTCAGTGGCCGACACCGGAATGCCGGCAATCATGCCCGGCAGGATCGGCGTATAGACAAATCGTCCGAAACCCATGACGCCTGCCATGGCGGCAGCGCCGGCAAGACCGATCCAGAGCGATGATGCGGGAGAAGACGAGGATGACATGTCCGGCTTATTGCACCGGGATTTTTGCCTGACAAACCACAAATTCTGATCGCTGCAATCAGTTCGGCTGAGACGCCATGGAGCAACGGCGTCTCAAGGAAAAATCAGTTCGGCAGGGTCAGGATGAGCGGGCCATTCCGGGTAACGACGATCGTGTGTTCGTATTGCACGGTCGGCGCACGCGGATCGCTGTAAAGCGTCCACGGATCGCCATTGCCGCCATCTTCTGCCCAGGTGCCGCCCAGCGACAGGAAAGGCTCGATGGTGAAAACCAGTCCCTCCTCCATGATCCGGGTCTCGTCCGGGTCCGGCCAGGTCGAAATTTCCTTCGGTTCCTCGTGCAGCGAGCGGCCGACACCGTGGCTGGCGAGGTTGGAAATCAGCGTATAGCGGTTCTTGGCGGCGAATGCGCCGATGGCATTGCCGATGCCGGCGATCGGCTTGCCGGTTTTCACCTGCTGCAGGCCGGTCCAGAGCGCCCGACGCCCGTCGCGGCACAGTTTTTCGATCTGTTTGCTGACCGGCGGCACGGTGAAGGACGAACCGGTATCGCCGAAAAAACCGTCCTTGACGGCCGACACGTCGATATTGACGAGATCGCCAGCCTCGATGCGGCGATCGCCGGGAATGCCGTGCGCCACTTCCTCGTTGACGCTGATGCAGGTGGCACCCGGAAATTCGTAGCAGAATTCCGGTGCCGACTGCGCGCCATTGTCTTCCAGCACCTTGCGGCCGATGAGATCGAGTTCGCGAGTGGTGATGCCCGGTTCGAGCGCCTTTGCCATGGTTTCGACGGCCACGGCGCAGAGACGCCCGATATCCTTAAGCTTGTGCAGCTCTTCTTCTGTGGAAATCACCATGCTTGCATTCTTCCTATCATCGTGTCGCGCGACCTTCCCCCAAAGGTCAGATTGTCAGGCAGCCGGTTTCGCGCCATCGGCCGATCCGGTCAATTCCTTTCTGACAAGAGGTGCTACTTTCGTGCCATAAAGTTCGATGCCACGCATGATCTGCGCATGCGGCATCAGTCCGATCGCCATCTGCAGGAGGAAACGGTCATTCTTGAACAGCCGATGCGCAGCGACGATCTTTTCCGCCACCTCTTCCGGCTCACCGAGGAAAAGGTTGCCCTGTGGCCCGCGCGCCGCATCGAAATGCGCCCGGCTGGTCGGTCCCCAGCCACGCTCGCGGCCCAGCCGGTTCATCACCTCCGCCTGCGGCCCGTAAAACTGGTCGGCAGCAGCCTGCGTGGTATCGGCGATGAAGCCGTGGACGTTGATGCTGGTCTTCAGCGTTGACGGGTCCTGCCCTGCGCGACGGGCGGCCTCGCGGTAAAGATCGAACATCGGTGCAAACCGCCGATATTCTCCGCCAATGATGGCAATCGCCAGCGGCAGCCCCATGGCGCCAGCCCGCGCCACCGATTCCGGCGTGCCGCCTACGGCGATCCAGATCGGCAGCCTTTCCTGAAGCGGGCGCGGATAGACGCCACGAGCATTGATCGGCGGGCGAATTTTGCCCTCGTTCCAGCTCAGGACTTCCTGATCGCGGATGGCCAGCAGCAAGTCGAGCTTTTCGGAAAAAAGCTGGTCGTAATCGCCGAGATCATATCCGAACAGCGGGAAGGACTCGATGAAGGAGCCACGCCCGGCCATGATTTCCGCACGACCGTCGGAGAGGAGATCGACGGTAGAAAACTGCTGAAAAACCCGCACCGGCTCGTCCGAGGAGAGCACGGAAACGGCGCTGGACAGCCGGATGTTTTTCGTCCGCACCGCCGCCGCCGCCAGCACGGTAGAGGGCGACGACACCGCATAATCGGCGCGGTGGTGTTCGCCGAGACCAAACACATCAAGGCCGACCTGATCGGCCAGTTCGATTTCCTCCAGCAGGTTTTTTAGCCGCCGATGCGCCTCCTCGCCCTTATTGACCGCGTCTGGATCGACATCCGCAAAAGTGTAAAGACCAAGTTCCATGCGCCCAAAAATCCGTTGTTCGATGCCCTCACATAGATACTGGTTACGGCCGGCACAAATGTGAAACTTTCGAAGTCATCCTTCGAACAATTCGATGGGCGAAACTGGGCGTGATTTCAGCGCGTTGCGCGGGCGGGCGGAATCGCTTTCTCAGCACCGTCAGATAGGACCACACAGCTGCGGCGGACACAGTGCGCATCCGCCGCAAAAACTGGTCCGGATTGGCAACTTTGTCCGGCAACCGCTGAAAAAGCTTCAAAAAAATCAGAACGTCCTGGCGATGTCCGCCATCTGGCCGGCAACGATGCCCCATCCCTCTTCGAAACCCATCTGTTTGTGGGTTTCCATATCCTCTTCCGTCCAATGCAGCGCGCTCGCAGTATACCGTGAGCGGCCGCCGCCGAGATCCTCGAACTCGATGATGCCGGTCATGAAGGGTTTTTCCGAGGGCACCCAGGCTGAGGTGTAGGCGTCGGTGAAGACAATTTTCCTGTTCGGCACGACCTCGAGATAAATGCCGGGATTCTCGAAACGCTCGCCATTCGGTCCTTCCATCACCACCATGCTGGAACCGCCGGCACGCAGGTCCATATGCGCCTCCGTGACCTTCCATGGCAGCGGGCAGAACCACTCGCCATACCGTTCCGGTGTCGTCCACACCTTGAAAAGCTTTTCGGCGGGGACATCGAATTCACGCACGATCTGCAGTTGATATCTGGCTGTCATGATCTCTTCCTCCCGAGTTTCAAAAACCATCGCATTGGATGATGAACCTAGGACGAATGGAACCATAGAGAACCGACAGGACGATTGATTTTTTTCAGTTCGACGTCGTGAACGCGGTTGCCTGCCAGAAACGCATAAGCAAATTTGCCGAAAGCAACCGGCAAGGCTGTCGGAGATGACAACTTTCAGCTTCAAATCCGTCATCCACTGGCCCGGCCCCGGACTTCTTTGCTCGGGCACCGCGGCCGGTGGCCGACGAAATCTGCCAGCGTTCTAAGCTGGTCAGTTATGGCTGGGGCATGGTTCCGGCTGATGTCGCGATCGGCGACTGCACGTTCTATATGGCCCTGTTCCGCAGGGATAGCACCTGTCTCGTACCGCTCACGAACGTCCTGCGCAAACAAGCCGCAGTGACGGCCGGAGACATGATTTCGGTCACCGTGGCGTTGCGACCGCCAAAAGCGTGATCTCATGGGTATCGAGGGTGCAAAGCCGATACGATCCGTGGTTGAATAAAGGCATTACAGGCCCCCGAATCGTCAATCGAACTTCGAGTGCACCTGACCCATGTCCATTTCAGACCGCATTTTTCGCCCTTTCGAAACGCTGATCCGGCCTCTGGATATTCCCTATACGCCACTGCCATCCAGCGGCCCCTTTGCCTTGCTTTGGCATTTCCTTCGGATGTTCTCCCGGGTTTTGATTCCAATCGCGGTCTTCGCCATGTTGGTCGAAGCCATCAATCTCTATCTTATCTGGAGCCTTGGCAGAATCATCGATGGCGTAACCGCCAAGGGCGCCGTGGGCTTCCTCCATGAGGACTGGCAACTGCTTGTTTTGATGTCGGTTCTGCTGTTTCCAGCCATTCCGCTTTTCGCCTTCATCGCCAACACGCTGTCTTCGCAGATCGCAGCTGTCTGCTTGCCGATCGCCATTCAATGGCAGGGGCATAAAGCTGTAGAGCGGCAAGATCTTGGCTTTTTTCACGATCTTTTTGCCGGACAGGTGGCATCAAGGCTTTCTCAGGTCGCATCCGCAGTCCAGCAGCAGCTCATCATCGCATTCCAGACCGTTCCCCACTTTTTCATTCAGTTCATCGGAACCCTGCTCCTGCTGGGCGCGCTGGGATGGCAACTGATGCTGACCGCGATTTTCTGGATGACTGCGGTCATCGCCGTTACCATCTATGCGGTACCGCATTTCATCGAACGTTCGAAACACTCTGCCCGTCAACGCAGCCTTGTCGTCGGTGCCATGACCGACCTCTACAGCAACATACAGATGGTAAAACAGTTTGCAGCGGAAGAGAGCGAGGCCGGCGCACTCAGGAAGATATTTGGTGGTGCCATCGATCGCCAGCAGGAGGAGCGCCGTGTCTATCTGATAACCGGCACAGGCATCATTGCCATCAACGCCCTGTTCTGGATTGCCATGCTGGGAATCGGATTTCTGAACATGATCAACGGTGCAATCAGCACCGGCCAGTTCGTCGCCGCTCTTTATCTCGGTGGACGCCTTCAGTCGAACGCCCGTTCATTCCTCGACATGTGCCAGAACATCTTTCAGGCCGTCGGCACGGTGCGTGACGCCATGCCGGTCATGACGACACCTCCGACCATAACCGATGCAGCCGGAGCCGCACCACTCGTCATCACCGGAGGTCATATCTGTTTCGAAAACATCGGATTCAACTATCGCGCCGACAAACCCGTCATCGACGGCCTCAGTCTGACTATCGCGGGTGGCGAAAAGGTGGGCCTCGTCGGCCTGTCCGGAGCCGGCAAGACGACTATGGTCAACCTGCTTTTGCGGTTCTACGATCTCAGGAGCGGTAGGATAACCATCGATGGCAATGATATCCGGCAGATCACGCAGGCCAGCCTGCGCGAAAACATCGGCGTCATCTCGCAGGATGTATCGCTGCTGCACCGTTCGGTCGGCGACAATATTCGCTATGGCCGGCCGGACGCAACGCGGGACGAGATCGAAGCGGCAATCATAGCCGCGCAGGCCGAGGGGTTTATTTCCGATCTCAAGGACAAGGAGGGACGAACCGGCCTTGAAGCCTTTGTCGGCGATCGCGGCGTAAAACTCTCGGGCGGGCAAAAGCAGCGCGTCGCCATTGCCAGGGTCCTGCTCAAGAACGCTCCGATCCTCGTTCTCGACGAAGCGACGTCGGCGCTCGACAGTGAAGCCGAAGCGGCAATCCAGGATAGGCTCGCCATGCTGATGCAGGGGAAGACGGTGATTGCCATCGCCCATCGTCTTTCCACCATAGCCAGCATGGACCGCATCGTCGTCCTCGACAAAGGCCGGATCGTCGAAACGGGGACGCCCGACGATCTGCTGATGCTTGACGGGCTTTACGCACGCCTCTGGAAGCGCCAGACGGGCGGTTATATCGGCAACGATTGATCCTACGCCCCGATCTGACCAAGCTTATCGATCTGCAAACGAATATGCGCCGCCTCGGCCGGCGAATTGGCCAACGCTATGGCACGGTCAAAGGCTTCGCGCGCTTCTGCTGCCTGCCCGGCCTGCATCAGCAGACCGCCGCGCACACCATGATAATAGAAATAGCCATCGAGCGGAGCCGCCACGGTGGCGATCAGCGCCAGCGCTTCCTCCGGACCTTCCGCTTTCGACACGGCGACCGCGCGGTTGAGCGTGACGACTGGCGACGGTTGCAGATGTTCCAGTGCCTGATAGAGCAGTTCGATCTGCCACCAGTCGGTATCCTCGATTTTTTCCGCACGCGCATGCAGCGCGGCGATTGCCGCCTGCAACTGGTAGGGACCGCCGCTCTTGTGACGCACCGCCTTGTCGAGCATGGCCAGCGCTTCGGCCATCATCTTTTTGTCCCACAGCGAGCGATCCTGATCTTCGAGCAGAATGATCTGACCAGCCTCATCAAAACGGGCGTTCGCACGCGAATGCTGCAGCATCATCAGGGTCGCCAGCCCCATGATTTCCGGCTCGGACGGGAAAATGCGCAACAGGACGCGCACCAGCCGGATCGCCTCCTCGCAGAAGGTGATGCTGTCGGGATTGTTGACGCCGGACGAATATCCTTCGTTGAAGACGAGATAGATCATCGCCGCCACCGTCTTCAGCCTTGCCGCACGCTCATAGGCATCCGGTGCCTCGAAACCGACAACGCCCTTGTCGCCCGGCCGATTTTCGCTCTGAGCCTTGGCGATACGCGCCTTGGCGCGGGTGATACGCTGTTCCATCGCCGCATCCGACACCAGAAACGCCTTGGCGATCTGCGGCACGGTGAGGCCCGACACAATCCGCAGCGACAAAGCGATCTGCTGCGTGTTCGGCAAGTCGGGATGGCAGCAGATGAACATCAGCCGCAAGATGTCGTCGCGATAGTGCGAATTGTCGAGCCGGTCGGCAATATCCGCTTCCGCATCGGAAAGATCGGAAAAGGCAGCCTCCTCCGGTAATGGCTGGTTTTTCGCGCGCTTGCGAAGCTGGTCGACGCCGCTGTTGCGCCCGACAAAGATCAGCCATGCGGCGGGATCGCGTGGCGCGCCCTTGTCCGGCCAGGTGCGGATCGCACGCAGGCAGGCCTCCTGAAACGCCTCTTCCGCCGTATCGAGATCGCGGAAATAACGCAGGAGTGCACCAAGCGCCTGCGGCCGGGCCGCCGTCAGCGCCAATTCGATCCAGCCGATATCGGTCATGTTATGGCCTCCGACGCGGTGATCTGCCCCGGATGGAAGACGTAGAATGGCCTGACTTCATAGGAACTGGAGCCCGGATTGACGGCTGACAGATCCTTGGCGAAGGTGACGGCCTCGTCCAGCGTCTCGAAATCGGCGGTATAGAAACCGAGCAGCACTTCCTTGGTCTCCGCAAACGGGCCGTCGAGCACAAGCGGCTCATCCTTGCCCTTGCGCACCGTGGTTGCCGCCGTGGTCGGCATCAACCGCCCGACCGGGCCGAGCTTTCCGGCCTTTTCCAGCGGCGCCTGCACGGCATGCAGTTTTTCCATGACGGCGGCCTCCTCCTCCCTCGACCAGGCGAAGACGGTTTCCTCATGGGCGTAACACAGAATGGCATAAAGCATCGGTCTCTCCTTCTCCGTTGGAAGACGCAGAAGTAACGGCATAACCGACAATGCGCATCAGAAAACAGAACGGGGCCGGATCATTCACCGATCCAGCCCCGTGTGTCAGCTATTCAGAGGAACCGATCAGACGGCGCCCTTTGTCTCGACATAGAGCGCGTAAACCGAATGGCTGGACGCCATGTAGAGACGGTTCTTCTTTGGACCGCCGAAAACGAGATTCGGGCAACGCTCCGGCAGCTTGATGAAGCCGATGGCCTTGCCTTCCTTGTTGAAGATTTTTACGCCGTTCAAGTCTTCCGGCTTGGCGCCAGCGGCACCCGAAGAGCCCCAACCGCACCACAGATTGCCGTCAACATCGACCTTGAAGCCGTCGAGACCACCATTGTCGTCGGCGGTGATCAGCGCCTTCTTGTTGGAGACGGTCTTGCCGTCCTTCGATACATCATACGACCAGACGATACGGAAAGGCTGGGCGCGGCCTTCAACGACGTAAAGCTTCTTTTCGTCTTCCGAGAAGGCAATGCCATTCGGGCCCTTCAGCTCGTCGGTGATCAGCGACAGTTCGCCTTCAGCCGAGATGCGGTAGACGGAATGCGGCAGCTCGGCTTCCGCCTTTTCGCCTTCCCACATGCCGCCGATGCCGAACGGCGGGTCGGTGAACCACAGCGAACCATCCGACTTGCAGACGATGTCGTTGGGCGAGTTGAGCTTCTTGCCCTTGAACTTGTCGGCCAGCACGGTGATCGAACCGTCATGCTCGGTTCGGGTGACGCGGCGCGTCAGGTGCTCGCAGGAGATCAGGCGGCCCTGCAGGTCGCGGCAATGGCCGTTGGCGTAGTTCGAGTTGGCGTCGAACACGCTCCAGGTTTCGTTGGTCTCGTCGAACTTCATGACGCGGTTGTTCGGGATATCGCTGACCAACAGGTACTTGCCGTCGCCGAAATAGACCGGGCCTTCGAGCCAGCGGGCGCCGGTGGCGACCTGTTCCAGCGAAGCGCTGGCAACGCGATACTTGGCAAAGCTCGGGTCAAGGACCTGAATGGCCGGGTCCGGATAGATCGGGCTCGGGGTAAAACCGATCGCCTGTGCGGAAGCGATCTTGGTAGTGACGGCGGTCGCAGCGGCGGCAACGCCCAGCGACATGATGTTACGGCGGGAAAGATCCACGGTAAAAGGCCCTTCAAAAACGGATTTTTGACTTCATATCAATCTGCCCGCAGCGCGCGGCGGAGCCGGAATCATGGCCCATCGGGGATTTACCGGCTCAACCTTTTGCACTGCAACAAACAGATGGTTGCCTAATGCGCAGATGGTTACGCGGTTATGAAAATCAGGCAAAAAAGTGGCAAGTCGCTACAATTTGTCAAAATTCATGACGCACCGCAGCAAGTGTAAGATTTTCTTATGACAATACACCTATTTTCCCGCGTCAGGACATTGCGATCGGTCAGGTCGCCGGGGCGCGCATGATGTGCGCCGTCTTAAATAGAAGACGATTCCTGCATTTCCTTTTTTGCCCCCTGCGCTTCCGTTCCTTCAGCGTGCTTCTGAGGCTATCCGATGCTCAAGAATTTGAAGATCAAGACAAAGTTTCTGATGGCGATCGCCATCCTCGGCGTCATTTCGCTCGCCGGCCTTCTTTTCGTTACCCAGCGCTTCAGCGCTGCCAACCAGTCTTACTCGCACTTCCTGCAGAATGAGAGCACCGCCGCGACCTTCGTTCCGCGCGGTGCCGCCGGCATGTGGACCGCAACCACCTGGCTCAGCCGCGCGCTGGCACAGGACCCGCAATCCCCGGCCTTCAAGGATTTCGCCGAACGCTTCGGCAAGGAAATTACCGGCGCCCGTGGCCGTCTGGCCCAGGTTCCGGGCCTCGTCCCAAGCCGTCAGGCCGCTACCGACGAACTGCTCGCCGGCGCCGACAAGCTGAAGGGTATCGGCGACGAACTGCTGAAGGCCCATGCTGCCGGTGATGCGGCTCGCGTCACGGCACTCGAATCCGATCTCGACAAGGCCATCGTCGAATTGTCGCCGAAATTCGGCGCCAGCAACGGTGCGATGGCTGACCTGATCAAGAACGGCGGCGACGCCCTTTCGGCCGAGGTCTCCTCGACCATCCAGTTCGCCATCGTCGGCATGCTGGTCGGCATCGCGGTTGCGATCGTGCTGGCGCTGACGATCGCACAGAAGGGTATCACTGCACCGATGGCCCGCCTGCGTGAACGCATGGCATCGCTGGCCGCTGGCGAGACCCGCGCAGACATCGACGGTCTCGACCGCAAGGACGAAATCGGTCAGATGGCGGAAGCCGTCGCCGTGTTCCGCGACAATGCGCTGGAGCGCCAGCGTCTGGAGCAGGAAGCCGAAGACAATCGCAGCCTGTCGGAACAGGAACGCATCGACCGCGAAGCCCTGAAGGCCCGCGAAGCCGCCGACGTCAAATTTGCCGTCGACAGCCTTGCCGAAGCGCTCTCGAACCTTGCGGACGGCAATGTTTCGCACCGCATCGACCGCTCCTTCGCTGCCTCGCTCGATGGCGTCCGCAACGACTTCAACGCCTCGGCCTCCAAGCTTCAGGCAGCGCTTGAAGACGTCGCCGCAAACGCGCGCAGCATCGAAGCCGGTTCCGGCGAGATCAAGTCGGCCGCTGACGATCTGGCCAAGCGTACCGAACAGCAGGCCGCTTCGATCGAAGAAACAGCAGCAGCTCTGGAAGAAATCACCACCACGGTGAAGGACGCCGCCCGCCGCGCTCAGGAAGCTGGCGCACTGGTTGCCCGCACCCGTCAGGGCGCAGAAAAGTCCGGCGAAGTCGTTGCCAATGCCGTCAAGGCCATGGAGCAGATCGAAAAGTCTTCGGGCGAGATCGGCAACATCATCGGCGTCATCGACGACATCGCCTTCCAGACCAACCTGCTCGCCCTCAACGCAGGCGTCGAAGCGGCTCGCGCCGGTGAAGCCGGCAAGGGTTTTGCCGTCGTCGCCCAGGAAGTCCGAGAACTGGCCCAGCGTTCCGCAAACGCCGCCAAGGAAATCAAGACGCTGATCACCGCCTCGAACCAACAGGTCCAGAACGGTGTTCACCTCGTCGGCGAAACCGGCAAGGCCCTCGAGACCATCGTCGGCGAAGTCCAGGAGATCAACCGCAACGTCAACGCCATCGTTGAAAGCGCGCAGGAACAGTCTTCCGGTCTCCAGCAGATCAACACCGCCGTCAACTCGATGGACCAGGACACCCAGAAGAACGCGGCAATGGTGGAAGAGCAGACCGCAGCCAGCCACGGCCTCGCCCGGGATGCCGCCGCGCTGAACGCCCTGCTCGCCCAGTTCAAGCTGTCGCATGCCCGCATGCAGCAGGTTGCAGCAGTCACCCGCCCGGCCGCGCCGCAGGCAGCACAGCAGTCGGCCCGTCCGGTTGCGTCGCCTGCCCGCAAGCTGGCCAACAAGGTCGCGACCGCGTTTTCCGGCAATGCCGCTCTCGCCGTCGATAACCAGGCGAACGACTGGCAGGAATTCTAAGACACCCGACCGGCGGCTCTGCTACCGGCTGAACCAGAATCAAAACGGCCGCAGGCGAAAGTCTGCGGCCGTTTTGCTTGACCATATCAATGACTTAGAATTGACAACAGTCAAATCTAAGTCATTGATACTGCGACATTTTGTCGAAAACGGCCACACATCATTAAACGTAAGAATTTATTATAAGGCCACTTCTACGGTCCGCCTCCAGGACATGGGAGACACCTCCTTTTCTCTTCGCGCGCATGATGCGCGCCGTCTCCTTTCACGACGGTTCCTGCTTTTAATCTCGCAAAAAGCCTCCACCCTTTTCGCGCCTTTAAGAGGTTACCTCATGCTCAAAAATCTGAAGATCAAGACAAAATTCCTGATGGCAATCGCCATCCTCAGCCTGATATCGCTGGCAGGCCTGACCTTCGTGACCCAACGTTTCAACGCCGCCAACGAAGCCTATTCTCATTTTCTGCTCAACGAGAGCATGGCCGCAACCTTTGGGCCGCGTGGCGCTGCCGGAATGTGGACCGCCATTAACTGGATGAACCGGGCGGTTTCCCAGGATCCGCAATCCGACGCATTCACGGAATTCTCCGCCAAGTTCAGCAATGAGATGACCGGTGCCCGCAACCGCCTTGCGCAGATCCCGGAAATCGTGCCCAGCCGCAAGGCCGCCATTGATGAACTGCTTGCCGGTTTCGACGAACTCAAGGTCGTCGGCGGTGAGCTGATCAAGGCCCATGCTACCGGCAACAAGGATCAGTTCGCGAAAATGTCGGCCCGACTGGAACAGCTGACGGTCGATATGTCTGCAAAGTCGGGCGCCAATAATGGCGCCATGGCCGACCTGATCAAGGATGGTGCCCAAAAACTGTCCGATGAAGTGTCCAACACGATCATGCTTGCTCTGGCCGGCATGCTGGTTGGCATCGCTATTGCCGTTGTCTGGGCCATGTTCATCGCTCAGAAGGGTGTTGTGACGCCGATGACACGTCTTCGCGAACGCATGTCGTCACTGGCGATGGGTGAAACGGAAGCCCCAATCGATGGCCTGGAGCGCAAGGACGAAATCGGCCAGATGGCGGAAGCCGTCGCCGTGTTCCGCGACAATGCGCTGGAGCGTATCCGTCTGGAGCAGGAAGCCGAAGATAACCGCAGTCTCTCGGAACAGGAGCGTATCGACCGTGAAGCGGCAAAGGCCCGCGAAGCTGCCGAGGTCAAGTTCGCCGTAGACAATCTCGCCGAAGCACTTTCCAACCTTTCGGATGGCAAGGTCTCCTATCGTATCGAGCAGAGTTTCGCGGCAAGCCTCGACGGCGTCCGCAACGATTTCAACGCATCTGCATCGAAACTGCAGCACGCCCTCGAACAGGTGGCTGAAAACGCCCGCAGCATCGAAGCCGGATCCGGCGAGATCAAGTCGGCAGCCGACGATCTGGCCAAGCGCACCGAGCAGCAGGCAGCGTCGGTTGAGGAAACCGCGGCAGCACTCGAAGAGATCACCACGACGGTGAAGGATGCCGCCCGTCGTGCCCAGGAAGCCGGAGATCTCGTTGCCCGCACCCGCCAGGGCGCAGAAAGATCCGGCGACGTCGTGGCCAATGCCGTCAAGGCCATGGAAGCGATCGAAAAGTCTTCGGGCGAGATCGGCAACATTATCGGTGTCATCGACGATATCGCCTTCCAGACCAATCTTCTGGCCCTGAACGCAGGCGTCGAGGCCGCGCGCGCCGGTGAAGCCGGCAAGGGTTTTGCGGTCGTCGCACAGGAAGTGCGCGAACTCGCCCAGCGCTCGGCCAACGCCGCCAAGGAAATCAAGGCGCTGATCAACACGTCCAACGAGCAGGTCCAGAACGGCGTGCACCTTGTCGGTGAAACCGGCAAGGCGCTGGAAACCATCGTCACCGAGGTGCAGGAGATCAACCGCCACGTGGCATCGATCGTCGAGAGCGCGCAGGAACAGTCTTCCGGTCTGCAGCAGATCAACACCGCCGTTAACGCGATGGATCAGGACACCCAGAAAAACGCCGCCATGGTGGAAGAGCAGACGGCAGCCAGCCACGGCCTCGCCCGCGATGTGGTGTCTCTGAACGCGCTTCTTTCGCAATTCGACCTGTCGGGTTACGGCACACAGAAAAGTACAACGGTTCGTCCCGCAGACAGACGTGAGGCACCGGTCGCCTCCCCTGCGCGCATGCTGGCCGCAGGCTGACTTCAGCCTTCTCGGGCAATGCCGCATTGGCGATCGACGATCAGGACTAATCGGCGACAGTCGTGAAAGTCAGACGGAAAAGGGCCGCGGATGAAAAACCGCGGCCCTTTTCGTTATTCAAACGCCTGCACCCTGGCGTCTTCACGCCTTGGAAATCTCGGCCTCTTCCTTGCGGATGCCAAGGCGATGTTCACGCCAGACGGTGAACAGTCCGGCGCCCACGACGATGACTGCGCCGATTGCCATATTGATGGTGATGGTCTCACCAAAGAAAATGACTGCCACCGCAGCGCCCATGACCAGCTGCAGATAGGTGAGCGGCTGAACTTCGCCAGCGCTCAGCAGGCTATAGGCCTTTATCATGAAATAATGGCTGGTGGCGCCACAGATGCACAGCGCCGCCATGGCCGGCCAATCTTCCATGGCAATCGGTGTCCAGTAGAATGGACCTATGACGGTGGCGAGAACCGCACCGGCAACACCCGCATAAAACACGCTCGTTACAGCACTGTCCGTGCTGCTGACCGCGCGTGTAGCGATGCTGTAGAGGGCGAACATGAACCCGGCCCCCAATGGCAGAAGCAGGCGAATGTCGAAATGCACATTGGTCGGGTTGAGGATGATCAGCACGCCGACAAGACCAACGCCGAGCGCCACGCCGCGGCGCCAGCCCACCGTTTCGCCAAGCAAAGGCACGGAGAGGAGCGTGATCATCAGCGGTGTCGCCTGAAAGATCGATTGCGTCATCGCCAGACCGGCAATCGTGAACGAAATCACCACGACCACGACTTCGCTGACAAGGAGCATGCCGCGAATGACCTGCAGCACCGGCCGTCTGGTCACGACAGCGCGGCGCAGGCCACCGGGAGAAGTGGCGGCCAGCAATGTCACGAACACAGCGAAAGCCCAGAAGCGGATCATCGTCACCATGATCGGCGGGTATTTATCGCCCAGCAGTTTTGAAAAGGCATCCTGACCTGCGAAGATCGTGATGGCCAGAAGGACGTAAAGATAGCCCAGTGTCTTGCTGTTCATGGGTGAGATACTTGCAACGGAGGATACGATATAGGGGCAGGAAGCGACCCGGGTTTACTGATCCTGCCCCTATACCTTCCGAACATGATGCGCCAGTTCACAGCCCCTGCAAAGGGTACACCCCGCCTGTCTTTTCCCTATCGATCAGTTCGCCAATGCGTTTGCTGTGATCTGCTTTTCAGCTTTTGCGCGCAAAAATGCCGCTTTTTGCACGTTTGATCACACCAGCGCGATCCTGGTGGCATGGAACCAAATGGCCACCTACGTAGTTAGCGCACCGTGATCGTCCGTCGCGACTTGGCTTGGGAGCCGCGGTTGGAGTGTTCGAACAACAAAGGCATCTGCCTGTCACGATACCCGAGAGGAAAAATCCATGAAGAAATTCTCCCCCGCAGCCGGCACCGCTCTGGCCGGCATTTTTGCAGCTGCCGTCGCGATGACTGCGACCTCGGCTGCGCGCGCCGCTGATGCCGTCGAGCAGATTCCGGAAGCGCCTGCTGCGATCGAGGCAACGGCACCGGTGTTCACCTGGAGCGGCCCTTATGCCGGTCTGCATGGCGGTTATGGCTGGGGTAACGGCGACTTCAATGACGCTACCGGCGGCTTTTCGGAAAACTTCGATGGCGGTCGTTTCGGTGGCTTCGTCGGTTATAACTGGCAGATGTCGAACGGCTTCGTTGCCGGTATCGAAGGTGACGTGAACTACGACTGGAACGAAGAAAGCATTGGTCCCGGCATCGATGGCAAAAGCGGCTTTTCCGGCTCTGCGCGTGCTCGCCTCGGCTATGCCATGGACCGCGCCCTGCCCTACATTGCAGGTGGCTGGACCGCATCCAACTTCAAGGCTGAAGGTTCAGGCGTCGATGTCGATGACACCATGCATGGCTGGACCATCGGCGCAGGTCTCGACTATGCCTTCACCGACAACATCTTCGGCCGTGCCGAGTACCGCTATAACGACTTTGGTAGCGGCAACCTCGGTGGCACCAATGTCGATTTCGACCAGCATATCGTCAATGTCGGTATCGGCGTGAAATTCTGATCGTCGATCGATCGTCAAAACTCGAAGGGCAGCGAACTGGTTTCGCTGCCCTTTTGCAATGCCTAAGGTTCATCGCGGCAGTTTCACGCCCAAAGAGAACAGGAACGCGATCCCGGCGCCGCCGGCAGCCAGACCGTAAAGCCACAACGATGGCAGCGCGATCGAGGGGACAAGTGCCGCATCCGGTGCAATGCTTTCCAGCTTTGCCACCAGACCCGTGGCCATCGCCACCAGTCCGGCAAGACCGGCGCCAATGGCATAACCGGCCGTGGAGACGGTCGGCAGCAATGCCCCTGCCCGATCGCGCTCATCGACCGGCGTATCGGCGAGCGCTGCCCGGTTGACATTCGCCCAAGCCAATCCGAAACCGGTTCCGATCAGTATCTGGCTGATCACGACCATCGCGATGGAATGCGCGGTCAGGCCAAAAGCAATGGCGACAAAGCCCACGACCAGAAACAGCGGTCCCATGCGGGTGCGGGCATCCTGGCGGTCTGCCGAGGGGTTGCGGCTGGAGAAAACGGCGACAACACTCCATGTCAGCGCCATCAGCAGGACGAGCGCCCCGACGATGGTCGGCCGATAGGCCCAAATCTCCGAAATCGCCAGCGCCAGATAAACCGCGCCGACCGAGTGGCTGGCGGACATCAGCAGCAACACCCAGAGGCCGCAACCGAAGACAGACTTTGCCTGGAATGCCCCTGGCGGCAGCAATTTCGGGCCGATGCGCCCATCCAGAACCATGGCCACGACAAACAATGCCGCGCCACACACCACCGCCAATGCCTGACCCAACCCCATCGACGTGATGGAAGACAGGGAGAGAACCAGCGATCCGGCGATCAGCAGGCCGATCGCAAACGGCGCAACCGCCACCCTGGCCTGCCCTGACGACGCCGGTTTGGCGATCGGCGTCAGCACCACGAGCAGCAGCAGGAAGGGCCCGACCGCAAGGAAGGAGATGCGCCAGGAAAAGGTTTCGGTCAGCCAACCACCAACAAGCGGCCCCAGAACAGATGCAACGGCCCACACCATTGCTTCGGCGGCAAACACCTTTGCGATCAGGCCGGGCCGAAAATTGCCGGGGATCAGGCTATAGGCAATGGCGACGATCAAACCATCGGCAACGCCCTGCAGCAGACGCCCCGCCAGAATAAAACCGAAAGTCGGCGCCGCCAGTGCGGCCAGACCGCCCACGGCGAAGATCAGGCAGGAGATGATCATCGATGCTGTCAGACCGGCGCGGTCGCGAAACGCGGCAGCCGCGGTGCCACCTGCAATGGAGCCGATGAAATAAAGCCCATAGGCCCAACTGAACAGATGTGTGCCGCCGAGTTCCGCCGCAGCCAGCGGCATGGCCGCAACGATTGCAAACTGGTTGAACGCGTGCAGGCCAATGCCGGTCGAAACCAGCGCCAGCATGACGGCATTGCGGCCGGACAGAAGCACCGGCCAGCTTTCCTCCACCGAAACCCCATCACGCTTGGCCACTGCCACGCCATCCATCCGCTCGCTCCCTTCGGCCTGTGCGACGGCCGCGCCGAGCTGATATCGCGCCGTCAGCTGCTCGCTCCGCGCGCTGATACGCCGTCGCACACTTTCTTCCACCAAATCCATGACCTGTCCTTTCGATCAGGCCGCGGAAACTACGACCTCAACCGCAGTTGAGGTCAAGCAGCAAAATGCGAGGCATAAGCGAGCAGTAAACCGAGGTGCGCGTTAAGGCAGAGAAGCAAAACTACCGGGAAACAAGCAGCCTACCAGCTGCCGCTCAGCATGTTGCCCGACAACGCAATCATCCGCGCCTTGCCATCGCGATCGGAGACCGAAAGCGTCGCCGGCATCTGGCGCGGCGATTTGCGGAACCAGCCGGCGGCAACGGATGCCAGATCGCCGATGGCGGCATGTTTGTGCCATTCGGCAAAGCGGCGGGCCATCGCCTCCGGCTCCGTCTGATAGAAGAAATCACCGGATTGCTTGAGATCATTGATGCTTTGCGCCATCGCCGACAGCGGTCGCTGGAACATCTTTGCCGGTACCTGCAATTCTGGAGCAGTCTGCGGCAAGGCCGGCGCCATGAAATCGATCGCCCAGCCGTCGGCCTCCACCCAGCAGTGAAAGTTTTCGCCGGCACCGGTCACATGGCCGTCCTCGCGGTGATCGGCAAACAGCATCAGCTTACCCCCGAGATTATAGGCAGCAAGCCCGCCCTTCGGTTTGGCCTTCACCTTGAAATGATGCTCCAGAATGAAGGCGCCAAAACTGGAAAAATACATGGATGCTGTCGCCGGATCGGCGTTATTGGCGGTCAGCAGGCTGTGGATCACCCTGTAGATCCGGTGATAATCACTCTGCTTTATCAACATGGTCTTCATCCAGAAATCTGTTTCTAGCGCGCTGACTATGCGAGAGCAGAGCGGAAGTAAACGCCGCCGAACAGCAAAGCGCGCGCAAATCGCTGCACAGGCATGCGGGCACAACCACAACGACATATTTTGCGGCGCCGCAGCATCAGTCCGACACCCGATCGTTGGCATGACATCGATTTCACCGCATCCCAGCCTTGCGCCTGTTCCAAGAACATGGTTACGACGAAAGCAACCGGAGAAAGCCCGGCTTTCCCTGCTGATGCGAAATGCCGGTTTCTCCTTGGTGCCGGATCCCGCCGCCACCGACGGAGCATGTTTTGACAGACAAAAATCCAGCCGGCCGCGCCTTCCAGATGATGCGCCCTGTGACTTGGCCTGTTGGGCTGCGCTGGGCAGCGCTGCTGCTCGTATCCGCCGTTTTCGTTTTCCTGCTTGAACTGGTGCACCTGCCCGCAGCCCTGCTGCTGGGTCCGATGGCGACGGCGGTGCTGATGGCGACGCTGGGCGGCGGTGTGCGCATCGGCAGCAGGAGCTTTACGGCAGCGCAGGGGATTGTCGGCATGATGATCGCCAGCAACATGCCGCCTTCACTGTTCAGCGAACTGCAGTCCGATTGGCCGATCTTTGTCGTCGGCGTGTTTTCCACCGTTGCCGCCGCAGCCTTTCTCGGCTGGCTGATGGCGCGCACCAAGCTTTTTCCCGGCACGACTGCCATCTGGGGCTCTTCTCCGGGTGCCGCCGCCGCGATGACGCTGATGTCCGCCGGTTATGGCGCCGACATGCGCCTCGTCGCCTTCATGCAGTATGTGCGGGTCGTGTGCGTGGTGCTGGCGGCAACCGTGGTTGCGCGTTTCATGGGCGTGACGGTGGTGGAAGAACAATCGATCCTCTGGTTTCCCGCGGTCGACTGGCTGGCCTTTGCCGCGACCGTTGCGGCGGCCTTGCTCGCAGGCTGGATCGGCATGCGGCTGAAACTGCCCGGCGGCGCGCTTCTGCTGCCGCTGGCCGTCGGCATGGCAATCAAGTTTTCCGGCGTGATGCCGATCGTTCTGCCGCCCTGGATTCTGGCTCTCAGCTTTGCGGTGATCGGCTGGGGGATCGGCATGCGCTTTACCCGCGATGTGGTGGCGCACGCCGCGCGCGCCCTGCCTCGCGTGCTTCTTTCGGTCTTTTCGCTGATTGCCATCTGCGGCTGTTTTGCGGCCGGCCTCGTCTACTTCGCCGGCATCGACCCGCTCTCCGCCTACCTCGCCACCAGCCCCGGTGGCGCCGACAGCGTCGCCATCATCGCCGCCTCCACCAATGTCGACGTGCCATTTGTCATGGCGATGCAGGTCACCCGCTTCATCTTCGTTGTGATTACCGGACCTGCCACCGCACGATTACTTTCCCGCAGCACGAAGACCGACGGATAATCTGACAAATACTCTTATTCGGCAATTTATTAGATAAATCGAATTTAAGAAGACAGCGGAATCAACCCGTGGTATTTTAAGGGTACAACTGATTTGCGAGTGACTGATTTGGAAGCGTATGGCCCCGGGGAGGTTTCGGCTATGGACGCTATCGTCAGAGTAGATTTCGAGCTGAGATGGAGCATGCCGGTCTACGTTTTGAGTGACGACGGCGCCGAAAAGCCGATATTCGGACCACATGATGCCCTTCGTTACCTGCGCGACTGCTCCGCAATTGCGCCGGTCAGCAATTACGAACTGGCCATCGATGCCTGCGAACGTTGCATGAGCCGCGAAATCGATCGTGCGTTGGCGCGGGCATTGTTTGTCAGTGCCTATACGAATTACACGATGTTGCGGATGTGACGGGTGAAGGTTTGCGCTTACCCGGCCCGTTCCGGTGAATACCCTGCTTCGCGGATCGCCTCTTCCGCCGTCGCCGCGTCACCTTCCACCGTCACCTTGTGAGCGGACAGATCAACGGTAACGGTCGCGCCCGGCAGGACTTCCGCCAGCGCTCCACGCACAGTCTTTTCGCAGTGGCCACAGGTCATGTCGGAAACGGTAAAGATGGCAGTCATGTCAAAATTCCTTATGCATAATGGATATGAGATTGATTGTCGGCCGATGCGGTGCTGTCGCCGGCCAGATCGTCCAGGATCGGGCAATCAGGTCGGTGATCGCCACCGCAGCAATGCGCAAGGGTCTTGAGCGTCTTCACCATGCCCTGCATTTCGGCGATACGGCGCTCGAGGTCATTGATATGGCTTGTGGCGACCTCCTTGACGGCGGCGCTGGTGCGGCTCTTGTCCTGCCATAACGTCAACAGCGTCTCGGTCTCTTCGAGCGAAAATCCAAGCGAACGGGCACGTTTGATGAAACGCAGCACATGCACCTGCTCCGTGCCGTAAACCCGGTAATTGTTGCCGGTGCGGGCGGGCGGCGCGATGAGACCGATTTCCTCGTAATAGCGGATCATCTTGGCCGAAACGCCGGAAGCCTCGGCAGCCTGTCCGATATTCATGTTTCGCCTCCAATCCTGACGGTCTTCAGTCTGAGCGCATTGGCGAGCACGAATGTGCTGGACAACGCCATGGCGGCGGCACCGATCATCGGCGACAGGGTTAGGCCGAAAGCCGGATAAAACAGACCTGATGCCAGCGGGATCAGCGCCACGTTGTAACCGAAAGCCCAGAACAGGTTCTGACGGATGTTCTTCATCGTCGCGCGGCTGATGGCGATGGCGGAAACGACGCCCGTCAATTCGCCACCGACCAGAACGACATCGGCGCTTTCGATCGCCACATCGGTGCCGGTACCAATGGCAATGCCGATATCGGCCTCGGCCAATGCCGGTGCGTCATTGATACCATCGCCGACAAAGGCAAGCTTTTTGGCATTGGCGCGCAGATCATGGATCGCCGCCACCTTGCCCTCCGGCAGCACCTCTGCAACGACTTTGGTGATGCCGACCTGCGCCGCGATCGCCCGCGCCGTCTGCGCGTTATCGCCGGTCACCATCGCCACCTCGATGCCCTCCGCCCGCAGTTTCCTGATAGCTGCCACGCTCGACGGTTTTAGCGGATCGGCGACGGCGATGATGGCCGCAAGCCGACCATCCACGGCCGCGTAAATGGGTGTTTTGCCCGCATGGCCGAGCCTTGCGGCGGCCTCGGAGAAACCCGATACCGCAAGGTCGAGCGTCTCCATAAATCGGTCAGCACCCACGGCAATGTTGCGACCATTCACAATCGCAGAAATACCGTAGCCGGTAATGGATTCGAATTGCTGCGCCTCCGGCACGACAAGTCCCCTCGCCTTGGCAGCGGTGACGATAGCTTCGGCGATCGGGTGTTCGGAGCGGCTTTCCACCGCCGCAACCTGCGACAGAACATCATCCTCGAAAAAACCATCAGCGACGATAAGGTCCGTCAGTTCCGGCCGCCCCTTGGTGACGGTACCGGTCTTGTCGAACACGACGAGATCAACGTCGGACAATGTCTGGAGGGCCTCGCCCTTGCGAAACAGCACACCGAATTCGGCGGCACGCCCGCCGCCAACCACGATCGATACCGGTACGGCCAGCCCCATGGCGCAAGGGCAGGCAATGATCAGCACCGCCACCGCACTGATCAGCGCATGCGTGAGCGCCGGTTCCGGCCCGACCAGAAGCCAGATAAGAAAGGTGAACGCGGCAAGCACCATCACCACCGGCACGAACCATGCGGTGACACGATCGACCAACGCCTGGATCGGCAGTTTTGCCCCTTGGGCCTGCTCGACCAACCTTATGATGCCGGCCAGAACCGTATCGCGCCCAACCTTTTGCGCACGAAAACGGAAGGAGCCGGTGCGGTTCACCGTACCGCCGGTGACATATGCGCCCGCCACCTTTTCCACCGGCAGCGGCTCACCAGAAATCATCGATTCATCGACATTCGACTGACCGTCGATGACAATGCCATCTACGGCAATACGCTCGCCGGGACGGATGACGAGAACATCCCCGACCAGAACGTCGGCCGTTGGAACATCGACAACCTGACCATTGCGCTCGACGCGTGCGGTTTTTGCCTGCAACCCGGCCAGTTTCTGGATCGCCTCACCGGTGCGGCCGGTAGCACGGGCTTCGAGCAGACGCCCGAACAGGATGAGGGTAACGATCACCGTCGCCGCCTCGTAATAGACATGCTGTGCCTCATAGGGCAGCAGGTCCGGTGCAAAGGTCGTCACGACCGAATAACCGTAAGCGGCAAGCACACCGACGGCGACCAGCGAATTCATCTCGGGGTGACCCCGCCAGAGCGCCGGCAGGCCGAGCCGCAGAAAACGCAGGCCGGGCCAGAAAATCACGGCCGTCGCCAGCACGAAATAGAAGTAATAGAGAATCTGCGTATCGATCATCTCCATCAGCCAGTGATGGAAAGGCTCATAGGCATGCCCCGTCATTTCCAGCAGGAAGAGCGGAAACGTCAGCGCGAAGGCGACGGCAAGATCGCGCTTCAGAGATGCTTCCTCGCCTGCATGCGAATGCGCATGGCCATGAGACTGGTGCGCGTGGTCGCCGGCCACCTTCTCCCCGTTTGCGCTGCCGTCTTGCGGCGTTGAAACATCACCCCTTTCCCCCGCCATGGGAACCAATTGCCGGCCAGCGGATGAATGGACATCCGTGACCGTAACATACCCCGCCTCGCGCAAAGCCGCCTGCATGGCACCCGCAGGAATTTCGTAACCCAGCTTGTGGATCACCTTTTCCAGTGCCTCGGGCTCGAACCCCTCGCCGGTCTCGACGGTCAGCTTTTTCGTCGCGAAATTGACGATGCTCTTCTCCACGCCCGGCACCTTGGCGGCACCGGTTTCCACACGACGCACGCAGGAAGCGCAGGTCATGCCCTCTACCGGAATGGTCAGCGGTTCGATCGGCGTAAAGGGTCTGGTGAGTGGTTCGATGGGTCTATTCATGGCGAAGCGTGATCCTTTCGCGTCCCCATGTAGGCCTTCCCATCATGGGAAGGTCAAGGGCGCGCCAAAAGATAAAATGTCGCAACGCGCTCCTGCGGCTATCGCATGAATTCTCAGAACCCACCCGGCCCGCCGCCCGGGGGCGTCAGACCTGAAAGCAGCAGCACCAGCTCCGCCTGTCGGGTCGTGCCTGTCTTGTGCATGATGCGCTTGAGATGCGAGCGCGCGGTTTCCACCGAAACGCCGAGTGAAGCCGCTACCATTTCAGGTGTCTGCGCCATGGCGATGCCGCGCGCGACGCGGGCCTCTGCCGGCGTGAGATCGAACAGGCCGCATAAAACCCGCATATCCGGCGGACCGACCTGCCCCACCTCTGTCACCGCCAGAACGGCCATTGCGCGCGAAAAAATATCACGGGCGGCACGTCGGATGGGCAGAAGGTGCAGAATAAGAGGAGATGCGCCATCCTCTCCCAGCATTGGTACGGACTGCACCGTCGGCGCGGCCTGCGCCCGGTAACGGGCAATCGCTTCATCCAGCAATACGCGGGCGCCGGCACTTTCCAGAAAAAGCCGGTTTCCGGCTCCCGTGCGGATACGCGGCGACAATGCCTCAAGCTCCGGATTGGTCGCCAGTGACTGGCCGGCATCGCCGATCACCGCTGCCGGCAGACCAAGCATGGACAATGTTTCCGTCATCGACCGTGCTTCCTTGAAGGCCAAACGCGATGCCATGTAGGCGGCACGCGCGATATCCGGCTTCAGAATGTTGAGATGCTGAAGCTGTTCCTGCGAGAAATGCGCGAGCCCGAAGGCACGCATCAGGGAAATGACGACGATGTGACCCGTCGGTTCCTGAAAGGCATACCCCGCTTCCCACTCCATTCCGTGCGGATGGATGAAGTCACGATTGATCGCGTCGCTGGCATACTCTTCCGGCGACATAAGATCGGTTGTACGGGCGAAGGAAAACGGATACCGCTCCATCGCCCGGATCGGCCGCAGATTGTTGAAACGGTGCTCGCTTTCGATGAAACCGGCGAACGCCTCGGCAATATTGGGCGTGGTGACGAACCGGTGCTTGCCCAGCGTATCGACAGTAAAGATCGAAGCCGTGGAGGACCCGACCGTATCCGCCAGCGCGGTACAAGCATCGCTCCACAGTTCCGGTATCATCGCCGCCTCGTAGAGACGATCGGCCAATGTGCCTTCAGCGTTCATTACCCATCCACGATGTGCGATCACAAAACCTGCCCGGCCCCACGCCGGGTCAGATTTTTTTCTAGCGCTTCATCAGCAATCAGTACATCAGCAAAATGGCGAAGACATCCTTATGTCCCTACGGGATAACTTCACAAAACGCAGTTTCTAAGCCTTCTCGCCGACATGTAATGGCCAGTCGACGAGATAGTCCTCAAAATCATCGACATCGACATCCTTCTCGCTGACCGTCCGGTCCTTCGCCGATATTCCGGCGATATGGACCGTTTCCGGGTCTCCGGAAATCAGTGGATGCCACCATTTCAGGTCTTCTCCGTCGCGAACCAGGCGATACCCGCAGGTCGGCGGCAACCAGGAAATTTCCCGCACCTCCTGCGGCGTCAGCTGGATACAGTCGGGCACGGTCGCCTGGCGGTTCGGATAGTCGGAACAGCGACAGGTGGAACCGTCAAGCAGGCGACAGGCAACCGAGGTGAAGGCAACCGCACCCGTATCCCAGTCCTCCAGCTTGTTGAGACAACAGAGGCCACAACCATCGCAAAGACTTTCCCACTCGACGGGCGAAAGCTCTTCCAGCTGTTTCGTCTTCCAGAATTCATCGACCATGATTTGTTTTATTTTCGCAACGCGGCCTGCAAATAATTGTCCCGGAAGCGGTGCCGGCGGCGCGTCTTATCTCGCCGGTCAACCTTTTATAAGCTAATGCTTCCTATGGGAGTTGCTGGCAGCTTTTGATCCTTCCCGATGGAAGCGTCAAGGCTCGGATGTAAAATGAGACGTGGGAGCGCCGGCGTGCAGAACGACAATGGCTCCGAAGAGAGCCAAAAAACAGTGCCGGGCAGCGGAGCTGAAAAGCCACGTCCGCGCCGCAAGCGCCATTTTTTCCTGAAGCTGGACAGCTGGATCGATAGCACCGTCTGGAATCTCGGCTTCAAGCTCGCCGAAACCTGGGAAGAGATCACCATCTTCTTCCGCCGCTTTCGCGTACGCGGCTGGAAACGTATCGGCTTCGAATTTGCCGGCGAAGCGATGACACTCGGCACCGTCGGCTCTGTCGTGCTGCTGACGCTTGCCCTGCCCGCCTTTGAGGAGACCAAGGAGGATTGGCGCAATCGCGGCGATTTCGCCGTCACCTTCCTTGATCGTTACGGCAACGTGATCGGCCATCGCGGCATCATCCACGAAGACTCCGTGCCTATCGACGAATTGCCGGATCACCTGATCAAGGCGGTTCTGGCAACGGAAGACCGTCGTTTCTTCGACCATTACGGCATCGACTTCATCGGCCTTGGCCGTGCACTTTCGGAAAATGCCAAGGCCGGCGGTGTGGTACAGGGCGGCTCGACGCTCACCCAGCAGCTGGCGAAAAACCTGTTCCTGACCAACGAACGCTCGATCGAACGCAAGATCAAGGAAGCCTTCCTGTCGGTCTGGCTGGAAGTAAACCTGTCGAAGAAGGAAATCCTGTCGCTCTATCTCGACCGCGCCTACATGGGCGGCGGCGCATTCGGCGCGGCGGCGGCATCGCAATTCTATTTCGGCAAGAACATTACCGAAGTGAACCTCGCAGAAAGCGCCATGCTGGCCGGTCTGTTCAAGGCACCGGCCAAATATGCGCCGCATGTCAACCTGCCGGCAGCTCGTGCGCGTGCCGCTGATGTGCTGACCAACCTGGTGCAGAGCGGCATGATGAGCGAAGGCCAGGTCGTGGCCGCGCGCCGCAACCCGGCCACGGCCATTGACCGCGCCGAAGTGATGGCGCCGGACTATTTTCTCGACTGGGCCTTTGACGAAGTGCAGCGGCTGGCGGCTGCCGGAAAGATTAACCAGCGTTCGGTCGTCGTGCGCACCACCGTCGATACCGGCCTGCAACAGGCAGCAGAAGCAGCCGTCGAGTCCGGCCTGCGTGAATTCGGCGACAGTTACCGCGTCAAGCAGGGCGCGCTTGTGATGATCGAGAACGGCGGCGCCGTGCGCGCCATGGTCGGCGGCAGGGATTATGGCGAAAGCCAGTTCAACCGCGCCACCAAGGCACTGCGCCAGCCCGGTTCCTCGTTCAAGCTGTTCACCTATACCGCCGCCATGGAGAACGGCTTTACGCCGGAAACCATGGTTTCCGACGCACCGATCACCTGGAATGGCTGGTCGCCGCAGAACTATGCACGCTCCTACAAGGGCCGGGTGAGCCTGCTGACAGCCATGGCGCAATCGCTCAACACGGTGCCGGTGCGGCTTGCAAAGGAAAAACTCGGCACCGGCGTGATTGCCGATACGGCCATCAAAATGGGCGTCGAAACGCCGCTGCGCCGCGACAAGACCATTCCACTCGGCACATCGGAAGTCACCGTGATGGACCAGGCGACCGCCTATGCCGTTATGCCTGCCGGAGGTCTGCAGTCACACCGCCACGGCATCGAGCAGATCATCAATTACGAAGGCCAGGTGCTTTACGACTTCAACCGCGATGAGCCTGAAGCCCGACGGGTTGTTTCAGAACAGGCGATGTCGTCGATGAACCGCATTCTCACCCAGATCCCGGTGATCGGCACGGCGCGGCGCGCGGCTCTCGATGGCGGTGTCGTCACGGCCGGCAAGACCGGCACCTCGCAGAGTTATCGCGATGCGTGGTTTATCGGCTATACCGGCAATTACACCGGCGCCGTCTGGTTCGGAAACGACGATTTTACCTCGATGAACAACATGACCGGTGGCGCCCTGCCGGCCATGACCTTCAAGAAACTGATGGACTATGCCCATCAGGGCATCGAACTGCGCCCCATCCCCGGCATCGAAAACCCGCTGCCGCACGGCAACCATGCCACCGGTCCCGCCGTCGCAGACGCCGGCCACAAGGCAGGCGAGCCGATCGCACCGGCACTGGTGCGTCCGCGCACGCTTTCAGCCGAAACGGCCAGGGTTCTGCGTGGCATTTCAGAGAACCTGAAGGGTGCTGGGCCGGTTGTTGCAGGCGCAGCGTCGGGCACTGTGTCCGATACCGCCCCGGCCCGGCCGCAGACGGTGAAAGTCACCCCGATCAAGCTGGATCTGAAGCCGTAAGATCAGGTGCCCACCTAAGACCGGAGCCATTGCCGCCGCAGAGATTGAAACCGCGGCGGCCGATCACTCACGCATATCGCATGCGCTCCACACTTTCGACGATGATGACACGTGCGAGGATGCCGTAAACGACGCACAGGACCGCGGCACGCAAGGCCGATGGCCACACCATCTCATCGGCCATGTAAGAGGATGAAATCAACGCAACCGCGAGATTGACGATCGTCGTGATGAGAACGACCCCGATAATCAGGCTCCAGCGGTTCTCCGACAAGACACTCCGAAAGGCACAGGAATCCAATGCCCCGCCCAGCATTCCGTGAACCGGCCTGCTCATCGCCAGCAGAATGGCGACAACGAAGAACAGCAGACCTAAAAGATTGCCGATACCATCCGCAGTTGGGTTCCAGTCGAGAAGATCGGACAGAATATTATCGACGCCGGCCAGCGCGGCAAGCAACACGGAATAGGTCACCCCAAATATTACAAATAATCTGATTTTCATACCTTACCCCTTCGAGGCGGGAGGTACCAGAAGACCTATAACGCGTTCATAAGCCGAGATTTAAAAATCTATACATTCCGTCAATACGTCCGATATTGATCCAGAACATCGAGGTAACACGACATGGCACTGCTTCTGATCCCCGGTTTCATGCTCGATGCCGATCTTTGGCGCGGGATCGAGCCGGCGCTCGCGCAATGGGGCGAGGTCACCCATGCGGTTGCCAGTGAGGGCGACACCCTTGCCGAGATGGCACAGGCCATTCTCAAGAATGCGCCACCGCGCTTCGTACTGGTCGGCTTTTCGATGGGAGGGTATGTCGCCCGCGAAATCCTGCGACAGGATCCGCAACGAGTGGAGGCACTGATCCTGATCGCCACGTCGGCGCGCGGCGACAGCGAGATACAGGCCAAGCGCAAGCAGGCGCTGACAGAACAACCCGATGGCATCGCCTTCCGAGGTCTCAGCACCACAGCCGTCGCCTCCTCTCTTCATCCGGACAATGCCGGCCGCAGTGATCTCATCACCCGCATTCAGGAAATGGGCCAGCGTCTCGGCGGTGATGTCTTCCGGCGGCAATCGTTGCTCGACCGCCGCGACGAACGAGAGGAACTCGACGCGATCCGCTGCCCGACGCTGGTTATTGCGGGCGGCGAAGACCGCCTGCGTTCACGTGAAGAGGCACTCGAACTGCACGAAGGAATTGCCGGCTCGGCCTTCGTCGTGATTGAAAAAACCGGGCATATGGTGCCGATGGAGGCGCCGGAAAGATTGGCAGAGGTGATGAACGAGTGGCTTGCCGGCTGCAGCGACCGGCAAGCCTGAGCGGAGCCAACGTCGCGGCATGTCGATGTCAAAGGCCAATCACGCCCTCCCCGGTTCCTTCCGACCAGAATCAGTGCTAAGCCTCGGCCACCGTTTGCGAGGTCCAGAATAGAACGTGCTGCGTGTCCCCCTTCTCATTGCCATTTCGCTTGCCATCGCCTTTGGCGGCGGCATCTGGTCGACGCTGGTGGCGCTGGAAGCCACGATCGGTTTCGGGGCGATAAAGCTCGGCGCCTGGGAAGCATTTCCACGCGCGCAGACAGCTGATGCAGATCCGTATGCGAAATCGCACCGCGCCAATGCCGGCAAGCTGCTCTATGGCACCGCCGAAGGCCTGACCTTTACTGCAGCGGTCGATGAAAGCGGTGCGCGTCTCGACGGCAACTGCACTTACCGCATGACCGGCCATACGCCCCCAGCGCGGCTGTGGACACTGTTCACCAACGACGCCAATGGCCGGCCGCCGTCTGAAAGCGCCGAATTGCCGGCGGCACTGAATTCACGCACCGTCCTGCGTGGTGCCAATGGTGATTTTTCCGTCGAGATTTCCGCCTCTGCCCAGCCCGGCAACTGGCTGGCCATTGCCCCCCGCCAGAATTTTCGCCTTGTGCTGACGCTGTTCGATACACCGACGGCCGGTAGTTCCGGCCTGATCGACCTGTCGATGCCGAAAGTGGAAAAGATCGGATGCGGCAATGCTTAAAATTCTGCTCGCTATTCTGGTCGGCCTTGTCGGCGCCGCGCTTCTGCATCTCGTCATCGTGTTGTCACTGCCGTATTTCAGCGATCGTGACGCCTATAGCCGGGTGATTTCAGAGGGCGAACCCTTCACCTTCCACATCCTTGAGCAGAAACCGGACGAGGCCGGCCTGGCGCAGGAAGATCCCTTCCTCGAAACGGCCGTCTGTTCCTTCGACATCGAAGAGCGCCCGGTGCGCTTCAGTGCCGGTTCAGGCGTGCCATTCTGGTCGCTGGCGGTTTACGATCCTGCATCAAACGAGACCTTTTCGATCAATGACCGCACGTCGTCCGGCGGCAAGCTGGACGTGATCGTCGCCACACCATTGCAGGCCACGGCCTTGCGCAAGGCGATGCCTGAAGGGCTGAACCAGTCCATTCTTATCGAAACCCCTTTGACGCAGGGATATGCGGTGTTGCGCGCCATGGCGCCGCAACCGAGCTACCGGCCCCTGGCCGCAGCTTTCCTATCCGCCGCCGGCTGCCTGCCGGCAGACTGATACACGGACAGTCTGGCGCTCACGTAAGTCCTACGCGGCATTAGACAGGCTAGTCTCAGTTTTCGGCGCGAACCGGAGTGAGATCCATCGAACGGTGATCGACCGGCTCATGCCGTTCGTAACGAACACCCGTGTAGATCAGAATCGTTGCCGTTACCGATTGTGCTGTGCGGACCGGCACGCGGCCTGAATGTTGTTCACGCCATTTCTTTAAAACAATGATCTCAGCCATTGCACGTCTCCATAGGGGTTGCGAGACGGATGAAGGACGGACCGATTTCACCCTGCCCTTTTCAGGGGCCGGCGCATCCCGTAGCCGGGGTCATCTGCGCCTTTCTCGTCAGCATGTCCGGTTCGCCTTGAACGGGACTTAGTGACATTCCATCCTGACCTGAAACCGGAGGTTGCCGACTTCTCTGACTTTCCGCTTCAGAAGACCTCCGCAACTCAGGGGTGCTCACGATTTTTTCGCTAACAACCCTTATATTTCGGGGCCTATATGCCAATGTCAGGCAGGATGATTAACAATTCACTAATGCTAATAAGCGACTTTATCCTTATTAAAAGTTGTGCCAGGCTTGCGCTAACGCAAAGCTCCCAAAGAAACGCATGAGCGAAGTTTCGGTTCGGCCGCCGGCAGAAAAAATCAGTTTGGCCGAACAATCCACTGACAGATGAGGATGACGGGCGGTCGACGTCTCGAAACCGGTCATTCTTCACCGCTCATTAACCCTGATCTGCCTATGCTCATGCCTCATGGTGAGACAAAGCTTGCGGCCGGCCATACGTGCGCCGGGCGATACTTTGCAAAACCAGTCCTCCCGCCCGGATGTGTCAAACCGGTCGGTTTCGGTGTCAAAGTATTGCGTTGTTGGAAGTATCCGTGGACCGGTTTCGGGAACTTGAAAGGCCGCAGGCCATGCGCAGGAAGGATGTGGTTCTCATGGCCACCGTCACGAGCTTTGAGGCGCTCGAACGCCCTTCGAGATCGGAACTGCGTCAGTTTGCCGAATTGTTCGAACCGCTTTACGCGGCCTCCAGCGAGGAGGCGCGCCGACAGGCGGTTGCAGCACTGTCGCAATGCCCTAACATTCCGTCCGCTGTCGCCTTCTTCATCGCCAGCCAGCCAATCACCTTTTCAGCACCGTTCATAGCCGCATCGAAATGCCTGGACGACCAGACGCTGATCACCATTGCCCGCACGCAAGGGGCAGCGCATGCTCGCGCCATCGTGCGCCGGGAAAATCTGTCGCCGATGGTCATCGACGCACTCGTCGGCCTGCGCCATGCTCCGGACACCAGCAAGGTGACTGCCGAAAATCCGAAGGCGGCAACACCACCGCCATCGCTGCTGGACGAAGCCGAACACCCTGCCCGCGACGAAGCGCTGCGTGAGCGCCTGCGCGCCATGGCTGCCCATGTGGTTCGCCCGGAAAGCGACCGTCTGGGCCTGCGCACCGTGACTGCCATGCAGGAAGCATTGCTGGTGCGCTTTGCCCGCAACCGCGAAACCGATCTTTTCGCCACCGCCCTTGCCGATACGCTCTCCGCCAGCCGCTGGCTTGCCGAACGTATCATGCTCGACATTTCCGGCCGTCAACTGGCCACCACGCTGAAGGGCATCGGCATGCCGCGCAACGAGGCACTGCTGATCCTCGAGCGACTTTATCGCCATCTCGATGAACTCGCCGGCGATGTACCGCAATCCGAGCATGTGTGGGACGCACTGGATGCCGACGAGTGCGGCCGCCGGGTCGAGGCCTGGGGTCGTGCGGATCGTTACACCTACGAGGATCGCAGGACCGCCGTTGCGGAAACTTCGACGGCCGAACCGGCAGCGCCACGCACCGGCACCGACCGTCGTTGAGTTTCAGTTCGTGTCGGGTTTGACGATCTCGAACAGGTCGTCGATCGCATCCAGTTCAAGCTCGACCACCCAGAGATCGGAATCGAACCGTGCCTCGCGGGCGATGACCGCATCCACGGCGGACGGCTCGGCATGAGCAAGCCGCACCTCGAACCTCCGCATCCCATCATCGTCACGGGCAAAAGTCTGCGGCGCTGGCCCATAAACGCTTTCCAGCCCATCGCGAAACCGCTGTCGAATGAAGATGGCGCCAGCCTCCTCCGCACCCTTGCTGACAACGGCAGCAAAACCGCCTGCGGAAAAAGCACGACGGATCAGGGCGGACACAAAAATGTCGGAACGAATGCGCATGCGCCGATCTGTAACGCATCAGGACGGCAACCGGAACCCGTTGAGCCGACGGGCGCAATCGAAACGAGCCGCGCTGCCCATTTCATCAATTGTCAAGACAAGGGCCTGCATAGTCTTGATGTCGCACCCGGTCCGGCAGGCCGCGACAGTATCGAAAGTCTGGAAAAGCCGGCAAGCGGATCTGCAATGGCACAGTTCAAATATTCGAATTTTCTGCGGGAAGCCAATGTCCCGGCCTTCGATCGCGACTGGCAACCCGGCCAGGTGGTCGCCAATGGCGGCATCTATCGTTGCAGGACCTGCGGTGATGAAACCGCCGTGGCCAAGGGCGGCGCGCTGCCGATGAACCATCATCGCCACGAAATGCTCGGCCCCGTCGCCTGGCAGATGATCGTGTTTGCGCAGCAGCGTCCCTGATCCGACCCTGCAGACGATAGTCAGCGCGCTTAAAGCGCGCCGATCGACTTAAGTTTCTTGAGCACCAATTCGTTGGGCTCGCCGGTTTCCGGCAGGCGGTAATGGCGCTCGAAATGGCGGATCGCCGCCTTGGTCTGCGAGCCCGCGACTCCGTCCACCGACACATCCGTATAGGCGATATTGGAAAGGCCGCGCTGGATCTGCTGCACCATGTCCGGTGACGGCAAGCCGCTGCCCGTTGTAGCGGCGCGGTTATCAGCCGTGCGGATCGCTGCAGGTTCCGGCCGAACCGACGCCGGCGTCGCTTTCACGGGCGTTGCAGCCGGTTTTGTCTGCCCACTTTCGGCCGCGCGGATCGCTGCTGCAACCGGATCCTCACCCTTCAGATTTTCCGTCGGACGCGGTTTTGGCACCGGATTGGTCGCCACCTGTGGTGCGGACGGCTGCGCAGCGGCTACAGGGGGCGCTGCCTGTGGCTCCGCTCTCAGCGCCGCCAACAGGCCCTCTGTCGGCGCACCGCTTTGCGGCAGGCCGGCGGTCTGTTCGAAAAACAGGATGGCGGCTTCCGTGCGGGTGCCGATCACGCCGTCATGGGCGCCGTCATAGAGGCCACGCCGTGTCAGCTCGCGCTGGATATCGGCCACAAGCTGGCTCGGCTGCACGGTCGGCTGAGGTGCTGCAGGCGTCGCGGTCACCAACTTGCTGTCATCCGCGCGCTCGATACGAAACGTCGTCACATCGCTTGGTGGCTGCGGGCGGGCAAGGTGATAGCCCGGAATACCGTTGGGATTGTCGATATCGCGCGTGCGCAGGAAGGGCGACGGATGTCCACCCGGCTGATACCAGAGCGCATTGGCCGAAACGAAACCGAAAATGATCGCAAAGCAGGCGCTTCCGCCGATCACGCGTGGATAACGCGCGGCAAAGCTGCCCACCGCATGGATGGCCTGAATGAAGAGAGCCGGCTGGCTGTTTTTGCCCTTGGCCGTGCCCTTCTTGCGATCAGGCGATTTTCGCTTCTGCGCGTTCATCCGCAAAGTCCTGTGCCTGAATATCTGTCTGGTCGGTTTCTAGCCGTCCGATCTTGTCATGAGCAAGGAGACGCTGGTTTTCCACAGCCGAAGTCAGGCGCGGAGGAAACTCGAAGGCGATCTCGGCAGCCTCGCTGGCACCCAGTACACCGGAACCATCGGCCGGCAGAACGATCGTCACGACAGTGCCGACGCCGGGATGGCTGGCCATTGCAAACGTGCCGCCATGCAGCGCCACCAGCCCCTTGACCAGCGACAGGCCAAGCCCGGTGCCTTCATGAGCGCGGGTGTAATGATCCTGAACCTGCACGAAAGGCTGGCCGATCTGATTCAACTTGTCTGCGGCGATGCCGATGCCGGTATCGGAAACCGTCAGCACGAGATCACCGCCGGAAAGCGCTGCATCGACCGACACGACGCCATGAGCATCCGTAAACTTGATGGCATTGCCGACAAGGTTGATCAGCACCTGCTGCAACGCACGGCGATCGGCGGTTACCTCGCCCAGACCACGCTGGATGCGGGTCGTCAACGTCACGCCCTTTTCGCGGGCCTGCAGATCGAGCATCGCACGGCAGGCCTCGACGGCATCCGCGATCATGAAGGGCTCGGTCATCAGCTCATAACGGCCGGCCTCGATCTTGCTCATGTCGAGCATGGTGGTGACCACCGACAGAAGATGCGCTCCGGACTGACGGATCAGACCGACATATTCGCGCTGACGGTCGTTGGCCAGTTTGCCAAAGTACTCGCCGGCAAGCACGTCCGAAAAGCCGAGGATGGCGTTGAGCGGCGTGCGCAGTTCGTGGCTGACAGCAGCAAGGAAACGCGACTTGGCTTCATGCGCGGAACGCACCTCTTCGGCACCCAGGCGGATTTCCTCGCGCAGCTTCATCTCTTCCGAAACATCACGCAGCTGCACGAAGACGGCGGAAAGATCGCCAAAATCATTGCGAACAGCGGTCATGTCCAGCCGCGAGGCCATGAACTGACGTCCGGTTTCCGGCTCGATCGGGCGTTCGACACGCGCATCGACAACCATGCTGTCGGCACCGAGCCGCAGGGCATCAAAAGCCTGTCCGACAGCAATGCGATCGGAAACATGAACGATATCGGCAAGTGTTAGGCCAACCGGTTCGATCAGCATAGACGGCATGCGGCTGCGCTCACGTCCGCCGGCACGCTGGATGCGGCCGGAAACATCGGCGAAGAGCACCAGACCGGGGCAGGCATCGAACATGACCTGATCCAAATCCGTGACTGGCGCGGCAACACGCTCACCGCGCGAGCGCGGCAGCGCAATCACGGCGGTGGCCAGAGCCAGAAAGAAAGACAGAACGATGGCCACACCAAGCGGCAGCGCCAGCGAAGGCGCCATGACGGCAGCCAGAAGAAGCGGCACGATCACAAAAGAAGGCAGGGCTGCAAACGCAAGGCATCGCAAAGCGACAACCTCGCCGGCACGGGCTGCATCGCCCTCGCCGAGGTGCTGTAGCCAGCGAACCGCGGTATGGTCGACAATCGCGACCACCCTCAAGCCGATGTTACTCAATACACGCACGCCCGGACCCAAAAATTCACGGTTTTCATGGAGCCGACAATAGGCGTCGGCGACTTAAGGAAAGGATAAAAATGGCCTCATCCACTCCCGCGGCGAGGCCCAAACATGACTTTCCGACGCTTTTTCAGGGTACTTTTCCCGGTATGGTTAACGGGGCGTAAGCAGCGGATTTGCCTGTATTTTCCGCTCCGCGTTAACGATTTGGGCGGGTCTCTTGCCTGTGGATACCCGTGACTTCGGGCCTCGCCGCCACAAATATGCTTAATCGGAACCGCTAAAACTTGAGGCAAACAAGCATCGAATGTGTGTCGAATACGCACAGGCATTTGAAAAGATAAAATTCGATACAAATTTTGCGAAAATTCGCGGCTCAGCCATAAGCCGGCATTCGGGGATGACGCCTAAAGTCAGGGTCAGAACCGGGCAAGAACCGGCGGCCGACAACAGGGCGAAACGGAAAAGACAATGTGGTTTTTGATCAAGGGTAGCGCTTATTTCGGTCTCGGCCTGGTGGCCCTGTCCTATTTCAGCGCCCAAGGCGACGACGCAAACGGTCCAAAACCGTTCGAAATGGCCAATGCCATTGCCGCCGCCACCGGCGCTTACGACTACGTCTCTTCGATCTGCGTCGAAAAGCCTGATGTCTGCGTGAAGGGTGCCGAAACCTTCACCGCACTCGGCTACCGCGCCAAGGAAGGCGCACGCGTGGCTTATGAACTGCTCGACAAGAGCCTTGCCGAAGACGAAGCCAAGACTGTCGAGGCAAAGACCGTCGAAGCCATCATCTCCGATCCGTCGCAGCAGCCGATGCCGCAGAAGATTGCCGCCGCGACAAACGTCCAGCCGGCCGACAACGTCTTCACCGGCACCGTCATCAACATTCCGGTTCCGACGAAACGCCCGCAACTCTGACAAGCTTTTCCGCGCAGCCGTGCGCGGAGCACCTATCCGCCACGGACTGCCTTGCCCGCGGCGCGACCACCTACAGCCCCTGCTGACGCCGCGAGATCCCTGTCTTGCGGCGTTTTTTTGCGCTATTGGCCCTCAACTGCCGTCGCATTTATTGGCAACATCTGCAACAATGCTGGTAAATAACGAGAGGATGAGATGGGATCAGAAAGCATCCACGTGCGCGTCGCCGGTCGGCTGCAGGACCATATTCGTCAGCAGACCGGCGAAAACGGCCTTTATGACAATGCCAGCGAATATATCCGCTCGCTGATCCGCAAGGACATTCAAAACAGCGATGACGCTTGGGATTGGCTGAAACAGCATCTTGAGCCGGGACTGCGCGCCGACGAAGGCGAATTCCGCGAGGTCTCCGCCGAGGACGTCATAAGACGCAACAAGACGTGATGAGATGGTCGGCTATCTCTTCTATCCACCGGCAGACACAGCGCAGGACCGAATATGGCGCGACACGGTAGAGAGATGGGGAGAAAGCCAGGCCGAAGCATACGTTCTTGGGCTTCACCGACATCTGCAAAAACTGTCGATTACTCCAGCCCTATGGCGCGTCCTGCCAAGATCTCTCGCCGTTCCGGAAACTCTTGACGTCGATGTCTGGTTCAACCGTTACGAACATCACTACATCTTTTTCCGAAAACTCTTCGACGGACGGATTGGCATTATAAGCCTGCTCCATGAGCGAATGGATTTGCCCGTTCGACTAACGGATGATCTGTTGAATATCACGCGACAGAACCCGACATGAGTTCCTTCATATGCGATGCCAACAGAGCCCGAGGAAACCCCATGGCCGATCTCTCCGCATTTCCGATAACCCGTAAATGGCCAGCGCAGGACCCGAACATCCTGCAGCTCTATTCCACGCCCACGCCGAACGGTGTGAAAGTGTCGATCATGCTGGAAGAAACCGGCCTGCCTTACGAGCCGCATTTTATCAATATCGGCGCTGACGAGACCTGGGGGCCGGAATATCTGTCGCTCAATCCCAATGGCAAGATCCCGGCCATCCTCGACCCCGATGGGCCGAATGGCGAGCCGCTCGCTCTGTTCGAATCCGGTGCCATCCTCATCTATCTTGCAGAGAAGACGGGTAAGTTTCTGCCCGTCGATCCGGCTAGGCGATATGAAGTCATCGAGTGGGTGATGTTCCAGATGGGCGGCCTTGGACCGATGTTCGGGCAACTCGGCTTCTTCCACAAATTCGCTGGCAAGGATTTTGAGGACAAACGCCCGCGTGACCGCTACGCCAAGGAAAGCGCTCGCCTGATCCGCGTGCTCGAAACAAGGCTTGAGGGTCGCGACTGGATCATGGGTGACGAATACACGATCGCCGATATTTCCATGCTCGGCTGGGTGCGCAATCTGATCGGCTTTTATGGTGCTGCCGAACTGGTGCAGTATGACGAGCTGAAGAACGTGCCAAAATGGCTGGAGCGCGGTCTTGCCCGCCCGGCCGTTCAACGCGGGCTGGATATTCCCAAGCGCCCCGCCTGACTTCACGCACGGACCGCACTATCTCCCTGAAGGTATAACAGGGAGATAGCCATGCCGATGCCAAACCTGCCAGTCGAAGGGTCCTGCCGTTGCGGTGATGTCCGCCTGAAGATCAGCGCACCGCCGATGATCACCATGGCCTGCCATTGCCGCGGCTGCCAGAAGATGAGTGCCAGCGCCTTTTCCTGTTCGGCAGCAATCCCGGCACAAGGCTTTGAAGTGACGGCGGGTGAGCCGGTGATTGGCGGCGCCCATGGCGACGACACCCACCACTATCATTGCCCGCGCTGCAAAAGCTGGCTGTTTACGAAGCCAGTCGGCATGGATTGGTTCGTCAACATCCGTCCGACCATGCTTGATGATGCGTCGCGGTTCGCACCCTATATCGAAACCTACACCTCCACCAAATTCGCATGGGCGGAGACCGGCGCGGTGCGCAGCTTTGAAGAGTTTCCGCCGATGGAAGCATACGAAGGACTGACAAAGGAATTTGCGGCGTGGCAACCGTAAAATAATGTCATCCAGTTGTCGGCAACACGCCCAGCCCCGCGTCCTAGAGATATCCCGTCAATGTCAGGCGGCGATCATAGGAGGATCAAATGGAATCCGCAGTCGAACAGAATGTCAGTGAGCAGCAACCGGTTCCCGTGAAGGGCGGCATTGTCGCCTATCTGCAGGTGGATGGCGCCATGAAGGCCGCGGAAGTCTACGGCAAGGCGCTCGGCGCCGAGCTTGCCGGCACGCATCCCCCCGATGATCAGGGCCGCACCATGCATGTGCATCTCTACATCAACGGCTCATCGCTAATGCTGAGCGATCCCTATCCCGATTACGGCTATCCGCTGGAAAAGCCACAGGCCTTTACTGTCATGCTGCCGGTGACCGACATCGATTTCTGGTGGAAACGCGCTGTCGACGCCGGTTTTACCGTGGTCACCGAATTACAGGTGATGTTCTGGGGTGACCGATACGGGCAGTTGCGCGATCCGTTCGGCGTCCTCTGGGCGATGAACGAGCCAGCAGGGAAATAAGCCGATTACGAGTGGCGAGACCCATGGCCTCGTCCTCGCACTCAGCCGGATCCCTGCAACACGAAACATTCGACCGAATATTGCTGCAGGGCGCTGCAGGCTGCCATGGCGCCTCTGCGATCACCAAAGCCCACCAATTGCGCACGGTACATGGCAGAGCCGGAACCGCTGGTCGCCTCATTGATAAGAGGCGCTACCGCACCAAAATGATCCGCAAGGATTGCCTGCGCGCGGGTGAGAAGCCTGGATGCGGTGCTGCGGCTGCCGGCAGCGGCAATCTGCACCCGCCAGCCTTTGGGATCGGCGGAAACGACGGCGGCGCCGGGCGCGGATGGCGCAACCGCAGCAATGCCATCCTGCGCGGCAGAGCGTGATGATGCCCCCAAGGCAAGAGCAGGCACCGGACCGGAGCGGGTCACACCCGGCAGGCTCGAGCTGGACTTGCCAGCCAATTTTGTCCGCGCCATTACCTCGGTGGTCGAGGGTGTCGCCGACGGATTTCGGAAAGGCGTGGGCACGTTTGCCAAACCTTCGGAAACACCCGCGGCAGACCGTTTGGCGTCTGCGCCGGCAACAAGCGTTTCGCGTCCGAGCGCCCGGTCGAGCAGCGCTTCCATCTGGGCATCGCGGCTGCGGGCACTCTTGCCGCCCAGCACGACGCCGATGATGCGGCGACCATTCTCGTTGACGGCACTGACGAGGTTGAACCCGGATGCGTTGACGTAACCCGTCTTGACGCCGTCCATGCCGGCATAACGATACATCAGGTTGTTATGGCCGCGGATCGTGCGGCCACGAAAATTGAAGGAGCGTTCGGAGAAGATGCGGTATTCCTGCGGATAGTCGCGGATCAGCGCGGCGGCCAGCACGGCCATGTCCCGCGCCGTGGTCACCTGGGCATCGTCCGGCAGGCCCGATGCATTGCGGAATACGGTGCTGCGCATGCCGAGCGCCCGCGCTTTCAGCGTCATCATACGGGCAAATCCCTCTTCGCTACCGCCGATATGATCGCCGATCGCCTGCGCCGCATCATTGGCGGAGCGAATGGCGGTAGCATAAGCGGCTTCGCGGAAGGTGAGTGGCTTGCCGGCTCCAATGCCGAGCTTATAGGGAATCTTGTCCGCCGCGTTCTGCGTCATGATGATCTGCTCATCCCAGGAAAGGCGGCCTTGCCTGATCGCCTCGAAGGCAAGATAGAGAGTCATCATCTTGGTCAGTGACGCCGGGTGGTTGATCACATCGGCATTCTCGGCGGCGAAAACCTCGCCCGACCTGGCGTCGACGATAAAATGCGCATAACCGGCACGGGCAGCGTTCGCACTCATGCACAAGGCGATGAAGAACAGGCCGGCGAAAATGTGGAGAAAGCGGTTTTGGGCCGCGGAAATCATGCGCATTATCGTCCTATCGATGCGTTCGGGCCGCGCGCGATGCACGCGACCGACCAGACCCAGCCCATGACGCGGGACATTAATCCTTCGCTGGTGGTGGTTGCAATCACCTTTGCCAATTGTCCCCGCCTTAGCATTACACACTTAACAAGCCGCCTATTGCACATGGTCTATGGCCAACAGACGGCCAGATTGCGGCGACTTCACGGCTTCGTGAGCCTGCTTGAACAGCGGAAAGCTAAGATTTTAACTAATGAGTAACCCGGCCCGCCTTTGATCGGGCTTCGCCGGCCGGTCTGTCCAGACCTCTAATGCCAACATCACTCGTCAGGGACATCCGATGCTCGTCAAGTCCATTTCCGCTGCAGTTTCCATCACCCTTCTGTCCGCCGCCGTTGCCCAGGCTCAGCCGGCCCGCGTCAAGCAGTTCGACGCCTGGGGCGTCTATTCCTATGAAAGCGGCGGCCGCAAGCACTGCTATGCACTCAGTGTGCCGACGTCCTCGCAGCCCTCCTCCGTCAATCACGGCGACAATTTTTTCATCGTCGCACCGCAGTCCGGCGGGGCGATCATGCCGCAGGCCATCATGGGTTACGATCTGCGCTCGACCTCCGATGTCACCGTCAACATCGATGGCAACAGCTTTGACATGCAGCCCAAGGACAATGCCGCATGGGTGCGAAACAAGGATCGCGAACCGGCCATGGTGACAGCCATGCGCGGCGGTTCCAGCATGAACCTCAGCGCGACTTCGGCGCGCGGCACCAACACCCAATATTCCTACTCACTCTCCGGCGTGACAGCCGCGCTGAACGAAGCCAACCGCTGCAACTGATGTGACGAACGCGCCGATGCGGCCGCGAGCGAAACATCAGATCATGACGAAGCGTCACAAAGGCCACGGCATGCTTGCCGTGGTTTTTTCGGCCATACTCGTCGGGATTGCGCTGGCGGCCGCCTTCATCGCCCCCGCCAGCGTCAGCGATCCGGTCGAAGCCGCTCCGGCGTTCAATGCCAAATGGAAAAAGGGCCGGGAAACCGGTTTTCCCGTCCCCCGTTACGTCTCTTTGAAGTTCGGCAATTCCCGCATGCGCGTCGGCCCTTCGACCGATTACGGCAGCCGTTGGGTCTACAAGGCGCAAGGCCTGCCAATGGAAATTACCGAGGAATTCGGAAACTGGCGTCAGGTGCGCGATTACGACGGCATTACCGGCTGGATGTATGCACCACTTCTTTCCGGCCGGCGCACGGCCGTCATCGGACCTTGGATCGATAAGACCGTGCCGCTGCACCGCTCGGCCTCCAGCCGGTCGTCGATCGTCGCCGACCTCGAAGCACGCGTGCGGATGTCGCTCGACAATTGTGATGGCCACTGGTGCCGCGTATCGCTGATCGGACATGATCTGAAAGGATATGTCGAACAGGCTGCACTCTGGGGCGTCTATCCCGGCGAAACGATCAAGTAGGCGGCAAGAGGCGGCTGGCGGATTGCTTCAATACGCCGCAGCCGACATCGGGAAACGGGATAAAATTCGGCCTTCATTGGGCCTATAGGACAGGCACCCTTGACGATTCGCAAGAAGCGCCTGCCCTCGCCTCCCTTCAGAGCCCCCAGATGATTGTCCGTTCCCGCCCCTCCCTTTTCAAACTTTTCTTCATTCTCAAAGGCTCGATCATCGTGCGAATCTTTCCGCAGATGCTGTTTGTCTTCGTCGTATCGACCATCGTGGTCATCGCCCATCGCGACCTTCCGTCGATCGTCCCCGGCTCGCTCGGCGCGCCCTTTGCCCTGTTCGGGATCGCCATCTCCGTGTTTCTCGGCTTCCGCAACAACGCCTGTTACGACCGCTGGTGGGAAGCGCGCAAATGCTGGGGTCAGTTGATCTATGCAACGCGCGGCTTTGCTCGCCAGTCGCTGCTTTTGCCGACACTGCACGGCGAACGTGGCGAGACGGCCCGACACTCGCTCTTGGATCTGATGATTGCGCTTCCGCATGTCCTCGTCGGCTATCTGCGGCCGGACGGAGTGCAGACCGTAACGCCGGTGCTGCCGGCCGAGATTCGCGATGCCATCAGCGCCTCGAAAATGCCGGCAGAAGTGCTGCTGAACCAGATCTCACGGCAGTTGGCCGGCCTGCGCCGGGACGAGATGCTCAGCGATATTCAATTGAAGATGCTGGATGAAAACGTGCAGCAGATGGGCATCGCGGTTGCCAATTGCGAGCGCATCCGTTTCACACCCCTGCCCTTTGGTTACACGCTGCTCCTGCATCGCACGGCGCATCTTTTCTGTTTCCTGCTGCCTTTCGGTTTTTCCGATCTCCTCGGCTGGGCCATGCCATTCGTGACGGTGCTGATCGCATATACCTTCTTCGGCCTCGACGCCTTGGGTGACGAGCTTGAAGAGCCGTTTGGGCTCGGCCCCAACGACCTGCCGATCAACACGCTTGCTGCGGTCATCGAACACAATCTGCGTGAAGCATTGGGTGAAACCGACCTGCCGCCGTTGCCGCAGCCGGTCGATTATGTGCTCACGTGAGTTTTGAATGGGTCAGGCGCGGCTGAGCGTGCGCCTGACCG
Organism: Endobacterium panacihumi; assembly: GCF_050847465.1. Classification (NCBI taxonomy): domain Bacteria; kingdom Pseudomonadati; phylum Pseudomonadota; class Alphaproteobacteria; order Hyphomicrobiales; family Rhizobiaceae; genus Endobacterium; species Endobacterium panacihumi. The sequence goes on along the minus strand of NZ_JBOZRA010000001.1, from coordinate 701,489 downwards.
CATCCTTCCAACCCGCCAGGCGTGCTTTGCGGGTCTTCGTATCCATTTCCGGCTCGAACCGGCGCTCGCGTGCCCATGTCTTGGCGAATGTCTTTCGATCCGGCCACAGACCGGCGCGGCTGGCAGCAAGCCAGGCGGCACCGAGGGCAGTGGTTTCGAGAATGGTCGGCCGATCCACCGGCGCCTCGATGAGGTCGGCCAACCGCTGCATCGTCCAGTCGGAGGCGACCATGCCGCCATCGACGCGCAATACTGTGTCTTCACCGGAGGCCGATCGCCAGTCCTTGTGCATGGCATCGAGCAGATCGCGTGTCTGGAAGCAGACGGCTTCAAGTGCTGCCGCCGCGAATTCGGCCGGGCCCGTGCTGCGGGTCAGGCCATACATGGCGCCACGCGCATCCGCATCCCAATGCGGCGCTCCAAGGCCGGTAAAGGCGGGCACGAGATAAACCTCCTGTTGCGGATCGGCCTGTGATGCCAGTTCCCCGGTTCGGGACGCCTTGTCGACGATGCCAAGGCCGTCGCGCAGCCATTGCACGGCAGCACCGGCGATGAAGATCGATCCTTCCAGCGCATAGATCGTCCTGCCGTCCAGCCGGTAGGCGATCGTCGTCAGCAGCCGGTTCTTCGAGCGCACCATCTGCGTGCCGGTGTTGAGGACCGCAAAGCAACCGGTCCCATAGGTGGACTTCACCATGCCGGGTTCGAAACACGCCTGGCCGATCACCGCCGCCTGCTGGTCGCCGGCAACACCGAGGATGGGGATTTCGGCGCCGAAAAGCCCCTCTTCCGTCACACCGAAATCGGCGGCGCAATCCTTCACCTCCGGCAGCATGGCGGCGGGTATGTTCAGGATGTCGAGCAGATCCTTGTCCCAGCGATTTTCAGCGATATTGAAGATCAGCGTGCGCGAAGCATTGGTCGCATCGGTGACGAAGCTTTTGCCACCGGTCAGTCGCCAGATCAGAAACGTATCGACGGTGCCGAAGCACAGTTCGCCTCTTTCCGCCCGCGCCCGCGCGCCTTTGACGTTAGATAGAAGCCAGGACAGTTTCGTGCCGGAAAAATAGGGATCGAGGATGAGGCCGGTGCGGCGGACGAATTTCTTCTCCAGCCCCTTGGCCTTCAGCTTGTCACAATCACGCGCAGTGCGGCGATCCTGCCAGACGATGGCATTGTGGATAGGCTTGCCGGTTTCACGGTCCCAGACGACCACGGTCTCGCGCTGGTTGGTAATACCGATGGCGGCGATCTGGCCAGCCTTGATCTTGGCGTCGGCGATCGCCTTGCGGATCGTCGACAGCACACTCGACCAGATGTCTTCCGGATCATGTTCGACCCAGCCGGATTTGGGAAAGATCTGCGGAAACTCTTCCTGGGCGAACCCGGCGATCTTCATGTCCTTGTCGAACACGATCGCCCGTGTCGATGTCGTACCCTGGTCGATCGCCAGAACATAACCCTTGGCAGCCGCCATATCGCTCCTCCTCAAGCCCGAAATGACCGGCCTTGGTTTGAGCAGAAGCAAATGACGCCTGTCAACCGTTGGCCGACAGGCTTACGCCATTAGCATACAGATACTTATTCGGCCGCGATGCGCGGCGTCTCGTCATGCCCGTCACGATGGCTTGGCGGCACATCCGGAGCCGGCTGCGGCACGGGCGGCAACCAGCGCATCGGCAGGCGCGGAAACATCACGAACAGGACCGTGACGATCAGCGAAAAGATCGACATCTTGTTGTTGTAGGCGGTATCGCGGTCAAAACCGTCTGCTGCGGCTGCCTGTGGCATGTCCTCGGCCTCTTTCATGGGCGTTTCCTCCGATAAACGGCACCATAGACCAGCGAGATTGATAGCCACTGAAAATGATCGCTCCAAGTTTAGTGATCGCTATTATTGCGCGCAGTATTTTTGATCTTGTCGCTGCAGCAAAACCACCGTGCGGTTTCGGCGACAAAGGTCAATGTCAATAAAATCATCAACGTGCTCAAATATTTGGCAGGATGGAATACTGAATAGTCGCGACCTTCGTTAAGACTTCGACAATCTTACAATGGCTAAATGTGCCAAGCTGTCACGTTTCATTTTCGGTCACTTTCGGATATTCGCCATGATCCCTCTTCAAGCGCATATGCATGAAAAGCAGGCTGCCACGCCACGTTCGGTTCGTCTGGTCACGGAAGCGATCGGCAAGGATCTTGAGCGCTTCAGCACGGACAACACCCATGTGGTCCGACAGATCCGGCTGCTCGCCATCAATGCCCTGATCGAGGCGGCGCGCGCCGGCGACATGGGCAAGGGCTTTGCCGTGGTCGCCAACGAGGTGCAACGTCTGGCGCAGGTGGCATCCGACATTGCCGCCAAGTTCGAAAGCAATGTCGTCGGACGCATCGGCCTCAACCGCCATATGGCAGACGCGCTCGTCACCGAGATGGAAGGTGTACGGCTGACCGATCTCGCCCAGACGCTGGTGCAGCTGATCGTCCGCAACCTGTTTGAGCGCACCGCAGACGTACGCTGGTGGGCAACCGATACAGCTCTCTGGCAGGCCTTGTCCGAACCAACGCCGGACAGTCTTGCCTTTGCCAGCGAACGGCTCGGCGTGATCAACCGTTTTTACACGGTCTATCTCGATCTGGTCGTTACCGATCTCAACGGCAAGGTCGTCGCCTCCGCCAATCCACGTTTCCAGCGCAAGGTCATCGGCCGCCCGCTTTCCGGCTCCCCCTGGTTTGAAGCAGCCCGCCGCACCGCAACCGGTGACGACTATATCGTCGACACCGTCAAACCGAGCCTCCTGCATGATGACCACCATGCACTGGTCTATGCGACCGGCATTCGCGAAGGCGGCAAGACGGATGGTGCGTTGCTGGGCACACTGGGCGTCTATTTCGACTGGCAGAACCAGGGTCAGGCGATCGTTGAAAAGGAAGCCAACCTGCCACCGCAGACGGTGGCACGCACCAAGGTCATGCTGCTGGATGGTGAAAGCCGGGTGATTGCCAGCACCGATCCGACACTGATGTTTTCTCATTTCATGCTGGCCGGACAAAACGGGCAAGCGTGCGGCAGCTATTACGACAACAACGGCTCGATCGTTGCTTATGCAAAAACGCTTGGTTATGAGGATTATGATGGGCTCGGCTGGCACGGCGTGGTGGTGCAGCAAACCGAAAGCGACGAAGCGATCCGCGAGGCTTTCGATATTTGATAAAGCATCTCGCCTTACTGGTGATTACCGTATTCGATTAACGCTGCACTTCCTTTAAATCCAAAGTAAGTTGCCAAGAGCGCCGGCATCGGCCATAGATGCCGCCAACCATTCTGTTGACGTTCTTTAGCGCAGTGGCGAGCAGGATGATGCTTTGGCGTCATCAGCCAACGGCTGTCGCCAAACATTATAGAGTTTTTATTTCGATGACGAACAGCGTCCTTGCAGCCACCTCGGGCGTCAAGCAGATCATCTGCATCAACTGGGGCACCAAATACGGACCACCGTTTATCAATCGCCTTTACGCGATGGTAAAGCGCAACATAACACCGCCTTTTACCTTCACCTGTTTCACCGACAATCGCAGCGACCTGAACCCGGAAATCCTCTGCGAGGATCTGCCACCGCTTGGCGTCGAGAAAATGCCAGAGCGCACACTCGGGATATGGAACAAGTCGCGGCTTTGGAACACGCAGCTCGGCTCGCTCAGCGGACCGGTCCTCTTTCTTGACCTCGATATCGTCATCGTCGGCTCGATCGATGCTTTTTTCGAGGTGGGCGGACCTGACGACGTCGTCATGGCACGCAATCAGACGACCCCCTTCGAAAGGCTCGGACAGTCGTCCGTCCTGCGCTTCCCCGTTGGAAAACTCGCGCCTCTTCTGGAAAAATTCACCGCAGACCCACAGGGCACTGCCGACAAGTACAGGTTCGAGCAGCGTTTCGTGACACGTAACGCTCCTGGCGGCGTAAAATTTTTCCCGCGGCGCGCCGTCCTGCATTTCAAGCAGGATTGTCGCTGGCCTTTTCCGCTAAACTACTTCCTCGTGCCGACCCTGCCTTCGAAGGCGCGTATCGTGCTGTTCCCACGTGGCTTCTATCCGGAAAATGCGGTGGAAGGCAGGTTCGGTTACGGCGCAAGCGTTCGTTCGCCACTGGGGCATCTGCGCAATGCCTTCAATCGCAGCAACCGCGGCAATGAGCCATTCTTCCGTTATCTGCGCCATTTTATCCGGCCGACCCCGTGGGTTGCGGATTATTGGCGCGAATGATCGGCTGGCCGGCGGCGCCATCAGCCTGACGATGAGACCATCGGCCTGACGGCAAGCCCACAGGCCTGACGGCAAGCATTGCCGAACCGCAACAATCGAGAGTAACCTGCCGAAAAGGTTCATAGAACGTTCGGGAGGAAACGCGTATGACAAGAACCGTCGTGATTACCGGTTCCACCTCCGGCATCGGGCTTGGCATCGCTCGCGCCTTTGCCCGGGAAAACGCCAATGTCGTCATAAACGGCCTTGGCCCCTCGGATGCCATCGAGAGCGCGGTGGAAGAATTATCCGCCCTCACCTCCGGCAAGGTCATCCACCACCCTGCCGACATGACGAACCCGGGCGAGATCGAAGACCTTATCGCCTCTGCCGCGCAAAAATTCGGTACGATCGATGTGCTCATCAACAACGCCGGTATCCAGCATGTGGCCCGGATCGAGGACTTTCCGCCGGAAAAATGGGATCAACTGATCGCCATCCTGCTCTCCTCCGCCTTCCACGCCATGCGCCACACGATCCCGCTGATGAAGGCACAAGGCAGAGGCCGCATCATCAACATCGCCTCGGCCCACGGGCTTGTCGCCTCGCCGTTCAAATCCGCCTATGTGGCTGCCAAGCATGGCATCATGGGCCTCACCAAGACGGCAGCGCTGGAACTGGCGCGAGACAATATCACCGTCAATGCCATCTGCCCCGGCTTCGTGCTGACGCCGCTGGTCGAAAAGCAGATCCCCGACCAGGCCCGCGAAAAAGGCATCAGCGAGGCGCAGGTGAAGGATGAGGTTCTGTTGCGCTTGCAGGCGACGAAGGAATTCGTCGGCATAGAGGAGGTCGCCAACGCCGCGCTCTATCTTGCCGGCGATGCCGCCCGCAGCATTACCGGCACGCATATTTCCATCGACGGCGGGTGGACGGCGCAATAGGATCGGGACTCAAGAGCTCGAAACAGACCCCGAAAACGGTGCGAAGCTCATGGGGAACAACATGAATTCTGCGATAAGCTTCATTCTGAATACGGAAGAAGTCCGTCTCGGCGATTTTGCGCCAACGGAAACCCTCCTTGATTACCTGCGCCTGCGCCGACGGCTGACCGGCACCAAGGAAGGATGTGCAGAGGGCGATTGCGGCGCCTGTACCGTACTGGTGGGGCGGTTGGTGGAAGGCAGGCTGATCTATGAAAGCATCAATGCCTGTATCCGCTTTCTGGGATCGCTGCACGCCACCCATGTGGTGACGGTTGAACATCTGGTGGCAAAAGACGGCACGCTGCATCCGGTTCAACAGGCCATGGTCGATTGTCATGGCTCGCAATGCGGTTTCTGCACGCCCGGCTTTGTCATGTCGCTCTATGGTCTGTGGCTATCGAACGAGGAACCGGATCGCTCGGAAATCGAACTCGCGCTGCAAGGCAATCTCTGTCGATGCACCGGTTATGAACCGATCGTAAAAGCGGCCGAACAGGTTTCCAAAACCCGTCCAAGCGCATTGTTCGATCCTCTGGAGCGGGACCGCGCCGAAATCATGGCCAAGCTCTGGACGCTGAAATCCTCCAGCGAAACGATCTTGGTTGAGAAGGACGGCGCGCTGGCCATCATCCCCGGCACGGTCGAAACGCTGGCGCAAAGGCTGGCGGAAGCCCCGCAGGCAACCATCGTTGCCGGAGCAACCGATGTCGGCCTGTGGGTGACCAAACAGATGCGCCGGCTCGACCCGGTCATCTTCATCAATCATCTCACGGAACTTCAGACGATCGAAACCGACGAGACCGGCATCACCTTCGGCGCCGGTGTCACCTACGCGCAGGCTTTTGCCACGCTGCTGACGGAAATTCCGGCGCTCGGTGACCTGATCGACCGCATCGGCGGGGCTCAGGTGCGCAATGCCGGTACGATCGGCGGCAATATCGCCAACGGTTCGCCGATCGGTGACATGCCGCCGCCACTGATCGCGCTCGGCGCCAGCATCACGCTGCGTTCCGTCCATGGAACACGCATCCTGCCGCTCGAAGCGTTTTTCATCGCCTATGGCAAACAGGACCGGCGCCCGGGCGAATTTGTCGAAAAGGTTTTTGTGCCTCGGCCGCATGAGGATGCGTTCTTTTCCGTCTACAAAATCTCGAAGCGCCGCGACGAGGACATTTCCGCACTGTGCGGCGCCTTTATCCTCACCGTTGGCGGCGATGGCTGTGTCGACACTATCCGCATAGCCTTCGGCGGCATGGCGGCGACACCAAAGCGGGCGCATGCGGTGGAGGCGGCGCTTCTGGGGCAGCCCTGGAGCTGGCAGACGGTGGCACAGGCGAGCCTGGCTTTCGACGCGGATTACCAGCCGCTGACCGACTGGCGGGCCAGTGCCGACTATCGCAGCCTGACGGCGAAGAACCTGCTGACGCGCTTCTTCCTGGAAACGGCCGGCGCGCCCGTGCAGTTGCAGCGCTTCGAGATGGAGGAGGCGTGACCATGGACAAGCTCACGACCGAGCCCAAAACCATCATCAACGGCGCGATGCACGCCGCGCTGAAACATGATTCAGCACATAAACATGTCACCGGAACCGCCGAATATATCGACGACATTGCCGAACCGGCTGGCACGCTGCACGGCGCACTTGGCTTGTCTGATCGCGCCCATGCCGAACTGGTGTCGGTCGATCTCGAAGCCGTTGGAAAGGCACCGGGAGTCGTTGCCGTGCTGACGGCCGATCACGTGCCCGGTTTTAACGACATCGCGTCCACCGGTCAGCATGACGAGCCGCTGCTTGCGGTGGGCGACGTGCGTTTCCACGGCCAGCCGATTTTTGCCGTCATCGCCGAAACCCGCGATCAGGCGCGGCGGGCGGCAAAGCTGGCAAGGATAGAATACCGCGATCTGCCGCACTGGTCGGATATCGAAGGCGCGCTCGAAAACGGTGGCAAGCTGGTAACCCAGCCGATGACGCTTTTACGCGGCGAACCGGAGACAGAGATCGAAAAACCGCCGCTGCGCGTGCAGGGCTCGATGGAGATCGGCGGTCAGGAGCATTTTTACCTGGAGGGTCAGATCGCCTTCGCCATGCCCGGCGAGGACGACGATGTGCTGGTCTGGTCTTCCACCCAGCACCCGAGCGAGGTGCAGCACATGGTGGCGCATGTGCTCGGCGTCGCCAACCACGCCGTCGAGGTGAAGACACGGCGCATGGGTGGCGGTTTCGGCGGCAAGGAGACGCAGGGCAATCTGTTCGCCTGTCTCGCCGCACTTGCGGCGAAGACGCTGAAACGCCCCGTCAAATTTCGTCCTGACCGGGACGAGGATATGGTCGTCACCGGCAAACGCCATGATTTTCGCGTGGATTACGACGTCGCGTTCGATGAAGATGGCCGCATCCATGCGGTGGACGCCATCTATGCGGCACGTTGTGGCTGGTCGGCGGACCTCTCCGGCCCGGTCACCGATCGCGCGCTTTTTCATGCGGATTCCAGCTATTTTTATCCGCATGTAAGACTGAGCTCTAAACCACTGATGACACACACCGTCTCCAACACCGCGTTTCGCGGTTTTGGCGGGCCGCAGGGCATGCTCGGAGCTGAGCGCATCATCGAGGAGATCGCCTACGCCGTTGGAAAAGATCCGCTTGATATCCGAAAACTGAACTTTTATGGCCAGCCGGGATCGGGCCGCACTGCCACGCCCTATCATCAGGAGGTCGAGGACAACATCATCCTGCGCCTCGTCGAGGAACTGGAAACGTCCAGCGATTACCGCGCCCGGCGTGAGGCGATCGTCGCGTTCAACGAGGCAAGCCCGGTCATCCGCAAGGGCATCGCGCTGACGCCGGTCAAATTCGGCATCTCCTTCACCATGACCGCCTATAATCAGGCGGGCGCTCTGGTGCATATCTATCAGGACGGCTCGATCCACCTCAACCACGGTGGCACCGAGATGGGTCAGGGCCTCTACACCAAAGTGGCGCAGGTGGTGGCCGATACCTTTAATGTCGATATCGAGCGGATAAAAATCACCGCGACGACGACCGGCAAGGTGCCCAACACATCCGCCACCGCCGCGTCCTCCGGCTCCGATCTTAACGGCATGGCGGCTTACGATGCGGCCCGGCAAATTCGGGAACGGCTCATCGATTTTGCCTGCCGGCAGTGGAAAGTGGACAAGGACGACATCGAATTCCTGCCGAACCGGGTGCGGATCGGCACAGAAGTCGTACCCTTCGACACGCTGGTGCGCGCCGCCTATTACGACCGCGTGCAGCTTTCCGCCGCAGGGTTTTACAAGACGCCGAAAATTCACTGGGACCGCGCGGCCGGACGCGGCCATCCCTTCTATTATTTTTCCTATGGCGCGGCTGTATCCGAAGTCTCGATCGATACGCTGACCGGCGAATACATGGTCGATCGTACCGATATTCTGCACGATGTCGGAAAATCGCTGAACCCGGCGATCGATACCGGCCAGGTGGAAGGCGCTTTCGTGCAGGGCATGGGCTGGCTGACGACAGAAGAGTTGTGGTGGGACGACAAGGGACGCCTGCGCACCCACGCGCCCTCCACCTACAAGATCCCGCTCGCCTCCGACCGGCCACGTATCTTCAATGTCAGGCTGGCGGAATGGGCCGAAAATGCGGAGCCGACCATCGGCCGCTCCAAGGCGGTCGGCGAACCGCCCTTCATGCTGGCGATCTCGGTGCTTGAGGCGATCTCCATGGCGGTGGCGAGCATTGCCGATTATGCCGTATGCCCAAAACTGGATGCGCCAGCGACGCCGGAACGGGTGCTGATGGCGGTGGAGCGGTTAAAAGCGATGTAACTCAGCGTCCGGCTTTGCGCCAACCGGCCGCTCTTGCGTCAGCTTCCGAACAGAACCAACGTTCACCGTATTCAGTACGAATAATTGTGGCCGCATAGTTTTCCTGGCCGGGAACGTGATAGATTTTGGCGCCGGAATTGATCGAAATGTTGCCCTTGATATTGCAGGCCGGATCAAACACCTGGCGCGGCAGCAATGTGTAGCCGCCAGCTGCCATAAAAACCGCACCCGAAATCAGCGCCGTGACAAGTGTAAAATTGCTCATGACCGCAGCATGCCCGGCGGCCTTTTTCCTTTCGGTTGATTGAATTTATAAAATACAACCAAATGTCAGATTATTACGGCACGCCATCCTGATGCGGCAGCGGCACCGCCGCCACCTTGGTCCGCTGCCAGGGGAACAGCCCGAGCACCAGTGCGCAGCCGAGAATGATCACCGCAGCACCAAGGATCTGGATGGTCGACAGCGGTTCGCCAAGCAGAACGACACCTGCGAAAACCGCCACCACCGTCACCCCGAACTCGACGCTGATCGCTTTTGTCGCGCCAATTGAGCCAACAAGCTTGAAATAAAGCACGTAAGTGGTGGCGCTCATGATGCAGGCGGAAATCAGCAGATAGAGAATATCGAGCGCGCTCGGCATGCCCGGCACCGGCAAAGCGATCATGAAAGGTGCGGATATCAACCCACCGAACAGGAAGGAACCGATGGTGACTTCCCACGAACCGGTATGTTTCAGCTTGTGGCTGGCATAATTGCTGCCAAAGGCCGCGGAAAAACAGGCGGCGAGTGCGGCCGCGCAGCCGAACACGAATTCATTCGTGACGGGCACCGCCGGAAAACCGACCAGAAAAACAATGCCCGCCGTGCCGAGAACAAGCCCAAGCAGACCGCTCGGCTTCATGCGCTCCAGCCCCCAGATCTGGCTGATCACCATGGAAAACAACGGAATGGAGGCGACCAGAATGGCCGCCATGGCCGTACCGATCAGCGGCGTTGCATAAGAAAGGCCGAGAAGCTGACCTGCGACCGTCGTTGCGCCCACGACCAGGAACGGCTGCCAGCCATCGCCGAAATCCAGCCGTCGGCGCGTGAGTTTGGCAATGAAAAACAGCGTGCCGCAGGCGATGAACGAGCGGATTGCGGTCGCAGCGACAAAACCGAAAGCCTCGACTACCTTGACGATGACAAGGAAGGACAGACCCCAGGCAAGGGCAAGAAAAAGATAGATGGCAAGATCACGAGGTTTCATGAAGGCAGGTTCACGCGTTGAAGTGGCATGATCCATAACCGAAGCACGAGGGCTTCGCCATGCCATTCGCGACACGGCCCCTTCGGTTCTCAGGGAAAATCACGAGGCCAGTGCGACGTCTTCCATCACCATCGAAACAAGTCGGTCACGACCGCCACGCTTGGCCTCGTAAAGTCCCTTGTCGGCGCAGGCGACCATCTCGTCCAGCCGCGCCTGGCCTGCAAGCGTCGTCACAATGCCGGCGCTGACGGTGAGATTGACCGGCTCATGGCCTTCCCAATGAAAATCGATCTTGGTGAAAGACGCCCGAATACGCTCGACCACGCTTGCGGCCACGTCTGCCGGGCCGGGCAGACAGAGAATGAACTCTTCCCCGCCCCAGCGGCCGATGATGTCGTCATTGCGCACCGTGCTGCGCAGCACCTCGGAAAAGCGTACAATCACCTCGTCGCCGGCATCGTGGCCAAAACGATCGTTGACGCTTTTGAAACCGTCGAGATCGAACAGCGCCACCGACACGGATTTCGAGGCGTCGCGGATCAGGCTGCGCGCGACCTGCTCGCGAAAAGCGCGCCGGTTGAGCAGACCACTCAGGCTATCCGTTTCCGCCAATCGCTTGAGATCGTTCTGATAGCGCACATGGTCGCTGATATCGCGCACGACGGCGATCATCATCGGTTCGCCGGCGGCCGAGGTGCGCAGAATGGTGATGCCACAATGGATTTCCGAACCATCGGAGCGACGCCCGACGGTGTTGGCATCACGCTGCCCCATGTAGCGGGCATCGGCATTGCCATGTTCGAAACCGGAAACCAGCGTGTGATGAAACGAATGCAGCCGTTCCGGCAAAAGCACATCCAGCGGCTTGTCCAAAAGTTCGCCCGGCTTCCAGCCAAACAACGCCTCTGCAGCGGGATTGCACAGACGGATCGTGCCATGACTATCGATACCGATAATGCCGTCGGCAATCTCGAAGACGATCTTGCGATAGATATCCTGCGACGCGGGAATCAGCGAGGCGATCGATTCTCTTTTTGCCATAATGTCGGGCCGAACTCTCGCAGCCGCAAAGTAATGCGGCGCCAAACTTGATATTGCGCAAGATTTAACCTCAAATTGCTGATAAATTTTAAACTCGTCTTACTGGCCACATGGAACCCAGCACCAGTATAACGGGACAAAAAATGATTGCGCCTCCGCTTCAAACCAGATGATGCGGGCTCTGGAATGCAGTGCTAGACTGCCGATCATGCACCCTTTGTCCGTTGTCGATTTTCTCAGTGATCACCAGACATGCGTCCTCGTCGAGGTGACGGAGGCGAAAGGTTCGACGCCGCGCGATGTCGGGACATTCATGCTCGTCTCTGCTGACGCGATCTGGGCCACGATCGGCGGCGGCCAACTGGAATATATGGCGATCGACAACGCGCGCGCACTGCTTCGCGGCGATGGCCTGCCGGAAATGAATATTCCGCTCGGGCCTGAGATCGGCCAGTGCTGCGGCGGTCGCACATGCCTGACATTCACGGCCATGACGCGTGCGATGGCGAAAAGTCTCAGCGATCGGCTGGAGGGCGAACGTAGCGCCCTGCCCCACATCACCCTGTTCGGCGCCGGGCATGTCGGACGGGCTCTGGTGCGGGCACTTTCGCCCCTGCCCTTCACGCTGACCATGATCGAATCACGCGCGGAAGAACTGCAGTCCATACCGCAAGATATCCGCACCCGGCTGACGCCGCTGCCCGAAGCTGAAGTGCAAAACATGCCGGCGGGCAGCGCGGCGCTGATCCTCACCCATGACCATGCGCTGGATTTCCTGATCGCCCGCGCGGCGCTTGCCCGGCCGGATTTCGTCTATGTCGGCATGATCGGATCCGCCACCAAACGCGCCACTTTTGCCAATTGGCTGAAACGCGAAGGCGAGCATGACAGCCTGATAACGCGCCTTACCCTGCCGATCGGCGGCAATGCGGTGCGCGACAAGCGCCCGGAAGTGATCGCCGCACTGGTGGCCGCTGAACTGCTGACGGTTTATGCCGCTCGGCAGGCAATGAGATCAGAACGACAGGTCTCGCATCCGGAGGGAGCCGGCCTCATCATAAAGGCCGCTGAGAATAGATAAGCCGCGCCGCCCGGAAGGCGCCCTCTTCCTCCGGCCGCTCGCCGCGCCTGGCCCGGCCATCAAAAATACCGATGTCGCGCTGCAGGTTTTCCGGCATCTCTTCCAGATCGAGTGGAATGGCACGACGCACCGGCTTTTGCGACAGGAAACGGACAATATCGATATCCGGCCAGAACCGGATCAAGGGCTGTCTCGGAATAGAAAACATGGTGCTTCTCCTCGATTTCCGGGCACAGTTTCCGCTTCCGAAAACCAGGGTTTCCGGTCGCTTTGCCCTGCGGGAAACCCCGCTTGCATTTGATGTTTGTGAGACTAAAGTGCGTCCGAAAGCAGCCGAAATCCAATCGAATTACCGGCTGCATGGATCAACAGAGCTTATCCATGAACCTGTCGCGACAATTCCCGCTGAATGCGCTGCGCGTCTTCGAAGCTGCTGCCCGCCTGATGAGTTTCACCAAGGCAGGCGAAGAACTCGGCATGACGCAGACGGCGGTCAGCTACCAGATCAAGCTACTGGAAGACACGCTCGGTGAGCCGCTGTTTCTGCGACGGACTCGCCAGGTGACGCTGACAGAGGCGGGTGAAAAGCTCGCACCAAAGATCTCGGAAGCATTTCAGGCGATCAGCGATGCGATTGGCGGCATGCGCGATCAGTCGGAAGGCACGCTCACCATCCACACCACGGCCACTTTCGCCTCGCATTGGCTGGCACACCATATCGGCACGTTTCAGATGGAAAACCCCGGTATCGCCGTGCGGCTGGAAACCTCTCAGACCGTTATCGATTTTTCGCGTACCGAGGGGGATGTGGCGATCCGCTCCGGCAAGGGATTTTGGCCGGGCCTAAAAACCCATTTCCTGATGACCAGCGATTTCACGCCCATGCTCAGCCCGGCGCTGGCCGCCTCGATCGGTGGCATCCGAGAACCGGCCGATCTGCTGAAATTCCGGATCATCGATCCCGATGACGTGTGGTGGCCGGTCTGGTTTGCGGCGGCCGGTCTGCCGGATGCCGATTTCAGGAACGGCCCGTCGAGCCAGTTCGGCGCGCAGGCCTTTCACGCAGCCGCTGCCATTGCCGGTCAGGGCGTGGCGATCCTGCGGCCGGATTTTTACAAGGACGATGTCGCGCTCGGTCGTCTGATCCAGCCCTTCGACATAACCGCATCTGATGGCAGTGACTATTGGCTCGCCTATCCCGAGGCACGCCGCAATTCGCCAAAAATCCGCGCATTCCGCGAGTTCATGCGCAAGATGATGCCGACTTTCAGGGACTGACTTGAAGCCTCAATAGCTCATGTCCGGCGCATAAAAACAGCGCAGCGTGTCCTCGTTGGGATAGAGGCAGACATGATATTCGCTGTCCTTCGAGCGCCTTGCCTCGCTCTGCCGCAGCCTGAAATCATGATTGCGGGTGATCAGTCGATGATCGCCGGGGCCAAGGATCACTTCGTAACCGCCCTTGACGATCCTGACGTTTTTCGTCGGGATCATCTGGCAATCGCCGGTATGGTTGTCGCCGTTGCAGCAATAGCTTTCATACTTCCAGCCGGTATGCGCCTCGTGAGCCGCCGCACCGGATGCATATGCAATCATCACACTCGCCAGAATACTGCGCATAAGCTCATTCTCCGTTGATGAACGCACCACCGGTGAACCGCAATACTCAACCTCACCGGCTGCCTTGCACGAGAAATATTAGCTGAGTCGGATTAGCCGACTAATTGGCAAATCTTGCGATGCACAATTTATATTTGCGCGAACGCTAAAACGCGCGACCGGCAAAGCGGTTCCGTTGCAAGGAAGATCAGCCCACAGCGATATCTTGGCCACGAATTCCCCTTCCCTCTCGCCACTTTTTTCCGCACTCTGTCAAAAAAGGGGAATGTATCGGGGAACCCGAATGTATGAATATGCCATAGCGTGGGAATGGCTGAGCTTTGCGGTGCGATGGCTGCACGTCATCACCGCGATCGCCTGGATCGGCTCGTCCTTCTATTTCATCGCACTCGATCTGGGGCTGGTCAAACGCCCGCATCTGCCGCCCGGCGCCTATGGCGAGGAATGGCAGGTGCATGGCGGCGGTTTTTATCACATCCAGAAATACCTGGTCGCGCCCGCGCAGGTGCCCGAACACCTGACATGGTTCAAATATGAGAGCTATTTCACATGGCTCTCGGGCTTTTTCCTGCTCTGTGTCGTTTATTACGGCGGCGCTGACCTGTTTCTGATCGACCGCACAGTGATGGAGCTCGAACCCTGGCAGGCGATCTGTCTGTCGCTGGCCTCGCTCGGGGTCGGCTGGATTTTTTACGACCAGTTGTGCAAGTCGCCGCTCGGCAATAACACATGGGGTCTGATGATCGTGCTCTATGCAGCGCTGGTGGCCATGGCCTGGGGGTATACACAGGTATTTACAGGCCGCGCCGCCTTCCTGCATCTGGGTGCATTCACGGCCACCATCATGTCGGCCAACGTCTTCATGATCATCATCCCCAACCAGAAGATCGTCGTCGCCGACCTGATCGCCGGCCGCACGCCGGATGCCGAATATGGCCGCATCGCCAAGCAGCGCTCGTTGCACAACAACTACCTGACGCTGCCCGTCATCTTCTTCATGCTGTCCAACCACTATCCGCTGGCATTCGGCACGCAGTTCAACTGGGTGATCGCAGCACTTGTCTTCCTGATGGGCGTGACGATCCGGCACTGGTTCAACACCACCCATGCCCGCAAGGGCAAACCGACATGGACATGGCTGGTGACGGTTTTGCTGTTCATCACCATCATGTGGCTTTCCACAGTGCCAAAAGCGCTGACCGGCGAGACAGACGTGTCGATGACACCAATCCAGCAAAAGTTTGCGTCAAATGCCCATTTCACAGCAGCCCGCGACATCGTCACCAGCCGCTGTTCCATGTGCCATGCGGCCGAACCTGTGTGGGACGGCATCACGTTTGCGCCGAAATCGGTGAAGCTGGAGACGGATGTGCAGGTTGCCGCCCATGCCCGCGAGATATACATCCAGGCGGGACGAAGCCACGCCATGCCGCCCGGCAATGTCACCGACCTGACGCCCGAGGAACGAAAACTGCTGGTCGCCTGGTATGAAAGCAGCGTGGCAGCACAATAGGTTTTAGATGACAAACACCCTGATCCGCGGACGCCTCCTGTCCTTCCACCGCGCGCCCCATTCGCTCACCGATAGCGACAGCTATCTTTATGAGCATGATGGTGGTCTTCTGGTCGGCGAGGATGGCAGGATTTCCGCGGCCGGTGATTATGCAACGGTGAAGGCCGGAGCGCCGGACGATGTGGTCGAGATCGACCACCGCCCGCATCTGATCCTGCCGGGCTTTATCGACACGCATGTGCATTTCCCGCAGATGCAGGTGATCGCCTCCTACGCCGCCAACCTTCTGGAATGGCTGAACACCTACACGTTTCCAGAGGAATGCCGCTTCGTCGAAAGCGACCATGCCGCCCGCATCGCCACGCATTTCTATGACGAATTTTTGCGCCACGGCACTACGACAGCCGTCGCCTACTGTTCCGTGCACAAAACCTCCGCCGACGCTTTTTTTGCGGAAGCCCTGAAGCGCAACATGTGCATGGTCGGCGGCAAGGTGATGATGGACCGTAACGCCCCGCAGGGCCTGCTCGATACGCCCGAAATGGGCTATGATGAGACCCGCGCGGTCATCGAACAATGGCACGGCAAGGGCCGTAACCACGTCGCCATCACACCTCGCTTCGCCATCACCTCGACTCCCGGCCAGATGCAGGCGGCGCAAGCGCTGGCGCAGGAGTTTCCGGACCTGTTCATCCAGACGCATCTCTCGGAAAACCACGACGAGATCAAATACACCTGCGAGCTTTACCCAGAAGCGACCGACTACACGGACATCTATGCCCGTTACGGCTTGCTGGGTAAAAAGACCCTCCTCGGCCACGCCATCCACCTGTCGGAACGCGAAATGGACGCGCTGTCGGAAGCCGGCAGCATCGCCGTACACTGCCCGACCTCGAACCTTTTTCTCGGTTCCGGCCTGTTTCCGATGAAGGCGATGATGCGTCGTGAAAAATCGGTCCGCGTCTCCGTCGCTACGGATATCGGCGGCGGCTCCAGTTATTCGATGCTGAAGACGATGGACGAAGCCTACAAGATCCAGCAATTGCTCGGCGAGCGCCTCAATCCGCTCGAAAGCTTTTATCTGACGACGCGAGGCAATGCCGAGGCATTGTCGATGCAGGCAGATATCGGCACGCTGGATGTCGGTTCCGTTGCCGATCTGGTCGTGCTGGATGCCGGATCGACACCGGCGATGAAACTGCGCGTGGAAACGATCAAAACGCTGCCGGAAGAACTGTTTCTGCTGCAAACCATGGGCGATGACCGCGCCGTGGTGGAGACCTATGTGGCGGGCAAGGAGATGAAAAACAAACTTTGAAGCTCAGCGCCTCTTCGCAGCCTTATAGACGTCGGAATGCTCCCGCCGCCCAACTGCGACGACGACGACAGTAATCCTTTCGTCTTCAACACGATAAACGAGCCGATACCCTACAGCGCGCAGCTTGATCTTGAAATGATCCGGCATGCCGTGCAGCGCATCGGCCTGCACTCTCGGCCGTTGAAGACGTTCGGAAAGCTTGCGCTTGAATTGTTCGCGCAGCGTGGCGCCAAGCTTGTCCCATTCCTTGCGCGCGGCTGGAAGGAATTCCAGCCTATAGGTCATCGAGATTGACCGGCACGCCCTTCTCGCCAGCCCTCGCCTTGGCAATCTCGACAAGTGCCTGGTCGTCCAAGGCGTCTATCAGCGCCTCATAGGTGCTGGCCGGCACCATATAGGCCATGACCCTGTTGTGATTGAGGATGGCGACGGCGCCGCCGCCGGCATCCTCGACGATTGCAGACGGATTTTTTTTCAGATCAGAGACGCTGACCGCCATTTCCGCTTCGACACGCTGCATGGTTTTTGCCCTTTCGCGCCATATCAAGATCTATTTAAAGACCTTTATTCCGTACATTTATCAGACCTTCTACAATCAGGCGAGTGGCTTGCAAAAAACATGGAACATGTCGAATTTCTGTTCCCTCGCGACATCGATATGCTACCTCTCTGACATCATGTCAGGGAGGGAGACGCATCATGTCCAAGCCGCTTACCATCGCCGATCTGAAGACAATGGCCCGGCGTCGCGTGCCAAAAATGTTCTTCGATTATGCCGATAGCGGCGCATGGACGGAGAGCACCTACCGGGCCAACGAAGAGGATTTTTCGAAAATCAAGCTGCGCCAGCGCGTGCTGGTCGATATGACCAACCGTTCTCTGGCCACTCAGATGATCGGCCATGATGTGTCCATGCCGGTAGCGCTGGCGCCCACCGGGCTTGCCGGCATGCAGCGCGCCGATGGCGAAATGCTGGCAGCCAAGGCGGCGGAAGAAGCCGGCGTACCCTTCACGCTGTCGACCATGAGCATATGCTCGATCGAGGACATTGCCTCGGTCACGACAAAACCCTTCTGGTTCCAGCTTTACGTGATGAAAGATCGCGGTTTTATCGAACGCCTGATCGAGCGCGCCCGCGTGGCCAAATGCTCGGCGCTCGTCGTCACCGCCGACCTGCAAATCCTCGGCCAACGTCACAAGGACCTGCGAAACGGCCTGTCGGCACCGCCAAAATGGACGCTGAACAGCGCCATGCAACTGGCGACGAAACCCTTCTGGTGCCTGGACATGCTGCAGACCAAACGTCGCGGTTTCGGCAATATCGTCGGCCATGCCTCCAACGTCTCCGACCTTTCCTCGCTGTCGGCCTGGACGGCAGAACAGTTTGACCCGCGGCTGTCATGGGACGACATCCGCTGGATCAAGGATCTGTGGGGCGGCAAGCTGATCATCAAGGGTATTCTCGATGAGGAAGACGCACGTGCCGCCGCTGATACCGGTGCCGATGCGATCATCGTGTCCAATCATGGCGGCCGTCAGCTCGACGGCGCCCCCTCCTCCATCAGCATGCTGCCAAAGATGGTGGCGGCAGTCGGCGACCGCATGGAAGTGCATCTGGATGGCGGCATCCGCTCTGGTCAGGATGTGCTGAAGGCTGTCGCACTCGGCGCCAAGGGCACCTATATCGGCCGACCGTTTCTCTACGGGCTCGGCGCCATGGGCAAGGAAGGCGTCACGACCGCGCTGGAAATCATCCGCAAGGAAATGGACATCACCATGGCTCTGTGCGGCAAGCGCGACATCCGCGATGTCAATTCGAACGTGATCGCAGAAAACCCGTTCTGAAACGGAAAATGCCCACCTTATGACCGTTTTCCTGACGGCAACATGGCGGGCACTCTTCAAAATCGACAGGCAAAGCCTGCTATTCGAGATGGTCAATCGCGGTCGCGGATGGCACCAGACAAAAACAGGCCAAGCACCGCGCCCAGCGCCAGTGCGCCAAAAACGGCACCGGTTGCCGCCGTCGGATGACGTTTCGCAGCCTCGGCAAGGCCATAGCCTTCACTCGTCAATTCCTTCGACAGACGGTGCGCGCGCGGCGAAAAATAGGAGGATGCCTCCGATGCCTTTTCACGGGCCTGCTGCTGCAGCACGGAGCGAAGCTGCGAAAGCTGATCCTGCAGGGCTTCGACGGTGGAATTGAGATCTCGGGCCAAAACGCGTTCCTTCTCTGTTGTCGCTGGGAGCGACTGAAAACGCCGAAACACGGTCAAGGTTCCATCCCGCACGCAAATGGCGCAGCGCCATCCGGCACCAGCCATTTCCCCTGGCCTCAGGCCCCCAACGTATTCGGCAGGCTTGTCACCACCATTGGAGCCTTGGGCGGCACGCGATTGTAGAGATCGATGATATCCTGATTGAGCATGCGCACGCAGCCGGAAGACACCGCCTTGCCCATGGTCCACCATTCCGGCGAGCCATGGATGCGATAGATCGTGTCCTCACCGTTCTGGAAAATGTAGAGCGCACGCGCACCGAGCGGATTGTTGAGGCCCGGATCCATACCGCCATTGGCGATGCTGTAGGGCTGCAGTTCCGGCTGGCGGGCCACCATTTCATCCGGCGGCGTCCAGCGCGGCCATGCGCGCTTGTACTGGATGACGCCGCGGCCGGACCATTCGAACCCCTGTCGACCGAGCCCGACGCCGTAACGCATCGCCTGACCATTCTCATAGGTCAGATAGAGAAAGAAATTGGCCGTATCGACCACGATGGTTCCGGGGCGCTCGCCGGTCGGATTGGCAACCATCTGACGATAGAAACGCCTGTTGATGCGCTTGTAAGGTATGGCGGGCAGCGGAAACTGTTCGTCGGGCACTGCGGCATACATGGTGGCATAGATCGAATTATCGACCACGGGAGCAGCAGCGACTTCCGGCTCCGCGGCCGTCGTCGTGCAGCCGGCAAGCGCAGCCGTGGCCGCGCCCACGCCACCAAGGACGAGCGTGCGCCGCGTCAGGATGATATTGTTCAACGGTGAACCTCTTTATTCCGATAGGTCCCCGCTATACCCAACCCTGCCGTAAACAGATCGCAAAAGATCGTGAACACCGATCAACTTAACCTGCCTCGGAGGGAACCGCCCCCCGAGGGGCGACGACCGCCCCTCCCGGTGAGCCAGAACCAATCAGGTACGGGCCAGACGCTCGGTCAATTCCTCGATGCCGGCTGCGGCCTCGACCGTCTCGCCACGCAGGCTGAGGTAAATGCCGATGGCGATTGCCAGAGCCGCGATGAACAGCAGGTAATAGGCGTGAGACATCGGGTTGATCGCCAGCATGGATGTGACGGCGATCGGCGTCAGTCCGCCGAAGATGGCGTAAGCAACGTTGTAGGAAAATGACAGGCCGGAGAAGCGAACACGCGCCGGGAAAGCCCGGACCATGACATAGGGCACACCACCGACAATGCCGACCGCAAGCCCCATGACCGCGTAGAGCGCGAACATGACCGTGAGCGAGGTGCCGGCATAGCTGTAAAAGGCCCATGTCGCTGCACCGAAAAAGATGCCGCCGACAATGAAAAAGCGGCCCGACCCGACACGATCGATAATGGTACCGGCGGCCGATGTTGCAAAGATCAGGAACAGCGTGCCGAAACTGGTCGCCGCCAGAGACTGCTGCGCCGTATAACCGTAAATCTTCTGCAGAAGCGTAGCGGTCATCAGCGTGGTGACGACGATTGCGGCCGACAGAAGCCAGGTCAGCAGCATCGAGATCACGACACCACGCATGTGATCGCGCAGAACCGTTTTCAGCGGCAACTCGGGTGCCAGCGCGCGGCTTTCCTTCATCTCGTTGAAGATCGGGGTTTCCTGCAGCCAGCGGCGCATCCACACCGACAGAAGGCCAAAAATACCGCCGAGGAAAAACGGAATGCGCCATGCACCGGCTTCGATCGTTTCCGGCGTGAAGACGGTGTTGATGACGGTGGCGATGGAGGAGCCAAGCAGAATGCCGAGCGAAAGACCCGAGGTGAGAAATCCGCAGGCAAAACCGACGCGGCGCAGTGGCACATGCTCAGCGACAAAGGTCCAGGCGCCCGGCACTTCACCGCCGATGGCGGCACCCTGCAGGATGCGCATGACAACGAGCAGGATCGGGGCGAGCACGCCGATCGTTGCATAGGTCGGCATGATCGCCATTCCGAGCGTCGACAGCGCCATCAGCAGAATGGAGAAGGCAAACACCTTCTTGCGACCGAACATATCGCCAAAATGGGCAAGCACGATGCCGCCAAGCGGGCGCACCAGATAACCGGCGGCAAAAATGCCGAATGTCTGGATCAGGCGCAGCCATTCCGGCATGTCCGCCGGGAAAAACAGCTTGCCGATGACCGCCGCGAAAAACACGAAGATGATGAAATCATAAAATTCCAGCGCACCGCCGAGGGCGGCCAATCCAAGCGTGCGAAAATCCTGGGCGGTGAGACGGCGCGGTGCGGCGCCGGGAGATGTCGGGGACATTGCATGATCCGGTCGTTAACTGCAGGACGGCAGCTTTGCGCGAGGCAAAGGGCCGCTTTCCCGGCATTGCGTCATTCACCGTTGATTGACAAGCCCAAACGGCGCCTCACCCACAACAGGAGGGCGTCATTTCCGGGCCAATGATATTTTTATCCCACAGAGAGCCCGTCACGATCTGTATCGATCTCGGCGACATCGGCAAACCCTCAGCTGCCGCGATAGGTGGAATAACCGTAAGGAGAGAGCAGCAAGGGCACGTGATAATGCGCGGAGATGTCGGCGATACCGAAACGGATCGGGATGATGTCGAGAAATGCCGGCTCGGCCAGCGTCACGCCTTGACCGCGCAGATAATCTCCCACGTGAAAGACCAGTTCATAAATGCCGGCAACAAAGGTCTCCTCGTTCAAAATGGGGCCGCCATCGATACGGCCATCACCGTTCGTGGTCACCGTCCTGATTTTTTCGCGCGCCTCCCCTTCGATCCGGTAAAGCTCGATCACCAGCCCTTCAGCCGGCTTGCCGCTGGCGGTGTCGAGCACATGGGTGGTGAGGCCGGTCATCGTTCTGGCTCCTCGATCCGGTAGGGAGTTTCGAAGAAAAACTCCTCGAGGTTTTCCGCTGTGTTGTCACGATCGACCACAAGAAAATCGCTGACGTCGTCGAGCGCCATCAGCGGATGGTGCCATGTATTGGCAAAATAGTTCACGCCCTGATGCGCGCCGGCCAGAAACACCTGCGGCTTGCCCGGCCGGCCGTCCTCATCATCGGATACCGCCATAAGAAACGGACGGCCGGACATCGGCACGAAACTCTGACTGCCGAACGGATGACGCTCCATCATATCGACCGCATAGGGAAATTTTCGCGGCTGGCCGCGAAAGATATTGAAGATAAGGCGTTCCGGCGCGCCGATAACAACCGGTTCTGCGAGCGCGTGATAACGCTCGGTCGTGCCATTGTTGATCAGCCGCATACGGGAAGGATCGGCCTCGATGACGTCGCCGAAGCGGGCGAAGTCATGTTTGGTCAGCGGCCGGATTTGAAGAATTGCGGTCAATGGTTGGCCTCGCTTGTCATTCGCCTTGGGCGCGCCAATGGCGCAGAGCCTGAAGCTGACCGATGAGATCAGGGAGCGATGCTTGTGTCGTTTCCCAGACGATAGAGAGATCAATGTCGAAATACCCGTGAGCAATGCGGTGCCGCAATCCCTGGATTTCAGCCCAAGGTATCGATGGATGATCGACAAGAACTTCGGGATATTCCCTTGCCAGCCGCACGACGGCTTCCCCCAGCATCAAAAGGCTCATGCCGACCGCACGCTGAACAAGAACATTTTTCAGGAATGCGTCACGGCTCATCCCCTCAACGAAGTTGCAGGCATCCACGCCTGACGTCTCCATCTGTTTAACATAAAGCTGCAGCCTGTCACTCATAAAGGCCGGGCCTCAGCCAGCACCCGCGACCGGATCGTCTCCGGCAAATCGCCGGGCGTCAGAAGATCGACCTTGATGCCTTCAAACAGCTGCTCGAGTTCGTATTGTAGCCCACCCAGTGTCAGCAGGGTACTTCCCGGTAGGGCATCAACAAGAATGTCTATATCGCTTCCCGGTCGGTCTTCCCCGCGCGCCACTGAGCCGAAAACACGCGGGTTCGCCGCATTGAAGCGCTTTGTCGCTTCGCGGATGGCCTGCCTGTTCTTGTCCAGCACTTCCGACGGTCTCATGGCGGCGTTGCTCCCTGTGCCGACACTATAGTCGCATCATGCTTGCGGCAACAGCGCCTGCAACCGCAACAGCGCTATACGCTCCACCTGCGCCGCCGCCGTTTCGAACTCCTCGTCTGCGTCGTTGCCCATACGGCGCTCGAAAGCTGCAAGAATATCGTCCTTGTTCAGCCCCCTCACCGCAATGATGAAGGGAAAGCCGAATTTTTGCATATAGGCGCTGTTGAGCTCGGTGAAACGCGCATGTTCTGCCGCAGACAGGCGACCAAGACCGGCGCCGGCCTGTTCCCTTGCACTGTCTTCGGTCAGTTCGCCAGCGATCGCCAGCTTGCCGGCCAGATCGGGATGGGCGCGCAATACGCCCAGCCGTTCCTCGCGCGCGGCATTGCGGAACTCCAGAACCATGCCGTCATGCAGACCCTTGGCCGTCAGCGGCACGGTGACGAAACCCGCGTCATAAGCGCGTTCTGCAATGAAAGGCGAGTGCTCGAACACGCCGCCGAATGTCTCGATAAAGTCTGAACGCGCTGTCAAAGGGCACCCGTCGGCTGGTGGTGTTCATGCCAGTGGCGGGCGATCTCGATCCGTTGCGGGATCCAGACCTTTTCATGCGAGAGCACGTATTCCATGAAGCGCCGCAGCCCCGCCATACGCCCCGGCCGCCCGACCAGCCGGCAATGCAGGCCAACCGACATCATTTTGGGTGCCCCTTCCTGGCCTTCGCGATAGAGGGTGTCGAAGGCATCCTTCAGATAGGTGAAAAACTGGTCACCGGTATTGAACCCCTGCGGCGTGGCAAAGCGCATATCGTTGGTTTCGAGCGTATAGGGAATGATCAGGAAAGGTTTCGCATCGGCACCCTTCACCCAATAGGGCAGGTCATCGGCATAACTGTCTGACGAATAGAGAAAACCACCCTCCTCCATCACCAGTTTCAGCGTGTTGTCGGAAGGTTTGCCCTGATACATTCCGTAGGGGCGCTCGCCCGTTAGTTCGGTATGCAGCCGCACCGCCTCCCGGACATGCCCGCGCTCGTCGCTTTCAGAGAAATCCTTGTATTCCAGCCAGCGGTAACCGTGACTGGCGATTTCCCAACCGGCTTCCTTCATGGCTGCCACCGCTTCCGGATTGCGCGCCATCGCCAGCGTCACGCCATAAACGGTGGTCTGAACATTCAGTTCGGTAAACAGCCGCCAAAGCCGCCAGAACCCCGCACGCGACCCATATTCATAGATCGATTCCATGTTGAGATTGCGCTGGCCGGGCCAGGGCGCCGCCCCGACGATCTCCGACAGCAGATTTTCCGAGGCCTTGTCCTGATCGAGAATGCAGCTTTCGCCGCCCTCTTCGTAATTGATCACGAATTGTACAGCGATATTTGCGCCATCCGGCCATTTCGGATGCGGCGCCATACGGCCGTAGCCGACAAAATTGCGTGGACTTTCGACCGGCAGCAGCATGACATCCCCTCGATGCATTTTTACCAACGGTATCAGCCGTATGGCACCGATGTCGAGATGGGCAAGCTCAAGTAAAACGGCAGTCAGGCGGTCTTGCGGGCCGACACGCGACCGAGCGGATGGAGCGAGTGGACCGTCAGCGGCGCGCCCTGCTCTTCTTCCACGAACAGGGCAAGATTGGTCACCTCGACCGGCTCGGTGAGGAGCGGCGTGAAATAGCCGCGCAACGCGGCCTCGAACCGGCCAAGGTCCGTCTGCGCCAAGGGGCCTGTCAGCATCATGTGAAAACGGAATTCGTCCATCACATAAGGGTCGCCCCAACGCAGCATGTTGGCAAACTGGCCGGCCGACAGATTTCCGGGGTCAGCGCGCTCCATTTCGTCATCCGGCATCGGCAGGCGAAAACGCTCAAATTCGGTGACGACGGCACCGGCCAGAAGATGCATGGACTGAGACGGAATGACCGGCGCGAGTGCAAACTGGGAGCCGATCCGTACCACTTCCAGCTGCGGCAGCGTGAACGGGCGGTGTTTGCCGGCAAAGCGCATTAGCTCGCGCAGCAGTTCCTGCTCGGTCGTGCCCGGCACCAGACGAAAACCTGGTCGCAGGCAGCCATGAAAACCCGAGCGACGCGGCAGCGCCGTGTTGAAGGCTATATCGTGCAGGCTCAAGCCCCGCAGAGCCGGGTGATCGAAGGCCGCACCGGAAAAGGGGTGGCGACCAAGCCATTGCGCAGCACCGAGCGTCAGCGGATCATGCGCCGGCGGCGTAAAATTGATCGAATAGCGCATGCGTCATCATCCTGAATTGCGGTTGTACTTCACGCATTGCTCAAGCATCCCCAAGGACCGGGTTAGGTGATTTGCGTAACAGGATGACGACGATTCGGCGGCGTTACACGGCTGCTCGCGCAACTGTGAGATGATTTTCTAATAAAAAGCTTGGCGGCACATCCATGGTCCGGCCTGCAAGCGCATCCAGCACCGCATCGGCCAGTTTATGGGCGAGGCCGAAGCTGACCTTGAAGCCACCCGCAAGCGACAGGATGCGTGCGTGATCCGGGTGCCGGCCGATCATCGGATCACGATCGATCGCTTTTGGCCGCAGACCAGCCCAACGCTCAACGACAGGCGCATTCGCCAACATGGGCGACATATCACGGGCGCGCGCAATCAACATGTCGAGCTGCTCATCCGTGGAAGACGGATGAGCAAAAACCTCTTCACTGGTGCTGCCGATGGCGACCGTGCCACCTTCATGCGGAACAATGTAAAGCCCCTTGAGAAAAATCACCGGCAGATCGATATCCACATTGGCCTTCAGGAGAGCAGACTGCCCCTTGACCGGCATGCCGAGTGGGCGCGGCATCGGTGCTCCAAGTTTCTCCAGCAGCGGAAATGCCTGATGCCCGTTCGCCACGATGGCATGACCGAAGGTGATGCGGCTGCCATCGGCGAGGATCGCCTGATCGCCGGAAAGTCGTGCGACACCATTGTTCTCGATGATGCGGATATGTCGCGCCTGTTTCAAGGCGGCCGCCAGTGCTGCCCCGAAACGCCTTGGAGAAGCGCGGCCCGCCAGCGTGTCGTGGACGACCCCCGCCTCACCGATCGAGGCATCCAGCCATTCAGGATGCGGCGTCTTTTCCAGAACATGCCAGTGAAACTGCCGATCACCGGCGAGCCATTGCGTTTCAGCATCGTGGGAGTGACGGCGGGCAATGTCGATGAGATGTGGTTTGGGCAGCGGGATCAAACGGCCGCAGCGATTATAGCCGCAGGAAACACCGGTCTCCGCTTCCAGCCGGGCAACCTCGCCTTCGAGCGTCACGAGCGCATCGAATTGAAATTGCTTCTTGTCGTTCCACTTGTCGGGCAGATGCGGCATCAGCGCACCAACCAGGCCGTAGCTGGCGCCCTGCCCCAGACCACCGGCTTCGACGAGGATCGTGGGAATGCCGAGGCGCTCCGCCTTTACCGCAGCCCACAGGCCCATGACGCCGCCGCCGATGATCAACAGCTCTGTGGATGATTGACCAGAAGACACAGCCGGATTATCGGCTTTTCCCATGACAGATTCCAATCCCGTTCCGGAAGCACAGCCGCTCGACTGGCGTGATGGCGACATGCCCTATTCGCCACAGTTTGGCGATCATTTTTATTGCCAGACGGATGGCCGGCTGGAATGCAGCCATGTGTTTCTGGCGGGCAATGGCCTGCCGGAACGCTGGGAAAGCCCCGAAAACTTTGCGATCGGCGAGCTCGGCTTCGGCACCGGCCTGAATTTTTGCGAAACCTGGCGGCAATGGAAGCATGTGCGGCATGCGGGCGCAGGCCTGCATTTCACCTCTTTCGAGCTCTATCCAATGGATCGCGCCTCGATCGACCGGGCGCTGTCACACTGGCCGGAGCTCGACGCCGAGCGCGAGGCACTGACAAGACTTTGGCCGGACAATCCGCAAGGCCGGATCGAACTGCAGCTCGACGAACAAACGAAACTGACAGTCGTCTGTGGCGCTGCGCTCGACAATGTGGTTGGCCACGCGATCAGGTTCGATGCCTGGTTCCTCGACGGCTTTGCGCCGTCGCGCAATCCCGACATGTGGTCACCCGAACTGATGTCTGCGGTCTGCGAAAAGACCACGGCTGGCGGATCGTTTGCCACATACGCCGCAGCCGGTTTCGTGCGCCGAAACCTGCAGGCAGCCGGTTTCACCGTCGAGCGCCGACCGGGTTTTGCCGGCAAACGTGAGATGCTGTGCGGGAAGAAGGGCTGAACTTCAGACCATTGTCTTGGGTCGAGACGTCAACCAACGCTGCGGCCGTTCCGTATCGATTCCCAATTTCCGCAATGCGTGCCAGAACTTGCGCTGTAACGACTGCGACCATTTCAAGCGATTGTTCCGGCTGAAAAGCGGGTCTTTGCGTTTGCCGTAATTGCTGCGGCCGTGACCACCGATATGGCGCACGTCCTGCGCCAGAACCCAGCACATCGTGCGGCTCTGTGCCTTGTAATACTGGTTCAACGCATATTCGTTGCCAACGGCGCTGTAACCGCCGACAATTTGGCGATAATCGGCTGTCCGCTTGAGGCTCGGATTGAAGGTGAATGTATACCACATAAAATGCAGTTCCGGATAAAGGCGCTTGTAGGCCACGCCATTTCGGGTCCGGGTGCGGACGCTGCGCACATATCCCTGCATGTCGGTTTCCGTGCGCGCCAGCGCCAGCAGCGTTTCCGGCTCGGCGACAAGCGTTTCCTTCAATGCGGCGATGACACCGGGATTGGTAAATTCCCAGTCATCTTCGATATGGAATATATAAGGCGTTTCCACCTCGGCATAAGCCTTATCGACAGAACGCGACTGACCGATATTTACTTTGTTGAAGATGATACGGATCGGCTGCTCGGGAAACATTTCAGCAAGCTTGAAAATTCCCTCATCATCACTGTCTTCAATGACAATGACTTCCTTGAGCGGGTAGTCGTTATAGGTAAAAAAGGACCGCAGCGTTCTTTCGAGAAGATCAAATCGCCGGCAGCTGGTTACAACCATCGTGACGTCAGATGTCATGAGCTACGGTGCGAGAGTTTATCTCCCGACCCTTTCCTGATTGCGCTATGAGAAGTTGGCCGCCAGTAGACAACAATGCGCGCGACCGCAATATTGCAGCCCTTCAGAAAAGTAAAATATTCGGATAGTTGCACAAACTCGACACCCGGCGAACCACTTACCGAGCATGTCGATATCGTCTTCGCATTACACGGACGATGACCTCACTTCTGGGCCGCACCATTGATGGCGCCGCTTCCAAGCCAGGCGTTGATTTTCTGCTCCAGCATTTCCGGGCTGATGGGCTTGGACAGATAATCGTCCATGCCTGCGGAAAGGCAAAGCTCGCGATCACTTTCCAGCGCATGCGCCGTCACACCGATGATCGGTACATGAGCGCCGGTTTCGGCTTCCAGCTCACGGATTTTTCTGGTCGCCTGGTGGCCGTTCATGACCGGCATGGACACATCCATCAGGATGATGGCGGGATCACGCTCACGCCAGATATCCACCGCTTCGGCACCATTCTTGGCGATGACGAAGCTCAGGCCGGTCGATTGCAGGATCTGCGTGAAGACGATCTGATTGACGTCATTGTCCTCCGCCACCAGCACATGCAGCGATGGCGCGACCGTGCGCGTTGCTGTCGTAGCCTCGGGCTCAGGAATGAGGACGGACACGGTAGCCGGCTGATGTCGCGGCGATAGCATCGGCCCGGCAACTTCGGCGATGGCGGCGGCCCGGCGGCGCGTGCGAACGCCTCGGACCACATCAACGATCGTACTGCGCAGAAGATTGGCACGCGCCGGCTTCATCAGATGCGCCTGCACGTTCATCGCTGCAAAGACGCTGTCATCACCGGCCATGTCCATCGAGGTCAAAAACACGATGGCAATATCGGCAAAACGGCCATCGCCGCGGATATGGGCGGCCACTTCCATGCCGTTCATTTCTGGCATGTGATAATCGAGCACGACCGCATCGATTGTGATGCCCAATCGGCTTGCCTCGGCCAGAACAGCAAGCCCTTCCGGGCCACCATCGGCGGCAACCGTATCAAAGCCCCACATGCCCAATTGCTCGGTGAGGATGCGGCGATTGACGGCGTTGTCGTCGATCACGAGGATCTTTGCACCTTCGGTGGCCAGCGGCAGCGCCGGTGCGTTGTTGCGCTCGCTGACGACCTCCAGCGGCATGCTGACGGTGAAGACGGACCCACGACCGACCTTGCTTTCCACATCAATCGAGCCTCCGAACAGATTGACGAGGCCAGCAGTGATGGCAAGACCAAGACCGGTGCCTTCATGTCGGCGGGTCGAGGACGTATCGACCTGCGAAAATTTCTCGAAGACGGTGCGCAGCTTGTCTTCGGGGATGCCAATACCGGTATCCTCGATGCGGATCGCCAGCGTCAATTGGTTGCCGGCTGCCGGCGTCGCCGACAGTTCGATGAAGACATGGCCCTTTTCGGTGAATTTCACCGCATTGCCGACGAGATTGGTGACGATCTGGCGGAAACGGCCCGCATCACCCATCACCGTATGCCGCACGGTGACATCACCGCGCACCAAAAGTTCGATATCCTTGTCGGCGGCGGAAGACGACAGCAGCGTCGCCACATCCTCGATCGCTTCAACCGGATCGAAAGGCGCCTTCCGGAGCTTCATCTGACCGGCATCGATCTTGGAAAAATCGAGAATGTCGTTGATGATTGTCAGCAGCGCATTACCGGATTTCACGATAATGTCGATGAAGGTTTTCTGGCGCGGATCGAGCTGCGATTTGGACAGGAGTTCGGCCATTCCGAGCACACCATTCATCGGCGTGCGGATCTCGTGGCTCATATTGGCGAGGAATTCGGACTTGGCGCGGTCGGCGGCCTCGGCGCGTTGCAGCAGGCGTGTCAGTTCCTGCTCGCGCAGCTTCATCTCGGTAATGTCGGTAAAGACGGCAAGCCAGTGATCGTCACCGGTCAGCTTGGCCTCGACCTGCACCCATTTCTTGCTCTCGATCAAAAAAGTCAGGGCAACCGGGTGACCAAGCTCGATACTGGTTTCCCAACTGCGCAGCGCATCCATCGCCTGATCATGGCCGCCGAGATCGCCACGCTTGTGGCAAAAACGGAAAATGTCGCGCCACGCCGAGCCGACTGTCGCCAGATTTTCCGGCAGGTCCAGCATGGCGGCCAGCGCATTGTTGGAGAATACGATGAAACCATCGTGCAGGATCAGCAGCCCCTGGCTCATGGCACTCGTGGCATCGCGCATCAGCGCGCCCTGCAGTTCCAGTGCGGCACGCGCCTGCAACACTTCCTCGTCGCGCTTGCGCAGGGCCGAGATGTCCATGTAGCTCAAGAGCATCTTGCCACCGGTCAGCGGCGTGCCGGAGATGACGATGGTGCGGCCATCGCGGCTTTTCACCTCGATCGGCGGCCCAATCTCGCCATCCGTCAGACGGCGGATGCGATCGGCGTAAATCTCGTCGAACGAACGGGGATCACCGGCATAGATGCCGTGGTCGTAATTGACCTTCAGAAAATCCCTGTAGGCCCGCCCCTTGAGCTCGAACTGTTCGCCGGCATCCCAAAAACCGTAAAAGGCCGAATTGGCATATTCGAAGCGCAGGCCGTCATCGAGAATGCCGATACCGACCGGCATGGCATCGAGGATCGTCTGCAGATCCCGATGCATTTTTTCGGCCTTGTCCTGCGCCTGTTTGACCATGGTGATGTCGGTGCGCGAGCAGACGAGATGACGTTCGCCATCAGGCGAGATGATGCGGCGAAGGCGCGTGATGACGGGAATGACGTCGCCATCCGGAAAGGTGACCTCCTCGACCTTGTCGATCGGGGTGCCATCCCGCAGCACGCGGGTGTTTTCATCGACAAAACGCTGGCCGGCAGACGGAAACATCTCCGCCTCGGTCTTGCCCAGAAAATCCTCGCGCTTGCCGCCGAGCATTTCCTCATAGGCGTCGTTGGCAAAGCTCAGGCGGCGATCGGCGTCCCGCAGAAAAACAGGCACCGGCAAATCTTCCAGCACGGCACGGAAAAGTTCGCTCTGCTTGGCTTTTTCACGAAGCTGGATTTCCTGATCCTTGAACTCGGTGACATCAAGGCGAAGCGCAATCACAAGACCATTGTCGAGACGCTTGTTGACGCTACGCAACCACCGCCCACCCGGCAGGTGTTCGATGACATCGCTGTTGGGCTCGCCAAAACGAGCGATCCGCGCGGCAATCCACGTATCACGATCGGGATTTTCCAGCCGCATCTCATCCGGCGCGCGTTCCAGAGCACGATCATAGATGGCACGCGACATGTCGCCGATCGTCAGACCCACGGCAACATCAATGCCGAGCGGCGCATAAAAACGGACGAACTGCGCATTGCAATAAATCAGCGTCTTGTCGTCGCTGTAGTCGTCTTCTCCATAGATGCCGACGCCGATATCGAGCAGATCGAGAGCATCGTTCAATAGCAACTCATCAAATTGCGGCCGATTGCTCTCGCCATACTGCAGAATGCCCTCTGGTCCTTCACCCGGAATGCTATCCCTGGCAACCGGTCGCTCGGACGCGGTCGCAATGACCGGCGCATCCGCCATGGTTTCCAGCACGCCATAAACATAGGCCCGGTCGTCTTCGGTCAGAAATCGCTCGATATGGATCTTGTGTCGGGTAACGCCGCGCTCATCAAGCGACAGCGCTGTTTCGTCGTTGCCGAATACCAGCGAGCGACGTTCCTTTTCCTCACAGTCGAACGTATCGAGGCGTTCTGCGAGATCGAACGTGCGCTTGCCCTTGAAATCCTGGCGAGAAAAGCCGAACAGACGCGCATAGGCATCGTTGACAGCAACGTACCGCAGGGCGCTGTCCTTGATGAAGGCTGGCGCTCGCAGATCGTTGATCCGCTCGCAGGCCACGCCCAAAAGCTCGCTATCGCTTGTCAACCCGCCCTCGCTGACCGCGCGCCTATCCGCGACGCGTGATTCGATATGTCATCAGATCACGGGATATCATCACGATGATGGTTAACAATGGGTTGTCCTGCAACGCAGCTTTCAGCAATCCTGACGGGCATAGGCCAGCCGGGCAGGCGGTGAGAATGTCCGGCAAATAGGCTCCGCGTCGTGCTGCTCTTGACTTTTCTTCAAAAAACAACCAAATGGCGGCCAGCTTTCACCTTCCGGCCGCCGCGTGAGCTGGCCCCGCGACGAATTTCTGCATTCGCGAAGAAGGAACAAGGCGCATAGATAGATCGCCCTCACGACGAGGGTTCAAGCGCTGGAAAGTATTTTCCAACACACAAGTTCCCACTTCACGCGGGGTTCTTGACGCCTAAAGCAGCCGACCCGGCATGGTGCCGCGCCGGCACTTGTGCTTTTGGCGCCCCGAAAGGTTTATGACTTGACCAATTTCGAAACGCTTGGCGTCTCCAAGCAGATCGTCGCAACGCTGTCGCAGCTCGGGATCGAAACGCCTACTCCTATTCAGGAAAAGGCCATCCCTCTGCTGCTCGAAGGCCGCGACCTGATCGGCCTGGCACAGACCGGCACCGGCAAGACCGCCGCTTTCGGCCTGCCGCTGATCGAGCGCCTGCTGGCCGAAGACCGTCGTCCCGATAACCGCACGACGCGTTCGCTCATCCTTGCCCCGACCCGCGAGCTGGTGAACCAGATCGCCGCCAACCTGAAGACCTTCATCAAGGGCAAGCCCCTCAAGATCAACCTCGTCGTCGGCGGCGTGTCGATCAACAAGCAGCAGCTGCAGCTGGAAAAGGGCACCGACATTCTGGTCGCCACCCCCGGCCGCCTGCTCGATCTGGTTGCCCGCCGCGCCATCGGCCTGACCACGGTTCGCTTCCTCGTGCTCGACGAAGCCGACCAGATGCTCGACCTCGGCTTTGTGCATGACCTGCGCAAGATCGCCAAGATCGTGCCGAAGAAGCGCCAGACCATGCTGTTTTCGGCCACCATGCCGAAGGCGATCGCCGATCTGGCTGCCGAATTCCTGACCGATCCGGTCAAGGTCGAAGTGACGCCTCCGGGCAAGGCTGCCGACAAGGTCGAGCAGTATGTTCACTTCGTTGCCGGCAAGGGCGACAAGACGGAAATCCTGCGCAAGACGCTGCTCGAAAACCCGGATGGCCGCTCGATCGTTTTCATGCGCACCAAGCACACTGCCGAAAAGCTGATGAAGCATTTCGACAATATCGGCTTCTCGGTCGCTTCCATTCACGGCAACAAGAGCCAGGGCCAGCGCGAGCGAGCCTTGAAGGGTTTCCGTGACGGCGAGATCAAGACGCTGATCGCCACCGACGTTGCCGCCCGCGGCATCGACATTCCGGCTGTCAGCCACGTTTATAACTATGACCTGCCGGAAGTGCCGGACGCCTACGTTCACCGTATCGGTCGTACGGCCCGCGCCGGTCGCGACGGTATCGCCATCGCATTCTGCGCACCCGACGAAACGATGCTGCTGCGCGACATCGAGAAGCTGATGGGCATCGAGATTGCAACGGCTTCGGGCGAGCGCCCCGAGACCATGAACCGTCCGGTGCGTGGCAACGGCAATAACAACAATCGCGGCGGCAACCGTGGCGGCCAGTCCCAGGGCCGTGGCGGTCGTGGCAATGGCGGCGGCGAAGGCCGGAACGCATCCGGCGAGGCGCGCAAGCCGCGTCGAGAACGCCCTGCCCGCCAGCCGTTCGGTGATGGCGCCAATGCTGAAGCCGGTGCCCGTTCGGGAGAACGTGGTGACCGTCCTCACGGCGCACGCCCCCACGGCGAACGTGCAAATGGTGGCCGTCCGGCTCGCCCGAACCGTCGCAATGAGGATTTTCGTGGCCAGCGCCGCGAGGAAAGCGTTCCGCAGTCGCATGGCGACAACGATCTCGCCTCGACCTCGGATTTCCGTCCGAAGAAGCAGTTCGGCGGCCAGGATGGCGGCAATCGTCATGAAGGCCGTCCGGCCCGCAATGACAATCGCGGCGAACGCCGTGATGATCACCGCAAGGGTGGCCAGGGCAAGCCGGAGCATGCAGCCCACGGCGCGCATGAGCCGGGCGCACAGCGCAACAACCACCGTGGTGGTCAGGGTGCGGGCCAGAAACAGGGCGAAGCCCGCGGCCCGGTCAAGTTCGGCAATGCCGGCCGCACCGAAGGTGGCATGCAGGGTCGTAAGCGCCGCCCGGCGTAATGTCTGATATGCACTGAAAAACACGAACGGCCGGGCTTTCAGCCCGGCCGTTTGCTTTTGCAGCATCTGCACTTCGGGATCGCGAAGAATCCCGTTGGCCTTTAGCGGTTCGGCACCCAGATACGGCGACCATCACGGTAGATGAATTGCCCGTCGCGGCCACGTCGATCATCCCTGTCTGCGCGACGATCATGGTTCCAGTCGCGGCGATCACGGCGGTCGTCACGGGCATGATGGCGGCCGCGACCCCAGTCCCTGCGATCATGACGGGCGTCATAATGATGGCTTGGGCCGGACGGACGCACATAGACGCGCTCGTGTGTGCGATAGGTCGCGCCTTCGCTGACACAACCGGCCAGCGTCAGACAGGCAAGCGCGGTGGCGGCGAGTGTTGTAAACGTTCTGATCATATCTGCTCCTTCATGCCACGCACACATCGGGCGCTGCCCGGATTTGGCAAGGTGCCACGCAACAATAGCCTGATGGCGCGTGCGGCGAGCACTCTGCCTTTGCCTTTTGCAAGACAGCCCGTTACCAAGTCGGCAAACAACGGAGATCCCAATGCCTGCCCGCTATTCACTGACCGAACAGGACGTGGTGTCCGGCAACGATCTGTGGCGGCGCCAGCAGGTCAATATCTGGCCGCTCGTTACCGTGCTAGCTTTTTCATGGCTGCTGATCTCCGCCTATATGGCACGCACTCTGACCGAGCTTTCCCTCGTCCTCACGGTGCTCTTCATTCTGATCCTCGTGTTGGCTCTGGGAGCCGTCACGCTCTGGCACGGTAAGCGGCAATCCCGCCGCATGTCAGCCATCGCCTTCAGTCAGGCGACAGGTGCCAGCCGTGAGGTACGAGTAACTTGGAATGCGGAAAAGATCGAGTTCCGTCAGCACAAGGCCTATCGCACGCAGGCATGGCGCGAGATTTCCCGCTGGGCCGAAAACGACACGACGTTCGTGCTGCTGAGTGCAGACGGCATGTTCAACCCGATCCCGAAGCGGGCGCTGACCTCCGACGATCTCACCGAGATCAAGAGCCATCTCTCCGCTGCCGGCGCAAAACGCGCGCGGCTGCTTTTCTACTGAGCAGCGGCCGGTCGCGCCTCACCTTTTGCCCTCTTGCGGTTCACCATCCACACACCGGCAACGACGATGATCGTGCCGATCACCATGGGCGGCGTCAGCGGTTCGCCGAACAGGATGGCCGCCTCGATCGCCACCGTCGGCGGCATCAGGTAGATGAGCGAGGCGGCACGCGACACCTGCCCGCGCCGGATGAGATAAAGCAGCAGCGCCACCGCCCCCATCGAGATACCGATCACCGACCATGCCATGGCGGCGACTGCCTGCATGGTCCAGTCGAAACGCAAATCTTCCAGAAAAAGCGCCAGCGGCAGGGTGACGATGAAGGCGCCGACGAATTGCAGCGAGGCGATGGAGAGAAGATCGCCCTGCTGCAGATGCCGCTTCTGGTAAAGCGTGCCGTAGGTGACGGAAAACATCGCGATCAGATTGATCAGCACCGGCAGCGCCAGACCCGACAATCCACGCTCGGTGACATCGAGAAGCTGCGGTGAGATGGCGATCAGGATGCCGGCAAAACCGAGGCCGAGACCAAGTTTCTGAAACCGCCCCAACCGCTCGCTCAGGAAAAGCGGGGCAATCATCGCCGTCAAAAGCGGCTGCAGCCCGGCGATTACCCCCGAAAGCCCGGCCGGCACACCCTGCCCGATCGCATACCACACACCGCTAAGATAAAGCCCATGCAGAAAAATGCCGGAAAACAGCGTCCGGCCAAGTTGTTTTGCAGTTTTCGGCCAGACCGCGCCCATGGCAAATGCCACATCGGCAAAGGCAATCGCCGCCAGCGCGTGGCGCGCAGCGAGGAAAGTGATCGGATCCGCATGCGCCGCCGCATATTTGGCAACGATCCAGCCGGTCGACCAGAGAAAGACGAAAACGGCCGGAGCCAGACGATCGAGCATGCGCGGGCTCCGGTTGTGTGAGCAGGCTGAAATGCTCTAAGGCCGCCGCAACCTCCGGGTCAAAGAAGAAAAATTGAACTCTGCCATCAGCGTGGCTCACTACTGGCAGCCATGCCGAAAATCGAGGCATGACGAACCGCTTGAAGACAGGGCCAACCGCGCCAACCCCACGCGTTTCCGCCATCAACCACCGCCTGCCCTGTTTATCAGCATAAAGCCTGCGAATTCAGCAGATTCAAGCCAAATATAAATTCTGCGCGCGAAATGTGCATCCTGCTTGCAAAGCCCCGATGCTTGTATTCTTATGGTCAAAAAAGGGGAACGCGCCATTGGCATTTGATGAAATGTTAACTGCGGAAGATCTTCCGCGGTCGCCCTACCAGACCTATCATGAGTGGTATTCGAGCCAGGATCCGGCGCACCTGATCCAGAAGACCCGCGATGCCGAAAACATCTTTCGCAGAACCGGCATTACTTTTGCCGTTTATGGTCATGCGGACAGTTCGGAAAAGCTGATCCCCTTCGATATCATCCCGCGCATCATCGCCGCGCGCGAATGGCGCAAGCTGGCGCAGGGCATCGAGCAGCGCGTGCTGGCGCTCAACGCCTTCCTTGAAGACATTTATCACAAGCAGGAAATCATCCGCGCCGGCCGCATTCCGCGTGAACTGATCGAAAAGAACGTTGCCTTCCTGCCCGAAATGATCGGTTTTCGCCCACCCGGCGGCGTCTATACCCATATCGTCGGCACCGATATCGTTCGCACCGGCGAGGATCAGTTCTACGTGTTGGAAGACAATGCCCGCACCCCTTCCGGCGTTTCCTACATGCTGGAAAACCGCGAAACCATGATGCAGATGTTCCCCGAGCTGTTTGCCCTCAACAAGGTGCAGCGCGTCGAGGATTATCCGCGGCTTCTGCGCCAGTCGCTTGCTTCGCTGGCACCGGCCGGCTGCAAGGGCCGGCCGCGTGTGGCGGTGCTCACTCCGGGCATCTACAATTCCGCCTATTACGAACACTCGTTTCTTGCCGACCAGATGGGCGTCGAACTGGTGGAAGGATCGGACCTGCGCGTCATCGACGGCAAGGTGAAGATGCGCACCACCAAGGGTTACGAGGCGATCGACGTGCTTTACCGCCGCGTCGATGACGATTTTCTCGATCCCCTCACGTTTCGCCCGGATTCGGCGCTCGGCATTCCCGGCATCATGGATGTCTACCGCTCCGGCAACATCACCATCGCCAACGCACCGGGCACCGGCATCTGCGACGACAAGGCGATCTATTCCTACATGCCGGAAATCGTCGAGTTCTATACCGGCCGCAAGGCGCTTCTCGAAAACGTGCCGACATGGCGCTGTTCCGAAGCCTCCAGCCTCACATACGTGCTGGAGCATCTGGAGGAACTGGTGGTCAAGGAGGTTCACGGCTCCGGCGGTTACGGCATGCTGGTCGGTCCGACCGCCTCTAAAAAGGAGCGCAGCGAGTTTGCTGAAAAGCTGAAGGCCAAACCGAGCAACTACATCGCCCAGCCGACGCTTGCGCTCTCCACCGTACCGATCTTTGTCAACAAGGGCATTGCGCCACGCCATGTCGACCTGCGCCCCTATGTGCTGGTGTCGGACAAGGTAAAGATCATTCCCGGCGGGCTGACGCGCGTCGCCCTGAAACAGGGATCATTGGTGGTCAATTCCAGCCAGGGTGGCGGCACCAAGGACACCTGGGTTCTGGAAGATTGAGGGCGTAACATGCTGGGAAGAACTGCAAACGGCCTCTACTGGATGTTTCGTTACATCGAGCGCGCCGAAAACATCGCCCGTCTTGTCGATGCGGGCCTGCGTGTCTCGCTCACCCGCGTCGGTTATTCCGACGAGGACTGGCACGGCGTCCTGGAAAGTGCCGGCGTGCGCGAAGCCTATTCCGAGGTTCACGACACGCTGACGGCCGCTGACGCCATCGATTACCTGCTGCGTGACAGCGCCAACCTGTCGAGCGTGATGTCCTGCATCGAGGCGGGCCGCAACAATGCCCGCATGGTGCGCACGGCACTGACGCGCGAGACATGGGAAGCCACCAACGAAGCCTGGATCGACCTGAAGGCGCGCCTCGCGAAAAAGCTGAAACCCGCAGACCTGCCGGAACTGATCGGCGTGATCAAACACCGTTGCGGTCTCATTCGCGGCGCCTTCCACGGTTCGATGCTGCGCAACGATCTCTACAATTTCTCGCGCATCGGCACCTTCATCGAGCGGGCCGACAATACGAGCCGCATCCTCGACGTCAAATATTACGTGTTGCTCCCCTCCGTCAGTCAGGTCGGCTCGGCACTCGACAACATGCAGTGGGAATCGATCCTGCGCTCGGTCTCGGCACACCGCTCCTATGGCTGGGTTTATGACGGCGATTATCAATCGGCCAATATCGCCGATTTCCTGATCCTGCAGGTGCAGATGCCGCGCTCGCTCGCCTATTGTTATGAAAAGATCGTCAGCAATCTGAAATATCTGGCCGAGGATTACGGCGGTCGCGTCAAAGCACACGAAACGGCAGACGCGATCCGCAAGACGCTGAAACAGAGAACGGTTGCCGAGATCATGGATCAAGGCCTGCATGAATTTCTCGAGGATTTCGTTTCCCGCAACAGCCAGTTGAGCGCCGAGATTTCCGACGGCTATCGTTTCTATCAGTGAGCCGGAGAGCTTTTGCCGATGCGCCTGAAGATCACCCACACGACCGAATATCTTTATGACGCGCCAGTGCCCTATTCGCTGCAGCGCCTGCGCCTGACGCCGGTCGATACGCCGGCCCAGAAAGTGCTGTCCTGGCAGATTGACGTGGAAGGCGCTGCCGTCGAGGCCGGTTATGCCGACCAATACGGCAACCGCACCGAACTCGTCTCCACCGAAGGCGACGCCCACACGATCCGCATCACCGCATCCGGCGAAGTGGAAACATCCGACAAGGCCGGTGTTTTCGGCCCACATCAGGGTTTTTGCCCACTGTGGCTGTTCCTGCGCGAAACGGCACGGACAAAACCCGGCAAGCTGACACGTGAGCTGTCCCGCGGGCTTTCCGGCGATAGCGAACTGGCAAAAATGCACGCGCTGATGGAGACGATCCACACGACCGTCGCCTATACGCCCGGCAGCACCGACACCGAGACCACCGCCGAACAGGCGCTGGAAGCAAAAACGGGCGTCTGCCAAGACCACGCGCACATCTTTATCACTGCCGCACGTCTGCTCGACATCCCGGCCCGCTATGTGTCCGGTTATCTGCTGATGGAAGGCCAGACGGAACAGGTGGCCACACATGCCTGGGCGGAAGTGCATCTCCCCGGTCTCGGCTGGGTGGGTTTTGATGCCGCCAACAATATCTGCCCGGACGAACGTTATGTGCGCATCGCCTGCGGGCTGGATTATGCCGATGCCGCGCCGATCTCCGGCATGCGCCTCGGCTCGGCGGGCGAGAACTTGAAAGTGTCACTGACCGTTGAGGGAAACCAGCGGCAGAGCCAGGACGGACAGAGCCAGAGCCAATCCTGACCAAAACAAACGCAAGCCCGGCGCCATCTCCGGCTGCTTGAATGCGCACTCCACTATGGAGGGCGCATGCTGTTAGGGCAGTCCATTTTCCAATCGGTGCTTAACCGGCTGGAGGACGAACAGGCAGAAACCGAAAACGCTTCGGCAGAAGGCACGGATTTTCGCATTCGCGGGTTCGGCGCCGGTTTTGTCGTGGCCGAAGGCCGGCCGACAGCAGCGGATGCCGACACCAGCGCCTATTTCGATCATCTGACGGAATGGCTCGATGAAAAACCCGAAGCTCAGCCGGAAGCATCAGATGCGGCAGATGGCGCACACGCACCGGCAGCGCCTATCATGCCGGACTATCTCGAGCGCCTGACCGAGGCTGAAATCATCGAGGATCTGGCGATTTCGCAGCAACACACCGAGGCTGAACTCAACGAAAAACGCCGGCAGTTCGCCAAGCTCAATCACCCCGATCGGGTTGGGCCGGAATTTCGTGAAAACGCCACCACCCGGATGAAGATCGCCAATCTTCTGATTGATCGGGCGCTCTCATCGCTCAATCGAGTGTGATACGCATATCCGCGAAGGCCACGACAGGCCCGGTGCGCTGACGTTATCTCACCCGGATTTTTTGCGTTCGAAGAAAAGCTTGTAAGCGGCAAACACGCCGATCGCACCGACAATGCCTGCCCACATGAGATTGCCGACAAAAAGCTCGATCACCACCCAGCCGAAACAGAAGGCCACGATAGCCACGCGGCGCCAGAGTGCGTCATAAAAGGGATGGTTGGGATCGATCATATCTGCGCGTCTCCTCCGCCGGACATTTTTGGCTTATCCGCGGATATCCGGGCTGGCGCCGAAAAATGCAAGCGCGAACGATGAACGGGCAAGATTTTGCGGCATGGTCGCCCACAACTCTGCGTGTCCCACACAAAAACCAAGCACTTGGGTGGGAAACTAAAGGCACAGCAATTTTTCCATGTTCGATACTGCTATGGGCATTGAAGCCTTAGCCGAGCTAGGCTAAGAACCAATCATCGGTCACCGGCGAGTCATCGTCGGCACGGTTAGCACCCGTAGCTCAGCTGGATAGAGTGTTGGATTCCGATTCCAAAGGTCGCAGGTTCGAATCCTGCCGGGTGCGCCAAAACAATCACCTAAGCGATTGATATCACTGCGTTAAACGGCGCAACTACACTTGCTTACATAATTTTGTTCATAACGGCGAAGTCGCTAAGAAAACGGCGATACGAACCGTATTGAGGATCAGAAGTCACCGCGCTTGCAGTGCGCGAGATCTTCGTCACCTCGTAAGCAAAGCCAGAGCGTGACCGGCAAATTCCAGTGCGACACCGATTCGTTGATCAGTAGCTCATGCTTCAGACACGCCTGCTCACCGACTTTGCAAACCAGAATAATGCCGGGTCGCCTTCCCGTCGTCGCCGCGTATGACAACGACTGACCCACAGCTTCTGCCCATTTGTGCGTCCAGTCCACTTCGATCGCCATCTCGTCCGTGAGGCAGTCGACCCGTGTGCCGTTCGCCAGCACGCGCTCCTGAGCCATGCCAGCACAGAACCGTTCGCGATAGTCCGATTCGGTGAGTGCTGCGGCGGGGGTGGCCATCAACAGGCCGGCAAATCCCACCAACATCATGCGGACGTCGCCTCCAACCTTTGGTTTCATTTCGTTGACTCCTCGATAAAAACTGGCAGTTTCTCGGAAACCGAAAACTGGAGGGAATGACGATGAGCAGCATTGTTGAGCATCACGAACGCGAGCAGGAGCGGAAATCGCTCAACGGCTATCTCGAACAACTTTTGAACGGCGAGGAAATCACCGGCGCAGCGGCCGGCATCACCAAGCAGGTGATCGCTGATGGTGAAGAATCGCTCTCGCAGAAACAGGAATTCGTTTTCAATCGCGACGTGAGAGAGCCGTTCCTCAATCTCAAATGCGAGCAATGCGGCACCAGCATTCCCTATGATGACGCTTACGAGGCTCTGCACGGCGATCAACTCTGCTCGGGCTGCAAGCACGACAAGGCCAAGTTTTTCGCGAAGGACTGACGCCTCATCCCTTCACCGCCACCAGGGCGAACACAACGCGGCTCTGGCCGTCAGGAGAGGCGTTTGCGATCTCAAAGCGCCTTGTGTCGTCCAACGTCAGCCGATCGCCCTGGCGGGCTTCCTTGGCGGCGGGATAGCGTGCTGTGTCCACCGAGAACTGAAACCGTTGACCGGAAACCATGGTGCGGAAATCGCTGCCAGCTCGGTCGCGTGCTCCCGCCTCGATCGCTGCGAACTCGTCTGCACTGTCCAGAATGCCACGGACATGGATCTCGCCTCGCGCGGTGTCTTTCGTCGGCCGGCCATTTGGGGAGCTCGCCATGGCGTCGATGACGGCCGATACCGAATAGATCCGGTCAGCCTGCCGGCTCGTCATTCTGTCGAGTCTGTCGAATAGCGACATGTTTTTCATCCTCTCAAATAATAAGCCCGGAGGGGCAACCTCCGGGCTGACCACCATTGGCCTGGGGTGATTGTTGTGAACTGCCAAGATCACCGGCTCGGCGACATGCCCGGGGCGCGTAGCCGCAAGGCCTCCCGGGCAATTTCGTCAGGCGCCGGCGTTTCGATACCAGCCGCGCCAATCCATGAAGCTGGCGCCGAAGTCCAAGCGGACTTTGATCTCGACGCCATCGACGTTAAAGCCGAACTGCTCGAAGAACTGCGGGCCTTCTTCGCCTTCGAGATAGGCGTACTCCAGGCCGGGCACCTGCTCCGCGGGAGCGGCCAAAAACCATTCCGTTGCGTTCGTGAGGCGGGGCTCGACAACCAGCTCCAGCTTGCCACCGAAGACGTTCACGTCCTGCGTCTGGTTTGCTTGGATCGACGTCAGGATCTTTTCGGCCTGCGTTTCGAGATCAGCACCCACGACAAGGTAGCGAGGGCCGACGCTGATCAGCTCGCCCGTGTCATCGGTCTGCTTGCGGAAGCTCGTGCGCGCGGTGCTGAGAGCGTCTACGCTCAGTGCTGCCGGCGTGCCGAGGTTTTTGTGGGTGGCGTGAAACAGCGTCAGGCCATCGCCCATTTTCGGATTGGACTTCAGGAGATCGACCAGGATCTTTGCCTCGAGGTCGCTCGCCTTTTTGCCAAGCCGCTGCGCGACCTCCGAGAAGGCACCGAGATCGTCATTGACCAGCATCTGGCGGGTCATGCCAAAGATCTTGCCGAACGTTTCCAGCTTCAGCGACTCCGCGCTTTCCGAGAACGTGCCACGCTTGAACTCACCGTGTTCGTTGACCTTCTCCAGATTGGAGAATCCGCCCAAGCGCACGGCAGTCTTGGCTTTGAAGTCCCGCGCGGTGGTCCGCCTTGCTGCGGCCTTCAGCGCGCTCGGAACGGCACCGTAGGAGGCCTGCAGCGTGGTCTGGCCGACCGAGCTGATAACCTTGCCGAAATCGCTGGTGGTGTGCAGGGCACGCTCGATTACCTGACCAGCCGCCATTCCGTGCGTGCTGACACCATGCCCCTCCAGTGAGCGGCGTGCCAGCTCTACACAGGATAGGCCGACAAATTCACGAGAGGCATCCTGTGGCTTGTGCGCGGCACTGACGCGGGTCATCAGCGCGTCCGCCATCGCCTGCGAGCGCGTCATGCCGCCGTGGCGGTTTTCGCTGTGATCGGCATGCGGAAAGGTCGGAGTCTGAGCCTGGCGGGAAACCATGCCGTCCAGAGCGATCGCGCGGAAGGCATCGACGGTCGTGCCGTCATCGATTGCGCGATCAAGCTGCTCGTCGTCCAGACCGGCCGTGCGGGCAATGCCGCGCAGCTCGGAAACACGGCGGCGTTCGTTGATGATGTTGGTCGGCGCCTGCCGCTGCTGCTCCTGGCGCTCGTGTTCAATGGTCTGTGGCATCTCGTGTCCTCGTGTCTTTGCGTTCGAGTCGGCCGGAATGGGCACGACGCTGATTTCCACCGGCTGCCACAGGGTGGCGGTGACCGTCGGTACTTCGCCCTGGGCAGCCTCGGCTCGCTCTTCCTTCAGAATGCGATAGCCGACGGAAACGGGCAGGCTCATCCCGTCCTGAAGATCAAGCATGAGATCTTCGGCGCGGGCTTTGCGGCTGAGCTTCACTTTCGCGATGACCTGTCCGCGCTCAAACCGGATAGAACCCGGCACAACGGTGCCAAGGCGGTCATCGAGATTGTAGGTGCCGTGGGTGTCCAGCAGCGACATGTTGTCGGCGCGGGAGAGATCGACGTTGTTTCGTCCACACAGCAGCACCTCATCATAAGCACCGGTGTCCCAGGATCGGCGGCGTACCGGTTGCTCGGAAGCGAAGATCACGTCGATCGTCCGATCCTCCACATTGAGCGAGCCGGCCACAGACGTAGCGCGCTGGAGCATTTCGAGTGTTTCTGCAGGCATCAGGCGGCCTCCCTCGAAAGCTTCGCCTGCAGCCCGT
Organism: Endobacterium panacihumi; assembly: GCF_050847465.1. NCBI lineage: Bacteria > Pseudomonadati > Pseudomonadota > Alphaproteobacteria > Hyphomicrobiales > Rhizobiaceae > Endobacterium > Endobacterium panacihumi. The sequence goes on along the minus strand of NZ_JBOZRA010000001.1, from coordinate 657,147 downwards.
CCAGGCGCTCTACAGCGCGGCTTACGACCTGATGGAGGGGAAGCACCAGGCTAAGCGGAAACGCGCACAGCAGAGCCTCGTAATGGGCGGCACTGAGTGCGGGAAGCCGGAAGCTGCCATTGGCATTTTCAACGAACACAACCCAGCAACGCCGCTTGCGGTCAGCCGCCACGTATCGGATTTCGTCCGCCACTTCGCCGATAATGCGGAGCGACGTGGGCGCATTCAAACGCTCCAGAGCCTGCAGCTCGGCGCATGTGAAAACGAGAATGGCATCAAGCTCGGTGAGCGGCTGCCCGTTGCGGTGAAGCGTCTTCAACACGCGATGCACGGTCATTTCGCTGACCTCAAGCTCGCGGGCGAGATCGGCTTGGCGGATCGTCATGCCTGTTCCTCCTGTGAAATTCGCTTGATCTCCGGCAGCCACACACTGCAAAGCTCGCAGAAGGGCATGTCCATCAGATCCGAGCGGCTGAAACCGAGAGTGCGCGCGGTCATTGCTGCGAACCCGGGCCATTGTCGGAAGTCTGCGCGACCGCCTGCCGCAAGGCGCGGGGCAAAAAATCCTGCGCTGCCTCGGAGAGCGTTACGAAATCCTCGGCGTCCAACTCTTCGATGACCGCCGCCGGAATGGCCGTCACGATCGCCAGCAGGCTCACGTCTTCATTGCCGGTCATCTGCTGCAGCTTCAGGAAGTCGCGGCCCTTGAGGCGACGGATATGCACCTCGCTATAGACAGTGCCATCGAACTCGACGGGGACAGTGAGTCCGATGGTTTTCGAGGCTTCGAAACCGGCCGGCAGAACCTGCTTTGCAACGTGGCGTGTGACGGGATGCGCCTTCGTGGCTTCGAATGCTGCGATCTGCTCCGGCGTTGCCGCCTTGGTCACCTGGTCCATCCATCAGCTCCATAAATGATTTCCTTCCTACAGATATCAAATATTGATGGATTAGGATAGATTTCTCCTATCGATATTTATTCCTGTGAAAGGATTTCCTTATGTCCGTCAGAGATGCGGTTCTCCGCCTGAAATTGATCGACGGGGTGACCGGTCCCGCCAAGGCCGCCGCTCTGGCGATAAAAACGGTGAGCGGTGCGGTCACCGCTTTCAACGCGAGGGCCGCCGCTGCAAACGCTGCGTTCCAGGGGCAAGCATTTCAGGCCGTCGCAATAGGCGCCGCCATGCTTCAGCCGATCCGGGCAGCAGCGCGTCTGGAGGACGCAATGGCAGACGTCCGCAAGGTCAGCGACCTATCGGATAGCCAGCTTCAGCGTCTGCGAGGCACGCTCATCCAACTGAGCCGGGAAACGCCAATGGCGGCCGATGAGCTTGCGGGCCTCGCTGCGGAGCTCGCCGCGGCGGGTGTCCCGACCTCCGATCTGGAGGGGATGACAAAACTCGTTGCGCGCGCCGGCACAGCATTCGGCATCACCGGGCAGCAGGCGGGCGAAAACCTTGGCAAGATCCGCGCAGCGTTGCAGCTGACCACAGCTCAGACCGAGCGATATGCCGACGTCGTCAATGCGCTTTCCGACGCCACGGCCAGCTCGGCACCGGATCTGCTCGATTTCAGCCGCCGTGTGGGCTCAATGGGTGAGCAATATGGTTTCAGCATCGATCAGACGCTCGCGATCGGCTCCGCAATGATCAGCGCAGGTGCCACCGCCGAACAAGCCTCGACGGGCTTCCAGGCGGTCGGTCGCGCCCTGGTCAAAGGCAATGCCGCCACGAGCACGCAGGACAAGGCCTATAAACGGCTCGGCCTCACTTCGAAGAACGTTGCCAAGAGCATGGCGAAGGATGCCCTGGGCACGACACAGGACGTCCTGGCGCGCATTCGGAAGCTGCCGGATTGGGAACGTGCCTCTGTGGTCAATCAGCTTTTCGGCGATGAAGGCCGGACGTTCCTGCCGCTTATCGAAAACACGGGCTTGCTCGCGGACTCTCTCAAGGTGCTTGCTGACGAAGGAAAGATCAGCGGCAGCGTGCTCCGCGAGTTCGAGACCCGGATCAACACCACGAGCGGCAAGGCGAAGCAGCTCCGCAACCGTGTAATGGCCGCTGGCATCGCGTTCGGCAACGCGCTGCTGCCATCCATACGCGACACAGCCGACGCGCTTGGACCGCTCGTAGACCGAACGAGCAAATTCATCGAGTCGAATGAGGAGATGGTCGCCAAGGTGGCAAAGGTCGGGCTCGGCCTAGCGGCAACTCGTTTGGCAATGACGGGCCTGCGTGCGGGCATGTTCGCGCTGCTGCGCCCGACGAACCTGCTTTTGGCCGGCCTCGGCTATCTCGCCTATCAGAACTTTGACAGCATCTCGGCTGCCCTCACGGACCTGAAGGCCTTGGCAACGGACCTTGCCGGAACGAAATTCGTGCAGTCGTTCCTCGAGGGTGCTGGCAGCGCGCTGAATACCATGGGCGAAGGCGCACAGAAGGTTGTTGCTGCTCTTCGGGAGATGTCGGCAGAGGGCGGCGCTCTCCGCGCCTGGCTGGACTCTGTCGATGGCGCTGGCTGGGGCCAGACGCTTGGCGCTGTCGCGGTGGGCTTGGGTGCCGTCGCAGCATCCGCTGCGCTCCTGGGGCCGATCCTGCGGCCTGTGGGCGCCCTTGTTCGGCTGATCGCTCGGCTTGCGAAGGTTTCCGGCGGGGTGAAGGCAACGGCTGCGGCTCTTGACCAGGTCAACGCATCGGCCACCAGAGCGCAGGGCATCCGTCGTCCTGGCATATGGAGCATGGCCTTCGGCGCGCTTGGTGCAATCGATCTCGTCAACAACATCCCGTCCGACAAGGACGAGCTTGCCGCTTTCATGGAGGAGAACAGAAAACGCAGCGAGGGCTGGAATCAGTGGCTCGAGAAAAACGTTGGATCTCCTCGCAGCTGGCTCGGCCTGGACAAGCCCAGCGAGCCGGCGCCGGTGGTCGATCGGCAGAAGGCAGGCGTAGAGCGCGACAACCTCGCACAGCAAACAAAGGGCTGGCCTCTGGCTGCGCAGCTCGCGATGAACGAGTTCGTCAGCGCGATCATGCAAGGCGGCGCTGAGGGCGAAGCGAAGGCCGCCACGGCAGCACAGGCGATCAAAGAGCAACTGCAGATCAATGGATCGTTGAGCCTCGACACCAGCCAGCTCGACGGCGCCATCGCCAAGGCTCGGCAGTATGCGACCACGCTTCGCGGCTCCTCCGCTCCTGCAGCCTCTGCGGAGCCGATTGCTGGTGCTCGTGCCAAGGGTGGTCCGGTGACTGGCGGCCGGCCGTATCTGGTTGGCGAGCGCGGTCCTGAGATTTTCACGCCGGGTCGAAGCGGCGGGATTGTGCCTAACCATCAGATCGGCGGTAGATCGGGACCAGTAACCGTTCACGCGCCGATTACACTCTCCTTCCACGGTTCCACCGAGAACGATGTCCGTCGGATTGCACGGGAGGCGGCGAGGTCAATGGTAGAAGGCATTACCAATGGCCTCGACCGCCAACTTAACCGCGCAGCGCAAACGGCGTTCGTGAATGGAAGCTACGGGGACAAGTGATACTAATCAGGGATCATATCCAGTTGCGTGCCGACCTTCGGGAAAGCATGGTCCAAATGCCGCTTGAAGACATTCCAGTCTTTCGAGATCTTCATCAGCGGGATGATTTGGAGGATATGGTCCCTCAGATCGGGCTGCCCGACTTCCGCCGATAGGAACTGATGGTGCTTGTGCTTACGGCGCTTTGTGTCGTCGTCGGTCGGGTTTAGCTCGCGAAGCTTATCGAGCACACCATCCGGCAAACGTTGGTAAACGACATCATTTGTAATGTGGCCGAGCAAAGGCGTCTTGGCCCTGCCGACCGGCCATTTCCAACCCTTGAGCCGGTATACCTGCTTGTAAAACTCATCTGGAAAACGTTTCGCCCAAGCCAGTCTCTCCTCGGACAGATACACGGAGAGCAACCGATGCAGCTCGTCACGCTCACGCTCCTGTTGAAAGCCCGTGGCCTCGTCGACAAGAGCGACAATGCCGACCTTCGCCAAGGCGCGCATCAGCACTTCGCTCTTTTCCGCCAGCGGAGCCTGTTGAGCCGTAAGCATGCCGTTGCTGCGTGCTTCAAGAAACAGATCGCAAACCATCGGAAGCAGATCCGCCCGGAAGCCGAGAGCCTTGCCACCCGTAGGGGTTATGAACGCGATAGGAACGCTTGCCTCGAAAATTGCTGGCGTGATGAGGGGCACCAAGCTGCGCGTTGCTAGAAACGGGGGCAAACCGTCGGTCACCTGCTGCGACTTGCCTTTTGGCTTGGTGGAGCGCCCCAACGCTCCCAAAAATCCTGCCTGGGTCAACAGTCGAGCGCCGTCGGACAATACGGCGCAGGGGATGATTGAATCGCCGATGCGAAGCTCGCCCATGTGAGTGGCTTTCGGAAGGTTGGCGGCTTCCAGCCAACGCGCCTTTGCGGCGTTGCTCGCGATCAGCTTGCGCTCGTCTGCAGACAGCGATTCTGCCCGCTTTTTACCGCCCTGGCTCTGAGGGCTGTCGTCGTCGATTTCGTCAGTCATGCTCAGCTCCTATGCTTGCTGAACATTAAGATGGCATGCTTGCTGAAAATAGCAAGCATAGAAAACACGAACTGTCTCTATGCTTGCTCGTTCCCGCGGATCAAATTCCCATCACGGCTTGCCGGTCAGCTTCGTCAGTCGAACATGCGTCGTGTAGTACTGGACGGTTTTTTTCATGTCCCAGCGATCGTGACCAAGCTTTCCGTTGATCCATCCATCCTTCGCGAGCTTCTGCAGGGTACGCTCGTGGACGCCCAAGATCTCGGCCATATCGGCGGTTGTTACTTCAGTGGGGGCGATATTCATTTTCTGTCTCCTCAAAACGAGTCCGAATCGTAAAAACTTTTGAGCCAAAATGACTCAAAGCATGCGCTGCTCCCGACCCGCGGGCCATGGGGGTGGGCATGGAAGAACCTATTCGGGGTGGGTGGGGGCTGGGCCGATGTATCGGATGTAGCCATGCGCGCTCAGTGTCTCCTTGGCTTCGTCCATGGCGCGCTCTGCATCAGCCTCGGTCCAGAACAGACGCGACGATTGCGTGTCTCCGAACTGGTTGGTGATGGCGGTGACGAAGCCGGGCAGCGCCTCGACAAGGGGCATGGTCCATTCGCGCTTACCGTCAGTTACGACACAGGCCTTGACCGTGACGGGGTGGGAGATAACGCCGATCATTGCATGGTGCTCCCGCTCTCGCTCCGCTCCGCAAGGGCTTCCTCTGCCTTCATGCGAGCTTCTGCTTCCTCCTGTGTGTGGTGCATCGATTTGATGGTGACGGTGCTTTCGTCCTTTCTCATCAGAGCCCACACGATGGGCGGCGTTTCGGTCTCGACGTAGATCGCCTGGCCGTCTTCAAGCACGAGCGTCTGGGCGGCGATGGCGGCGGTTACTACTGCAAATGCTGTCATGATGATTTTCCTTCTGTTCGGCCGCGGCTTGCGCTCTTCGGCCATAATCATCGCTTGCGTGAGGGTGTCCCATGCGGCGCTCATGCTGCGGCTCCTCTGCGGCGCAGTGCTGTGACATTCCGGACAGTCGCGCCTGCTTTCGGCAGGCTGTCCAATCGCTGGAGGCGCTCCAGCACCATCTCGATGAACGTGTCCTCGACTTGGACGGCTTGCCACCGTTCCGCACCGTTCGCGCGCATGCGCTCGGCAAGTCTGCCTGCGACTATCCTGATCTCACGGTGGCGAATTGATTTGGTGCGGGACTGAAGCTCAGCAGCCAGCAGACGGGCACGTGAATGGAGGCTCAGGGGAATGAAATGAAACTCAACCATGAGCTGTTTCCTTCCTATCATTGCCATATAGAGACCTATCAACACGCTCTAATGTTGAGATAGAATCTCCAACACCTGAGTGTGAAAAATCATGCGAAGCATGTTGAGGTTTTCCCTGGTGGTTATAGAGGGACACCATGTCCCTCTTGCCGGAGGGACATGGTGTCCCTGTAAGCGGCTTTTCGGGCCAATCTTCTGGCGCAACCAGAGCGTAAGCTGTTCCTCTCGCGCTGCGGCCTGATCCGCCGTCCTTCGCAGACGTGAGCGCCTTGCCCGCAAGGTCTTCCGGCAGATTGACAACCTTGACCTTGCGGACTGCGCCGATGGCGACCAATGATGCCAGCCCGCGACGAACTTCCGCGTCATCGGTGTATCCGGCGCGGTGCGCCAGCGACTTCTGTGACGGCCAGAGATAACCTGAGTTTCCGGCGAAACCGAAAATGGCAACCGCGGTGCGGAGGGCGCGGACACCCAGGTCATGCCGCCGGCAGACAGCCTGCAACCATTCAAACCGGTCAGCCTTGTGCTTCGGCTTCATCTCCTGCAGCAGGCGGCGAACGACGCCAGCATCAGCTCTGAACTGATCTGCCAGCCGTTCGACCTCGTTCCACCGATCGGCGCGGAGGGCATCGAGCTCGAACGTCGGCAGGTTCTTCAGATGGGCTTGGAGCGCGTTCATCGTGCCTCCTCGAAATCAAGCCAAAGGCGGCACAATCGAAGGCGTTCAGCTCGTTCGTCTTCTGGCATTTCAGGGAAATGTTCTTCGAGAAACTCCGGCGCCTGGCGCAGCGCGGCAACCAGAGTGGCAGTGAACGGATCGCCACAGCGCTTAACGAATGCGGCGAATGCCATACGGTCATCGGTCGGCGCAGCTGCTATCGCCGCGAGCGTCAGCCGCACATGGGCGGGGTGCGGCTCGGCATTCATAGCTGCACCTCCAGCTCGCGAGCCCGACGTGCAATTTCGCGGACCAGCGTGTGGAGCTGGTCGGCTGCCGACGGCGGGACGATCACGGCGGGCCGGCCATCGTGGTCAGTGGCGAAGTTGAGGTGTTGATGCACGAGATCTTCGGCCATGGAGGCGAAGGTGACGAGATCAGCGACCTTTTCTGCAGGGGTGGAGAGAATCATGCCGCCCTCCCGGTGCGTTCTGCGATGCGGCTGTCGATCCAGGCGACAACTTCCTCACGAACGAAAGCGATCCTTTTTTCACCGAGGTTCACGGCCTGCGGGAAGCGGCCTTCAGCTCGGTATTTGTTGATCGCCGTGCGCGAGAGAGAGGTAAGCACACAGGCGTCGTTCAAGCTGATCAGTTTTGGTTGGTTCGTCATTAGTTGCCTCGTCGTTGTTAACTTAGGCAACCATCACGATAAGTTTGTGTACACGCAATACCCCGAAAATCGATTTGCGTATTAGGTTCAATACGTTACGTATTAACTCACAGGCTATCTACCTGCGTTCTTTGAGCTATCACTTTTCGAAAAATATTTTGATTCAACCGTCGTTTGACGTCTCGCGTTACGCTCTGTTCGGCAGCTTGATCACGTCCGACGTCGCCCCGGTGACATAGATGGCCCAAGCGTCCATCAACTGACGACGCTTATCCAACGCATCACCGCGACGATAAGCTCGTTCAACGTGATCGCCGACGGCATGGGCCAATGCCGCCTCAGCGACCTCGCGCTGAAACGATGTCGCCTCGGCAACCCAATCTCTGAAACTCGATCTGAAACCATGCACTGTGAAATCGGCACCACCCGCCGCGTTCAATGCTTTCGCCAATGTCATGTCCGACAGCGGCCTTTCGCTTTTAGCTCCGGGGAAGATGATGTCGTTGACCGCCCTCTCCTTCATCTTCTCGAGGACCGCCAGAGCTGGTGCCGACAATGGCACCCGATGTTCACGACCACCCTTCATGCGTGCGGCAGGCACGGTCCAGACCTTGGAGGCAAAATCGATCTCACCCCAGGTGGCCCCCCGCGTCTCCCCCGATCGCGCAGCCGTGAAGATTGTGAACTCAAGCGCGCGGGCACCGACGCCAGTGATCTCCCCCAGCTTCTCCAGGAAGGCAGCGACCTCAACAAACGCCATGGCGGCGTGGTGACCTCGCACGAGCTTTTTGGGAGGCGGCAACATCTGGTCGAGATGGCCGCGCCATTGCGCTGGGTTATCCCCTGATCGGAGCCCTCTGGCCTTTGCGTGGTCGAGAACAAGCTTCGCGCATTCTCGAACGTTGCCGGCCGTCTCCGGCTTCTCTGCCCACATTGGCCGGATGATCTTCAGGATATCGTCCGTGGAAACATTCTGGATCGGCACGCCGCGAATATCTTTCGCGTGCGTGTCGGCAAACCTCGTCCACTTGGCGAGCGTCTTGTCGGACTTCCACTTGGGCGTCATCGCCTCAATGTACTGATCAGCGACCTTTCCGAAGGTGAGCGTCTTCACTGCAGCTTTGCGTTCGGCAAGGTCACTTTTCGGATCGCCTCCGGCTCCAACGATATCGCGGGCCTCCTGCGCCTTGGCGCGGGCAGCCGCGAGCGATACATGACCAGAACCGGACCCATACGGACCCAAGCCTATCTCGCGGCGGATGCCGAAACGGCGCCAGATAAAGATCCAGGAGCGCGAACCCGAGGGCTGGACGCGGAGATAAAGCCCGTCACCATCACCGTGGATTCCGGTCTTCGTCAGGGCCTTAATCTTGCTGTCAGTGAGCTTGTGACGCGCCAACCTTCATAACCTTTTTCATAACTTTGGGTGTTGCCACTATGGTCAACTGTGATGACCATGTTGCAATAAGCCCTTGGTAAATCAAGGTTTGGTGTCGATAAGGTCAGCAGTTTCAGGCACTTGTCGCCTGCCGGGTGCGCCATTTCAATGTGAAAAATCGATAGCTTTTGAGCTAGGGTTAGCGAAGTTGGCCAAAGCCCAATGCCACGCGTCACGCAGGCAGGAAAAGACAGACAGCCACAAACGCCGCCATTGCCATCCAGCCAACCATTTCCAGCTTAAATATCGTCCGCATTGCCCTACCCCGCTGACCAGCAATCGCCACTTAATGCGAATGAGGCAGGAAGGTTGCGTTCGATCGCAAATATTTTCTACAGAGTTTCTAGGTCCGAACGCGCGTCGAAAGATATCGCTCGACGATGGCGTCGACGGGCTCCTGACCGGTGCAATCTTCGAAAAGCTGCCGCCGCACCGCCAATGCCTGTTCGCTGTCAGGCGCAATGCGCAGGGCTTCGCATATCTCGATGCTCGCCTTGGACAGAACGCCAAGCTCCTCGCATGTGAACTGCTTGCTTTGATGCATATCTCACCTGCCGCGCAATACGTGGTGCTCAATCATTGACCGTTTCGACAAGCTTGCGGTCGATGATGATGGCATTGGTCAAATCATCGCTGTTGTTCAGCCCGTTCAGAAGCGTTTGAAGGTCGGGAATTTCCATATCGACGCGATAGATCGGCATCGGATCGACCTCACCATATTCCGGGTCAGACCGCAGTTCGGATCGTTGCTGCCTTGCGGCTTTACGGCACTCGTCCAGCGTCGCGGTGAAATAAAGACGATCAGGGTTGGAGATGGGGCTGATTTCGTAGGCGAAAAGCGTCGTCATAGGTGCATCCTCATTATCAGACACACAAACGATCGCGGGACCTATCTGGTTCCATTTCCTACAGAATTCTACAGTTTGTCAGGTTGCGAGGGGCATATCCCGACAAGAGATGCCGTTGACCATGGATGCAGGCAGAAGCCGAATTCCATACTGTCTGAAGGATACCCAAGCCTCGACAACAGTGTGCGGCTCCCCCGCCGGGCTGCCACGCCATTCTCCGGAAGAAGGCGCCACCTTGTCATCGCCGCCGGAAACGACAGATAAGTCGCAAGCATATTCCGTTCCGGCAAGGACATTTTCATGAACAAGCCAATCCTCTTCGCCGCGCTGGCAATCTTTCTTGCAGGCTGCACCGCCACGCCAGACCCGAGCATGCGCCGGTTCGATGCCGGCCCGGGCCTGCAGCCCATTCCCGGCAGCATCACTTATGGCGGCCAGCCGCGCACGAAACTCACCAAGTCACCCATCGGCAGCAGCCTCACCCACGAATTCGAAAACCAGTTCGGTTACCGCGTCATCGAACGTTACGTCATCCAGCCGGACCGCAGCCTGCTTCTGGTCAGCCGCCGTGTCATCCGCAGGCCTTTTGGTTACGACGACTGAAGCCTGGTCATCCGCACAGTTACGCAGCAAATGCATGCCTCCGTTGCTTTCAAATGCATACAAAATCGGCATTAAACCGATTATATAATGTGCATCGAACAAAGGAGAGAAAACATGCGTATCGCTGAAAAACTGAAGAATTACGCTGCCAACCGCCGCGCCATGCGCGAACTGGACCAGCTTGACGACCGCGCTCTGCACGATCTCGGCATTTCGCGCTCGACCATCCGCGCCGCTGTTCTGGGCGCCGGTCGCTAAGCCGATCTTCGGCTTGCGCATTCATATGCTGTAAAAGCCGGAGGCGAAATCTTTCGCCTCTCACGGCACCTGCAGGCGGAACGCAGATATCAGTGCCGCCAGTCCGCGTTTGGGAAAAACGCCTTGAACGGCGCAAGAATACCAACATCGGACGAAAGTTGATTGCCGCCACAATGCTGCCGGCACGGCGCCGCATATTTTTCGCGAGCGCGTCTTGAAACTTTCACAAAGCACATCCATATTTAACCCATACGAGAATTCATCTCCGCCTGACCACGGATGTACTGGCAGTGTCGTTGAGATGGAGTGAGGAAGGTCGGTGCGAGTTTCGCCCGGCCTTTTTTCTTGGGCTTTATTCTCTTCAAATCCTCTTGAAATAAAAAAAGCGACGTCCGCTCTTGGCAGACGTCGCCTTATTGGCATCTACGACAGCAAGGCCGGATAAAATCAGGCCGTCAAAACCTGACGTCGTGGCAGCTTCCAGTTCGGCCGCGCGAAATGGCAGGTATAGCCGTTCGGAATACGCTCCAGATAATCCTGATGCTCCGGTTCCGCTTCCCAGAAATCCGAGACAGGTGAAAGCTCGGTCACTACCTTGCCCGGCCACAGACCGGAGGCATCGACGTCGGCAATCGTGTCTTCCGCCACCTGCTTCTGGACATCGTCGACATAAAAGATTGCCGAACGGTAGCTCGGACCAAGATCATTGCCCTGACGGTTCGGTGTCGATGGGTCGTGAATCTGGAAGAAGAATTCCAGAAGGTCGCGAAAGCTGATGCGGGCCGGATCAAAGACGATCTCGATCGCCTCGGCATGGTTGCCGTGGTTGCGGTAGGTGGCGTTGGGCACCTCACCACCGCTGTAGCCGACGCGAGTATCGATGACGCCAGGCAGCTTTCGAATGAGATCCTGCATCCCCCAGAAGCAGCCACCCGCCAGCACTGCGCGTTCTGTTGTCATGACGTGTCTCCACTGTTTGATATGTCCCCGTCTATATAGGAGCCCTGCCGCGATAATGACAGATGGCGCCGGTGCGGTTGCGCGAGATCAAGGCGGTCGCATGCACCATTCTGGTACTTTCGACCTCGCTAAAAAAGCGCTTGTCCGGGACATCAAATGAGCGCAATTTCAGCGGACTGCTCGGTTGCGAAGGAGGAGCGCGAATGAGTAGAGATCTGACAATCAGCGAAGCCGTCAGCGATCCCATGATCGTGCAGTTGCTCAAGGCCGATAACGTGCCAGTGGCAGCTTTTGTACAGCTTCTGCAAAGCGCCGCCCGCATTCAAAGGGCACAGGTTGAGCGCGCAAGGCTCGATATTGCCATCGCCGATGCGCCGAGCGGTCCCCGCAGCGCGGACGTGATGGGTGCGGCATGATTTCGAACGATACAGGCAGCACCAACAGGCCGTTATCGAGGTTTAGGGAACCCGCATCCGGGCTTGGCGCAGTTCCCTCATGCCGTACGCCAACAGATCGGCCACAGCATCCTGTGATGCGGCAGGCGCGCTGGCCCGCGTCACCCATGCTGCTTGAACCATCGGCCGGTATGGCGGTCGGCGAAGACTTCGCACCGGCTACCTACCTTACTCGCTCACCGGCTCGCCAGCCAACCTGAGCCGCATGTTCTGTCCTGCGACGCGTTGGCGGCTTGCCGCCCAAGGCTAGGCAGCGTAACAAATATCAAACACCAATCGAAACCGAAGCCCACCTATGTGCCGGGAACTGCTCGGCGCTCATACCGGCCTGCGGCGGAAACAACGGATCTTGCATGACAGGCGAAACCATCACGCTCTATGAGGCAATCGGCGGCGATGCGGCGGTGCGCGCGCTTTGCCGGCGGTTTTACGAGCTGATGGACACATTGCCGGAAGCCGCACGTTGCCGCGCCATTCATCCGCAGAGCCTGACGCAAAGCGAAGCCAAGCTGTACGACTACCTGACGGGCTATCTCGGCGGCCCACCGGTCTATGTCGAAAAATATGGCCATCCGCGCCTTCGCTCACGCCATTTCGGCGCCGAAATCGGCCCCGCCGAACGTGACGAATGGTTGCTGTGTTTCCGCCGCGCGCTGGACGAGACGATCGAAAACCCAAAACTGCGCGACATCATCTGGCCGCCGATCGAACGGCTGGGCTTTCACATGCAGAACAAGGAATAAGCTGTTGACCGGTATAGACAAACTGCGCCCGCTGATCCTGCTGGCAAGCGGCCTGATGGGTCTTTCGGGCGTAGCACTTGCGGCAGCGGCCAGCCACAGCGGCGATACCCATCTGCTCGGCTCGGCCTCCACCATGTGCCTGGCGCATGCGCCGGTCCTGCTCGGGCTTTATCTGGCCGATACCCGTTTCCGCACCGCAACGCTTGCGGCCCTGATCCTCGCCCTCGGCACGATCGTGTTTGCCGGCGATCTCGTCTCGCGCCATTTTCTCGGCGACCGGCTGTTTCCGTTTGCCGCCCCCTTCGGCGGCTCGATGATGATGCTCGGCTGGCTGGTCACCGCCGCAGGCGCCTTCCTGCCGGTTCGGAAAGCCTAAAGGTCAGCCTCAACGGAGATCATCCGGATGCCGATGATGTTTTCCCGTTCATCAGCGATGATCTCGCCGTAACCGATACGTTTGCCGTTGACCTGCAGCTCGACCGGTTCGCCAAAATGCTTGTCGAGCCAGAAGGGCTCGCCGGGCTTTGCCGACATCAGCTGCGAAACCGACACCTTCACCTTGCCGAGCACAGCCTGCACTTCGATCGGAATGTCACGCACGCGCGGCGAGGAAAGTTCCAGCGATGTGGCCGGCATGGCGGAGCGGGAATTTGGATGGCCGGTGGATGCATCGTTGTTCATTATGACTACCCTCTAAAAATCTACGGTGAATCACAGGTTAACCCGGAGGATTTGCCAAATCGCGGCTGAATGGCCGCAAACCTTAACGAGCAGTAAACACCCACAGCGACGCCTGCAGCATCGATCAAAAACGACACAGAGTCACATTAAATCGTGGCTGTCGGCCTGTGTTTTCCGCGCATGCGGGCCTGAACGACCGGCGGGCAGGCATCACGAATGCCGCCAAGCGATTCCAACGGCAGAACGAGGCGCGACAGAGCCTCGATAAAAAACGAATCTTCTGCCTCCGAAAAGGCCACCACCATTTCGCCCTTGATGATGTTCTTCCGCGCGCAGGTGAAAAAGATCTCACCGGCGCCGAGGCAGATGTAAAAATGTTCCGGGAGGAATTCGATCGCCTTGGACTGGATGATCGCGCCCTTCTCGTGCAAGCCGACGATACGGACCTGCATCGTTGCAAAGGATTTGACGCCCGACTTCGGATAAATGGCCCGTGCCAGAATATTCGCCTTGCGCATGCGCGGCAGCGCGTTGTCATTGGCGCTGTAAAACTGCGACAGATAATTGCGAGGTTTCTGGGGTCTCAAAGGAATGGTCCGAGGCAAACGATTTGGTTAAACAATCCTTAACCCTGTATCGCCCCGCGAAAAAATGTTCAACTGTCACATTTAGGGGTGCACGCTTCTTTTCCCGATCGCCCACAAAACAAAACAGCCCGGCTTGCGACCGGGCTGCGTGATGCATCTGCAATGTCGAGAACTCAGGAAACACGGCGCTCTTCGCGGCGATCCTTCATGGTCTGGAGGGCGCGATCGAGGCTGGATTTGGAGCCGTTGCGCAGCGGCACGAAGGTGACGCCAAACTTCTTGCAGCCCGTTTTGACGCGAAGACACGCGTCATGGCTGATACAGTCGATGGGGCAGAACACACAGTCGACCGAAGGCAGCACGGTATCGATGCGGGAGACCGCCTCGCGCAGGCCGCCGTCATGGTGGATCAATTCGGCGCCATGCGCGCTGGCAATCGCGCGCAGATGCGCCACCTGGCAGTCACGTCCACCGACATAAAGGAAGCTGCGGATATCCTGCTGCGCCTCGGTAATGCTGGTGGCTTCACGCGCCTGCTCTTCGGCACCGCTGTTTCCGCCCTTGCGCTTCTGCTTCTTCGCCATCACCAACCTCGTGTCGCAATCAAAGTGCTGCAATCGAATTTCGAACAATCCCCTAGAGCGGGAATGCTGTGTTGATGCGCACACTAATAAACTTGATTTTGAGAGTAAAGATTAAAGTTGATGATTTTGGTCAGGAAATTTACCCGATGCCAAAAATGGCGCGACCGACGAGGCGGAACGAGCTGATGAAACGGCCCCGGATGGGGCCGTTTCAGGTTCACAGCTTGAAGGTTTTTATCTCGTTGCCGCGCTCCAGATTGCGGTTCGCAAGAAAACGGTCCCGCCGCGCCGCATCCGCCTTGCCGTGTTCCAGCATGTCCAGCATGCCGGCAAGACGCCGGATCGCCAGCGCCTTGTTGCGATGCTGGGAGCGCTCGTCACGCGCCAGAACCGTCAGCCCGGTCGGGATATGCACGACACGCACGGCGCTATCCGTGGTGTTCTGGTGCTGCCCACCCGGCCCGCCTGCCCGCAAGGTCTCGAACCGCAAGTCGGCGGGATCAAGAGAATTGTCGACCCGCTCGGCGGCAAGATCGACCGGCTGCACCGCCACGAACCAGTTCTGTCTTTTGTGCCCCGGCCGGACCGGGCTCTTGAACATGAACTTGATCGAGCCGGTATAATCACCGGCCAACGCTGCTGCCCCCTCGCCGTCGAGATTGACGATCGCCGATTTCGGCCCATGCCTGTCCGGCATCGGCCCGAAACTGACCCCGAAACCGCAACCGCGATTGCCGGCCTCCACCCGCAGGATATCGACCAGTTTCGCCACGGCAATCCGGCATTCGACCGGACCGTCGCCGGAGGTGACGAGAAGATCAACGCCAGCCATGTTTCTGCCTCCGTGCATCCCGATGATCGGTCTTGCGCTCGCGGCGTTCGGCCTCGACCTCGTCCACCGCCTTCTTGTAGGTGACAAGCGGCCGCAAGGTCGCGACCGGCTCGACCAGACCTGCGGCAACAAGATCGGCCACGACATGGCCCGCATCCTTGTAGGCAGCAGCCGCCTCCTCGATGACGAGATTGCGGTCATCGCAGATCGCCACCCCACCCCAGGCATTACGCAGCAACTGCTCGCGATCCGACCGCGTTTTGCCGACACGGCCATACATGCTGGCGCGGTCGTATTTGCGGCCCGCCCCGTGAGAGATCGCACCGAGCGCGCCAGACACGCCCTCACCTGCCCGCACCAGATGGCTGAGGCTGGCACGGGAACCGGCAACGGGCGCCAACTCCCCCGGCCGCACCGCTGCTGCGCCCTTATGGTGGATAAAACCACGATCAGACATCCGCACGAGATTGTGCGGAATGTCAGCAATCGGTTCGACTCCGGCCCGGAGAGCCATCGCCGCCCGCTCCGCCACCATCTGCCGATTGAGCGAGGCCCAGGCGACGCAGCGGTCATGCGCAGCAAGCCACGCCTTCCCCGCTTCGGATGCCGGATCAAGACCGTCCTTCAGCGAAGGATGGCCTGAAACCGTACCGTCGAAAACCGAGGCACCCAAACCGCGAGAACCGGAGTGGACAAGGAGATAAAGACGCTGATCGTCAAAATCCTCGCCCTCAGCCACCCTGTCGATTGCCTGCAACTCGCAGAAATGGTTGCCGCCGCCGATCGTGCCGAGCGAGTTTTCGAAAAGTTCTGGCGGCAGACCCTCCGCCTCAAGACGCGCAGAGACGTCGCCAACCTCTTGCGCCTCGAATGTGCGCAAACGGTCGGATGCCTTGTCGATCTTCAGCTTGCGCAGCGGCAGATCCAGCGCAAACAGCGACATGCCGCAGCCGATATCGTTGCCGATCAGCAGCGGATGAAGACGCTTAGACAACAGCGCGACACCGGTCGCCCCGTATTTGCCGGGATGAAGATCAGGAAATGCCACGATTTCCTTTGCACCCGGAAGGCGTGCCATTTCGTCTAGCTGGTGAAGGGCGGCGCCTTCGATCCAGGCCTTGTCCGAAAAGACACGGTGAATGGCCGCCGGCTCACCGGACGGCATGTGGGAGCTGTCGCTCCCGATGGAAGTGCCCATTTTGAAAAACTCTGGGTAGGAGTGATCGTCTGCCGCAAAGCCGAAAAAATCGGCGCGGCAGGTCAATCGGCATTCATCGGCACAATGACCGAGTTAAGCCGAAACCCCATTGGGGCGTGCGGAGATGTTTTGCATCGGGCGCTCCCTTGTTCCAGAAATCAATGCCGCCGAAATAGGCCAAAGGTTTCCTGCACGCAAGTGGCGGGATCGGTGCGACGCACGACTTTGGGTGGAGCCGTGGCAAAAAAGTCGCCGCTACTATGGGGCGCCTGACGATGCCGACATCGCGCAACGTGGCCGAAACCCCGCCTCCCTTTTATCGAGATAAAACGAAAATTTATTTGCGCGCATGGCAATGGGAACTTATTGTGCATCGCAATATATTCCGCGCCGCAACATTTTCGCGGCATGCGCGAGATATTCCGGCAAAGATGCGAGAAAATGAAGTATTTGCATTCAAAAGAATTTTAGCACACCCGCATTGAGCAATCGCCCACTCGAATAACATTTATTCGATACAATAAAGTCCACCCAATACTTTATTGGCACAACAACTATCGGTTTTCATTTTAACCGCCAATTAGTGCGAACCTGTCATCTTGTCGCAAGAGCATGCTGATGCGCTTTCCTGATGGAGTGCGGCGCCGCGCGCTATTGTGTTGTGCAGTTTTATGGGTGGGGTGTAGCACTATGGCATTCAAAGATATGGCCATTTCAAAGAAACTCGGCATCGTCACGGTCGTGATGGGCCTGTCCTCGGTCGTCATCGCCGGTGTTGCCGGCAGCGGCCTTTACGGTCTCCAGCAGGCGATGGTCTCCGTCGGCGCCCGTGAGGAAGTTGCGCGCGAAGCGATGGACCTGCGCGTCGACATCATCGCCATCAGCCGCATGACCTATCAGCTGGCCGCAGCGCCGGAAAAGGCGAAGGATTTTCGCGCAGAGGCTGAAAAGCGTTCCAATGAAATGCTGGGGCGCCTGCCAAAAATCGAATCCACGGCTGACGCCACCGAAAGGGACCAGCTGAAAACCATTCGCGGCGCAATGGAGAGCTATTTTGGCGAGATCCGCAAGATGGTCGATGTTGCCGAAAAGAACCCGGCAGACACCGCAGCCATCGCGGCTGGCCTCAAGAAGGCACTCGATGGCCAAAAGGTCGTGACCGACACGGTCAAGGTCTACAGCACCTATTCCGGCAAGTCGCTGGCGGAAGCCCGCGCATCTGCCGTCGAATCCTCCTCGACAGCACTTCTCATTTCGGCGCTCGCCGCCCTCGGTTTCATCGCGCTCGGCAGCGTCATCAGCACGCTGGTTGCCCGCCGCGGCATCGTGCGCCCGATCCGTGATATTACCAACGCCATGACGAAGCTCGCCAAGGGCGATCTCGAAGGCAGCGCCGTCGATGCGTCGCGCAAGGACGAGATCGGCGAGATGGGCCGCGCCGTCGACGTGTTCCGCCAGAACGCATTGGCGATGAACCAGCTGAAGGCACAGGAAGCCGTGCTGCATGAGCGCAGCTCCGACCTGCAGTCCAGCATCGCCACCGTCGTCGCTTCCGCCGTTGCCGGTGACTTCACCGCCCGTATCCGCAAGGATTACCAGAGCGAAGACCTCAACCGTTTTGCCGGCAGCGTCAACGAACTGGTGGCGAGCGTCGATAGCGCCATTACCGAAGTCCGCCGCGTCGTCGCAGCTCTCGCCGATGCAGACCTGACCCAGACGATGGAAGGCCAGTTCCAGGGCGCGTTCGCCGAACTGCAGGGCAATGTCAACGCCACGATGGTGACGCTGCGCGCCACCATGCATAATGTGCGCGGCGCTGCCGGCACGATCAACAACAACTCGGCCGAACTTTCCTCAGCTGCCAACGATCTGTCCAAGCGCACCGAGCAGCAGGCAGCCTCGCTGGAAGAGACCGCCGCAGCACTCGACGAAATCACCGCGACGGTGCGCGCGGCTTCCGCCCGTTCCAACGAAGCCCGCGACATGGTGCACCAGACCAAGCAGAGCGCATCGAAATCCGGTGACATCGTTCGCTCGGCCGTCACCGCGATGGGCCGCATTGAAGAGTCTTCGAACAAGATCAGCCAGATCATCGGCGTGATCGACGAAATCGCTTTCCAGACCAACCTGTTGGCGCTGAACGCCGGTGTCGAAGCCGCCCGTGCCGGTGAGGCCGGTCGTGGTTTTGCAGTCGTCGCCCAGGAAGTCCGCGAATTGGCGCAGCGTTCCGCCAATGCCGCCAAGGAAATAAAGACGCTGATCAGCACCTCGGCTTCGGAAGTCGAAGGCGGCGTCAGCCTCGTTCGCTCCACCGGCGATGCGCTTCTGGAAATCGAAAACCTCGTCAACCGTGTCAACGAGCATGTGGAATCGATCGCTACCGCCGCCAAGGAACAGTCAATGGCGCTGGCCGAGATCAACTCCTCGGTCAACCACATGGACCAGATGACCCAGAAGAACGCGGCCATGGTGGAAGAAACCACCGCCGCCAGCGAAACGCTGGCCGAGGAAAGCCGCCAGCTGCAGACCATCCTGCAGAACTTCAAACTGGAAGAAGGCCACGCTTCGCACACAGGCCAGCGCTACCGTACGGCAGCCTGATCCGCCTCCAAAGCAATCGACAGACAAACGCCCGGAGCAGCGATGCTTCGGGCTTTTTTGCGCCTGCTCATGATCAGACGCCGGCAAGATATCGCGATTGTCGCATGACCCATTGACCGCTATATTTGCAAAACCTGCAACGCGGAGCCAACCGCATGTCACCGGCAGTCGAAAACCTCGTGCTTGAACATCTGCGCGCCATTCGTGCCACGCAGGATCGTTTGTCTGAAGACGTACAGGAAATCAAAGGCAGACTTGGCATCCTCGAAACGCAGGTCGGCATTCTGACGGCGCAATATGCCAGCATCTCCAATCGTCTCGATCGTATGGATGAACGCATCCTGCGCATCGAAAAGCGTCTCGAACTCGTCGAGGCCTGAGCCTCAACAAAGCCGCAAACAGCCCACATGCATTGAAGATTCGCTGTTACAAATTGCAAAGAAACTGCAAAGCGGGTGTTACGTCGCTGTGATTGATTTGCGCTACCCAAGCCGATAAGCTCACGCAAACGTGAAGCCGGTACTTGCAATCGCAAATGTCGATGCACATTTCAGCGGCGACGTTGCGTTGGGAGGCGCAATCTCGATCGGTCGCGATTGGATTCTCTCCCCTACCCATGAAAGAGTCCGTATGTCACGACGCCGCCTTGACCTTTTGCCAGCAGCCGCCGTCATCGTGTTCGTTGCCGCATTTGCAGGCCCTTTGCATGCGCAGGAGCCTCAGCCAAAGGCGGAGCCGAAACTGCCCGCGATCGTCGTCACACAGGCGGCAGAACGACCGTTGACCGACCGTGTCATCGCCACAGGCACAATCCGTCCAATCGATGAAATCCTTGTCCAGCCGCTTGTCGACGGCCTGCCGATCAAGACACTGAACGTCGATGTCGGCGACCGTGTCGCTGCGGGTGCCGTGCTGGCTGTCCTCGATGGTGATGCGCTGGTCCTGCAAAAGAGCCAGTATCAGGCCAACAAGGCAAAGGCTGAGGCGGGTCTGGCGCAGTCGAAGGCCCAGGTCGTGGAAGCGCAGGCCAATTATGACGACGCGATACGCCAACGTGACCGCACTAAACGACTCGGCCAGAACGGCACCAGTTCCGTCTCTCAGGTCGAGCAGGCACAAGCACAGGCCGAAGTCGCCGATGCCAAGCTGAAGGCGGCCCAGCAAGCCATAGGTGTCGCCGAAGCCGATATCAAGGTTGTCGACGCGCAGATCGCCGATATCGATCTCAAACTCGCCCGTACCGAGGTTAAATCACCGGTCGCCGGCGTCGTTTCGGTGAAGAACGCCAAGGTTGGCGCCATTGCCGCCGGCAGCGGCGAGCCGCTGTTCAACGTCATCCGTGACGGCGCCATCGAACTTGTCGCCGATCTGGCAGAAACAGATATCGGCAAGATCAAGCGGGATCAGAAGGCAACCATCCGCGTGGCCGGCAACCGCAGCGGCATCGAAGGCGTCGTGCGCCTCGTGTCGCCAACGGTCGATGCCTCCACCCGCCTTGGTGCCGTTCACATCGTTGTTGATGCCACCAGCACGGCACGCGCCGGCATGTACGCCAGCGCCGAGGTGATCGTCGCACAGAAGACGGCGCTCGCCCTGCCGCAATCGGCGGTCACCAGCGGCCGCGATGGCTCTGTCGCACGAAAAGTGGAAGGCGATGTTGTCAGGCAGGCTGCCGTGGAGACCGGTATTCAGGATTCCGGCTTCGTCGAAATCATCAGCGGCCTGAAGGCCGGCGACAAGGTCGTGGCCAAGGCCGGCGCCTTCGTGCGCGACGGCGACCGCATAGCCCCTGTAGAGCCCAAGAATAGCGAAGCGCAGAAACAAGCGTCGAACTGAGGACTGTCTCGATGAACTTCTCCGCCTGGTCGATCCGCAATCCGATCGCGCCGATCCTCGGCTTCGTGCTGCTGATGTTCGTCGGCATTCAGTCCTTTTATGCGCTGCCGATCACCCGTTTCCCCAATATCGACGTGCCGGTCGTGTCGATCAGCGTCGTGCAGAATGGTGCCGCACCGGCCGAGCTGGAAATGCAGGTCACCAAGGAGGTCGAGGACGCTGTCGCCTCGATCAGCGGCATTGATGAAATCCAGTCGACGGTGGTCGACGGCCAGTCGACGACAACCGTGCTGTTTCGCATCGAAAAACCCACGGCCGAAGCGGTTCAGGACACCAAGGACGCCATTGACCGCATCCGCAGCGATCTTCCCGCTGATGTCGAGGAACCGGTCGTTTCCAAGGTCGATGTCGAAGGCCAGGCGATTCAGACCTTTGCCGTCTCCTCCCCCAACATGACGCTGGAGGAACTCTCGTGGTTTGTCGATGATACGGTGAAACGCGCCCTGCAGGGTCAGGCTGGCGTCGGTCGTATCGACCGTTACGGCGGCTCCGACCGCGAAGTGCAGGTCATGCTCGAACCCGGCAGGCTCGATGCCTATGGCATTACCGCTGCCGAGGTGAACGAGCAGTTGCGCGGCACCAATGTCGATCTCGGGTCCGGCCGTGGCCAGATCGGTGGCAATGAACAGGCCATTCGAACGCTCGGCGATGCCCGCGATGTCGCGGAACTGAGCAACACGACCATCACCCTGCCCACCGGCAACTTTGTAAAACTCTCGCAGCTCGGTCGGGTGACTGATACCTATGCCGAACAGAAGTCGTTCTCGCGCTTCAACGGCAATCCCGCCGTCACCTTTGCCGTGTTCCGCGCCAAGGGTGCAAGCGAGGTTTCCGTCGCCGAAACCGTGGCGGAAAGTCTCGATCAGGTTCGTGCCGCCCATCCTGACGTCGCCATCCAGATGGTCGATGATTCCGTTTACTTTACCTATGGAAACTACGAATCCGCCCTGCACACGCTGGTCGAAGGTTCAGTCCTTGCCGTCATCGTCGTCTTCCTCTTCCTGCGCAACTGGCGCGCCACGCTGATCGCCGCCGTCGCCCTGCCGCTGTCGGCCGTGCCGACCTTCTGGATCATGGACGTGATGGGGTTTTCGCTCAATCTCGTCAGTTTTCTGGCGCTGACCTTGGCAACCGGCATCCTTGTCGATGATGCAATCGTCGAGATCGAAAACATCGCCCGCCATATCAAGATGGGCAAGACGCCGTACCGGGCAGCGCTTGAAGCCGCCGACGAGATCGGCCTCGCCGTCATCGCCACCAGCTTTACGATCATTGCCGTCTTTGTGCCGGTATCGTTCATGCCGGGCATTCCGGGCCAATATTTTATCCAGTTCGGCCTGACCGTCGCATTCTCGGTGTTCTTCTCGCTGATGGTGGCGCGCCTTATCACGCCTCTCATGGCCGCCTATCTGATGCGTGCCGAAGACGCGATGGATGACCATCACGACAATGACGGCCGCCTGATGCGCGCCTATTCGAAGGTCGTCTCCGGCACCACCCACAAATGGTACTGGCGCTATGCGACGCTGCTCGGCGCGATTGCCTTTCTGGCGGGCTCTCTCTTTCTTCTGTCGAAAGTGCCGGGCAGCTTTTTGCCCCCGGAAGACTCTTCACGCATCGTGCTTTCCGTCGAACTGCCTCCGAATGCAACGCTGGAAGAAACCGACGAAACCAGCGCCCAGATCTACGATACGGTGAAGGATCTCGACGGCGTCGAAAGCGTGTTCGTGCTGGGCGGCGCTTCGCCCAAGGGCGATCTCGAACTGCGCCGCGCCACCATCCGCGTCATTCTGCGCAACATGGACCACTCGCTGGTCAAAACCATCGTCAACAAGGGTTTTGGCAACATCCCGTTGATCGGTGCCTATCTGCCGAAGATGGAGGACCACGGCCGCACGCGTCCGCAATGGGATATCGAGAAGGAGCTGTTCGCAAAGGTTCAGTCCATCCCGGATGTGCGCATTTCAAAGATCAACGACCGCGCCGAGCGCGAACTCACCTTCAACTTCCTTTCGGATAACAATGACGAGCTGAACGAGGCTGTCGCGCTCTTGGAATCCAACCTGCGCGCCTCGCCTATCCTCGCCAATGTCTCGCAGGATGGCGCCCTGCCCCGCCCCGAACTGCAGATCCGTCCGCGCAAGGATGAGGCCGCACGTCTGGGCGTGACGCCGCAGCAGATTTCGCAGACCGTTCGTGTCGCCACGATCGGCGATATAGACGCGCAGCTGACGAAAATCTCGTTGGATGACCGGCAGATCCCGATCCGTGTTCAGACCTCGCTCGATACGCGGCGCGATCTCGAACGCATCCGCTCATTGAAGATCAAGACCGCTTCGGGAGCGACCGTGCCGCTTTATAGCGTTGCCGATATCGATTATTCGGAGGGACCGAGCTCGATCAAGCGCAATGCCCGCAACCGTGTCGTCGCGATCGGTTCCGACGTGCCGCAGGGCACGGCACTCGAAACCTCGACGGCGGAATTCAAGCGCATCGTTGACGAAACCAAGCTGCCGCCGAGCGTGAAACTGGCGGAAAGCGGCGATGCGAAAGTGCAGAACGAAATGCTGGCCGGCTTTGCCAATGCCATGCTGCTCGGCCTGCTTCTGGTGCTGGTCGTGCTGATCTTGCTGTTCAAGGATGTGATCCAGCCCTTCACCATCCTGTTTTCGCTACCATTGGCGATCGGCGGCGTGGCGGTGGCGCTGATCATCACGCAGAACGCGCTCTCCATGCCCGTGCTGATCGGCATACTCATGCTGATGGGCATCGTCACCAAAAACGCCATCCTGCTGGTCGATTTCGCGATCGAGATGAAACATACCGGCATGAACCGGGTGGATGCCATGGTCGAAGCCGGTCGCAAACGTGCCCGCCCCATCATCATGACCTCAATCGCGATGTCGGCTGGCATGCTGCCGTCGGCGCTCGGCGTCGGTGAAGGTGGCTCGTTCCGCGCGCCGATGGCGATCGCCGTGATCGGCGGCATCATCGTCTCGACCGTGCTGTCGCTGCTGGTCGTGCCCGCCTTCTTCCTCATCATGGATGACCTGTCGCGCCTGCTTGCCCGTCTCTTCGGCCGGTTGGTCGGCAAGAAGGACGAGGAAGAATTGCCGATGTCGGAAGAAGCGCTCAGCAAGGCCGCCCGCGACCATGCGGAAGGCATTGCGGCACTGGAAGAGCGAATCAATCGGATCGAACGCGACAAGACTGAAGACAGATCGCCGGGCGGTCAGGGCACGAATGTGCTGCGCTTGCCACCGCTCGCCGCTGAATAGGTCGAGTTTTCTCGCACTGCAGCACGCAAGGATGAGTGGTCTCTGAAGCTGCGAGGCTCACCACTGCGGTCAAATGACACAAGCCCGTTTTTCCGGCCGACACTTTGATGAACATCAAATTGCCGGTCGGACCATCGGCTATCCTCCTCTCATCGAAGAACCGCCGGCCCTTTAGCCCCCGGCAAAGGAGGAACTGCAACGATGAACAAACACGCCATCACCGAAAGCGAACGTGGTCAGCTCTTGAAGACAACGCTGCTGACCGGCCTTCAGGGACGTTCCCTGCAGCGCATGCTCGACAGCGCCATCGTGGAAGAACGCGAGGGACGCTCCTCGGTGTTCCGCCAGGGTGAAAATGCCGACGCATTCTATTGTGTTCTCAATGGTTATGTACGCCTGTTCCGGCTAAGCCGTGAAGGCCGTCATGCCGATGTGCGCATTTGCCAGCCCGGTGACGTTTTCGCCGAATGCATGATCTATGGCGGTGATGACTACACGTTCAACGCCCAGACCGCCGATACGGCGACGCTTGCCCGTTTCGATCTCGGCACCGTTCGCCGCCTGGCCGAAGAGGACAGCAATATCGCCCGCTCGGTCATGACCTGCCTGTCCCAGCACCTCATCGACACCATGCATTGCGTCGGCAGCGACCGCCTGAACACCGCTCCGCAGCGTGTGGCCGATTACCTGCTGGAACGTTGCCCGCTTGATCGCGGCCCGGCCTCCGTTCAGCTTCCCTTCCAGAAAAACCTTCTGGCCGGCATGCTGGGCCTGGCACCTGAAGCGCTGTCGCGCGCTTTCTCCACGCTTCGTCCGCGTGGCGTCACCGTTCGCGGCCGCATGATCCAGATCGGCGACGTGCAGGCGCTGCGCGAGGTCGTGTAAAACTCAATCGGCCGGACTGCGCTTGCGCCAGATGAATGGCGCAATGCGGATGCGCTGGCCGACATCGCCATCCCACGTCGCCTTGAGGCCGTGCTGACCAAGCACGGCCATAATTTCTCGGGCAACGACCGGCGCCATTGAGTCGGCGTTCCTGAAGGCACCGAAAGCAAGGTAGAGGTCGCCGCCGGCAAGCGCACCGTCGACATCTTGGGAGTGATAAAACACCCAGCCGCGCGAGGACTGCCCGGCATCTCCGCGAGCATGGAATTCTTCGCTGACATCCGAACGCCCGTCCGACTGGGTGACGCCTGCATTGTGAAGGGCGATGATGTCGACCTTTTCCAATTGCGCGAAGGCGGCCTCGAGACGATCGACATCCGTCTCCTTCGGCCAGGTCTTTTCCTCATCGCGCTTTTCCTCGAACAGCCCCACCGTTTCCTCGCGAATCCACTGCCGGTCGGCTTCGCTCAGGTCTGCCGGATCGAGATATTCCTCGCTGATGGTTTCCTCAATGTCAGCCTGCGTTTCGAAACCGCCCCACACAAGGTTGCGGATTGTCAATCCGGTCACATGTCTGTCAAGCGCTTCGGCGGCCTGAACAGCCGACACAACTGATGCCGTAAACAGGCCGGCAAACAGGATTTTCAGAAATTTCATGAACGCCTCCGACTTCAAAGGCCGCCATGCAATTCCAGAAACCGCACGACATGCTCGACGCCTTCGCCGCGCTTCAAATCGGTGAACACATGCGGTTTCTGTTCGCGCATGCGGGCAGCGTCGCGGTCCATCACGTCGATATCGACATCGACATAAGGCGCCAGATCCTTCTTGTTGATGATCAGCAGGTCCGAACGCGTGATCCCCGGCCCGCCCTTGCGCGGGATTTCCTCCCCCTGACAGGTGGAGATCACATAGATGGTGATATCGGCCAGATCCGGCGAAAAAGTCGCCGCCAGATTGTCGCCGCCCGATTCGATGAAGACCACGTCGAGATCGGGAAAACGCTGGTTCAAGCCGGCAATGGCCTGCAGGTTGATCGTCGCATCCTCCCGAATGGCGGTGTGCGGACATCCGCCCGTTTCGACACCGACAATGCGATCCGACGACAACGCCTGCATGCGCACCAGAGCGTCGGCATCTTCCTTGGTGTAGATGTCATTGGTGACGACAGCGACCGAATATTTTTCGCGCATCGCCTTGCAAAGCTTTTCCGTCAGCGCCGTCTTGCCGGAGCCGACCGGACCACCGATGCCGACCCGCAGGGGACCGTTTGCCGATTTCATGAAATGTCCTCTCAAATGCTCTGCCGCGAGAATAACGTCAGCGAATTGTGCTTCAATACGGAAGATACCGGTGTCGCTTAGACCGTCAGGAACGGAACAGCCGCGAATGCTGCACCTCGTGCCTGAGCGAGACAATTTCCGCCTGTACCGTGGCCGTGCCGAGATCGTCGAGCGTCAGCGCTCCTGCCCTTGCCGACATCTCGCCAATGACGGTTTCGGTACCGGCAAGAACCCGCACACCATCCGCCTGCCCACAGACGCCGAGCCGGATGGCCGCAGAAATCCACTGCGAAACGGCGGCATGCAGATAGGCTGCCAGTGCTTTGTCGACCGGCACGGAATGCGCGGCCGCAACAGCGCCGACCGCGACAGGAAACGGCAGATCGGACGGCACACGATCGAACACAGGATGCGGCCAAGCGGCGGCACCGGCGACAAATGCCTTGCCGAGCGACAGCGTTTCCGCATGACGTTCCGCCGAACCGGCCAGCGCCAGCCCGAGTTCGGCGACCGAGGCCAAAGCCTCAGCATCCTCGCACTGCCGCCAAGCTTCGCAGAACAGCACGGCATCGTTCCACAACGAGCCATGCGAAAGCACGGTCGAAATCCAGTCGGTTAAACCCGCGGCATCCGTCACCAGCCGGTCATGCACGGCGCGCTCAAGCCCGCCCGACCAGGCAAAACCGCCCACCGGAAAAGCAGGCGACAGCCATGCCATCAGCCGCAGCAGGCCCTGCGTATCAAAAGCAGCCGTCATGTCCGGTCAGTCATGATTGCAGTTGGGACCGTGCACATGGCCATGGTCGTGGTGATGGCCGTGATCGTGGCCATGGCTATGACCGCCATGCGCGTGATAGGCGCCACGCACGGGCTGAAAAGGTTCTTCCACATCATAGACCTTGGCGCCGAGGCCCTCGAGCATCGAGCGGATGACGTGGTCACGCAGGATGAGAATGCGGCCTTCCTCGATCTGCGCCGAGAGATGCCGGTTGCCGAGATGCCATGCCAGTTCGATCAGATGCAGCGTGTCGCGCGCATTCACCTCAAAAAGCTTCTCAGGTGCGGCCTGCACTTCGATCGTATCGCCATTGTCGAGGATCAGCCGGTCGCCGTGCTGAAACAGCACCGCTTCCTTGAGGTCG
The DNA here is from genome assembly GCF_050847465.1 of Endobacterium panacihumi. Lineage (NCBI taxonomy): Bacteria > Pseudomonadati > Pseudomonadota > Alphaproteobacteria > Hyphomicrobiales > Rhizobiaceae > Endobacterium > Endobacterium panacihumi. The sequence continues at coordinate 629,730 of NZ_JBOZRA010000001.1, read as the reverse complement.
AGCATCACCATGTCGCCATTCGACAGATGCAGAAGCTTGCGGCGAAGGTGTCGCAGGTCGTGCGGCAGACTGACGGTATCAATCGGCGGATCGGTGACGACACCGGCGGGGCGATAATAATGGATATGCTGCATGGCTTTCCCACTCGAATACGATTGCGCGCATCATTGCCATGCGCCCGTGCAAGCACAAGAGCCTATCCGTCCTGCACACAAAAACCGCGCTCCGCCGAACAGCCGCTAGACCAGAGCCTCATACACAAAACGCCCGAAATCGGCATGGTTGCCGCGCCCCGATGTGTCGAAGGCGAACATGCCCACGAACGCGCCGGTGAACGAGCCATGCTCGCCACGCCCGCCCTCGTCGGAGATCACGCTGGCGTCCAGTTGCGGGCCGAGCGCCTGCCAGTCATTCGCACCACCCGGGCGCCAGAAGAACTGCAGGTCGTTGTCGGTCACCTCGAGCGCCAGATCGATCGGTCCCTCCGGCACCGACACGCCGCCTTCGACCGGGAAGACCATACGGGCATTGGGAAAATCGCCGGGGCAGGAAAAGATCGTCACCACCCGGCCAAGCTTTTCATGCAGGGTAACAACAACCGCATGAAACTTGTGGCGGTTATAATAATGGGTCAGCCCGGCGGCCTGCTGATAGGTATCCAGAGAAAACTCGACCGTCGTTTCGGCACGAAAACGATGATGTTCCTGACGTCGGGCGACAAGCGCCTGCTCAAACCACGAGCCGATGCTTTCACGGCCGAAAAGGCGTAAAACGCTCTCCTTCTCGGACAGGCTGAATAGACGGTCCTTCGCCGGGGAACGAAGCCACTGGAACTCATGAGGCAACGACGGTCCGTCGAAGACGGTTTCTATACGCGCAGCCTTCTCCTTGGCCTCGGCAGCGGCCGGCGACGGGACGTCTACATCCGGCACCACGCCACCCTGCGCAAGATAGAGCCAGTCGTCTTTCCAGACACATTTCTGCAATGCCGTTTCGCGACCGAGCGGCGAACGGCTGTTGGGCGGCATCGGTCGCCCGCACAGATGTGTATGATAGACTTGGCCGTCCGGGGTCTCGACATATTGCCCATGCCCGGCGCGCTGCAACGGCGCTTCCGGATGATCCTTCGCGGTGATCACATGCGTCTGCGGGTGCAGTTCATAAGGTCCGTCGATCGTGCGCGACCGCGCCATGGTGACGGCGTGATTGTAGCCGGTGCCGCCTTCCGCAACGGTCAGGTAATACCAGCCGTTGCGCCTGAAGAGATGCGGCCCCTCGACGAGACCGAGCGAACTGCCGGCAAAGATGTTCCTGATCTGCCCCTTCAGTCCCGTCTTCGGATCCCATTCCTGAAGCAGGATGCCGTCGAAGGCCGGGGATTTCGGTGCCCCGCCATAACTTTCCGTCCGGTGGTTCCATTGCATGTTGAGGAACCATTTGCGTCCGTCATCGTCATGAAACAGGGACGGGTCGAAACCGGATGAATTGACATAGACCGGATCGGACCATTCACCCTCGATCGTCGGCGCGGTAACGATGTAATTATGCGCATCCTTGAAATTCCCGTCGAGGCGTTTGACGTCGGTAAACACCAGCCAGAACAACCCATCGGCATAGGACAGGCATGGCGCCCAGACGCCGCAGCTATCCGGATTGCCGCGCATGTCGAGCTGGCTTGCGCGCTCCAGCGGGCGGCGCACCAGCGTCCAGTTCGCCAGATCGCGCGAGTGATGGATCTGCACGCCGGGAAACCACTCGAAGGTCGAGGTGGCGATATAATAATCCTCGCCGACACGGCAGATCGAGGGGTCCGGGTTGAACCCGGGCAAGATCGGGTTGCGGATCATGTCTTCTCCCATGCGTTCCAGCAGAAAAGCAGATCCACCCGGGAGGGGCACCGGGTGGATCTTGCGCGTCTACACCACTTTGTCAGCGCAGCAGCGCCAGGGCCTCGTCAATGCCGAGGGCTGCCGGCTGAGTGCAGGTCGTGGTGGTCGCGACGAAATTGCCCTCCTGCCCTGAGCGCAGGATGGAGGTCATGACATCGACGCCATGCAGGGCGCGGTCGATCGAGCAACGCACATCGCGTCCCTCGATCAGCGCCATTGCCATGTCGGCGAGGCCTGCGGTGCGATAGTTGGCACGCGGCCCCTGCGGGCTTTCCTGGTTGGCCCTGCCGAATGGGTGATCCCAGTCCTTGAGCGGCTGGATATCCTTGTCCCGCCCGCTCGCCTCGACCACGCCGCCGAAAAAGTTCGGATCGGGCACATAGATCGAACCTTCGGTGCCATAAAGTTCCATATTGGCGTGGCGGTGCGACCAGACATCCCAGCTGGCCGACAGCGTTATGGTCGCGCCATTGCCGAACTCCAGCAGCGCATGGATATTGGTCGGTGTCTCGACCGGAATGCTCTGCCCCTTCAGCGGTTCGCTGGTGATCAGCCGTGTCGGGTTTGCCATGGAGGTCAAGGCCGCCACGCGCTTGATCGGGCCGAGGAAGTTGATGAGGTTGGCGATATAATACGGCCCGAGATCGAGGATCGGCCCGCCACCGGTAAGGAAAAAGAAACCCGGATTGGGATGCCACATTTCCATACCAGGGCTCATCACATGGCATGTGCCCGAGGTGATGCGGCCGACACCACCCTCATCGATATACTGACGGGCAAGCTGGTGCGCACCGCCGAGAAACGTGTCTGGCGCGCAGCCGACGGCCAGGCCTTTCGACTTGGCAAGCGCCTGCAGTTCCTTGCCTTCCTCGAGGGTAATCGTCAGCGGCTTTTCCGAATAGACATGTTTGCCGGCATCGAGGATCGCCCTCGACACGGTAAAATGTGCCGCCGGAATGGTGAGATTGACGATCACGTCAAGCTCGTCATTGGCGAGAAGCTCGGGGATGGTTTGCGCCTTAACCCCGAATTCTTCGGCCTTGAGTTTTGCCGCCTCCGGATTGAGATCCGCGCAGGCAAGGATTTTCAGGCCCTTGAACAGTGGCGACAGCGCAAAATAGGTGGTGGAAATGTTGCCGCATCCGATGATGCCGACGCCCAGTTCCTTGGACATGGAAATACTCCGAAATCTCTTGCAATCAGTAGGTGTTGAACGAGGCGATGGAGCGCTTGGCAAGCCGCACGACATCGTTGGGGTTATCATGCTCCAGCACGTAATGTTTCGCCGGGGTCTTCTTGAGCGCCTCAAGCAGATCCTTCCACGGCACGGTGCCATGGCCGAGATCGGCCCAGCCATCCTCGTCTGTGTTCTCGCCGGCCGGCGCGATATCCTTCACATGCACGGCCGTGATCTTCTTGCCATAGCTTTCGATCCAGGCGAACGGATCAGCCCCCCCGCGGATGACCCAGGCAATATCGGCTTCCCAGGCAAGGTCTGGACCGCCCGCAAAAATCTGCTCCTGCGGGGTCGAGCCATCCGGCAATGCCTTGAATTCGAAATCATGATTGTGCCAGCCAAAGGTGTAGCCGGCATCCTGATAACGCTTGCCAGCCTCGGCCAGACGTTTACCGAAGGCATACCAGCCTTCGGCATCGGCCGGGCGCTGATCGGCGCCAAGATACGGGCAATAAATTCCGGAAAGACCAAGTGTCTTGGCGATCAGCAGAGCCTGCGCCGGTTCGTTTTCCAGAAGATCGAGACCGAAATGGCCGGTCGGCATGCTCAGGCCGTTGGCATCGAGCTCGGCACGGAAGGATTTGAGAGCCGCCTCGTCGAGCGTGGCGTAAAGGCCGCCATATCCTTCGACTTCCTTGTAGCCCTCGCCGGCCACGAGCTTGAGCGTATCGGACAGCGGTGGAAAATTGCGGGCGCTGTAAAGCTGGAAACCTAAAGTCGTCATGTCATCCTCCATGAAATGAAAATTCTGCCTGATCCGTGTCAGACCGACCGGACCATCAAATCCGTTCCTCCGTCCCGGCATCGAACAGCGATGCCATGGTCATGTCGAAACCGAGCCGCACTTGCGCACCGACTGCGTAACGCCGCGCACCACCGACGCGCACCGAGATCGTATGACCCGCAAGTTTCAGCCAGATGAGATTATCGGCACCCATCGGCTCCTCGATATCGACGACCGCGTCATGCGCTTCCTCGCCGGAAAGATCGCCATCGACCTTGATATGCTCGGGCCGCACACCGAGCACGACCTTGCGTCCGGCAGTCAACGATTCCGATGCCTCGTAGCCATCGAGCCCGAAGGTGACGCCATGCGTGCTGAAGACGATACGCCCGCCCTGCTCCACCAGTTCGCCACGCAGAAAATTCATGGAGGGCGAACCGATGAAACCGGCAACGAACAGGTTGTTGGGGCGATTGTAGATTGTGATCGGGTCCGCCAGCTGCTGGATGACACCCGACTTCATGATGGCGATGCGATCCGCCAGCGTCAGGGCCTCGATCTGGTCGTGGGTCACGTAGATCATCGTGTTTTTCAGCTGTTGATGCAGCCGCTTGATCTCGACACGCAGTTCGGAGCGCAGTTTTGCATCGAGGTTGGACAGCGGCTCGTCGAACAGGAATACATCGACATCGCGCACCAGTGCGCGCCCGATCGCTACGCGCTGGCGCTGGCCACCGGACAGAGCCGCCGGCTTGCGCTGCAAAAGCGGCTCGATCTGTAAGATCTCGGCGGCACGGGCAATGCGCTTGGCGATCTCGTCTTTCGCCATGCCGGCAACTTTCAGGCCGAAGGAGAGATTTCCCTCCACCGTCATCTGCGGATAAAGCGCATAGGACTGGAACACCATACCGATGCCGCGATCCTTGGGTTCCTCCCAGGTGACGTTCTTGTCCTTGATGAAGATCTGCCCCTCTGTCGGCTCCAGCAGGCCGGCGATGCAGTTGAGCAGAGTCGATTTTCCGCAGCCGGATGAACCGAGCAGGACGAGGAACTCACCATTGTGAATGTCGAGATTGAGGTTTTCCAGAACCGTCAGTGATCCGAATGATAACGTCAGATCGCGGACTGAGACGCTATGGCTGGCCCGAGTGGTATTGATGGGAACTACATTCATGAGGGTCATCCCTTCACTGCGCCGGCGGCGATGCCACGGACGAAAAGGCGGCCGGAAACGAAATAGACGATGAGCGGAACGGCACCGGTCAACAGCGTCGCCGCCATGTTGACGTTATACTCCTTCACGCCCTGCACGGAGTTGACGATGTTGTTGAGCTGCACCGTCATTGGATAGGTGTCGGGCCGGGTGAAGACGACGCCGAACAGAAAGTCGTTCCAGATGCCGGTCACCTGCAGGATCATCGCCACGACAAAGATCGGCAGCGACATGGGCAGCATGATGCGCCCGTAAATCTGCCAAAATCCGGCCCCGTCGATACGCGCCGCCTTGAACAGTTCTTCCGGCAGCGAGGCAAAATAGTTGCGGAAAAGCAACGTCAGGATCGGCATGCCGAAAATGGTGTGGACGATGATCAGCCCGGTCAGCGTGCCGTAGATACCCATTTCCCGCAGAATGATGACGATCGGATAGATCATCACCTGATAGGGAATGAAGGCGCCGACGATGAGGATGGAGAAGAACAGTTCGGAGCCCTTGAAGCGCCAGTTGGCCAACGAATAACCGGAAACCGAGGCAACGAGGATAGACACGATCACGGATGGAACCATGATCTGAACCGAGTTCCAGAAACCACGTGAAAGACCGTCGCAGTTGAGGCCGGTGCAGGCCTGCGCCCAGGCTTTCACCCAGGGCTCAAACGTGATTTCCACCGGCGGTGAAAAGATGTTGCCGAGACGGATTTCCGGCATGCCCTTCAGCGAGGTCACGACCATCACATAAAGCGGCAGCAGGTAATAGAGCGCAGCCAGCCCGAGAATGCCGTAGAGCATGATGTTGCGGCGCGACAGGGTCTTTTTCGGCTTGCTGCCGCGCGGCCCGGTGGAGAGCCTGCTTCTGGCTGCATCATTGCCGACGGCAGCGGTGTTGAGAGTGGAAACATCAGCCACGTTTCTTCCCTCCAAATTCGAGATAGGCCCAGGGAATGATGATGATGGCGACGGTCAGCAGCATCATCGTGGATGCGGCAAAGCCTTGGCCCAGGTTTTGCGCCAGGAACATGTAGTCATAGACATATTTCGCCGGCACTTCCGACGATGTGCCCGGGCCGCCCGAGGTCTGCGCCACGACAAGATCGTAGAGCTTGACGATGCCGGCACCGATGATGACCAGCGTGGTGACGAAGACGGGGCGCATCATCGGGATGACGATGAAGATATAGGTCTTCCACATCGGGATGCCGTCGACACGCGCCGCCTTCCAGATATCCTCGTCGATGCCACGAAGCCCGGCCAGCATCAGGCACATGACGAGGCCCGTGCCCTGCCAGAGACCGGCGATCAGGATGCCGTAGATGACGATATCCGCGTCATAGATCGGATTGAATTCGAAACTTTCCCACCCGAGCGAACGGACGATGGCCTGAATGCCGAAATCGGGGTTGAGGATCCATTGCCAGACAAGGCCGGTAACGATGAAGGACAGCGCAAAGGGATAAAGGAAGATGGTGCGAAAAACGTTTTCGAAACGGATCTTCTGATCCATCAGTGCTGCCAGCACAAAACCGACCACCAGCGAAAAGATCAGCGACAGGATGCCGTAGATCGCCAGATTCTGGATCGAGACGATCCAGCGCGACGAGGCCCAGAGACGTTCATACTGATCGAAACCGACGAAATTCGCGCGCGGCAGAAGCCGGGAATTGGTGAAAGAATAAACGATGGTCCAGATGGAGCCGCCAAGGAAAATGACGAGGGCGACAAAGATCATCGGGATGGAGGCGATCTTCGAATTGAGATTGCGGAAAAGCTGGTTGGGTCGGCCGGAAAACCTGGATATCTGTCCGGATGAACCGGTTGACGACGGCATGGATTGGGGCATGTTTCCTCCTCGATCGGCCCTGCACGGTGCGTGACCTATCCGTCCGGCCCCGCATGTCAGCGGAGCCGGGCAGGTTGAGCGCTGGAAAGCGGCTGTCAGTCCGCCGAACCGATGATCTCGGCAAACCGCTCCTGTGCGGCCTCCGGCGTCATGGACGCATTGGCGAAGAATTCGGACATGAGGTCTTCCTTCTGCTTCTGCGTATCGGCGGAAACAAGCTGCTCGATGCTGGTCGTCGTGCCGCCCTTGCCGATGATCTCGATACCCTTCTTCATGCAATCATTGGCCGATGCCATATCGACGTCGCCGCGGATCGGCACGGAGCCTTTCTTGATGTTGAAGGCCACCTGCACCTTCGGATCGACGATGGTTTCCGCCAGCACATCCTGTGCCTTAGCGGTTTCCTCGTTGTCGATCAGCGGGAAGTAGATGGCATCACCGCCCGTCGCCAAAACCTGGTTCAGCCCGAGCCCTGCAAGGCAGGAATAGTCCTTGCCGGCAGTCTGGCCGGCCTGCTGGAATTCGCCCTGCGCCCAGTCGCCCATGATCTGGCCGCCGGCCTTGCCGGTAATGACCATATTGGTGGCCTGGTTCCAATCCTGCACGTTGTTGCCCTTGGCAATCTGGCGAGCCTGATCGGCGGCGGCAAAGATCTTGGCCATGTCCGGTCCGGCCGCAACCTCTTCGTCCTTGTCCTTGAAGACCTTTTCGTAAAGCTCCTTGCCACCCAGCGAAAGCACGAGAACATCAAACAGGTTGGTGGCCTGCCAGGCCTGGCCACCAAGTGCCAGAGGCTGGATGCCGGCCTCCCTCAGCTTTGGCGCGGCAGCAACAAACTCGTTCCAGTCTTTGGGCAGGGGTACGCCGGCCTTCTCGAAAGCCGCATTTGAAAGCCACAGCCACTGCCATGAATGGATGTTCACCGGCGCGCAATAGATCTTGCCTTCATAGGTGCAGCTGTCGAGCAGGCTCGCCGGCTTGATCACTTGCTTCCACTTGCCCTTTTCCGCGACCTCGGAAAGGTCGCGCATCAGGCCGGACTGTACCAGTTCCTCGGCCTGACGGCCGTGGTTGAACTGGGTGGCCCCCATCGGATCGCCGCCGGTAATACGGCTGATCATGATCGGGCGCGCGGTGCTGCCAGCGCCGGCAATGGCGCCGTCCACCCACTTGTTTCCGGTAGCATTGAATGCGGTTGCCAGTTCCTTGGCCGCGGCAGCCTCACCGCCCGACGTCCACCAATGCGTGACCTCCAGATCGGCAGCCTGCGCAAGGCAAGGCAGTGCCGCAGTGGCAGCCAGAACGGCCGCAAAAGCACGAATACGCATGAGTCTCCTCCCTCACTGAAACGTTGCAGTAAAAGCTAGGGCAAAGTTTTATGGGTGGCAACCCGCGAGGGAACGAATAATTTTATCGCCCCCATCGATTCAATCCTGAGAAGAATTTCACAATTCATCGACCATGCTCAATATCAAATAAATTCAGTTATTTATGAATTATTCCCACATCAGCACCTTCGCAGACGCAAAAAATTTGTGCGTCTGCGTCATGCCTACGCTGAATTGCAGGCTGTGTCCCCTACACAGAATGACCAGTACAAAAATCACTGTAACGTTACAGTTTTTTGCCGTAAGACGCGAAATAGACAATTGAGCCACCCATCAATGCGGCACTTCTAACGCGAACGCAGCCATGGACGACGAAGACAGAAGATTTTCCCGCGGGACGCCAGCCACCGAGCGTCCGACCCTGAAGACGATTGCCTATATGACCGGGCTCGGCATCACCACGGTTTCGCGCGCCTTGAAGGATGCCCCCGATATCGGTGCCGATACCAAGGAGCGCGTACGCCTTGTGGCGCGCCAGCTCGGTTATCAGCCGAACCGTGCCGGCGTGCGTCTGCGCACCGGAAAAACCAATGTGATCGCACTGGTTCTCGGCATCGAACAGGAACTGATGGGTTTTACCAGCCAGATCGTGCAGGGCATTTCCGAAGTGCTGGGCGGTACGCAATACCATCTCGTGGTCACGCCGCATTCCTTTGAGAAGGACCCGATGGTGCCGATCCGCTATATTCTCGATACCGGCTCGGCCGATGGCGTGATCATTTCCCGCATCGAGCCTGAAGACCAGCGTGTCAGGCTCATGCAGGAGCGCAACCTGCCCTTCGTCACCCACGGCCGCACTGACATGGGCATCGCCCACCCCTTCTACGACTTCGACAACGAGGCCTATGTCTACCAGTCGGTCGAGCGGCTGGTGAAACGCGGACGCCGCCGCATCGCACTTCTGGCACCACAAAGCCGGTCCTATCACGCTCACAGTCGTGCCGGCTTCGAACGTGCTCTTGCCGATTTTCAGGCGGTCGAGGTCTCGATGGGGCGCCTGACGACGGAAACACCGCTTGACGAGCTGCGTACCCATTCGGAACGTCTGTGCCGCCTTCCCGAGCCACCCGACGGCATCGTCTCGCTCAGCGGTTCCTCCACCATCGCACTCACTGCCGGGATCGAGGCGGCAGGCCTCAGGCTCGGCGCTGATGTCGATATCGTCGCCAAACAGTCGGCCGAGTTCCTGAACTGGATAAGGCCGGAAATCCTCACCGTCACCGAGGATGTGCGCCACGCGGGCCAAGAGCTTGCCAAGGCCGTTCTGGCGCGCATCGATGGCGTGGCATCAGAACTGTTGCAGACGATCGGCACTCCGGTCTGGTCCACGATGGGCCCACAGGACTAAACGCAAAAAGCCCGGCACTGCCGGGCTTTTCGAGACATTGCGATAAAGGCAAAACCTTATTCAGCGGCAACCTTCATGGCGCGCAGATTGTCCAGAATGTTCTGCGGCGAAGACGCACCATACGGGTCGCTCTCGCAGTTGTCGGAATAACCTTCTTCCTCGAACCACTGCTCGACGACGCCATCGTTGACGACGGCGCCGTAACGCCACGAGCGCATGCCGAAACCGAGATTGTCCTTGGCGACCAGCATGCCCATCTTGCGGGTGAACTCGCCCGAACCGTCCGGAATAACGGTGACGTTGGCAAGGTTCTGGCTCTTGGCCCATGCGTTCATGACGAACGCGTCATTGACCGACATGCAATAGATGGCATCGATGCCTTCGGCCTGGAAATCGCCGAAAAGCTTTTCGAAATCAGGCAGCTGGAAGGTCGAGCAGGTCGGCGTGAAAGCGCCCGGCAGCGAAAACAGAACAACGCGCTTGCCGGCGAAATAATCGGCCGAGGTCACATCCTGCCAACGGTAGGGGTTCGGGCCGCCAACGGCCTCATCGCGAACACGAGTGCGGAAAGTGACTTGGGGAACGCGTTTGCCCAGCATGACTGTCTCCAAAAGAAATTGAACATTTGCCCCGTACCGAGGCAGATGGAACTTCTCTAAAGACAATTCTCCCGCAGCGCAGCAAGGTTATTAATAAAATCTTGCATTGCACAGCAGCTATTCACAGGAAGCATTGCTCGGCGGCAAAGCGGCCTCAATTTTCGGCGTGATTGTAGAGATCGAGCGAGATGCCGAGCGTCTGTGGCAGCGGGTTCCACAAACCGGTTCGCAATCCGGCAGCCCGCAAAGCACCCGACGTCCAGGTATTGCACCCAACCAGCGCATTGAACGAGCCATGCGCCTCGAAGAACTGGTCATGGTTACCGTAACCGGCACCGGGAATGAGGGCGACCTTGCCCTGCTCGCGGACGAAACTCGCCTGAATGAAGCCGGAGAGGTTTTGGAAAGCGTCGGCGGACAGGTCGAAAGCCCGAATGGACGGATGCGCCTCGTCGATCGGCCCGGCGATATCGACATGCATGACCGAACGGTCGACGGTGAGTGCGCGAAAGACCGGCATCGGCTTGAGTTCGGCCCATGTCGGCGTTTCCAGATAAAACGACCGCCCTCCCCATCCGATTATCAGCCAAGCGGCCCGTGGATCGGCGACAGGAATGCCGGTGTCGCCGAGAAACGCATAGGCTACGCGCGTCTCGTCATTCAGCGGGATGGCGATATCGGTATGGATCGGGTTGGACAGCACGAGAATGCGACGCGTATCGGCAACGGCAGTGCGTTCCGGTGCAAATAGCGGACGTGGGACAAACGTGCCAACGATGACGGCCAGTATGAAGGTGGCAACAATCGCCAGCGCCGCCGCAAAAACAAGCCTTATCCTCCCCATGTCAAAGCGCCTTGCGGAAATAGACCACCCGCTCCGTTTCGGCAAAACCCCATCTTTGGTGGGCATGATGTGAGGCGAGATTAGCGATATCGGCATCTGAACAAAGTTCGACAAAGCCTTCGGCCGCGCAATCTTCCGAAATATTTTCGATCAGCAAACGACCGATCCCGTGGCGACGGTGCTCATCCGCGATCCAGATCCCCTCGAGAAACGGCACCGGCGATCGCGTGCTTCCATTGGCATATCGACGGATGGAAATTTCAGCAAAACCGACCGTCTCGCCAGCCAGATCGAAGGCGAGATAACCGCGCAAAACGTTGCCCGGCAAGCCAGTTTCGATTTCCGCGCGATGTTCATCTAGTCCCCCATGCGGCCAGAGTGCATGCCTCAACCGCGCCCATTCGGCATTATCCGCAGGTTCACATCGACGGATTAAATAGGCCATGGGATCAAAACAGAAAATACCGCTGTGCCATCGGCAGCACCGTTGCCGGTTCGCAGGTCAGCAACTCACCATCGGCCCGCACCTCGTAGGTCTCCGGATCGACCTCCACATGCGGCGTTGCCGAATTGTGGATCATCGACGCCTTGCCGATGCCGCCACGCACGTTCTTCACCGCCACCAGTTTTTTGGCGACGCCCAGACGCTGCGCCAGACCGCCATCGAGCGACGCTTGGCTTACGAAAGTGACGGAGGAATTGGTGCGCAGCTTGCCATAAGCGGCGAACATCGGGCGATAATGCATCGGCTGCGGTGTCGGGATCGAGGCATTCGGGTCGCCCATCGGAGCCGCCGCAATCGAGCCGCCGAGCAGCACCATTTCCGGCTTCACGCCGAAAAAGGCCGGGTTCCACAATACGAGGTCGGCGCGTTTACCCACTTCCACCGAGCCGATTTCATGGCTGACACCATGGGCGATGGCCGGGTTGATCGTGTATTTGGCGATATAGCGGCGAACGCGAAAATTGTCGTTGTCGCCGGTTTCTTCCTTCAGCGCACCGCGCTGGCGCTTCATCTTGTCGGCCGTCTGCCATGTGCGGATCGCCACTTCGCCGACGCGGCCCATGGCCTGGCTGTCGGACGAGATGATCGAGAAGGCACCCATGTCGTGCAAAATGTCTTCCGCCGCGATGGTTTCCTTGCGGATACGGCTTTCGGCGAACGCAATGTCTTCCGGGATGGACGGCGACAGGTGATGGCAGACCATCAGCATGTCGAGATGTTCGGCGAGCGTATTGACGGTGTACGGCCGCGTCGGATTGGTCGAAGACGGGATGACGTTGGGATTGCCGCAAACCTTGATGATATCAGGTGCGTGGCCACCGCCCGCCCCTTCCGTGTGGAAGGCGTGGATGGTGCGGCCCTTGATGGCGGCAACCGTGTCCTCGACAAAACCCGATTCGTTCAGCGTGTCGGTATGGATCATCACCTGCACGTCGAACGCATCGGCCACCGTCAGGCAGTTGTCGATGGCGGCAGGCGTCGTGCCCCAGTCTTCATGCAGTTTCAGCGAGGACGCACCGGCAAGGATCATTTCCTCCAGCGGTGCCGACAGCGCCGCATTGCCCTTGCCGGCGAGCGCCAGGTTCATCGGAAAAGCGTCAAAACTTTCGATCATGCGCTCGATATGCCACGCGCCGGTGCAGGTGGTGGCAAGCGTGCCATGCGCCGGGCCGGAACCGCCGCCGAGCATGGTGGTCACGCCGGACATCAGCGCTTCCTCGATCTGCTGCGGGCAGATGTAATGGATATGCGCATCCATGCCGCCGGCGGTCAAAATCTTGCCCTCACCGGCAATCGCCTCGGTGGAAGGCCCGACGATGATGGTCACGCCCGGCTGCGTATCCGGGTTACCGGCCTTGCCGATCGCGTGGATGCGACCGTTTTTCAAGCCCACATCGGCCTTGTAGATACCGGTGTGATCGACGATCAGCGCATTGGTGATGACGGTATCGACAGCCCCTTGCGCGCGCGTCGCCTGGCTCTGACCCATGCCGTCACGAATGACCTTGCCGCCGCCGAATTTCACCTCTTCGCCATAGGTGGTGAAGTCCTTTTCCACCTCGATGAAAAGCTCGGTATCGGCCAGCCGCACCTTGTCGCCCGTGGTCGGACCGAACATCGAGGCGTAGGCAGCACGGGACATCTTGTAGGACATGGTTTCCCCTCTGAAATTCGGTCGTCGCCAATCGGCAAGGATCGGCCTGATTACATATTTTCGGAAAGCGCCTTCAATTCCTTGGTGCGCTCGCGCGTCAGGTTGGCGGCGCAGGTCGAAATCAGCATCGGCTCCATCGACCCGCCGCGCGCCTGAAAACCCTGCAGATCGCATTCGGCGTCACGATACGCGACCCACGCACGCTGGGCCTTGACCAGCGCCGCTTCCGCACCCTTCTGGTCTTCCGTCACTGCGTCGGCATCGCGCGCCTTCATCGCCTTGCGGGTCGCCTGATACTGGACGTTCAGCGCGCCATCGGCATCGGCCAAATCCCTGCCGGCACAGATCGTCATGTCGGTCTGTGTCTGCGGTGCCTTGCAATCCGGCTGCGGCTCCTGCGCCGGTGCCGGGCCATCGACCAACAACACGCAACCGCACAAAAGCGGCATCATCGCCAGTTTCAGCATTTTCCGACCCTTTCGCATCTCACGCTGCCGCGCCGTCGTGATGATACGAGGTCAGTTCGCGTGGATTGACGCCTTCCAGACAATTGACGTTGAGCGCCACCATTTCCGCACCATCGGGCGCGGTGCCGTAGGAAAAGCTCTGAATGCCGCAGGTCTTGCAGAACAGGTGCTGCAGCTTCATCGAGTTGAACCGGTATTCGCTGAGGTTCTCCTCGCCGGATTTCAGCGAGAAAGCCGCCTTTGGCGTGAAGGCCAGAACGGCACCGAGACGCTGGCAGCGCGAGCAGTTGCAGGTCACGGTCTTGTCGAGATCGGCATCCGCCTCGAAGGAAACGGCGCCGCACTGGCAGCCGCCGATATAATGTTTGGTCGCCATGTCAGAGCGCTCCCATGATCTTTTGCTGGAAACCATAAACTTCGCGCTTGCCCGAAAGCGGGATCAGCGTCACCGAGCGCGTCTGGCCCGGTTCGAAACGGACTGCGGTGCCGGCCGGAATATCGAGCCGCATGCCCCGCGCGCTGTCGCGATCGAAGGCGAGGCCGTTGTTGGTTTCGAAAAAATGATAGTGGCTGCCCACCTGGATAGGCCGGTCACCGGTATTCGAGACATCGACGGAAATCGTCGGCACACCGGCATTCAGCTCGATTTCGCCTTTTGCGGCAATGACTTCACCGGGTATCATGAATCACTCCCTCAGGCGGTTAAAGCAGTTTGTGGCCCGCAGCCTTCGGGCTTCAGCACCCGAACGGTGGAAGCCGGATTGTTGACCAGTGCCGCCACGGGCCGCACCGGACGGCGCACCAGTTCGCCACTGCAATTGGGGCAAAAACCGCCAAGCTTGTCCGAAGCGCAATCGGCGCAGAATGTGCATTCGAACGTGCAGATCATCGCCGCGCGGCTTTCCGGGGGCAAATCGGTGTCGCAGCATTCGCAATTGGGTCGCAGGGCCAAAGCCATAACTTGCTCCTCAGCGGATCGGTTCGTGCACGGTCACAAGCTTGGTTCCATCCGGAAACGTCGCTTCCACCTGCACGTCATGGATCATTTCCGGAATGCCTTGCATCACCTGTTCGCGGGTCACGACATGGGCGCCCGCCTCCATCAGGTCCGCAACCGAACGGCCATCACGCGCGCCTTCGACAACGTAGTCGGTAATGAGCGCAATGGCCTCGGGATAATTCAGCTTAACGCCGCGCTCGAGGCGGCGGCGGGCGACGATGGCCGCCATGGAAATCAGCAGCTTGTCTTTTTCGCGTGGGGTCAGGTTCATGGAACGTCCCGGCTTATCGGATCAGATATGCCAGACTTTCGGCACTGGCGCGCCATTACGCAATACGGAAATTGCCGGTACGAGGATTTTTCTCAAAGCAAAGCCGTCAATGGCGGTTATTCGGGCAATCAGTTTGTCATTCCAGACGCTTACGCCTGCATTTGCATCACAGAGCGCGCTTCGCAGCGGCGAAAGCAGCGCTTCCGCAAGCGGCCCGGTGTAAAACAGCGTCGCAAACGCCACCTGCCCCGACAGGACTGAAGACTGGGCCGACAACGATTCGACCGCGCCATCCAGACGCAGATCCTCGGCATGGATCAGCCTGCCGCCACGGCGAATGCGCCAACGGTCATGGAAAAAGCCTTGAGACACGGCTTCACCCATCGCCTTGCGGCCAAGCAGAACCGCTTCGACGGCTAAAAAATCGGAATTTTCATGGAGATCGACGTCGAGACTGCGCGTCAGTGAAGACTGGTCGAAAAGGATGGTTTCCTGCGGCAGCCAGTGGATGGCCGCCCCCTCGCCGACTTCGATCCGGGTCGAAAGCGTCGCGGTATCGGCGGATGCCTTGTAGATCTTTTCATTGGCCTGGGTCGTGATCGTCGCCGCCGTCCCACAGCCGGCGACGATCTTCCACCCCACTCGATCTCCGCCGGTGAGACCACCGGACGTATTGATCAGAACCGCTTCCATCTCCGGAGAAAAAGTCTCCGGCAGGCGGATTTTTGCGCAGCCTTCCTGAAACAGTTCGGAAAGCCGCGTGCGACCCTGGAATGCCTTAGTTACAAGGCGCCCTTCGCCCCTTGCCCGCTGCGGCGCATGTCTGTCGTCTGGCTGGTGCTGCACGTCATGTCCTGGCTGTCGCCGGTTGCCATGCAGTCCTTTGCAGCGGCTTCCGAAATCTTGGCCTTCGGCTGCGCGGCGGTTGCCACGACATCGGTGCTGTCGGCCTTGCCGAAGAAGTCCCACATACGATAGGCCGGGTCAATATTGGCATCGAAGGCCGGCTTCTTGGCAACGGCCGAGACCTTGACCACACCATTGGCGCTGTCAGTTGCGGCGGCAATCACGGTTTCCTTTTCCGTCGGCTTCGGCCAGTCATGCGTGCCGTTGGCAAAGGAATAGGCGGCGATGCGCGCACCATTCTTGCAGGTGTCGTAAATGCCGTAGGTCACGCCGTTGACCGTGTCCGTGCGGCCATTACCGGTGCAGCCGTCCATATCGGTCCAGCGCTGGATCGCGGTCTTGAAGCTGTATTGCCAATAAGCGGCGCCGCCGCCGGCATAGGGGTTCTGGCGATCCTTTTCGCCTGCGAAGGCAACGATCGACACAGGCTTGGCCGGGCTGCAATTGGCCTTTTCAGGCGCCCATTTACCGTCGGTCTCCACCGGGCGACCGGCGCGCAGCGAATTCACGAAGCCGGCAGCGACGAATTCATCGCCACCCGAGCACAGGTAAGCCGAAAGCATGCGGCCGCCACCGGAATAACCGGACGCGAATACGCGGTTCGGATCGACGCAGAAATCTTCCTTCACCTCATCGACGGCTTCATCGATGAAGGAAATCTCGTCGAGACCACCCTGACCGCCGGTCGGGATGATTTCCTTGCTGACTTCGACATGGGGAACATTCCAGGCAAAGGTGCCAGGTGCCTTGCCGGGCAGGCTGCCCTGCAGCGCCACCGCAATAAAGCCGTTCTTTTCGGCAACCTTGTCCCAGGAAGAGCGCGTGAGCTGGCCGTTCGGATTGCTGTTGCTGCCGTGGAAATCGAACACGACCGCGACCTTATCTTTGCCCGTGTAGGAGGACGGCACGTAATAGACGGCTGAACGCTTGACGCCATCGGCTTCGATCGTTGTGACGTGACGGCCGGGCTTATAGGTCTCGCCACATCCGGCATGCGCCATTCCAAGGCCACCGGCCAAGAAAAAAGCTCCTGTCGCAAAAAAAGTGCCAAGAGCTTGGGAACCAGATCGAGCTTTCATGCGTTCAAATGCCATCAAGCGCCTCATTGTCGGGTGCGGGGTGGTGTTTGTCTGTCTGAATGCCGGCTGAATAACACTTATTAGAAGCGATTTAAATGGCTCCACCGGGTGGCAGCCATGCAATAAATTGCATCCTGTGACATAAAATTTGCGTCAGACGGTCAGGTGCCGCCTTGCTTCTGCCGTATCCAGCGTTTCAGCTCCCCCTTCATGCACAATCTCGCCACGATCCATGATGTAGACGTGGTCGGCGAGTTCGCGGCAGAAATCCAGATATTGCTCCACCAGCAGGATCGCCATGCCGGTCGAATCCCGCAAATACCGGATGGCGCGGCCGATATCCTTGATGATCGATGGCTGGATGCCCTCGGTCGGCTCGTCCAGCACGAGGATTTTTGGACGCGTGACCATGGCTCTGCCGATTGCGAGTTGCTGCTGCTGTCCACCGGACAAGTCGCCACCGCGACGGGAAAGCATCGATTTCAAAACTGGAAACAGCGTAAAGATCTCGTCGGGGATGTTGCGATCCTGACGGGCGAGCGGCGCATAACCCGTTTCGAGGTTCTCCTTCACCGTCAGCAACGGAAAGATTTCACGGCCCTGCGGCACATATCCGATGCCCTGCTTGGCACGGACATAAGGCGAAAGCCCGTTCATCGACACGCCATCGAAGGAGATCGTCCCGCCGCTCACCGGTTTCTGGCCGGTGACGGCGCGAAGCAGCGACGACTTGCCGACGCCGTTGCGACCGAGCACGCAGGTGATCTTGCCCATCTCGGCATGGATGGAGACGCCGCGCAGCGCCTGAGCGGCACCATAATGCAGATTGACATTGTTGACTGCGAGCATCCCCGACTTCCCTCTACTTATTAACTCATGAGCGTGCGCCTGAGCACCTGCAGCGCCTGCTCCTGTTCACTCGTCCGGCCGCCACCGACTTCGGCGACTTCCTCGGCAATGCCGATCAGCTGTATCCGCTCGTTCGTATCCAGCGCCTTCATCCACATGTCGCGGAAGCGGCGGATCGGATCCTCCGGATTGATGGTGTTTTTCGAAGCCCATTCGCAAAACACCATCACTTCATCCATGTCGCCCGGCCGGATGATGCCGGCCATGCGGCTGCGAATGACATCCTTGGCCGCCTCCAGGTACATCGGCTTTTCCTTGGCGATGCAGAAGAAGAAGGCAACCGCCGCGATCGCCGGATCGGCAATCGAAGCCAGCGGCGCCGCTTCGGCTTTCTTGCGAAACTGCCGGCGTTTGAAGGCGCCACGCATGCGTTCGATACTATCGATCACCTCGCTGCCCGCCTCGCGGACCATTTTCAATCGCCAGTACCAGACGGCCGCGCCGCCGATCGCCATAACCAGAATGCCAATCAAAGCCATGATGAAACCTCTAAGTAAAACTGCTGGCTTTAAAGCTTTTTCCCTTGGATCCAGCAAGACTTGAAGTTTTTCATCACCGCGCCAACTTGTGTCATCGCCCGAGATAGTTCTCGATCACCTTCGGATCGTTGGAAACGAAGTCGATCGAGCCTTCCGCAAGAACAGAACCTTCCGCCAGGCAAGTCACCTTCACGCCCAGCTCGCGGATAAAGCCCATATCGTGCTCCACCACCACGACCGAACGGCTTTTGGCGATCTCCCGCAGCAGCACTGCCGTCTCCGCCGTTTCCGCATCGGTCATGCCCGCCACCGGCTCATCCACCAGCAGCAATTTCGGCTCCTGCGCCAGCAGCATGCCAATCTCCAGCCACTGTTTCTGGCCGTGGCTGAGATTGGCGGCGAGTTCATTTTTGCGATGGCTCATGCGGATCGTGTCGAGAATTTCCTCGATACGGGCCGTATCATCCGCCGACAGCTTGTAGAACAGCGTCGAAAACACCCCGCGCGGCCGGTTCAGCGCCAGCTCCAGATTGTCCCAGACCGTGTGGCTTTCGAACACGGTCGGCTTCTGGAATTTGCGGCCGATGCCGAGCTGGGCGATATCTGCCTCATCCTTTTTGGTCAGGTCGATCTCGTCCTCGAACAGAACCCGACCCGTATCCGGCCGGGTCTTGCCGGTGATGATATCCATCATCGTCGTTTTGCCCGCACCATTGGGGCCGATGATGGCGCGCAGCTCTCCCGGCTCGACCACGAAGGACAGCGAATTGAGCGCCTTGAACCCGTCGAAGGAAACGGAAACATCTTCGAGATAGAGCAGGCTTTTCGAGCGTGTTTCGGCAATGGTGTTCATGATCCCGCCCTCTCCTATTCCGCCGCCTGCGCGATCGGAGCCACGTCACCGCGCCCCTTTTCGGCATCGCTAGCCGCCTTCATCGCCTTGCGCACCGAAAAACCGCTCTGGATGGTGCCGACAATGCCCTTCGGCAGGAACAGCGTGACAGCAATGAACAGGCCGCCCAGCGCAAACAGCCAGAGTTCCGGGAAAGCGCCGGTGAAATAGCTTTTGCCGGCATTGACCACAACGGCACCGATGATCGGGCCGATCAGCGTTCCGCGCCCGCCGACTGCCGTCCACACGACGACTTCGATGGAATTGGCCGGTGCAAACTCACCCGGATTGATGATGCCCACCTGCGGCACGAACAAAGCCCCGGCAATGCCGGCAAACATGGCCGAGACGACGAAGGTGAACAGTTTTATGTTTTCTACGCGAAAACCGAGGAAACGCACCCGGCTTTCGGCATCGCGCACGCCGACCAGAACCTTGCCGAATTTCGAATTGACGATGGCCGAGGCAATCAGCAGGCAGAGCGCCAACATGAGCGCGGACAAGGCGAAGAGAACCGCACGCGTGCCACCGGCCTGCACGGAAAAGCCGACGATTTCCTTATAGTCGGTCAGGCCGTTATTGCCGCCGAAGCCCATGTCGTTGCGGAAGAAGGCGAGCATCAAGGCATAGGTCATCGCCTGGGTGATAATCGACAGATAGACGCCGTTGACGCGGGAGCGAAATGCGAACCAGCCGAACACGAAGGCGAGCAGGCCCGGCACGAACAGCACCATCAGCATCGCGAACGAAAACATGTCGAACCCGTACCAGAACCACGGCAGTTCCTTCCAGTTGAGAAAAACCATGAAATCCGGCAGATCGGCATTGCCGTAGACGCCACGCGAACCGATCTGCCGCATCAGGTACATGCCCATGGCATAACCGCCAAGCGCGAAAAACGCGCCGTGACCAAGCGAAAGAATGCCGCAATACCCCCAGACCAGATCGAGCGCCAAGGCCAAGAGCGCGTAGCAAAGATATTTGCCCATCAGCGACATGACATAGGTCGGGATATGCAGGGCATGGTCGGCGGGCAAAAGCAGGTTGGAAGCCGGCACCAGAACCGCAGCGGCCAGAATGACCGCGACCGTCGCCAGAATATGGCCTTTCAGCGCGCGAAAAATGAAGGCGGAGATCATGCTTCGATCGCCCTTCCCTTGAGCGCGAACAGGCCGCGCGGACGTTTCTGGATGAAGAGGATGATCAGCACGAGCACGAGGATCTTTCCGAGCACGGCCCCGACGGAGGGTTCGAGGAACTTGTTGAGCACGCCGAGCGACAGCGCCCCCACCAGCGTGCCCCAGAGATTGCCGACACCGCCGAACACCACGACCATGAAACTATCGATGATGTAGCTCTGGCCTAGGTTCGGCGAGACGTTGTCGATCTGGGAAAGCGCCACGCCGGCGATACCGGCAATGCCGGAACCCAAGGCAAACGTGAAGGCATCCACCCACGGCGTCCTGATGCCCATCGACGAGGCCATGCGACGGTTCTGGGTGACGGCGCGCATTTGCAACCCGAAGGCGGAGCGTTTCATCAGCAAAAGCAGGCCGAGGAAGATCGACAGCGAAAACACGACGATCCACATGCGGTTCCAGGTGATCGTCATGCCGCCGAGCGGAAACGACCCGGACATCCATGACGGATTGCCGACTTCCTGATTGGTCGGGCCAAAGATCGTGCGGATGCCCTGCTGCAGGATCAGCGACACACCCCAGGTGGCGAGAAGGGTTTCCAGCGGCCGGCCATAAAGAAAGCGGATGACGCCGCGCTCGATGACGAGGCCGACGGCACCGGTGACGATAAAGGCGACCGGCAGCGCAATCGCCAGCGACCAGTCGAACAGGCCGGGGGCGTTTTCACGGATCACCTGCTGCACCACGAATGTGGAATAGGCCCCGAGCATGACCATTTCGCCATGCGCCATGTTGATGACGCCCATGACGCCAAAGGTGATGGCGAGGCCGATGGCGGCGAGCAGCAGCACGGAACCGAGCGACAAGCCGTACCAGACATTCTGCGCCATGTTCCAGATCTGCTGCTCGTTCTGGATCGCAGTGATTGCCGCATCGAGATCGGGCTTCAGGCTGGCGTCGATAGAGGAGGACACGGAATTCAACACACCGAGGCCGGAGGCACCGAGACCTGCAATGGTTTCGATGGCCGCACGTTTTTCATCGATGGAACGGTCGGAGGAGAGCAGCGACACGGCGCGCGCCTCTTCCATGCGAGCCTTCACCTCGCCGTCGGTTTCCTTGGCAAGCGCTGCATCCACCAGTTCGAGCGCTTCGGCGCTCGGTGAGCGCAAAACGGCATCGGCGGCGGAAAGGCGGGCACCACGATCCGGGCTCATCAGCGTCAGGCCGCCGAGAGCAGCGCGGATGGCACGGCGCAGATTGTTGTTGACCTTGATTTTCGTCACCGCGCCCTTGGCGACCTGACCGGCGCTTTCTCCCGTCACCGGATCGATCAGTTCGAGCTGCGAACCTGCGGTCTTGGCGGCAAACACGGACTTGTCGGATTTGCGGAAATAAAGGTCACCCTCGGCAAAGGCGTTAAGGGCCGGTACGACACGGGTGTCGCCGGTGGCGGCGATTTCGCCCACCAGCTTTTCCGCCTCGTTGAAATTGGCGTCGGCCAGCTGGTTGAACAGCGGTTTTGGATCGGTGCCTTGCGCAAAAGTGGGCGCTGCCGAGGCGAGGATCAGGAAGATGAGAGTGATGAAACGGATAAGCATATGTGTGTTCCCCAGGTGGCTGGCGCCGCGGGCGTAACTGCCCCTCATCCGCCTGCCGGCACCTTCTCCCCGCAAGCGGGGAGAAGGGAGATGTGGCACCGTCCCCCGCCTCAAGTGTCGAGGCAGATTGGGGCACGTCCCCTCTCCCCGTCATGACGGGGAGAGGGCTAGGGTGAGGGGCAAGCTCCAGCCAGTGTCTGCGTGGAGCGCCTATCAAAATCCGGAGATCAGCTGCCCTTGCCGCCGCACTTGCCAGTGGCGACGTTGAAGTTTCCGCATTCCATCGGCTTGCGCCAATCGGAAATCAGGTCCTTCGAGTCCGGCAGATAATCCGACCATTCGTCGCCGACGACAGCGGGTGTTTCCTGCACGATGTCGAACTGGCCATCGGCCTGGATCTCACCGATCAGCACCGGCTTGGTGATGTGGTGGTTCGGCATGACGGTGGAGGTGCCGCCAGACAGGTTGGGCACGGACACGCCGATAATGCTGTCGAGAACCTTGTCGGTCTCGACCGTGCCGGCAGCCTCTACGGCCTTTACCCAAGCGTTGAAACCGATATAGGCGGCTTCCATCGGGTCGTTGGTCACGCGCTTGTCGTTCTTGGTATAGGCGTGCCAGCTCTTGATGAACTCGGCATTGACCGGCGCATCGACGGACTGAAAATAGTTCCACGCGGCAAGGTGGCCGACGAGAGGCGCGGTATCGAGACCAGCAAGCTCTTCTTCACCGACAGAGAAGGCGACGACCGGAATGTCTTCCGCCTTCACACCCTGGTTGCCGAGTTCCTTGTAGAAGGGAACGTTGGCGTCACCGTTGATGGTGGAAACGACGGCGGTCTTCTTGCCGGCCGAGCCGAATTTCTTGATGTCGGAGACGATCGTCTGCCAGTCGGAATGACCGAAGGGCGTGTAGTTGATCATGATGTCCTCTTCCTTGACGCCCTTCGACATCAGGTAGGCCTTCAGGATCTTGTTGGTCGTCTGCGGATAGACATAGTCGGTGCCGGCGAGCACCCAGCGCTCGACGCCTTCGGTGGAAGCGAGATAATCGACGGCCGGAATGGCCTGCTGGTTCGGTGCGGCGCCGGTATAGAAGATGTTGCGCGAGGATTCCTCACCCTCGTACTGCACCGGATAGAACAGGATCGAGTTCAGTTCCTCGAAGACCGGCAGCACGGACTTGCGCGAGGAAGACGTCCAGCAACCGAAAACGGCGGCAACCTTGTCCTGGGAAATCAGCTGGCGGGCCTTTTCGGCAAACAGCGGCCAGTCGGAAGCCGGATCGACAACGACGGCTTCGAGCTTTTTGCCGAGCACCCCACCCTTCTTGTTCTGCTCTTCGACGAGCATCAACATCGCGTCTTTCAGCGTCGTTTCCGAAATCGCCATCGTGCCGGAAAGCGAATGCAGCACCCCGATCTTGATCGTGTCGTCGGCCGCGAACGCGCCGTGGAAAGCCGTCGTGGACAAAGCGGCGGCCAGCAGCGCGCCTCCCAGTTTTGCCTTGAATGTCATTGGTCGAACCCCTCTTCTTGTTCGTTCAAGCAGGGTGGGCAAAGCCTCTTGTTAACTCCTGCTTAATCGGACTATCGGCCGCTGCACTGCAAACAAGAATACGCAAAATGACGTACTCGCAGGGGGAGAAATGGACATTTCGCGCAAGCATTGGTTCCGGCAGAGCGGAGTGGTACGCTCCACGCACACCATCAGGGGAGGAGAAACATGACGGAGACCAAAAAGCCGGTTCTGCTGTCCGGCGGCAATCCACAGATCGCCAAGGGTTATGGAGAGGAGCCAGTCAACGCCTATATCGCCGCCATGCCGGGCTGGAAAAGCGCGATCGGCCAAAAGATCGATGACATCGTGACCAAAACCGTGCCGGGCGTGGTCAAGGCGGTGAAATGGAACTCACCCTTTTACGGCACCGAGACCGACCTGTGGTTCATGAACCTTCACTGCTTCGACAAATACATCAAGATCGCCTTCTTTCGCGGCACGTCACTTGACCCGATGCCGCCGGAAGCATCGAAACATGCCGAGACCCGTTATTTCCATATCCGCGAAGGTGAAGACTTCGAGGAAAAGCTGAGCGACTGGATAAGACAGGCGGCAAAACTGCCGGGCGAAAAGATGTAACGCGGCGATCCCGAAAGGAAATTCATGCCGGCGTGACCGGCGACGTGGGGAAGAGGCCTTGCAACGGCGGCGCAAACATCCGCCGCTGCGCAACACATTTTCTGCGGCCTCGACGAGACCGGCGCGGACCTTGTTTGCAACCCTATTTTTTCTTGTCGCCGCTTTCGGCCTGCTTGACCTGCGATCCCAAGGTCGGAGCTGCCTTTGCTGCAACCTTGTGCTTCTTGGGTTTGCGCGCTTCCTTGTTGCTTCGTACCTGACCTTTGGCCATGGAATGTCTCCTCATGTTGACACTCAGGAATAGCCGCTCATCCACGTGAAATAGCAAGCGATATTGCAGCTTTGAGCCATGCGCAGGCCAGATTGGAAGCTCACGCCGGCCTGTCACTACGCCCTGCCCGCGCCTCGGCCAGAAACGGCGGCAGCGCCGGGTTGAGATTACCGGACCGCCACGCCACCACATGCTGAATGACCGGCGCATTTTGAAGCGGCCGAAACACCACGTCCGGCAGGCCGAGCCGCTCCATCGATTGCGGCACCAGCGCGATGCCCAGCTTTTCCGCAACAAGGCTGACGATCGTCTGCTGCAATTCCACCTCCAGCCGGAAGGACGGCGCAAAACCGGCGGCGTGGCAATAATTGGTGATCGCCTCGCGCAGAACCGGCGCCACATCCATCGGCACCCCGATCAGCGGCTCGCCATCCAATTGTTTCGCCGAAATTACAGTCTGGTCCGCCAAAACATGCCCCACCGGCAAGACGAGGCACAGGTTTTCGTGATGAATGATCTCGGTCTCCAATCCGCGCACGAAACCCGGATTGAACATGATCGCCGCATCGAACCGGCCTTTCAGCACCGCATCGGCCAAGCCGCCCGGCACCACTTCGCGCAGTTCCAGATGCACGCCCGGATGCGCGTTGACATATCGCCGCGTCAGCCCCGGCAGGACGGTATAGGCGGCATGCATCATGAAGCCGATGGAGATTTCACCCAGATCTCCATGTTCGGCCAGCTCGGCATTGCGGCAGGCCTGATCGAAATTGGCGATGACGGCGCGCGCATCCTCCAGAAACCGGCGACCGGCATAGGTCAGCACCGCCTGCCGCGAATGCCGTTCCAGCAGCGTCACGCCTAGCTCTGCTTCCAGCGCTGCAATCTGCCGGCTGAGCGGCGGCTGGCTGATATGCAGCCGCTCGGCCGCTCGCCCGAAATGCAGGGTTTCCGCCAGAGCCACGAAATAACGCATCTGCCTGATGTCGATCATGATACCGATCCGGTATGAATTGAGACAGAAATCAGTATTGGATGGAATTGATTGCAAGGACTAGACCGGGCGTAGAGTTTTTCCTCCGGTCATCACCATGCTTGCCACGCTTACCGTCGTTCTTCCGATTTTTGCGCTGATCTTTGCCGGCTGGCTTTCCCGCCGCATCGGTGCGCTCGGACCCAACGCCACCAGCGAACTCAATCGTTTTGTCGTTTATCTGGCGCTGCCCGCGCTGCTGCTTGATATCACCGCGCATGCACGCTGGATCGATGTCTGGCAGCCCGGCTTCATCGCCGCCTTCACACTCGGCGCGTTCATCGTCTTCGTGCTGACCATTTTTCTTCGCCTTCGCCGCCCGCGCCATCTGGCCGATGCGACGATTGACGGGCTGAATGCGGCCTATGCCAATACCGGTTTTGTCGGCTTTCCGCTGGCGGCCGCAGCGCTTGGCCCGGCCGCACTCGCCCCGACGCTGATCGCCACCATCATCACCGTCTGCGTGCTGTTCGCGGTCGCCATAATTCTCATCGAAACCGGATTGCAGACCGAAAAACGCCGCTCGAAACTGTTCATCAAGGTCGGCGGTTCGCTGATCCGCAATCCGCTGCTGATCGCCCCCGTCATCGGCGCCATCATCCCGATCTGCGGTCTGGCCGTCCCCGCACCCGTCGAAACCTTCCTGAAACTTCTCGGCGGCGCAGCTTCCCCTTGCGCGCTGGTGGCGCTTGGCCTGTTTCTGGCGGCAAAACGCGAAAGCTCGGAGCGCGACATCAAGTCTGCGACCCTGCTGACCGGTTTCAAGCTGTTGCTGCAACCGGCTATCACCTGGGTACTGGCCACGCTCATCTTCGAGCTGCCGCCGCATCTCGTCCATGCCGCGGTGCTTCTGGCGGCGCTGCCAACCGGCACCGGCTCCTTCATGCTGGCGGAATTTTACAAGCGCGAAGCCGGCGTCACCTCAAACGTCATCCTGACCTCGACGGTTCTGTCGGTGGTGACCGTCAGCCTCTATCTGGCGCTGATCGGGCCAACCGGTTGATCAATTCGGCCGGTTCCTCAACGCCTCGGCCTGCGCATAAAACTTCTTTTCCCACTCCTTGTGGTTATCCAGCCCCTCACGAATGAACGGCGTGAAAATGGCCATGTGCATCAGCATCCAGTTGACCAGCCGGGCCGGAAAATTGAGCGGTTTGACAAAATCCACGAACATCACCACGCGGGTCTTGTCCGTGTGGTTCCACGCCTCGTGTTCATAGGCATCGTCGAAGATCAGCACCTTGCCCTCTTCCCAGTGGCAAATCTGGTCCTTCACGCGAATGGCGAGATTGTCGCCTGTATTTTCCGGCACGATCAGGCCGAGATGCAGCCGCAGCACGCCATTGTAAGGACCGCGATGCGCCGGCAGATGTTTGCCCGGTTCGAAGATCGAAAACATCACTGTCGTCAGGCCGGGGATTTTCTGGCAGGCATTCCACGTCTCGGGGCAGGCTTTTATGTTCTGTTCGGAGCGCACGCCGAAACCGAGCAGGAAAAACGTCTTCCAGCCCTGATCGGTGGAGATCGTCTTCACGTCGGTGGAAATGTCCTGAAAACTCGGCAATTCGTCCTTGCGCACCAGAATGCGATCGAGCTCGGCACGAATGGCAGGCGCTGCCTTTTCGATCTCGGCGGACCAGGGAAAGGTCGCATTGTCATAGACCGGCGGATTGCCGAGCTTGGCATGTTTAAAATTCAGCCTCTCCGCCCAGGCAACGATGCCCATGAAAAAGCGGGTGATGGGGCTCGCACGTTCCATCGGCGCAATGCCGGAAGTGCCGAAATCCTGCGAAGGTTCAGGAACATTTTGAGATGTGGATGTCACGGGAGGGCCTGGAGTGAAAGGGTTGATCGGGCAGGATGCGGGTCATCTTTTGCCCGTCGTGTCACAGGTTTGACATGGTGCGTGCAAAACGACTTGCAAGAACCGATGGCAAACTTGAGTCTCACCGGGCTTTTTTTGATAGCCGGCACAGGATTTTTTGCGCAAACTCCGGCAAAACAATGGCTGACGACCCTTTGAAGCCGCTTGTCAAAACCTGCGCCACAGTCAAAACTGCCCAATAATCGACCTCTCGACAAAAGGCGCTGGATTTTAGGCATGGCCGCACGGCAACGCATCATCCCTGTCCGGCGCGAATACAATCGCTGGGTGGCCAACCAGACGCTGGAAGATTATGCGCTGCGGTTCACCGCCAAGAGCGCGCGACGCTTTTCCTCCAGCCGCATTTCGCAGACGGCCATCGGCGCGATCTCGTTTCTGGCGCTGGAAGCGATCGGCGGTACGATCACCCTCTCCTACGGCACCACCAACGCATTTTTCGCGATCATCGCCGCCGCCATCGTCATGCTTCTCGTCGGCCTGCCGATCAGCCGTTATGCCATCCGCCACGGCGTCGATATCGACCTTCTGACGCGCGGTGCATCCTTCGGCTACATCGGATCGACCATCACCTCGCTGATCTATGCCAGCTTCACCTTCATGCTGTTTGCGATCGAGGCCTCGATCATGACCGGCGCGCTGGAGCTTGCCTTCGGCATCCCGCCATGGATCGGTTATATCATCAGCGCCGTGGTGGTGATCCCGCTGGTCATCTATGGCGTGCAGCTGATCTCGCGTTTCCAGCTTCTGACGCAGCCCTTCTGGATCGTGCTCAACATCTTGCCCTTCGTGTTCATCGCGTTTCTGGATTGGGAAAAGTTCGATCTCTGGCGCGCCTTTGCCGGCATCGGCCATTCCAATGGCGAAATCGGCGGTGCCGCTCCCTTCGATCTCGTTGAATTCGGCGCGGCCTCCGCCGTCATTCTGGCGCTGATGCCGCAGATCGGCGAACAGGTCGACTTCTTGCGCTTTCTTCCACCGGAACTGCCGACATCGACCGGCCTGAGGAAATGGCGGCATCGCATCGCCGTGTTTCTCGCCGGCCCCGGCTGGGTCGTCGTCGGCGTGCCGAAACTGCTGGCCGGTTCCTTTCTGGCCGTCCTGACGCTTTCGACCGCCGTGCCTGTGCATGAAGCCGCCGATCCCGCCCACATGTATCTCACCGCCTTCGGCTACATGATCCCCAACGAGACGGCAGCGCTGCTCCTGATGGCCGCTTTCGTCGTGGTGTCGCAACTGAAGATCAACGTGATGAACGCCTATGCCGGCTCGCTGGCATGGTCGAATTTCTTCTCGCGCCTCACCCACAGCCATCCCGGCCGTGTCGTCTGGCTGGTCTTCAACGTCGCAATCGCGCTTCTTTTGATGGAACTCGGTATCTACCGGCTGCTGGAAGCGACACTCGGCATCTTTTCGATCATCGCCATGTCATGGCTCTGCACCATCTCGGCCGATCTCTGCATCAACAAGCCGCTCGGCCTGTCGCCTCAGGGCATCGAGTTCAAGCGTGCGCATCTCTATGACATCAACCCGGTCGGCATCGGCGCCATGTTCGGCTCTGCCACGATCGCGCTTGCCGCCCATTTCGGCCTTTTTGGCTCGCTCTGGGCGTCGCTCTCCACCTACATCACCCTGATCGCGCTCATCCTGTCGCCAGCCATCGCCTTTGCCACCAAGGGCAAATATTACCTTGCCCGAAAACAGCGCAAAAGCTGGTCATCCCTCGGATCGATCACCTGTTCGATCTGTGAACACCCGTTCGAACACGAGGACATGGCATGGTGTCCCGCCTATGCCGCTCCGATCTGTTCGCTCTGTTGTTCGCTGGACAGCCGCTGCCACGACATGTGCAAACCGCATGCGCGGCTGAACACGCAGGTCGGCACCGTCGCCCGCACTTTTCTGCCCGGAACGGTCATCACCAAGCTGACGACCCGGCTCGGCCGATACGCCACCACCGCCGTCATCTCGATCTCGGCCATGGGCGGCATTCTCGGCATGATCGCCTATCAAGCCGGGGAAGCCGCACCTGCGAACGCCGAAATCATCTATGGCACGATCTCCATCGTGTTTTTCGTCTTTGCCATCATGGCCGGCATCGTTTCGTGGTTTTATGTGCTGGCCCATGACAGCCGGGTGGTGGCGGAAGAGGAATCCTCACGCCAGAACACCCTCCTCCTGAAAGAAATTTCCGCCCACAAAAAAACTGACGCCGCTTTGCAGGAAGCCAAGGAAACCGCCGAGGCCGCCAACCGCGCCAAAAGCCGGTATGTCGTCGGCCTTTCCCATGAACTCCGCACGCCACTCAATGCCGTCCTCGGCTACGCCCAGATTCTCGAGCGCGACGACACCATCCCTGCCCCGCGCCAATCCGCCATCAAGGTGATCAAGCGTTCGGCCGATCATCTGTCTGGTCTGATCGACGGGCTGTTGGATATTTCCAAGATCGAAGCCGGCCGCCTGCAGGTCTATTCCAACGAGATCAACATCCAGGATTTTCTCGACCAGATCGTCGAGATGTTTTCGTTGCAGGCGCAGGCAAAGGGCCTGACCTTTGCCCACGACCGCGCCCAAACCCTGCCGCAATATGTCCGCACCGACGAAAAGCGCCTGCGCCAGATCCTCGTCAACCTGCTGTCCAACGCCATCAAATTCACCGATCACGGCACGGTACGTTTCGACATTGCCTATCGCAGCCAGGTCGCCACCTTCACCATTGCCGATACCGGACGCGGCATCGCCGAAAAGGACCTCGGCCGCATCTACGAACCTTTTCAACGCGGTGAAGCGGATAGTGTCCGCCCGATGCCGGGCCTCGGCCTTGGCTTGACCATCACCCAACTCCTCACCAACACGATGGGCGGCGAAATCGCGGTGACGAGCGTCAAGGACGAAGGCTCCACCTTCAAGGTGCGGCTGATGTTGTCTGCCGTGCATCGCCCCAGCACTGCGCCCGCGCTCGAAAAGAAGATTACCTCCTATACCGGCCCGCGCCGCACCATCGTCGTGGTCGATGACAACGAGGACCACCGCGAGCTGATGCGGCAGGTGCTGACGCCCATGGATTTTGTCGTGCTGACGGCGGCAAGCGGGCCGGAATGTCTGACCCTGATCGAAGGGGTGAAACCGGACCTGTTTCTCGTCGACATTTCCATGCCCGGCATGAACGGCTGGCAACTGGTCGCTAAACTGCGCGAATTGGAACAGAAGGCACCGATCGTCATGCTCTCGGCCAATATCGGTGATGGCGCCGGCATGCCCGAAGGCACGGACGGGCATAACGACGCGATCGCCAAGCCGGTCAATGTCCGACGGCTGGCCGACAAGCTCGCCGTCCATCTCGGCCTGACATGGACCTATGAAGAGGATCAGCCGACTGAGCCGCCACCAAAACCGGCCGTGGTCAAAAGCCCCGGCTC
This sequence comes from Endobacterium panacihumi, assembly GCF_050847465.1. Taxonomy (NCBI): domain Bacteria; kingdom Pseudomonadati; phylum Pseudomonadota; class Alphaproteobacteria; order Hyphomicrobiales; family Rhizobiaceae; genus Endobacterium; species Endobacterium panacihumi. The sequence goes on along the minus strand of NZ_JBOZRA010000001.1, from coordinate 599,001 downwards.
CGCACACCTGCAGGACCTTCTACAGCTTGGCGAGATCGGTTATGTCCGTGGTATAGAAGCGAAACTTGCCGATCTTGCAAAGACGCAAGAAAATCGCCCCTTTGCGGAACAGGCCGGCGCTTATGTGCAGGCTTTCGACATTGCCGGCTACATGGCCTTCCTGAACCGTTTTGACGAGGAAAACACCGACCATGCCTGACACGACGACGCCCCGCGATATCGTGCTTCTGGTCGATGACAGCCCGGAGGCACTGGGTTTCCTCACCGATGCACTGGAACAGTCCGGTTTTTCCGTTCTGATCGCCACCTCGGGACAGGCTGCCCTCTCCATCGTCGAACGCATCACGCCCGATCTTGTGCTGATGGATGCGGTCATGCCCAACATGGACGGTTTCGAGACCTGCCGGCGCCTCAAGGCGCATGGTGCGGTGGCGCAGGTGCCGGTGATCTTCATGACCGGCCTCACCGAAACCGAACATGTCGTCAACGCGCTTGATAGCGGCGGCGTCGATTACCTGACCAAGCCGATCAATATCGACGAGCTGCGTGCCCGCATCCGCGTTCACCTGTCCAATGCCCGTTCGGCCCAGAGCGCCCGCGTCGCGCTCGATGCCGCCGGCCGCCATCTACTCGCCGCGCGTGGCTCCGGCGCGGTCCACTGGTCCACACCGCAGGCAACCCGGCTGATCAATGCCGCCACCGGCAGCGACGAGGGGCTGGAAATCGTCGCCACCCGCCTCGCCGGCTGGATGGCCGAGCGCGGCAAGCCCGGCTTTTCCCGCGATGCCAGCTTTTCGCTCCCCGCACCCACGGCCAATGCGGCCGAGGCCGCCAGCCTGCAATTTTCCTTCCTCGGCGCGATCGGCGCCGACGAGTTTCTGTTCCGCCTCACCGCCGCCCGCGAACGTTCCGACGATGCCGTGCTGCGCCAGCATTTTCCGCTGACCCAGCGCGAATCCGAAGTGCTGCTCTGGATTGCCAAGGGCAAGGCCAATCGCGATATCGCCGATATTCTGGGGCTTTCGGCGCGCACGGTGAACAAGCATCTCGAACAGATTTACGTCAAACTCGGCGTCGAAAACCGGGCGTCGGCGGCGGTCAAGGCCGCGCATGTTCTGCACGAGATGTGACGCTCTTTCCGCGCCATGACGGGAACCGATCTGCCCGCTCCCTGTTGTGCCTCACAACCCGGAGGTCAAAACCATGTCGTTCAAGATCAAGCCACTCGATGGCAACCGCCCCAGTTTCGAGGCACAAACCGCACGGGAAGCGACCGATGCCGTTCAAAAGGTCTGGCGGGATGGCGGCGGTGCGGCAAAGGTCGAGATAGAGGATGAGCGGGCCTCACCGGATGAGGTGACGGCGTCGGAACGGGATCTGATGCGGAGGCAGGAACGGGATACGCAATAGGCGTTGCTGGCTCCTCAAAACCGGAGTTTGCGGAAGGAATTTTGAGGACGCGGATTGCTCCCAATAATCTCCCCCCTTGAGGGGGAGATGTCACCGAAAGGTGACAGAGGGGGTAAGCAACGGTGCGGCAGAGGAAACCTAAGCGGCATTTGCGCCAGGATTACCCCCTCTGCCCTGCCGGGCATCTCCCCCACATGGGGGAGATCGGATGGGCGCACCGCCCTGCCCCAATCGGGAGACTTGAGACATAACTTCCGTTGTCCCCCAAACGACAAAGAGCCCGGCATGACACCGGGCTCCCTTAACAATCCAAGGCTCAAGCCTATCCGACTTAGCTGCCCTGCTGGAAGTAGCTGAACTTGCCGTCCGGGCCCTTCTTCCATTCGTACATGACGTAGCCCGGAAGCTTCGGGTCGCCCTTTTCGTCGAAGGCGATGTCGCCGAGAACGGTCTTGAACGTGGCTTCCTTGAGCTTGGCTGCAACAGCTTCCGCGTCTTCCGCGCTGCCGGCGGCCTTGATGCCTTCGGCAATGATCTGGACGGCGGCGTAGGAGTAGAGCGTGTAGGCTTCCGGGTTGAAGCCGGCGGCCTTGAACTTTTCGACCAGCGCCTTGTTTTCCGGGATCAGCGTCGGGTCAGGACCGAACGTGTTGAGCGTGCCTTCGACGGCATCGCCGGCGATCGAGGCCAGTTCGTTGGAGACGATACCGTCACCAGACACGAGCGTTGCCTTGAGGCCCTGATCCTTTGCCTGACGGATGATCAGGCCGGCTTCGGTGTGAAGACCACCCCAGTAGATGATCGAAACGCCGGCTTCCTTCATCTTGGCGATGAGGGCGGAGAAATCCTTGTCGCCGGTGTTGACGCCTTCGCGCACGACTTCCTTCTTGCCGAGCGCGTTGTAAGCCTTCTTGGTCTCTTCAGCGAGACCCTGGCCGTAAGGTGTCTTGTCGTCGATGATGGCGACCTTGGCGTCAGCAAACTTTTCGGCAAGGTACTTGCCGGCAACGCCGCCCTGCTGGTCGTCACGGCCGCAGGTGCGGAACGTGTTCCACAGCTTGCGCTCGGTGAAGACCGGGTTGGTTGCAGCAGGCGTGATTTCGAGGATGCCGTTTTCGGCATAAACTTCCGACGCCGGGATGGAAACGCCCGAGTTGAAGTGACCGACAACGTATTTGACGCCGTCAGCAACGAACTTGTTGGCAACCGAAACGCCCTGCTTGGCGTCCGATACGTCGTCGCCGAGTGCGATCGACAGCTTTTCGCCGTTGATGCCGCCGGCAGCGTTGATGTCTGCGATGGCCTGTTCGGCGCCCTTCTGGAGCTGTGCACCGAATGCGGCGTTCGGGCCGGTCAGAGGACCGCCGACGCCAATGACGATGTCAGCCCAGGCGTTGCCGCCGAAGGCAACCATGGCCGTCAGCGCAACAGCGGAAAGAAGAGACTTCTTCATTGAATAACTCCCAGTTATTTATGAGGTGAGCGATTATTTGGGATCCAGCGCGACACCCACCATCGTCGCGCCGGAAAGCTGTTCCACCTTTTGGTGTATTATTGTTCTTGTTCAAACCGATCTGAATTCAGATTAGACCGGCTGTCAATCTTTGTTCTTCCACGAAAACGCGGAGGTTGGCTCGTAGAGCCAGTAATAGTTCTGGACCATCTGCTTGGTGCGACGGATACGGAAACCGGCCAGCGCAAAAGCAAACAGAAGCACGAGATCCAGAACGAAATAGAAGGCGTCGATAAACGGTCCCTGGAACAGCGCGTAATGCAGGAACTGCATGGCGCAGGTCAGAAGAACCGCATAGATCACTACTTCGCGATAACCGTTCCAGCCTTCGGCTGCCGCCTTGCCGGCCCGCCACGCGGTCCAGAAACCCAGCAGCATGACAATGCCGCGGAGAAAATAACGAACCGTCGTATCGTCTTCGAAAAACAGGCCCTGCATGTCAGTTGCTCCCCATCGAGAGGGTAGAAAGGATCGTGCTCAATGCCGGCCTCCTTCGAGATAGGCCGCACGAACTTCCGGGTTTGCCAGCAGTTCCTTGCCGGAGCCCGACATTGTCACCTTGCCGTTGACCATCACGTAAGCGCGATCGGACAATTTCAGCGCCGCAAAGGCATTCTGTTCGACGAGGAAGACGGTCAGGCCCTCTTCCTTGTTTAGCTTCTTGATCGCCTCGAAAATGCCCTTGACGATCAGCGGTGCCAGACCGAGCGACGGCTCGTCCAGCAAAAGCAGTTTTGGACGCGCCATCAGCGCGCGGCCGATCGACAGCATCTGCTGTTCGCCACCCGAAAGCGTACCGCCACGCTGGCTCTGGCGTTCCTTCAGACGGGGGAACATCGCAAACACCTTTTCGACGTCCTCTTTGAAATATTTGAGGTTGTCGAGATTGGCGCCCATCTGCAGGTTTTCGAGCACCGTCATGCGCGGAAAGATGCGACGGCCTTCCGGCGACTGGGCGATGCGCTTACGCGCAATCAGGTGCGTCGGCAGCTTGGTGATATCCTCGCCGTCGAAAATGACCTGACCGTTCTTGGCCTGTGGGCTACCGCAGATGGTCATCATCAGCGTTGATTTGCCGGCGCCGTTGGCGCCGATCAGACTGACGATCTCGCCCTGATGCACATCGACATCGACGCCGGAGAGAGCACGGATATTGCCGTAGAAGGTTTCGACACCCTGGACTTTCAGAAGGGGTTCACCGGCCATCAGATGGACCCCTCTTCGATAATGCCCTTTTCGAGCTTTTCCTCGATTTCTTCAACTTCTTCATCCTCGACACCGAGATAGGCTGCGATCACCTTCGGGTCGTTCTTGACGTGATCCGGCGTGCCATCGGAAATCTTCTGGCCATATTCGAGAACGACGACATGGTCGGAAATTTCCATCACCACAGACATATCGTGCTCGATCAGAAGCAGCGACGTGCCTTCGTCGCGAATGCCGCGCAGAAGCGAGTTCAGCGTCAGCGATTCCTTCGGGTTGAGGCCGGCGGCCGGTTCGTCCAGGCAAAGCAGTTCCGGACCGGTGCACATGGCGCGGGCGATTTCCAGACGGCGCTGCGCACCATAGGAAAGATCACCCGCCGGATCATCGGCACGATCGATCAGATCGGCCTTTTCCAGCCAGTAGGTTGCCTTGTCGATCGCTTCCTTGGCCGCGGTCTTGTAGGCCGGAAGCCCCAGCAGACCAAGGATGGTGAAACCCGATGCCTTCATCAGCACATTGTGCTGCGCGACGAGCAGGTTTTCCAGAACCGTCAGGCCTGAAAACAGCCGGATGTTCTGAAAGGTACGGGAAACGCCCGCCACCTTATTGATCTCGAAATCGCGCAGACGTTCCAGCAGGAATTCCTTGCCGTTCGAGCGCTTGAGCGTGAGCATGCCCATGGTCGGCTTGTAGAAGCCGGTGATGCAGTTGAACACCGTGGTCTTGCCGGCGCCGTTCGGACCGATCAGCGCGGTGATTTCGCCGCGCTTGGCTTCGAACGAGAAGTCGTTGATCGCCATCAGGCCACCGAACTTCATCGACAGGTGTTCGACCTTGAGGATCGTGTCTTTTGTCATTGTCGTACCCGTCGCCATCAGCCGTGGCCTTCCTTGGTGAAGCTGCCGGAGACAGCCTTTCTCTCCCTCAGGAAGGCTGTGGGCTCACGGGTGCCGACGAAGCCGCGCGGTTTGAACAGCATGACGATGACCATCGCTAAGCCGAACAGCAGCATACGATAGAGTTCCGGGGTGAAATCGGGACCGAAGATGTGCTTCAGGAATTCCATTTCACGCAGCAGTTCGGTGCCGCCGACCATGACAACCGCGGCAATGGCGATGCCGGTGAGCGAGCCCATGCCGCCGAGGACCACGATGGCAAGGATGACCGCCGATTCCAGGAAGACAAAGCTTTCCGGAGACACAAAACCCTGACGTGCGGCGAAGAAGGAGCCGGCGAAACCGCCGAACATGGCGCCGGTGGCAAAGGCCGTCAGCTTGGTGGCAACGGTGTTGATGCCGAGCGAACGGCAGGCAATCTCGTCTTCACGCAGGGCTTCCCATGCACGACCAATCGGCATGCGGCGCAGGCGAATGGTGACATAGGCCGTCAGCAGGCAGAGCGCCAGAATGATGTAGAACAGGAACATCTTGTAATAGACCGAGGAAGACGGAAGTCCCCAGGCCTTGTTGAAGTTGTTCGCCGCACCGACGTCGAAGGACCAGATGCCGAAGAAGGAAGCCTTGGCGATGCCCGAAATACCGAACGTGCCGCGGGTGACATCCGTCCAGTTGATCAGCACAAGTCGGATGATTTCACCGAAGGCCAGCGTCACGATCGCCAGATAGTCCCCCCGCAATCTGAGAACCGGGAAACCGAGGATGATGCCCCACATGGCGGCCAGAATGCCGGCCATCGGCAGAAGCAGCCAGAAGGAGAAGCCGAAATTGGCCGACAGAAGCGCGTAGGAATAGGCACCGACCGCATAGAAAGCGACGTAACCCAGATCGAGCAGACCGGCGAGGCCGACGACGATGTTGAGGCCCCAGGCGAGCATCACATAGATGAGGATCTGGATGCCAAAGTTGTCGACATATTTCAGCGAACCCTGACGACCAAAGATCATCATCGCCAGAAAAGGATAGCAGAGCAGGAAAACCAGCGCGATCTTCAGGAAATGCTTGTGGAAGAAGCTTTTCTCTTCCGAGATTTCCAGAACGCCGGTCTTGGCCTTGGCAAGCTTGCGCTTGTCGAGATGCGGCTTGATGAAACCGACCGTCAGGAAGCGGCCAACGGCAGCGACAATGACGAAGACGGCAAGCAGGCCCCAGCGCGTGCGCCAGACCAGCTGGTTGTTGATGTCCTGATAGGTTTCGATACCGACGAAGACGAGGAACATGAGGAAGGCGATGATGCCGGCGACGGCACCTTCCTTGACGGCCTTGGCCATCACGTCTTCCTGAACGTTTTGATATCCGTTTGCCATGTTACACCTTCTCCACTTCCGGCCGGCCAAGGATGCCGGTGGGCTTGAAGATCAGCACGATGGCGAGGATGGCAAAGGTCGCGACATCCTTGTAGGCGATCGAGAAATAGGCCGACCACAGGCTTTCGATAAGGCCGATCAGCAGGCCACCAAGCACAGCGCCCGGCAGCGAACCGATGCCGCCGAGAACGGCTGCGGTAAAGGCTTTCACGCCGGGGATAAAGCCGTCGTTGAAGCCCGCGACACCATAATACATCAGGTACATGGTACCGGCGACGGCCGCGAGTGCCGCCCCCATGACGAAGGTGATGGATATCGTGCGGTCGACGTCGACGCCGAGAAGAGCCGCCATCTTGCGGTCCTGCTCGGTGGCGCGCTGGGCGCGGCCAAGCGGCGTCTTGTTGACGATGTACCAGAAGGCGAACAGCAGGACCGAGGTGATCACGACGATCAGGATCTGCTTCAGCGAAATGGTGATGTTACCGATGTGGTAGACGTCGGTTACGAGAGGCGGGATCGGCTTGTTGCGCGGGCCCTGCGTCACCTGGATGAAGTTGGACAGCACGATCGACATGCCGATCGCGGTGATCAGCGGCGCAAGGCGGAACGAGCCGCGCAGCGGCCGATAGGCGATGCGCTCGATCGTCCAGTTCCACAGGCCGGTCATCAGCATGGCGATGATCAGCATCAGCAGCAGCGCCAGCGCCACCGGAATGCCTGCAAAGAACGTGGTGAGAATGAGAAAGACGATCAGGGCAGCAAAACCGCCGAGCATGAAGATATCGCCATGGGCGAAGTTGATCATGCCGATAATGCCGTAGACCATCGTGTAACCAATTGCCACGAGGCCATAGATCGATCCGAGAGTCAGCCCGTTGGCGAGCTGCTGGATAAAATATTCCATGTAGTTTCCCCTGGATGCGATCCTTGGGCGGCCGCATCTCTTCGTGTCAGTGTCCCTTAAGGGATCTTCAATTTTTTTGATTCCTACCCGTTTCGATAGAAATGTGAAGTGCAAAATAAAAAGGCAGAATATTTTTAGTGGGCTTTTGCCCAGGATGGCGCATTTACGCCCATTCGTACTAAAAAAACGGCACGAACGTCACAAAATCTGTGCGTAAATTAGATGTAGAGACACCGGTTAGCGCCTCAATAGTTTCAATAAATTGCAATTTCAGCGCACGGACCTGACTTTTGTCAGGGGAGCCGCCACCAGCGTGGTTACTCGCCAAATCCACGCGTCATTGCGAATTCGCGGCCCGCCTCACGCAGTTCGTCAAAAACGTAACCGGCAAAGGAGCGCGGCACGATAATCTCGAACGTGTCAGTCGCGGTGCAGGCCAGATTGCCGGCAACACGGCAGATCATCATCGGCGCGGAAAAACCTTCGGCAAACACATCCGCATGCAGGTCAACAGCCACGCATTTGGCAAGAATAGTGCGCACATCCGGGCCGGAGATTGCCATCAGCACCTGACCATCACTCTGCTCGGCGAACGAAAGGCCGGCAATGGTGGCAAGCGACGCGGCTATCGTTGCGGCATCGGCGCTTTGCGAAACAACCAGAGAGTCCGACGGACTGACCGAGCGCACGCTCACATCTTCGACAAGCGACAGAGCCTCCGCCACAGCGGCGTCATGGCCGGCATGCGCGAGTGCGGAAAAAATCACCGGGCGGCGAAAAACCGTCAGATGGTTGGCATTCGGGCTCGGCTCGTAACCGCTCATGCGGTCCTCGAGACTATGCCGGTGCGTGAAGGAAATCGACATCGGCGGCACCTCAGACATGCAGGTTCAGGTTTTCGGGATCGACAAACACGGGCGCGCAGACTTCCGCCAGGAATTCCGTGGCTCGAACGGCATCCCAGACGAGAATTTTTTCGCCGATGCGCTCGCGGCCGGATTTCAGCATGGCAAGCCCGATCCACTGGCCGATATGCGGCGAGAAGCAGGCCGAGGAAACGAACCCCTGCCCTGCCGTCATCGACGGCTCCACGCCTTCGCGCAGGAGTGCAGCACCTGCCTTGAGCGGCTTGTCGAGTTCGACCGGCTTGAGGCCGACCATTTGCAGACGATCGGCAGCGGTCAGGCCATAACGTGTGGAGAGACGCTTGCCGATGAAATCGGGCTTGGCCGCCGACATCATCTTGCCGAGCCCCACATCATCGGCCGTGGTGCGGCCATCGAGTTCGGAATGGGTGACATGCCCCTTTTCGATGCGCAGCACGTCGAGTGCCTCGACACCGTAAGCACAAATCCCCTCGCCGCGCCCGGCTTCCATGATCGCATCGGCGACCGCCTCGCCGTAACCGGCGGGCACCGCCATTTCATAGGCCAGTTCGCCGGAGAACGAGATACGGAACAGACGCGCCTTCAGCCCGCCCTTCAACTGCACCTCACGCGCAGCAAGGAACGGAAAAGCGGCATCGGAAAGATCGTCCTCGACCAGCGTTTGCAGGATTGTTCGCGATTTCGGCCCGGCCAGCGACATCTGCGCCCATTGATCCGAGGTCGAAACGAACCGCACGTCCAGATCCGGCCAGAAGGTTTGCGCGGCAAATTCCAGATGCGCCATCACCTCGGCAGCATAGGCTGTCGTGGTGGTCATCACATAGTGATTTTCCGAAAGCCGGCTGGTCGTGCCGTCATCGAAAACCATGCCGTCCTCGCGCAGCATCAGCCCGTAACGCGCCTTGCCGACCGGCAGTTTCAGGAAGGCATTCGAGTAGACGCGATTGAGGAACTCGGCGGCATCGCTGCCGAAAATCTCGATCTTGCCGAGCGTCGAGACATCGCAGAGACCGGCATTCTGGCGCACGTTCAGCACTTCGCGATCGACGCTTTCGCGCCAGGTCTTTTCCTCACCCTGCACGAAATAGGCCGAGCGATACCAGAGGCCCGCCTCGAGGAATGTCGCACCGTTTTTCTTCGCCCAGCCATGCAGCGGCGAAGTGCGGACCGGGCGCGACTGTTCTGCCCGTGCAGTGCCGGCCAGAGCGCCGAAAGAAACCGGTGTGTAGAACGGCCGATAGGTGGTGGTGCCCACTTCCGCAGGAGAAACACCGCGCATCCCGGCCAGCAGCGCCACGGCGTTGACATTGCCGAGCTTGCCCTGATCGGTCGCCATGCCGTTGGTGGTGTAACGCTTGGCATGTTCGACATGGCCAAACCCTTCGCGGGTCGCAAGCGCCAGATCATCGACATGCACATCGTTCTGGAAATCGACAAACGCCTTTGAACGCGCACCCGGCACATACCAGAGCGGTGCGAAGGACGGATCGTATTCACCCTCCACTTCCGGCGTATTCACATGCCCGACCAGACGGCCGACGGCTTCCACCGCTGCATGCGCCTTGGTGGCACCGTCGCGCAGGCATTGCGAAATCGTTGACTGCCCCGCCGCCGAACCGGCAGCGGCAAACAGCGGCCCGACATTCGGCGCCAGAAACGCCTGCGCCTCTTCCGACCAGACCGGCCTTGCGCCGCGCTGGCACATCAGATGCACGATCGGCGACCAGCCGCCGGACATGGCCAGCGCATCGCAATCGATCATTTCGTCATAACCAAAACGGTTGGTCATGATGCCGGACAGGCGCTTGCCACCCTTGGTATCGACAATCGATCCACTGCGGATGACGCGAACGCCATAGGGCGCGAAATCCGAAGACGTGGCACGGCTATCGATGATGGCAGCGATGTTGACGCCGCGTGCCGACAGGTCGGCGGCGGTGCGATAACCGGAACCGCCATTGGTGAAGATCGCCACCTTGCGACCAGTGGCAACGCCATATCTATTGAGATAGGTACGCGTCGCATCCGCCGTCATGATGCCGGGGCGGTCATTGCCGCCGAATACCAGCGGCCGTTCTTCAGCGCCGGACGCGAGGATGGCGCGACCCGCAGCGATGCGCCACAGCCGTTCCACCGGCTTGTCGGCGCTCGGGACGGCCACATGTTTCTGCACCTTTTCGACGGCACCAAACACCATGTCGTCATACCATCCGAACACGGTGGTGCGCGACATAACCGTCACATTCGGCATATCCGCCAGTTCGACCAGCGTCGCAGCCACGAAATCCGGCGCAGACACACCGCCGATCATCGCGGTCTCGGACAACAGCGAGCCACCAAGGCGAAAATCCTGCTCGGCCAGAATAACGCGCAAACCAGCGCGGCCAGCGGTCAAGGCAGCCATCAAACCCGCAGGGCCGGAACCAACCACCAGCAGATCGCAATGCGCCCAGCTTTTTTCATAGCGATCCGGATCGGTGGCCATAACCGCCTTGCCGAGACCGGCAGCGCGGCGGATGAGCGGCTCGTAAACCTTTTCCCAGAAAGCCGCCGGCCACATGAATGTCTTGTAGTAGAAACCGGCACCCAGCATCGGCGACAGCGCACCGTTGATCGAACCGACATCGAATTTCAGCGACGGCCAGGCATTCTGGCTCTTCGCCACCAGACCGCTGTAAAGCTCGGCCACGGTCGCGCGCGTGTTCGGTTCGGTGCGGCCATCCTTGCCGATCGTCACCAGCGCATTCGGTTCCGACACGCCTGCCGTCACCGGCCCGCGCGGGCGATGATATTTGAAGCTGCGGCCCATCAGCATCTGATCATTGGCCAGAAGCGCCGAGGCGAGCGTGTCGCCTTCAAAACCCTTGTAGGTTTTGCCATCGAACGAAAATTTTACGACACGGCTGTGATCGACCAGACCGACATTGGCGATACGGGAAGAGGTCATGCGACATCTCCCTTGGCCAGCTCACGCGCATCTGTCACGGCAAAAACCTCGTGGGTGAGATTATCGCGCTCCACCACAAGCCAGCGGCGGCAACCGGCCACATGGTGCCAATATTCACGAATGGCGCCACGCGGATTGTCGCGCAGATAGACGTAAGAATGCCACGCCTCTTCCGAGGCAGCAGGCGCCGGCCGTTCCGGCACGGCATCGCCGCGGATGGAAAACTCTTCCTTGGGTCGTCGTCCGCAATGCGGGCAGGTGATCAGGCTTGCCATCAGTAAAATCTCGGTCGATGCATCATCAATGAATGTTCGGCTGCGGGCCCTTGCCCGCTTCGTCCACCGCATAACCGCGCTCGAAACGGTCGAGCCGCAGCGCGCGCGCCACATGGTGCGGTTCGTTTTTGGCGATCAGGTGGGCAAAACAGAAACCGGAGGCCGGCGTCGCCTTGAAGCCGCCATAACACCAGCCGGCGTTGAGATAGAGGTTTTCGATCGGCGTGCGGTCGATGATCGGCGAACCGTCCATCGACATGTCCATGACGCCGCCCCAGCTGCGCAGTACCCGCAGACGCGAAAGGCCGGGGATCAGCGACACGCCTTCCTCCATGGTCGATTCGACGATGGCGAGATTGCCGCGCTGCGCATAGGACGAATAGTAGTCAATGTCGGCGCCAAACACCAAACCGCCCTTGTCGGACTGCGAGATATAGAAGTGCCCGCCGCCATAAACGATGACATTATCGATCACCGGCTTGATGCCTTCCGACACAAAAGCCTGCAGCACATGCGTCTCGATCGGCAGGCGCAGATCGGCCATGCGCGCGGTCTCGGACGAATGCCCGGCTGTCGCCAGAGCCAGCTTGTTGCAGCCGATGAAACCCTTCGAGGTCTCTACGCCGGTCACCCTGCCCGTTTCGTCACGGCGAATGGCAGTCACTTCGCAATGCTGGATGATATCGACGCCATGCCGGTCGGCGCCGCGCGCATAACCCCAGGCAACAGCATCGTGGCGCGCCGTGCCGCCGCGCTTCTGCAATAGCCCGGCCTTGATCGGAAAGCGGGCGTGGTCGTAATTGAGGTAAGGCATCATCTTCTGCAGACCTTCGCGATCCAGCAGTTCGGCATCGACGCCGTGCATGCGCATGGCATTGCCGCGCCGCGCATAAGCGTCGCGCTGGCCATCGGAATGGGCGAGCATCATCACGCCGCGCTGGCTGACCATGGCATTGTAGTTGAGATCCGCTTCCAGCCCTTCCCACAGCTTCAGTGAAAACTCGTAGAAGGGAATATTGCCTTCGAGCAGATAGTTGGAACGCACGATCGTGGTGTTGCGCCCGACATTGCCGGAGCCGATATAGCCCTTTTCCAGCACGGCGATATTCTTGATGCCGAATTCCTTGGCCAGATAATAGGCCGTTGCCAGACCATGCCCGCCACCGCCGACGATGATCACATCGTAATGCGGTTTCGGCTGCGGTTCGCGCCAAGTCGGTTTCCAGCCGCGATTGCCCGACAGCGCCTGCCTGAGAATGGAAAGGGCGGAATAACGCATGCGAAGGTCCTGTTTTCAAACGCGGTCAACATGCGCATAAGCACTCACAAGAACAAGCGCAAACCCGGTCACAACATTCTGTTTGCGACCATTTTTCGCTGATGCGGACGCGAAACCATGCTTCGTATCATCCCTTAATCATGCATTCCAGCGTGTACGTTTTCGATGCCCGATTCAACCTTTTCAATCACTTGACTCCGAGTTCATCCCCGCATTCCGGGCCTGGCTTAAAATACCGCCTGTTCAACCTCGTCAAAGGAGACGACTGATGGCAGACCGGACGACAAACCTTTCCATGCCCTTCATCCTGCCTTCGCAGGCTCAAAAACATGTCACCCATAACGAGGCGCTGCAGGCGCTGGATGCGGTGGTGCAACTGACCGTGGAGGGCGAAGCTACGGCACCGCCGGCCACGCCGGCCGAGGGCGCGCGTTTTATCGTGGCGAGCGGTGCCGTGGGAGCGTGGGCAACCCATGACGGCCAGATCGCTGCCCACCAGGATGCAGCATGGTCTTTTTTTACGCCGAAAGAAGGCTGGCTCGCCTGGTTCACCAGCGCCCAGAAACTGAAAATCTTTCGTGGTGCGGCGTGGAGCGATCTTGATCCGAGCGATGCAGCATTATCCACGCTTGGCATCAACACGGCTGCCGACAGTTACAATCGTCTCGCCGTTGCCTCCGAAGCCAGCCTGTTCACCCATGTCGGCCATGGCCATCAGGCGAAAATCAACAAATCCGCCCCGGCGGACACCGCAACGCTACTGTTCCAATCCAACTGGACAGGCCATGCCGAAATGGGCCTTGCCGGCGACAATGATTTCTCGATCAAGGTCGGCAATGGCGCTGAGTGGTTGACAGCTCTCAAAATCCGACAAAACGGCACGGTCAGCCTGCCGCACCGGCCGAAAGGGCGTGCATACAAGACTGATGGCACGGTTTCTCCGGCCCCAGACAGCGAGAGCGGCTTTACCACGCTGGATCAGGCCAATGGCGGCATGGCGCTCGGCTCGACATTGAGCAACGGAGATCGGACGCTGACGGTGCCGGTCGATGGTCTGTATCTCATATCGTGCATGACCGCCTACACATCCTCTTCCAACCATGCCACAGGCGTGCTCCGCAACCGGGCCGAGATTCTGTTCAATCTCTGGGCACCGGCCGTGGCGCCACTCACCATCTCCCACACCCAGGTCGTCACTCTGGAAGCCGGAGATGAACTGTCGCTGAGGCACACCGGATCGGCACAGATCTACAATATGGCGGGGTTCACACAATTGACGCTGGCCATGCTCTGAACAGGCTGCCTTGGTTTGGACGCATCAACACTCCAAAGTGGTAGGAACAAGCGCAACCCTGAAGAAACATAGGGATGGACGTTATCGCGTAAAATTTGAATCAAGGCTGTCATGAAATTGCTGCAATGCAAAAATATCCCAATGAATTCATGACAGCCTTAATTGATCGATAATCAAGCGGGTTGAGCAGTCCTGAGTTTGTGTTATATCGGGACGTAGACAAACGATTGAAAACATAGATAACGCGGGTGAACGTCGTGAGCATATCCGATCTCCACAAAAGCGCCGCCTATGCCACCGTCCGGAGTCGCGAGTCCTTCGCGGTTGCGAAAAGCAACAGTCGCGCAGTTGCATTCTCCAAACCCCGACTGAGATCGGGGCATCTCGCCGCCAAGCGTGCGGTCGACATTTCCGTATCACTGATGGCCCTTATTGCCTTGGCACCTCTGCTATTGGCGGTTGCCGTCCTGATCAAACTCGACAGTCCCGGTCCGGTGCTTTTCCGCCAGACCCGCTGGGGAAAAAACTGCGGCAAGATCAGGGTTTACAAGTTCCGCTCCATGCGCACCGACCTTGGTGATGCCACAGGGGTGGCACAAACCATCAAGAATGATCCCCGCATCACCAAGCTGGGCGCCATTCTTCGCAAGACCAATATCGATGAACTTCCTCAGCTTCTGAACGTGCTGAAGGGCGACATGTCGTTGGTCGGCCCGCGCTGCCACGCGATTGGCATGCTGGCTGCCGGCATTCCTTACGAGGATCTGGTGCCGGACTATCATCGCCGCCACATGGTCAAGCCCGGCATGACCGGCCTTGCACAGATGCGAGGCCTGCGTGGCCCGACCGACCGTCCCGGCAAGGCACGAGCCCGTATTGCCTGCGACCTGCATTATATCGACAATTTTTCGGTCTGGTTTGATATCCGCATCATGGTCGGCACGGTCGTTTCCGAACTGCGCGGCGGCAAGGGTTTCTGAGCCGTCCCGTCTTTTTCCTCCCCTCTGCATTCCCTGCCAACGAAAAAAGCGCCTCCTCCAGGGCGCTTTTTTTCTAACTTTTTCCGTTATTGGCTCAACTTTTCCACAGCAGGGACAAAATCCCGTGAACCGCTTAGGTAAATGTTAAAACTGCCGCCTTAGGCTCTCTCACGTGGTCTTGTGTAGTGTAGAGAGTCCAATGACCGAAATGATCCGACCCCGAGTTAAATATGTCATCGGACCCGATGGCAGCCCACTGACGATTGCGGACTTGCCCCCGGCCGATACGCGCCGCTGGGTCATTCGTCGCAAGGCTGAAGTGGTCGCTGCGGTCCGTGGTGGCCTGTTGAGCTTGGAAGAAGCCTGCGAGCGTTATACGCTCACAGTAGAAGAATTCCTGTCCTGGCAGGCATCGATCAATGATCATGGCCTAGCCGGCCTGAGAACAACCCGCATCCAGCAGTACCGTCACTGACGCCTGTTTTGCCAAATTCGGCCTGCTTTAACCCCTCTCGACCTCAAGGCCGCGAGGGGTTCTGCTTTTTCAGGCGACGCCTTCTGAGCGCATGCTGCTCCCATAGCGGCAGAAGGGCGGCGGAAATCAGAGTCGAGCCGGCGTAGAACCACAGGCCCGGCTGGGTGATCGCTTCCGCCAGCCCGCTCGTCTTGGCCGCGAAAACCACGATCGCCACCAGCATCACATCCATCATCGACCATTTGGAAAGATGCGGCATCAACCGCCCCAGTCGACCACGCTTCAACCGGCCCTCCCCGCGCAATGCGCCAAGCGCCATCACCGCAAGTTTCAGGATCGGAAACAGGATTGAAAATCCGCCGACCAGCAAGGCCAGCAGAAAATCACCGCTCGTCCAAAGCGATGAAACGATATCCATCAGCGACGGCGTCTTCGTAAAAAAGTAAAAACTGTCGAAGCGCATGATCGGCAGAAACAAGCCAAGCGCCAGAAAAACCGCAGCAACACATATCAATAAAAGTTTCGGCAGGTCCATCGATCGCTCCGGTCACGTCGCGACCGGATATAGCGTATCGGACAAACCAAAAACACCCGACAAAAACGACAACGGGCCCGGCAGGAAGACCTGCCCGGCCACGTTAACGTTACGGACCCGGAAATGAGCGCCGGAAAACCTTTACGCGCGGGCGCGCTGGTTTCCGATGTCACGCTCTTCCAGAGCCGTTGCCTTGGACAGCTCGGCCTGGGCTTCTTCAAGCACCAGTTCGGCGGCGTCCTGCTGGGTCTTCAACTCCCGGATCGAAACCTGGAGATTGTCCGCCCGTTGCCGTGCCGCCTTTGCAAAGGTCGGATAGGCAAAATGATTCGGGTCGGTAATTCCCGATTTCTTTTCTTCAAGCGTGATCTGGTGTTCCAGCTCTTTCGCCATTCTTTCGAATTCCGCCATCATCATCTGCAGCTGCTGCAGCTGGCGGCGCTTGTCATTCACCTGAAATTCTTTCAGACGAACCAAACTGTCACGCGATTTCATACGCAATACTCCCGTGGATAGCGAGACCCCGGCCAAATTCACAATCGAGCCTGTGTCCGAGTTGTTACACATAGGACCAAAAAAATTTCCACGACGTTAATGAATTTTTCGTCGCGGTAACCTTTCGTTTACGGGCATCGTTAATGATAAGGCCGATCGCTTAAGGGTCAGTAAATGCCATGGTCGATTATTCGACTAACGACAATGACGAGTCGTATGAGTCACTTAGCGCAATTTCCTCGCGCGATGATTCACGTTTTGGCGGTGACGGATTCTCAATTGAAATCAGGCCAGTACCAATTTTGTTTAACAAATTCCTGTACCTTGCCAACACGAGTCAGAGTTTGTTAACCATTTGGTGGCAGCCTCCAAATCAGGCAACGACTGGATCCGGTGCGCGTTAGGGGGTTGCAAACCTTTCGCGGCGGTAAAGGGGAAAAACATGCGGGTTCTATTGATCGAAGACGACAGCGCAACGGCTCAGAGCATCGAGCTTATGCTGAAGTCCGAAAGTTTTAACGTTTACACCACCGATCTCGGTGAAGAGGGCGTCGATCTCGGCAAACTCTATGACTATGACATCATTCTTCTGGATCTTAACCTGCCGGACATGTCCGGTTACGAAGTGCTGCGGACGCTGCGCCTCTCCAAGGTAAAGACCCCGATCCTCATTCTTTCGGGCATGGCGGGCATCGAAGACAAGGTACGAGGCCTTGGTTTCGGCGCAGACGACTACATGACCAAGCCGTTCCACAAGGACGAACTGGTTGCCCGTATTCACGCGATCGTTCGTCGCTCCAAGGGTCATGCCCAGTCGATCATCATCACCGGTGAACTGATCGTCAACCTGGACGCCAAGACCGTTGAAGTCGGTGGTCAGCGCGTTCACCTGACGGGCAAGGAATACCAGATGCTGGAGCTGCTTTCGCTCCGCAAGGGCACCACGCTCACCAAGGAAATGTTCCTGAACCACCTTTACGGCGGTATGGACGAACCGGAACTGAAGATCATCGACGTGTTCATCTGCAAACTTCGCAAGAAGCTCGCAAATGCCGCCGATGGCGCCAACTATATCGAAACCGTCTGGGGCCGCGGCTATGTGCTGCGCGAGCCGGATGGCGCGGAATACGCCGAAACGGCCTGATAGAAATATCGGAATTCCCCTTCCGCAAGGCCCGCGCGAACGTCATCGCGCGGGCCTTTGCACGTTCGGGATCGGAAAATCCGCAAGGAAAATGACAGACACGAAAAAGCCGGGCACGAAAATGTCCCGGCTTTCGTCATTGTATGGAGATGAAATCAGGCGGCGATCGAAAGATTGGCGAAGACCGAGGAGAGGATCTTGCGGTCGAACGGCTTCAAAAGGAAATCGTCGGCGCCGGCACGCTTGCCCTGCATCATCTTGCGCAGATCGGCCTCGATGACACAGTAATAAATACGCACCTTATCGCCGTTCGGGATAGCGCGGACACCGGCGATGAGTTCCAATGCGCCCTCGAGACCGGCATCGACAACCAGCACGGCTGGGAGCTCCGCCTTGCAGCGCTGCAGGGCTTCACCGGAACTCGCCGATTCCGACACCATGAAATTCAATTCGGTGAGAATACGCTTCGCAACGGTCCGGACGATATCGGAACTGTCGGCAATCATCAGACGCTGCATGGTGGACTCCCCAATGGATCCGGCCTTGACGACAAGCGCCGGGACCTGATCCTAAGGGTGGCTCAACTAATGAATGGTTACCGATCAGCCAGATAAATCACGCGATTGCTGTTTCTGCGATAAAGGCAATCTTATCTTCGAAGACCACGTGCTTGAGATCCATATCTGCCTCTTCCGCCAGAAGCACCGTGTAGTAGGGCTGGATCGAATGGGCATCGATCGCCTCTTCGATGTTACCGGAGCAGATTTCGATGAATTTCGGCGGCACGCGCAGCATCCGGCCCTTGGTGGTGATGGTGAACTTGGCATCACCCTCCGGGTTTTCCAGCATGACATCCAGGCTGCCACCACGCGGAATCGAGCCATAGGCAACCATAAAGAGGTTGAGCAGCAGCTTGACCCGGTTCTTCGGGATGATCGCCCGCGGACCGGTCCAGGTCACTTCGACCTTTTTGTCCGCAGCGGCAAAATCCTTGGCAGCCTTTTCCGCTTCGCCGGTATCGATCGACGCGCCGACAGAGCCGGAAGCGCCGAACGCAAGCCGGGCAAACTTCAGGCGAACAGAAGCATTCAGTGCCGAGGCGCGGATCAGGTCCAGCGCTTCTTCATCGGTGCCACCTTCATCCAGAAGCTCAAGGCCATTGTTGATCGCACCGACCGGCGAGATGACATCGTGGCAGACACGGCTGCACAGAAGAGATGCGAGGTCGGCACCGCTCAAGGTGAGATTGGGGTTCTTCGGCATCGGGAGTTCCTGTTGTTTGGATGTCGGCCGCGAATGGCGAGAACCAGAGCACGCCAACGTTGCGCGAGAATGACGTCAGCGTTGCGCCTTAAGAACACCATTTTTGGTAAACCGATTGTTAACACCATCGCCTCAAGATGGTTAGACCGCTATATGCGACTAGATTCGATGCAAACCACGGAAAGAACGATGCGCCCGAGCAAACTTTACGCCATCGCCCGCCTGGGTTTTCAGAGCCTGCTTGCCCCTGTTCTTGCAATGCCTCTTGCCCTCCCCACCGTTGCCGCCGCCCAACAACAGAGTGGTGAACAGTATACGGCACAGGAAATCGTCGATGCCGGACATAACTTCTTCGGTAATGCCAGTGGTGGCCTTGCCAAGGTCGTCGAGCGCGCGTTCCAGCAATATGGCCTGCCCAACGGCTATATCCTCGGCCAGGAAGGCTCCGGCGCGTTTATCGCCGGCCTCACCTATGGCGAGGGCCAACTCTACACCAAGAATGCTGGCCAGCATGAAGTCTATTGGCAGGGCCCGTCGCTGGGCATCGATTACGGTGGCCAGGGAACCCGTGCGATGATGCTGGTCTATGACCTGCAGTCCATCGAGGCGCTTTACGCCCGTTACGGCGGCGTCAGCGGCTCGGCCTTCGTGATTGCCGGCGTCGGCATGACCGTGCTCAAGAACCGCAATGTCGTTCTGGTACCGATCCGCACCGGTCTCGGCGCGCGCCTCGGCGTCAATGTCGGCTATTTGAAGCTGACGCCGAATCCGACCTGGAATCCCTTCTGATCCCTGCTACCTAACTTTCGCCTTTTAGGCGTGCGAAGCGCTTGCCGCCTCGCACGCCTCATGCTTAGTTTATACTTGGCAAGTAATCGTAATAGGCTCGATATTTCAGACTGCAGGATGGCCCTGACGTGATCCAATTCGCCCTGTTGTTCGGCCTCGGCTTTCTGACTGCCGTTCTTCTTGTCATGATAATCGCGCCCGCCATCCATCGGCGTATCGTGCGTTATACGGAGAACCGCATTCAGGCGACCATGCCGATCAGCCCGCAGGAAGTGCGGGCCCAGCGAGATATGGCACGCGCCGTTTATGCAGCCGAGAACGCCCGCACCAAACAGGATCTGGTCAAGGCGCGCGACAATGCGGTTTCCCTGCAGTTGCGCCACGACGGCTTGACCGCCGACGCGACCCGCCTGCAGTCGGAAAACCACGAACTGCATATGCAGATCGACGACATGAACACAGAGGCAGCCGACCTGCGTTCGCGCCTGCGCCGTGAAGACGTATATATCCAGCAGTTACGCGCCGCCCTGCACACGGTCGAGGATGCCGGTGCCGGCAAGGATCTGGAAATAGAGACGCTGCACAAGCGCGTCATGAAGCTGGGCGCCGATCTCGACAATCTGACGATCGACCTGTCGACCCGCGACACCGAGGTTGAAAACCTGAAATTCCGCGTTTCGGCCCTGCGCGACGAACGCGATGCGCTCCGGCACGATGTGAAACTGATCACCACCCGTGCCAAGGAAGCTGAAAGCCGCCTGACGCAGGAAGAGCATCGCGCGCTGCGCCTGGAAGACAAGCTTACCCGCGAAGTCGCCGAGCGTAACGACAGGGACAGCGCGCTGGAGCGCCGTGACGTGGAAATCACCCGTCTGCGCGAAAAGGTAAAGACCGCCAATTCCGAAACCCGTGCAGCAACCCGCGCCCTCAAGGCAGCAGGCATCGCCCTGCCCGCCCCGAAAAAGAAGGCGGACGCCCCGGAAAAAGCCACGGACCTGACGCCCATCATCGCCGAGATGGCGGACGGCGCGGAGGTCGGCACCGACCTGACGGCGCTGACACAGGACATCCGCAACCGCGGCACGGCCCTTGGCGAGCGCCTGACAAAATCACGTGGCAAGGCTGGCGATGATGCCATCCGCGCCGAAATGGCCTCGATCGCCGCCAGCATGGTGGCGCTGACGGCCGCCACGGAAGGCCCATCCTCGCCGATCCACGCACTGCTGGAGGCTCCGGCAGAACCCGCCGAAAATGGCCGGGTAAGCCTCGCGGACCGGGCCCGGGAAGCGATCGCCGAGCAGACCGAAAACGCCTGAAAACTATATTTTCTGCTGGATACGCGCAATTTCGTAGAGCGCGATACCCGTCGCCATGCCGGCATTGAGGCTATCGAGACCGGGGCGTTGGGAAATCCGCGCCGTGCTGAAACGGTTCATGACCGCATCGGGCAGGCCCTCGCCTTCCGTTCCCGTGACCAGCGCAATGCCACGGGTTTCGGACGGAATGTCTCGAAGGTCCGCACGGCCGGACGGTGAAAGCGCCCAGATCGACAAGCCACGCTCTGCCAGTCGTTCCAGCAGCGACAGAATGGTCCCGCCCCGCGCATACGGCACCGACAAGACGGACCCGACCGACACACGCAACGCCTTGCGGTAAAGCGGATCGCAGCAGGTCTCATCCAGCAGCACCGCATCCGCTCCGAAGGCGGCGGCATTGCGGAACATCGCGCCGATATTGTCGTGGTTGGAAATGCCGCAGGCGGTAACGACAAGTGCTCGTTCCGGCAGATGATCGATGAGATCATCGAGTTGAGGTTCGCCAACACGCCGCCCGAGCGCAACAATCCCCCGGTGCAGGTGAAAACCGGCAATCGCATCGAGAATGGCGCCACTCGCCACATAGATCGGCACGTCTTCCGGCACACCGGCCAGAATATCGCGCACACCATCAACACGGTTTTCGAGAAGCAGGATCTTTTCGATCCGGAAAACGCCGGCGCCATGGGCGGCAGCGGCCATGCGCAACACGACCGTGCCCTCGATGATGAAACGACCCTGCCGTCCGGCAAGGTCGCGCTCCTTGATATCCCGAAACTCGGCGATGCGGGGATCGGCCGGATCGTCGATCCGGATCAATCCGTTCCCCTCGACGCGCATCAGTGGCTGCCGACCGTGACGTCGGCAATCACGCGACCGACGGACAGATCGAAGATCAGTGCCTTGGAGGCGCCGTTAAGCTGACCATAAAACAGGATCTGGCTGCCGGAATGCGAGACCGACTGCACGACGAAACCGGCCGGCAGGTTGGCGGTGGCAGCCAGTGGCTGATCTGCCGGCACGGAAAGACCACCGGAAGCCTGAACTGTTGTTGCTGCACTCTGCGGGGCCGGGCGCGTGATCTTGTAGACAATGGCGGCAAGGACGGCCATAAAGCAGACCAACAAGATCCCGCCGGAGACAAGCTGCAGCTTGATCATCTTGCGACGGATGTTCTCCATTGCCGGATCGAGCGGCTCTTCCGGGCTCTGATCCTCGATTTCGGCTTTGGTCATGGAACGGTCCTTGCGTCAGATTTTCAACATCGGATGAATGAATGAACGACCCCTTTAACCAAGGCGAGCAGCCAAGGAAAGTCCTCAACGCCGGAGAAGATGCCGAAGGCCGCATCGATGCATGGCTGACGGCCGAACTCGGCGGCGAGTTTTCGCGCAATCGCCTCAAGGCGCTGATCGAACAGGGCGCCGTCAGCCTCAACGGAAAGCCCTGCATGGAGCCGAAAAAGAAGGTGTCCCCCGGCGATGTGATCGAGATCGCTCTGCCAGAGCCGGAAGACCCGGAACCCAAGGGCGAGAATATCCCGCTGGAAGTTCTCTACGAGGACAATGACGTCATCGTCATCGCCAAGCCGGCCGGTCTCGTTGTCCACCCCGGCGCCGGCAACTGGACCGGTACGCTGGTTAATGCGCTGATCTACCATTGCGGCGACAGCCTGTCTGGCATCGGCGGCGTAAAACGCCCCGGCATCGTCCACCGGCTGGACAAGGACACATCCGGGGTCATGGTGGCCGCCAAGAACGACGCCGCCCACCGCCATCTCTCCGACCAGTTCGCCGACCATGGCCGTACCGGCCCGCTGGAACGCGCCTACATGGCCGTCGTCTGGGGCCGCCCCAACGGCTTGAAGGGTACAATCGACGCGCCGCTCGGTCGCGCCGGCGGCGACCGCACCAAACGTGCGGTCAAGAAGGAAGACAGCGACGACGCCCGCCATGCCGTCACCCATTACGAGGTGATGGAGCGTTTTCACGAAAAGCCCGACGCCACCTCGCTCGCGGCGCTCATCGAATGCCGTCTCGAAACCGGGCGAACCCATCAGATCCGCGTGCACATGGCACATGTCGGCACGCCGCTGATCGGCGATCAGGATTATGCCGGCGGCTTCAAGACCAAGGTGAACACGCTGCCGGAAGAGGCGCGCGCGGTGGTCAGCCGTTTTCCACGTCAGGCCCTGCACGCCTTCCTGCTCGCCTTCGAACATCCCCGAACTGGCGAGGTGATGGAATTCGAAGCGCCGATCCCCGACGACATGGCCGAACTGATCGAGGCATTGCGGGCCTGAAACCGCCGCGGCGCAAGAAAATGCATCATGGCCGGGCCTCTTGTCCGGCCATTTTGTTTGATGTGCTGGAACGTCATCCCTTCTTGTGCGTTTTTAGAAACAGTCCGTCACCGCCAGCCTTCAAGATTGCCGGAGCAATCTGCAAGGAAGTGCGATAGAAACGGGCTTGAGGAACAGCCGAGCCAACGACGGAATTTCCGGTTTTCACAGGCGACGGAAGCTTACGAATTTGTAATGATGTAACGCGCCTGTGATGCCTGCGAAGGCATTGAATCACCGTTCCGCCGTACTTATCTGGTATCCGGGTCGGAGTGGGGTTGAAGAATTGACCCACGCCGAAGCGGCTTGCCTGAAAGGGTTTTTGATGACGTCCATGCAAGATGGCGTCAGCCCGAGGGAGCCGGCAATATACGATCAGAAGGGGGTGCTTTATGGCCCGCAATACTCTGCCATCCATTACCGCCGGTGAAGGCGGTCTCAACCGTTACCTCGACGAAATCCGCAAGTTCCCGATGCTGGAGCCGCAGCAGGAATACATGCTGGCGAAACGTTACGCCGAGCACGGCGATCGCGATGCCGCCCACAAGCTCGTCACCAGCCACCTGCGTCTGGTCGCCAAGATCGCCATGGGTTATCGCGGCTATGGCCTGCCGATCGGCGAAGTCGTGTCGGAAGGTAACGTCGGCCTGATGCAGGCCGTGAAGAAGTTCGACCCGGAACGCGGTTTCCGTTTGGCCACCTATGCCATGTGGTGGATCAAGGCCTCGATCCAGGAATATATCCTGCGCTCGTGGTCGCTGGTAAAAATGGGCACGACCGCTAACCAGAAGCGCCTGTTCTTCAACCTGCGCCGCCTCAAGGGCAAGCTGCAGGCCGTTGAAGACGGTGACCTGAAACCCGATCAGGTCAAGGAAATCGCCACGACGCTGAAGGTGTCCGAGGAAGAAGTCGTCTCGATGAACCGCCGTCTTTCCGGCGATGCATCGCTCAATGCACCGATCCGCGCCACCGAAGGCGAGTCCGGCCAGTGGCAGGATTGGCTGGTGGATGACAGCGAGACCCAGGAACAGGTTCTGGTCGAGCAGGACGAACTCGATACCCGTCGCCGCATGCTTTCCAAGGCGATGGGTGTGTTGAACGAGCGCGAGCGCCGCATTTTCGAAGCCCGCCGTCTGGCCGAGGATCCGGTCACGCTGGAAGAACTGTCGAGCGAATTCGACATCTCGCGTGAGCGCGTCCGCCAGATCGAAGTCCGCGCCTTTGAAAAGGTTCAGGAAGCCGTTCGCAAGGAAGCCTTGGCACAGGCGCAGGCCCTGCGCGTCGTCGACGCCTGAGCCCTTACAGACACCGATAACGAGAAGCCCGCAGCTTGCGCTGCGGGCTTTTTTTCGATTCTGGCTTACTGCATGCTGCCCTATCGCATGCCGGGCGGTATGTTGCGCTGTTCTGCCGCCATCATCTCGCCCAGCGCCGCCCTGAAGAAATCGATCAGCAGGAACACAAGCAGGCTGACGCCCATCACCGGCAGCGCCACGCTGAAGGCGACAGCCACGATCAGCGACGTCATCTTGGCCACTGGCGACAGGTAGGAGAAACTGCGGATCAGCGTGCGCACCGACCCGCCCGGTGCCGGACGACGTGTCCACCACATGCGGTAACCGTAGACGATCATTGCCGTGAGTGCGATGCCGAGCACAGCCATCAGCACCTGATTGGCAACACCGAACAGCACGCCCATATGCGCATCGATGCCCCAGCGGATCAATTTCGCGACGATCGGAAAGGTCTCGAAATCGGCTCGGCTTGTGACGGCAAATGTATTCGGATCGACCGCGATCGTATCCACCTGTGTCGGCCAGCTGCGATCATATTCGCTGACGCGAAAGGCCTGGTCGACCGTGCGCGGCGGACGGATTTCGATCATCGGACTATCGATACCGGCAGCGCGGGCGGATGCCACGACGGCGTCGAAGCGGGCCACCATATCGCTTTCCGAAACGGCCGGCGCGGTTTCCACCGCCGCACCCATGCCATGGGCCGCATGTTCGCCCAGAACCGGCGCTGCCGCTTGAGGGTTGAGTGCGGTGGTAATCGCCGGCGTGATCCAGCCCACTTCATTGCGGAAGACATCGATATTGCCACCCGCCCAGCGCGACCATGTGAGGCCGGTGGCGGACAGGAAGAGAAAACCGATCGCGGTCCACAGACCGATCACCACATGCAGCCGGCGCGAGCGCTGATGCGTGCTGACCTTAGCCCCGGCCGGCCTCTTTACGCCACGCTGCCAATACCAGAGCAACATGCCGCCGAGAATGGATACCCATAGCCACGAAGCCGCAAGCTCGCTGTAATGGCGGCCGATATCACCCAGCAGCAGGTTGCGATGAAGATAATCAAGCGTGATACGAAATGGCAGGATGCCGCTGGTGCCATAAGTGATCAACTCACCCTGTATGGCCAGAGACGACGGATCGACAAAAACCGTGCGCGTTTCGGATTCGCCAAGCCCCGGTTCGGTGAACATCACGCGCGTGGTTTGCGTTTCATTTTTTGCCGGGCGAACCGCAAACAGGCGCGGCCCCTCGCCGATAGATACGCGCGCTGCGCCGATCTGCTCCGACAAGGCCCGCGCCGGCCCCTGGGTTTTTGCCACCAACTGGTCGCGATACAGGACGTTCTCGATTTGCGGCGTCAGCACATAAAGCGTGCCGGTGATCGCCGCCACCAACAGAAATGGCCCGACGAACAGTCCAACGTAAAAATGAAGCCGGGTCAGGAAGGCGCGCAAGGCCGCGCCATCCTGAGCGATCGACTTGGTGCTGGATGTCTGGGTCATGGCAGAACCCAGAGCAGGTTTAGGGAAAAAATCGGATGATCAAGCGCGCGCGGGGGCGCTGCGGAAAAAGAACAGGGCATGATGCCTCTCCATGGACAGAAACAGGCCGGATCGACATCCGGCAGCAAACATCGTCATAGGGAGAAAACAGGTGGTCCACGTGCATCCGTGAACAGCCCGGCAGGACGCGATGCGACAGGCACGGCATACCATGCGGCCGTTTCATCACTCTGCAGGAGCGGCCATTGCAGTGTGAGTATGGTCGGCAGAGCGGTGGCAGCCACCTGCGCCGCAAACTGGCAGGCAGCCGAACAGCATTCAGAATGATCGATCGCGCCGCCATGCTTGTGATGGACAGGTTTGGCGCTTTCGTCGCCATGGTCATCATGGCTGACCAAATCGGTGGAACAGATGATCTGGCCGGCAGCGATCTGCTCCGCCGCCGCCATCGCCCCCAGCGCATGCGCCCCGACCGCGCCATCGAGCATCATCATGAACGACAGCAGCAGGGCAAGAACCCCGCCGCTCATTCTGTCCGCAATGATCTGTCTGACGAAACGCATGGCCATTCCATGGCATTTGGCAAGCAATCTGTCACTGCGGCAATTTTGCGTTGTCGCAGTTATGCCATGGCTCAGGCCGTGGCGGAGCGTCTGCCGATCGATTGCGAAAATCGGACAAGATAACCATCCGGATCCTGCACCAGAAATTCGCGGGCGCCAAATTCGTCCGCGCCGATGCGGTACCAGCTTTCCCTGACGGGACGGAACAACGGCCATTCGGCAGCCGTGAGCGCGGCCACAATGACGGTCACATCCGATGCTTCGATCTGGAAATTGATGCCCCGGCCGAAAGGCCGTTCGAGCGAACCGGTCACCCACTCGCCATTGATCTGGCAGAGCATGACCTGCGCGCCTTCCCGCTGAAGATAGGCAAAACCTGCGGCGGGTTGGTCATAAACGACGTGAAAACCGAGAAGATCGCACCAGAAACGCAGACTTGCGGTTATATCCGAAACATCAAGCTCCGGCACGAGCGCATTAAATCCGCCTTGCGGTGCTGCGCCGTTTCCGGCCGCAGCGTTGCGGCCGGTCTGATCGAGCTTATGGTCTCCCGCGTCGCTCACTGGCCTGTTGAAGGCGTCGCGGTCGACCATTCGCGAATGGCCGTGTTGAAGGCACGAATGCCTTCCTGCCCCTTTTGCAGGGTCAGAAGCGCGCGACGGCCGTTACGATAGGCCAGAGGAATATCGAGCCAGTTCTTGGACCGCAGCAGTTCCAGATTGGTCGCGCGTGCATCCGGGAAATCGTTGAGCGCGATCATGTGGAAGTCGTCGGTGATCTTGGCCGGAACCGCAACCAGCGGCGTGCCGCGATCCTGTTCGGTATCCTTCATGGCGATCCGCTGGACGCTGTCGATCGCACCACCCTCGAAGTCCGGCGGAACCGAGAAGACAAGTTCTATCAGATGGCTGGCCGGCAGCGACGGGTCGGTATTGCGTTTGAAGGTGACGAGCGCCGTCAGCCCGCGACCGGGAATGTTGATACGCGCCTGCACGGTCGGTTCCTGACGACCGTTTTCACCCGGCTCGTTCTGCAGCGACCAGGACACATTGCCTTCGACGGCGGTCGGCGCCGGCTGGCCGAGACGTTCTTCATAAAGGAACATCTTTTCGCCGCTGACGGCCGCCGTATCGGCCGGGTTGACGGCCGGCGCATTTGCAGGCGGCGTGCCACCGGCGGCTGGTGCCGCTTCATTCGGCGTCGTTGCCGGCGTGCCGGGCGGGCTGTTCAGCTGCGCCACGGACTGGCCGCCGCCGCCCGCGGGCGGGCCGCCCGCACCTTCGTCAACTTCGGTGCCGTTGGCCAAAAGGCGCTGTGTGAACTTCTGGCCGGATGCCGCACCATCGGCTGCGGGCGGCGTCGCACCGTTGGATGCCTGTCCGTTGGCCGGGGTCTGAGCCGGCGTATTGCCAGCCGGGGCCGTCTGGTCCGCAGGTGGCGTAGTGGTGGCCGGCGGTGCCTGCTGTGCAGAATCAGTGGATGAATCGGAGCCGCTGATGCTGCCGATCATCTCGCCGACCTTGTCCCAGTTCGCCCAGGCGACGTAACCACCGCCACCAACGATGACGAGGCCAAGAACAGCAAGAATGATCGGGCCAAAGCTCCGCTTCGGCTTAGGCTTCGCACGATAAGGCCGAACCGGCGGCGGCATCATGTCATCATGAAGCTCGTCGTCCTGTCCGGCCGGCGCCGTTTCAGCGGCAGCCGCCGCGGCCTTGTTGTAGCCGATCAGCTCTTCAAGATCGTTCCATGGGTCGGGATCGGCCGGTTTGGACTGTCCGGCCGTAGCACCCGCAGCCACTGTAGCAGCGCCCACGGCCGCGACGCCGGCGGTGGTCGCCGCATCCGGCTGGCCACGCAGATATTCCTCGAACGGGTCGTTGCCGGCCTGGTAGCCCTGCGCAGGCGTCGCGCCGAGTTCCGGCAATTCGGCAACCGACGGCATTTTTGCCGTTGCGGCCGCGCTGACCGGCGTCTCGAAATGCGCGTCGAAATGTTCAGCAGCCGGCCGGTCGTCGAACTTGTGCTCACCGAAGGAGAACGAAGCCGGTTCATCCGAATGGCGCGGCAACTCGACCGCATCAGCCCAGGCAGGGGTCGATGGCAACTCCGGCTCGGTGCGCGCCTCGCTGGCGGCGAACCAGCTTGGCTCCTCGACGTTTTCCGGCGTCTCGGAAAAATCGGCCATCGGCTCGACAAGGCGCGAACTCGCATGATGCGTATCGCGTTCGCCGCCAAAGACAGCCTCATGCGTTTCGTCAGCCGTGTGCTGCGGTGAAGCGGGATCTTCCGGCCAGACCGGCGTCTGCGTCGGGAAAGTCGGCTCATGCGACGGGATCAGGCGATCCTGGTCATCGCCATAGGACCTGGTTTCCGACAGTTCGGCGTGACGACCGAAAGGCGGTTCGTCCGGATAAGGCGCGGCGACCGGCGCTGCCGGCTCATCCCATCGAGGTACTTCCGCAGGCTCGACGGCCGCGTAATCCTCGCGGCGGGCATAATCGTCCGACCGGTCATCTTCGACGGCAGGCTCATAATGTTCAGCGCGCGTTTCGGTCGCTGGCTCCGGCTCGTAGACCGGCGGCTCATAAGCGGCGGGTTCGTAAGTCTCCGCCTTGCGTTCCTCCGGCTGATAAACGCTGTCGGAATAGGAGGATGCAGCATCATCCTCAACCGGCGCGGCAACAGGCTCCGGTTCAGGCTCCCGTGGCGGATCGATGACGGCAGGCGCAAGCGCGGCGGCTGCAACAGCGGGCGCGGCATCCGGCTCCGTCGCCGGCAATGCTTCCGCATGCTCGGCCTCGACGGACGTGATGGCCGCCTCCAGCTTATCCATCTGGCGGCGGAGCATGTCGTCCGACGGGCGCGGCTTCATGTTTTCGAGCTGTCTTTGAACAGCTCCACGCGCCTTGTCATACACCCGAAGCCGCATCTCGGGAGTATTGTTCGCCAGACCGTCTACCGCCCGGCGAATAACCGCTACAAAATCAGCCATCGATACTTTCTCTTGATCACCAACCCGAACATGGGGTCGCGTGAAAGATGTGTCAAACTAGGATATTAGTCCTCAAACGGGTCCGTCACAAGTATCGTGTCGTCCCGCTCAGGACTCGTGGAAAGTAGGGCGACGGGCGCGCCGATCAACTCCTCGACCTGACGGACGTATTTGATCGCCTGCGCCGGCAGGTCAGCCCAGGAACGGGCACCGACCGTCGACTCTTTCCAGCCTTCCAGCGTGATGTAGATCGGCTCGACGCGGGCCTGGGCCGCCTGGGCTGCCGGCAGGTGGTCGATCCGCTTGCCGTCGAGCATGTAGCCGACACAGATCTTCAGTTCTTCGAGACCATCGAGAACGTCGAGCTTGGTCAGCGCGATGCCGGTAATGCCGTTTGTGGCAACCGACTGGCGAACGAGTGCCGCATCGAACCAACCGCAACGGCGCTTGCGGCCCGTGACGGTACCGAATTCATGGCCCTTCTCACCCAGGAACTGGCCGATCTCGTCATTCAGCTCGGTCGGGAACGGACCTTCGCCGACGCGGGTCGTGTAGGCCTTGGTGATGCCGAGGATGTAGCCGAGAGCGCCCGGACCCATGCCGGAACCGGCAGCAGCCTGACCGGCGACGGTGTTGGACGAGGTGACGAACGGATAGGTGCCGTGGTCGATGTCGAGCAGCGAGCCCTGCGCACCTTCGAACAGGATGCGCGAACCCTGGCGACGCTCCTTGTCGAGCAGTTCCCAAACGCTTTCCATGAAAGGCAGGATGCGGTCGGCAACCGAGGTCAGCTCGTCCATGATGTCCTTGTGCTCGACTTCGGGGGCACCGAAACCGCGACGCAGGGCATTGTGGTGGGTCAGAATGCGCTCGACCTTGGCTTCCAGCGCATCGCGGTCGGCCAGATCCATGACGCGGATGGCGCGACGGCCGACCTTGTCTTCGTAAGCCGGGCCGATGCCGCGGCGGGTCGTGCCGATCTTGGTGCCGCTGTTGGAGGCCGCGTCTTCGCGCATGCCGTCGAGTTCGCGGTGCAGCGACAGGATCAGCGTGGCGTTTTCAGCGATTCGCAGGTTTTCCGAGGTGACGATGACGCCCTGCGCTTCCAGACGGCCGATTTCGGCGATCAGCGCATGCGGGTCGACCACGACGCCATTGCCGATGACACCCTTCTTGCCCGGACGCACAACGCCCGACGGCAGAAGCGACAGCTTGTAGCTGACGCCATCGATGACGAGCGTATGGCCGGCATTGTGGCCTCCCTGGAAACGGACAACGATATCCGCACGCTCCGAAAGCCAGTCGACAATCTTGCCCTTGCCCTCGTCACCCCACTGGGAACCCACTACCACGACATTCGTCATTTCACGATATCCTGCCTTGCGGCGCAAGACGTTGCGCCTACTCAAACCGGCGCATCTATACTGCGCCGATCCGCGGAAAGCGACCGCTTTATCAACTTGTCTGTGGTTTTTACGTGACAAATCGCCAGCCGGACCGGTAACTGCGGGACCGAAAAGGTGCCAGAACAGCGCTCCGACGGGGTATTCGAGAGGGACACGCGTGCACGGCAGAGCTTATCTTTTTCTGATCATTGCTACGCTTTGCTGGGGCGGAAACGCGGTTGTGGCCAAGCTGGCGGTCGGCCATATCAGCCCGATGACCTTCACTTTCCTGCGCTGGGTGGTGGCCGTCATCGTGATTCTCTCTATCTCGCTGCCGCAGATCAAGAAGGACTGGCCGGTCGCGAAAAAACATCTTCCGGTGCTGATTTTCCTCGGCGTCGTCGGTTATACCTTCTTCAACGCCCTGCTCTATTCCGCCGTGCATTACACCACGGCGATCAACGTCACGATCGAGCAGGCTGCCATTCCCTTCCTGATCTTCGTCGCCAATTTCGCGCTGTTTCGCATCCGCGTGTCGGCCGCACAGATTTTCGGATTTTCGCTGACACTCGTCGGCGTCGCCCTGACGGCCGCACACGGCGACATCGCCTCACTGGTGACGCTGACGCTCAATTACGGTGACGGGCTGATGATTTTTGCCATCCTCGCTTATGCCGCCTACACGATCGCGCTGCGCTGGCGCCCGCCGGTGGACTGGCGCACGCTGATGGCCATTCCGGCCATCGCCGCCCTTGTCTTTTCGATACCGCTGACGGCTTGGGAATATGCGGCCGGTGACCTGATGATGCCGGACCTCACCGGCTGGGGCGCCACGCTCTATACCGGCATATTCGCCTCGCTGGTGGCGCAGACCCTGTACATCAGGGGTGTGATCGAACTCGGCGCCAACCGCGCCGGCCTGTTCATCAACCTCGTGCCCGTGTTCGGCACGCTGTTGTCTGTCGCCATCCTCGGCGAGCAACTTTTCGCCTTCCACATCATCGCACTGGCGCTCGCGCTCGGCGGCATCGCCATTGCCGAACGCTGGAAACCGAAAGAAACGGCGGCGGCCTGATCATTCGATCGGATATTCAAACCCGTTCAGCACATCGCGGACGGCAGCCGGCGCATTGCGGTATTTTTTCTTCAGGCCCTGCAGCCTTGCATCGGTGCCGCGGCAATAACGGTCGAGCGCTGCCTCGATCTCGCGTCGGCGCTCGGCATCATAGGGCTCTTCGCCACGAAAATGATCGCAACTCTCCCGCTCGGTGACAAAGGTCTGGACATCGACCGGCAGTGAAGCCGCCGACGCGGCAGCACCGGAAAACAGAAGCATGCAGGCACAGGTCAAACGAAGCATGTCAGGCCTCCCCCTATCATGACAGCGCACGAAAACCTCAGTCGCTGTGCTTGTTGCGAATGCGCCGAACCGTCAACCAGATCCCCAGAACCACGAACGGAACGGCCGCACCGGTCAAAGTTTCCGGCGCGATATGCACGCCGAGATTATGCGCGAATTTTGCCAGATATCCCACAAGACCGATAACGTAATAGGAGATCGCCGCCACCGAAAGCCCTTCGACGGTCTGCTGCAGGCGCAATTGCAGATGCGCGCGCTTGTCCATCGAAGCGAGAATCTCGGTGTTGAATTTTTGCAGATCGACATCGATCCAGCTGCGCAGAAGAGCGGTTGCGCGCGTCAGCTTGCGTGAGAGGTTGGCCTGCCGTTCCTCGACCGACTGACAGGTGCGCATGGCCGGAGCCAGACGGCGTTGCAGGAAACCACCCAGCGTTTCCGAACCGGGCACAGCCTTCTCGCCAAGCGTGGACACACGGTCCAACACGATATTGTTGTAAGCGCGGCTGGCGCCGAAACGATAGAGGCTGAACGCGGCATTGGCCTCGAGTTCGGCCGCAAGCGCGGTGATCTCGGCAAGCATCGCATCCGCCTCGCTGCGGGCATGCTGCTTCATGCGCTGGGTGATCGCGGTAAAGCGCGCCTCGATTTCGCGGATTTCAGGCGATAGGTTTTGCGCCAGCGGCAATCCCATCATCGCCAGTGTACGGTATGTCTCGATATCGAGAATACGCTGGGCGAGCATGCCGCGTGCGGCTTCCGTCATGCCGTGATCGAGGACGAGAAATTTCGTCAGCCCGTCGCCATCCTGACGGAAATCGGTGACAACAGTGGCCTGCCCGTCTGCCACCACACTCTGACAGAGACTGGTCTGGTCGAACCCGATAATGACATCCGCCATGTCCTCATTCGCAGGGCGGATTTCAATGCGCACACCGGAGATGAACGGGCCAGGCGCTGCAAACCGTGCTCCAAAAGGATTAACGGGGATTTCGGCACCAAAGTTGGCGGGTGCCGGCGTGTCCCAGAAATAGGTCGAGAATTCCGTATGTCGCTCCCAGCGCAGCGTGCCGCTGCCCCATGTCATCGTGTGGTGGCTGGTATCGGCGGCCGGTGCCGGAACGCCCTGCCCCAATGACAATTCGGCCAAAATGGCCTGATCGCCCGCAAAATTCGCCTCGGTCAGGAAAGCCACCTGAAAGATGACGCGCGGCAGCGGCAATAGCGTATAGGGCCGCGAATGGATTTCGCCGAGCGCACGCGCCCGGACCTCTGCGACTGGAAACGAAAAACTGCGTTTCGACAAATGCCTGGCTCCCCGACTGTGCCCCATCGGCCAGTTCTTGATCTTGGCTATTATCAAATCGCAAGCGCGGTGCGAGATGACGCTTTGCCGCAGAAAAATAACATTGTCCTGCTCTTCACAGAACCGCGATCTCAACAGGCAAATCACACCGAACCGGATTACGTAAACTTTTCATTAAATTTTAGGGAGCATCACTTTTCGTATGACCCGAGTTTCAGCGATGCGTATTGCGTTTTTCATCGCGCTTTTGGCTCTGACCGGTTGCGCCAGTGCGCCGAGCCGGATCAACAATGCCTGCGCTATTTTCGAACAAAGAGACGGCCTGTTCAACAACTGGGCCCGAGACGCCAAACGCGTCCAACAGGAATTCGGCGTGCCCGTGCCGGTGCTGATGGCGACGATCTATGTCGAATCCAGTTTCCAGCCCTATGCCAAGCCACGCCGCAAATATGTGCTCGGCTTCATTCCCTGGGGCCGTATCTCATCAGCCTATGGTTATGCGCAGGCGCTCGACGGCACCTGGAAAACCTACCAGAAGGATACCGGCCGCTGGAACGCGCGTCGCAGCAACTTTGGCGACGCCATCCATTTTGTCGGCTGGTACCACAATCGCAGCGTTAGGACGAACGGCATCTCGCCGACCGACAGCCGCAACCTCTACCTCGCCTATTATGCCGGCCATCGCGGTTTCGAGCGCGGCAAGTTCACCACGGCGATCCGTGGTGCGGCCCAAAAATCCGCAAACATGGCGCAGCGTTACGAAGCACAACTGCGCCAATGCGGTTATTGATCCACTCGTCAGCCAGTCAGTGGCTGACGGTGATCCGCGTATTGGCGAGCCCGTAACGGTGCGTCAGCGCGTAAAAGGCCGCTGCGTTTTCCGGGTGAAGGCGAATACAGCCATGCGAGGCGGGGCGGCCGAGACGCTTCGTCTCATAGGTGGCATGCACCGCGTAACCGCCATTGTAGAACACCGCATAAGGCATCGGCGCGTTGTTGTATCTGCGCGAGCGATGGTTTTTCGACAGCCACTTCGCCGTCCACTTGCCCTTCGGCGTGACAAAGCCCTTGCGACCGGTCGATACCTTCCACTGATAAAGAACGGCGCCGTTTTCCGTCACCGTCATGGTCTGGCTGGACAGGCTGACATTGGCAACAACGGCAGCTGCGGCCGGTTGAAACGACATCAACAGGGCGGCAATCACCCCCAAAGCGAACATACGCATAAATTTCCCTCTCACTAGATACAACGGAGTCCGCCACACCGTCCGTGAGAGCAATAAGCTGAAAAACGCTCAGCCAATCAAATGAAAATATTATAAAAACACATGCCGAAACAAAACTGTTCTTAACAAAACAGAACAGTATTGCATTTATGCAGCACAGATCGCCGGAAACCCAGTAAAAATACGGGAATATCTACCCTTTGGTATCCCAGCAGAATGGAGCACCACCGAAGCGGCACTCCATTCCGGCATCACGCGCCATAGGGTGCAAGAAACAGTTTCACGGCCTCGATCTCGTTCGGGCGGATCTCGTGGCTGCCCGGATGCCATTCCAGCGTCACATCATCCCCCTGTTTTCGAAAATATTCGGCCAGCCCGTTGGTAAGCGGCACGGGGCAGATTGGATCACGTTCACCAGCCGTAATCAGCACGCGCGCCTTTGCATCCCCTACCCTTGCCTTCGGCTGGAACGGGATCAGCGGATGCATCAGCACGCCGGCATCAAACAGGCCTGGCTGTTCGATCATGACATTGGCGAGAATGTTGGCGCCATTGGAAAAACCCAGCCCGATCACATCGGATGCGCCGTATTTTTCCCTGTTGGCGGCCACGAACTTGCTCATCTGCGCGGTCGCCCGCGCCAGATCGGCCAGATCGTAGACACCCTCGCCGGTGCGGCGGAAGAAACGCGGCGCTCCATGTTCGGACACGTCACCGAGCGGCGAGATCACGGTCGCCACCGGCAGAAGGCGACTGCCGAAGTCGAAGAACTGGTTTTCATCGCCGCCTGTGCCGTGGAACACGAACAGGATCGGTGCACCCGGAGCGCCCGCACGGGCGCGGTGCAAATAACTGTCAGCACTCATCGTAAAAATCCTTGTCAAAGAGGAAGAGTGAGCCACCGGCTTGAACCAGTGGCCCAAAGGAGGCGTCAGCCTTCCAGCGGCTCCAGATGTTCTTCCAGCGCCTCGCCGAGATGGGCGGTATCTTCGTCGCGATCGAAGCCGGGTTCATTTGTGGCGATCTCGAACAGGACCCCGCCCGGCGTGCGGAAATAGATCGCCCAGAAATAATCGCGGTCGATCACCGGCGTCACCTGATAACCGGTATCCATCAGCGCCTTGCGGACTTCGAGCTGCTTCTCGCGGTTCTCGACGGCGAAGGCGATATGGTGGACGGAACCGGCACCAAGCCGTGCGCCAGCAATGTTCGGCATGGTTTCGATATCGATGAAATCGGCACCATTGCCGCCGGGCATGCCGAGACGCAGCACACCGTCCTTCTTGTCCACCTGTTCATAGCCCATGAACTTCAGAAGTTCGGCCGTGGCACCTTCGTCACGCAGGCGCAGCGAGGCGGAATGGAAACCGCGGATCGCTTCATCCGCGCCGACGCCATTGCCGGTCCACTGCGCACGGGCATCGTCGCGCACTTCCACCAGCGCAAAACCATCGCCATCGGGGCCGGCGAAATGCAGGCGCTTTTCACCAAAAGCCTCGTCGGCCTTCAGGCCTTGCGAGCCGGCCGCGGTCAGGCGATCGGTCCAATAACCAAGCGAGCCCTGCGGTACGGAGAAAACGGTGGTGCCGACTTCGCCGGTGCCCTGCCGCCCTTGAGCGATATGCGGGAACGGAAAATAGGTCATCACCGAACCGGGCGTGCCGACCTCATCACCGTAATAAAGGTGGTAGACATCCGGCGCGTCGAAATTGACGGTTTTCTTGACGCGGCGCAGGCCGAGCGTGTCGGTGAAGAACTTGTTGTTGGTGCGGGCGCTGCCAGCCATCGAGGTGACGTGGTGAAGCCCTTTGATCTGGTCGAGCATGATATTCGTCCCTTCTGCGGCCTCGTTTGAACCGCGTTTGATGAAGGGAAAATGGGTGATGGATCGCAATTTGGATAGACGATCACTTCCGAACGCATTGTTCGATAAATGACGACGGAAAAGATCCGTCGTTCACTTAAGCGCCATCAAACGCTTTCCGGCAATTGCCAGTCCACCGGGTCCTTGCCGATCGACAGCAGATACTCGTTCGTCTTTGAAAATGGTCGTGAGCCAAGGAAACCGTTATGGGCCGAGAGTGGCGACGGATGCGCCGATTTCAGTACCAGATGCCGCTCCTGATCGACAAAAGCCGCCTTCTTCTGGGCATAGGAGCCCCAGAGGATAAAGACCACGCCATCGCATTCATCATTGACGGTGCGGATGACCGCATCGGTGAACTTTTCCCAGCCCTGCCCCTGATGCGCGGCGGCCTTGCCTTCCTCGACGGTCAGCACGCTGTTGAGCAGAAGCACGCCCTGTTCCGCCCAGTGTTCGAGAAAACCGTGTTTTGCAGGCGGGATATCAAGATCGGCCTGCATCTCCTTGTAGATATTGACTAGCGACGGCGGCGTGCGCACACCCGGCTGCACGGAAAAACACAGGCCATGCGCCTGCCCCGCTCCATGATAAGGGTCCTGCCCGAGGATCACGACCTTGACCTCATCGAGCGGTGTCAGGTCGAGTGCGCGAAAATACTCCGAGCCCTTGGGAAAGATATGCTTGCCGGCCTGCTTCTCAGCCACGAGAAACTGTTTCAGATCGGCCATGTAAGGACTGGAAAACTCCTCTTCGAGCGCAAACTTCCATGTCTCTTCGAGCTTGATGTCCGCCATGACCAATCCTCCGTCTTACTGAAACCGTCCGCCGCGCTGGATGACTTCGGTCTTGTAGCCATCCGGATCGGTCACGAAGAAAAATTTCGCGAACGGTTTTCCCTCATGCGGCATCTCGACCAGCTTGCCGACGGTGAGGCCGAGATCGGCGAAGCGTTTGTGCTCCGCCTCGATGTCCTCGACCGTCACGGCGAGATGACCATACCCATTGCCAAGATCATAGGCTTCCGCCTTGCCGTCATTGACGGTCAACTCAAGCTCGAAACCCGTCTCCGGGTTGGAAAGATAGATCAGCGTAAAACCATCGAAGGGCACGCGTTCGGCGACTTTCAGGCCAAACGCCTTGTCGTAAAAATCGACCGACCGCGCCTCTTCGAGTACGCGGATCATCGAATGCACCAGCTTTGCCATCGGCAAACGTCCCTTACGTCAAAATATGGTTGCTGCGCGAATGCCAGTCCCAGGCGGACCGGATGATATCGTCCAGCGTGTATTGCGGTTCCCAGCCGAGCACGGCTTTAGCCTTGTCGTTGTTGGCAACCAGCGTGGTAGAATCACCATCGCGTCGGCCGACATATTCCACCGGAAACGGTTTTCCCGAAACCGCAGAAATGGCGCCGAGCAGTTCTTTCACCGTCGTGCCGGTGCCTGTCCCCAGATTAAGCTCGACCGTGTCGCCGCCGGCCAGCAGATAATCCACCGCCCGCACATGCGCATCGGCCAGATCCAGCACGTGGATATAGTCACGCACGCAGGTGCCGTCGCGCGTGTCATAGTCGTCGCCGAACACTTTAAAGCCTTGGCGGCGGCCCAGTGCGGCCTCGATGGCAAGCGGAATGGCGTGGGTTTCCGGCGTATGCCATTCGCCGATGCGGCCCTCGAAATCGGCACCGGCGGCGTTGAAATACCGCAGCATGACCGACTTCAGGTCCTTGTAGGTGCCGTAATCCTTCAGCGCCTGTTCGACGATGAATTTCGTGCGCCCATAAGGGTTTATCGGCGCCTGTTTGTGCGTTTCATCCATCGGCACCGAGTCCGGCAGGCCATAGGTCGCACAGGTCGAGGAGAAGACAAAAGCCTTCACACCGGCATCCATGGCAGCAGAAAGCAGCGTCAGAGCGCCGATGACATTGTTGTCGTAGAAGGCGACCGGATTCTTGACCGATTCCCCCACCTCGATCAGCGCCGCGAAATGCAGCACGGCATCCGGCTGATATCTAGCAAACACCTCGTCCAGACGCGCGCGGTCGCGGATGTCGCCCTGCTCGAGCGGTCCCCATTTGACGAATTCGGCATGGCCGTTGGAGAGATTGTCGAAGACGATTGGCTCGTAACCCCTTTCCGCAAGCAGCAGGCAGTTGTGCGAACCAATGTAGCCGGCGCCACCGACCACGAGCACTTTCTTCTTCGACATCGACACCTCGAGTTTTCAGGTTTGAGTGTTGCAGCGCAATATAGCGAGCAAGACTCAATTATCCAGAGTGTGGCAGCCTCAACAAAAGTGGAGATTTGCGGAAAGGAATTGCGACCTTCGTGCCAAGCGCCTATCGTCGCGCCGGTTGGCAACTGGATTTTGGAATGCGCATCGTTTTTCTCTGTCTCGGATGGTTTTTCGTTGCGCTCGGCGTGATCGGGGCATTTTTGCCGGTCATGCCGACAACACCCTTTCTGCTGCTCGCCGTTGCCTGTTTCACCCGTTCGTCGCCGCGACTGAAAGCTTGGCTTCTGAACCACCCGACATTCGGGCCGCCGCTGCGCAACTGGCAGGAACATGGCGGCATTTCCCGCCGCGCAAAAATCATGGCCATCTGTCTGATGGCTGCCAGCTATGCGGGTTTCTGGTTCGGCAGCCATCCGGCGCCGTGGCTGGCCGTGCTGGTGGCCGCCATCATGCTCGGTTCGTCCGCCTTCATCATCACCCGGCCGGATGGCCGCACCTGACTTGAAAGTTCATTGAGGAGATCAAAATGTATATCGCCATGAACCGTTTTCGCGTCGTCCCCGGCTTCGAAGAAACTTTCGAAGACATCTGGAAAAACCGCGAGCGTCACCTCTCCACCCTGCCAGGTTATCTCGAATTTCACATGCTGAAAGGCCCGAAGGCGGAAGACCACACGCTTTATGCCTCGCACACTGTCTGGGAAAGCCAGGAGCATTTTGTCGCCTGGACGAAGTCGGAACAGTTCCGCGCCGCCCACGCCAATGCCGGCGCCAATCGTGGCAAGGTCGAGTATCTCTCCGGCCCGCATTTCGAAGGTTTCGAAGTCATTATCCACGAAGACAAGAACGGCCAGCGCGCCGACGCGGCGTGAGGGTTCCACCCATGGATGTCACCGCTGAAAACAGTTCCGACCGCCGCACCCGTGCGACTGCGGCACTTGCGGAAAAACCCGATGGCGTGGTCGAGGCGATTGCCGCCAACGCCCAGGTAACACCTGCGGAAATTCTGGAAATCCTGCCGGAAGGTGCCGCTATCATCGCAGCAAGGGAGGAGTTCGCACCGATCTGGACAGACCTCACACAGTGGGGAAAAGTCCTCTTCATCGTCCATACTGATGACATCGTGCTGGAAGCCGAAGGCACTCTGCCGGAAGGCTCCGAAGGCCATGGCTGGTTCAACATCCATGGCGACAGCCCGATCGGCGGTCACATCAAGAAGGATAATTGCGCCTCAGTGACCTTCGTCGATCGCGCTTTCCATGGACGCCGTTCCTGCTCCGTCTGGTTTATGAACGCCAAGGGATCTGCCATGTTCAAGGTCTTTGTCCGCCGCGATGAAAATCGCGAACTGATTGCCGAACAGCTCACAAAATTCGAGGCACTGCGCGACAGCTATAAGGCGCGTTGAGCAAGTCCCACCCGGCCGGGCGGACCTCCAGGGCCGGGTGGGATTGCAACCAAATTTTGAAAAATGACAATAAATCACAAATACAGGTTGAGACAAGGATGAGATGAAAGGGTTTGAGGAGAACCTAAGGGGAGACCCGCCATGACGTCTGTTGGATCAGTTTATGATCACTTGAATGTGCCACGCAGATCCTCAAACAGTGGCAGTGTATCCGATGATTGCTCGTTCGGCGACATCTGGGAACAGACCGAAGCGAGGGCCAAGAAAACAAGCGCCAGCGACTCATCGGAAACAGAAGCATCAAGTCACCGTATGGCGATCACACCGGGAACTCAGCTTATACGCTTCGCCGATCTGATAGCTTCCGGAAAGGCGAAGATCATCAACATCGCCGAACTACCTGAAGATGAATATCAAAGCTTCATGGAAGGAGAGAGGCGCAGGATTGAGGCAAACACCCGATACCTGAAAAACCAATACACCGGCGAACCGCAATTCCCCGACCTCACAAATTACCCCGGCACAAAAAACTATGCCGATGTCGTTGTTGGCGGCAAGGTCGTCGCGAAGGTCGACAATCAGGGCGTCATAACGATTTACGACGACAGCATCGCAGCTCGCCTGAAGGACAAGCTACCGGACGATATCAACGGCAAGGGCGGACCGGATCTGGCGCAGGCGCGCGCCGAGGCAGCCGCAAAACTGCTGGGGGGACGTGTTCTCAAGTCCTCCACCGCGATCAGCCAGAGCCAGTTCGACGCCCTGCCTGTACCGCAGATCATTCCCGGCGAAGTCGATTACGACAGCATGAAAAACGATCCCCTTTACCAGCAGATCGAAAAGATGCGCGAACACTATCAGCAGACTGAGCAGGACAGGGCTGCCTATCTGGCGAAACAGCAGACGGGCGAAGCAGCCGCCTGAACCTGTCCGCTCACATCGCCGGCACCCATTTCCACAGCACCGCCTCGCGCCGTTCCGGATAATATTTGAACTCGCATTCAAAGCGGCGGCCATAGGCTTCCGCCGCCTTTAATGCTGCCTCGCTCGGCGGGTTCATGCCTGTTCCGGGCGCAAACCAATCCTCCAGAAGATCGTCGGGAATGTAGATCCCCACCCTCAGCGGCAGCATTTCCAAAGTTCGATCAAGCTCGTCCGGCGGCATCGCGTTCTCCTTCGAAAGTCTCAAGGTCACGGGGTGTGCTGCCGGAGAGTATCGGATCGGGAAGCAATCAGGAAGGGCGATGCTCGGGCTTGCCCTTATGCTTGGTGGAGGCGAGATCCACCAATTCTTTCTCCGTCATGGATTTTTCCATGCTTTTCGAGGCGCCTTTCAGGTCTTTCTTTTTGGTGTCGCCGCGCTTGGCGGACAGAGCCGCACCGGCGGCCTTCTGCTGTGCTTTCGAGACTGCTGGCATTTTGAAAACTCCCTGCTGGTGACGGCGACATCTGCGCCTGCATACCCAACAGACATGCAACGATGGAAGTTCCGAAAATCGAGGGCTTATGTGAACAGGGTGGAACCGCAGCCAGTCGCCGCGGGTTGTTGCTAACGAACCCAAACCCGAAAGGCCTTCACTATGGACAAGCTCGACCAGACCAAAAAGCTCGACCAGTCGATCGAACAGGAACAGCTGGACACGACCAACCCGGATGCGCTGCGCGAAGCGGCTCGGCTTGGTACGATCGACACATTCCTTGTCAAATCCGACCTTGAAGACGCCGACCAACGCGAAGGCCAAGATGGTGAAGACGGTCGCCCAAGCCCGCTGGCCAATGCCGACAATCCTGAAAAGTGATTGATCGCCAACGTCGCTCTCGCGGAACCTGAGGGCGGCAAAACTGTTGTCCCGCGCAACATTCTGGAGGAAACGCATGAACGCCCAAAAGAAGGCCGTGCAGGATCAGGCGCTGGCAGACATTCGAGACACTGGCCCGGCCACGGAGCAGAAAAACGATCCGCGGCGGAGCGAAGCCCGCATTTCGGCCGACGAAAGCGCCGGCAACGAGATGAATATCGAGGCCAAGGCTTCGCCCACGCTCGCCGACGCCGAGGCGGAAGCCTTTGCTGCGGAAGTGATCGATGAACTCGTCGCCTGTCACATCCCGTTCCTTGTCGCCGGTACGTTTGCGGTCAGTGCCTATACCGGCATCTCCCGCCCGACCAAGGACCTCGACATCTTTTGCAAGGCGGGTGATTACGCCCGCATTCTCGCACACTTCAAATCCAAAGGTTTTGAGGTGGAAGTGGAGGACGATCGCTGGCTCGGAAAGGTCAAGCGCGGCCGGCATTTTCTCGATGTCATTTTTGCAGGCTCCAACGGCACGATGCCAATCGGCGACCTTTGGCTCGACAATGCCCGCCAGATGGAAATGCATGGCCACAACGTCCGGGTCATAGCACCGACTGAACTGATCTGGTCCAAATGTTTCGT
This sequence comes from Endobacterium panacihumi, assembly GCF_050847465.1. NCBI lineage: Bacteria > Pseudomonadati > Pseudomonadota > Alphaproteobacteria > Hyphomicrobiales > Rhizobiaceae > Endobacterium > Endobacterium panacihumi. The sequence continues at coordinate 556,115 of NZ_JBOZRA010000001.1, read as the reverse complement.
GCAGTTGCGCCATCGTTATGACGGCGCCGATGTCGTGCATGTCATCCTCAAGGCCCATGACCAGATCGATTGGGAACGCCTGCTCGGCCACATGGAAGTGCATTGGGAAGTGCTGCTCATCCACCTGATGAACTTCCGCTGGATCTACCCGACCGAGCGCGACAAGGTGCCGGCATGGCTGATGGACGAGTTGCTCGACCGCCTTGCCGCCCAGCGCCAGCTGCCGCCGCCGCAGATGAAGATTTGTCGCGGCCGCATGTTCTCGCGCATCGATTTCGAAATCGACGTCAAGGAATGGGGTTTTGCCGATGTGGGCGGCGAAGGCGAAATGCGCGATGAAGCCCAGGAAGGAGCATTGTTATGATCGACGAAGCCATCCACCAGAGCGCCAACAACCCGCCGCAGGATCTGGCGGAGAACGAACCGGTGCATAAACCCCTGCGCATCGCTGCCGTCGCCGACCTGCATGTCAAGGAAAACGGATCACAGAGCTACAAAGAGCTGTTTGCCGAGATTTCCTCCAAGGCCGACGTGCTGGTCATGGCCGGAGATCTCACTGATCTCGGCAAGCCCAAGGAAGCCGAGCTTCTGGCTTCAGACCTGCGCAGTTGCACCATTCCGGTCGTCGGCGTGCTCGGCAATCATGATTACGAATGCGGCGCGGTCGATGAGGTCAAAGACATCCTGAAGGATGCCGGCGTGCATCTGCTTGAAGGTCAGGCCGTAGAAATCGGCGGTGTCGGTTTTGCGGGTGTCAAAGGTTTTGCGGGTGGTTTCGGCCGCCACATGCTCGGTTCCTTCGGCGAGCCGGCTATCAAGGCCATGGTGGCCGAAAGCGTGGAGGAATCCATGCGGCTGGAAAATGCGCTGCGGCAGGTGCGTTCACACCGCGCCATGGTCGTGCTGCACTACGCGCCGATTGCCGAAACCGTGGCGGGTGAGCCAGAGGCGATCTACCCCTTCCTCGGCTCGTCACGGCTGGCGGAAACCATCGACCGTTTCCCGGTCTCGGCCGTCGTGCATGGGCACGCCCATCGCGGCACTTATGAGGGCAAGACCCCCGGTGGAGCGCCCGTCTACAATGTCGCCGCCCATATCGAAAAGCCGACCGGGAGGCCCTATGCACTGCTGGAATTGTAGCTGCTGATTTTTTAGTGATCGGCCCCGACAGGCGGAACCTCGGGGCCGATCCGCCGTTGAGGGCATCGATAATCACATCGGGGATTTTTGATGCCTGCAGCCGACATCGTGACCGAATTCCGAACCTTTCCAAAGACATGGGGCGCCGAATACGTCGCCGCCGGCGAAGTGCGTTTTCGCCTCTGGGCGCCGGGCCAGAAACAAGTGTTGCTGCGTCTGAATGGCGAGGATACGCCGATGACGGAGAGCAGCGGCGGCTGGTTCGAGATCCTTGCCACCGGTGTCGAACCCGGCGCCGAATACCAGTTCGTTCTCGACGACGGCCTTGCCATCGCCGATCCGGCTTCCCGCGCCCAGAAGGGTGATGTGCACGGCCCCTCCCTCGTCATCGATCCGACCGATTATCCATGGCGCGCGACCGAATGGAACGGTCGCCCCTGGGAAGAGGCGGTGATCTACGAACTGCATATCGGCACGTTCACGGCGGATGGCACATTCCAATCAGCTATCGGGCGCCTGCCCTATCTCGCGAAGCTTGGTATTACGGCCGTGGAAATCATGCCGGTCGCCCAGTTCGGCGGTACCAGAGGCTGGGGTTATGATGGCGTTTTGCTCTATGCGCCGCACAGCGCCTACGGCCCACCGGAGGACTTTAAAGCCTTTGTCGACGCCGCCCACGAACATGGCCTAATGGTCCTGCTTGACGTCGTCTACAATCACTTTGGCCCGGACGGAAATTACCTGCCCGCCTGCGCCCCGGAATTTTTCCATCCCGATACGCCGACGCCTTGGGGTGCGGCAATCGCCTACGACAAACCCGCCGTGCGCAGCTTTTTCCTCGAAAACGCACTCTACTGGCTGGAGGAATTCAATCTCGACGGCCTGCGCTTCGACGCAGTCGACCAGATCCGAGACGACAGCGAAAAACACTTTCTCATCGAGGTGGCCGAAAAGATCCGCGCCGAAAACCCGGGTCGCCATATCCATCTCACCACCGAGGACAACCGCAACATCACCAGCCTGCACGAGCGCGGCGATGATGGCGCGGTGCCGCACCATACCGGCGAATGGAACGACGATTTTCACAATGTCATCCATGTCATCGCCACAGGCGAAACCGATGCCTATTACAAGGATTTTGCCAAGGATCCTCACAAACACCTCGCCCGCGTGCTGGCCGAGGGTTTTGCCCATCAGGGTGAGGTCGCGTCTTCGACCGGCAAGAAGCGCGGCTCCAAAAGCACGCACCAGCCGCCGACAGCATTTGTCGATTTCATCCAGAACCACGACCAGGTCGGCAACCGCGCGCTCGGTGAGCGCCTGCTGACACTGGCAGGCGAAGACAAGGTGAAGGCCCTCATGACCATTCTTCTTCTCTCCCCGCATATCCCGCTTCTGTTCATGGGCGAAGAATTCGGCGAGGAGCGCCCCTTCCTGTTCTTCACCGATTTCCACGGCGATCTCGCAAAGATCGTCCGTGAGGGCCGCCGCAAGGAATTTGCCGGCCATGCCGGTTTCCGCGATGGTGAAGGCGACACATCCGATATTCCTGATCCCAACGCGAAAAAGACTTTTGATGCCTGCAAGCTCGACTGGGACAAGCTCGAAACCCAGATCGGCCGGAACTGGACCGGGTTTGTAGAGGACATGCTGAGCCTGCGACGGCAAAAAATCGTGCCGCTGTTGGGCGAAGCAAAAGGCCATGCCGGCAAGGTGCTGAGCGTCGACGGCGGCACGATCGCCGTCAGCTGGAAGCTCGGCAAGGCCACACTTTCCATGGCCTCCAACCTTTCGGACAAGGAATCAGCGCGACCGAAACTCAACGGCAAGATCATTCACGAAACCACCAGCGGCAAGAGTAACGGCAAGGCTGGCGCCAATGACGGATTGCTTCCGCCATGGAGCGTGGTGGTGACCATCGACGACGCGGAGGGCGGCAAGTAATGGCTCTGCCCACCTCTACCTATCGCCTGCAGTTTCGCAACGGCATGACCTTCGACCATGCGACGGCACTGGTGCCGTACCTGCAAAAGCTTGGCATCAGCCACCTCTACGCATCGCCGATCTTCACCGCAACAAGCGGCGCCACCCACGGCTATGACGTGACAAACGCCAACGAGATCGATCCGTCGCTCGGCGGCCGCGAAGGTTTCGATAGGCTTTCAGCAGCACTGAGAAAAGCAGGTCTCGGCCTTATCCTCGATATCGTGCCGAACCACATGGCGGCATCCTTGGAAAACCCGTGGTGGCGCAGCATCGTCGAGTGGGGACAAGACAGCGTTCATGCCCGCCATTTCGACGTCGACTGGTCGCGGCCGCTGACGCTGCCCTTCCTCGGCGATGAGTTTGACACCGTCATATCGGACCTTTCGATTACCGCTGATGTTGAAGCCGGTTGCCTGGCACTTGCCTATTACGACAGCCGCTACCCGCTGCATCCGAAAACCTATGCAGCCGTGCTGGACGATATCAACCTGCCGATCGCAGCCGAGATTGCGACCATCGCCGCCACGGCATCGCCGGCCGATGGCGAGGCTTTCCATGCCGCCATCAGGACAGCGCTTGCAGCAGGCGCCGAGGCGCGCTTCAGCCCCGCCGATACGATGGCGCTGGCGTCTGCTCTCGAAAAGCTCTCAAGCGATCCTGAAAACCTTCGTAAAATCCACGCAAGGCAGCCCTGGCGCCTGACCTCATGGCGCACCGCCGCCGACAGTCTGAGCTATCGCCGGTTTTTCGAAATCACCGGTCTGGCCGGCCTGCGTGTCGAAGACGAGGCCGTATTCGACGACGCTCACCGAACCGTGCTCGAGCTCGTCCGCAACGGCAGTGTCGACGGGCTGCGCATCGACCATGTCGATGGCCTTGCAGACCCCAAGACCTATCTCGATCAACTGCGCCAGAAAATCGGCCCCGATACCTATCTCATCATCGAAAAGATCCTTGGTCATGGCGAAACCGTCGCTGCTGACTGGCCGGTCGCCGGCACCACGGGTTACGAGTTCATCTCCGAACTGACCGACGTCATGGTCGACAATACCGGATTGAAGGCGCTCAACCATGCCTATGATCGCCTGCGCGGTCGCCCGACGCATATCACTTCCGAGGTGCGCGATGCCAAGGGGTTGATGTTCGATGTCAATTTTGCCGGCGAGGTTTCAACCCTGCTGCGGCTGGCAACGGAAATCCGTGCGGCCAAAAACGAACCGGCCATTCCCGCCGACGCCATGCGGACGGCGCTTCGCGAGGTTCTCCTGACCTTCCCGGTATACCGCACCTATGGCACGGCCGCGGGCATGCCGACCGCCGGAAAAAAACTTCTGGCCGATGTGATGAACGAGGTGCGTGAAGCCGGTCGCGCCGATGCGGAAGCGCTTACCTTCATCAAGCATATTCTCCTTGGCAACGTGCCGGATAGTCTGGCGGACCGGGCCACGACATTTCGCATCCGCCTGCAACAGCTGAGCGGCCCGCTGACGGCGAAATCCATCGAGGACACACTGTTTTTCCGCATCAATCCGCTGATCGCCTTGAACGAAGTCGGCAGCGAGCCTTATCCTCGCGAGCATGACCTCAAGCACTTCCATGCCGCCATGCAAGCGCGGCTTGAAAACCAGCCAAACGGTCTGTCCTGCAGTTCCACCCATGACACCAAGCGCGGCGAGGATTCGCGCGCGCGCCTTCTCGCCTTGACGGAAGCCCCGGATCTGTTTTCCGAAGCGGTCAACCGCTGGCGTGGGCTCAATTCGGCCGCCATCCATTCGTTGCCCGATGGCGCCGCGCCAGAACCGGCGCTCGAATGGATGCTCTACCAGTCGCTTGCCGGCGTCTGGCCACCGGAACTGACGATCAAGGATGCCGATGGCATTGAAGCGCTGTCACGGCGGTTTCTAACCTTTGTCGAAAAGGCGCTGCGCGAGGCAAAACTCCACACCAATTGGGGTGAACCAAACGAAGCCTATGAGGCGGCGGTGGCGGATTATGTCCGGTCGCTGTTCGGCAACCGGATCTTTCTATCCGATTTTATCGCCACGATGCAGCCTTTCTGGTGGGCGGGTGCCGTCAATGGCATCACCCAGACACTGATCAAGCTCGTAGGCCCAGGCATTCCCGATATCTATCAGGGCAGCGAAACGCTCGATCTCAGCCTTGTCGATCCCGACAATCGCCGCGTGCCGGATTTCCAGCATCTGGCCAAACAGCTTGCAGCTACGACCCACCTGCCCGTTTCGGATGAAGACTGGCTGAATGGTGCCGTCAAGCAGCAGGTGATCGCGCGGGCGCTACGGCTGCGTCAGGACAGGCCGGATCTGTTTGCCGAGGGCAGTTACATCCCTCTCACCGCTTCGGGAAAACGCGCCGGAAACATCGTCAGCTTTGCCCGCAACAAGGGCGAAGAGACTGTGCTTCTGATCGCACCCCGGCTGGTGCTCGCGGCCTTTGCAGATCACCCGTCACCCGCGGCCCTTGACGGCTGGGAGGAAACCACGCTGACGTTGGAAACCGGCCTTGCAAACCGACGGTATCGTGACCTTTTTTCCGGCAGGATTATTTCTGCGGATGAGAGACTGTCGGTGGCTGAAGCCCTCGCCGGCCAACATTTCACGCTGCTGGTTGCCGAGGAATAACCCTCGGCATTCTGGTTCGAGAGTGAACGCAAACAGGGCGCCGATCCAACCGATCGGCGCCCTGTTTGATTCCTTGCCCTTAAGTCGCCCGGTGTCAGGCGATGCCGACGAAGGACAGGACGGCAAGAACGATGACTACGGCTCCGACGAGCCAGACGATACTGTTCATGATAGTCTCCTTTCCTCTGTTAAATCAGATATTTGTGGCCTCAGGCGAAGCCAACCAGATTGAGAACGGCGATGACGATGACGACGGCGCCGACAAGCCAAACGATGCTGTTCATGATGAACTCTCCTTTTTATGTGTTGTGAAGCGAACGGTTGAAAGGGTGAAAAGGTTCCGTTTTTGGGACAGCTCCGAACACCTGTGCCCGAAAGCTTCCGGTCCCCGAAAATCACGCACCGGGCGTCGCCATGCCATCGCCGCGGCGCAGCTTGCGAATCTGCTTCATGACCTTGAGCGAGCTTGATGCCCGCAATGCCGAACCCTGAGAGCTGCTGGAGAGAACCCGCAGCATATCTTCTGCCTCATCGACGGATATGGTGCCGCGCGAGGCAAGCCCATCGATCAGCAGCATCAACGCCCCTTCGACCGCGAGTGCGCGCCGCTGGTGTTCGTTTTCGATGACTTCCGCATCCGACATGATTTGCTCCCTGATTGCCTCAGACGAATGAGTTCAATGGGTGCTTTGTTCCCTTCGCGCGCCGCGAAAATGGCATTGGTCAGGGAGATTTGGGGATCAGGAAGACTTGGGTGCATCCGGCGCATCGCGCCGTGCCAGCTCGCCCTGCCGGGCCTTGTAAAAATACTGACTGGCCACGAGCCAGCCCTTGAGCGGCCTGAGCGGCGGGATGCAGGTGAGAAGCATGAAAGGAAGCGAGGTGAAGAGATGCACCCAATAGGGCGCCTGTAACGCCACCTCGATCCACACCGCCAGCGCCACGCTCGGCACGCAGCCGAAGCAGATGACGAAAAACGCCGGGCCATCTGCCGGATCGGCGAAGGAATAATCGAGCCCGCAGACATCACAGCCGGGCCGCAGCGTCAGGAAACCATTGAACAGGCGCCCCTTGCCGCAACGCGGGCAGAGGCCGCGAATACCCGTCTGAAATGGCGGCAGCGGCTCGTAATGGCCTTTGTCATTCGCCTGATCCACGTTGCCACTCCCTGCGACTGTCGGACTTGACGAATGCAACTATGGCGAAACATCGCGCCACCGCAAGGATGATGGCGCGACCGCGGCAATCTGCCCCGGTCCGACGATCATCAGGCACGAAAGATGAAGGAAGCACCGATGGCGATCATGGCAAAACCGATGACATGATTGATGGTGAGGTTTTCGCCCAGCCAGAACACCGAGAAGCCGGCGAAAACGACAAGGGTGATGACCTCCTGAATCGTCTTCAGTTGCGCCGTCGTATAGACTTCCGAGCCCATGCGGTTAGCGGGTACCGCCAGGCAATATTCGAAAAAGGCGATACCCCACGAGGCGGCGATGGCGATCCAGATGGCGCTGCCCTTGTGCTTGAGATGGCCGTACCAGGCGAAGGTCATGAACACGTTGGAAGCGAGCAGCATGACGATAGGCCACACGGCAGCGGGGCTGAGCGAGAAAGGCATGTTTGGCTAAATCCTGTGGAGACGAGGCGGTGGCGGAGAATGGACCTGGCCGTGACGCCGCTCAAGGGGCTGCAAGGTCTAATCCCATAGAAAAAGCCCCACCGGATTGGCAGGGCTTCCTCGAACACGATATCTTGCGGATCAGATTTCCGGGCAACCACGCTCATTGGCGAAGGTGATACGGTCCGGACCACGGCGGGTCATGCCTTCAACCGTGATGCTGCGACGGGTAACGCGGGTGACTTCGGCATCGCGCAGACCGGATTCACGCGCCGCCCGGCGGGCTTCGCGTTCACTGCAACCGCCGCCACGTCGGTCGTAACGATCGCGGTCGCGATCCGGAACGACGGGACGAATGCCATCCGGGCCAATGCGCAATTGCACGTCCTGTGCCTGCGCAGTGGTAACGGCGCCGGTCAGGGCACCTGCACTCATCGCCAGCGCCAGGCCGGCGGTAGTCAAGAACTTCAGCATTTGCTCCTCCTTGGCGTCCGCCCATCCGAGCCGGTCGCACACAATTGTCTGACGTCAAGGAAACGTGGAGTCACGGTTTTTTGTTCCGCTGTGAAAACAAGCAATCTCGAAAATAAAGCGGATACCGTGAAGCAAAACAGAGCCGGAAAGCCCTAAAACCTTGTGAAGACAAAGCCGATTGTCTACTTCCTCGCGCAATGACCGGCGCTATCGGCTGTGTGGAATACTAGAGCTTTGCCCGATGACCGGCATATGTCTTTGGTGGAGGCGCCGCCTCGTGAACCTGCGCCAGATGCTCCAGCCATTCTGCCAAGCCCTCGGGAACCTCCTCGTTCCCGGCCTCCAACGCTTCGATCCAGGACAAGTCGCACTGCAGTGCCGAAGCGATATTGATGGGCGTCCAGCGAATGACACGCAGGCATTCGTTGAAGCGTTTGGAATTCATGCCAGTTTCGAGCTCCCCTTATCGCCAGGGCGGGACGACCCGACGTGGCATTTTATAACCGGAACACTGCCAGAGCATGGCCAATGATGCAATCGCCAACTCTCTGTCGGTCGGTCTAATCCCACCGGCGCTCGTCCCGGGCACGATCGTCGATGGCAAACCGCATTGCCATAGCGCGACTGCATCGCCGCGTTGCCATGATATGCCGAACCAGAGACTGCCGCCTTTCCTCTGACATCACAGAAAAAACGGTTCGGAATTCATTCTCGATGAGAGATGTTTTCAGATATTCATTTGGGGGTATCAACTGGCGAATGTTTGCCCATATCCATATGGCGACAATACCAATTCCCGCGCCAACAAAGGCTGCCTCGACATAGTGCATGGGGAGCCCTCACAACCATGAAGGATCATACAGCGCGAAAACACGCTCATGATGAAAAAACTGGTCTGTTGTTAATACTTGGTTGCCAGGTGGTCTGCGGCCAGCGAAGGATTATAGCAGCACCTCTATCGGTGTCCGACATTCGAGTTCAAAACAGGCGCAGCCTGTCCGCACCACATCAATATTTTGATTGAGGGAAATTTGGTAGCGGGGGGCGGAATTGAACCGCCGACCTCAGGGTTATGAATCCTGCGCTCTCACCAACTGAGCTACCCAGCCACACCGGTTGGGAAGACCGTTTGATCGTCCCGCCGTTTTGATGTGCGGCTTATAAAACCCATGTCATCGAAGTGTCAAGCAGGCTTTCGGCAAAAATCGGGGAAGATGAAAATCCCGTTGGTTTCCCTCTGCCCTGCCGGCAGCATAACCCTTGTTTCAGGCCGCAACCGGTACGGCCAGCAAAGCCTTCAGCGCCAGCTCGGCATCGGCGGCCCGTTCGGAACGCTCGATGAAACCGCCGCCATAAACGCGCGAATCGGCGCCTTCACCGGAATAAAGCACGCAGGCCTGGCCGGGCGCGACACCCGCTTCACCGACGGCCAGATCGACATAGATGCCATTGTCATCCGCGCGCAGCACGGCCGGTGCCGGCGGACGGGTGGAGCGCACCTTTGCGAAACAGGCAAAACCGTTCGCCGCATCGTCGGCAAGAGTGCCATCGCCGATCCAGTTGACATCGCGCAGGTAAACGCGATGGGTGTCGAGCGCTTCTTTCGGGCCAACGATGACGCGGCGCGAGCGTGCGTCGAGATATACGACGTAAAGCGGCTCGCCGGTGGCAACACCAATGCCACGACGCTGTCCGATCGTGTAATGCAGGATGCCCTCGTGACGGCCGAGCACGCGGCCATCGATATGAACGATATCGCCACCCAGCGCCGCGTTGGGCTTCACCTTGTTGATGATGTCGGTGTATTTGCCGGCAGGAACAAAACAGATATCCTGGCTATCAGCCTTCTTGGCGACGACGAGGCCCATTTCTTCCGCGAGCTCGCGCACCTGCGCCTTGCCCATGCCGCCAAGCGGAAAACGCAGATAGTCGATCTGCTCCTGCGTGGTGGCGAACAGGAACCAGCTCTGGTCACGATCGGCATCAGTGGGGCGATACAGCGCCCGGCGGGTGGGATTGTCTGCCGACGGGTTGAGCGCCGAGCGAATGTAGTGGCCGGTTGCCAGCGCATCGGCCCCGAGTTCGCGAGCGGTCGCCAAAAGATCGGCGAACTTGACGGTCTGGTTGCAGGCAACACACGGGACCGGCGTTTCACCCATGGCATAGGCTTCGGCGAACGGATTGATCACCGTTTCGCGAAAGCGCTTTTCGTAATCGAGCACGTAATGCGGAATGCCAAGCGTTTCCGATACACGGCGTGCATCATCGATATCCTGACCGGCGCAGCAGGAACCGGCGCGGTGGACGGCAGCGCCATGATCGTAAAGCTGCAGCGTGATGCCCAGCACATCATAGCCCTGACGCTTCAGAAGGCCGGCAACGACCGAGGAATCCACGCCGCCCGACATGGCGACGACAACGCGCGTGTCTTCCGGCCTCTTGTCAAAATCCAGCGTGTTCACGAAGCTCTCTCGATATCTCTTACGCTCGCCTTCGGGCGGCTGATGTTTGCCGGGACGCGGGATCGACCGTGACCGGGCCTGTTGTTCAAGTCCGCCGGATATAGAAAGGATTGAGCGTCTGCGCAAGACGACGCGGCGCGTGGCTGTCTGGCGGTCTTTGCATGGCGCCTGTCCGCATGGGATTTTCCCCGGGTGCGGACGCCCCGCCGGAAACGCGGCCCGGCCATTTCAAGGCGCCTCGCATGACCGGATCAGGCGACCATCTCCTCGCCTTTTACCCTCCACCAAAATCCGCTGATCGCGCCTTACTTCGCGTCTTCGGCAGCAGCACCATCGGCGGTTCCATCCCGGCCGTCAGTCCAATAATGTTCGGCGATATTCTGCTGGTTGCGGATGAGATGACCCGCCAGAACCGGATTGCCACCCTTCATCGTTTCCGCATCGGCGCCACACAAAAGCAGAAACATGCGCTGATGCACGACCGCGGCGAAATATTCATAGGGCGGCGGCGTGTCGGTCGTGTCGGCCGCCTGCCATTCTTCCGCTACCTGCTTCGTCGCCGCATCCAGCGCGTTCAAGACCGTCTCCATCATGCCCTCGCCGGCGCGGTGGGTGATATTGTTGAGGTGCCGTTGAGCCGGGGGGAGGACGGGGCAACTGTCGGACATGTGAGCGATCTCCAGTGAGCGGCCGAACGCATTGGCCATGAATATGGTGAGGCGCGATTGCGTCGGTTCTGCGCCGCCGGGCGATAAATCGGGCGGTTGGGCAATCAGCCGCCATCCGCGCCGATGTAACTTTTGTTCGCCCCGTGCTGGATGAGAGCAATCGCAATCGGCGGCAGGCAAAAGCTCCAGATGCCGAGCCAGACAAGCGAGACGGGCCGTGCCTGCCCGCGGGCCGCCGCGCGGTCGTTGAGAAGATCGGCAAGCGTCATCAGCAGGATCGGCAGACCAAGCGGAATGAAGAGCGCAGTCAGCAAGGCCACGTGCGGGCTCAACAGCCTCGCTGAGGCCTGCGCGCCGGCCAGTTCGCCGTGGATGCGATAAACCCAGCGGGCAAAATAGACGATGCCGGCCAGGCTGAGGCACAATATGCCAGGCGACAGCATAAAGATGATCGGAGATCCAAGATCCAGGAAATCGGTCACGAACAAATAGCAGATCAGGGCAGAGATGACGGTGACGATCTGCGCCGCCAGCAGAACGAGTGCCACCAATATTGGCGAGCGTCGGCGCGGGGCAAGCGGACTATGGCGCAGACGCGGCGCTTCCTCGAAGGAGAGACGACCGGCCGGCAGAAGCAGCAACATCGCCAGCACCAGGCAGAGCATGAAGGCAATGACGATCAGGGCGCTGCCGCCGATCTCGAAAAACCATGATGCCACCATCGGCGCGAAAGCGACGGCAATCAGCGGCGTCGACATGAGGGTGAAAAGGCAGGCGAAATCGATTCTCCCCGGCCTTCCGCCGATCAGCGCAATCACGGTCACCAGCGAAAAAACCGTCAGAACCGTTCCGGACGTCAGCCCGAACAGGAGAAGAAACAGCGGCGATGCGAACAGATCGAGCGTCGCCAGCAGCGAGCCGGCAACCAACAGGCAAACGATTGCCGGGCAGACCAATGCCGGAAAAGGCTTTCGACTGCCGACGAAAAACGCAAGAAACGCGCCGATCAACCAGCCGCTGGTGCCGCCGAAATAAAACAGGCTGATCGCCTGGTAAGTGCTGCCCGTCGCATTGGCGATGGACGGCAACATGGTGCGGAGAGACTGCTCGCTTGCCGCCACGAGCGACGAAGACAGGAACAATGCCCAGAAGCGATATGACCCGAGAAAATCGGCCAGGGTCCATTCGGGCCTGACAGGCACGGCTGCGGTTCTATCCATCGACGCGGCGTCTCTCCATTGCAGTCACCGGCCAATATGGAAAAACCGCCCCATCCGGCAATGGTCAAGACGCGCTGTTCGGGGCGATCCGGTGCGATTGGGTATTTTTCCGGCGATCGGGACTGTCGGTTGAGGCGAACATCCAATATTTTGGATTGTCGGCCTCGAGCATGGCAGGTTCAGCAGCGCACCTGCCATGCTCGAGCGGTGAGTGTTGACGGGACGAATTCAACAATGCCTCGATATATCTCCTTGCGAAATGCCGCCGAGACCTTGGCACAAGCGAACCGAGTGCTCGTCATTGGCTGTTCAGGTGGTGGAAAATCCACCTTTTCCCAAAAAATTGCAGCACTTTTCGGACTTGAATACCAGTCGATCGACCGCGATGTCCGTTGGCTGCCGGGATGGAAGGAACGTGACCGGCAGGAACAGAGGACAATCATCAAGGCTTTGGTTGAACGCGATCGGTGGGTGATGGATGGCAGCGGTGCATCCACCTTCGATCTGCGATTACCCGATACCGACCTCATCTGCTGGATCCGAGTGCCACGTCGAGTTGCACTTTTAGGCGTGGCCCGGCGGGTTTGGCGCTATCATGGCTCGGTGCGCCCTGATATGGCGCCGGGCTGCCCGGAGCCGTTTCCGAATATGGATTTTCTCTCCTACATCTGGAACTTCGAGAAAAAATACGTTCCGGTCTTCGTCCACAGCATCGATCTTTATGGGCCAAATGTTCCGGTGGTGATGCTGCGTTCACATCGGCAGATGGATCATCTTCTCTCGCTTGCACGAGAGTGATAGGCTTAGGCTCGTCGGTGTTGGCCCGGCTCTCTCACCGCTTGCCCGCGATTGCGCAAAAGCACAGCTGCGGCATCACGATCGACGGCCTTGGAAAACAGATAACCCTGGCCAAGCGCGCAGCCGAGATCGAGCAGTTGCGTGGCCTGCGCATTTTCCTCGATGCCTTCCGCCACGACGCGAATGCCGAGCTTTCGGGCGATATCGATGACACCCTCGACGATGAAGGCGGCCGGATCCCTTGGGCGCAGACGGTCGGTAAAGGATTTGTCGATCTTGATGATATCCACCGGCACCGTCAGCAGGTGCGTGAGCGACGCAAAGCCGGTGCCGAAATCATCGAGCGCCACGCGCAGGCCGCTGCCACGCAGTTTTCGGATCTCGTCGCCGATATCGAACCCGCCCTGACCGAAATAGACGGACTCGGTGACTTCGACGATGACGTGTTTCAAGGGCACACCGGCATCTGCAAAGACCTTGCAAAGGCGGTCATTGAGGTTGCCGCCCGCAAGATCGGCGGCGGAAAGATTGACGCCGACATGCTGTAGCGCCAAGCCCTCGTCCAACCAGACGCGCATGTCGCGCGCCACCTGTTCCAGCATGCATTGTGTCAGTTCGGCCGCCACCTGCGCGTCCTTGGTGGCCTCGTGGAAATGCGCGGCCGAGACGATGTCGCCGCCGGGCGTGCGCAGGCGCGCCAGCGCTTCGAACCCCACGACCTCGCGTGTATCGAGCCGCACGATCGGCTGATACCAGGCGTGGATGCGTGCCTGGGCAAGTGCCAGGCCGACATCGCGGATGGCGCGGAAGCGACGGGTGATGGCAGTGCCGAGCCCGTCGGCAAACTGCACATACTGGCCACGGCTGTGCTCCTTGGCATGGTAGAGTGCCAGATCGGCATTCTGCAGAACCGTATCAGGGCTCTCACCTTCGCCGCAGATGGCACCGCCGATCGTCGCCTTGGGAAACACGACATGGCCGGCGCAATTGCACGAAGCAGCGAGTGACGACAGAATGCCGGCCGCCATCTTTTCAAGGTCATTCGGCGCGTTGTCACGATAGACGATGACGGCGAATTCGTCGCCGCCCAGCCGAAACGTGCTGTCGGGGCCGCCAATGGCGCAGGCACGGCTGGCGACCGCCTGAATCAGGCCATCGCCGGCGGCATGACCAAACGTATCATTGGCCAGCTTCAGGTTGTCGATATCGACAAGCAGAATGCCCCAGGGGCTGATGGCATTGTCGAGACCGGCCAGAACCTTGTTGAAACGGGCACGATTGGGCAGGCCTGTGAGCGCGTCGGTATAGGTCAGCCGCTCGCGTTCCGTCACCCGCTCGTTGCGCTCGATGGCGATCGCGCACAGATGCACGCAAGCCTCGACGATCTGCCGCTCTGTTTCGTTGGGACCGCGGTTGCAACGGAAATAGAAGGCAAAGGTGGCTGCGACCTTTTCGGACACCATGATCGGCGAGGACCAGCAGGCAACCAGCCCAAGCGGCAGGGCGAGCGCCTTGAAGGCGCTCCAGCGCGGATCGGTGGCGATATCCGTCACCACCACCGGCTCCCCCAGAAACGCGGCGGTGCCGCAGGAGCCGGCCAGCGGGCCGATCGGCTGATTATCGACGGCAGCCGAAAAATGTGGCGGCAAAGACGGGCCGGCCAGCGGATGAAGCAGCCCTTCCCGCACCGCCAGAACCGAACAGACGATATCCGGCGCGATCACTTCCACCTCACGGCACAGAAGATCGATCGTCGTTTCGAGCGGTTCGCCCCGCGCGATCATTTCAAGAATGGCATTCTGCAGTTCAAGAATCATGGTCTGGCCCGGACAAGAAGCGATCCCCTGTGTAAACCACCGGAATTGCTAGGGCCTTTTATATATCGCTAAATTCTAATCTAAGGTTTAAAAGCGACGCGCACAGCGCAGCGGATTTGCCGCTGCCCGAACACGGAAAACGGCGGGCGCCTTTACCGTACGACCTGCGCCGTCTGCGCCAGCGCCTCGAACACTGGGCGCGCGGCCATCATCGCCTCGCGCGGAGCGACACAAGCAACGGTGATACGGCCGGTCGGTGTGTCGGCAACCGCGTTGTAGGTCACCAGAGTTTCGGCATCCGGACCTGAACCGTTCGCCAGGATCATTTCCACGGCCTTGGCGCCTTTCATGTCGATAACCTGCCTGTCCTCGATTGTCCTTCCGGCACCTTCCTGCTCTGCGCGCACGCTCTCGCCAAGCTCGTCGAACATGGCGGCTTCGTTGAGCTTTTCCTGAGACCAGCCGTAACGCGGATGGTCCTTGGCCCATGAGCGGAAACCGATTTCGCAGACAGGCTTTTCCTGCACGTTCGGGATACGATCGGGCACGGTGCTGGCAAGAACGTATTTCAACGTGTCGGTGCCGGCAGGCTCCATATTACGGCTTGCCTCCAGCTCGCGCGGTCTGGTGAAGGTGAAACCCGTTGCGGTATCCTTGGTGGTGTAGTTTGGCAGTTCGAGCATCATCCGGATCGGAGCAGTGATTTTCTGCATATCCTTCGTCATGTCGGGTGGAAACGGCGCAACCGGCGACATGCGGGACACAGCCCACAAGGCGTTGTCATCGACCTGCCGAACCCCTGAACTTTCCTTCAGCGCGACATCAGTGACCATTCCATCCTTGTGCACGACAAAGGATACCGTTGCCGTATGCGGCCCACTAATGCCTTCGATCGGTTTGGGAAAACGCACGAAACGCGAGATGCGAGTGGAGAGTGCTGCGTTCCATTCGGCTTCATTGGCGGGTGGTTGCTGCACTCTGGCGCCCTTGTTCTGCGCCATCACGCCTGTGGCGGCGCAAAAGAACGCCACGAGCAAAAATCCGGTCCGTTTCATGTCATCCCCGTCCATACGATACGCCCGGCGAAAACTAGCTTATTTGCCTCATATTTCAAGCAGATAAACAGGACGGATAAAGGGAGCGAACCCGGCTCAGCCGCGGCGGTTCATGTCATGCACGACCCAGCGAAAGAAAAAATAGATGGCGACGGAAGCGATGAACAGGGGAAACAGATTGTGGATTGTATCCATACTGAAAATCCGGCGACGCCCGACGATTCGGGTCTCAGGTCAAAATGAACCAAAACCATTAATTGCAAATTAAGTAAATATTGAACTGTTCGCAGATGCAGCAAAATTTGCGTGGCACCCAAAAATGGTTTTAGACCTCGCAGACCCGCGTTCAGGCGGTTGCCGGTCTGTCATATCGGCTCGAAACGGGGCATAATCTCCGTTTGCCATACGGAGTTGTAACGTGAGCGTTGCCTTTACCAAGGAAGAAAGTGCGGAAACGGCGGCCGAAACGCTTTTGCCTGAGCGACCGATTTCGCCGCATCCCAATCTCGTGACCGAAACCGGCCTGAGGTCCCTGGAAAGCCAGCTTGAGGCGGCGCGCACCGCCTATGCCGCCGTGGAAGACATCGAGGACGTCAACGAAAAGCGGCGGCAGACCGCGGGCCCGCTGCGTGACATCCGCTATCTTGTCGAACGCCTGCGCACGGCGCAGCTCATGGCCGCCCCAGTGTCCAATGATGTGGTTGCTTTCGGCAGCACCGTCACCTTCGAGCGCGACGATGGCCGCGTGCAGACCTACCGTATCGTCGGTGAGGACGAGGCCGATCCGAAAACCGGGTCAATCTCCTACGTCTCGCCGGTCGCCCGTTCACTGTCCGGCAAGGCTGTGGGCGATGTGGTGAGCCTCAGTGGACAGGAACTGGAAATCGTGGCGATCGGGTGAGCAGGCCGCAGTCGCATCTCAACTCTGCATCACATGCTGATGCGCACCGCCCATGACGGCGGCGCCATTGGCATTGGCAGCGCCTTCCGCCCGCACGCGCGGCAACGCTGCCGGATATTCGCGCTGGATGAAATCGATGATTTTTTCGCGCATTTCGCAGCGCATGTCGAATGTCTTCGGGGCACTGGCGGCAGAAATCAGGATACGGATCTGCATGACGCTTTCGGTAAAATCCGTCACCTGAACATTGACCACCTTGCGGTCCCAGATCTTCGACTCGTTGGCGATTTCCTCCACTCGTTTGCGAATGGCCGAAACCGGCACCGAATAATCGAGATAGACCATCACGGTCCCGATCAGTGCCGACCCTTCACGGGTCCAGTTCTGAAACGGCGTCTCGATGAAATAGGAGAGCGGCAGGATCATCCTCCGCCAATCCCACAGCTTCACGACCACATAGGTCGAGGTGATTTCTTCCACATTGCCCCACTCGCCCTCAACGATCAGCGCGTCATCGATGCGGATCGGCTGGGTGATTGCAAGCTGGATACCGGCAAAGATGTTTTTCAGCATCGGCTGCAAGGCCAGACCCAGAACGATACCGGCGACACCGGCAGATGCCAGAACACTGACGCCATATTGCTGCACGGCCGGAAAAGTCATCAGCATGGCTGCAATCGTCAAAGCGACGATCATGAAACCACCCACGCGCTCGCCGATGCGCGACTGCGTGACATGCGTGCGGGCAAGCAGATTGTCTTCCGCATCCAGCTTGAAGCGGCGCAGATAGACCGTCATCCAGATATGCAGGGCAGCCTTGGCCGACCAGCCCAGAAGAAGAATGAAGCCCAGCAGCAGGACATGGCGAATGAAATTGGCCGGCCCCGGCGCCAGCGGCGCGACGGTGGCAGCGAATGAAAGCGTGAAGGTGAGAATGGCCAGTTTCAACGGCCGTTTGCCGCGCGAGACGATCGACCGCCAGAACAGGTCCTTGTTTTCCACCAGTCGGGTGAGAACACGGAACGCGAGCCGGTGGATTGCAAGCCCCACGAAAAGCGCAAGAACGAGCACGCCGATACTGACCAACCAGTTCGGCAGCCAATCGGTATAGGCGCGGAAATCAGCAATAAATTGGTCCATGCTACCCAGCTAGGGTGCAATGCAGCATATAAAACCCCTCTCCGGAAAATTTCACGCTTTCGTCAACAGCGAAGCGAACTGTTTGCGATCTTGCTCGTTGGGAAGGAGGACAAGGAGACAATCATGGTACAGGCATTGGCAAACCAGCCACCCGGGTTCGACAGGAAATCGCAGGCGAAACAGGCGGTGTCACGCGCCGAATGGCACGACGATTTCTACCTCGGCCGCTTTCTCGCCGCCCAGCAGGCTGTCTACCCATCCGTGCTGGAGGAATTGCGCGAAGGCTTCAAGCGAAGCCATTGGATGTGGTTCATCTTTCCGCAAGCCAAGGGGCTCGGCCACTCTCCGATGGCGCAACGTTACGCGATTGCCTCTCGGGCCGAGGCGGAAGCCTATCTCGCCGATCCCATTCTGGGCGCGCGGCTGGCGGAATGCACACAGGCCATGCTGTCGCACCCCGATAGTTCCGCCCATGACATTCTGGGTTCGCCCGACAACATGAAATTCTGCTCGTCGATGACGCTGTTTGCCGAAGTCAGCAAAAAGGGCTCGCTCTTCGAGCAAGCCCTTGATGCATTCTGCGATGGCCGGCGTGACGAACGCACACTGGCCTTTCTGAACTGACCGCCTGATCGCGGACAGGTCCGGGCGCGATCACGCGCCCGGCAGAGCTTATGCCCCCTGGATCGCCGAAAGCTTCCATTCGCCGGCGGTCTTTCGGACAAAAGTCCAGAGTTCGACGGTTTCGCTCGGTGTGTGCTCGTCGCCCTCGACAACGGCGCCGGTGTTACGGTCGCGCATGATATCGATGCTGGAGTAACGCATGGCGACGGTGGCGTATTCCTGACCGTTTTCGCGCCAGGCTTCCGAAAGATCACCCTGCAGGAGCTGGATGTCCTTCACGTCGTTCTTGACGCCCGCCGTTGCATTTTCACCAAGTTCCTCGGCCAGATAGGACATGGCTTCCGGCGTCGTCAGGTCACGCAGCTTCGCGTAGTCTTCCGTGCCATAAGCACCCTGAACGTCCTGAAGCAGTTTTTCGAACTGGTTGAGGTCGCGATCGGTAATGCCGATTTCGTCGGTCTGCGGGCCTGCCTGACGTGGAGCAGCCGTTGCAGCCGCCGCACCAGCGGCAGCACCGCCACCCATGGAAGGAATACGGAAACCGGGCTGCTGGCCGCCATTGCTGCCATTGCCGCCACGGGGCGTATCATGGGCGTTACGCTGCGAACCGTAACCACCGGCCGGACCGGCCGGCTGCTGGCGGCGTGCAAAGAAACGGAAAGCCAGCATGGCGAGACCGGCGATCAGGGCGATCTGCAACAGCATGCCCAGGAAACCGGCCATGCCGCCAAAGCCGTTGCCCATCATCATGCCGAACAGACCGCCAAGGGCCAGACCGCCCAGAAGACCACCGGCCATGCCACCGAACATGCCGGGACGACGCTGCTGCTGAGCAGCCTGTGCGCCTGCCGCACCGGCGGGCGAAGCGGCATTCTGCTGCGTGTTGGGGGTCATCGAACGGTTGATGCCGGTGGCAGCGCCGGGAGCGGTATTGGTGGTGGCGGGCGCGGAATAGGTGCGCGAACCACGGCTGCCAAAACTACTGCCGCCGCGACGGGCTTCAGCGAAATCCACGGCCACGAGCGATACCGCAATGCCGAGCGCGGCAACTGCGAATACATGCTTGAACCGCTGAATTTTCGATAACATCAATCTCTCCTTCTGACCGCACGATTGCGATCTGTCCCACATCATATGGCGATGGATGACTCGCAATTTTAGAGGCATCACCGCAATTTCCCGCCACAGTAGATAGTCAAGAGATCGCGACCCGCCAACTGAACTCCACTCACATGGATGTGATAAGGCAACCGAAGCATTTGATCGGATAAGGGAATTTTCCGGACACGCGGTTTCGGCAGCGACGGAAATTTCGTGTGCGCCGCACAGATAAGGTAAAAGCCCCCTCTCCATCGCCCCTTGGGGACCATAATCCAGTGCTTTGCACGACACCCGAAGATACCGGCTAACGGGAGCCGCAAAGACACATGCAGACACTTGATTTTGCCGACAAAAATCGGGCAGTGGCCACGAGTGTGCTCAAGGCAACGTTCGGCATGGCCATGGCGTGGATTGGCGCCTTCGTCTCACTGGGCTTCATTCTGGTGGTCGTTTACAATTTCACGCCGGAGCAACCAAGCTCGCTGATGATGGCAGCGTGGCTGTTGCCCATGCTGATCTGGGCGTTGGCAGCAATGTATGCCGGCGGGACCTTCGCCGGATTGTCGCTGGCCCCGTCACTGATCTGGAAGCCAATGCTGTTGAGCATTGTCGCAGGTGGGCTGGTTCTCATCGTTGTGCTCACCTTCATCAGCACGTCCAGAGACCCCGCGCTCGGATGGACCGCACTGATCGTCATCAGCGTCGGACTGACGGCGATCCCGACGCTTGTCATCACCCTCTTCGTCGCCACCAACAATCGGCAGCGGATGCGGTTGCAATTCGGCCTCACACTGGCCGGTGTCGTCACCATGGCGATCTGCTGGCTTACGATCAGCATCGCTCTCCCCATCGCGATGCGTAACAATATCGCCGAGCTTGCCGGTGACCGGCCGTTCAAATTATACGTGGCCGGCCAGAAGAACAAATTTCAATACCGGGAACTGAAAACCCTGCCCGGCTTCTGGACTTTTCAATCTATCTTTTCCGCTGATCGCACTGTTCGCGCGCACATGTGCCTTTATGTCGGCGCCGAAGGCAGTCCCCGAATAGGTTATCACTGGTCGTTCTTTTCAGGATTTCGTTTTTTGGAAAACCCGGAAAACGCGATCTGGTGCTGACGCCTACCGTTCACTCGGAAATGTCGAGAGCGCCTGTTCCGCCACGGCCCGCAGCGCATCGGAACTGAAACCAGCCTTGGCCTGCACCGCCATGCCATGCAGGATGGCCAGCAAGAATTTTGCCAGCGTGTCCGGGTTTGCTGTCACCGGCAGGTCGCCTTCCGCCTTTGCCCGTTCGAAACGCTCGAGCAACATCGCCTCGCCTTCCGCACGCGCCGCGATCAGCGCCAGCCGCACCGGTTCCGCCTCATCCGATCCCGCCAGAACGCCGTTGATGCCGAGGCAACCGGTATGTTCCGGATAACGGGTATTGAGATCGATGGCACTGAACAGGATATGCGCCGCCACCTCACGCGCCGTCGGCAGTTTCAGCGCGACGGGGATATAGTCAAGGTGACGCTCGTAATAGCGCACCAGCACCTTCTTAAAGAGCGCTTCCTTGTTGCCGAAGGCTGAATAAAGCGCCGGACGCTCCACGCCCGCCGCCTGCGTGAGGTCGGCATAGGATGCCCCTTCATAGCCCTTGCGCCAGAACACGCACATGGCAGCGTCCAGAGCCTTCTCCAAATCGAATTCGCGATGGCGCCCCATCAGCTTACCTCAATCCATTTCATAACGATCGTTATTAAAACGCTTGACCACCTCTGTCAAATTTCATACCGATCGTTACGTAACGACCGTTACGAAATTGAATCCGGGCCGGACCCGAGCAGAAAAGAGAGAACCGACATGTCGAATTCATTGAAGGGCAAGGTGGCGCTGGTGACCGGCGGATCACGTGGTCTGGGTGCTGCAATCGCGCAAACACTGGCCGATCTCGGTGCCGATGTGGCAATCACCTATGTCGCTTCGGCGGACAAGGCTGAGGCGGTCGTGGAAAAACTGAAGGCCAAGGGCGTGCGCGCACTCGCGATCAAGAGCGACCAGGCGGACACGGCCGCCGCAAAGCCAATGGTCGAAAAGGTGATCGCGCATTTCGGCAAGCTCGATATTCTCGTCAACAATGCGGCGGTGGTGGCAAAGGGCCAGATGGTCGATGATCCCAACCTCAACACGGAAGCTCTTGATCGACAGTGGCAGATCAACGTCATGGGCACGATCGCCACAACGCGCGCCGCAGCCCAGGTGCTGTCGGATGGTGGCCGGATCATCTTCATCGGCTCGCTGAACGGCACTTTTGCCATCATTCCCGGCGTGGCGGATTATGCCGGCACCAAATCCGCCATCAACGGTTATGCGCGCGGCGTCGCCCGCGATCTCGGCCGCCGCAACATCACCGTCAATGTCGTGCAGCCCGGCGTGATGCCGACGGACATGATGGTGGAAGCGCTCGGCAGCCTGACCCCGCCGGACGCCTTGCTCGACATGCACCCGATCCGCCGCATTGCCACGCTGGAAGAAGTCTCGGCATTTGTCGGTTTTCTGGCCGGGCCGGATGCCGGTTACATGTCGGGCAGCGTGATCGATATGGCCGGCGGCCTTGCCAGTTGACGACTGAAACCGCGTTCGATGACAGGCCCGGCGCAAAAGTGCCGGGACCTTGTTACAGCGGCGACATCATTGCCTTTGCGATACGCTGCCGCTGCCCTTGACCACCTGTCGCCGCATCACGGCCGGCCCAAAAAGCTCGACATCGCCACTCCCTGTAATAAAGACATCGGCATCCGCTTCCGCCATCACGCTGACATCGCCGCTGCCGCGCACCTCCACCTCAACCGATCGGGCGATCAGCTTTTCGAACGAGACATCGCCGGAACCGGTAATGGTGACATCCACCCTCTCCGCCTTTCCGGTTGCCGTGGCGCTGCCGCTACCCTTAATCAGCACGCCCAGCCGGGGCTGATCGATGCCGGAGAGCACGAGATCGCCGCTGCCAAAAACTTCCCAGCGGGCGATCGGCGGACCGGACAGCTGCACATCGACGCGAGGCGAAAACCAACCGGGATCGCAATCAAGGCTCAATTGGCCGCCATCGATACGGACATGATCGAGCACAGTCGCATCACCGCTGATAATGGCCCGCGGCTCACCGCCCGGCTGGTAATGTACAGAGGCCGGCATGCGGATGACAAAACCTTCGGTCGAGCTCAGCGGCAACGTCACCTCCTCCCGGCCGGATGTTTTTTGCCCGCAGGTGGATTTGTCGGCGATCCACAGCCACGCCGTATCATGCCAGTTCGGGCCCGCCAACGCGAAGCCTAAAGACAGGAATACGGCCGCACCAACCAATCCCGCAGTCGCTACGAATGCCAGTTTGCGTGTCATGTCCCAATCTCCCAAGGACAATTGTGAATGTGTAAGTGGCGGATGCCTCAGGCTTCCCGGCGCTCCTGTTGCAGAACGCGAAAATGCAGCCGGGCATAATGGCCAAAGATACGGACACCTGCCCCCATGCCGATCAGAAGCAGGGCACCGCCGCCGATCAGGCATGAGATCAGCCCGGCGCCGATGAACAGGCTTGCCAGCACATCCATCACCGCCATGCCGGGCAGAAGCAGAACGGCCGTGATCATGATTTTCAATCCGGCAGCACTCAGCGCCAGCAGCACGACGGTAAGCGCGAAAGCCGTGATGACGACAACGAGAAGAAGCGGCAACAGAAAGAACAGATCGACGATGGCGAGACCGCAAAGCGCCATCAGCGCGGCAAACAGGTTGGTCAGGCTCCAGTGCTGCTCGAAACGCCGCAGGCCCCGATCCGCCCGGATTTCCCGCGCGATCCGGTCTGGATCGCCAAGCGCTTCCGCCACGTCTGCCTCGCTGCGGCCATCAGCAACGGATTCGGAAAAATGCGAAGCGTAATCGCCGACGATCTCCTCGATCTCGTCGTTTGGAAAACCATGAAGTCCGCGCCGCAGGCGGCGCAAAAAGGCATCGCTTGTCATGACAGATCCTCAAGAAGTGTATCGACTGCACCCGAAAAGGCGCGCCAGTCACGGCGGTGCGCCTCGAAAGCCGCCTGCCCGAGCGCGGTCAGTCTGTAATATTTGCGCGGCGGCCCACTGCTGGATTCTTCAAGACGGGTGGCCACCAGACCATCCGCCTGCATGCGGCGCATGAGCGGATAGATCGTGCCCTCCCCCATGCCGACCGCGGCGACGAGCGTGCTGGCGATCTCGTAACCGTAACTTTCCCCACGCGACAGGACAGCGAGAACACAAAGATCGAGGACCCCTTTTCGCAGCTGCACATGAAGTGAATCCATGACCAGAACCTCTCGCTTAAATTGTGTATATGGCATGGTATCTTGTTATGCAAGGTACTACACGAAAAATCCGGCATCATCTTTTTCCTGTGCCATCGAAGCGGCGCGGCCGACAGGTTTAGCGACAACGCAAAAAAGGCCCGGCACATCAGCGCCGGGCCTTCCCTTACCCCTCAGAGGTTCTTGCTTTTATTTGTTTATTCGACGTTGAAGACCAGCGGACGGGCCTGCTTGATCGCCGGGTTGGCGGTCAGCTTGTCGAGAACGGCCTGCGACACCGGCGCATCGACGTAAAGCAGCGCGATGGCATCGCCACCACCGACTTCGCGGCCGAGCTGGAAGTTGGCGATGTTGACGCCCGCATCACCCAGGGTCGTGCCCATGAAGCCGATCATGCCGGGAACGTCGGTGTTGGAAATGTAGACCATGTTGGCGCCGACATCGGCGTCCATGTTGATGCCCTTGATCTGGATGAAGCGCGGCTTGCCATCGGAGAAGACCGTGCCGGCAACCGAACGGGTCTGCTTCTCGGTCTTGACCGTGAGCTTGATATAGCCGTCGTAAACGCCTGTTTTATCACGCTTTACTTCAGAAAGGACGATGCCCTTTTCCTTGATCATGATCGGCGCAGACACCATGTTGACATCAGCCACCTGGTTGCGGATCAGGCCGGCCAGCAGCGCCGAGGTGAGAGCGCGCGTGTTCATGGTCGCGGTCGCGCCATCAAACAGGATCTCGATTTCCTTGATCGGATCATCCGAAACCTGGCCTACAAAGGCGCCCAGAACGTCGGCGAGACGGATGAACGGCTTGAGGATCGGTGCTTCTTCAGCAGTGATCGACGGCATGTTGATGGCGTTGGAGACGGCACCCTTGACGAGGTAGTCCGACATCTGTTCGGCGACCTGCAGGGCGACATTTTCCTGGGCTTCCGTGGTGGAAGCGCCCAGATGCGGCGTGCAGACGACGTTGTCGAGGCCGAAGAGCGGGCTCTCGGTTGCAGGTTCGACTTCGAACACGTCGAAACCGGCACCGGCGACGTGACCGGACTTGATGGCTTCGGCAAGGGCCGCTTCATCGACCAGACCACCACGGGCGCAGTTGACGATACGGACGCCCTTCTTGGTCTTGGCAAGGTTTTCAGCGCCCAAGATGCCGCGGGTCTTGTCGGTCATCGGCACGTGCAGGGTGATGAAATCGGCGCGCGGCAGCAGTTCTTCCAGCTCGACCTTTTCGACGCCCATTTCCTGCGCGCGTTCAGCCGACAGGAAGGGGTCGTAAGCGATGACATGCATGCCAAGGCCGATCGCCTTCTTGCAGACGATGCCGCCGATATTGCCGGCGCCGATGACGCCGAGCGTCTTGCCGGTGATTTCGACACCCATGAATTTCGACTTTTCCCACTTGCCGGCCTGCGTCGAGGCATCGGCTGCCGGAAGCTGGCGGGCAACGGCGAACATCAGCGCGATGGCGTGTTCGGCCGTCGTGATCGAGTTGCCGAACGGGGTGTTCATGACGATGATACCGCGCTTCGACGCAGCCGGAATGTCAACGTTGTCGACGCCGATACCGGCGCGGCCGATGACCTTCAGGTTGGTCGCAGCGGCGATCAGCTTTTCGGTTGCCTTGGTGGCCGAGCGGATGGCGAGACCATCATAATTGCCGATGATTTCGGCGAGCTTGTCCTTGTCCTTGCCGAGTTTCGGCTGGAAATCCACTTCAACGCCGCGATCGCGAAAAATCTGGACGGCGGTTTCCGACAGTTCGTCGGACACGAGTACGCGAGGTGCCATGTTTGGGCTCCTTAAAAGAGGTGTAATTCTGAATGCGGTATGAAACGGTGCCGCATCACGTGGCGGCACCGGAAATCAAATCAGGCAGCGGCCTTGTTGAGCGCGGCCTTCTGCGTTTCGAACGCATAGGTCAGCCACGGCATCAGGGCAGCCATGTCGGCCGTTTCGATCGTGGCACCGGCCCAGATGCGCAGACCCGACGGAGCGTCGCGGTAAGCGCCGATGTCGAGGGCGACACCTTCCTTTTCGAGGATCGAAACCATGCCCTTGGCGAAAGCCGCCTGTGCGTCTGCATCGAGAGCAGCGACGTCAGCGTCGGCGATCTTCAGGCAGACGGAGGTGTTGGAGCGGGTTTCCTCGACCTGCGCGAGGTTGGCGATCCAGTCGTTCACTTCTACGAAATCGAAGATCACCTTGGCATTTGCATCGGCACGGGCGATCAGGCCTTCGAGGCCACCAACCGTCTTTGCCCATTCGAGCGCATCGATATAGTCCTCGACGCAAAGCATGGACGGCGTGTTGATGGTTTCGCCCTTGAAAATGCCTTCGGAAAGCTTGCCGCCGGATGTCAGGCGGAAGATTTTTGGCAGCGGCCATGCCGGAACGTAGGTGGTCAGGCGTTCGACGGCGCGCGGGGAGAGGATGATCATGCCATGACCGCCCTCACCGCCCAGAACCTTCTGCCAGGAGAAGGTGACGACGTCGAGTTTCGAAAAGTCCATGTCCTGCGCGAAAGCGGCCGAGGTCGCGTCGCAGATGGTCAGGCCCTTGCGGTCTGCCGGGATGAAGTCTGCGTTGGGAACGCGGACGCCAGAGGTGGTGCCGTTCCAGGTGAAGACCACATCACGATCAAAGTCGATCGTGGAAAGGTCGGGCAGCAGGCCGTAATGGGCCTCGATCTTGCGGACGTCCTTGAGCTTCAACTGCTTGACGACATCGGTCACCCAGCCGGCGCCAAAGCTTTCCCAGGCGACCATGTCGACGCCACGCTCGCCAAGCAGCGACCACATCGCCATTTCGACAGCGCCGGTGTCGGATGCGGGAACGATACCGATACGGTAATCGGCCGGAACGTTCAGAACTTCACGGGTGAGATTGATGGCCTGTGCCAGCTTGTCCTTGCCAACCTTGGCGCGGTGCGAACGACCGAGCGGGGCATCGGAGAGAGCGTCGAGCGACCAACCGGGGCGCTTCGAGCAGGGGCCAGAAGAAAAATGGGCATTATTCGGACGTACGTCCGGCTTCGCGGTGCCATTGGCCATATGTATACCCTTCCAGGTAATTAGCCTCTCGTTGGGGAGAGGTGTCCCGCCGCCGCTTTTATGGGAAAGTTTGGAGCTGCGCAAGCGGCTTTCTGTGTCCGTATGCAGATGCCGGAAGCGGGCCGGGAACACGGCGCGGTCAAATCAATTGGGCTTCACCACAAATTCGCCACGACGGCCACATCAACAACACAAACAAAACACAGAATACTCAAGTTTAAATCGGAAATTTGACACGTTAAAAACTATATATTGCCCACATCATGTTTAAATAAAATGAAATACTAAGGTATATTTAGTTATTTAAATACAAAATGTCGGATTTATTTTCATTATTTTGCGAAAAAAATGAAATTAAGCACTTGTTAATCGTATTTATACCTTGGATTTTCTGAAAATCACGCCTTACGCCTCCCTCACCAAATTACGGAGAGGGCATATGCACAAAATCATCATTCTGGCTTCGGCTCTATTTTTATCCACATCCGCCATGACATTGGCCGCAGACCTCATCGAACAGAGCGCTGCACCGCCGGTCGAATTCGACACACCCGCCTTTACCTGGACCGGCGCTTATATCGGCATTTCCGGCGGCGCTGGCTGGATGGACGGCTCTGCCAGCAAGAAGTTCGGTCGTTACCATGCCGAGCAGGATTTCGACGGCAGCGCGTTTGGCGCCTTTACCGGCTACAACTGGCAATTCAGCAACGGCATCGTTGTCGGCGTCGAAGGCGATATTGAATACAATTCCAATGACGAAACAATTTTCTGCAACAAGACAATGGGTACCGACTGGGCAGGCTCCGTTCGCGGTCGCCTCGGTTATGCATTCGACCGCCTTCTCGTGTTCGGCACCGCCGGCTGGGCGATGGCCAAGGGCCATATCGAGTATCCCTGCGTGGATGAAAGCCGGATGTTCAGCGGCTGGACCGCAGGCGCCGGCGTCGATTACGCCGTGACCGACAAGATTTTCGTACGCGGCGAATATCGCTTCAGCGATTTCGGCGAGAAGGAGATCGTGCGCGGCATGAATGTCGATTTCGACCAGAGTGTCGTCAAGGTCGGCCTCGCCGTCAAATTCTGATCGGTCCCGCAACCTGATCGAACCCGCTTCAGCGCATCCCGCTTCAAGGCCACACCTGGTGGTGCGCTGCAGATCAAGGTCACCCTCGCCCGCCGCCGAGGCCGATCTTGATAGTGGCGAAAAGGGGCCCTTACGGCCCCTTTTTGTCGCCCTTCGCCCGACAGGCTTTTGACCGCCTGCATCGGACCCGTCGTCAGCCGACATCGCTGCGCATGTGGCGAGCAAAAACATCCCGACCGATCGCCTGCGCCTTTTTCAGATTGGCGGATTGATCCGAACCATCCGATTCCAACAGAAGTTCAGAGCGCATGACCGGCGCGCCGCAATAATCGAAAATGCCGTGATCGATCTGCGCGCGCATCGCAGCCAGATAACCGTGTCGCTCATAGGTCCCCATATCGGCGCCGCCAATGCCGACAAGATGAACCGGCAAATGGCCGAGTTTCTTGATCACCTTTTCACCGCTGTCGTCATAAGCCCAGCCATTGGAAAAAACACGGTCGATCCAACCCTTCATCAGCGCAGGCATCGCCCACCAATAGACCGGAAAGACCAGAACCACCGTATCCGCGCGCTCGATACGCGCCTGTTCGGCCACCACATCGGCAGGCCTTGCCCCCTTATGGCGATGCGCCGCACGATCCCCTGCCGAAAATCGTGGATCGAACCCCTCGGCGTGAAGATCAGCGATCTCGAACGTATTGCCATCGGGCGCGGCGGCGACAGCGTCACCGAGGCGTGCCGCGATGGCATGCGTCAGCGAGGAACTGTCGGCGTGGGAAAGAACGATAAGAGCGTGCATGACGATGCTCCGGTTTGCGATTGTCGAAAACGAGCCATCCAAAAAACTACTTTTAGTAGGTTACCTTTGACACGCCATCAGGTCAACCGCATCGCCGGCGGCCGAGAGCGACACCCCGACGACAACATAGTCTTGTCGAATGCAATATTCACCCTGGACAAAACGTCCGAATACAGACTACATGAAGGCATAACGATCAGCAAAGACACTAAAAACACCCAAAAAAGCCACAATTTGCGATTTGCGCAACAAGCTTATAAAGTATAATTAAATAAATGATAAAATATCACATGAATTATTCTGTGAATATCAGATGAGCGTCAATATTAATTATTCATTTTTCGTATTTTTACCTTCGATTTTATTGAGGTGACACCCTAGTGACTCCGCATCACATAACGGAGTTCACCATGTTCAAAACCGTCACCCTGGCTTCGGCCCTGATCCTCTCCACCTCCAGCTTTGCCCTTGCGGCGGATGCCGTCGACGAAGTGCCGATGGCCCCAGCCGCAATCGAAACGCCCGCTTTCACCTGGACGGGTGCCTATGTCGGTCTTCAGGGCGGCGCCGGCTGGATGGATGGCTCGGCCAACATCCTCGGCATCATCGACGCCTCGCAGGATTTCGATGGCGGCGTGATCGGCGGCTTTGCTGGTTATAACTGGCAGTTCGGCAATGGTTTCGTCGTCGGCCTCGAAGGCGATGTCGATTACAACTTCAACGAGGAGCGCCTGTTCGGGCTAGAAATGGGCACCGACTGGTCGGCCACCGCACGCGGCCGCGTCGGTTATGCCGTCGATCGCTTCATGGTCTATGGCGCAGCCGGCTGGACGATGACCAAGGGTTACGTGAAGGTACTTGGCCGTGAAGAAAGCGAAACCTTCAGCGGCTGGACCGCCGCGGCCGGCGTCGATTACGCCGTGACCGACAAGATCTTCGTGCGCGGCGAATTCCGCCACAACGATTTTGGCGACAAGAACGTGCTGCCCGGCCTGAATGTCGATCTCGACCAGAACGTCGTGAAGGTCGGCCTCGGCTTCAAGTTCTGATTTTTTTCGCCAAAGTCCCCTCGCCCGCCGCCGGGGTGACTTTGCCGATAGCGAAAAGGGGCCCGCCGTGGCCCCTTTTTGTTTTCCAGAAGGATGCGCAACGCGCACCTCCCTACGACCGGGAAACGCAAGAAGCCGCCCCGTGAAGGGCGGCTTCTTTTGAAACTATAATGACTTACTTGTAGACGATCGGAGCAGGCTCCGGCTCGTAGGCAACCGGCTGGCTGCAATTGTTGTTGAACATGTAACGGGCGCCAAGGCGTGCTTCGTGGGTGTAAAAACCCTTGTCGCGGCCCGGGCCGCCATTGTCGGCGTAACCGAACATGTTGCCGCCATCGACATACCGGAAGCGGTAACCGAGATCGGCCTTGAGGTTGCAGGTGATATCGACGGAAGCACCGGCCATCAGGGCGGCGGTGGCGCGCCACTTGCCCTTGCCGCCGTGTTCGGTCGTGTAGCAACCACCGGCGTCCGGATCGTCGCAGATCGTGTTGCGCAACCGGTCCCACTTCACATAAGTCGCACCGAAACCGGCGCCGACATAAGGCGTGATCGAAGCGTAAGTGCCGAGATCGACATACATGTTGGCCATCAGCGAATAGGCGCGGAAAGCCGTACGGTCGTCCGAGGTGCAGACGGTGCCACCCGGGCAGGTGCCGATCGTACCGCCACGGAAATCGGCCTTCGTCATGTGATCGAAGGTAACGTCGCCGCGCAGGTAACTGTTGAACTGGTAACCGACGCCGCCGCCGACCGTAAAGCTGTCATCGACGCGGGCTGAGGCGAAATCCACTTCGTCACCCGAAAAGCCGCCCTGATAGAAACGGGCGCCGCGCAGCTTATTGAAGGAATAACCGACATCACCGCGCAGGTACCAGCCGCCCGACGACTGCTGGATTTCGACTTCCGGTGCCGCGTCCAGCGGGGCCGGCTGCGGCTGATAAAGGTCTGCGGCATTAGCGGCAGTCGTCGCCAAAAGAAGGGCGACCGCACCGCTCAGAATTTTCTTCATGGCTTCCACTCCGGGGCTGTGAATTCTTCATGCCGGGCTTTACTCCCAGCTTGTTTCATCCCCGATCATTAACGATAAAGGTTAAGGAGCCATTAAGCATAAGTGACAAGGATTTATATTTAATGGGGAAGTAAATCCCCCTCATCAGCGCAAGTAAAAACCAAGAAAAACGGCGACTAAATATAGCCGCCGCAATATATTTCAGTTTATGCGAATTTAGAAATCAAGCAGCGGAGCGCACATTGCCGATAATGCCGATCAGGCCATCGACGATACGCTCCACCTGGGCGCGATCATCACCCTCCGCCATCACGCGGATCAAAGGCTCGGTGCCCGACGGGCGGATGACCAGACGGCCTTTGCCGGCCAGTTCCGCCTCCGCATCGGCGATTGCCTGACGCACGATCGTCTCCTCCAGCGGCTTGCCACCGGCAAAACGCACATTCTTGAGAAGCTGCGGCACCGGCTCGAAACGGCGGCAGATGTCGCTGACCGGGCGATCCAGCTTTTTCACGCGGGCAAGGATCTGCAGCGCGGCGACAAGGCCATCGCCGGTCGTGCCGAAATCCGAGAGAACGATATGCCCGGACTGCTCGCCACCGACGTTGAAATCATGGTTGCGCATATGCTCGACCACATAACGGTCGCCCACCTTGGTGCGGGCAAGCGAAAGGCCCTTGTCACCCAAGAAGCGCTCAAGGCCGAGGTTCGACATGACGGTGGCGACGATGCCATTGCCGCGCAGCGTGCCGGCATCCGCCCAGCTTTCGCCGATCACCGCCATCAACTGGTCGCCATCGATGATCTGGCCGTTTTCATCGACGATGATGACACGGTCGGCATCGCCATCGAGCGCGATGCCGATATCGGCCCGCACTTCATGCACCTTTTTCTGCAAGGCTTTCGGGCTGGTCGAGCCACAGTCGAGATTGATGTTGGTGCCGTTCGGCTCATTGCCGATGGTGACGACCTCGGCACCCAGTTCCCACAATGCCAGCGGCGCAACCTTGTAGGCGGCACCATTGGCGCAATCGATGGCGATCCGCAGCCCCTGCAGCGTCACATCACGCGGCAAGGTGCGTTTTGCGTGTTCGATGTAACGATAGATGTCACCCTCGACGCGCTTGGCACGGCCGATTTCATGCGGCTTGGCGAGCTGCGCGTAGATATCCTTGTCGAGCAGGTCCTCGATCTGCATCTCCAGCTCGTCGGAGAGCTTGTAGCCGTCCGGACCGAACAACTTGATGCCGTTATCCTCGAACGGGTTGTGCGAGGCGGAAATCATCACGCCGATATCGGCGCGCAGCGAGCGCGTCAGCATGGCGACGGCCGGCGTCGGGATCGGTCCAAGCAGAAAGACGTCGAGACCGGCGGCGGTGAAACCGGCGACCAGCGCGTTTTCCAGCATGTAACCGGACAGACGGGTATCCTTGCCGATCACGACACGATGGCGATGGCTGCCGCGGCGAAACAACGTGCCGACGGCAATGCCGACACGCATGGCCAGATCCGGCGTCATCGGGAACACGTTGGACTGGCCGCGAATGCCGTCGGTGCCGAAATAACGACGTGTCATGGAAACTCCTTGGGGTTCGCGCAGCTTTTTGGAGCGCGCTGTCTTTGTTTTGGCCGTTGTCGGCTTCACCGCTTTTGGTGCGGAAGCCTTACCTGTGGCTTTGTCATTCATACAAAATTCGCTCGATGCGCGTGCAATCAGAGAGCCGCGTGATGACACAGTTTTCTCGATCAGACACGTAAAATAGCGTCAAAAAGGATTACATCTTGTTACCACCGGCAAATACGGTGATTGCCAGCGTGCCAAGCACGGAAGCGGCGAGCGCCAGAACAACGCGGCCATTCTGCATCAGAAGCCACACATCGCGCCGTTCAGCCACCTCAGCGAACCGAACCAACCCATCCACGATGGCCGCTTCGGCCGGAACGAGCCAGACAAAGGTCAGCACGAGAACAGCGGCAATGCAGCCGGCAGAACCGAACCAGAGACGTCGGCGTGCGGCATCGCGACGGTCAAGCCAGAGCATGGCCAATATCCCGACCATGCCCGGTATCATCCCCGCTTCGATCGCCGGCGGAAGCCGCCATCCGTGATCGACAAGCCATTCGATGAATTCCGCCGGTGGCAGGCTTTCCCAATACCCCCCGAGGATGAGGCCGATCGCCAACATGACACCAGCCCCCACGGCAGGCCCGATGACCGCGAGAATTCTAAAAAAAGAGATCATGTGTGTCGTTCCCCGCACCAACGCAGGCAAAACCTGCCACCAAATTTGTAATCACGATGTCAACTTGGTATTGTTCAAACAAATCAACTTGACATCATAATGTCAATAAACAATCATGGTGACAAATGAGCGTATCGCATCGCAACGAAGCCGGTGAAGTTTTGACCGATCTTATCCTCAGCCTTTTCAGGGTGAACAATCTCACCCTGCTCTGGGGAGATCGGCTGGTCGCTCCATTCGGGCTGACCAGTGCCCGTTGGCAGATTCTTGGGGCGATTGCTCATTCACAACGACCGCAGCCGGTGTCGTGGCTTGCGCGTGACCTCGGTGCGAACCGGCAGAACGTGCAACGCATCGTCAACGACCTGCACAAGGATGGGATCGTCAAGTTTGAGACCAATCCGCATCACCGCAGGGCGCATCTTGTGGTGCTGACGGACAAGGGCCGAGAGGCATTCGACGCCGCGATCAACGACTACAACCCGAAGGTCAACGAACTGGCCGAGGGTATTCCACTTGAGGACATCAAGACAGCGCAGCATGTCCTGGCCACGCTGCGACAAAAGCTCGAAGGAGAGCAAGATGCTGAGGAGCACACCTAGACAATATGGTTCTGTCGCCGTTACGCTGCACTGGCTGGCAGCCATTTTCATCATTTTCGCATTCCTGATGGGAGCGCTGGCGGACAACGCTATCGCTTCAGCCACAAAAACCGTTTTACTGCGCCTGCACATCGCTGCGGCGCTTATCGTTTTGCTGCTCACCGCGCTGCGAATTTTCTGGTGGTCATTCTTCGATCGGAAACCGCAGCCACTGCAGGATGCGCATGAATGGCAGACCCGGCTGGCAAACCTGGTTCATCTCACATTCTACATTGTCATTCTCGGCATGATCGCAAGCGGCATCGGCACCATGGTGTTGAGCGCTGCCGGCCCGGCGCTCATCCATGGCGATGCCCTACCGAATTTCCACGATTACCCGCCCCGAACGCCGCATGGCCTTGGCGCAAAACTTCTGATCGCACTTTTCATCGCGCATGTCGGAGCCGTGGTTTTCCATCAATTCATTCGCCGTGATGGATTGCTCGGCCGGATGTGGCTCCCACGCACACTCGATAATTGACCGGCAAACACGCCGCGTGAGGCCTGCAAACTGCGGCTTTCCCAGAAAGGCCATCTTTTGTCCGAAGGGGTGGCCTTCAGAACTTGATCGGCGAAATCCTGCGGCTGCGCAGCTCAATGCTGCCATCTTCGTTGACGCGGTAACGCTCGCTGACGCGGCTTCCGAAACTGCCAATGAACTCGTGCGTAAAGGTGTAGCCGGCCGGCATGTTCCGGTAACGCCCCTTCGATTGCGGGCCATATTTGAGACTACCGGCGATCGGGGGAATATTGGGCGCAAAATCAATGGCGGCGAATTCCGGATTGCCTGTGCCGCTACAGCCGGCAAGCGCCATCATCAGAGCCGAAAGTACAAGCAGCTTTTTCATCGGGCAACCTTTTCGAAATCAATGTCGCTTGCGCAGGCCGTTGCGCCGCACACTTGGGTCTACCGCAATGTAGACGACGACGGAAGCGTAAGAGCGAGGATCTCGCTTTCGCGGTGGGTCGGGTGTCGATCCAGACCGACGCCATGACCTAAACAAAAAAACCACCCTTACTCGCGCAAGGGTGGCTCCATATCAACAACCGTCGCACATATCAGTGCGGCTGCGGCTCCAGACCGCCTTCGGAGGCGTCGCCCTTCGGCTCATCCTTCTTCGGTCCGGCGGAGGGAACAGCCGAACCACGGCTCGGAGTGGAATCGTCGCCGAGATCGCGCGACGGCTTTTCGCCCTTGATCAGTGACTTGATTTCTTCACCGGTCAACGTTTCGTATTCGAGAAGACCTTCCGCAATCGCCACAAAACCATCGTGATGGTCGGTGAGAATCTGGCGGGCTTCCTGATAGGCTTCGTCAATCAGACGTCGCACTTCCTGGTCGATCTTCTGGGCGGTCGATTCCGAGACGTTCTTGGACTGAGAAACCGAGTGACCGAGAAACACTTCCTGCTGGTTTTCACCATAGGCGACCTGGCCGAGAATATCGGAAAAGCCCCACTGCGTGACCATGGCGCGGGCAAGCTTGGTAGCCTGCTCGATATCCGATGATGCGCCAGAGGTGATGTTTTCCTTGCCGAACGTGAGTTCTTCGGCAACGCGGCCACCCATCATGATGGTCAGGCGCGATACCATCCACTTGTAGCTCATGGAATAGCGGTCGCCTTCCGGCAGCTGCATGACCATGCCGAGCGCACGGCCGCGCGGAATGATCGTCGCCTTGTGCAGCGGATCGGCAACCGCGACCTTCAGCGCCGTGATGGCATGGCCGGCTTCGTGATAGGCGGTGAGCTTCTTTTCGGCCTCGGTCATGGCGGACGAACGGCGTTCCGCGCCCATCATGATCTTGTCCTTGGCGTCTTCGAATTCAGCCATGGTGACGAGACGCTTGTTGCGGCGCGCGGCCATCAGGGCAGCTTCGTTGACGAGGTTCATCAGGTCGGCACCGGAGAAACCGGGCGTACCACGGGCGAGAACCTTGAGATCGACATTCGGCGCCAGCGGCACGTTGCGGGCATGGACCTTGAGGATGCGCTCGCGGCCGACGATATCCGGATTCGGCACCACGACCTGACGGTCGAAACGGCCCGGACGCAGCAGCGCGGGGTCGAGAACGTCAGGACGGTTGGTGGCGGCGATCAGGATGATACCTTCGTTCGCCTCAAAGCCGTCCATCTCGACGAGCAGCTGGTTGAGCGTCTGTTCGCGTTCGTCGTTACCACCGCCGAGGCCTGCGCCACGGTGACGGCCGACGGCGTCGATTTCGTCGATGAAGATGATGCAGGGCGCATTCTTCTTGGCCTGCTCGAACATGTCGCGCACGCGGGATGCACCGACACCCACGAACATTTCAACGAAGTCCGAACCGGAAATCGTGAAGAACGGCACGTTGGCTTCGCCGGCAACCGAGCGGGCGAGCAGCGTCTTACCTGTGCCCGGAGGGCCGACGAGCAGAACGCCACGCGGAATACGGCCACCAAGGCGCTGGAACTTTTGGGGGTCGCGCAGGAACTCGACGATTTCTTCCAGATCCTGCTTGGCTTCATCGACGCCGGCGACATCGTCAAACGTGACGCGGCCATGCGCTTCGGTCAGAAGCTTCGCCTTCGACTTGCCAAAACCCATGGCGCCACGCGATCCACCCTGCATCTGGCGCATGAAGAACAGCCAGACACCGAGGATCAGCAGCATCGGCAGCAGCGTGCCGAGATAGCTTAAAAAACCGGAGGAACCATCCTGCTCGGGGCGCGCGGCAACCTGAACGTTTTTGTTGGTCAGCCGGTCGATGAGCGAATCGTCGATGACGGGAGAATAGGTCTGAAATCCCGGGCTACCATCCGTATAGGTGCCGATCACACGGTTGCCGGTAACGACGACATCGCGGACCTTGCCGGCATCGACGTCACTCAGAAACTTCGAGTACGGAATCTCTCTCGAGCTCGTTTGCGACGGCGCCGTCTGGAACATGCTGAAAAGCGCGATCAGCAAAAGGGCGATCACCGCCCACAGAGCAAAATTACGAAAATTTGGGTTCATCGAACTCCCCGATATGCACGACAGCTTTAGGCCGCCGCCTTTATTGGTCCCTAACATAGGATTGTGGCAGGCCGTTGCCAAGGCAAAGCGCCAGTAACCTTCACGTTTTCCGTGCGAAAGCGTTAAACGGGTGGCAATAAATAGGGCGCGCGGCCCATGAGCCCGGCAATCCGGCCGGCAAGCGGCAGATCGAAGACAGGCAGAAACCGATCGAACAACGACAGATGGGGTGCCACCGAAACATCCGTCTCATGTGAATGTGCCACCTGCGGCAAGACGCGGGAGGCAAGTCTGGCGAGGCCGGACGGTACGGTTTCGAAATGCACGGCATCGCCATGTCCGGGCATGACCTCAACCGGCGACAGCAAATGGTTGGCGACGAAAAAACGATCGTCCCAGATCACCGCCCTGCCCGGCTGAACGGTCATGTGCGGCAAGCTGCGGTTTTCCCGCAGCAGGTAAAGGCCGTCGCGACGCATATCGAAAATGACGCGGCCAGCCGTCATACGACCATGGGCTCCGCTGGCAACAAACGTCATCAGCCGTCCGGCATTTTCGCGCGACAGCATGTGCGGGCGCCCGCCGAGCACGGCAGCCAGGGTGGAGAGCGCATGGCGGACGGTCGAAGGGTCTTCCGACAGGCCGGACGGCGCGATTCTTGCGATGACGGCATGTTCGATTGTGGCATGTACGGCAAGCCAGTCGGCGGCGTTCCGGGCAAGGTGCCCCCTTGCCTGCCCGGCAGCCGTGATGGCGGCCGGGTCGATGGCGGTCACATCGGATGCGATTGTCTGGCGGATACGGACACGTTCGTAATGCGGGTCGCTATTGCTGGGATCGTCGATCCATCGGTAACCCTGCCCGGTGAGATAGGCGCGAATATCGGCCCGGCTGCTGCCAAGCAACGGACGCAGGATCCAATGGCGACCGTCCAGCAATGTTGCCGGGGCCATGCCGGAGAGACCGGGGGATGGGGTGCCTCCGATGAACGTCTCTCTTGAGGAAGAGGCCGGCAATCGCTCCGCCCGCATCACCACCGTTTCCAACTGATCATCCGCCGTGTGGCCGGTGACAATGGCAGTCGCGCCGATTTCATCGGCGATCTGCGACAGCAGCGTATATCGGGCTTCCCGCGCCGCCGCCGAAATGCCGGAGGCGGGTTTTTCGCCCTGCCAGCAGCGGGTGACATGAAAAATGCCGAGATGAGCACAGAGTTCAGCAACCGCGCGTGCCTCGGCTGCCGCCTCGGAGCGCAGCGCGTGATCGATCGTGGCGGCGGACAACCGGATATCAGGAAAACCGGAAAGAAGGGATGAGAGGCCGACCAGCAGCCCGGTCGAATCACTGCCGCCGGAAATGGCGACGAGAAGGTGTGCGGGCTTTTCCAGATCAGCCAGGAAACCGGAGAGCGCCGACATCAGCGGCTGGCTGCTATCCGAAAAAACGGCCATGGCGTCTGGAGGCGCTAAGGTCACGGCGCGGGCCGCATCAGCAACCGAGGCGCTTTTGTTCGCTGCTGACCTTGGTGGTCACGGCACGCTGGGCATTGGGATAACGGCGCGTGACTTCCTTGAGGGTCGCGCAGGCGGTTTCCTTGTTGTCGAGTGCGGCAAGCGACATGCCGAGCTTCAACAGCATTTCCGGTGCCTTCGGAGAGGTGCCGAACGCCTTGTGGGCATCAAGGAATGTCTTGGCGGCTTCGCTGTATTTGCCCTGCGAATACTGGGCCTCGCCAAGCCAGAAATTCGCGTCGGCAGCGCGTTCGGCCTTGGGATGGGCAGAGATATAGTCCGTAAATTCCTGTTCGGCGATCTTGTAGTCACCTGACAGGACGTGGCCATAGGCGGCGCGATAGGCATCGCTCTCATTGGTCAGCCCGGCCGTCTGCTGGCCGCCGCGGCTGCTGGACGAACCGCTATCCACACCCGGCAGATTGCGCGAACCATTGTTGGCGTTCTGGTTCATCGTCGCGCCCTTGGGCATGCCCGACTGATCCATCTCGATCGAACCGAGCGTGGTCGGTGGCGGGGCGGCCGTTCCCCGGCCGGAATTCTGAGACGACGGCGCCTGTGAAGACGCCCCCTGCCCGTTCATCCCCGGATCCTGTTCGATGATCTGGCTGAGTTCATCGTTTTTTTTTGAGCCATCTGCCGGAGCGGCAGCGACGGCGGGACGGTTGCCGGAACCACCACCCTCGGATTTTTCAAGCTCCTGGAAACGGAACTCGTTGTCTTCCTGGGCCTTGCGGATCTGCTCCTGCATCTGCAGCAGCTGGAAGCTCATTTCCTCGATGCGGCCGTTCAGCTGACGGATTTCTTCCTGCAGCTGCTGAACACGGACCGCCTCGTTACCGGCCTGCGCCAGCACGACCGGTGCCTGCTGTGGTGCCTTGTCCGCATGGTTCAGAAACGGCAGCGTGAACGCCTCCGCCTGGCCGCCTGCGGCGGCAAGCCCCAGCATCGCTGCCAAGACAAGTTTCTTCATATCGTCGATCCCGAATCATCTGAAGCTACGCCGGATTGGCGTCAGCAGACATTTTGTTAGTTGACCGCAAAAAACAAGTGAAACTCGGCCAAACTAAGGTGAATCGAAAAAGGCGACCCGAGGGCCGCCTTCAACTTTTCGTGCCCCGAAACTGACGGAGCAATTCGAATTACATGCCGGCGCCGCCGAGAACGGTAACGGCGCGACGGTTCTGCGACCAGCACGAGATGTCGTCGCAAACGGCGACCGGACGTTCCTTGCCGTAGGAGATCGTGCGCATGCGGTTGGCCGGTACGCCACGCGATGCGAGATATTCCTTGGTGGCGGCAGCGCGGCGTGCGCCGAGTGCCAGGTTGTATTCGCGGGTACCGCGTTCGTCGGCATGACCTTCGACGGTGATGGCATAACGCGGATAACGCTGCAGCCACTGAGCCTGACGGTCGAGGATCTGCTGCGCATCGGCGCGAACCGAGGTCGAGTCGGTATCGAAGAAGATGCGGTCGCCAACGTTGACGGTGAAGTCCTGGGCGGAGCCCGGGGTTGCTGCACCACCAGCGCCGCCGTTCAGGCCGAGATCACCGGCATTGTTCGGCATGTTCTTCTTGTTGGCACAACCGGCCAGAGCAAGAGCGAGCGTCAGTGCGATGACGGCCGGGTTACGGGCAAGTGTCTGCATGCGGCTCATCGCCTGGGTCTCAATGCGGCTCATGGCCGGTCTCTCCTTGGATAAACTTTACGGTTGCCGGACCCTAACCTTTCTCGGTTAACCGCCGGCAAACGGTTATGGTTAACGATCCGTCACCAATGTCCCTTTCTGGCCTTTTTCAGGACATTGCGACGGAAAAGAGGCGGCGACCGCCTCTTTGATCTTCACAATAGGTATCTCGTCTTCACAATTGAAAAGAGGCGGTTTCCCGCCTCCCTCGTTCTGCATGCTATTCCATCAGCGGCGACCAGGCCGGGTCGGACGCGAATGTCGGGGTCTTGATGGCCTGTTCATTGTAACCGGTCAGGTCGATGGAATAGAGCTGCGGCCCACCGGCACCGGCATTCTGTCGGAAGAACATCAGCACGCGGCCGTTCGGCGCCCAGGTCGGGCCTTCGTTGTGGAAGCCCGACGTCAGGATACGTTCGCCCGACCCATCCGGTTTCATCACACCGATCGAGAATTTTCCGCCCGACTGCTTGGTGAAGGCGATGAGGTCGCCACGCGGAGACCAGACCGGCGTCGAATAGGAACCGTCGCCGAAGGAGATGCGGTTCTGGCCGGAGCCATCGGCATTCATCACATAGATCTGCTGGCGACCGCCACGGTCGCTTTCAAAGGTGATCTGACGGCCATCCGGCGAATAGGACGGCGCCGTATCGATGGCTGCCGTGTTGGTGAGACGCGTCGTGGTGCGCGAACGCAGGTCCATCGTGTAGATATTGGCATTGCCTTCCTGCTGAAGGCTCATGATCACCTTCTGGCCATCCGGCGAAAAGCGCGGCGAGAATGTCATGCCCGGAAAATTGCCGACGACTTCACGGCGGCCACTTTCCAGCTGCAACAGGTAAACACGCGGCTGGTCACCTTCGAAGGACATGTAGGTGACTTCCTGGCGGCTCGGCGAAAAGCGCGGCGTCAGAACCAGGTCCTTGCCGCTGGTCAGCGGGCGCACGTTGAAACCGTCCTGGTCCATGATGGCCAGCTGACGCTGGCGGGCGGTCTTTGGTCCGCTTTCCTGCACGAACACGACGCGCGTGTCGAAATAGCCCTTTTCACCGGTGATCTGCTGATAGATCGCATCGGCGATGATGTGAGCGACCCGGCGCCAGTTGTCCGGCTGGGTGTAGAACTGCTGGCCGGTCATCTGCTGCTGGGCAAACGTGTCCCACAGGCGGAATTCGGCGCGCAGGCGGCCGTCGGCTTCGCGCGTGATGCGGCCGGAAACCATGGCCTGCGCATTGATGGCCTTCCAGTCCTCGAAACGGGGCTGCTGGTTCGGATCGGAAATCTTTTCGATGAACGCCGCCTTGTTGATCGGCGCAAACAGGCCGGAGCGCTGCAGGTCGGCAGCAATGACCTGGGAGATCTGCGGGCCAAGCGCATCATTGGACAGGAAATCCGTGATCGCAATCGGCAGCGGCTCGACGCGGCCCTTGTTGACGTTGATCGTCACGGCAGCCTGGGCCGAGGTCGAAAACATCACGGCCATGCCCGCAAGAGCGATCACGAGACGGATGAAAGAACGTTTCATCATGGTACTAAAGCCTTTCAGCTACGCTTTCAGCTGTTTAGAGCGCGAAATCCGAGGGATCGAAATTGACGATGACCTCGCTCCACGTGTCATATTTATCGGCCGGAAGGCCTTGGAAGGGCTGCGACTTCATCACGGCGCGGCGGGCACTGGCTTCCATCGTCCGGCGCGCCGTATCGGACCCACCCGTCGAGGAGACCTTCGGGCTGCCGACGATATTGCCGCCTTCATCGAGGCTGAAGCTGACGGTGATGATCATGCCCTGCAGGCCTTCGATGCCGGCAAAGGTCGACCAGTTGTTCTGGATCTGGCCACGCAAAGCATCCATCTCCGACATGCTGAGACTTTGACCACCCGTCGTCTTCTTGCCGCCAAGTGCTGCCGTCTGCGTCGAAGATTTCGCGCCGCTGCTCGGTGCATCCTGCTTATTCAGGAAATTCTCGATATCGTCCGGATTGAACTTGCTGTCGCCCGCCTTGGTGGTCTTGGCGGTTTCCTGCTTCTTCTCGGCCGGCTTCTTGTCCGGGGTCTTTTCAGCCGTCTTGGTCTCCGGCTTTTTCTCGACCGGCTTTTCCGGCGGTTTTTCGACGGGCTTTGCCTGTTCCTTTGGCGGCTCCGGCTTAGGACGCGCAGCCGGAAGCGGCACGCTGGAAGGCAGCGGCGTTTCTTCGGTCTTGGCTTCGGCAGGTGCCGGCGTCGGTTCCGGCGGTTTTGGGGTCGGCTGCTGGATTTCAGGTTTCGGCTGCGGCAGCGATGCGGTTTCGACCGGCTTTGGCGCGGTCTCTTCCTTCACCACGTCCTTGACCTCGTTGTTTTCCTTCGCCGTTTCCGGCATCGGCTTGTCCACTTTCGGCGGCGCAGCAGCGGATTCGGTCTTGACCGGCCGCTCGACCGGGACAGGCGCGCTTTTCAGGTCGACGGAATTGTCGCCGACATTCTGCGCATCCGGCACATTGGTCGGCTTTTTGGTCGGGGTGGGCGCGGACTTTTCAGCCTTCGGAGCTTTCTTGTCGCCTTCCTGAATCTGGGTGATCGATTCCACCGGCACGATATCGACCGGCAGCGCCTCGACCGGCGCCACTTCCATGGGCGCAGGCGCGCCTATCGACACCAGCGCAAAGGCCAGTGCCGCGGAGTGAAGAGCAAAGGATGTGCCGAGACTGGTCTTCATGGCACCCCGATCACTGCGTTTCCTGCAGGGTCACCAGACCGATATTCTTG
The DNA here is from genome assembly GCF_050847465.1 of Endobacterium panacihumi. NCBI lineage: Bacteria > Pseudomonadati > Pseudomonadota > Alphaproteobacteria > Hyphomicrobiales > Rhizobiaceae > Endobacterium > Endobacterium panacihumi. The sequence continues at coordinate 513,321 of NZ_JBOZRA010000001.1, read as the reverse complement.
AAGCCGGCCGCCGATACACGGGCCATGACCTTCATGACGATACCATAGGCAGCAGCGGTATCGCCGCGCACATAGATGCGTTCGTTATAACCGGTCGTGGCAATGGCTTCGAGTTTCGGCACGACTTCATCGATGCCGATCGGGGTTTCCTGCAGATAGATTTCGCCCGCCGGGTTGACGGAAATGGTGATCGGCTGCGTATCGGAATTCATGGCATTCGCCTGGGTTTCCGGCAGGTCGATCGGCACGCCGACTGTCATCATCGGTGCGGCCACCATGAAGATGATAAGCAGAACGAGCATGACGTCGACCAGCGGCGTCACGTTGATTTCGCTGATGGCGCCGCCACCTGCGCGACGACGGCGACCGCCGCGACGACCGCCACCACCACCTTTTGCACCTCCGGCCGACATGCCCATGGGTTATGCTCCTTGAACGCGTTGCGCCGTTGGGTTTACTGCGCGGCCTGACGCGGCTGCAGCTTTTCATCGATCTGGCGCGACAGGATGCCCGAAAATTCGTCGGCAAACCCTTCCATGCGCGCAGACAGTTTTCCGGCATCGGCCATGAACTTGTTGTAGGCGATAACCGCCGGGATAGCGGCAACAAGGCCGATAGCCGTCGCCAGAAGCGCCTCGGCGATACCCGGCGCAACAACCGCTAGGTTGGTGGACTTCGAGCCGGCAATCGCCTGGAACGAGGTCATGATACCGACGACCGTACCGAACAGACCGATGAACGGGCCGGCCGAACCGATGGTGGCAAGCGAACCGAGACGGGCTTCGAAACCTTCGGCTTCGCGGGCCAGTGTCACATCCATGGCGCGGTCGATACGCATCTGCAGGCCGATCGGCGAACGGGCGCCGCGCTCAAAGCTCTTCTTCCACTCACGCATGGCGGAGACGAAGATGGCGGCAAGGCCGACATTCTGGCGATCGGACAGGGTGCGATACAGCTCTTCCAGCGACTGACCGGACCAGAACACCTGCTCGAACTGGTCGAACTGGCGCTTGGCCTTGGCGAAGTTGATGTATTTGTCGATGACGATTGCCCAGGTCCAGACGGACGCGAACAAAAGGCCGATCATGACCAGCTTGACGATCAAGCCGGCCTGCATGAACAGCGCCCACAGACTGACATCGTGTGTCGCAGCTTCCAACGCTACCTGTTCCATGTAACTCTCAATCCCCGAATCCAAACGCCCGGCTTGTTCAAAGACCGGGCGGGTTCAAAAGCGCGCTCTCGCGAGTATGTGTCTGTTCGCTAAAGAAACCGACTGACCCCAGATACCCTAGGTTTTCAGCATGGCTTCTCGCTTTCAAATTTGGTCAAAGGAAGGCGTGCGTCGCACAAATTCCTCACGCTTTAGTAAGACATGATTATCGTTAAGAAAGGGTTACAATGAACTCAGCCATCTCCTTGGGATGACTCGTAAAAATCGCGTGAGGACCGACGTGATGGCGAAAGGCGGGTCTGAGCGTCGAAATCCACTGCGAACGAAATTGGTTGCAATTCGCAACCGAAATACTACCATCTGGCATCAGCAATGTACGCAACTCGAACGATCAGGAGGCCTACGATGTTGAAAAATCGAACGATTGCTCGTGAAGGCTGGGGCGGCGTCATCGGCAAATAAATGAAGATCGGTAGCCACCGCCTGAGCGGACCAGCGTTTACCGCAGTCGCCGCGCCGCCGTTGATCGCCGGAGCGGCTTTTCTTTATCTACAAACCTTTTATCCCGCCGCGATGACCTTCTATCAGGGCATTCTGCCCCCGATAGCCGTGCTCATCAGCGCATTGACCGCCATGCTCGGCGGCTTTCTGTTTGCCAGCTTTTCCATCGAAGCCCAGACACGCAATGCCAAGGTCAAGGCAGCCTACGATTCCATCGCCAAGAAGCAGTGGGACAAGGACTACATTGCTGCCCGCGAAACGTATCTGACCATTCAGAGAAAAGGTCTCGATCCAAGCCATTTCGTTCTGCCGGACGAGCATGAATTTGCCGAGGCAAAAGCCTATTGCGAGGCGCTTCGCAACATCATGAACGATTACGAACTGACGGCCATCGCCATTCAACAGAACGTCATCGACGAGGAGTTCGTCAAGCAGTGGCACAGATCGACCATGATACGCGACTTCAAGGTCCTCAGTCCGTACATTTATGCCGTCAGAACGAAAGCTGGCAGCGACCGAATCTACAGGGAGTTTGAATTGCTCGTTCGCCGGTGGGAATCCTCTCCACCAGCCTGAGCCCCCTACCCCGCCTTGCCCAAAAACTTCTCCGCAATCGTCTCCGGCAGCCGTCTCGGGCGACCGTGTTTGTTGATCACCGCGATCACCACCTTGGCCGAAATCAGCAACGTATCGCCGCGACGGATCTCCTGATTGAGCACCATCTTGGCGCCACCGGCCTTTTCCGTGATCGTCTGGATGGTGATCACATCATCCATCCGCGCCGGCTGCTTGAAGTCGATCTCCATGCGGTGAACGACGAAAACAAGCCCCTCGTCATCGACCGAAATCAACTGGCTCTGCTCGCAACCGAGGCAGCGCAGATAGTCGGACCGGCCGCGCTCGAGAAAGTGCAGATAACGGGCGTGATAGATCAGGCCGGAGAAATCCGTGTCCTCGTAATAGACCCGCTGCACCAGACGGTGACCATTTTCGATAAGTTCGCCTGAAAGCGAAAAACTGTGCTCAGTCATGGATATGCCTTGGAATTTTCATGTTGCGCCCTTCATAAGGGAGGGACAACACATCACGCCTTATTGCCTGTCACGAAACTTCCCTATCAGGAATTTTTGTCAAAACCAGCGGAGACATCATCATGAAGATTGCAGTTCTGGGCGGCGACGGATTTGTCGGCTGGCCGACTTGCCTTCACCTGTCGGATGCCGGACACGACGTCCATATCCTCGACAACCTTTCCCGCCGCTGGATCGATACCGAATTGGGCGTTCAGTCGCTGACGCCGATGGACTCGATACAGGAGCGCACCCGCATCTGGCATAACGAGACGGGCCGCCGCATCCATTTCAACCTGATCGACATCGCCAAGGACTACGAGCTTCTGAAGGGCTGGCTGGCAAAAAACCGCCCGGACGCAATCGTGCATTTCGCCGAACAGCGCGCCGCCCCCTATTCGATGAAATCCGACCGCCACAAAAATTACACCGTCAACAACAACGTCAACGCGACGCATAACGTCCTGAATGCACTGGTCGAGCTCGATCTCGATGCGCATCTCGTGCATCTCGGCACGATGGGCGTCTACGGTTATTCCACCGTCGGTGCGGCGATCCCGGAAGGGTATCTGCCGGTCGGCATCGAAACGATGGACGGCCGCACGGTTTCGCAGGAAATCCTCTATCCGGGCAATCCCGGCTCGATCTACCACATGACCAAGGTGCTCGATCAGCAGTTGTTCGCCTTCTATGCCATGAACGATGGCCTGCGCATCACCGACCTGCATCAGGGCATCGTCTGGGGCACGCATACCGAACAGACCCGCCGCCACGAGCAGCTGATCAACCGTTTCGATTACGACGGCGACTACGGCACCGTCTTGAACCGTTTCCTCATCCAGGCGGCGATCGGTTATCCGCTCACCGTACACGGGGTCGGCGGCCAGACGCGTGCCTTCATCCATATTCAGGATTCGGTGCGCTGCATCGAAATCGCGCTCAACAACCCGCCGGCCAAAAACAGCCGCGTCGAAATTTTCAACCAGATGACGGAAACCCACCGCGTTCGCGATCTGGCCGAGATGATTTCGAAAATGAGCGGCACGGACATCGCCTGGTTGCCCAACCCGCGCAAGGAAGCGCCGGAAAACGATCTCGTCGTCAAGAACGACAAGTTTTTGGGGCTCGGCCTGCAGCCCACCACGCTTGGCGAGGGCCTGCTGGCGGAAATCGTCGACGTTGCGAAGAAATACGCCTATCGTGTTGATCGTACACGCGTTCCGGCCGTTTCCGCATGGACGAAGGATATCGCCGCCAAGATCGAGCATGATCCGGAGGGCAAGAGGTTGAAGTCGGTTTCGTAAGAAGACCATTGCACTGGGGAACAGAATTTCCCCTCGCCGTCATCCTCGGGCTTGTCCCGAGGATCCAAGCATGTTGAAGAGCATTCGACGGTGATAGATGCTCGGGTCAGGCCCGAGCATGACGACCGTTGGGACTATTGGGGGACGCCGCCACACCATGAACCACGCCTTCGTCACGCTCGTCACCAATGCAGACTACGCCATGGGCGCGACGGCACTCGCCCGCTCCATCCTGCATACCGGCACGGATGCCGATATCGTCGTGCTGCATACCGGCGCCGTCTCCGATCTCGACCTGTTGACGCTGACGGCACTCGGCTGCCGCCTCATAAAGGTCGAACATCTTCCCCTGTCAGACGACTTCAACGAACGCCATGCCCGTAAAAACCTGCATGGCGCCGCCCCCTTCACCAAGGGCCGCAAGCCGGAATTTCACACGCCGCTCGACAATTTCTGCAAGCTGCGCCTGTGGCAGCTGACCGAATACGAACGCGTGATCTTCATCGATGCCGATGCACTCGTGCTCAAAAACATCGACAAGCTGTTTTCCTATCCGGAATTCTGCGCTGCGCCGAATGTCTATGAAGGCCTTGGCGATTTTCACCGGATGAATTCCGGCGTTTTTGTCGCCAAACCCTCGCTCGAAACATTTGACGCCATGCTTGCGGCGCTCGACGTGCCGGACGCCTTCTGGCGACGTACCGACCAGACGTTTCTCGAACATTTTTTCCCCGACTGGCACGGCCTGCCGGTAACGATGAACATGCTGCAATATGTGTGGTTCGCCCTGCCGGACCTGTGGGATTGGAAAAGCATCTGCGTGCTGCATTACCAGTATGAAAAACCGTGGGAAACGGATCATCCGAAGGCGGACAAGCTGCGGCCACTGATCGACCTCTGGCACGCATTCCACGAGGGTCGCGAAGTGCCGGATATCTCGGCGCTCGAAAATCCCTCGGACCGGCCGCAATGAAGGTACTTGTCTCCGGCGGAACGGGGCTTGTCGGACGCTATGTCGTCGATGGATTGCTGCGCGCCGGACATGAGGTGCTTGTAGGCGGGCGCTCTCCGTCGATCTCCCTCCTTGTGGAGGAGATGGCCGGCAGGCCAGTGGGGGACTTTCCAAACACGCCATCCTTCACTAACCTCACCCTCGACCCGACGCTCGACCAGCGCGAAACATTCGCCGGCATCGACGCCTTCATCCACCTCGCCTTCGACCACCTGCCCGGCCGCTACCGGGGCGGCGAAGGTGATGATCCGGCGCGGTTCCGACGCCTCAATCACGACGGCAGCGTCAAGCTGTTCGAGGATGCCAAGGCGGCCGGCGTCAAGCGCTGCATCTTTCTCTCCAGCCGTGCCGTCTATGATGGCCGGCCGGCTGGCAGCGTGCTGAGAGAAGAGATGCCCCTGTCGCCGGATAGTCTCTACGGTCAGGTCAAGCTTGAGTCGGAACAGGCACTTGCGGCGCTTTCCTCCAGCAGTTTCATCACCACCAGCCTGCGTGCCACCGGCGTTTACGGCCATCACCGCCCCAACAAATGGGACGCGATGTTCGAAGATTATCGTGCTGGCAAGATGGTCGCGTCGCGCGCCGGAAGCGAGGTCCATGGCGATGATCTGGCAGCAGCGATCCGTCTGCTATTGGGGCGGAATGCCGATGTGGTGAGGGGAAAGGCGTTCAACGTATCCGACATGATCGTCGACACGCACGAAATCCTGTCGCTGTATGCGCAGGTAAGCGGTGTGCGACATCCTGCGCCCGCGCCCGCCGATCATGCATCGGTAAACGCCATGGACACGGCGCGCCTCAAAGCACTGGGCTGGCAGCCGGGCGGACGGTCACGGCTTGAGGAGACCGTGCAATCTCTCGCCAGACCGATTGGATTTTCACGTCCCTAATGCGCTTTCACAGGCCTCTGCCGCCGTGACTGCCTCTGCCCTTCCACCCAGGTTTTTCCCGCATCGCCGCCCCAGAGCAGCCACGCAACATATCCGGCGGACGGATCATCATCATTGCCAAAATTTTCGGCGCGTTTATCGACGTTATGGCGGGCAAAAAACGCAGCCATGCGCTTCATTACATCGTCGGAAAGCGGCTTGCGGTTCTTGAGGTCACGGGCGCGGGCAACGCCCACCATTGTGCCGCCACGATGAAATTTTTGCCGGAGCGCCAGCCCCTTTCGAGCGGCCTGCGAAACCGGTTCGGGCGGAACGTACTGAAGGTTACCGGGTGCATGCTTATCTGTCATGGGCAGGCCTCACTTCAGACCGGCTTTTCAGCACACGGTCGCCGCCTTCCTGACGGATCAGGTAAGCCGGTTCCTTGTCATCGGCCTTGCGCTTGATCAGTTTGCCTTTGATCTTTCGCGACACGTCTTCGGTGAAGGTTTTTTCAACCTTGCCCTCGGCGCTATTGGCACCCCAAGTCCATTCAACCCTGGTGCCGGCACGGATTTGTCTCATGTTTCGCTTCCTTTGCGAGATATGTCTCACATGGGCGAAACTGGCCCCGGCCGGGATTGTTCCGGCCAAGGCGTTATCGGAAAAGTCGGGTCAGTCGCCGATCTTCTGCATCATCGACAGATTCCCAAAAATCTCGACGGAGCGCAGGCGCGCACCGAGATCGTGAACCGGCATGGAAACGATCAACTCATCGGCTGCCGTGTCCGTCAGGAATTCCCCAAGCTGCCTTTCCAGAGTTGCCGGTGAGCCAACGGCGGCGAAACGCAGCGTATGATCGACGTTGATGCGCTCGACCTCGGTCCAGTGCCCGTCCATGCTGGCCACCGGCTTCGGAAATTTCGTGCGCACATTCTTGCGCAGATTGACGAACTGCTGCTGCGATGAGGTGAAGAGGCGTTTTGCCTCCTCATCGGTTTCCGCGCCCACACCCATGACGCCAACCATGACATAAGGCTTGTCGAGCATGGCAGACGGCTGGAACCGTTCGCGGTAAATGGAAAGCGCCTCGAACAGCATGTCCGGCGCGAAATGCGAGGCGAAGGCATAAGGCAGGCCGAGTGCCGCTGCGAGATGCGCGCTGTAGACACTGGAGCCGAGCAGCCAGACCGGTACATTGGCTTCGACGCCCGGAATGGCAAGGATGGCCTGGTTTTCCAGCGGCGTGCTCAACAGATGCTGCAATTCGAGAATGTCGTTCGGAAAATTGTCGACCCCGGCATCCATGTTGCGGCGAAGCGCCTGCGCGGTGCGCATGTCTGTGCCCGGCGCACGACCGAGGCCAAGATCGACGCGTCCCGGAAACAGCGCTTCCAGCGTGCCGAACTGTTCGGCCACCACAAGCGGGGAGTGGTTGGGCAGCATGATGCCGCCGGAACCAACGCGGATACGTTTGGTCGCCTGCCCGATATGGCCGATGACGACAGCGGTGGCGGCGCTGGCAATGCCCGGCATGCCGTGATGTTCGGCCAGCCAGACACGTTTATACCCTTCATCCTCGGCTTTTACGGCCAACTGGCGAGATTCTTCGAGCGCGTCGGATGCGGTCTTGCCCTCGCCGATGGGCGAAAGATCGAGAATGGAAAATGGGATCATGACGAAATCCTGCTGGCAAACATGAAAATGCGGCGGACGATGATCCACCGCATCTCCCATGTAGGGAAGCCTAGCCCAGATGCTAAGGCCCCCGAATTGATTTTCGCCAGATCGCCGTCACATAACTGTCGTAGCGGCGGCGGCTATTTGACGCGGCGCAGATAAGGCCTCGGCCCCGACGGACGGGATGTGTTGGCGGGCGTCGGCATCGGCGGAAAGGCAGGAAGCGACGGTGTGGCCTGCTGAAACAGGGCAAGCTTCAGCTCAAGGCGACCAAGGCTGCGCGACAGGGCACTCATCGCCAGCACGGTCCTTTCAACCGTATTGGCATGACCGCGTGCACCCGCTTCAAGCTCACGCGCGACCAGTTCCACGTCTCCGATGACGGCGGCATCCTCGTGACCGGCGCGGGCCAGAATGGCGGCGCGATCTTCAAAAATTTCGATCTGCTGGCCAACCGCCTCGATATCCACCAACGCCTTTTCCACGGCAGCGGAGGCCGCAGTTGTCTTGGCCATATTGGGCACGGTCACGCCCGACAGCTTGCCCGCAGCACGGGCGGCCCGGTCGGCAAGCGCCCTCACCTGCTCCAGCAAGGCAGCCATATCCTGTCCCGCTTCACCTGATTGAACGGCGCCGATGCCGAGGTTGAGCGAGGCAAAGCTGGTTTCGCGCAGGATATCCCTAACGCTATCCGCCGTCTCATTCATTTCCGCCGAGGCTTTCGCGGCGGCATCCACAGCCGTTCTGGCGGATGCGATCGTTTGTGCGCATTGCAGGATTTCCGCGCGCGCCCACGCCGCCAGTGCGGCAAGCTCCTGCGCCTCTTCTGCACGTGCCGCGGCACCATGCCCAAGTATCGAGGCGGAACGGCGCAATTCGATAATGCCGCTGGCCTGATCGGCGCCCTGTTTGGCAAGGTCGGTGCTTGCAGCAAGCGCAATGCCTGTGTCGCGGACGATGGCCGCATGACTGCCATCGCCACCAATGCTTTCGGCAATCATCACCGAGGCGCGATTGAAATGAAGGCGCACCGGCTCCAGTTCCGGCGGCATGGCAAGTTCCAGCTGCATGCCGAGTTCGCCGTTTGCCAGACGCCGCAAGCCATCGGCCAGTTCGGCAACGGCGGCATGGCGCACATCTTCCTCGGACGACCGCCTCAACACTTGCGAGGCCAGGAGATCTTCGGCGGAGCGTCGGTGCTGCTCCTGCTGCTCTGCTTTACGGTTACGATCCGCAACCACCTGCCGCAGTCGCAGGAGAGACCGCATCGAGGCGGTCAGGTCTCCGCTGCAGGCAAGCGGCAGCCCGAGGCCCGAGACCGGCTGCCCTCCCCGCGCGACTTCCGCGCTTAGCTTGCGCAAGGCCATCTCCAGTCGCTCGAGCGGATCGCGCACCAGCCGCGCCACCGCGATCAGCGCCGCCAGAGTGAGCAACAGCGCCGAGGCGCCCATGAGCGGAACCAGAATGTTTGGCCCCTCCGCATGGTCGACCGGAGCCGCCTGCGCCATCATGGCGCCGACAGCCAGAGCATTCAATATTAACAGAACGGAAAGGACCTGAACCGGCCGCGCCCGCAACTGCTTCACTATCGTCATCATGACCTCCTCCTCCCGTCACCGTTTCGGGATTTACATCAGCAACGACTGATATACGGACGAAGTTTCAAACGCCGTTGGAAGAGGATTAACCGGACGTTAATACGGGCCGTGTTTTTGGTTTGTTCGCATTTGACTGGCCGGCTTTCGGCAGGCGCGATAGGGTACACGGCATGACACAGACGATTCGCATTATCGGCATCGATCCGGGACTTCGCCGTTGCGGCTGGGGCGTCATCGAAACGCTCGGCAATTCGCTGCGCTTCGTGGCGTCGGGCACCGTGACCTCGGATGGCGACATGGATCTCGCTTCGCGCCTGTGCCAGTTGCATGATGGCCTCGCCGAGGTCGTGCACAGCTACCAGCCGCACGAGGCTGCCGTCGAACAGACTTTTGTCAACAAGGATGCGGTGGCAACGCTGAAGCTCGGTCAGGCTCGTGGCATTGCCATGCTGGTGCCGGCCCGCGCCGGACTGCCGGTGGCCGAATACGCACCGAACGCGGTGAAGAAATCCGTCATCGGCGTCGGCCACGGCGACAAGAAGCAGATCCACATGATGCTGAAAATCCTGATGCCCAAGGTGGAATTCAAGGGCAATGACGCAGCCGACGCGCTCGCCATCGCCATCTGTCACGCCCACAATCGTGGCGGCAACCGCATGCGCCAAGCACTGGCGGGGTGAGTTCCGGCACGTTTGTTCTTGACTTGTTCTCAAGGTAAGATAAATTCTTACTCGAAGGAGCAAAGCCATGCGCGTCACATCCAAAGGACAGGTAACCATACCCCGCGACCTGCGCGAACTGGCAGGCATAACGCCCAATAGCGAGGTCATCTTTGGCGTCGAGGGTGGCGTCATCACCATCACGCCCAAGCATGGCGTGACGGCCGAAGCCGACCGTGCACGTCTGGACCGGTTCATTACAACGCTCGACCAACTGGGTGGCACTGGTGATCAGTCCGTGGATGCCGATGAACTCATGCGCGTCACCCGCGACCGGTAGTGAGACATGACGACACTGGTCGATACCAATATTCTGGTGGATCTCGCCGTGCGCGATGCCGCATGGCTGGACTGGTCGCGCGCGCAATTGCTGGCGGCCATGAAGCGTGGCAGCGTGGTGATCAATCAGATCATTTTTTCCGAATTCTCCTATCGCTACGACGATATCGACACGGTCGAAGCACTTCTGCCACGCGATCAGTTCACGCGCGAAAACCTGCCCTGGCCGGCGGCATTCGCCGCTTCCTATGCTTTTCGCCGCTGTCGATCGGCGGGCGGCAGACGCGACCGCGTTCTGCCCGACTTTCTGATCGGTGCGCATGCGACCGTGCGCGGCTACAAGCTGCTGACCCGCGATCCATCCGGTTACCGCGCCTATTTTCCGTCGCTCGACATCATCTCCCCCGACACCCACCCTATCTCAGGACCCAGCACATGATCGGCAAGCTCAAAGGCACTATCGACGAGATCGGCGACGACCATGTGCTGATCGACGTGCATGGCGTCTGTTACGAAGCCTTCTGCTCGTCACGCACCCTGTCGCGCATGAATGTCGGAGAGGCGGCGATCCTGTTCATCGAAACCTATGTCCGCGAGGACCAGCTAAAGCTGTTCGGTTTCGTTTCGGCGCTGGAACGCGAATGGTTCAACCTGCTGCAGAGCGTGCAGGGCGTCGGCTCCAAGGTGGCGCTGGCGGTGCTGTCCACCCTCACCCCATCCGAACTCGCCAATGCGATCGCGCTGCAGGACAAGACGGTTGTTTCGCGCGCGCCCGGCGTCGGGCCAAAGGTGGCGGTGCGTCTCGTGACCGAACTGAAGAACAAGGCTCCGGCATTCGCCGGCGAGGCTTCGGGCAATATCGGCTTCAAGCAGGAACTCGGCGAAGGTGTCGCCTCCGCGCCGGTGTCCGATGCAGTCTCGGCGCTTACCAATCTCGGATATTCGCGCGATCAGGCCGCCAATGCGGTGGCGGCTGCCATGAAGACGGCGGGCGAAGGTGCCGACAGTGCCAAACTGATCAGGCTGGGATTGAAGGAACTGGCGCGGTAAAATCCGACGAATAGGCATCCGTCGGAAAATCTGCTATTCTTCGGAAGACGGTATGGGAGCAATCCAATGAAGGCATGGGAAGCAACATTGTCGGCCAAGGGACAGGTTACCATTCCTAAAGAGATGCGCGAAGCGCTCAACCTGAGGGCGGGCGACCAGCTGATCTACAGCGTCGTGGATGGCGAAGTCATCGTGACGCCGAAAAATATTGACTTCAAGGATCTGGCCGGCTTTCTCGGGGACCCGCCGAATGGTCCTGCAACGCTCGAGGAGATCGACACGGCAATCGTCCAAGCCGCGGGCGACAATGCGCTTGATACGGATGACGACAACGCCGACGTCGCCGCATGATCATGATCGGGCTTGAGACCAATGTGGTCATCCGCCTTTTGACCAATGACGATCCTGCGCAAAGACGCGCGGCATTACGGTTTGCGGAGGGTCTGGGCGTAAAGCATACCGGATATATGACGCTCATCGGGATCGTTGAACTCGATTGGGCGCTAAGGTCGCGACTTGGGTTTTCCAGACAAGCCTCCATGGACGCTATCGGAAAGTTACTGCAGACACGCGGACTGATGATTGAACATCACGATCTCGTGGTAAAAGCGTTGCGACAAGCGACCAGGGAACGAGCCGACTTCGCCGATGCCCTGATCGCGGCACGCTCGCTCGACGCAGGCTGCACATCGATAAAAACCTTCGACCAAAAGGCCGCCAGCCGCGTGCCCGGAATGGAACTGCTCGCATGACAGACGATACCCGCCTCATCTCGCCGGAAAAGCGGGGCGAAGACCTCGACACGGCGCTGCGTCCGCAGTCGCTGGATGAATTCACCGGCCAGGCGGAGGCCCGCGCTAATCTGAAGATCTTTATCGAGGCGGCGAAGAACCGTGGCGAGGCGCTCGATCACGTCCTGTTCGTCGGCCCGCCGGGGCTGGGCAAGACGACGCTGGCGCAGATCATGGCCAAGGAACTCGGCGTCAATTTCCGCTCCACGTCCGGCCCTGTCATCGCCAAGGCCGGCGATCTGGCGGCACTTCTGACCAATCTCGAAGAACGCGACGTCCTGTTCATCGACGAAATCCACCGCCTCAACCCGGCCGTCGAGGAAATCCTCTACCCGGCCATGGAGGATTTTCAACTCGACCTGATCATCGGCGAAGGCCCGGCCGCACGCTCGGTGAAGATCGATCTGTCGAAATTCACGCTGGTCGCCGCCACCACCCGTATCGGCCTGTTGACCACACCGCTGCGCGATCGTTTCGGCATCCCGGTGCGATTGTCCTTCTACACGGTCGAAGAACTGGAAGGCATCGTGCGCCGTGGCGCCCGGCTGATGGGCCTTGCCATGACGGACGACGGCGCCCGCGAAATCGCCCGCCGCGCCCGTGGCACGCCGCGCATCGCCGGCCGTCTTCTGCGCCGCGTGCGCGATTTCGCCGAAGTGGCGCACGCCGAGGCCGTGACCAAGGAAATCGCCGACGAGGCACTGGTGCGCCTTAATGTCGACCACGCCGGTTTCGACCAGCTCGACAAACGCTATCTCAACATGATCGCGGTGAATTTCGCCGGCGGTCCCGTTGGCATCGAAACGATTGCAGCAGGCCTGTCCGAACCGCGCGACGCGATCGAGGACATTATCGAGCCCTACATGATCCAGCAGGGTTTTATCCAGCGCACCCCGCGCGGCCGCGTGCTGACGGCCAACGCCTGGAAACATCTCGGGCTTCAGCCGCCCAAGGAAATGGAAGCAGCACAGTTTCGCATGAGCCTGGAAGATGAGTAAGAAACCGCAGGACCTACGTATCCGCAAGAAGTTCAGGCCGGGCCGCGTCTTCCAGATGCGCATTGCCGGCCTCGCCTTTCGCGAGGGCCATGTGCTGGTCCACCGCGCCGTACACGAAACCTTCTGGACCTTTCCGGGCGGCCGCGCCGAAATGGGCGAAACCTCTGAGGAAACGCTGGCACGCGAAATGGTCGAGGAACTCGGCGTGACCGCCAAGATCGGCCCGCTTCTCTGGGTGGTCGAAAACTTCTTCCATTACGAGGAAAAGGACTGGCACGAACTCGGTTTTTATTACCGCATGGAACTGCCGGAGAGTTTTCCGTTCCATGAGAGCGATATCGTCCATCGCGTCATCGATACTCATGAGCTCGAATTCAGATGGGTAAAGGCGACATCTGAGGCGCTGAAGGAACTCGATATCCCACCCTATTTCATCGCCGACGAGATCGAGACCCTGCCGGCGTCGCCGCGTCATGTGGTCTGGCGGGATGGCGATCTGGACGTGAAGGCATAAACGCAAAACGGGGCCTTCCGGCCCCGATCGCAATCTCAAAATCCTGAAAAACTCAGGCCGAAAGTTTGGCCATGACTTCGTCGGACACTTCGAAATTCGAATAGACGCTCTGCACGTCGTCATCGTCTTCCAGCGTTTCGATCAGCTTCATGATCGAGAGTGCCCTGTCTTCGTCCACCTCGATCGGTGTCTGCGCCTTCCAGATCGCCTTGACGGTCTCGGCTTCGCCGAGCACGCCTTCCAGCGCCTTGGACACTTCGTTCATGTCTTCGAAGCTGCAATAGATCGTGTGGCCGTCTTCGTCCGAAACAACGTCATCGGCACCGGCTTCGATCGCCGCTTCCATGACCTTGTCGGCATCGCCGACAGAAGCCTTGTAGGTGATTTCACCGACATGGTCGAAGGAGAACGAGACCGAACCGGTTTCGCCGAGTGCGCCGCCGGCCTTGGAGAAGGTCGAACGCACGTTGGATGCCGTGCGGTTGCGGTTATCGGTCAGCGCTTCGACGATGACCGCCGTGCCGCCCGGGCCGTAACCTTCATAACGGATCGCGTCATAGGTCTCGGCATCGGCGCCCGAGGCCTTCTTGATGGCGCGGTCGATATTGTCCTTCGGCATGGACTGCGCCTTGGCGTTCTGCACGGCCAGACGAAGTGCTGCGTTCATGGTCGGGTCAGGCAGACCCGTCTTTGCGGCAACCGTGATTTCACGCGCGAGCTTGGAGAACATCTTGGAACGGATACCGTCCTGCTTGCCCTTGCGGTGCATGATGTTCTTGAACTGTGAATGGCCAGCCATGGCACCCCTGCATCATTTATAATGGAATGGCCGCCTTATAGTTTCGATGGCTGTGCTGTTCAAGAGGGGGCGGCTGTCTCAGGCCGTTACCGTCTCCCGGCCTTTTCGAGGAACAAAGCCGCCGGTCGCGTCGTTTTTCGCTGCGAACAGAAATGATCCCGACCAAGAGGAGAACACCGATGGCAAGCCTGACAGAAGCCCGCGAAGCCCCCGCCCGCCAGCTCTGGGACGAGATCGCCGAAATCCACGCCGGCATGCTCGGCATCGAAGGCGCTCGAGCGCACATGCAGCCGATGGCGCCGCATGCCGACCCGAAGACCAACACGATCTGGTTCTTCACCAAGACCGATACGGATCTGGCGCAGGCCATCCGCCCCGGCACACGTGGATATTTTTGCGTGGTCGGCAAGAACCACGATTACCATGCCAGCCTCGGCGGCACGCTGGAACTGCGCGCCGATCCTGCCAAGATCGAGGAATACTGGAGCAGCGTCACCGCCGCCTGGTACGAGGACGGCAAGGCCGATCCGAAGCTGACGATGATCGCCATGCATGTCGATGACGCCGACATCTGGGCCTCCACCGACAGCAAGCTGAAATTCGGCTGGGAAATCGCCAAGGCGAATTATTCGGACGAAAAGATGCCGGAAGTGGGCGTAAAGCAGCATCTGGCGTTCGCGTAAACGCCGGCTGGATCCCCTAATGGCTGGAGCCGCGAACGAAAAAGTTCGCGGCTTTTTTAATGGTTATTGATGACGACGGAGAGGCTCTACAAACCCTTCGGCACCAAAATCGTTGGCTTTTTTGGCAAACTTCTCATCGAAACGGAAATCACGTCATCCTTGGCATAAGCGATATCGAATTTCGTATCGAACATGGACAGAAACGCATCCAGCGGCGGGCCAAACCGGTGCATGGGCAGGATCAGCGACGAGCGCAGCCGCTGCACCACTCGGCTCATGCTATCGGCCCCCATTGTGAGGCCGCCATCCACCGGCACCATCAACACGTCGAGCCGACCGATCTGCGTATATTGCTGCTCGTTCAGTTCGAAATGCAGATGGCCGAGATGGCCGATGCAAAGCCCCGCCACTTCGAAAATGAAGATGGAATTGCCGTTTTCCTCGATGCCGCCGCCCCAGTTGCGGATATCGGAGACGACATTTCGGATATAGGCATCACCGACCAAAACATTGTGCTGCGCCTTTTCCCCCGGTACTTCACCCCAGCCCGGCAGCACAGTCTTGATGCCGGGATCGGGCGTCAGCGTGTAATGGGTGGAATGCGCCCGGTTCATGGTGATCACGTCGGGCAGGCGATAGGGTTTATAGACACCGCTGTAATCGGTGGCGATGCCGATGCCGCCAGGTGTTTCAATGAAATAGGTTGAATGGCCGACAAAGGTGATTTTTACCTGTTCCTTGTCCGCCATCGCCAGCCTGCTGTTCGCCTGCGCCTTCCAGATTGGTAGCGACGCGGATGGCGAAAAATTGGCGTAGGTGGCGCGCGGGAGGCCTTGCGCGATCGCCTGGCACTGGCTGACCGGAAGCCCGTCACCGCCGCCTCTCGGCTGGATCGGCGATTGCGCCAGAGCCGGATTTGCGGCTGTGGCCAGAATGGAAAGAACGAATGCGAATGCCCGCAGCATCATGCCACTCCCCGCTCGGTTCATTGCCGCTCTCGCGACCCGTCCATGAACGGAAAGATGCGGGAAGTGTCTGGATCGGTCCAGCCGGTTATGACATCGCGATCGTCACGTTTTAGTCATTGCCCTTCAGCCGCCGGCACCCTGATAGCGCCGCTGGCAGGCCTGCCAGACCAGCATGGCGACCACCACCATGAGCGGACCGGCAAGGATGGCGGCAAACGGCGCGGCATCGCCGATAAACGGAACCGGCTTGCCCAGAAGGGCTGCCACCGGCACATAGCCCATGAACCCCAAAGGCACGATGGAGAGAAGCAGGAACTGCAGTGGCATGGCAAAAATGGCGAGCGGATAACGCGACATTTCCAGAAAATCGAAATAGAGCCCGAACAGGTAACGCGAACGGGTCAACACCAGCGCCAACGCGGCGATCGCGGTCAACATCGCGCCGCTCAGAAGCGCTGCGCTGACCAGGCTGAGCGCAAACTGCAATACCGTCACAACGGACCAATCGAGCCCGAGCTGAAACAGCGCCCATACGATCATGCCGATGCCGAGCGAGACGTGACCGCCATATTCGATATTGATGCCGGAAAAGACCAGAAAAGCCCAGGGACTGACCGGACGCACCAGTAACGTGTCATAGGTTCCGTGCCGCACCAGTTCTTCCATGGCCCGCAACTGGACAAGCGTGAAAAGCGCGCCGAGCGAATAGGCAAGCGTGTGAAAGCCAAGCATCAGGGCAATTTCCGGCCATGTCCAGCCGCCGATCTTTTCGAAACGGCTGGCGATGATCCAGATGGTTCCGTAGGTGCTGGCATAACCGAAGGCCTGCGCCACCCAGCCGATGACAAGATTGGCGCGGTATTGCAGACGGGTGCGCACCTGCATGCGCATGAGGTGAAGATAAAGCGATAGGCTGTGGCGCATGTCATCAGCCTCCATGCACGACCATGCGGCGGCAGGCGGCGCGCCAGATCAGCGCCACCACACACGCCATGATCACCGCCCATGCCAAGCCATAGAGAAGATGAAGCAGGCTCGATGCCAGATCGAACTGGCCGAGATAGATCGCCAGCGGATAGAAGCTGATCCAGGCAAAGGGCAGATGGCGAACGACATCCGCGATCGCCTCCGGATAGAACCACAAGGGCACCAGCCCGCCGGAAAAGAAGGCCAGCGTTCCGCGCAGCAGCCATTCGAGCGTCAGAAAATCCGTCATCCAGAAACCGATCATCAGGACCGCGATGGCAATGGTGAACAGCAGGAAAATCGACAGCGCCAGAGAGGCGGCAAACAGCAACGCATGGCCAAAACTTGCCGGCGGCGTCAGACCATATATGGCACCCATCAGAATGATGACGGGAATGCCGACCATCAGCATTTCATGAATGCGCACACCAAGCTGGCGGGCAAACAGGCTGACCGGATAATGATAGGGGCGGGTCAGGTGATTGACCACATCACCGCTGACGATATCGGCCCGCATTTCCCGCACCAGCTGGTTGATATCCCAGGTCGTCAGCAGCGTGGCGCCGAGAATGGAATAGGTGATCATCTGCGCAAGGCTGATGTCGCTCGATCCGGCACCATACAGAAACACGGACTGCCAGATCGAGGCGCGGGCGGTAACATTGATGATGCCGCCGATCAACAGGGTCCAGAATTTGGCGCGAAAGCTCGATTCAATACGAAAACCGGCAGAGGCGAGAGCAATGAACATGGGCTACCCCACCCGTTTCGGGCGCAGGGCTTCAGCAACTGTCGGCGATAAGGTCGTCTCCCGCGCCTGATAATAGGTTCGGATCACCTCCTCGATATCCGGCTCGTGCAGATGCACATCCACCAGTTCGGCATCGGATTTCAGTGCCGCGATGATCTCCACCAGCGAGCGTTTTTCGTCGGCAAGAAGGAATGTGCGGATGACGCCCTCGCCGCCTGCCAGCACGGCACCGGCCAGCGTCACCGTTCTCGGTTCCGTCGCAAATTCCAGCGTCAGTTTTTTGCGCGCGCCAAACGTGGTGTTGAGGTTGGCGAGCGGCCCATCGAACAGCAGCTTGCCATCATCGACCATGATCAGACGCGGGCAGATTTCCTCGATATCGCGCAGGTCATGGGTGGTGAGAATGATCGTCGTGCCGCGCTCGCGGTTGATGCGGGAAAGCAGCTTGCGCACAACATCCTTGGCGACGACATCCAGCCCGATCGTCGGCTCGTCGAGAAACAGGATTTTGGGTTCGTGCAGCAGCGTCATGGCGATTTCGCCGCGCATGCGCTGGCCGAGGCTCAACTGTCGCACCGGTCGCTCCAGAAACGGGCCGATCTGCAGCATATCGATGAGTTCCGCCCGCACGATGTTGAACCGCGCCTTTTCCACGCGGTAGATGCGCCGGTGCAGTTCAAAACTTTCATAGAGCGGCAAATCCCACCACAACTGGCTGCGTTGGCCGAACACGACGCCGATATCCCGCGCATTGGCGATACGTTCCACATGCGGCACGCGGCCGAGCACATTGACTGAGCCGGCCGTGGGCACCAGCACGCCCGTCAGCATTTTTATCATCGTGGATTTGCCGGCGCCGTTCGGCCCGAGATAACCGACCGCCTCCCCCGACTCTATGGCAAAGGAAATGCCGTCCACCGCCTTCACATCGCGCGTGACGGGCGCAAGGAAATTGCGAAACGCACGGGCAAGACCGGACTGCGGCACTTTCTGCGCAAACCATTTGGTCGCGCCGTCGGCGTGGATGATGGGGGGCATGGCGGGAGTTCCGTATGAGGGAGCCGAATCCGGTACATGCCCAGTATGACGGTCACGCGACAGGTGCCAAGGTGTGAGATTTGAGGGGATGGAGAGAAGAAATGTGTGGCGGACAGCAAACTCCACCGTCATCCCTGTGCTTGTCACAGGGATCCAGTCAGCCCAAGTCCTTGGGCTGAAAAGACTCTTTCGTCACGCGGACGCGTGGCCGCTGGATCCCGGCTCAAGGCCGGGATGACGCAGAACTCAAAGCCTCACCGCCAGAAGCTCGGAATATTCTCCGCCAGCCGCGGTCCGATCCGCAGCGGCTCGATCTTTTCCGCCAGACCCGTTGCATCGGAAATCTCGACACCGACACCGCAGATCGTGGCCGGGCCGGATGCCGCCTCAAAACGGCCCTTCGGCATTTTCGAAATGAACCGGTTGAGCGGCTCTTCCTTTTCCATGCCGAGCGACGAGTCGTAATCACCGCACATGCCGGCATCCGACATATAGGCGGTGCCGCCATTCAGGATTTGATAATCGGCGGTCGGCACATGCGTATGCGTGCCGACGACAAAGGAGGCGCGACCATCGACGAAATGGCCAAAGCACTGTTTTTCGCTGGTGGCTTCCGCATGGAAATCGAAAACGATGACATCGACCTGATCCTTCAGCGGCGCGGCTTCAAGGATCGCCTCGGCCGACTTGAAAGGGTCGTCCAGTTCCGGATGCATGAACACACGGCCCATGATGTTGGCAACAAGCACACGCGCACCGTTGCGGGCGTAGAAGACGCCGGAGCCCTTGCCGGGCGTGCCGGTCGGGTAATTGGCCGGGCGTAAAAACTGGTCGTGGCGGCCGGAGAAGCTGACGGCTTCCTTCTGGTCCCAGACATGATTGCCGGTGGTCACCACATCGGCGCCGGCATTGATGGTCTCGAGAAAGATGTCTTCGGTGATGCCGAAACCGCCGGCGGCGTTCTCACCGTTGACGATGACGAAATCCAGCTTCAGGTCGGAGACGAGGCCCGGCAGTTTGTCCCAGACGGTCGTGCGTCCGGTCTTGCCCACCATGTCACCAAGAAACAAAAGGCGCATGCTATTCCAATCTGTGCCTGTCAGATGGTGATGCCGGCCGCGCCCCTCTCAGGCGAAGGGCCGGTAACCGCTTTCCGTCAGGATCGCGTCCAGTCTGATGTCGTGAGGTTCTACCGGCACTGATGCCACTTCCTGGCAGTCGAATGCAATGCCGATCAGCCTCGGATTGTGGCCTTTTTGGTGCATTTGGTGAATGGCGCGGTCGTAATAACCGCCGCCATAACCGATCCGGTTGCCGGATTGGTCGAATGCGGCGAGCGGCACGAGCATGATGCCGGGGTCGAGAACCGGCTCATGGGGAGCCGGGCCATAGGTGCCGAACCCCATGGAAATCAGTTCCGCATCCGGCCGGTATTCCCGAAACACGATGGTTGTCTTGTCGAGAATGGCCGGCAGGCAAAGCCGTGCGCCTTCTTCCGCCAATGCCGCCATCAGCGGCTTCAGATCGACTTCGGAGCGGATCGGCAGAAAGCCGGAAACGATGGTGCCGGGTGAGACAGGGATGGCGCCAAGAC
This sequence comes from Endobacterium panacihumi, assembly GCF_050847465.1. Taxonomy (NCBI): domain Bacteria; kingdom Pseudomonadati; phylum Pseudomonadota; class Alphaproteobacteria; order Hyphomicrobiales; family Rhizobiaceae; genus Endobacterium; species Endobacterium panacihumi. The sequence goes on along the minus strand of NZ_JBOZRA010000001.1, from coordinate 492,963 downwards.
CGTGAGCGGTCAGCGACAGGTTCTTTTCCAGCCGCAGCTCGACGGGGATGGCATCACGGGCGGCAAGCCGCCCGTTGCGAAGCTCCGCCTTTTCCGGCGAAGAAACCATCAGTCCTCAACCTTTTCGCGGCTGATCAGCAGCTTGTCGATACGGCGGCCGTCGAGATCGATGACTTCGAATGTCCAGCCATGGGTCGAAAATTTTTCGCCCAGTTCCGGCAGGTGTTTCAATTCGTCGATAACGAAGCCGGCGACGGTTTCGTAACCCGGGTCTTCCTCGATCGAAATGCCCATCTGATGGCCGAATTCGTCGACCGGCATCCAGCCGGCCACGAGATAGGAACCATCATCGCGAGGTACGATGGCCGGTTCCTCGATCTCGTCTTCCTGGAACACGCCGGTGATCGCTTCGAGAACGTCGCCCGAGGTGATCACACCTTCGAAATGACCGTATTCGTCATAGACCAGCACCATATGCGCCGGCGCCTTGCGCAGCGCCTGGATGACATCGAGCGCACCGGTGAGGTCGGACACGACAGGCGCATCACGCAGCGAGGATTTCAGGTCGATCAGCTTGCCGCCGGCCATGAAGTCGTAGGCGTCCTTGACGAACAGAACACCGATGATTTCGTCCGAGCTTCCCTTGCGCACCGGCAGGCGCGAACGGTGCGTATCGCGCAACTGGGCGCGGATTTCCTCGACATCGTCTTCGGTATCGATCACCTCGACGTCGCGGCGCGGCGTCATCAGGCCACGCGCGGTGCGGTCGGCCAGACGCATGACACCGGAGATCATTTCGCTTTCGCCGCTTTCAATCACGCCGGCGCTCTGCGCTTCGGCGAGAACGGTGCGGATTTCCTCATCGGTGACGCGATCCTCGCTCTCGCCGCTCTGGCCGAGAAGCTTCAGCACCGTGCGGCCGGAAATATCCAGGAACCAGACAATCGGCGCACCGATCTTCGACAGCAGCCACATGGCCGGCGCAACGCGCGAGGCAACCGCTTCCGGATTGCGCAGCGCCACCTGCTTGGGCACCAGTTCACCGATGATCAGCGACATATAGGTGATGATCACCACCACAGTACCGACGCCGAGCCAGTCGGCGAGGTTTTCCGACATGCCCTGCAGTTCGAGCCAGCCGGTCAGGCGGGCACCCAGCGTGGCGCCGGAAAAGGCACCGGAGAGGACGCCGACCAGCGTGATGCCGATCTGCACCGTGGAGAGGAAGCGGCCGGGATCTTCGGCCAGCTTGATGGCGCGGGCTGCACCCCGGTTGCCCTGCTCGGCCATCACCTTGAGGCGGATCGGACGCGAGGAAACAACGGCGAGTTCCGACATGGCGAGAACACCGTTCAGGACCGTGAGGCAGACCACGATAAGTATTTCGGTTAACAAGAGAAGCTCTCTTTTTAAATGGAAGAATTGGGGATTGGAACTGAAGGATCCGGCTGAGGCGCGTGCGGTTCATGCCCCACGATCGTCACGCCGGAATGGAAAAAGCCCTACGCAAAGCGCAGGGTCCGGCGTCTCAGCAATGTCTCACACAGCGTTCGGAAAACCGTCGCCGGTTCAGGGATGTCATGGTCCTGTATCCGTCAATATGCCTGCAAGAATAGGGGCGCGATCCCCGCTTGGCAAGGACGGCCGTCAAATGAAATCTCGGAACAGGCATTTTTCCGAGCGATGGTCAGCCCTGAAGGTTGATCGGCAGCTCGGCACGGGTGCCGATGGCAACCGGCACGTAGGTCACGGCGGAGCCGAGTGTGGAGGCCATCGACTTGATGATACGCGTGCCGAGACCAGTGCCCTTGGGGGCGGCATCATCGAGACAGCCGATGCCGTCGTCTTCCACCGCCAGCAACGCATGCGTATCGTCGGATCTCTTGAAAATGACCCGCACCTCTCCATCCGTACCGGTCGGATAGGCATATTTGATGGCGTTGGTCAGAAGCTCGGTAACGATCATGCCGACCGAAACCGCGCGATCGGAAGACAGGGAAATTTCCTCGGCCTCGAGCCGGATCGATGGTCCCTTGTCGCCCATTTCCACCGAACGCTGCACTTCCTTGACCAGCGTTTCGAGATACTTGTCGATCTCGACCGTGCGCACATCGTCGGACGTATAAAGGCTGCGGTGCATGCCGGCGATGGCGGAAATACGCGCCTGCGTTTCCGTCAGCGCCTCCTTCACCTCGTCGCTGCGGCTACTCGTCACCTGCAGGCGGATCAGCGCCGCCACCAGCGCCAGACTGTTGGCCACGCGATGGTTGACCTCGGCCAGCAGCACTTCGGCGCGTTCCTTGCCGATGCGGATTTCGGCCTCGGCCTTTTCCTTGGCCCGGCGCAGTTCCGCAGTGGCAATCGACTGGCGGATGGCGTTTTCCATCAGCGACCAGAACTCGTCGCCCACCGTCTTGATAACGTAGTCCGACGCACCGTTCTTCAAGGCATCGATCGCGATCGTGGCTTCGCTCGAACCGGTCACATAAATGACCGGTAGCTCGATGCCACGCTCCTTCAACCCGCGCAGCACATCCTGCCCTGTCTCAGCGCGCAAATAATGGTCGAGCACGATGGCATCGATGCCGCCCTCTTCCGCAAGCGCAAGACCGGTCGCGCCATCGACGGCATGTTTCAGCACATAACCGGCGCGGCCGAGATACCGTTCCGCGAGCCGCCCGAGGGCGACATCGTCATCAATATAAAGAACGGTCTGCGGCATCGGCGCGATGGCCTTTTCATTCAAAAGAGGTCAGGGAATCTGCATGACCGAGAAGAACAGACCGAGCTGCCGGATCGCATTGGCAAAGCTCTCGTATTCCACCGGCTTGGTGATGTAGACATTGGCGCCGAGATCGTAACAGCGCTGGATTTCGCGCTCGTCATCGGTGGTGGTGAGGATGACCACCGGCAGGCGCTTGGTGTGCTGGTTGGACTTCACCTTTTCCAGGATGTCGATACCCGACATGTCCGGCAGGTTGAGATCGAGAAGGATCAGCAGATAACGGCCCTGCGACACATCGCCGGAACGGTCTGGCCCGAGAATGTAATCGAGTGCGGCATTGCCGTTGGTGAAGGGAACGATGTCGTTGTTGACGCCCGCGCGACGAACGTTCTTTTCGATGAGGCGGGCATGGCCCTCATCGTCCTCGATCATGACGATGGTGACTTCCTTACCGGCAGCTTTCATGACCCGTTGCTCCTGACATACTGGGACAAATCCACGGGCAGACGGATCACGAATGTAGACCCGCCCCCCAACGTGGAGGTGACCGTAATGTCCCCACCTAAATTTCTGACTAACGATCGCACATGTGCAAGACCGATACCCTCACCGGCCTTGTCCTGCAAGCCGGAACGGCGGAACAGTTCGAATACCCGTTCGTGGTCTTCCGGCGCGATACCGCGTCCGTTGTCGGCAACCTCGATGCGCAACGCAGATCGGCCAACCGGATAAGCGCGCACCGAAAGCTGTAACGGCTTTTCCGGATTGCGGTATTTGACGGCATTGTCGAAAAGATTGCCAAACACCTGCTCCAGCGAAAAGCGATCAGAAACCAGGCCCTTGGCAGCGTTGACCGCAATCTTGACCTCACCACCGGCCTCGACAACCTGATGGTTGATGGTTGCGGCCGTCACTTCCAGCATTTCGGAAAGATCGATCGGCTCGGGCTTCAATTCGCGACGCCCGTCGCGCGAAATTTTGAGGATGGCGTTGATCAGGCCGTCCATCTTCTTCGTCGAAGAACGGATGAAGGAGATCGCTTCCGGCAGATCTTCCTCGACAGCGAAACGTGCCTGCCTGACCTGTTCCTCGCCGGGCATTCCCTCGGCCAGAACATAGGCCTGGATATCCTTCATGGTGGTTTCCAGCTCGCTGGTGAAACCCATGATGTTGACGAGCGGCGCGCGCAGGTCGTGCGAAACGATATAGGCGTAACGCTGGATCTCGCTATTGGCACGCATCAGGTCTTCGGTGCGCTCGTCGACGCGCGCTTCAAGGCCCGTATTGAGAAGCTCGACCTCCTGGCGCGACTTCTGCAACGCCCTGACATGCTGGGCGACGATGGCGATGGCGCCGCCGACAACGATGAGAATGACGAGACCACCGCCGACGCTGACCCATTGCAGGCTTTCGGAGGAGCGACGCAGTTCGGCAATGCCCTGGGTCAGGCGCGTATCCATCACCCCGATGATGCCGTTGAGGATGGTGGACATCCGCTCCATGATCAACCGGCCGGAATCGTTGCGGACAATGGCAACGGCACCGCGCAGGTCATTGTTGTTCATGCGATCGAAGGTCGATTCCATCTCGTGGATCTTGTCGCCGATCAACTGGCGCAATTCGTCGATCGGAACCGGCGCGTAGGTCTGGGCACTTCCCGAGCGCTCCAGCTTTGCGAGCTGGCCCGGAATGGCGTCGCGCGCCTCGTTGAAAGTGCGCAGGAAAGCGGCGTCGCGGGTGAGAAGGTAACCACGCTGGGCCGTTTCGGCCGCCTGCACGCGCAACAGAAGATCGGCAGAATTGGTGCGCACGGCACGCAGCCGCGTTACCTCGTTGAAATAGTCACTGGTGTTCTGCGCCAGGAAAAACGACGACAAAACAATACCAAGCATGATCACGCCGCCGACAAGCAGCATGAGCAGCGACGAGCGCGCGAAAGTGTTGTTCAGAATGGCCATGCGTGCGGCTTGATCTCCCCGCAGACAGAAGTGGGGAGGACGACATGGAAGTCAAGGAGTTAGGTTGGTTCATACAGGTAGGAACTCACCGCGAGACGCCATTTTCGCAATTGATGCCGTCATCAGCCGACACGATGCGCCTGACACTCCAGATTTCTCGGTCACGGTGGACGCTGTCATTCATATGAATTACAGTCTGATCCGAAGGAGTTTTGCATGGCATCCAACGCACTTATCCAGACCCGCATAGATGCAGAGATCAAGGATCGCGCTGCGGCAGTGCTGGCCGACATGGGCTTGACGGTGTCGGATGCCGTCAGAATTCTGCTGACGCGCACGGCCAATGAGGGCGCCATACCGCTGGAACTCATCAGCAATAGCGAAGCTTATGACAACTGGTTCAAAGCCAAGGTCATCGAAGCCTTGCAGGACACGCGCCCTGACGTTGATGACGAAGAAGTGGAAACCGTTTTTCGCGCACGCCGGATGGTCGCCCGCGGCACAAAAGAGACCGATGATCGATGAAACTCGTTTGGGCACGATTTGCACTCGAAGATCGCGAGGCAATCTTTGTCCATATCGAGAAGGAAAATCCTCAAGCTGCGGCTCGCGTCGATGAAGAAATCGTCCGGTCTGCCCGCCGCCTCATCGATTTCCCTGAAAGCGGCCGTCTGGGACGCATAGCTGGCACTCGGGAGCTGGTCATTCCTCGCCTCCCCTATATCGCAGCCTATGTCGCACTGACGGATCGCGTCAGGATTTTGCGCATTCTCCATAGCGCACAAATCTGGCCAGACGAACTATAGTCAACCGTTCCATCATTAACCGCCTCACGACAGAAACTTCCGAACGATATCGTCTTCCGCCTCCGACCCCGTGAATTCGCTCAGCAGCCGCTTGGCGATCTGCTTGCCTTCGCCACTGACGAGCTCGACCCCACGCATGGCGCATACCCGCACATGCGCATTGTAGATGCGGTGCAGCTGTTCCGGCGTATATGTCCTGCCCTCTGTCATGACGGCGAGATAGGGCGGCACCGCCTGGGACGCAGGGCGTGAGGGGATAACATTTTTGGCAACATCTCTGAATAAGCACAAAATTGGCCATACACGCCTGCCCTCCCCATGAGGAGGGCACGTGCCGGCACGATAAATATCGAGAAAATTCAGGTGCGATCCACGGCAACCGATGGAGGTTTACGATCCTGGGTGCCTACAAACGTAGGTGGGCGCCATATGTCCAAGCCCACAGGCCTGGCCAGGGACAGCTCCCTTTGGATCGAGTATGGCCCCAGGGATTGTGGTTCCTGTCGGGAAGCGCAGAACGCAGATGCAATATAGGCGGTCGCATCACGCACCGCCAGAGGCGACAAGCGGTTGCCAGCGGTTTTTATTCAAGCACAAATGCAGGGCGCGAAAATCCGCCTTGCCCGGCACGATCAGCCTTGGGTTGGCTCCGGCGGGCGAGCGGATAATTTTGCGGTGATATCGCGCAGCCGCACCGTCAGTTCCTCGACCGCCGACACCATCAACGCCTCGTTATGCGCCTTGGCTTCGGCCGCACCCTCGCCGCTGACACGCAGGCTGGCGATCTCGCCCTGCAGATTTTCGACCTTGCGGTTGAGTTCGGCCAGTTCGTCCATGATCATGATGCCGGCCATGACGGTGATCCTCAGATCGCCGATCTCGCCGAACTGACTTTTCAGATGCCCGACATACTGGTCGAAACGGCCGGCCAGCGTTTCGAGATGCTGTTCCTGACCTTCTTCGCAGGCCATGCGATAGGCCTTGCCGTCGATCGTTACCGTGACCTGCGCCATCTGATGCTCAATCCCACTCTTTACCGATCGAGCACGGCGCGGATGGTTTCCATCGCCGTGACCAGACGCCGCGACACTTCGCGATTGACCTCTTCGAGCCGGTTGGCGCGAAACTCCGACTGGTCGAGTTCCTGCGCAAGGCGCGCCCTGTCGGCATGCACGCGACGCACCTCGCCCTCGACTTCCGCGCCCATGCGTTGCCGCTCGGCGCGTGCGTCGATTGCGTTTTCCAGCCCGCCAATGGCGGACTTCAAATCTGAAATGGCAAGCTCCAACGACTTGTCCGTCGGCATCTTTCGCCTTCCCGGTGCATGCAGGAAAGCGACGAATCGCAATGTCCTGACTGTCCAACAGATATGGCAGATTATGCACCGTCACGATGCGGGTCAATAAACCACTGCCTTTACCAACCCTTCTATGTTGTGGATCGACATGTTCTTTTAGCATCTGAGATCGGCTGCACCACATGTGAGCAGGCTGCGTCGAAATGCGGCACTTGCAGGATTTCGCTACGCCCCCATTTGTTGACTTGCGCGATGCACCTGCTAAGGATCAGGCGCTCCCTTTACAGGGCCCGCCAAGGGCCCGCTGACCGACACTCGGACGATAGTGGATAAGCCATGACTTCTCGCGAACAAAACGACCGGATGGCAAATGCGATCCGTTTCCTTGCCATGGATGCCGTCGAAAAGGCGAATTCCGGACACCCGGGCATGCCGATGGGCATGGCCGACGTGGCAACGGTGCTGTTTTCCAAATACCTGAAGTTCGACCCGTTGAAGCCGCATTGGCCGGACCGCGACCGTTTCGTGCTGTCGGCCGGCCACGGCTCGATGCTGCTCTATTCGCTCCTTTATCTAACCGGCTACCCGGACATGACGGTGGAAGACCTCAAGGGTTTCCGCCAGCTCGGCTCCAAGACCGCCGGTCACCCGGAATACGGTCACGCCACCGGCATCGAAACCACCACCGGTCCGCTCGGCCAGGGCATTGCCAATGCCGTCGGCATGGCGATCGCCGAGCGCAAGCTCGCTGACGAATTCGGCTCCGACCTGCAGGATCATTATACTTACGTGATCAACGGCGACGGCTGCCTGATGGAAGGCATCAGCCACGAAGCCATCGCGCTGGCCGGCCACCTGAAGCTCAACAAGCTGGTTCTCTTCTGGGACGACAACTCGATCACCATCGACGGCGCCGTTTCGCTGTCGGATTCGACCGACCAGATCGCCCGCTTCAAGGCCGTCAACTGGAACACGATCCAGATCGATGGTCACGATCAGGCCGCCATCGCCGACGCCATCGAGCAGGCCCACAAGTCTGACCGCCCGACCTTCATCGCCTGCAAGACCGTCATCGGCTTCGGCGCTCCGAACAAGGCCGGCAGCCACAAGGTTCACGGCTCGCCGCTCGGTGCGGATGAAATCGCCGGCACCCGCAAGGCGCTGGGCTGGGAATACGAGCCCTTCGTCGTTCCAAATGACGTCCTCTCCGAATGGCGCGCCGCTGGCACCCGCTCTGCCGATGCCGTCAAGGCATGGGAAGGCCGCCTCGAAAAGTCCGCTCACAAGGCTGAGTTCGACCGCCGTTTTGCAGGCGATCTGCCGGCCGGCTTCGATGCCGCCATTTCGGACTACAAGAAGAAGCTTGCCGAAACCAAGCCGACCGTTGCCACCCGCAAGGCATCGGAAGACGCGCTCGAAGTCATCAACGGTTTCCTGCCGGAAACCATCGGCGGCTCTGCCGACCTGACGCCATCCAACAACACCAAGACCAGCCAGATGGTCTCAATCACGCCGTCCGATTTCACTGGGCGCTACATGCACTGGGGCATTCGTGAACACGGCATGGCGTCGGCCATGAACGGTATCGCGCTGCATGGCGGCCTGATCCCTTACGGCGGCGGCTTCATGATCTTCTCCGATTATTGCCGCCCGCCGATCCGCCTCGCTTCGCTGATGGGCATCCGCGTCATCCACGTTCTGACGCATGACTCGATCGGCGTCGGCGAAGATGGCCCGACCCACCAGCCGGTCGAGCAGATGGCATCGCTGCGCGCCATCCCGAACCTGATGATGTTCCGCCCGGCCGATGCCGTGGAAACGGCCGAATGCTGGCAGATCGCTCTTTCGACCAAGGACCGTCCGTCTGGTCTGGCCCTCACCCGCCAGAACCTGACCACCGTTCGCACCGAATATTCGGAAGAGAACCGTTCGGCCAAGGGCGCCTACACGCTGTCCGGCAATGCTGACGCCAAGGTCACGATCTTCGCCTCCGGTTCGGAAGTCGAACTCGCCGTTGCCGCCGCCACGACGCTCGGCGAAAAGGGCACGACCGTCCGCGTCGTTTCCGTTCCCTCGACCGAACTGTTCTTCGAACAGCCGGACGCCTACCGCGCCGAAATCCTCGGAAAGTCGCCGGTCAAGATCGCCGTCGAAGCCGGCGTGCGCGAGGGCTGGGATGCGTTTATCGGTCCGGAAGGCACGTTCATCGGCATGAAGGGCTTTGGCGCTTCCGGCCCGGCCAAGGATGTCTTCAAGCACTTTGGCATCACGGCTGACGCAATTGTCGCAGCCGCGCAGGCGAAAATTTAATTCGGAATGCCGTCCTAGATCAATTTGGGACGGCATCTCATCGGCCTATATAAAGGCCCCATCATTCAGGGAGAAAGCTTCATATGACTGTTAAGGTTGCTATCAACGGCTTCGGCCGCATCGGCCGTAACGTGCTGCGCGCGATTGTCGAATCCGGCCGCACCGACATCGAAGTCGTTGCCATCAACGATCTCGGCCCGGTCGAAACCAATGCCCACCTGCTGCGCTACGATTCCATCCACGGCAAATTCCCGGCCGAAGTGAAGGTCGAAGGCGACACCATCACCGTTGGCGGCGGCAAGCCGATCAAGGTTACCGCCATCAAGGATCCGGCAACGCTGCCGCACAAGGAACTCGGCGTCGACATCGCGCTGGAATGCACCGGCATCTTCACCGCCCGCGACAAGGCTGCCCTGCACCTGACCGCCGGCGCGAAGCGCGTCATCGTTTCGGCCCCGGCCGACGGCGCCGACCTGACCGTCGTTTTCGGCGTCAACCACGATGCACTGACCAAGGACCACCTGGTCATCTCCAACGCGTCCTGCACCACGAACTGCCTGGTTCCGGTCGTCAAGACGCTGGATGACGCCGTCGGCATCGACCACGGCTTCATGACCACGATCCACTCCTACACGGGTGACCAGCCGACGCTCGACACCATGCACAAGGACCTGTACCGCGCCCGCGCCGCAGCCCTGTCCATGATCCCGACCTCGACCGGCGCCGCCAAGGCTGTCGGCCTCGTTCTGCCGCATCTCAAGGGCCGTCTCGACGGCACCTCGATCCGCGTGCCGACCCCGAACGTCTCGGTCGTCGACTTCAAGTTCGTCGCCAAGAAGAACACCACGGCTGCCGAAATCAACGAAGCCATCAAGGCAGCGTCGAACGGCAAGCTGAAGGGCATTCTCGGTTACACCGAAGAGCCACTGGTTTCGCGCGATTTCAACCACGACAGCCATTCCTCGATCTTTGCGATCGACCAGACCAAGGTTCTGGAAGGCAATTTTGTGCGCGTCCTGTCCTGGTACGACAACGAATGGGGTTTCTCCAACCGCATGGCCGACACCTCGGTCGCGCTGGCAAAGCTCATCTGATCGAGCCAGATGGAATGACGAAAGGGGCGCGGCGAGCGCCCCTTTTTTGTTGATGATTGTGATACTCGTTCTGATGCCGACGGATTGCCCAGCCACGCGGCACAGACCCCTCCGCCGTCATCCCGGCCTTGAGCCGGGACCCAGCAACCGCGCGTCGGCGCGGTGAGAGGACTTCTTTCAGCCCAAAGACTTGGGCTGACTGGATCCCTGTGACAAGCACAGGGATGACGGCGAAAATGGGGACCTACGAGCAGACCTCAGCCACCGCCCTCACCCGCACTTCACCATATCCCCCGGCCGCAATGCCACTGCAAAGCTCCGACCATTCGCAGCCATCACAGGCTTTTCGCGTAACACCACCGGCGAAAGCTTTTCGCATGCGCGCCAGCAGCGCCACATGCAGCTCGATCAGCACTCCGGCTGAAATCTTCATATCCAGCAGATCCCCGACATCCGCCGCCGCCTGTGCATCACGCAGCCGCACGCTGTCGCGGAAACAATGCGCATCCGGTTCGCAGAGCAAAGCCGCACAGACATCATCCGGACCATCAACGACAACGATATCCTCGCCATCCGAAAGCCTGCCGGCAATCCGGTCGTAGTTGGCGACGAAGGCCGGCGTGTATCCCTTGCCCACATAGGTCAGCAGGCAAAGGAGATGATGCGGACGCAACAGAACCGTCATGCCGACCGGCTCAAGCCCTGCCCCGAACAGCCAAGCGCAGCACCGCAGCGCCCAGCGCGGATTTCAGAACCGCGCCAACAAGAAACGGCAGAACGCCGAACAGAAACGCCTTTTCAGCGCCGATCATGAAGCCGAGCACAACGCCGCCGATGGCAAGGCACAGAAGATTGGCGAGCATCATGGACATGAAGGCGAGAACCGGGCGGTGGCCGTTCCATCCGCGCTCAGCCAGCAAGCCGGTTAGCGCCGCGATGATCGGGAACGAGAACAGATAACCGGACGTCGGCCCCATGAAGGGCAGCAGGCCGGACGCACCACCGGCCAGAACCGGCATGCCGGCAGCGGCTTCGACCAGCCATGCGATAACCGTCGCCGCGCCGAGACGCCAGCCATACAACGCACCGATCATGGTGACGGCAAAGGTCTGCATGGTGATCGGCACCGGGATCATCGGCACGGAAATATAGGAAGAGGCAGCCAGAATGCCGGTGCCGAGCAGCACGGCCATGCCCTTCCAGATCAGGGAGGCATTCTGCAAATCAAGCGGGCTGAAGGCCGGTGTGCGTGCATCTGTCGAGAGGTAGTTCATGTGGATCTCCAAATTATAGATAATTTTTAGAATCTATAGCTAATGAATCCACAAGACAGATAAATTGGCAAGCCGCGATGATCACGGCCAGCAAAACACATTGATTAGACAGAGAGAAAATTGATTTTAACGCGGGTTTTTACCGACCCACTGAACATGACGGGACAGCACGGCCGCCGCCTGCTCCACGTCACCGGCACGCAAAGCCACCAGAATGGCGCGATGGTCGCGATCGGTTGGCGCCTCCCATTCGGCCCGCCAGCCGGAAAACAGCAGGCGTGCGCTGGCCATCTGCAAATCATCGATCGCCTTCAAAAGGCGCGGCATGCCGCAGGGCGCAAGGATCAATCGATGAAATGTACGGTTCGCCTCGTCCCAGGCATGCACATCCGCCGCCTTGTCACCGGCATGATTGGCGACCTCCGCCGCATCGAGAATGGCGCGCGTCAGATGCGGCGCGGCATGGCGCAGCGCCAGCACTTCCAGCGCGGCACGCATTTCCGCCACTTCCTTCACCTCATCGAGACTGAAGCTTGCCACCCGCACGCCGCGACGCGGTTCGCTGACGACGAGCCCCTGCGATTCCAGCAGGCGAAAAGCCTCGCGCACCGGCACATGGCTGGTGCCGAATTCTTCGGCGATATGGTCCTGCCGCAGCTTCGCTCCGGCCGCGATCGTGCCGGCGATGATGCGTTCGGCAAGCATGCGGCTGATACGGACGGCGATCGTGTCTGATTTGGCGGTCGTCATGAAATTATAGATAATTCAACCGAACACGCGCGTCGAGTGGGTATCAGCAGTCATGGCAATTTCCCAACATTGCCTTGATCCGATCGCAACCGGACGAGCAGTTCACATATTTTCAGGCAATTTTTCCTTGTCGGGCAGGCTCCGCGCGACATGTGTGGGGAAGAAACGAACCGGCAAATAGCCTGAGCGAGAGAAAGCAGGGACGACGCCACGCCAAATCTCAAAATCTAATCGTTTGATATGTTCGAAACACTAAAATCGGCTGGAAGGCGCGCGCCACACGGTTGATGCGCTGCATAAATCTGTCGTAAGGCGCGAATCCGACGGGCTCGTGACCGGGCTTACGCACATAAATTCATCAAGGCAACGAATGCACGGGCCAGGACGACCAGGCCGCGCATTGGAGGAGTTAGATTTTGCCGGAATTTGAACAGACACTGGGCGCAGGCGCCCTCATTTCCATCGCCGCGGGCGCAGTTTTGCTGCTGCTAGTTCTCATCATCCAGTTTCGTGTCCACGCTTTCGTGGCGCTGATCCTCGTCAGCTTCCTGACGGCACTGGTCACAGGCATTCCCGCCGCCAACATCCTGACGACACTCACCTCGGCCTTCGGCTCGACGCTCGGCGGCGTGGCTTTGCTCGTTGGTCTTGGCGCCATGCTCGGCCGTCTGCTGGAAGTCTCCGGCGGCGCACAGGCGCTGGCCGATGACCTGGTTCGGCGGTTCGGTGAAAAACGCGCGCCGATGGCGCTCGGCATCGCCTCGCTATTCTTCGGTTTCCCGATCTTCTTCGATGCCGGCCTCGTTGTCATGCTGCCGGTGATGTTCACCGTAGCGCGCCGTCTCGGTGGCAGCCTTCTGCTTTATGGTATCCCGGTCGCCACGGCGTTTTCGGTCATGCACGTTTTCGTGCCGCCGCATCCCGGTCCCGTTGCTGCCGCCGAATTGCTGGGCGCCGATGTCGGCCTGCTGATCCTGGTCGGCCTGATCGTCGCCATCCCCACCTGGATCCTTGCCGGCCACTTCTTCGGCAAATGGATCGGCAACCGTATCGACCTGCCGGTGCCGGAAAATGCTTCCGAAGAAAAGTCCTCGGAAGACACGATCACGCCACCGAGCTCGGCTCTGGTCGTTGCCCTTCTGGTTCTGCCGCTGCTGCTTATCTTCATCAACACCGGCCTCGATTTCGCCCGCGCTCAGGAATGGGTGAGCAAGGACGCCGGCTGGTTCCAGCTCGCACGCACCATCGGCGCAACGCCGATCGCGCTGCTGATCTCTGTTCTAGTGGCTTCTTATGCCCTGGGTCCGATGCGCGGCCGCGCCGCCATCAAGGTCGAACGCATCGTCGAATCCGCGCTTGGTCCGGTCTGCTCGGTCATCCTGATCACCGGTGCCGGCGGCATGTTCGGCGGCGTTCTGCGTGCATCCGGCATCGGCAACGCCCTGTCGGGCGCGCTTGCCGATATCGGCATGCCGGTCTTCGTCGCGGGCTTCCTGATCTCGACCGCTCTGCGCGTCGCACAGGGTTCGGCCACCGTTGCGCTGATCACCGCCGCCGGCCTCGTGCAGCCTGCCATCCAAGCAGCCGGTTACCAGGGCCTCGAACTGGCAGCTATCGTTATTGCGGTTGCCTCCGGTTCGGTCATGCTCTCGCATGTCAACGATTCAGGCTTCTGGCTGGTCGGCCGTTTCTTCAACATGGACATCAAGACCACGTTCAAGACCTGGACCGTGATGCAGACAATGGTGGGCCTGATCGGTTTTGCACTCTCCGGCCTGATCTTCTGGCTGGCATAAGCACCACAATTCTGCACCTTGATCACGGAAAAGCGGGGCGGAGCAATCCGCCCCGCTTTTCTTATGTAAAATTTACCCTCTGCCCTTCTCTTGCCCCTTTTACCTCCGCCTTATTGGCCACTGCCTGATTCCCGCCGGCATGAGCCGGACCTGCGTCGCATTACCCGTTTTCGTCCATGACGGACGAAGCCCGGCCCGTTTTCACGGATGCCGCAACGCGGATGCCATGACCGGAAACCCGACAGTGTTGTGACGACGCGGACATCCGAAAACGGAAAAGGAAAGACAGGCAGTGGAGGCATTTTACATCATTCTGCTGGTGAGCACGGTGCTCGTGCTGGCGGCAGCCTTTTCGAGCCTCATCGCTTTCCGCTTCGGCGCACCGCTTCTGCTCGTCTTCCTGATGATCGGCCTTGCCGCCGGCTCGGATGGTCTCGGCATCCGCTTCGACAACAATCCACTCGCCTATATGATCGGATCGCTGGCGCTGGCGATCATCCTGTTCGATTCAGGTTTCGGCACGTCCGTCCATTCGTTCAAAATCGCCGCCCTGCCGGCGCTGGCACTCGCCTCCGTCGGCGTGTTGCTCACGGCGATCATCTTTGCCTTCGCCGCTTCGCTTCTCCTCGGCTTCACATGGCTGGAAGGCCTGCTGCTCGGCTCCATCGTCGCCTCGACGGATGCGGCGGCCGTCTTCTTCCTCCTGCGCATCGGCGGCATCCATATCCGCGACAAGGTGCGCTCGACGCTGGAAGTGGAATCCGGCACCAACGATCCGATGGCGATTTTTCTGACGCTTTCGCTGGTGCAGGTCGTCAGCCTGGGCCATGGCGCCAGCGGCCTCAATATCGAGCTGCTGGCCGAGTTCGTGCAGGAAATGGGCCTTGGCCTGATCTTTGGTCTGCTTGGCGGCATGATGATCGTCGCCATCGTCAACCGTTTTGCCGCCGACCGCGGCCTTGCCCCGATCTTCGTGCTCGGCCTTGCTCTCCTTGTCTTTTCCTTCACCGGCACGCTCGGTGGCAGCGGTTTTCTCGCCGTCTATGTGGCGGGCATCTATGCGGGCAGCCGCAAGATTTTTGCCAAGGAAGCGATCCGTCGCTTTCAGGACGGGCTGACATGGCTGGCGCAGATCATCATGTTTCTGGTCCTCGGCCTGCTCGCCACCCCCTCGCAATTCGGCGATATCGCGCTGCCGGCCATCGCCCTTGCGCTGTTCCTGATCTTTGTCGCCCGCCCCATCGCCGTGTGGCTCAGCCTTCTGCCCTTCGATTTCACCCAGCAGGAAATCGGCTTTTTCGCCTGGGTGGGCCTGCGCGGCGCCGTCTCCATCCTGCTTGCCATTCTACCGGTCATGGGCGAGGTGCCACACGGGCAGGTCTATTTCAACACCGCCTTCATCATCGTTCTCGTCTCGCTTCTCCTGCAGGGCTGGACCATCAAGCCGGTGGCGCAAAAACTCGGGCTGATCATTCCGCCGCGCATCGGCGAGGTCGACAAGCTGGAACTGGACCTGCCCGGCCGTGCCAATCACGAACTGATCACCTACCGCGTCGCAAAGGACAGCGCGGTTCTGCGCGGCGAGCGCATTCCCCGCTGGGCCACACCTTCGCTCGTCATCCGCGACGGCCGCAGCATGCGTTACCAATATGCAGGGCGCCTGAAGGAAAACGATCAGGTCTACCTGTTCATTGCCCCCGGTTATTCCCGCCTGCTCGACCGGCTGTTTGCTAGCCGCCTGCCGGCGGAGGAAGACGATGCCGACTTTTTCGGCGCCTTCGCCATCTCCCCTGCCCGGCCAGCAAAGGAACTGGACGCCGCTTACGGTCCCGGCCTGCTGACGGCAGCCGAACAGGGCATGACCGTTTCCGAACTCATCCTGCACCGCCTGAGCGGTCATGCCGAATATGCCGACCGCGTGCGCCTCGGCTCAATCATCCTAATCGTGCGCGATCTCGACGAGCAGAACCATATCAGCGGCGTGGGCATTTCGCTGGAACCGGTGGAACCGGCCACCGGCCTGCCGATTTTCATCAACATGCGCGAAATCGCCCACCGCATCCGGGACACGCTCAGACGCTACCGGGCACGAGCGAAGGAAGCCCGAGAAAAGGCGGCGCAGGATAAGGCAGCAACTGGGGAGTGAGGCTGCTTATCAAGCTGATGGCGTGATCAATTCGACAGTCGGAAAATAACTGCGATACCGGCCGACATCGCGCGTCAGCACAGGCAGCTTTTCGATGGCAGCGTGGGCACCGATCATGAAATCCGGCAGAACGCCAGTACGCGTACCGCCTGCACCGCGATACTGCGTAAAAACCTTGGCCGCGAGAAACAGCGCCGCCCGCGGAAACGTAGCCATCACCAATTGAGCATCCGCGATGAATACATCCAGATCCTCGATACGCTCATAACGAACCGCAAGTTCGGCATAGACGATGTCGTTGATCAGCAACGGGCCGCGAAGGCTGGCATTTTCCAACTGTTCGATGGACCACCCTGCCCATACAGGGTCGTCTGTCACCAGATCCAGCAGGACATTGGTATCGACAAGCGTCACGGCTCACCGCGGGTCAGCGCCATGATCGTATCGGTATCAATCCCGTCCCCCGCATGTCCGCGCAATGTCTGGAAGCGACTGGCCGGCTTTTCCTCGCCTACAGGCATCAACACCACGCGGCCGTCTTCATCCCGATGAAAATCGACCTTGCTGCCGGGCGTGATGCCAAGCAGGTCGCGCACAGCCTTGGGGATCGTCACCTGCCCTTTTGCTGTCACCGTCGTGCTCATGCCTTGTGCCTCGTAATACCGGACGGAAACAAGGTATTACCTTGTGTGACATCTTTCAAGCTGAGCACGGCAAAGTGGCAGCCTCGACATCGCGCCCTACATTGCCACCACAAACAGATGTCAGGACCACGCATCATGGACGACACAATCCGCTCCCGCGCCGTCGGCTGTTTGCTCGGGCAACTGTCCGGCGATGCGCTCGGTTCTCTGGTGGAATTCAAGACGCCACAGCAAATCCGCCAAAAATATCCTCTTGGCGTGCGCGAAATGCATGATGGCGGCACATGGAACACGATTGCCGGCCAGCCGACCGACGATTCCGAAATGGCGCTGGCGCTTGCCCGCTCGATCGTTGCCAACGGCAGTTATGTTCAGGATGCCGCACGAAAAGCCTATGAGGACTGGCTGCACTCGCGCCCGTTCGATATCGGCAACACCGTGCGCGACGGTCTCGATTATCTGCCCAATCATGAAAGCCAGGCCAATGGCGCGCTGATGCGCATTGCGCCGCTCGGCATTTTTGGCGCAGGCCTGCCGCTGCAACAGGTCGGCGCATGGGCGGAACAGGATGCAGTCATCAGCCATCCCAACCCGGTCTGCCGGCAGATCAACAACCTGTTCGCCCGCGCCATTTCCCATGCCATCGTCACCGGCCCGACACCGCGTGAACTTTACGAGGCGATCAGGGTATGGGCGAAGGAACTGGGCGTTTCTCCAGCCGTGCAGGACGTGATCGCGGCTGCGGAACATGCACCACCCAACGATTTTACTCACCAGCAGGGCTGGGTGATGATCGCCTTCCGCAACGCGCTCTTCCAGTTGCTCTCTGCCCCGTCGCTGGAAGAAGGCGTGGTGCGGACAATCGCCGGCGGTGGTGATACGGACACCAATGCGGCAATCGCCGGAGCACTGCTCGGTGCCGTTCATGGAGAGGCGGCGATCCCGACGCAATGGCGGCAAAGCATACTCTCCTGCCGGCCGGAACAAGGGCGGGAGAATGTGCATCGGCCGAGGCCGCAGATTTATTGGCCGGTGGATGCGGTGGAGCTGGCGGACATGCTGCTGACCGCCGGAAGGCATCCAGCCGTTAAGAGCCAGTTCGACGAATTTTCCGAAAATTAAGTTTACATTCGCACAAGCGGGGTTCTCCTTATTCCTGACCAGAATTCGGGCAAGACACACCTCAGGTTGTTGTTTGAGGTCTTTTCCCATGCAGTCTTTAAAAGCCAGAATACGCATTGCAGTGGTTTTCGGTGGCCGCTCCAGCGAACATGAAGTGTCGATCATGTCGGCAACCAATGTCATGCGGGCGCTGGACCCGCAGAAATACGATCCGCTGCCGATTTTCGTAGACCGTGAAGGCCGCTGGCTGCAAAGCAGTTTTGCCGATGGCGTTCTGGAAACACCGGCAGCCGGCATGGAAATCTGCTTCCTGCCAGGTGGCCGTGGCCGTTTTCTCAAACTTGGCCAAAACGGGCAGGCGGCGGAAGGCGACAGAGTCGACATCGTCTTTCCGGTCCTGCATGGATCGCATGGCGAGGATGGTTCGATACAAGGGCTGTGCGAGGTGGCGCGTGTGCCGCTGGCCGGCTGCGGCATCCTCGGCTCAGCCACAGCGCTCGACAAGAATATTGCCAAACAATTGCTCAAGGCCGCCGGGCTTCCGGTCGCGCGGTCGGTGACAATCCATCAGTCGGACGCCCCCTCGCTGGATACCTTGGAGGCACAACTCGGGCTACCCATCTTCATCAAACCGGCAAGGCAGGGCTCGTCGGTCGGTGTGCGCAAGGTTTCCGGCAGCCAGGAATTCGCACCTGTTCTTACCGAGGCGTTCAGCCATGATGCCAAACTGCTGGCGGAGGAATTTGTCGCGGGCCGCGAGATCGAATTCAGCGTGCTGGAAGCGCCGGACGGCAGCCTGTTCGTTTCCCGCCCCGGCGAGATCGCTCCCGCCGAAAGCCACGGATTTTACAGTTACAATGCCAAATATGTCGACGAGAACGGCGCCGCCCTGAAAGTGCCCGCAGACCTGCCTGCCGAGGTGGAAAGCAGCATGCGCGCCATCGCCGCCGACGCCTTCCGGGCCCTAGGCTGCGACGGCATGGCCCGCGTCGATTTCTTCCTAAGGGAAGACATGTCATTCGTCGTCAACGAGGTGAACACGATCCCGGGCTTTACCGACATCAGCATGTATTCGAAAGCCATGGCGGCGAGCGGGGTCAGCTATGCCGAGGTGATCGACAGGCTGGTGCAGCACGGGATGGCACGGGGAGGCTGAGCGCCGTGATCGAGGCCCACAGCTCTTGAACAGATGTCAACTCAGGTTTACATTGCGGCATGTTCACCATTCGGGAAACGTTCGAGTTCGCAAGCTGGCTCGATAGCCTTCGTGATCAGCGGGCAAAATCCCGTATCGTCGAGCGTGTCACTCGCCTTGCGGCCGGAAACCCGGGCGATGTGAAACCGGTCGGTGATGGCATCAGCGAACTGCGCATCGATTACGGACCCGGTTATCGCGTCTATTTCGTTCGGGATGGAACGGTTGTGTATGTCCTGCTCTGCGGTGGCGACAAGAGCACGCAGGATCGAGACATTCGCCTCGCCCAAAAACTGGCAAGGCAATTGAAGGAGTAACGGCATGCCCCTTGAGACTCGGGAATTCGATGCAGCACGTTATCTCGAAACGAATGAAGCGATCGAGGAATATTTGGTGGCAGCGAGCGAAGACGGCGATCCACAACTGATCGCCCAGGCACTTGGCGTGATCGCACGCGCACGCGGCATGTCTGAACTTTCACGCACAACAGGCCTGCCGCGGCAATCGCTTTACAAGGCACTGAGTGGCGAGGGAAATCCGGAATTCGGCACGATCGCCAAGGTAGCGGATGCACTCGGCTTCAAGATTTCACTGGTTACAAAGACCAGTTCGACCCAGCCGGAAGACGCCTGATCTCAACCTGCCCGCCAGGTATTCTTGCCCGCCGCCTTGGCGCGGTAGAGCCCGGCATCGGCGCGTGATTGCGGCTCCTTCAGGCTGGTGGGCCATATCGGATACCAGACGGTGCCGATGCTGCAGCCCACCTTCACCTCGCCGTAGCTGATGATCATGGTGGTCTGCATCAATTCGATAATACGGCTGCTGATCGCGTCCATCAGCGGCTCGTCGGCATCCACCAGCACAACCACGAACTCGTCGCCGCCGGTGCGGCAGATGAGGTCGGTCTCGCGCACGGCCATTTTCAGCCGGCGGGCCGTCTCAGTCAGAACCTCGTCACCGGCCTCATGGCCGTGGCGATCATTGACCTGTTTGAACCCATCGAGATCGACCGCCAGCACGCCGCAGGCGTGATCGTTCCGGCCAAGCGCAAACGCCGCCTCCAGCCCGCGACGATTAAGAAGCCCGGTCAGACTGTCGCGATTGGCCTGTTCCTGCGTCAGCCGCAGCGTCTCCCGCTCGCGCGAAATATCGAAGGCGACGCCCATGATCTTGATCGGCCGCCCCTCCTCGTCGCGCAACAGTTTTCGCTCGCAGCGCATCCAGCGTTCGCCGGTCACCGTCTGCAGCCGGTATTCGGCAGTTTCGCGATCCGTTTCACCCGAGACCAGTCGCTCAAAACCGGCACCGGCGCGGTCATCCGGATCCATGCGCTGGATATAACCGGACAGATCGAACGGCACCGGACCCGGCCCGACGATAAACGTCTTCAAACCATCGGAAATGCGAAAATCGCTTCTGCCAATATCGAACTGCCAGAAACCACCGCTGACCGCATCCATGGCGACGGCAAGCTGGGCATTGATTTCGCTCATTGCCCTCTGCGCCTGTTTTTGCTCCGTCACATCGACGATCTGCGAAATGAAACGCACGATCTGGCCCGCCTCGTTGCGCATGGCGGTCACGGAAAGATTGGTTTCGGTAATGCCGCCATCGGGTTTCAGATACCGCTTGTCGATACGATAGCTGTCGCGGTGGCCGGCCAGAACCTGCCGGAACAGAAACAGGTCGGCATCGATATCGTCCGGATGGGTAATCCCGCCAAAGCCGATGCCGGTCACCTCTTCGACCGTGCGGCCCAACATGTCGGCAAAACTCTTGTTGGTGCGCAGGATGATACCGCTCGTATCCACCAGCGCCAGACCGATCGGTGAGTTCCTGAAAGCGTTTTCGAACAGTGCCTGGCTTTCTTCCGCACGCTGGCGCAGATCCTCCTGTTGGCCGATATCGCTGACATGCACCAGCACGCCGCGCACGCTGCCATCCGTGGCGAAATCCGGCAGATAATGTGCCATCACCCGGCGTTTCTGGCCTTTTGACATCAGGTCGTAGTCGAAGGAAACCGGTGTGCCGGCGCGCGCCAGTTCCAGCTTTTCGCGGATGGCGGCATAGTTTTCAGGCCCCACCACTTCGCGGGCCTGTTTGCCGATTACCGCCTGGCGATCGATATTGCGTAGGTTCGCATAGGTCTTGTTGACATAAACAAGGTTGAGATCGGCATCCATGTAACCGATCAGCGCCGGCAGAAGATCGAGAATCCGCGCCTCTTCCGATACCGTCCCGATCACATCAGTTCCAGCATCGGTATCTTTCCGATTGGACCGACCGGCCATTTTTCACCTCGCTCGACCAGCTTCGCCTGAAAGCCGGCCCTGCATCATTGCCGCTGATTACACATCGGCTTGATGGGATTTTCGTTAACGCAGGCGAGCGACGACATTTTGACACAACCGCGTACCGCGGCAGTTGACCTAGCTCCTTGCGTCCGTGGTCAAGGATAGTATGGTCCGCTTCGAAATTCCAACCCGTAAACATATGGATTGACGATATGGCGGCCTTCAAGACTCTCGACGACCTCTCCGACATCGCAGGCAAACGCGTTCTCGTACGCGTCGACCTCAACGTGCCGATGGCGGATGGCAAGGTCAGCGACAAGACCCGCATCGAGCGCGTCGCACCGACCATCCTTGAACTGTCGAAAAAGGGCGCGAAAGTCATCCTGCTCGCCCATTTCGGCCGACCCAAGGGTGAGCCGGTCGCAGACATGTCGCTGTCGCTGATCGTCACCGCCGTCAACGAAGTGCTGGGCGACAAGATCCTGTTCGCCTCCGATTGCATCGGCCCGGATGCCGCCGACGCCGTATCCTCCATGAAGAATGGTGATATCCTGCTTCTGGAAAACACCCGTTTTCACAAGGGCGAGGAAAAGAACGAACCTGCCTTCACCGAGGAACTGGCGAAGAACGGCGACATCTTTGTCAACGACGCGTTTTCCGCAGCACACCGCGCCCACGCCTCCACGGAAGGCCTTGCCCACCACCTGCCCGCCTATGCCGGCCGCACCATGCAGGCCGAGCTTGAAGCGCTGGAAAAGGGTCTTGGCGCGCCGGTTCGCCCGACGGTCGCCATCGTTGGCGGCGCCAAGGTTTCGACCAAGATCGACCTGTTGCAGAACCTCGTGAAGAAGGTCGATGCGCTGGTCATCGGCGGCGGCATGGCCAACACCTTCATCGCGGCCAAGGGCATCGATGTCGGCAAGTCGCTGTGCGAACACGATCTCGGCGAAACCGCCAAGGCGATCATGGCGGAAGCGGAAAAAGCCGGCTGCGCCATCGTGCTGCCGGTCGATGCCGTCGTTGCCCGCGAGTTCAAGGCCAATGCCGCCAATGAAACGGTCGCCATCGACGCCATCCCGGCCGATGCCATGGCCCTCGACGTCGGCCCGAAATCGGTCGAAGCCATCAGCGAATGGATCGGCAAGGCAAAAACCCTGGTCTGGAACGGCCCGCTCGGCGCCTTCGAAATCGCCCCCTTCGATACGGCAACGGTCGCCGCTGCCAAGTTTGCAGCAGAACAGACCAAGGCCGGCAAGCTGACCTCGGTTGCCGGCGGCGGCGACACGGTGGCCGCGCTCAACCATGCAGGCGTGGCAGACGATTTCACCTACGTTTCGACCGCAGGCGGCGCATTCCTGGAATGGATGGAAGGAAAGGTCCTGCCGGGCGTCGAAGTCCTCAAGAAAGCCTGATACTGGGCCCTCCCCTGGGCTGGGGCAAACGTCGCATCTGTGAGCGAATGTTCACAGCCATGACGAGCAAAGAGCGGCTAACATAGGCCGCTCTATTTTTTTAACAACCATATTCAAAAATTTTAGTTATTTTAAACGATTGAAATAATTTCAATCGTTTCAAACAATTAGCTCCCTGTTTTTTGTGCCCTATTCTTCTGTTATGGCCAAAATATCAGCTTCTATCAGCACCCGGGAGACTACCATGACCGAACGCCTCGAAGACATTGCCGTACAGATGGTTGCAAACGGCAAGGGGCTTCTGGCCGCCGACGAGTCGACGTCGACGATCAAGAAACGTTTTGACTCGATCAACCTGGAGTCGACCGAGACGAACCGCCGCGATTACCGCGAAATGCTGTTCCGCACCGAAGCGGCGATGAAGAACTGCATCTCGGGCGTCATCCTGTACGAGGAAACCCTCTACCAGAAGGCCGCCGACGGCACGCCTTTTGTCGATCTCATCACCGGCGCCGGCTCCATTCCCGGCATCAAGGTCGATATCGGCGCCAAGCCGATGGCGCTGCATCCGCACGAATTTATCACCGAAGGCCTCGACGGCCTGTACGAGCGCCTGCGCAACTATCGCGAAGCCGGTGCCCGCTTTGCCAAGTGGCGCGGCGTCATCACCATTGGCGAGCATCGCCCGAGCTGGGGTTCGATCAAGGCCAATTCGCAGTCGCTCGCCCGTTATGCCGCTCTCTGCCAGCAGGCCGATATCGTGCCGATCGTTGAGCCGGAGGTAATGATGGACGGCGTTCCCGCCACTCACAATATCGATCGTTGCGCCGAAGTGACCCAGCATGTGCTGCAGACAGTGTTTGCCGACCTGTTCGACGCCCGCGTCAACCTTGAAGGCATGATCCTGAAGCCGAACATGGTCATCGACGGCAAGAGCGCCCGCAAGGCATCCGTCGAGGAAGTGGCGGAACGCACCGTCAAGGTTCTGAAAGCCACCGTGCCGGCATCGGTTCCGGGCATTGCCTTCCTGTCGGGCGGCCAGACCTCGGAAGAGGCAACGGCGCACCTGTCGGCCATGGTGGCCGGTTACGACCTGCCGTGGAAGCTGACCTATTCCTACGGCCGCGCGCTTCAGGAAACGGCTCTCAAGGCCTGGGGCGGCAAGAGCGAAAACGTCGCCGCCGGCCAGCGCGCCTTCGCGCACCGCGCCGAAATGAACACGCTCGCCGCCAAGGGCACCTGGCAGCAGGCGCTGGAAAAGGCTGCGTAAGACAAAAGAGTTTCCCGGGAGAGGAAAACGGCATGGGAGCCGCCTGGCAACGGGCGGCTTTCGTGTGTTTTGAGGCTTCTGGTGCTTGAAAAGCCTAAGCGAATGCGAAACCTCTACCGAGATGGAGCCCATATTGATTGGCCACCACAGGTTTGCAGCTAATCCTATCACGACTTAAGGACAAATCGCCAAATCCTCCTCGCTCGCCACGCGTACGATGTGTTGAGCATGCATTGTGAGAGGACCGTCTGGCATCAGAGAACTGTAACCTTCGTAGACAAGCTCTCGACCCAATTTCAAATCTGCTTCGTGTCGCTTCAATTCGGCGCGAGGAATTTTCTCCGCATCAAATAAAACCCATTGGATCGACGTCCAAGAAGTAAATAACGGCATTTCCGAATCGGGCAGAAAAAATATCGGTTCTTTCCCAGAGTGCAGAAATATTACGTCGTAGGATGGGCACGGACCGACAAAACAAAAACGATAATTATAACATGCAACGAATTCTTCGCCTGCTTTGGCCTGTGCGACAAAGCCCAGGAGAAGCAAAGCGGAATAGGAAAAGAACCTTACGCTTACAGAAACCATGTGTTTCCTCGCAACGCCAGACCACTTCCAGGTTAGGAGGTGTCATGAGAAAAAATTAGGGCCTTAATCGTCGCATCCCGATAGAACAGCTTACCTCGCATCACGCTGATACCCTCCATCACAAACTTTGGCTGGTCGTCCTCCCCTCTCCTGGTTACGCATGCATGGTAAAAGTCAGGCCACCCGGAGAATGCCCATGCCGACCGTCCGTTATGTCACCGTCGATGTTTTTACGCAGACGCGTTTCACCGGCAACCCGCTCGCCGTCATTCTCGATGCGCAAGGGCTGAGCAGTGCCGACATGCAGGCCATTGCCACGGAATTCAACTATTCCGAAACGACTTTTGTGCTGCCGCCCAAAGACCCAGCAAACAGCGCGCAGGTGCGTATATTCACGCCCACCATGGAAGTGCCCTTTGCCGGCCATCCCAATGTCGGCACGGCCTATGTGCTTGGCCAGCAGGCCGATATCTTTGGAAAGCCGATTGGCGACACATTGCGTTTCGAGGAAAAGGCCGGCCTCGTCGAAGTGACGCTGACACGCGAAAATGGCAAGGTCGCTGCCGCCTCTATCCGTGCACCGCAGGCATTGAGCACCGGCAGCACCGTCGACACGCAAAGCGTGGCCGACTGTCTATCGCTCGATATCGAAAACATCCGCGTGACAAACCATCAACCGCTTTATGTCTCGGTCGGCCTCGCCTTCGTGTTCGCCGAACTGGATAGCTTGGATGCGCTCGGCCGTGCCCAACCCGATCTGGCGGCCTTCAAGCTGGCGGCCAAACGATATCCCGGCGAAGGTCTCGATTTCCCGATCTTTCTCTATGTTCGCGATGCAATCCGCCCTTGGCACATTCGCGCCCGCATGTTTTCACCGCTCGACAATGTGGCGGAAGATCCGGCCACCGGCAGCGCATCTGCGGCGCTGGCTGCCTATCTGGTCGAGACCAGCACCGATCTGCCGGCAGACGGAACGACGGCCATCACCATCGAACAGGGCGTGGAAATGGGACGGCGCAGCGTCATCAAGCTGGAGGTGACGAAGCGCGAGGGCAAGGTAAGCGATGTTCTGGTCGGCGGACGCTGCGCGATGGTGATGCGCGGCGAATTGGACTGCTGAACCTCACACAAAATCCTTCAGCAGCAGCGTCACCGCCCAGAGAACAAACGCCAGCACCGCCAGTTTCCAGAAATCGGCACGGCGTCTCAGGCCTGGCAGACCGAGAGGCTTGATGATCTGGATGACCATCGCAGCCAGAAGAAGCAGTCCGATTATCTTTGTCATTCAAACCCGGCGCATTATTTCGTTGCCCGCCACAGGCTGGACATTTTTTGGTTCGACCACAGATAGGCTTGGGAGGCGGGATTCGGAACGACTTTTTTCATAACTCCGAACCTATAGTCCGGCAGCCTTCCATTCGGTGCCCGGCTTCCCTTTTCGGCCGGGCGTGCTGACACACGAACAGTACGGTCGATCATACGCATGAGACGCAATCTTCTGCCTGTCCTCGCCCTTCTCTCCGGCACACTTTTCCTCTTTCTCGGCAATGGCTTGCAAGGTCTGTTATTGCCGCTGCGCGGTTCGCTCGAAGGTTACTCCAACGAAGCCCTCGGTTTTCTCGGCACATCCTGGGCAGCCGGTTTTGTGGTCGGTTGTTTCGTTGCGCCCAATGTGGTCAGGCGTATCGGCCATGTGCGCGCCTTTTCCGGCTTTCTCGGGCTCATCTGCCTGAATGTGCTTCTGACCGGGATTCTCGTCGATCAGACCGCATGGCTGACGTTGCGCGCCATTACCGGTTTCTGTACCGCCGGCACCTCGATGATCATCGAGAGCTGGCTGAACGAGCGCGCCACCAATGAAAGCCGCGGCGCCATCTTTTCCTTCTATATCGCCATTACCCTGTTCGGCGTGGTCGGAGGGCAGATGATGGTCATGTTCGCCGATGTCTCGACACCGCTTCTCTTCATGCTCTGCGGCATTCTCTACTGCGTGGCGCAGTTGCCGACGACGCTCTCCAAGGCCGCCTCGCCGCAACCGCTTAAACGCGTGCGGCTGGATTTGCCCAGTCTTTACAGTCATTCGCCGATCGCCTTTATCGGCATCCTTTTGATCGGCATCGCCAACGGCGCCTATGGCACGCTCGGCGCCGTTTTCGGTGCGCGCGCGGGCCTGGACCAGACCTCGATTGCCGCCATGGTCTCCATCACCATCTTTGCCGGTGCCATCATGCAGTTTCCGGCCGGTCGCCTGTCCGACCGCATGGATCGTCGGTATGTCCTGGCCGGCCTTTCGGCAGCCGCGGCACTTGCCGCATTGATCCTGCTCGTCATCCAGCCGACCAATGTCACGGCCATCATCATTCTCGTCGCCATCTATGGCGCCATGGCGAACGCGCTGTACCCGATCGCCGTCGCTCACGCCAATGACTTTGCCGCCCCCGAGGATTTCGTCAAAGTCTCCGGCGGCTTGCTACTGCTGTTCGGCATCGGCACGATCATCGGCCCGACACTGGGCGGTCCGGTGATGACGGCGCTTGGACCCTATGCCCTGTTTGCGGTGACGGCCAGTGCGCATATACTTGTGACGGTCTATGCGATCATTCGCAGCCGCATCCGCGCAGCGGTGCCGGTGGATGAACGCGACACCTATACGACCGCACCGGCCGGCAATGCGTTGCTCGGCACACCGGAAGGTCTGGCGCTCGATCCGCGCGCAGGTGTCGAATCCGCTGGCGAAGCCACCGAGGAACCGCGCCGCGCCACGGCGTGAGCAGCCTATGATGAGGTCAAACGGGAGGAAACCATGACCTTTCTTGACGACGACCGCCCAAAGAAACCATTAGGCCACGAGATCGGTCAGGATCTTTCCACCCTGTCCGTCGATGAACTCGACAAACGGATGAACCTGCTGCGCGAAGAAATCACAAGGCTGGAAGCGGAGAAGGCCCGCAAGGCATCAGGCAAGGCGGCAGCCGAAAGTCTGTTTAAATCTTGAGACGGAAAGACCATCGCAGTCCGGAATAATTGATAAAAACAACATTAAATGCGGCTGCTTTAACCGGATATTAAGCATTCTAATTCATTACTATCCACATCCAGTTCTTCTGGTGTCAGACGGTTTGCCGATCCGGTGAACGGGTCTGATTTCTCCCTGTTTTACCTTGAGAGCCGCCTTTGCGGCTCTTTTTTTTGGGTTTGCGCAGCTATCCTGTGGGAATTAACCCTTCCTTAAGAATTGGCTTGCGGATTTGAGCTATCAGTACCATCTTGATGCGGAAGACAGACGAGGGCGGAACCTTTGGGCCACCTTCGTCATTGCCTGATCAAGTTGATGCGTTAGCAGGATGAATCCCATGTCAGAACAGGTATTGAATACCGTCAGTTTCGCAGGCCGCGCGGCGTCTTCGTCGCAGTTCAAAGGCCTGTATTCTGAAGGTATGTCGCTGGTTGAAGAAACCGCCGGTTATCTCGACGGCACGGGCCGCGCCGCATCCAAGGTTCTGCCGCGCATGGCATCGGTGCTTTATGCAGCCGAATCCATGCGGCTCACCACCCGCCTGATGCAGATGGCCTCCTGGCTTCTGTTACAGCGTGCGGTCAACAACGGCGAGATGAGCCGCGATCAGGTGATTTCCGAAAAGAGCAAGGTTCGCCTCGACGGCTTTAACGTTGATCGCAATGCTCCGGGCTGGAATGATCTTCCGGAAGGTTTCCGTGATCTGGTCGAACGCTCGCTGCGTCTGCAGAACCGTATCGCCATTCTGGATCGCGAGATCTACCGTCCAGGTGAAGCCAAGCTTCCCGACAATGAAAACGGCGTGCGCGCCCAGCTGGACCTGCTGAGCACCGCGTTTTCGAACTGATCTACTGTCTACGCATCCAAGCACACATTTTCAAAGCGGACTTCGGTCCGCTTTTTTTTGCTTTGTTGCCGGCAAATGCCGTTTCGCAGGCAAGGCGAACACGATGCAACCCATAAGTCTTGCCGAAAAACCGGCTTTCGCCTATATTTCTGGAGGAGGAGACAGGGCGAAAACCCTGCCTCCCCGCTCTTATGTAAGGAATTGCACCCGCACGGACACTTGCCAGGTCGTGCGGGTTTTCCTTATCGTCAGAGTGATACTAAATGGGATGAACCACATAGATCATCTCCAGTTCAGCAGCGAGGCCCTCGCCAAAAGCCGGAGCGGCCCATCCTCCCCGGTGCGCCCTGGCAAAGCGCATCTGCTTTCGCTGCGGAAGATGAACCGACAATCAATCACAATTTAAAATTGCACTCAAATGCAATTGCTGGACAAAGCCAGTTGAAGTGGCTCAAACGCAAAAAAGCCCGGCTTGCGCCAGGCTTCTTGCATTCAAGTAACAAGCAGAAATTAGAGGCCGAGGCCGCCGAAACGCTTGTTGAACTTGGAAACGCGGCCGCCGCGGTCCAGCATCTGCTGGTTGCCGCCGGTCCAGGCCGGGTGCGACTTCGGGTCGATTTCGAGGTTCATGACCTGACCTTCCGAACCCCATGTCGAACGGGTTTCGTACTCGGTGCCGTCGGTCATGACGACCTTGATAACGTGGTAGTCGGGATGGATGCTGGCCTTCATGACACTCTTCCTGATAGAGGGCTCATTTGTCACAGCGAAGCGCCGAGCCCTGAACGATAAATTGAAGCCTGGACCGGTTTTCGATCCGAGCTTCCCAATTTGATGCGGAGCCTATACAGGAAGGTCACCAAGAGTACAAGTGCCCGCAACCGAACGTCGGCACCTGACCGATCAAGAGGACTATCGTGGCCGATATTCAGGAAAACCAGAGCAAAACCCGCCGTTCACCGCAGCCTTTGATGCGTCTTATGCCGCATGTGCTGCGATATCGCGGCATGGTCTGCGCCGCAATCCTCTTCCTGACGCTCGCTGCCATCACCACGCTGGCGCTGCCGCTCGCCGTGCGTCGCATGATCGACCACGGTTTTGCCGCTGAAGACGGCGGATTCGTCAACAACTATTTCGGCATGATGCTGGTTCTGGCCGCTCTTCTCGCGCTCGCCAGCGCCATGCGCTATTATTATGTCATCACGATCGGCGAACGAGTCGTTGCCGATATCAGACGAGAAGTGTTTTCGCGCATCACCGCGCTCTCCCCATCCTTCTTCGACGTCAACCAGTCCGGCGAGCTTGTCTCGCGCCTGACAGCCGACACGACCCAGATCAAATCCGCTTTCGGCTCGTCCGCTTCGGTGGCGCTGCGCAACCTGATCCTCTGTCTGGGGGCGATGGTGATGATGATCTATACCAGCCCTGCCCTGTCCGGCATGGTTCTGGGTGCCATCCCGTTGATCGTCTTCCCGCTGGTCGCCTTCGGCCGCTCGGTGCGCCGCCGTTCGCGCGCCGCTCAGGATAAGCTGGCGGAAACCTCCGCCTTCGCGTCTGAAACCATCGGCGCCGTGCGCACCATCCAGGCGTTCAACGGCGAACGGGAAGCCGACAAGCGTTACAGTGCCACCGTCGAATTCGCTTACGACGCCGCCCGCAGCGCGATCCGCTCGCGTGCGCTTCTGACCGGCGTCGGCATTCTTCTCGTCTTCGGCAGCATTGTCGGCGTGTTGTGGTATGGCGCGCAAAACGTTCTCGCCGGCACGATGAGCGCCGGCACGCTCGGCCAGTTCGTGCTTTACGCCGTTCTGCTGGCCAGTTCGCTCGGCCAGCTGTCGGAAGTCTGGGGCGATCTTTCGCAGGCCGGCGGCGCTGCCGAACGGTTGACGGAATTGCTGCACGAAGTCCCGGCGATCCGCGACCCGGAAGCGCCTGTCGCTCTGCCCTCGCCCGCCCGTGGCGAAGTGGAGTTCGACAATGTCTCCTTCGCCTATCCGAGCCGCGTCAGCGCGGTGACGCTCAACAGCCTGTCGCTGAAGGTGAAGGCCGGCGAAACCGTCGCCATCGTTGGCCCCTCGGGTGCCGGCAAGAGCACGATTCTCTCTCTCCTGCTGCGGTACTACGATCCGGTGGCCGGCAGCGTGAAGCTCGATGGCATCGATGTGAAGCAGACCCGCCTCACCGACCTGCGCGCGCGCATGGCGATCGTGCCACAGGATGTCACCATCTTTGCCGCGTCGATCCATGACAACATCGCCTTCGGCAAGCCGGACGCCACGCGCGAGGAAGTCCGTGCCGCAGCCGTTGCCGCCCAGGCAGATGGTTTTATCTCCGCCCTCGACAACGGTTACGACACGCTCGCCGGTGAACGCGGTATCACGCTCTCTGGTGGCCAGCGCCAGCGCATCGCCATCGCCCGCGCCATCCTCAAGGATGCGCCGGTTCTGCTGCTAGACGAAGCCACCTCGGCGCTCGATGCCGAAAGCGAAACGCTGGTGCAGAAGGCGCTGGACGGGCTGATGAAGGATCGCACGACCATCGTCATCGCCCATCGCCTCGCCACCGTTCTGAAAGCCGACAGAATCGTCGTCATGGAAGACGGCCATATCGTCGAACAGGGTACGCATCACAGCCTTGCCGCCGATGACGGGCTTTATGCAAAACTCGCCCGCCTGCAGTTCGACCGCGGACTGGAACGCCCGAACGGGCTGACGCACTAAATCGCCCAAATAACACACTGCTAACACAGTCGTGTTAGCCTCACCTGACGATCATCCATTCGCCGGCATCCTTTCGCCGGATTGTGTCGGCATGGGTGACCGGTGGCTTTCCGGCCCCGGCAAACAAACGGAAAGACATGCAACGTTCCGACTCTCAGAAGGGCTTTACGCGTTTCGACGGCATGGATGTCACCAACCAACTGGCCCACGCGCCAGCCTCCCTCCCCCTCGACGCACTTCTTGATGAGGTGCAATACCGGACTTTCCTGTATTTCTGGGAGGGCGGTCATCCGGAAACCGGCCTGCCCTTCGAAAAGCGCCGTGCCGACGGCTATATGGCCACCGATGCGGTGGCGATGAGCGGTGTCGGTTTTGGCCTGATGGCGCTGTTAGTCGGCACCGAGCGCGGCTGGATTTCGCGCGAGGAATGCCTTGAGCGCACTGCCACCATCGTCAAAAGCCTTTTTCGCGCTCCCCGATTCCACGGCGCGTTTTCGCATCTCATCCACGGCACGACCTGCGAGGTCCTGCCCTTCTCGCAGAAGGATGATGGCGGCGATCTGGTCGAAACCGCGCTTCTGATGCAGGGCCTGATCTGCGCCCGCGAATATTTTGCAGGCAGCAGCAAGACCGAGGCAAAGCTCCGCACCGACATTACCCGCCTTTACGACGAGACCGACTGGCGCTGGTACACACGTGGCGATGATGACGGCCCGCTCTACTGGCACTGGAGTGCAAAAAACGACTGGATCATGAACCTGCCGATCACCGGCTGGAACGAATCGCTGTCGGCCTACATCCTCGCCGCCGGCTCGAACACACATCCCATCGATCCGCAGAATTATCATTCCGGCTGGACGCGCAACGGCGCTTTCGTCAACGGCGAAAGCTACTTTGGCACCCGCCTGCCCTTTGGCGAGCCGCTGGGCGGCCCCCTGTTCATGTCGCAATATTCCTTCTGCGCGCTCGATCCGCGCGGACTGGAAGATCGTTACGGCGATTACTGGGAGCAGGTGGTGGCGCATGCGCGCATCAACCACGATTATTGCCTGAGCGTGCCGGAATATCTGAAAGCCAATGTCTGGGGCCTGACGGCCTCGGAAATCCCCTACGGTTATGCCGCCAATTCACCGACCCAGGATGTCGGCGCGATCGCCCCGACGGCGGCTCTCTCCAGCTTCCCTTTCCTGCCGCGCGAGGCGGAAAAGGCTCTTCGTGCCTTCATGGCCTTTGACAACGGCGCCCTGTTCGGCCCGCTCGGTTTCGTCGACGCGTTTACCCCGACAGGAGACTGGACGGCCCCACATTACATCGTCATCGACGAGGGACCGATCGTCGCGATGATCGAGAATTTTCGCACCGGGCTTTTGTGGGACCTATTCATGAAGGCCCCGGAAGTGCGGCGTGGATTGGCGCGTCTGGATTTTCAGGTCGGCAATCAGCATTCGGGTTGAATGCCGAAGGGCGGCCCCGATGAGGCCCGCCTTTACGCTTAGAGAACTACGCCGCCTCACCGTTTACGCGGCACCGTCAGCACCGTGTCATCGGTATCCACCACGAACACTGCCAGCAATTTGGCCGGCTCCGTCTTGCTGGCATTGGCACTGACATCGTGCTTGTCGCCGGGCAGTTCGGTAAAATTCTGCCCCTTGGTATAGGTCTTCACTGCCCCGCCATTGATGCCGCTCAACACGGCGCCTTCCAGCACGGTCGCATAGATGATCGCTGATTTGGCGTGGGTATGCGCGGCGTTATAGCCGCCGGGTTGGTATTCCACCAGCACGCCCTTGAGGCTCTTGCCCGGCATGCCGGGAATGGCATGTTCGTAGACCGGCGTCACCTTGGCGCCGACGGTTTCATAAGCGATATCGGCAGCCTTGGTCGGCGCAGACACGTCATGTGCAAAGGCAAGCTGCATCGGCAGAGCCGCGACAGCCAAGGCGAGACGAAGCGTTTTCATGAAAGAATCCTCCGGTTCGGGATCAGGCAGCAACGGGGTGCTGGCGGAACCATGTTTCGATCGTGGTGGGGCCGATCAGCACCTCGCCCTTCGGCACCATCGAACTGCCTGAGACCGGCAGGCCAAAATAACCGGAGGCGGCATCGCTTTCGACCGGGCGGGTATCACCGGCCTTCCTCAGATAACCACCGATGATCTCCTCGAAAGAAGCACGATCCGGACCGGCGAGATCGATTGTGCCATTGACCGGCGGCGACAGAGCAGTCTTGGCAAGAGCAGCGGCCACATCATCGGCGGCAACCGGCTGGAACAGCGCATCCGGCAGGCGCACCACACCATCGACCGCGTGACCATCGGCAATGGTGGCGATGAATTCGTAAAACTGCGTGGCGCGCAGGATCGTATAAGGCAGGCCCGAAACCTTGATGGCGTTTTCCTGCGCGACCTTGCCGTTCAGATAACCGTTCGGCCCCTCACCGGTAATGCCGACAATCGACAGCGTCACATGATGGCGAATCTTTGCAGCCTTTTCCGCAGCGATCAGGTTTTTCGCCGAGGTCTCGAAAAAACTGCGCACTTCCTCGCCATCGAAGGAGGCGATGTTGGAGACGTCGATCACCGCATCGGTGCCGGACATCACGTCCGCCAGACCTTCGCCGGTCAAGGCGTTGATGCCGGTGCGCGGCGAGGCGGCAATCACCTCATGGCCACCGTCGCGCAGCAGCGAAACAAGTTTCGAGCCGATCAGGCCGGTTCCGCCGATAACGACGATCTTTTTCAGAATGCTCATTGGGGTCTCTCCTCTAAAAGGCCCTGTACCGTTCTGGTCAGGATGAGAGAAACCTAGCTCCAGAAGCGACAGCCCGCCGTTCGGCGATTGCGACCACTATCGCAATCTTGCGGTTGGATGCCCCTTGCCTTCGCCGATCACCTGTCACACTCTCGATAACGGGCAAAGGGAAAACGGGAGGCGGGACGTTGAGCACGGCAATACGCCTTTCGGCAGATCGCACACCCTTGCCTGCAATCTCCGCGCCCGACATCCACGATGCCCCGTCAGCTATCGGCGATATTCTTGACCAGCCACCGGCCTTGGCAGACAGCGTGTTGCGTGGCGGCACGCGCATGACAAAACGCTGGCAGCATGGTGAATTCCACGCCGACCTGCCGGGCATGCAGACCCATGTGCTGATGACCTATTACGGCGCCGCGCAGGACAGCAGCTGGCGGCAGGGCGCGCGACGCATGAGCGCTCGCACGCGACCAGGCTCGATGACACTGATCCCCGAAGGTCAGGACGGACGCTGGGACGTCGAAGGCCCGATCGAAGTCAGCCACGTCTACCTGTCCGATGAACGGCTGCAATCCTCGGCCGACGTGCTGGCCAAGGGACGCCACATCGAACTGATCGGTCGTATCTGTTTCGAGGATTTTTCCGCCGCCGGCATTCTCGAACTGTTGAGCCGGGAGGCCGCGCAGGGCGACACGTCGTCATCGCTCTTTGTCGAGCAGGCGATCGATCTTCTCTGCACCCAGCTCGTGCGCGCCCATTCCGCCCACGCGTCGCTGACACTGCCAACCGTGCGCAAGGGGCTGGCCGACTGGCAGGTGAAACGCGTCACGAACTACATGCAGGATTATATCGATCGCGAAATCCGGCTTGACGAACTGGCGGCACTGGTTGGCATGAGCCGTTTCCATTTCTGCACTGCCTTTCGGCTCGCCACCAGCCAGACGCCGCATGAATGGCTGACGGCTTTGCGCATCACACAGGCCCGTCGCATGCTGGCAACGACTAATCTGCCGGTGACGGCCGTGGCGCTTGCCGTCGGCTACCAGACGCCATCATCCTTCGCGGCCAGCTTTCGCAAGCTGACCGGCACGACGCCGACGGTGTTTCGCAGGGAAATTTAGGCCCTCACCGCTCCGTCAGCTTCAGTTCGATGCGCCTGTTCTGCGAGCGCACCTCCGGTGTGTCACCCTCGGCAATCGGCTGGAATTCGCCGAAACCGGCGGCGACCAGACGGTTGGCGGGCACGCCCTTGGTGATCAGATATTTGACCACCGATGTCGCGCGCGCGGACGAAAGCTCCCAGTTGTCGCGGTAACGGCCGGTGCCGGACAGCGGCGCATTGTCGGTATGGCCGTCAACACGCAGAACCCAATTGATTTCCGCGGGGATTTCCTGCGCCAGTTCCAGCAGTGCCGAGGCGAGCTTGTCCATCTCGACACGGCCGGCATCGTCCAGTTCGTTGCCACCCACGGGGAACAGAACTTCCGACTGGAAGACAAAACGGTCGCCGACAATACGAATATTTTCACGATCGGACAGGATTTCCCGCAACCGGCCAAAAAAGTCGGAACGGTAGCGGTTAAGCTCCTGAACGCGCTGCGCCAGCGCCACGTTGAGGCGACGGCCGAGATCGGCGATACGCGCCTGCGATGACTGATCCTTGGCTTCGGATGCCTGCAAGGCTCCCTCTACGGCGGCAATCTGCGCACGCAGGGCCGCGATCTGCTGGTTCAAAAGTTCGATCTGGCTGGTGGCGCGGGCGGAAATCTGCTTTTCCTGGCTCAATTCGTCGGTCAGCGCGCCAACACGGGCATTGGCCGCATCGCCGGCACCGGCGCCGCGGTCGAGCAGCGATTGCAGCCGCGAACGCTCGTTTTCCGAGGTGGCGAGCGAGGATTGCAGGTTGGCGAGCGTGTCTTCGAGATCGGTCTTGCCGCTCTTTTCCAGCGCCAGCAGCTCCGTCAGTTCGGAAATCTGGCTGTTGAGGCGGTTCAACACCTCGTCACGGCCGGAAATCTCGCGCGACAAAATGAACTGTACCAGCACGAAAACCGTTAGCAGGAACATGATGGCGAGAAGCAGCGTCGACAAGGCATCGACGAAACCCGGCCAATAATCGACGCCGCGTTCGCTGCGGCGGTGTCTGCCGAGCGCCATCGCTTATTTGCTCCCGCTTTTGTCGATCGCAGCCTTGTCTGCCGCCAGTTTTTCGCTCAATCGGTCGAGCGATTTGCGCATTGCCTTGGATTCTTCCTGCTGCGCCTCGATCCAGTCGCGCAGCATCTGCTGTTCGCCGCGCATGTTTTTTACCAGCCCCTGAATGCCTTCGGCGAGATTGGCCATGGCAGACAGCGAGCGTTCTGCCTGCGGTCCGCCCTGCGCCTGCGCCTGCGCGGTGGCCAGTTTTTGCAGCTGTTCGGTCAGCGCGCGGAGTTCATCGACCGAGGCAGGAGTTGCCGGCACCACTCCGGGTGTCACCACGTGCTGGTGATCGCCGCCGACTTCGGTGACGGAAGAGAGCCAGTTTTCCAGTTCGGTATAAAACCGGTTCTGGGCACGGCCAGCCTGCAGATCGAGGAAACCGAGGATTAGCGAACCGGAGAGGCCGAGCAGCGAGGACGAAAACGCCGTGCCCATGCCGGACAGCGGGGCCGTAAGGCCGCTTTTCAGCGCCTGCAAAATGTCATTGTTGTTGCCGGAAGCCGGATCGAGCCCCTGGATGACGTCGCTGATCGAGCCGATCGTGCCGATCAGGCCCCAGAACGTGCCAAGCAGGCCGAGGAAAACGAGAAGGCCGATCAGGTAACGCGAGGTATCGCGTTTTTCATCCAGCCGTGTGCCGATCGAATCGAGGATGGATTGCAGCGTCGCGGTCGACAGCGCCACCTTGCGGCGACGGCCGAGCAGCGCGCGCATCGGTGCGAGCAGCTTTGGTTCGCGGCCCACCTTGTCGGCGCTGCCGGCAGCGCGGAAGGAATTGAACCAGCGCACTTCCGGGATCAGCGACACGATCTGCGCATAGACCAGAAACACGCCGATCAGGAGGACCCCGAGGATCACGCCATTGAGACCCGGATTGGTCATGAAGGCGTGCTGCGCCTGCCGGAACAGGATGGCGGCGAGGAAACCGACGATGATGAGGAAAATCGTCATCGTCCAGAGAAAGGGGATCGGGTTGGAAAGCTTGTGGCCGTAATCGCGCGGAGCCGATTCGGAAACGTCCACATCCCCCAGCGAGTCATTCGTCATAAAACAGCCTCCGCATATCGTGAACGAAAGCTATTTTATAATTGCGACGAATTGAAGTGCCGAAGCATTGGAAAACGCACAGGATTTCGATGACCACCCACAGGTGTCATGATTACTCTTTGTGGTTTGCGAGCTCCGCGCTTGCCGCCACATGCAGGGAAAAGCCCAAAGCACCTCTCTTCTCCAGTCCGGCACGCAGTTGCATGCTTGGAATTTCGTAATCGCCGCCGTTCTGCTGGCGGTAGGCAATCGGTTTGGTCAAGGCCAGATCCCGCATGCGTGTTTTCAGTTCGCCCGCGACAGCAGAAAAACCCGCATCGTCGAAACGATCCACCCTGTAGGCGACGAAGGGTGGCAGGACGCTGAAGCCCGGATAATAAAGGATGCCGTGATTGATCGGAAACAGCAGGTCGTCGATCGGACCATTGATTCCGCGCGGCGAATAATGGTCCTCCCAGCCACCGGCGGTCACCACCAGCATGGCCCGCTTACCGGCAAACACACCTTCGCCGAACCGGTCGCCCCAGCGCCGGTCGCTGTGTTCGCCCACACCATAGGCGAAACCGAAAGCATAAACCCGGTCCACCCAGCCCTTGAGAATGGCCGGCATGCCATACCACCATAGCGGAAACTGCAGGATAACCGCATCGGCCCAGAGCAGTTTCTCCTGTTCGGCCCGCACATCGTCGGTCAATGTTGCATCGGCAAAAGCCGCCTTCGAAGCACGGCTGATATTCAGTCTTTCATCCCTCGACCATGCGGGAAAATCGGCACGATCGACTGCCGCCTTCCAGTTCTGGGCATAGAGATCGGAAACTCGAACGGAATGCCCCTGCTCCTGCAACTCGGTAATGGCCGCATCCCGCAGGGAGGCGCTGAGAGATTGTGGTTCGGGATGGGCGAAAACGATCAGAACGTTCATGGTGGACCTCATGGGTGAGTGATGAGGGGAACATAGACCGCGAAAGAAACATCCGGTATTCCTGCGCAATGCATAGGACCATGCCGAAAAATGGATAAATCGGATATCACACTCGAGCGTATGCGCACCTTTGTGCGGGTGGCGGAACGCGGCAATCTTTCAGCGGTGGCGCGCGAACTCGGCATCGGCCAGTCGACCGTGACGCGACAGTTGCGGGAATTGGAGGAAGCACTTGGTGTGCCTCTCCTCAGCCGCACCACCCGCCGCCTGCATTTGACGGAGGAAGGCGCAATCTATCATGCCCAATGCGTGAACGTGCTGCGGCTGGTGGAACAGGCCAATGACGAAGCACGCAATGCCGGGGGCTCTGCTGCCGGCACTGTTCGCCTCTCCTGCACGGCAGCGCTCGGCATCCGTCATGTCGCCGGCATGATCTTCGCTTTTCAGGATCTATACCCGCATATCACCATCGATCTCAGCCTGTCGGACGAACGTATCGATCTGGTGCGCGAGGGCTTCGACATGTCGCTGAGGCTTGGCCCCTTGTCGGACAGTGGCCTGAAATTGCGCCCGCTTGGACAGAGCCGTCGACTGCTGGCGGCATCACCGGCCTATCTTGATCGCCACGGTCGTCCGCAGACGCCCGAGCAACTCGAAAACCATCTCGGCATCCGCATGTCCAACGTGGCCGGAAGCGACGTACTGCTGCTCAGCGACGGACAGAAGGATTATTCGATCTCATTGTCGGGCCGGTTGCGCATCGACCACGGCCTTGCCGCCCGTGAGGCACTGCTCGCGGGACGCGGCATCACGCCGACACATCACTGGTTGATCGACGATTTGCTCGAAACCGGAAAACTGGAAGAGATATTGCCGCGCTATGCGCCGCCATCGGTGCCGCTGAACATGCTCATCGTACCGGAACGGGCAGGCATCGCCCGCGTGCGGCTGCTCGCCGATTTTCTGACGGAGCGGTTGCGCAAGGTGCCGGGTCTGGAGCGCTGATCGCTTTGACCCGGCTAGTATCAGCGTATTAGCGGCTCGGAACCGGGCGGTTGGAAACTTCCAGCAGCGCCTTCTGGATCAGTTCGTTACCGGCAACCACAGTTTTCGTTTCGAACATGTTCTGGCCGCCCTTCATGTCGGAGGTAAAACCACCGGCTTCGCGGATGAGGATCAGCCCGGCCGCCATGTCCCACGGATGCAGCTCGGCTTCCCAGAAACCGTCGAGACGGCCGGCAGCCACATAAGCGAGGTCGAGGGCAGCGGCACCCATGCGGCGCACGCCGGCAACTTCGCCCATCACATGGCGCAGCTCCAGCAGGAACTTGCCGTGATCGCCGCGGCCGAGATGCGGCACGCCGCAACCGATGACGCAATCGGACAGAACGCGGCGGGCAGCCACACGCAGGCGACGGTCGTTCAGGAACGCTCCACCACCCTTTTCGGCAGTGAACAGTTCATCGGTTGCCGGATTGAAGATGACGCCGGCAACGATTTCGCCATTGCGCTCCAGCGCGATCGAGGTGGCGAACTGCGGAATGCCGTGCAGGAAGTTTGTGGTGCCGTCGAGCGGATCGACGATCCAGCGATGCGCGCCGTCGGTGCCCTTTTCCTCGCCGCCTTCCTCACCGAGGAAACCATAGGTCGGGCGGGACTTCATCAGCTCGTCATGAACGATTTTTTCCGCCTTGAAATCGGCCTGGGAGACGAAATCGCCAGGTCCCTTGACGGAGACCTGCAGGTTCTGCACCTCGCCGAAATCGCGGGTGAGCGACTTGCCCGCCTTGACGGCAGCCTGAACCATGACGTTGAGAAGGGCGGAGCGTGCCATGCGGGAAATCCTTGGGATAAGTCCCGCGCACTCGTGGGGCGGGACGTCTTTTTTTGTCAGTTTGTCGTGATGGCGGCTTCATGACCACAAAACCGCGGGAAATTCAAGTGAGGCGCGACATAGTTGACACTTGCCAGTTCTGATTACCTTTGCGACAAGCCGCAAAACAGAGGCCGGACTTTCCGGTCGATGCCTCACCAGCAGGAGTTCAGAAATTGCCCATCGCATTGCCGCTGTTCGTCAGCCTTGGCCTGCTGATCACCATGAGTTCTCTGTCGATCGGCCTCGCGGTCGCCCTGCCGGCGGAAACGCTGCTGCCTATCCATTTCACGCTCTGGGGTGAACCGAACACCTTCGCGCCGGCTGCCATCGCGCTGTCGGTGTTGCCGGCGGCCGGCGCGCTCGCCACTCTTCTTTTCGCGCTCGGCCCGAAATTCAACAAGGGCATCGCCGCCATCCAGGGCCGTTATCTGGCAATCTGGCTGGCCACGGTGTTTATCCTGGCACTGGCCCACGGTTTTATCATCCGCGGCGCCTTGTTTGCACTCAAAGCCTCGCTGGGCTGATCAACTGCGGCGAAAACGGTTGGCGGCCTCGACCGCCTTCTTCTGGATTTCCTCGTTGATGCCGAGATAAAAATCCTCCAACACCGGATCGGGCAGGCCGGCACGGCGCGACAGCACATACCATTTCGCCGCTTCCACCGGGTCCGGCCGTGTGCCGAGCGCGTTGATATAAAGATGCGCCAGCTTGTTCTGGGCAACGACATTGCCGCGCACGGCGGCGACCCGCAGCCAGGTAAAGCCCTGGTCAAAATCGCGCTCGCCGCCGACGCCGTTCACCAGCCAGATACCCATATCGAGTTGTGCCGTGTCGAAACCGGCCTTGGCAGCGCGCTCCAGAAATTCACGGGCACGCTTCGTCTTTTCCGACGGCAGGTCCTTGATGGCGACGTAAAGCTGCGAGACGGCGTATTGCGCATCCGCCAGCCCCTGCACGGCAGCCTTTTCGTAATAGGGCAGCGCCAGCTTCATGCCCTTTTCACCGGGGTTCTGGGAAATCAGGATCTGGCCCCAGTTGAATTGTGCAGACGAATTGCCGGCTTCGGCCGCCTTGTGCATGTATTCGTCGGCCTTGGCCTTGTCGTGTTTGACGCCACGGCCGGAAATCAGCATCAGCGCATACTGGAACATCGCCGCCGGATCGCCGCCCTCGGCAGCGCGCCCGAACCAGAAGGCGGCCGAATTGATGTCCTGTTTGATGCCCTGCCCGCGCATGATCATTTCGGCAACCAGTGTTTGCGAGGCGGCATCACCCTTTTCCGCCTTGGGCAAAGCAATCGAAAGCGCGGTGATGTAGAGGCCGCGCTGATAGGCGCCGTAAGCCTCGTCGATCTTGCCCGTAAAAGGCTTTTCCGGCGGCAACGGCGGCAGTTCTGTGCCCATGCGCTGGTAGAGCGTCACACCGCTCGACGGGATCTCACCGCCCTGCCCGTTTTCACCGGCATCGCGGGCACCACGAAACGACTGCGCACCGTTTTCAACAGGTCGCGAGACGGCACGCGGCGTGGTTTTCGACTGCTGCGCTTCGGCAACAGCCGGCACCAGTGCCGAAACGATTGCCATGGCGGGCAGAAGTTTTTTGTACATCAATGTTTTGTTGGCGCGGCTCATAAAGCTCATCAAGCGTCAAACCGTGGCGCTTTTTCGTCCAAGGACGCATTGATTTGTGCGACCGCTGCACGCGGGCCTTCGGGATGCGAAAATACGCCGAGACGCATGGCCACGAATTCCGCACCGGACTCGGCAACAGTCACCGCGGAAGCGGCATCCGTACCGCCCATGACGATGCAGGGAATTTCCACCATCGACGACCACCATTCGCCGAGCGCCACATTTTTCGGATGCGCTTCCGGCTTGATGTCGCCATCCAGCTTGCCGAAGAAAATGTAATCCGGGCGCAGTTCGCCGACTTCGAGCGCCTTGTGGCGATCGGCCGCCGCACCGGCACCGACCATCAGCTTCGGCGTGAACTTTTCGATTGCCTCGCCGAGTTCCTCCAGCGGGCCGGTAATATGCAGGCCATCGGCCTTGGCGCGACCGGCGACGCGGGTATCACCACAGATCATCGCAGCGGCACCAGCGTCCTGAATGATCGGCACCAGCTTTTCGGCACGCGTCTGAAACGCCTGCTCGGCCAGATCATATTGCGGCACGATCACCGAGGCGACATCGCCGCCTTCAAGCGCTGCAGAAAGCTGTTCCACCAATGCGGCATCGTCGGCCAGATCGGGCAGGATCAGCACGAGGCGGCAGCGGTCTTCGGATGCGGACATGGGTGTTTCCATTTCTTCATATTGCGAGGCGAACCGTTTGCCGGCATCGCGCCCTCGTCCATAGTCTCCTTTGTGCGCCATATTTGGTGAACAAAGGAGACTATGGACGTTTAAGAGTTGCGCATCGTACTTTCCGAAAACCTAATCCGGTTTTCGGGTCGATGCGCCGGTTCTGGCAAATCCGATAAACCGGAGCGACACAAGGATCAACACCGCTTCATGTTTCTCCCTTCGCTCGATTTCTTTCTCGCCGCCATTCCGGCCGTTATTCTCGTCGGTTTATCAAAGGGCGGGCTCGGCGGCGCGCTGGCACTGATGGGCGTACCCTTGATGGCGCTGGTGGTCGGCCCGGTGGAAGCAGCGGCGATCTTTCTGCCCATACTGATCGTCATGGATATCGTCGCCTTGTGGGCGTGGCGCAAATTCAACGATCGCAAAACTCTGCTGATGATCCTGCCCGGCGGCATTGTCGGCATCGCGCTCGGCTGGGCAACGTCGGCCATGGTTTCTGCCGATGCACTGCGTGTCGTCATCGCCATTGCCACCATTCTGTTCGCCCTGCGTTATTTCCAGCAGAAATGGATGACGCCGGCCGATCACGAAACCCCGCCCTTGCCGCATCGGCCGGTAGCGGCGAATTTCTGGGGCATGCTGTCGGGTTATGCCAGTTTTGTCGCCCATGCCGGCGGCCCGCCCTTCCAGATCTATGTCATGCCCATGCGGCTTGATCCGCGTGCCTATACCGGCGCCAGCGTCCGCTTTTTCGCGCTGGTGAATGCGGTCAAAGTCATTCCCTATTTTGCGCTCGGCGCTTTTGACACGAAGAACCTGACCGCATCAGCCACGCTTCTGCCGATTGCTTTTCTCGCCACCATTGCCGGCGCAGCACTTGTCAAGCGCATGAAGATCGAACTGTTTTATCCGCTCATGTATGCGTTGGCGCTCGCCGCCGGCCTGAAGTTGCTATGGGACGGGCTGATGTAAACGCCTGCACACGACACTGTGACGGGAACAAACCTCGCTGCGGTGCACAATGT
This sequence comes from Endobacterium panacihumi, assembly GCF_050847465.1. Classification (NCBI taxonomy): domain Bacteria; kingdom Pseudomonadati; phylum Pseudomonadota; class Alphaproteobacteria; order Hyphomicrobiales; family Rhizobiaceae; genus Endobacterium; species Endobacterium panacihumi. The sequence continues at coordinate 449,569 of NZ_JBOZRA010000001.1, read as the reverse complement.
GTCTTGATGGGACAGGACCCATGCCATAGCCTGCCCGCCATGACAGCGATTGACCCCTTCACAGCCATCGCCGACCCCAACCGGCGCCACCTGCTCGAGGAACTCCGACGAGCGCCGAAAACCGTCAACGAACTGGCCAAAGGCCTGCCGATCAGTCGGCCGGCGGTGTCACAGCATCTGAAGGCACTTCTCGACTGCAATCTGGTCACGGTGACATCGGAAGGCACGCGGCGAATCTACGCGATCAATGTCGGAGGCTTCGACCGCCTGAACCTGTGGCTGGACCAGTTCTGGGGCGAAAACGCATAAAGCCGCCCCGCTCATCCCCTACCTTAACTTGCTGAACTCACTTGTCAGCAGATGCGACTTAAGCATCTGTTTACCATAAATATTTCATTCAATCCATAAAACGAAAGAGCCGCCGCTCAAACCACCTCATCATGGGCGATCCGGCGACGGCTCGAAACTCGTTACTTCTGAAATAGGATCAGTGACGCGTAGAACCTTTCAGGCGTTCCAGCTCATCCTTGATACGCAGCTTGCGCCTTTTCAGATGGACAATCTCCTGATCATCCGTGGAGGGAGACGCAAGAACACTCTGAAGCTCATCCTCAAGAACCTCGTGTTTCTTCTCAAGCGATGCAATATGAGCCTGTACGGTCATGTGGCATATCCTTCCTTTTAGTACCTGCCTCCAGCCATCCAATCGGTTGGAGGCCTCAGGTTTACGAAGGAAGTGTGACACGATCAAAGCCCGTTGTCGAAGGTGAAATCTTGATAACTAAGGGGCAAAATCGTGGCATTGATAACGAATTATGATCCATCCCTAAAATAAATTTGCGTTCCGTTATTCTGCTACCGCAGGCGTTGCAAAATCGGCCGGTTTCGCGTCGCATCAGAGCCGTGAGCGGCCAACAGCCGCCGCAAGCCGCGTCAGAAGTTGTGATCAGCGGTAACCGTCACTTCAAATGACGCTTTGTCAGACTAGTTCTGCCCCCTGTTTGATGGTAGGAGCATGCGCAATATTTCAGGGCCTATAAAGGCCCGGGCATGAATGGGGACAAGGTCATGGCCGATCAGGAGCAGGCGGATATCAGGCTCGCACTCGCGCGTTTGCGTCAGGAGCACGAGGATTACGATACCGCAATAAACGCCATGATAACGGTCGGATCCGATGCCCTGCGCATCCAGCGCATGAAAAAGAAGAAGCTCGTCATCAAGGACAAGATGACCCAGCTCGAAGATCAGATCCTTCCCGACATCATTGCCTGAAAGGTTTTGCCGTGACCGACAGACCCGCCGTCGCCATCATCATGGGCAGCCAGTCCGACTGGGAAACCATGAAGAACGCCGCCGATACACTTGATGCGCTCGACATCGGTTACGAAGCCCGCATCGTGTCTGCACACCGCACGCCGGACCGCATGTACGAATTCGCCAAGGGTGCGCGCGACGAGGGCTTTAAAGTCATCATCGCCGGTGCCGGCGGTGCGGCCCACCTGCCGGGCATGACCGCGTCGCTGACCCCGCTGCCGGTGTTCGGCGTGCCGGTGCAATCCAAAACGATGAGCGGCCTCGATAGCCTCTATTCGATCGTGCAGATGCCGGGCGGCATTCCGGTCGGCACCATGGCCATCGGCCGCGCCGGCGCCATCAATGCAGCCCTGATGGCAGCCGCCGTGCTGGCGCTTTCCGACGAAGATCTGGCAGATCGCCTGGACATTTACCGCGCCGAGCACACTGCCTCGGTTGCCGAATACCCGAGTGACGAGGCCCCTTGAGGCGCCCAAGAAGAGCCGTATGACAGCTAAGATGAAGACGATCGGCATTATCGGTGGTGGCCAGCTCGGTCGCATGCTGGCAATGGCCGCTGCCCGCCTGAACTTTTCCACCATCATTCTGGAACCGCAGGCCGATTGTCCCGCCGCTCAGGTGGCGAATGCGCAGATCACCGCCGCTTACGATGATCCGGCAGCACTGGCGGACCTCGCAAAGCGCTGCGATATCGTCACGTATGAATTCGAAAACGTACCAGTCACCGCCGCCGAGACATTGGCGCGCTCCGTGCCGGTCTATCCGCCGGCCAAGGCCCTGGATGTGGCGCAGGACCGCCTGACCGAAAAACGTTTTCTCAACAGCTGCGGCATAGAGACGGCAAAATTCCACGCCGTCAACAATCAGGCCGAGCTGGAGGCAGCCCTTGCCGATTTTGGTGGACAGGGTGTCTTGAAAACCTGCCGCATGGGTTATGACGGCAAGGGCCAGCGCGTGTTTCGCGGCGGCGAAGATCTTGCCGGCGCCTTCGATGCGCTCGGTGGCGTGCCGCTCATCCTCGAAAGTTTTGTCGCTTTTGAGCGCGAAGTCTCGATCATCGCCGCGCGCGGCATCGATGGTACGGTCGAATGTTACGATCCGGCCGAAAACGTGCATCGCAACGGCATCCTGCACACATCCACCCTGCCCGCCCGCATCAATGACGCGACGGCCCAGACCGCCCGTGAAGCAGCGACAAAGCTGCTCACCGCCCTCGATTATGTCGGCGTCGTCGGCATGGAGTTTTTCGTGATGCCGGATGGCGGCCTGATCGCCAACGAGATCGCCCCGCGCGTGCACAATTCCGGCCACTGGACGGAAGCCGCCTGCATCATCTCGCAGTTCGAGCAGCATATTCGCGCGGTATCCGGTCTGCCGCTCGGCAATCCGGTGCGCCATTCCGATTGCGTGATGACCAACCTGATCGGCGACGATATCGACGCGCTGCCGGACTGGCTGAAGAGCAAGAACACCTATGTTCATCTCTACGGCAAGGCCGAAGCCCGCCCCGGCCGCAAGATGGGTCATGTCACGCAGCTGGTCGATTAAAGCTGTTCAGGCTTGCTCAGACCTCGGTTGCTTGATGAAACAGGTCGCCGAGGCACTCGCCAGCAGATTGCCGGCGGCATCCTTCAGCGTACCCTCGGCAATACCGATCGACCGCGACAGGTGCGTCACCCGCGCCTCGGCGACGAGATCCTCATCGCGCGGCACCGGGCGCATCATCTTCACGCCGAGATCAACCGTGCCAAACCCGACACCGGCATCGAGCATGCTGTGAACGGCACAGCCGGTGACCGAGTCGAGCAAGGTCGCGGCAAAGCCACCATGCACACCGCCGAGCGGATTGAGATGGCGGGAATCGGCGCGGGCGTGAATGACGACTCGGCCCTTTTCCACCTCCATGCCCTTCATTCCCATGGTCTCGGAAATACTGGCGGCCGGAATCAGCCCCGCCGCGGAGGCCTGCAGCAGCTCCAGACCCGTCATTTTCATGAAATCCACCACTCTTCCTCCCGTCAAACCGTGTATGAGGGGTAAGATTTGCGTTGATCCACGCATTGTCAATCGCGGCAAAGGCGCATCAACCTGTGGCAAAGCTGCGGAAAATCGGTGCTGACGCCACGAGAAGCCCCGGAAAACCGCGTCATATGGTTGACATGCGCCAACGCTGATTGTATCTCGACGCCAACCTAAAGGCGCGCCATCCTTTGATGACCAAAGCGGCGCGCTTTTGATTGATAGAGACAAGCGGCTTAACGGCCCACAGACTGCTGGATCAGTACAATGAAGATCAAGAACTCGCTTAAGGCGCTGAAGGCTCGTCACCGCGATAACCGTCTGGTTCGCCGCAAGGGCCGCATCTACATCATCAACAAGCAGAACCCGCGCTTCAAGGCTCGTCAGGGCTGATTGTGGCTGGCGGCTTTCATCGAAAGCCGTTGCGGATCACATTGTTGATAAAAGACCGATTTCGGTTTGATATTGAGCGCAGGCGGATTATCTTTTCCGCCATGCGCTTTTTCCGTTTTGCCACCCCGCTGACTATTGCCCTCGCCTGTCTGCCTCTCGCAGGCCTCGCACCATTTGCGACCGCCCATGCGCAGGAAACGCCGAATGGCGCAGCACCGGGCGATGACGCGCTGCCGGGCGTAAAAATCCCGCCGCAATCGCAAGCACCGGACCAGCCGTTGCCGCCCTTGCCCGAACGGCATGTGGAAACCCCACCCGCCACGGAAGCCCAACCGCAGCAGCAGGCGCAGACACCACCTGTACCGCCAACGGAAAACCTTTCTCCTGCCGCCAAGATCGACAGTCTGCTTGCCCAGCTGAAACGCGAGAACAATCCCGACAAGGCCAAGAGCATTGCCGAGGAAATCCAGACCGATTGGACCGAGTCGGGCAGCCCGACCGTCGATCTTCTGCTGCAATGGGCATCCGAAGCCGTGGAAAAGAAGAACAATGGCGCGGCACTCGATTTCCTTGACCGCGCCACTCTGATCGATCCTGATTTCACCGGCGCATGGCACCAACGCGCCACCTTGCATTACACGATGGGCGATCCACGCAAGGCGATGGCCGACATCAGCGAAGTGCTGAAGCGCGAACCCCGCCATTTCGGCGCCATTGCCGGCATGGCGGCCATCCTGATGGAAGCCGAGGAAGACGCCGCCGCCGAAAAAGCGCTGGCGCAATATCTCGCCATCTACCCGGCCGACAAGGAAGCCCGCGAGCAGATGGAAAAACTGTCGGAAAAGATCGCCGGCAGCCGGACCTGATCGGCGGGGCCTGACAGGGCTTCGGCTTTCCGCACGCGATGGCTGTCAAACACACGAAGGCATCTGTTCGGCTGAAACTCGCCGCCCTATGTCTTCGTTATATCGAACATGCTTCGCCGAACGCCCGCCACGACAAAACCCTCCAGACATTCTCGCCTGATGATCACAGCCCTGATCTGCATCGCCCTTCTCATCGCAGCCGCTTTCGCCTTCACCGCATGGCAGGCAGCCAGTATCGAGCGTCGTTTTCCCAATATCGGCACGCTGACGGATGTGGGCGGTTACCGCATGAACGCCCTTCATGTGCCGGCCGGAAAAGACGCAGACCTGCCGCCGCTTGTCTTCATCCACGGCGCCAGCGGCAATCTGCGCGATCAGGAAGCGGCTTTTCTGGAGCCGCTGCGCGGTCGGGCAGAAATGCTGTTCGTCGATCGACCCGGCCACGGGTATTCCGAGCGCGGCGGGCCTGAAAACGATACGCCGGATGGCCAGGCCGCCGCCATCGCCAAGCTGATGGATGCCTACGGCATGAAACGTGCCGTCATCGTCTCGCATTCCTTCGGCGGCGCGATTGCCGCGAGTTTCGCCGTCTTCCACCCGGAAAAGACGGCCGGCCTCGTTTTCCTCTCCCCCGCCACCCATCCCTGGCCGGGCGGCGTCGACTGGTATTACGGCCTTGCGCCAAAGCCTGTGATCGGCTGGCTGTTCACGCGCCTCGTCTCGCTACCCGCCGGCCTGTTCCTGATGGACGGCGCCACGAAATCGGTCTTCAGCCCCAACCTTCGCCGCGATCGATATGTCGAGGAAGGCGCCCCGGCGCTCGTGCTGCGCCCCGCCACCTTCCGCGCCAATGCCACCGACGTTTTCAATCTCCACGATTACGTGACCCGCATCGCGCCGCGTTACAGGGAGATCAAGGCACCGACCGTCATCATAACAGGTGACAGCGATCCGATCGTGCTGGAAGAAATCCACTCGCAGGGGCTGGCGCGCGATATCGCAGGCTCCGAACTGGTCATGGTCCACGGGCTCGGCCACAAGCCGGATTATGTCGTGACCGACCTCTGCATCGCGGCGATCGAAAAGGTATCGGGCTTCGAGCGGGACCTGCAGTCAACGGCGCGAACTGCGGAAGCACGGCTGAAGCAGAGTGGCGTGCCGGCTCGAACGGCAATCGGCATGTCGAGCGAAGGGCATTGACAGTTAGAGCGGCGGCATTCGCCGCTTCACCGATGTACCCTTGATAACAGCCGTGCTGGTGACGGCATGGTCGGAAAGTGCCTCCAGCACATCATCCATCTCGTCAATCGAATGCACGACAAGCCGGCCCAGAAAAGGATCATCGCCCGTAACCTTTTCGCATTCGATGAACTGAGGCGTGTCCTGAATGAGTTTTTCGACCAGATGCAGCTTTCCCGGCAGTGGCCGGATGCGCACCATCGCCCGGATCTGATAACCAAGCGCACGGCTATCGACATCCAGAGTGAAGGCGCGGATCACACCATCCGATACCAACCGCCTGACGCGCTCCGCCACACTCGGCGCCGACAGGCCGACGGCACGCGCCAGTTCCGACATCGGCAGCCACGCATCCTCGTCGAGCGCCGACAGAATGCGGGTATCGATGTCGTCCAGCACCTGCGCGCCGGATCGAAGGCCTTGCGGTGGATTTGCCTTTTTCATGAAAGTCAATCTGGCAGGTTTGCCTTCGGCATTCCATAGATTTCGCTGCTCGCCCTTTCCAGACTGAAGCATCATCATTCAGGAGTTGTTTTCATGCTGATCGGCATTCTGGCGGGGCTTGGCACCTGCGCCCTCTGGGGCCTGACCTTCATCGCACCCCGCGCCGTCGCGCCATTCACCGCCTGGGACCTGACCGTCGCCCGCCGTGGCATTGCGGAAAACGCGACGGTGTGACGAGCCTCACGCCCGCGTGTGCCGATAGACCAGATCGGCCGGATCATGCCGCGCCGCATCGGCATCCAGCACCGCTCCCAGCCGCTCCGCCAGACGGCAGGACGCCACGTTTTCGGGATGGATATAGCTCACGAGCGTCTCAAGCTTGAGTGTGCGAAAAACCCAGTCGCGCATCAGGCTGGCTGCCTCGAAGGCATATCCCCTGCCCTCGAAACCATCATAAAGCATCCAGCCGATTTCATATTCGGGAAACAGCGGCCCGGCATTGATGCCGATCTGACCAACGCACTGTCCCGTTGCCTCGCCCTCGCGCACCTCGATCATCAGCGCGCCATGACCGAGCAACTGCCACTGCGCCACGTCATGGCAGAACATGCCCCAGGCGATGGCCTGTGCATGCGGGCCGCCCATATAGATGGAGCGTTCCGTCGCCATGAAGGCGGCATAGGCCGGCCAGTCGTCCATGCGCGGGACACGCAATGTCAGGCGCTCGGTAAGGAGTGTCGGGATTGGCAAAGAGGTCATCAAACGCAGTCCTCAAAAACAGAAACGGCCGGATTGCTCCGGCCGCTCGAATGTCATTGCGATGCCTGCAAAACCTCAGACAGCGCTCTGGCCATCTGCGCCGATATAGGCGATGCGCACCATGTTGGTCGCACCCGGCGTGCCGAGCGGAACACCGGCCGAGATGATGATGCGGTCGCCGGCCTTGCCAAAATCTTCCTCGACAACGATGCGGCAGGCGCGGTTGACCATGTCGTCCAGATCGGTCGCATCATGGGTGACGACACAGTGCAGGCCCCAGCAGACCGACAGGCGACGTGCCGTCTGCACCTTCGGCGAAAGCGCGAGGATCGGAACGGTCGGACGCTCGCGCGAAGCGCGCAGGCCGGTCGTGCCCGACGAGGTATAGGTGACGATAGCAGCTAGGTTCAGCGTTTCGGCGATCTGGCGGGCGGCCAGCGAAATCGCATCGGCGCCGGTTGCTTCCGGCGTGGCGCGCTGCGCGTAGATGATGCTCGGGAAGAGCGGATCCTGCTCCACCTGATGGGCGATGGACGCCATCATCGACACGGCTTCGACCGGATATTTGCCGGAGGCGGATTCGGCCGACAGCATGACCGCATCGGCACCTTCGAACACGGCAATCGACACGTCCGACACTTCGGCGCGGGTCGGAACCGGAGCCTCGATCATCGATTCCAGCATCTGCGTGGCAACGACGACCGGCTTGCCGGCGCGGCGGCAGGCGCGGGTCAGGCGCTTCTGGATACCCGGAACCATCTCGATCGGCAGTTCGACACCGAGGTCGCCACGGGCAACCATCAGGGCGTCGGAAAGCTCGATGATTTCATCGATGCGCTCGATGGCCTGCGGCTTTTCGATCTTCGACATCAGGCCGACGCGACCGCCGGAAATGCGACGCACCTCGACCAGATCTTCCGGGCGCTGCACGAAGGAAAGCGCAACCCAGTCGACATCGTCGGTGGCGAGAACGGCATCAAGATCGGCGCGATCCTTGTCGGTGAGGACGCCGACTTCCAGCAGCGTATCCGGCAGGCTGACGCCCTTGCGATCGGAAATGCTGGTGCCGGCAATGACCGTACAGGTGATCGACTTGCCATCGGCCTTGATGGCCTTCAATGCCAGCTTGCCGTCATCGATCAGCAGGCGGTGGCCTTCCTTGACGGAAGACAGAATTTCGGGATGCGGCAGGAACACGCGGGTCTCGTCGCCCGGCTCATCCTTGTCGTCGAGCGTAAACGTCTGGCCTGGGGTCAGCGTCACCTTGGTGTTGGCGAACTTGCCGACGCGCAGTTTCGGGCCCTGAAGGTCGGCGAGAATGCCGATAGGACGACCCGAACGGCTTTCGACAGCACGAATGCGCGCAATCAGCGTGCGCATCATGTCGTGGCTGGCATGGCTCATGTTGATACGAAAGAGATCGGCGCCCGCTTCGTGCAACTTCTCGATCATCGCCTCTTCGGACGATGCGGGACCGAGAGTTGCAAGAATTTTTACCTTGCGATTACGCTTCATCAGTTCTGGCCTTCCTGCGTGCCTGGCGTGTCGGAAAGCTGGACCATCCAGCTGCCCTGACGGCCTGTGTCATATTCCTTGAAGCCCATCTTCTGGTAACCGCGAGCAAAGCAGTCTCCGACGCCGGTAATCTTGAATTCGTTTTCCGCGACGCACATGCTGACTTCGCCGGTCCAACGGCCACCACGGGCTGAATCCTCGGCGTAGAGATAATAATAACGTGATTGCAATTCGCCCTCGATGAGAGTGGCGCAGCTTGAGGCAGGAACCTGCCACCAGCCTTCAGACATCCAGCCCTCCTGGGCACGGTAACCGATACCGACGCCGACGAGGTTCTGGGTACCGTTACACACGCGAAAATCCGCGCGCGCTTCGCTGGGCGCGAAGATCGGTAAAGCAAGAGCAAGCGCCAAGCCGAACAGGGTTGGCGACACAAGGGTGGATAAAGAGAACAAGGACGATTTTGACACGGTGTGTGGCGGGGTCCCCTGCTAAATCAGATGCGACTGTCTTGGCGCGATGGCGATCGAAAGTCAAACGAAAGTCTAATCGGTTAGTGCCCGATTGCGAGCCGAATCCTGACGTTTATGACGCCTTCGCCTTGCCTATCCGCAATCTGCGTGCGATCAGGCATCAAGGTAAAAATCACGCAGAACAAACAATTGGCAAGTCGGGCAGCAGGCAATGCAGGACTTCAGTTCCTACGAAATCGTACAGGGCAATTATGACGGCGGGATGGTGCTTCTGGCCGATCACGCCATGAACAGACTTCCACCCGGATATGGTACGCTCGGTCTCGATGAGACAACGTTCGCGCGCCACATCGCCTACGATATCGGCATTGAAGGCCTCACCCGCCGACTGGCCGCCATGCTGAACGTGCCCGCCGTGCTTTGCGGTTTTTCAAGACTGCTGATCGATCCGAACAGAGGCGAGGACGACCCGACCCTGATCATGCGCATTTCCGATGGCGCAATCATTCCGGGAAACCACCCGATTGCCGACAGCGAATGGGCGCATCGACTCGACACATTTCATCGCCCCTACCACCGGGCCGTGGACTTGACGATCGGCAAGACAGCCGAGGCGAGCGGCAAAACGCCGCTGGTCCTGGCGCTCCACTCTTTTACACAGGCCTGGAAGGGCGTGCCGCGCCCCTGGCATGCCTCGGTGCTGTGGGACAATGATGACCGTGCCGTCAAACCGCTGCTGGGCATGCTGCGCGATGACCCGACCCTCATCATCGGCGACAACGAACCTTATGATGGCGCGCTGAAAAACGACACGATGTATCGCCACTGCATGCGCGCCGGTCTGGCGCACGCTCTTCTGGAGGTCAGGCAGGACCTGATCGGCGACGAAACCGGCATCGAGGAATGGGCTGTGCGTCTGGCACCGATCTTCCGGACGCTCAATGAAGACCCGGCGCTGCACCAACGCCGGATTTTCGCTTCGCGGACCGGCCCCTACCCGGCCTGAAGAAAATGGGAAACCGATCCGCCGAAGACATCCGACGCTCAAAAAGCCGCATTCGCACGCAACAAGCCATCGCATGGGTGGCTGATGCGTAAATTGGCTTGACCTCGCCTGCACTTCGCGGCAGGTGACACCACCCGCAAAATTGTCGAGACTATTTTAGGAGGCCCCGATGTCTGATGCCCATGGCGTCGCCCGCGACCAACTCCGCGCCTTTATCGAGCGCATCGAGAGACTGGAAGAAGAAAAGAAGACCATTGCCGACGACATCAAGGATGTCTACGGCGAGGCCAAGGCCATGGGCTACGATACCAAGATCATGAAAAAGGTCATCGCGCTTCGCAAGAAGGACGACCAGGAGCGCATGGAAGAGGATCTCATCCTCGACACCTATCTCTCCGCTCTCGGCATGATCCCGGGCGCCGGCACCGAGGAAGAAGAAGCAGCCTGATCGGCCGCCTTTATTTCCGGATTTTTGAAAAGGGCGGCAGCGTTTTTCGCAGCCGCCCTTTTCCGTTTCCGCCTCAGGCAGACCTCTCGTTTTCCGCCAGCGCCCTCAACCCGGCCACATCGCGCAACAACAGTTTTTGCCGGCCACCCGTTACCAGTCCCTTGCCCTCCCAGGCGCTGAGAATGCGCGACACGGTATGAAGCGTCGTGCCGGTCATTTCGGCGATGTCCTGCCGCGTGATCGGAAAATCGATCCTCACGCCCGTGGCCTCCTTCCGCCCTGCCTGCTCGCTCAGCCGCAGCACCGCATGCGCCACCCGCTTCTCGACCTCTTCGGTCGAAATTTCACGGATGCGCGTATGCGCCTCCTGTAGCCGCTGACCGATTGTGGTGAGCGCCGTCACCGCCAGCTGCGGATATTTGTCGATGAGTTGCTGCCACAAATCCATCGGCCAGCATAACGCCACGGCTTCCGAAACGCAGAGCGCCGTGCCGGGGTAATCGGTTCGCTGCAAGGCTTTGGCGATCCCGAACAGATCACCGGGATTGACCACACGCACGATGACCTGCTGTCCTTGCGGCGTCACCTGGCTCACCTTCAGCCGGCCATTCAGAAGCAGATAGAAATGCGTGGCCGGGGCGCCCTGCTCGAACACCGCATCACCGGCAGCGATCCGCCGGGATACCGCATGCGACAGCATGGCCTCGATGTCGCCGTCGGGCATATCGGCAAACAGGGCAGCGTGTTTGACCAGACTGATATCGAGTTTCAAATCGGACCTCCGTGCCGGCCCACCAATGCAAGCCTTCAGACCTGACTAACCACTCAAACGTCATCTTACTTGCGATTCATCAACGAAAGCCGGATTTTTTCAAGCCAATTGGGGTGAGTGCTGAAGGAGCCTCGCCATGTCCACAATCGATCAGCCTCAAACACCTCGCCGCGTCGCCGTGCCACGCGGGCTTCTGCAGACCGGACCCGTGCTGTTTTCCTACGGCTTTCGGCCGTTTTTCCTCGGCGGCGCCATCTGGGCCTGCGTCACCATGGTCCTGTGGATCGCGGCGCTCAGCGGCCAGATCGAGATCGCGGCCGATTACGGGTTTTATGCCTGGCACGCCCACGAAATGCTGTTCGGCTTCGGCAGCGCCATCCTCGCCGGCTTTTTCCTCACCGCCGTTCCCAACTGGACGGGCCGCCTGCCCGTGTCGGGCTGGCCGCTTGCCGGGCTGTTTTCGCTCTGGTGCCTCGGCCGGCTCGCCATGCTCGCTCCCGGCTGGACCGGTGTCTCCATTGCCGTGGCGCTGGATGCGCTTTTCCTGCCGGCTCTCCTCGTCATCAGCGCCCGCGAAATCATCGCCGGCAAGCAATGGAAAAATCTCAAAGTGCTGATCGGCCTTGGTGTGCTGACCGCCGCCAATCTCGGCTTCCATTATGAAACGATTGTTTTCGGTGCGCCGGATTATGCCTCTCGGTTCGGTATCTCGGCCTATATCGCGCTCATTTCCGTCATCGGCGGACGCATCATCCCGAGCTTTACCCGCAACTGGCTGGCCAAACAGGGCGCGACACGTTTTCCGGCACCATTTGGCCGTTTCGACATGGCAGCAATCCTGTGCTCCGTCATCGCCCTTCTTGCCTGGTCCAGCCTGCCCGAAAACGGCATCAGCGCTGCCACCTGCGGACTTGCCGCCATAGTGCAGTTCATTCGCCTCTATCGCTGGCGCGGCTGGACAACGACGGCTGAAACGCTGGTCACCATCCTCCACGTCGCCTATCTGTTCGTCCCCCTCGGTTTTGTCGCCATTGCCGCCGCCGCACTCGGCTATATCGACCGCGCCTCTGCCATGCATGTGCTGACCGTTGGCACGATGTCGATGATGATGCTAGCGGTGATGACCCGCGCCACCCGCGGTCATACCGGCCGGCAACTGACGGCTTCGAAACGCACCAATCTCTGCTATGGCGCCATTCTTGTCTGCGCGCTGGTGCGGCCGCTTTCGGGCGTCCTGCCCGGCCAGACCGACCTGATCTACGCAGCGGCCGGCCTGTTCTGGCTTGCCGCCTTCGGTCTATATCTTCTTGAATATGGCCCGATGCTGACGCGTGTCAGGCGTCAAACCATGGGTTGACGGTCAGCCCCCCAAAGCAAAAGCCCGCCCGGAGCAATCCGGACGGGCTTTGTTTTGTCTATCTGAAACCTTGGACTTAGAAACGGCCCGGATCGATCGCCACCGGATGCGCCGGCTTGAAGCCATCGTTCATCGCGGCATTGTCGGTGCTGAAGGAGCGCGAAACACGTGGTGCCTTGGTCGAGGTTTCGGCCTTGCCCTTAACCTGCGCCCACTGCGCCAGCATGTCCTCGGTCAGAGCCTTGTCGGCCGGCGCCGCCTGCGAAGCGGCAGCATTCGGCGTCTGCTTCACAGGTGCCTTGGCAACCGGCTTGGGTGCGTCGAAACCATCACCGAAAACCGTGCGACCATCATTGCCAGCCGCACTTGGATTGGCAAGCGCCACCTGCACCGGACGTTTTCCGGGAACCGGCACAGCCGTGTCCGGCGAACGGGTATATTCCGCGCTCTTGGCAAGAGCCGCGACGAGTTCCGGCGTCAAAGCCTGCGACCCTTCGGCAACGGCGCCGCCAGATGCCAGATGCTGGGCCTGGGCATCAAGTGTGTTCGGCACGGCCTGCGGCGAAGCGGCGGCCAGTTGCTGCGATTGCTGCGACTGCGGGGCCGGAAGCGATGCGTTCATCGGACCCGCAGAAAAGGCCGGGCGATGGGCCGGCACCGGCATGGCGGAACCGTTCACTTCGGCGCGATTGATCGCGGCGGCATAGGCCGTCATCGTACCGCTTTCGGCATCGCCCTTCATGCCGCGTGGACCAAGCAGGGTGGGAACAGGAATGGTGTATTGCTGCAGATCGGCAAAACTCTCGCCATTCTGCTGGGCCGGCAAAGCTGCCTGCAGCGCATCCTGCGCGGCGCTGCGGCCACCTTGGGAATACAGCGCATTGGCAAGGGTCGTGCCGTTATCCTGACGGAAAGCCGGACGTGACTGCGGCACGGGCGCATCGATATCGGGCGCCTGCGGCTGGGCAGACGCAACCATGACCGGCGCGCTTTCGCCCTCGTCTGCCGTTGCCGGAGCCGAAGGACGGCCGGGAGCGGCAGGGGCCGGCGTGGTGATGGCTTCGGGATCTTCATCCTCGTCGCCGCCACCGAACAGCATGGCCAGCAGGTTCTTCTTTTTCTTCACGGTTGCCGAAGAGGCGGGACCAGCCGTGCTGGCGATCTCGATCGAATCGGCGCCGACGCGCTTCTTGTAGTCGGCCAACGCCTGATCATAACCGGGCAGCGGCTTGCCATCGGACGGAAGATGGATGGTGTTGCCCTTCGGGAAAAGGCGGACCAGTTCGTCGCGCGACATGCGCGGCCAGGCGCGAACGCCGCCGACATCCAGATGCACGAAAGGAGAACCGGAAGTGGGATAGAAACCGACGCCACCGACCTGCAACTGCATGGCGGTCGAGCGCAAGGTCGCAAGTTTTACGCCGGGGATGAAAAAGTCCATCGCCTTGCCGAGCGTGTGCTGGCTGCTCTTGGCGACACCCTTGGTGCGCGAGCGCAGCATGCCGTTGGTGGCCGGCGAACGATAGGCGGAAACGATGTGGATATAGTCCTTGGCGCCGACGCGGCGATAGACTTCCCAGACCAAGTCGAAGAGGCGCGGGTCCATCTTCGTCGGCTCGTTGCGGCGCCAGTCGCGCAGGAACTGGTTCAGCTGCGCCAAACCTTTAGGGTCGAAACGGCCATTGCGCTTGAAGATGATCTCCGCCTTCTCGCGCGTGTGCGTATAATAAAGCTTGAGGCTGCGGGTCTCGGCAGCGGCACTGGTCGCCGACACCGCCGACATCAATGGCAGCGCAACCACGCAGAGCGAGGCGGCAGCCACAACGCGCTTGGAAATGGAAAGGCAACGTGCGGCCAACCCGCTGCGCCCTGTCCCATTTCCGGGCGTGGTGTTTTCGTTCTGATACGGCAAGTCGATCCCCGTCCGATGACAGCACAGCCAGTGCTGCTTCACATGACTGTGAAATGCGGTGACACCATGGCAAATTCGCCACATGCCCACAAGTAATTCTTTTATAGTCAACAAAGGACTTATAAAAGATTGACAGGTTTTACCACCCCTGACTTGCGTCAGGATTAACAGGAAAGATCGCCAGGACGGCGATCTCTATGGACCAAAATTGGTCTCGTTGCCCTCAACTCACTCTTTACGAGCAAATCAGGCCGCTTCGCGCAGCGGATTGTCCGGATCGATTCCGTAATCCTTGAGCTTGCGATACAGCGTGGAGCGGCCGATGCCGAGCTTGCGCGCCACCTGGCTCATCTGGCCGCGGTAGAACTTCAACGCGAAGCGGATCAGTTCCTCTTCCACATCCGCCAGCTTGCGCACGTCGCCGGTATCATCCGTGCTGACGATGACATTGTCCGGCACATGCATGGGCATGTGGTGAGCAGATGCCTCCAGCCGTTCACCGGCGTAGGAAGCCGCCTCGTCGGCACGCACCGATCCGCTCGCCCCCGACTGCGGTGCCGGTTCGACGGCAATCGCCCGCAGTTCTTCCGTGCGGAATTCCGGCAGCTGGGCAGCGATCTGCGGAAAGTCGTCTTCCGTCAGTTCATCACCGCTTGCCAGAACGACCGCACGGAAAATCGAGTTTTCCAGCTGGCGGATATTGCCCGGCCAGTCATAGGCGGTCAAAAGCGCCAGCGCGCCGGCATTGAGCGTCAGCGTGCGGTCGAGCTTCTGCTCGACGGAAAAACGCTCGGTGAAGACACGTGCCAGATGCGGAATGTCTTCCTTGCGGCGACGCAGCGCCGGAATGGTGATCGGGAAGACGTTGAGGCGATAATACAGATCCTCGCGGAAACGCCCGGCGCGGACTTCCTCGATCAGGTCTTTGTTGGTGGCCGAAATCAGCCGCACATCGACCTTCTGGGTTTTCGAGGAACCGACGGTCTCGATCTCGCCCTGCTGCACGGCGCGCAGCAGTTTTACCTGCACGTCGAGCGGCAGATCGCCGATTTCATCGAGGAACAAAGTGCCGCCGTCGGCTTCCACAAACTTGCCGGTATGGCGGTCGATGGCGCCGGTGAAAGCCCCCTTTTCATGACCAAACAGGATGCTTTCAACCAGATTGTGCGGGATGGCACCGCAGTTGACGGTAATGAACGGCTTGCCCGAACGGTCGCTGCCGCTCTGGATGGCGCGCGCCACCATTTCCTTGCCGACGCCGGATTCACCTTCCAGCACGACCGGAATGCCGGAATGGGCAGCCCGCTCGGCGAGATCGATGACACGCAGCATGTCGGGGCTGGCCGAGACGATATCGGCAAAGCCGATCGGCCCGGTGCGACCCTTGCGCACGGTGCGGGTCTTGGTTTCCTTCTGATCAAGCTTCAGCGCATTGGCGATCGAGGCCGCGATACGCTCCGGCGAAACCGGCTTGACGACGAAATCGAAGGCACCGGCCCGCATGGCCTGCACGACGGTTTCGATAGAGCCCTGTCCGGTCTGCACGATGATCGGAATATTGAGGTTGAGTTCGTTGGCGGCATCGAGAAAACCGAGGCCATCCAGTTCCGGCATCATGAGGTCGAGAACGACCGCATTGAACTGCGCGCGGTTGCGGCGAAGGAACTCAAGCGCGATCCGGCCGTTTTCGGCCAGATGGCAGGAATGACCATGACGCTCCACGGCGTTCTTCAAAAGACGACGTTGTACCGGATCGTCGTCCACGACAAGAATGTGCGCAGTCATGCTCGCTCCTGAAATCGTGTGCAGTGCCGTAATGGCACCCATACAGGAGGTTGTGTCATGAAAGGCTTGAACATCCCGTTTTGAGAAAGGCTTGCATTTTAACGGCTTGGCCTCAAAACAGAGCACCTGCGCATAAACCTGCTTCGAAACCGGCCGGAAACGGCACTCCAGACATTAACACGAAGGAAATTCACACGATGACGTCCCACGTTCGACCGAATGGCATCGATAGCCGCCGCGGTATCGTGGTCGCAGCCGAAAGCGCTGCCGGGTCCGCCGCAGCCGCAGGCCTCGGAGATCTTCCGACCTGGCGGCTGGAGGATCTCTACGACAGCCGCGACGGTGCGGCCTTCAAGGCTGACCTCGATAGCGCCACCGAACGCGCCCGCAATTTCGAAGCGGCATGGAAAGGCAAGCTTGCCTCAGCCGCAGAGAAAACGGGCGCACAGGGGCTTGGCACCGCGATCACCGAATATGATGAGCTTGACGACCTGTTCGGCAAGATCGGTTCCTATGCCGGCCTCGCCTATTTTTCCGATACGTCAGATCCGGCCAATGGCAAGTTCTACGGTGACGTGCAGGCCAGGCTCACCGACCTGTCCTCCCACCTGCTTTTCTTCGCGCTGGAACTGAACCGTATCGACGATGCCGTCATCGACGCCGCGATTGCCCGCGATCCGGCTGTGGCGCATTACCAGCCGTGGATCGTCGATCTCAGAAAGGACAAGCCGTTCCAGTTGGAAGACAAGCTGGAACAACTGTTTCTCGACAAGTCGATGACCTCGGCCGCCGCCTTCAACCGTCTGTTCGACGAGACCATGGCGGACCTGCGTTTCGAGGTGGATGGTGAAAAGCAGCCGCTGGAACTGACGCTGAACATGCTGCAGGAGCCGGACCCAGACACCCGCGCCAAGGCGGCCAAAGCGCTGTCGGCCACGTTCAAGGACAATCTGCGCGTCTTCACGCTGATCACCAATACGCTGGCCAAGGACAAGGCGATCTCAGACCGCTGGCGCGGTTTCGACGACATTGCCGACAGCCGCCACCTCGCCAACCGCGTCGAGCGCGAAACCGTCGATGCACTGGCCGCCGCTGTGAAGGACGCCTACCCGCGCCTGTCGCACCGCTATTATGCGATGAAGGCAAAATGGCTCGGCATGGAGACCATGAATTTCTGGGATCGCAACGCGCCGCTGCCGGAAACCCCGAATGCCGTCATTCCATGGGCAGATGCCAAGGACACCGTGCTATCGGCTTACGGCGCCTTCTCTCCCGAAATGGCCGATATCGCCCGCCGCTTCTTCGACGAACAGTGGATCGATGCCCCCGCCCGCCCCGGCAAGGCTCCGGGCGCTTTCGCGCATCCGGTGGTGCCTTCGGCGCACCCTTACGTTCTGGTCAACTATCTCGGTAAACCGCGTGACGTGATGACGCTGGCCCATGAACTGGGCCACGGTGTGCATCAGGTTCTGGCCGGCGGACAGGGTGCGCTGATGTGCCAGACGCCGCTGACGCTCGCCGAAACCGCTTCCGTCTTCGGCGAGATGCTGACGTTCCGGGCGCTGCTCGAAAAGACCAGGGACAAACGCGAACGCAAGGCCATGCTCGCCCAGAAGGTGGAGGACATGATCAACACGGTCGTGCGCCAGATCGCTTTCTACGAATTCGAACGCAAGGTGCACACCGCCCGCAAGGATGGCGAACTGACGGCCAAGCAGATCGGCGAATTGTGGCTCTCGGTGCAGGAAGAAAGTCTTGGCCCGGCGATCAGGATCTCGGAAGGGTATGAGACGTGGTGGACCTATATCCCCCACTTCATCCACTCGCCCTTTTATGTCTATGCCTATGCCTTCGGCGATTGCCTGGTGAACTCGCTTTACGCGGTTTACCAGAATGCGGCTCCGGGCTTCCAGGAAAAGTATTTCGACCTGCTCAAGGCCGGCGGCTCGCAGCATTATTCCGAACTGCTGAAACCATTCGGCCTCGACGCGTCCGATCCGGCCTTCTGGTCGAAGGGGCTTTCGATGATTGAAAGCCTGATCGACGAACTGGAAGCGCTGGACAAGGCGTAAGGCCATCAAACGTCGGCCTGCGCAGCCCGGCGGACAGTCGGGCTATAAATGAGACGTGCGGCATCCCACCTTCTTCCTTCGCAGGCAGGGAGGCTGGGATGCCGTCTTTTTCGCGCCTTGTGCCTATCGGCTGCTTTCTGCGAAGGCAGCCAGACCTTTCAGATGATCCAGGGCGTCCAGAAACACCTTTTCATCATCAAGCGCTCTGGCGAGTATGATGGCCCCCTGTATGCCAGCGACGATCGTTTTCGCGCGCTGTCTTGCTTGCGCGGCGTCAAGACCGCTGCTTTCGAGCGCGGTGGAAAGAGCCGAGAGCCATCGGGAAAAATAGTGTTTTACCTCCATGGCAAAACGATCCCGCGTTTCCTCCAGGGCGAACGCGCCGACGAGGCAGACGCGCCGTCCGGATTTGAAATAGGATTCGACCGCGATGAACATGTCGGCGATTGCCGCCTCTGGCTCATGGCCTTCCAGCGGCATGAAAATGTTCTTTTCGAACCAGGCCCGTATATCTTCCAGCACCACGGACGCCATTTCATCTTTTCCCTTCGGGAAAAAATGATAGAGGCTGCCTTTCCCAAGTTTCGTATATTCGGTGATGCGCGCGACGCTCGCGCCCTCGTATCCGAAACGCCGAAAAACCTCCCCGAGAAGGGGGATCACATCGGCCCGCTCCGCAACCAGACGCGCCATCAGACTTTCCTCATCGGATAAGGGGTGCCGGTCGTCCTGTGGAACAGTGTCGCGGTGCCAACAAGCAGGCTGGCGCCGACGAGAACCGGCATGATGAGAAATCCGAAGCCCGGATCATCAGCGAAGACGACGAGCGGATCCGCCCCTGCCGGCGGATGCGTGACCCGTAAGGCCGCCATAGCCGCGATTGCCACGCCCGCAGCGATGGCGGCGGCCCACCATTCATTCGGCAGCACCAATCGGAGAAGAAGCCCAACCAAGGTCGCCACTCCATGGCCACCGATGACATTGGCGGGTTGGGAGAGCGGACTGCCCGGCACCGAAAATAGAAGAACGCAACTGGCTCCAAAGGGCGCCATGATGAACGGCGCGTGCGAATAGGCGCTGAGCGCGCCGATCAAGCCGATGGCGATAAGGCCTCCAGCACCGGCAATGGCCGTCTTGTGGAGTGGTTGGGCCGGTTGGTGGCGCGCAAAAAAGGAAAGCATGACGAACTTTCTGTAATGATCGTTTATGACTTTACCGATCATTACAGATGATGGCGATTTGTGCCAAGTAGCGAAATCTTGCCTCTCCTCCGATTTGCGCGGCGCTCAGTGGTTCTGCGGCTTCGGGCTGAACAGGCTTTCGTCTTCGACATGCCAATTGCGGCAACGGCCCAAACATTTGAAAATTGGCGTCTGGCGGCGGGTAAAATCATCCGGACGAGGTCATCCAAGACTTGCCGCTTGTGAATTTGTCTGGCGCGGTCTACCAGAACGCCGCGCCGGTGTTGGAGCAAACCCTTCTAGTGGCGCGGATCGAGGACGCCCCGAGTGACATCATCATCGCCCTTCGCGCTGTTTCGCGATGATCGCACCCATCAAAGCATGGTCTTCGACAGGCCGCGCGAAATCGTTTTCGCCCACACCGCCGACGACATTCTGCCCACACTGGAAAAGCTCGAAGCCGCCCGCAAAAATGGCTTCTGGCTGGCCGGTTACCTCTCCTATGAGGCCGGCCACATTTTCGAGCCAAAACTGCGGCCGCTGATCGAAGACAATCGGGAAACACCGCTGATCGCCATGGGCATTTTCGATGCGCCCGCCGGCAACGAGCATCCGCTGGCGACACCGCCTGCCGTGACCGACACCGCAACGCTTGCCGATTTCCGCGCCGGTTGGAATTTCGACGCCTATGCCGAGCGGTTCGAACGCCTGCACCATCATATCAGACGCGGCGACTGTTATCAGGCCAACCTGACCATGCCGATCACCGCCCGCTGGCAAGGTGACGACAAAACACTGTTCTGGTCGCTGATCGAACGTCAGCCGGTCAAGTATGGTGCGCTGATCGACCTCGGCGGTCCCATCATTCTGTCGCGTTCACCCGAACTGTTCTTTTCCGTCGATGCCAGCGGCATGATCGAGACGCATCCGATGAAAGGCACGGCCGCACGAGGCAAAAGCGCGGCGGAAGACCGCGCCATCATCGCCACCATGCTGTCGGATGAAAAGACACTCGCAGAAAACCGCATGATCGTCGATCTGTTGCGCAACGACATTTCGGTCGTGACGGAGGTGGGAACACTGTCAGTGCCCAAATTGTTCGAGATCGAGACCTATCCGACCGTGCACCAGATGGTCAGCCATATCAGCGCCCAATTGTTGCCGAAAACAGGCCTGCCGGAGATTCTCGCCGCTCTTTTTCCCTGCGGTTCGATCACCGGTGCCCCGAAAATGTGGGCGATGCGCATTCTGTCGGAACTGGAGGACGGACCGCGTGACGCCTATTGCGGCGCGATCGGCTGGTGCGATCCGGCGGGTCCGATGCGATTTTCGGTGGCCATCCGCACGATCTCTCTTTTCAGGAGCGGCGATGCGGTCTTCAATGTGGGCGGTGGCATCGTGTTCGATTCCACGGCAGAGGCGGAGTATGAGGAATGTCTGCTAAAGGCAAGGTTCGCGGCGGGAAGCCAGCCGATCTGTCGCTGATCGAAACCATGCGCTGGGAACCGGATACCGGTTATGCCCGCATCGAGCAGCATATGCGCCGCCTGAAACGCTCCGCCGATGCGCTGGGTTTCCGCTCCGGCCCGGACGATCTTCTGCAACGCCTCAAAGCAGCTGCCGAAGGCGAAGCCCCCTTGCGCGTGCGCCTCGAAATGACCTTTCGCGGCAATATCGATATCACCACGTCAGCCTTCAATCCGCTCTCGGAAGACACGATCTGGCGCATCAAGATCGCCGAAACACGCATGCCCTCCGACGACCTGATGTACCGCCACAAGACCACCCGCCGCGAAGTTTACGAGGCCGCGCGCGCCGAATATTCGGTCGAGGATGTGGACGAAGTCCTGCTGCTCAACGAACGCGGCGAACTCTGCGAAGGCACGATCACCAACATCTTTGTCGAACAGGCAGACGGCACGCTGACGACACCGCCGATCTCCTCCGGCCTTCTCGCCGGCATTCTGCGCGGCGACCTGATCCGCGAGGGCCGCGCCAAATCCGGTCTGGTAAAGGAGGCCGATCTGGCGGGCCGGCAAATCTTTGTCGGCAATTCGCTGCGCGGGCTGATCAGGGCGGAACTGGTGGGGTGAGGCTCGTGGTCGAGACTGATCTGCACGACCATCTCTTTGCTCTCGAAACCGAGTTGCAAACATTTACTGCACGAAACTCCGAGGTACGACTGCGCCAGTTGTTAGCTCCAGATTTTCGTGAATTCGGTCGCTCAGGCCGTAGTTATGACTTTCAGACAATCCTTGCCGATCTGACGAGTGAAAGTATAGCCGTCAGGACGGCCATCGAAGATTTCAGCATTTCGTTTGTGAGTGACACTGTTGCCTTGGCAACCTATCTCGGCATCCGCTTCCAAGCGGATGGCAGCAAGCAGCTGACAAATCGAAGCTCCCTCTGGAGATTGGATACGGATGCTGGCTGGCGCATGGTCTTTCATCAAGGCACACCAACGACCTAACCCGTCAGGCCCACCCCGACCGGTGACAGATCAGAGAATTGAGTTGCAAAATTCCGTCTCAGGCGCAGGCAATTCATCCAGCGTGCCCCATGAACGAAGCCATTTTTCGACTGCGGCATGCGAAACGAAATCGCCATGATCAGCACGCTCGACGGCAGCCTCGATATAACGCCGTTCGTTTTCTTGCTCGTCGAGATATGTTGCAAGCGCATCCTCAACCAGAACACTTGCCGGCCGCTGGGTGGCGGCCGACAACTCATCCAGTCTCGTTTTCATCTCTTCAGAAATCTGAAGCGACATGATGTGGGATGTCATCAGCAAACACGCCTCTCGTTTGCGGCATCTCTACCACGAAACGAGAGGCGCGAAAACTACGGCTTTCTCCGGTAAAACACCATGCCGCCATGGTGCAGCACATCAAGGCTGACGAAATCGCCATCGGCGGTAAATCCGGTATCGTCCCAATATTCGATATGGGTGCCCGTCACTTCGTACCGGCCCTGATAGGCGCTTTCGCGGTTGCCGCGCGCCTCGTCGTAACGGTTGTTGGGCAAAAGCTCGTGGCGGATGCGGCCGTCTTCGGTCACCCACATGCCGACGTAAGGATGGGTTTGTGTGTTGGTCATGGCTTCCTCTGCGAATACGGGATGGGCGAACACCGCCGCCAGCGAAACGGCGGTGCGAAGAACAAGCTGGCGACGGGTCATCGTGACCTCCCTCAATACGCAGAGCGGACAGACCGCACGACGATCTCGCTGACATCGACATCGTCCGGCTGTTCGATGGCAAAACGCACGGCACGACCGATGGCATCCGGGGTCAAGGCGATGGCGCGGTAGCTCTTCATGCCTTCGATGGCGACCGGATCGGTGATCGTCGAGGCCAGTTCGCTTTCCACCACGCCGGGATGGATGCAGGTGACGCGCAGCTTGTCGTTTTCCTGGCGCAGGCCATCGGAAATCGCCCGCACCGCATATTTGGTGGCGCAATAGACGGCCGCCGTCGGCGATACGGAAAGCGCACCGACCGAGGCGATGTTGATGATCTGGCCGGAACCGCGCGCCGTCATCTCCGGCAGCACGGCGGCTATGCCGTAAAGCACGCCCTTGATGTTGACATCCACCATGCGATCCCATTCGTCGACCTTCAGCGACGACATCAACGACAGCGGCATGACGCCGGCATTGTTGACGATCACATCAACCCGACCAAATTCCTGTCGGGCCGCCTCGGCGAAGGCGGCGACATCGGCGCGATCGGTGACGTCGAGCTTTCGCGTCATCACCCTGCCGCCGCTTGCGCGAATTTCGCCTGACACCTCTTCCAGCCGATCCGTACGGCGCGCGCCGAGCACAACGGTGGCACCGGCCTTGGCCAGTTCATGGGCGATGCCGACGCCGATACCGCTCGATGCGCCCGTGATGAGAACAACCTTGTCCGTAATTCTGTCCATGACTTTCTCCGATGAAGTTGACCGCCCCATTGCGGTTGTCTTGAAGATAGTTTTGGATCATTGTCGCGATAAGCCACGCATTACTTCACAAACTGGAAAGCAAAACTAACCAATGCTGCCGGATTTCAACGCGCTTGCCGTTTTCGCTCTTGTCGCCGAGGAGAGGAATTTCCGTGCCGCTGCCGACCGCATGGGCGTCACCCGCTCGGCCGTCAGCCAGACGATCCGCAAGCTGGAGGAAACACTCGGCATCGCGCTCGTGTCCCGCACCACAAGGAGCGTGTCGCTAACGGAAGCCGGTGAGCGGCTTTACGCCGAAACGGCACCGGCGCTTGCCGAGATGCGTGGCGCGCTCGACAGCGCCGCCAACCTCCACGGCCGTCCGCGTGGAAAACTCAATCTGGCGGTCTCGTCCATTGCCGAAAGTTTTCTGTCCGGACCGCTGCTCTCCGCCTTTGCCGAACAAAACCCGGATGTGAAACTGCATATCACCGTCACCGACGAGGAATTCGATATCGTTGCGGAAGGGTATGATGCCGGCGTGCGGCTGGGTGAAGTGATCGCGCAGGACATGATCGCCGTACCGGTCTCCGGCGACCAGCGGCAGCTCGCCGTCGCATCGCCGGCCTATCTCAAACGGTTCGGCACGCCCGCGCATCCGCGAGACCTCTCCGGGCATCGCTGCATCGGCTGGCGGGTTTCACCACATATCGCGCCCTATCGCTGGGAATTCGAAGAGAATGGCAAGGAGTTTGCGGTCGCCGTCGCAGACACGATCACCACAACGGACATGACGCTGATGGTGCGGCTGGCCATTGCCGGCGCCGGCATTTCCTTCGGCATGGAAGACAGTTTTCGAGACGCGATGTCACGCGGCGAACTCGTTCCGGTTCTGGAGGATTTCTGCCCGTGGTTTCCGGGCTTTTATCTCTATTACCCGAGCCGGAAAAACATGGCGCCAAAACTGCGGGCACTGGTGGATCACCTGCGCGCATTTCGCCGATAATCAGCCCTCGCGCCGCTCGACCTCATAAACGCAGCATTTTTGGCCATCGATCTCATACCGACCGCCCGCCTTCCACAGGGAATAGGCCGGTTCCAGATCGAGCGTCGGCGACTCGCGCCGCAGTCCAAGCCGGGAGATCAACCCGCCGCGCGGCCTGGGCTTGGGGGCCGGCAGATCCGGCTGCAGCAGAAACAGCATCAACCAATCCTGCAGAACGTACTCCGCGTCGATGCCGTGGCAGGCTTCCTTGAGACAATAATGCCAGCCTGGCCGTTTGGGGCCTGAATAGCGCACCTCGTCGGCAAAGGCGTCCAGCGCATCGCCAGCATTCTCCCATTCCGGATGGTCCGGCTTGCCGGTCACAAATGTCAGGTTTTCGAGCGCTTCGGCATGGCTTGTCTTGTCGCGTGCACGCAGAAAACCGGCCCGCTGGGCGATGTCACGCCGCGCAAGCTCGACGAGGACGTCCAGTGGGCGGGCATTGCGGACAAGCGGATGGGCACGGAAGCCGGCATCTTCTTCGCCCGATACCCCTGTGGATTTTTTGGGCGGTGCGTGATCCGCGAACAGCCGCTTCAGTCGTTCAAGAAACCTGCCGCCATCCGGCAGATCGGCGAACAGGGCGTCAAACTGGTCGGGATGCGCGTCCCTGATCAGCCCGATGAAATGGCTGTGGTCATTTTCCCTCTCGCCCGAAAAGGTCTGTTGCCAGAGCGTTGCGAGGTCGTGCTCTTCCTCCGGGGCCGCCTCAACCAAAGGCTCCGGTTCCGCCACCATTTCAGGTGCCGGTTCTTCAGGCGGTTGCGGCTGCGGCTGGTCGCCATGTTCGGGCAGATCAGCAAAACGATGACGCGGCAGATAAATGTTTGCCACTTTCAGACCCACCGCACCGATGGCAATATCCGATCCTTCGGGCCACCATGGACGGCTGTCACGAGTCATCCTGGCCCCCATGACATTGTCCAGCCCCATCCAGAGATCGGACAGTCGACGCGACCATGCCTGATATTCCGGTGCGTTCACATCGGCATGCGGGCGCGGAAACTCCAGCACCCACGCCTCGATCGGGTCATGCCCCGGTCCGATATCGTCCTCGGATGTATGGCGGGTGCCGAGAACATATCCCTTGCGCCATTCGCCCGGAAAGAACGCCAGCCTGGCATGGTTTTCACCGCCCGGCGCATAGCTGCCATAGGCGATCAGCGCCGAAGAGGCGTTCATTGCGTCATTCACTATCGTTGCCTTGCATCACTTCGGAATAATGTCGTTTTCGCGCGCGACGCGGATCATCGCCTCATGCATGGCGCCGTCATCGACGGGGCCGGTCAGTTCGTAAAGGGCAGTATCGAAATCCTCACCCTTCGTCGCCATGAAATTGCGCCTCTCCTCAAGGTCTCGCGGATAGGGCGTCGGGAACATGGCGATCCCCTTGCGCACCGCTTCGGCCTGTTGCGTCAGTCCCCAATCGGTCAATGCCGCCTCCACGTCCGGCATGACATTGCCGGATGAATTGAAAAACGCCTGATGCACCGAGCCATTGAGCATCTCGTCCTGAAAATATTTCACCACCATGATCTGCGAATAGGGCTTTGGCAGGGCGGAAAGGCGTGACAGCACGGCATCCACATCGCCGTAAGGATCAACACAGGCAAAAATGCCGCCGGCCATGCGGTTGAAACGGGTTTCTTCGGGCATGTTTGCCCGGATCGGCTCGTAAATGGCCGTCAGTTCCGGCGAGGCTTCGATACGCTTGACGGCTTCGTCAAGCAAACGGGGCAGTTTCAGAAAGCGGGCGGAAAGGTCCTTCAAACCACGGTCGATTTTTCCGTCGAACCTGCCATTGCCCTTGTTCCACATGTCGTATCGCTGTTCGACGGTTCCATAGCTGGGTCCAAACAGCGCCTTGCCTTCCCGCAGCAGGGCCGCATGGGCCGTCAGGCCCTCGGCATCCAGTGTTGCCAGCAACTCATCGACAAAAACCCCGTCGAGCAGAACGAAAAAATTCAGAAGCCCGTTTTCATGCGGAGCTGTCGTCCATTGGCTTCCTGCGACCAACATGAGGATCGGGCGCTCGATTTCCGGATAGGTCGCAAGCCCGCGCGCCAGTGCCTCACGCCTTTTGATGGCGCCTTCGGCCCTCATCAGATCCTCATAACTCATCCGGGACCGTTCTGGCTCATCCATAAACTTTATTTGGGGAGTGCCGATCAGGAAAGCATGCTGCGCAATGGCAAACGACATCGGATAACGCTTCAATCCCTCCAGATCGCACGCTTTCCGCTCCTCGTCCGCCAGCGCCACCGCCATGTTGCAGCCGAGGAAAAACACCATCCAGAAGGTAAGCCACAACGCCCAGCGCGGCAGGTCCGCTCCACTTCTGACGGCAGCGATCATCCTGCCGGTTCGCACAATGCCCATGAAACGCCCCTGCCCTTACACGCCGCCATGGCGAAACACCGCCAGATCCGCCCCTGCCGCCTTCGCGCTGGACAGCATGCTCGACACGCTTTCGACCAGATGGCGCACATCGTCGGCATCGAGATCGCCAAACACCTCCGGCTTCTCGTCATAAAGCCTGTCGATGGCCTTCGAAACATTACCGAGCGCTTCGATCTCGCCAAAAGTCACGGTCACTTTTTCGCGGTCGAAATAATACTGGCCGCTGACATCATCCCATTTGTCGATCGGCACCGGAATGCGGACTTCCCGACTGTAGGCCAGCACATCAAGCGCTTCGGCAAGGCTCGGCAGGCCAAGCGCCTTGACCGGCTCGATATAATCCTCGGGGAAACGCATCAGCACTGCACCATCCGGCTCGGGCCGCGTGCCATAGGCGGCAAACAGCATCTCGGTGGCAAGCGCCACATGCCAGTGGTATTTTTCGATGCGCTTGCTGGCAAGGATGCGGTCCAGACCGTCGGCGACCCGCGCGCGCCCTTCGTCACCGCCGAAATCGGCAATGATCGGCGCCGCCTTTTCCAGCACATGCGCCTTGATGCCCGCATCCTGCGATCCGAAAGCCGAAAAGATCGAGGCCGTGCCGGCCACGACATAAGCCGTCAGCGTAAATTCCGTCATTGCACCATCTCGTTTGAAAACCCCATTCGCCCTGTTTCTAGGGCGCGCGAGAAGTCTTCCAAGGGCCAGGGTGTTTTTACGCCGGTTGCAACCAGCACCAGAAACGGGGACATTGACAAGCGCGCGACACACCGCCAGCCTGCACATCATGACACCCGCCCATGCGCCACCGACCTATACGCCCTATGACGGTTCATCACCGCTTTTCGCCATCGGTCTGTCGCCGCTCGATCCGGAGCGCTGGATCGAGCCGGATGACAATCTCGGTTTCGAATTGGCGGAAAAACGCCGCCTCGTGGCAGAGCATGGCGACAAGGTTTTGCGTGCCGAACCGGGCACGGAAAATGCCCAGCGTGAGGTGCTGGAACGGCTCGCGGCCTATCTGACCACGCACCATCCAGACATCTATCGCCGCGAGGGCAACCGCATTCATATGGCCGACCAG
This sequence comes from Endobacterium panacihumi, assembly GCF_050847465.1. Lineage (NCBI taxonomy): Bacteria > Pseudomonadati > Pseudomonadota > Alphaproteobacteria > Hyphomicrobiales > Rhizobiaceae > Endobacterium > Endobacterium panacihumi. Next base: position 421,562 of record NZ_JBOZRA010000001.1, on the reverse strand, counting down.
TCGGTCGACCTGACCGACGGAACCATGCTGCCCATCCACCGCGCCGGCCTTCTGGTGCAGGACGATCTGGTGATCATGCGCAAAGGCGAAAACGGCTGGCGCATCGCCGCCGCCTTTCTGGCCTTCCCATCATCCTGGGAATTGTCGGAAAAATTCGGCAAGGTGATGAACGAGGTGCATGCGCCGGTACCCGGTTTTCAGGCCGGCAGTCGCAATGCCGAACTGATCGCCCGCATGTTCGATCGCCTGCAGCCCGGCAATCCGGTGCGGCGGATGAACTGGTCGATCAACTGGCGCCACGCGCTTTATCACCCCGTCTCTATGCCCACGGATCAGGTGCTTGGTACCCCGGCAGAAAAGTCCGTCATCCGCGTCGAGCGCCAGACGCTGACCAAGCTGCCAGCCTCGGGCGATATCCTTTTCACCATCCGCATCTATCTCGATCCGATCGCCGCCATCCTCGCCCAGCCGGATGCGCAAAACCTCGGCCCCGGCATGGCGGATCAACTGGAAAGGCTGTCGATCGACGAGGCCGAATACAAGGGGATCAGCCGCAAACGGGCGGAACTGGTGTCCCTTTTGCGGCAATCGCAGACCCGCGAAACCGAGCCGCAAAAAACGCTTGCAGAATAGTGCCTTGAACCGGTCATGAGGATGGAACAAACGCTTTATTGTGACGATGAAATATGATCTAGCGCACCGCATTAAAACACGCGTCACAATATCCGTCACATTGGCCTATTAAGCGTGAAAAGCTTGGACTGCGGCGAAACAACAGCAGTCGATCGTTAGGGAGCATGACATGTCTGACCAGAACTACCCGGTTTATGCCGAAATCACCGGCCCGATCGTGATGATCGGCTTTGGTTCGATCGGTCGCGGCACGCTGCCGCTGATCGAACGCCATTTCAAATTCGACAAGAGCCGGATGGTGGTCATCGACCCGCGCGAAGAGCCGGCCGACATGGAAATTCTCGCCAAGCACGGCGTGCGCCACATCAAGGAACACGTCACCAAGGAAAACTACAAGGAGTTGCTCAAGCCGCTGCTGACCGAAGGCGAAGGCCAGGGTTTCTGCGTCAACCTGTCGGTCGATACCGGCTCGCTCGACCTGATGAAGCTGTGCCGCAAGCTCGACGTGCTTTACATCGACACGGTCGTCGAACCGTGGCTCGGCTTCTATTTCGATACCAGCATGAAAAATTCCGAGCGCACCAACTATGCGCTGCGCGAAACCGTGCGCAAGGAAAAGGCCAAGAACCCGGGCGGCACCACCGCCGTTTCCACCTGCGGCGCAAACCCGGGCATGGTCTCGTGGTTCGTCAAGCAGGCGCTGGTCAACCTTGCCAATGACACCGGCCTGAAATTCGACGAGCCGGATCAGAACGACCGCGAAGGCTGGGCCAAGCTGATGAAGAAGCTCGGCGTCAAGGGCGTGCATATCGCCGAACGCGACACCCAGCGCACCAAGCACCCGAAGCCGCTGAATGTGTTCTGGAACACATGGTCGGCAGAAGGTTTTATCTCGGAAGGTCTGCAGCCCTCCGAACTCGGCTGGGGCACCCACGAAAACTGGATGCCGAAAAACGCCAAGAAGCACAAGAAGGGCTGCAAGGCCGCGATCTATCTGGATCAGCCGGGCGCCAACACCCGCGTGCGCACCTGGTGCCCGACGCCGGGCCCGCAATACGGTTTCCTCGTCACCCATAACGAGTCGATCTCGATCGCCGACTATTACACTGTCGAGAAGGACGGCGAAGTCGTCTACCGCCCGACCTGCCATTACGCCTACCACCCGGCCAATGACGCGGTGCTTTCGCTGCACGAAATGTTCGGCAATGGCGGCAAGCAGCAGCCGGTCCTGCACGTCCTCAACGAAGACGAGCTTGAGGATGGCGTCGATGAACTCGGCGTGCTGCTCTACGGTCACGAAAAGAACGCCTACTGGTACGGTTCGCGCCTGTCGCTGGAAGAAACCCGCCGCATCGCCCCTTACCAGAACGCCACCGGCCTGCAGGTCACGTCTGCCGTTCTCGCCGGCATGGTCTGGGCGCTGGAAAATCCGAAGGCCGGCATCGTCGAAGCCGACGAGGTCGATTACAAGCGTTGCCTGGAAGTGCAGACGCCTTACCTCGGCCCGGTCGAAGGTCATTACACCGACTGGACCCCGCTCGAAGGTCGTCCGGGCCTGTTCCCGGAAGATATCGATGAAAAGGACGCCTGGCAGTTCAAGAACATTCTGGTTCGCTAAACAGCCCGGAACTGGAAATAGTCAAACGCCCGCCATCGTGCGGGCGTTTTTCATGTTGAAGAATTGGTAAACGGCTCTTTCAAAGCCAACCGCTTGCGTTACATAGGGTTTGACAGCATGGTTCCGACAGCGAGCCGATTTGCGGAGATTTAAGAGTATGAAGCTGAAACTGAGCCTGGCGCTGGTTGCCCTTGCCACCCTGAGCGCCTGCGTATCCTCTCCCCCGCCGCGCCAGATGGCATCCGCCCCGGCCCAGCCGCAGGGCGTCGAAGGCACATGGTCGGACCCGAACGGCATCATTTCCACCTTCCAGGGCGGCACGTTCAACACCCGCTCCACCGATAACAACGCGCTTTTGGCATCAGGCAACTACGTCACCCTGTCGCCGACGCTGGTCGAGATCAACATGACCTCGCTGGTGCGCAAGACGCAGTCCAAGGTCAATTGCGCTCTCGTCAACATGAACCAGCTCAACTGCACCGCCGACAGCGGCTCGCAGTTCTCGCTGTCGCGCCGCAGCTAAGTGGTCCGGTCACAACCATTTTGAGATTTTGCAAGGGCCTCGCGACAGCGGGGCCCTTTGCTTTTGCGTGCACCGTGGACATCCCGCAGCACTGTCACATTTCTCCTTGAACCGCCCCGCTGTTGATGAAAGCATGCGGCCCGGAAAGCCTGTCATATTTGATAACTAGAACGAGGCGGAACGGCTTCGACAGGGGCCTTTTATAAATGGAGAGAGATATGTTGAAGAGATTGAAGACCGGGCTTTTGACCGCATCGGTTCTGGCCCTTTCCACGGGCGCAGCGCTTGCCGATTTCGAACTCAACATCCTGCACATCAACGATTTTCACTCGCGCGTCGAAGAGATCAACAAGTATGACTCGACCTGCTCGGACAAGGAAAAGGCCGCGCAGGAATGCTTCGGCGGCGCTGCCCGCCTGAAGACCGCGTTCGAACAGCGCCGCTCCGCCCTTTCGGGCAAGAACGTGCTGTCGCTCAATGCCGGTGACAATTTTCAGGGATCGCTGTTCTATTCGACGCTGAAGGGCAAGGCCGAGCTGGAGGTCATGAACGCCATCGGCTTCGATGCCATGACGGTCGGCAACCATGAATTCGACGATGGTGAAACCGCCATCCTGCCCTTCCTCGAAGGCGCAAAATTCCCGGTCCTCGGCGCCAACGTCAAGGTCACGCCGGCCTCCACGCTCGGCGATCGCGTCAAACCGTCGACCGTCGTTGAAGTCGGCGGCCAGAAGATCGGCATTATCGGCGTCGTCACCACCGATACCAACGAAATCGCCAATCCCGGCCCGAACGTGAAGATCGACGACGACGTCGCCGCCATTGAGGCCGAGGTCACCAAGCTGAAGGCCGAGGGCGTCAACAAGATCATCGCGCTCACCCATGTCGGTTACAAGCGCGACCTCGACGTTCTGGCCAAGATCGCCGATATCGACGTCATCGTCGGCGGCCATTCGCACACGCTTCTGTCCAACACCGATACCAAGGCTGAAGGCCCCTACCCGACCTTCGTCGACAATGCCGGCGGCTACAAGGTGCCGGTCGTGACCGCCGCCTCCTACAGCAAATATCTCGGCGAAGTGACCATCACCTTCGATGACAACGGCGTTGTCAAATCAGCCAAGGGCGACCCGATCCTCGTCGACAAGGCGTTCGAACCGGACCAGACGGTCGCCGCCATGGTCACTGAGCTTGCCAAGCCGATCGACGAGCTGCGCAAGAAGGTCATCGGCCAGTCCTCCGACAAGATCGAAGGCGACCGCACGGTTTGCCGTGCCAAGGAATGCTCGATGGGCAACCTCGTCGCCGACGCCATGCTCGATGCCGCCAAGGGTCAGGGCATGACCATGGCGATCATCAACGGCGGCGGCCTGCGTGCCTCGATTGCATCAGGCGACGTCACCCAGGGCGATGTCATCAGCGTCCTGCCGTTCCAGAACACGCTTGCCACCTTCCAGCTTTCGGGCGCGGATGTGGTGAAGGCACTCGAAAACGGCGTCAGCCAGATCGATGACGGCGCCGGTCGCTTCCCGCAGGTCGCAGGCCTGAAATTCTCCTTCGACAAGTCCAAGCCTGCCGGCTCCCGCGTCAGCGACGTTCAGGCCAAGGAAGGCGACAACTTTGTCGCCATCGATCCGGCCAAGACCTACGGCGTCGTCTCCAACAATTTCATGCGCGCAGGCGGTGATGGTTACGCCTCGTTCAAGACCGGCGCCCAGAATGCCTATGATTACGGTCCGGACCTTGCCGACGTGACGGCTGCGTATGTCGGCGCCAACGCACCGTACAAGCCTTACACGGATGGCCGCATCACCGACCTGACGCCTGCCGACTACAAGCCTGCCCCGAAGGCCGATGCCGCACCGGCAGCGCCCGCCGCTGCTCCGGCTCCGGCCACCACCGCACAGGCTCCGGCAGCAACCCCGGCCCCGACTGCTCCGGCACCGGCAGCACCCGCTGCAACGACCACGGCTCCGGCCGCTGTCGAGGCTCCGGGCCAGACCGCCCAGCCGGCCAACGGCCCGAGCAAGTACACGGTCGTCAAGGGCGACTCGCTCTGGACGATCGCCGAAAGCGCCTATGGCGATGGCACCCGCTGGAGCGAAATCTCCAAGGCCAACAGCCTGCGCCACCCGAACCTGATCCAGGTCGGCAAGGAACTGGAACTGCCGGCCAAGTAAGCCGGCCCGCCAGGTCGAAGGCGACACAACGTCGCCAAGACGATTTGTCCTACGCTAAACGACGGTCCGGGGCTTTCCCGGACCGTTCTTTGTTTCTACATAAGGCGCATCGGCCGACATCTTCGAAGATAACGGTCTCATCACGCCCAGCCGGAAAGCCCGCATGACCTCGTCAACAGCCGTTCTGCCCGCCAACCACCCGCAAGTATCCCTCGGCAAGGTGGGCGTCCTGCTCATCAATCTCGGTACGCCCGACGGCACGGATTACTGGTCGATGCGGCGGTATCTCGCGGAATTCCTGTCCGACAGCCGCGTCATCGAATGGTCGAAACTCTACTGGTACCCGATCCTCTACGGCATCGTCTTGAACAAGCGTCCGCAAAAGGTCGGCAAGGCCTACGAGGAGATCTGGAACAAGGATCTGAACGAAAGCTACCTGCGCACCTACACCCGCAACCAGGGTGAGCTGATGGCGGAGCGCCTGAAGGATGTACCGAATGTCGTGGTCGACTGGGCCATGCGCTACGGCAATCCTTCGATCGCCTCCAAGATCGATGCGCTGAAGGCGCAGGGCTGCGACCGTATCGTGCTGTTTCCGCTCTATCCGCAATATGCGGCGGCAACGACGGCAACCGTCAACGACAAGGCCTTCGAGCACCTGATGAAGATGCGCTGGCAGCCGGCCGTGCGCACCGTGCCGACCTATCACGACGACCCGGCATATATCGAGGCGCTCGCCAATTCGGTGCGCAACACGCTGGCGACCCTCGACTGGGAACCGCAGTTGCTGATCACCTCGTTCCACGGCATCCCGCAGTCCTATTTCAAGGCCGGCGATCCCTATTACTGTTTCTGTCAGAAGACGGCGCGGCTGCTGCGCGAAAAGCTCGGTTATCGTGAGGATCAGCTGCGCATCACCTTCCAGTCGCGTTTCGGGCCGGAAGAATGGCTGCAGCCCTATACCGACAAGACGATGGAGGGGCTGGCTGCCGAAGGCATCAAGCGCGTCGCCATCATGAACCCCGGTTTCGTGTCGGATTGTCTCGAGACGCTGGAGGAAATTGCCGGTGAAGCGGGAGAAATCTTCATGCATCACGGTGGCGAGAAGTTCGTGCATATCCCGTGTCTGAACGACAGCGACGACGGCATGAATGTGCTGGAGGCCGTGGTGCGCCGCGAGCTGCAGGGCTGGGTGTAGAGCGGGTCGGATTGGCGGCGAGAAAGCCCCTCACCCCGCCTCCGCTTCGCTCGGCGCCCCCTCTCCCCGCACGCGGGGCGAGGGGGAACGGCAACGGCGCGGCTAGGACCCTTCTCCCCGTATACGGGGAGAAGGTGGCGGCAGCCGGATGAGGGGCAGCACCAACGGCCAAGGCGATGCGAGCAGCTTGGTCCAACAGCCACAGGAGGCACACCATGAAGAAGGCAATCGTCACCGGCGGCGCCGGGCTGATCGGAACCGGCATCTGCGAGGCACTCGCTCTTCGCGGTTTCGAGGTCGCCTCCTTCGATCTCACCGACACGCCGCATCCGGTCGAAGGCGTGCGGCATATCCAGTGCGACGTATCCGATGAAGCCTCCGTCGAAATCGCCGTTGCCGAACTCGGCTGGGACCGCATGGACCTTCTCGTCAACAATGCCGGCGCCACCGGCGGCGCGCTCGGCACGCCGCTTCTCGACCTGTCGCTGACGGAATGGCGCCGCGTCATCGACAGCCACCTCACCGGCGCCTTCCTGATGACCCGCACCATCGCCCCGCTGATGCGCGAGGGCGGCGCCATCGTCAACATGGCCTCCACCCGTGCTTTCATGTCCGAACCCAATTCCGAAGCCTATGCCGCTTCCAAGGGTGGCTTGGTGGCGCTCACCCATGCGCTCGCCGTCAGCCTCGGCCCAAAGATCCGCGTCAATGCGATCGCGCCGGGCTGGATCAGCAGTGAAACCGATCTCAGCCATGAAGACGAGGCGCAGCACCCGGCCGGACGCGTCGGCCGTGCAAAAGATATCGCCGATGCCGTTCTTTATCTTGAAAGCGCCGGCTTCGTGACCGGCCAGACGATCACGGTCGATGGCGGCATGACGAAGAAGATGATCTACGCCGAATAGGCCTGCGCCTTCGACGGCAGCGTGATGCCATGGTCGGAGAAATAACGTTCCAGCGCCTCCGGTCGCGCCGCATGTGCGGCACTTGCCACATAGCTGTCCGGCCGCATCAGGTAGCAGGCATCACGGCCGATCCCCGCCTCCTCGAATTCCGTCTGCCACGGAAACACATGGCATGGCAGGCCGCTTTCACGGCACCATTCTTCAACCTCAGGGCCGGCATATCCATAAACATGCACCTGCCAGCAGAGGTCGCGAAAACCGTCATGGTTGGAGCGGCCATCGCCCAGATCGAACCATGGCAGCCGGTCACCGCCATGCACATCGCCCGCCTCGCCACGGCTCAGATATTCGCCGCGATAGTGGATCATCAGCTGCGACACGGTGCGGAACATGAAATCCCGAACCGGCTCGATCTGCGTCGCCATGGGCACGACCAGCGGCACCAGTTTCGTGCGCACGAAACGCGCCATCCAGCCATCAGCCGTCGCCATGGAAAAAGCCTGATCGGTGGTGCGCACCAGTTTGCGGGCAAAGGCGATCCGCTCCGCCTCGAATGTGTTGAGCAAGCGGTTGGCTGCCGCCATGTCGTGCACGCCGCCGGCAAGAACCGCCTTCAGCTTCCAGGCGAGATTGATGGCATCGCCGATGCCGGTATTCATGCCCTGCCCGCCAGCCGGGCTGTGGATATGCGCGGCATCTCCGAGAATGAAGGCGCGGCTCTTGCGAAACCGCTCGGCCACACGGTGATGCACACGATATGTCGAGAACCAGTTGACCGCCGTCACCTGAATTCCGAGATGGGCGATCGCCCGGTCGTTCAGATCCTCGAAACGCAACGTGCCGGCATGCGTCTCGTCCTCCTCCACCGTGCCGATAAGGCGGGCACGGCGCCCCTCATCCATTGGAAAAACAGCCAGGAAATCGGCGCTGTCGAGTGCGATATTGAGTTCGCCATTCATCGCCGGCCCGGATGCCTCGACATCGGCGACGTAAAAGGTCTGCTCGTAAGTGCCACCCGGAAAACCGGCGCCGATGCTCTTGCGCACCGCTGAGCCCGCGCCATCGCAACCGGCAAGGAAAGCAGCCTCATAGATGGTGTCCTTCCCGTCCGGCAGCACCAGCCGCGCCGAAATGCCCTCGGCGGTTTCGTGGCAGTCGATGAAGCCGGTATTCCAGTCGACGAAAACACCCAGTGCTTCCAGCCGCGCCAGAAGCAGCTTTTCATGCGCATCCTGCGGATAAATATGCAGGAAGGGATAGGGCGTCAGCCCTCCACCGATCTCGCCGAACTCCGCACGCGCCTTCCTGTCCCCCTCCACCCAAAGGTTGACCCCGGCGACATGGTGGCCTTCGGACACCACGGCCTCGGCTAGACCGATCTGGTCGTAGAATTCCAGCGTGCGCGCATGCACGGCAAGCGCCCGCGAGGCCGTGCCCGGCCCCGGCGCTTTCGAGATGATGCGCACGGCCACACCCATCTTCGTCAGCCATAAGGCAAGCACCAGCCCGGTCGGGCCCGCTCCCACGATCAGCACATTTTTGCGCATGCGCTCCTCCTCCAGTTCTCCCGCCGATAAATCTAGCGCAACGGTGAGAAAGGCAAAGAAGGAAGGTCAAACGCCGCGTTTGTTGCCCCAGAGCAGAACGTGAAGCTGCGGCAGAACGGTTGCGGCGAACCAGCGATCATCCATCACTTTGTCCACCAGCCACAACATCCGGTCCATGATGCCATCGAGATCGATACGGGCATCATCGTCATCCGGCGGTGGCGGCGTGTGGTTGCCGGGCTGCAGATAGACCGGCAGATCGGGAAAACGCGCCGCCGCATCCTTCGCGAAGGTATAGTCCACATCATCGAAGACCACGAATTTCAGGCCGATGCGCGGGCCGCCAGAGGAACATCCCGTGGCAGCCCTGAGACAGTCGGTCAAAATATCCCAATCCGTCTCCATGCCGCTCGATGGCGGTTTTGGCGACAGCACGAGGAAATCGAGGTCGGCAAACCAGTCGCGCGCGACACTGCCCTGCGTTTCGATGGCAAAACGATAACCGTCCTGCTTGCCGCGCCGGATCAGCGATCCCAGCGGCTGGATGGCCGGATTGCCGCCTGAGAGCGAAACGGTCAGCGGCACGCCGCCCGACAAATGCCGCACCTGCCCCCAGATCGTTTCCACCTCCATAGCCAGCCAGTTATGGCGGTAGTCGCTGTCGACCGCATGCAGCGTATCGCACCACGAACAGCGGTAATCGCAGCCGCCGGTGCGCACGAACACGGTCGGCTGACCGATCAGCATGCCCTCGCCCTGAATGGTCGGCCCAAAAATCTCGCTGATGCGGATCTTTTCTGAAACGGCACTCATGGCCGATACTCGGCCCATGTTTTTGGCGTCTCGCTGACGCGCACGGCAGAGGTTTCCGGCAGGCGGGCCTTGCACCAGTCGTAAAAATGCTTCGCCAGAAATTCCGACGTCACCTTTTCATGGCTTAGCACATCATTGAGATGCCGGTGGTCGAAATTGTCGTCGATATACTGCTTGAGCGGCTTCAGCTCGTGATAGTCGCGGACAAAACCGTCATCATCGAGTTCGGCAGCGGCAAGCTCCACCACGACGATATAGTTGTGCCCGTGCAGACGCGCGCATTGATGATCGGCCGGCAGATGCGTCAGCTGGTGCGAGGCGGAAAAGTGAAATTCCTTGGTGATCCGGTACATCAGCGCACCTCCTCGGCCGAAAATCCGGCCGTCGCCGCTTTCCAGAAATCCGGATCGGCATAATCCGTCGGGTCTTTCACGCCGGCCAGATGAAACGCCTCGCGCCGCTCGACACAAGTGCCGCAACGGCCGCAATGTTTTTCCCCGCCCTTGTAGCAGGACCACGTCTCGGCGAACGGCGTCGAATGCTTGGCGCCATCACTGACGATATCGGCCTTGGAGCCGCTCACATAGGGTGCCAGCAATTTGACCGAAGCATAACCATCCAGCGCATGGCGCTGCATGGTGTCAAAACTGTCGATGAAATCCGGGCGGCAATCGGGATAGATGAAATGATCGCCGCCATGCACGGCGATCGCCACCGCATCAGCCTTACGCGCCGCCGCCACGCCAAAGGCAACCGTCAGCATGATCGCATTGCGGTTGGGCACCACGGTGATGCGCATGGTTTCTTCGGCATAATGGCCGTCCGGCACATCGAGATCGTCGGTCAGAGCCGAGCCGGTCAGCTGGCTGCCGATCGCCCGCATGTCGATGATCTGGTGAAATACGCCCAGCCGCATTGCGGCTGCGGCGGCATATTCGATCTCCTTCTTGTGGCGCTGGCCGTAATCGAAGGAGATGAGACCCATGAGATCGCCTTGAGCGGCGATGCGATGGGCAAGCGAAACGGAATCGAGTCCGCCGGAGCAGACGACGAGTGTCTTCATGATCGGTGTCCTTGTTTTGACCGGGTAGGCTGCGACCGGCATTTCTGGGCGGCTGTTTATCCCGTTGGGCCACGCTTGCAAATGGCCTTTGACAACATTGTGATAATCACATTATTTTCGTCCAATGATTGTGTTTTGCGCAAACACATGTTGAAATTCACAACCAAAAGAGGATATTGCAAAGAACGCACGCAGGAGATGATTCTTTGCCAGGCCGTACACCCCAGAAGATAGATCGCGATCGTGGCAGGCGGCTGAGACAGGCGCTTGGCGCCCGCGGGCCACAGAAAATGATGGCACTGGCTGCCGATCTCGGCATTTCGCCGGCGGCGGTATCCAAATGGATGCAGGGCCACGCCATGTCGATCGAAAACGCCGCACGGCTATCGGATATTCTGGGCATCTCGCTGGACTGGCTGCTGGCCGGCGAGCCGAAGACCACCGATGTGACAGGCGCAAAACTGAGCGGACTGGAACGGGAACTGATCGAGCACCTGCGCGATCGCCCCGCCCATGTTCTGCCGCTTCTGACACGCCTGATCCGGGAAATTCCTGCAAATCCGCAGCGAAGTTGATGAAATCACACCGGAATCTACCCTCCCTGCCCTTATTGCTTGTTTATGCCAAGCCGCTTGCATAGGATCGCCGCCGATCAAATGCGAGTTGAAGGGGGCTTCACATGCTGGACCTGAGTGGGTTCGATATTTTCGTCATCGGCATCGTCATTCTGGCGATCCTGTTGCTGTTCGCGCTGGTGAAAACCGTGCCGCAGGGCTATTGCTACACCGTCGAACGTTTCGGCAAATACACGCGCACGCTGCAGCCGGGCCTCAACATCCTGACACCCTTCATCGAGCGCATCGGCGCGCGCATGAATGTCATGGAACAGGTCCTGCATATCCCGACGCAGGAAGTCATCACCAAGGACAATGCCAGCGTTTCCGCTGACGCCGTTGCCTTTTATCAGGTGCTCAACCCGGCGCAGGCCGCCTATCAGGTCACCAACCTGGAAATTGCCGTCCAGAACCTCACCATGACCAATATCCGTTCTGTGATGGGTTCGATGGATCTCGATGAGCTTCTCTCCAACCGCGACGTCATCAACGACCGCCTGTTGCGCGTCGTCGATGAAGCGGTACAGCCGTGGGGCATCAAGGTCACCCGTATCGAGATCAAGGATATCCAGCCGCCGGCCGACCTGGTCGCATCCATGGGCCGCCAGATGAAGGCGGAGCGTGAAAAGCGCGCCCAGATCCTCGAGGCCGAAGGTGCCCGTAACGCGCAGATCCTGCGCGCCGAAGGCGCCAAGCAGGCAGCCGTCCTGCAGGCCGAAGGTGAACGTGAAGCCGCCTTCCGCGATGCCGAAGCCCGCGAACGTCTGGCCGAAGCCGAAGCCCGCGCAACGCAGGTCGTGTCGGAAGCGATTGCCGTCGGCGACGTGCAGGCCATCAACTACTTCGTTGCCCAGAAATACACCGAGGCACTGGTGGAAATCGGCAAGGCCAACAATTCCAAGATCGTGCTGATGCCGCTCGAAGCCTCCTCGCTGATCGGTTCGCTGAGTGGCATCGGCGCCATTGCCAAGGAAGTGTTTGGCGGTGACGGCAACGGCCCGACCTCCACGCCTTCGGCACCACGCCAGCCGACCATCCGCCGCCCGCCCACCGTGCCGCCGTTCGGCTCCACCGAAAGCTAAGGCCATGGTGATCGAACTCTGGAACAGTTTTGGGCCATGGAGCTGGTGGATCGTCGGGCTCGTCCTGCTCGCGCTCGAACTGGTCGTGCCCGGCTTTTTCCTGATCTGGATCGGCGCGGCAGCCGTCGTGCTCGGCGCGCTGTCGCTGGCCCTCTGGAACAGCAGCTTCTGGGGGTGGCATGTGCAGCTTCTGCTGTTCGCCGCCCTTTCAGTCGTCTTCGCGCTGGCCGGCCGCCGCATCTATAACGGCAGCGGCACCAAGACGGACGAGCCCTGGCTCAACCGCCGCGGCGAGAGCCTTGTCGGCCGCACGGCAACGCTTGCCGAACCGATCACGGAAGGCCGCGGCCGTATCAAGCTCGACGACACAACGTGGACGGTGATGGGGCCGGACCTGCCAGCCGGCACACGCGTCAAGGTTATCGCATCAAGTGGACGCGACCTCACGGTCGAACAGGCCTGAAACGAAAAAAGCCGGTCGGCGTCAGGCGACGCCGATCCTCAAGAGATCGTGGAAATGCACAAGCCCCAGCGGCCGGTTGTCATCATCGACCACGAGCAGTGCGCCGATCTTATATTGGTTGAGCTGGGCCAGCGCCGCCGTCGCCAGTACCGATGGTTTTATCGTTTTCGGCTGGCGCGTCATGATGTCATCGACACACAGTTGGCTAAGATTGCGCGACAGATTGCGGGCCATGTCGCCTTCGGTGACGATGCCAGCCAGACGTCCCTCCTCATCCAGCACGCCGACACAGCCAAAATGCTTGTGCGACAGGACGGTGATCGCCTCCACCATCGGCGTGCCTTTTTTGACCAGCGGCACGCGATCGCCGGTATGCATGATGTCGCGCACGTGCATGAGGCTCGCGCCCAGCTTGCCGCCGGGATGGAACACGCGAAAATCGGTCGGCGTAAATCCGCGCGCTTCCAGAAGCGCCACGGTCAGCGCATCGCCAAACGCCATCTGCAAAAGCGTCGAGGTGGTGGGCGCCAAACCATGCGGACAGGCTTCCTGAGCATCCGGCAGAAGCAGCACGATATCGGCGGCGCGACCGAGCGAGGATTGCGCATTGCAGGTGAGCGCGATCAGCGGAATGGAAAAACGGCGCGTATAGGCGACGATGCTCTTCAGTTCGGCACTTTCTCCGCCTTTGGAGATGGCCAGAACCACGTCGTTCTGCGCAATCATACCGAGATCGCCATGGGCCGCTTCCGCGGCATGCACGAAGGATGTCGGCGTGCCGGTCGATGACAGGCTTGCCGCCATCTTGACGCCGATATGGCCGCTTTTACCCACGCCGGTGATGATGACACGGCCGGTCGTTGCCAAAATGGTATCGACCGCCTTGCGGAACGGCTCGGCCAGACCATTGTTCAAGGCCGCTTCCAGAGCATCCAGCCCCTGCTTTTCAAAGGCGACGGTCCGCAAGGCGGATGCGATGACATCGGCCAAGGGCACGGTTGCAGCGGTGGTTTCAGCGGCGTTCTGGGTCATGGCGTGCATGTAACGCCGTTGCGATTTTTTGTCCATCGCAACACAGGATCGCAACATGGGCGGATCGCCGCACAAGAAGCCTCAATGGCCAAGAAACGGATCATTAACCATAGTGATTTAGGATTGGATAATATCTATCCCTTGCAGGCGATGCGATGAACGGCACAGGACAAAAGGCTCGATCGGGAGCGCCCCGCAAGCGGGCGGCTTTTTCGCGCGCATCCGTGATACCCGCCCCTGCACCATCCGTCAGTCTCGCCCGCCCGACATGGCAGAACCGTCCGGCCTTGAGCCGCGGCCCGATGCTTGTGCTTCTTGCCTCCACCGTCCTAGTGCCCAGCATAGCTCTGGCCCAGACGACCTATCCCGGCGCGGCGACCAATCGCGCGAGCTCCTATTCCACAACGACCAATGGCGGCACGGGATACGGCACGCCCGCCACTTCAGGAAGCTTACCGACAGGCGCTCTCGGCTCGAGCAACGGTATCAGCCCTGTCGCCGGCAATCCGATCCCGACCGGCTCCCCTGATCCCTATGGTGATCCCAACGCACAGGATGCCGGCGCGGACGATCCGAACCAGGCGCAAAATCAGATATTGAATGGCAGGCAGGCGAACGGCCGGGGCACCGATCAGGACGGCCTTGTCGATGAGACCAGCCAGGCGGCGGAACTGGATCTGAACCAGCCGGTCGAGGGCCCGCTCAACCCGCCCGAACTCAATCGTGACGGCATCGACAATCCGCTACCGCGCACCGATGACGGATTGGGCGTGCGGCTTGGCACATTCACGCTGCGGCCAAGCGTCAACCAGAGCATCAACCACGAGACGGAACGTACCGGCGCCGGCAAGGCCAGCCGCAACTACCTTTCCACCGCCATCCGCGGCACGCTGTCCTCCGACTGGTCCCGCCATGCGCTGACGGTGACAGGGGAAGGCACGTTCGAAAAGACGCTGTCCGGCCGCACCAGCAACAGCGCCGATTTCGAACCGGAAGGCCGGATTGATGCCGACCTGCGGCTGGACCTGTCCAACGAGACGATCGCCAACATTACCGGCAATTACGCGCTGGAGCGTGAAAGCAACAGCGACCCGAACGCGGTTGCCGGTGCCAGCACGCAATCGACCGTACAGCGGTTCGGTGGCGGCGTTGCAGTTCAGCGCGATTTTGGCGTGATGCGCGGTACGGCTGCCCTCTCGGTGGCGCGCTCCGTTTATGGCGATGTCGATCTGAGTGATGGAACCACCGTCAGCCGTGGTGATCGCGATCGCACCGGTGTCGATGGCCGCCTGCGCATCGGTTACGAGCTGTCGCCGGCGATCATCCCTTTCCTGGAGGTCGCCGCCGGTCGCGCCGTGTATGACGAACGTTTCGATTCATCCGGCTACCAGCGCTCTTCGAACAATTATGCCGTCCGCAGCGGTGTCGAATTCGATTTTTCCGAAAAGCTTCGCGGCGAACTGGGCGTCGGTTACGTCGTCGCCAAATATGACGACAGCCGCCTCGATGACCTCGGCGCCGTCGCCTTCGACGGCAATGCCACATGGTCTCCGCGTCGTGGCACCGATATCGATTTCGGCCTGCGCACGACGCTGCAGGATGCGACGGCGGCCGGCGCCAACGGCTGGGCCGAATACCGATTTTCCACCGCCGTGCAGCACCAGATGCGCAACGACCTGATCGCCCGCCTGACCGGCGCCACCACGCTGCGCGATTTTCCGTCCGGCAGCGACGAGAGCACCTACGAGCTGGGTGCCGGTATCACCTATCGGCTCAACCGCTATCTCGATCTGACCGGCGACGTGACTTACGAACACGAGGAAAACGCCGGAGGGTCACCGACCAAGACGGTGCAGATCGGCGCGGGCCTGACGTTGCGACGTTAAGACAAGCAAAAAAGGCCCCGGAGCATCACTCCGAGGCCTCTCTCATTCAATTCCCCAAAACTCAGCCGAGCTTGGAAACCAGTGCCTTCAAGCCGTTTTCCACGCTCGGGCGGATGTCCGCACGCTTCAGGGCAAAAGCCACGTTGGCAAGGATAAAACCATCCTTGGCGCCGCAGTCATAGGTTTCGCCGGTGAACTTGTAGGCTGCGAATTCCTGGGATTTCGCCAGTGTCAGCATGCCGTCGGTCAGCTGGATTTCGTTGCCGGCGCCGCGTTCCTGGGTTTCCAGAATGTCGAACACTTCCGGCTGCAGGATATAACGGCCGTTGATGAAGAAGTTCGAAGGTGCCGTACCCTTGGCCGGCTTTTCGACCATCTGGGTGATCTTGAAGCCCTCGCCGACAGCGTCACCGACGCCGACGATGCCATACTTGTGGGCCTGTTCCGGATCGCATTCCTCGACGGCCAGAATGTTGCCGCCGGTCTTTTCGTAAAGCTCGACCATGCCCTTGAGGCAGCCCTTTTCGGCCGACATGATCATGTCGGGCAGAAGCACGGCAAACGGCTCGTCGCCGACGATATCACGGGCGCACCATACGGCGTGGCCGAGGCCGAGCGGCGACTGCTGGCGGGTAAAGCTCGCCATACCGGCCTGCGGCAGCATGTCGGAAAGAATGGTCAGTTCGGCATTCTTGTTGCGCTCCTTGAGGAGTGCTTCCAGTTCAAATTGAATATCAAAATAATCTTCAATAACGCCTTTGCCGCGACCGGTGACGAACACGAGATGTTCGATACCGGCTTCGATAGCCTCGTCCACCACATACTGGATGACAGGCTTATCGACGACGGTCAGCATTTCCTTCGGCACGGCCTTGGTCGCGGGCAGAAAGCGCGTACCCATGCCTGCTACCGGAAATACTGCCTTGCGAATCTTTTGGTGTCCCACTCATGCCTCCTAAAAGCACAATCTATCTGTCTGTCGGTCGCCCGTGAAAAGGTCTCTAGGGATATATTTCAACCTTTTCGGGGCAATGACAGAGCGATGTTCTCATGGTAAAGAATTTATTTATTCTGATGTTCTACACTGACCGTAACCCGGCCGCCATCACCGGTGAAAACCCTGACTGGAAGAACAACGGATACGCCGTCCATGACTATGACTCGCCCCCGTCGCTTTCAAGCGCTCGCTCTCTCGATGATCGCAGGCATGACGCTCGCGGTCACTCCGATACATGCTCAGGCAGACCAAGGTTTCAAGGCTTTTGTCGCAAATTTCTATGAGACGGCAGCCAAGAGCGGCATTACCCGCTCGACCTATAACAAGGCTTTTGCGGGCATCAGCACGCCCGATCAGGACGTGCTGCAGAAGGCGCAGTACCAGCCCGAATTCAAGTCGAAGATCTGGGATTATCTCGACAGCCGCGTGAACCCCTATACAGTCAAGATCGGTCGCGAGATGAAGGCGCGTCATGGCCGCCTGCTCAACGCCATCGAACGACAGTTCGGCGTCGATCAGCATATCGTTCTCGCCATCTGGTCGATGGAATCCAATTACGGCGCCGCACTCGAAAACCCGGAACGCCTGCACCACGTGCCGCAGGCGCTGGCCACGCTCGCCTGGGCCGACCCGAAGCGCTCCAAATTCGGCCGCACCCAGCTGATCGCCGCGCTGAAAATCCTGCAGGCCGGTGACGTCACACCAAAACAGTTGACCGGTTCCTGGGCTGGCGCCATGGGCCACACGCAGTTCATCCCGACCAGCTATCTGCTCTATGCGGTCGATGCAGATGGCAATGGCAAGCGCGACATCTGGCATTCGGTGCCGGATGCGCTCGCCACCGCCGCCAACCTGTTGGCCAAGAACGGCTGGACCTCGGGCAAGACCTGGGGTTACGAAGCTGCCCTGCCGGCCGGTGCCGCCAAATATGAAGGCCAGACCAAGACGATTGCGCAATGGGCAGCGCTTGGCTTCACCCGCCCCAACGGCAAGGGTTTTCCGCGCGGGGGTGATCGCGCCACGCTGAAGCTGATGGCAGGCTCCGACGGCCCGGCTTTCCTGATGATGAAAAACTTCTTCACCATCAAGAAATACAACGCCGCTGACAGTTACGCGCTGGCCGTTGGCCTTCTGGCCGACCAGATCGCCGGTTACGGCGGCATGCAGCAACGCTGGCCGCGTCCGCAAGGTACGCTCGACATCACCGAAAAGTTCGAGCTGCAGTCGCGCATGAAGGAACTCGGTTATTACGACGGCGAAGTCGACGGCAATTTCGGCTCCGGCTCGAAAGCCGCCATTTCCGCGATCCAGAAACGCCTCGGCATGCAGCAGGATGGCGAGCCCTCGCATTCGCTGTTGAAGGCGATCCGCTGACATCACGATGCCATCATTATGATCGCATCGTTGACTCTGGAACCGGGCTGCGGTCCACTCGCGGCCCGGAAGAAATGGACGGCAGGGACATGAAGGCTGCACGGCTCCCCCTTGGCAAACGACTGAAGGTTTTTGGTGCGCGTGCCATTCTCGTGGTGACGGTCGTCATCATCGCCCTGCCGGAATTTGTCGCGCCTGTCGCCGCGCAGGAACGGCGTTATTATCTGGACGAACCCCGCCGTTATGAGCGCCCGCAGCGCCGCACCCTGATGGACATGTTTTTTGGTGACCGTCGCCGGCGCGATCCGTCGATGATAGAGATGGAACCGCGCCGCAAACGACGGGCGGCCCCTGCCTCGACACCGCGTCGCCCTGTTCGCACCGCACCGGCCGCGCCGGTAATTGCCGCCGAGCCGAAGCCTGAACCCGTGCAGAAGCTGGAAAATGCCAAGAAGGTATTGGTCGTCGGAGATTTTCTGGCCGGCCGCCTGGCCGGTGGCCTTGAAGCCGCCTTTGCCGAAAATCCCGGTGTCCTTGTCGTCAATCACGGCGAGACCGCATCCGGTCTCGTGCGTCAGGACCACTACGACTGGCCACAGGCACTGCCCGAACTGATCGCCAACGAAAAACCATCACTCGTTGTTGTCATGATCGGCGCCAATGACCGACAGCAGATCGACAGCAATGACGCGCGCGAAAAATTCCGCACCGAACGCTGGTTCGAGATCTACAAGCAACGCGTCAACGAATTCGGCCAGATTGCCCGCGACCACGACCTGCCATTGTTGTGGGTGGGCCTGCCGGCCTTCCAATCCGCCTCGATGACCGCGGATGCGGTCACACTCAACACCATCTTCCGCACCCAGGCCGAAGAGATCGGCGGCGAGTTCGTCGATATCTGGGACGGTTTTGTCGACGAGGACGGGAAATTCATCGTCACCGGTTCGGACGTGAACGGCCAGCAGGTGCGCCTGCGCAGTTCCGACGGCATCAACATGACCGAGGCCGGCCGCCGCAAGCTGGCTTTCTACGTGGAAAAGGTCATCCGCCGTCATCTCGGCGATGTTCCACCGGCCGAAATGGTCAATCTCGACGGCAGCAACCTGCCGGCTTTGCCCGTGCTTCCAGGCACGCCGATGGCTGCCATCGTCTCCACCCAGCCGATTGCACTCTCTGACCCTGACCTCGACGGCGGCAAGGACCTGCTCGGTGCCAGCGCCCCTGCCCCGGCCTTGAGCCAATCTCCACGCGACCTTCTGGTGACACGGGGCGAACTGCCGGAAGCGCCTGCGGGTCGCGTCGATGATTACCGGATCAAGGCGACGCAGTAATCAGGGCCCGCGCTCTGGCAGAAACGGCAGCGTGATCAACCTTGTCGATGAACGCCTGCGCGCGTGGAATGACGTCATGCAGATACTGATCCGGTCCCAGCATCTTGCGGCTGTTCAACTCAGCTGTATCGAGCAGATCGAAATCGACCGTCTCGATTGAGCAACTCCAGCCCGGATATCGTTTCGACCAGCCCTTGGCATGATGCGCCAGCAACCGTTTGCGCAACGAGTATCCATGATAGTCGAAGACGACCGTTCCATCGGTCACATAGGCATGCCCACCGGCAAACTCTTCAGAAGGAATGATGCGCTCGGCATAAAAGCCGGGCAATGGTGGATTGCGCAGAAAAGTGCCGGCCAGCAATGCGCAGGCGCCGTGACCGAAGAAGATGCGATCGGGCAAAGCCCATCGCCTTTCCGGGTTTTTCTTGATGCCTTGCTTGAGAATGTACATGGCAACGAAGCTGCGGTGATTCCGCTTTTCCGTCAAACGATGACGGCAGCAAAAAGCCCCCTCGCGGTAAGCGAGAGGGCCGATATTCGATAACGAAGCGACTGTGCTTAGCGCGGCAGAACCGACGAACCCATCAGCGCCTCATCGACCGCACGCGCCGCCTGGCGGCCCTCGCGGATAGCCCAGACGACCAGCGACTGGCCACGACGCACGTCGCCGGCGACATAGAGCTTGTCGATCGAGGTCTTGTAGTCACGCTCATTGGCAACGACGTTGGTCGAGCCACGGCGGTCGGTGTTCAGTTCGAGCTTGCCTTCCAGTTCCGAAAGAACACCCGTCGTCATCGGGCCGGAAAAGCCGATGGCGATGAAGGCGAGATCGGCCTTGATGATAAAATCCGTGCCGGCAATCGGCTTGCGGCGTTCATCCACCTGGCAGCAGCGCACACCGGTCAGCATGCCGTCTTCGCCGACGAATTCGAGCGTTGCCACCTGAAACTCGCGGTTGGCGCCTTCGGCCTGCGAAGACGAGGTGCGCATCTTGGTCGCCCAGAACGGCCAGACGGCGAGCTTGTCTTCCTTTTCCGGCGGCATCGGGCGGATGTCGAGCTGGGTCACTTTGACTGCGCCCTGACGGAAAGCAGTGCCGACGCAGTCCGACGCCGTATCGCCACCGCCGACAACCACGACATGCTTGGCACCGGCAAGGATTGGTTCTGCCGGCCAGCCCGTGCTGTCGATGTTTTCGCGGCCGACGCGACGGTTCTGCTGCACCAGATAAGGCATGGCATCATAGACGCCGTGCAGTTCGACACCGGGAATACCGGCCGGACGCGGGGTTTCCGAACCGCCGCAATAGATGACGGCGTCATGTTCGGCCATCAGCTCTTCGGTCGGCTTGTCGACGCCGACATTGACGCCGTAATGGAAGGTGACGCCTTCGCCGGTCATCTGCTCGACGCGGCGATCGATAAAGTTCTTTTCCATCTTGAAGTCCGGGATGCCGTAACGCAGCAGGCCGCCGGCCTTCGTCTCGCGCTCATAGACATGGACTTCGTGACCGGCGCGGGCGAGCTGCTGTGCAGCCGCCATGCCGGCCGGGCCGGAGCCGATGATCGCCACCTTCTTGCCGGTCTTCACCGTTGCCGGCTGCGGCACGATGTAACCCAGTTCATAGGCCTTGTCGGCAATCGCCTGTTCGATCGTCTTGATCGCAACCGGTGCATCTTCAAGGTTCAGTGTGCAGGCTTCCTCGCAAGGTGCGGGGCAGACACGGCCGGTGAATTCCGGAAAGTTGTTGGTGGAATGGAGGTTGCGGATCGCCTCTTCCCACTTGTTGTTATAGACCAGATCGTTCCAGTCGGGGATCTGGTTATGCACCGGACAGCCGGTCGGGCCGTGGCAATAGGGGATGCCACAGTCCATGCAGCGGGCCGCCTGTTTGGTGACCTCGGCATCCGACATGGGGATGGTGAACTCGCGGAAATGGCGAATGCGGTCGGAGGCCGGCTGGTACTTTGCCACCTGCCGGTCGATTTCCATGAAACCCGTTACCTTGCCCATGCTTTTTCCTTTATCTGAACCGTCTGGACCACTCGTTTCGGGGTGGTCAGGTCAATCTTTGTCCCACTTGGGGATCTCTTTTGGCCAAGTCCCGTCTTTCCATTCAACAAATGGATTGAACCGAGCCCATAACTCTTCCCTCGCCCACTCTTCTCCGGGAAAGATCGAGATCAGACCGTCTCGATCCTGGAGAAGTTCAACCTCTTCCCCCACCAAGAAGAACTCTTCGGGAATGACGACCATCCGAACACCGTCTTTTCGGATGATCTTGCTTCTCATGTTGTGCGATACGGCAGACATCGGCACCTCCATCATCAGATTATCTCTGATACCATAAGGCGCTGACAGTCGAACTACTCCGCAGCCACGCCCATCCGCATGCGTTCCATTTCCTCAAGCGCACGGCGATATTCGACCGGCATGACCTTGCGGAATTTTGGACGGTACTCGCCCCAGCGATCCAGGATTTCCTTGGCGCGGGTGGAGCCCGTGTAGTGCATGTGGTTGGAGATCAGCTGGTAGAGACGCTCCTCGTCGTGGCGGGTCATGTCTTCCGACACGTCGACGCGGCCCTTGTGCTGGATGTCGCCGCCACGATGGTGCAGCTTTTCCAGCATGTCGTCTTCTTCCGGCACCGGCTCCAGCTCGACCATGGCCATGTTGCAGCGCTTGGCGAAGTCACCAACTTCATCCAGCACGTAAGCCACGCCACCCGACATGCCGGCTGCAAAGTTGCGGCCGGTTTCGCCGAGAACAACGACAATGCCGCCGGTCATATATTCGCAGCCGTGGTCACCCACGCCCTCGACGACCGCGATGGCACCCGAGTTACGAACCGAGAAACGTTCACCGGCAACGCCGCGGAAATAACATTCGCCCGAGGTCGCACCGTAGAGCACGGTATTGCCGACGATGATCGAGTTTTCGGCGACGATCTTGGAGTTTTCCGGCGGGCGCACGATGATGCGGCCACCCGAAAGACCCTTGCCGACATAGTCGTTACCGTCACCGACGAGATCGAAGGTGATGCCGCGTGCGAGGAAAGCGCCGAACGACTGGCCGGCGGTACCCGTCAAGGTCACGCGGATCGTGTCGTCCTTCAGGCCCTTTTCGTTCCAGCGCTTGGCCAGTTCACCGGAGAGCATGGCACCGGCCGAACGGTCGACGTTCTTGATCGAGGCTTCAAAAACCACCGGCTCCTTGTTTTCCAAGGCGGGCATGGCCTTTTCGATCAGCTTGCGATCGAGAATGTCGTCGATCGGATGTTTCTGGCGCTCGGTCCAGTAGGTGGCTTCCTTCGGCGCGTCCACCTTGTGGAAGATCTTCGAGAAATCGAGACCCTTGGACTTCCAGTGGTCGAGCATCTCGTCCTTGGCCAGGAAATCCGAAGAACCGATGATCTCGTCGAGCCTGGTGAAACCGAGCGAGGCGAGGATTTCGCGCACTTCTTCGGCCACGAAGAAGAAGTAGTTGATGACGTGTTCCGGCGTGCCCTTGAAGCGCTTGCGCAGAACCGGGTCCTGCGTGGCCACGCCGACAGGGCAGGTGTTCAGATGGCACTTGCGCATCATGATGCAGCCGGCAGCGATGACCGGAGCCGTGGCGAAACCGAACTCGTCGGCACCCAGAAGCGCACCGATGATGACGTCACGGCCGGTCTTCAGGCCACCATCCACCTGCAGCGCGATGCGCGAACGCAGACCGTTCAGCACCAGCGTCTGCTGGGTTTCGGCAAGGCCGATTTCCCAAGGAGAACCGGCATGTTTGAGCGAGGTGAGCGGCGATGCGCCCGTGCCGCCATCGAAACCGGAGACGGTGATATGATCGGCGCGCGCCTTGGCGACACCGGCGGCAACCGTGCCGACGCCCACTTCCGACACCAGCTTGACGGAAATGTCGGAGGTCGGGTTGACGTTTTTCAGGTCGTAGATCAGCTGCGCCAGATCTTCGATCGAATAGATGTCATGGTGCGGCGGCGGCGAGATGAGGCCGACGCCCGGTGTCGAGTGGCGTGTCTTGGCAACCGTTGCATCAACCTTGTGGCCGGGCAGCTGGCCGCCTTCGCCGGGTTTGGCACCCTGCGCGACCTTGATCTGCAGCATATCGGCATTGACCAGATATTCGGTCGTGACGCCAAAGCGGCCCGAGGCGATCTGCTTGATGGCCGAACGTTCCGGGTTCATCGAACCATCGCGGCGCGGCAGATAACGATCGCTTTCCTCGCCGCCTTCACCTGTATTCGACTTGCCGCCGATCTTGTTCATGGCGATGGCGAGCGTCGTATGGGCTTCGCGCGAAATCGAGCCGAAGGACATGGCGCCGGTGGAGAAACGCTTGACGATATCGACAGCCGCTTCAACCTCGTCGATGGACACCGGCTTGCGGCCAAGCTCTTCCGCCGACTTGATCTTGAACAGGCCGCGGATGGTGTTCATGCGAACGGCCGTGTCGTTGACGATTTCGGCAAACTCGCGGTAGCGGTCCTGGCTGTTGCCACGCACGGCGTGCTGGAGTGTGGCGACGACGTCAGGCGTCCAGGCATGGCTTTCGCCACGCATGCGATAGGCATATTCGCCGCCGATATCGAGCGTCGAGGCAAGGATCGGGTCCTTGCCGAATGCAGACTCGTGGCGACTGGTGGTTTCCTGAGCGATCTCTTCAAGACCGATGCCACCGATCGACGAAGCGGTGCCGAAGAAATACTGTTCGACCAGTTCCGAAGACAGGCCGACGGCATCAAAGATCTGCGCGCCGCAATAGGACTGGTAGGTGGAAATGCCCATCTTGGACATGACCTTGAGGATGCCCTTACCGACAGCCTTGATGTAGCGATAGACCACTTCCTGCGCATCGACTTCCTTGGGGAATTCGCCGCGCATATGCATGTCGGTCAGCGTGTCGAAGGCAAGATACGGGTTGATGGCTTCCGCGCCATAACCGGCGAGACAGCAGAAATGGTGGATTTCGCGCGGCTCGCCGGATTCCACGACGAGACCGACCGAGGTGCGCAGACCCTTGCGGATCAGGTGATGATGCACGGCAGCCGTTGCGAGCAGCGCCGGAATGGCCATGCGGTCCGGGCCAATCTGGCGGTCGGAGAGCACGATGATGTTATAACCGCCCTTGACGGCCGCCTCGGCGCGCTCGCACAGACGATCGAGCATTTCCGGCATGCCTTCGGCACCGCGCTCGATCGCGTAGGTGAAGTCGAGCGTCTTGGTGTCGAAACGGTCTTCCGTGTGGCCGATCGAGCGGATCTTTTCGAGATCGCCGTTCGTCAGGATCGGCTGGCGCACTTCCAGACGCTTGGCGTTGGCCATCCCGTCATGGTCGAGAATGTTCGGACGCGGGCCGATGAAGGACACCAGGCTCATCACCAGTTCTTCGCGGATCGGGTCGATCGGCGGGTTGGTGACCTGCGCAAAGTTCTGCTTGAAATAGGTGTAGAGCAGCTTTGACTTTTCCGACATCGCCGAGATCGGCGTGTCGGTGCCCATCGAGCCCACGGCTTCCTGACCGGTGGTCGCCATCGGCGACATCAGGATCTTTGTGTCCTCGCGGGTGTAACCAAAGGCCTGCTGGCGGTCGAGCAGCGACACGTCACGACGCAGCGCACGCGGTTCAACCGGCTTCAGCTCTTCGAGAATGAGCTGGGTGTTGTCGAGCCACTTGGAATAAGGGTGCTTGGTGGCAAGTTCCGTCTTCAGCTCCTCGTCGGAGATGATCTGGCCCTTTTCCATGTCGATCAGCAGCATCTTGCCCGGCTGCAGGCGCCATTTCTTGACGATGCTTTCTTCCGGCACCGGTAGCGTGCCGGCTTCTGACGCGAGAACGATGCGGTCGTCATCGGTGACAAGATACCGCGCCGGGCGCAGGCCGTTACGGTCGAGCGTCGCGCCGATCTGGCGACCATCGGTGAAGCAGACGGCGGCCGGGCCATCCCACGGCTCCATCAGCGCGGCGTGGTATTCGTAGAACGCCTTGCGCTCCTTCGACATGGACTGGTTGCCCGCCCATGCTTCCGGGATCAGCATCATCATCGCATGCGCCAGCGAATACCCGCCGCGCAGCAGGAATTCCAGCGCGTTGTCGAAACAGGCCGTATCCGACTGGCCTTCGTAGGAGATCGGCCACAGCTTGGAAATATCATCACCGAACAACGGCGAGGAGACGGACGCCTGACGCGCCGCCATCCAGTTGACGTTGCCGCGCAGGGTGTTGATTTCGCCGTTATGGGCAACCATGCGGTAGGGGTGCGCCAGCTTCCACGACGGGAACGTGTTGGTGGAGAAACGCTGATGTACGAGGGCGACGGCGCTTTCGAAACGCGGGTCGGCCAGGTCCGTGTAATAGGCGCCGACCTGATAGGCCAGGAACATGCCCTTGTAGACAATGGTGGTGGAGGACAGCGAGACCGGATAGAAACCCTGGTCGACGCCGCCAAAGGCATCATAGATGCGGTTCGAAATGACCTTTCGGATCAGGAACAGCTTGCGCTCGAAATCCGGGTTGGTCGCGGCATCGCGACCGGCGCCGATGAAGACCTGACAGTGATAGGGTTCGGTGGCAGCGATTTCCGGCGCCTTGGAAAGCGAGGAATTGTCGACCGGCACATCGCGGAAGCCGAGGAACTGCTGGCCCTCTTCGGCGATGACGTCCTTCACCACCTGCTTGTAATGTTCGATCTCTTCCGACTTGCGCGGCATGAACAGGTGGCCGACCGCATATTCGCCGGCCTTCGGCAGGGTCACGCCCTGCTTTGCCATTTCCTCGCGGAAAAAACGGTCGGGGATCTGCACCAGAATGCCGGCACCATCGCCCATCAGCGGATCGGCACCAACAGCGCCGCGATGCGTCAGGTTTTCGAGGATGAACAGGCCGTCTTTGACGATCTGGTGCGACTTCTGACCCTTCATATGCGCGATGAAGCCAACGCCGCAGGCATCATGTTCGTTCTTCGGATCATAAAGACCTTGGCGGCCCGGAATGCCCGAGGCGACAAAAGGAACACTCTCCTCGTTTTTCACGGGCGTGACCGCCTGCAAACCGGAGATGTCGGCAATCGTCTTCGTCATGGTCATTCCTCCTGTTGGCCGCACAGGCGGCAAGGTGGCATTTGTTATTTCTGCAGAACGAGGCACGGGTGTCGCACATCATCCCAAAATTCATGCGACAGTTCTGACGTCATTCCTGGCGTCATGCGACGGCGCCGCCCGGGCGAACCGCGACCTCTTCAAGAGGCAGCATAACCCGGATCGGCGCCAACGTCAGCGGTGAAACCGGCCTATCGCCGACCCGATTTCCCGAAAATAGGACAGTCTTTCTGACCTAATTCTCAATTTATATGCCACAGAAGTGAATGCTCCACAAGTGGCTGAAATACGATTCAAACCGGACAAAACGACACAAGAATGCCGAAACACTATGGCGCAGCGCAATAAAATTACCCAAAAGACCAGATGACATCTTTTAGATTGCGGAGATGTTAGGGCCGCCGCCAAAGCTCTGCTTTTCCGTTGATTGGCGCCGCAAAAACCTTAAGCTCGAAAAAATCTCCCGAACCGCTGCGCATTTTGTAACAGGATTTTCCATGTTTTTCGCATCCGACAACTGGGCCGGCGCCCACCCCGCCATCAACGAACGCCTCTCCAAGGAATCCACGCGCTTCGCCTCCGCCTACGGTTCCAGTGACCTCGACAAGTCGATCGAGGTCCGTTTCAACGAGATCTTCGAGCGGGAAGTCGCTGTGTTTTTCGTCGCGACCGGCACCGCTGCCAATTCGCTGTCGCTTGCGAGCATTGCCCGTGCCGGCGGCCTGACCTTCTGTCATTCGGAAGCGCATATCATTGAGGACGAATGCGGCGCCCCGGACTTCTTTTCCGGCATGCGCATGGTCGCCGTCGAAGGCCCGGACGGCAAGATGCTGCCGGAGAACCTTGTGAGCCGCATTGCCCGTTATCCGCAGGACGCCATTCACCACGGCCGCGCCGCCGCCATCTCGATGACGCAGGCCACCGAGGCCGGCACCGTCTATACGCTCGACGAAATCGACGCGATTGCAAAAATCGCCAAGGATAACGGCCTGCCGCTGCATATGGATGGCGCCCGTTTTGCCAACGCCCTTATGGCGCTCGGCTGCACGTCGGCTGAGATGACATGGAAGCGCGGCGTCGACGTCCTGTCCTTCGGCGGCACCAAGAACGGCTGCTGGTGCGCCGAGGCGATCGTCTTTTTCGATCCGCAACTTGCCAAGGACTTTGCCTTCCTGCGCAAGCGCACCGCGCAGCTTTTCTCCAAATCGCGCTTCATCGCCGCCCAGTTCGATGCCTATCTGAAGGACGACCTGTGGCTGGGCCTTGCCGGCCACGCCAACGAGATGGCCAACCGACTGCGCGCCGGCTTCGGCTCGCTCAACAGCGCCCGCCTCGCCTGGCCGACACAGGCTAACGAAGTTTTTGCCATCCTGCCGAAATCCTCCGCCAAGGCGGCACAGGAAAAGGGCGCGAAGTTTTATGACTGGCTGGAACCGCGCGACATGCCGGAAAAGGTGGCCGGTGATGAAGTGCTGATCCGCATGGTGACGAGCTTCGCGACGACGGAAGAAGACGTCGACCAGTTCCTGTCGATCTGCGCTTCGGCTTGAACAATGATGTCAGAGGATGCGGCTTGCCTCTTCTCCCCGTCATGACGGGGAGAAGGACACCCGCCTCGACCTTCGCCTCCCCCCACTCACGGCACAATGCGCGCCGTGATCAAACTCGATACCGCCTCCACCAGCGCCGCATCGGCCCCACGCCGCGGCACCAGCACGAATTCGATATCCTCCAGATCCGGCAGACGCCCCGGCGCGATCTCCCGCAAACCTGCCGGCGCCATGCTGCGCGGCTGCACCAGCACACCCATGCCGGCTCGCGCCGCAGCCGTCAGGCCGGAAAGACTGCCGCAGGTGCAGACGATCCGCCACGCAATATTGTTCTGATCCAGCGCCTGCTGTGCCACTTTTCGGGTAATGCTCGGCGGCGGAAAGGCGATCAGTGGCACGACATCGACCCGCGACAGGACATCGGCATCCCGCGCCAGCCAGACCAGCGGCTCGCGATAAAGCAGCCGCCCGTGCGTTTCACCGATATGCCGTTTGGCCAGAACCAGATCGAGTTCACCCACCTCCTGCATCTGGAACAACACGCCGCTCAATGCGACTGTCAACTCAAGATCCACCCACGGATGCAAACGGCTGAAATCCTCCAGAATGGCAGTCAACCGATTGGCGACCACATCCTCGGAAACACCCAGCCGCAAACGCCCGCGCAGACGGCTTTCACCAAACAGCGACGCCACCTTGCCATTCAAATCCAGCATGCCGCGCGCATAACCGAGCAGCGCTTCGCCATCCACCGTCAGCCGCACCTGATGTGTGTCGCGCTGCACCAGTTGCCGACCGAGCGATTTTTCCAGCCGCTGGATATGCTGGCTGATCGTCGATTGCCCGATACCCAGACGCTCAGCCGCAGCGGTAAAGCTGCCGGCCTGTTGCAACATCACAAAGCTTTCGAGATGATGGAGATTGAGCACGCCTATCCTGCTTCGTGATAACTGTTAATTCTTGCATCGCGCATCATGATAAGGGAAGACGCTCTACAATCGAAGAAAAATCAGTGTTAGGGAATATCCATGAGCCGCTTCATGCCGGACCGTTTCACGATCATGCTGGTCTGCGCGGTCATCCTCGCCTCCTTCCTGCCGATTTCAGGTGAGCCCGCCTACTGGTTCGGCATCGCCACCGACATCGCCATCGGCCTGCTGTTTTTCCTGCATGGCGCCCGCCTGTCGCGCGAAGTCGTGGTCGGCGGCCTGCTGCACTGGCGCCTGCATCTCACCATTCTCGCCACCACCTTCGTGATCTTCCCGCTGCTTGGTCTGGCCATCGGATTTCTGCCGGAAAGCATTTTGCCCGCCCCGCTTTACGCCGGCATCCTGTTCCTCTGCGTTCTGCCATCCACCGTGCAGTCGTCGATCGCGTTCACCTCCATGGCCAACGGCAACGTGCCTGCGGCGATCGTGTCGGCTTCCGGCTCTAACCTGTTTGGCATGTTCCTGACGCCGATCCTCGCCGGCCTCGTGATGTCGACGACGGGCGAAGGCGGCGGCGTGTCGGCCGATGCCATCGAAAAGATCGCGCTGCAGCTGCTCGCCCCCTTCGTCATCGGCCAGCTTCTGCAGCCCTTCATCGGCAACTGGATCCGTGCGCGCAAAAAACTGCTGGCGCCGGTCGATCGCGGCGGCATCCTGATGGTGGTTTATCTGGCCTTCTCGACCGCTGTCATCGAAGGCATCTGGCGCACGTTCTCGCTCACCGACATCGCCGCCGTCATCGTGACGGACATGGTGCTGCTGGCGGTCGTCATCGTCATCACCATGTATGGTAGCCGCCTGCTCGGCTTCTCCAAAGAAGACGAGATCGCCATCACCTTCTGCGGTTCGAAAAAATCGCTGGCTTCGGGCGTGCCGATGGCCAATGCCATCTTCGCCGGCCAGTCCTCAGCGATCGGCGCCATCGTTTTGCCGATCATGCTGTTCCACCAGATCCAGCTGATGGTCTGCGCCGTGCTGGCGCAGAAATACGCACAGCGCAAGGTGAAGGTGGAAGACAAGAGCGCAACGGCTGCGGCGTGAGGAAGATCGAGGCCTGCCGGGTCAACCGATCAGTTTGGTCGCCATGGCCCGGACCTGCTTCAACGCTACATCTGACGCCCGGCCCTTTGGCTGGGCGTTTCGGCCTTTCCAGTCCAGGCTTTTGATCTGGTCTGCCAACGCAACGCTGCCCTCTTCAAGAATGACTTCGAAAGGGTAGCCCTTGCGCCTGGTTGTCATCGGACAGCACAGCATAAGGCCGAAACGATTGTAACTGGCGGGCGTCAAAACCAGTGCGGGGCGACGCCGGGCTTGCTCGTGTCCTGTCTGCGGCGAAAAATCCAGCCAGACAATGTCACCCGCGTCGGGGACATAACCGGCCACCGGCATCAGAGCAGCTCTCTGCCGACAGGCGCACCAAAATCGATTTCCTCGTGAACATTATCCGGCGTGATAAGGGCGATCATCTCGTCAAGACTTTGATCGTCTTTGTGGAGCGCTTCCACAATCACGCGCCCGTTTTGCGCACTGACATCAACCTCTGCGTCAACCGCAAGATTGGCCGCATCCATGATCTCGTCCGGGATAGGAATGGAAGCGCTGCCGCCTACTTTTTTCACGGTCACACGCATGACAACCTCGCGACTGAAGCATGTCATTGCATAGTAGGCTGCACATCAAATCCCGTCAAACCAAGCAAAACGCCCCCTTGCAGTTGCAAGGGGGCGTCTGTTGGCCATGTGACGTGGAGGTCGTCTTGGGAGGATTTTTGGCCTTAGAAGTTTAGTTGACCTGCGGCTGGCTGATCTGCGCCTCGATGGTCTTCGGGGTATCGACCGGCTCGGCGGCAATCGCAATGCGGCGCGGTTTCATCGCTTCCGGGATGGTGCGCAGAAGATCGATGTGGAGCAGGCCGTTCTTCAGCTGCGCGGTCTGTACCTCGACATGATCGGCCAGCTGGAAACGGCGCTCGAAGGCACGCTTGGCGATGCCGCGATGGAGAAACTCGCTCTTGGAAGCGGCTTCATCCTCGCTCTTTTCACCCTTGACGTGCAGCACATGCGCACGGGCCTCGATGCTCAGTTCCTTTTCGTCGAAACCGGCAACAGCCATGGTGATGCGATAGGTGTTCTCACCGGTCCGCTCGATATTGTAGGGCGGATAGGTCTGTGCCTGATCAGGCTGACCAAGGCTGTCCAGCATGGTGAAAAGGCGGTCGAAACCGACGGTGGAACGATAAAGGGGGGAAAAATCGACGTGACGCATGATGTCCTCTCATGAAGCGACGTGTTGCGGTTTTTTAAGCCGGCATCCCGTTCTGGCGATGCCTGACCTCTCGTTACGGACCCGTCATCGGCGCCCGCAGAACCAAGATGGGAATTGCATTTTCCGGCTTCAAGACCCTTATTTGCGTTTCCTGCATATGCGACTTTTGCGCGAATTTTAGACAGTCCTAAGGCACCACCCGAGAGCCTCACGCGCAGGAAACTATCTGCACATGGCCAGTTTGTCGCAGCCTGACCGCCGTCAATCCATTCCTTGATTGCCAAAAAGCAAATAACCCGTCAGAAAATAAACTATCGTCAAAATTGCAAATGACGGGTTGTCCGGGTGCCTCCGCTCCGGCCGTCTCTGCGATATCGATAGGAACACCACCATGCACTCCGCTCATCGAGCCGGATGGCTCGCCCTCGCTTTGCTTCTCCTCGCTGTCGAACCGGCCGCCGCCCACGTCAAATGGTTCGCGCCCTATATCGTCGGTGCCCCGCCGCAGCCGATCAGCGCGACGCTTACCGATACCTGGTTCTGGGTCGGCATCGCGCTGGTTCTGGTGTTTTTCCTCGCCACCCGCGCCGTCGAAAAATCCAGCGCTGGCGAACGCATTCTGCTCGGCATGGACCGCCTGACCGATCCGCTCTGGACCCGGCTCGACGATTTCGTGCGCTGCGTGGTCGGCGCCTTCTTTATTGCCATCTTTGCGGTCGGCGGCGTCTATCTGACGCCCGACCTGAAAACGCCCTCGGAAATCGTGTCATGGGGCCAGTTGCTGATCGCCATGCTGATCTTCTTCCGCCGAACCCAGCCGCTCGCAGCCGCCGGCATCATTCTGCTCTGGCTGCTGGCGCTGCGCGATTACGACATTTTTCACCTACTCGATTATCTGGCACTTGGCGTCGGTGTCGCCGCCTATCTGGTAATGGAAGCTTCTTCCAACGAGGACTTGAGAAAACACCGGTTTCAGGCGCTGCGCTGGGGTGTGGCGATTGCGCTGATGTGGTCTAGCCTCGAAAAATTCGCCTATCCCGACTGGTTCTATCCGCTGGTGGAGGAAAAGCCGTTTCTCACCTTCGGCATGCCGCGCGACGTGTTTATCCCGATGGCTGGCGTATCGGAATTCACCATGGGTTTTGGCCTGTTGTGGACACCGCTCGTGCGCCGCCTCTCGGCCGTGGCGCTGTTCGTCATCTTCAACGCCGCCGTTTATCCGTTCGGCCGGATCGATCTCATCGGCCACGCGCTGATCATGGCCGTCATCGTGGCGATCGCCGCAGACCATACCCGCGACGTGTTTTTCGTGCCGGGTTTCAAGAAGCTGATGGCGGGCGCGCCGATCGGTATTGCCGCCGCACTGGTGATCTTTGCCTCATCCTATTGGGGCCTGCATATCGCGCTTTATGGCCAGGAAGGCGATGTGGCAGCCATCCACCGCACCACGCATAGTCCCGACCCGGATCATCCGCATCCGACGGAGGCTGCGGATGCGACACCGGTAGCGACGCAGGGTGATGATGGCGCAGAACATAAGCATTGAGGTGGTGCGGCTAACGCCCCGCCGTCTTTTCGGGTGCTGCTGGGGTTCCTTTCTCTGACAGCTGCTCCATATCAGCCTCATCGTCGATTTCTCGGCGGCTGGGAGATGCCTGCGCTCTCGCCTCTGTGCGGAGCCCATTATGGAAGGCAACTCCCGAATGCTCAGCGACGCGCGCCGAACTGAGATCGTTGAAGAGGGCCGACAGGCCGCTATCGACGGCCTCACACCTTTCGCGTGCCCCTATTTCACCGACACCTTCCCAGAGCGTTTTCGTGCATGGTGCGAGGGCTTCTGGTCCATCGGACGGACCAAGCATTGAGTCGAATTTGTGTCTTTTCAGCCTCCGATTTTTTGTAGAATTGCCTCATAGCGACGGAAGATCGCAAGGAAGCAACAATGGACAAGGAGGAGCGACGCTACAGGGCGGAATCGGTAGCGCCGATTTATGTGCGTATTGGTTACGGCTCCTCGGAAACCGTCAAGGGACCAGATGAGGCACTTCATTATTTGATGCAACGCTGGCCGCTCGATCGCGGAACGAAGTACGATTTGGCCGGTATCGCTGTATCCAATGCCGTCGAAAGACGCGCCTCTGCGGAAGCGGCAAAGGAAGCCTTTATCGCAGCGGCGATCGAAGCGCAGGTTTTGGCATAGCTCAA
This sequence comes from Endobacterium panacihumi, assembly GCF_050847465.1. Taxonomy (NCBI): domain Bacteria; kingdom Pseudomonadati; phylum Pseudomonadota; class Alphaproteobacteria; order Hyphomicrobiales; family Rhizobiaceae; genus Endobacterium; species Endobacterium panacihumi. Next base: position 388,185 of record NZ_JBOZRA010000001.1, on the reverse strand, counting down.
CCAATCTCCGATCCCTCCGTGGCGGCTCGATCAAGTCGATTGATCTCGGCGATGATGAGGTCTGATGCCTTGATCAGGTCGCGACGGCGACCGGTCGGTTTCCACCAATTGCGTTGTCGCAATATTGATCGTCGTGCTGCGGCATCCAGCCTTCCGTATCCAACTGGCGCTGGCGTTCGGATAAGGCGTCAGCAAGCGCGGCTCCAACAGCCTGCACATTCATCGCGGGGAGAGGCCAAGCCTTGCCCCGCCCCTCAAGCGGCATCCCCGAACCCCACCGACACCATCAAACCACTGCCCTGCCGGTTCTCGATCGACAGGGCCAGCCCGTAAACCTCGCAGATTTCCTTGACGATCGACAGACCAAAACCGGTGCCGGGCGTCTGGCTGTCCAGCCGCACGCCGCGCTCCGTCATGCTACGGATCTTGTCCGGGTCCACGCCCGGCCCGTCATCGGCGACGACCAGTCGGCCGTCCTTCCAGCCGATACACACTTCGCCTGTCGCCCATTTGACGGCGTTTTCGGTGAGGTTTCCGATCAGTTCGCGCAGATCATGCGCATCGAGCGGCACATTGGGTGGCGCGCCGATCTCCACCGTCCATGTCAGCCCCTCGCCCTTGGGCGTGCGCTGCAGCGTTTTCACCACCTGCCCGACGATCTTTTCGATATCCGCATCGGTCTGGCGCATGTCGGCATTGGCCACGATGCGGCTGCGCGCCAGTTCGTGCTCCACATGGCCACGCATCAGACGCACCAGCTGCTCGATCTCGTCGGCGATCTCGCCCTCGCCGCGCTCGCGCAGGGTCAGCGCATCGTTGGACAGCACGGTGAGCGGCGTTTTCAGCCCATGCGCCAGATCACCGGCCCGCGCCCGCGCCTTGGCCAGCGACTGCGCCTGCGATTCCAGAAGGCGATTGACCGCCGCCTCGACCGGCACGAATTCCACGGGCAGAGCGCCTTCCAATCTGCCGCTGTGGCGCTCGCGAATACGGTCGAGCCCTTTGGTCAGGTCTGCCAGCGGTTTCAGGCCATAAAAAACCTGCACCAGAGACGCGCCGACCAGAAATGCCGCAAGTCCCGCAAGATAAGGCAGGATATCCAGCGCAAAACCACGGCTTGCCTCGTCCAGCGCGCGCGTATCGGACGCTACCGAAATCTGCACCGGCTTCAAACCGGCGGGAGCGCTCACCATGATCTGCCGTTCCAGCACGATCAGCCTTGTGTCGTTCGGCCCTGCCGCTTCATAACGATGCACGGCGCCATCGTCCGGCACGTCTTCCGGGCTGGAAAGGCTGGTGTCCCACAGCGACTCCGAGCGAAACATGGCCGGCGTCGCCGCATCACCGATCTGCCAGTAAAGCCCGCCATAGGCTTCAGTAAACCGCCTGTCCATCAGGCTGAACGGATGTTCGATGCGGCCATCGGCACCAAGGCGGATCGAGCCGGCAATTGTGTTGATATGCCCCTTCAACTCCTCTTCCAGCCGCCGTTCCAGACTGGCGGAAAACATCGAGGTCATGAACAGCGCGGCCAGCGCCAGCGCCAAGGGCACGGCAATCAGCGAGACGAGAAGAAAGCGGACGCGGATCGACAGCGGCCGCTTCATGCGGCACCGATCCGGTAGCCGTAACCACGGCGGGTGGTGATCAGGTCCTTGCCGAATTTCTTGCGCAGCCGCCCGATCAGCACCTCGACGGAATTGCTCTCGCGCTCAAAATCCTGCGCGTAAAGCTGCTCGGTCAGTTCCAGCTGCGAGACATGCCGTTCGGCATTGGCCATCAGATAATGCAGGCAGCGATATTCGAGCGGCGTCAGGTCGGCCGGCTCTCCATCGAGCGATACGGTGCGGCTGCGCGGATCAATTTTCATGCGCCCAGCGGAAAGGACAGGGCTTGCCGTGCCCTGCGAGCGGCGGATGATGGCCCGCAGCCGTGCCAAAAGTTCCGGCATCTGAAACGGTTTTGCGAGATAGTCATCGGCCCCCGCATCGATGCCTTCCACCCGCTCTTCCCAGTTTCCGCGTGCGGTCAGGATCAGCACCGGCAGTTCGCGCTCGGCGGTGCGCCAGCGTTTCAGCACGGAAAGCCCGTCCATGGTCGGAAGGCCGAGATCGAGCACGACGGCAGCGAATTCCTCGCTGTCACCGCGATACCAGCCGCTTTCGCCGTCTTTTTCATGTTCCACCAGATAACCGGCACGCGTCAGGTGATGCGTGATGTCGCGGGCGATCAGCGGGTCGTCTTCAACAAGCAGAATGCGCATGGGCCTCAATCATCGTCATCATCGTCGACATCGAGAATGCGGCCATCCTTCGCATCCATCTCGATTTCGTAAAGCCGGCCATTCGCCTGCAGCACCTTGAACTCATAAATGAAACGATCGTCGTCCTCATCCAGTTCGACGCGAATGATATCGCCCGGATAGGAGGCACGCAGTTTTTCCTGCAGCACGGAAAGCGGCAGCACGTCGCCGCGCTTCACCGCATCGCGCAGCTTGTCCAGATCGCGCGCAACACCGACCGCCGGAGCGGTCAGAAGCAGCGCGGAGACGAGCGACGCTTTTATAAGGACATGGTTCAACATGGAGGCAAAACTAACGTTCCCAAACTGAAATTTGGCTGACACGGGCCGTCAGTTATCGATCAGTGGCCGTGACTTAGGGTGGCTTCATCGGCAGGGCAATGGTGCCCGCCATAGACGCCAAGGAGACCACCCATGAAAAAGCTCGTTCTCGCCGCCGCTGTTGCCGCCACCACGCTCACCGCTTTCGCGCCGCTCTCCATCGCCCATGCAGACGACCGCGATGACCGCCGCTGCGGCAATGTCCAGCTCGACAAGTGGATGAGCGAAGCCCAGATGCGCGACCGCGCCACCGGCATGGGCATTGAGGTGCGCGACATCGATATCGATGACGGCTGCTACGAAGTGTCGGGCCGCAACAAGGATGGCCGCAGCATCGAGGTAAAATTCCACCCGGAAACCGGCGAGCAGGTTTCGATCGACAGCGACGATTAATTTTTTGCCAACGGGCACCGGCAACGGCTGGTGCCCGAAACCACTTTCCCCTTGACGACAAAAACATTCCGCCTATCGCTTGTCTTCATGAGCGAAGCAGAAACCACCACGCCCGACATCCTGCGGTCGACGCCTGACAATCCGGTGCCGCCCAACCATTTTGCCGGTTTTTTCACCGGCCATCGCGGCGCAAAGCTGCGCTACGCCGTATTCCGCTCCGACATTTCGCCGGCACGCGGCACGATCGTGCTTCTGCACGGCCGCAGCGAATCCATCGAGAAATATTACGAGACGATCCGCGATTTCAACGCCATGGGCCTGTGGGTGGCGACCTATGACCTGCGCGGACAGGGTGGATCCGACCGCCTGCTGAAAAAGCCGAAAAAAGGCCATCTGCGCCGTTTTTCAGATTACGAGCATGATCTGGACTTGTTTCTGGAACAGATCGTTCTGCCCGATACCCGCCTGCCCTTTTTCCTCGTCGCACATTCCACCGGCGCACTGATCGCGCTTGGCGCCGCCCCGCGGCTGACCAACCGCATCGACCGCATGGCGCTGGCAGCCCCCTTCGTCGGCCTCACCGGTCAGGCCCTGTCGGAAGGGCTCATCCGTCTTGTCGCCGGATCGCTCACCAATATCGGGCTTGGCCAGTTATCGGCCGGCAAGGACCAGAACAACCGGCCCTTTGCCGGCAATCCGCTGACATCGGATCCCAAACGCTTTGCCCGCAATGGCGCGATCGGCAAGACTTTTCCCGAGTTGGAAATCGGCCCGCCAACCATGCGCTGGCTGAAGGAAACGCTGAAGGCGGGTCGCCGCATCGCGTCACAGGCGCATCTCACCAATATCACCATTCCGACGCTGGTTTTGGCGCCGATGCGCGACGGCATCGTGCCCTATGCAAAACAGGAGGAATTGGCCCGCAATTTTCGCGCCGGCCAGTTGGTGAACATCATCGGCGGACGCCACGAACTGTTTTCAGAGGACGATGTCTATCGCGCCCAGGCGCTCGCGGCGATAGAGGCCTTTATTCCCGGCAGCGACGCCGCGCCGATCACCTCTGACGACGCAGCCGCCTGATTGGAAAGCTCAGGGGGTGAGCAGCGCCAGCGCCTCTTCATAAACGGCACGGCTGCCGGCGGCGATGATATTGCCGCCCTCTTCCGGCCGTCCGCCGTCCCATGTGGTGATGATGCCGCCCGCCTGTTCGATGATCGGGATCAACGCGCCGACATCATAAGGTTTCAGGCTGTTTTCGACGACGAGATCGATATGGCCGCCGGCCAGCAGCGTATAGGCATAACAATCGGTGCCGTAGCGGAACAGCCGCACCTTTTCCTCAACCGATTGATAGGCAGAAAGATCGGCCCCCTCAAAAATATGCGGCGAGGTGGTGAACAGGATCGCATTCGACAGCGAACCGCAATCGCGGGTGCGAACCTGATGTTCGCCATCCGGGCCGCGATACCACGATTTTTGACCATCGGCGAAATATCGCTCCCCAGTAAACGGCTGATCCATCATGCCCATCGTGGCGCGACCGTTCGAGCGCAAGCCGATCAGCGTGCCCCAGGTGGGCAAGCCGGAAATGAAGGCACGCGTGCCATCAATCGGATCGATCACCCAGACATGTTCGCGATCCAGCCCGATGTTTTCGTGCTCCTCGCCCAGAATGCCGTGCTCCGGAAATGTTTGGGTGATCAACGCCCGGATGGCGGTTTCGGCGGCACGGTCACCTTCCGTCACCGGATCGAACCCGCCGGCAAGCTTGTTGGTAATGGGCGTGCCGGTGCGAAAGCGTGGCAGCGTTTCTGCCTTGGCCGCATCGGCCAGCCTGTCGAAGAACGAACGATCTGGAAGCATGGTCACCCCGAAATTTCTTGTGCCGCCCATAGACCACAGTTTTCTGCGCAGGCCAATCGGGGCAGACCCAATAGGCAAATGCACATATTTTACGCATGTTAAAATCATGCTTGACGATTGTGCAGTGCGGGGGTAACTTTCTCCTTGCAGTCTTCGGACTGTAATACCCTCCTTGGGTGTTTCCTCCCTAGACTTGACCGCGCCTCGAGCGCGGTTTTTTTTGGTCGCAGAGAGCCGTCGCCTCACCGGGAAGCGTTTTAAAATTCCAGGAATTGAGAAGGATTATTCTGCAGCCAAAGCCGAATCAGGACCAAACTCGGCGGCATATTCCGCCATAGACCCCATGAACTCAGTCAGAGCGCGCGCCAGATCATCGAAATCGGGCCGCTTCCGCAGCGTCACCTCGTCGATATAAAGCGCGCGATTGATCTCGATCTGCAGCGCATGCAGGCCGCGCACCGGCCGGCCGTAATGTTCAGTGATGAAGCCGCCGGCATAAGGTTTGTTGCGCACCGCCGTAAAACCGAGACCTTCCAGAAAATACATCGCCGCGCGAGACAGTTCGGCGGCGGCGCTGGTGCCATAACGATCGCCAATGATGAAATCCGGGCGGATATCGGAACCCGACAGGCGGATATTGCCGGGCATGGAATGGCAGTCGATCAGCACCGACATTCCGAACGTCGCATGCGTGCGGGCAATCAGCCGGCGCAGGCAGGCATGATAGGGCTTGTAGATCGTCTCGATGCGCGAAAGCCCCTCCTCGACACTGAGGCGGCGACGATAAATCTCCATGTTTTCGGCCACGATGCGCGGAATGGTGCCGAGCCCGCCGGCCACCCGCATGGAGCCGATATTGACGTATGGCGGCAGCGCACCATCGAACATGCGCGGATCGAGCTCGTAAGGCTCGCGGTTCACATCGAGATAGGCGCGCGGAAAATGCGCAAGAAGCAGCGGCGCACCGAGATTGGGCGCATGCGCAAAAAGTTCATCGACATAATGGTCTTCGGAGCGCCTGATCCCCATCTCGTCGAGGCGCGACTCACTCAGGAACTGGGCCGGATAATGTCGGCCGCTATGGGGCGAATTGAAGACGAATGGGATGGTCTGCGACGTGGGCTCCCTCACCTCGAATAGGTCGATCTCGCCCGTCACTCCGCCCATCCGCCTTATCCGAAGCCGCCTTTACCATATTGGTAACTTGTTCGTAACGTCATGTTGCCAGTTGCCAGCGGTGAAGTCCATACTATGTAATGACCCACCATTGGCACTCTACATGCCTTCACCGGTTCTTTACCGCGAAACGGCTAATGTAGGACAAACAGCCAAGTTTTAAACACGACCCACTGACGGTTTTTCAAGACGATGCAAAAAATCCTTCTCGCTGAAGACGATAACGACATGCGCCGCTTCCTCGTGAAGGCGCTTGAAAAGGCCGGCTATAAAGTGTCGTCCTTCGACAACGGTGCCAGCGCCTACGACCGCCTGCGCGAAGAACCCTTCTCGCTGCTTCTGACCGACATCGTGATGCCGGAAATGGATGGCATCGAACTTGCCCGCCGCGCCACCGAACTCGACCCGGATCTGAAAGTGATGTTCATCACCGGCTTTGCTGCCGTTGCGCTGAACGCGGATTCGAAGGCTCCGAAGGACGCAAAAGTCCTGTCCAAACCCTTCCATCTGCGTGACCTTGTGGAAGAAGTGAACAAGATGCTGGATGCCGCCTGAGGCGAAAAGCTTGTGTCACAAGGGGTTTGAAAAAACTTCAAAAAATCGACACAAAACCAATTGACGGCGGCAAGGCCATGTGGTTTATGCCGCCTCACGGAAGGGCGTGTAGCTCAGCGGGAGAGCACTACGTTGACATCGTAGGGGTCACAGGTTCAATCCCTGTCACGCCCACCATCCAGTTTCAAAAGGCCTTGGCGAATAAGATCGCCGAGGCCTTTTTGATTTGCAGCTGACCTCAGCCAAATATCACTTCACACACTGATTCATCTCGCTCGCTCAGGTCCGGCAAAAAACACGCCAAAATCTTGAAAGCACTTTGGGCTTGGGTACTAAGATACTCGAGAAAACAGGTCATAAGAGAGCACCCCAATGCACAGGCTCGATTGCGACAGGATGTTCGTGGCAGTAGCGGAAAACGGTAGTTTTGCCGCCGCAGCCAGTCGTCTTGGCACCAGTACCGGACAGGCCTCAAAACTGGTCTCGCGGCTGGAGGCGGAGCTTGGCGTGCAGCTTCTTTCCCGCACCACCCGCGCCCTGTCACTCACCGAAGCCGGGCGTGGTTATCTGGAAGGCATCAAGCCGCTTCTCGATGATTACGATGCGCTCGATACCGTCACGCGGCATGCCTCCGGCGCGCCCTCTGGACGCCTGAGGATCAGCGCGCCGATCACCTTCGGCACCGCTCAGCTGACACCAATCTTAATAGACTTTTCCAAACAATACAGCGACATACAGCTGGATGTTAATTTTTCTGATCGAAACGTTAATCTGGTGGATGAAGGTTTTGACGCGGCCATCCGCGTCGGCAAGCCAATGGACAGCAGCCTGATCGCGCGAAAACTCTGCGACAGCCGCGTCGTCGTGGCCGCCTCCCCCGGATATCTGGCCGCCCGCGGCACACCCAAAACGCCGGCCGAACTGGAAGGCCATGACTGCATCATCGACACCAATTTTCGAGAACCCTATCGCTGGCAGTTTGCTCGCGCCGATGGCGGCACGGACACGGTGATGATGAAGGGCCGACTGCAATTTTCCAATGCCGAGGCCTGCCTTGCCGCCACGCTTGCCGGTTTCGGCATTGCCCGTCTTCCGAGCTTTATCGCCGGCCCCTGCCTGCGCGACGGACGGCTGACGCTGCTTCTCTCCGAGCGCGGTTACGACGACTTTGGCATCTATGCGCTTTATCCACCGGGCCGGCATCTGGCGCTAAAGGTGCGGGTGCTTGTGGATTTTCTGACCGCCGCATTCAGGGGGCGGCCGGATTGGGACAAGGGGTGGTAGGTGAGGAGCCCTGCTCTGCAGCGGGCGAATTGGATATGCCATGAAGGATGATGGTTTGCGGCCCATTGCGGACTTTCAGCAGCGCGTGCAATGTACAAATTATGATTGAAATTACTTTCCCGCCATACATAGAGGCGCTCTGCAAAAGCTGCGAAACCATTTGTGAGAAGGAATGCTGCGGCATCCGCGCATTCAGTTTTTCTCCCTTCAATATCATCTATCACCTGACCAAGATCAACGCGTGCATCCGTGATGAAGATGTCGCTGAAATCCGGTCCGGAATGGCTGAAATTGTCAAGAACCTTGGTGGTTTGGAGCACTCCGAAAAGGTGGTCATGGCAGAGTTCAACGCGATCCTTACCGTAGAGCAGGTAATTTCTCTATTCGCTCTGATTGACGCCGCGCTTTCTGAAGGCCGTGCAATCTACGAAATTCACGAAAAATGGATCGACCAGAGCGATCAGAATTTCTCACGCATCATCGACCTACCCTAATAATCGCAATTGGCGCTTTCAGCGATACGAAGCTACTTGCATTTCGGATGCTCCAATTCCTTCCAAATCGGAAACAATTATTCTCATCTTAACCGGATAATCAGCCATGCGGAAACGATGCATAAACACGGCATCATTGTTTCCAAGCAAGGCATCCGCTCATGACTGACACCCGCACGGCCCCATACGCCGCCCTCATTCTCCGTCTCAGCCTCGGCATCCTGTTTCTCGCCCATGCCGGCCTGAAGATTTTTGTCTTTACCCCGGCCGGCACGGCCAGCTTCTTCTCCTCGCTCGGCCTTCCCGGCTGGCTTGCCTATGTCACCATCGCTTGGGAACTGATCGGCGCCGTCGCGCTCATCCTCGGCGTCTTGCCGCGTCTCGCCGCCATCGCCATGATCCCGGTTCTGCTCGGCGCCATCGTCACCGTGCATGGTCCGGCCGGTTTCTTCTTCAACAACCCGAATGGCGGCTGGGAATTCCTCGCTTTCTGGATCGTCGGCCTTCTGGCGCTCGCCCTGATCGGTGATGGTCCTTACGCGCTCCGCCCCACCCCAACCGGCAAGCGTTAAAAGACAAGACGGCAGGGTTTCGCGTGATACCCTGCCGTCACCCGCAGACAGCAGCAGGACTATAAAAAATGCTCGTGGATGGAAAATGGACGGCCGAGTGGCATCCGGTTCAGGCAACAGACGCCAAGGGCGGTTTCGTGCGGCAGGTCTCCGGTTTCCGCAACTGGGTGACGCCGGATGGTTCCGCCGGCCCGACCGGCGAGGCCGGATTCAAGGCGGAAAAGGACCGTTACCATCTTTATGTCGCACTGATCTGCCCCTGGGCCTCGCGCACGCTGATCGGCCGTAAGCTGAAGAAGCTGGAAGACGTCATTTCCGTCTCCGTCGTCGAGCCAAAACTGTCGGACGAAGGCTGGCGGTTCGGCACCTATCCGGGCGCGAGCGAGGACAGGCTCAACGGCGCCACCTACATGCACGAAATCTACACGATGGCCGATCCGCATTATACCGGCCGCGCAACCGTGCCCGTTCTCTGGGACAAGAAAAACAAGACGATCGTCAACAACGAATCCGCCGACATTTTGAGAATGCTCAACAGCGGTTTCGGCACGCTGGCGGATGACTCGATCGACCTTTACCCGGTTGATATCGCCGACGACATCGACGCGCTGGCCGAGGCTTTTTATCCAAAGCTCAACAATGGCGTTTACCGCGCCGGTTTTGCCACCACGCAGGGCGCTTATGAGGAAGCCTTCGCCGACGTGTTTTCCATGCTCGACACGCTGGAAGCACGGCTTTCCGACGGCAGAAACTTCCTGTTCGGCGACCGTGTGACGGCGGCCGATGTGCGTCTTTTCGTGACCTTGATCCGGTTCGACGCCGCCTATCACGGCATCTTCAAATGCAACCTGCGCCGCATTGTCGATTACCCGTTCCTGCAGGCCTATATGATCCGCGTTCTGGCCCTGCCCGGCGTGCGCGAAACGGTCGATATCGACCATATCAAGCAGGGTTATTATTCGATCAAGGCGCTCAATCCGAACGGCATCGTGCCGGTTGGCCCGAGCCTTCCCGGCATAACCGACCTGTGATGAAGCCGCATGCAGGGTGGCCTTGCCGCCCTGCGCGCATCTCTTGCCCATCGACGCTCCGCAGCGCGTCGAAACCGCCTTGCATTCTCTCCCCGCATTGCACAAACTCGCATCAACGAAGATGTGACCAGCCCATGTGAACGAGGCTGGGCAAGGGGCGCCCGCGAAGGGCTTTAAGGGGAACGATGTCGATCAAGGCAAGCGTCTACCATCTCACCCATTATATCTATGACAAGCCGGTGCGGCTCGGGCCACAGATCATAAGGCTCAAACCGGCCGCCCATTCGCGCACGAAAGTGCTGTCGCATTCGCTGAAGGTGACGCCGGAAAACCACTTCGTGAACCTGCAGCAGGATCCGTATGGCAATTATCTCGCCCGTTTCGTGTTTCCCGAACCGGTCAGCGAATTCAAGATCGAGGTCGATCTGATCGCCGACATGACGGTGTATAATCCCTTCGACTTCTTCGTTGAGGAAGAGGCCACCAAATGGCCATTCCGCTATCCTGACGAATTGGCCGAAGACCTGTCGATCTACATGATCCCGGAACCGCCCGGCCCGGCGCTGATCGATTACCTGAAAAATTTCGACCTCTCGCCCAACCAGCCGACCGTCGATATGGTGGTCGGCATCAATGCACGCCTGCAGCAGGCTATCGGTTACGTGATCCGCATGGAACCGGGCGTGCAGACGCCGGAAGAGACGCTCGTCTCCGCCATGGGGTCGTGCCGCGATACGTCGTGGCTCCTGGTGCAGATTCTGCGAAACCTTGGTTTCGCTACCCGCTTCGTCTCGGGGTATCTGATCCAGCTGACACCGGACTTGAAGGCACTTGATGGCCCCTCCGGCACCGAGGTGGATTTCACCGATCTGCATGCCTGGTGCGAAGTCTATCTTCCCGGCGCCGGCTGGGTTGGCCTTGACCCGACCTCGGGCCTTCTGACCGGCGAAAGCCATATTCCGCTCGCGGCCACCCCGCATTACAGCAATGCCGCGCCGATCTCCGGCGGTTATTTCGGCGAAGCGAACACCGCGTTCGATTTCGCCATGAACGTCACCCGCGTCGCCGAACATCCGCGCATCACCAAACCGTTTTCCGATGAAAGCTGGGAAGCGCTCAATGCGCTTGGCGAACAGGTGGACCGCGTGCTGGAGGCGCAGGACGTGCGCCTCACCATGGGTGGCGAGCCGACCTTCGTATCCATCGACGATTTCGAATCGGACGAATGGAACACAGGCGCGGTCGGCCCCACCAAGCGCGAAAAGGCCGATGTGCTGATCCGTCGCCTGCGCGAAAAATTCGCGCCCGGCGGTTTCCTGCATTACGGCCAGGGCAAATGGTATCCCGGCGAAAGCCTGCCACGCTGGACGTTTTCGCTCTACTGGCGCAAGGACGGCAAGCCGATCTGGCAGAACCCCGATCTGGTGGCGCAGGAAGGCGGCGATTACGGCGTCAGCGAAAGTGATTCGCAAAACTTTCTCACCGCCCTTGCCTCCGAGCTCGGCATCGAGCCCGACATGGTCGTCCCGGCCTATGAGGATCCCGCCGAATGGATCATCAAGGAAAGCTCGCTGCCCGAAAATGTCGATCCCTCTAATTCACAACTGAAGAACCCGGAGGAGCGCAACCGCATCGCCCGCGTGTTCGAACGAGGTCTCACCAAACCGACCGGCCATGTTCTGCCGGTGCAGGCATGGAATGCCCATGCCAGCGGCGCACCGCAAACCCGGCGCTGGATCAGCGAAAAATGGAGCACACGACGCGGCAAGATTTTTCTTGTGCCCGGCGACAGCCCCGTCGGTTATCGCCTGCCGCTTGGCACACTGCCCTTCATTCCGGCCTCGCAATTTCCCTATATCCACGAGGCCGATCCCTCCATTCCCCGCGCGCCCCTGCCTGAAGCCATCGTACCGATCGGCCATGCGGGCGGTCAGGGCCGGGCCATGCCGGAATCCTCTTTCACCGCCAGTGATCCGGCCAATCTCGGACGCGTCGAACAAACGCTGAGCGAGATCCACGGTGCGGTGCGCACTGCCATTTCCGTCGAGCCGCGCGATGGCAGGCTCTGCGTGTTCATGCCGCCGGTGGAAAAGATCGAGGATTATCTCGAACTGATCGCTGCTGCCGAAAACGCTGCCGCAGAACTCGGCCTGCCGGTCCATATCGAAGGGTATGCGCCGCCGCATGACGAGCGCATCAATCTCATCCGCGTCGCGCCCGATCCGGGCGTCATCGAGGTCAACATCCATCCGGCCGCCAGCTGGAAGGAAACCGTCGACATCACCACGGCCATCTACGAGGAGGCCCGCCAGACGCGGCTGGGTGCCGACAAGTTCATGATCGATGGCCGCCACACCGGCACCGGCGGCGGCAACCATGTCGTGGTCGGCGGCGCCAATCCGGCCGACAGCCCGTTCCTGCGCCGCCCGGACCTTCTGAAAAGCATCGTGCTGCACTGGCAGCGCCACCCGTCGCTGTCCTATCTGTTTTCCGGCCTGTTCATCGGCCCGACCTCACAGGCCCCGCGCATCGACGAGGCACGACACGATTCCATGTACGAACTGGAAATCGCGCTGGCGCAGGTGCCCGTCCCCGGCCAGGGCCAGCCGCCATTGCCATGGCTGGTCGACCGCCTTTTCCGCAACCTTCTGACCGACGTCACCGGCAATACCCACCGTTCGGAAATCTGCATCGACAAGCTGTTTTCGCCGGATGGCCCGACCGGTCGTCTCGGCCTTGTCGAATTCCGCGGTTTCGAAATGCCGCCGAATGCGCGCATGTCGCTCGCCCAGCAATTGCTGGTGCGGGCGCTGATCGCCCGCTTCTGGAAAAACCCGGTGCAGGGAAAATTCGTGCGCTGGGGCACGGCACTCGCCGATCGTTTCATGCTGTCCCATTACGTCTGGGCCGATTTCATGGACGTTTTGCAGGACCTGCGCGAAAACGGTTTCGATCTGCGCCCCGAATGGTTCGCCGCCCAACTGGAATTCCGCTTCCCCTTCTTTGGCGAGGTGGAGCAGCAGGGCGCCAAGCTGGAACTGCGCCAGGCGCTGGAACCATGGCATGTGATGGGCGAACAGGGCGCGATCGGCGGCACGGTGCGGTTTGTCGATAGTTCGGTCGAACGCCTGCAGGTGCGGCTCGAAACCGGCAACCCGGAGCGTTACACCGTTGCCTGCAACGGCCGCGCCGTGCCGCTGAAGGCAACCGACACCTCCGGCACCTCTGTCGCGGGCGTGCGTTTCAAGGCTTGGCAGCCGAGGTCCGGTCTGCATCCGATGCTGCCGGTTAACACGCCGCTTACATTCGACATCTATGATACATGGTCTGGCCGATCGATCGGCGGCTGCAGATATCATGTTGCCCATCCGGGCGGGCGCAATTATGAAACCTTCCCGGTCAACGGCAACGAGGCGGAGGCACGCCGGCTCGCGCGGTTCGAACCTTGGGGGCATACGGCCGGGCAATATACGCTGATGGCCGAAACGCCCTCGCCCGAATTTCCGCTGACGCTCGATCTGCGCCGGCCTCTTGGAGCATAACGACACTTTAGGGTCAAAACTCAATCAGGATAGTGGTTCTGTTGGCGATGCTGGGATTGAATGGAAGCAAGCAAGCGCAAGGCAAGACCGACTGGTCTTGTCGAGCATTGCTTGCGATCAGGCGGCCCATCATCGCCAATCCTTTGGACAAGCTGTATTTTGTGCCTGCGGGCGTCGGAAAGGTTTGCAAATGACGAGCATTTACTGCACCTCTCCTCCTACTCAGACACAAAATACAGCTTGCATAACCACTATCCTGATTGAGTTTTGACCCTAATGTCCACCGGACCGGCAGCCGAACGTTTGACTGACGATGCGCGCGAAAACCAACCGGCCCTCGCCTATACGGCGCTGTCCGGCGTGGCCGATGAGATGCTGGACGGACGGGGCGAAATCCGACCGGTCTGGCGCAAGCTGATTGCCCATCTCGAGCGCATGCCGGTGCGCGAACTGCACGAACGTTTCGCCCGCGCCGACCGCTACCTGCGCGATGCCGGCGTGTTCTACCGGACCTATGACGGCAAGGACAATGGCGAGCGCAACTGGCCGATCAGCCATGTTCCCGTGATGATCGACGAGCGCGAATGGGAGAGCATTTCACGCGGCCTCGTGCAGCGCGCCGATCTGCTCGAAGCGCTGATGGCCGATATTTACGGCGATAACAGGCTGGTTAAGGACGGCATCCTGCCGCCGCCACTGATCGCCAACAACCCGGAATTTCTGCGCCCGCTGGTCGGCGTCAATCCGGTCGGCGGCCATTACCTGCATTTCTGTTCCTTCGAGATCGGACGTGGGCCGGACGGCAACTGGTGGGTTCTGGCCGACCGCACACAGGCGCCTTCAGGCGCGGGTTTTGCGCTGGAGAACCGCGTCGCCACCACCCGCGCCTTTTCCGATCTTTATGCCGAAAGCCATGTGCATCGCCTAGCCTCCTTTTTCGGCGCCTTCCGTGACGCCTTGCAGGGGCATCGGCAGAACCCGGATGAACGCATTGCCGTCCTTTCCCCCGGCCCCGCCAACGAAACCTATTTCGAACACGCCTATATTGCCCGTTATCTCGGCTTCATGCTGCTGGAGGGCGAAGACCTGACGGTGGTCAACAACCGCGTCATGGTGCGCACAGTCGCCGGCCTGAAACCGATCGGCGTGCTCTGGCGCCGCCTCGACGCTTCTTACGCCGATCCGCTGGAACTCGACCAGAACTCGCATATCGGCACCCCCGGCATGGTGCAGGCGCTGCGTTCCGGCTCGATGACGCTGGTCAACGCGCTCGGTTCCGGCATTCTGGAAACCCGCGCGCTGATGGCTTTCATGCCCACCGTCTGTCGCCGCCTGCTCGGTGAAGACCCGTTGATGCCCTCGGTGGCGACATGGTGGTGCGGCCAGAAGCCCGAGCGTGAACATGTCGCAAAAAACATCGACCGTATGGTCATCGGCCCGGCCTATTCGCGCGCACCATTCTTCGAGGACAACGGCCAGTCGGTGCGCGGCTCAGACCTGCGCAAGACCAAGGAGGATTCGCTCCGCGACTGGCTGACGAACGACGGGGCCAAACTCGTCGGGCAGGAAGTCGTGACGCTCTCGACCACACCGGTCTATGTCGATGGCAAGCTAACGCCGCGGCCGATGTCACTGCGCATCTTTGCCGCGCGCACCGAAAAGGGCTGGCAGATCATGCCGGGCGGTTTTGCGCGTATCGGCTCGGGTGACGATGTGGCGGCGATTGCCATGCAGTCCGGCGGTTCGGCCGCCGATGTCTGGATCGTCTCCGACAAGTCGGTGCCGAAACCGACACTTTTGCCGCCGGAAGAGAGCTTTACCCGCACCATGCCGGGTTCGCTGCCGAGCCGCGCCGCCGACAATCTCTATTGGCTCGGCCGTTACATCGAACGCGCCGAAGGGGCGTTGCGCATCCTGCGCGCCTGGAACGTGCGTTACGCCGAATCCGCCGATCCGAATGCACCGCTGCTGGCCGATGTCACCCGCTACATGAAGGGTCTCGACATCGACATGCCGAAGGAAGCCATTCCGGCGACGCTGATCCGCAATCTCGACAGCGCCATCTATTCCGCCAGCAATATCCGCGATCGCTTTTCGCCGGATGGATGGCTGGCCCTCACCGACCTTGCGAAGACCGCACGCCGCTTCCACGAAGTCGTCAAACCCGGCGATGATGCGGCGCACGCCACCACCATTCTTCTTCGAAAACTCGCGGGCTTTGCCGGTCTCGTGCATGAAAACATGTATCGGTTTACAGGCTGGCGTTTCCTGTCGATCGGCCGTCATCTGGAACGTGGCCTGCACATGTCCGGCCTGCTCGGCCACATGTCCGGCGCAGACGCCCCGGACGGCGCTCTCGACATGCTCTTGGAAATCGGCGACAGCGTCATGACCCACCGCCGCCGTTACAACGTGGCGACCGCGCGCCTCACCATCAACGATCTTCTCGGCCTCGACCAGCTCAATCCGCGCTCGATCCTCTTCCAGTTGCACGAGATTCGCAACGAGGTGGAACAGCTGCCCAATGCCAAGCTGAACAGCCAGATGTCACCCTTTCTGCGCGAGGCAACCCGTCTCTATTCCGGCCTTGCCGTGATGACGCCGGAAGCGATGGACGGCAAGGTCTATGAACGGCTGGAACAGGACCTCGAAAAACTGTCCGACATTTTGGGCCAGACCTACCTGCACTGATTTCCATAAGGGAGAACCTCGATGCTCTACGATCTCTCCCTGCACATGGGATACGTCTACGATGTTCCGGCATCCGGCGCACGCCATGTCATTCGCGTGTTGCCCTTGTCCCTGCCCGAGCGTCAGCGGCTGATCGCCGGCTCGGTCACGGTCACGCCCAAGGCCGAGGAAAAGACGACCTTCATCGATTTTTTCGGCCAGCAGGCCACCTCGATCTTTCTGCGCGCGCCGCATGAACGGCTGGATATCCGCATGCAGGCCCGTGTCTCGGTGGAGACCCCAACGATCACTGCCGATCTTTCACCGACATTAGATGCTTTGCGCGGCGAACTGGCGGATCTGCGGTCGATCGATGCCGCCTCGCCGCACCATCTGACGGGTGAAAGCCCGCGTCTGCGCGAAAATCCGCTGATATCTGCTTATGCCCGGGCACACTTGAAATCCGGCCAGACGGTACGCGAGATTGCCACCATGCTCTGCCGCCGCATCCACCGCGACTTCAAATATGATCCAGAGGCAACCTCGGTGGATACCACACCGGGCGAGGCCTTCGACATGAAACGCGGTGTCTGCCAGGATTTTGCCCATGTGATGATCGTCGCCCTGCGCAGCCTCGGCATTCCGGCAGGCTACGTCTCCGGTTTCCTGCGCACCATTCCGCCGCCGGGCAAGGAGCGGCTCGAAGGCGCGGATGCCATGCACGCCTGGGTGCGCGTCTGGTGTGGCGAGACGACCGGTTATGTCGAGCTTGATCCCACCAACGACATCCCGGCCGGCGGCGACCATATCGTCGTGGGTTACGGCCGTGACTATGCCGACATTGCTCCCGTTATCGGCGTCCTCAAAACCTATGGCAGCCACCAGACGGTGCAGTCCGTGGACGTCGTCCCGTTAAAATAAGCGATTATGTCTCGGATTCTGCAGAATATGTAAAATCCCGGATAATTCCTTAGGTCTCTCTCAACGTCTCCAGCGATATGCACGCTATAGGGGTAAAAACGTGAGTGGGGATCACAATGCGTATTTCACGATATCTTGCGCAGTTTATCCGTGACCGCGGCGGCAACTTCGGGATCATGACCGCCGTGGCGATACCCGTCATCGTAGGCGCTGCCGGCATTTCCATTGATATGACGCGCGCCATGCAGATCAAGGCCGACATGCAGGCGATCGCAGACTCGGCAAGTCTGGCGGCGGCAACATCCCTGTCGAACAAAAAAGACTATACCGAAGCGCAAGCCAGAGACCTTGCCAACACCTTCTATGCCACCCAACTCGTCCAGAGGATCAAGACCGGATCGGAAACCGACGCAGAAATTGCCGCTCTGATGACGGACATCAAGAACGCCACCACGGTCACGATCGTCAGCAAGAAAAACGGCACGAATGGCAAGATCTACGATGTCACCATCACATCGGGCTATACGATGCCGGTCAACGCGATGACCGCAGTTGTTGCCGGCCCCTCCATGGCACTTGCGACCAAAGCGGCGGCCTCCAGCGCGACCGAAAGCCAGAACGCCTTCTCGATGTATCTCGTCCTCGATCGCTCCGGATCGATGAAAGAAAGCACCGACACGCAGGAATGTATCAAGTCTTACAAGGAGACGTGCATCTCTTACGGCTACATCAAAAAGATCGATGCCCTCAAATCCGCAGTAACGGGTCTTCTGACCGTCATAAACAAGGCCGACCCTGACAATAAATATGCTCGGCTTGGTGCTGTCTCCTATAACGAAAAGAGGCAGGCACCCACGCCCATGGCCTGGGGCACGACGGCCGTCGGCAATTATGCCGCCGCCCTGAAGGCAGACGGCTCGACCAATTCCGGAGAGGCCACGGAACTGGCCTATGACAGTCTTGCCCCTACAATGGGCGACAGCTCGGAAAACGAAATCCATAAGAAGAAGAATGGCCAGACGCCAAGCAAATTCATCATCCTGATGACGGATGGCGAAAACAATGTGGGCAACGCCGATGGCGTGACCAAAGCGGCATGCGATCGCGCCAGAAACGGTGGCAGCAACAAGATCACCGTCTATACGGTGGCATTCATGGCGCCGACCTCCGGCCGGGCACTTCTGAAATATTGTGCATCGACGCCCGCCCATTACTTCAATGCGGAAAATTCCGCCGAACTCGCGGCGGCCTTCAAGTCCATTGGCGAGGCAGCAGCGAAAGGGATGACACGCCTCACCCAGTGAGGGATTGCCGCATTGCGCTTTTCACAATGAAGCGTGTCATGCGGCACAGAATTGAAGTTAGGCCAAAGGCAAGACGACAAACTGTCCTAAATGAGGGCGGTTTTGCCGGGATTTTTGCCATGTCTAAAATTCGATGGAATAATTTAGGCCCCTGTCTACGCATAGCCGATAAACCGGCTTGCGTGGGTTCCAAAAGATTGGGCTGGGGCAATGAAAATCTCGCTTCCTGTTTCGCGGTTTCTGAATGATCGCGGCGGTAATTTCGGTATTATGACGGCAGTTCTGACCCCGCTGGCATTGGGTGCCGCGGGTATTGCGATCGACCTTACGCAAGCCATGCAGGTCAAGGGCGAGCTGCAGGCTGTCGCGGATTCAGCGTCTCTCGCGGCCGCTCGGGCGATGTCGGAAGAAGACCTGAAGCCTGCACAGGCCAAGGAACGTGCCGAGCAGATCTACGCCGGGCAGATGGTCAATTATCTGAAGACCGGCAAGGAAACCGAAGGTGAGATCGACGCCATGATCGCCGCTCAACGCGCAGCGATGAAGGTGACCATCACCGAAACGCCCAATGGCAGCCGAGGCAAGACCTTTTCGATCACCGTGTCATCGACCTACAAGATGCCGCTCAATGCCATGACCGGGCTTCTTGCAGGCAAGACCATGGATCTTGGCGCTTCCAGCACGGCCTCCAGTGCGACGGAATCAACCAATGGCATCTCGATGTATCTGGCGCTCGACCGGTCCGGCTCGATGTCGTTCAAGACTTCGACGGTCATTAAGAACGCCACCTGCATCAATTACACAGCAACGAACTGGCGATACAAAAACGTCACAAACACACGTGACAAGAACTATATCTGGCCTGAAAAACCATGCTACGTGCGCAAGATCGATGCGTTGAAGACTGCCGCCAACAGCATGTTCAGCGCGCTGAACAAGGCGGATGCGAAATCGACGCTCGTGCGTGTAGGTGCATCGGCCTATACACACCAGACCTTTAAGGCCTCACCGATAAATTGGGGAACGGCTGACGCTGCAACATATGTGGCAGACATACCCAGCATTCCGGAAGGCGGAACCGACGCCAACAGTTCCATGACGGCGGCGATCAATGCGTTGAACAGCGGCAACTCGGCGGAAGCCAATGCGCATGCCAAGAAGGGCAACGACAGCTTCAGCCGCTACATCGTCCTGATGACCGATGGCGAAATGACTGGCAACAGCGCCGACTTCGACAAGGGGCTCGATCAGGCTGTTCGCACCAAGTGCGACACTGCCAAGAAGGACGGCATCCAGATCTTTACCGTCGCGTTCATGGCTCCCGCCACAGGCAAATCGCTGCTGACCTACTGCGCCAGCGACCCAAGCTATTATTATGAGCCGGACGACATGGAAGATCTGGTCATCGCCTTCGGCGAAATCGCCGAAAAGGCCGCCAAGGCGACGACCCGCCTGACGAACTGATCATCCGCTATCCCGTCATGACGACGACAAAGCCCCCGCTGCCGCAGCGGGGGCTTTGTTATTTCTGACGAATTTCGTTTTTCGACCTTGCCGAATAGAGCTGCGTCCCGATATTGCCAGTCCATCATAAGAATGCATAAACTGTGGTTTACTGCATGCCAGACGACTGAATCGGACGACCCTCCCATCCGCTCCTCCAGCAAAGTTGGCGATTACATGAGCACTACCTTTTCTCCCTCCGACCTTCCTCATCCCGCTCCGCGTTCCTCGCGCCCGGAAATCATGGCCGCGGAGATCATCGAACGTCTCACCTACCGCATCGGCAAGGATGTCGCGGTCGCTAAACCGCATGACTGGCTGACCGCCACCATTCTCGTGGTCCGTGACCGCATCATCGACCGCTGGATGGAAAGTACCCGACAGGCCTACAAGACCGGCCAGAAGCGCGTCTATTATCTATCGCTGGAATTCCTGATCGGCCGCCTGATGCGCGATGCCGTTTCCAATCTCAACCTGATGACCGAAATCCGCGACGCGCTTTCCTCGCTCGGTGTCGATCTCAATGTCATCGCAGGCCTCGAGCCGGATGCGGCGTTGGGTAATGGCGGCCTCGGCCGTCTCGCCGCCTGCTTCATGGAGAGTATGGCGACCGTCGATATCCCGGCCTATGGCTACGGCATCCGCTATATCCACGGCCTGTTCCGGCAGCAGATGGCCGATGGCTGGCAGGTGGAACTGCCGGAAACCTGGCTTGCCCACGGCAATCCGTGGGAATTCGAGCGCCGCGAAAGCTCCTACGAAATCGGCTTCGGCGGCTCCGTCGAAACCGTCGGTGGTTATGACGACGCGCCGCGTTATGTCTGGAAGCCGGCCGAACGTGTCATCGCCATGGCCTATGACACGCCGGTCGTCGGCTGGCGCGGCAAGCGCGTCAACACGCTGCGCCTGTGGTCGGCACAGCCGATCGATCCGATCCTGCTCGACGCCTTCAACGCCGGCGACCATATCGGCGCGCTGCGCGAGAGCAACAAGGCGGAAGCGCTGACCCGCGTCCTCTACCCGGCCGATGCCAACCCGGCCGGTCAGGAATTGCGCCTGCGTCAGGAATATTTCTTCTCGTCCGCGTCGCTGCAGGACATTCTGCGCCGCCACCTGCAACAATATCCCGACTTCACCAACCTGCATGAAAAAGTGTCGATCCAGCTCAACGACACCCATCCGGCGATCTCCATCGGCGAGTTGATGCGCCTGCTCTGCGATGTGCATGGCATGGAATTCGAGGAAGCGTGGGAGATCACCCGCCATACCTTCTCCTATACCAACCACACGCTGCTGCCCGAAGCGCTGGAAAGCTGGCCTGTGCCGCTGTTCGAGCGCCTGCTGCCACGCCACATGCAGCTGGTTTATGCGATCAACGCAAAAATCCTCCTGGAAGCGCGCAAGGAAAAGAATTTCGGCGAGCAACAGATCCGTTCGATCTCGCTGATTGACGAAAGCGGCGACCGCCGCGTGCGCATGGGCAATCTCGCCTTTATCGGTTCGCATTCCATCAACGGCGTGTCTGCCCTGCATACAGACCTGATGAAGGAAACGGTGTTTGCCGACCTGCACACGCTTTATCCGACCCGCATCAACAACAAGACCAACGGCATTACCCCGCGTCGCTGGCTGATGCAGTGCAATCCGGGTCTGACCAACCTCATCAAGGAAGCCATCGGCGACAAGTTCCTGGATGACACCGAGGCGCTGACGGATCTCGACAAGTTCGCGGACGACAAGGCCTTCCAGGAAAAATTTGCCGCCGTGAAGCGTGCCAACAAGGTGGCGCTCGCCAATCTCGTCGGCAGTCGCATGGGCATAAGGCTTGATCCGTCATCGATGTTCGATATCCAGATCAAGCGTATCCACGAATACAAGCGCCAGCTTTTGAACATCGTCGAAGCCGTTGCTTTGTATGATCAAATTCGCTCGCATCCGGAACTGGATTGGGTTCCGCGCGTTAAGCTCTTCGCAGGCAAGGCAGCCCCCAGCTACCACAATGCGAAACTGATCATCAAACTCGCCAACGACGTGGCGCGGGTCATCAACAACGACCCGGCGGTGCGCGGTCTTCTGAAAGTGGTGTTCGTGCCCAACTATAACGTCACGCTGGCCGAGACCATGGTCCCGGCCGCCGACCTGTCCGAGCAGATCTCGACGGCCGGCATGGAAGCGTCGGGCACCGGCAACATGAAATTCGCACTCAACGGCGCGCTCACCATCGGCACGCTCGACGGCGCAAACGTCGAAATGCAGGAACATGTCGGTGCGGAAAACATCGTCATCTTCGGCATGACGGCGGAAGAAGTCGCGGCAAAACGCGCCAGCGAATACAATCCGCGTGAAGTCATCGAGGGTTCGCGCGAACTGTCGCAGGCGCTGCATGCGATTGCATCGGGCGTCTTTTCGCCGGATGATCGCAACCGCTTCACCGACCTGATGGACGGCATCTACAATCACGACTGGTTCATGGTCGCCGCCGATTTCGACGCCTATGCGAAAGCGCAGCGCGATGTCGACCAGATCTGGACCGACACCTCGTCCTGGTACTCCAGGACGATCCGCAACACTGCCCGGATGGGTTGGTTCTCGTCCGATCGCACCATCCGTCAATATGCGACGGAAATCTGGAGAGCCATATGACCAAATCGCCCAAAGATCTCGGAGAAACCGGCGCTCGCAACGAGACGCGCGCGCCCGGTGAAATACCCCTCTCCGAGATCGAGGCGATCATCAATGGCAAGCATACGAATCCCTTCGCCGTTCTGGGTGTCCACCAGATCGGCGGAGGTTTCATGGCCCGCTGCTTCATCCCCGGCGCCGAGGAAGCCATCGTGCTCACCCTCGACGGCAAGGATCTGGGCGAACTGAAACTGCGCCACGAAGCCGGTTATTTCGAAGGCATGGTACCGCTCACCAGCCAGCAGCCGCTGCGCTACCGCGCCGCCCGCGGCGATGTCGAATGGGCGGTCACCGACCCCTATTCCTTCGGCCCGGTTCTCGGCCCGATGGACGATTATCTTTTGCGCGAAGGCTCGCATCTGCGCCTGTTCGATCGCATGGGCGCGCATCCGCTGAAACACGAGGGCGTCGAGGGGTTTCACTTCGCCGTCTGGGCGCCGAATGCGCAGCGTGTGTCTGTCGTCGGCGAGTTCAACAACTGGGATGGTCGCCGCCATGTGATGCGGTTGCGGCAGGATACCGGCATCTGGGAAATATTTGCACCGGACGTGCGCGCCGGTACCGCCTACAAATATGAGATCGTCGGTGCCGACGGCACGCTTTTGCCGCTGAAGGCCGATCCCTATGCCCGCCGCGCCGAGATGCGTCCGAAAACGGCTTCCGTGACCACGCCGGAACTCGAACAGGAATGGGACGATGCGGCCCACCGCGAGCATTGGGAAAAGGCCGATCATCGCCGCCAGCCGGTTTCCATCTACGAAGTGCATGCCGGTTCATGGCAGCGCCGCGACGATGGCTCCTTCCTCTCCTGGGACGAGCTGGCCTCGCAGCTGATCCCTTACGTCACCGACATGGGCTTTACCCATATCGAATTCCTGCCGATCACGGAACATCCCTATGATCCGTCGTGGGGTTACCAGACGACCGGGCTTTATGCCCCCTCCGCCCGTTTCGGCGAGCCGGAAGGGTTTGCCCGTTTCGTCAACGGCTGCCACAAGGTCGGCATCGGCGTCATTCTCGACTGGGTACCGGCGCATTTCCCGACCGATGCCCATGGCCTTCGCCATTTCGACGGCACCGCCCTTTACGAACATGCGGATCCGCGTCAGGGCTACCATCCCGACTGGAACACCGCGATCTACAATTTTGGCCGCGTCGAGGTTCTGTCCTATCTCATCAATAACGCGCTCTACTGGTCGGAGAAATTCCATCTCGACGGACTGCGCGTCGATGCGGTCGCCTCGATGCTTTATCTCGATTATTCGCGCCGCCACGGCGAATGGGTGCCGAACGAATATGGCGGCCGCGAAAACCTCGAATCCGTACGTTTCCTGCAGAAGATGAATTCGCTCTCTTACGGCGCGCATCCCGGCGTCATGACGATCGCCGAGGAATCCACGTCGTGGCCGAAGGTGTCCGCGCCGGTGCATGAGGGCGGTTTGGGCTTCGGCTTCAAATGGAACATGGGTTTCATGCACGACACGCTCTCCTATATGAGCCGCGATCCGGTGCATCGAAAGTTCCACCACAGCGAACTGACATTTGGCCTCGTCTACGCCTTTTCCGAAAATTTCGTTCTGCCGATCAGCCATGACGAAGTGGTGCACGGCAAGGGCTCGATGATCGCCAAGATGGCCGGCGACGACTGGCAGAAGTTCGCCAACCTCAGAGCTTATTACGGCCTGATGTGGGGGTATCCCGGCAAGAAGCTACTGTTCATGGGCCAGGAATTTGCCCAGTGGAGCGAATGGAGCGAGGAGCGCGCGCTCGACTGGAACCTCTTGCAATATCACATGCACGAGGGCATGCGCCGCCTGATCCGCGATCTGAACTTCTGCTACCGTTCGAAACCGGCGCTGCATGCGCGCGATTGCGAGGGCGAAGGGTTCCGCTGGCTGATCGTCGATGACGACGACAATTCCGTTTATGCGTGGCTCAGAATGTCGCCGGGGGAAAAGCCGGTGGCGGTGATCTGCAATTTTACGCCCGCCTACCGCGAAAACTACCGAATTCCCTTGCCGAATGCCGGTCGCTGGCGCGAAATACTCAATACCGATGCCGAGATCTATGGCGGCAGCGGCAAGGGCAATGGCGGACGCGTGCAGGCGGTCGATGCGGGAGGCACGATCTCTGCCGAACTGACGCTGCCGCCCTTGGCGACGATCATGCTGGAACTGGAATAACGGCGCCTGTCGCGCGGCCGTGTGGAGCGGTTTTGCGACAGCGACGGAACAAAGACGTTGAGCGGACAAGAAGTCGAATTTGGGGAGGATGAAATGACCACGAAACGCGTTCAACCACTCGCACGTGATGCCATGGCCTATGTTCTGGCCGGCGGCCGGGGAAGCCGCCTGAAGGAACTGACCGACCGGCGCGCAAAACCCGCTGTCTATTTTGGTGGCAAGACCCGTATCATCGATTTCGCGCTGTCGAATGCGCTCAATTCCGGCATCCGCCGCATCGGCGTCGCCACCCAGTACAAGGCGCATTCGCTGATCCGCCACATGCAGCGCGGCTGGGACTTTTTCCGCCCCGAGCGTAACGAAAGCTTCGACATCCTGCCGGCCTCGCAGCGCGTTTCGGAAACGCAGTGGTACGAAGGCACGGCCGACGCCGTTTACCAGAATATCGACATCATCCAGGACCATGGCGTCGAATACATGGTCATCCTTGCCGGCGACCATGTCTACAAGATGGACTACGAGCTGATGCTGCAGCAGCACGTCGATTCCGGCGCTGACGTGACCGTCGGCTGCCTGGAAGTGCCGCGCATGGAAGCCGTGGCTTTCGGGGTCATGCATGTCAATGCCAAGGACGAGATCATCGATTTCGTCGAAAAACCCGCCGATCCGCCGAGCATTCCCGGTGACCCGGAGCATGCGCTGGCCTCGATGGGCATCTATGTCTTCCACACGAAATTCCTGATCGAGGCGCTGAAACGCGACGCCGCCGATCCGAATTCCAGCCGCGATTTCGGCAAGGACATCATTCCTCACATCGTCGCCAACGGCAAAGCCGTCGCCCACCGTTTTGCCGATAGCTGCGTGCGGTCCGATTTCGAGCGCGAGCCCTATTGGCGCGATGTCGGCACGATCGATGCCTATTGGCAGGCGAATGTCGACCTGACGGCCATCGTGCCGACACTCGACATCTACGACAAGTCCTGGCCGATCTGGACCTACCAGGAAGTCACGCCGCCGGCGAAATTCGTGCATGACGACGAGGACCGCCGCGGCTCGGCGATTTCCTCCGTCGTATCGGGCGATTGCATCATTTCCGGCTCGTCGCTGAACCGCAGCCTGTTGTTCACAGGCGTGCGCGCCAATTCCTATTCGCGCCTCGACGGTGCCGTAATCCTGCCGAATGTGCGTATCGGAAGACATGCTCAGCTTCGCAATGTCGTCATCGATGCCGGTGTAACCATTCCGGAAGGACTGGTGGTCGGTGAGGATCCCGAAATCGACGCAAAGCGTTTCCGGCGCAGCGAAGGCGGGATCTGCCTGATCACCCAGAAGATGATCGACAAGCTCGACATCTGAGACGAAACGGGGTTTTGAAGACGAAAATGCAGGTTCTGGCCGTCGCATCCGAACTCTACCCGCTGGTGAAAACCGGCGGGCTTGCCGATGTCGCCGGTGCGCTGCCGCTTGCGTTGAAACATTACCGCGTCGCCACAAAGACGCTGATCCCCGGTTATCCGGCGGTGATGGCAAAACTGCGCGGCGATACCACGCAGCGACTGCATTTCGAAAACCTGCTGGGCGTCTCCGCCGATATCATCGAAACCCATATCGACGGCCTCGACCTTCTGATCCTCGACGCGCCGGAACTGTTCAACCGCCCCGGCGGCCCTTACGCCGATGCGACGGGTGCCGACCATGCCGACAACTGGCGCCGGTTTGCCGCCCTTTCATTGGCCGCAGCACGGATCGCGGCAGGCGAGATGGACGGCTGGCAGCCGGATCTGGTGCATGTGCATGACTGGCAGGCCGGTCTGGTGCCCGCCTATATGCGATACGGCGAGCAGCCCGAACTGCCGAGCCTGATCACCATCCACAACATCGCCTTTCAGGGCCGTTTCGATGCCAGCGTGCTGCCGCAGATCGGCCTGCCGGCGCATGCCTATGATATCGATGGCGTCGAGTTTTACGGTGGCGTCGGTTACCTGAAAGCCGGGCTGCAGACGAGCTGGGCGATCAACACCGTCAGCCCGACTTACGCAGAGGAAATCCTCACACCGGAATTCGGCATGGGCCTTGAAGGCCTGCTCGCCACCCGCGCCGAACACCTGTCGGGCATCGTCAACGGCATCGATACCGATGTCTGGGATCCGCGTGTCGATGCGGCGCTCGCCACCCATTACAGCGCCGCAACATTAAAAACCCGCAGCGTCAACAAACGCGGCGTCGAAGCCCGTTTCGATCTCGACGAGGATGACGGCCCGCTGTTCTGCGTCGTCTCGCGGCTGACCATGCAGAAGGGCATGGACGTGCTGGCGGAACTGGCCGACGATATCGTCGCCATGGGCGCACGCCTCGCCATCCTCGGCTCCGGCGATGCGTGGCTCGAATCCGAACTGCTCTCCGCCGCCATCCGCCATCCGGGCCGCATCGGCATCAACCGTGGTTATGACGAGCCGCTGTCGCACCTGATGCAGGCCGGTTCCGACGCCATTCTTATTCCGTCCCGTTTCGAACCCTGCGGACTGACCCAGCTTTACGGCCTGCGCTACGGCTGCGTGCCGGTGGTCAGCCGCACCGGCGGTCTCAACGATACCGTCATCGATGCCAACCCGGCCGCAATATCGGCCGGAGCAGCCACCGGCGTTTCCTTCAACGCCGTCACCACCGATAACCTGCGCCGCGCCATCAGGCGCGCTGTCGGCCTCTACCAGAGCCCCAAGATCTGGTCGGCCATGCAGAAGCAGGGCATGAAATCGGATGTCTCCTGGGACAAGAGCGCCGGCCTTTACGCCGACCTCTACGCCCGCCTTATTGCAAATAAAGGATGATCATGTTCAAGACCGTCTCCACCACGCCCTACAAGGACCAGAAGCCAGGCACCTCCGGCCTGCGTAAAAAGGTTCCGGTTTTCCAGCAGGAAAACTACGCCGAAAACTTCATTCAGGCGATTTTTGACAGCCTCGAGGGCTTTGAAGGCAAGACGCTGGTGATCGGCGGTGACGGCCGGTATTACAACCGCGAAGTCATCCAGAAGGCACTGAAAATGGCGGCCGCGAGCGGCTTCGGTAAGGTCATGGTCGGCCAGGGCGGCATTCTCTCGACGCCCGCCGCTTCCAACCTCATCCGCAAATACAAGGCTTTTGGCGGTATCGTGCTTTCGGCCAGCCATAATCCCGGCGGCCCGACCGAAGATTTTGGCATCAAGTACAATATCGGCAATGGCGGCCCGGCGCCTGAAAAGATCACCGACGCCATCTTTGCCCGCACCCAGGTCATCGACACCTACAAGATCGCCGATGTCGCCGATATCGATCTCGACGCGGTAGGCTCCTTCGATCTCGCCGGCATGACTGTCGAAGTGGTCGATCCGGTCACCGACTATGTCACGCTGATGGAAGAACTGTTCGACTTCCCTGCCATCAAGGCGCTGATCTCTGGCGGATTCAAGGTGGTCATCGACTCGATGGGTGCCGTCACCGGCCCCTACGCCGTGGAAATCCTCGAAAAGCGCCTTGGCGCGCCTGCCGGTTCCGTGCGCAATTCCACGCCGCTGCCGGACTTTGGCGGCCATCACCCGGACCCGAACCTCGTTCACGCCAAGGAGCTTTATGACGACGTCATGAGCCCGACCGGCCCGGATTTCGGTGCCGCTTCCGATGGCGATGGCGACCGCAACATGGTGGTCGGCAAGAACATGTTCGTCACCCCTTCCGACAGCCTTGCCATCATCGCCGCCAACGCGACGCTGGCGCCCGGTTACGCCAAGGGCATCGCCGGCATCGCCCGCTCCATGCCGACAAGCGCTGCCGCCGACCGCGTGGCGGAAAAACTCGGCATCGGCATGTACGAGACCCCGACCGGCTGGAAATTTTTCGGCAACCTGCTGGACGCCGGCAAGGCAACGATCTGCGGTGAGGAGAGCTTTGGCACCGGATCGGATCACGTCCGCGAAAAGGATGGTTTGTGGGCCGTGCTGTTCTGGCTGAACATTCTGGCCGTGCGCAAGGAAAGCGCCTACGACATCGTCACCAAGCATTGGGCCGAATATGGCCGCAACTACTATTCGCGCCACGACTATGAAGAGGTCGACAGCGACGCCGCCAACGGCATGGTGACGGCGCTGCGCGAAAAACTCTCGACCATGCCGGGCCAGACATTTGGCGCACTCAAGGTCGAGGCAGCAGACGACTTTGCCTATAACGACCCGGTCGATGGCTCGGTCTCGAAAAACCAGGGCGTACGCGTTCTGTTCGAAGGCGGCAGCCGCGTGGTTTTCCGCCTCTCCGGCACCGGCACTTCGGGCGCCACAATTCGCCTTTATGTCGAACGTTATGAGCCGGACGCATCGCGTCACGCCATCGAAACGCAGGAGGCTCTGGCCGACCTGATCGCCGTGGCGGACGAGATTTCCGAGCTGAAAAAGCGTTCGGGTCGGGATGCCCCGACGGTGATCACCTGATCTTATAGAAAATCTCTGGCTCATCCTCATCCAGCCATAAAGCTGGAAACTGCCCCTCACCCTAGCCCTCTCCCCGTAATACGGGGAGAGGGGACGTGGCAC
This sequence comes from Endobacterium panacihumi, assembly GCF_050847465.1. Lineage (NCBI taxonomy): Bacteria > Pseudomonadati > Pseudomonadota > Alphaproteobacteria > Hyphomicrobiales > Rhizobiaceae > Endobacterium > Endobacterium panacihumi. Next base: position 358,829 of record NZ_JBOZRA010000001.1, on the reverse strand, counting down.
ACCAAAGCCCTTGATCGGGGCAGGACGTCGCGGCATATCCCTTCTCCCCGTTGTGGCGGGGAGAAGGTGCCGGCAGGCGGATGAGGGGCAGAAGGAGCCTCGACGATGGCGAATTCATCTCTCTCACCCCTCGGCGCAACGCTCACCGCCAATGGCGCGGATTTCGCCATCTGGTCCTCGACCGCCGAAAAGATCGAGCTCTGCCTTTTCGACGACACCGGTGAAACCGCCCGCCACACACTCGCGCGCGGCGAAAACGGCATCCACCACATCCCCCTCCCCGGCATCACCGCCGGACAGCGTTACGGTTTTCGCGCCCACGGGCCTTACGATCCGGATCACGGCCTCTGGTTCGATGCTGCCAAACTTCTGGTCGATCCTTACGCCCGCGAACTCGACCGCCCCTTTCGCCACGATGTTCGGCTGATGCGCTTTGGCGAGGACACGGCCGATATCGTGCCAAAAGCCATCGTTACAGCTCAGACAAAAACCAAGGTTACGTCACCAAAATTCCAACCCGGCGGTTTTGTCTACGAAGTGGCCGTACGCCCCTTCACCATGCTGCACCCGGATGTGCCGGAACATCAGCGCGGCACCATCGCAGCACTCGCCCACCCGGCCATCATCGCGCATCTCAAAACCATCGGCGTCAATGCCATCGAGCTGATGCCGATCACCGCATGGATCGACGAACGCCACCTGCCGCCGCTCGGCCTCACCAATGGCTGGGGTTACAATCCGGTCGCCTTCATGGCACTCGATCCGAGCCTCTGCCCCGGCGGCATGAACGAACTGCGCGATACCGTCGCAAAACTCCACGCCGAAGGTATCGGCACCGTCCTCGATCTCGTCTTCAACCACACGGGCGAAAGCGACCGTTACGGCGCGACACTCTCCATGCGCGGCCTCGACAATCTTTCCTATTACCGACACATGCCGGATGCGCCCGACGTGCTGGTCAACGATACCGGCACCGGCAACACAGTCGCCTGCGACCACCCGGTGGTACAGCGCCTGATCATCGACACGCTGCGCCATTTTGTGTCTGAAGCCGGCATCGACGGTTTCCGCTTCGACCTCGCGCCAGTGCTCGGCCGCACGGCCAACGGGTTTGTCCGCGATGGTGGCACACTTTCGGCCATTCTCGCCGACGACGTTCTGGCCGACCGCATCATGATCGCCGAACCCTGGGATATCGGTCCCGGCGGTTACCAGCTCGGCAATTTTCCGCCACCCTTCCTCGAATGGAACGACCGCGCCCGCGACGATCTTCGCCGTTACTGGCGCGGTGACCAGAGCCTGACCGGAACGCTTGCCAGCGCCCTTGCCGGCTCATCGGAAATCTTTTCCCGCCACGGCCTGACCGCCACCCGCAGCGTCAATTTCCTCGCCGCCCATGACGGTTTCACGCTGATGGATCTCGTGTCCAACCAGCACAAGCACAACGAAGCAAATGGCGAGAACAACCGCGACGGCCATGGCGAAAACTTTTCCTGGAACAACGGTTTCGAGGGCGCAACCGACAACGAAACCATCCTCGAAAATCGCCGCCGGGATGTCATCGCCCTGCTCTCTACGCTGTTCGTCTCTCGTGGCACGGTGATGTTGACGGCCGGCGACGAAGGCGGGCGTTCGCAGGGCGGCAACAACAATGCCTATTGCCAGGACAATGCCATCACCTGGGTCGACTGGGCAAAACTCGATCCCGCGATAATCGCCCACACCGCGTTTCTCTCTGGCCTGCGAAAACGTTTCCCGGCACTTGCCGATACCGCGTTCTTGACCGGCAGGGGCGATGTCGAATGGTTTTCCGCCAGCGGCGAGATCATGACGGTGGAAGACTGGGAACGCGGCGATGCCTCCACGCTGACCATGGTGCTGTCCACGCCCGATCGAACAACCAGACACCATGTGCGCATCGCTGTCCTCTTCAATCGGGGCCATGACAACATCGAGGCACGATTGCCTGGCAACAACTGGCAGGCGCTGGCATGTGGCGGCGCAATCGATAGAATGATGCTGCCGCCGCGCTCGGTCAGCTTCTGCATCGAGACCTGACGTCGCCCACACGCAATCATTCTTGAATAATGCAATTTTTACAAAGCTCTAGAATACTGGCCGAATATCATCGTGCCATTCAGCCGAGGACAGAACATGCGTCATGAAATTTCATTGAAGGACGTGAAGGATCTCGTCGGCACGGAGATCGGTGTTTCCAGCTGGATGACCGTCGACCAGACGATGATCGACACCTTTGCGGATGCCACCAACGACCACCAGTTCATCCATGTGGACCCCGAGCGCGCCGCGACCGAGAGCCCGTTCGGCGGCACCATCGCCCATGGCTTTCTGACGCTCTCGCTGCTCTCCGCCATGAATTACGAAAGCCTGCCGGTCATCCGCGAACAGACGATGGGTCTCAATTACGGTTTCGACCACATCCGTTTCGGCTCGCCGGTCAAGACCGGAAGCCGTATTCGTGGTCATTTCGTGCTGAAGGAAGCCCGTTTTCGCGGTGGCGCCATGCTGATGACCACCTATGACATCTCGATCGAGATCGAAAACGAAAAAAAGCCGGCGCTCACCGGCAGCTGGACGACGATTGTCCAGTTCGATCCAAAGGATCGCCCCGAGGACGTATGAGCGTGAAACCTGCAATTTTCTGATGCGTGCTGAGCATTTGCAATGCTAGGCTCGGGATATTCATCCCACCCGCCTGGAGGTTGCATGTTTCCTCTCTCGCATATGATGAAATCCTTTATCCGCAAGGGTCGCCTCACGGTCATCGATGCCGACGGCAAGCGCCACTTATTTTCCGGCACGCCGGGTCTCGAAGTGACCATGCGGCTGACCGACCCGAAACTGTACAAAAGCCTCGTCTTCAATCCGGAACTGGCCGCCGGTGAAGCCTATATGGACGGCACGATGCGGTTCGAGGAAGGCTCGACGCTGCAGGATTTCCTGACGCTGTTTTCAGTGAATCGCCTGTCGCTCGGCTCCTACCCGCTGCAAAAGGCGTTGCGGGCGATAAAAATGCGGTTTCGCAAGCGCCAGCAATCCAACCGCAAGGGCCAGGCGCAACAGAACGTTGCCCACCACTACGATCTCGGCAACGAATTCTACAAACTTTTCCTCGACGACAACATGCTTTATTCCTGCGCCTATTTTCGCGAGGAAGGCGAAACGCTGGAACAGGCACAGCGCAACAAGCTACGGCTTCTGGCGGCAAAACTCGGCCTGAAACCGGGCATGAAAGTACTCGATATCGGCTGCGGCTGGGGTGATCTGGCGCTCTATCTCGCCACCCTCGAAGACGTGCAGGTTCTGGGCGTGACGCTGTCGAAGGAACAGCAGGCGCTTGCGACTGAACGTGCGCAAAAAGCCGGTTTGGCCGACCGCGTCAAATTCGAACTGCGCGACTATCGCGACGTCACCGAAAAATTCGATCGCATCGTCTCTGTCGGCATGTTCGAACATGTCGGCGTGCATCACTACGACGAGTTTTTCCAGAAAATCAACGCGCTGATGCCGGATGACGGCGTCATGGTTCTGCATTCGATCGGCCATATGAGCCCGCCCGGCATGGCAAGCCCGTGGCTTCGAAAATACATCTTTCCCGGCGCCTATTCCCCGGCCTTGTCTGAAGTGCTCGAGGTCGTCGAGCAAAACAGCCTCTGGGTCACCGATCTGGAATTTTTGCGGGTGCATTACGCCACCACGCTCGCCCACTGGAACAACCGCTTTCAGGCCAACCGCGACAAGGTGATCGCGCTTTATGACGAGCGGTTTGCCCGCATGTGGGAATTTTATCTGATCAGCGCCGAGATGATGTTTCGCACCGGCAGCCAGATGGTCTTTCACATGCAATTGTCCAGAAAACGCGATGCCGCCCCAATCGTGCGCGACTACATTACGGATAAACAGCGCGACTATATCGAGCGGGAAAAACGGCTCGACCTATCCATTTAAAAATATGCAGGAGGAACACATGGTGCTTGAGGCAAACCTTGAAATGAACCGGGAAGATGCCGTGCGCGATGCCTTTCGCAACCAGATCAAGGCGGCGACCGAGCTTGGTTCGCCCTTCGTCGCCCGCCTCTCCCGCCTTGCCGCCGAACGGCTGACCCGTGATACGGCGGTCGGCCGCGCGCTGCTGGATTGGGCCGGCGATGCCTCCATCAACAACGACCTCGTGCCGGCACGGTTTGCGGGTTCACTGCACGCATTTGTTCTGTCGGGTCAGGATCCGGCGCTGAAAGCCCTCTATCCGCCGCAGGACACCGATGACGAAACGCTCTGGCAGGCCATCGAACATGCCTTCGAAACCCATGGCGACTTCATCATCGCGCGACTGCAATCACCGCCACAAACCAACGAAATCCGCCGCTGCAATGCGCTTCTGCCGGGTTTCCTCACCATTGCCGAGATTTTCGAAAAGCCGCTGGACCTTCTGGAAGTCGGCGCAAGCGCCGGGCTTAACCTGCAATGGGACCGGTATCGCTACGATCTCGGCGGTTTTGAATTGGGCGATCCCGCCTCGCCTGTCCTGCTGCAACCCGACTGGCAGGGGCCGCCGCCACCGAATGCGGAGATCACCATCGCCAGCCGCCTCGGCTGTGATCTCAACCCGCTCGACGTGACATCCGCAGAAGACCGGCTGCGCCTCATGTCCTATGTCTGGGCAGACCAGCCGGACCGCTTGCAACGCCTCTCCGCCGCGCTTGACCTTGCCGTCAACGATCCGCCGCCGGTGGAGCGTGCCGATGCGTTGGAGTGGCTGCCCCGCGAACTGGTAAAACCGCCGACCGGAGCGGTGCGCGTCGTCTATCATTCCATCGCCTGGCAATATCTGCCGGCAGTCCTGCGCGCTCGCGGCGAAGCGACGATTACCGAAGCCGGCAACCGCGCCACAAAAAGCACACCGCTCGCCCGCCTGCAGATGGAAGCCGACGACAAGCCGGATGGTGCGACGATCAGCCTGCAGATCTGGCCGGGTGGAGAAAAACGCGAACTGGGACGCGTAGATTTTCACGGCCGCTGGGTGAAATGGAAAGGGTGGGGATAGGCGGCGCTATCCATATGCGAGGCAAGATTTGACAGCGCTTCAACACACTCTATGATTGCATCCTGAGCTGTCGGGATGGTAATCATGTGCAGACTTGATGCGGCGGAAATCGAGCGGACAAAGCTGCTGGCGAATGCCCTGGATCGCGCCTCGACAGCATGTTTTACGGTGGGAATAGCGACACCACTTGCGGGCTACGCTTACAGTCTGGCAGTCTTCAGCACGCTATCAACATCGCGAACGACGATAACCCTCGCAGCTTGGTTTTTGGGAGCGATAGCATTACATTATCGTGCGAGGCGAATACTCAGGAGACTTGCATGATGGACTTCTGGTTTTTCTATTCGATCGTTCTACCTGCGGGAATTGTCGTATTGGCGTTTGTTGCAGCCCAACTGCACGAGTGGGATCTGGATCGCAGGCAAAGACGCAAGCACCGCCATCCCGGCGAATAACGGCCAGCGGCGCCCTCAGAGCGCCGCATCCCTCGCGCCTTCGGCCAACAGGCCAAACGCATAATCCGAAAACGATCGCCAGACTTCGACGCGAAACGCATCCCCCGCCGTGCGCAGCAACACGATTTCCACCTTGCCAAAGATGGTGCGCGAGCAGGCGCCGACCGGAAACGCTTTCAGCGACAGATCCTGAGGGCAGCCGACATTGATCGCGCCAGCCGCACCGGGGCCGGACACGAGGATCGCCGTGTTGCGGTGGGATACGTCGGTGGCCGAATGCAGCGCACCGGACCTTGCGGCAGCTTCGACCAGCGCGCTGCCAACCTCACCACCGCTCTCGGCAATCACCAGCCATTCATCCGGCCCGATCCAGAGCGCGGTGCGGCCATTGGCCGACGCCGAGGTTTTCGGCTTCAACGGCAAATAGACACCGAGTGCCGCCGACAGCGCCGCCACATCTTCGGCACGGACGCGCAGGTTGATGCGTTCGGCCGGTACCGCCGGCTCCAGCCGCACGGTGGCGGAACCGCCGTGCAAACCGGAAAGCGGAAGGGTTCTTGCTGCGACCTCAACCATTGATGCGGCCTCCTTCCTTGTCGACAAACACCATGTCGGTCACTTCGACCTCAATCACCTTGTCCTTCATCGGCACGTAAAGCGTCTGCCCCATTTTTTCGCGGCCACCGGCCACCAGAGCGATCGCAATCGAACGTCCGAGGTTCTCCGACCAGTAGGACGAGGTGACATGCCCCAGCATGGTCATCGGTTTCGGCTGGCTCGGATCGGCGACGATCTGGCCGCCCTCCTCCAGCACCTCGTTCGGATCCCTCGTCAGCAGCCCGACCAGCTGCTTGCGTCCGGTGCGCACGAGATCCGGGCGTTTCAAACCACGGATACCGACAAAATCGGTCTTCTTCTTGGAAACAGCCCAGCCGTAACCGGCATCGTCCGGCGTGACCGTGCCATCGGTATCCTGACCGACGATGAGATAACCCTTTTCGGCGCGCAGAACGTGCATGGTCTCGGTGCCGTAAAGGCAGGCATCAAGTGATTGCGCCCGCTCCCAGATCGCGCTCCACACGGCCGGACCGAAATCGGCCGGAACGTTGACTTCGAAACCGACTTCACCGGTAAACGACACACGGAACAGACGTGCGGGCACGCCCATGACCGTGCACTCGGCCACGCTCATATGCGGGAAGGCTTCGTTGGAAATGTCGAGCCCTTCGACGAACGGAGCGATGATATCGCGCGCCTTCGGACCCTGAATGGCAATCACCGCCCATTGTTCGGTGGTCGAGGTCAGCCAGACCTTCAGATGCGGGAATTCGGTCTGCAGATAGTCTTCCATATGCTGCAGCACGCGCGGCGCACCGCCGGTCGTCGTGGTTACATGGAAACGATCCTCGGCCAGACGCCCGACGACACCGTCGTCATAGATAAAACCGTCTTCGCGGGTCATGATGCCGTAACGGCTCTTGCCCGGTTTCAGCGTGTCCCAGGCATTGGTGTAGAGCAGGTTGAGGAATTGCGCCGCATCCGGGCCAACCACCTCGATTTTTCCGAGTGTCGAGGCATCGAACACGCCGCCGACATCACGCACCGTCTTGCATTCGCGGTTGACGGCGGCATGCATATCCTCGCCGCGCCTTGGGAAATACCAGGCGCGCTTCCAGTTTCCGACATCCTCGAACTCGGCTCCTTCCGCCGCTTCAAGATCATGCATCGGCGTCTTGCGGGCCGGATCGAACAGCGGTCCGCGTGAATGGCCGACGAGAGTGCCGTAGGTGACCGGCGTATAGGGCGCGCGAAACGTCGTGAGGCCCACCTGTGGGATCGGCCGACCAAGCATTTCCGATGCAATGGCCAGACCATGCATGTTGGACAGCTTGCCCTGATCGGACGCCATGCCGTTGGTGGTGAAGCGCTTGATATGCTCGATCGAATGCATGCCTTCGCGCACGGCAAGGCGGATATCCTTGGCGGTCACGTCATGCTGGAAATCGACAAAAGCTTTTACCGTCGTATCGCGACCCGCGCCTTCCGCCGCACCGATCATGCCGCCGGTCCATTCGTAAAGGTTCGAACCGGCAAAGGCGATTGCATCAATGCTGGCCGCCCCTTTGCTTCCGGCCATTTCGGCACCGGCGGCAAGCGCCTCACCGATCAGCGTCGAAAGATCGTCGGTGCCGTTGCAGGCGCCGATGGAGATGCAGTCCTGCGCATAGATATCCGGCAGGAACCGGTCATTTTCGGCTTCAAACCGCAGTTTTCCGCGTGACTGCGAGAACAGATGCACCGAAGGCGTCCAGCCGGCCGAGACCAGTAGCGCATCCACCTTGAGCTTGCGGCCGGCCTTTTCGCCGTTGCGCGCAACGGTGACGGACGAGACACGGTGACGACCGCTCGTATCGAGCACGGAATGGCCGAGAAGCACCTCGATGCCCAGCGTCCGCGCTTCCGCCAGCACGGCCTCACCGGGCAATTTGCGGTTGTCGACGATGGCGACCACATCAATGCCGGCACGTTTCAGGTCGAACGCCGCCTCATAAGCACTGTCATGCGCCGTATAGACGGCAACCGCGCGACCAACCGCAACACCGTGATGGTTGAGGAACGTGCGCGCCGCAGACGCCAGCATGATGCCGGGACGGTCATTGTTGGCGAACACCATGTGGCGCTCGATCGAACCGGTGGCGAGAACCACCTTTTTCGCCCGCACCTGCCACAGCCGTTCGCGCGGCAGATCTTTCCCCGGCAGCGGCAGATGATCCGTGACACGCTCCACGAGCCCGAGAAAGCCGTGATTGTAATAACCGAACACGGTGGTGCGGTTGAGCACCGTCACATTCGGCATCGCCTTCAGTTTTGCAGCGACGCCTTGCGCCCAGTCGAAACCGTTCTTGCCGTCGATCTCGGTCGATGAGTCGAAATGCAGCGCACCGCCCACTTCCGGCTGTTCATCGACAAGGATGACCTTGGCACCGGTCGCGGCAGCGGAGAGCGCCGCCGTCAGACCAGCCACACCGGCACCGGCGATCAGCACGTCACAATGTTCGTAACGGCTGGCGTAATGGTCGCTATCACCTTCCTTCGGCGCTTCGCCGAGACCGGCGGCGCGGCGGATGATCGGCTCGTAGAGCTTGTGCCAGGCTTCCTTCGGCCACATGAAAGTCTTGTAGTAGAAGCCGGCAGCAAAAAAGGGCGACAGCAGATCGTTGAAAGCGCCGATATCGTGTTTCAGCGACGGCCAGCGGTTCTGCGAGGCGATCTTAGCGCCGTCAAAAACCTCCTGCACGGTGGCGCGCACGTTCGGCTGGCGGCGCGAGGCATCACGCGACACGTCGAGCAACGCATTCGGCTCTTCCGGCCCGGCCGACAGAATGCCGCGCGGACGGTGATATTTGAACGAACGGCCCAGCAGATGCACGCCATGCGCCAGAAGCGCGGAGGCGACTGTATCGCCCTCGAGTGCCGTATAGGTCTTGCCGTCGAAGGTGAAACGGGCGGTGCGCGCCGGTGTCAGGCGACCAGCACCCTTGATGCGGAATGCGCCGGAATTGGAGGATGCGCTCATCGGGCGTCTCCTTCCGTCTGTTCCCACGTCTCGACGGTCTTCTCCTCGGCAATCGCCTCGGCTTTTGTCGCAGCGGGGATAGGCTGTTTCGGAAGGCCTGCCTTGTATGTCATCAGGAACTTGTCGCTCACCGTATCGCGCGCCGCATTGAAGAAGCGGCCGCAGCCATGGATATGCCGCCACCGTTCGTAGGTGAGGCCCTTTTCGTTGTTGCGCAGGAAAAAATATTCGGCGAATTCCTCGTCCGAAATCGCCGCGATATTTTCCGGCCGGGCGATATGCGCCTCGCCGGCCCAGCGGAATTCCAGCTCGGAACGCTCTTCCTCGCAGTAGGGGCAATGGATCAGGAGCATCGTTCGTCCACCTAAAGAGCACTATCCGGAAGGTTCGTTCCGGGAGGTTGATCACACAGGCGCCGCCCCATGGAGACATAGGGCACCAGCCGTTTCAGCAATTGTTCGAAATCGTCATAAGGGCGCAGCACACCACTCGTGCCGATATTCACCATGGCAACTTCCATCATGTCGGTACTGATCGCGAAGGGACGCATCTGCTCACCATCTCGATCCTCCCCGACGAAATAGACCGCCGGCTTGTTTAAAATCTTGGCGCAGAGCAGCATCCCCTTGTCTGCCACGAACGGCCAATCCGCCTCGCTTCTGGTCCGGGTTATCGCCTGCATGCGAAAATCATCGACACCTGGAAAGATGTCACTCGCGGCAACCGGCTTTTCACCGATCGCCGGAGCCCCGAGTGCCGCCGCAAGGCCTATCGTTGCGATCGTCATCAATGCGCAACGGCGGCAGCGGCCGCTTCGTCGATCAGGCGGCCCGTGCGGAAACGGTCGAGGTTAAGTCCGGCGGCCAGACGATGCGGCTCGCCCTTGGCGATCAGATGCGCAAACAGGTTGGCCGAGCCCGGCGTCGCCTTGAAACCGCCCGTGCCCCAGCCACAGTTGACGAACAGGCCCGGCACCGGCGTCACACCCTGGATCGGCGAACGATCCGGCGTGTTGTCGGTAATGCCGCCCCACTGGCGCATCATCTTTACACGGCGGAAGATCGGGAAGAGTTCGCAGATGGCATCGAGCGTGTGGGTGATGATCTGCAGACCACCGGTCTGGCTATAGGAATTGTACTGGTCGGTACCGGCGCCGATCACCAGTTCGCCCTTGTCGGACTGCGAGATATAGGCATGCACGGTGTTGGACATGACCACGCAAGGGAAGATGGGCTTCAGAGGTTCCGACACCAGCGCCTGCAGCGGGTTGGAATGCAGCGGCACGCGCACGCCCGCCATTTCCATCACCACGGACGAGTGACCGGCAGCGGAAACGCCGATCTTCTTTGCACCGATAAAGCCCTTCGACGTTTCGACGCCCTGAACCTCACCAGCCGGTCCGCGACGGATACCGGTGACTTCGCAATTCTGGATGATGTGCACGCCACGGTCGGCGGCAGCGCGGGCGTACCCCCAGGCGACGGCGTCGTGACGGGCCGTGCCGCCGCGACGTTGCAGGGCGGCACCATTGATCGGGTAACGCGCCGTTTTCGAGATATCGAGGACCGGCACAAAATCCTTGGCCTGCTCCGGCGACAGCCATTCGTTGTCGATACCGTAAAGCCGGTTGGCATTGATATGGCGCTTGAACGACTGCTGGTCGTGAATGTTGTGCGACAACATCATCACGCCGCGCGGCGAATACATGGTGTTATAGTTGAGATCCTGGCTCAGGCCTTCCCACAGTTTGAGGGAATGCTCGTAGATATCCATGCTCTCTTCATAGAGATAGTTGGAGCGGATGATGGTGGTGTTGCGGCCGGTATTGCCGCCGCCGAGCCAGCCCTTCTCGATCACCGCGATATTGGTGATGCCATGCTCCTTGGCGAGGTAATAGGCAGCACCCAGACCATGGCCACCGGCGCCGACGATGATGACGTCGTAACTGGAGCGCGGCTCGGGCGATGTCCATTGCTGGTCCCAACCCTTGTGGGCACGCATTGCCTCGCGTGCGATGGCGAAAACCGAATATCTGCGCATCGCGCCCCTCTTTTTATGTTCAGCCACGTGTGGCCTCTCGACCTCACGACTTGCGTAGAGTCATAGCCATGGCAAATCATTATGCACCGCAATGGCTGTTTTGCGACGCTTGAAGGGTTTGTTTCGACACGGCAGATATCGCCACGCGCGATGATTGCACACCGAGCCCATTAACCAACCAAGAATGATCACCTTGCAAGGCCGGCGCAAATGCGGCTGAGTGCCGATCGGCAACAGGGGGAAGCGCATCATGGAAAAGCTCTATTCCATTCAGTATCTGCGCGCTCTGGCAGCGCTTCTGGTCGTCGTCGCGCATTCCTTTTCCCACCAGATCGGCGTCGATAATCCGCTTGTCGTGCTTGCCGGCCGCCTTGGCGTCGTTCTCTTCTTCGCCATCAGCGGCTTCATCATGGTCTATATTTCCGGCGCGGGTCCATTTTCGCCAAAGACATTCCTGAAACGCCGCATCATTCGCATCGTCCCGCTCTACTGGCTTTTCACCGGATTTACCGCGCTGATCGCCGTCGCCGCCCCTACCCTCCTGCAGACCACGGTTTTCACCTGGCCGCATTTCGTCCAGTCGCTGTTGTTCATCGCTCATGAGGCGCCGGGCCGCGGCGGCACCAGCCCCATGCTTTCACTTGGCTGGACGCTGAATTACGAGGCTTATTTTTATGTCGTCTTCGCAGCACTGGCGGCATTGAGCGCCACCTCACGTATTCGCCTGCTGACGCTGCTGTTCGTGGCCATGTGGCTGTTTGGCCTCATCATGGCGCCTGTGGATCCGGTTCTGCAATTTTACATGAACGCCTCGCCGCTCGCCTTTGCCGCCGGTGCATGGATCGGCTGGAAAAAACTGAAGGGCGGCATTGCACTCGAAGCCCGTCACGCCGGCATTTTCGCAGCTGTCGCGGCAGCAGGCGTTCTGCTGGCGCTGCTGGACGACGGCAGCAGATGGATCACGCAATTGGGTTTTGCCGGACAGGTGGCCTGGGCCATCTGCCTGCTGGTCGTGGCCCTGTCATACGAGCCGAAGCTCAAGCGCGTCCCGATCCTCGAGCAACTCGGCGACTCATCCTATGCACTCTATCTGTCCCATATGTTTGCCATCGGCGCCGTTACACAGATAGCCAGACGAACGATCGGCGCGGAGAGCGATCTCACGCTGATCCTGACCACGATCGGCTGCATCATCGTCTCCTGCCTTGCCGCAATCCTTGTCCATCGGCTTGTCGAAAAACCCATGCTACACCTGTTCGCCCGGAAACCCGCAGCATACCGGCCGCCACGCGCGAATGGCATGCCCGTGGTCGGATAGGCCCGGCAAACCTGCAACACCATGAAGTTGAGAGGGCGGCGATACACGCCATTTTCCACAATTGCCCCGACACCATCTGGACTTGCCGCCAATCTCCTGTTATGAGGCCTGCAAAATCGCACGGTTAACGCCGCGCGCACGAAACTCTATCGCCGAAAATCCTGCTGAGGACCGGGCGAAAACAAACCAAAGGAACGGGATTTCACGTGCAGGTACTAGTCCGCGACAACAACGTTGATCAGGCTCTCCGCGCTCTCAAGAAGAAGCTGCAGCGCGAAGGTGTTTTCCGCGAAATGAAGATGCGCGAAAGCTACGAAAAGCCTTCGGAAAAGCGCGCTCGCGAAAAGGCTGAAGCTGTTCGTCGCGTTCGCAAGCTGGCCCGCAAGCGCATGCAGCGCGAAGGCCTGCTGCCGCAGACCCCGCGTCCGGCACGTCCGGCTCGCTAATCTGTCGTTTTTTCGACGTTTTCTCATGCTTAAGAGCGGCGGCGACCTGACGGACGCCGCCGCTTTTTGATTTCTGTCTGGATATCCCCATGCGTTTTGTTGGGTGATGTCCCTGCTCATATGAGGACAAGCGCCTGATGGCTGCCATGACTGCTGCTGATTCCATTTCGAATGGTGTTTCGCATTCCACAGCCCGTCGCCGCCGCGGCATCGCGCCCATTGCCCTCATCCTGCTCGCGACAAGCACGCTGACCGCCTGCCAGTCGACCGTGACCTCGATGGACACGATCCGTCTCGATCGTGCCCAGGGCTCCGAGCAGAACATTTCCTCGCTGACCTCGGTGATCAACGCCAATCCGCAGGATCCTGAAGGCTACAACGTTCGCGGTTCCGCTTACGGCCGCGCCGGCGATTTCCGCCGCGCTCTGGACGATTTCAACCGTGCGCTCCAGCTGAACCCGCAATTCTATCAGGCCTATGCCAACCGCGCGCTGGTCTATCGCAACATGGGCAAGCCGGTGGAGGCCGCAAACGATTACAATGCGGCCATCCAGATCAACTCGAGCTATGATGCCGCCTATATCGGTCGCGGCAATATCTACCGCCAGGCCGGCCGCACGAATGAGGCCTTTAACGACTTTTCCCGTGCCATCCAGCTGGAAACCACGGATGGACGTGCCTATCACGGCCGTGGCCTGATCCTGCAGAGTCGCGGTCAGCATGCGCAGGCGATCGACGATTTCTCCAAGGCGATCTCGTTGTCCTCGACCTCGCCCGAGCCCTATAACGGCCGCGGCGTTTCCTATGTCGCGCTGAACGACGACGAAAACGCATTTGCCGATTTCAACCACGCCATCGAACTGGATGACAAGATCGCGGAATCCTGGGCCAACCAGGCGCTGGTCTACGAGCGCCGCGGCGACAAGGCGCGCGCTGCAAAGTCCTATTCGCATGCGGCACGTCTCGACCCGAACTACAGGCCGGCCAAGGACGGTCTCGCCCGCACCCGCGGCGGCGCCTGATCGGCCTCACACTGAATCTCAGACGAGATCATTCCCGGCCCCGTTGATACGGGGCCGCTGTCGTTTCAGGGATGTTGTGTCGGTGCGGTAAAAATCAGCGCAGCAGGAAAACGCCGGCGACATTCAGGATGATGAAGACGATCAGACCACCCAGAAAACCGGCGCCCGAGAAAAACCCGGCAGCCATGGCGATCAGCAGTACGACGGTGACCATCGTGCCCCATTTGGCGCCGGCCAGAAAACCGTCATAGGTTTTTTCGTGTTCTCGGTAATCCATCTCGGCGCCGGTCTCGACCGGCCCGCTGTGATGATGCTCCATGCCCGCTCCTCCCAGATAAGCACCGGATGACAGGAATGCCTGCATCCGTCATTGATCGGATGAAAGTGTCCAACGCCAAGCGGACACCTGTCAAGACCACTGTGTCTTAGCAGCAGCAGCAACCAAAGTTGCATATGCTCAGTCTTTCAATTTGACGACTGTTTTGTTACATCGCCTGAGAGGAAAAGGATGGGAGAGGAACCATCCGGGGGGATAAATGGCGCTTCTGCTTCGTTTCAGCAGCCTGGTTGACGGGCTGAGCGAGATTATAGGAAAATTTTCCGGATATCTCGTCCTGTTGTGCTGCCTTGTCAGCGCCGGCAATGCTCTCATCCGTTATACATTCAACATCAGCTCGAATGGCTGGCTGGAAATCCAGTGGTACATGTTCGCTTTCATCGTGCTGATGGGGGCGGCACATACGCTGCGGCTGAACGAACATGTGCGCGTCGATCTCGTCTACGGCGCCGTGTCGGAACACAAGCGGTTATGGATCGACATCATCGGCCTTCTCGTCTTTCTTCTGCCCGCCTGCGCCTATCTCGCCTGGATCTGCTGGCCATTCTTCTGGCTCTCCTGGGTACAGGGGGAAGGCTCCTCCAATGCCGGCGGCCTCATCCGCTGGCCGGTCAAGCTCGTGATCTTCGCCGGTTTTGCGCTGCTTGTGCTTCAGGGCCTGTCGGAGCTGATCAAGCGCATCGCCGCGCTGATGGGCCTTGCCGCCGTCGATACGACCTACGAAAAACCGCTGCAGTAATCGCCGGGGAGCCAAACCATGTTCGCTTACGGTGTGATGCCGCCTTTGATGTTCCTCGGCATGATCATTTTCATGCTCTACGGTTTTCCCGTCGCCTTTTCGCTGGCGGCGGTCGGGCTTTTCTTCGGTGTGCTGGGCGTCTTCACCGGCCATTTCGAGCAGGTATTCCTGCAGGCCCTGCCCTTCCGTATCTTCGGCATCGTCTCGAACGACCTGCTGCTGGCGATCCCCTTCTTCACCTTCATGGGCGCCATCCTCGAGCGATGTGGCCTCGCGGAAGATCTGCTTGAAGGCACGGGAAAACTGTTCGGCGCCATCCCGGGTGGTCTTGCCTATGCGGTCATCATCGTCGGCGCCATTCTCGGCGCCATCACCGGCACGGTGGCCGCTTCGGTCATCACCATGGGCGTGATCTCTCTGCCGATCATGCTGAAATACGGCTACAATCCGCGGCTTGCCACCGGCGTCATTGCTGCCTCAGGCACAATCACCCAGGTCATTCCGCCGTCACTCGTCCTCATCGTGCTTGCCGACCAGCTCGGCCGTTCGGTCGGTGACATGTATCTCGGCGCGATCGGGCCTTCGATCCTGCAGGTGACGATCTTCCTTCTGTTCATTCTGGCGCTCTCCATCTTCCGCCCGAAGGATGTGCCGGCCTTGCCTCCCGAAGCGCGCGGCGAGATGAATGCGGCGCTGGTCATGCGCGTGCTGTGGGGCATGATCCCCTCGGTCGTGCTGATCTTTCTCGTGCTCGGCACCATTTTCATGGGCCTTGCCACCCCGACAGAAGCCGGAGCGCTCGGCGTCGTCGGCGCCATGGGCATTGCAGCCCTGCATGGTCGCCTGACCTGGGACCTGACACGACAGGGCATGCACACCACGATGCAGATCACGTCCATGGTGGTATTCATCCTCGTTGGCGCCACGTGTTTCAGTCTCGTTTTCCAGGGCATGGATGGCGGATTGTGGATCGAGCATCTGCTGTCTCACGTCCCCGGCGGCGCGATCGGCTTTCTGATTTTCGTCAACATCTTCATCTTCTTCCTGGCCTTTTTCCTCGATTTCTTCGAGATCGCCTTCATCGTCATCCCGATGCTCGTGCCGGTGGCAAATGCGCTCGGCATCGACCTCATCTGGTTCGGCGTGCTCATCTGCATCAACATGCAGACGAGCTTCATGCACCCACCCTTCGGTTTTGCGCTGTTCTATCTTCGCTCGATCGCGCCACGTTCGGTGAAGACGAAGGATATCTATCTCGGCGCCATACCATGGCTGTGCATGCAGCTGATCCTCGTTGCCATCGTCATTTTCTGGCCCGAATCCGTCACCTACTGGCTGGACAAGACGCCGGACGTGGATCTCGACTCGATCAAGATCGAAATCCCCGGTCTTGGGCCGAGCGACAGCAACCAGATGCCCAATTTCGGCCCGCCACCGATGGATGGCGCACCGGCACAGCCGGGCGGCCTGCCGGGAATGCCGAACCTGGGCGAACCACCGAAGATCAACCCGTAAAGGCTGCTCTTGTCGATAAAGGGCGTGAGGGGTATATTAACGGAGTGGAAAGCAGAGCTGGTGGCTCTGCTTTCCCTTTACTATCTAGCCAAGAACATGAGCCGGACAGCTATTGACCAGCTTGTCCGGCTTTTTCTGACTGTAAGCGTAATGCTCAGTGGTTTCCACATCGCATCACCTCTGGTTCGAGAGCAAGGCTTATGCCTAAGTCGGTGAAGCCCGTCTTCACCGATACTCCGGCTGGCCTCGGAGCGTTCTGCTTCTGCTCTGCAACGGAGAGAGTTTAGCCGGCAGTGCGGCAAGCACAATCAAATACACGCAATGCGCGCAATTTCACTCACAAAAATACCCCGAACCTCGCGGCTCGGGGTACTAATGTTTTGGCCTCAGAGCTTGCCGTTGCGCTGTTGGATCATCATGAACGTATCAAACGTGTATTCCGACAATTGCAGCCACAGATAGGCCTCTTTCTTGTAAGCGACCTGATCCTCGTAGATCTTCTTGAAGTCGGCATTGGTCGCTGAGATTTCTTTATAGACCTCCAGCGACGCGTTAAAACACGCTTCCAGAATATCCTGGCTGAACGGCCGCAAGACCGTTCCCTGTGCGGCGATCTGCTTGATCGCGGTCGGGTTTTTTAGATCGTATTTCGCCATCATGTTGGTGTTGGCGAAAGCGCAGGCATCAGTCAGCGCCGCCTGATATGCCTTCGGCAGACTGTTCCACTTTTCCAGATTGACCAGCGAATGGATCGCCAGACCGCCCTCCCAGAAGGCGGGGTAATAATAATATTTTGCGACCTTGAAGAAACCGAGCTTGTGATCGTCATAGGGACCGATCCATTCGGCGGCATCGATCGTGCCCTTTTCCAGCGCTGGATAGATATCGCCGCCGGCAATCTGCTGCGGTACCGCGCCGAGCTTTTCAAGCACCCGGCCGGCCAGGCCGGCAATGCGCATCTTCACGCCCTTGAAATCATCAACGGTGTTGATTTCCTTGCGGAACCAGCCGCCCATCTGGGCACCGGTATTGCCCGCCAGAAGACCATAAACATTATGCTTGGCAAAAAACTCGTTCATCAGCGTATTGCCGTTGCCCTGATAGAACCAGGCATTGGTCAGACGCGCGTTGAGGCCGAAGGGAATGGCACTGCCGATCGCAAACGTCGGGTCCTTGCCGACGAAATAGTATGAGCATGTATGCGCCATTTCCACCGTGCCATTGGTCACGGCATCGAGTGCCTGCAGGCCCGGCACGATTTCGCCCGCTGCAAACGGCTGGATGGTGAACTTGCCATCGGTGGCCTCGGCCACGTGTTTCACGACATCATCGGCACCACCATAGATGGTATCCAGCGATTTAGGAAACGACGAGGTCAGGCGCCAGCTGATCCTCGGATTTTCCTGCGCAATGGCCGGTGCTGCAAGAACACCTGCTGCTGCCGCCCCCGTTCCCGTCACAGCCGCCTTTTTGAAAAATGTACGACGATCCATGCTCACCTCCCGTTGAAACCGAACCCTGGTGCAAAACTCTCCCAATTCCGCAGCCACCATCAAAACAACCATGACGCTCAGACACTGGCAAGCACGTGATCTCCATTTTCGAAGCAGCAAGAGACCGCAGGCCATCAGACTTTCGTCTTAAGCCGCGCCACGTGACTCCGTGTTGCTCGCACACAATGGTTCAGTACGCTCTCGGGGACGCAAGCGAGCCATGCGCATACGCCCGCTTGACTTCCCCTTATGAGCAGCGCCAAAAGGCTTCATCAGACCAGCCTTTCGGAGCTTTTGCATGCCCAAGCCGATCGTCGCCATTCCCGCCGATATCAAGGAAATCGAAGGCGCTTTCTGGCATGCCACGCCCAATCAATATGCGAAGGCTGCATTACATGTGGCGCAAGCCATGCCGATCATCGTGCCCGCCTTCGAGGACGGCAACGACATCGACTCCCTGCTCGACCGGGTCGACGGGGTACTGATCTCGGGAGCGGCCAGCAATGTCCATCCTTCGCGCTACGGCCAGGACGCCACTGAAAAAGACGGCCCGTTCGACCTTGCCCGCGACGCCACCTCGCTGGAACTGATCCGCCGCGCCATCGATCGCGGCATTCCGCTTCTCGCCATCTGCCGCGGCATTCAGGAACTGAACGTCGCGCTTGGCGGCACGCTGGCCAGCGAGATACAGGAAGCGGAAAACATCTGGGATCACCGCTCACCGGAGAATGACGATCGCGACGTGCGTTATTCCATCCGCCAGCCGGTCTTCGTCAAGGAAGGGTCGTGCATCGCCAATTATCTCGGCGTGGCCGGCGAGGTGCAGGTGAATTCGCTGCATCGTCAGGCGATCGCCAGAACCGCTCCCGGTCTGCAGATCGAGGCAACGGCCGCGGATGGAACGATCGAGGCCGTCTCGGTGATCGACGCCAAAAATTTTGCTGTGGGTGTACAATGGCATCCGGAATATTGGGCCGCCACCGACCAGCCGTCACGGCAGTTGTTCGAGGCTTTTGGTGATGCCGTGCGGGAATATGCGGCGGGCAAAGGCCATGCCCGCCCTTCGCGAAACCTGGCGACGGGATAACGCCGCGCGGTTCGGGCGCGGCGGAAGAGAGCCCATTGAGCGGTTTAGCTCTTGACCGGCGTTTCCGGCACCGGTGTCAGCACGGTCTTGTTCCTGAACCAGCCAATCAGATTGTCGACCACCAGATCGGCCATGGCGTTGCGGGTGGGCACGGAAGCCGAGGCCACGTGCGGCAGCAAGGAGATATTGTCGAGATCGAGGAAACTCGAGGCTGTCGTCGGCTCCTCATAAAACACATCAAGCCCGGCGGCGGCGATGGTGCCGGTGCGCAAAGCCGCTTCCAGCGCCGCTTCATCCACGCTTGATCCGCGCCCGACATTGATGAACACGCCGTTGGGCCCGAGCGCCGAAAGGATCTCGGCATTGATGATTTTGTGGGTGGCCGCCGTGCCCGGCACGATGCAGATCAGTGTATCCACCGCTTCCGCCATCTCCTTCAGAGAAGCGAAATGCGTGTAGGGCACATCTGTGCGGGCGGTGCGGGTGTGATAGCTGATTTTTAGCTTGAAAGCTTCCAGCCGCTGCGCGATTTCAAGCCCGATACGGCCAAGGCCGAGCAGGCCGACATGCCGGCCTTTGAGCGATAGCGGCGACAGCGCAAACGGTCCGTCCGATTTCCAGCGACCGCTGCGCAACCAGTCTTCCGCCACTGGCAGCCGTCGCACAGTGTTGAGCAGAAGGCCGATCGTCGTATCGGCAACCTCGTCGTTCAGAACATCCGGCGTGTGGGTGACGACAATACCCCTGCTGGCCGCATAGGTCGCATCGACACCGTCATAACCAACACCGAAATTCGAAACGATTTCCAGGTTCGGCAGGAGATCCATCCACGGTTTCTGCAGTGTGCCGAACAGAGCAACGGCACGCACCTTTGCACGGATGGCCTCGTCCAGCTCCAGTTCGCCGCCCTGGCCGGGCACCGTCACCACGTCAAACTCTTTTTCCAATCGCTCCAGCACACGCGGATGGATGCGTCCGGGAATGAGGACGGTGACGGGTCTGTCGGTCATGCTCTTTTTCCTGTGCTGACTTGAAAAATTCTCTGCTTAGGCGCGTGGGCGATGTGGCCCCGTCGACTGGCGGATACGCATTTCCGGCTTGATGAGGTGGATGCCATCGGGTTCATGGCTGCCGGCCAGCCGATCGAGAAGCGCACGCGCTGCAAGACGCCCGACCTCTGCCTGCTGGTTGGACACGGTGGTGAGCGCCGGCACGGCGATCGAGGCCTGTTCGAGATCGTCATAGCCGGTGACCGAAATATCCTGGCCGACAACGAGATCGGCGCGGGCAATGCCGTTCATCAGCCCAATGGCGACAAGATCGTTCCAGCAGACGGCGGCCGTCGGCTTTTGCGGCAGGGAGAGGAAATTCACCGCAGCCTCGAAACCGCCCTGCATGGAGCGCGGACCGGGAATACGCAATTCGGGATCGACCTCGATGCCTGCCTTGCGAAGCGCGTTGACATAACCCTGATACCGGTCGCGGCCGGTGGATGTCTGGTCGGTGCCGCCGATCATGGCAATGGTACGATGGCCAAGGCCGATCAGGTGGTTGGTGGCAAGCGAGATGCCGTAGCTGTCATCGCCGCGATAGGTCGGCAAAGCCGTGCCTTCCATCGAACGGGCAACCAAGATGAGCGGCATGCCATTGGTTTCCGCCAACCGCACATCCTCGATCGGCGTGCCGATGGCCGGCGACATGATGACGCCGTCACCTCCGAGCTGCAGCAGCGTTTCGATGAAATTGCGCTGCTTTTCGACAGAGTCGTAATGGTTGGAGAGAATGAAGGTCTGGCGGTTGCGGTCGAGTTCGGTCTCGATCGCTTTGAGAATTTCACCGTAAAACGGGTTCATGATGTCATGCACCACGACGCCGATGATGCCCGAACGCGAGGTGCGCAGGCTGGCCGCGCGACGGTTATAGATATAACCCAGCGCGCGTGCCTGTTCCTTGATCTTTTCGCGTGTATCGGCGGCCACGAGCGGGCTGTCGCGAAGGGCAAGCGAAATGGTTGCAGTCGAAAGCCCCAGGCTTTCGGCGATCGTTGATAGCTTGATCTTTTGAGCCACAGGTCCTCCGGGGTGAGACGCACCAAACGGAGGCGCAATCGGGAATTAAATTATTAAAACAATTTAATTCCGTTTCGCAACCTTTGAAATGAAGTTTATGTGCGACTTTCAGTCGTCGCCGGGCTGCAGGTTCTCATCCACGGTGCGCAAGAGCTTGATCAGCGTCTTCACCTCCTTGTCGGACAGGCCCTTGGCCGCGAGCGCGCCACATCCGGCGGCTGACCGCTCGATCTGCTCGACGCTTTTGAGGCCGAGTTCGGTCAGGTGCACCTTGGCAAGGCGGCCATCGGTTTCATCGGCACGGCGCTCCAAAAAACCCTGTGCCTCCATGCGACCGATCGTGCGCGTCATGGTCGGCGCCTTGACGCCGAGCTTTTCGGCCAGATGCCCGGGCGTCATGCCATCCTCTTCCGCAAGCAGCATGATGACTCCGTCCTGACCGGCATAAAGCCCGCTGTCCGACAGCATGTGGCTGAGAGCGGTGCGCATGGAACGCGCAGCCTGGGTGATCGCCGGCGCGATATCGACGGCTTCATACGCGCCCTTTTTCTTCAGCCCCTTGTTCTTCTTCTCGGCCTTTTTCTTGCTCATGCCCTTAACCTACCTGCCCCTTCCCTTGGCCTCTCAAGCCGGCTTTGCCATGCAGATGCCTTGCCGATATAGGATGCACATCCATAGCGAAAGCCGGGAACCATCGCCAGATGCCCAAGACCATGCCTCCGCAACATCCGGCCAGATACCCGGAACCGCGTTTTGACATGAACGCCCCTAACCTGTCACCCGAAGCGCACCGGGACTGGATTGCCGTCCTGCCGCTCGGCGCCCACGAACAGCACGGCCCGCATCTGCCCTTCGAAACCGACGCGCTGATCGCCGAAGGTCTGGTCGAACGCATCATCCCGCAACTGCCGAAGGATTTGCCTGCCACGTTTCTGCCGGTCGAATCAGTCGGTTATTCCATAGAGCATATGGATGTGACGGGCACAAAAACACTGAGTTATAGAGAAGCGGTGGAACGCTGGCTCGGCATCGCCGAAATGCTGCACGAAAAAGGCATCCGCAAATTCGTGATGCTGAACGCCCATGGCGGCAATTCACCGCTTCTGACCATCGTGGCAACCGAAGCCCGCGTGCGTTTCAACATGCTGGCGGTGGCGACAAGCTGGACGCGTTTCGGCCAGCCACAGGGCTGGATCGCACCGGAGGACAAGGCGATCGATATCCACGGCGGCGATATCGAGACCTCGGTCATGCTGGCACTGTGGCCAGACCATGTGGACATGACCAAGGCGGAAAAATTTGGGTCGGGGCAGGCCGCGTTTGCGAAAGACTACAAACATCTGCGCGCCTACGGTCGGCATGCTTTTGGCTGGAAGATGAGCGACCTCAATGAACAGGGCGTGGCCGGCGATGCGAGCGCCGCCACCGCCGAACGCGGCGAGCAATTGGTGGCACATGCGGTGACGGGGATCATCGAGCTTTTGCGGGATGTGGCGCAGTTTGACCCCTCGGTTTTGAGGTAGTCGCTGACAATCGGATGTGCGAGAATATAGCATTCGCTTGAGGTCAGACCGATGACTTTGAATATTCGCAGTGAAAAAGCAGATGCGCTGGCGCAGGAACTGGCACGGATAGATGGAACGTCTGTCACCGAGGCAGTGATTGTCGCGTTGCAGGAAACCTTGAACAGACGTAACCATCAGGAGACACCGACAGAGACAGCCCGCCGGCTTCTCAAGGAGCACGGCCTCTCGTTCAAACAGGGCCGCAAACCAGTCCCACCTGAAGCCTACCAGGAACTTGACCACGATCTGGGCAAGAACTGATGTTTATCGACGCCTGCGCTGTTGTCTCGATCATGGCAGGCGAAGACACCGCTGCTGATTATGAGCAGGCTCTGTCGACAGCCCCTTCACCATACATATCTCCACTCGCCGCCTGGGAAGCAATCATCGTGCTTTCACGACCCGATCAACTCGATTGCAGCTATAAACAGGCAGCCGCCGTCGTGACGGACTGGCTGGACATACGTGGAATAGAAATAAAAGAGTCAGGCGCTCCACGCGAATTGTTGCACCATGCCGTCGAAGTGGCCGAAAAACACGGGATCGGAAAACGTCATCTCAGCAATTTCGATTGCTTTCATTACGCCTACGCCAAAACAAGCCAGCAACCATTGTTGACCATGGACAAGCTGCTTCGCTCAACTGACGCCGAGGTTCTTCCGTGACAAGGGAACCTGATCACCCCACCGTCATCTTATAACATTAAACCCTTTGAACTCGCTCCCGCTTGCTCTTATATGGGGCGGACCGGATGTCCGGGTCCTAAAAATTCCGCGCGATAGCGCCCCAAAATCTCTCGAGGTTTCCATGACCGAAGCAGCCACCGCAAAGCCCGTTCCCGTTACCGTGCTGACCGGCTATCTCGGCGCCGGCAAGACGACGCTTCTCAACCGCATTCTCTCCGAAAGCCACGGCAAGAAATACGCCGTCATCGTCAACGAGTTCGGCGAAATCGGCATCGACAACGACCTGATCGTCGAGTCGGACGAAGAAATCTACGAAATGAACAATGGCTGCGTCTGCTGCACCGTGCGCGGCGACCTGATCCGCGTCGTCGAGGGACTGATGCGCCGCCCCGGCCGTTTTGACGGCATCATCGTCGAAACCACCGGCCTTGCCGATCCGGTTCCTGTCGCGCAGACCTTCTTCATGGATGACGACGTTCGCTCCAAGACCGAGCTCGACGCCGTCATCGCGCTGGTCGACGCCAAGCACCTGCCCTTGCGCCTGAAGGACAGTCGCGAAGCCGAAGATCAGATCGCCTTTGCCGATGTCGTTGTTATCAACAAGACCGATCTCGTGACGCCGGAAGAACTTGCGGTGATCGAGGAGATCGTCCGCGCCATCAACCCGACCGCCCGCATCCACAAGGCCACCCGTTCGGGCGTCGATCTGGCCCGCGTGCTCGATCAGGGCGCCTTCAACCTCGAGCGTGCGCTGGAAAACGATCCGCATTTCCTTGAGCACGGCCATGATGATCATGTCTGCGGCCCGGATTGCGATCATGACCATGGGCACCACCATCATCACCACGATCATGGGCACGACCACACCTGCGGTCCCGATTGCGGCCACGATCATCATCATGACCACAAACATGATCACGGCCATCACCACCATTCGCCGGGCGCCGTTGCCGCCATCCATGATCTGACGGTCAAGTCCATCTCGCTGCGCGGCGGCGAAATGAACCCGGAACGCTTTTTCCCCTGGATCCAGAAGATAACCCAGACGGAAGGCCCGAACATTCTGCGTCTCAAGGGCATCATCGCCTTCAAGGGTGACGAGGAACGTTATGTCGTCCAGGGCGTGCACATGATCGTCGAAGGCGATCACCAGCGTCCGTGGAAGGATGGCGAAAAGCGCGAAAGCCGCCTCGTCTTCATCGGCCGCAATCTCGATTTCGCCAAGATCGAGCAAAGCTTCCTTGCTTGCCAGGCAACGGAAAAGACACCGGCCTGATTACCCATACCGACCAAGCGGTCATAGACGAAATCCATGCGTGAAAGACATATCCACTGATGCCGACTGTTGCACCGCTTGATCTTGAAGGCCATGTCGTCGGGGTTCACTTCGTCGGCGACATCCCGTTTTTTGCCACCGCTGCCGGCACGATCCACCGCCTTGATGGCGGCGAAAAGGTCGAGGAAGCCCATCAAGGCCTTCTCACCTTCGTGCGTGATCCCTTCAGCAATTCGCTGCTGACAGGCGGCGAAGACGGCAAGGTTCTGCGCATCGCGCCGGATGGTTCGACCACACTGGTCGCAGAAGCACCGCGCAAATGGATCAATGTCGTGGCCGGCGGCCCGCAGAATGCTGTCGCCTATGCCTATGGCAAGTCGAGCTTCGTGAAGCTGGCCGATGGCACCACCAAGGAATTCACCGAGGAACGCAGCGTTGAGGCGATCGCCTTTGCGCCCAAGGGTATGCGCATCGCCGCCGCCCGTTACAACGGCGTATCCATGCACTGGGTCGGCACCAATGCGCCGGCGCAGGATCTGGAATGGAAGGGCGCCCATACCGGCGTCACCTTCTCGCCTGATGGCCGTTTCCTCGTCACCATGATGGTGGAAAACGCCCTGCACGGCTGGAAGCTCGACGGCAAGGCGGGTGATGCCCGCCATATGCGCATGACCGGTTATCCCGCCAAGGTGAAATCGCTGTCCTGGTCGCCCAAAGGCAAGTGGCTCGCCTCATCCGGTGCGCCGGCCGCTATCGTCTGGCCGTTTGCCGGCAAGGATGGTCCGATGGGCAAGGCGCCGCAGGAACTCGGCACCCGCGCCAATATCATGGTCACGCAGGTTGCCTTCCACCCGGCCGAAGAAGTGCTGGCGATCGGTTATATCGACGGCATGATTCTGGGTGTGCGCCTGTCCGACGGCAAGGAAGCACTGCTGCGCCGTCCCGGCAAGGGTGGCATTACCGGCTTCAGCTGGAGCGGCGATGGCAAACGCCTCGCCTTCGCATCCGATGCCGGCGATTGCGGCGTGGTCGATATTTCCGCCTGATCTTTTTGGGGCGGCTTGATTATCAAGCTGCCTGCAACTCCTCCGAAAACACATCGACACCGTCACGGCCTTCCCGCTTGCGGCGGTAAAGCGCCTGATCGGCCTTGTGGAGGATGGCGTGCAACGTGTCTGCCTCGTCCATCTGACCGGTCGCCACACCGATGCTGAGCGTCGGACGAACACAGCACGCCTGTGCCATGCCGTCCGTTGCCGCCGAAAACGCGCTGCGGATATCCTGCGCCAGACCGGCCGCATCGTTGAGCGTGCGGTCAGGTAAGACCACCACGAACTCATCGCCGCCATGGCGGGCGATCAGGTCGCCGGGCTGCACGGCGCTGTGCGCCGCTGTGGCAAATGCCTTAAGCACATCGTCACCCATAGCGTGGCCGCAGCTATCGTTGAGCTGTTTGAAATTGTCGATGTCGATGACCAGCACAGCCAACGGCCGCCGCGTCAGCACATTGAAGGCCTGGCTCATGCCGGCGCGGTTGAGCACACCCGTCAGCGGATCGTGATAGGCGGCATTTTCCAGCTGCAACTGCGTACGCTCGGTCGCCATCATCATGATCACCATGCAGCGCAGCGTCAGCAGCAGCATGGCAACGAGGCCAAGCGCGGCATGCAACTGATCGCCATTGTGAAACAGTGGACCGCCACCGAGACTACCCCACCAGCCCATCACCGCACGCGAACCATATAGTGTTGCCGTCAAAGCAAAGAGGCCGGAGGCAAGTTCTGCCGAATAGAGCTTTTCCTCACGCGCCATCCGGCGTGCCTCCCAGGCAACCGCCATATCGAACAGCGCGCAGACGGCCGATGAGAACACGATCCGTGGCATCGATTGAGAAGGCTCGGTGAAGATCAGAAAATAGGGAAGGCTTGGTAATACCGTTATCAGCAGGACGATCCACATGCTGGTTCTGCGTCCGGCAAACTCCCGCACGGCAATCGGCAACAGCGCGCTACCGACGATCGTCATGGTGTTTCCCACCGAAATCGACAGGAAATCCGGAGCGATTTCGCGCAAGACAATCAGGCAGGATGCCAAACCCAGCAGGATGTTGTTGGCGCTCCACCAGGCCAGCCAGCGGCCGAACCGGCCGGTTGAATAGGCGGCAAGCTGCACCGCGCCCATGATCACACAGGCGAGTGCCGTCATCGCGTAAACCGTGCGCAGATCGAATGCCATCCCTTCACCCCATCTTTCCGAGCGAAGTGTAGGCAACCTGTCCTTTACAAAAGGTGACAAACACTCGCTTAATGCGAGCAATTATTGGCCGTTTCTTGGGATTTACTGCTAACCTGCTTTTCTCGCTGCGGATTTTCTCTAGCCGTTGCGATCAACCGCCCAAACCGTCATAACGCCGGCACGGCAGGTGCCGAAGACGGAGAAAACGATGATCCCCTGGATAGTGCTCGACACGGCAAAAGTGCCCGGCGGACGCGACGAATTGCGGCTGAAACAGCGCGGCTCGGAATTTTCCATCATGCTCGGCACCAACGAGTTGATGAACAGCCGCCTGAGTGGCTCCGAGGAAGCGCTTGCCAAACTTTCGTGGGAAAAGATCAAGGGGCGCGCGAAACCGAAGATGCTGATCGGCGGCTTGGGCATGGGTTTTACCCTGCGGGCGGCATTGAAGGAACTGCCAGCGGATGCCGAGATCACCGTTGCCGAACTGGTGCCGGCCGTGGTGGCATGGGCCCGTGGCCCGATGGCGGACGTTTATGGCGACTGCCTGTCCGACCCGCGCGTGACGATCAGGGAAGACGATGTTGCCGATCTGATCAATGCCCGCCCGAAGGCATGGGATGCGATCCTGCTCGATGTCGACAACGGACCTGAGGCTTTGACGCGTGATGAAAATGACCAGATTTACGCCCCGCGTGGCCTGCGCTCCGCCAAGACCGCGCTGACACCCGGCGGTGTACTCTCCGTCTGGTCATCGGCACCCGATCCGAAATTCACCCGTCGCCTGCAGGCTTCGGGTTTTACGGTCGAGGAAGCTCGCGCGAAAGCCAATGGCCGTGGCAAGGGCGGCGGCGCGCGTCATATGATCTGGCTGGCGACGGCCTGATTCTCACGCGGCGCGCACGGCGCCGATAATGTTGCCGAGCAGCGCATGCAGGTCATCGCGGTAGCCATTGCGCGCCGACGGACCGCTTTCATTAGATGTCATCACCACCGTCATCTGCAATGACGGCACGACATAGACCATCTGTCCGCCATATCCCCAGCCGAACCAGACATTTTCGCCGCCGATCGTGCGGTTGAACCAACCATAGCCGTAACCATCGCCGGAAAAGCGCGAATTCGTGCGCACCTGCCATGACGTGGCGATCCAGTCTGCCGGGATCACCTGCCGCCCCTCGCCCGTCTTTCCGCCATTGCGGTACAGTTCACCGAAGGCCAGCAATGATCGCGCCGTCATCGCCATCTGGTTACCGCCGAGATAGATACCCTGCGGATCCCGTTCCCACGAGCCGATGCGGAAATCATCCACCGGTGCAAACCATTCCCGCGCCAATTCCAGCGTCGACTTGCGCCCCACCCGCGTCAGGATAGCGGAAAGCAGATGCGTCGAGGCGGTGGAATAGAGCATGGACCCGCCCGGCTCGCCATCGAACGGCTCCGACAGCGCGAACCGCACCCAGTTGCTGCTCGACACCCATCGCCCGTAATTCGGTCCCGACATGCGCGACAGACCGGCCTGCATGGACAGGAGATTGCCGATCGTGACGTCGCTCAGGCGCGGATCGGGATTGGACGGCAGGGCAGATTTGAGGATCGGCGCGATCTTCTGGTCCGGCCCGTCCAGCAGCTTCTTACCGATCGCAATGCCGACCATGGCCGAAATGATCGATTTCGACGCCGATTTGATATTGGTGGAGCCGTTGAGAGAATGGCCATTGAACGCGCGTTCGGCCAGCGGTTTCCCCTCGCGGTTCACCAGCACGACCTTGAGCGGCGACAGGTTAGTGGCATTATCGAGCACGGCCTTCAGGCCTGTGGCGGCAGGCGCCCCCTGCGCAAAAGCGTGGGCGGCGGGAATAAGGAAGGGCAGCGATGCGAGTGCGGAGCGACGTGTCAACATTCCCACAAGCTAGGGCGTAGAATGGGCGTCACCATGGCGCAAAGCCGTTGCTCACACCAAGGTGAAACACCGTGAATCCGAAAAAATGAAAACCCCGCCCCAACTTCATGTCAGGACGGGGCTTCAGGGCGTCATGCCCGAGTGTCCCACAGGAGGACACGCCATATTTGTACTTTCGAAAATATGATTACAAGTCGAATAAATGTCAAGTGAGCGTGATTTTCAGGATTGCCTTCAAAAGACAGGCAAGGAGCCGCAAACGAAAAGACGCGGGCCACCTTTCGGCACCCGCGTCAAGTATCTTCAAAAGGGAGTTGGCCGACGCCGCCTCCGTTGCGCCGGCCGGCCCCCTACCGGTTTGTTCTCGCGTCAGAACCGGTAGGTGACACCTGCGCCGATCAGCCACGGATCGATCTTGGCCTTGCCGGAAAGAGCCGGGGAGCCGGTCAGCGGGCTGCTGTCGACTTTCCAGTCGGTTTCCAAGAAAATCTTCTTAACGTCGAAGTTGATGCCCCAGTGCTCGTCCAACATATAGTCGAAACCAACCTGAACGGCGGCACCGAAGTTGTTGTCGACGTCGAGACCGGTAAAACCGGGCTTTTCCTTCTGGTTGTAGAACAGCGAATAGTTGACGCCAGCACCGACATACGGCTTGAACGCGCCAAAATCGGTGAAATGATACTGCAGCATAAGGGTTGGGGGCAGCAGCCATGACTTGCCAACATCGACACCAGCCAGTGCGCCGGTGGTTTCAATCTTGGCATAGGTGGTGCCGAGGATCAGTTCGGCAGCAAAATTTTCAGTGAAGTAATAGGTAATATCCAGTTCGGGAACGACCGAGTCGGAATATTCCAGCCCAACGCCCGCCGCCTGATCGATAGAACCGCTGTCATGGGTGATGACGCCAAGGGCGCGAACGCGAATCTGCCACGGGCTCTTGGTCGACAGTGCTTCATAAGCCGTCGGTGCCGCCTGCGGTTCGGCCAGATCGGCAGCAGCAGCGCCCATTGCAAAAAATGCGACGCTTGCGCCAGCTAAGTAGTTGATAATCCGTGCCTTAATCATATTCAGCCCCCATCCTTCAAACCGGCCAATCAATGGAGGAGAGATAAACTTCCCTTGGTTAATTAAGTTTGATCAGGATCAAAGACCCGGTTAACGGGTGACGGTTGCGGCATAAAAGACACAAATTAGATAATTCTAAAAACGAGAGGATCGCGGCGGATGGCCGGCCACCGGACTGCGAAAACAAAACACCCCGCCTCCCTTTCGGGAGACGGGGTCGGGCAGGATCGGAGATACGCGGAGCCGTGAAGCCCCATCTTGCAAAAGGTGAGCCGCCACACACCTTCCCTGTGTCATGTCATGAATGGCAGATACCGGAAGGCTGAACACCACCGGTATTGCCGTGACACGTGTCAGGCCAGCTTGCGTCCACTCGCCACGATCATGCCAGCGGCATCATCCAGCCAGCCGGCCTTCAGCTCCAGCGCCAGAAAACGGGCGCGGTCGCAGGGGCCGGGCATGACGAGATGCCGGGTCTTTTCGGCAAAAAAGCCGAATTTCTGGTAATAGGGCGCATCACCCACAAGGATGATGGCACCATGACCACGCTTGGTGGCTTCCGAAATGGCCGCACGAATCAATGCTGCACCAATACCCTTGCCTTCGCGGGCCGGATCGACCGCAAGCGGCCCAAGCAGCAGCGCATCGACAGGTGCACCATCGGCGGCAACACCGGCTTCGATGTTCCACAGGCGAACCGTGCCGATGACATGGCCGGTCGCATCGCGGGCAACCAGCGCCAGCCCCTCGGCCGGCAGACGGTTGTTGCGGATCTTTTCCGACGACTTCTTGCGGCGATCAGCCCCCATGGCGCGATCGAGCAGGTTTTCACGGGCCACGATATCGGCCGCATTTTCAGCGGAAATCGTGAAGGATTTGGATTTCGGCGCAAGGAATGCGCGTACAGAATCAAGAACAGCGGCCATCTTGGCCTCCCGCACTCAAAACCGTTTCAAACGGTGTCGTCAGATCATTGTGGATTTGCGGCCCCCGCCTGGAGGATCGGGAACCGCGAACTGTTTTACGTCAGGTTTAGATGACGTAGGCCTTGAGCGGATCAAAGCCGTTGAAGGCAACCGCCGAGTAGGTCGTCGTATAGGCACCGGTGCCTTCGATCAGAACTTCGTCGCCGATCGTCAGCGTGAGCGGCAGCGGATACATGTTCT
The DNA here is from genome assembly GCF_050847465.1 of Endobacterium panacihumi. Lineage (NCBI taxonomy): Bacteria > Pseudomonadati > Pseudomonadota > Alphaproteobacteria > Hyphomicrobiales > Rhizobiaceae > Endobacterium > Endobacterium panacihumi. The sequence continues at coordinate 327,770 of NZ_JBOZRA010000001.1, read as the reverse complement.
TTTCGTACATGACGTCAGCCGAATCGCAGGTCGGGCCGGCCAGAACGCAGGGCTCCATCTGGTCCTGATCGCGCGTGGTGCGGATCGGGTAACGGATCGCCTCGTCCATGGTTTCGGCGAGACCGCCGAACTTGCCGATGTCGAGGAAAACCCAGCGATGGTTGTCATTGTCCGACTTGCGCGAAACGAGAACGACTTCCGCCTTGATGACGCCAGCATTGCCGACCATGCCGCGACCCGGCTCGATGATCGTCTTCGGCAGGTTGTTGCCAAAGTGCTTGCGCAGCGAAGCGGAGATCGCCTGGCCGTATTCTTCGGCCTTCGGGATGTCGCGCAGGTACTTGGTCGGGAAACCGCCGCCCATGTTGACCATCTGCAGGACGATGCCCTGCTTGGCCAGCGACGAGAAGACGCGCTTGGCATCGGCCAGAGCCGAATCCCAGGCATCGACCTTGGTCATCTGCGAACCGACGTGGAACGAAACGCCGTAGCTTTCGAGGCCCAGCTGGTGAGCGTAGACGAGAACGTCGACGGCCATCTGCGGCACGCAGCCGAACTTGCGCGACAGCGGCCATTCGGCGCCTTCACCATCGGTCAGGACGCGGCAGAACACCTTGGCGCCGGGAGCGGCACGGGCGATCTTTTCGACTTCCTCGTGGCTGTCGACAGCGAACAGGCCAACGCCGAGTTCGAAGGCGCGCGCAACGTCGCGTTCCTTCTTGATGGTGTTGCCGAAGGAGATGCGGTCAGCGGTGGCGCCGGCAGCAAGTGCCATCTGGATTTCGGCAACCGAAGCGCAATCGAAGCTCGAGCCCATGGAGGCGAGCAGTTCGAGGATTTTTGGTTCCGGGTTTGCCTTGACGGCATAGTAGATCGAGCTGTCCGGCAGTGCGTGGCGGAAAGCCTTGAAATTGTCGCGCACAACGTCGAGGTCGACAACAAGGCAAGGGCCTTCTGGACGCTCGGTACGGAGGAAGTCGAGGATACGTGCAGTCATCGTTCAAACCCTCTGGAGCACCACGCTCCGGCAAGAGGACAAAGGACGGATGAGGATGCGTCGGCACCGGTCTTTGGAGACACCGATACCTTGCACGCTCAAACGCGCGATCGATGGACCAACGCCCTGCCAAGAGCTTTGATCCGCTTTGTCTGCCATTGATTGGAGGGTTGTCCCTACCGCACTTCCGGCAATTCAGGTGTGCCTCTACAGAATTGCATGCTGATGGAAAGCATGCAGAGACTTAAAAGGCCCGCACCGTCGTTGCTTCAGGCGTCCTCGCATTTCCCGGTTGGCCGGAATAGCGACTGGAGGGGTTAGTTCCAGGTACCTTACCGATGACCTCACCTTAGAGATAAATCTCAATTCGAGGGTCGGCGGACACCCATGGGCACGTGCGACTTTGGGCAAGGCGGGAGATAAGAATATTCGCCGTCATAATCAAGCGTTTTTTTGAACCTTGGCCAAAAATCTTAACACGACGCAGGCAGGGGGAATTTGCATGAACAATGGGGCAGAATTAGACAGGCATATGGAAACGCGCCCCTTGTGTTTCCGGGCTGGCTGACGTCTTGCTGGCCGTGAAAGCCAATTTGCGAACCGGAGCAAACACTTCGATGGATACACTCACCCGCATGCGCGCCTTTATCGACGTGGTCGAAGCGGAAGGTTTTTCCGCCGCCGCCCGCCGCACCGGCCGCTCCAAGGCGCTTCTGTCGAAATATGTGCGCGAACTGGAAGACGATCTTGGCGCGCTGCTGCTCAATCGCACGACCCGGCAGTTCTCGCTGACCGAAGCGGGACACACCTATTTCCGCACCGCCGCCGACATTCTGAAAGAGATCGACAACCTCGCCGACCTGGTGCGCGAGAACAATGCCGACCTCAAGGGCCGCATCCGCGTGTCGGTGCCGCGCACCTTCATCGATGCGCCGGTCGGCCAGTCGCTGATCGATTTTGCCGTCGCAAACCCGGAAATCGCGCTGGAAATCGTTGCCGAAGATCGCTTCGTCGACCTGATCGAGGAAAGTTTCGATCTCGCCATCCGAATCACCCGACTGGAAGATTCGGGTCTGATTGCGCGAAAACTGTCTGATTTCCGGGTTTATGCGGTCGCCACGCCGGATTTCGTCGCCCGTTTCGGCCCTTTCGATCACCCGAGCGACCTGACCGGCAAACCCTTTATCGTCGATACCAATACCCGCTCGCACAACAATATCCGTTTTCAGGACCCGAATGGCGGCGCGCTGTCCGTGCCCGTCGCAGGTCCCATCGAGGTCAACAGCCCGCAGGCGACACTTCGCGCCGCACAGGCCGGCCTTGGTGCTGCCATCGTACCGGATTTCATCGTGCTGCCCTATATCCAGTCCGGTGAGCTGGTGACGCTGTTCGACGACTATATCGTCAAGGATCGCGGCATCTATGCCGTTTATCCCCACCGCCGCTACCTGCCGGCCAAGGTGCGCAGTTTCGTGGATTTTCTGACCGCATGGTTCCGCAAGGTTCAGGCGTGATGCAGGCGTAATAACGTTACTGTCATCAGGGAGCCGAAATTCCGTCTTATTTGCGGGTCACTCCACCTGCACCATTTGGACAAAGAAGCCGAAGCATGAAGTTTTCCAGATCGATCATCGCCGCCGCCGCACTCTGCGCCCTGCCCCTGCCGGCGCTGGCGCATCCGCACATCTTTCTGGATGCGCGGCTGGAAGTGGTGGCCGGCGAAGACGGCAATCTGGCCGAGCTGCGCAATGTCTGGCGCTTCGACGAAGTGTTTTCCTCCAGCGTGATGCTTGATTTCGACAAAAATTCAGACCTCAAGCTAGACAATGAAGAGCTTGCCGAACTTGGCGAGACCATGCGCGCGTCGATGGAGGATTTTCACTACTTCACGACCATCTCCGTCGATGGCAAGGATGTGCCGGTAACCAAGCCGGGGATCATCCATGTGACATGGCAGCAAGGCCAGATCCTCGTCATCTTCGCGGTCAAACCGTCGAAGCAGGTACCACTGAAGGGCAAGCTCGCCTTCGGTGTCTATGATCCCTCCATGTACACCGCCGTCAACTTTCCGACCGACAAGGACCTGAAGGTAGAAGGAAAGGCTTTTGCCGCCTGCAAGCACAGCGTCGTCCGCCCCGATCCGGACGAGGTCATTGCCTCCAACAAGGACACGCTGACCGACGCCTTTTTCAACGATCCGACCGGCACCGACATGACCAAACTGTTCGCCACCCGCATGGAGGTGTCATGCTGAGCCTGCGACGTCTCACGCTCGTCATTTTCGGCACGCTGTTGATCGCCACCGCAGCACACGCGCAGTCGCCGCTCGGCGTCGGTTCGGCAGAACCCAGTTTTTCCATCGGCGGACCACTCGCCCCCTATTTCCAGTGGATCAACACCTACCAGCAAAGCTTTTACCGGGCGCTGACGGGCGCGTTGAAGGCGATGCGCGAAGATCCGTGGGCGCTGTCCGGCCTGATCGGCCTCTCGTTTGCCTATGGCGTTTTCCACGCCGCCGGCCCCGGCCACGGCAAGGCCGTCATCTCGTCCTACATGATCGCCAACGAAACCGCGCTGAAACGCGGCATGGCGATCTCCTTCCTGTCGGCATTGCTGCAGGGCGTCGCCGCCATCCTGCTCGTCGTCGTCGCCTATTTTGCCCTGCGTGGCACCGGCATCACGCTGACGCGCGCCACATGGGCGATGGAAGTCGCAAGCTTTGCCATGATCGCACTGTTCGGCCTCTGGCTGCTGACGCGAAAAATCTGGTCGCTGCGTCGCACGATGCCGTTGCAGGGCCTTGCCATGGCAGCCCCAACCGGCCCGACCGGATTGCGTTTCGAAGCGGTCGAAGTGCACAGTCATGACGATCTCGAGCCCGGCAATGTCTGCGCCGATTGCGGCCAGATGCACATGCCGGATGCGGCCGCCATGGGGGCCAAGGATTTCAGCCTGCACGAAGCATGGTCGGCCATTCTGGCCGTCGGCATGCGTCCCTGCTCCGGCGCCATTCTGGTCATGACCTTTTCGCTGCTGAACGGGCTTTATCTTGGCGGCGCACTGTCGGTGCTTGCGATGTCGATCGGCACCGCCATCACCGTCTCCATCCTGGCCACGCTCGCCGTCACGGCCAAGGATATCGCTGTGCGTTTTGCCGGTCCCGGCTCGCGCCGCGGCGAACGTATCACGCTCGGCGTCGAGATCGTCGCCGCCCTTTTCCTCGTGCTGATGGGCCTGTCGCTGCTGGGTGCGTCGTTGCAGGTGTGATTCTCGACTTCTTCGGCGGTGAACCCATATTGCCGGGGGAGATCAAGGGGGTGGGACGATGAGCGCGGAAGAGTAAGCTTTGACGATACATTCACAGGGATGGCGGCTGATAACGACCGCAGCCGTCGCTTTGGTGATGGTGACAGGCTTTATCGGCGGCAGCGCCTTTGCCGCAGGCTCCGTGCCGACATGGCAATCTGTCGGAGCCCTCTGGCTTCTGTGGTTTGGCTTTCAGGCAATCTGCCTGCTCTTGGGTTGCTGCATGGATTGGATAAGCGACAGACTCCGGAAGCCCACCCTCCGTCTTGCGCGACAGTGGTCGAAATTGCGGGTTCATCTGCGCCGCCGCTGGATCGGCGACCGCAGTCGCGAAGACTATCGAAAAGCCGAAGCCGGGATGATCTGGCCCATCATGGTGGTGATCGGATTGATCATTTGCCTCACCTCATTCGGTATGACGCTCGCCTTCCTGATCACGGCCGTCACACTCTTCATGGTCTACATCGTTACGCCATATTATCGGGATGCACCCACCAGACCGAAAAGCAGCATTGTTTTTGCCACGATCTTCAGCTTTGCCATGGGTTACGTGATGACAATGCCCGTGACCTACTGATCGAACGACCTTAGACACCATCATAGCAATATAAAGCCAACAGCCTTTGCAATGCCCCCAGCAACAAACCCTACAACGGCACATTCCCGTGGCTGGCAATGGCCGGCAAGACTGACCGTCGCCTTCACGGCGATGACAACCTTCGTGCTTGGTCGCATATTCAGCGGCGAGGCATTTTCCGCGTTGGAGGAAACGGCGACCGCCTGCCTGTTGTGGGCCCTCCTGCACATCACCTGCGTGCTCGCCGGCACGGCATGGGCTTTTTCGCAGTCAAACGTAACGATGCGCCGGTCTATAATCGGCCTCAAAAGGAAACGGCGCAGACTGCGCAATCACCTGAGAAGACGCTGGGCCGATCAGCGTCGGCGCAGGAATTCGCATTGGGAAGAAGATCTGATCTTCTGGCTTGTCCTGCTGTCAGCCTGCGCCGCCATGATGCTGAAACCGGTTTTGGGGATCATTCTGGCTATCGCAGCCGGCGTGATCTTCATCATATGGCTGGTCACACTGTGGCTCTACAAGAATGCTCATGACAATCCCGTAGGAGCCATAAGGGCATCTGCGTTGCTGGGGCTTGTTATGGGCTACACGTCCTGACGATCCCGCCGCCTCTGATACCGTGCCCGCAACCAGAAAATCCAGAAGAAACACAGGATCAGCAGCGTGCCGACAATGACGGCCAGAACCGGCGAAAAATCGCCGATCCACAACACAAGCGACGGCATGAAATAGATCACCACCATGGCGCCGCCGAGAATGAGGGCTGCGGCGATCGCCTGCGATTTCGCTTCGGGCGTCATGCAGAAACATCCTTCGAAATTTCGGCGCGAATATCTTCCAGCTTGCGCTTCTGCTGACCGTCCGCGTCAAAATTCTCCGACGCAAGCCAGGCTTCAAAAGCCTTGCCGATCACCGGCCATTCGCTGTCGATCATCGAAAACCACGCGGTATCGCGGTTTTCACCACGCGAAATCAGGTGCTGGCGAAAGACGCCTTCGAAGGAGAAACCATAACGTTTGGCCGTCACCTTGCTCGGTTCGTTTTCGTTATGGCACTTCCATTCGTAACGACGGTAATCGAGATCCTCGAACACGTGTTTCGCCATCAGGTAATGCAGTTCGGTCGACATCGGCGAACGTTTCATCGCCACACCATGCGCCACCGAGCCGACCTCAACCACGCCGTTTTTCGGGTCCGGCCGCATGTAGCTTGCCATGCCCACCACCTTGCCCGTGGCGTTTTCGCGGGCAACCAGCGTCACGAAACCGGAATTGTCGCGCACATTGTCCAGCCATGCACCAAAGGCCTCGGCCGTATCGTAGTGGTCGTTGGGAAAATAGCGGATCAGTTCGTTGATGGCATCGGCACCGCCCAGCGCATCCCACAGCTCGGCCAGATGTTTTGCCCTCTCATAAGGTTCCAGGGTAACGAAACGACCCTTGAGCGTGACGGGTGCGGGAGCGGCAGGCTTGTAGGTGGAAAGATCGCGCATGAATGCCTCTGCAATTGATGTTTTCGAAGCTAAGCGAGGCCCTTGCGAAAGGCAACGACAAAGCTTTGCCGATGAATTCAGGGTATTTTCCCGGTTCGTTTTGGGGTGGACAAACGAGGCCAGAAACCTAATTTGCGCACCGTTGAATAAAGTCAAATGACTGTCATTTTCGCCGACGGCAACGACCGCGCGGCGCTTACGAAAGATATTTTTCGCCAATCCAATCAACAGAAACGGACGGGAAACACGATGGGACCAGGATCAGCAATGAGGGACGCAAAGCTTGCGACCCAGGCGGCCAAGCAGCAGTCGAAAGCGCCTCAAGGCTTCCGCGAAATCAATCTCAACGTCACGCCTGTCCTGAGCGGCTGCGGCCCGGGAGCGACGGCAACCGGCCTCACCTTCGACGGTTATTCCGCCGACGACAGCTACCTTAACAGCCAGTTCCAGTGCGGCGGCAAATACAGCCTCAAGGGCTCGCATTACGAAGGCGTCGCCGGCATTACCGACGATGGCACGACGATCTTTGCCGTCAACAGCCGCATCAATGGCGTGCATCGCACGATGATGGGTGCCTTCGATATCGACGGCAAACCAAAAGCGCCGTCGACAGCTCAGGAAAAGATCCTGGCTGGCCTTCTGAAAAATTCGGAACGGCGCATCAAGCCCGACGCCAAAAGCTCGGGCGTTCTCGGTGTATCGACGAACGGCACCAATCCCCGCGGCGGTGTGTATGTCGGCGACAGAAAGATCGTCTACGATTTCGGTTTCCGCCTCAGCGATGATCCGGCGGCAAACGATCCGAAAAAATATGTCGACTTCAGCACCAGCGTCGAAACCGACTTCAACAATCGCGTTACCCATCAGTCCTATGACATCAAGGGACGCAACGACAAGTTCACGGCCTTTGCCGGCATGGATCGCAATGGCAATGGCAGCAGTATGAGCTACCGCGCCGGGGTCGGTTATGCGGATGTTTCCGCCTCCGCGCGCCACGCGAACAATGGCGGCGTCAAGACCAGCGAAGTCGACCTTGCCTGGAATATCAACAAGGAAATGACGCTGACGGCGTCGTGGCGTCCGGACAACCGCCCGCCGACCTCGCTTCCGGCCAGCACCTTCAAGGATCCCGGCGCGTTCAACGATTTTTCCAATTATTCGCTAAAACTCGAGATCAAGCTGTAAGCTGCAAATGTCGACAAAAAGGCCTCCCGCATCACCTGCGGGAGGCCTTTTTTCATCGTCTGAAACCCGATCCGATCAGGCCTGAACCTTGGCCGCCGACACCGTCGCATCGATATGATCGACCAGCGCATCCGGCAGATTGAGGCGGCCCGCCAACAGGTCAAGATAACCGCGCTCGGCGCGCGTGTCCGGCTCGATGGTCAGGCGGGTTGCGGTATAAAGCTCGACCTTCTGTTCCTCCGTGCGGGCAGCGGCGACAAGTTCGTCGATATCGACCGGGTTTGCCAGCTCATCGCGGATGAAGGCTTCGGCCTCAGAGCCGAGATCAACCTCATGAACCTTTTCCATGATGTTGGCGCGCTCGGCGGCGTCGATATGACCGTCGGCCTTGGCGGCTGCGATCATGGCGCGGATCAGCGTCAGGGCAAAATCGTTGGAGAGCTGCGGCGATTGCAGGCTGAAGGCGCTATCCGGTGGCGGCAGCGCGATCGGCTCGTTGCTGGCCGGCGTCGGTTGCGGGGCAGCCTGCGGCGACTTGCCGGACTGATAGTTCTTGTAGGCGAGGTAACCGAGGCCGGCGACAGCGGCAATACCGCCGATCGTCGCCACATTGCCGGCCAGCTTGCGGCCCGTCTTGGTGCCCAGAATGGCGGCTGCAATGCCAGCGGACTTCAGGGGATTGTTCTTCGCGATACCGCCGAACTGGCCGGCCTTGTCACGGACGCTTCCCGAAAGGCCAGGCACCTGCGAACCGAGGAACTGGTCTAGAAGCTTCTTGGCGTCGAACATTCAAATCTCCTGATCGTGAAACACTGATCCGGAGATAGGGATTGTCGCGGCGAAATCAAAAAGGATGACGAAAATGTCATGAGGCGGCCCGCATGACGGACCGCCTCATGAAAACCGTTCCAGAACCTTCAGCTCAGGCCTTCAGCGCAAAGGCTTCGGAAGCGAGCTTGGTGATGCCGGCCCAGTCACCGGCCTCGATCAGTTCCTTCGGGGCAACCCAGGAACCGCCGACGCAGACGACATTCGGCAGAGACAGGTAATCCTTGGCATTCTTCAGCGAGATGCCACCGGTCGGGCAGAACAGCGTGCCGGCGAGCGGCGAGGACCAGGCCTTCAGCATGGGTGCGCCACCGTTCTGTTCGGCGGGGAAGAATTTCATGACGTCGTAACCGGCTTCGCGCAGCGTCATGACATCGCTCGGCGTTGCCGTGCCCGGCAGAAGCGGAACCGCGCTATCGTTGGCGGCGGAAAGTACGCTCGGCGAAACGCCCGGGGATACGATGAAGGTGGAACCGGCCTTGACGGCGGCTTCGTAATCCTTGGAATTGAGAATGGTGCCGGCACCGACATTGGCGCCTTCCACTTCGGCTGCGACTGCCTTGATGGCGTCGAGGGCGGCCGGCGTGCGCAGCGTGATCTCGATGGCGCGCAGGCCACCGGCGACCAGCGCCCGGGCAAGGTTCACCGCCGACTTCGCGTCGTCCACGATCAGCACCGGAACGACCGGCTGCAGCTTGAGGATGGAAAGGACTTTTTCTGTCTTACCGCTCATCATCTTATCCGTTTGAAACGATTAAAGTGTGTTTTCGAATACTCCCCGCACCATCTGATGTCGAGGGAAAATGCCGTTGCGACACAATGCGGGGCTGGTCGAAAGTGTCGCATTGCCATAGGTTTGATGTCAACGGACGGGAGCACCATGGCCAAGGAAATCGAGCGCAAGTTTCTGGTAGCGAATGACGGCTGGAAGGCCGGCGTCGGTGAAACCAACAGTTTTCTGCAGGCCTATGTCGCAACCGGCGACGACCGTTCGATCCGGGTGCGCATCATTGACGGCATACGCGCCCGCCTGACGATCAAGCTGGGCCGCGAACTGCTGGTGCGCGACGAATTCGAATATGACATTCCGGTCAGCGATGCGGAAGAACTGATGCAGGCGGCCATCGGGCTCGTTCTGGAAAAGACGCGGCACCGGGTGGAATATCGCGGCTTTACCTTCGAGGTGGACGAGTTTGCCGGCTTCTACCATGGCCTCGTCGTTGCCGAGGTGGAAATGCAAAGCGAAGACGATAAGCCGGAGCTGCCGGCGTGGCTTGGCCGCGAAGTGACCGGCGACAAACGGTATTCCAACATGGCCATGGCCACCAATGAGGATCTCAGCACGGAGTTGGGCCATGGCCTATCGAATCCGCCCCTCTGAGCCGTTCACACAGGAAATTCGCGCGGTTGCGGAAAAGCAGCTTGGCCGTGCCGTCACCCTGCTGGAAGAGCAGCCGGATGGCCAGCACAAGGCGATCCACGATGCCCGAAAGCGTTTCAAGCGGGTGCGGGCGCTCTACCGGCTGATCGAACCGGATGCCAAGGCGTTTCGAAAAGCGGAAAACGCCCGCATCCGCGATGTCGCCAAATCGCTATCGACCGCACGTGATGCGACGGCGCTGATCGAAACCACGGAATATCTGGTGAGCGACGCGACATCGGCGGAGGAGATCGCCGCCCTCACCTTCGCATCCAACGCGCTGATCGAGCGGCGCGATCGGATCGTGGCGGGCGAGACCGATCTCGAAGACAAGATCGCAGCAGCCATTGAACAAAGCCACGCTGCCATAGATGCCTTGCAAACGCTCGATCTTAACGACAATCCCGGCAAGGCAGGAAAGTGTCTTGGCAAGGCATGGCGCAAACAGCGCAATGCGGCCGCATCGGCGCTCGCCGCGTGCCATGCCAAGCCGGAAGCCGACGTCTTTCATGAACTTCGCAAATCCGGCCAGATCTACTGGATGCATCTTTCGCTGCTGCGCGATCTCTGGCCATCGGCCATGGCTGCAAAACACCAGGACGCCAAAAATCTGGTCGAACTCCTCGGTCACGAACATGACCTGTCGGTGCTGACACAGTTGATCAACGAACAGCCGGAGCTTTTTGGCGATGGCGATACGATGGCGCGGCTTCTGGGTGCCGTTATCGCCAAGCAACAGGCGCTGCGGCATCAGGCACTGGAGATGGCCGACACCGTGTTTGCCGATGATGGAGAGCAGGAAAGCCGCCTCATCGCCCTGCTGTGGAAAACCGCCGCAACTTCCTGATCATTTGTCACGATACAGGCCATTGCGAAGACGCGGCCAAAATTGTATTTCGTGCGCCATGACCGAAAACCAGACCCTTCCGCGCCCCGAGGCTACGGGCAGCTTTCTCGTGGCCGCCCTCTATCATTTCGCCCGCTTCGAACGTTTCGAAAGCGTGCAAAAGCCGCTGCAGGCCTTTTGTGATGAAAACGGTATCAAGGGCACGCTGCTGATCGCGCGCGAAGGCATCAACGGCACGGTGGCCGGCACGGATGCGGGCATTGCTAGATTGCTCGCACATCTGCGCGCCATGCCGGAATTTGCGGCGCTCGAACATAAAGAGAGCCGGGCGTCAAAAATGCCTTTCGTGCGCATGAAGGTGAAGCTCAAGAAAGAGATCGTCACCATGGGCGTCGAGGATATCGACCCCAACCGCATCGTCGGCACCTATGTCGATCCAAAGGACTGGAACGCGCTGATCTCCGATCCGGAAACCATCCTGATCGACACGCGCAACGACTACGAAACCGCGATCGGCATTTTCAAAGGCGCGGTCGACCCGAATACCAAAACGTTTCGCGAGTTCCCGGACTGGGTGCGCAACAATGCCGGCCTGCACAACAAGCCGAAGATCGCCATGTATTGCACAGGCGGCATCCGCTGCGAAAAGGCCACGGCCTTCATGAAGGAAGAAGGCTTTGAGGAAGTCTATCACCTCAAGGGCGGCATCCTGAAATATCTCGAGGAGGTGCCGCAGGAAGAAAGCCTGTGGGAAGGCGCCTGTTTCGTGTTCGACGAGCGCGTCTCGGTCGAGCACGGGCTGAAGGAAGGCAATCACAAGCTCTGCCACGCCTGCCGCAACCCGATCACGGCGGAAGAGATCACCTCGGAAAAATACGAGGAAGGCGTCTCCTGCTCCAATTGCTATGACAGCCGCACCGAAGAAGACCGCCTGCGTTACCGCCAGCGCCAGCTGCAAATTGCTCTCGCGAAAAAGCGCGGCCAGAAACATATCGGCGGCTGATGAAAAATATCCTGTTCGTCTGCAGCCAGAACAAACTGCGCAGCCCGACTGCCGAACAGGTTTTTGCCGGCTGGACGAACGTGGAAACCGCCTCGGCCGGCACCAATAACGACGCGGAAAACCCGCTCTCGCCAGAACTGGTGGAATGGGCGGACATCATCTTCGTGATGGAGCGCACCCACCGCACAAAGCTGCAAACGCGCTACCGGGCGGCGATGAAAAAAGCGCGGCTGATCTGCCTCGACATTCCCGATGATTACCAGTTTATGGAACCGGCTCTGGTGGAGTTGTTGAAGGCGAAGGTTGGGCGGTATTTATAAAGTACAACGCGGCAAACCCTAAAGCCCAGCACGTTGAAAACCGGTCATCCTTGAAGCGATCAGGCCACCCATCGCAACGATACTGGAAAGACAGAAAATCTGCAGGTATGGGTCGCCAACACCAAATGCCGTTAAAAAGAAATTGCCACAGTCCAGGCTCATCATGATGGATGCTAAAGCCGCGCCGTAAGCGCCGAAGAATACCCCAATTTCGAGAAGCGCTATCCGACGCTTCCAATGACGTGCCCGCCAAAGGATACAGGGGATGACGATGGTCAGGAAAGTCATCGCGACTTCGTCATCGCCACCGGATGAAAGCAGCTCACCACGTCGAAAAGGTGTCTCGGCAGGCCCGGCCCAAAAGCCGGAATACGCCGCAAAACCCAATGCAGATGCGACAGCGATCATCGCTGAGAGACAGAAGATCAGTGAGACGAGGGCATTTCTTGCGGCACCGGCAGGCATCAACTCCCCACCCTCTGCTCCAGCACCATCCGGCCGATCGCATCGCCCGGCATCGGCCTGCCGAAGAAATACCCCTGCAATTCGTCGCAACCGCTGAGCCGCAAAATTTTTGCCTGATCCTCGGTCTCAACGCCTTCCGCTGTCACCGGAATATCGAGCGCACGCGCCAGCGCCACGGTGGCCTGCAGCAGGTCGACGGCGCTGCCGCCTTCGGCCACCGTTGCCACCAGCGACTGGTCGATCTTCATGCGGTCAAAACCGAACTGGCGCAGGTACCCGACGCTGGAAAAACCCGAGCCGAAATCATCGAGCGCGATTTTCACCCCGATCGCCTTCAGGCTGTCGATGGCGACAAGCGCGCGGGCCGGATTGCGAATGAAATAGCTCTCGGTCATTTCCAGCGTGATACGGCTTGGATCCACACCGATATCGCTAAACGTCTGGGCAACATAACCGGCAAAGGCCGGATCACGGAACTGGCCGGGGGAAATATTGACGGCAAGCCGCAGGTCGGGCCATTGCCGCACGGCGCGGCAAGCGGTGCGCAAAACGCTGAGGCCCAGCTGGTCGATCATGCCTGTCTGTTCGGCGATGCCGATGAACACTTCCGGGCTAACCGGACCATGCCCCGGCCGGTTCCAGCGGGCAAGCGCCTCCACCGAGACCATGCGTCCGTCGCGCGCATCGACAACCGGCTGATAGACGACACCGATCTCGCTGTTTTCGATCGCGCGGCGCAGGTCGATTTCCAGCTGATTGCGCTCCTCGCGTTCGGCATCCATGGATGGCGAATACACAGTCCACCGACCGCGACCGGCATCCTTGGACTGGTACATCGCCATATCGGCCCGACGCAACAATTCCTCGCCCGAAACGGTGCCGCGCGCAGAAACGGCCACGCCGATACTGGTGCCGACCACGGCCACCCGCTCGCCGATCACGAAAGGTTCGGCGAAAAAGCCGAGAATACGTTCGCAAAGTTCCGGCACCACGGTTTCCTGCTCCCGCGTGTTCATGGCGATGGCAAACTCGTCGCCGCCGACGCGCGCAATGGTCGCCTGCCTGCCGATAAGAGCCGACAGGCCGGCGGACACGCCACGAATGAGATTATCGCCTGTGCCATGGCCATAGGCGTCGTTGACTTCCTTGAACCCGTCGAGGTCGAGGTAAAGCAACAGCACGTCGTCATTGCTGTTTTCGGCAAGCGAGACAAGCTCGCGCAGATTGGCGAACAGGCCGTAACGGTTGGAAAGACCGCTTAGCGTATCCAGACGCGACAGCCCCACCGCCGCCGCCTCTTCCGCCTTGATCTGGCTCAGCAGGCGCGATCCGCTGACGAAGAGCAGGATGAAATAAATCGCCACCATGGCGATCGCACCAAGCACCAGCGGCTGCACCTGTGCAAGGCTGGCGCTGCCGGGAAGGCGTGAGGTCCAGGTCAGCCCGCCGATTGCATGGCCATCGGCATCGCGGATTTCCACGTGATTGGCTGGCCGTTCACCTTCGTCGGCAAGGCTTAGGCCCGAAACCACGTAGGTTCTTGCCATGCCCTTGATATCGTTCTCATGCAGATGGCGCAGCAGAACGAGATAACGGCGTGCCGCCGGATCATGATCGATGCGGCCGCTTTTCTGGCGCACCAGACCGATGGAAACGGCGGCAATGCCGCGCGGCGTGCGGATGAAGGCATTGCCCTCCGGCGTCGCTTCCGGCGCAGAATTGCGCACGCTGTCGAAGAGCGTCTGGAAAGATGAATCGAAATAGGTCTTGATTGTCCAGTCTGCCGGCGCACCGGCTTCATAGGTCATCAGCGCCCGTTCTTCGGCGTCCAGCACCACGGCGGCATCGAAGAGATTGTTGTTGGCGGTCATATCGCCGAAATTGCTGATCACCCAGTCCATGCCGTCGGCGGCATAGACATAGCGATCGGCATCGTCCCAGGCGGCATAGTCGTTCAGCGTCGCGCCGAGATGGTTGCGAAAGGTCTGCAGCGCACCGATCGTGGTTTCGCGCGACCGTTCGTCATCCAGCCGGTTGGCATGTTCGCCCACACGGTCGAGCGCTGTCAGCACCATGCTGGTGACGATCACCATGACGGCAGCAAAGATGACAAGCAGCGAGCGCACGAGCGAACGACGCTGTGCGACAGAAGACTGCTTCGGACGCGAAGATAGGACCCGCATATTTTCCCCCGAACCCAAGATACGTTGCGAGGGTTCAAATTTTGTTTATCGCCAACAAAATCGGGGCGCAAACCCTACCAATGCAAAAAGGCGGCCCGGCAAGGCCGGACCGCCCTTATTGCAGTGGACTATTTGACGCTCTTACCAGGAAGCGATCAGGGCACCCTTGTATTCATCATTGATGAACTTGCGGATGCTTTCATCGTGGTAGGATTCAACCAGGGTCTTGACCCAAGGCTGGTCCTTGTCGGCAGTGCGAACGACGATGATGTTGGCGTAAGGCGACTGTTCACCCTCGATCGCGATGGCATCCTTCTTCGGATTGAGGCCGGCTTCCATGGCGTAGTTGGTGTTGATGACGGCGGCATCGACATCATCGAGCGAACGCGGCAGCTGGGCGGCGTCGATTTCGGCAAACTCGATCTTCTTCGGGTTCTCGATGATGTCGGCAGGCGTCACCTTGATGCCGGCATCGTCCTTGAACTTGATGAGACCCTTGGCGGCCAGAACCAGCAGCGCGCGGCCACCATTGGTCGGGTCGTTCGGGATGGCGACGGTCGAACCTTCCTTCAGTTCGTCGAGGCTCTTCACCTTCTTGGAATAGACGCCCATCGGGGTGGTGATGGTCTTGCCCACGCTGACGAGATCGAACTTGCGGTCAGCGATCTGGTTGTCGAGATAGGGCTGATGCTGGAAGGAATTGGCGTTGATGTCGCCGTCGTTCAACGCCTGGTTCGGCACGACATAGTCGGAGAACTCGATGATATCGATGTTGAGGCCCTTCGTGGCGGCGACTTCCTTGACCTTTTCCATGATCTTGGCGTGTTCGCCGGCCGAAACGCCGACCTTGATGTCCTCGGCAAGAGCCGAACCGGCAGCGAGAACGGCGAGCGTTGCCGCGATGATGAGTTTTTTCATTGGTGTTTCCTCACGATTGTCATTTGGTTTCTAAGGCAGCGCCGACTCTCTTGGGACAGAATCGGCGTTACAATTGAATGGCTTACCAGGTGGGCGTAATTGCGCCCTTGAAGGTTTCGTCGATAAAGGCCTTCACTTCCGGGCTGTGATAGCTTTCGACAAAGGTCTTTACCCACTCGGCATCCTTGTCCTTGGCGCGCACGGCGATGATGCCGACGTAAGGCGCCTTGGTGCTTTCCTGGAAAATGCCGTCCGACTTAGGGTTGAGGCCGGCGGCAAGTGCGTAATTGGTGGTGATGGCGGCGAGATCGACATCATCGAGCGAACGCGGCAGCTGGGCGGCGTCCAGTTCGGTGATGTTGAGGTTCTTTGGGTTTTCGGTGATGTCTGCGACAGATGCCTTGACGCCAATCCCGTCCTTCAACGTGATCAGCTTCTGATCAGCGAGCAAAAGCAGCGCGCGCGCCCCATTGCTCGGATCGTTCGGGATAGACACCGAAGCGCCGTCCTTCAGCTCGGAGAGTGCCTTGATCTTCTTGGAGTAACCGGCCATCGGGAAATTGACGGACTGGGCGACGCTGACGAGATCGAGCCCGCGTTCCTTCACCTGATTTTCCAGATAAGGCAGGTGCTGGAAGGAATTGATGTCGATATCGCCATCCGACAGCGCCTGATTGGGCACGACGTAATCGGAAAACTCGACGATATCGAGCTCAAGGCCCTTCCGCGCAGCAACTTCCTTGACCTTTTCAACCAGCTGCGCATGCGGGCCAGGTGTGACGCCGACCTTCTTCGTTTCGGCAAAAGCTGCACCGGTGGAAAAGAGAGCGGCGAGCGTCGCCGCAACAATCAGTTTCTTCATGATCTTACCCCTCTTCAAAAAATCAGTTCTTGCGATTGCGCTTGTCGAAACTGCGGGCCAGCGCATCACCGGCGCTCTGCACGAGCTGTACGAGCACGATCAGCACGATGACGACGGCGAGCATCATTTCCGGCATGAAACGCTGGTAACCGTAACGGATGCCGAGATCGCCCAGACCACCGCCGCCGACAGCGCCGACCATGGCGGAATAACCGATCAGGCTGACCATGGTCATGGTGAGTGCCGCCATCAGCGACGGACGCGCTTCGGCGAGCAGAACCTTGAAGACGATCTGCATTGGGGTCGCCCCCATGGCACGCGCCGCCTCGATCAGGCCCTTGTCGATCTCGCGGATCGCCGCCTCGACCAGACGCGCGAAGAACGGGATGGTCGCGATGGTCAAGGGCACGATGGCCGCATTGGTGCCGATCGAAGTGCCGGTGACGAAACGCGTGAACGGAATGATCGCCACGACCATGATGATGAAGGGCGTCGAACGGGCGGCGTTGACGATCAGGCCGATGATGCGGTTGATCATCGGCGCCGGAAACAGTTCGCCCTTGCCGCTGGTGGCGAGGAAAATACCGATCGGCAGGCCGATCAGCGAGCCGAGCAGGCCTGATATTGCCACCATCTGGCCGGTCTGGCCAAGCGATTTGAGGATAAGGCTGATCATCATCTCAAGCGACATAACCGAGAACCTCCGTGGTCAGGCCGGTTTCGGCATAAAACTGTTCGGCACGCGCAACGACGGCCGGGTCGGCGGAATAGGAGACGACCAGCGAACCAAAGGGCTCGCCGCCGATTTCCTCGATGCCTCCGGCCAGAATGTTGACGTCGGAGCCAAGTTCGGCGACCAGACGGCCGGTCAGCGGCTTGAAGGCAGTTTCGCCGAAGAAGACGAGACGCACGAGAACACGATCACCGACAGACGGCACCTGCTTGATGCTGTTGCGCAGCCATTCCGGCAGGTTGAGCGCCGAAGCCAGCAGAGTGCGCGTCGTCTCATGGCTCGGGTTGGCATAAACGTCGAATGTGCGGCCAGCTTCGACGATACGGCCGGCATCGATCACCGCCACGTGGCTGGCAATGGTTTTCACCACTTCCATCTCGTGGGTGATCAGGAGAACCGTGAGGTTCAGCTCGGCATTGATGCGCTTCAGCAGCTCCAGGATCGACTGCGTGGTTTCCGGATCGAGCGCCGAAGTGGCTTCGTCGGAAAGCAGCAGTTTTGGATCGGTCGCGAGCGCACGGGCGATGCCGACGCGCTGTTTCTGGCCGCCGGAAAGCTCCGAGGGATAACGATTGGCCTTGTCGCCAAGCCCGACGAGATCGAGCAGCGGACCGACCTTGGCCTTGATCGTCGCCTTGTCGACACCGGCGATTTCGAGCGGCAGCGCCACATTGTCGGAAGCGGTGCGCGACGACAGAAGGTTGAAGTGCTGAAAAATCATGCCGATCTGGCGGCGCAGGCCACGCAGGCCGTCTTCACCCAGCCCGCCGACCTCGATGCCGTCGACGATCACCTTGCCGGTCGTTGCCTTTTCCAGGCCGTTGACGAGGCGGATCAGTGTGGATTTTCCCGCGCCGGAGCGACCGATAATGCCGGTGATGGAGCCGCGCGCGACGGTGAGATCGATATCGGCCAACGCGGTAAAACCGCCTTCGCCGGCGGGACCATAGCGTTTTCCGACGCCTTCGAAGGCGACCATCGGCACTGTCGCCGCCTTGGCCGATTGATCGACCTCGGGCGCTGTGCGGGCAGCCGCTTGTTGGATTGTCATGTCTTACTCTCGGGTGTTGGTCTTCAGAAACTGGCGGCTCTATAGCCGTTTATGCACGCTTTAGCCAATCAGGCGGCACATTCGAAGACAAACACAGGCGACAATCATTTTTGACGGCTTTCGATACAGGCGGTTGCGGCAGAGGATTTCGCACTTCTCTTGACCGAGACTTATGCCGTCAGCGCCGACCATTGCACAGGGATGGTTTTCCGTTTGTGCAGTGCGGCAGGAAATAATCTTCCCGAATTTCCGTTATGTCGGCAGTTGATTTGACGAACCGAAAGTCGAGGCCAGCGCGCTGTACCAGTTGCCGCTTTTCTTGATGGTTCGCGTCTGGGTTTCATAATCGACATAAACGAGGCCGAAACGCATGCGATAGCCTTCCGCCCATTCGAAATTGTCCATCAGGCTCCAGGCGAAATAGCCCTTCATCGGATAACCGTCCTTCATCAGATCGGCGACGACACCCAGATGTTCAGCATAATAGTCGAGGCGCATGTCGTCCTCGATCCGGCCATCGACCAGTTCCGTATTGTCGCAGGCACCGTTTTCGGTCACGTAGCAATCCGGCAGGTCGTAACGGCGGTAGAGATCCTCGATCAGCAACTTCATCGCCGGCGCATAGATTTCCCAGCCGATATCCGTGGTCTTGTCACTCACGAACGGTGCCGGTGTCGTCGCCGGAAATTCAGCCCCTTCGGTCGGATCGGCGGACACACGCATCGGCGTGTAATAGTTCAGTCCCCACCAGTCGAGCTTTTGTGAGACCACGTCGAGATCGCTCTCCTCCACCGGTGGCATGCGATCGCCCAGCGCATCGAGCAGCGAGGCCGGATATTCGCCCTTGAAGACCGGGCCGAAAAACGCGCCGTTGTGGAAATCGAAGGCGCGTTCGGCGGCGGCCTTGTCCTCGGCACCGTCGCTGCCCGGAATGACCGAATGGGCATTCAGCACCAACCCCACCGGCACTTTTGGCGTGACATGACGGATGGCTTCGACGGCAAGCCCGTGCGCCAGATTGGTATGGTGCATGGCAGCCAGTGCCGCCTCCATGTTGCGCTCGCCCGGCGCATGCACGCCGTAGAGATGGGAAAGCCAGACCGAGCACCACGGCTCGTTGAAGGTCGCGACCGCATCGAGACGATCCCCGAGACGCGCCATCACAACCTTGGCGTAACGCTGGAAGGCGTATGCGGTCGATCGTGCAGCCCAGCCGCCCTCGCCCATCAGCGTCAGCGGCAGGTCCCAGTGATAGAGCGTCGCATAGGCCTTGATGCCACGCGCCTGCATACCGTCGAGAAGACGGTCGTAGAAATCGAGCCCCTTCTCGTTGATGCGTCCGGTGCCATCCGGAATGATGCGCGGCCATGCGATGGAAAAGCGATAGGCCTCGACGCCCATCTCCTTGATCAGATCGAGATCCTGTTCGAACCGATGATAGTGGTCGCAGGCGACTTCACCGTTGTGTCGCCCATAGCCGCGTCCGGGCATGTTGCAAAAAGCATCCCAGATCGAGGCTTTTCTCCCGTCCTCCTTCGCCGCACCTTCGATCTGGAAGGCAGCGGTGGCGACACCGAAAAGGAAATCCTTGGGAAAACGCGCGGCGAGGTGCTTCGGATCGTTCATGAGACAGGCCTGTTTTTTTCTGTCGGCGACAGCCGGATATCCGCAGCGATTTAGGCAGGCACGGGCCGGATGCACAGACCGCAGCGGCAAACTTTTTCAGCCTTGAGAGAAGACACGAAAACAATCCGGGTCAAGGCGTCATCTTGATGCGAACAGGAGCGTAAGTTTTGTCGAATGCACCGAATGCGAACGCAGATTGCGCGGTTTTTTGTCCATGTGCAAAAGTTTGCCTTCCAATAGATGTAAATGCATCAATTTCAACCACAGCTAACTTGTCCTTTGTCAAACTGCGGCGTAGAGCCGCAGTGTCAGATTGCCTCCTGCGCTAAAGTGACGCGCCCCTCCCGACGCGCCGCGCAAGGCATTTCAAGCGGACGAAGGAGCTTAACATGAGAGACGTACCGGGCCTGCCGTCCCGCCGAACCTTCCTGAAGGCATCGGCGGCGAGCGCGGCCATTGCCGGCATTGTGGCGATCCCTGCCAAGGCCGAGGAAAAATCCGAGCCGGTGGCGCTTACCGAATACAAACCGATCTGTCTCAAGCCCAGTGAGTGGGCTTTCGTGATGGCAGCGGTGGCAAGACTGATCCCGTCGGAAGGCGATGGCCCCGGCGCGATCGAAACGCGCGTCCCGGTCTTCATCGACATGCAGCTGGCCGGTGACTATGGCCGCGCCGCCGACTGGTACATGCAAGGCCCGCACGATGCGGCAGCAAGCCCGCTGCGCGGCTGGCAGACGCCGCTGACGCCGCTGGAAGTCTACCAGCAGGCGATCCCCGCCTTCGACGAATGGTGCAAACAGACCCATGGCAAGATCTTTGCCGAACTGGACGCGGCAACCCAGGACAAGGCGCTCACCTCGCTCCAGAAGGACGAGATGAAGATCAAGCCCGAGCTGCGCGAGTTCTTCACCATCCTGCTCGGCAATACCAAGGAAGGCTATTTCGCCGACCCGATGTATGGCGGCAATCACGGCATGCAGGCCTGGACCTATATCGGGTTCCCGGGCGCGCGCGGCTCCTACAGGGAATGGGTGCTGAAGCACAACGTGAAATACCCGCTCGGCCCCGTTTCCATTTCCGGCGAGAGGGCCTGAGACCATGGCACGCACTGAAAAGAAGAAAAACGTCGTCCTCGTCGGTTTCGGCTGGACCGGCGCCATCCTCGGCATGGAACTGGCCAATGAAGGCCTCGAGATCCTCGCCCTCGAACGTGGCCACGATCAGGCAACGGTACCGGACTTCCAGTACCCGAATATGATCGACGAGCTGAAATACGGCGTGCGCCTCGGCATGATGCAGAAGCCGCGCAACGGCACGCTGACCATCCGCCGCGACCAGAACGAGACGGCCCTGCCCTATCGCAGCCTCGGCACCTTCCTGCCCGGCATCGGTGTCGGCGGCGCCGGCACCCACTGGAACGGCCTCAACTGGCGTCCGATGCAGTCGGAATACCGCCTGCGCTCCTATACGGAAGAAAAATTCGGCAACATCATTCCCGAAGACATGACCATTCAGGACTACCCGATGTCCTATGCCGAACTCGAGCCGCACTTCGATCGGTTCGAGCATGTAGCCGGCATTTCCGGTCAGGCCGGCAATATCAACGGCAAGATCGTCGAAGGCGGCAACCCGTTCGAGGCGCCGCGTTCGCGCGACTACCCGATGCCGCCCATGCACTCGACCTGGGACGGCAAGAAGTTCGCCGATGCGGCGAAAGCCATGGGTTACCACCCCTTCCCGAGCCCCGGCGGCATTGCCTCCAAGGACTATGTCAACGAATACAACATGCAGATGGGCCCGTGTAACCACTGTGGTTTCTGCGAGCGTTTCGGCTGCTACAACTATTCGAAATCTTCTCCGCAGACGGCGATCATCGATGCGCTCAAGCGCAAGAAGAATTTTGAATACCGCACCCATGCCGACGTGCTGCGCGTCGAACTGGCACCGGACGGCAAGACCGCGACCGGCGTCACCTACTATGACGAAAAGGCCCAGGAAGAAGTCTTCCAGCCGGCCGATATCGTCATCCTGACGGCATTTTCGCTGCACAACGTGCACCTGATGCTGCTGTCGGGCATCGGCAAACCTTACGACCCCAACACCAATGAAGGTGTCGTCGGCCGTAACTATTCCTACCAGCTGACAGGCGGTTACACGCTGTTCTTCAAGGACGAGAATTTCAACCCGTTCATCGGCACCGGCGCCAACGGCATGTGCATCGATGATTTTGGCATGGACAATATCGACTTTGCCAAGGAAGGCTTTATCGGCGGCGCCTACTGGCGTTCCGGCCAGACCAACGGCCAGCCGATCCGCTCCATGTCGCTGCCATCGGGCACGCCGTCCTGGGGGGCCGGTTGGAAAAAGGCGATCGGCGAATGGTACGGCCATTCGATGAACATCGGCGCCCACGGTTCGCTGATGTCCTATCGCGGCAACTATCTCGACCTCGACCCGACCTACAAGGACCCGCGCGGCCGCGCCATGATGCGCATGACCTTCAACTGGCAGCCGAACGACCTCAAGATGATCCAGTTCATGAAGACGAAGATGGAGGAAGTCGTGAAGACGATGAAACCCGACATCGCGCAGGACGGTTTCAAGAAGGATGGCGCCATGTTCGACGTGCGTCCTTACCAGACCACCCATAATACCGGTGGCGCGGTAACCGGTGACGATCGCAAGACCTCGGCGATCAACCGTTATCTTCAGGCCTGGGACCAGCACAACGTGTTCGTGATGGGCGCCAGCGCCTTCCCGCAGAACACCCAGTACAACCCGACCGGCATGGTCGGCGGCCTGGCCTATTGGGCGGCAGAACATATACGCAAGGATTACCTGCCCAATCCGCGTCCGCTGGTGTGAGGAGAGAAGCCATGAAAAAATTCATTCGCGTTCTCGGCGTCCTCGTCGTTTTGGGTCTCGTTGCCCTTGCCGCCTTCATCTTCGTGCCGGTGCAGCGCACCGGCCCGGCCACCCAGTTGGCTGCCGATTTCAAGCCGGCCAAGGGTCAGGGTGAATATGTCATGCGCGCCGGCGACTGCATGGCCTGCCACACCAACGAAGGCGGCAAGCCTTTTGCGGGCGGCCGTGCCATCCAGAGCCCGATGGGCACGATCTGGACCACCAACATCACGCCCGACAAGGAAACCGGCATCGGCAACTGGTCGCTCGACGATTTCCGCGCGGCTCTTTACGATGGCGTAACCCCGAACGGTACGCATCTCTACCCGGCCATGCCGTATGAGAACTACCGCAAGATGTCGGAAGAGGACATCGTCGCCCTCTATGACTATTTTATGCATGAGGTTCAGCCGGTCTCCAACAAGGTCGAGGAAACCAAGCTGGGCTTCCCGTTCAACCTGCGCTTCGGTTTGCGCGCCTGGAACTGGCTTTCCGCCAGCTATGCGCCCGGCTTCAAGCCGAACGCCGGTGAGGACGAACAGTTCAATCGCGGCAAATATCTGGTCGAGGGCGCTGCCCACTGCGCCGCCTGCCACAGCCCGCGCAACCTGTTCATGGCGCAGGACGGTATCGACGAAACGTCGAAGGCTTTCCTGACCGGCGGCGAAATCGACGGTTACACCGCGCCTGACCTTCGTGGTCCGGAAAGCGGCCCGCAGAAGTGGACCACCGAGCAGACGGCCGCCTACCTCTCGACTGCCCGCAACGCCCACTCCACTGCAACCGGCGAAATGATGCTCGTCGTGCGTGACTCGCTGCAGTACATGACGCATGAGGACAACATGGCGATCGCCGCCTACCTCAAAAAGATTGGAACTGCACCGGCAAACGCTGCCTCGACAGCATCGGCGGCCCCGGAAGTCACCGAAACCGAAAAGATGCTGACGGAAGCCAAGCCGGATATGCCGCTCGGCCCTCGTCTTTATCTCGACAATTGCGGTGGCTGCCATTTCGTCACCGGCAAGGGTGCGGGCGAAACCTTCCCGGAACTCGACGGCAATTCGCTCGTCACCGCGAAGTCGCCGAAAGGCCTGATCAGCGTCATCCTCCACGGGGCGGAACTGCCCTCCACGGCGGACCGTCCGATGAAGATGCGCATGCAGGGTTACGACCAGCGCCTGTCGGACGAGGAAATCGCAGCCCTTGCCACCTTCCTGCGCGAAGGCTGGACCAACAAGGCACCGGCTGTTTCGGCGGCGGATGTGAAGGCCGTTCGCGACCTCGCAAAACACTGAAAAAATCCCCCGGATCCTTGTTCGGGATCAACCGAAAACGGCGTGTCCTGCTCCGGCAGGGCACGCCGTTTGCACATGTCCAAATGCATATCTGAAATTTCATTAGCGATTTAAAATCAAACAATTACGCGAATAAAATCTGATAAATTGTAATAAAGAACATCATGAAACACAGAAAATTACCCTCTTTCGGCACACCATAAAAATGTGATCGCCGATTTAAGGGATTTATTTATAGTCATGACGGCCAAATCACCCCCGTAATTCGAGGAATGATTGGCGTGATACTTCGTTTTCCCAAAAATCTTGTTCAGGCCGGCCTTTATATCGAGGCCGTGGAATGCCCGAGTGCCGAATTTCCGCGTCGGCGATTCATGCTGGAATCCGAGGAGGATCTGAAATCCATCCTCCTCTCCTCTGCTGTTGATGTTCTCGTCAGCCAGCAGAAAAGCCGGGTGGATGTTGCAGCCCTTCTGGAGCGCGCCCCTGCCGGTTATTTCAAGCCTGCCCCCTTAAGCGAGCCGATGCGGCTGGAAACCAGCGCGGCCCTTGAAGGCGCCATGGACGCCATGCGCCAGGGTCTGGAAGCCATGGTCGATGGCAATATCGACATGACACACATCACCGAAGCCGCCATCGCCGCCCGTCGTGGCGTCGAGAATGCGCCGGAACTTTTCGTGGAGATGACGCGCCTGAAGGCCAAGCACAAGGCGACCTATCTGCATTCCGTCGTTGTGGCCGGCCTGATGGCTCAGATGGCCGTGCTGCTGGAATATGACGACGAGATGGTCGACGAGATCGGCCGCGCCGGCATCCTGCACGATATCGGCAAGCTGCTGATCCCCAACGCCATCCTCAACAAGCCGGGCAAACTCAATGCCGTCGAATGGCGCATGATCCGCAGCCACCCGGAAATCGGCTATCGCCACATGAAGGATCTCGGCGGCGTGTCCGACCTGATCCTCGACGTCTGCCGCCTGCACCACGAAGCGCTCGATGGCAGCGGTTATCCGCTGGGCCTGAAGGATGACCAGATCATTCCGGTCGTGCGCATCTGCACGGTCTGCGACGTGTTCGATGCGCTGACTAGCGTGCGCCCCTACAAGAAGGCATGGTCGACCGCCGATGCGCTGACCTGGATGTACGACCAGCCGCACATGTTCGACCGCAAGCTGATCCTGCGGCTGGGTTCGATGTTCCGCTAAGGGAGATGCCCACCAGCCGCAGTATTTTGCTTAAAGCTTGACCCAGGCACCGTTTTTCTTCGACGACGCCACGCAGGCTTCCACGAAGGCAACGCCCTTAACGCCGTCATCGACGGTCGGATAGATGACCGCCTTGTCGAGCTTTTTGCCGTTCTTCTTCGCGTGGATAGCGAGCGCCGCCTCCGAATAGATCGTCGCAAAGGCCTCAAGATACCCTTCGGGATGACCGGACGGGATGCGTGACACGCGCGCCGCCGCAGCCCCTGCACCGGCACCATTGCGGGTGATCAGCCGCTTCGGCTCACCGAACGGTGTGTACCAGAGCAGGTTCGGGTTTTCCTGGGACCATTCCAGTCCGCCCTTTTCGCCATAAACGCGCAGCTTCAGCCCGTTTTCATTGCCCGGCGCCACCTGGCTGCACCACAACATGCCCTTCGCCCCCTCCGTAAACCGCAGCATCACATGTGCATTGTCGTCCAGCCTGCGGCCCGGCACAAAACTGTCGAGATCGGCGGCAAGGCTTTGAAGCGTCAGACCGGTGACGAAGGAGGCGAGATTATAGGCATGCGTGCCGATATCGCCGGTGGAGCCTCCTGCCCCTGACTGCGCAGGGTCAGTGCGCCACACCGCCTGTTTTGCCCCCGTCTGTTCGGCGGCTTCCGTCAGCCAGTCCTGCGCATATTCGACATTCACCACGCGCAGCTTGCCGAGATCGCCGTTGGCGATCATTTCGCGGGCTTGGCGCACCATCGGGTAACCGGTGTAATTGTGGGTGAGGATGAACAGCGCATCGCTTTCATCCGCCAGCCTCTTCAGCTTTTTGGCATCCGCCAGATTGGAGGTCAGCGGCTTGTCGCAGATGACATGGATGCCGCGCTTCAGAAACTCGCGGGCCGCTTCGAAATGCACATGGTTGGGCGTGACGATAGACACTGCCTCGATGCCATCCTTCAGACGCGCCTCGCGGATCGCCATCTCCTTGTAGGAACCATAGGTGCGGGCTGGATCCAGCCCCAGTTCGCGACCGGACGCCGCCGCCTTCTCCGGCGTCGACGACAGCGCGCCTGATATCAGGTCGAAACGATCATCCAGCCTTGCCGCCATGCGATGCACCGCGCCGACAAACGCGCCGGAACCGCCGCCCACCATGCCGAGGCGAATGCGTGGCTCCCGTGCCGCTTCCTGTTTGCCTTCGATTGCCATGAAATATCTCCTTGAAACCTTGTATCTCGGCACTCGCCCCTCATCCGGCTGCCACCACCTTCTCCCCGTAATGACGGGGAGAAGGACACAAGCCGCAGCGTTTTCGCCACTCTCCACCGTCGAGCGAGGCACGTCGCCTCTCCCCGCCTGCGGGGAGAGGGTTAGGGTGAGGGGCAAGCTGCGAACACTGTCCGAGGGGCAAGGCCGCCTATCGTTAAAGCCCCAGCATCCGCCTATTCGCTGCCTCATCGGTGCCGCCGGCCGCAAAGTCGTCGAACGCGTGTTCCGTCACACGGATGATATGCGCCTTGACGAACTCCGCCCCTTCACGTGCCCCGTCTTCCGGATGTTTCAGCGCGCATTCCCACTCGACCACTGCCCAGCCATCGAAATCGTTGGCCGCCATCTTGGAGAAGATCGCACCGAAATCCACCTGCCCGTCACCCGGCGAGCGAAAACGACCAGCGCGATTTACCCAGCTCTGGAAACCGCCATAAACGCCCTGCCGACCGGTCGGATTGAATTCCGCGTCCTTGACATGGAACATCTTGATCCGGTCCTTGTAGATGTCGATGTTGTCGAGATAATCGAGGCATTGCAGCACGTAATGCGACGGATCGTAGAGCATGTTGGCGCGCGGATGGTTGTTCACGCGCTCCAGGAACATCTCGAAGGTGATGCCGTCATGCAGGTCTTCGCTCGGATGGATTTCGTAACACACGTCGACATCGTTTTCGTCGGCATGATTGAGGATCGGCGTCCAGCGTTTCGCCAGCTCGTCGAAAGCCGTTTCCACGAGGCCGGCCGGACGCTGCGGGAACGGATAGAGGAACGGCCAGACCAGCGCGCCGGAAAAGGTCGCATGCGCCTTGATGCCGAGATGTTTTGAGGCGGTGATCGCCATCTTCACCTGTTCGACCGCCCATTCCTGTCGCGCTTTCGGGTTGCCGCGCACTTCCGGTGCGGCAAAACCGTCGAACACTTCATCATAGGCCGGATGCACGGCCACAAGCTGGCCTTGCAGATGGGTGGAAAGCTCGGTGATCTCCACACCGTTTTCGCGCGCCTTGCCGGCCAGCTCGTCGCAATAGTCCTTGGAAGTCGAGGCCTTTTTCAGGTCGATCAGCTGGGTCGCCCATGTGGGCACCTGCACGCCGAGATATCCCTTGTCCGCCGCCCATTTGGTGATGCCGTCCCAAGTATTGAACGGTGCCGCGTCGCCTGCAAACTGGCCGAGAAAGATGCCCGGTCCCTTGATCGTCTTCATGAAAATCTCCTCTTAGAAATTGATGTGGCACGCAGAGTGCCCCCTATTCCGTCATCCGCCCTCGGGTTAAACCCGAAGGGTTGAGCCGGGATCCAGCCAGCCCAAGTCCTTGGGCTGAAAAGAGTCTTCGCGCGCTGCAGACGCAGCGCTGCTGGATTCCTGTGACACACCTCGCGTGAAACGCGAGGAACAGGAATGACGGAGGTAAGCGAGTGCCCGCCCCTTTCAAGGCGAGCACCATGTTGGGTTCAGAACGGCGAGTCAGGGAAATAGAATTCCTTGGCGTTGTCCTTGGTCACCAGCGTGGCGTCGAGGATGTAATTGCCGCTGACCGGGACCTGATCGTAAAAACCGCCGGCGGTGAGCTGCATGGCAGTCGCCACCATGGCCGGCGGATAAAGCACGTCGACCGGCATGATCTTGTCGCCATCCATGACCCGCTTGATCATGTCCTTGGAACCGGCACCGCCAACGACGTATTTGATGTCGGTGCGCTTGGCCTGTTCGATGGCTTCCAGCACGCCGACGGCCATGTCGTCATCCTGGCACCAGACCACGTCGATCTTCGGATATTTGGTGAGATAATCCTGCATCACGCGAAACGCGTCGTCGCGGCTCCAGTTGCCATACTGACGATCCAGCACCTTCACCTTGGAGCCTTCGATGCCCTTGTCAAAGCCGTCCTGACGCTGCTGGTCGATCGGGATCGGCAAGCCGCGAATGATCACCACTTCGGCTTCCGGCGTCGTTTCGGCAATGTATTTACCAGCGACTTCACCGAGCGCCGGGTTATTGCCGGCCACGTAAAGGTCACGGATCGTGTTGTCGTTGACGGAAGGCGCGCGGTCGACCAGCGCCACGAACTTGCCGTCATCCTTGACCTGCTGGATGGCCGAAACGAGCTGATCCGGATCGGTCGGCAGGATGACGAGAGCGTCGATGCCCTGCACCGCCAGATCCTGCACGGCATTGGCCTGGCTGGCCGGATCGGCCGAGGTTTTCACGATGACGTTGAGGCCCTTGTGTTCGGCCATCAGAAGCTTGGCGACACGTTCGGCATGGAAGACCACGCCGGCCGTCCAGCCATGGTCGGCGGCCGGAATGGACACGCCGATCGTGACCTTCTTTGCCTCCTGCGCCCAGCCGAGCGCAGGTGCCATCACCACCGAGGCAGCGAGCGCTGCTGCGGTTATCCCAAAAGTTCTTCTACGCATATCTCTCTCCCAAGGTTTTCGGGGTCTCTCCTCCCGACCGAACCCGCCCCAGATGGCCCGGCGTATTTCAAGAATGTCTCCCTACTTCCGCATCAGCGTGCGCTGCACCAGCATGGCGATGATGATGATCGCCCCCTGAATCGCGCCGATCAGATATTCGCTGACAAAATTGGAAAGCAGCATGATGTTGCCGACGATTTCCAGAATGAAGGCCCCGCAGATCGTGCCCCACACACGGCCCACGCCACCACGAAGCGCCGTACCACCAACGACGACGGCGGTGATCGCCTGTAATTCCCAGAGAATGCCTGTGGTCGCCGAGGTCGAACCCAGACGCGGCACATAGATGATCACCGCAACGGCGACGCACAGACCCTGAATGACATAAGCAATCGTGCGGACCTTTTGCACGGAAATGCCGGAATACTTGGCCACGTCCTCATTCGAACCGACCGCGATCACATGCCGCCCATAACGGGTGCGGTAGAGCACGAAGGCGGCGATGGCAGCGGTGACGAAAATCACGATGATCGGGATCGGCACGCCAAACACATCACCAAAATAAACCGGGCGATAAAGCTGCTGCAGCTCACGGTCCCTCACGGTGATGGAGCCGCCCTGAGACAACCACGTCGTCAGGCCGCGATAAATGCCCATCATGCCGAGCGTGGCGATAAACGGCTCGATCTTGCCGACCGTGGTGATCAAACCGTTGGTCAAACCGCAGGCGGCACCGAGGATAAGAGCCAGCATCATCGCCGCGATCAGCATCAGCATCGGATCGGCAACGGCGGCGGAATTCATGAACAGGATCATCAGGCTGGCGACAAACGCGACCATCGCACCGACCGACAGGTCCAAGCCGCCCGACGAGATCACATAGGTTGCGCCGAGCGCGATGATGGCGATGAAGGCGCTGCGGGTGATGACATTGGTGAGATTGGCGACCGAGACAAAGTTCGGATTGGCGAAATAACCGAGCACCAGAAGCAGCGCCAACGCCACGAAGGGCGCAATTGCCGCCATGTCCCAGTCTTTCGACGTTTTTGGCGCCTTGGTCGTGTCCGTTGCCACCGCGTTCATGCCGCCTCCCCCGCGCCTGCATTCACGCCCGTCGCCAGCTGCACAATCTCGTTTTCGGTCATGTGATCCCCTTCCACTTCGCCAACGATCCGCCCCGCCCGCATGACATGGATGCGGTCGCAGATGCCGATCAGCTCCGGCATTTCGGAGGACACAACGATGATCGAGCGTCCTTCCCCGGCCAGACTGACGATGAATTTATAGATCTGTTCCTTGTTGCCGATATCGATGCCGCGCGTCGGTTCATCGATGATCACCACCTGCGGATCGAGCAGCATCATTTTGGCGAGCAGCAATTTTTGCTGGTTACCGCCGGAAAGCTGGCCGGCAAGGATATTCTTGGTGCCGGTGCGGATGTCGAAATCCGCGATCGCCTTGTCGAGCGCGTCGCTTTCTTGTCTGCGATCGATCTGAAACCCGCGAATGAATTTGCCGAGAGAAGCCAGCGTCAGGTTGGTGCGCAGATCCTTTGTCAAAAGCAGACCCTTGCCCTTGCGGTCTTCCGACAGATAGGCGACGCCGGCCTTCAGGCTGGAATGCACATCGGTGAAGGCGACGGCATGACCGCGAAAGGTCACCTTGCCCTTGCCCGGACGAAGCCCCACCAGACCTTCCATCAACTCGGTACGGCCAGCGCCGATCAGCCCGGCAAAGCCGAGAATTTCGCCCTTGCGCAGGCTGAAGGACGCGCCTTGGGCATAACCCGGCACATCGAAATTTTCGACATTCAGCACGGTTTCACGCGCCGCAGCCACATGGCGATCGGGGTAAAGTTTTGCCACATCACGCCCCACCATCAGCCGCGCCATGTCGGCTGGCTGCAGTTCGGAAGTCTCGTGCGAAGCCACCAATCGGCCATCGCGCAACACGGTCACGCGGTCGGCTATCTCCTTCACCTCCGGCAGACGGTGCGAAATGTAGAGCACACCGACACCCTTCGCCCGGATATCGCGAATGACCTTCAACAGCGCCTCGGTTTCATGCGGTGTCAACGAGGCGGTCGGCTCGTCGAAGATGACGATACGGTGCGGCACCAGCAAAACGCGGGCGATCTGCACCAGCTGCCTTTGCGCAATGGAAAGCCGCGATACGATGGCATTCGGATCGAGATCGCCGCCCAGATCGCGGATCGCCTGTCGCGCGCCCTCGTTCATCGCCCTGTCGTCGAGCGCCAGGCCTTTGCCAAGCTCGCGGCCGAGATAGATATTCTGTGCAACCGTCAGGTCCGGGGCCAGCAGGATTTCCTGATGCACCAGCACGATGCCGTGCTTTTCCGCATCCACAGGCCCCGAAAAGCTGACCGGCTGGCCATCGATGCGCAACTCGCCACGCGTGGGCTGATGGTTGCCGGCGAGAATCTTCATCAACGTGGATTTGCCGGCGCCGTTTTCGCCGATGATGGCGTGGACCTCGCCTGCCTGCACGGTCAGGTCGATATCCTTCAGGACCTCGACAATGCCAAATGTCTTTGAAAGTCCCGCACCTTCCAGCAACGGCACGGCATAATCAGTCGCAGCCATGGGCGCAAAAACGCTCATGGGTTAGCCACCAAATTCAGATGCGTCGATACGCGTTTAAACGGAAACGCAGATCGAACGCCAGCCTCCTCGCAAGCGGTCGAATGCATTGATTGTCCTCCTGAATGTGGAGGCTAGCCAAGATTATGAGGTACGTAAAGCAGGAATTGCTGATCAAGCCTCAACCAAATGTGAGCACAAAATGCGACAGGCTATCAACAATCTTTACGAGCATTCTCGTTGACGAATTAGTTTACTCTAATATAGATTGTATTTGACTGAAATCGCAGCCAGGAGCCTGGCGCGGCGGACCCCCCTTAAAGGAGGCGTCGGGCTTCTGGCGCGAGTTAGCGCGCATATCGCCGCTCTGATGATTGCCATCATCGCCCTCATCTCTAAATAGCTGCAAGGAAGGCACGATTGTCTTTCTTTTGCGCAAGCGGGGGTGCGGTGAGCGATACAGGCTTTGACACGGATACGAGGCGCGTATCGATCCAGCTGAACGCCAGCGATCTCAAACATGCCAGCATGCTGCATTTCTGGCGGACCCTTCGCCGCCGCGGCACCATTGTCCGATTGCTGGTCTTCTGGCTGGTTTTTATGGCTGTTTTCACGCTGCTGATCAGCGTATTGGCAGGCGATATCTCTGCATTATTGCCGTTTTTCGCAATCTATGCCGGATCGACACTGCTGGGTGTTTTCGTCGTGCCTACCGTCGTGATGCTTGCGTTCGGTGGACGGGCGGCGAAAAAACGGTTCAGCCGCGACAGGCCCATGCAGGTGCCGCGAACCGTCGAATGGGATGAAAACGGTTACAGAAGCCGGAATGAATACGGCACGGTCATCATGCCATGGCAGGAATTTGTCCGGGCCGAGGAAAACGATGGACTTATCCTGATCTACAGCGTGGAAAATTACCGCATCATGCCGAAACGCTTCTTGGCGGAAGCGCAGTTGCAGGACCTTCGGCACTGCATGCGAACCGGCAATCCGGTACTGGTCAAATGAGACCGACCGGGACGCGAACGCCCCGGCCATTTTTGCACACCATCAAACGTAACGGTTGACGACGTTTTCCAGAAACTCCTGACGGCCGGATTTTGGCTCGGGATTGATGTTTTCGCGCTCCACCTTGGCGGCAAGTTCTTCCAGCGAAAAATCACCGCGCAGCATCTTTTGCGCCTCCGGGCTGTCCCACTTGGCGTAACGTTCCGCCAGCGGCTTCGACAGCGCACCGTCTTCCAGCATCTTCGCCGCAGCCTTGAGGCCGCGTGCGCAGGAATCCATGCCGCCGATATGGCCGATCAACAGGTCGGCTGGATCGATCGACTGACGGCGCAGTTTCGAGTCGAAATTCGTACCGCCGGTGGTAAAACCGCCCGCCAGCAGGACCTGGTAGTAAGCGAGCGCCATTTCCGGGACGTTGTTGGGGAACTGGTCGGTATCCCAACCGGACTGGTAATCGTTGCGGTTCATGTCGATCGAACCAAAGATGCCGTGGGCATTGGCCAGCGCCAGCTCATGCTCGAACGTGTGACCCGCGAGGATGGCGTGGCCCTGTTCGATGTTCATCTTCACCTCGTTTTCGAGGCCGTATTTCTTGAGGAAACCATAGACCGTCGCGACGTCGTAATCATACTGGTGTTTTGTCGGTTCCTGCGGTTTCGGCTCGACGAGAATGGCGCCCTTGAAGCCGATCTTGTGCTTGTAATCGACCACCATGTGCAGCATGCGCGCCATCTGGTCGAATTCGCGAGACAGGTCGGTGTTGAGCAGGGTTTCGTAACCCTCCCGGCCACCCCAAAGCACATAATTCTCGCCGCCGAGCTTTTGTGTCGCGTCCATGCAGGTCTTGATGGTGGCGGCCGAATAGGCAAACACATCCGGGTCCGGATTGGTGGAAGCGCCGGACATGAAGCGGCGGTTGGAGAACAGGTTGGCCGTGCCCCAAAGCAGCTTTACGCCGGTCTCTTCCTGCTTCTGGGCAAAATAATCGACGATCTCTTCAAGGTTCTTCGTGTTCTCCGCAAACGTCTTGCCTTCCGGGCGCACGTCGGCATCGTGGAAGCAATAATAGGGCGCGCCGAGCAGCGAGAACATTTCGAAGGCGACATCGGCCTTCAGCTTGGCCTTGTCCATCTCACCGTCATACCACGGGCGATCGAAGGTGCGGCCGCCGAACGGGTCGCCACCTTCCCAGGCAAACGAGTGCCAATAGGCGACGGCAAAGCGCAGGTGATCCTCCAGCCTTTTGCCCGCGACGATCTCGTCGGGATTGTAGAAACGGTAGGCCAGCGGATTGGTGCTGTCCGGGCCTTCATATTTGATCTTCTGGATATCGCCGAAAAAGCCGGTTTTCATATGGGTCTCCTCCCTGAAAAGATGATTGTGATGATTAAACGTGAATCTGAGGTACGTAAATCAGAATATGACGTACGTACCTCATTGCAAGGTAAAAATCGCCGCAGGGGCAGCGATCTTCGGTTTTGAGATCTTTTGGCGGTGAGGTTTTTCACTCACCGCCTGACGGGATTGCTCCCCGAAAAATCAGCCGGCCAAAGCGCGGATGGCCGGATAGGCGGCACGATAACGACCATAAGCCGCCTCGTAGGCTTCCGAGAGGCCGGCAACCGGATCGATGGTCGTTTCGGTTTTCGGCGCGGTGCAGACGGCAATCGGATCGGCGCCCGTGGCAGCGATCAGGCCGAGACGCGCGGCACCGAAGGCGGCACCGAAATCGCCGTCGGCCGGAATATCCACCGGCACACCGAGCGAGGTGGCGATCGAGGCCAGCCAGTAGCGCGAGCGCGAACCGCCGCCGATGGCAGTGACACGTTCGATCCGCGTGCCCGCCGATTTCAGCGCCTCGAGATTGTCGCGGATGGCAAAGGTTACGCCTTCCAGCACCGCCTGCGTCAGCACCGAACGGCTCGATTCATGCTCCAGCCCGAGGAAGGCACCACGAATGACGGCATCATTGTGCGGCGTGCGCTCGCCCGAAAGATAGGGCAGGAAGGTGACGCCCGAGGGCGCCTTCAGTGTGTCGCCGAGTTCGGACACCAGGTCGGCCGCAGGCTTGCCGCTCACCTTCGAATGCCAGTTGAGTGCATCGGTGGCCGACAGGATGACGCCCATCTGGTGCCACGTCTTTGGCAGCGCGTGGCAGAAGGCATGCACGGCGCTTTCCGGCTTGGGCAGATAGCTGTCGGTCGCGGCAAACAGCACGCCGGACGTGCCGAGCGACACGAAGGCGGAGCCGTGCGAAACCGTGCCCATGCCGATCGCCGAGGCCGCATTGTCCCCTGCCCCGCCGGCCACGACGACGCCGTCTGCCATGCCCCATTCGGAGAGCAGTTCGCCGCGCAGCTTGCCGGCCTGTTCCGTGCCTTCCACCAGCGACGGCATCTGTTTTTCCGAAAGATCGGTCGCAGCCAGAAGCTCCGCCGACCATTTGCGGGCACCGGTGTCGAGCCAGGAAGTACCGGCAGAGTCGGACATTTCCGAAATATGCTCGCCGGTCAGCCAAAGACGCAAATAGTCTTTTGGCAGCAGCACTTTTGCGACCTTTGCAAAGATGTCGGGTTCGTTGTTCTTCACCCATGCCAGTTTTGGCGCGGTGAAGCCCGGGAAAACGATATTGCCGGTAAGCTTGCGAAAAATCGGATTGGCGTCGAGGCTGGCGGCTTCCTTGTGCGAACGCGTATCGTTCCACAAAATGCAGGGGCGCAGAACCTTGTCGTCGGCATCGAGCAGCGTCGCTCCGTGCATCTGGCCGGACAGGCCGATGCCTTTCACCGCCGAAAGCTCCTTCGGGAACTTTTGCTTGAGCCCGGCAACGGCTTCCTTGGTCGCGCGCACCCAATGCTCAGGATCCTGTTCCGACCAGCCGGGATGCGGACGCGACACATCGAGCGAACCGTTGGCCGAACCGATGATCTTCTGACCGCCGTCGATAAGCAGCGCTTTTACGCCGGACGTGCCGAGATCGAGACCGAGATACATGCTGTTTCCTTTCCTCCCGCCGCCTTCAGGGCAGGTTGTCCTTCAAGAAAATGTCTATGCGAATACGTTCCTGCGCAGCGATCACAGGTAGGCCGTCGGCCTTCGCCTTCAAGACACGGATGGCGCTGCGCACCTCATGCCCGGCATCCTGATTGAGCACGGCATCGATCGTGCCGTTTTGCAGCGCCGCGCTGCTCGCCTCCGTCAATTCATGCAGGATGACGACAGGAGCGGGCGAAAGCGGCCGCGCCTCCAGCACCGGCAGAAGACCACGGTTACCGGCACCGAGACTGTAGATGCCACAGATGTCGGGGTGTTGGCGTAGGGTCTCAGCAATCAACTTTTCCACGAGAACCGCATCGTCCCGTCCCTCGACGGCGGGCAGCAATGTCAGATGCGGAAAATCCTGCGCCATGACGGCGGAAAAACCATCGAGACGCTCGCGGTGGTCACGCACCATCAGCGAACCGGCGAGCGGCACGATCTTGCCCTGCCGCGAACCCAGAAAACGCCCCATCAGCGTGGCGGCGGTGCGCCCGGCGGCGATATTGTCGATGCCGGCATAATGGTCGCGCGATGACTGCGAAAGATCGGAAACCAGCGTCACCATCGGAATACCCGCAGCAGCCACGCGGCTCGCCGCCTCGCGCACATCAGGCGCATCGACGGCAACAAAGGCGACACCGGCCGCATCACCACCCGCCACCTTGTCCAACGCAGCAACCAATGCCGCACTTTCGAGCGCCGGCACGTCGATCACCTCTATACGCGTGCGCTCCACGCCGGAGCGGGCGATCGCCTCTTCCACCTCGCGGCGCAGGCCGGCCATGAACGGGTTTTCGTTGACCGGCAGAATGAACACAAAGGGGTATACCCGGCTCTTGGCCAGATTGGCGGCGGCGACATCGCGCACGTAACCGAGCGCGGCAATCGCCTCCTCGACCTTTACGCGCGTGCCTTCGCGCACACCCGGACGGGCATTCAGCACGCGGTCCACGGTCGCAAGGCTGACGCCCGCACTTCTGGCGATGTCATGGACCGTCGGCTTCATGCGCACTCCTCCGCCCGTGTGGTAGCGAAAAAGCTGAGGTACGTAAATCAGATTTTTGTCGCACCAATCTGCCTTAAACAGCAAAACGGGGTCGCTGCTCATAACAGCGACTCCGGTACGCGCGGTGGATCTCTTTGATAAATCAGTGGCCGCCGCCACCGCCTCCCCCACCTTGAGGAGCGGGTTTGGAAATTGCGGCAACACCCAGGATCATCATGCCGAACAGCACGGTCAGGATCATGAAGACGTCGCTGAACGACATCACCACGGCCTGTTTGGTCGCCATCTGCACCATCTGGCGGATCGCGCCGGTGGCGCCATCGAGACCGTAGGTATTCAGGTTGGCGGCCATGCTGTTGAGCTGGCTGACGGCAGCCTGATTGCCCCAGTCGAGGTTTTCGCGCAGCCGTTCGTAATGCACGTCCTGACGGTTGGACAGAAGCGTGCTGATGATCGCGAGACCCACGGCGCCGCCGAGGTTACGGGTCAGGTTGAACAGGCCGGATGCACCGCGGATACGGGCCGGCGGCAGCGTGCCGAGCGCGATATTGTTGATCGGCACCATGCACATCATCAGCCCGAAGCCGCGCAGGATCTGCGGGATGAACAGTTCATAAAAGTCCCAGTCGGCGGTGATGCCGGTCATGATGTAGGTGCCGGCAGCAAAGCTGATGAAGCCGAGCACCATCATCGCCCGCAGGTCCATGACGGTCGAAAGCTTGCCGGCCAAAGGCGCGGTAAAGAACATCGCCAGACCGGACACGAACATCGTCTCGCCGATCATCAGGCTGTCGTAACCGCGAATACGGCCGAGATAGACCGGGTAGATATAGGTCAGGCCATAAAGCCCGATGCCCATGACGAAGGAAAAGATCGAACCGAAGGCAAAATTGCGGTTGGCAAAGGCGGTCAGATCCACCACCGGGAATTCCGAGGTAAACGCCCGGTAGAAGAACACGATGGCACCGATACCCGACGCAATCGCGCCGATGACGATCATGTGGTCGTTGAACCAGTCGTTGGAATTGCCCTCTTCCAGCACGTATTCGAGCGCACCGAGAAAGATGCCCATGGCCGCCAGGCCAGTCCAGTCGAATTTTTTAAACAGCGACAGTTCCGGCTTGTCGAAATCGATGAAATTCCAGGTGACGATCGAAACGATGATGCCCGGAATGATGTTGACCAGAAACAGCCAGTGCCACGAAAAAGCGTGGGACAGATAACCGCCAACGGTCGGGCCGATTGTGGGTGCAAGCGTGGCGATCAGGCCGATGATCGGTGAGACGATGGCGCGCTTGGACGGTGGGAAGATGGTGAAGGCCGCCGCGAACACGGACGGGATCATGCCGCCGCCGATAAAGCCCTGAATGGCGCGGTAGACGATCATCTGGTCGATATTCGTCGCCGTGGCGCAGAGCGCGCTAGCAATGGTGAAACCGGCCGCCGAAAAGGCAAAAAGATACCGCGTCGAGACGATGCGCGCGAGCGTGCCCGACAGCGGGATCATGATGACCTCGGCGATCAGGTAGGATGTCTGCACCCAGCCGATCTCGTCCGAGCCGGCGGAAAGGCCGGCCTGGATTTCCGACAGCGATGCCGACACGATCTGGATATCGAGGATCGACATGAACATGCCGAGCACCATGGCGAAGAAAGCAATCAGCTTTCTCCGGTCCATGGGGGCATCCGCCGGCGTCGCCGCCGGTATCGATCCTGCAGTTGTTGTTGCGCTCCCAGCCATGGGACCACCTCCGCCCCGTGGGGCTGTTAGATCAGAGCGAGAGCCGGGTCAGTTCTGTGGTGCCGTGCGCGTATCGACATCGACGACGACGCTCAGACCGGCGCGCAGGCGGCCGCTATCAAGCGCATCCTGCGGCAGAGCAATACGCACCGGCACACGCTGGATGATCTTGGTAAAGTTGCCCGTGGCGTTTTCCGGCGGCAGCAGCGAGAAGACCGAGCCGGAAGCCGGCGAGATGGACTCCACCGTGCCGGTGATCGCATCGTCGCTATAGGCGTCGACATGCACCTTCACCTTGGAGCCGGGCTCCAGATGCTGGATCTGCGTTTCCTTGAAATTGGCGTCGATATAAAGCTGGCGCGTCGGCACCAGCGCCATCAGCCGCTGGCCGGACGAGACGAGATCGCCTTCCTGCACCGAACGATTGCCGACGACACCGTCATACGGCGCCTTCAGAATGGTGAAGGAGAGATCGCGGGCCGCCTTGTCGCGCTGAAGTTCAAGGCCACGGATCTGGCCTTCGGCTTCTCGCTTCTGGGCTTCGAGAATGGTGATATTCGCCTTGGCGCTGGCAATGCTGGCCTGACCGCCGACGAGGTTCGCCTTGGCCTGATCGAGCGCAATATTGGCCTGATCGAGATCGGCAGCGGTGCCGGCCGACTTCGCCTGCAGTTCCGTCTGGCGCTTCTGGGTGATTTCGGCGCCACGAACGGATGCCTGAAGGGCAACCACCTGCGCCTGCGCCTGTTCGACACTGGCATTGCCGGCGGCGATCTGTGCATCGATGCGGCTCAGCGACAGCTTTTGCGTTTCGATTGCGGCATTCGCCTGATCGAGCGCGTTCTGGTAATCGCCATTGTCGAGCGTGACCAGCGTGTCGCCGGCCTTCACCTGCTGGTTGGCAACCACATTCACCTTGGAGACAAAGGCCGTAACCTTCGGCGTGATTGTGGCGATATCGCCTTCGATATAGGCGTCATCGGTCGAAACCATGAAACGGCCGGTCGTCCACCACTCATAACCATACCATGCGCCACCGGCCAGAAGAGCGAGCACGACGATCGGCAGAACCACGCCACGCTTCTTTTTCTTCGGCTCGGCCTTCTGCTCCGTCGCCGCAGCGGTTGCTGTCGGGGCGGTCGGCGCACTGGCCGGGGCTTCCGTGCGGGCTTCGGCCGTGTCGTCCTCGACGGCTTCGAGCTTGACGGCGCGCTTGGCACCGGAATTTTGAGATGCGTTCATGGTATCGACCATCTACAGAGGGAGAGCGGGGCACCAATCGAACCGATCGGTTTAATCGGGCTTGACTTAGAACTTTGCAAACCACATATCAAGGGCCAATCGAACCGATCGGTTCGAAATGATGAAAAAAGGTAAAATGGACAGTTCGAAGACATTGCCGGTGACCGAGACTTCTGCGCCCGCAGGCCGTTTTGCCGCCGGCGCGGACCCGGCAAAACGCGAGCAGATCGTCGACGGTGCTAAACGCGTGTTCATGCAAAAAGGTTTCGATGCCGCCAGCATGAACGACATCACCCGCGAGGCCGGCGTATCGAAAGGAACGATCTACGTCTATTTCGACAACAAGGAAGACCTGTTCATCGCCATGGTGGAACGCGAGCGCGCCGCCTTCTTGGCAGCACTGCGCACCGTGTTAAAAGACAACGAAAATGTCGAAACCGGCCTGCGGGAGTTTGGCATCAAATTCCTCGAACACCTGACAGACGAAAAGATCATCAATGCCATGCGCACCGTGCTGGGCGTGCGCGAACGCATGCCGGATCTCTGTGCCCGCTTTTTCCGTGGCCCGCAGAACCTGCGCACCGTGCTTCAGGATTTTCTGACCCTGCATGTCGAGGCCGGATCGTTGAAGATCGACGACATCAATCTCGCGGCAGGACAGTTCCTCGATCTCGCCAGCGGCAGCTTTTTCAAGTTCCGCCTGTTCGGCACCATGCCGGAAGCACCACCACGTGAAGAGATCGAACGCGTCATCCGCGGCGCCATCCATGTCTTCATGGCCGCTTACGGACATAAAAAAACGAACTGTCCTGCGGAATAACAGTCACGCGGCGCACGTATACCCGAGACGTGCGCTTGTTTCTCCGAAACCGGCGACAATATAGCTTGTCCAACACCCGATGTTTCAGGAGAACATTACCCCATGCAAGACATCATGATGCTCATCCAGGATCCAACAGCCTGGGTCGCGCTCGTCACCCTTGTCGTCATGGAGGTGGTGCTCGGCATCGACAACCTGATCTTCATCTCGATCCTGACCAACAAGCTGCCGCCGGAACACCGTGACAAGGCCCGCAAGATCGGCATCGGCCTTGCACTGATCATGCGCCTCGGCCTGCTCGGCACCGTCGCCTGGATCGTCCAGCTCACCAATCCAGTCTTCGAGGTGTTCGGCCATCCCTTCTCGTGGAAGGACATGATCCTGATCGCCGGCGGCCTGTTCCTGCTCTACAAGGCAACCAAGGAAATCCATCACAGTGTCGATCCGATCGACCACAAGGACGACATGGTCGGCGCCGGCGAGAAGGTCGTGCAGATCACCTTCACCGCCGCCATCACCCAGATCCTCATTCTCGACCTGGTCTTCTCGATCGACAGCATCATCACCGCCGTCGGCATGACGCCGCATCTGCCGATCATGATCGTCGCCGTGGTCGCGGCCGTCACCGTCATGCTTCTGGCCGCCAACCCGCTCGCGAACTTCATCGAAAAGAACCCGACCATCGTCATGCTGGCGCTCGGCTTCCTGCTGATGATCGGCGCAACACTGATCGCCGAAGGTTTTGGCGTGCACGTACCGAAGGGCTACATCTACGCCGCCATGGCCTTCTCGGCACTGGTCGAGATTCTGAATATGGTCTCGCGCAACGCCAAGAAGAAGAAAAAGAGCGGCGAGACGACGCTGCATTAAGCAGGGTTCAAGACAGCGACAAAGACAAAGGGCGCCCATGCGGCGCCCTTTTCGTTGGCATATTGCCGAATAATACAAAATTTTGTATATTCGCCTCATGAAAGCCATTCGGTTTCTTGGGAGTGCCTTGCATGACCTGCGCGCTTTCCCGGAAGCGCCACGGCGCGAGGTCGGCTATCAGTTGGACAAGGTTCAGAACGGACTGAATCCATCCGACTGGAAGCCCATGCACACAGTCGGAAAGGGCGTTTATGAAATCCGGGTTCGAGACGAGACCGGCGCGTTCAGAGTGCTCTATGTCGCCAAATTTGCGGAGGCCATTTATGTGCTTCACTGCTTTCAAAAGAAGACGCAAAAGACCGGCAAGGCAGAAATGGACATTGCAGCGAAACGTTTTGGCGATCTGCTAAAGGAACGAGACCTATGAGCAATCATACTTTCGCAAACATCTGGGACGCCATCGAACAGGATCCGGCCGAAGCCGAAAACATGAAGCTGCGGTCTCACCTGATGATGTCGCTGGAACGGCATATCCGTTCGAAAAACTGGACACAGGCCGAAGCAGCGCGACTGCTGAAGGTAACTCAGCCGCGCATTTCCGATCTGTTGAACGGCAAGATCAGCCTGTTTTCTCTCGATACACTCGTCAACATGCTCGTGGCCTCTGGGTTGCGTGTCGAGATGCGGGTGAGTGAAGCGGCGTGATCCGCACCCTCACCCCTTCGCCAGTTCCCGTTCCAGCGCCGAAACCAGCCTGCTGTCCTGCGGCTCCACATCCGGCGCAAAGCGCGCAACGACACGACCATCGCGACCGATCAGAAACTTTTCGAAATTCCAGACGATCTCGCCACCATCCTTCAATTCCAGCCCAAGGGAGCGCAATCTCTCCTTCATCGGCCCGTCGCCTGTCGTCGGCAATTCGACGGAAGTCAGCGCCTTGTAAAGCGGATGCTGGTCCCGTCCCTTCACCGAAATCTTTGAAAAGATCGGAAACTTCACGTCATAGGTCAGCTGGCAGAATTCGACGATTTCCGCATCCGTGCCCGGTTCCTGCTCCTTGAAATTGTTGGCCGGGAAAGCCGCGATTTCGAACCCTTCGCCGCGCTTCTCGTAAAGCTTTTCCAGCCCTTCATATTGCTTGGTCAGTCCGCATTTGGAAGCGACGTTGACCACCAGCAAGACCTTGCCCTTGTATTCGGAGAGCGAAGTCTGGCGCCCGTCGGCCAGCGTGACGGGGATGGACAGAATATCGGCCATGGAAATCTCCTGGTGCGGCAATGCGGATGGCCGCACTCTAGTCCTCGGCTCGCCATTGTCCAAGACGGTAAAAACCCGCAACCCGTCGCGGTTGTTTGAAACATTTTTGCGGCTCAGGCATTATCTCGCCACTTTCGTGCCTCCCCTCGCATCCTCCCGGAGCTTCATGACCACGCAGCAGATCCTCGCCTTTGCCGTTATCGCGGCGATGATGGCCGTCTTCATCTGGGATCGCTTTCGGTATGATGTCGTGGCCTGTTGCGCGCTGGTTCTGGCGGTGGCACTGGGCGTGGTACCGTTCGACAAGGCGTTTTCCGGCTTTTCCGACGATATCGTCATCATCGTCGGCTCCGCGCTGATCGTGTCGGCCGGTGTCGCCCGTTCCGGCGTCGTCGACACGGCGATCAAAAAGTTCTTTCCCAACCTCAATTCGCTGCACACACAGCTGGCGCTCCTGATGATCGTGGTGGCGGTCCTCTCTGCGTTCATCAAGAATATCGGCGCGCTGGCGATCATGATGCCGGTCGCCTTCCAGTTCGCCAAGAAATCCGGCGTCTCGCCGTCAAAGTACCTGATGCCGATGGCGTTTTCTGCGCTGCTCGGCGGCTTGATGACGCAGATCGGAACCTCGCCCAATATCGTTGTCTCGCGAATCCGCGAGGAACTGACCGGCGCGTCCTTCACCATGTTCGATTTCACCCCGATGGGGGTGATCCTCTGTGTCGTCGGCATCACCTTTTTGCTGTTCTTCCACTGGCTGGTGCCGAGCCGCACCAAGCAGACCAACTCGCTGGAAGAAGCCGTCGAAATCAGCAATTACACATCGGAAGTGACGATCACGCAGCAATCGACCGTACTGGAAAAGGCACTTGGCGAGCTTTTGAAACTCGGCGATGGCGAGGTCATTTCCAATGCCGTCCTGCGCGGCACATCGCGCATGGCACCCTTCCCCGACCTGAAGCTGCGGGAAAACGATATCGTGCTTCTCGAAGGCCCGTCCAAGGCGCTGGACCGCATCGTTTCTGGTGCAAAACTGCAGCTGTCGGGCAAGCCGCTGATGGAAAACGGCAAGGACCAGGCGGACGTGATTTCCATCGAGGCAATCATCAGCCAGGAATCGCCGCTCAAAGGCTTGTCCGCCAAGGAACTGGCACTTTCTTACACACGCGGCGTCAATCTTCTCGCCATCAGCCGCCATGGCGAACGCGTCAAGGAAAGGC
Source organism: Endobacterium panacihumi (assembly GCF_050847465.1). Classification (NCBI taxonomy): domain Bacteria; kingdom Pseudomonadati; phylum Pseudomonadota; class Alphaproteobacteria; order Hyphomicrobiales; family Rhizobiaceae; genus Endobacterium; species Endobacterium panacihumi. The sequence goes on along the minus strand of NZ_JBOZRA010000001.1, from coordinate 284,066 downwards.
TGGCCAACCTGACGCTTGCCGCCGGCGACGTGATCGTTTTGCAGGGGTCTCGCAAGAACATGCCGGGCGTGATGCAGGATTTTTCCCTGTTTCCCCTCGCCCAGCGCGAAGTGCTGCTCGGCACGCGTCGGCGCGCCGTCATTCCGCTGATCATTCTGGTGCTGGCCATGGCCGCCACCGCCGTCGGCCTCGCCCCGGTTCCGGTCGCGTTTTTTGCGGCAGCGCTCGGCATGGTCGTCTTCCGCGCCATTCCGCTCACCGATTTCTACAAGTCGGTGGATGGCCCGATCCTCGTCATGCTGGCGGCGCTGATCCCGGTCTCCGACAGCCTGCGCACGACCGGCGGCAGCGAACTGATCGCCAACTGGCTGGGTCAGGCGGCGGCAACGCTACCCGCCTGGGGTGCCCTCGGCCTCATTCTTGTCACCGCCATGGCCGTCACCCCCTTCCTCAACAACGCCGCCACCGTGCTGGTCATGGGCCCGATTGCGGCAAGCTTTGCGACCAATCTCGGTTTCAGGCCGGAAGCGTTTCTGATGGCGGTAGCAATCGGCGCCGGCTGCGATTTCCTCACTCCCGTCGGCCATCAGTGCAACACACTGGTGTTTGGTCCGGGCGGCTACAAATTCTCCGATTATCCGAGGCTTGGCCTGCCGCTCTCTTTCCTGATCATATTCGTGAGCATCCCGGCATTGCTCTATGTCTGGCCAGTCAGTTGAGCGCGGTAACAGACTGCTAGGGCCGTTGCCCCCAAAAACCTTGACGCTGTCCCCTGAATATGGCCTAAGCCTGCACCAATCCCTATTCCCGGAACAGGCTTGGCGCCGCCCTATCTCTACGGGCAGCGCGCCTTGAAAAAGAGCAGCACAATGATCCATCCGACCCCGCGCGTCCGTATCGCCCCCTCGCCGACCGGCGAACCCCATGTCGGCACCGCCTATATCGCCCTTTTCAACTACCTCTTCGCCAAGAAGCATGGCGGCGAGTTCATCCTGCGCATCGAGGATACCGACGCCACCCGCTCGACCCTCGAATTCGAAGAACGCGTTCTGGATGCGCTGAAATGGACAGGCCTGACATGGGCGGAAGGCCCGGATGTCGGCGGCCCTTACGGCCCGTACCGCCAGTCCGAACGCAAGGACATGTACCAGCCCTACGCGCAGGACCTGCTCGACAAGGGCCACGCCTTCCGCTGCTTCTGCACGCCAGAACGGCTCGAGCAGATGCGCGAAGGCCAGCGCGCCGCCGGCAAGCCGCCGAAATACGATGGTCTGTGCCTCAGCTACAGCGCCGAGGAAGTCACGTCCAAGATGGCCGCCGGCGAGCAGTCCGTCGTGCGTATGAAAATCCCGACCGAAGGGTCTTGCGATTTCACCGACGGCGTTTACGGCGACGTATCGATCCCGTGGGATTCGGTGGACATGCAGGTGCTCATCAAGGGCGACGGTATGCCGACCTATCACATGGCAAACGTCATCGACGACCATCTGATGAAGATCACCCACGTCGCGCGCGGCGAGGAGTGGCTGGCGTCGGTGCCAAAACATATCCTGCTGTATCGTTATTTCGGCTGGGAAGCACCGGTGTGGATGCACCTGTCGCTGATGCGCAATGCCGACAAGTCAAAACTGTCGAAGCGCAAGAACCCCACATCCATCAGCTATTACTCCGCGCTGGGCTACCTGCCGGAAGCGCTCATGAACTTCCTCGGCCTCTTTTTCGTGCAGATCGCCGAAGGCGAAGAGCTGCTGACCATGGAAGAGCTGATCGGAAAATTCGATCCGGAAGCGCTGTCCAAGGCCGGCGCGATTTTCGACCTGCAGAAGCTCGACTGGCTGAACGGCCGCTGGCTGCGCGAGAAACTCACGCCGGAAGAGTTCGTTGCCCGCACGCTGGAATGGGCGATGGAAAACTCCCGCCTGACCGAGGGCTTGAAGCATTCGCAGAGCCGCATCACCAAGCTCGGCGATCTGCCGAACCTTGCCGGCTTCCTGCTCGCCGCCGACGTCAACCTGACGCCCGCCTCGTTTGCGGGCCTGAAGACGTCTCCGGAAGATACGCTGCTGATCATCAACACGGTTCAGGCCGATATCGAGAAGATGATCGAGTGGAACGTGGAGGCGATCGACGCCGAACTGCGTGCCGTTGCCGACAAGCTGGAGAAGAAACTGCGCGTCGTCACGCCGCCGCTGTTCATCGCCATGTCCGGCTCGCAGCGCTCGCTGCCGCTGTTTGACAGCATGGCGATCCTCGGCCGCTCGGTGGTGCGCCAGCGTTTGAAGATTGCGGCGACTGTTGTTTCGTCCATGGTGGGCGACGGGAAGTAAAGCTGCGCAGCTACGTTGCGAACTGGTGAGTTCCCTCACCGTCGTCATCCTCGGGCTTGACCCGAGGATCCATGTCCAAGCCCTCTGAGGCCTCGGATGGAAACGTATGCGAGCAGCCAGAATGGATCCTCGGGTTAAACCCGAGGATGACGAATTCGGTGGGTGGCGCACCACACAAGCGACCACCCGGCAGAAAACAGACACCAGCCCTTAAAGGCGAACACGATGACCGACACAAAGACCGAAACCGCCCTCTCCTCCGACGCCACCGAAGTGCGCGCCCAGAAGCTTGCAAAGCTGCGCGAAACCATCGGCGACGTTTATCCGGCGCATTTCCACCGCACCATCACCAACGCGGAACTGGCGGAAAAATACAAGGACCTCGAGGCCGACGTCGAAACCACCGATGTCGTCACCGTTGCCGGTCGCGTTTATTCCTCGCGCAACTCGGGCATGTTCATGGACATCCATGACGCCGGCGGCAAGATCCAGATCTTTTCGCACAAGGACGTGACGCCGGAAGAAGCCCGCAACATGCTGGCGATGATCGACCTTGGCGACATTATCGGCGTCACCGGCATCGTGCGCCGCACCAAGCGTGGCGAGCTGTCGATCAGCGCCCGCGAAATCACCATGCTGACCAAGTCGCTGCTTCCGATGCCGGAAAAGTGGAACGGCATTGCCGATGTCGAAATCCGTTATCGCAAGCGTCACCTCGACATCATGAGCAACGAGGAATCGAAGCTGCGCTTCCAGCAGCGCTCAAAAATCGTGTCCGGCATCCGCCGCTTCATGGAAAACGACGGCTTCATGGAAGTCGAAACACCGATGCTGCATTCCGTTTATGGCGGTGCCACGGCCGATCCGTTCAAGACCCATCACAACACGCTGAAGCAGGACATGTACCTGCGCATCGCGCCGGAACTGTTTTTGAAGCGCACGCTGGTCTCCGGCCTCACCGACAAGGTTTTTGAGGTCAACCGGAACTTCCGCAACGAAGGCGTTTCCACCCGGCACAATCCTGAATTCACCATGATGGAATGCTACTGGGCCTATGCCGATTACGAGGACATCATGGACCTCGTGGAACGCATGTTCGCCGAACTGGCGGAAAAGATCCACGGCTCCACCGAGTTCATGTACGGCGACACGGAAATGTCGTTCAAAGGCCCGTTCAAGCGCGTGCCCATGCCCGACGCCGTCAAGGAAGTCACTGGCATCGACTTCCTCGCCATGAAGACCGACGAGGAAGCCCGCACCGCCGCCAAGGCTGCCGGTTTCGAAGTCGAGAAGGACTGGACATGGGGCGAATGCCTGGCCTTCATCTTCGAGGAAAAGGTCGAGGGCACGCTGATCCAGCCGAGCCACGTCACCCATTTCCCGAAGGACATTTCGCCCTTCGCCAAGGAAGTGCCGGGCGAACCGCGCCTCGTCGAGCGTTTCGAGACCTATTGCAACGCCTGGGAACTGGGCAATGCGTTTTCCGAACTGAACGACCCGGAAGAGCAGCGCAAGCGCATGGTCGAACAGCTGGAACAGGCCCACGCCCGCGGCGAGAAAGACAAGCAGCTCGACGACGAGTTCCTGGATGCGATCGACCAGGGCATGCCGCCGGCCGGTGGCCTCGGCATCGGCGTAGACCGCCTGACCATGCTTTTGACCAACGCACCGTCTATCCGCGACGTCATCCTGTTCCCGGCCCGCAAGGCCAAGGCGGATTGAGGTTATCTTGGGAACGCGCATCCGCGGGGTGCGCGTCTCGGCCCATCAAACGAAAACGGCGTCGCTGAAGTTCAGTGGCGCCGTTTTCGTTCGTGTATATAACCCGCGCAGCTGGCTAAAAGGCCCCGCGACGGAGAGCAACACCCCTCCTCCGTCATCCTCGCCCTTGTGGCGGGGATCCAGCCAGCCCAAGCTCTTGGGCTGAAAAACTCCCTCGCCGCGCAGACGCGCGTCGGCTAGATTCCTGTGACAAGCACAGGAATGACGGAGGGGAAGCCTGAATGATGGAGAAGAAGTTTTCGCGTCAGCAATAATTCTGAAGAGGCGTCTGATCGCCAGCCCCGGCAGACACCATCAATGCCCCGTCGGCTCGGTCACTTTCGGCATTTCCGGCTCGGCCTCATGACCGGCTTTTTCCGCCGGGTGCTCGCCTGCCGCCGCCGTCGTGTTCCCGTCGATAACCGGCGCTTCGTCTTTCTTGTCTCCAAAAAACATGCCGGTGATGGAGCTAAGAAAACCCTTGTCCTGCGGTGTAGAGGCAACCACCTCGCCGCCATCCGGCGGCCCATGTCCTTCAGCGGAAGGCGCATCATGCCCCTCGGCAGGTGCTTCACCATGGCCTTCTGCCGGAGGTGCTTCACCATGCCCGGCAGCCTCACCGCCGCCATGGCCGGTCTCGGCGCCCTTGGTTTTGGCGGAACCGCCATGGCCACCCTCGGACCCGGCAACGACCGGCTCGATGCAATCGGCAAAATCGGTCAGACCAGCCGCCATGCCGTCGATATCCTCGTAAGGAAGATCGACACGCATGCCGTAATATTGGCCCGTCTCATCGGCCGCGCCATCGAGATAGAAGGCCGCGAGCGGATGGTTCATCACGCCGTCGGGCACCTTTGAAGGATCAGGCGTGTAGATGACCTGCGCGCCGATGGCGCGGCCGCGCATGGCGGCACGGTCGGTCGGGCCGGACTTGTCGAGAACGGCGACCTGCACGAGATCGGCCTTTTCCGCCTTCTGGACGGCCTTGGCGACACGAACCGCCGTGCGGATACGCGCCGGACCGTCACCGGTATCGGCGACGACATATTTGCGCACCCAATATTGATGATCACGCTTGATTTTCACCGTCTGCACGGTGGAACAGGTCAGTCCGTTGATATTGGCGGAAGAGGAGCCGAGCAATCCGGCATGGCTGGCGTAAAGCGCTGCCGCACCGCTGCCACCGCCGAAAACGACGATGCCACCGAGGATCAAGGCAAGCTTGCGCGAGAGCCGGATCTTGATGCCTTTCACGTACCAAGCCCCGGCATGGTCTACCCCAATTACTCAACTACACATCTGGAATACAGTGCCGATATTCACCTACTCCTATTGAGGAAACTTTAATCCGCTAATGTTTTCCACGCGAAAATCCTGCCAATATTGGTTGTATCCGTACCGGAATGGGCCAAATGGCTGCATTCGCCGCGCCTGACGCGTATCCCCACGCCGTTCTCCATTCAATGATCCCCTTCACCAATCGTTCGCATGTCGCACACCGGCAGCGAGACGCGAGAGTCTCTTATTGCGAATAATTCGCAATAGCATTGACAGGATCAAAATCTGCGCTAGTCTCACTTGCAAATGACTTGCAACAGCAGAAACGGTTTCCATGTCTCTTTTGAGAATTGCATGCCTCGTTACCGGTCTCATCGCCCTGCCCTTCGCCGCGCAGGCCCAGAATGCATCGGGTGAGAAGCCAAAGGTCGTCACCACCTTCACCATCATTGCCGATATGGCGAAAAACGTTGCCGGTGATGCCGCCACCGTCGAAAGCATCACCAAGCCGGGTGCCGAGATCCACAATTACCAGCCGACGCCGCGTGACCTTCTCCGCGCCCGCGATGCCGATCTGGTCCTGCGCAACGGCCTCAATCTGGAACTCTGGTTCGAGCGGTTCCTGAAAAACCTCGGCGACGTGCCGAGTGTCACTGTTTCGGATGGCGTCACCCCGATGGCGATTGCCGGCGGCGCCTATCAGGGCAAGCCAAACCCGCATTCATGGATGTCGCCGGACAATGCGCTGATCTATGTCGAGAACATCCGCAAGGGTCTGGCACAGGTCGATCCGACCCATGCCGAGGTCTATGCAGCCAATGCCAAGGCATATTCGGACAAGATCCGCGCGCTCAGCCAGCCGATCCGCGAGGAACTGGCAAAACTGCCGGAAAACCATCGCTGGCTGGTGACGAGTGAGGGCGCATTCTCCTATCTCGCCCGCGATTTCGGCTTGAAGGAGCTTTATCTCTGGCCGGTTAATGCCGACAGCCAGGGCACGCCGCAGCAGGTGCGATCGGTCATCGATGCCATGCGCGAGCATGATGTGAAGGTGATCTTTTCGGAAAGCACCGTCTCCGACAAGCCGGCAAAACAGGTCGCCTCGGAAACAGGCGCTGCTTACGGCGGCGTGCTTTATGTGGACTCGCTCTCGGAAGCCGACGGCCCGGTGCCGACCTATCTCGATCTTCTGCGCGTTACCTCGGAAACCATTGCAAAGGGTCTCGCACAATGATGATGGGCAGCGTCAAGCCGGTCAGCACCGGCATCAAACTCGACAATGTCAGCGTCGCCTATCGCAACGGCCATACGGCGCTGAAACATGCCAGTTTCGAAGTGCCGAAGGGCACGATCACGGCGCTTGTCGGCGTCAACGGCGCCGGCAAGTCCACGCTGTTCAAGGCGATCATGGGTTTTGTCTCGGTCAACGAGGGCAGCGTCGAAATCCTCGCCATGACCGCGCGCGAGGCGCTGAAAAAGAACCTCGTCGCCTATGTGCCACAGTCGGAAGAGGTCGACTGGGATTTTCCCGTCCTCGTCGAGGACGTGGTGATGATGGGCCGCTACGGCCACATGAATTTTCTCCGCATTCCCTCCCGTCGTGACCATGAGATGGTGACCCAGGCCCTGAAACGGGTGAACATGGAGGAATACCGCAAACGCCAGATCGGCGAGCTTTCGGGCGGTCAGCGCAAGCGTGTGTTCCTCGCCCGCGCATTGGCGCAGGAAGGTCAAGTGATCCTGCTCGACGAACCCTTTACCGGCGTCGACGTGACCACCGAAGAACAGATCATCACGCTGTTGAAGGCATTGCGTGATGAAGGCCGCGTGATGCTGGTCTCCACTCACAATCTCGGCAGCGTGCCGGATTTCTGTGACCGCACCGTCTTCGTCAAGGGCACCGTGCTGGCCTACGGCAAGACCGAGGACACGTTCAACGAGGCCAATCTGGAAAAGGCCTTTGGCGGCGTGTTGCGCCATTTCATCCTCGGCGGCCGCGACCTGCATGACGATGAAGACCCGCGCCACGTCAAAGTCTTTACCGACGACGAACGGCCTTACGTCACCTACGGCAACGGAAAAGAGAAGCAGACGGAGGCCAAAAATGCTCCAGACGCTTCTTGAGCCTTTTACCTACGGCTACATGCTCAACGCCATCTGGGTTTCAGCCCTTGTCGGCGGCGTCTGTGGTTTTCTCTCCGCTTATCTGATGTTGAAAGGCTGGTCGCTGATCGGCGATGCGCTCTCGCACTCCATCGTTCCGGGCGTTGCCGGCGCCTTCATGCTCGGCCTGCCCTTCTCCATCGGCGCATTCCTGTCCGGCGGGCTTGCCGCCCTCGCCATGCTGTTCCTCAACCAGCGCACGCGGCTGAAGGAAGACGCCATCATCGGCCTGATCTTCACCTCCTTTTTCGGGCTTGGCCTCTTCATGGTGTCGCTGTCACCCACCTCGGTCGATATCCAGACCATCGTTATGGGCAATGTTCTTGCCATTTCTCCAGGTGACACGCTGCAACTGGTCATCATCGGCACGGTCAGCCTCGTCGTGCTGGCATTGAAATGGAAGGACCTGATGGTCGCCTTTTTCGATGAAAACCACGCCCGCACGATCGGCCTCAAACCCGATGCGCTGAAGGTGATGTTTTTCGCCCTGCTCGCCGCCTCCACGGTCGCCGCCATGCAGACCGTCGGCGCTTTTCTCGTCGTCGCCATGGTCGTCACGCCCGGTGCCACCGCCTATCTGCTGACCGACCGTTTTCAACGCGTCATCGTGATGGCGCTCGCCATTGGTGCCGGCACCAGCTTTCTCGGCGCATACCTGTCCTATTTCCTCGACGGCGCCACCGGCGGCATCATCGTTGTCGCCCAGACGGTCATCTTCCTGCTTGCCTTTGTTTTCGCGCCGAAACACGGCATGCTCGCCTCGCGCCGCCGCCTGAAGGCCTCATTGGAAGAAGCCAGCCCGGAGGCAGCACAATGAGCGACACAATCGACCTCCTGCTTTTTCCCTTCCAGATCGATTTCATGCGCACCGCCTTTGCCGTGACGCTGATGATCGCACTGCCGATGGCCATTCTCTCCTGCTTTCTCGTGCTGAAAGGCTGGTCGCTGATGGGCGATGCCGTCAGCCATGCCGTGCTGCCGGGCGTGGTCATCGCCTATATTCTGGCGATCCCGCTTTCGATCGGCGCTTTCGTGGCGGGCATGGTCTGCGCGCTGGCGACGGGTTTTTTGAAGGAAAACAGCCGCATCAAGGAAGACACCGTGCTCGGCATCGTGTTTTCCGGCATGTTCGGCCTGGGCCTGGTGCTGTACGTCAAGGTTCAGGCGGATGTACATCTCGACCACATCCTGTTCGGCGACATGCTCGGCATCCTGCCCTCCGACCTGATCGAAACCACCCTGATCGCCATCGCCTCGACGATCTTCCTGCTGATCTTCCGCAAGGACCTGCTTGTCCACGCTTTCGATGAACAGCATGCCAAGGCGATCGGCCTGCCGACACGCATCCTGCATTACGGCCTGCTCGCCGTCCTGTCGCTGACGGTCGTCGGCGCCCTGAAGGCCATCGGCATCATCTTGTCCGTCGCACTTCTGGTCGCCCCCGGCGCCATCGCCTTCCTGCTGACCCGCCGCTTCACCAGCATGATGATCACCGCGGTGGCCGTCGCTCTCGGATGCTCGCTCGGCGGCATTTATCTCGCCTTTTTCCTCGACAGCGCGCCTGCCCCGACCATCGTGCTGCTGATGACGGCGATGTTCATCCTCGCCTTCATCAAGACGGTGGTGACAGCAAAAAGAATGACAGCCTCCTGAACGCAAAAAGGCCCGCCAATGGCGGGCCTTTGCAATCGAAGCGAAAAACAATCAGGCAGCAGCGAGCTGCAGTTCCTTCTTCACCAGATCGCGCAGGGCAACGAGGTCCTTGGCGAACAGGCGAATACCGTCCGACAGCTTTTCGGTCGCCATCTGGTCTTCGTTCAGCATCCAGCGGAAAGTCTTTTCGTCCATCTTGATCGGGGCAACGGCCTCGAACTTTTCAGGAGACAGCTTGCGCTCCAGCGTGCCTTCGGCCTTGTCCAGCTCGTCGAGCAGGTTCGGCGCAATCGTCAGGCGGTCGCAACCGGCCAGCGCTTCGATTTCGCCGACATTGCGGAACGAGGCGCCCATGACGATCGTGTTGATGCCATTGGCCTTGTAGTAGTTGTAGATCGAACGGACCGACACAACACCCGGATCGGTTTCCGACGTGTAGTCCTGGCCGGTCGCCTTTTTGTGCCAGTCGAGGATACGGCCGACAAAAGGCGAAATGAGAAATGCCTTGGCGTCGGCTGCGGCCACCGCCTGAGCGTGGGAGAAAAGAAGCGTCAGGTTGCAGTCGATGCCTTCGGCCTGCAGCTTTTCGGCAGCCTTGATGCCTTCCCAGGTGGAGGCCAGTTTGATGAGAATGCGGTCACGCTCGATGCCGCGCGCCTTGTAGGCGGCAATGATCTCGTGCGCCTTCTTGATCGAGGCTTCGGTGTCGAAGGAGAGGTCGGCATCCACTTCGGTCGAGACGCGGCCCGGAACGATGGCAGCAAGGGCAGCGCCCACGTCGATGGCGAGACGGTCGGCCACGGCTGCGGCGACGGCGTCAGCATCGCCACCCTGTGTGCGGCCCCAGGCAACGGCTTCCTTCACCTTGTCGGCGAAGATGGACGTGTTGATCGCTTTGAGCACGATCGACGGGTTGGTGGTGCAATCCACCGGCTTCAGGCGTGCAACGGCTTCGATGTCACCGGTATCGGCGACAACGGTGGTCATGGCGCGCAGTTGCTCTAGTTTCGATGTCATCCGGAAAATCCTCGCTTTTGAAAACCCAACGCCCAATGGCGTTTCCGATCCCTGGACAGTTATCGAGATAACATCCGGGGAAGGTCAAGAAGTCAAGACATTTGTCTTCTTGAATTGACATATGTTCCATCCATGACGATATCATGGCATGGAAACGAGATAGTGCGCCTGCGGGCAAAAGCGAGGATGCCTTGGTCAAACTCAGACGCGACACCCATGCCGCCGCCTCGGACGCGAGCTCGCAGCGCTTGCGCGCCGCATGGCTCTATTACAATCAAGGCCTGACCCAGAAGGACGTCGCCGAACGGCTCGGCATCAGCCGCTCCACCGTCATCCGCATGCTGGACGAGGCGATGAAACGCTCGGAAGTGCAGATCTGGATCAGCGAGGGTGTCGATAGCTGTCTGGAACTGGCGACCCGGCTGGAACGCGCCTACGGGCTGGATGAAGCGGTCGTCGTGCCCGCCCCGAAAGACGACAGCGCCGAGGCACTGGCCAGCGCCGTCGGCCTCGCGCTCGGGCAGTTTTTGTCGGAAGTCGTGCAGAACGACATGACGATCGGCGTCGGCTGGGGCCGCACCATGACAGCCTCCCTCTCCAGCTTCCGCCCGCCGCGCCGGGAAAACTGCAAGGTCGTGTCGCTGCTCGGCGGCATCGTCGCAGTCCAGAAAACCAATCCCATCGATTTCACCTGGCGGTTTGCCGGGCAGCTGGGAGCGGAATGTTTCATGTTTCTGGCACCGCTTCTGGTCGATAGTGTTGCCACCAAACGTGCGCTGATCGAAAAATGCGGCCTCGATGCGGTCTATGATCTCGCTGAAACCCTCGACCTCGCCGTCGTCAGCTGCGGCGATATCGGCCCGCATTCGACCTCGCTGTCGGAGGGTTTTATCTCGAAGGCCGAACTTGATCGGCTTATTGCGGCGGGCTGCGTTTGCGACACGATGTTCAATTTTTTGGATGCAGATGGAAAATCGGTCGACCAAAAACTCAACGAACGGGTGATGTCGATCGATCTCGACACGCTGAAAAAGGCCAAACACGTCGTGCTTTCCTCCGGCGGCGCCCATCGCGCCACCGCCATCCGCGCCACGATCCGGCGGGTGGGGTGCAATACGCTGATCACCGATGAAGCGGCAGCGATGGAATTGTTACGGCTGCTCGATGTCGATTGAGCGTTCCACGTCGGCATCGCCGACACCGTAAAACAGCAAAAAGCATCAACGAAAACAATTTTTAATTGATTTAACCCAAACAATAATGCAACCTATGAGAGCTTATCTTCAATTCACACCGAAGGGAGAAATGAGATGGCCGTAACACGCATTATCGCCGGTGTTGTCGATGGCAACGGCAACATCATATCGGGAGGTGACGATTTCCAGGTGAACAGACCAAACACCGGCGAATATCAGATCAACTTCTATAACGGGTTTTCAGAGATACCGGCAGTCGTCGGTTCTCAGGTCCTCTACGGGAGCGACCAGCAAAGCTCGGCCGACAATATCGTGTTTCCCTTTGTCAGCCGCCTGGCATTCACTGCCTTGACGGGCAATGGCCAAGGCACTCACGACAACCGCAGTTTTGCGTTTATCGCAGCAGGCAATTGAGGTCGTTCACCCCTCAATGCCGTAATGCCGCTCCAACTGATGCCAGCTCTCATCCATTGCGTAAGCCGCCGAAATCAGCGGAATGCCCACGTGACCGAACAGGATGGAAAGCTGCCGTTCCGCCTGATGTTCCGGCAGACCGGCGATCTGGTTGCTGTAAATGACCGAAACAAGCCCGGTGCGATCGGCACCTGAAAGGCAATGGATGAGAATGGGTTTGGGCGCATTCTTCAAAAGCGCCACCAGTCTGTCGGCTTCCGGCCCGGTCAGTTGCTTGTAGGCGGACATGCGAAAATCGATGTGGCGGATATCGAGCTTGCTGGCCGTAGCCACTTCATCGGCGTACCAGGCCTGATCATCGTTCTCGCCGCGCAGATTGACGATGGTGCGGATACCATATTGCTGGACATAATGTTCGATCTGGTCCGGCGTCGGCTGTGCGGAGCGATAAAGCTCACCGGCAATGACCGTGTGAAAATTGCCGCTGACCTGCAGGAAACAGAGATAACCGCCACCCGCGAGCAGGAGTGAGAGGAGCCCGGCACCAGCCCACCGCAGAAAAGGCTGCCTTGGGGTTTTGAACATCATGCCATCCGCTCCACCTAGGAGGCAGGCTGAACCTGCCGGTGAAAAGCGGATAGAAGAGGAAGCTGACAGGATGCTGAAAGCAAAACGCGGTCAGGACTTCAGCGCAGGATCCATGGCGTCGTGAAATTCCACACCGATCGCATTGATGCGCCGCCAGCGGATTTCGCAATCAAAACTGCGACCATCGGAAAGGGTCAGATTGAATCTTTCGGGAACGGCCAACGCGTTCTCGACCTTGATCTGTGCGCCCCCCTCGGACATTTCCCTGACGATACAGTCAAAGGACGAGTGGCCGTCATTGAATATGATCTTGGCGCCCAGAAACGCTCTCGATCGGGGGAACCTGCGCTCTTGCACGGTCACGATCTCCATTGTTTTGGAGACCCTGTACAATTGCGAGCAACTATTGCAAAACCCCACAAAAGTGCCTGTAACTTCTTGTCATAAATGACAAATTTCTAATTTCTCGGACGCCGGTCCGGTTAGGCGCTGCCCGCCTCCCAGCCCAAAATTGCCCGCTTTCGTGTCAGCCCCCAGTGATAACCCGTCAGCGCGCCGCTTTTGCCCACGGCCCTATGGCAGGGCACGACAAAGGAGATCGGGTTGGCACCCACAGCCGCCCCCACTGCGCGGCTTGCCGTCGGCTGGCCGATATCGCAGGCGACATGTGAATAGGTCACCGCCTTGCCGAACGGAATTTTGAGCAGGCTGCGCCACACCCTCACCTGAAAATCGGTGCCGATCAGCACAACCTGCAAGGGCCGTTCCGCCGACCATTGGGAACGGTCGAAGATGCGGACGATGTAACCGGCTGTGCCTGCGCCATCTTCTATATAGGCCGCATTCGGCCAGCGCCGGGTCATGTCGTCGAGACAGGCCTGTTGATCCTCGAAACCATCGGCGAAGGCGAGACCGGCAAGACCACGATCGGTCGCCATGACAAGCGCCCGGCCGAATGGCGAGGGATGAAAACCATAGCGGATCGTCAGCCCACCGCCCTTGGCCTTCCACTCGCCAGGCGACATCGCCTCGTGGGTGACAAAAAGGTCGTGCAGACGACCGGGACCGGAAAGACCAAGCTCGTATGACGTTTCCAGAAGCGGCAGTTTTTCCGCTCCGAGCAGCCGTTTCGCGTGGTCCAGCGTCACCGCCTGCAGAAAGGCTTTTGGCGAAAGGCCTGCCCAGCGCGTAAAAACCTTCTGCAGCTGCGTCGGCGACTGGCCGAGTTCGGCAGCGATGGTTTCGAGCGAAGGCTGAGCGCGGTAATCCAGCGTGATCAGTTCGATCACCCGGCGAACGGTATCGTAATCCATGCCTTCGGGTGTCACATCGATCGGCGGATCAGAAATTTTTGCAAGAGCGTTCATCTCGTCTCTCCTTTGTCCGGAAGATGGCCTCGAACAGCCCGGCGCACCACCCGTTTCTTGCTGTTCTGCAGGAGATTTCATCGCTGTCGGTCAGATTCTGCGTTTCACCGTAGCAAGCGCGCCCTTGAAAGCCTTGGCAAAACTTTCGCGATCATCGGGGTTTAGAAACGAGCCGACATCCGTTCGCCTGCCCTCACCTGAAACATGCATGGCGGTGATACCGAATTCCTCGTGCCGGGACACGCCAAAACGCGCCCAGAACGGGTTGAAACAATGTTCGACCGTGCGGCCGGCCGGGGAGATCTTTCGGATAGAGAGATTGCTGCGCGTCACGGTCACCTGTTCTCGCGCCCGGCCGGAGCGGTAGTTCAGCCGGAAGGCGCCGTAGAGAAGAAGGAAATCCAGCCCGAAAAACAACCCAACCGGCCACGCGCCGTTCACCATGAAAAACAGGCCATAAAACAGGCAGATGGCGCCCGAAACAGCCAGCATCACGCGAAAACCCTTTCGCCCGAGCGAGCGGTGCGCGGTGAGTTCGGCGGCAAAAACCGGCGTTTCTTCGGAGGCATCCACGTTGCTTTTCTCCGGGTCGGATGGCACTAAAAGCCATGGCCATTTCCAAGCGCAATTCCAGCACTCAAACCTTGCAAAAGTCAAATGCGACACCGGTGACCCGCCGCCGCAAGCCCCTGCCGCGATCCGCCTATTCGAACGAGGAGCGGGTGGAAATGTTTCGGCGCTTCTCCATCCAGCGGCCGGAACCGAAAGGCGAGCTGGAACATGTGAACCCGTTCACGCTGGTGGTCGCGGTGGCGCTTTCGGCGCAGGCGACCGATGCCGGGGTGAACAAGGCGACACGCGAACTGTTCAAAATCGCCGACACGCCGGAAAAGATGCTGGCTTTGGGCGAAGACGGCGTCATCGCGCACATCAAGACGATCGGGCTGTTTCGCAACAAGGCGAAGAACGTCATCGCGCTCTGTCGCATGCTCATCGAAAAATTCGGCTCGGAAGTGCCGAAGACCCGTGAAGAATTGGTGATGCTACCGGGCGTCGGCCGCAAGACGGCAAACGTGGTGATGTCCATGGCCTTTGGCGTGCCGACAATGGCCGTCGACACCCACGTCTTTCGTATCGCCAACCGCATCAAACTCGCGCCCGGCAACACGCCGGATGATGTGGAAGACAATCTGATGCGGGTGATCCCGGAACAGTATCTTTACCACGCGCATCACTGGCTGATCCTGCATGGACGTTACACCTGCAAGGCCCGGCGGGCCGAATGCGAACGTTGCGTGATCGCCGATCTGTGCAAATATCCGGCAAAAAGCAATGACATCCCGGCGCCGCTGGTGGAACTGCCACCACAGATGATCGGCGAGGTCATCGCAGACGCCCTCGCCGAAAGCTGAGTTACCCGACGAAACCCGGATCGCGTTTCGACAGCGCCTTGTGCAGATGCACCATCAGGCCGGCGGCGAACAGCGGCGTCAAAAGGTTGACGAAGGGGATGGCCAGGAAACCGGCGATCAGCATGCCGGCGAGAAACACCGTGGAAGAGTGTTTGGCGCGAAACGCCTTGGCTTCCGCAACCGGGCGAAAACGCATGGCGGCAAATTCGAAAAACTCGCGGCCAAGCAGGTAACCGTTGACCAGAAAGAAGGCGATCAGGTTGACGCCGGGGATGAACAGCATCAAGAGCGCGATGATGTTGCCGACGATGACGACGCCCAGAAACTGGATCGAACCGACGATGGCCTGACCGAGCGGCAGTTCCTTGCCCGGCTGATCGGCGGGGTAATCACGCTTTTCGATCACTTGCGCCACATCATCGAGAAAAAGGCCGGCAATCAGCGCTGTGACCGGCGCGATCAGCAAAGCCAGCGCCAGCGCCAGACCGACCCCGAACAGGATGCCCGCAATCAGCGCCAGAAAACCGCCGAATTCGGGCATGGACGGCAGGAAGGCCGCGAACCATGGCCAGACATAGGTGAGCAGAACCTCGCGCAGACCGAACCAGAGACCGGCAAGGATGAGCAGCGTCAGCCCCAGCATTTTCAGGAAAACGGAACGGCTTTCGGGGGCGAAAAGGTTTGTCAGCGAGCGGCGTGCGGCGTCGAGGATCATCGGCGTCTCCTTGGTTCCGGCCAGATATGGGATTTGTGAAGTGTTTCAGCAAGATACGCGCATCACTGCGACGCGATTTAGCCGAGCTGCGCTTCGATAGCCACCTTGTCGAGGACAGAGCGCACATCGACAATCCGACCATCCTCGAAACGATAGAACACGTTTTCGGAAAACCGGATGCGCCGGCCGTTCACAATCAGCCCCAGAAAACGCCCCTTGGGCGAACAGTCAAAGGCAAGCCGGCTGGCCACATGCGGCGTATCACACACCAGAAGATCGATATTGAAGCGCAAATCGGGGATCTGCTCGAAATCGTTGATCAGCATGGTGCGATAACCGGCAAGCCCGAGGAACCGCCCGTTGTGATGAGCGTTTTCACCGACAAAATCACCGAGATTGTTCCAGTCCTGCCGGTTCAGGCAGTCGATATAACCGCGATAGATGTCGGCGAGTTCATCAGGCGTCATCATCGAGCCTTCGCAATTCCTCGCGATGCCGGACCATGGCGAGGAACCGTTTGTAATCGCGGCCATAGGCCTTTGTCCGTGCCGGATCGGCGGCGTGTTCCGCCCAGCCCTGATCCATGGCACCGGCTGCCGCCTGCAGGGTGTCGTAAAGACCGCCGGCAACCGCCGCCGCCATGGCCGTCCCCAGCAACACGGCATCCTTCGTGTTAGGCACGACCACTTTGCGGCCAGTCACATCAGCGTAGAGTTCCAAAAGAAGCGGGTTCTGCACATGGCCACCGGTAATGTGCAGCGTCTCGAATCGATAACCGTATTGCGCCAGCGCCTCGAGGATGTGGCGGATGCCGAGCGCAATCGCCACGCAGGTGCGCCAGTAAACGCGGCAGAGACCATCGAAAGACGTGTCGAGCGTCAGACCGGAAATCACGCCTGTCGCGCGCGGGTCGGCAAGCGGCGAACGGTTGCCGTGAAAGTCCGGCAGGATGTTGAGATCGGGGGCGAGATTGCCGCCCTCCTCTGCCCTGAGTTCGCCGATCCGCGAAACGATGCGGGCATGCAGGTCGAGCGTCGGCTCGCCGCCGGCGGCATGCATGCGTACGATATGGTCGAGCAGTGCGCCGGTGGCCGATTGCCCGCCTTCCACCAGCCAGTGGCCGGGCAGAAGCGCATCGTAATACGGCCCCCACAGACTCTGGCCGGGTTTTGGCTGGCTGTTGAGCGCGACGATGCAGCTGGATGTCCCGGCAATCAGCGCCACGCTCTGCTCCAGTGCCCCGACATCTTTCGCTTTTTCATCCGCGGCCTTGCCCAATGCCCCGAGCGCACCGGCATAGGCATCGATCATGCCCGAGGTGACCACGCATTTGGTGTCGAGACCGAGATCGCCGGCGGCCTGTTTCGTCAGGCGCCCAATAACACCACCAACGGGCACGGTGTCTTCCGAGAGACTGGCTCGCTCCAGTAGATCCTCAAGACCCGCAAGCGCCAGAAAATCGGCCTGCCAGCCGGTTTTTTCGTGGGAAAGATAGTTCCACTTAGACGTCAGCGTGCAGCGCGAGCGCGTCGTCGATCCGGTCGCCTTCCATGTCAAAAAGTCGGCGAGATCGAAGATGAAGCCCGTCTTCGCCCAGGTATCCTTGTGATGCCGTTTCAGCCACATCAGTTTTGGCATCTGCATTTCCGGCGACAGCGTTTCGCCGGAATATTTCAGTACAGGGTGGCCTGAGGCATTGAGGATTTCGGCTTCACCGATGGCACGGTGATCGAGCCAGACGATTGTGTCGAAACGGTTTTCGCCGCGCGGCGAGACGGCCAACGGCTTGGCCCTTTTATCGCGCACGACCAGCGAACAGGTGGCGTCGAAACCGAGCGCGGCGACCTGATCTGCGGCAATGCCTGCCTCGGTCAAAGCGGTGCGCACGGCGCCGCAACAGGCAGCCCAGATGTTTTCGCTATCGTGTTCGGCGTGGTTTTCGCGTGGCCGGATCATCTCGATCGGCTGCTTGGCGCGTGACAGCAATCGCCCGGCGCGATCGAAAACCGCAGCCCGCGCGCTCGTGGTGCCGACATCCACCGCGACGATATGATCACGCATACGGATTGGTTTCCTGCCCCTTATGCCCCCGCAAAACCTCTAGCGCTCAAAGCGAGCTGGAGGCAACGAGTCCCTTGTGACCGTTGAATTGTTTTTGGACAAGGTGGAGCAAATCCGGCATCGCGTCAAATATTGCATCGGGCTGAAGTGCTTCGATGCGTTCACGATAACCGGCAACATGGGTGTGAGAACCGCCTGTGAAGGCGAGCGCCGTCATGCCGGCCCGCTGTGCCGCCTCGATACCGGCGGGACTGTCTTCCACGACGATGCAGTTGGCGGGGTCATAGCCCATCTTTTCCGCTGCAAAGAGGAAGAGGTCTGGCGCAGGCTTGCCGTTTTCGACCATGGAAGCGCTGAAAATGTTCGGCTCGAACTTGTCGAGAAGACCGGTCAGGGAAAGCGACAGGCGGATACGCTCCGGCTGGCTGGAGGATGCGACGCAATGGTCGCAACCGAGCTTATCGACCGTCACGGCAATGTCTTTGATCGCCTGTAACTCGGTGTGAAAGCGTTCGTAGAGATCAACACGCAGCCCCTCCAGAAATTCCGGGCCTGTGTGAAATCCGTATTCCTCGTCCATGACCTGCGTCATGGTGGCGAGGCTGCGGCCGAGGAAGCGGCTATAGGCCTCCTCCTCGGCCATATCGATGCCGTGGCGATTGAGCGCTGCGACGAGAACACGAACCGAAACCGGTTCGCTGTCCACAAGGACCCCGTCACAATCGAAAATCACCAGCGGCCGGTCATTCATGGCGATAGCCTTTACTTGACCAGTTCGTCGGCGAGATAGAGTTCCAGCGTCTTGGCTGTTCCCTGTTCCCAGAGCGTCTTCAGCGCATGCGCAAAACGCTTGCGGAACAGATCGTTCTTCGAGACTTCGCCAAAGATCTCGTCGAACACCAGGAAGGCATCCGGATCGTCCTTGGCCTTGATGGCGGCGGCCTGCAGCTTTTCGGCGCTGGCGTCATTGAAGACGATCTTGCGACCCGAATCCGAGGTGCCAGCAAAATAACGGCACCACAGGGCAGAGACCAGCGAAAGGCCCACAATGTCGTCACCCTTGGCGAGACGGTCCCGCGTCGAGGGCAGGATGAACTTCGGCTGGCGGTTGGAGCCATCCTGCGCCAGACGCGGAATGGTGTCGCCGATCTTCGGGTTGAGGAAACGGCGCTCGATCAGATCGAAATAATCGTCGAGGCTGGTATTGGGTACCGGCGGCACGATCGGGATGATCTCTTCCTTCTCCAGCTTGGCAAGGAAGGCGCGGATCAGCGGGTGTTCCATCGCTTCATGCACGAAGTGGATGTCGAGAAGTTCGCCCGGATAGGCGATCGTCGCATGACCGCCGTTGAGGATGCGCAGCTTCATCAGCTCGTAAGGCGCAACGTCGGGCACGAACTGCACGCCGACCTCTTCCAGCGCCGGGCGGCCGAGCGGGAACTTGTCTTCCATCACCCACTGCTTGAACTCTTCGCAGAACACCGGCCAGTTGTCGTCGATGTTGAAATCGTTCTTCAGGATGTCGATTTCGCGCTGGCCGGTGGCCGGCGTGATGCGGTCGACCATCGAATTCGGGAAAGCGACGTTCTCATGGATCCAGTGGGCGAAATCCGCATCCGACAGCTTTGCCAGACCGATGACCGTGCTTTCCGTCACCTCACCATTGCCCGGGATGTTGTCGCAGGACATGATCGTGAACGGCGCGATGCCACGTTCCTTGCGAACCTTCAGGCCTGCAAGGATCAGACCGAACACGGTTTTTGGTGCTGTCGGGTTCTTGGCATCCTCGACCATGGCCGGATGGGCCGGATTGAAATGGCCGGCCGCATCGATGAAATAACCGCCCTCGGTGATCGTCATGGAAACGATACGCGTGGTCGGGTCGGCCAGCTTTTCGATCAGCGCCGCAGTCTCGCCCGGTGCGATGATGTCGATCATCGGTGCGGTGACGCGGGCACCGGTCTTGTTGTTGTCCTGTTCGACAACGGTGGTCAGGAAATCCTGGCTTTTAAGTTTTTCGCGCATGGCGGCGTCGGACGGCATGACGCCGGCACCGGTGATCGCCCAGTCATGACCCTTGCCGGTGTTGAACAGGTCATCGAGATAGATCGCCTGATGGGCGCGGTGAAAGTTTCCGACGCCGAAATGCACGATGCCATGGCTCAGCGACTTCGGATCATAGGCGGGGATGGCAGCTGTTGCCTTGGCCTCATTCAGCGTGGCCAGCGAAAGTTTTACGGTCATGGTCTCGGTCCTCGAAGGTCCTAGAATATCAAATACATGCGTGATCGCCCCAAACGGGCGGTCAGCGAGAGCCTCAGCTCATCCAGTTGCCGCCATCGACATTGTAGGTCTGGGCGACGACGTATTCGGCATCGCGGCTGGCGAGGAACACGGCCATTCCAGTCAGGTCTTCCGCCGTGCCCATGCGGCCGAACGGAACGGATTCGCCGACCAGTTTCTTCTTTTCGCCACGCGGACGGTTTTCATGCTTGGCAAACAGGGCATCGACGCCGTCCCAGTGCTCGCCATCGACAACGCCGGGGGCGATCGCATTGACGTTGATGCCGTGCTTGATCAGATCGAGACCGGCCGACTGGGTAAAGCTGATGATCGCCGCCTTGGTGGCGCAATAGACGCCAACCAGCGCCTCGCCACGACGCCCGGCCTGGCTGGCCATGTTGATGATCTTGCCGCCCTTGCCGCGCGCGATCATCGACTTGGCGACGGCCTGCAGCATGAACAGCGAACCGGCGACATTGATCGAAAACAGCGTATCGTAGCTCTGCCTAGTGATCTCGACGATCGGTGCCAGATCGAACAGCGCCGCGTTGTTGATCAGGATATCGACGCCACCGGTCTTTTCCTCGACCGTGCGGATCGCCGCATCGATGGATGCCTGATCGGTGACATCGAGCTGGACCGCATAGGCTTTGGGCCCGATTTCCTTCGCGGTCTGCTCGGCGCGTTCGATATTGATGTCGGCGATGGCCACGGTTGCGCCTTCGCGCACATAGGCTTCCGCAAACGCCCGGCCAATGCCGCGCGCCGATCCGGTGATGATCGCCGATTTGCCTTCCAGTCTGCCTGTCACGGTCTTTATCCTTGATATGACAATTCTAGTCTCAGCCCGCGATGCGCAGGCCCTTGTCGTCGAAACGGTGCAGCCTGCTCTCGTCCGGCGTCAGGTAGACCGTATCGCCGTGATGAGCGCCGAATTCGCCGCTGGCGCGCGCCGTCATCTTGCCGATGCCATCGACATCGAGATGCAGGAACGTGTCGGCGCCGAGATGTTCGGCAACCGAAACAGTGCCCTTCCAAAGACCGCTTTCCTTCGAAAGCGTCAGGTGTTCGGGACGGATGCCGGCGGTCTTGGCGTTTTTCGACTGTGCGTATTCACCTTCGATCAGGTTCATGCGCGGCGAACCGATGAAACCGGCGACAAACAGGTTGCGCGGGGTGTTGTAGAGCTCCATCGGCGAACCCACCTGCTCGATATTGCCGCGATTGAGAACGACGATCTTGTCGGCCATGGTCATGGCTTCGATCTGGTCGTGGGTGACGTAGATCATCGTCGTTTTCAGCTGGTTGTGCAGATCGCTGATTTCCAGACGCATCGTGCCGCGCAGCGCCGCATCGAGGTTCGACAGCGGTTCGTCGAACAGGAAGGCCGACGGTTCGCGCACGATGGCGCGGCCGATGGCGACACGCTGACGCTGGCCGCCCGAAAGCTGGCCGGGACGACGCTCGAGATAATCGGTGAGATTAAGGATGCGGGCGGCATCCTCCACCTTCTTGTCGATTTTCGACTGTTCCATCTTCGCCATCTTCAACGGGAAGGCGATGTTCTTGCGCACGCTCATGTGCGGATAGAGCGCGTAGGACTGGAACACCATGGCAAGGCCACGGGCGGCGGGTGCCGCTTCCGTCACATCCTTGCCGTCGATGGTGATCGTGCCACCGGTGACATCTTCCAGACCGGCGATCAGGCGCAGCAGCGTGGACTTGCCGCTACCCGACGGGCCGACGAAGACGACGAATTCGCCATCGGTGATTTCCAGATCGACTGACGGGATGACCTTGGCCTCGCCGAAGTGTTTCTGGACGTTTTTGAGAGTAATGCTGCCCATGAGACCAATTCCTTACTTAACCGCGCCAAACGTGAGGCCGCGAACGAGTTGCTTCTGGCTGAACCAGCCGAGGATGAGGATCGGCGCAATCGCCATGGTGGAAGCCGCCGAAAGCTTTGCCCAGAACAGACCCTGCGGGCTTGAGAACGAGGCGATGAAGGCCGTCAGCGGTGCCGCATTGGTGGTCGACAGCTGGATGGTCCAAAAAGCTTCGTTCCAGGCAAGGATGATGTTCAGGAGCAGCGTGGAAGCGATGCCCGGCACCGCCATCGGCGTCAGCACATAGACGATTTCCTTCCACAGATTGGCGCCATCCATACGGGCCGCTTCCAGGATCTCGCCCGGAATTTCGCGGAAGTATGTGTAGAGCATCCACACCACGATCGGCAGGTTGATCAGCGTCAGCATGATCGTCAGGCCGATGCGGGTATCGAGCAGGCCAAAATTGCGGAACAGGATGTAGATCGGCAGAAGCACCGCGACGGCCGGCATCATCTTGGTGGAAAGCATCCACATCAAAATGTCCTTGGTGCGCTTGCCGGGTGCGAATGCCATCGCCCATGCCGCCGGAATGGCGAAGATCAGGGCAAGGATGGTCGAACCGATCGACAACACCACCGAGTTCATGAACGGCTTGAAGTAATCACGCTGCGTCTGCACCGTGATGTAGTTCTCGAACGTGCCCGACGGGATCAGGCTGAACCCGTCAATGGCTTCCGGCTCCGTCTTGAAGCTGGTGATGACCGCGTAGAGGATCGGGAAAAAGATCACCAGCGCCACGACCCATGCGATGACGGTCCAGACGATCTTGCTTTGCGTGGTGGATTTGCGAGCCATGATCGTCTCTCCTACTTGTCCAGGTTCTTGCCGACGGCGCGCATCAGGAAGAAGGCGACGATATTGGCGAGAACGACAGCGATGATACCGCCTGCAGCACCACCGCCGACGTCATAACCGAGACGCGCGGTGCGGTAGATCAGGAAGGTCAGGTTGGTGGAGGCATAACCGGGGCCGCCATTGGTGGTGACCAAGATTTCCGCATAGATGCCGAGCAGAAAGATCGTCTGGATCAGGATGACGACCGTGATGGCGCGGGAAAGATGCGGCAGCGTCAGGTAGATGAAGCGGTTGAAGAAGTTGGCGCCGTCCATTTCGGCGGCTTCCTTCTGCTCGCCGTCAAGCGATTGCAGGGCCGTCAAGAGAATGAGCGTCGCGAACGGCAGCCACTGCCATGCAACGATGACGATGACCGAAAACAGCGGATATTGCGCGAACCAGTCGACCGGCTGCACCCCGAAGAATTTTGCGATATCTGCGAGCACCCCGTAGGACGGGTGCATGATCATATTCTTCCAGATCAGCGCTGCCACTGGCGGCATGACGAAGAAAGGCGAGATCACCAGAATGCGCACGATGCCCTGGCCGAAAATCGGCTGGTCGAGCAGCAGACCGATGGCAATGCCGCCGATCACGGTGATGGCCAGCACACCGACCACGAGGATCAGCGTGTTCCAGATAGCGGTAAAGAAGGCCGGATCGGTGTAAAAATACTGGTAGTTGAAGAAACCACCGAAGCTGACATTCTGGGGTGTCAGCAGATTGTAGTTCTGGAAGGAGTAATACAGCGTCATCGACAGCGGTATGACCATCCAGACCAGTAGGGCAATGACGGAGGGCGCCATCATCAGCCGCGCCAACGTCTTCGTATTCTGCGTTGCCATTTCAGCGACCCTCCCTTGAGTGGCCACGCGCATCGCCTCGGCGGGAGGCGCACGCACGGTTTCATCTTCTTGTTATGGCTTTGCCCGCAACCGGGGGCGGCGGGTGTGGCTGCCCGATCGGGCAGGCAGCCACGTGTCCCTGGGAGGACGTTACTTGATGTACCCGGCGCGGGTCATGTCGCGGGTTGCCGTTGCCTGAGCGGCGGCAAGCGCGTCGTCGACCGTGGACTGGCCGGCGATGACAGCCGAGAACAGCTGACCAACCGTGGTGCCGAGAGCCTGGAATTCAGGGATCGCGACGAACTGGCCACCGGTGTAAGGCACCGGCTTGACGGTCGGCTTGGTGATGTCGGCAGCGTCCATCGCGGCAAGCGTCGGAGCGGCGAACGGGGCAGCCTTGGTGTACTCTTCGTTCTTGTAGAGCGAGGTACGCGTGCCCGGAGGAACGTTGGACCAGCCTTCCTTGGAAGCGACGAGCGCCGTGTATTCCTTGCTGGTTGCCCAGGAGATGAACTTCTGCGCCGATTCAGCCTTCTTGGAAGAAGCAGGGACTGCGAGGTTCCACGACCACAGCCACTTGCCGTGATTGTCGACGCCTTCCTTGTTCGGGAACATGGCGTAACCGACCTGGTCGGCAACCTTGCTATCCTTCGGGTTCGATACGAAGGATGCGGCGACGGTCGCGTCGATCCACATGCCGCACTTGCCCTGCTGGAACAGCGTCAGGTTTTCGTTGAAGCCGTTGGAAGAAGCGCCCGACGGGCCGGCATCCTTCATCAGGTCGGCGTAGAACTGCAGGGCAGCCTTCCACTCCGGCTGATCGAACTGCGGCTTCCACTGCTCATCGAACCAGCGACCGCCGAACGAGTTGTTCAGAGCCGAAACGAAGGCCATGTTTTCGCCCCAGCCGGCCTTGCCACGCAGGCACATGCCGCTGATGTCGGCCTTGCGGTCGGTGGTCTTGCGGGCAGCGTCAGCAATGAATTCCCAGGTCGGCTTTTCCGGCATTTTCAGGCCGGCTTTTTCGAACAGGTCCTTGCGGTACATGATCATGGCGGATTCGCCGTAGAACGGTGCCGCATAAAGCTTGCCGTCCATCGACAGGCCACCGCGGATCGCCGGCAGCAGGTCGTCCATGTCGTACTTGTCGCCGAGGCCATCGAGCGGCAGCAGCCACTTCTGCTTGGCCCAGATCGGAACTTCGTAATTGCCGATGGTGACGATGTCGTACTGGCCACCGCCGGCAGCGATATCGGTCGTCACGCGTTCGCGCAGCACGTTTTCTTCCAAGGTTACCCACTCGACCTGAATGTCGGGGTTGGCCTTGGTGAATTCGGACGTCAGGCTCTGCATACGAACCATGTCGCCGTTGTTGACAGTTGCGATGGTGAGGGTTTCGGCAGAGGCCATACCGGCAAACGCCAGCGCCGAGCAGGCGCCCAGCAGAACGGTCTTCAATGTCATATCTTCCTCCCGAGAAGATTGGATGCGAGCATTCGCTTTGCTCGTGGGCAATTACTTATCAACAGATGACAGAAGTCAATGCGGATTCGTCGCTGCACTGCGATTAAAACGTTTTAAACAATTGATTTTGTTATTATAAATTTTTGCTCACAGGGAGAGCAACTGCTCAGCCGCCGACTCGTCGGTGATCAAGCCATTGATTAGCTTACCCTTCAGGGCCGCAGCCATAGCGGGAATTTTCCGACGCCCCTGCGCAATTCCTACAACCGAGCATGTATCCCGCGATGGCAGCGGTACGGAGGCAACACGCCCGTTTATGGGGTTATCGAGCAGTTTGCCGTCATGATCGAAGAACCAGCCGCAGATTTCTCCGGCCGCTCCATTGTCGACCAGCATCTGCATTTCCTCGCGCTCGAGAAAACCGTCGAGGCAGAGCGGACCATCCGGCCCGAGTTCGCCGATACCGACAAAGGTGACGTCGGCCATGGCACCGAGCTTGATGGTGGACCGCACCAGCGCCTGATCGTGCAGCGTCTCGCGCTCCTCGACCGAGGTACACATGACCGGCAGCGGCATCGGAAAATGCCGCGCCTTGATGGCATCGGCCATGGAAAAGATGACGTTGTAATAGGCGGCCGATCCATCCGGCCCGATATTGCCGGTGAGCGACACGATGCGATGTTGCGGACATTCCATCGGCGGCAACTGATCGACCGCCGCCTTCAATGTGCGCCCCGTGCCGATAGCAACGATGATCGGATCCGGCCGCTTCAGCCAGCGCTCGATTTCGGCGGCTGCCGCTTCGGCAATGCCGACCGTGGTCGACACAGCTGCCGGATCGCTCGGCACGATCTCGATATATTTCAGGTCATGTTTGGCCTTCAGCGCCTCGGCCAGTTCCAGGCAGGCGGCGATCGGATGATCGAGCCGCACCTTGATCAGCCGCTCGGCAACGGCCAGCGACACCAGCCGCTGCGCCGACTGGCGGGAAATGCCCATGGCGCTGGCAATCTCGTCCTGGGTGCGCCCCGCGACGTAATAAAGCCAGCCGGCGCGCGCCGCATCGTCGAGCCGTCCTTGCGAATCCGACCGTTTTGCCATGACAGAAATCTCCTCTTGCGATTTGCTGACATGTTTTGGGAGGGGCTGTCAAACGACAAGACAAGTTTGAATACGATCTGCCCGACCTGAACGACAAACCACCAGAAAGGCGAGCCGGCTCGGCGCTGCATCGCGACCAAGGGGAAAAACAATGAGGACAGCCCAAAAAAGAACTGGCCCGGTTTCCGGGGGAAACCGAGCCAGATCGTCTCTTCGAGGGGGATGAAGAGTTTATCTGGAAGCTTGAAGGGCGGGGGACGGGGGCGCTTCCAGATGTAGTGATAACGGACTTGCCCAAATTTGGTTCCGGCGGCTCACAGAAAAAATTCGAAAGCGATCGATTTTTTTAAGTGCTTCTAGAAAAAGCCAATAAAATCATTCCGCCACGTCGAGCGGGAACGTCAGGCTGTAGCAGATTTCCTTGTCGGAGATGGCATATTGCGCTTTGCCATTAACCGACGCGGGGACGACGCGCTCCAGAACGGTACTGCCGAAATGCCCTTTCAACGTTTCCTCGTTGACAAGACTTTCACTGGCGGAAGGATCAAGCTTTTCCAGCCAGTACACTTCGAGACTGTCGTGACCATCAACCAGCACCCGATTGCAGGTGACTTCGATGGCGCGACGGCTGGTGAGCAGCGAACCATGACTGACCGCATTGACGATCAGTTCATGCAATGCCAGCCCGATATGCAGGGAGGCATTCGGCGTCAGCAGGACATCATCACCCTTGACCACGACCAGGTGAGCGTTTTCCGGCAGGTATTTCTGGGTCTGTTGTTCAACGAGTTCGCGGAAATACGCGCCACGCCAGCTTGAATCCGTGATCAGGTCCTGGCTCTGGGAGAGGGAATAAAGTCGCCCGCGGAACTTGTTCAAAAACATGTCCAGCGTGCCGGAGTAACGCGCCGTCTGCAGGGCAATACTCTGGATGATGGCGAGCAGGTTTTTCGAACGGTGGCTGACTTCGCGCAGAAGCGCACGCAAAAGACGCTCGCGATGGCGCTCTTCGGAGCGGTCGATAATGGTGGTGACCAGATGCATGTCGCCATCGGACAGGCTGATGGCCTGCACCCGGAACTCGAACACATCTTCAGAACCGACGGCGATCTCGATATGCGCCTTGTCGCCCGGTTTCCGGATCGCATCCTTGATGGTGGAAAGCTTGTCGGCAATTTCCTCGCCGAACAGGCTGCGATCGGTCGGCGCACGACCGTCCGCAATCACCCATACGGATGGCAGGTTCGTCACGAAAAGATATTCGCGCACCGCATTCTGAATGATGATGCTGGCGCCGAGATCCACGAGCGCAGGCATGAAAAAGCCATGGAGCTTGTCGTCACTCTCTCCGGCCTGCTGCCATGTCAGCTGATGCGCCAACTGCATCACCCCGCCTGCTTGTCTAACTTAAGGGAAGCACCGAAAGCCGGGAACCGGCATCCGGTTGATCAAGAGCATTTCTTATAGGCTGTCAGGTTCGCCTGAACAACCCGATCACCAGCGATATGACCAACAGAATGAGGAAGAGATAGAACAGGATCTGGGCAATTCCAGCCGCCGTGCCCGCCACTCCACCGAACCCGAGAGCGCCGGCTATCAGCGCAATCACGAGAAATACCAGAGCGTAGTACAACATGGCGATTTCCTTTCGTTTTCTTGCGAAAGAACGTCGCCATGTCTCCTTTGTTCCTGATCTGTTTCAATATCCTGCCGGAACCCGCCGCCGGTCAGGCCGCAGCCTTGACCGCCTCATTGAAGAACAGTGCCTGACTGATCAGCGCCTTCACCATATCCGGGTTGAATGGCTTGGTGACGAGGAAGGCCGGTTCAGGGCGTTCACCCGTCAGCAGACGTTCCGGGAAAGCCGTGATGAAGATGACCGGCACGCTGGACGTGCGCAGGATTTCATTGACGGCGTCGATGCCCGAACTGCCATCGGCGAGCTGAATATCCGCCAGAACCATTTTCGGCTGCGAGGTCTGGAACAGCGAAATGGCTTCCTTGTGTGTACGGGCAACACCCGTGACACGGTGGCCGAGGTCCTGAACCATCTGCTCGATATCGAGTGCGATCAGCGGCTCGTCTTCGATGATCATGATGTCGGTCGCGACCTGACGCGAAATCTCGCGCGATGCCTCATCGAGAAGCTGGGTTGCTTCCTCGGTGGTGAGATCGAGGATTTCGGCGGTTTCTTCGATGGTGAAACCTTCGACCGAGATCAGCAGGAACGCGTGACGCGCCTTCGATGGCAAGGCCGAAAGATTGGCGACGGCGCGCTGTTCCCATGCAAACGGCGATTCGATCGGGCGGATTTCAATGGATGTGGAACCAAAGATCGCAACGAAAAGTTTATACAGCGACACGCGATCCTTCGACGTCTCGGGAAAGATCGAGATATCGGCAATCAAGGCTTCGAGGACCGCGGCAACATAGGCGTCACCCGATGTCTGCGATCCGGTGACGGCACGAGCGTATCGACGCAGGTATGGAAGGTGAGACGCGACGCGCGTGGTAAGTGACATAAATATATTCTCCCCTGAGCCCAGCGGGCAACTAACTGGCTTGAAACGGTCGGCGACAAAAAAAGTTCCGACCGTAACGGAACTTTTTTGGTCGTCGTGCATTCTGTTGTCAGTGATATCGCAACAGGCTGCCCGCGTGATGAGTGAACAAGATAGCAGAAAAAAAGAAAAAACAATGACGACAGCGCAAGCGAAAGACTTTAGGCCCGGTGCGACGCTTCCCAATGCGGCAATCTCGCGCAAGCTGCGCGACTTTTACGATGCCGTACAGGAAGAAGGTATTCCTGACCGTTTTCTCGACCTTCTCGAGCGCCTTGAACAGGCCGAGAAAAACGCGAAATCGGGGACGTAACATGACAGAGCAGGAACTTGCCGACCGCGCGTTCAAGCGCGACCTCCTTGCATCCCTGCCTAATCTTCGTGCCTTCGCGGTTTCCCTGACCGGTCGCCACGACAAGGCGGACGATCTCGTGCAGGACACGATCATGAAAGCCTGGGCCAACCAGACCAGCTTTACTGCCGGCACCAATATGCGTGCCTGGCTGTTCACAATCCTGCGCAACGAATTTTACAGCCAGATGCGCAAGCGCGGCCGTGAAGTGCAGGATTCGGACGGCCTTTTCTCCGAACGCTTCTCCGTTCACCCGGAACAGTATGGCCGCCTCGACCTGCAGGATTTCCGCAAGGCGCTCGACAAGCTGCCGGATGACCAGCGCGAAGCCATCGTTCTCGTCGGCGCTGCCGGTTTTGCCTATGAAGAAGCCGCCGAGATTTGCGGTTGCGCCGTCGGCACGATCAAGAGCCGCGTCAGCCGCGCGCGCACCCGCCTGCAGGAATTGCTGGGTGTTTCCGGCGAAGGCGATTTTGGCCCCGATCCGGGCGATGCCGCCATCACGGCCCGCGCCTTCGGCAGTTGAGCCGCTCTAAAAGTTACCTAGGAGGAGACGAAACGTCGCGATCACTGGTCGCGGCGTTTTTTACGGCCTCGATCAGCGTTTTGTCGTCGAAAGGTTTCAGCACCACCGGCACATTCGGCCAGGCTGCAAATCCGTTCGCATTCATGTGTGAAAGGCTGGACAGCACCACTGTCGCTCCGCTCGCGGAGATGCGCCGGGCGGCATCAGCGACATCGTCCTGAATGACACGCACGTCGATCAACACAACATCGAAACGGCGATTTTCAAGAATGTCCGGATAGTCTCGGGGCATGGCGATTTCCACATCGCAACCCAAAGCATCGGTCAGGACCTGTTCGCCATCGAGCGCTACCAGATATTCGGGGTCGACAACGAGAACACGCAAATTCCGGGCATCCTGATGGTGATTTGGGTACAAGGCCATCAGCGGTCTAGATCACCCAAACAGGGGTGGTCTTTATAAAATGATACATCCGCGACGTGTTCTGTCGCGAACGGCAATAAAAATGGGACGCGAGCTGGCTGCCGCGTCCCATTCTGATCATCACCAATGACTGCTATCAGGTCTCGTCGCCGGACCGGCCGGAGCCGCCGAGCGTCTTGCCTAGCACCATGGCCAGACCACCGGCAATGGCAACGGCCGCAAGTGGCTTGGAACGAATTACCATCGGCAGGGCGGACATGGCAGCCGTCAGCATCATCGCCTTGCCGCTATTTGCGGCCGCCGCCTGACGCCGGCGTTTTTCTTCAGCCCTGTTGGACAGCATGATGGCAAGGAAGAAGATCAAAGCCACGATGAAAGCTGCAAAAGCCACCACTGCGGCGGCAGCGGCCGGATGCATCATTGTAGCAAGGTAGATACCAAGTGCAGTCACGCCCGCGGCATAGGCCGTGAGCATGAAAAATCCTGCTATCGCATAAAGCACGGCATTGCGGCGAATCCGCTTGGTAAAAGCATGGATATCAACCGCAAGCAGCGATGCCAGGATAGGGGCCAGCCCCCCCATGATCAGCGCCGTGCCAGAAGGGCGAACAGGAAGCCGACACCTGCGGCAATCGCCACCGACTGCAACGGGTTGGTGCGGATCTGGCGCTCAAGATCCTTTTCGAGCGACAAGGCCTGCTCACGGGCCGCCTCGACCATGTTCAGTGAAGCGTCGGCTGCTTCATCCGTGGCTCTCTTTACGCGACGGGTGACATTTTCGGCCTTCTGGGAGCCGGCAGCAGCAACTGTGCGCGCGAGAACGGCGATGTCTTCGCGCAGCTGCGACAGCTGCAGTTCGATTTCCTGCGCGTAAGCTGCCGATGCGGCTTCACCGGGAATATCCTTGGTCGAATTTACAGGCGCCATGTCAATCTCCTTTGACTATCGTCGAGTGGGCGGATTTCACCGCAATCGAGGACAAAAGGGGATGTCAGGAAAGATGACGGCAGGTAAAATCTGCCGGAACGCCCCCGTGACGACCGCCCCGAAATGCATGCCAGCGAGCGGGCACACGTTTCCTGTCTTCGGTTCACGGCTTAAACGCGATGACACCACTTTTGTTCCAGCCCATTTGCGACAATGAAATGGAAGGCTCAGCGTCGCTCTCTCGGATCGAAAAGATCGCGAAGACCGTCGCCCAGCATGTTGAACCCGAGCACGGCGAGCGCGATGGCGAGGCCCGGCAAAAGCGCCAGCCAGGGAGCCTGCCCGAAAAACGTCTGCGCATCGGCCAGCATGCGGCCCCAGGTGGGAGCCGGCGGTGGCATGCCGAGACCGAGATAGCTCAGGCCCGCTTCTGTGAGGATCGCAAGACCCAATTGGATCGTCACCTGAACGATGATCTGGTTGGAAATATTGGGCAGGATGTGAATGAGCGTGATCTTGGTTTTCGAGCGACCGATCGCAATCGCCGCCATCACATAGTCCCGCGTCCAGATCTGCAGCGCCGCGCCAAAGGTCAGGCGGGCAAAAACCGGCACCATGAAGGTGGCGATCGCCAGAATGGCGGTGAACCGCCCTGCCCCCAGAAACGCTCCAAGCATCATCGCCGACAGGATCGGCGGTAGCGCAAAGATGATGTCGCAGATGCGCATGAGAATGATTTCCGCCCAGCCACGCCGCGCCGCAACGAGAACACCTATGACCGTCCCGATACTGGCCCCGATCGTTACCGCCACCAGCGCAATCGACAGCGAATTCCACGCGCCGACCATCAGCATCGAGGTCAGATCGCGGCCGAACTGGTCCGTGCCAAAAAGCCCGGCAGAGAACGGCGGCTTCAGCTTCAGCAGGATCTGCATTTTTGACGGGACCGCCGGTGTCCAGACCAGCGACAGCAAGGCCACGACTAGAAGCGTCAGCGTGATGACCAAGCCGGCGACGAGAACGGGGCGGCACAGAATGCGTGCAATCATTGCGCCTTCGCCCTCAATCGCGGATCGATGACCAGATAGGCGAGATCAACGAGGAAATTCATGATGATGACGAGCGCGGCAAAAAACAGGACGACATTCTGCATGACGATGATGTCACGCTGCGACAGAGCCTGAAAGGCAAGCCGCCCCAGCCCCGGCAGGTTGAAGACGTTTTCGACCAGAACCGCGCCGGCCACCAGAAAGGTGAATTGCAGACCGAGCATGGTGATGACCGGGATCAGCGCATTTGGCAAGGCATGCCGCCATAGCGCCGCGCCTTCGCTCAATCCCTTGGCGCGGGCGGTACGGACAAAATCCTCGCGCATTACCTCGATGACGGATGTGCGCGCCACCCGCGTCAACACACCGGCCTGCGCCAAAGCCAGGGATATGGCCGGCAGAACCAGCGCTTTCAATGCGGGGCCGATACCGGCCGCCCAACCGGGAAAACCACCGGCCGGCATCCAGCCAAGACTGGAAGAGAACAGCAGGATCAACAGCAGACCCACCCAGAACCCCGGCATGGCGATGCCGGCATAGGAAAACAGGCCGACGAACAGATCGATCGGACCATTGCGGTGCCGGGCGGCCGTGACACCGAGCGGGACGGCTATCGCCACCGACAGGACAATGGCCATCAGCGCCAGCGGCAAGGTCACGGCCAGGCGCTCGACGATCAAACCGGCGACCGGAACGCTGTAAGTGTAAGAGTTGCCGAAGTCGCCCTGCAGCACGCCCGCAAGCCATGAGAGGTAACGCACCGGCATGGGCTGATCGAGACCCATCTGTTTTTGCAGGGCCGCCAGCGTATCGGGACTGGCCGAGGTGCCGAGCATGATCGCCGCCGGATCGCCGGGCAAAAGGTTCATGACGGCGAAAACCAGCAGAGAAACGGCCAGAAGCGTGATGATGAGGCTGGCGATTCGGCGGGTGAGGATGCTGATCATGGGTGGCCTGCCAACCCGTGAGAAATAGTAGGAATTCCGACGGTGAGGCGCCCTCCCAACAATCTCCCCCCTTGAGGGGGAGATGTCACGAAGTGACAGAGGGGGGTGAGCAACGGTACGGCAGATATATCGAAAGCAGCGTTTGCGCGGGAATTACCCCCCTCTGCCCTGCCGGGCATCTCCCCCTCAAGGGGGGAGATCGACTGGGCGCATCCTAGCAACTCCATCTTCGATCGCGCCGGAATAGTCACCAATTCCCTCACTCTGCCCAAAACACATCCGTCAGCACATTCGACGGGATCGGTTCGTTTTCCCACAGCCCCTTCAATCTCCCATCCCACACCCCGAGCTTCGGCATGACAAACAGAAACAGCGACGGCACGTCATCAGCGAGAATCTTCTGCGCCTCGCCATAAAGCTTCGCCTGCTCGGCCGGGTCGGCCGTTTCCTGCACCTTCTGCAAAACCGCGTTATAGGCCGGGTTCTTGTAATTGAAGTAATAGGGATCGCGTGCGTAGATATCGAGGTCCATCGGCTCCGCATGCGCCACGATGGTCATCTCGTAATTGGCGGCCTTCAACACATCCGACACCCACTTGGCCGGAAACTCGGTGGTTTCGATCGTCATCGTCACGCCGATTTCGGCAAACATCGCCTGCAAAATCTGCGCGCTACGCTGCGCATAGGCCATCTGCGGCGCCTTGATGGTGAAACTCAGCCCGTTCGCATAACCGGCCTCTGCCAGCAGCGCCTTCGCTTTATCGACATCATACGGATAGATGCCGGTCAGATCGATGTAACCCGGATCATTCGGCGTATAATGGCTGCCGATAGCGGTACCGAGCCCAGACCATGCACCATCGACGACGGTAGCACGATCAACGGCCATCATCAGGGCCTGGCGCACACGCTTGTCATTGAATGGCTTGGTCGCATTGTTCATGCCGGCCACGACCTTGAGTTCCGTATTGCCGATGACGGTGACTAGTCTCTCGTCACCCTCGAAACTGTCCATAAGTTCCGGCGCACCGAATTCCGGGAAAGCATCGACATCGCCGGCTTTCAAGGCCGCCGCCTGCGCCT
The DNA here is from genome assembly GCF_050847465.1 of Endobacterium panacihumi. NCBI lineage: Bacteria > Pseudomonadati > Pseudomonadota > Alphaproteobacteria > Hyphomicrobiales > Rhizobiaceae > Endobacterium > Endobacterium panacihumi. The sequence continues at coordinate 249,829 of NZ_JBOZRA010000001.1, read as the reverse complement.
GCGGATCGCCGATAAAACGGAAGGCAGCCTTTTCGAGCTTCACCGAAACGGCCTTGTTCCAGTAGTCGGCATTTTTCGAAAGCTCGACCTGGGATCCTTTTGCCCAGTTGACGAAACGGAACGGCCCGGTGCCGACGGGCGTCACCTTGTTGTTTTCCGCCGTCTTGGGCGCCACCATCACCGAGGCCGGCCATGCCAGCCAATAAAGCAAGCTGCCGGTCGGCTGTTTCAGCTTCAGCACCAGCGTTGCCGCATCCGGCGTTTCAACGCTATCGATGGTGGAAAAATAGCGTTTTTGCGGATTGACGCTATCGGCACCGCGGGCGCGATCGATGGTGAATTTTGCGGTCGCGGAATCGAACACCTCGCCATCGTGGAATTTTACGCCCTGACGCAGCTTGAACGCGTAGATCAGCCCATCCGGAGACACAGCCCAGCTTTCGGCAAGAAGCGGTACGACCTTACCATCCCGGTCGATCGTCGTCAGGCCCTCAAAAACATTCTGCCATGTCACCTGACCGATCATCACCTGCGCGCCGACGGTCGGGTCCAGCCCGCCCGGCTCGACGGCCATTCCCACCGTAACCGAGGTTTTCGCTGCGAATGCAATGCCCTGCCCTGCTGCCATCACAGCCGTCGCCACCATGAGACCCAAAGCGGTGCGCCTTGTGATGGCGATAGATGCGGCAGCGATGGAAAAAATCGTCTTGGCCATTCGTGGTCTCCATTCCGGCAGGTCAACCGAAAGACAAGTTGGTCGGTGCCCGCTGACTGACAGGAAGTGTCATTTCGAGGGCGCACACACAATGCAGATTTTTTCACATCTGTGTAGCGAAAAACGATACACAACAGATTTTCTCAATCGGCCTTTTTGTGAGAGTTTTTGCGTGTCGCCGTGTCGCGCATGAAAGTCTCGATGAAATCGACAAGCGTTGCTGCCGCAAACGAAAGCTGTCGGTCCGGCGCGACGCACAAATCCATCGGCGTTCTGACCGCTTTTCCACCGGCTACCGGCACCGCCACCATCTGCCCCGCCTCGATTTCCCGCTTCACGGACAGCGCCGGCAGAAGCGTGACAGCTGCCTGCCGCAGGACCAGTTCCTTGAGCATTTCCAAGGCACCGGTCACGAAGACCGGATCGAGTTTCAGACCGGCCTTGGCAAACACATCCTCGAATGCCTGGCCGGCACTGAATGATCTGTCGGGCAACGCCAACGGCATCTCAACCAGCTGCTCCAGCGAAATTTCCTTTGCTCCGGCCGCCGGATGATCGGCGGATAGAATGACGTCATAGGTGACGTCGGAACGCATGAGCACCTTCAACCCCGGCATTTTCGGTGCAAACAGCGCCACGACGACATCGGCCTTGGAGGATGCCAGTGCTTCCACCGCCTCCCGTGCCGAGGTGATCACCACCTCGAAGCGCAGTTTTGGATATGCCAGACTGAACTCGGCCAGAACCGGCGCCAGCAGGTTCGCGACCGTCGCGCCATTGGCGTAGATCGACACCTTGCCATGCTGGAGACCCTGCATGTCATCGATCAGCTGATGAACGTGCCGCAGTTCGCGCAATGTTTTGCCCGCCCCCGCGGCCAGCAACTCGCCGGCAGCCGTCAGGCGGATGCCGCGATTGTTGCGCTCCACCAGCGGCGTCCCGAAATGGTCTTCTAAGGCTTCGATCTGACGACTGACGGCGGTCGGCGCAACGCCGAGATTTTCCGCCGCAGCACGCATGGAATTGGTGCGCACCAGTTCATCAAAATACATCAGGGCGCGAAGGTGCATGCGATCATCCATTCTCAGGCGCGGCAAGGAAAAATCAGCCGCGACGAAAACCTTCGCTGGCGACCAGAAGCTGGCGCGTATAATCCTCTGAAAACGCGCGCTTTTCCAGTGCCTCGACCGGTACGGTCTCGACAATCTTTCCGTTTTTCATCACCGCCACCCGTTCGCACATATGGCTGATGACGCCAAGATCATGGCTCACCATGACAAAGGTCAGGCCTCTATCCTTGCGGGCCTGCTCCAGAAGATTGAGGATTTCCGCCTGGATCGAGGCATCGAGCGCTGAGGTCGGCTCATCCAGAAGCAGGATTTTTGGCTCAAGGATCAGTGCGCGGGCAATGGCAATGCGTTGCCGCTGACCACCGGACAGCTGGTGCGAATAACGGAAGCGGAAACCGGCGCCCAAGCCCACCTCATCCAACGCGCGGGCGATACGACCATCGACATCATCAAAACCATGGATGGCGAGCGGTTCCAGCAACAGCCGATCCACCGTCTGGCGCGGATGCAGCGAGCCGTAAGGGTCCTGAAACACCATCTGCACGGTGCGGTAAAATTCCTTGTCCCGGCTGCGACTGCCATAGCTGCGGCCATCGACGCTAAGCGTGCCCTCGTCAAAACGGTTGAGGCCCGCCACGGCGCGCAGAAGCGTGGACTTGCCGGAACCGGATTCGCCGACAATGCCAAAAGATTCGCCGGTGGCCACATCGACGCTTACGTGATCGAGCGCCACATACTCGTCAAACGTCACGACCATGTCGCGGACGGAAAGTGCGGTTTTGTCTGTCATCGTTCCAGTCATCACGCCGACCACTCCACCTTGCGCTCCAGCACCGGCAGCGGATGCCGGTCGGTGCCGATGGTCGGCAGGCAGTTGAGAAGGCCCTGCGTATAAGGATGTTTCGCCTGCGCCAGATCGGCGGACGGCAGTTCCTCGACGATACGCCCGGCATACATGACGATGACGCGGTCGCAGAAGGACGAGACGAGCCGCAGATCGTGGCTGATGAAGACCAGCCCCATGCCGCGCTCGGCCACCAGCTTGTCGAGGATGGAGAGCACATCGAGCTGCACCGTCACATCGAGCGCCGAGGTCGGCTCGTCGGCGATCAGCATTTCCGGGCCGCAGATCAGCATCATGGCGATCATCACCCGCTGGCCCATGCCACCCGAAACCTCGTTCGGATAGAGCCCGAAAACCCGCTCGGGATCGCGGATCTGCACCGCCTCCAGCATTTTTAGTGCCCGCTCACGCGCTTGCGAGCGGCTGAGTTTTTCATGTGCGAGCAGTGTTTCGATGATTTGGCGGCCGATCGTCATCACCGGGTTCAGCGAATATTTCGGGTCCTGCAGTATCATGCCGATGCGTTTGCCGCGCAGGTCCCGCCGTTGTTTTGGCTTGGCGTTCAACAGGTCTATGCCGTCGAACTCCAGCTTCGATGCGGTGATTTTTGCGTGGCCGGGCGTCAGGCCCATGATGGCCCGGCCGGTCTGCGATTTGCCTGACCCGCTTTCACCGACAATGCCCAGTCGTTCACGACCGAGCGTAAACGACACGCCGCGCACCGCCTGTACCTCGCCGGTGCGGGTGGGAAAGGTGACGCGCAGGTCATCGACCGTCAGAAGAGGCGCACTCATTGGCCGGCCTCCTTCGGATCGAGCGCATCACGAAGGCCATCCCCCAAGAGGTTGAAACCGAGACTGACGACAAGGATGGCAAAACCCGGCATGGCCGCAACCCACCACTGGTCGAGAATGAAGCGGCGGCCGGAAGCGATCATCGCCCCCCATTCCGGCAGCGGCGGCTGTGCGCCCAAGCCCAGAAAACCGAGACCGGCGGCAGTCAGAATGATGCCGGCCATGTCGAGCGTCACCCTCACGATCAGCGAGGACAGGCAGAGCGGCATGACATGGCGCAGCACGATGCGGAAGGGCGAAGCGCCCATCAGTTTGACGGCCGAGATGAATTCCGAGTTGCGAAACGTCAGCGTCTCGGCACGGGCGATACGTGCATAAGGCGGCCATGAGGTGACGGCGATGGCGAGAATGGCGTTTTCGATGCCGGGGCCGAGAGCGGCGACCAGCGCCAGCGCCAGAACCAGCTTTGGAAAGGCCAGAAAGATATCGGTAATGCGCATCAAAATGGCATCGATCCAGCCGCCGGCATAACCGGAAACCGTGCCGACGATCAGGCCGATCGGTGCTGCAATGACCGCAACGAGCACGATCACCATCAATGTGAGGCGCGAACCGTGGATCAGGCGCGAGAGAATATCGCGGCCCTGATCATCCGTGCCGAGCCAGTAACCGGCGCTGCCGGGTGGCAGCAGGCGGGCATTCATCAGGTCGCCCTGCACCGGATTGTGCGGCGCCAGCACATTGGCGAATGCAGCAACGAAAAGCAGCAGGATGATGATGCCGAGGCCAACCAGTGCCAGCCGGTTTTCGGAAAACCGCCGCCAGATCACATAGGCGCGGCCAAGACGGGCCTGATGGCGCGAGGTGGGGCGGTCGGACAGCAGCCAATCGCGGCTATAGGGTTTAAAAGTCTGTTCCACAACGCTCATCGGCTGCGTGTCCTTGGATCAAGCGTGCGGTAAAGAAGGTCGGACAGGAGGTTGATGGCGATGAAAACGGAACCGACAATGATCGTTCCGCCCAAAACCGCGTTCATGTCCGCATTCTGCAGCGAATTGGTGATGTAGAGACCGAGCCCCGGCCAGGAGAAGATGGTTTCGGTCAGCACCGAACCTTCCAGCAGCCCGGCATAAGAGAGCGCGATCACGGTGATCAGCGGGACTGCGGCATTGCGCAGCGCGTGAAACCAGATGATCCGCGTTTCCGACAGACCTTTTGCGCGGGCGGCGACGATATATTCCTGTTGCAACTCGTTGAGCATGAAGGACCGCGTCATGCGGCTGATATAGGCGAGCGAGAAATACCCGAGCAGCGCACCGGGCAGGATGATGTGGCGGAAGGCATCCCAGAACACATCCCATTGGCCCTGCACGAGACTGTCGAACAGGAAGAAACCGGTGATCGGCGTGAACGTGTATTCGTAGACGATATCGAGACGTCCGGGATAAGCCACCCAGCGCAGCTTTGCGTAAAACAGCACCAGCGACAGAAGACCGAGCCAGAAGATCGGCACGGAATAACCGATCAGCCCGACGACGCGCACGATCTGGTCGGCAATGCTGCCACGCTTGACGGCGGCGAGCACGCCGAGCGGAATGCCGATCAGCGCACCGAAAAGCGTGCCGATCGTCGCCAGCTCCATCGTCGCCGGAAAGACACGACGGATATCGTCCATCACCGGATTGGTGGTGAGAACCGAAGTGCCGAAATTGCCGGTCAGCGCATCACGAACGTAGAAATAGAACTGCTGGTAGAGCGGCAGGTTGAGGCCCAGCTGCGCGCGCACACGTTCCACCACATGGGCGGGCGCACGGTCGCCGACGATGGCGAGTGCCGGATCAATGGGGATGACGCGGCCGATGAAAAAGGTGACGGCCAGAAGGCCGAGGAAAGTCGTGACGACAGTCACCAGAAAACGGAGAACCGCCTTGCCGGTGGTGGAGGAACGGCTGCGCTTGCGCCGTGTCGCTGCCGTCGTATCGGTGAGAGTCAAGAAGATCTCCTCAGCGTGATGCTATGGATTTGAGGCGTTGCGGCCAGCCCCTTCTCCCCGCCTGCGGGGAGAAGGTCCGGAGCGACAGCGAGGGGATGAGGGGCCGACGCAGGCTCGGCGGTTCGGGCTTGCCCCTCATCCGCCTGCCGGCACCTTCTCCCCGTCAAAACGGGGAGAAGGGAAATGCGGCACCGCCCTCATTCCAAACGCGACTGCAATCAGTCCTTCGAGACCCCATAAACAAAGTTCGTATCAAAGCTCGGGCCGAGCTTGTAACCCTTGAGCTTCGACGAATACCCCGCCACTTCCGTCTGCTGGAAGACGATCACAAACGGGCTGACATCCAGAACCTTCTTCTGCAGGTCCTGATAGATGGCGGCACGCTTGGCCGCGTCCTTTTCCAGAAGCGCGCCCTTGGAAGCATCCGACAGTTCCTTCGGCACATCCCAGGCATTGCGCCAGGCCAGCGTCTTGCTCTTGCCCTCGTCGGAATTGTCCGGGTTGACGGTAAAGGTCTCGGCATTCGAGTTCGGGTCAAAATAGTCCGAGCCCCACTGGCCGATATAGATGTCGTGGGTGCGGGCGCGGAATTTGGTCAGTGTCTGCTTGCCGTCGCCCGGAATGATTTCCAGCTTGATGCCGGCCTGCGCCAGCGTCTGCTGCACGCTTTCGGCAATGCCGGTCACCGGCTGGGTGTTACGCACATCCATGGTGACAGTGAAACCGTCGGCAAGACCGGCCTTGGCCAGCAGTTCCTTGGCCTTGGCGACGTCGAGCTTATACGGTTTTTCCTCGCTGGCGCCGAGCTGGCCCTTGGGCAGGAACGTCTGGTGGATCTCGCCGATGCCCTTGATCAGGGTGGCGCCGATAGCATCGTAATCGACCAGATATTTCATCGCCTCGACCACTTCCGGCTTGGCGAGGTTGGCGTTTTTCTGGTTGAGGCTGAAATAATAGATCGTGCCCTTTGGCGCCGATGTGCTCGACAGGCCTTCCTTGCCTTCGATGGCCTTCAGATCGTTCGGCTCAAGGTTGCGGGCAACATCGATATCGCCGTTTTCAAGCGCCAGACGCTGGCCGGAGCTTTCCTTCATGTGACGATAGATGACCCGCTTCAGTTTCGGCTTTTCGCCGTAATAATTCGGGTTGGCTTCCATGATGACGGCTTCATTGGCGCGCCATGCCATGACCTTGAACGGGCCGGAGCCTGCATAACCGGTCTTCATCCATTCATTGCCGAAATCGGTGTCGTATTTGTATTCCGCGCTCGGCGTCATCGGCTTGGCGTGTTCCATCACCAGTTTCTTGTCGACCACGGAGGCGACGGTGGCGGTGAGAACGTTGAGCACGAAGCTTGGCGCATAGGCCTTGTCCACCGTGAAGGTAAAGGTCGTAGCGTCGGTGGCTTTGGCCTTTTCGGCAACATTATCGCCGGTCAGGCCGAACTGGGTCAGCAGAAAGGCAGGCGACTTGTCGAGCTTGACGGCGCGCTCGAAGGAGAAGGCAACATCTTCAGCTGTCAGCGGGTTGCCGGAGGCAAATTTCAGGTCCGGCTTCAGCTTGAACGTATAGGTCAGGCCGTCATCGGACACGGTCCAGCTTTCGGCGAGATCACCGACGACCTTGGACGTGTCGGCCGGATCGAGGCCGACCAGCTTGCTGTAGCTGTTGGCCGTCACTTCAGCGGTTGAAAGCTCGAAAGCCTCGCCCGGATCGATGGTGATGATGTCGTCGATGGCAAAACCTTCGACCAGCGTATCGGCCGGCGTCGCGGCAAAGGCGTTTGGCGCGGCAAGCGTGATCAACGCAAGCGCTGCGCCTGCGGAAAGAATGCGAACGCGTCTGTTGAGAGAGTTCATCATGGTGGTCGTTCCCGTTGTTTTGTTGCCCGTTATTGTCGTTATTTTCTGTCGTCCCGGCGGTCGTTGCCGCTTTCGTATCGCTTCTGCCTTCAGGCCTTTTCGTGCCAGGCCTCCCCAAGCACGCGCAGCCAGTTCTCCCGGCATAATTTAGCAATGTCTTCAGAAGCGTAGCCCGCGTCCCGAAGCGCCGCAACCAGTTTCTGGTTGCCGGCCGCATCGTGAATATCGGCCGGTACGGTTGCACCGTCGAAATCCGATCCGAGCGCCACGCAATCGATGCCCATGCGCTCCACCATGTAATCGATATGGCGCACCATGTCGGAAAGCGGCGTCGCGGCATTGTCGCGCGCATCCGGACGCAGCATGGTGACGGCATAGTTTAGCCCGGCGAGACCACGGCTTTCCTTGATCGCGTCCATCTGTTTGTCGGTGAGATTACGCGCCACTGCCGTCAGCGCATGTGCGTTGGAATGACTGGCGATCAGCGGCTGGTCCGTGGTCTTTGCCACATCCCAAAAGCCTTTTTCGGTGATGTGGGCGAGATCGATGAGGATGCCGAGCCTGTTGCAGGCCTTGACCAGTTCGAAACCGAGATCGGTGAGGCCCGGCCCGGTATCCGGCGACATCGGATAGGCGAACGGCACGCCGTGACCAAAAATGTTGTGGCGGCTCCAGACCGGCCCGAGCGAGCGCAGGCCGGCAGCGTAGAACACATCGAGTTCGGCAAGATCGGCGCTGATCGGCTCGCAGCCTTCCATATGCAGCACGGCGGCAAACACGCCGTCCTCCATCGCCTTGCGGATATCGGACGTCGAGCGGCAGAGGCGCCATGCGCCGGCACGCTCCAGACGCAGCGCGATCGAAGCCTTTTCCATGCCGATGTTGAGCGATGGCAGATATTCAAGCGGGGCGGCCAGCGGCGTCTCGTAATGGCCGTTGGCATCCGGTTCTTTCAGGATCAGGTCGCCGGAGGGAATATAGATGGCGCAGATGCCGCCAGCGAGAGCGCCGATTTTTGCGCGCGGCGCATCGATATGGCCCTGGCTCGTGCCGTTCAGAAATTCGGCGACCGGATCGCCGCCCCCCTTCATGGTCCTCCAAAGCCGGAGAAGCACGTCGTTATGGCCGTCGAACACCAGTTCCATGAATTTTCCAGATCTCTGCTGCGAATGCGAAGTGCTGATCCTATTCAGAACTCCACACACTCGGCAAGCCGGAAAAAATCATCTTATTTGGTCCAGTGCCCGTCATCCGTCCGGCTGAGCAGAGGGGTTTTGAACACGCCGACGATATGGTCGCGCCATTTGGGATCGATATCGGCGATCGTGTCGCGCCAGCGTTCCGATTGCAGCATGGCGGCACCGATCACGACCGGTTCGATGCCGATCGCTTCCATCAGCGACAGGCCGGCAAGAATAGACGAACCGCTGGAAATCACATCATCGATCAGCGCAATACGGCTGCCACGCAACAGCGGCAGCATGCGCGGATCGGCATAAAGCCGCTTGCTGTATTCCGGCGTGGTGATCGATGACATCGGCACCGAAAGCTCGTCGTCATACCAGAATTTGCGCGAGGTCCCGAGCGGTATGTAACGGCCGTGGCCGAGACGGCGGGCAACGGCTGCGGCAAGCGTCAGGCCCAAGGTCGGCAGGCCGACGACGATTTCGGGATCGAACGGTTTCAGCTTGGCCGCCAGCGCATCGGCCAGTGCATCCTGCACGACAAAACTGGCCTGATTGATGATCAGCGAGGCCAGCGCGTTTTCACCATTGGAAAGGTGCCGGATCGGCAGCATGATCTGCCGGCCATCTTCCAGCACGGCCGGATAGAAAGTGCTGAACGGACCTGCCGGATCAAACGTGTCGGCGGGATAGATTTCCTGCCAGAAATCGTGCGGCTGCATTCGGATCTCCATCAAGCGAAAACGGGTCAGGCAAAATAGGGTTCGTCACGATAACGGCCGATCTCCTCGACCAGCCACTCGCGAAAAACGCTGACGGGACGGGAATCGGTCTTGGCGACGGGTGCTACTGCATAATAGGCGCTCGGGCTACGCACCTGATGCGCAAAAGCCTGTACGATTTCGCCATTGCGCAATTCGGATTCGATCAGGAACAGCGGCATCAACGCCACGCCAAGCCCGGCAATGCAAGCCTGCGCCACGCTTGAAAACTGCTCGAACCGCATGCCCTGCGACGGCGCGTCGCGAAGCCCGAGACTCTGGAACCAGTGGTTCCACGCCCCCGGCCGCGACGCCATGTGCAGAAGCGGCAGGGATCTCAGATCCTCCGCACCAGCAACCGGATGGCTGTCCAGAAAGGCAGGGCTTGCAACCGGCGCCACCATCTCGTCCATCAGAAAGGTGCATTCCGCCCCCGGCCAGTCCGGCAGGCCGATATGGATGGCCATATCCAGCCCGTCCTTCTCGAAATCGAAGACGCCGATACGGGTGGCGAAGTTCAGCGTAATTTCCGGATGACGCTCGACGAAACGCGGAATGCGCGGCATCAGCCAGCGTGTACCGAAGGTCGGCAGGATGGCGAGATTGAGCTGATCATTATGCGTTTTCGTCATGGCCTTCAGCGAGGCCGAGCGGATCAGCGACAGCGCGTTGCCGATCGATTTGGCATAGTTCACGCCCGATACCGTCAACCCCACACCGCGACTGGTGCGCTCGAACAACATCACGCCCAGCTGGTCTTCAAGCCCGGAAATCTGGCGGCTCACGGCCCCTTGCGTCAACGAAAGCTCATCGGCGGCGGCGGAAAAACTGCCGAGCCGCGCCACCGCATCGAAGGCGGCCAGCGCACCGGTCGAAGGCAGCAATCTTCGGCTCGTTGTGATCATCATCCATTCCTATACCTCATGGCGAAATGAGTAAACAACGCTTGCCGTCCGTCAAGCCGTCACGGACAATGCCGGTCACATCGATATTGGAGGCATGATCGTGAGCACGCGTAGCGCATTTTCCTGGGAAGACCCGTTTCTGCTCGACGAGCAGATCAGCGAAGACGAGCGGATGATCCGCGACACCGCCGCCGCCTTCGCGAAATCGGAGCTCCTGCCGCGTGTCGAAAAAGCCTATCTCGACGAAACGACCGATGTCGGCCTGTTCAAGCTGATGGGCCAGACCGGCCTTTTGGGCGTCACATTGCCGGAAGAGTTTGGCGCAGCCAACGCATCCTATGTCGCCTATGGCCTCGTCGCCCGCGAGATCGAACGCATCGACAGCGGTTACCGCTCGATGATGAGCGTGCAGTCCTCGCTCGTCATTTACCCGATCTTCGCCTACGGTTCGGATGAGCAGAAGCAGAAATACCTGCCCGGCCTCGTCTCCGGTGATCTGATCGGCTGTTTCGGCCTGACAGAACCCGATGCCGGTTCCGACCCCGGCGGCATGAAGACCCGCGCCGAAAAGATCGAGGGCGGATATCGCCTGCGCGGTGCAAAGACGTGGATTTCCAACGCGCCGATTGCCGACGTGTTTGTCGTCTGGGCCAAGTCGGAAGCGCATAATAACGAGATCCGCGGTTTTGTGCTCGAAAAGGGCATGAAGGGGCTTTCCGCGCCAAAGATCGGCGGAAAACTGTCGCTGCGCGCTTCGATCACCGGCGAAATCGTCATGGACAGCGTCGAGGTGGGCGAAGATGCGCTTCTGCCGAATGTGTCGGGCCTGAAAGGTCCGTTCGGCTGCCTCAACCGGGCCCGCTACGGCATTTCCTGGGGCGTGATGGGCGCGGCGGAAGACTGCTGGTTCCGCGCCCGCCAGTATGGCCTGGACAGAAAACAGTTCGGCAAGCCGCTGGCCGGCATGCAGCTTTACCAGAAGAAACTGGCCGACATGCAGACGGAAATCGCGCTCGGCCTGCAGGGTTCATTGCGCGTCGGACAGTTGCTGGACGCCCACAAGATGGCGCCGGAAATGATATCCATCGTCAAGCGCAACAATTGCGGCAAAGCGCTCGACATCGCCCGTCAGGCTCGCGACATGCATGGCGGCAACGGCATCCAGATCGAATACCATGTCATGCGCCACGCGCAGAACCTCGAGACGGTGAACACGTATGAGGGCACGCATGATGTGCACGCGCTCATTCTGGGCCGTGCGCAGACTGGGATTCAGGCGTTTTTCTGAGTTTGGCAGGTCAACATCGCCCCTCACCCAGAGCGCAGCGAGCTGCGCTCCCCCTCTCCCTGCTCGCGGGGAGAAGGTGCCGGCAGGCGGATGAGGGGCTGCCGCATTCATTTAGTATTACTTTTTGTCAAGCCGTTGATTGTCGGCTCCATCTATCCTACGTCAGGACCGCTATTGCCTGAGCCGGCCTCCTCCCGGCCCCGTCTCCATCCTTCCGAAAACGAAAGTGGACACCATGACGACCTATCCCGACGTCAAGCTTTTCATTGCAAACGAATGGCGCGATGCCATCGCGGGCGAGACCATCGAAGTGACCGATCCGGCAACGGATGAGGTGATCGGCAAGATCGCCCACGCCCGCAAGGCGGATCTCGATCTGGCGCTCGAAGCTGCCGACAAGGGTTTCAAGATCTGGCGCGACACGTCTGCCTTCGAACGCTCCAAGATCATGCGCAAGGCCGCCGACAACCTGCGCGAACGCGCCGATGCGATCGCCTACATGATGACGCGCGAACAGGGCAAGCCGCTGGCCCAGTCCAAGATGGAAGTTTTGGGCGCCGCCGACACGATCGACTGGTTCGCCGAAGAAGCACGCCGCACCTATGGCCAGATCATTCCGGCCCGTTTCACCGGCGTCTCGCAGATGGCGATCAAGCTGCCGGTCGGCCCGGTTGCCGCCTTCACGCCGTGGAATTTCCCGATCAACCAGATCGTGCGAAAACTGTCTGCCGCTCTTGCCGCCGGCTGCTCGATCATCGTCAAGGCACCGGAAGAAACCCCGGCATCGCCTGCCGAACTGATCCGCGCCTTCGCCGATGCCGGCGTTCCGGCTGGCGTCATCGGTCTCGTCTACGGCATCCCGGCCGAAGTCTCGGAATATCTCATCCCGCATCCGGTCATCCGGAAAATTTCGTTCACCGGCTCGACCCCGATCGGCAAGCACCTCGCAGCCCTCGCCGGCAAGCACATGAAGCGCGCCACGATGGAACTCGGCGGCCATGCGCCCGTCATGATCTTCAACGACGCCGATCTCGACAAGGCGATCGAAATCACCGCCATGTCGAAATTCCGCAATGCCGGTCAGGTCTGCGTCGCGCCGACCCGTTTCCTCATTCAGGACGGTATCGCCGACAAATTCCTCGACGGTTTTGTGAAGGCCGCCGAAGCCATCAAGGTTGGTAACGGCCTTGAAGCCGACACGGTCATGGGCCCGCTCGCCAACGAGCGCCGCATCCCGGCCATGGAAGCCCTCATTCAGGACGCCGTTTCCGCCGGCGCAGACCTGAAGACCGGCGGCAAGCGCATCGGCAACAAGGGCAATTTCTTCGAGCCGACCGTTCTTGCCAATGTTCCGACCTCGGCCAAGATCATGAACGACGAGCCGTTTGGCCCGGTCGCCATCGTCAACCGCTTCTCGACCTTCGAGGATGCCGTTGAAGAAGCAAACCGCCTGCCCTTCGGTCTGGCATCCTATGCCTTCACCGGCTCGGTCAAGACCGCCCACGAACTCGGTCGTCAGGTGGAAGCCGGCATGCTGACCATCAACCACAACGGCCTTGCCCTGCCGGAAGTGCCGTTCGGTGGCATCAAGGATTCGGGCTACGGCACGGAAGGCGGTTCGGAAGCCGTTCAGGCCTATCTCGAAACCAAATACGTCAGCCAGATGAGCTGATCCACCAGCTTCATGTGAATGACGGGACGGCCGGAGTGAAAACTCCGGCCGTTTTGTTTTTGGGATTGTGTGTTTGAGCAGAGTCGCATACGAAAACAAAAAGTGAACATTAGGTGGAGAGTTACAACGCACCTCCCCCCACCCCGTCATCCTCGGGCTTGACCCGAGGATCCAAAACCAAGCGCTCAGAGGGTGCAGTGTGGATCCTCGGGTCAAGCCCGAGGATGACGACGGGGAGGATGGATGCCACCCACCCAATAGCAATGGAAGCCATGATGACCGACGCCACGACCGAAGCCGCACCTCTGCTCAAGGAAATATTCAATCGCGCCCGTCTCACGCATTTTGCTAACGAAACCGCCGCGATCCATCCGGGTTTCGACGGCGAACGGTTTCTGACGCTGGCATCCGAGGGGCTGGACGATCTCAGCATCATGCAGCGTCTGCGGCAGATCGCGGTATCCTTTCACACCACCCTGCCCGGCCCGTACGAGAAGAACATCGAAATCCTGTCGGCGCTGGCACAGCGCATCAGTCACGGTTTTGCGTCGATCACGCTGCCGGAATATGTGGCGCTTTACGGTCACGACCATTTCGACCTTTCCATGCAGGCCCTCGCCTACTTCACCCGCTTCGGCTCGTCGGAATTCGCCATCCGACACTTTCTGCAAAAGGACATGGCACGCACGCTGCAAGTCATGGAAGGCTGGTCGCAAGACGACAACGAGCACGTCCGCCGCCTCGCCTCGGAGGGTTGCCGGCCACGCCTGCCATGGTCGTTCCAGCTGAAACCGCTGATCGCCGATCCTTCACCGGTGTCAAAAATCCTTGAAAACCTGCGCAGCGACCCGGCGCTTTATGTCCGCAAATCCGTCGCCAATCATCTGAACGACATCACCAAGGATCACCCGGACTGGGTGCTGCAAAAGATCGCCGGTTGGAACCAGACCAATACCCACAGCGCCTGGATCATCCGGCAGGCTCTGCGCACGCTGATCAAGAAGGGCGACGCCCGTGCGCTGCATGTGCTGGGCGCAGGACACAAGGCCGAGGTAACGGTGAAAAGCTTTGCTGTGACACCATCAGCGTTGAAACTCGGCGGCACGGTGAAGGTTTCTACACATCTCGTTTCGACGTCAGAGGCTTCACAAAAACTCGTGGTCGATTACGCCGTGCATTACGTGAAGAAAGCCGGCGGCACCTCGAAAAAGGTGTTCAAATGGAAAGAGATTTCGCTGGATGCCGGTACTGATGTTGAACTCTCCATCAGCCGCGCCATCCGAGATTTCACCACGCGCGTGCATTATCCCGGCCGGCATGCTGTGGAACTGATCGTCAATGGCGAGGTGCTGACGGAAGGTGCGTTCGAGATTCTCGCCTAGACAGCAAACACTTTTGCTCGCCTTAGCGTCACGAACCCCGCCTCGCCGGCCTTCACCACCCGCTCCGGCTCCACATCGAATTCCAGCGCCTCACCCGCCGCCGTTGTTGCGAGCACACGGCGGCCGTCGGCGCGGTCGAGCACGCGCGAGATCGTCGCGGCAATGCCCGGTCCGGCGTGAGACCAGTCGAGATCGGTCGGCCGCGCATAAATCTCGCCCCTGCCATCCGCCACGCCAGCGGCCTCCACAGACACATCCCCGGTATAGGCACGCCCATCGCGCACTTGCGCGGTGATCACATTGGCATCACCCAGAAACTTCATCACGAAAGCGGATTGCGGATCGCGGCACACTTCTTCCGGCGTGCCTTGCTGCACGATCTGACCGTCCTTCAAAATCACCACCCGGTCGGCGAGGTCGAGCGCTTCTTCCTGATCGTGGGTGACGAACAAGGTGGTAATCCCGAGCTCCGAATGGATTTCTCTGAGCCAGCGGCGCAGGTCTCGCCGTACATTGGCATCGAGCGCGCCAAAAGGTTCATCGAGCAGCAGCACTTTCGGATCGACGGCAAGGGCACGAGCGAGCGCCACACGCTGCCGCTGGCCACCGGAAATCTGTGCCGGGAAACGGTCACCGAGACCTTCTAGACGGACGAGCCGCAGCAGATCGGTGACACGGTCCTCGATCGCAGCCTTCTCGCGCTTCACCTTAGACACTTTCATGCCGAAGGCGATGTTGTCGGCCACCGTCATATGCGGAAACAGCGCGTAATGCTGGAACACGAAACCGACGCCACGGTCGCGCACCGGAATGTCGGTGGCATCCTGATCGCCGAAATGGATGGTGCCGCCATCGGAATATTCCAGCCCCGCCACCATGCGCAGGATCGTGGTTTTTCCCGAACCGGAGGGGCCGAGCAGCGCGACGAGCTCGCCACTCTCGATATCGAGCGACACGTCCTTGACGGCGCGAAAGGTCTCAAAAGTTTTGACGACGTTTTCGAGGCGGATTTTCATGCGGTTTTCTCTGCCGGGTTGGCGGTTTTGCGGACACGGCCGGCGCCTTGGCGCTCCAGCAAAACCTTGGCGATGATGGTGAAGACGGCAAGCAATGCCAGGATGGAGGCAGAGGCAAAGGCCCCCGCCGCCTGATAATCGTGATAGAGCAGTTCGATATGCAAAGGCAGCGTATTGGTCTGGCCGCGAATATTGCCGGAGACAACCGACACCGCGCCAAATTCGCCCATCACGCGCGCATTGCACAGGATGACACCGTAAAGCAGCGCCCATTTCACATTCGGCAGTGTCACCGACAGGAAGGTGCGAAAGCCGGAAGCGCCAAGCGATGTGGCGGCCTCTTCGAGATCACGCCCCTGCGCCTGCATCAGCGGGATCAGTTCGCGCGCCACGAAAGGCGCGGTGACGAACATCGAGGCGATGATGATGCCCGGAATGGCGAACAGGATTTTGATATCATAGGCGTCCAGCAGCGGGCCGAACAGGCCCTGCAAGCCGTAAACGAACAGATAGGCGACACCGGCCACGATGGGCGAAACCGAAAACGGGATCTCGATCAGCACTAGCAGAAACCGTTTGCCCCAAAAGTCGAACTTGGTGATGGCCCATGCTGCCGCGATGCCGAAGGCGGTGTTGACCGGCACGGCGATCAGCGCTGCGAGCACGGTCAGCCCGATGGCATGCAGCGTATCGGGATGGATGATCGTGTCGCGATAGACGGCCCAGCCCTTGGAAAACGCCTCGACGCCGATGATGATCAGCGGTGCGACGATGACGAAGGCGACGAGAACGAGCACGATGCCGATCAGCGCGCGGCGGAAGATGGGATTGTCGCCGACGCGTGGCGGCTTCTTTCGGGTGGAGAGCGTGCTCATGACTTATCCCTTCACCGTATAACGCAGCGCCCGCGCCTGCAGCCAGTTGGTGACGCCGAGCATGAAGAAAGCGGTGAGCAGCAGCACCGAGGCGATGGCGGCAGCGGCCTGATAATCATACTCTTCCAGCCGGATGAAGATCAGCAATGCGGTGATTTCCGTCGACATCGGCTGGTTGCCGGCGATGAAGATGATGGCGCCGAATTCTCCGAGGCAACGCGCGAAGGAGAGCGACACGCCGGCCAGAAGTGCAGGCGTCAAAAGCGGCAGGATGACCTTGCGGAAAATCGACCAATCCGAGCCGCCGAGCGATTGCGCCGCCTCTTCCAGCGCAGGATCGAGATCTTCCAGTACCGGCTGCACCGTGCGCACGATGAAGGGCAGCGAGGTAAAACACATGGCGATCATGATGCCCAAAGGCGTATAGGCGACCTTGATGCCGGCACTTTCCAGCACCGAACCGAACCAGCCATTATTGGCAAACAGCGCCGTCAGCGCGATACCGGCCACCGCCGTCGGCAGGGCAAACGGCAGGTCGACCATGGCATCGACGATACGCCTTCCGGGAAAACGATAACGGGTGATGACCCAGGCGAGCGCCAGCCCGAAAAACAGGTTGAACAGCGTCGCCCCAAGCGCCGACAGCACCGTAACACGATAACTCGCGATGGCCCGCGATGACGAGATGATCTGCCAGTAATCCGCAGGCCCAAGGCTCGCGGCCTTGAACACGAGCGCTGCCAGCGGCAGCACCACGATCAGGCCGACATAAAACAGGGTCACGCCCAGCGAAAGCGGCAGGCCGGGCAGGACATTACGGCGTCTCACGCAGTCGGTTCCTTATACAGCAAGACCCGGCGGAGTGTTCTTCCGCCGGGCTGAATGGACTTGAACGACTATGCGCGATTATCGGCTGCCGTAAAGCTTGTCGAGCGTGCCGCCAGAGGCAAAATGCTCCGACTGGATCTTTGACCAGCCGCCAAACACGTCATCGACATTGACGAGGCGGATTTCCGGGAACTGATCCTTGAATTCACCGGCAACCTTTTCATTGTGCACGCGATGACCGAACTTGGCGGCAACACGCTGGCCCTCTTCCGTGTAGAGGAAGTCGAGATAGGTTTTTGCCAGCTGTTCGGTGCCATGCTTCTTGGCAACCTTGTCGACAACGGCGACCGGGAACTCGGCGAGCAGCGATACCGACGGGATGACACTCAGAACCTTGTCCTTGCCATACTGCTTTTCGATGCCGCGGGTTTCGGCCTCGAAGGTGATCAGCACATCGCCCTGACCGCGCTCGACGAATGTCGTGGTGGCGGCGCGACCGCCGGTGTCGAAGACCGGAACATTGTCAAAGATCTTGGTGATGTAGGCTTCGATCTTTTCCGCATCGTGCTTGAACTCTTCCTTGGCCCAGGCATAGGCAGCCAGATAGGTGTAACGCGCATTGCCCGACGTCTTCGGGTTCGGGAAGACGGCGTGAACATCGTCACGACCCAGGTCGGCCCAGCCCTTGATATTCTTCGGGTTGCCGGCGCGCACGAGGAAGGCCGGGAAGGAATAGAAGGGTGACGCGCTGTTCGGGAAGGCGTTCTGCCAGTCGTTAGCCACAAAACCTTGCTTCACCAGAAACTCGACATCGGTCACCTGATTGAAGGTCACGACGTCGGCTTCCAGCCCCTCGACGATCGAGCGCGCCTGCTTGGAGGTGCCGGCATGCGACTGGTCGATGGTGACGCCCGGATGCGCCTTCACGAAGGCTTCGTTTTCAGCCACGAAAAGCTCGCGGGCGATATCATAGGAGGCGTTGAGGAGTTTCTGCTCCTGCGCGAAGGCCGGCTGCACAAACAAGGCGACAATGGCAGTGCCGAGGATCAGGAGGCGGTTCATCAAAAAACTCCGGTGGGATTTGCGATTGCTGCAAACATATGCGGCAGCGCGAGGCCGCGCGAGAAACGCACCACTCAGGCAAAGGCTTGGCCGGAGAATTTTCCACCAAAGGAGACGATGTTTGGCGAGGCCTGTTCCACGCTTCAGGAACAGGCCTCGGATTGCGTTATTCCGCCGCCATCGGCAGGTCGAGTTGCTGCGGCTCATTCTGCTGGTCTGAGGCTTCATCTTTCTGCTTCGGCTCGCGACCGAAGAACAGCGCATAACCGGCCGGCAGAACGAAGATGGTCAGCACGGTGGCCACCATGATGCCGCCCATCATCGCGTAAGCCAGCGGCCCCCAGAACAGACCCCAGGAGATCGGGATCAGCGCCAAAACCGCCGTCATCGCCGTCAGCATGATCGGCCGGAAACGACGCACGGCAGCGCCGACGATCGCTTCGGCCTTGTGCATGCCGGCCGCGATATCCTGGTCGATCTGGTCGATCAGGATGATCGAGTTGCGGATGATGATGCCGAGCAGCGCGATGACGCCGAGGATCGCCACGAAGCCGAAGGGCGCACCGCTGATCAGCAGCGCTGCGGCCGCACCGATGATGCCGAGCGGACCGGTGGCAAGCACCAGCATGGATTTTCCAAAATGCTGGAGCTGAACCATCAGCAGCGCCACGATGACCAGCAGCATGACCGGCACCTTGGCGGCAATCGACACCTGGCTTTCGGCCGCATCCTCCGCACCACCCTGGATTTCCAGCCGGTAACCGGCCGGAAGTTCGGCGCGGATATCGCTGAGCTGGTTGTAGAGTTTGACCGAAAGGTCGGTCGGCTCGACACTGTCCGGCACGGTCGCCTTGATAGTGATGGTCGGCAGGCGGTCGCGGCGCCATTCGATGCCGTTTTCCAGCACCGGTTCGACACGGGCGATCTGTGAGACCGGCACGAAGGCACCGCTGTCGGTGGGGATATAGACGCTTTCGACAGCCGACAGCAGTTTGCGCGTTTCCGCCGGTTCGCGGGCAACGATCGACACGGTTTCCTCGCCATCGCGGAAATCGCCGAGCGGCGCGCCGGTCGTGGCGGCATACAGCATCTGTCGCACGCGCTGCGACGAGACACCAAGCGCACGGGCACGGTCCTGGTCGATGACAAGCTTCATAGACGGCACCTTTTCCAGCCAGTCATCGTGGATGGCGCCGAGAACCGGGTTCTGGTGGAAACGTTCCTTCACCTGATCGGCAATGCGGCGGACTTCGTCACGATCCGGACCCTGCACGCGCATCTGCACAGCCCAGCCGACCGGAGGGCCAAGGAAGAGGCGATCGACCTTGCCACGCACGGTCGGAAAGTCTTCCGCCAGCGTCTTGCGCAGTTTTTCGATCATGCGTTCGCGCGATTCCACGTCCTTGGCCATGACGAGCAGTTGCGCATAGTTCGGGTTGCGAAGCTGCTGGTCGAGCGGCAGGAAGAAGCGTGGCGCGCCCTCGCCGATATAGGTGGCGACAAATGTCTTGTCGGGGTCTGGCAGGATACGGTCTTCCAGCGCCCTCGCCTGACGTTCCGTCTCCTCGATCGAGGTGCCTTCCGGCAGCCACATATCGACCAGAATTTCCGGCCGCGACGATTGCGGGAAAAAGCTCTGCGGAATGAACTGAAAAGACCACAGGCTGCCGGCGAACACACCAATCGTGGTCAACAGCACGATCACCCGGTGTTTGACCGCCCAGCCGACGGAATGGCGCAGGCCGCGATAGAAACGCGTGTCATAGGCATCGTGATGGGTGCCGACATGGGCGCGCTGTTTCAGCAGCATATAGCCGATCCAGGGCGTGAAATAGACGGCAACGAACCACGAAACCACCAGCGCAATGCCGACCACATAAAACAGCGAGCGGACATATTCGCCGGCGGTGGAATTGGCGAAACCAACGGGGATGAAGCCGGCGACAGTGATCAGCGTACCCGTCAGCATCGGGAATGCGGTGGAGGAATAGGCGAAGGTGGCGGCCTCGAGTTTCGGCAGCCCCTCCTCCAGCTTTCGCTCCATCATCTCAACGACGATCATCGCATCATCCACCAGAAGCCCGAGCGCGATGATTAGCGCACCAAGCGAGATGCGCTGCAACTCGATGCCCAGCGTGTACATGATGGCAAGCGTTGCCGCGAGAACCAGCGGAATGGCGATGGCGATGATGATGCCGGAGCGCCAGCCGATCGAAATCAGCGACACCGCGAGCACGATGACCAGCGCTTCCATCAGCGCCTGGGTGAATTCGCCGACGGCTTCCGTCACGACTTCCGGCTGGTTGGAAACCTGATCCACAGATACGCCGACCGGCATGGAAGCAATGAAACGCGCATAGGTTTCCTCAACCGAATGGCCGACATCCGTCACCTTGAAGCCCGGCGCCATCACCACACCGACCTGCACGCCGTCATGGCCGTTAAAACGGTACTTGCGCTCGTAAGGGTCGACGAGCCCGGAGGAGACGGTGGCGATATCGCCGAGACGGATGACCTGCGAACCGGTGCGCAGGCGCAGTTCGCGCACGTCTTCCGGCGTCGTCACGCCCCCCTCCACCGCGATCCGGACGGAACGACTGGAGGTCTCGATATTTCCGGCCGGATCGACGGTGTTCTGGCCCTCAAGGGCGCTCTGGAGATCGTTGAAGGTCAGGTTGTGCTCGGCCAACACCTTGGACGAGACGTCGATATAGATCTTTTCCGCCTGGTCACCGAGGATGACGGCCTTTTCCACGCCGGGCGTCGCCAGCAGCATGTCGCGTGCCTGAATGGCGTATTTCTTCAGCTCCGGATACCCGTAGCCATCGCCGCTGATCGCATGCAGCGTGATGAAGGTATCACCGAACTCGTCATCGAAATACGGACCGAGCAAACCGCTCGGAAGGTCTGTGATATCGCCAACTTTCTTGCGAACCTGATAAAAAGCGTCCGCCACATCATCGGCATTGGTATCGCCCTTGATCTGCAGCGTGATGATCGTTGATCCGGCGCGCGAATAGGATTTCACCCAGTCGAGATGCGGCGTTTCCTGCAGCTTGCGCTCGATCTTGTTGGCGACCTGATCCTGCATTTCCTCCAGCGAGGCGCCCGGCCACACGGCCTGCACGACCATGACGCGGAAGGTGAAATCGGGATCTTCCTTCTGGCCCATGTTCATGATGCCGAGGGCACCGATGATGATGATCAGGCCGAACAGGAAACGGCCGATGCTCGGATGGGCAATCGCCCAGCGCGACAGGTTGAAGGGCTGCTTTTCGGGCGTCTGCTCGGCGCCGGAAACCGGGCCGGGGTTGGAACCGGAAGGTGTGTGATCGGAGGATGACATGATCTCTTTTCCCTCTACCGGCTGCGGTTACGAACGGTCAGCGCCCTGCGGCGCGGTCTGCGGATTGCTCTCGGCTTCTGCCGTCGCTGCTCCCGGCACCTTCACCTTCATGTCTTCCGCCATGAACTGGGTTCCGGCGGCAACGACCGCCTCGCCGGGCTTGACGCCATCGGCGATCCGCACGCCGTCATCGGCAAAACCGGCAACGGTCACGACACGCGAATGCACAGTGCCCTTGGCCTTGTCGACGATCCAGACGATCTTTTTGCCATCCTTTTCGGCAACGGCGGCAAGCGGCACGGAATAGGCGGCAACCGCGCCGTCGGTGCGGGCGGTGATCATGCCGGTCATGCCGAGCCGCAACTGCTCGTCATCCGGCAGGCTGACGCGAACGGTAAATGTGCGCGACTGGGTGTTGGCGCTGCCGGACACTTCGCGCACCTTGCCTTCGAGCGTCAGGTCCCGATAGGACCAGAAACTCGCCGAAACCGTCTTGCCCGGACGGAACTGGGCGATGTCGTTTTCCGGCACCGCGATCTCCACTTCCTTTTCACCATCAACGGCAACGGAAATTACGGCCGTGCCTGCGGCAACCACCTGACCCGCTTCGGCGCTGACGCCCGTAACGATGCCGTTCACGTCGGATTTGAGTTCCGCATAGGCGACCTGATTGCGCGCCTGTTCCAGCGCCGAGACGGCAGACTGGCGGGCCGAAAGAGCTTGATCGGCGGCGAGTACGCTCTGCTCAAGTTCGGCCTGCGGCGCGATGTTCTTCGAGGCGAGGTTTTCAGCACGGCGGCGGGCAAGCGCGGAAATTTCCACCTGCTTTTCGGCCGATGCCAGATCGGCTTCGGCGCGGCGCACAGCCAATTGCAGGTCGGTCGCATCGAGACGGGCAAGCACGGTGCCGGGCGTCACACGCTCGCCGACATCGACCAGTCTTTCGGTGATCTTGCCGGCCACGCGAAAACCGAGATCCATCTGCTTTCGCGCTCGCACAGAGCCGGAATAGACAAGTGCGCGCCCTTCATCGGCCGCACCGATTTCGGCAATTTTTACCGGTCGCAGAACCTCTGCGGCTTCAGGCTTTTTTTCTTCCGAACATCCGGCAAGAAGGGCGAGCGTGGACGCCAGGACAAGACCGATGGACAATTTCGAAAACGACGACATGACCGCACTCCCATGCGATTGAAACCCGGCGCAGCTGCCCTCAACGGGATCAGCGCAGCGCCCTGATAGCGAATTCAACGAGATCTTCCGGCGTTGCCTGCCGGCTTTCAGAAAGACAGTCTGCAATGATCTGAGGATGGCACAGCGCCACCGTCGCCTGCATGAAACAATCCGATGCAACTTCGACATTCTGCTGGCGAAACTCGCCGGCCTTGATGCCCCGATCGATCAGTTCCGCGACAAGAACGCGAACCCGTTCGATATGCTCTTCGATGACCTGCCATTGCTGAGCAATGGCAACAACAACCATTTCGTGCACCTTATTCTCATGCACCATGGTTTCAAGCGTCATGCGATGCTGCCCAAGCGCATAAAGGCGCAAACTCTCTGCGGCCGTTTCACCGGCAGCAGCATTGGCAACCGCCAGATCATAGCTTGCGGCCAGCATTCGGCGCGCCAATGCCTGATGGATCTCCGCTTTGGAGGCGAAGAACCGGTAAATATTTGCGGGCGACATGCCGAGTTCCTTGGCGATATCGGCCACATTGGTCTTGGTATAACCGTAGTGCCGGAACAGCCGTTCGGCAGCGTCGAGAATGCGCGTGATATTTTCCGACCGCACATCTGCGGTATGGGCGCTCGCGGCGGCATGACTGGCCGGAAGGCTATCGCTCATGTCTGCTCCGTTACGACTGACGAATTTTAATTTTCGTCAGTCGTAATTCGACAGAGCCGATTTGTCAATCGCTCGGCAACCCTTTCCGATGAATTATCGGTTTTGGAACGAATTCCGTATTAGGGTATTCTTGTGAGACCTTGAGGGAGCGACGGGACGACCATGAATCTGGCCAAGGGCCATCCGGCTATGCTGACGAGCGACGGGCTCTACCAGACGCTTCTGGATTCCATCACCGATTACGCCATCTACATGCTGGATGCCGACGGTCATGTTTCGACGTGGAATTCCGGTGCCGAGCGCATCAAGGGTTTTCGCGCCGAAGAGATTATCGGCGCGCATTTCTCGCGTTTCTATACCGATGAGGAGCGCGCCCGCGGCGAGCCGCAGCGCGCCTTGACCATTGCCCGCCGTGAAGGTCGCTTCGAAAAGGAAAGCTGGCGGGTACGCAGCAACGGCAGCCGTTTCTGGGCGCATGTCGTCATCGACGCCATCCACGACGATGCCGGCCATGTGATCGGCTTTGCAAAGATCACCCGCGACAACAGCGAACGCATGGAAGCCCAGAAAGCGCTCGCAAAGGCGCGAGAGGAACTGTTTCAGGCGCAAAAAATGGAGGCGATCGGCCAGCTGACCGGCGGCGTCGCCCACGATTTCAACAACCTGCTGATGGCGATCATGGGCAGCCTGGAAATGCTGCGCAAGCGCCTACCGGAAGACCCGTCTTTGCTGCCGTTGATCGACAACGCCATTCGCGGCGCCGAGCGCGGTGCGGCGCTGACACAACGTATGCTGGCCTTCTCGCGCCGGCAGGAACTGAATGTGCTACCGGTCGATGTGCCCAAACTCGTTCATGGCATGCGGGATTTCCTCAAAAGCTCGCTCAGCCAGACGCTGGCCATCGAGACTGAGTTTGCAGACGATCTGCCCTATGTGCAGACTGATCCGAACCAGCTGGAAACGGCGCTCCTGAACCTCATCGTCAATGCCCGTGATGCCATGCCCAATGGCGGCACCATCACCATTTCCGCCGTCCCGCAGGACATCACCGAGACGGATGGCAGGCTGAAGCCGGGTCGCTACCTCTGCATCAGCGTGAAGGACGATGGCGAAGGCATGGATGCCGAAACGCTGGCGCATGCGACAACACCCTTCTTCACCACCAAGGGTGTCGGTCGTGGCACCGGCCTCGGCCTTTCCATGGTGCAGGGCCTGATCGAACAATCCGGCGGCGCGCTCTCCATCGAAAGTGCGCGCGGCGACGGCACGACGATCTTTCTCTGTCTGCCGGTGGCCGGTGAGGATGAGGAAATCCTCGAACCCGAACTGCCGCTGATCCTGCCGGAAGACAACACTCGCCCGCTCACCATTCTGGCCGTCGATGATGACGCGCTGGTATTGATGAACACGACGCTGATGCTTGAAGATCTCGGCCACACGGTGATAGAGGCCTATAGCGCCGCCGATGCACTGTCGGTGATCAACAGCGGTGAGGCTTTAGACCTCGTCATCACGGACCATTCGATGCCGCAGATGACCGGTTCGGAACTGGCGCTGGAGATCGCCAAACTGAGGCCAACCCTGCCGGTGATCCTGGCGACGGGTTATGCCGAACTGCCCGCCGGCTCCGACCAGCAACTGCCCCGTCTGGCAAAACCGTTCACACAGGCGCAGCTGAAAGAGATCGTTGGCACGGCGACGCATTGAACCAAAGCCCGCCTCCTCGCGTTGATCTGTCGAAACAACCAAGGAGGAATGGACATGGTTTTCAAACCACCGATGTTTTACGACAAGGAACCGACAATCGAGGTGGAGAACCCGCCTGCCGCTGAACTGGAAACCCGCGTTGCCGATGCACTCGCCACCAATTTTGGTGTCGATGCCAGCGATGTGACGGTGGTGGCAGACGGGTCGGAAATCACGCTGACAGGCACGGTCCTCGACGCTGAAGAGATTGCCCGCGCGACGGAGGTAGCCGCGTGCGTCGAAGGTGTCAGCAAGGTTCAAAACTTCATCCGCAGCGGCGGTTTTCTGCATTAAATCAGCATGTTTTTCATAAATAAGGCCGGGGCGTTGCCACCCCGGCCTTTTTTTTCGCTATGGCTGCCCCTTATCGCGGCAACGCATAGGCGATCACGTAATCCCCCGGCTTGGTGCCGACCGAACCATGGCCGCCCGCCACCATCACCACGAACTGGCGACCGTCTTCCACCGCATAACTCATCGGCGTCGCCTGACCGCCGGCCGGAAGGCGAGCCTCCCAAAGCTGCTCGCCGTTGGTGAGGTCATAGGCACGAAGATAATCATCGACCGCCGCGCCGAGGAAGGCGATGCCGCCCTTGGTGATCATTGGTCCGCCGATGCCGGGCACGCCGACCTTGAAGGGCAGCGGCAGCGGCGTCATGTCATAGACCGTGCCATTCTTGTGCTTGTAGGCCGTTTCGCCGGTGCGCAGATCAACGCCGGTGACATACCCCCACGGCGGCGCCTGGCAGGGAACCTGCAACGGCCCCAGGAACGGCCCCATCTTGACGCCGTAAGGTGCGCCGTCATTGCGGTTAAGCCCTTGTTCGCTGCCCTTTTCGTCCTGACCCTTCGGCGGGATCTGGTCGCGCGGCACCAGTTGCGAGGTAAAGGCCAGATAGGTCGGCATGCCGAACATCACCTGCCGTTCCGGATCGACCGCCACGCCGCCCCAGTTGAACGTGCCGAAATTGCCGGGATAGATGATCGAGCCTTCCAAGGACGGTGGCGTATAGCGGCCTTCGTAACGCAGCGAATGATAGCGAATGCGGCACACCATCTGGTCGAACATGGTGATGCCCCACATGTTGCGTTCTTCCAGCTTTGGCGGCTTGAAGCTGAGGCCCGAAGTCGGCTGCGTCGGTGCGGTGAAATCGCCCGCGATCGCGCCGGTCGGAGCGGGCTCCTCCGTGATCGGGATGATCGGCTCGCCGGTGCGGCGGTCGAGCACGTAGATGTCACCCTGCTTGGTCGGACCAACGAGGGCTGGAACAGTGCTGTTATCCGCCTTCTTGAGATCGATCAGCGTCGGCTGGGCCGGCACGTCCATGTCCCACAGGTCGTGATGCACGAATTGTTTGACCCAACGGTCCGCGCCGGTGTTGAGATCGAGCGCGACAATGGAGGACGAATATTTTTCGACATGTTCGCTGCGGCCCATGCCGAGCTGGTCAGGCACCTGATTGCCGAGTGGGATATAGACGAGGCCAAGCGCTTCATCGACGCTGAACACGGACCAGCTGTTGGGCGAGTTGACCGTGTATTTCTGACCCTCCGGCAGCGGTGTCGTCTGGCTCGGATTGCCGCTGTCCCAGTTCCAGATCAGCTGTCCGGTATTGACGTCAAAGGCGCGGATGACGCCCGACTGCGACTGCGTGGAATAGTTGTCGTTGACGGCGCCGCCGACGATGATCTTGTTTCCGGCAATGGCGGGTGGCGACGTGGAGTAATAATAACCAGCCGGATTATACGGCATGCCGGTCTCCAGCTGCAGCGTGCCCTTGTTGGCAAAGCCTTCGCAGGTCTGGCCGGTGCCGGCATCGAGCGCGATCAGACGTGCATCGGATGTCGGCAGATAGACGCGGGCAGCACACAGGCTGCCGGCGGCAGCAGCCGGATCGGCGTAATAGGTGACGCCGCGGCAGGTCTGATGCTGGCGGTCCGGGTTGAGACCGGCATTCGGATCGAATTTCCAGATCTGCTTTCCGGTCGTCGCATCGAGCGCGATCGCCCAGTTGTGCGGCGTGCAGAGGAACAGCGTATTTCCGACTTTCAGCGGCGTCACCTGATAGGTGGTCTCGCCCACATCTTCCGGCAGCTTCACGTCACCGGTCTGGAACCGCCAGACTTCCGTCAGTGACGCGACATTTTCCTTGTTGATCTGGTCGAGCGGCGAGTAACGCTGGCCATAAGGCGTGCGGCCATATTGGTGCCAGTCGCCGGGCGGGACGTTGCCGCCGAGATCGGGGGCGGCCGCGACCACATCCTCCGGCAGGTCGCCAGACTGGTCATGCGGATCGAACAGCATCGAGACGAGCGCCACCAGAACGGCAATGCAGACGGAGACGGCCAGCGGCCGCACATCGGCGCCATACCGGAAACCGGTAGTCGGGCTGGAAAAACCGAGCGGGCGGCGGATCCACGGCGTCAGCAGCCAGATGCCGAGCACGATGATCACACCACCGCGAGGTCCAAGCTGCCACCAGTCGAGCCCGACCTCCCACACCGCCCAGCCGAGCGAACCGAGAATGATGGCCGCGTAGAGCCAGAGAGCCAGCGGCCGGCGCATGAATAACAGTATAGCAGTGAGGACGAAGGCGATGCCCGTGATCAGGTAATAGGCGCTGCCGCCAATCATCATCAGGTGACCGCCACCGGCGGCAAGCGCGATCCCGATCAGAGTGAAAAGGATCGCGGTAACGGTGATCGCCATGTCGGCCCCCTGCTGCACAAGCAATGTGTTGAATAGCGGTATCTGCGCTGGAAATTGCGCGTTACGCTCGCCCGTCAACAGGGCAGCAAACAAAAAGTTCCGTGACAGTTTTTAGCGGGTCCGGATGGGAACCGGCCTTGTGCTCCCGTGTTGTTCGAGACACCCGAACATCACCAGGAAGGAACATCGTGACCTACGAGCTATATTATTGGGACGGAATTCCAGGACGTGGCGAATTTGTTCGGCTGGCTCTCGAGGAAGTCGGCGCCGCATATCGCGACATGGGCAAAGGCAGCGCCGGCAGCAAGGCAATCATGGACCACCTCGGCGACAAGGCTGGCCCTTATCCCCCATTCGCGCCTCCCTTTTTGAAGGATGGCGATCTGATCGTCTCACATGTTGCCAACATCCTCGACTATCTTGGCCCCAAACACGGGCTTGCACCGGCAAAACAGCAGGATCACGTGTTTGCGAAAGGCTTACAGCTGACGCTGACGGATTTTGTTGCCGAGGCGCACGATACGCACCACCCGCTCGGGATCGATGATTATTACGAGGATCAGAAAGCGGAGGCAAAAAAGCGGTCGAAGGCTTTCATCGAAAACCGTATCCCGAAATTTCTCGGCTATTTCGAAAGAGTGATCAGCCTCAACGCGGCCGGAAACGGGTTCAACGTCGGCGATGGCCTTACCACCGTCGATCTCTCGCTTTTCCATGTGGTGGATGGACTACGTTACGCTTTTCCGCGTGCGACCTCGGATTTCGGGAAACGATATCCCAGAGTGATGGCACTGCATGAAAAAGTGGGGACACGGCCGAACATTGCCGCATATCTGGCCTCGCAGCGGCGCCTGGACTTCAACGAATCCGACGTCTTCCGCCACTATCCGGAACTGGATCGGGACCCGGCTTGAGCCGGGTCCCGCCTTCCTGAAAGCCTTATTCGATGACGCCGCAGGCCAGACGATCGCCGGCGGCACCGGAGGGCTGCGTTTTGTAGTCATCGGGCTTGGCGTGAACCATCAGCGCGCGGCCGACGATACCGGCATCACCCTTGTCGAGCGTCACCGCATCGTTGATCACCTGCGCACGCAATACACCATCGGCACCGACATACTGATTGGGCATGTCACCGGCATGCGGGCCATTGGCCGCCTGGTAACCGTGTTCCTTGCCGTCCGGATTGAAATGACCGCCGGCGGATTCGTGGTGGGACGCCGCATCGCAGCTGCCCGTTTCATGCACGTGGAAAGCCACCCATTGCGAGGCAGGCAGCCCCTTGATCTCGACATTGATCAGCACGCCCGACGGTGTTGTGCTCAGATCCGCCTTACCGGCATCCTCGCCCTTGGCACCGACGAATTTTGCGGATCCGGTAGCAGTGGCCGGTGCCGCCACCTGATCTGCGGCGGCGGCAAAACCAGCACCGGAGGCCAGAGCAATGGCGGCAAAAGCTGCGATGGTTTTCATAGTGTCTCTCCCTGTTTTATCAGACAATGTCGGTCAGACATGCGTTGCCTCGTCTTCGTTATCCTCACCGAGTTCAAGCAGGATCTGGTGGCGGGCGCGGTTGAGGCGGCTCTTCACGGTACCGACGGCGCAATCACAGATTTCGGCAGCGGATTCGTAGCTTTCGCCAAGAATCGCCACCAGCGTCAGCACTTCGCGATAATGCGGCGGCAGTTTTTGCAGGGCGCGCTGCACCTCCTTGGCGCGGGCGGCAACTTCCTGCGAGGCTGCAATCGGCGTATCGCCGGAGACATTTTCCTCAAGCCCCGGCGCTTCACGGCCCAGCACCTTCGCGCGGGTGTAAAACGTGTTGCGCATGATGGTGAACAGCCACGACTTCAGCTTTGTTCCCGGCTCGAACTTGTCGAGATTGCCGAGCGCCTTCATCAAGGTCTCCTGCACGAGATCGTCGGCATCGGAAGGATTACGGCAGAAGGTACGGGCAAAAGCACGGAGGGCCGGAATGAGCCGGACAATATCGGCGCGTGCAGGATCACGATTCAATTGTGATTCAGACACCGGGCGCACCTCTTATAAACTCGCGGATGGGAATGACGGGTGCAAACGCCTGCCCGCCTCATTTGGTTCCGCTGCCAGATGGCGCTCGCCCGGTTTCGTCATGTTGTGAACACTCGGCAAGGACGGACGATCGGAGCCGGTGCCTGTCTCCGCCTGTCGCATTCGCGCTACAGGCTTCAGCGGAATGCATCGCAACAGGGCCTGCATAGGTGACATGCGCCCACACGGCATTGACACCGCCCGCCATTCCGGGCTTTCGAATAGTTCGGTAAGCATGTGCCTGTAGGCTATATCGCTTGCGGGCGTTTTGCCCGATGCGATCCAGCAGTGTCATGCGGCAGAGGTCAGAATGACGACAGAGAGCGAACGCATTGCAGAAGAACCAGCCAGGCTCGGTGGCCGGGTGACGCAGGAAGTCGCCGTTCTTCTGACCGAAATCGAAAAGGAAGAGGTTCCTGATCGGCTGCTGAAGCTTGCGCAGGATTTGCAAAAAGCCCTCCACGACAAGTTCGCCGACAAGACCTGATTTTTCTCTCTCCATCAGACCATTGATGTGAACCGATCCGGTCAGCCGTCGCATCGGGTTCCATGGTTTTTCACGTTCGTACGATTGCGGACGGGCCGGAACAAATCGACAGACTGTCGGTTAACTGCCCGTCGATCACCCATGTCGATCAGACATATCTTTACAAAGATCACCCGCAAATCAGGAGGACGCCGATCATGGCAACCACGAAGACGTTGGAAGATCTCTTCTACGAAACCCTCAAGGACATCTATTACGCTGAACGTCAGATCGTGAAAGCGCTGCCGAAGATGGCGCGCGGCGCTCAGGACGAGAAGCTCAAGCAGGCCTTTCTGACCCACAAGGAAGAGACCGAAGGCCAGATCGACCGCCTGAAACAGGTTTTCGAGATCATCGGCAAGCGTGCCCAGGGCAAGACCTGTGACGCGATCGAGGGCATCCTGTCGGAAGGCGAGGAAATCCTTGACGAGTTCAAGGGCACGCCTGCACTTGATGCCGGTCTTCTTGCCGCCGCGCAGGCTGTCGAACACTACGAGATCAGTCGTTACGGCACGCTTGCCGCCTGGGCAAAGCAGCTTGGTCTGAAGGAAGCCGCAGCGCTTCTTGAAGAAACGCTCGCCGAAGAAAGCAAGACCGACGAGACGCTGACGACCCTTGCCACCACTGCTGTCAACTCCGCCGCGAAAAAAGCAGCGTAACGACATTGCGCCGCAACATAAAACGGCCCGCCAATGGCGGGCCGTTTTATGTCATCTGAATGTCTTTTCAGGAGCGTATTTGCGGATAGGGCGTGGTCACGTTCTGATCGCAAGGCGCCATTCCGCCGTCCATTTCCTGTCGGCGGAAAACGGGTTTTTGCAATCGGTGCTTGTCACGTTCGGCATGCGCATGAGCGGCTTGCAGGGCCAACGCGTAGCTCGGATAGGACGCCGATGGCAGGCCGCCGATGACGTAAATCCAGCCTGTCGAATGCGGCAGAATATCGAAATAATTTTGCATGGCTGATTTCCTCCCGGTGCCCGAACGACGAACTCTGAAAAAGGTTCCGATAAAAAATGAAGCACCGCACAAAAATATGCCTTGCGTAACGGAACTTTTGCGAGTGTCATCTGTTGTGACAGTCGGGCGAACGGAGACGTAATCATGGCGGAATCCGAACACGAGTGGATTAGCAGGCGCGCCTACGCGTTGTGGGAAGAGGAAGGTTATCCGACAGGCAAGGATAACGAGCACTGGGAGAGGGCGCGGCAGGAATATCTGCTGTTTGCACCGCTCGGTGTGACCAAGGGTCTGCCCAAGGGCAAGAAACCTAAGGCCAACGGTACTGCTACTGAAAAGGCAGCAGCGACAAAGCCTGAGGCCGTAGCCAAGGTTGCAAAGCCGAAAACGGCCAAGCCGGCAAAGACCCCTGCCGTCAAATCACCGGCGGCGAAGTCGGCACCGGAGAAATCCGCTGCGAAGCCGGCCAAAGCCAAGGCAATTGCTGCCGAAGCAAAACCGGCTGCCAAGACCAGATCGAAAAAGCTCGTCGCCGAATAAAACGGTCTCGACTTTAAAACCTACGGCGCTGCCGCGGATATCTCCGCGGCAAACGCATTGTTTTTGTCTGTAATCGACGAGTTTTGTTGTGAAGCAATGGTTTCGTTTACCTTTTGCGTGGAACCTTGAGACAGTTGAGGACGCTCTTTTCCATGCAGATGCCAACGGCAGGCAATTTCGCGTAATGCCCCGAAGGCAGGCATATTGGAGGCAGGCATGATGAATGCACCTGTGACCTTCGACCAGATCGGCATGCGTGATCCGACGCAAGGCGCAGCGGTTGCGCGCAAGACTTTCGCCCGTAACCGCCGATCAGCATTCCGTAAGGGGGAAATTCATTCAATGCGTGCCTTGTCAGTGACGTCCGAAGTCTTCCCTCTCATCAAGACGGGCGGTTTGGCGGATGTGACAGGATCGCTCCCAAAGGCACTGCTTTCCTTCGGCATCGAAACCACGACGCTTGTGCCCGGTTATCCGGCTGTGATGAAAAAGCTCGACGCCGCCGGTGTCCCTCTTCTCGTCTTCGAAGATCTGCTCGGTGAGCGCGCCTCGCTTCTGCATGGCAAGGTCGATGATCTCGAGCTCTTCGTCCTCGATATCCCCACTCTCTATGACCGCCCCGGTGGACCTTATGTCGACCAGTTCGGCAACGATCATCCCGATAACTGGAAACGGTTTGCCGCCCTGTCGCTTGCCGGTGCGGAGATCGCCAACGGCATCCTGCCGGGCTGGGTACCGGATATCGTCCACACCCATGACTGGCAGTCAGCCCTTACCTCGGTCTACATGCGTGAAATGGGCTGCACGACGCCGGTAGTTCTGACCATCCACAACCTGGCTTTCCAGGGCCAGTATGCGGCAAGCCTGTTGCCCTTCATGGGCCTTCCGGCAAGCACGATGTCGATGGATTGCCTCGAATATTTCGGCGATATCAGCACGCTAAAGGGTGGTCTGCAGACAGCCGATGCGATCACCACCGTCAGTCCCACTTATGCCCGCGAAATTCTCACTCCACGTTTCGGCATGGGGCTGGATGGCGTGCTGAACGAGCGCGTGACGATCCTGCGCGGCATCGTCAACGGCATCGACATGGATATCTGGAATCCCGCTACCGATCCGCATATTCCACAGACCTATGACAGCACCAGCCTGCGCCGCAAACGCACCAACCGCAACGCACTGCTCGACCATTTTGGTCTTGATCGTGGCGATGGTCCGATCTTTTCCGCCGTCAGCCGCCTGACCTGGCAGAAGGGCATGGACATGTTTGCCGACACGGCCGACGAAGTGATCTTCAAAGGCGGGCGCATCATCGTGTTCGGTCAGGGCGATCACGAGATCGAACAGATGCTGCTGGATACCGCTGCCCGCTTTCCCGGCCGCATGGCGGTGCATATCGGCTACGGTGAACCAACCGCCCATCTCATCCATGCCGGTTCGGACGCGATCGTGCAGCCGTCACGTTTCGAGCCTTGCGGCCTGACCCAGCTTTACGCCCTGCGTTATGGCTGCGTGCCGGTCGTCTCGCGCACCGGTGGCCTGTCGGAAACCATCATCGACGCCAATGATGCGGCGATTTCCGCACGCGTCGCCACCGGGTTCCAGTTCCATCCGGTCAATACCGATGGCCTGCGACTGGCCTTGCGTCGCACGCTCGATGCCTATGCCGATCCGCGCAGCTGGGCGCGTCTGCAGAACCAGGGCATGAAGACGAAATTTTCCTGGGAACGCAGCGCCGATCAATACGCCAATGTCTATTCAAGCCTCGTACGCGGCACCACCAGCAGCGATGACAATGTTCGCCGTCAGGTTTACTGACGGCGCTCCCGCCGCCGTTTTCGCTTGTTGCGCATCTCGGTGATGGGAAGCGTGGCGGACGGGCGATCATCACCCCGGCTGAAACACCCCAAGACCATATAGACCGGCAGCGCCAGCAGCGCCACATAGGCCGTACCTTCTTCATGCACCGATGTCCTGTCAGCCCATCGCTCCACCGTGGCCGGTCGACCGACTGCACCGGTGAGAAACAATAAAAGCCCGGCAATGACAGCGCTGGCGGCCAGAACGGCAAAACCCCAATGCATCGAAATCGCGCCGCTATTGTCGAGGTAGATCACCAGCATAGCGATGCCGGCAAGCAGAAGACCAAAGGTCATGAGGTAACTGCGGAAGAACAGCATCATGGCTGTTCACCCATTTTTTTCGCCTTGCGTCGTGCCGAAAATTCTTTTGCCGTGACATAGGCCAAGCAAAGCCAGCACACGAAAAAACCGACGAATCCGAGCGCCATATAGGCAAACAGCCGGGTGGAAAGTGCGTACCAGCCAAAAAACTGTGCCGCAGCACCTGCCAGCATCAAAAGGGCAACCGTCAGCCAGACCAGCGCCGCCATTTTCCATGGCATCGGCAGTTTCCGCGCCAGATTACGCAAAAGGGAAGTTTGTTGCTTGTCGTCGGCGGGCGGTATGATGCGTCTCCCCAAAGTGAACCCGTAGGTGATCGCAAAATAGGGCGTATGGATCAAGCCATTGCGACCTCACACGACGAGAAGAAAGGCAGTGGCTGCGATCCGATTGCAAAAAGCATCGCGGACACTACATGCTCACCGGTCGCTTCGACCCCGACCATGACGGGCGTGACGATTAAAGACGAATGTGGGTGAACATGCCGGATCATGATGACAGAATGCCGCCGGTCAGCCAGCTAAAACCAGGCCTTTTCCAGCGGTTGCGCTCGCTGTTTTCCGGCAAGTCGCAGGCTGCTCCCACGCCCCCGGAGAAAATCTCGGCAGCAGAACCGGTACCTGTAGCGAGCGGTTCAGAAAGCGATCGCGACGCAATGCGCGAACGCCAGAACGAGTGGATAAAGGAACGCTACAAGGAATGGCAGTTCGCCTGGCATGATATTTTCGATCAGGACAGGACCTTGCAAGCGAAAGGTGACTTTGAACGTCCCGATCCGCTTCCTGATGACATCGATAGCGATTATCGCCTGATTTTTGGTCTTTTCCATGCCGAACAGGAAACGCGCAGGCGCTGTTTTGCGATGCTTGCGAATGGTGAAGAGATGCACCGACGGTTCGACGCTTTCGTAACCGGCACGCGCCAGCAGCTATCAGAACAAGAAGCTCGACAGCTCGTTTCCGACTTGGGAAAGGCCGTCGATGCCGCGTCGCCAGATGAACAGGTCGATTGGAGCCGTGTCACAATCGTCAACAGGGACGACGCCGACGCGCTCGACAACCTGTCGGAATGCGACCGAATCGAGGTGCTGTTTTCAGAAAACCTCCTCGAACCGACGCCGGAAAAGGAGCTTTCGGCCCTCGCAGCCCAGCTTTTCCTGACTGAGCCGCTTTATGCTGCTGCTGGTAATTTTTATGAATTGCGTGATTGGGTGACCGGAATCGGCTTCGATCCTCGCCGCGATAGGGCTTTTGAACTAATTTATAAGGTGTGGGACGGTGGCTGGCAGCCACTTGTGTCAGAGGACGGCGTCATCCTGGCCTTTGGGCATAGATGACGCGCTTGATCTCTCAGCGACCGCCTTATTAACCTCGTGCGATATCGCCCCTTCCCCGCCCTCACGGCCGGCGGAACAGCACCAGACTGCGGCCTTCCAGTTCGAAATCCTTTTCCTTGGTGATCACCTGACCATGCCGTGAAAGATCTGCCGTGGTCAGTTCCAGCACCCAACCGCCCTCGCCGAATTGCGGGATGCGGAACGGCACCGTGCCTTCGAACGGATTGAACAGCAGCAGCACATCGTGCCAGATGCCCTCTTCCTCCTTCAGGTCGCCACGGCCGAGGTAAAGACCGATGGTCGAACCTTCCTCCCACTGTTCCGGGGTCTGGAAGCCACCGCCGGCATTGAACCATTTCACATCCAGCCCGTCGCGCCAGTTCTCGCGGCGAAGCAATGGCTGAGTCTGCCGGAGAGCGATGATCTGGCGCGTAAATTCGCGCAGCTCCTCGCAGCTCTCCGGCAGGTCCTCCCAGTGGACCCATGAAATGTCGCTGTCCTGGCAATAACCATTGTTGTTGCCCATCTGGCTGCGGCCAAACTCGTCGCCGGCCAAGAGCATCGGCGTGCCGTGGGAAAAGAGAAGCGTGGCCAGAAAGTTGCGCTTCTGGCGCTCGCGTACGGCATTGATGCCCTCGTCCTCGGTCGGGCCTTCCTCACCGTAATTGTAGGAACGATTGTCGTTATGGCCGTCGTTATTGTCCTCGCCATTCGCCTCGTTGTGTTTCTCGTTGTAGGAAACGAGGTCGTTGAGAGTAAAACCGTCATGAGCGGTGACGAAATTGACGCTCGACCACGGCCGGCGGCCGCGCTGGTCGTAGATATCGCCAGAACCCAGAAGACGAGCGGCGAAATCGGTCGGCACGTTGTCGCCCTTCCAGTATTCACGCACCGTATCGCGATACTTGTCGTTCCACTCCGCCCAGCCCGGCGGAAAACCACCGACCTGATAGCCGCCCGGACCGATATCCCACGGCTCGCCGATCAGTTTTGTCTTCGAAAGAACCGGGTCCTGCGTCACCGCATCGAAGAAACCGCCGCGTTCGTCAAACCCTTCCGGCTCGCGGCCTAGAATGGTGCCGAGGTCGAAGCGGAAACCGTCCACATGCATGTGTTCGGTCCAGTAACGAAGACTGTCCATCACCATCTGCAGCACGCGCGGATGCGACGTGTTCACCGTGTTTCCGGTGCCGGTATCGTTGATGTAATAGCGGTGCTGGTCGGGCAGCGTGCGGTAGTAGGAAAAGTTGTCGATGCCCTTGAAGGAGAGCGTCGGACCAAGCTCGTTGCCTTCAGCCGTGTGGTTATAGACCACATCCAGAATGACCTCGATGCCGGCATCGTGGAACGACCGAACCATGTCGCGGAAACCGGCAATGCCGTTGGGGCCATAATACCGCGAGGCTGGCGCGAAAAAGCCGATGGAGTTGTAACCCCAGAAATTGGCAAGCCCCTTGTCCAGCAGATGCTGGTCCTGCGGGAATTCATGGATCGGCATGAGTTCGACAGAGGTGATGCCGAGGCTCTTGATATAATCCACGGTCGCCTTGTGGCCCATGCCCTCAAAGGTGCCGCGCAGCTTTTCCGGGATCGCCTTGTTGAGCTGCGTAAAGCCCTTCACATGGGTTTCGTAGACGATCGTCGCCGGCCAGGAAATATTGGGCGAGGCATCCTTGCCCCAGTCGAAACCATAGGGGTCGATGACCTTGCATTTTGGCGTATAGGGGGCGCTGTCCAGGGTGTTGAAGGTCAGGTCCTTGTCTTCGGCAAGCAGATCATAGCCAAAATGCGCCTCGTTCCACTTGAATTCGCCCACCAGTTCGCGGGCGTAAGGATCGAGCAGCAGCTTGTTGGCGTTGAAGCGGTGGCCGGCTTCCGGGTCGAAGGCACCGTGAACACGATAGGCATAAAGCTGGCCGGGCTTGAGGCCCGGAACATAACCATGAAAGATCTCATTGGTATATTCCGGCAGCGTCAGGCGAGCGATCTCGGTAGACCCGCTGTCATCGAACAGGCAAAGCTCGACGCGTTCGGCATGGGCGGAGAAGATTGCGAAATTGGTACCTTCCCCATCAAAATTGGCGCCAAGCTGGGTCCAGGATCCCGCCGTGATCTCGAAAGTCTTCAATGTCATATCCATGCCGCGCG
Organism: Endobacterium panacihumi; assembly: GCF_050847465.1. NCBI lineage: Bacteria > Pseudomonadati > Pseudomonadota > Alphaproteobacteria > Hyphomicrobiales > Rhizobiaceae > Endobacterium > Endobacterium panacihumi. The sequence goes on along the minus strand of NZ_JBOZRA010000001.1, from coordinate 212,170 downwards.
CTTGAGGGTTAAAGGTTCGGCCATTAATGATGCAGCGCCGCATTTCGTTCCCTGCACGGAACAAAATATGGCAGGCGGCCGGCAAGACTTCCCTCTTCCAACCTCTCCTCTATGTGCCGATATCTGACCGTCACGCGAAGGAGGACCCACCATGCCCGCACTCTCACCGGAAGAACTGGAAGGCCGGCTCAATGCGCATCGCGAATTGATGATCACCTGGCTTGCCGCCATGATGGGCGGCAAAGAAACCACCAAGGCCTTGCTGCACAGGCTTACCGAGGATGCCACTTTCAAGGATCACGAAGAGGATCCCGGCCTGACACCCGGTGAAGGTTTTGCCATCGAAACATCGACGGCGCGTGAAACCCGCTCCATCATCGAGGCGGCTCGTGCCCGCATGAAGGCACAGCAAAAGATCGACAACGGCAATTAAGGGAATGTTCACATATGTGGCGCCGCTCCACATATGTGGCAATTGTGTGGAACAGAAAGGCGCGATCATCGTTCTTTACCCACCAATCAGGGAGTAAAAAACAATGACCAAAGAATGGTTCGAAGCCGCCAGTGTCGTTCTCGCAGTCGCCATGTGCGCCATGCTGGTCGTGCCGATCTGAGCACCGGTCCGGCGCACTGAACCTGCCGACCGTGAGCGGTATTGTCTCAAGATCGCTCCACCGTTCCCCGATGGAACGAATCCCAACGCCCACGGTTAGCTATTCAGGAAAAGGCAAAACACCTTTTCGGGCGACGGGAGAAATACGATGGCCCATATTTTATGGAGACTGAGGCGTCTCTTCCCCATCACTCGGGTTCCGCAACCGGTGAACACCGTGTCGAACCATGAGCCTCACGTGGTCGTGCCGGAAGCCGTGGAGCTTCCGCTGCCGCGATCCCCTCGGGAAGAAATGAGCGTTCCCGCCTCTATCAATGGACGCGATCTTTCCACCGGCCGTCTGTGATGGCCGTAACGAACAACAAAAGGAGAAGTGCATGACACAGATCGACTCCGCTCGAATCCTCATTCTCGCAACAGACGGCTACGAGCGCTCCGAGCTGCGCGTGCCGCTTGACGAACTGAAGAACAAGGGCGCCGATGTGAAGATCGCATCGATCAAGACCGGCGAAATCAAGAGCTGGGACAAGACGGACTGGGGCGACAGTGTCACGGTTGATCTCGAGGCCGCCAATGTCAACGCCGCGGACTTCGATGCCCTGGTTCTGCCCGGTGGCCAGATCAATCCGGACAAGCTGCGCGCCGACAAGGACGCCATGAAAGTGGTGCGTGATTTCGTGCGCAGCGGCAAACCGGTGGCGGCCATCTGCCACGCGCCGTGGCTGCTAATCGAGGCAGACGCGCTGCGTGGTCGCAAGGCAACCTCCTATCCCTCGATCCGCACCGACGTGAAGAATGCCGGCGCATCCTGGAAGGATGAGGAAGTGGTGGTCGACAACGGCATCATCACCTCGCGCTCGCCGGATGATCTGCCTGCCTTTGTCGGCAAGATCGTCGAGGAAGTGCAGGAAGGTTTGCACAGACGGGCGGCTTGAAGCTGCTTGGTATGAAATGTAAGAAACGCTCGCCAACTTTTTGGCGGGCGTTTTTTGTTGTGTTTGTCATCGCTCAACCTCTCCGCAGTCATCCTTGGGCTTGCCCCGAGGACCCAAAACCAAAAGCTCCGAGGGTGCAGCGTGGGTCCTCGGGTCAAGCCCGAGGATGACGACGGAGAGCGCAGCCCCCTATTCTCCCCCTCACCCCACCAGCTTCAAAAATGCCAGTAACCGCCGTTCATCGGCCTTGAGACCACTCGTTTCCTTCTCCACCAATTTTGGCGTCGCCATGATCTTTTCAAGCGGCGAGACGTCCTCCGCCAAGGCGAGAATGCCGGGATGGATGTAGCTGGAGCGGCACACGGCCGGCGTGTTCTGCAATTCCTGCGATGCGGCTGCCGTCAGCATTTTTATCCGCACCACTTCCTCCTCAGTCACAGCCTTCCACGCCGCCATGAAAGCGGCAAGACTGCCGCCCCATGTCCGAAACGTCTTGGCCGAAATCGGCAAGCCGGAAGCAGCGGCGAGATAGGCATTCAGCCGTCCGCTGTCGATGCCGCGCGGCACGCCATCCTCATCCGGCCAAGAAAATAGCTGGCGGCCCGGCAGATCGGCAATGCTCTCAAGAATGCGTTGCAGGCGCGGATGACGAATGGTGTGACTGACACGCTTGCCGCCCTTGGCGGTGAATTTCAGCACCATGCTGTCATCCGACAACACCATATGACGCTTTAAAAGTGTGGTTGCGCCATAGGTTTTGTTTTCCTTGGCGTAAGCGCGATTGCCGACCCGCAGATGCGTGGCATCGAGAAGCGCCACAAGCGCGGCGATCACGGCCTGCGGCCCACCAAGACCTTCACCGAGATCACGTTGCACTTTGCGCCTGATTCGCGGCAGGGCCTCAGCGAAATCGATCATCTGGTCGTATTTCTGCTCGCTGCGAAACGACTGCCAGTCAGCGTGATAACGATATTGTTTTCGCCCGCGACTGTCGAAACCGGTGGCCTGCAGATGGCCGCTCGGATCAAGGCAGATCCAGACGTTCTCATAGGCCGGCGGCAGTCCGAGCGCGCCGATACGCAGTTTGTGCGCTTTTTCGGAAAGCAGCGAACCGTCCGGCAGCTTGTAGCAAAACCCCTTGCCGCGCCTCAGCCGCCGTATGCCCGGCTCGGAATCGCTGACATAGGTCAGCCCGATCGTGGAAAGGATGGCGAGCCCCTCACCGGGCTCTGAAACGGAAGTGGATGAATACGCGTCCATTCCCGCTGAACGGCGATGTCATCCGCTTGGTTCCGTAACATTCATGTTGGTACGTTAGCGTGCCCGGAGCACCGCTCAGCCAAGCCGCGCGGCTTCGCGGCGACGATCCTCTGCCGTGCGCTCCAGCTGGTTGCGCGGTGCCGTCAGCGTCCAGCGGAAACCTTCGACCGGATATTCGGCATCGGCCCGGCCGGCAAAGGCTGCGGCAGCGTGGCGCTTGATGATCGTCGTGCCGAAACCGGTGGAAGACGGAGCACGAACCGGTGGCCCGCCGCGTTCTTCCCAGACCAGTTTCAGCGTGCGCTCGCCGCTTTCGGTGGCGACATCCGACCAGGAAATCTGCACGCGGCCACTCTGCGAGGACAACGCTCCGTATTTCATCGAATTGGTCGTGAGTTCATGCAGAACGAGGCCGAGATTCTGCACGGCCTCTGCCTTCAGTACAAAATCTTCACCGCGCATTTCGACCCGGTCCAGCGTTTCCGAAAAGTTGGAAAGGTGAATTTCCACGACACGCTTCATCGGCACACCGGCCCACTGCTCGCGTGCCAAAGCCTCGATCGAGCGGCCAAGCCCCTGCAGGCGTGTGCTGATCGCCTTCTGGAACTCGTCCATCGTGGTATCCTGCCGCGCCAACTGGCGCATCATCGCCTGGATCAGTGTCAGGATATTCTTGGTGCGGTGCACGAGTTCATGCAGGATCAGGTGAATGCGGTCTTCCGCCTGGCTGCGGTCGAACGAAGCATTGGAAAGAGCGATCGCCACGTGGTTGGCTTCGATGATTTTGGTTTCGACCGGCGATACGATCTCGCCCCGGCCGATGCGGTCTGCCATGTCGGAAATCTGCCGGATCGGCACACGCAGCTGCCGCGCCACCAGCCAGGCAAAACCAAAACCGATCAGCAGCAAGAGCCCGCTCCCGGCGATCAGATAACGCCAGGTGCTGAGAATGCTTTCCTGTGCAGAGGCAATCGGTCCCCAGACGACAACACGCCATGACCATTCGGGATGGGTATAATAACCATACATCTGTCGCGGCGAGCCGCCGACATCCTCGATCGTGCCGTTCTGCCCCCTCATCAGAGAAAGCATGTTGGCCGGGAACGAACTTGCGACCCCCAACTCGGTCGCGCCATCGGCCACCACGATCTTGCCCGTCTGGTCGACGATTGCCACCGACCAGTCTTTCGGCAGGCCTTCGGTCGACAGCACGTTTTTAAGTTCCGACACATTTTGCGTCAGGATCAGGGCGCCGACATCACCGCGCATTTCCTTGGGCAGCGGCAACGTGACATTGAACACCCAGTTGCCGCTGGTGGCACCACGAAACACATCGGAGACTTCCGTGCGACCGGACCGCAAGGCAGAGGCGAGCGCCGGCATGTTGCCCATCTTGCCGAGCGCGGTTTCGAACGGCACGCGTGTATTGAGAAGAAGCTGCCCATCCTCGGCAACCAGAAGCGCGTAAAGCGAAGTGCCACGCAGGCTGGACTGCGTGCGCCGATGGAAATCGGCGAGCTCTCCCCGCTCGATTTCCGGGGAATTGCTGAGCAGGCGCAGTGTTGTTGCCATGTCGCGCAATTCGCGGTCGACGGCGCGACCAAGGATCTGTGCGTCCTCTGCCGTTTCGCTGTTGAGCTTTTCGCGCTCGTTCTGCTCCAGCTGGAACATCAGGAAGACGACGAAGGCTAACAGCGGAAGAGCGATGACGGCGGCGAAAGCGATCAGATAGGCACCAATCGTCGCCTTGGGGAAAAGGTGCGAAAACCTACCCATGCAATACGCTCAACTCTTTCGAGCCCTGCGATTTTTTCACGGCCCCCGCCACTTGCATTCCGACTATCCTGACCCTCGTCCCATCCAAAGAGGTTAACGCCTTCTAACCGAATTCGAGCGCGAGGCCAAGTTGGATTGTGTGCGATGCTCATGAAATCGAAATTTTCACCTCGAATAAGCCTATAATTTAAAAGGATTTTTAGCGATCTAACCGTGAACAGCTGCGCAAATGCAAAGGGAAGCCACCGTATAACCGGGACTTCCCTTGATGATCTGCTAGTAGAAAAAAGATTAAAGGCGCAGGCCGTTCGAGGGATCGAAGACGACCGCCTTGTCGAGATTGAAGGCGAAACGGAACGTGTCTCCCGGCTGGCAGGACACTTCCGCACGGGTGCGGGCGGTGAAATGTTTGCCCCCAAGTTCGGCCGTAACAAACGTGTCGGAACCGGTCGGCTCGGTCATGATCACGGGCGCCTCGATCTGGGTCACCGAGCGTGCCTGCGGATCAGCAAGGCCGGTATCGGTGATCGCTTCCGGGCGCAGACCGAGCAGAACCGACTGGCCTTCTGTGACGGCACCGGCGGCCACAGTCGGCGGAACCGGCACGGTGATGTTCTGGTCGCCAAACAGCGCAATACGCGCCTCGGCTCCGGTGCCCACGACCTTGCCATCCAGCATGTTCATGGCCGGAGACCCCATGAAATCGGCCACAAACAGGTTGGCCGGCAGGTTGTATATCTCGGCTGGCGTGCCGATCTGCTGCACGGTGCCTTCCTTCAGCACGACGATCTTGGTCGCCAGCGTCATCGCCTCGATCTGGTCGTGGGTGACGTAAACGATGGTCGCGTGCGTATTCTGGTGCAGCGACTTGATCTCGGCACGCACTTCGACGCGCAGTTTCGCATCGAGGTTGGACAGCGGTTCGTCGAACAGGAAAACGCGCGGTTTGCGCACCAGCGCGCGGCCCATGGCGACACGCTGGCGCTGACCGCCGGACAGTTGGCTGGGACGACGGGTCAAGAGATGCTCGATCTGCAGCGTCTTTGCCGCCACCTTCACCGCCGCCGCGCGCTCATCCTTCGGCACGCCGCGCATTTCCAGCGCAAAGGCAATATTCTCTTCCACCGTCATGTTCGGATAAAGCGCGTAGGACTGGAACACCATGGCGATATCGCGCTGTGACGGATGCAGGTCGTTGACCACCTGCCCGTCGATGACGATGTCGCCCGAGGTCAGCGGCAACAGGCCGGCAATGGCATTGAGCAGCGTGGACTTGCCGCAGCCGGACGGGCCGACGAGAACGAGAAACCCGCCCTTCTCCAGCTCGATATCGATGCCCTTGAGGACTTCGACATTGCCGATCTTCTTGCGCAGGTTCCTGATTTCAAGAAAGCTCATGAGTTTATCCCTTGACTGCGCCGGCCATCAGGCCACGCACGAAATAGCGTCCGGCGACGATGTAGACGAACAGGGTCGGCAGGGCGGCAAAGACGGCCGCGGCCATATCGACATTGTATTCTTTCACGCCGGTGGAGGAGGCAACGAGGTTGTTGAGCGCCACCGTCATCGGCGAGGAACCGCCGGACGAGAAGGACACGCCGAACAGAAAGTCGTTCCAGATATTGGTGAACTGGTAGATGACGGTGACGACGATGATCGGTCCCGAGGTCGGCAGAAGGATGCGCCAGAAGATGCGGAAGAAACCGGCACCATCCATCATTGCCGCCTTGATCAGCTCGTCCGGAAACGCCTCGTAATAATTGCGGAAAAACAGCGTCGTGAAACCGAGGCCGTAGATCACGTGCACGAAAACGAGGCCGGTCGTGGTGTTGGCGATGCCCATCATGCCGAGCATGCGCGCCATCGGGATCAGCACCGCCTGGAACGGGATGAAGCAGGCAAACAGCATCATGCCGAAGACGATCTTGTGGCCCGGAAAACGCCACTTGGTCAGCACGTAACCGTTCAATGCGCCGAGAAGCGTCGAAATGATCACCGCCGGCACCACCATTTTTATGGAGTTCCAGAAATACCCCTTGATGCCGGTGCAGGTGACGCCGATGCAGGCTTCGCCCCAAGCCTTGGTCCAGGCCGCGATCGACGGCGAGGATGGAAGCGACAGCATGTCGCCGCCCCGGATCTCGTCGAGCGATTTCAGCGAGGTGGTCAGCATCACGTAAAGCGGCAGAAGATAGATGGCGGCGAGCAGTAGCAGCAGGCCGTAGATCACCACGCGGGCGGTCTTTGCCGAGCCGCCGCTGACGGTTTCGTTGACAGCGCCGCTCATCAGCGTTTCTCCCTGAGTTCGGAATAGAGATAGGGAACGATGATCGCCGTAATGCCCATCAGCATCATCACCGCACTGGCCGAACCGACGGCCATCTGGCTGCGGGTGAACGTATAAGAATACATGAAGGTGGACGGCAGTTCGGTGGCATTGCCGGGGCCGCCGCCGGTCAGCGCGATCACGAGGTCATAGGACTTAATCGCCATATGGGCGAGCACGATGAAGGCCGACAGGAAGACCGGGCGCAACATCGGGATGATGATACGACGATAGATCTTTGTCAGCGGCGCGCCGTCGATCTGGGCAGCCTTGATGATCTCGCCATCGATGCCGCGCAGGCCCGCCAGAAACATCGCCATGACGAAACCGGATGCCTGCCAGACACCGGCGATGACGACGGTGTAGATCGCCATGTCCGGGTTCACCAGCCAGTCAAACTTGAAACTCTCCCAGCCGAGATTGTGCATGGTGTTCTCAATGCCGAGGCCGGGGTTCAGGAACCATTTCCAGGCCGTGCCTGTCACCACGAAGGACAGCGCCATCGGATAAAGAAAGATCGGCCGCAAGATGCCCTCGGCGCGGATGCGCTGGTCCATCAGGATGGCAAGGCCGAGACCGATGGAAATGCAGATGCCGATATAAAGCACGCCAAAAATGGCGAGGTTCTTCATCGCCATATACCAGTTCGGCTGCGACCACAGGCGCACATAGGCATCGAAACCGACCAGCTTGTAGACCGGCAGAATGCGCGAATTGGTGAAGGACAGATAGACGGTCCAAAGAATGAAACCGTAGACGAACAGCAGGATCACCGCAAAGGACGGCGCCAGCACGAGTTTCGGCAACCAGCCGCGCAGGCTGTCGGCGAAGGAGCGGCGCGGCAGTGATGCGGTGGCCGGTTCGATTGTGGTCATGATGATCTCCGGCAGAATTCGGAAAAATGTCGGCAGGCTGTCGAATGATGGGTTGCGCTCATGGGTGCCGCAAAAGCCCCTCATCCGCCTGCCGGCACCTTCTCCCCGTTCTGACGGGGAGAAGAAAGATGTGGCACCATCGCCGCCTCAAGCAGGCCTAAAGGGCGAAAGTCTGCCATTTTTCGTTGACGATGAGCGTGGCAAGTCCCCTCTCCCCGCGCGCGGGGAGAGGTGGAGAGCAGCATGCTGCTCTCTGGGTGAGGGGCAAATCTCACCCGACACCATTACTTCGCAGCAGCAACCGCTTCCGGCAGACGCTTCAGCGCAGCAGCCGTATCGATCTGACCGTTCAGGTGCTGGGTGATGACGTCGAAGATGGCTTCCTTGACGGCGCCGGGCTGGGCGTAACCATGCGCCAGCGAACCGACCAGCGTGCCAGCCTTGGCAGCATCGGCGACATCCTTGATGCCCTTCTTGCCGCAATCGTCGAACTGGTCGCCGGGGACGTCGGTGCGGGCCGGAACCGAACCCTTGACGGTGTTGAAGGCGATCTGGAAAGCCGGATCCTCGACAGCCGAAGCAAGCTTCATCTGCGCGTCGCGCTTTTCTTCACCCACATCGAACATCACGAACTGGTCGGCGTTGAAGAGAACGTTGCCCTGCGTGCCGGGGAAGCGCATGCACACGAAATCCGTGCCCGGCTTCTTGTTGGCGCGCAGCCACTCGCCCTTCGACCAGTCACCCATCTGCTGCGCGCCGGCCTTGCCTTCGATGACCAGAGCCGTCGACAGGTTCCAGTCACGACCGGAGAAGTTGGGATCGAAATAGGTGCGAAGCTTGGTCATCGTGTCGAAAACTTGTCTCATCTGGTCGCCCGAAAGAGCGGCCGGATCGAGGTCGATGACAGCCTTCTTGTAGAAATCCATGCCGCCGGTCGACAGAACGACGGATTCCCACAACGTGCCATCCTGCCATGGCTGACCGCCATGAGCGAGCGGCGTCAGGCCCTGCTCCTTGAACTTGTCGAGCAGCGCGATCAGCTCGTCGATATTGGCGGGCTCCTTACCACCGGCCTTGTCGAAAGCGGCCTTGTTCAGCCACAGCCAGTTGGTGGAATGCACGTTGACCGGGGCAGCGATCCAGTGATCGTCATATTTCGAAAACGCCTGCAGCGCTTCCGGAATGACTTTTGCCCAGCCCTGCTTTTCAGCGAGATCGTCGAGATTGCCGACGACGCCCTGTTCGGCCCAGTCGCGAATGTCGAAACCGAGCATCTGCACGGCAGTCGGCGGATCACCGGAGGTAACGCGGGCACGAAGCGCCGTCATGGCCTGAACGCCCGAACCGCCGGCAACCGGCATGTCCTTCCAGGAAACACCTTCCTTGGCGAGGTTTTCTTTGAGCACGTTGAGCGCTGCGGCCTCACCGCCGGCAGTCCACCAGTGCAGGACTTCAACCTCTTCGGCAGCCTTTGCCGAACCGGCAACCAGCGCAATAAGTGCAGCACCAGCCGCAAGGCTGGCAAACATACGCATATTCATGATGTCTCTCCCTCAGATCCGGGCTCCTCTCCGGATATGCAAATTTATAACGATACAACTACGGTGGGTGTCAACCCGTCATTTGCAGTTTGCCAACAAATGTACATATTCATTTAAAGCATTGATTTCATTGAAAACGAACGGATAGACAAAACAGAACTTGAAATATCAGTTGGCTTTTGCAACGTTTTCACAATGTCGTGCGGCCTCCAGCCGGCCGTGCGTCGTGGAGGAGGACTGCCTGATGCCGCTGGACGATCTGGAGGAGCGCCGTCCCGCACGGCGCGCAAAAACTGCTGCGCCCGGCAGCGATGCCGCCAAACCAACATTGCGAACGATTGCCGACCTGACCGGCCTTGCCGTCACCACCGTGTCGCGGGCGCTGGCCGGCGCGCCGCAGATAGCGCTCGAAACCCGTCAGCGTGTGGCGCAGGTGGCGGCCGAAATCGGTTACCTGCCGGATCGCGCCGCCCAGCGCCTGCGCACCGGCCGCACCCATGTGATCAGCCTGATCCTCGATCCGCACGAGGAAATTCTGGGTTACGCCACATCGATGATCAACGGGCTGACGGCGGCGCTGCGTGGCACGCAATATCACCTCGTCATCTCGCCGCATTTTTCCGACAGCCCGCAGATCGAACCGGTCGAGCACATCCTGCGCAACCGACTGGCGGACGGCATCATATTTACCCGCACACAACCCACCGACGACCGGGTGAAACTACTGATGCAGAACGATTTTCCGTTCATCTGTCACGGCCGCACCGAGCTTGCGACACCGCATCCCTTCGTCGATTACGACAATTACGGTTTCGCCTATCGAGCGGCAAAGAAGCTGATCGCATCGGGCTGCGCACAACTGACGATCGTGCTGCCGCCGGAAACCTTTACCTTCGCCCACCACATGCGCCACGGTTTCATGACGGCGGTACGCGAGGAAGGCGTCGGTTACGAGATCGCGACAGGCATTTCGCTGGACAGCAAGTCCGACGATATCCGTCGTTATTTCGACAAGCGCCTTGGCCAGCCCTCGCCGCCGGATGGTTTTGTCTGTGGTGGTGAAGTGGTGGCGATGGCGATCATGGCCGCCTGTTACGACCACGGTCTTCTGCCCGGCCGCGAGGTGGATTTCGTCGCCAAACAGACGTCGGGCCTGTTCGACCAGATCAGGCCAAGGATTGACACGATCTACGAGGATCTGTCGGAGGCAGGTCTTCTGATGGGGCAATTGTTGCTGCGGCGCATCGGCGGGCCTGTGGCGGTTGACGAGTTGCAGCATTTGCAGAGATTGGCGGAAGAGCCACCTCCTTCTCTGACGTCATCCCGGCCTTGAGCCGGGATCCAGCCAGCCCAAGTCTTTGGGCTGAGAAGACTCCTTTGACCGCGCAGACGCGCGGTCGCTGGATTCCTGTGACGAGCACAGGAATGACGATGGTGGAGACTTCATGCCCGAGCAGCCCCCATCAATCCTCTTCCTGGAACACCACTTCGCGCTTGGCCTTGACCGCCGGCAGGAAGACAACCACCAGCACCAGCGCCGCAATGAACAGCAGGCCAGCGCTGATCGGCCGCGTGACAAACGTGGTAGCATCCCCACGAGACAGGATCATCGCGCGGCGCAGGTTCTCTTCCAGCAGCGGCCCGAGCACAAAACCCAGAAGCAGCGGCGCCGGCTCACAGCGCAGTTTCACCAGCACGTAACCGATAAAGCCGAAGAACGCCACGGCATAGAGGTCGTAAACGTTTGAATTAACGCTATAAACTCCGATCGAGCAGAAGGCCATGATGATCGGGAAGAGAACATAATAGGGGATGGTCAGCAGTTTAACCCACAGCCCGATTAGCGGCAGGTTGAGGATGACCAGCATCAGGTTGCCGATCCACATCGAGGCGATGATGCCCCAGAACAGCGCCGGCTGCTCCACCGCCACGTTCGGGCCGGGCACGATACCCTGGATGATCATCGCGCCGATCATCAACGCCATCACCGGGTTGGCCGGAATGCCGAGGGTCAGGAGCGGAATGAACGAGGTCTGTGCACCGGCATTGTTGGCGCTTTCCGGTCCCGCCACACCGGCAATCGCGCCATGGCCGAAGTCCTCCGGATGTTTGGAAACCTTCTTTTCGATCGTGTAGGAGGCAAACGCCGCAAGCACTGCCCCGCCGCCCGGCAGAATGCCGAGAATGGAGCCGACCGCCGTGCCGCGCAGGATGGGCGCGATCATCGCCCGAAAATCCTCGCGGCTCGGCATCAGTCCGCTCACCTTGGACATCAGCACCGAACGGGTGCTTTCATTTTCCAGATTGCGCAGAATTTCGGCGATACCAAAGATACCGACAGCGACGGCGACAAAGTTCAGGCCGTCGGAATATTCACGAATACCGAGCGTGAAGCGTGGTGCGCCAGTATAGATGTCGGTGCCGACAAGGCCGAGCAAAAGGCCGAGCGAGACCATGGCCAGCGCCTTGACGACCGAACCATGCGCCAGCGCGATGGATGAGACGAGGCCGACCACCATCAGCGAGAAATATTCGGCCGCCCCGAATTGCAGCGCCACTTCGGTCAGCGGCGGCGCAAAGATGGCGACGAGGAAGGTCGACACCGTGCCCGCGAAGAACGAGCCGATTGCCGCGATCGCCAATGCCGCTCCGGCCTTGCCCTTGCGGGCCATCTGGTAGCCGTCGATGGCGGTAACGGCCGACGAGGATTCGCCCGGCATGTTGATGAGAATGGCGGTGGTGGAGCCGCCATATTGCGCGCCGTAATAGATGCCGGCCAGCATGATCAGCGAGGAAACCGGCTCCAGCTGGAAGGTGATCGGCAGGAGCATGGCGATGGTAGCGGTGGCGCCGATGCCCGGCAACACGCCGATCAGCGTGCCGAGCAGCACGCCGATCAGGCAGAAAAACAGGTTTTCGATGGAGCCTGCGGTCGAAAATCCGAGCGCGAGATTGCTGAAAAGTTCCATGTCGCGCTGATCCTAATAACCGAGCCAGGGGCCGAGAATGCGGAAAGGCAGGCCCAGCCCATAGGTGAACACCAGTATCGAAAACACCGTGACCGCCACCGACAGGGCGACAGCAGCAAGCGGCTTCATGCGCGCCGAGGCAAAGCAGGCAACGAACGAGCAGATGAACAGCGACGGCCCGAACCCAAGACCACGCACGGTGATGCCGAAGAGGATGGGCGCGGCGAGGATGAAAAACATGCCGCGCCAGGCGATGCCGCTGATCGGCTCATGCACCACCCGCAGCGACTGCACCAGAATGATGCCGCCGAAAAGGATGAGCGCGAGCGCCAGAATGAACGGGAAATAACCCGGCCCCATGCGGAATGCCGTGCCCAGTTCCAGATCGAGCGATTGCAGGGCAAAAAAGATGCCGAGGCCGACAAAGATCAGCCCGCAGATAAGATTGGTTCTGTCGAATTTCAGGGAGTTCATGGTGTCTCCGATGCGTGTGGATCGGGTGGTGTTGTCGCTCATCCGCCTTGGTTAGCCGTGTGCGGAAATCCGCCCCTCATCCGCCTGCCGGCACCTTCTCCCCGCAAGCGGGGAGAAGGGAGCTGTGGCACCGCCATTGCCTCAATCAAAACATGGCGTAAGGCACGTCCCCTCTCCCCGTCATTACGGGGAGAGGGTTAGGGTGAGGGGCAAAACCAAGACCAGTGAAAGAACGCGAAGGCTCAGTCCGCGTACTGGCCGGCCGCCTTGATGACCGGTTCCCAGCGGGCGATTTCGCTTTCCAGCTTCGCCTTCAGCGCGGCCGGCGTGCCATCCGCTTCCGGTGACGGCAGCGTACCGAGTTCGGCAAAACGCGCGGCGATGTTCGGATCCTTCAGCGCCACCTGCAATGCCTTGGACAGGCGCTCATTGGCTTCCCCCGGTGTGCCCTTGGGCGTGTAGATGCCGTGCCAGATGCCAACCTGCATGGCCGGCATACCTTCTTCGGCAACCGTCGGGATATCCTTGAAGATCGAAAGGCGCTCCGGCGAGGTCACGGCATAGGCCTTGATCGTGCCCCCCTGGATCTGCTTGGTGGTGTTGGTGGTCTGGTCGCACATGATATCGACCTGACCGCCCAAAAGATCGGTCATGGCCGGGCCGGTGCCCTTGTAAGGCACGGTGACGAGAGGCGTTTCGATGGCCGACATGAACAACATGCCGCAGAGATGCGAGGCAGCGCCGATACCGGCATTGGCGACCGTCACCTTGTCGCTATTGGCCTTGGCATATTCCACCAGACCCTTGAAATCCTTGACGTCGAGATCCTTGCGGGCAACGACGGTCATCGGCACATCGGTGACGAGGCCGACATATTCGAAGGCGTTCAGCGTGTCATAGGGCAGCTTACGGTAAAGCGTGGCGCTGGTGGCCATGCCGATATGGTGCAGAAGCACGGTGTAACCGTCCGCATCGGCATTGGCGACACGACCGGCACCGAGCGTGCCACCGGCGCCACCGACATTTTCAACGATGATCTGCTGGCCGAGATCTTTCGACATGGATTCGGCGACGAGGCGAGCGACCGTATCGGTAGGGCCACCGGCCGCAAACGGCACGACCATGGTGATCGAGCGTGTCGGATAAGTCTGCGCGAATGCGCCGGATGCCATGACGCCAGCAGCGGCAAAAACCGTCGCGCCCAGAATCGTATTCAGGATTTTCATTGTTACCCTCCCAGATAAACCGACCGGACGGCCACGGCTCCTCCCGCTTCGTCCGAATGTTTTATGTGTCCGCAGCTTCGGCGCGGCGCGCAATCAGCGGCTTTGCACTTGCCAGTTTTTCAAGGGGTTCCGAGGGAGCAATGGGTGGAGTTTCACCCATAACGCTTGGGCCATGGGTGGATTTCGACACATTGGGAATGTGGGGCGGAGCGAGGACGGTGCCGCATCCTCCCTTCTCCCCGTCAAAACGGGGAGAAGGTGCCGGCAGGCGGATGAGGGGCGAACCTTAACATCAGCGCCTGCGGCAGCCCCTCATCGCCTCGCTATCGCTCCGGCACTTCTCCCCGCAGGCGGGGAGAAGAGGCAAGACGCTCCCTCCACTTTCCAAGCTCACCCTTTTAAATCGCCCCCTTACCCCCTACTCCGCCCCCAGCAATTTCTTGTCCAGCCCGTGCCGTTGCATCTTTTCGTAAAGCGTCTTGCGGGAAATGCCGAGCTGCTCGTAGACAGGCCGCAAAGCTCCGCCATGCGCGGCGATGGCGTCTGCGATCACGGTGCGCTCGAAGGCCGCCACCCGCTCCGCCAGTCGCCCGTCAGCGGATTTCACCGCCGCGGAAGGATCGGCGGGATTGAGGTCCAACCCGAGGACAAGACGATCGGCGGCATTGCGCAATTCGCGCACATTGCCCGGCCAATCGCGCTGCGCAACGGCAGACAGGAGTTCGTGCGAGATCGGATGATCTTCACGCCCGTATCGCGCCGCCGCCTCCCGCACCAATTGCAGGAAGAGCAGCGGGATATCCGCGCGTCTTTCCCGCAAGGACGGCACATGCACCGTCGCAACATTCAGCCGGTAAAGAAGATCCGCGCGAAAACGCCCCGCCAAAACTTCCGCCTCCAGATCCACCTTGCTCGTCGCGATGAACCGCACATCCAGTTCCACCGTCTCGTTGGAGCCGAGCCGGTTGATCACCCGCTCCTGCAGCACCCTCAGGAATTTCGCCTGTAAATCGAAGGGCATGGAGCCGATTTCGTCGAGAAGAATGGTGCCGCCCCGCCCATGTTCGAATTTGCCATAACGCGGCCGAAGCGCGCCCGGAAAAGCGCCCGGCTCGTGCCCGAAAAGCTCGCTCTCGATGAGATTTTCCGGCAGGGCCGCACAGTTGATGGCGACGAACGGCCGGGTAGCGCGCGGGCTGACATCGTGCAGCGCCCGCGCCACCACTTCCTTGCCTGCCCCCGTTTCGCCGATCACCAGCGTATCGGCATCGGTCGCGCCAATAGCGCGGATGGCGTAGCGCAGATCGACCATCGCTTGCGTGCGCCCCGGCAGCCGGGCTTCGAGATCGTCGCGTTTGCCGGCCACCGCCTTCAGGCGACGGTTTTCCAGAACCAGCGCGCGACGATCCAGCGCACGACGAATGATGCCGGCCAGATGCTGGGCGGTGAAAGGTTTTTCCAGAAAATCATAGGCGCCTTCGCGCATAGCCTTCACCGCCAGCTGCACATCGCCATGGCCAGTGACGAGGATGACCGGGATTTCCGCATCGAGTTCGCGGATGCGGTGCAGAAGCGTCATGCCATCCAGCCCCGGCATGCGGATATCGCTCACCACGATGCCGTCGAAACTGAAGCCGGTCAGTTCCAGCACATGGTCGGCATTGGAAAAGGTCTGCACATGCAGGCCCGCCAGTTCCAGCGCCTGGCTGGTGGAACGCCGCAGCTCTTCCTCATCATCAATCAGAAGCACACGCTGCTCGTTCATTCGGCGGCCCTCCCGATGGCGGCATCGGCCGAGGTCAGTTCGATGGCAAACACCGCGCCGCCCTCTGGATGATCGGTAACGACAAGGCTTCCGCCAAAATCCTTGACGATATTGTAGGAGATCGACAGGCCAAGCCCCAGCCCCTTTCCGACTCCCTTGGTCGTATAGAAGGGATCAAAAATGCGCTCGCGAATGGCGGCTGGCACACCCGGACCATGATCGCGTATCAAAATCACGACGCGCCTGTCATCGCTGCGCGCAGCCGAAACGATAATACGGCGATCCTCCAATCCCTCAATGGCATCGGCGGCATTGGTAATGACGTTGACCAGCACCTGCTGCAGCCGCACCGCCCCGGCCAGCACCACCGGCAGCGGCGTATCCATCTCGATCGTCAGGTCGGCATCTGCGGCACGCAGCCGTGCATCGACGATCTCCAGCGTATCGCGCATCACATCATCGAAGGAAACGACGGACAATTTTTCCTCCGGCTTGCGGGCAAAATTGCGCAGGTGGCGGCTGATCGAGGCCATGCGGTCGATCAGCGCCGAAATGCGCCGCAGATTGTCGCTTGCCTCCCCCGGACGACCACGCTCGATCAGCAGCGCAGCACTGTCCGCATAGGTTTTTGTTGCCGCAAGCGGCTGGTTGAACTCATGGCTCAGCGCCGCCGACATCTGTCCCAGCCCGGCCAGTTTTCCGGCCTGGATGAGATCGGCCTGCGTGCGCCGCAAGCGCCGTTCGGTCAGCCGCCGTTCAGCTATTTCCTGCTTGATCTGCGCATTGACGCGGGCGAGATCAGCGGTGCGTTCCTCCACCCGCCGTTCCAGATTTTCCTGCGCCTCCGCCTGCAGCTTGATGCGCTCCGCCAGCCGCATGCGCCGCTGCACAAGAATGGCGCCGCCGAGGAAGGCGAGGCAGACAAGCAGGACCGCAACAATGGTAGCGATCTGCGCCTGTGCCCGCACGGACGCCGTGTCCATCAGCACCGCCACCGTCCAGCCCGCTTCCGGCATCGGCTGCGACAGAACCAAAAACTCCTTGTCCGTGCCCTCTTCCGAAATCGACAGCATGGCATGCTCGCCGTCCTGGGCACGCTGCACCGGCAGTTCGCGTAAGACCGCATCGGAATAACGACGCGACGCTTTCGTATTGGCCAGCCGTTCCGGCGTCAGCGGCAGAAAGCTGCTATAGAGCCAGCGCGGCGTGCCGGTCATGAAGATGATGCCTTCCGGGTCGGACACGACGATGCGGCTGTCCCCATCGCCCCAGGACGCCTCGATCCCGTCGATATCCACCTTGAAGACGATGACGCCAAAAATCGTGCCGCCGATCTCGATGGGCGAGGAGAAATAGTAGCCGCGCTTGGCGGATGTCGTGCCGAGTGCGTAGAAACGCGATTGCTGGCCTGCCGCCGCTTCCTGAAAGTATGGCCGGTAGCTGAAATTTTCGCCGACGAAACTGGTGTCGCTGTCGAAATTGCTGGCGGCAATCGTCAAGCCATCCATGGTCATCACGTAGATGTCCGAGGATTTCAGCAGTGTATTGATCTCTTTCAGGTAAAGATTGGTGGCATCGCGCAAAGCCGGATTGGCGGGATCGACGATCAGCGCCTCGACATCGTCATGGTCGGCGATCAGCGCCGGCAATGCCTCGAAGCGGCGCAGATGACCATCCAGCGCGGACACGGCAAGACGCAAGGTCGTGCCGGCCTGCTCGGATGCCTCGCGCATATAGCTGCGCCCGGCGACATGGCTGCCGTGCACGATCAGCGCCAGCACCACAGCCGCCAGTCCGCCAAAAATCAGGACAAGACGTATCTTCAAGAAAGCCCGGGCTCCTCCTCCCGCACTTAACGAAGACGTCATTGTAGTGAAGACGTGACGATTGTCACCACGCCACGGGAATGCCGACCGATTTGACCGTTGAAAAATGAAGCTTTCGCAAGAACCTGAACAATGCTTATCTCTGTAACGGCTGCGAGTGCCTTTCGTCCCGTCTGGCGCCAGCACATGCGAGGGAGTGGGGTTTCATGACATATCTGCTTGCGCTTCTCATCGGCGTGGTGGCGGGCCTCAGGGCCATGACCGCACCCGCCGCCATCAGCTGGGCCGCCTATCTCGGCTTGCTCAACCTGTCCGCCACGTGGCTGTCCTTCATGGGTTCGTTCTGGGCCGTCGCCATCTTTTCCGTGCTTGCAGTAATCGAACTGGTCACGGACCAGCTTCCCTCGACGCCCAGCCGCAAGGTACCGCAGCAATTCGGCGCACGCCTGGTCATGGGTGCGCTGACGGGTGCCGCCATCGGTGCCGGCAGTGGTGTGTGGATAGGCGGGCTGATTGCCGGCGTGATCGGCGCGGTCATCGGCACCTATGGCGGTGCGGCGGCGCGGGCAAAACTCGCTGCGGTTTTCAAAAAGGATCCTCCTGCAGCTCTGATTGAGGATGGCATTGCGATTATCGCGGCCTATCTGATCATTTCGACGATCCCCGCGACATTGGTCGCCACATGAGCCAACAATTCGATGCCATCATCATCGGCACCGGCCAGGCCGGGCCCTCGCTGGCCGGTCGCTTGACCGAAGCTGGACAGACCGTCGCCATCATCGAACGGAAACTGGTCGGCGGCACCTGCGTCAACACCGGCTGCATGCCCACCAAGGCGCTGGTGGCGAGTGCTTACGCCGCTCATCTCGCCCGTCGCGGTAATGACTATGGCGTAACGATCGGCGGGCAAATCGGCATAGACATGAAGCGGGTCAAACAGCGCTCGCATCAGGTGACGCTGAATGCCCGCAACAACAACGAGACATGGCTGCGCGGCATGGAGCGCTGTACCTTCATCGAAGGCCATGCCCGTCTGGAAAACGCCAACACGGTGCGCATCGGCGATCAGGTCATCACTGCCCCAAAGATTTTCCTGAATGTCGGCGGTCGCGCCACTATTCCGAATTTCCCCGGCATTGATGAAGTCCCCTACCTCGACAACACCTCGATCGTGATGCTGGATCGCGTGCCAAAACATCTGGTCGTGGTGGGTGGCAGTTATATCGGGCTGGAATTTGCGCAGATTTTTCGGCGTTTCGGGGCAGAGGTAACGGTGGTCGAAAAAGGCCCGCGTCTGGTCTCCCGCGAGGATGAGGACGTGTCGGATGCCATCCGGGACATTCTGGAAGCCGAGGGTATCACCGTGCGCACCGGCGCGGAATGCATCCGTTTTCGCCGCCAAGAAAATGGCGTGGCGGTCGGTGTAAACTGCACTGAGGGCGAGCCGGAAGTGATCGGCTCCGACGTGCTGCTCGCCGTCGGGCGCCGGCCCAATACCGATGATCTCGGCCTCGACAAGGCCGGCGTCGAACGGGACGAACGCGGTTACATCAAGGTCGGCGACGATCTTTCGACCAATGTCGAAGGCATCTGGGCGCTGGGAGATTGCAATGGGCGTGGTGCGTTTACCCATACCGCCTACAACGATTTCGAGATCGTCGCCGCCAATCTGCTCGATGGCGAACATCGAAAAGTCTCCGACCGCATCCTGGGTTACGCGCTTTACATCGATCCGCCGCTCGGCCGTGTCGGTCTGACCGAAAAGCAGGCGCGGGAGACCGGTAGAAACATCCTCGTCGGCACACGCCCGATGAGCCGCGTCGGCCGCGCCATCGAAAAGGGCGAGACGCAGGGCTTCATGAAGATCATCGCCGACGCCGACAGCCGCAAAATTCTCGGCGCCTCCATTCTCGGTACCGGCGGTGACGAGGCGATCCATGGCGTGCTCGACATGATGAATGCCGGCGTGTCTTACGATACCTTGCGCTGGGCCGTACCGATCCACCCGACTGTCTCGGAACTCTGGCCGACCTTGATACTGTCGATGCGTCGTCTTTAACCGAAGCTTTACCGCGTTCTACATCTCCCCGGGAGAAGTGCGTTCCATTAACCGACCCTCCAACCGGGTTTGCTTAGGTGATCTCTGGTGCTGAGGGTTTTTTATGTGTGGTTTTGCGGGCTTTCTGGGTGATGGCGTGCCGATGGAGCAATCGCAGGGATTGCTGACGGCGATGGCACAGGCAATCGCCCATCGCGGCCCCGACGAACAAGGCATTCTTGCCGCGCCCGGCCTTGGCCTTGCGCATGTGCGCCTGTCGATCGTCGGCCTCGGTGATGGCCAGCAGCCGATGCGTCTGGAAGATGGCGACGAGAACCTCACCATCGTCTTCAACGGCGAGATCTACAATTACGTCGAACTGCGCGACGAGCTGAAGGCCGCCGGCCACCGCTTCCGTACCGGCTCGGATACCGAAGTCATCCTGCATCTCTATCAGGCTTTCGGCGATGACTGCCTGCAGCGCCTCAATGGCGATTTTGCCTTCGCCATCTGGGATGCCCGCCGCCACCGCATGTTTTTGGCCCGCGACCGGATGGGGGTCAGGCCGCTGTTTTATGCGCAGCGTAACGGCACCTTCTATTTCGCCTCGGAAGTGAAGGCGCTGCTGCAGGTGCCCGGTATGGTCGCCGAACTCGACCCCTTCGCGCTGGACCAGATTTTTACGCTTTGGGCACCGCTCGCGCCGCGCACCGCCTTTCGCGACATTTTTGAACTGGAACCGGCAAACCGCATCACCATCGAAAACGGCCGTGTCGATATCCGCGCCTATTGGCAGCCGCAATTTGCCGATGCCGGCGATCATATCGCGATGGACGAAGACGACGCGGTGGAAGAATTGCGCGCGCTGCTGACCGATGCCACCGCCTTGCGCATGCGCGCCGATGTGCCGGTCGGCGCGTACCTGTCGGGTGGATTGGATTCATCACTGATCACCGCGATTGCCGCCCCTATGGCGCCTGCCGGTCTCAGCACCTTTTCCGTCACCTTCGACAGCCCGGAACATGACGAAAGCCTGCACCAGATGGCCGTCGCCATGGCGCTCGGCACCCGCCACAACGCCATCACCTGCGGCCCGACCGAGATCGCCGGGAGTTTTCCCGATGTGATCCGCTTCACCGAACGGCCGGTCATCCGCACCGCGCCTGCACCCCTCTTCCAGCTGTCCGGCCTCGTGCGTGAAAACGGCATGAAGGTGGTGCTGACCGGCGAAGGCGCCGACGAGGTGTTTGCCGGTTACGACATTTTCAAAGAGGCCAAGGTGCGGCGTTTCTGCGCCCGGCAGCCGGGATCAAAAATCCGCCCTCATCTGTTCAAGAAACTCTATCCCTACCTGCCCGGCTTGAAACAGCAGTCGGCCGGCTACCTATCGTCCTTCTTCGGCGTGACGAAGGACGCTCTCGACGATCCCCTGTTTCCCCTGCGCCCGCGGCTTCGCAATACCGGATCGGCAAAAATTTTCTTTTCGGAAAACCTCAAGCAGCAGCTTGCAGGTTACGATGCGGCGGAAGACCTTGTTTCGCGCCTGCCGGCCGATTTCGCGCGCTGGCACGTGCTTAATCAGGCGCAATATCTGGAAATGCGTTTTCTGCTGCCGGGTTACATCCTGTCCAGCCAGGGTGACCGCATGGCCATGGCACACGGTATCGAGGGACGTTTTCCCTTCCTCGATCACCGCCTCGTGGAATTTGCCAACCGCCTACCGCCCGGTCTGAAGCTGAAAGGACTGGAGGAAAAGCATATCCTGCGCCGCGTCGCCCGCGATCTCCTGCCCCCGGTCGTCGCCAACAGGCCAAAACAGCCTTATCGCGCGCCCGATAGCGCCTCGTTTGCCACCGCGACTGGACTGGCCTACGTACCGGCGATCCTGAACGAAGCGGCCATTGCCGAAGGTGGTTTGTTCGATCCCGGTGCCGTTGCCATGCTGGCTCGAAAATGCGCGGCAAAACCGGCGACAGGGTTTCGCGACAATGCCGCCTTTGTCGGCATTCTATCGACGGAACTCTGGCGTCGCACCTTTGTAACCCCGGTGATCGGCGCATCGCAGGCTGCGTGACAGGAAAAACCGACCAATAATCAACATTGCTAAATTAACCTGATTTTCATGCGATTGGCCGATGTTGGGAGGGATGTGAATTCTCCCTGCGGTTCGCCGTTTGGGATGGAGGATGTGTATGTTCCGCTCCAACGAGCCCGAAGACAACCACCGTTCGACGCGGGGAAACGCCGCGCTCCGCCGTGCGCCTTCCTCCGGCTCCTTGCTCGATCAGGCGGAAGCGGATGTGGTCGTGGATGAGACCGGGCCGGTACGCCGCACATACCGTGATGCCGAACCCGCAGCCGCTGCAAACCCCGCACCGCAGCCGGAAACCGCATGGGACGACGACGGCTCCTCGGCGCTGGAGGCCCGCCTGCAGGCACAGTGGCAGAGCGTGACACGGATCGGCATCGGCCATATCCTGCGCTGGCTGCAGCGTGGTATCGCCCTCATCCTGTTTATGGCCATTTTGGGTGCCGTGATCGCCTTCGGGTATAGCGCAACGACGACGCCACGCTACACCGTCTATACCGATCTGATCGTTGACCCGTCCAATTTCAACGTCACCCCCGACGACCTGACTGCCGTCAATCCGCAGCGCGATTCGCAGTTGCTTGAGGTCGACAGCAAGATCCGCGTCATGACCTCCGGCAACGTCCTGCGTCAGGTCATCCGCGACATGAAGCTGACGGAAGACACCGAGTTCTTCAAGCCGAGCCTCCTTTCCTCACTGATCGGCAGCAGCGGTGGCGACAATTCGCAGGAAGCCCGTGAACTGTCGGTCCAGCGCGCGCTCGAAGAACGCATCAAGGCCACACGTGAGGAACGGTCGTTCGTCGTCGTCTTGTCCGTGTGGACCTCCGATCCGGAAAAATCCATCCGCCTGTCCAATGCCGTCGTCGAAGCGTTTCAGGCGCAGCTTTTCCAATCCTCTTCCGAAAGCGCCGGCCGCATCGCCGCCAGCATCAATGCCCGACTGGACGAGTTGCGCGCCTCCGTGACAGCAACGGAAGAAAAGGTCGAGCAGTTCAAGCGTGACAACAAACTGCAATCGAGCGCCGGCGAACTGACCAGCAGCCGCATTTCCAGCGCGCTCGACACCCAGGTTCTCGATGCCCAGCAACGCCTGATCCAGGCAGAAGCACGCTACAACCAGATGCGCTCGGCGGTGGCCGGACGCCAGATCGCCAGCGCCACCGTTTTCGATTCCGCCGCGATGACCACGATGCGCGGCAATTTCACCACGCTTGAGCAGCAGATCGGCGCCATGGCCCGCACCTATGGCAGCCGTCACCCGCGCCTTGTCGCCATGCAATCGGAGCGCGCCACGCTGGAAAGAGCGATCGCCGAGGAAGCCGACCGCATCCTGCAGCAGGCAAAGCAGGATAGCGATCAGGCACGCGCCACGCTGACGCAATTGCGCAGCCGTTCGGACACCGAACGCGCGACGGTCTACACCAACAATGATGCGCAGGTGCAGTTGCGGGAACTGGAGCGCGATGCCCGCGCCAAGGCTGCCGTTTACGAGACCTATCTCGCACGCACCAACCAGATCAGTGAACGGCAGGAAATCGACACCAGCAATGTGCGGGTGATCTCCAACCCCGTTCCGCCGAAAACCAAAAGCTGGCCACCGGCCACGGCGGTTCTGATCGCCGGCGGCGCGGTGGCCGGTGCGATCATCGGCACCGGGCTTGCACTGGTTTTCGGACTTCTCGGTTATCTCCGTAACGCCCGTCCACGCTACATTTCCGCCTGATTTCACAGGATTTCGCCGGCAGCGGCGTTATCTCGCAATTTTGTGAAAGCTTGGTCATCGACCGTTGCGAGACCTCGTGCAAGCCATCCAACATCTCCGATAAAGCCAACGTTTTCAGCGTCTTGCACTGGGTTGAAGATGACACATCCTCACACCTGAGTGAAAGGATGCTGCAGCTTGGCGCTCCCGCCATGCCCGATACCGTATCGCAGCAAGCAATAGCCTTGCAAAGCCCCTGCAAAGGCGTAGGCTTTGCCCATCGACGGCCAGGACGATAAAGGGCGGCCGCGACTGGAAGAGCAGGCTACGGACAAGCCTGCAACGCTTTCGCCCCCCATGTGGAGGCAGAAACATGTATTCATCCATGGCTTATCCGACGCTCGATCCGAGAGAGCTCGCATTCCTGCAGAAGTTTTACAACGAGGCCTGCGCCGAGCATGGTTTCCAGGGTGACAGCCTCGCAGCGCAGGATCTCGCAGCGCGGATCATGCTGTCATACCAGAAAGGTGCGCGCACCGAGAGCGACCTCACACGTCACGTCAATGCTTGAAAGCCCTGACGGCATCTCGGTTTGTCCCTCAAAAATACCGCCGCCAGCTTTCCAACTGGCGGCTTTTTATTGACCGCTACTTAGCGCTTGGCCTGAAGGTCGCGTTCGTCCCGCATCAGGTAGATGCGGGTCAGCACGTCAAGATGGTCATGCAGCCAGTTGGCCATGGCGACCTCCTGCTCGAGGATACGCGACAGCACGTCTTCCGCCTCGTCGTCGCCGAGTTCATCGGCGGCGGCCAGCAGAACCCGATAGCTGGCAATTTCTCCCTGCTCGAAAATATAGGTCGACATCGCGCCCTTGATGATCTCGTCACCCGCCAGCATGCCGCTTATGCCCTGCGCCGCGGTGCTGAGCTTGCCAGCTACCGTACGGATCAGCGGTGGCCCCGCACTGCGTTCCAGAAGGCCGCGTAACAATTCCTGCTGGGCTTCGGTTTCGACCAGGTGCTCCTCCAATCGACCCTTGAGATCCGGATAGTTCTGGATCCGGTTGACCTGGCTGGTCAGCATGGTGATCGACTGGCCTTCTGCGGCAAATGCATCGCGAAGCCAGATATTGAAATGATCTTGGACATGGGTCATCGCTCAACCTCTCCTCTCTGCTGCGCATGCGTTTCAATCAGGCCGATAACGTCGGCAATACTGAGGCGGTTCCGAGAAACGGGCATTTTGCGACGGAACAATCCCCGCGCTGCCCTGTTTCCGAAAGAGGCTCCGCAAAGCAGACGAAGGAATATTTCATGCCAGATCCTCGCGAACCGAGCGAACAGCCACCAATGCCGGCCCCCGACTGGGCACCGGAACCACCGATCCAGGAACCGGAGCCGGACAGGCTTCCCGATGAGGTGCCGCTTCCCAATCCCGACGAAACGGACGCACCACCACTGCACTCCAGACACCTCTAGCGAATACACGGACTTGAAGCGGATCCGGCCTGCAGAAGCTTGCTCCATATGGGAACAAGCCGCAGGCCTTGCGCGTTATCGGCCACGACGGAATTTTAGGGCGTGACCACGTGTATCCGATATCCAAGACGAGCAGTCATTCCGAAACAAAGGTAGCGGAATCCATTATCAGGCATGGGCGCAATGCGTGGCGTACGGCGGTCGCCACCAAAGCCGCTTTTCTCATCGACGGCGCCGATTATTACCGCCGCCTCGAACAAGTCATCCTGCGCGCCCGCAAATCCATTTTCATCATCGGCTGGGATTTCAATCCCGACATTCTTCTGCGTCCCGGTGATGCCGACAGCCCAACGATCGGTGCGCTTCTGCGCCGCCGTGTCGAGGAGGAACCGGGTCTTGAGATTCGTATCCTCGTCTGGGGCATGGGGCCGGTCTATTCCGGCAAGAGTTTTCGTATGTTCAGGGAAATGGAGTGGAACGCGCATGAGCGCATCTCGCTTCGGTTCGATTTCGGCCATCCCCTGCGCGCCAGCCATCACCAGAAGATTGTCTGCATCGACGATTCCGTCGCGTTCCTCGGCGGCATCGACCTGACGGCGCGCCGGTGGGATACGCGTGACCATGCCATCGATCAGCCATTGCGCATCTCCCCGGATGGCAAACCTTACGGCCCCGTGCATGATATGCAGGGCATTGTTTCAGGTGAAGCAGCCCGCATTGTCGGGGAAGTGGCGCGCAAACGCTGGAAACGGGCAACGCGCGAAATCGTGCCGCTCGATGCCGAAGGCGACAGACAGCATGCCAAAACCTTGTGGCCGGACGATCTGGAAGCGGCGCTCGAAAATTGTCCGACCGGACTGGCGCTTACCATGCCGTGGCGCTGGCACGGCAAGCGCGGACACCGGGAGTCGATCCGGCTGACGCATGATGCATTGCGTGCCGCCCAACGTCACATTTATCTCGAATCCCAGTATCTCGCGTCTTTCGGCGTCGCCCGCACCATCGCCACGCGGCTGCAGGAAGAAGACGGGCCGGAAATCGTCATCCTCGTCACTCGGGAATCCCATGGATTTCTCGAGAAGGTGATGATGGGCAACAACCGCAACCGGCTGATCCGCAAGCTGAAACGCGCTGACCGGTTCAACCGGCTGCGTGTCTATTTTGCCGTGACATCGGATGCGGCGGGCCTTGAACGGGAAATCATCGTGCATTCCAAGCTGATCGTCATCGACGACCGGCTGTTGCGCATCGGCTCGTCCAACCTGAATTATCGCTCGGAGGGGCTGGATACGGAATCCGACCTGGCTTTCGAGCCGGTGACGAAAGAAGGCCGCAAGGCCATCACCGCCATGCGCGACGACCTGCTTGCCGAACATCTGGGCGTGACCCCGGCCGAGATCACGGCTTCGATGACGGAAACCGGATCCATGCTGGTGACGATCGATCGTTACAATGCAGGTGCCCGCGGACTTCGACCTTTCAATGTCGATCTTACCAGGGGCGAGACGGATTCCGTGCTGGGCACCAGTATTGCGGACCCGAAACGGCCGTTCTGGCCTTATCAGCAGGTGCGTTCGCTGTTTCGCCTAAGCCTCTCGCGGCTGACGCTGGGGCTGCTGCGCTGAACGCACCGGACGACGGCGAAAATACGCTTCGCTGGCGATCAGCAATGGCACGCCGATCAAGAGCGGCACGAAATAATAAAGCGCCCGGAACACCACCAGCGCACCGATGGAGGCGCTGGCCGGCATCAGGCTGAGCATGGCCGCCTCCAGCACGCCGAGCCCGCCCGGCACATGGCTGAGGATGGCGGCCAGCATGGCGGTCACATAAGCGGCCGCGACCTCCAGATAGCCGGCATCGGTAAACGCCGTCATCAACTGGTAAAGCGCTGCCGCCACGCAGGCGAAATTGGCCGTGCCGATGGCAACCTGCGCGATGGCGATTTCGGCGGTCGGCGGTTCCAGCCTCCACGATCGCACATGCAAGGTGCGCCGCACCTTGGCGCAGAAGCCGACATAGAGGACCGGCCCCACCAGAAGCAGGAAACCAAGCGCGCGCTTTGCATCACCATCCAGTTCGAGCAGGTCAAGCCCATCGCCCGGCTGCAGAACCAGGGCCAGACCGGCAAGTGTCATCAGGCCGAGCGCGACGGTAACGCCGCAAAACAGGATGACTTTGGCCACCTGCTCACCGGAGAGACCCCAACGCGCGTAAAAGCGATAACGCACCGTGCCGCTGGAAAGCGCGGCCACGCCGATATTGTGGCCGATGGACAATGCCGTAAACGATGTCAACGCGGCTTTGCGATAAGGCAGCGGCCGCCCGACATATTTGAGCGCGAGCATGTCGAACCAGCTGAGGCAGACATATGACCCGATCACGAAGCCAAACCCGCTGGCAATGCGCCAGGCCGGAATCTCACCCATCGACGCGCGAATATCGGCAATGCTGTAGCGCCCAAGCGCCCTGTAGACGAGCCAGGCGGCAATGCAGACGGCAAGCGCGATAACGATCCTGATAAACTGGCGCTTCACCTGTGATATACTCCCTGCCCGCGACATCTGTTTTCGATTGTCGTAGCGGAACGAAAAGCCGGGCAAAGGTGTTCCCTGCTTCATGAACGACCGTCCGACAATTTTGACGCCAGCCGTGGCCGCCACACAGACCCGGCGCCTAAAAATCCTCAGCTACAATGTGCATTCCTGCATCGGCACCGACAAAAAGCTCGATCCGGCCCGTATCGCCGATGTCATTGCCGGACTGGAGCCGGATATCATCGGCTTGCAGGAACTCGATGTCGGCCGGAGGCGTAGCGGTAGCATCGATCAGGCCCATGTGTTCGCCTCGCTTCTGAAAATGCATTTTCACTTTCATCCGGCATTGAAGGTGGAAGACGAGCACTATGGCGACGCCATTCTCACCGCCTTTCCGATGCGCCTCATCAAGGCCGGCGCCCTGCCCTCCTATGGCGAGCCGCGCGGCGCGCTCTGGGCGGAAATCGACATCGGCGGACGTCCATTGCAGGTGTTCAACACCCATCTCGGCCTGTTCCGCCGCGAGCGCGTACGGCAATCATCGATTATCACCGGACCGGACTGGATCAATCATCCCGACGCCTTTGGAAAACCCCGTCTGCTGATGGGCGATTTCAACTCCATTCCCTCCTCGCCGGCCTATCGCCAGCTTTCGGGCGCGATGCGGGATATCGGTGTGGAGACCGGAAAGGTGGCAAGCCGCACCTTTCCCTCACGCTTTCCGCTGCTGCGGCTGGATCATGTCTTTGTTGCCGATGGACCGAAGATCGTCAAAGCCGAAGCGGTATCGACACCGCTGACACGGCTTGCCTCGGACCACCTGCCGCTGCGTGTGACGGTCGATTTGTAGGACAACGGAACCAAATCACGCGATCGCTGTTGATGGTATGTGTCGGCGTCTACAACCACGTCGGCACGTCATGGATACCTCCCCCTCTGGCGCTTCCCTTGATGAAAGGGAAGCGCCTTTCTTTTGGGAGAGATCAGGCTCCGCGGCTCGGAATACGGTTTTCGAGGAAGCGGAAACCCACGACCAGAATGCCGGTCAACACCAGATAGATCAGCGCCAGAAGCAAAAGCGGCTCATAAGTCAGGAACGTGTCCTGGCGCACCTTGGAGATCACCGAATAGGTTTCGACGACCGTGATGGTGGCAACCAATGGCGTCGATTTCAGCTGCAGCACGGTTTCGCCGTTCAATATCGGCAGCGAACGCTGGATGGCGCGCGGCAGCCAGATGCGGCGGAACAATGTGAAACGGCCCATGCCGAAAGCGCGTGCCGCTTCCAGTTCGCCGCGCGGCACCCCGGCAAAGGCACCCCGCATCACCTCGCCCTCATACGCCGCGAAGGAGAGAAGCAGCGCCGTAAAACCATAGGGCCATGCCTGGCGCAGATAAGGCCACATGAAGGACTGGCGGATTTCCGGGAACTGCGCAAACAGCGAGCCGAGCCCGTAATACAGCAACCACAGTTGCAGCAGCAGCGGCGTGCCACGGATGATCGTGCAGAAACCGTTGGCGAGCCATTTCAGCGGTCGCGGTCCGGTGACCTGCACGAGGCCGAGCGGCACGGCGAGCAGGAAACCGAAAAACGAGGTCGTCACCAGCAGAACCAGCGTCTGCCAGATGCCGGCAATCAGGCGATCCTGATATTTCGGCAGCCAGTCCCAGCGCATGTAGATGACGGCGCAGGCGAAGATGCCGGCAAACACCGCCATGAGGAACAGCCGGTGCGGCTCCAACAGGCTGCGGGCCTTTGGTGGCTTATAGGCAGGCAGGATCGTGGCTTCGTCCTTGATCATCTCATGCCTCCCGCACCATGCCCCGGCGCGAGCGTTTTTCGATCATGCCGATGACGATATTGGAGACGAGCGTGACGGCGAGATAAAGCGCACCAGCCGCAAGGAAAAAGGTCATGTAATGTTTGGTCGAACCGGCCGCCTGCCGCGTCACCAGCGTCAACTCGCTGAAACCGACGACGGCAAGCAGTGCGGTATCCTTTGTGGCGATAAGCCAGAGATTGGACAGGCCCGGCACCGCATAAGGCAGCATGGCCGGCAGCGTGACACGACGCAGCGCCAGCAACGGCGACATGCCGTAGGCGCGCGCCGCTTCGACCTGCCCCGGTGGAATGGCCTTGATGGCGCCACGCAAGACCTCGGTGGAATAGGCGCCCTGCACCACGCCGATGACAAAAATGCCGGCGGCAAGGCCGCTGATATCGGCAGACGGCAGGCCGAGAAGCGCCAGAAACTGGTTCACCAGATCGGTGCCGGCATAATAGAGCAGCAGGATCAGCACCAGTTCGGGAATGGCCCGCACCAGCGTGGTGTAGACTTCCAGAAGGTCGCGAACGATCGGCCCGCCATAAAGCTTGCCGGAAGCACCGCCGATGCCGATGACGAGGCCGAGCAGATAACCGCCGACCGCAAGCTGCAGGGAACTGAAAAGACCAGCCAGCAGAACGCCGCCCCAGCCGGGGGGAGAAAGAGCAAGCAGGCTCAGGTCCATGGAATTACCGCCATTCTAGGATCGGCTCCGTCAGGAGGGATCAAAACAGAACGGTTCCGGCGGCAAACCGCCGGAACCGCGATCAATCAGGCAATCACTTGCCGTAGACGTCGAAGTCGAAATAGTTCTTCGAGAACTTTTCGTAGGTACCGTTGTCGCGGATCGCCTTGATGGCGGCGTTCAGCTTGCCCTTCAGTTCGTCATCGCCCTTGCGCAGGCCAAAACCGATACCGGCGCCCAGAACGGCCGGATCATCGGCAACATCGCCCTTCTTGTCGCAGCAGGCCTTGCCCTGTTCCGAGTTGAGAAAGGCATCGAGCGTGATCGCATCGGCGAAAACCGCATCGACGCGGCCGGCGGCCAGATCGTTATTGGCTTCGTCCAGCGTCTGGTATTCCTTGATCTCGCTCACCGAGTCCTTGAAATGCTTTTGGGCATATTCGGCATGGATGGTGGAAACCTGCACGCCGAGGATCTTGTCTTTCAGGCCGGCTGCATCCGCCGTGAAGGTTGCTTCCTTCGGGCCGACAAGCGATGCGGGTGTGTTGTAATACTTGTCGGAGAAATCGATCGTCTTCAGGCGTTCGTCGGTGATCGACATCGACGACAGGATGGTGTCGATCTTCTTGCTGGTCAGCGCCGGAATGAGACCATCCCAGGCGATCGGCGTAATCTCGCATTCCAGCTTGGCTTCGGCGCAGACGGCGTTCATCAGGTCGACTTCCCAGCCAACCCACTTGCCGCTGGCATCCGGCGAGGTGAACGGCGGATAGGGTTCGGCGGCAACGCCCATCTTGATCGGTGCGGCCGATGCGGCACCGACAGCGGCGACGCCAACCAGCGCTGCGAGCGCCACGGTCTTCAAAATGCTTTTCATGGTTTGTCCCCTTAAGTTTGCAGGATTTTTTGGTGCTTCAATGAATGGAGCTGATGAATTTCTTCAGCCGCTCCGATTTCGGATCTTCGAAAATCGCCTGTGGTGGCCCCTGTTCCTCGATGACGCCGCCATGCAGAAACACCACATGGCTCGCCACCTGGCGGGCAAACTTCATTTCATGGGTGACGAGGATCATGGTGCGCTTTTCCTGCGCCAGATCGCCGATGACCGACAGCACTTCGCCCACCAGCTCGGGATCGAGCGCCGATGTCGGCTCGTCAAACAGCATGACCAGCGGCTGGATGGCAAGCGCACGCGCAATCGCCGCGCGCTGCTGCTGGCCACCGGACATAAAGGCGGGATAGGCATTGCGCTTCTCATACAGCCCGACGCGCTTCAGCAGCGTTTCGGCCACCGCGATCGCCTCGTCACGCGGCTGTTTGAGCACATGCACCGGCACTTCGATGACATTCTGCAACACCGTCATGTGCTGCCAGAGATTGAAATTCTGGAACACCATGCCGAGCTGGGTGCGGATGCGCTGCACCTGACGACGGTTGGCCGGCATCAGTCCGCCGTCACCATCCGACTTCATCTGGATTTCTTCGCCATGCACCGTGACAGAACCGGCGCTCGGCAGTTCCAGCATGTTGATGCAACGCAGGAGCGTCGACTTGCCGGAACCCGAACCGCCGATAATGGCGATCACGTCACCCTGTTTGGCCGTCAGGGACACACCCTTCAGGACCTCAAGCGGGCCAAACCGCTTGTGGAGGTCTTTGACCTCGATGGCTTGCGCCGTATCACTCATTCACACCGTCACCGCCGGGCTTTTGCCGCCCGATCTGCTGTTTTGACTTGTTCCCCCAGCGCATATCTCTGGGCCGCCTCGCTGGTCTTGCAGCCCGATTTTGGTGCAACTTTTGCACTTGTCCAAAAATTACTCAAGCGTATAATAAGCATTCAGCAAGGCCCTGCAGGGCTTTTGCGCCATCCACATATGATCCACCCACACATTTCCAGGGGTTTTACATGAGTGATTACGGTTGCCAGGCCATGTCGGAGCGGCTTTTGCGTGTAGTCATGCGTCGACCGGGACCGAGCCTTCTTGGCGCAGATGCGGCAAAGTGGCACTACGGCCCAACCTTCGACGCGGCCAAGGCAATCGATCAACACAAGGTGTTCGCAAGCCTTGTGGAAAAGTCCGGCGCGCAGGTGCTGTGGATCGAGGATAACGGCGATGGGCTCGCCGACGCGATGTTCACCCACGACCCTTCGCTGATGACCGACAAGGGTGCGGTGATCCTGCGCATGGGCAAGCCGCTCAGGTCCGCCGAGCCGGATCTGCATGAAAACACCTATCGCGATGCCGGTATCCCGATCCTCGGGCGCATCGAAGCGCCGGGCACGGTCGAAGGCGGCGATTGCATCTGGGTGGATCACGAGACGCTGGCGATCGGCCGCGGCGTGCGCTCCAACCAGGCCGGCATCGAACAGATGCAGGCCATTCTGAAGCCTATCGGCGTCACCGTTCTGGGTTTCGACCTGCCGCTGTGGCAGGGCGAGGAAGCCTGCCTGCACCTGATGTCGGTGATGAGCCCGCTGGCGCCGAAACTGGCGCTCGTGCATGCGCCGCTGATGCCCGCAGCCTTTTACATGCTGCTGCGCGAGCGCGGCTACACGCTGATCCATGCGCCGGAAGCGGATTTTGCCGCCAGCAACGGCCTCAATCTCAACGTTTTGCCGGTCACACCGAACCATGTCATCATGGTCAGCGGTTTTCCGGAGACCAAGGCGGCGATGGAAGCCCATGGTTGCACGGTCGAAACATTCGAGGCAGATGCATTGTGCATCGCCTGCGAAGGCGGACCAACCTGCCTCACCCGCCCCATCCTCAGGGAGAAAAATTGAGCCGACGGACCTTTCATCGGGCAAGCGAAGCGGAGCGGCGTGAGGACCTCATTGCCGCAACGCTCGACTGTATCGCCGAATTCGGCATACAGGGCGCAACCGTGCGCCAGATCGCGGCCCGCGCCGGCGTGACCGGCGGCCTGATCCGCCACTATTTCGACAGCAAGGACCAGATGATGCAGGCCGCCTATCGCGAGATGATGGCGGCCATGACATCCGGTTCCATCGAGGCGGCCAACAGCGCCGGCACGGCAAAACAGCGGCTTGGCCGTTTCATCGATGCCAACCATTCGGCCACCGTCACCGATCCGCGCATGCTGTCGCTGTGGGCGGCCTTTATCGGCCATATACCGCACGATCCGGTGTTTGCCGCCATCCACCGCGAGCATTATACGACGATCCTGTCCGCGCTCGAAAACCTGTTGCGCGATTTCTTTACGGAAAACGGGCGCGCCGACGAAATCCCCCGCTGCCGTCACCACACGGTTGCGCTGACCGGCCTGCTGGACGGGCTGTGGCTGGAGGCAACTTTGGCCAACGACCTCTTTGCCGACGGCGAACTATCCACCCTCGCCTTTCGCTCCGTAGAAGCCTTGCTTGGCCTCAAAACCGGCGAACTTTCCCCATCAGAACACATTGCACCGGGCACACATAACCTCCCGGTCATCGCACCAACCGAGAAAGACATTTGATGCGTTACGCCTCCATCACCGACCGCCTTGCCCATCTCGGCTCCGGTCGCTGGGCCCTCCACACCAATGCGCGCCGCATGAAAGCGGCAGGGGAGGACATTATCGAACTGACGATCGGTGAACCGGATGTCGCCCCCGACCAGGCACTGCTCGATGAAGCCTCGCGCGCCATGTATGCCGGCCGCACCCGTTATTCCAACGGTCGCGGCGAACCGGCGGTGCTGAAGGCGCTGGTGGAAAAGTATTCGAAGCGCCGCGCCGGCATCAGCGAACGCAACTTTCTCTGCTTCCCCGGCACCCAGACGGCGCTTTACGGCGTCATGACCGGCCTTGTCGAACGCGGTGATGGCGTGCTGGTCGGTGATCCGCTTTACGCGACATATGAAGGCGTGATCGCCTCCACCGGCGCCCACATGATCCCCGTGCCGCTGCGCCCGGAGAAAAAATTCCACCTGCAGGCAGCCGACCTCGAACGCGCGATCACGCCGGAAGCCCGCGTGCTGCTGCTCAACACCCCGCACAACCCGACCGGCGCCGTACTGACCGAAGCAGAAGTCGCCGCCATCGGCGAGGTCTGCCGCCGCCATGATCTCTGGATTGTGTCGGACGAAGTTTATGAAGAACTGATTTTTGAAGGCGTGAAATTCGCCTCGCCCTTCGACATCCCGGAACTGGCCGACCGCACCATCGCCGTCTCGTCAATCTCGAAATCGCATGCCGCACCGGGTTTCCGCAGCGGTTGGGCTGCCGGGCCGGAAGAGTTTTGTGAAAAGGTCCTGCCGGTATCGGAAACCATGCTGTTCGGCGTACAGCCGTTCATCTCGGATATGACGGCACTGGCGCTGTCAAAACATTTCGATACGGCCGATGTGATGCGCGCCAACTACGCACGCCGCGCTGCCATCGTCGCCAAAAGCTTTGAAGGCAGCAATCTGATCAAGCCGATGATGCCGGAAGGTGGCATGTTCATCCTGCTCGATGTCACCGCCACCGGTCTCGGCGGTGAGGAATTCGCCTGGGAGCTTTTGCGCGAGGAAAAGGTGGCGGTGATGCCCGGCACCTCGTTCGGCGATCAGGCAGCAGGCTTCCTGCGCATCTCGCTGACAGTGCCGGAAGATGTGCTAGCAACCGCGATGCAACGGGTTGCGGCGCTCGCGGGACGGCTGGCGGCGAAGGCGTGATGCTATCATAGGAAGTCGGTGCCGTTCAGCCGATCTCCCCCCCTTGAGGGGGAGATGTCCGGCAGGACAGAGAGGGGTGTTGCTGGCACAAATACCGCTTTCGCCACACCTGCCGCACCGTTGCTTACCGCCCTCTGTCACCTTTCGGTGACATCTCCCCTTCAAGGGGGAGATTATTGGGAGCAATAGGCACCGTCCTCAATCCACAATAAATGACGTTGAGGCTCTACTCTGCCTCTTCACGCCCACGCCGGGCCTCGCGCTCGGCGGGATCGTCATCCATGTCGATCTCGTAAGGCGCGACGTAACCGCCAGAATCCCCGGCATCTACGATATGGCTGGCATGACCGGCCGGCCGGTCACCTTCAAATTCCTTCTTGGCGCGGCGCAGATCGGCGGTGATGGGATCGCGGGCATGATGCGGCGCCTCACCCGTGCCGCACGAGCGGGCGATATTGGGCTGACTGCTGCCGAACTTGCGGGCTTCCTGGCTTTCGTTTCCGGTACGGTCCTGCATGACGGGTCCTCCTGCCGTTTCAGGAAGGATAACATGCCTTGAGAAGACTTGGTTCCGAAACAGATCAAATCCCGAGATAACGATCCTGCAGGTCGGGCGTGAGAGCATCCGGCTGACCGCTCCAGACGCTGCGGCCGTTTTCGAGAATGACGCAGCGATCCGCCACCGGCAGAAGTTCAGCCAACGTCTTGTCGACCACGAGAATGGACAGGCCATTCTCTTTAAGCGAACGGATCGCTCGCCAAATATCCTGCCGGATAACGGGGGCCAGTCCTTCGGTCGCCTCGTCCAGTATCAGCAGGCGTGGATTGGTCATCAGCGCCCGGCCGATTGCCAGCATCTGCTGTTCGCCGCCCGACAGCGATTTCGCCATCTGCGCATGCCGTTCATCGAGACGCGGAAACAGGTCATTGACCCGCTTCAATGTCCACGCGCCCTGGCGCGCGGCGGCGACGAGGTTTTCATGCACGGTGAGGTTCGCAAAACAACGACGCCCTTCCGGCACAAGCCCGAGGCCCAGCCGCGCCACCTTATGCGGCGGCAGCTTTTCCGTCGATCGACCGGCAAAGGTGATGCTGCCGGATTTCGGCGGCATGAGATTGCAGATCGACCTGATGGTGGTCGATTTGCCCATGCCGTTGCGGCCCATCAGCGCCACGACCTCGCCTTCGGCAACAGACAGATCGACGCCAAAAAGCGCCTGGCTGCTGCCGTAGAATGTGGTGATGTCCTGAACCTCGAGCAGCATCAGGCATGATCTCCGAGATAGGCGGCGCGCACCGCAGGATCACGACGGATTTCCTCCACCGTACCGGTGGCGATGATGCGGCCATAAACCAGCACCGAGATACGATCGGCGAGCGCGAACACCGCATCCATATCGTGTTCCACCAGCAGGATCGGCGCTTCGTGGCGCAGGCCGTCGAGAAAACCGGTCAGCCGTTTCGAGCCTTCCGGCCCCATGCCCGCCATCGGTTCATCCAGCAGAAACGCCTTGGAACCGAGCGCCAATGCAATGGCAATTTCCAGCTGGCGTCGCTCGCCATGCGACAGCTCCGCCGCCGGAATTTTTGCACGGCTTGCAAGCCCGACCCGCTCCAGCATCACCATGGCCTGATCGATCAGGCTGCGATCACGCATGACCGGCTTGAAGAAACGAAAACTCGACCCGGCCTTTGCCTGCACCGCCAGCATGACATTGCGCAGAGCCGAAAACTCCGGCGCCAGCGACGACACCTGAAACGTCCGCCCCAACCCTAGCCACGCGCGTTCGGCAACGCCCATGCGGCCGATATCCTGGCCCGCAAACCGGATCGTGCCGCTATCCGGTTTTTCCGTGCCGCAGATCTGGTGGATCAGCGTCGATTTGCCCGCGCCATTGGGGCCGATCAGCGCATGGATTTCGCCCGGACGCAGATCGAGCGTCACGCCATCGGTGGCGCGCAATGCGCCGAATTTTTTGACGAGATCGGTGATTTCGAGAACCGGTTGAGCGACAAGATCAGCCATGACGCGCCTTTCCGGCCAGAAGCCCGATCAGCCCGCCACGCGCAAACAGCACGACGCCGAGCAGGATCAGCCCGAGAAAGAACTGCCAGCGTTCGGTCAAACCGCCCAGTGCGAACTCGAAGATGACATAAAGCATCGCCCCCGCCACCGGCCCGAACAATCGGCCGGTGCCGCCGAGAATGATCAGCACGATCAACTCGCCCGACATGTGCCAGGAGAGCATGGAGGGGCTGACGAACTTGTTGAGATCCGCATACAGCGCGCCGGCAAGCCCCGTCATCATCGCCGAGATCACAAAGGCCGTGAGCCGAATGCCATAAGGCGAGATACCGACCGAGGCGACACGCACCTCGTTTTGCCGCGCCGCCTGCAATGCCGTTCCGAAACGTGAGCTGCGCAACAGGGCGAACAGGCCGATACAGGCGATGAGCACGCCATAACAGAGCAGAAAAAAGCTCAGCGGCAGCATGGTGTTGATGCCCGGAAACTGGTTGCGCACCAGAATGGACAGCCCGTCCTCGCCGCCATAGGTCGGCCAGGAGAAGGCGAAATAATAGACCATCTGCGCAAAGGCGAGCGTGATCATAATGAAATAGACGCCTGATGTGCGCAGGCTGATCGCGCCGATAGCCAATCCCGCCAGACCACATGCGATCACGGCAAAGATCCAGATCACCGGCATCTGGTTGCTGCCCTCGAAACCGAACATCATCGGTTCGCCGGAGAAGACATGGCTTGCCAGAATGCCAGCCGCATAACCGCCGATACCGAAAAACACCGCATGGCCGAAGGAGACGAGACCGCCGAGGCCGAGCGCGATATTGAGGCCGGTGGCGGCGAGCGCCAGCACGGCGATGCGGGTGGCAAGCGTGACGGTGAACGGCTGGCCCATCTGGCTGGCCGCAACCGGCACGACCAGCAGCAGCAGCGCCAGAACGAGATTGATGAAGTTTTCGCGGGTCATGCTCATGCCGGTCAGGCCTTTGCCGGGAAAAGGCCGCGCGGCCGAAACGCCAGCACCAGCGCCATGACGATATAGATCAGCATGGCCGACAGCGACGCGCCGACCGTACCTGCCGTCGAAGCCGGCAGGACGAGACCCAGAAGCGACGGCAACAGAAAACGCCCCAGCGTATCGGTGAGGCCGACGATCAGTGCGCCCACCAATGCCCCCTTGATCGAGCCGATGCCACCGATGACGATGACGACGAAAGCGAGGATCAGCACCGGTTCACCCATGCCGACCTGCACCGATTGCAGCGCGCCTACCAGCGCGCCAGCAAGTCCGGCCAAGGCCGAGCCGAGCGCAAACACGACCGTGTAAAGCGTGCGGATATCGACACCGAGGGCGGCGATCATTTCACGGTCGCTTTCACCGGCGCGGATGCGCATGCCGAGCCGGGTTTTCGAGATCAGCAGATAAAGGCCCAAAGCCACCAGCGCGCCGACGCCGATAATCGCGAGACGATAAAGCGGATAGGCTTCAATGCCCGGCAGCGGTACGGCACCCGAAAGCAGCGGCGGAATGTCGAGATAAAGCGGAAACGACCCGAACAGCCAGCGCGCGCCCTCGGAGAAGATCAGGATCAGCGCAAAGGTGGCCAGAACCTGATCGAGATGATCGCGATCATACAGCTTTCGGATCACCAGAAACTCGACGATCGCCCCGGCCGCAGCTGCACAGACAAGGCTTGCGATGAGACCGAGCCAGAACGAACCCGTGGCCGCCGCCACGCCCGCGCAGGCAAAGGCGCCGACCATGTAGAGCGAACCATGGGCGAGATTGATCAGGCCCATGACGCCGAAGATCAGCGTCAGCCCGGCCGCCATGAGAAACAGCATGACGCCGAGCTGCAGGCCATTGAGCAGTTGCTCGAGGGCAAGAGACAGGATCACCAAAAACCCTTACATCTTGCAGTCTTTGGCATAGGCATCGCCGTGATCGGTGAAGATTTTCGACACCGTCTTGTTGGTCAGCACGCCGTCTTCCTTCACCACTTCCGTCACATAGATGTCCTGGATCGGATGCAGGTTGGTGTTGAACTTGAACTTTCCACGCGGCGACTGGATATCGGCAGCCTTCATCGCTTCACCAAAGGCCTTGGCATCCTTGACGCTCGCCTTCGATGCGGCCGACAGGATCAGCTGTGCCGCATCATAGGCCTGCACCGCATAAAGCGACGGCAGACGGCCATATTCCTTCTGGAAGGCCGGCACGAATTTTTTGTTCGCCTCGTTGTCGAGATCTTTCACCCACTGGCCGGACGCTTTCACGCCGAGTGCTGCATCGCCGATCGCCGGCAACACGTCCTGACTGAAGGAAAAACCCGGCCCCATGATCGGCGTTTTGACGCCCGACTGGGCATATTGCTTCATGAAGGAAATGCCCATGCCGCCCGGCAGGAAGGCAAAAACGGCATCGGCGCCGGACGCACGGATCTGGGCGATTTCGGCGGCATAATCGGTCTGGCCGACCTTGGTATAGATTTCCGCCGCCAGCTCACCCTTGTAATAACGCTTGAAGCCGGTCAGCGAATCTTTGCCGGCCGGATAGTTCGGCGCCATGATAAAAATCTTCTTGTAGTCCTTGTTGGCATATTCGCCCATGGCTTCATGAAGATTGTCGTTCTGGTAGGCGGCGTTGAAATAGAGCGGGTTGCACTTTGCACCGGCCAGAGCCGCTGGTGCGGCATTGGTGGACACATAGAATTTTCCCTGCGCATTGGCGCTCGGCGCCACTGCCATCAGCAGGTTCGACCAGACGATACCCGTCAGAATATCGACCTGATCGCTCTGGATCATCTTGTCGGCGATCTGCACCGCCAGTTCCGGCTTCTGTGCGTCATCCTCGGTGATAACGGTAATGTCCTTGTTGCCGGCTTCCTTGATGGCCAGCATGAAACCGTCGCGCGTATCGACACCGAGGCCGGCGCCACCGCCGGACAGCGTGGTGATCAGGCCGATCTTGATCGGCTCGGCAACCGCGAAAGAGGAAACGCTGAGGCTAAGCGCCAGCGTGGCTGCGGACAGAAAGGGCTTCATGGCATGCTCCCGTTGGTTCGACTGTTCCATGGTCTTGTGGCCGTCCGGCATTCTTCGTCCGCACAGGCTTTTTTCTTCCCATCTCACAGTTGCGCGAAAACTTCCACAGGCCAGCACCGCCTTTTGCATCTCCCACCGGGCCAGACGGCGGTTTTACAAGGGTTTGCGCCATGAGTTGCAGGATGCGGCGACTTGCATCCACGCAAGAAAACCCGCTTAACCTTTTGCAGTTATCATCAAGGATGAAAGCTGCATCCCGCTTGCTGTGATGGAATGATTGCATGGCGCAGATAACCGAGAGCGAAACACAACTCGCCCAGCTTGATATCAACTCCGCGAATTTCGGTTTTCTCGCACAATTGCGCATGATGCTCGGAGCCTTCTGGGGCACAAGGATCAAGACCCGTATCGTCGCCCTCGCTGTTTTCCTCCTCGTCATCATCCTTGCCACCACCTACTTCCAATATCGCCTCAACAGCTGGAACGCGCCGTTCTATGACAGCTTGCAGCGCCGCGATCTCGATGCCTTCCTGATCCAGCTCGAAGTGTTTGCGGTCATTGCCGGCGTACTGCTGGTGCTCAATGTCATTCAGGCCTTTCTCAACCAGATGATGGCGCTTTACATGCGCGAGGGCCTGACACGCGACCTGATCGATCAATGGATGAAGGCCGGGCGGGCCATGAAGCTTGCCAATTTTGGCGCAATCGGCGTCAATCCCGACCAGCGCCTGCACGAAGATGCCCGCAATCTGGCAGAAATCACCACCTCGCTGTCGATCGGCCTCGTCAGTTCGTCGATCCTGCTTGTCAGCTTCATCGGCGTGCTCTGGGAAATTTCCGCCGATTTCGCCTTCAATCTCTATGGCCACCATATCGCCATTCCCGGCTACATGGTCTGGGCAGCGCTTGTTTACGCCGGCACGGCCTCGCTGCTCAGCAGTTTTGTCGGCCGCCGCCTTCCGGCCATCAATGCCGAGCGGTATTCCAAGGAAGCCGAACTGCGCTTCTCGCTGATGCATGCCAACGAGAACCTTGCCTCGATCACGCTGGCCAGAGGCGAAGGCAGCGAACGTGGGCAAATCCAGCATGCGGTCACGACGGTTCTCGCCGTCATCTGGCGGCAGGCGATTGCCATCACCAACCTCACCTGGGTCTCCTCCGGTTTTGGCTGGCTGACACTGGTGGCGCCGATCCTGATCGCCTCACCGGTCTATTTCAACGGCATGTTGTCCTTCGGCTGGCTGATGGTGGCGGTCGGCGCGTTTACCCAGGTCAATGCGGCCCTGCGCTGGTATATCGACAATTTCCGCCAGATCGCCGACTGGAAGGCCGCTCTCTATCGCGTCTCCACCTTCCGCAAGGCACTTCTGGAAATGGATGAACCCGATATCGTCCAATCGGACCTGACGCAGGCATACGGTGAAGAACAGCAAATGGTGCTGCGCAACCTTAGCATCCTGCCCGGCCCACCCGGCACACCCACAGATCGTGGCCTGAAGATCCCCGAAGCGGAAATCGTCATCGGTCCGGGCGAGCGGGTGATGGTCAACGGCGATGCCAGCGTCAACCGCCATCTACTGTTCCAGGCGAT
Source organism: Endobacterium panacihumi (assembly GCF_050847465.1). Classification (NCBI taxonomy): domain Bacteria; kingdom Pseudomonadati; phylum Pseudomonadota; class Alphaproteobacteria; order Hyphomicrobiales; family Rhizobiaceae; genus Endobacterium; species Endobacterium panacihumi. Next base: position 170,906 of record NZ_JBOZRA010000001.1, on the reverse strand, counting down.
GGCCGGCCTATGGCAATGGGGCAAGGGTGAAATCCGGCTGCCGCCTCAGGCTGATATCCTGTTCATGCCGCAGAAACGCTATTTTCCCGACACGGCACTGCGCGACGCCATTACCTATCCACGCGATGCATCAGTATTTGGCGATTCCGCAATCGGCGATGCGCTCAAGCGCGCCGGGCTGGAGCGCCTGATACCGGATCTCGACAAACACGAGCGCTGGGACAGAATTCTGGAAGAAGATGACCAGGCCCGTCTGCGCCTCGCCAACGTGCTCCTCACCGCGCCAAAATGGCTGATCCTCGACGATGCGCTGGAAGGGCTGGAGCCGGAAACGCAGGAAGAGATCCTCAAAGTGATGGACGAGATGAAAGAGACCGCGATAATCTATATCGGCCGTCAGGAAATGTTTCAGGAGACTATGAAATCGCGGGCGATACATTTGCAGCCGGTGTAAGTGGCTGGGTCATTTGCGTGCGGAAATGGACGGTGCGGCATAGACCCTTCTCCCTGTAAAACGGGGAGAAGGTGCCGGCAGGCGGATGAGGGGCAAAGGCCTCAAACTCAGCGTTTACGGCAGCCCCTCATCCCCTCGCTGTCGCTCCGGACCTTCTCCCCGCAGGCGGGGAGAAGAGGCAAGCCGCACCGTCTAGCTCCCAACAAATACCAGCCGAACCACAAGCGAGAACCTCAGTCCAGCAATGCCCGCATCTGCGCCGCCAGGTCACGCGCCGTATACGGCTTCTTCAGCCACGCCGAATGTTCTGCGAACTGACGCAGCGCCACGTCAGGCTCGGCAAAACCTGAGGTGAACAGCACCTTGATGTCAGGCCGGCGCTTTCGCACCTCCTGCGCCAGCTTGTCTCCCGACATGCCGGGCATGGCAACATCGGTGAACAGAAGCACGATCTCCGGATTGTTGCCGAGAATTTCCAGCGCTTCCACGCCTCCACCGGCCTGATGCACCGTGTAACCCGCCGTCTCCAGCCGCGCCACGGCGATGCGGCGGACACGCGCATCGTCTTCCACCACCAGAACCGGCTCATGGCCTGCCGCAATTGCCGGCTGATCGATCGTCGCCGAGGAATCCTCCAGCGCCATCGACTGGCGCGTCACGGACGGCAGGAACAACCGCAGGCTTGTACCCTGACCCAATTCGCTTTCCAGCTGGATATGGCCGCCCGACTGGCGCACGAAACCATAGACCATGCTCAGGCCGAGACCCGTTCCGCCGCCGCCATGTTTGGTGGTGAAGAACGGCTCGAAGGCGCGTACCTTCACATCCTCACTCATGCCCATGCCGGTATCGGTGACGGCGATCAGCACATATTCGCCGGCCCGCATTTCCGGGTACATCTGCGCATAATCCTGATCGAGATAGACGCGGCTGACCTCGATCGACAGCTCGCCGCCCTCCGGCATCGCATCGCGGGCATTCAGCGTCAGGTTCAAAAGCACGTTCTGCAATTGCGGCCCGTCAACCAGCGCTTCGTTGGCGCCGCCGGTGACGACCGTGCGCAACTCGATGCGGTCACCGATCGTGCGGCGGATCAGCTCGGAGAAGCTGGCGATCATCTGGCCGAGATCGGTCAGTTTGGGGTTGAGCGGCTGCTTGCGGCCAAACGCCAAAAGCTGGCCGGTCAGCTTGGCGCCGTCATCGGTGGCACCCTGCGCTTCGCGCAGCAGCACCTGCACCTTGGGATCGGTGACCTTGGCCTCGGCGATTTCGAGATTGCCGCTGATGATGGTGAGGAGATTGTTGAAATCGTGGGCGAGACCGCCGGTCAGCTGGCCGATCGCTTCCATCTTCTGCGCCTGGCGCAATTCTTCCTCGATCTTGTGGCGGCTGGTGAGGTCGCGCACGAAACCGGTGAACACACGCTTGCCGTTGGAGAGAGCCTCGCCAACCGCCAGTTCCATGGGGAATGTCGTCCCGTCCTTGCGCAGACCCTTGACGACGCGGCCGATGCCGATGATGCGGCGATGGCCGGTGGCGAGATATTTGCCGATGTAGCGGTCGTGGTTCTCGCGGTCCGGATTCGGCATCAGCATGGAGACGTTGCGTCCCTCGACCTCGCTTGCCTGGTAACCGAACAGGTCTTCGGCAGCGGAGCTGAAGGAGGTGATGATGCCGAGTTCGTCGATCACGACCATGGCTTCCGGCACGGTCTGCAGGATGGAGCGGAAATGCGCTTCGCGTGCGGCAAGATCCTCACGGATGGTCGCGGCCGCCTCGAAATCCTCGTTGACCTGCATGATCAGCGGCGGCTGGCCGTTCGGCCGCGGCAGATGCAGCCACCGGCTGAGAACCGAGATCGGGTGACCGTCACGGTGGCGATAAACCAGATTACCCTTCCAGCGACCATACATACGGATGACAGCGTCGATCTCGGGGATGGACAGCGTTTCTTCAGGCGCCAGAATATCGGTCAGAGTGCTGCCGACCGCATCAGACGCGGACCAGCCAAAAAGCCTGCCGCTGCCGGTGCTCCAACTGCGGATGATGCCTTCCGAATCGTGCACGACGATGTGCAACGGGTCGAGTGCAGAAAGCTTGAGGGCGAGGTCGCCCTCGCCCTGTTCGAGAATTTGGTCGTCCATGCCGTATCCCAATCCTGGCCTTAGTGCGGCCAGATCGCCTGCCGCATCTTCGGCTCGCGGTCGATCGCCTCTTCGTAACTATCGCCATCACCGCAGAGCGCAAGCAGTTTTCCCGGTTTGCAGATCGCAAAATCATGGCGACCTTCGGGACTGATGACACCGCGCGAGACCAGCTTGGTCAGCGTGCGCGAGACGGTTTCGATGGTGAGCCCGAGATAGTCGGCCATATCAAGGCGGCTCATCGGCAGATGAATGCGGCGACCGATCGGGTGGCAACCGTGCAGGCGACGGGCAAGCAGCATCAGGAAGGTGGCGACACGTTCCTCGGCGCTCTTGCGCGACAGAAGCACCATCTGGTCCTGAGCGGTTGCCATTTCGTCACAAACGCGGGCGAAGAACTGCGGCCGCAGGTCGGGCCATTTTTCCAGCGCTTCGGCAAAGGGCTTGCGAGCAAGGCGACGCAGGCGAACCGGCGTGACCGCTTCGGCGCTGTAGAGATACCGATCCTTCAGCGACAGACCGACGAGGTCACCGGCATACAGGAAACCGGTGATGACGCGGCGACCGTCTGCGATGATCTTGAAAACGCGCAGAACGCCTTCCGAAACCTTGAACACGTGGTCAGCCTGATCGCCTTCCCAGAACACACCTTCGCCAGCTTCAAAAGATTCGCGCGGCACTGCGCAAAAAAGTTCTTCCAACCGTTCCGGCTGCGGAACAAGCCGTGCAGCTGTTACCTGTTTTGCTTCAGCACTATATGCAACCGAGAGCATCTCGAAATCCCCTGAAACCCCAATGACATTTGACAGGTTCTCTTTTGCTGCGTCGCGGTGACACGTTGATGCCGTGCATGTTACCGTGCGTTAAATCGTGTAACGGTGTGTAACAGAGACTTTGAGTCGGGCTGCGAATGGCGAAAATCGAGAAGCGTGCGGACCATATCCTGATTGTGGATGACGAGGCGAGAATTCGCCAGATGGTGCAGCGCTACTTCGAGGATGAGGGTTTTGTCGTGCATGGTGCTGCGGATGGCGCCGGCATGCGCAAGACATTGGCCGAACACACGATCGACCTGATCCTGCTTGATCTCGTTCTGCCGCAAAGCGAGGACGGGCTGACGCTGGCGCGCGAAATCCGTACCACGTCCGATATCCCGATCATCATGCTGACCGGCCGCGACGATGTCCTCGACCGTATCGTCGGACTGGAAGTCGGTGCGGATGATTACATGGCCAAACCGTTTCACCTGCGTGAAGTGCTTGCTCGCGTGCGCAGCATTTTGCGCCGCCGCAGGCCTGTGGAGGTGCATGTCGCAGAACCATCCGACACGATCGAATTCGATGGCTGGAGGCTGGAACAGTCACGCCGCCGGCTGCTGGATCCGGCAGGTCAGGAGATAGAACTGACAACCGGCGAATTCGACATGCTGACGGTTCTCGCCCGCAATGCCGGCCGCGTTCTCACCCGCGAAGTGCTGATGAACCAGACGCGCGGCCGCGATCTCGACGTGTTCGACCGGTCTATCGACGCGCAGGTGGCCCGTCTACGCAAGAAGATTGAGGCCGATCCCGCCAAGCCGCACCTGATCCGTTCGGTACGGGGTGTCGGTTACATGTTTGCCGGTGCCATGTCGCCGGAGACGAGGTCCTAATGCATCGTACTTTCCGAAAACCGGAACGGTTTTCGGAAAGTACGATGCACCAGTCCAAAGAACTACAGCGTCCTTTGTGCGCCATATATGGCGCACGGCGCTGTAGGCCTCGCCCCCGGCGAACGCATCAGCGCAACGTCTCGATGACGGGTGTCTCCAGAAGCTTTCCGGTCACGACGTCTGCAACGCCCCGGTCAGTCTGGTGAGGCCCGGCATTACAGGCGAGCGTTGCGCCGAAGCATGCCTTGAAGACGAGATAGGGCGGCTGCCATTCAACGATCGTGTCCATAGCCGAGCGAACCGCGGCAAAGCCTTCCGCGATCTCCGACAATGGAGCATCCGACACGAGGCCGGACAGCGGCAAAGGCAGGATTGCGATAACCTTGCCCTCTGATGCGACGGCGAGACCGCCACCGGCTTCGATCACCGCATTGGCGGCCACCGCCATGTCGACGGCATTGCCGCCGAACACGGTGAGGTTATGGCTGTCATGCGCAACCGTCGTTGCAAACGCACCACGCCAATTGCCCCAGCTGCCGAGGAAACCGACCTTGGTCGAGGTTTCCGCAACACCGTGACGATGCGTGACGGCAATCATCGTGGTGCCGGCAGGCGGCACGACATAACCGTCGACGACATCGGCTTCCGCTTCCGCCCATTGCGTAAAGCGCGGACGGTCGATCACGGCGAGCTTCACCCGTGAACCGTTGGAAGCAACACGGAAATCGTTTTCCGTGAGCTGCGAGAGCTTGACGGAATCCGTCAGCGGCGACGTATCGATCAGCGGCGTTGCCACGGTCATCTTGCCCGCCTGCGCCACCTCGGTGCCGCTTGCAAACACATGGCGGGCGCGGAAATCGGCAAGATCCTCGAAAATGGCGATATCGGCACGGCGACCGGCAGCGATCAGGCCGAGATCGGCGCGGTCGAGACGGTTGGAGGCATTGATGGTCGCCGCCTTCAGCGCCCATTCCGGTTTCATGCCGTAACGCACCAGACGGCGCACGACATCATCAAGACCGCCGCCCTTCAGCAGATCGTCCGGGAAGACATCATCGGAGCACAAGGTCAGCGCGGATGGCAGATGACCAAGCGTGTTCAGCGCTTCCACGAATTCCGGCAGCAGATGGTCGTGTGAGCCGCGCAATTCGATGGTCAGGCCGGCACGCAGCTTTTCCATCAGGTCGGCGGCGGAGGTCAGTTCGTGATCGGAGGTCACACCGGCAACCATGAAGGCGGCGAGATCGCCGCCCGTCAGACTGCGCGCATGGCCGCAGACCAGCTTTTCGGAAGCAAGCGCCACCTGCATAATGGCCGCCATGCGCGGTTCGCGGCTCACCACGTCACGCATGTTCATGACTTCGGCGAGACCACCAATCTTGGGCCAGAGCAGCAGTTCCTCGATCACCGAAGCATCGAAATCGGCGCCTGCAGTCTCAAAGCCGGGAGCAGACGGCACGCAGGACGGCGCCAGCACGACGGAGCGCAGCGGCAGTTCCTTGATCGCCTCGACGGCCCAGCGGACGCCATCGACGCCATGCACATTGCCGAATTCATGCGGGTCCCAGACAATCGTGGTGACGCCATGCGGCATGACGGAGGCCGCGTAAGTGGAGGGCGTCACCATCGAGCTTTCGATATGCATGTGCATGTCGATCAGGCCGGGCGTGATGAAGGCGCCACTGGCATCAATGATCTCAGCAGCATCGGAACGGCTGCCCGGCGCATGTACGCTGGCGATGATCGGTCCGACAATGCCGATATCTGCCAGGCGGCGCTCTTCGGTCATCACATCCACCAGCGTACCGCCGGTGATGAGGATATCGAAAGGCGCATCGCCGCGGGCAGCGGCAATGGCGCGGCTGCGCAGGTCGGGATCGGTGAATTTGTGGACGTTGATGATGATATCGTTCAACGGCTTCCCTCCAGTCGCAAAGTTTCCAGAATAATCGACCGCGCAGGATCGACCTCGATCGCCGCAGCATAGGCGGCGTTGAATTCGGCCTTGCCGGATCGCGTTTCGACCACGGTGCGGCCGCGTGTGACGGTTCCCGCAAGTTCGGCATCGATGCGCGCCGGTCGCCACTCGACGAGGCTTTCATCGATAAAGGCGACGGCCGCGACGGCATCGTAAAGCGCCATGGCAGGGCGGCCGCGGCTGGTTGCGATGGCGATGAACCCGTCAAGAAGATCGGCGATCAGGGCCGCATTGCGGCCACCGGAGCCACGCACCGGTTCGACATCCGAAGGGGCTGCCAGAACCTGACGGCAAAGATCGAGATCGACCAATTTGAACGGAATGCCATGCGCCAGCACGATGGCGATCGCTTCCGGATCGGCAAAGGCGTTGAATTCGGCCGATGCCGTGTGATTGCCTGATGTCACTGCACCGCCCATCCACACGAGATCGGTGATGCGGGCGGCAAGATCGGGCCTTGCCAGCGCCACGGCGGCGATATTGGTGAGTGGGCCAAGCGCGAGGATGCGGCGCGGCCCCTCGCCTTCCAGCCAGCGGCACAAGGCCTCGAAGGCATCGCCCATGGCAGGCATGGCAACCTCGGGCAGGCGTTGACCCGCAGTCGGCATACCATGATCGCTGAGGATGGAGGTGGCGGTTTCCAGCTTGCCGAGCACCGGCAACGCACGGCCGGAGTAGATCGGAAACCGCCAGCCGAAGGCATGAGCAGCACCGGCCGCATTGCGCTTCACCTGATCGAGCGGCGCATTGCCGACAACCAACGACACGCCATCGATGGAAAATTCCGGCCGCGACTGGCTTGCGGCATCGACCACCATGATGGCGGCGATGTCGTCAAAACCCATATCGGTATCGATCCACACACCCATGCCCGTTACCCGCCTTAACCGAACGTGCGCAATTGCGCAGCGGCGCCGACCGGCAGATCGAAAGCCAGTTCGGCACCGAGTTCATGCGACGGCAGGGCAGCATCGACTTCGGCCTTGATCGGCCCAAGCGGCGTATCGAGCAGGTATTCGCGGCTGTTGCCGGCAAAGGATGCACCGCGCACGGTTCCCTGGAAAGGACCTGAGCCCAGGGTGACCATGCGCGGCCGCCAGGCCAGTCCCGCCGCTACCGGGACTGGTCCGGAAAGTTCGACCGGACCCTTTTGGGTCTTCAGTCGTCCGTCTGAAAGTTCAAAGATATTCTCGAAGCCAACGAAGTCTGCAACGAAGGCGGAAGTGGGGCGGTTATAGATATCTTCCGGCGATCCTATCTGTTCTATAGCACCTCGCTTCATCACAACAATGCGATCAGCCAAAGAAAGTGCTTCGCCCTGATCATGCGTGACAAAAATCATCGTCACGCCGGTTTCCTTCTGCACGCGCTGCAGCTCGGAGCGCATGTCGAGGCGAAGGCGGGCATCGAGGTTGGACAACGGCTCGTCGAGCAACAGAACCTTTGGCTCCATCACCATGGAACGGGCGAGCGCCACGCGCTGCTGCTGACCACCGGACAATTCGCCCGGCTTGCGATCGGCATAATCGGTCAGGCCGACGGAAGTGATGCCTGCCTTGACGCGCTTGTCGAGTTCGGCTGCCGGAGTCTTTTTCAGGCGCAGGCCGAAGGCGACATTTTCATAAACCGAAAGATGCGGGAAAAGCGCATAGGACTGGAACATCAGGCCGACATTGCGCTTGTTGGCCGAAACGCGGGTGATATCGATACCATCCAGCTTCACATGGCCGGAGGCCGGCGACAAAAGGCCGGCGATGGCACGCATGGTCGTGGTCTTGCCGCAGCCCGATGGCCCAAGGAAAGCGACGAGTTCGCCCTTGCCGATGGTGAGGTTGAGGTCCTTGACGGCAACGGTGTCGCCATAGGCAAGCGTCAGGTTTTCGAGGGTGAGGAAATTTGGATCAGACATAACGGGAGAACCCCAGAAAACGTTCGGCGAGGAAAACGATGCCGATGGACATGAAGGCGAGCAGCGCAGAGAGGGCTGCGACGGAGGGGTCGAAGACGATTTCCATATAGGCGATCATGTCGACCGGCAGCGTGCGCACACCGGGACCCGAGAGAAACAGCGAGACCGGCACCTGATTGAACGAGGTGACGAAGCCGAGAATGAAGGCCGACATGATGCCGCCGCGGATGTTGGGCAGCACGACGCGAAAAAATGCGCCGAGCCGTGACGAGCCGAGCAGAACCGCCGCCTCCTCGATGTCGGAGCGCAGGTTGCCGAGGCTGGCGGAGACGACACGCACCGCATAGGGCAGGATCAGCGCCGTATGCGCCAGGAACAGCGCCAGAGTGATGCCGACCTGAAACGGCACGACGATGTAACGCAGCAGAGACAGGCCGACGATGATGCCGGGCACGATGATCGGTGCCGACACGATGGTGCGAATGGTTTCAGCGCCCGGCAGCTTGTAGCGCGACAGCGCATAGGAAGCCGGGATGCCGAGGATCAGGGCCGCGAGCGTGCCGCCGATGGCAAGGAACATCGACATGTAAAAACTGTCGCGAAAGCTTTCGACGGTGAAGACTTTGGCAATCCAGCGTAGCGAAAAGCCCTGCGGCGGAAAGGCCAGCGTTTCGCCGGCCGAAAACGAGGCGGCGACGATGATCAGGAACGGGCCGATCAGGAAGGCGATGACGAGGCCGAGCGTGATCGGAATGAAGAGATTGCGGGCCATCATCGCGCGGTCCTCGTTTTGTTGCGCGCGGTGGCGACACGTTTCAGCAGGATATTGGCGGCAAAGCTCATGACGATAAGGATCAGCGCGATAACGCTGGCGGCGACAAAGTTGTTCGAAACCGTGACCTGCTGATACAGCAGGGTTTCCAGCATCAGCACCTTGGAGCCGCCGAGAATGGCGGGCGTGATATAGGCGGTGAGGCAGCCTGTGAAGACCAGCGTGCCGCCGATGACGACACCTTCCTTGGTGAGCGGCAGGATGACTTTCCAGAACACCTGGAACCAGTTGGCGCCCAGCACGCGGGCCGCCGGAATCGCGTCCTTGGGCATGTTTTCAAGCGCCGAGATCAGCGAAATGATCATCAGCGGCAGGAAAAGCTGCAGAAGGCCGATGAAGATGGCGGTTTCCGAAAACAGGATGCGCAACGGCGCTTCGCTGATGCCGAGCGCCTGAAACGCCTGATTGACGATGCCGGTGCGGCCGAGAATGACGATCCACGCATAGGTGCGCGCAACGGGCGAAATCATCAGCGGCAGCACGATCAGGCCGGTGACCTTGCCCTTCTTGCCGGGTTCGAGGCTGACGATGGCGAATGCCGCCGCATAACCGATGACCGCCGCCACGATGGTGACGAGCACACCGAGTTTCAGCGTGCGCAGGAACACCGCCTGATTGAGCGAGCTGGAGAAAAATTCCGTATAGGCGGAAATCGTCCAGCCGCCACCCGGCGCCCTGAAACCATCGGAGAGGAGGATCACCACCGGCGCAATGAAGACCGCCGCTGCGAACAGCGCGGCCGGCAATGCCAGTGCGAGGGCCTCGGCCCTGTTTTGGAACATGTTTTGTCTTTCTTCGGTGTCGTATCAAGTCTGCCACGGCGGGTGGGGTTGCCCCTCATCCGCCTGCCGGCACCTTCTCCCCGCAGGCGGGGAGAAGGGAGATGTGGCACTGCCTTGCCCCAATGACTGAACGGCAAGCAAGGCAAGTCCCCTCTCCCCGTCAAAACGGGGAGAAGGTCAGGGTGAGGGGCAACTTGCCCCAATCAAAAGCTTACTGCCCGACCTTCTCGTTCCAGCTCTTCAGCCAGCCGGCGCGGTTATCGAGCGCCACAGCCGACGGGATCAGTTTCAGGCTCTTGGCGGTTTCCTCGCCATAGGTCAGGTTCTTGGCAGCCGCTTCGGAAACCTTCGCTTCCTTATTGGCCGGGCTGTCGATCAGCGCTTCGGCGAGCTTTGCCTGCGTGTCGGCCGAGAGCCAGAAATCCATGAACTGAAGCGCCAGATCACGGTTCTTGGAGTTCTTGGTGACGATCATGACGTTCATGCCGCCGGTCTGGCCTTCCTTCGGCGTTGCCCATGCGATCGGCATGTCGAGCTTGGTGAAGGGCGCCCAGGTGAAGCGGCCGATCGGCGCTGCCCAGATTTCTTCCTGCTGCATCAGCTGAACCAACTGCGAGGACTTTTCATAGAAGGTGACGATATCGTCCTTGGCGGCGCCAACGGCTTCGATCGGGGCGGCGAGATCCGGCGTATCCTTGCCGAGCGCCTGACCGAGCATGTAAAGCGACGGCGGGCCCTGATTGGTGGTGACATTCGGCCACGCGATATGGGCCGCATATTCCGGCTTCAGGAGATCGGCCCAGCTTTCGATCTTCATCTTGTCGGAACGATAGGCGATCGAGGTGGCGTAAAATGTGTAGCCGATGCTCATGCCGTCGCCGTTCGGGTCCTTGGCGATATCATAAAGCTGGTTGAAGCTGGCGATCTTCGAGGTATCGATCTTGTCGATCAGGCCGGCGCGAGCAGCCGACAGCGCATCCGCCATCGAAACCACGGCCATGTCGACCACCGGATTGGCCTTGTTGGCATCCATCTTGGCAATGCGTTCGACGCTATTGCCGGTCTCGACAACCAGTTTGCAGCCGCATTTTTCTTCAAACGGGGTATAGACGATCTTCTTGTATTCATCCTGCGCCAGCGCATAGACCGAAATCGTCAGGGTCTTTTCCTGCGCAAACGCAGTATGGGCGGCTCCGGTGGAGAGCATCAGCGCGACGCTCGATGCGAGCATGACCTTGTTCATGGGATCAGTTCTCCTGCTGTGAGGTGTGTTGGTTTATTATCGTTACGGGATGCAGATGTTTTGGCAGGCCCGGTGGATTGGCGGATTACCAGCTCCATCGGCACTTTCGGCCGGCTGGCCGTCACGGTGTTACCGTCAGTACCGCGTGGCCCATGGGAATGCGGCAGATTGATCGCCTCCAGCACCGCGGCGATGGCAATATCGGCAATGGTCGCGACATCCATGCGCATGGTCGTCAACCCGGGCGTGACCACCGAGGACCAGATCAGATCATCGAAACCGGTCAGGCTGACATCTTCCGGCACGGCAATACCGGCACGCTGCAATTCGGTAAGCGCACGCAGCGCCACAAGATCAGTAACTGCGGCAATCGCCGTCACACCGCGCGCCACCGCATCGGCTAAGCCCAGCGAACAGCCCTGCCCCGTCTGCGATTCCAGCTTTTCGATCCAGACCGTCTCGACCCTGGCATTGCCGAGCCCCGCCTTCACGCCGCCAAGGCGATCGTTCTGCACGTTGGATGCGGTGCTGTTGCCGAGCAGAAGCACATGCTTGTGACCAAGGGAACAAAGATGAAGGCCAAGGCCCTGCCCGCCGGACCAGTGGTCGGCGGCGACCGTGTTGCCGGGCGTCGAAGGACTATCGATAACAGCAACCGGACAGCTGGCCCCCGTCACCCAGGTGCCTCGGCGCGGAACGACGATCATGCCATCGACACCACGCTCGATCAGCCTCTCGATCGCCTGCGTCTGCGCCGCCACATCCCCATGGGAGTCGGCGATCAGAATGCCGTAACCGAGCTTGGATGCGGCATTTTCGATCGCCTGAGCAAGCTTCGGAAACAGCGGATTGCTGATATCGGCCAGAACCAGACCCAGAACACCACTGCGGCCGGTACGAAGCGCCCGACCGGCAACGCTCGGCACATAACCGAGTTCGGTCGCCGTAGCGCGAATACGCTCTGCCAGTTCAGGCGATACGCGCCCTTTGCCGGACAAAGCATTGGAAACCGTGGCGGTGGAAACGCCAAGGGCATCCGCAATTCTTGCAAGCCTAGGTTTCTGACGTGACATCAAAGCAACGTTCGCCGAGTGGACAGTAATGCAGGTGATTAATCGTTTAACCGGTAACGAATGTCGGAGTTCTTGTCGAATCGAAAATGCAGCTTCACTCGCGTTTTACGACAGTTATATGGGGATTGGTAAATGCGCGCAGGTCCGATCACGATCGGGAACCTCTGGCCGCGGCGCTGGTTGTCTTTATGAAAACAAGGACAAGGAGACAGGACATGCCCAATCGCGATCCGATCCCGACCCCGGAAGCAGACACCCCGCGCGGCCCAACCCCAACACCCGGCATCCCCGACCGCGTACAGGAGAAACCGCCGGTTCCGCCTGTAAAGGACCCCGGCGACAGCAAAAATCCGAACGACCCACCACTTGACCCGGCACTGCTACCGGTGGGCGACCCGGCCGGCGCAGCGTAACGGTGCCGCAAAATTCTCAAACCAAAAAGCCGCCGACTGCTTTCGCAATCGGCGGCTTTTCTAAAAAGTCTTGGGAGACTTAAGCGGCAGCGGACTTCGCCAGCGGCACTTCCGAGATCGTCTTCAGAACCTGAGAAGCGATCTGGTAAGGGCAGCCCTGGCTGTTCGGACGGCGATCTTCAAGGTAACCCTTGTAACCGTTGTTGACGAAGGAATGCGGAACGCGGATCGAGGCACCGCGGTCGGCGACACCGTAGGAGAACTTGTTCCACGGAGCCGTTTCGTGCTTGCCGGTCAGGCGCTTGTCGTTGTCCGGGCCGTAAACGGCGATGTGGGCATCGAGGTTCTTTTCGAACTGCGCCATCAGGGCTTCGAAATAGTCCTTGCCGCCAACTTCGCGCATGTACTTGGTCGAGAAGTTGCAGTGCATGCCCGAGCCGTTCCAGTCGGTGTCGCCGAGCGGCTTGCAGTGGTATTCGACGTCAATGCCGTACTGTTCCGTCAGGCGCTGCAGCAGGTAACGGGCCATCCAAATCTGGTCGGCGGCGCGCTTGGAGCCCTTGCCGAAAATCTGGAATTCCCACTGGCCCTTGGCCACTTCAGCGTTGATGCCTTCATGGTTGATGCCGGCAGCAAGGCACTGGTCGAGATGCTCTTCGACGATTTCGCGCGCGACCGGGCCGACATTGCTGGCGCCGACGCCGCAATAATACGGACCCTGCGGAGCCGGATAACCCTGTTCCGGGAAGCCGAGCGGGCGACCGTTTTCGTAGAAGAAATATTCCTGCTCGAAGCCGAACCATGCGTCTTCGTCGTCGAGGATGGTGGCGCGGGAATTGGACGCGTGCGGCGTGACGCCATCCGGCATCATGACTTCGCACATGACCAGCACACCATTGGTGCGGGCCGGATCCGGATAGATGGCGACCGGCTTGAGAACACAGTCGGACGAGCGGCCTTCGGCCTGCATCGTGGACGAACCATCAAAGCCCCAGAGCGGCAGCTGTTCCAGCGTCGGGAAGGCGTCGAATTCCTTGACCTGCGTTTTACCGCGAAGGTTCGGAACCGGAGTGTAGCCGTCCAGCCAAATGTACTCGAGCTTAAATTTCGTCATCTCTTCTCTCTACTGATGCTGTCTGAATGAGCGCAACACCAAACGGCCGACCACACATTGGGACCGGTCCATCATGGATGCCAGATACGATGCACGCGCCGTGCCAGATTCAATTTCAGCCCGAAAAAATCGATTCCGCAGCGCACAAAGTCGATCAAGAGCCGGACATCGAAAGAGATGAAAAATGCACCATGAGGATTTTTGCGGCAGTTCTACCTGAGGAACAATTTGCAACCGGCAACCGTTGGCACATAAAACAAGCACTTTGACCATGCCGAAAGACAATTCGGCCAATATGATCAAATAATATGCAGAATGCACATTTATTCACCTGATTCTTGACTTAATTTCAGGCTTATGGAATAAATGATGTGCAAATACGGCCGTGCGGACGTAACCACACGACATCGGACGAAAATCATGGCTACGAGTTTCGAAAGACAGACAGCAACAGTTCTGCAATTTCCGGTCGGCGGCCGCGCTGGCTGGCAGGGCAAGAGCCCATCCCGCACCCAGACCGCATCGGCACCAGAGACAGCGCCAAGCGCAGCACTTTCCGATCTCGCTTTCGGCGGCTCCTGGTATCATGAAGTGGCGTTGCACGAAGACGACAAGAAACCCGGCCGCCCGAACTGAGGCAGATCATCGCCGACTTTTTATGCAAAAAGTCAATTTATGGGCATTCTTGCCGCAAAATTGGACGACGCTTATTTCTGCGTCGCCCACCTCATGTGCATATGGCCTAGTCCTGCCTCAGCGACCGATGGCGTTTGCGATCTGGTTTTCGATATAGATTTCACGCAATTTCAGCGTATGGGCGCCGGGCCTGCGATTGCCGATGGCTTTGCCGTCGATCGTCACCACGGGCAGAACAAAAGCGCCGGCAGAGGTGATAAAAGCTTCCTTTGCATCGAGCGCCTCTTCCACCGAAAACGCCCGCTCCTCGAATGTGAGATCGGCCTTGGCCGCCAATCCCAGCACCGAACCGCGGGTGATGCCGTGCAGAAGTGCATTGGAGAGCTGCCGCGTCACCAGCACACCTGCCTTGGTGATGATATGAAAATTCGCCGAACTTGCTTCGGTGATCAGCCCGTTCTCGACAAAGATCACGTCATCGGCGCCCTGCCGTTTGGCTTCCATCTTGGCGAGCGAGGAAAACAGCAGCTGCACCGTCTTGATCTGCCGGTTCGCCCAGCGTCCGTCAGGCACGGACAGGACGGCTAGCCCGGTCTCCGCCTTCGGGTTGGAGAGCAACGGTGCGACCTGCGTGAACATCGAAAAGGTCGGCGTCAGAGTGTCGGAAAACAAAAAATTCCGATCCTCGGCACCACGCGAGATCTGCAGATAGACGAGCCCCTCGCTCAGACCGTTCTTTTCAACGATCTCGTGATGCAGGTCGAGAAGTTCGGCTTCGCTCACAGGCATAGGAATACCGATCGCCGCCAGCGACCGTTTCAGGCGAGCGGTATGGCCGGGAAAATCGAGAAGCTTGCCGCCGATCACCGCCGTCACCTCATAGATCGCATCGGCGAATGTGTAGCCGCGGTCGAAGATCGAGACTTTCGCCTGGTCTTCAGGCAGCCACTGGCCATTGAGATAAACGGTGCGGGTCATGAGTGTTCCTGACTGGGTCTTTTCTGATCAAACATCGGCGCGAAGCACGAGACCGAATCGATACCATTGCGCGCGAAACTGCACCACATCATCATCCCATTGAAATACAAGGTGCAATGATTGGAGGGACCTGCATGCGCATGCTACATGTCGCACGGACGCTCCTGCCAGCCTTCACAACAACACCCGGAAAGACGCCGCCATGCCAAAACCGCTCGCCCTTGTCACTCGTATGGATGTCGCAACCGAGGCCGTCTGGAAGGAAACGCTCGCCGATGCGCTGCCGGAGGAAACCATTCTTTCCTTTCGCGACATGAGCGCCCGGCAACGCGCCGAAGCGGAAGTGGCGATCGTCGCCAATCCGGATCCGGCCGATGTGGCCGAACTTGCCGGCATTCAGTGGATCCACAGCCTGTGGGCCGGTGTCGAGCGGCTGGTGGCGGAGCTTGGGGCCGATGCCGCACCGATCGTGCGCCTCGTCGATCCCGAGCTTGCCCGCGTCATGGCGGAAGCGGTGCTCGCCTGGACCTATTACCTGCACCGCGACATGCCGGCGTACCGGGCAAGCCAGCAGAAAGCCGAATGGGCGCCACGCGATTACCGGCATCCGCGCGACGTCACCGTGGGCCTTCTCGGATTGGGCGAACTCGGCAAGGCGGCAGCCGAACGCCTGAAAGACGCCGGGTTCAACGTTATCGGCTGGAGCCGCAGCCCAAAGATGCTGGGAACGATCGAGACCGTTTCCGGTGAAGGCGGTTTTGACCGGATTCTGGGCGTCAGCGATATTCTTGTCTGCCTGATGCCACTGACGGCAGAAACACGCGGCATGCTGAATGCACGCCGCCTCAGCCAGATGAAGCCGGGTGCCGCCATCATCAATTTTGCCCGCGGCCCGATCATCGTTGATGCCGATCTGGTCGCAGCACTGGATGCCGGCCGCCTGTCGCATGCGGTGCTCGACGTTTTTTCCGAAGAGCCGCTGCCCGCGCCCTCACCCTTCTGGGCACACCCTTCCGTCACAGTGCTGCCACACGTCTCCGGGCCAACCGATCGCTTTACCGCCGCCGGCATCGTTGCCGCCAATATCCGCCACTGGCGCCAGACCGGGCAATTGCCCAAAACAGTTGATTTGAAGGCCGGATATTGAGGCGCAACACCGGAAACAGCGCAGGCGGGTTTCCCTGCGCTTTCGCGTGGCGTTATGATAGGCCCACAAAGACGGGGCGGGAGAAGCAGACCGTAACATGACGAAAACAAAGGCGAATGAACTGGCGCTCATCCTGCGTATTGATTTTCCGGGCGAGATGCGGCTCGGGCGCGGCAAGGTGCAGTTGATGGAGCACATTCGCGCCACCGGCTCGATCTCCGCCGCCGGACGCGCCATGGACATGTCCTATCGCCGCGCCTGGCTGCTCGTCGATGAAATGAACCGCATGTTCCGCCAGCCGGTGGTGGAGAGCCAGCGTGGCGGCAAACAGGGCGGGGGTGCGGCGCTGACCGCTTTCGGCGAAGAACTGCTCGCCCGCATGCACGCAGTACAGGCAACCGTCGTCAAGGCCATGGACGCGGACCTGAACTGGCTGGAAAAACACCGCGCGCCGGTGACCGTTACCGAAACCCTAGACGGCTAACGCCGCTCATTATTGATAGGAACGATCTTAACGCCGCTCCAGCGCTGCCGTCTTGATCGCAGCAAACACGGCCTGCCCCGGCGCCAGCCCCAGCATGCCGCCGGAAAACGCGGTGATCCGCGCCAGAATGGTTTCGCCGCCACAGGTTATCCGAACGCCGATCATGCCTTCGCCGTCGGCATCGATTTGCTCCACCGTTCCCGGCAATATATTGAGCGCGCTCAGCCCCTCGGGCCTTGTCGTGGCGACCATCACATCGCGCGCCGGCACCAGAACACGCACGACCTTGCCCACCTGCGCCTGCTCCGCCGGCACAAGCAAGGTACCGGCGCCGGTCTTGACCCGCGCCAGCCGGTGAACCCCATCCACCGCCTCCACGGTGCCGGACAGAACGCTCGCCGCCTCGCGGGTATCGCCACCGAGCCCTCTCAGCACGTCCGACGCACCGCCGGTCGCCTCGATCCGCCCGTCCTTCATCAGCACGACATGGTCCGCCAGCCGCGCGACTTCCGACACCGAATGACTGACATAAACGATCGGCAGGCCGAGTTCGTCACGCAGTCGCTCCAGATAGGGCAGAACCTCGCTCTTGCGGCTTTCGTCCAGCGCCGCAAGCGGCTCATCCATCAGCAGCAGGCGTGGCGACGATAAGAGCGCGCGCCCGATCGCCACGCGCTGCTGTTCGCCACCCGACAATTTTCCGGGCCTCCGGTCGAGAAGTGTTTCGATACCGAGCAGATCGACCACCTGGTCGAACGTATCAGGCCGGTCAGACCGGGGCGCAAACCATCGCCCGTAATTGAGGTTCCTGCGCACATCCAGATGCGGAAAAAGCCGTGCCTCCTGAAACACATAACCGAAGCGGCGTTTGTGCGGCGGCAGAAAAATGCGGCGCGACGTATCCACCAGCACATCGCCATCGAGCGTGATGCGGCCCTGATCAAGCCGCGACAGGCCTGATATCATGCGGATCACCGAGGTTTTCCCCGAACCGGAACGACCGAACAAGGCTGTCACCCCCTGTTCGGATGAAAAAGAGACATCCAGCGAAAATGTGCCGAGCCGGCTTCTGGCGTCAACGGTCAGCGTCATTCGAGCCTCGTCCGCTTGCCGACCATATAGGCCATGAATTCCGAGGCCAGCAGCGCCGCCATGGAGATGATCACCGCCACGATGGTGAGCCTCAGCGCGCCGGCATCGCCGCCCGGAACCTGCGTGAACGTGTAGATGGCGGCCGACAGGGTCTGCGTTTCACCGGGAATGTTGGAAACAAAGGTAATGGTGGCGCCGAACTCGCCCATCGCCTTGGCGAAGGACAAGATAGCTCCGGCGATGATTCCGGGCAGGATCAACGGCAGCGTGACGGTGAGGAAAACCCAGACGGGGCTTGCCCCCAACGTGCCGGCCGCTTCTTCCAGCTTGCTGTCGACCGCCTCGATCGACAGGCGGATGGAGCGCACCATCAAGGGAAAGCCCATCACACCGCAGGCGAGCGCAGCGCCCGTCCAGCGAAAGGAGAACACGATACCGAGATATTGGTCGAGAAAGGCGCCGATCACACCGCGGCGCCCGAACAGGACAAGCAGAATGAAACCGGTGACGACGGGCGGCAGGATGAGCGGCAGATGCACGATGCCGTTGAGGATCGATTTGCCCCAGAATTTTCCACGCGCAAGCGCAAGCGCGACGAGAATGCCGAAAGGCAGACTGACGAGCATGGCAATGCCCGATATCCGCAGACTGAGGTGGATCGCCGTCCATTCCTCATCGCTGAGTGTCAACCAGTCCAAGAGAAGCCAGCCCGTATCAAAAAGATGGCTCCCACCTCTCGGCGGGAGCCGCGATTCATCGTGAAGCCTATAAGGCGCTTACTTCTTCAGAACCGTAAAGCCCTGGGCCTCGAAGAAAGGAGCCGCCTTATCGGACTTCAGGAAATCGAGATAGGCGCTGGCTGCGGAACTCTTGGATTCCGACAGAAGCGCAACCGGATAGATGATGGCCGGATGCGAGTCTTCCGGAAAGGTGCCGATGATCTCGACGCCTGGATCGGCAGCGGCATCCGGCTGATAGACAATGCCGTAAGCGGCTTCGCCACGCGAAACGAGCGCGAGAGCGGCACGCACGCTTTCGGCGCCGGCAACCTTCTTTTCGACCGCCGCCCATGCGCCAAGCTTTTCCAACGCAGCCTTGCCGTATTTGCCGGCCGGAACGCTGTCGACGGCGCCCATGGCGAGCTTGCTATCGCCGACGAGGGTGGCAAGATCGAAACCGGTCTTGATGTCGACCTTCTGTGCCTTGCCTTTTTCGGCGACAAGCACGATGCGGTTGCCGAGCAGGTTGGAGCGGGTATCGGCCTTGATCAGCGATTTCTTTGCGACGTAATCCATCCAGTCAAGGTCGGCGGAGATGAACACATCGGCCGGAGCGCCAGCCTCAATCTGTTTTGCGAGCGCCGAGCTTGCGGCATAGGAAACCGTGACCTGATTGCCACTTTCCTTGGACCATGCGGCATCGGCGGCATCCAGTGCATTTTTCATGCTGGCGGCGGCAAATACCGTCACCTTCTCCTGCGCCACGGCCGGCGCGGCCATGACAGTCAGGCCGAGCCAGAGCGCCGTGGCCGAAGCGGCGGCAACCTTCAACCAGTGACGACGTTGGGTTTGCATGGGTACGTTCTCCTGAAACGAAATATTTCCGCAAATATATCGAAGCGCAGACGCTTGGGAAGCCTTATGTTTGGGCGTATACAATGAAATCGAGTGGAGGGCAGCCGCGAATTGGCGAATATCAAACTCGCCGATCTATCCCTCTGGCCACCCGCTTCCCGTTTTGCCACCAGTGCGCAGCGCCTACTGATCACCTCAGCAGGTCAATCGCAGAGGCATGAGCAGTCCGGTCAGACTGCATGCGCACCGAAGCCCTTAAAACCCTCATTCCGCCAAAAGCTCTTTCATCGTCATCTGAAAGCGGCGATTGATCTCGTCACGGTGTTTGTGTCGCCCACCCGAGACTTGGCGCACGCCGCGGGTCCAGACGCAATCGACAGACACGCCACCCGCAAACAGCCACTGATCAAGAATGCGGTCCTGCCCCAGATAGGGCACGGCATCGACTTTGAGCGAGACCAGATCGGCGGGATGTCCTTCAACGAGGCCGGCCGCCACACCGAGCGCCTGCGCGCCGCCGGACAGCGCGCCATCGAACAATCTTCGGCCCGTCGATCCACCGCTTGTCGCAACGACATTGCGGGCGTGCTGAGCAAGGCGTTGCGAATATTCGAACGTTCGCAATTCTTCCACCAGAGAGATCAGGATGTTGGAGTCCGAACCGATGCCGAACTGCCCGCCTTCCTCCAGAAAGGCCGGTGCGCAAAAGATGCCGTCACCCAGGTTGGCCTCGGTGATCGGGCAAAGACCGGCCATCGCCTTGCGCTTCGCCATCGCCCGCGTTTCCGCGTCCGTCATGTGGGTGGCGTGTATCAGGCACCAGTTTTCATCGACCGGCGCATGGTCGAGCAACCATTCGACAGGCCGCGCGCCCGACCATGCGATGCAATCCTTCACTTCCTTCAACTGTTCGGCGATATGGATATGTACCGGCCGGCCTTCAACCATCGCTGTCACTGCTGCCAGTTCATCCGGCGTGACTGCGCGCAGCGAATGCGGCGCAACACCCAGAACGCCGCCATCGAGATCGCCAACCAGATCGGCACAGGCCATCATCAGCTTTTCGAATGCGTCGAGCGAATGGATGAACCGCCGCTGTCCGTCACTCGCAGCCGCCGCACCAAAACCGGAATGCGCATAAAACACCGGCAGCAGCGTCAGCGACAGGCCTGTGCGCTCGCTGGCGGCGGCAATACGCGCAGCCATCTCGGCAGGATCGGCATAAGGCGTACCGTTTCGGTCGTGATGCAGGTAATGAAACTCGCCGACCCGCCCGAAACCGGCCTCCAGCATTTCCATGTAAAGCTGTGCGGCCACGGCTTCGACATGCTCCGGCGTCATGGACAAAGCGAACTTGTACATGACGGTGCGCCAGCTCCAGAAACTGTCGCGTGAAGGTCCCCGCACCTCCGCCAGCCCCGCCATGCCCCGTTGAAAGGCATGGCTGTGCAAGTTGGGCATGGCCGGCAGCAGTACGGCATGACGTTCGTCATCGGGCTGCGGCTCAACACCGGTCTCGATCAGGGCGATACGGCCGTCGTTCATCGTCAGCCGGACATTTTCGGCCCATCCGCCCGCCAGCAGGGCCGATTGCGCAAAGATCGCCATCCCCAGAACTCCTCACTGCATGCCGAATGCTCACAAGATGTCGTTCCGGCACCACGCCCTTTATGTATATACATTATACCGCGTGTGGAAAACGAAAAATCGCGCGAAACCTCGGCGCTATCGCGCTGTTTTGGCAAACCCCGCTGGTCACGATCCAGGCGAGATTGGCCAGACCTACAATCCCATCAGGCCCACTTTGTGCTCATCCGCCGCCGCCCGGCTGATGCGCTCCAGCTCCTGCGCGGCCCTGCCGCGATGCCGTTCCTTGTGGCGCAGGATTGCAAAATTGCGGGCCGGCAGTTCAATCCCCGCCCGCACCAGCAGCCCCTGCCGAAGAAAGGGCGCGGCCACCATGCCCGATACCGCCGTTGCGCAATCGCCGGAGCGCACAGCCGATACCACCGCCTCATTGGACGGCAGTTCCAGAACAACCGAAATGTCCCTGACAGCGATCCCCATACCCGACAACGCCTCCTCGAAGGCCGAGCGTGTGCCCGAGCCTTTTTCGCGCAACACCCAGGAGGTGACCGCTGTTATGTCGTCGCGTGCGATCGCACGGCCATCGGCAAATGGATGCACCGGACTTGCCACCACCACCAGGCGATCCGCCACGATCGGCAGAACCGAAAGCGCCGGCTCATCGATCAGGCCTTCGATAAACCCGACTTCACCCAAGCCATCACGAATGGCATCGGCCACCATGCGGGTATTGCCGATCGTCAGCTTCAACCTCACGCCGGGGTAAAGTCGCTTGAACTTCAAAAGGATGGGCGGCAGCCAGTAGCTGGCAATCGTCTGGCTGGCAAACACACTGATTTCGCCGCGCGCCAGACCGCTCATTTCCGACAGCATCAGTTCGGCGCTTTTTGCCCGCGAAAGCGTTGCCCTTGCTTCCCCCAGAAAGCTTTTCCCGATCGCTGTCAGCTCGATGCGGCGTCCAACCCGGTGGAACAGTTCGACGCCATAAAAGCCTTCGAGATTGCG
This sequence comes from Endobacterium panacihumi, assembly GCF_050847465.1. Classification (NCBI taxonomy): domain Bacteria; kingdom Pseudomonadati; phylum Pseudomonadota; class Alphaproteobacteria; order Hyphomicrobiales; family Rhizobiaceae; genus Endobacterium; species Endobacterium panacihumi. The sequence continues at coordinate 148,810 of NZ_JBOZRA010000001.1, read as the reverse complement.
GATGGCGGAACTGGCGGCCGACGGCGTCAGCCCCACGGCCTCGGCGCCACGGGTCAGATGTTCACGCTCGGCGACAGCAACAAAAATGGCGAGTTGTTCGAAGGTCAAGGCTGATCGTTCTATTTTACCGAATGAAACGTAGCAAAATATACGATGGAATTGCAGAGAGCGGAAGCGCATCGTCACAGAACCCTAATGGATGTCGCCAATGGCTCTCGCTGCCTATACCGATCAACTGTCGCACCGCACCCTCACCCGTCTGTTGCCGGGCGTGTTGGCGACGCTCGTGGTCACGGCGACAGCCATGCTGCTCGAAGTCGCTGAAATTCATTTTCTGGGCGGGCGCTGGATCGAAAGCCTGGTGCTTGCCATCCTCGTCGGAATGACGGTGCGCTCCTGTTTCAATCTGCCGCAATCGCTGGAAGCCGGCATACAGTTCTGCGCAAAAACCGTGCTGGAATTGGCCGTGGTGCTGCTCGGCGCATCCATCAGCCTTTCAGCCATCGAGCATGCCGGCCTGACGCTGGTCGTCGCGATCATGGTGATTGTGGCACTGTCGCTCACCGGCAGTTATCTGATTGGTCGTCTCGCCGGCCTTTCTCCACGGGTCGCCACACTGGTGGCATGCGGCAATTCCATTTGCGGCAATTCGGCTATTGCCGCTGCCGCGCCGGTCATCCACGCCAAACCGGACGAGATCGCCTCGTCGATCGCCTTTACCGCCGTCCTCGGCGTGGTTCTCGTGCTCGCCCTGCCGCTTTTGCAGGCGCCACTTTCATTGGGTTCCTCGGAATATGGCGTATTTGCCGGCCTCACCGTTTATGCCGTGCCGCAGGTTCTGGCAGCAGCCGCACCGGCCGGCCTCGTCAGTGTGCAGACAGGCACACTGGTCAAACTGATCCGCGTGCTGATGCTCGGCCCGGTCATCGCCACGCTCTCTGTTCTTTACGGCCGCACCACCGGTGGCAAGCCCTGCTGGAAAAGCATGATCCCTTGGTTCATTACAGGGTTTGCCGTGTTGATGGCCTTGCGCTCGGCCGAGATGATCCCGCAAGCCGCGCTTGCCCCGATCTCCGCCTCATCCGGGATCCTGACCATTGTCTCGATGGCCGCTCTTGGCCTGTCGGTCGATATCCGCAGCATCCGCAGATCCGGCACGCGCGTCATCGGCGCCGCCACCCTGTCGCTTGTCTTCCTCTCCGGTCTCGCGCTGGTATTCCTCAAGCTTGTTGCCCCAGCTTGACGGTGGCTGACCACGAATAGCGTGGCCACCGGGAGAGTGTTCCGGCCACGACCGAAGCGCTCGCAGCCGGCATGCAAGGACAATGCGTCAAGGATTTCGGGCAGCGCGCGCAGTTTTCATCGCATCCATACAAGGTTTGGAAAACTCGCTCGCATGCTCGCGAATGCACGCTTTCAACCGGCCACCGCCCGGAGAAATGCCGGGGCAAAGGCGTTTTACATCCGGAGCGCAGGCCTCGCGCCAAGCCTGCATCTGCGCCTGACTGGCCTGTTGTGCATGGACCGCGCCGGCGAACAGCACGATAGCGATGGTGAGTATCTTTCTGATCATGACGATCCCCGTTTTACGATAGGGAAGAACTACCAGCGGCTGATCGTGCCGTGACGCACGATGTGACCGCCGTTCGGGCCGGTGACGACGCCGGTGCGGCTGCAGACCCGGCCGCCGCAGGAGCGCGTGACCGTGCGGTCGACATGGGGCGGACGCGGGGGATGCGGGCCGACATGCGGCGGCACCGGGTAATAACGCCCCCAATGGCCGTACCATGGGCGCCCGACATAATGGTTGTGCCAATAGGCCTGGTTGAAGGCGACAACAGCGATGCCGATGGCTGGTGCGACTGATGGCGTGATCAGAACCGGACGCCCGGCATAGATCACCTGCAGATAGGCAGCAGACACCCAGCCGCGCTGGCCGCCCCAGCCGATATCGCACCAGGACCGATCGGCAAGGCAGCCGTAGGTCGTCACCGAAGCGGAAGGCGGAAGCGTCGTCACCACCGGATAAACGGTGCCGGGCCCGGCGCGCAGGTTGACGGCGTTGGTGGTGACAGCCGGCGTGGCAGCGCTCGCTTCCGAGGCCATGGCAAACCCGGCAATCAGAATGGCGGTGGCGCAGAGCGATGTCGGCAGGCGTCTGCCCTTGTTGAATATGGACATGTCAGCGTCTTTCCCCGTTACATCCGGCCGATCAGGCGCGGCAGGCGGGCAGCCTCGAGTTGTTCCGGACTGAGTTTTGCACGCAGGTCGGCGATTGCGCGTTTCAGGATCTCGGCCTTGGCGTTGCCGGCCAGCACCATGTCGGCAACGGCTTCCGAGCGAGCGAAGGCGTCTGGACCATCCTTGTTTTCACCATCCTTGCCAAAAAGATGGGTGATGACCTCGCGTTCAGGCACCATGGCCAGTACCGCGTTGGTGTAAGCCCGCCAGGCATCCTGCTGGTCGGTGCGAATACCGATCGTGGTCTCCTGAATGGACAAACCGGAAGCGATCAGCACGCGTATACGGATCGGATTGTAGTGATCGCGCAAAAACATGGCATGTTCGCTGAACGCCATGCCACGCTCGAAAGCGGAGTGGGCGCAGTAGCCATCGTCATAATCATCGAAACCGTCGTACTCGTTCACGTCGGAGACAGTCGTCCTGCCGGTTTCGATGGCGTTGCGAAGCGTTGCGGTTTGCGCGATGGCGGCGGTGGAAAGGCTGGCGACGGTCAGCCCCAGAACTGCGGCATAGATTGCGATTTTCATGTCGTGATCCTCTTCATGGTGGATGAGGATCAATGTGGCCGAAGCAGTTCTCCCGAATGCGTCAGGTTCTTTTCATTTTGTAACAGTGGCCTGCATGCGCGGTAATGTCACCACCGCTTCCAGCCCCTGTGGCTCAACATTACCGAGCCGCACCGTGCCGCCATAGGCCTCGACGATCTGCCGCACGATGGTCAGTCCCAAGCCGGAGCCGCCGGTATCGCGGCTGCGAGAACCCTCCACCCGCACGAACGGATCGAACACCGCCTCCCGCATATCCTTGGCGATGCCCGGTCCGCGATCGCGGATCGCCATCACCACATGCTGGCCTTCGCCCACAAGCGACACGGCCAGATAACCCTCGCCATACCGCAGGGCATTGTCGACGAGATTGTCGATCACCCGCCGCAGCGCCGCCGGCTGGATGCGCACCATAGCGGCATCCGGCCCGTCGGCGAGCGTCAGGACATCCGGCACGATGGCACGTTCGGCAAACACGGTGGCCAGCATGTCGGCGACATCGATCGCCTCGACCTCCTCCACCGCCAGCGCCGCCTTGGCAAAGATCAGCGCATCGGTCATCAGCCCCTGCATGGTCTCCACATCCTGCAGCGCGCGGGCCCGGTGCGGATTGTCCGGCATCATTTCCAGCCGCAGGCGCAGACGCGTCAGGTTGGTTTTCAGGTCATGCGAAATCGCGCCGATGACAAAAGTGCGGTTGTTGATCAGGTTGGCGATGCGGTGCTGCATGGCGTTGATGGCACGGATCAGCGTGCGCACTTCCTTGGCACCCGCTTCCGGCAACGGCTCGGGCTGCAGACGCGTGCCCAGCCGGTCGACGGCACGCGACAGGGCTGCGATCGGCCGCGCCTCGCGCGCCACCGCCACAAGCGCCACGATCGCGACGATGAAACCGAGCGCACCGGCGCCAAAACCGATCGGCCAGCCGAGAATGCGCACCGTCAGCGTATCGTTCACATCGAACCGCGCAACCTCTCCGGAGGCAAGCCCGATCTGCACCACGATGCGCTGTTCCTCGTCATCATTATCCTCGCCGCCATCGCCGCGATCCTCACCATCGCCGACAGCGAAAAAGCGGTCGCCCATTCCCTGCCTTTCCAGTTCATGCCCGACAAGGAAGGACAGGCGCACAAGACCGGTGCCGAAATGTGAGGCTTCATCGGTGGGCGGCGTGTTGGAAAAACTGAGATCAATACCATTGGTTCTTGCCAGCGCGACAATAGTCGGACGCTCATCCTGCGGCGTCCGGTCGAGAAGCTGGACATAAGGTACGATGCGTTCGCCGACCGAATACCGGCGCTCCACCGTCGCATCCGCCTTGTGGCGGCGAACGCCTTCGAACACCACGACCTGAATGACGAACAGGGCCAGCGCCACGATCAGTACGATACGCCAGAAAATACCGAGCCTTGCCATGGTTAGGCGTCCGTCACCTGCGCCGACAGCATATAGCCGGCGCTGCGCACGGTGGTGATGAAGGCCTGTCCCGGCGGCATCAGCGGTGTCAGCTTGTTGCGCAGGCGCGACATGGTGACATCGATGGTGCGGTCGAACGGATCGGCGACGCGGCTGCGGGTCCAGTCCAGCAACTGGTCACGCGACAGAACACGGCGCGGGCGTTCGACAAAACACATCAACAGATCGAATTCGGCGGATGTCAGGAACACGCTTTCCCCTTCGGCGGGGCCAACGGTGCGCGCATCGAGATCGAGCACCAGCCCGCAGAAAGCCTTTCGGTTAGGGCCTTCACCAACCCCGTCCTCTTCATGTTTGGCAGCGCCATTACGCAGACCGCCACGGCGCAGGATGGCGCGGATGCGGGCCAGCAGTTCGCGCGGATTGAACGGTTTGCCGAGATAATCGTCGGCGCCCATTTCCAGCCCAACGATGCGGTCGATTTCCTCGTCTTTTGCCGTCAGCATCAGGATCGGCAGGTCGCTGTTTTTTCCACGCAGGCGGCGGCAGAAAGACAGCCCGTCCTCCCCCGGCAGCATCAGGTCGAGCACGACGAGATCAGGCTTGCGCAGCGCCATTCGCTTCTCGGCGGCACTGGTGGTGTCAGCAGCATCGACGACAAAACCCTCACCGGTCAAAAACTCGGTCAGCAGCGTGCGGATATCGCGGTCGTCCTCAACGATCAGAATATGGCGGTTGTTCATGAGGCCATTGTTCACGCCCGGTGGCGACAGGCAAGCGCCATGGCGACGCTGTTACAAAATGCAAAAAATCCGGCTGTTTCTGCAAAACGCCGGAAAACTGATGACCGCATCCTTTGTCCCGTTGATCACAAACGCCCCAGTCACCGAAGAAGGAAACGCCTCCATGATCAAGACGCTCTCGATTTTCGCCACCACCGCCGTCCTGTTCGGCATGGCCGCGGAAAGTGCCAATGCATGGTCCCGCCACGGTCACGTCCACACACCGCACGGCACCTATTCCGGCCACGCCAGCAGCGGCTGCGCCGGCGGCACATGCTCGCGCAGCAAGGTGGTGACAGGCCCTTACGGAAATTCCGCCAGCCGATCCGGTTATGTCACCAAGACCGCGCCCGGGAGCTACTCTTATGGCCGCACCACCACCGGCCCGCGCGGAAATACCGTCACCCGCAGCGGCAGCGTTTCACGCTACTGAGCATGGCGCATGTCCTCAGCTCTCGGCCACGAGATGGCCGGGAGAGACTTCGCGGTATTCCATCGGCATGATCTTGTAATCCACCGGCCGGATCGGGCTTTTCAGCTCTTCCACAACGGCGGAGTTCTTGATGCGCCGACGCTCCGGGTCCGGCACCGGCACGGCCGACATCAGGCGTTTCGTATAGGCATGCTGCGGATTGCCGAACACCGAGGCACGCGGCCCGATCTCGACGATTTCCCCCAGATACATCACCGCAACCCGGTGGCTGACCCGTTCCACCACCGCCATGTCGTGGGAAATGAACAGGAAGGCGAGGTCCAGTTCCTGCTGCAGGTCGAGCATCAGGTTGATCACCTGCGCCTTGATCGACACATCGAGCGCCGACACGCTTTCATCCGCAACGATCACCTTCGGCCGCAGCGCAAGCGCGCGGGCGATACAGACACGCTGGCGCTGGCCACCGGAAAACTCGTGCGGATAGCGCTTGGCCATATCCGGCGTCAGCCCGACCTTGACCAGCATGTCGGCCACGACCGCCTTCGCCTGTTTGGCGTCGCCCATCTTGTGTTCGAGGTAAGGCTCGGCAATCGCTGCCCCCACCGTCATGCGCGGGTTGAGCGAGGCAAACGGATCCTGAAAGATCATCTGCACGGATTTGCGCATTTCGCGCATATCCTTCTTGTCGAGCGCCAGCACCTCTCGGCCCTCGACCAGAACGGAGCCGCTTTCCGGCTCGATCAGCCGCATGATGGCGCGGCCGGTGGTGGATTTGCCGCAACCGCTCTCCCCCACCAGCGACAGGGTTTCGCCGGCAGCCAGCTCGAAAGAGACGTTCTCGACCGCATGCACGCGGCCGCTCAGCTTGCCGAAAAGGCCGGAATGGATGTCGAAGCGCTTGGTGAGGTTTTTCACCTGCAACACCGGCTCGCCGCTGGCCACCGTATCGGCGACTTCAACCGGCACATCGGAAAGGCCCGTCGCGGCATCGACCACCGGAAAGCGCAGTGGCCGCTGATAGGCCTGCATCGAGCCCAGCACCGGCACGGCCGAAAGAAGCGCCCGCGTATACGGATGTTTTCCCCGATGAAAAATGTCGGCGGTATCGCCGGTCTCGACCTGCTCGCCGCGATACATCACCACGGTGCGGTCGGCGATTTCCGCGACCACGCCCATGTCATGGGTGATGAAGAGGACGGACGTCCCCTCCTCTTCCTGCAGCATTTTGATGAGGTCGAGGATCTGGCCCTGAATGGTGACGTCGAGCGCGGTGGTCGGTTCGTCGGCGATCAGCAGCTTTGGTTTGGTGGCGAGCGCCATGGCGATCATCACGCGCTGGCGCATGCCGCCGGAAAAACGATGCGGATATTCGTCGAAGCGCGAGGCGGCCGACGGGATGCGCACCTTTTCGAGAATGCGGATGGTTTCGGCCTTCGCCTCCGCCTTGCTCATCGACGAATGCGCCAGCAGCGCCTCGGAAATCTGGTCTCCGATGGTGAAGAGCGGGTTGAGGCTCGTCATCGGTTCCTGAAAGATCATCGCCACATCATTGCCGCGCACCTTGCGCATCTCATGCTCCGGCAGGGCCAGAAGGTCCCGACCGCCGAGGAAAACCTTGCCTTCGATACGGCTGGTATCGGGCTGCAGCAGGCGCATGATCGACAGCGAGGTGACGGATTTGCCGGAGCCACTCTCGCCGACGATCGCCACCGTTTCACCGGGCGCAACGGTGAAGGAAATATCGCGAACGACCGGCTTCCATTCTCCCTCGACCATGAAGGATGTCCGCAGCTTTTCGACGGACAGGACCGGATCGGTGGAGGACATGATTTTTGCTGCGGTGTTCATCGGCGTTCCCTTTTATTAGATGCGGCATTTTTCGAAGTGCCGTGTAGGTGCCCCTCACCCTAGCCCTCTCCCCGCTTGCGGGGAGAGGGGACGTGCCCCGATTGGGGCAAGGAGAAAGCGGCTTGTGCCCTTCTCCCCGTTTTTACGGGGAGAAGGTGCCGGCAGGCGGATGAGGGGCACGCCCCCACCCGGCATCACTCAATCCGGCCACTTCAAAGCACCATCAAACCGATGACGGCTCAAATCCTCGAACGGCGTTGCGATGATCTCATTAGACGCACGCGCCTTGTCGAGTTCCTCGGCCAGACGCGATGCCACCACGGTCTCCTGACCCGGATGCAGGTTGCACGGGTCGAGATAGAAATAATCATGCTCTACCTCATGGTCGCGCACGATGATCGGTGTCGAGCCGCTGCGCAAAGCCGCCGCCAGATCCCAGGCGGTGATATGCGCTTCTTCGGCCTTGATGATCACACGCAGGCGGTCGAGCGGGTTGTTGGTCGGGTCGGGCTCGATCAGCGCGGTCACGCCCGGACGGTTGTCCAGCGTCTGCTTCCAGAGATTGAGGTACCCGGTCTCGCGTTCACGAATGCCGGCGTGGTCGCGCTTTTCCCACGCTTCCAGCGCCGCCATGACGCCAAACACGCTTTCCTTGCCCACCTTCATGCCACGGCCGATGCCCATGTTCTGCAGGAAGGCATTGCGCACCAGATCCTTGCGACCGGCAACGATGCCCGAGGTCGGCCCCCCGAGAAACTTGTGGCCGGAATAAAGTGCGATATCCGCCCCCTGCTCGAGGAAGATTTCTAGGTCATATTCGGAGGCCGCATCGACGATGACCGGCACGCCCTTGGCATGAGCGATCTCGACGAATTCCTTGAGGTTCAACAGGCCGTAATCGACCACATGGTGCGACACGACATAAACGGCGGCGGCCGTCTTGTCGGTGATGGCGTTTTCCATGTGGTAGCGATGGGTCGAGGTCGACTGGCCGATCATCACCACCTTGCCGCCGGCAAGGCGGATCGCCTGATCGACCGGCGCGCCGTAGGACACGACATGGCCCATCTGCACCAGAACCTCGTTCTTGTCGGTCGTCACTTCCGGCAGCTTTTCGATCGCCAGCAGGTCCGGCCCGGTAATGGCACCGGCAACAGCAAGGCTGATACCGGCCGAGCAGGACGCGGTGACGAAACCGGCTTCACCGCCGGTCAGCCGTGCGATGATCGTGCTCGCCTTGCGCTGCAGGTCGTTGATCTCGACGAATTGCGGCAGGATCTGCGTCATCGCCCTGATGGCTTCGGGAACGACGATCGACGCACCGAGGCTGGTCATGGTGCCGGATACGTTGATGACCGGGCGAAGGCCGATCTGCGGGCGGATATCATCGGACATTGTCATTCTCCAGGTTGTATTCCGCGCAACAAAATGCGGATTTCGGTTGCTCTCGACCCACCTATGCCATAATAACGCAATAGGTTCTTTAAGGCGCAGGAGCGTGGTTTTGGATACGAAGACATCAGCAGGCACTCTTTCCGACGCGACGTCTGTTGACGGTGATGCCAAGGCGAAACGCTCGCGCGTCAGCGGCATAGACCGCGCCTTGCAGGTGATCGATTACCTGTATGAAACCGGCGCGCCAGCGGGGGCTTACGCAATCGCCAAGGCGGTGAAGGCGCCACTCTCCACCGTCTACGTGATCATCGACGATCTGGTGGACAAGAACATGCTCGCCCGCAATGCCGACGGCACGTTGTGGCTCGGCGCGCGGCTGTATCACTACGGTCTCGCTTACGCCCGCTCGCTGGATTTCATGAGCGTCGCCACCCATGAAATGCACGATCTCTGCCGTGAGGCCGGTGAAACCGTGCAGGTCTGCGGTCGTGACGCCGAACACATGCTGGTTCTGGCCATGGCCGACGGACCGAGCCATTTTCAGGTCGCCTCGCGCGTCGGCACCCGCGTGCCGCTCAACTGGACGGCCTCGGGCCGCCTTCTCGTTGGCCACATGCCGGAAGCCGAACGTGTCGACCTGTTCAAGCGCGGTGCACGCATTTCGCCGACCGGCCGTGCCACCATCGACCCGACCGAACTGGCGCGCGCGGCAAAAGTGGCGTTCGATGAGCGCCTGTCGATCCAGGCCGGTGAATCCGACTATTCGGTCGCCTGCATCGCCTCGCCGATCGTCGATAGCCGGGGCGATTGCGTGGCAACGATTTCCATCGTTCTTCCCGAGCAGAAGGCCTTTGCCGACAAGGCCGGTTACGCCGACCGTGTGAAGGAATCGGCGGCCCGTATCGAGAAGGTGATGGGCTGGCGCAACCACTGACCGTTTTCCTCCGCCCTTAGTCGTGAAGAGCCACGATGGCTTCGATCTCGACGGTGATATTGCCGGGAAGCGAACCGAAACCGACGGCGGAACGGGCATGCTGGCCCGCTTCGCCGAACACGGCGTTGAAGAGATCGGAGCAGCCGTTGATGACCTGCGGGTGATCGCCGAAATCAGGCGCCGCATTGACCATGCCGAGCAGTTTCACCACGCGACGAACGCGGGACAGATCGCCCAGCGCATCCTGCATGACGGCCAGCAGATTGACGCCGGTCAGGCGGGCATCGGAATAGGCCTTTTCAACGGAAACCTCCGTGCCGACCTTGCCCACATGCATAAAACCATCCGCCTCACGCGGCCCCTGCCCCGAGAGATAGAGCATATTGCCTTCGATCACATGCGTGACGAAATTGGCGATCGGCGGCGGTGCCGGCGGCAGGGTGATGCCGAGCGCGGTGAGCCTGTCGTAAGGCGTGGTCGCCGTCGCTTCGACTTTGATCGGGGACTGTGTCACGCAAACTCCTGTGTCATGCAATTTGTGTCAGGGAATTCCCACCGCCTTAGCGGTAGGAATAACCATGGCTGTGGCGCACGAGCTTGCGGGCGCGCGGGATGTAGCGGCTGGCGGTGATCGCTTCCGATCCGATGACCGAATAACGCGGCTCGAACAGCTGGCGCAGCTGCGACACGTCGCCGTTGGAGTCGGTGGCCTCCAGATCGGAATCCACCACGTCGAACACGGTGAAATCGGCGCGCTGGCCAACCGAAAGACGGTTTTCCATATCGAGCTTGATGACTTCGGCCGGCGCATGCGTGACGGCATTGACCACCTTGTCGAACGGCATGCCGACCGACAGCAGTTTCGACATCGTCGTCGCCAAATCCCAGACCGGAAAGTTCATCGAATGGCCGTGCAGATCGGTCGAGATCGAATGTGGCAGCAGGCCCCGCGCGATCGCCGCTTCCGCCACCTTGAACGAGAAGGACGCGCCGCCATGGCCGATATCGAGACGCACGCCTTCGGAAGCGCAACGTTCGGCCAGGTTGAACAGGTCCTCGTCTTCCATGATGGAGGAACCGGCCTTGCCGTTGAAGCAATGGGTGACGACGTCACCGGGCCCAAGAATTTCCAGAACCTCGTCATAAAGCGCCGGCGGTTCGCCGACATGCACCATCATCGGGATTTTGAGAATCTTGGCGATCTTCTTGCCGAGCTTGACTGGCGTCACACCCCAGGAACCGGTGATGACATGGCTGGCACGCACCTTCAGGCCAACGATATGCTCGCTGTTTTCGGCGTAACATTCGATGATGCGGTCGAGATCGATATCACGGATATCGCGCAGTTCGGCGACACGGTTGCAGGCAACAAGACCGATCGAACCGAGATTGAGGAAGGCTTTGACGCGTTCCTTCGACGGCTCGATGATGTACTCGCGAAAACCGTGGAAATTGGCTTCACCGGCGGAACCGGCATCGACCAGCGTGGTGACGCCGCGCTCGGCGCCGCATTCGGATGGGCGGATCGAAATATCCGTGCCGCCATGCCAGATATGCACATGCAGATCGACCCAGCCCGGAGAAACCCAGGCGCCCTTGCCATCGACACGACGCGCATCGGCAGGAGCCGCAATCGACTGGCCGATGGCAGCAATCTTGCCGTCGCCGCCGACGAGAATGTCGGTCGTGCCAGTTTGTGCGGTCGCGCCAAAAGCCATCGGCTTGACGTTGGTGAGGAGGAGCGGTGTGTTGTTTTCACCGGTCATGTCAAAGGTCCCTTCGCAGTCTTGGATCGAGCATGTCCCGCAACCCGTCGCCGACCATCTGCAGCGAGAGCACGGAAAGAATGATGGCAAAGCCGGGGAAATAGGTCATCCAGTCGGCCTGCCCGATATATTGGCGGCCGGCGGCGATCATGGTTCCCCAGGTCGGAATCTCGGGGCTGACGCCAAGCCCCAGAAACGACAGGCCGGCTTCCGCCAGCATGGCGCTGGCGAACAGGAAAGTGGCCTGAACGAGGATGGGCGACAGAAGATTGCGCAGCACATGCCGCGTCATGATGTGGAAGGTCGAGATGCCGAGCGCCTGCGCCGCTTCCACATAAGGCAATTCGCGGATCACCAGCGTCGAGGCGCGCACGATGCGGGCAAGACGCGGCGAATAGACGATCGACAGCGCCACGATGACCGTGGTCAGCGACGGACCCAATGCCGCCACCAGCGCGATGGCGAGCAGAATGTCGGGAAAGGCCATCATCGCATCGATCAGGCGGGCGATCGGCGTGTCGAGTTTCTGGAAGAAACCGGCGAGCAGGCCGAGCGTGACGCCGATGGCCGCCGACAGGATCACCACGGAGGCACCGATCAGCAGCGACAGCCGGGCCGAATAGATCGTGCGGGAAAACACGTCGCGACCAAATTCGTCGGTGCCGAACCAGAACATCTCGCCCGGCGGCTTCAGCCGGTTGACGATGGAAAGCTTCGACGGCGAATAAGGCGCGATCCACGGCGCCAGCACGGCCAGCGTCACGAAAATTACCAGCACGATCAGACCGAAGGCGACAGTCTTGCGTTTGATGAACCGCTTGAAAAATTTCGAGCCTTCGCTCTCGGCGGGTTTGGTCTCGGTAACAGCGATATCCGTCATCCGTCGCCCCCTTAATAACGCACGCGGGGATCGATCAGCAGATAGAGCATGTCGATCGCGAAATTGATGAGAACGTAGAGTGCTGCAATGACGAGCAGCGCCCCCTGAATGACCGGATAGTCACGTCGCAGCACCGCCGAAACGACGAGGCTGCCAACACCCGGAAGCCCGAACACGGTCTCGGTGACGACGGCACCGGAGATCAGCACGGCGGCAGTGAGGCCGATGACGGTGAGGATCGGGATCAGCGCGTTTTTGAGCGCATGTTTCATGATCACCCGGCGCTCGACCAGACCTTTCGCACGGGCGGTGCGGATATAATCGTCACCCAGAACATCCAGCATGGAGGCGCGGGTAAAACGCAGGATCAGCGCCGAGGAAACGATGCCGAGCGCGAAGGCCGGCAGCGTCAGATGATACATGCGATCCATGAAGCTGGAGCCCGGCCCGCCATAACCGGAGACCGGAAAGATGTTCAGCCGCACGGCAAAAAACTGCATCAGGATCAGGCCGAGCCAGAAGCTTGGAATGCTGGCGGCCAGCATGGCGATCGTGGTCGCAGCCTGGTCGACGAAGGACCCACGGCGATAGGCGGCATAGATGCCGATCGGCAGCGCGATGATCGTGGCGATCGCCAGCGAGAACAGCGTCAGGAAGAATGTCGGTTCGGCGCGATCCAGCAAAGCCGAGGTGACCGGCATGTTGAGGAAGATCGACTGGCCGAGATCACCCTTCAGCATCTGGCCGATATAATAGAAATATTGAACCGCCAGAGACTGATCGAGGCCCAATCGTGTGCGCAGGTCGGCAATGTCGGCGGCCGATGCATCCGGCCCGAGCATGACGGCGGCCGGATCACCCGGCGTGACGCGCACGATGACAAAAACGATCGTGACGACGAGAAACATCACGACGATCATGCCGGCCAGGCGCTGGAGAATATAACGGATCATGGGAAAATGGTTCCGTGTCTGAAAGATAGATGCAGGTCATGAGAAGCAACGACCTCTACTTCCGTCATCCCTGTGCTTGTCACAGGGATCCAGCCACGGCGCGTCTGCGCCGTGAGAGGACTTTTCCGCGCCATGGACATGGCGCTGCTGGATTCCTGTGACATCCCTCGGGAAAACCCGAGGTACAGGAATGACGGGGAGTAAGAGATCATTGCCATCCCCAATCACTTCTTGATCGAAGCATTCCAGAAGTAGGGCCACGGAGCAGGCTCGACGCCTTCAACCGTTTTCTTCTTGGCGGCGACGGCGTTGAAATCGCCGATCTTCATGTAGGGGATTTCCTCATACATGGCCTTCTGCACATCGGCCCACAGGGCGAGACGCTTGTCCGGATCGGCTTCGGCCGAGAAAGCCTCGACCGTCTGCTTGCGCAAAGGCGTATCCCACCAGCCCGGCGAGCTTGGCGCCAATGAGCCGATCAGCGCCGGTTCCGGCAGGAACGGGCTGTGGGTGATGTAGATATCCCAAAGGCCCTTGTCGGCGCGGCGCTGGGTGAGCGTTGCCCAGTCCACCACCTGCATGTCGACTTTGAAGCCGGCAAGCTTCAGATATTCGGCCGCCACCTGCGCCATCTTGTAATGGAACTCGTACTGGCGGCTCGTCAGAATGCGGATCGGCTTCTCGCCATCGTAACCGGCAGCCTTGGCAGCTTCCGCAGCGCCTTCCGGATCGGCGACATTGTAATTGCCCTCGACACCGGCATCGGTGCTCCAGACAAAGTTCTTCGGATAGATATTGCCGTCGAGCGCGTAGAAATCGGTGCTGCCGAACGCGGCGGCCAGCATGTCTTCCATGCTCAGCGCCTGGCGGATCGCCTTGCGCATGGCGACATCCTTGGCAACGCCTTCCGCCGTGTTGAACACGAAGACCGGATAACCGAACGGCTTCAGCACGACCGGCTCGGTGGTCGAAGAACCTTCCACCTTGGCAAAGGATTCGACCGGCAGCTGGTCGACATAATCATACTGGCCGGACACTGCGGCCTCGACGCGGGTATTGGCATCCGGCACCGGCACGAAACGGATCTCGTCGAGATACTGGTGACGCGCACCGCCATAACCATCGGCCTCGCCGCCGCGCGACTTGTAGCCGTCGAAACGGGCAAGCTGGATATACTGGTCGGCCTTGCGTTCCTTCAGCATGTAGGGACCGGTGCCGATATACTCCTTCATCGGCTCGTCCTGCTTTTCAGCAGGCAGAATGATCGCCGCCGAATTGTTGAAGGCGAGCAGCGACACGAGCGGCGCATAAGGCTGCTTCAGCGTGATCGTCACGGTGGAAGCATCAGTGGCCTCGATCTTGTCGAGGAAGCTTGCCGCCTGCTTGCCGCGCGAGGCAACCTTTACCCAGCGATTGAGCGAGGCGACGACATCGTCCGACGCCATGTCGGAACCGTCATGAAACTTGATGCCGGAGCGCAGCTTGATGACGTAGGTTTTGCCGTCGGCGCTGATTTCCGGCAGGCTTTCAGCCAGAAGCGGCACGGTCTTCCAGCCCTTGTCGAACGTATAGAGCGTTTCAAACATGTGCTGGGTGACGATGCCGACCAGATCGGCGGTCGAGGCCATCGGGTCGAGCGTCGGCGGCTCACCGATCGTCGCGACATTGATGACACCACCCTTTTCCTGGGCGGCAGCGAAAGATGGTGCGGCAATGAGCGCCGTGGCGACAAGGAATGCGAGCTTCAACTTCATGACAGGCTCCCGGTTTTCTTGATGTTCCATTATTATGTTATGTGCATTTTTATAACAGAATAACTCAAGCGACCGGGCTGTCAATCCTCCGATTCGCGTAGGATGATGATCATCAAGCTTCACAACGAGACCGGCCGCAATCACCGGATCGTTGATCTTTCGCCGCATTTGACTGCTTGAGAGGGTAGCAACGGACTTGAAAATGACGTTTATCGCCTAAGTCCTGCCTTATCCCGACGCCGCACATCCTTATTCGCATCCAATGGGCATAGCCCCAGGTTCCCGTAATGACGCCGCCGCCCGAGTCACAGGTACAGTCGCAGGTAAAACCACAAGAACAGTCCGAGGCTGAACGGCCAGACGTTCAGGAACAGGTCGCCTCGCGAAGATCGGACATTTCGGACAGGGCGTCGTTACGGTTGCGAATGCTGTGGCGCTATCTTGCCGGGCTTGACCTGCGCATTCTCGTGCGCCGCAACGAATGGGGCATCATCGTCATCGCCGCCGCGATCGGAGTCATTTCCGGCCTCGTCGTCACCGCAATGAACCTTGCCGCCGCCGCCATGCATCAGAACATTTTCGGCATTAATAGCGACGAGCGCCTGAGTTCATCCGAGGTCAGCGACACGATCCTGCTCCTCTCCGCCCCCATTGTCGGCGGCATCATTCTCGGCATCACCATTCTGGTGCTGGCCCGCTTCCGCAAACGCCCGATGGTCGACCCGATCGAGGCCAATGCCCTGCATGGCGGAAAACTGTCGCTCACCGACAGCTTTATCATCGTCTACCAGAACCTCGTGTCCAACGGTTTTGGCGCTTCGGTCGGCCTGGAGGCCGGCTAC
The DNA here is from genome assembly GCF_050847465.1 of Endobacterium panacihumi. NCBI lineage: Bacteria > Pseudomonadati > Pseudomonadota > Alphaproteobacteria > Hyphomicrobiales > Rhizobiaceae > Endobacterium > Endobacterium panacihumi. The sequence continues at coordinate 133,018 of NZ_JBOZRA010000001.1, read as the reverse complement.
ACCCAGCTTGCCGCCGGTTTCGCCTCCAAGATCGGCAACAAGCTGGCTCTCCGCCGCGCCGACATGCGCATTCTTGTGGGCTGCGGTGCTGCCGGCGCCATCTCCGCCGCCTTCAACGCCCCGCTGACCGGCGCATTCTACGCCTTCGAGCTGGTGATTGGCTCCTACACCACCGCCTCGCTCGCCCCGGTCGTCGTTTCGGCACTAGTGGCCACGCTGGTCGCCCGCCAGTTCATCGACATCAGTTTCATTGTCGAAATGGGCATGCTGCAAAGCGTCAGCCCGAGCGATTTCGTCCCCGCCATCATCCTCGGCGCCTGCTGCGCCGGCGTCGGCATCGTGCTCATGAAGGGCGTCGCGACCATCGAGGAGCTTTCCCGCAAAAGCTCCATTCCGGCATGGCTGCGCCCCACGCTCGGCGGCATCGTCGTCGGCCTGTTCGCGATGATTAGCCCGCAGGTCATGTCCGGTGGCCACGGCGCGCTGCATCTCAACCTTGCCCACGACGTTGCCTTGCCCGTTCTCATCAGCATTTTTCTGATGAAGGCAGCAACCTCGGCGGTGTCCATCGGCGCCGGTTTTCGTGGCGGCCTGTTCTTCGCCTCGCTGTTTCTCGGTGCCCTGCTCGGCAAGATCTTTGCCTTCTCCACCGCCGCCCTCGGTCTCGTCCTGCTCGCACCGGTCGTGCTCGCCATTGTCGGCATGAGCGCGCTGGCTGTCGCCATCATCGGTGGGCCACTGACCATGACGTTTCTGGCACTGGAACTGACGGGCGACTTTCCGATCACCGCACTCGTGCTCGCCGCCGTCATCACTTCGTCGCTGATCGTGCGCACCACCTTTGGTTACTCGTTCGCCACATGGCGTTTCCACCTGCGCGGTGAAAGCATTCGCAGCGCCCACGATGTCGGCTGGATCCGCAACCTCACCGTCGGCCGCATGATGCGCTCCGACGTGAAGACCGCACAGGCCACCATGTCGCTCGGTGATTTCCGCCGCGATTTTCCGCTCGGCGCCACCCAGCGCGTCATCCTCACCGACGATAGCGGCAAATATGCCGGCATGGTGCTTGTGCCGGAAGTGCATGGCTCGCTGACCGATACCGGTGACCAGGAAGACAGCCTGGAAAAATATGTCCGGTTCAAGAACGATGTGCTGCAAACCCAGATGAACGCCAAGCAGGCGGCGGCCATTTTTGAAAAGACCCAGAGCGAAGCGCTGGCCGTGATCGACAACATGATCGAACGCAAGGTTGTTGGCCAGCTGAGCGAAAGCCATACGCTGCGCCGTTATTCCGAAGAACTGGAACTGCGCCGCCGCGAAATGGTGGGCGACAGCATCTGAATTCTGGGAACCTTGCTCGGTTTGCAACTGATATTCTCCCCTTGCGTTCTCCGATCTAACGAAAGGAAAGCGCATGAAGCGGATCGACGAAAATGGCGGCCGACCCGATGCAGCCGAAACCACCCGGAAATCGAGGCATACCGAAGAAATCCCGCGCCCGATTTCCGAACACGGCGTGATTGGCAACCTGAAGACAACGGCGCTGGTTGCCACCGATGGCACGATCGATTTCCTCTGCTGGCCCGACCTCGACAGCCCGAGCCTGTTCTGCGCGCTGTTGGACCCGGAGCATGGCGGCGGTTTTGAGCTCGCGCCACACATTCCCGGTGCCCGTCCGATCCAGATGTATATTCCCGATACCAACGTGCTTTTGACCCGCTGGCTGGGTGACACGGGAAGTGCCGAAGTGGTGGATCTGATGCCGCTTCTTTCCGATGACGGCAAGGTGCAGGGCCGCCTGATCCGTCGCCTCAAGGTGACCCGCGGCAAGGCAAAAATCCGGCTGCGCTTCTGGCCGCGCACCGATTACGCCCGAAACATTCCGACATTCCAACAGGCAGACGGTTTTGCTTTCGTCACCGATAAAAACGGTCTGGCCTTGCGCCTGCAAACCGACATCCCTCTCCAGTTCAGCGATGACGAACTGACGGCAGAGATCGATCTGAAGGAAGGCGAGCAGATCGATCTCGTGCTGGATGATCTGACCTCGGAAGAGGAGAACAACAAGCGTCTTTCCACCGAAGACGTAACAGCGCAGATCAAGGACACGATCAAATACTGGCAGCAATGGGCCGGCCATTCCAGCTATCGTGGCCGCTGGCGCGAGGCCATCAACCGCTCCGCACTGGCGCTGAAACTGCTCACCTCAAAACAGCATGGCTCGATCGCCGCCGCCGCCACGTTCGGCCTGCCGGAAGCGCCGGGCGGCAGCCGCAACTGGGATTACCGCGCCAGCTGGATCCGCGATGCATCCTTCACCGTCTATGCGCTGATGCGGCTCGGTTATCAGGAAGAGGCGACCGCCTTCACCAAATGGGTGGCCGATCGCGCCGATATCTCCCATCGCGGCCGGCTGGAGATCATGTACAAGCTCGACGGCGGCCCCCAGGTGCAGGAAGCCGATCTCGACCATCTGGCTGGGTATGGCGGCGCCCAGCCGGTGCGCGCCGGCAACAGCGCCGCCACGCAATTGCAGCTCGATATCTACGGCGAATTGCTGGACTCGATCTATATCAGCAACAAATACGGCGAGGCGATTTCCCACCGCGACTGGCTCGGCATCTGCGATGTGGTCGACCATGTCTGCGAGATCTGGCAACAGCCGGATGCGGGCATATGGGAAATCCGCCGCGAGGACCGCGAACATCTCCATTCCCGGCTGATGTGCTGGGTCGCGGTCGACCGCGCCTTGCGGCTGGCGCAGAAACGCTCGCTCGCGGCCCCGTTCGGCCGCTGGATCGAGACGCGTAATGCTATCACCCACGATATCTGGGAGAATTTTTTCGATGCCGAGCGCGGCCATTTCGTGAAAGCCAAGGGCACAACGGAAGTGGATGGCGCGATCCTGATGATGCCGCTGGTACGCTTCATCAGCGCCACCGATCCGGCCTGGCTGTCGACGCTCGACGTGATCGGCGAACAACTGGCCGATGACAGCCTCGTCATGCGCTACAAGGATGCAGACGGCCTGGATGGCGACGAAGGCTCGTTTGCGACCTGCTCCTTCTGGTATGTCGAATGCCTCGCCCGCGCCGGCCGCCTGCCGGAAGCCCGCTTCAATTTCGAAAAGCTGCTGCTGCTCGGCAATCATCTCGGGCTCTATGCGGAAGAGTTCGACTGCAAGGGCAACTTTCTCGGCAATTTCCCGCAGGCCTTTACGCATCTCGCCCTGATCAGCGCCGCGTTCTATCTCGATCGGGCGCTGGATGGCCGATATGGGCAGTGGCGGGCGTAAAGGCGGCGCCATGCTTATCAGAAAACGCTTATGGGCTCGGATTGCCAGCCTGAAAAATACTTGATAAAGAAAGGAAGGTTTAAGAAGAAAAGCCTGAGGGGCACATGACATTCCAACCGAGGATGCAGAACAGGATTGAGGGCTTTGCCGTCGGCAGCCTGCACCGCCGTGCATGGAACGGTATTGTTGCCGATCTCTGGGATGTCGAATGCGGCAGTTATGCCGGCGGCCATTATGTGGCCCAGGACCCTCGCCTGTTCATCGTTCTTGATCACAGCGGCAAGGGTTGCCCGACGGTCAAGCGCTCCCCTACGGAGGGCGGCGGCCGACAGGACAGAAACACCAGCCCGATCTCCTACGTACCGGCCGAGATGGAATTATGGGTCGACATCGAAGGCGTTCAGCGCCTGCGCCATCTCGATCTGCATTTTGACGCAAACGGCATCGGCCGTCGTCTGATGGACGAGATCGACCCCGACCGCCTCAACCATCCCAACCTGCTTTTTGCCGATGCCAGCATCATGTCGCTGGCAGAACTGATTGCAGCCGAGATTTCCAATCCGACCCCGCTGCATGACCTCTACGGTGACAGCCTTTGCCTGGCGCTGATCATCTCGGCGTTGAAGATCGAAAAAGTTAGTGCCCGTAAACGCAGCGCGCTCGCGCCATGGCAATTGCGGCGCGCCACCGAATTCATCGACGCGCATTGCCTGCGCAATATTCGGCTGGAAGAACTGGCGGACCTGACCGGCCTGTCGCAATCGCATTTCAGCCATTCGTTCAAGGTTTCGACCGGCATGGCGCCACACCAGTGGCAGATGAAGGCGCGACTGGACAAGGCGAAGGCCTTGCTCACCGGTTCAGACCAACCGTTGACCACGATTGCGGCCGAAATTGGCTTTTCCGATCAGGCGCATTTTACCCGCGTTTTCCGCCAGCATATCGGCACGACACCGGCGCGTTGGAAACGAACGCAGATCACCTGAGAACAGCCGCGCTGCCCTTTTGGCAACACTTTGACGACATTTGCTCGCCGCATTCAATTTTGCCCAAAAAGCTTCAATTTTCCCAGATCGCAGCAATCCGCGAAGATTAATTTGAGTTAACTGCTCAACTTAATGACAAGGCCCGAGGGGGCATTGAGGGGTGCATATGCGTAAGAAAACTAAGTCTGTGAATATCGGTCTCGGCCTGAAGGCCTCTGCGGCGGCGATTGCCATCATGGCGGCTTTCCCGGCCGTCGCGCAGGATTCGACGCAGCTCCAGACGATCGTCGTCGAAGGTCAGGGCAATGGCACCGGCACCGGCCCGGTCAAGGGTTACGTCGCCAAGCAGACGAAAGCCGGCTCGAAGACGGATACGCCCCTGAATGAGGTACCGCAGGCGGTTTCTGTCGTCGGTCGGGAAGAACTCGAGGACCGCGGTGTCGTCAACAAGGTCGATGAGGCACTGCGTTACACGGCCGGCGTCGCCACCCAGAATTTCGGCACCGACCCGGATACCGACTGGTATTACATCCGCGGTTTCGATGCGAGCCAGACCGGCGTCTATCTGGATGGCCTCAATCTCTTCGCTTACGGTTTCGGCAATTTCCAGGTTGATCCGTTCATGCTGGAACGCGTCGACATCCTGAAGGGCCCGGCATCGGTTCTTTACGGCGGCGCCAATGCCGGCGGTATCGTCGACATGGTTCGCAAGCGGCCGACCGACGAACCCTATTATTACACCGAGGCCGGCATCAATACGAACGGCAATGCCTTCACCGGTTTCGATATTTCCGACAAGGTCGGTGCCAGCGAAACGATGACCTACCGCCTGACCGGCAAGATTGCCGGCGGCAACGGCTATACCGACTACACGAACGACCTGCGCGGCTTCATCATGCCGCAGCTCACCTTCACTCCGGATGAAGCGACCAAATTCACCATCTGGGCTTATGCCGGTGGCCTCGATCAGGTTCATACGGGCAATGGCTTCCTGCCTTACGAAGGCACGGTCGTCGATCGCCCCGGCGTCGGCAAGATTTCCCGAAAGTTCTTCCCCGGCGAACCGGATCTCGACACCGGCCGTTACGACCAGCAGATGATCGGCTACGAGTTCGAGCATGAATTCGAAGGCGGCTGGAAGTTCTCCTCGAACGCGCGTTATGGCCATCTCGACAAGTACGAGTACCTTGTCTACCCGTCGCTCTGGGCCAGCCCGACCGAACTGCAGCGCATCAACTTCATGGGTGATACCAGCAGCGATACGCTGGCCTGGGACAACCGCATTGAAAACGAATTCGAACTCGGTGGCGCGACACACAAGATCATGGTCGGCGTCGATTATCGTCTCTACCATATCGACAACGTCCAGAACTCGGTCTTTGGCGCGGGCTTCTCGCCGCCACAGCCTTACAACGGCAACATTGATGTCTTGAACCCGAACTACGGCCAGACCCAGCCGACGCCCGGCGCGCTTTACAGCGAAGACGTGACGATGAACCAGGTGGGCCTCTACGCGCAAGACCAGATCCGCTTCGGTAGCGGCTGGCTGGTCACCCTCAACGGCCGCTATGATTATGTCGACACCGACTTCGAGAACCGCCTGACACCCTCCGGCAGCTTCAAGGATTCCGACAGCGCCTGGAGCGGCCGCGCAGGTCTGGCCTACGAGTTCGAAAACGGCGTGACGCCCTATGTCAGCGCCGCCACCTTCTTCAACCCTCTGGTCGGTCGCGGTGCCCAGGGACCGCTCAAGCCGGAAGAAGGTGAACAGTACGAAGCCGGCATCAAGTACGATCCGACCTTCATGGATGCCTCGTTCACGGCGTCCGTCTTCCACATCAACAAGAAGAACAACTCGGTATCCATCCCCGTCGCCCCGTTCACCGACCAGCTTGGCGAAGTGGAATCGAAGGGTTTCGAGCTTGAAGGCAAGGTCAACATCAACGAAAACTGGAAGCTGCTCGGCTCGTTCAGCTACAATGATGTCGAAGTCACCCGAAACGATCCAAACCCGAACCTGATCGGCAAGACCCCTTACATCGTGCCGGATTACATGGCCTCGATGTGGGTCGATTACAGTGTCACCGAAGGTGCTCTCGAAGGCCTCAGCCTTGGTGCGGGTGTCCGTCACAAGGGCAAATCCTGGGCCGACGAACTCAACACCTTGCAGGTACCGGATTCGACCGTTTTCGACGCGGCCATCCGCTACAAGAAGGAAGGCTGGGCGGCATCGCTCAACGTAACCAACCTGTTTGACAAGACCTATGTCGAATCCTGCCGCACCAACGGTGCATGCGGTTACGGTGACGCCCGCACGATCACTTTCAAGGTCAGCAAGACTTGGTAAGTTGACATTGTCGGAAAGGTTTTGCAGGTAATCGGGGGCGGAAGGAAATCATCCTTCCGCCCTTATGCATTTCCGACCGGAGCTTTCTCAAAAGTGGCCCAGACATTCCTTTTACTTTCCGGCATCAGATATTCGGCCACCGGCAAGGATATCCTCCACGATATCGACCTTTCTCTGGAGCCGGGCCATGTCTACGGGCTTGTCGGCCCGAACGGATCGGGCAAGAGCACGCTTTTGAAAATCATCGCGCGTCAGATCGGCGCCACCGCCGGCAATATCGTGTGGGATGGCAAGGCGACCGGCGAATGGGGCAATCGTGCGTTTGCGCGGCATCTCGCCTATATGCCGCAGTTTACCCCGCAGACCGACGGCATGACGGTGCGCGAACTGGTGGCGCTCGGCCGGTTTCCGTGGCATGGCGCGCTCGGCCGTTTTTCCGATGCCGACCGTGCCAAGGTGGATGAAGCTTTGGAGCGCACCGATCTTGTCCGTTTCGAGGATCGGCTGGTGGACAGCATGTCGGGTGGCGAGCGCCAGCGCGCCTGGATCGCCATGATGCTGGCGCAGGACGCCCGTTGCATCCTGCTCGATGAACCGACCTCGGCGCTCGACCTTTCGCATCAGGCCAGCGTGCTCTCGCTGGTGCATGATCTCTGCCACGAGCGCGACCTGACCGTCATCGTCGTGCTGCACGACATCAATCTCGCCGCCCGTTATTGCGACCGCATGGTGGCGCTCGGCAATGGCCGTATCGTTGCGCGCGGCACACCGGCCGATATCGTCCGCGCCGACAGGCTGCAGGAAATCTTTGGCATCGACATGGGCGTCTTCATGCATCCGGTTCGACAGGAACCGGTGAGCTACCTTCTGTGACGCCGATGCCGGCGCAAACCCGTTTGATCAACCGAAAGGACGTGTGCCATGATGATGGCTGAACATTTCACCCTCTCCGGCACCGCCGTGCCCGCCGATACCCACCGCATGCTGGAGGAAATCTGCGAGCATTTTGTCGAACATGCCGATGTGCACCGCCATGAAAACGGCGCGACGCTGGTGACCATCATCGGCAATGCGCGGATCGATATCGTCGACAACAAACTCGCCATCGAGCTCGATTGCCCGGCTCAGAAATTCATCGTGTCGGCGCGCAGCATGATCGCCGAACACCTGTTTGAATTCGCCGGTGACGAGCCGCTGGACCTGATCTGGGCGGAAGAACCGAACCCGGATGCGCTGCCGAGTTTTCGCGAGGCGACGGTGGTCGGGACGAAAGAGATCACGCCGCATATGCGCCGGGTCACTGTCTCCTGCCGCAATGTCGAGCAGTTCATCGGCGTCGGTCTGCATGTGCGTCTCTTGATCCCCCAGCATGACGGCACGCCGGTCTGGCCCGGCATGCGCCCGGACGGGCGCGTGGCATGGCCGGACGAAAAGGACATGGCGGTGCGCATCTACACGATCCGCAGCGTCGATCGCGAACGTGGCCAGCTGGATATCGATTTTGTGCTGCATGAGAGCGATGGCGAAGCGATGCCGGGCGCAGAGTTTGCCGTGTCGGCCAAGCCCGGCGACGTGATCGGCATCATGGGCCCGGGAGGCGACGGCGTGGCGCATGCGCGCTCGATCATCCTCGCCGGCGATGAAGCCGCCCTGCCCGCCATTTGCCGCATGGTGGCGGAAGCGCCAAAAACCTCGACCATCCGTGCCTTTATCGAAGTCGATAATGCGGCGGAAGAGCAGGAACTCGTCTCGAAGGCCAATCTCGAAGTGACATGGCTGCACCGCAATGGCGGCAAGGCCGGCACGATGCGCCTGCTGGAAGCGCGCGTAAAGGAAGCCGCCGAGACTGCGCCTGAAAACACCTATATCTGGGGCGGCTGCGAAAAGACCGAGGCCCGTGCCATCCGCGATTTTCTGAAAAGCCGCGGTCATGATCGCAAGCTGATGAGCATCAGCGCCTATTGGCAAAAGCCGAAGGTGAAGGCCTGAAGCAATTCAGGGCAGGCTGAACACGCCTGCCCTGCCATTGCCCGAGCCGAAATCCGGCACGTCATAGCTGGCGACAAGCTTTAAACTGTCTTGGGGCAGATGGGCGCGAAATGGGTCGCCGATCAATACGGTTTTGCCAGCCGCCCGACAGGCAGACAGCCACGGCAAAATCCTTGCCGCCGTTGCCTTGTCATAAAACAGATCACCGACCAGAACGATATCGACCTCCGGCAGCGGACCACCGGTCAGGTCACCCTCCGCAAGATCGATCTCCACTTCGTTCAGCGCCGCATTGAGCCGTGTCGCCGCAAGCGCATAGGCATCGATATCCGAAGCCAGAACATGTGAGGCACCAGCCTTGGCGGCAGCGATGCCGACCACACCGGAGCCGCAACCGAGATCGAGCACGCGCCTGCCACGCACCGTCTCGGGGAAATCCAGCAAATGCCGCGCCAGAACCGTGCCGCCGGCCCAACCATAAGCCCAGTAAGGCGGTTCACCTTCATACCCGCCGAGCTGGCTGAGACGACTGCCGGGATGCGCTGTGTAGAGAGAAATTTCCGGCAAAAACCGAGCGGGCTCGACACGCAGGTTGTTGCGGATGAACTCTGCCGGGGAAATATTCATGTCAGTGCCGGCCTGACCTCACTCTCGAAAGACTTTAGCGCTGCGGCAATGGCCTGATGCATGTCGAGATAACGATAGGTGCCGAGCCGCCCACCGAAGATGACGTTTTTTTCCTCGTCCGCCAGCGCCTTGTAGGCAAGGTAGACGCGTTTGTCCTCAACCGTATCGATCGGGTAATAGGGTTCATCCGCACGGGTGGCGAACCGTGAAAACTCCTTCACGATGACGGTCTTTTCCGTCTGGTAACTGCGCTCCGGATTAAAATGCCGGAATTCGAGGATGCGGGTATAGGGCATATCCTCATCGGCATAGTTCATGACAGCCGTGCCCTGAAAATCGCCGACCGGCAAAATCTCTTCCTGAAAATCGATCGTGCGCCATTTCAGCTCGCCGGCACGATAGTCGAAATACCGGTCAATCGGCCCGGTATAGACGAGCGGCACACACTCCGGGACTTCAGATTTCACGTCGAAATAATCGACGCCAAGCCGGGTCTCGATCAGCGGATTGCCGAGCATGCGCTCAAAAATCGCCGTATAGCCATCGACCGGCAGTCCCTCATAGGGGTCGTTGAAATAGCGGTTATCGAACGTGTATCGCACCGGCAGGCGGGTGATGATACCTTCCGGCAGTTCGCGCGGATCGGTCTGCCACTGTTTGGCGGTGTAACCGCGAATGAAGGCCTCGTAGAGCGGACGACCGATCAGCGAGATCGCCTTTTCTTCAAGGTTCTGCGGTTCACGCCCGGCAAGTTCCGCTGCCTGTTCCGCCATCAGCGCCCGCGCTTCATCGGGGCTCATATGCCTTCCAAAAAACTGGCAAATCGTGCCGAGATTGATCGGCATCGCATAAACCTGACCCTGATAGGTCGAATACACCCGATGGCGATAATCGGTGAATTGGGTGAAACGGTTGAGATAATCCCACACAACCCGATTTGGCGTATGGAACAGGTGCGCGCCGTATTTGTGCACCTCGATGCCGGTCTCGCGATCGTTTTCGCTATAGGCATTGCCGCCGATATGGCGACGGCGGTCGATCAGCAGAACGCGCTTGCCGAGTTCGCTCGCCACCCGCTCGGCAATGGTGGCGCCGAAAAAACCCGCGCCGACGATGATGATGTCGTGGTTCGAAAAACTCATGGTCCCACCCGCCTTAACTGCGAGCGACCATAAGGGCGGACAGGCCCATAGCAAAGCCGCACTTGGCCATCCCGAAAAGCATGAACAGAAAACCCGCCACCACGCAATGTGGCGACGGGTTCCAAGCTTGCGGGTTCAGCAAGGATCAGCTGAAGACAAAGTTGTCGTGATGCTGCTGGAGGGCGGAAACCGTCGACTGCTTGATCAGGATCGAGTTCTGGTCGTTGAAGGTGATCAGCACGTCATTGCCCTGCTGCGCCATGTTCAGGTCGTCGAAGCTGGCAGCCCAGTTGCTGTCGATATCGATATAGTCTGGGCCGCTGGCATCGTTGTTGAAGTTGAACACCGTGTCCTTGCCACCTTCGTACAGCATTTTTCCGTCGCTGGTGGTGCGGAAATAGAAGGTGTCGTTGCCGGCGCCGCCATCCAGCGTCTGGCCGTTGGCATAGGCATAAAGATCGTGACGGCCGTCCGCATGGGTGATGTCACGCGACAAGATGTCACCGTTGGCGTTCATGTGATCGCTCCAGATATCGCCCGTGCCATCCTGCTTGTAGGCATGCACGATGCGCGAACCATCGGCCTCGATCTCCGACTTGTAGAGGATCGTGCCCTTGGCATCATAGGTGCTGACATCCCTCGATCCGTCGGAGAAGCGCTGCTCCTTGTAATCGTAGGAGCCATCCGCGTGAAAACGGTCGATCGCCGTGATCTTGCCGCTGGCATCGGTCGACTGATGTTCGGTGACATAGGTCTTGCCGGTGACGTTATAGGCCCAGTTGTCCATGGTGCCATCGGCATTCAGGATGTTCTGTTTCATCAGCTCGCCGCCGACATAGGTCTTGTTGGATGCGCTGCCGTCGGTGTTGAGCACATAGTCGGTCAGCATCACGCCGGCCTTGTCATAGGTCGTCGTCTGCTTGTCCCCCAGGTGGCCGACATAATTATAACCGGTGCGGATGCCATCCGTGTAGGTTGTGGTGAACAGGTCTCCATCCGGCTCCTTGACCATCTTGGAGACCATGTCGCCACTGGCCACATCGTATTTCAGCGTCGTGTTGGTGCCGTCAGGCGCCACCGTCACGTCGTTCTGCAGCCGGCCGGCTGTGTCGTAATACATGTATTCGCGCGTACCGTCGGTGGAGCGCACCTCGCGATAATCGTAGGTGCCATCCGTGTGCAGCCGTTCGATCAGCAGGATATTGCCGGCCGCATCATTCTTCTGGTGAATGGTCACATAGGTCTGACCCTTGATATTATAGGACCAGTTGTCCAGCGTGCCGTCGATATTTTGGGTGTTCACCTTGGTGAGTACGCCCCCGACATAGGTCTTGTTCGTCGCGCTGCCATCGGCATTGGCGATGTAATCGGTCAGCATGATGCCGGTCTTGGAATCGTAGGTGATCGTCTGTTTCCAGCCCTCATGGCTGGTGGCGACATAGAGCGTGCGCACACCGTTGACATAGGTGCTGGTGAACAGGTCCCCATCCGGCTCCTTGACCATTTTCGAAATCACGCTGCCGCTGGACGGATCGTATTTGAACGTCGTGTTGGTGCCGTCAGCCGCCACCTGCACGTCGTTCAGCACACGACCGGCCGCATCGTAATAGAGATACTGTTTGGAACCGTCGGTCGCGCGGATTTCGCGGTAGTCATAGGTGCCATCCGCATGCAGGCGCTCGATCAGCGTGACATTGCCGTTGGCATCGCTCTTCTGGTGGATGGTCACATAGGTCTGGCCGGTGATGTTGTAGTTCCAGCTGTCATAGGTGCCATCGGCATTCTGGGTGTTTTCCTTGGTCAGCACGCCGCCGACATAGGTCTTGTTGACGGCGCTGCCATCGGCATTGAGCTTGTAATCCACCAGAATGACACCGGTCTTGGCATCATAGGTGATCTGCTGCTTCCAGCCTTCATGGCTGGTGACGGCGTAAAGCGTGCGCACGCCATTGGTATATTGCGAGGTGAAGACATCGCCATCGGTTTCCTTGACGACCTTGGAAATGATCTGCTCGCTCGCCGGATCATAGGTGAAGGTGGTGCTGGTGCCATCGGAGGCCACCTGCACATCCGTCACCAGCTTGCCGGCGGTATTGTAATAGAAGAACTCCTTGGAGCCGTCGGCCGCACGCACCTCGCGATATTCATAGGTGCCATCGGCCCGCAGACGCTCGATCAGGGTGATATTGCCGGCTGCATCATTCTTCTGGTGGATCGTTTCATAGGCCTGGCCCTTGATGTTGTAGGACCAGTTGTCATAGGTGCCGTCGGCATTCTTGGTGTTCAGCTTGGTCAGAACACCGTCGACATAGGTCTTGTTGACCGCACTGCCATTCGCCTGCACCACGTAATCGGTCAGCATCTGGCCGGTCGTGGCATCATAGGTGATCTGCTGTTTCCAGCCTTCGTTGCTGGTCACCGCATAAACAGTGCGCACGCCATTGGTATATTGCGTGGTGAAGATGTCGCCATCGGCCTCCTTCACCATCTTGGTCAGAAGATTGCCGGTGGCGGGGTCATAGGTCAGCGTCGTGTTGGTGCCATCGGTGGTCACCGTCACATCGTTCACCAGCCGGCCGGCGGCATCGTAATACATGTATTCCTTGGTGCCATCAGCGGACCGGATTTCCCGGTAATTGAACGAGCCATCCTCATACAGACGTTCCAGCAGCGTGAGATTGCCGTTGGTGTCGAACTTCTGGTGGATCGTCGCGTAATCCTGACCCGTGATGTAATAATTCCAGGTCTCGTGCGAACCATCGGTATAATAGTTCACCTTGCTGACCGGGATGCCGCCTTCGATGCCGTAATCGGTCGTGAGGGTCAGATTGCCGGAGGAATCGAATTCCTGCACCTTGGTCCACTGCGCTTCGCCATAGGTGACGGAGAAGGAGAAGCCGCCCTGCACCTTGGCGAGCAGCGCGCCGTAATTGGCGATCATGTAGGCCATGGTCTCGACAGAAGAGACGGCCAGCACGTTGCCATCCGTCAGGGTTACGGTTTCCAGCCCCTGCGCATCATCGAGCTTGTGCATCTGCGACACGAAATCGGCGGCAGTCATGGTGAGGTCGGCATCGACGGTGGTGACCGGCTCATGCACGGCTTCGGGTGCGCCAACCTCGATGATGAGAGGGCTGTCGCTGAGCGGGATCGTGAACTCGCTGACATTCTGGTAAACGGCAATCGGCGTCAGGCCCTGCATCGGATCATAGATGCGGATGATGCTTTCGGTGCGGCCGAGATTGATCGTCACGGTCTGCGGCGGATTGACGATGTCGGTATCGGTGATGTCGTTGAAGACCAGAGCATCACGCCAGACGACCAGATCGTAGACGCCGCCGGATTTTTCCATCAGCATCGTGTGCGTGTCGGATGGTTCGCCGGTGAGCGTGTAATCGACATCCAGCACGCCATCGGCGGTGCCATCATCGCCGAAGCCGAGGATGGTGGTGAGATTATGCAGCGCGATGGCTGCTTCCTTAGGCGTTCCATCCTGCTCGAACAGGCCGAAATAGACTTCCTTTTCGCCGCGAGGTGCGCTCGCCTCGTTGTCGAACAGTTCGTAGATATAGGTTTCCGACGCACCGTTCTCGTAGGACAGCAGAAGGTCCGAAAGCAACAACTTGGCCTGCGCGGTTTCCGACGTACCGATGCCCGGCTCGCTCTTCAGCGTCGTATGACCGGTTTCGGTGACGATCAGCCGGTCGCCGACAGAAGCACCCTTGGCCAGATCCAGCGTATATTCCACCTGCCCGTCTGCAACCTTGCCGGTATGGGTGTAGGTATGGGCGTTGGCTGCATCCGAATAGTCGCCGAGATCACCAAGCTTGGCATAATCGGCGATATTGTCATAGGCGAGGCTGAGGTTGATGACGGTGACGCCGGCAAGCTCCGGCTCCGCTTTCACTGCCGTGTAAAGCGCCTTTTGGAAAGCAATGGCCGCATCGAGCCCGACCATTCCGTTGAAGCTGACGCTGTTGACATTGGCTTCATTGACGCCTTCGATGGCGATAACCGAACCCGGGTGTTTTGCCATGAATGCCTTGAGACCGGTGATGTGGCCTTCAATGCCCTCGTCGCCCTTGGCCGGCAGCGTGTAGGTTACGCGGAAATCGAACTGTACGCCCGCATCTGCCATCGCATCAACGACAGGAGAGGCCTTTCCGTGTTCGGCGAAGGAATCGCGAACCTTGCTGATCCCGAGATAGTCCAGGCTCTCGAGTATCAGGCTCGAGTTCTTGTAGCCGTCGCTATAGGTGGATCCCTTGGTATTGATACCAATGGAGTTCACGAAGGTCGCCGCACTGACCACTGTATGATTTTCCGTCATCATTCATCCCCGTTCGTTAAATTAGTGAAACATGAACCTGTAAATCGCCCCTTTTGGGATTGGACTGCATTTTAACGACCGGACCCTGATCGCTTTTCGGACGCTTGCGCACCGCGAAACCTGACATTGTGCCGTGTCGGCACAGGGCGTCGGCCGGGGACACGTCAAGCGATCCCGCGCGGCACCTGCCCAAATCTGCCGGCCCAAAGCCGGGACGCGATGCACCCTTGGATGCAGATCGCGGTCGTCCCTCCCCGGTAAATGCTGCCTGGAGCGCGGAACTATGTCCGCTTGGTTTGCTCCGGCTCGGTCGGCCTTGCGCCGCCGAAATCATCACCACCCGTTTTAAAATCGGGCGTAAAACGTCTTACTTGATTGAAATATCTGCTGAAAAATCTGTAGTATTATGCTTTGCAAGCTCCACCAGAACCGGTGTCGCCCCTATTTCAAAACCTGCATCCGCGGCCAGCGGTTCGGAAGCGCACAAGGCTTGCGCCTTTGCCACCCTTCCCGCCGGCATCGACATTTCGGCCCGGATTTCCGGGCGTGTCGTCCATGCCGCCAGTTTCACATCCTCGCCGTTACCCATCGCCAGAACAAAAACGTCGGGCATCGGGCGGCTCAGGTGAAAGGATTTCGCATCTTTCACAAGCCGGATCACTTCATGCACGGCGCAGGCCGCGGGCTTCGGCTTGTAGTCGTAATCGAAGAGACCGAAATTGGCCTCCAGATCGTTCTCGTCGCGGCCTTGGTCCTTCAACTGATAGACCCAGGCGCCTTTCATCCAGGGCGTTGCGGCGGACCACAGAAGAAACTGCGCGATATTATCGGACTGTGCCTGGGTGCTGATCACGCAGGGCTTTTTTGCCGTCGGCCAACCGAATTCCGTCACCGAGATCGGCACCTGTTTGCCGTCCTTTTCAGACAGCATTTTCTGCAGGTCTTCCAGACGGTCGACCAGCTCAGTCGCATTGCGTTTGGTCTCGTCCGGCTCGCAGTGGTTATACATGTGTACCGACAGACCGGCTGGCGCCATCACGGCACCATCATCGACGACAGCTTTTGTCCACTGCCAGCCGCTGTCGACACCAACGGCGCCAACCAGAAGCGGAGCGCCCGGCGCCGCCTCGGCGATCGCCGGAACAGCCGCCTTGGCAAGCGCCGCATAATGCATCGCCGCGCGCGGATCATCGGGTTTTCCGGGTCCGGTTAGGAACGGCAACGAGAAACGCGCCGTGAGGTTCCATTCGTTCCAGATTTCATAGATCGGATCGAACGGCTCGGCCGCCGCCGCTGCCCGCGCTGCAAAGTCTGCGAATGCCTTGCGCCCCGCTTCGGTGATCGGCGGATCGCCGCCTGCCACCTGCGGATGGCCATGGCCGAGTATCAGCAGCGGCCGCGCCGGCTTCAGCTTCATGAAGTCGAAAAGCTGCTTTGGCTCGGGCCGGCCCTGTTTTGCACCCGGCTGATCGAATGCCGGCCATGCCAGATCATCGCGATATGAGCTGAAACCCATATCCTTGATGAGCGCGGCGGATTTTCCCGCCACGTAATTGTATTCGCCGCCAATGCCGAAATGCACGCCGACGCCGATGACCAGAGGCTCCGGACGGGCAACCAGATCGGCCCGGTCGAAGGAAATGGAAGCGCTGTCGGCCGCGAATACGACACCCGACTGAAGCATCAGCATGGCTGTTATCGCTATGCAGGCTTTCGCCGTTGTCTTCCGCATCCAGCGCTCCTAAAGGCCGTCAGATCAGCGTCAGGCGGGTGCCTGATAACCCCATCATCTGGCAAAAGTGTGACGTTGTCACGAATTTTAGCTGTAAAATTCCTTATACCACTCGGCAAAGCGCCGAACGCCATAATCCAGATCCAGCTCAGGCTTGAATTTCGTCAGCGCCACCAGCAGGTCCGGCGAGGCAAAGGTGCGCGGCACATCGCCCTTCTGCATCGGCAGCATGTTGCGGATCGCCGGCTTGCCCATGGCTTCCTCGATGGTCTCGACAAAGCGCATCAACTCCACCGGTTGGCCACCACCGATATTGACGACGCGGAACGGCGCGTGCTGCGACAGCGTATCGACAACACCTTCGGAAACGACGCGGTTTTCCTCGGATGGCGGCACCGCCATCAGCCGGACGATGCCTTCGACGAGATCGTCGATATAGGTGAAATCGCGGCTCATCTTGCCTTCGCCGTAGATATCGATCGGACGATCGTTGCGGATGGCATCGACGAACTTGAACAGCGCCATGTCCGGGCGGCCCCATGGGCCATAGACCGTGAAGAAGCGGAAGGCGGTGGTCGGCACCTTGAACAGATGCGCATAGCTGTGCGCCATCAGCTCCATCGACTTCTTGGTCGCGGCATAGATGGTCATCTGCTCGTCGGCCTTGTCGCTTTCGGCAAACGGGATTTTTTCGTTGGCGCCGTAAACGGATGAGGTCGAGGCCAGCAGCAGATGTTTCGGCTGGATCTGGCGGGCAAGCTCGATGATGTTGAACGAGCCGACCAGATTGGAATCCACGTAGGAACGCGGGTTTTCAAGGCTGTAACGCACGCCGGCCTGTGCGGCGAGGTGGACGATCACGTCCGGTTCGGCAAGCTCGGCGGCCTTGTCCAGTGCATCCTTGTCTTCCAGCTGCGCGACAACCGCCTTGAAGCCGTTGGAGCGGGCCAGGATTTCGTGGCGCTTCTCTTTCAGCTTCGTATCGTAATATTGCGTCATGCCGTCGAAACCGACGACAAAATGGCCCTCGTCGAGCAGCCGCTTGGCCAGGTGGAAACCGATAAAGCCCGCAGTGCCGGTAATGAGATAGCGCATGTTTACCCTTTCGCGCGATGTGGGGTCACAACGACCCCCACCAGGTTGATCTGGCTGCCGCCGCAATGGGTCGTTTGACGGACAGCTAAAACGTACATCAATGATTCAAGCCCTGTCTACCGCAACGCAGCATAAATCTGCGCAACTGTCACTTTTCGGAAGAACGATCACGCCGCCACTCCGATGGTTTTCGAGAACCTGAAGAGGAAAATCGCACGGGCGATGGCGACGAGGATCGCTGTCGCCAGTGCCGCGATGCCGGTGCCGGCAAAACCAAAGATGTCGATCATGGCAAAGGCCATGGCCACCGACAGGAAAACGCCGAGAAGATTGATCGTGGCGTAATGATTGTCCTTCTTCATGCTGGTCAGGCCGACATTCAGGAGATCCGAGCAGGAACGAATGACGGCCGCTAGCAGCAACATGATGAAGATCGAGCGGTATTCGGTGACATCCTTCATGTCGAGGAAATGGATGAGGATTTCACTGGCGACGAACACACCCGCCCCCAGCACCACCGAAAGTGCGGCCACCTTGATGAACTGGTTTTTCATGATGCGCTTCCAGTCGGAAGCCGAGCCGGCATTATAGGCCTTGAACAGGACCGGCAGCGCCAGCTGCACCACGGCCGTGGTCATCAGCGTTTGCAGCGCATTGGTGAGCGACCAGTAGAAGGTGTAGACGCCGGTCAGCGTCAGGCCGAGCATGAAGGAAACGATGTAACGGTCCGCATAGACCAGACCGACAAGGCCGAGATCGCTGAAATAGATGAACCAGGATTTTTTCAGGCGCCCCTTGATCCACTCCCCTTCCAGCGGCGCCTTGGCGATTTCGCCCAGCGGCCACTTGCGGATCAGCCAGTAGAGCACTGCGAAGACAACGACATAGCTGAGGATCCAGCTGGCAAACACCGCCTCAAGGCTTCGCAGTTCCGGCAACCACAGGCCAAGGCCGACGATGACCGGCACCCACAGCGCCGAGCGGATGAACACCAGAATATTCGCCTGCAAAGCCATTTCCATGGCGATCATCGGCACATGCAGGTCGAGCGCATAGGTTTCCAGCCAGACTAGCGCGATGATGAGGATATAGATGGCGGTGAGCGGATAACCGGTGGCGAAAGCCAGCCCGATGGCGAGAAGCGTCGCCAGTGTCAGCGAGATCGTCGTCACCACCAGCCGCGTCTTGATCTTTGCCGCCGCCGTCACGACCGGCACGCCGACCGCATCGCGGGCAACAAAATAGTTCAGCCCCCAGCCGATCAAAGCCGGCATGATGCCGACGGCACCGAGCGTCAGGCCATAAATACCGGCTGCCTCATAACCCAGATATTTGACGATGTAGAAGGTGAGCAGGAAGCGAAAGACCAGCGTCGAGGCCCGCAGGCCAAGGTTCGCAAAACTGTTCAGCTTCTTCAGAATTCGCATGTATCGGCATTCCCAAAGCGCGACGAGACTGCCGCTGGTTCTTGTCAGCTCTGGCTCTCAGTCTTGAGAACCTGCATGTGTTCGATATGAAATCCGGTTGTCGCGCTCGACGTCACCGACCATGGCCAGCAGCCGTTCGGCGCTGTTTTTCCAAGAAAAATCTCGTGTTCGCGCAAGCCCCCTCTCCCGCACGGCAGCGATATCGACGGTTCCGTCAACCACATCGCGCATGGCCGAGGTGATCGACGCGACGTGATGCGGATCGAAATAGACAACGGCATCGCGGCAGACCTCGCGCACCGGTGGAATATCGCTGGCGATCACCGGGCAACCGACCGCCATCGCCTCCAGCGGCGGAATGCCAAACCCTTCGTAAATGCTCGGAAACACCAGCGCCGCAGCCTTGCGATAGAGTGCCTGTATCTCCTCGTCGGTCAGGCGGCCGGTGCTGACCACACTCGGCGGCAATTCTCCGAGCAGCGACTTTGCAAACGTGTTCGCCGCTCCGCCAACCATCACAAAAGCCACATCAGGCCTGTCGAGCGCAATGAAGGCCCGGATGGCACCAGCGAGGTTCTTGTTGTTGGCGGGTGAACCGACGAACAGGAAGAACGGCCGCGTCTCGAGGTCGAATTTTTTGAGGACGGAAACATCCGGCTCGACCGCAAAGACATGATCGATGGCATTCGGCACCAGCCCGATAGTCTGTGCCTCGACGCCGAGCAGTCTCGAAAGCTCCTGCCGCGAAAAATCCGAAACCGTCGCCAGATTGGCGCGTTTTGCCAGCAACCGTCCTAGCAGGCGATGGAACGTGCCGTAAGCCCGCGAAAAATTTTCGGGGTGACGATAGACCAGCGCATCATGCAGCACGGTCAGTTGTCGCCCATGCAGAACGGGGCCGGAATTGCACAGATTAACCAGCACACCGCCCCGGCAGGCGCGCCAAAGATCCGTCTGTTCCCAGGCATGACCACTGCGGCTACCGACATTTTCGAAACCGATAGTTTTGAGCCAATCCGGTCGCGCCACGCCCTGCGGCGCCAGCACCATGAAACGCCCTGCATTGGCCGGCGTCAGCACCGCATCGATCTCGCGTAAAATCATGCCGGCGAAACGTTCGACACCGGTCACCGGGCGGCCGAGAAAGCGCCCGTTGATAAAAATCTTGGCGGAAGAAGGCGACCTCAATTCAACCGGCATTGGCGCCCTGTCCGATCGGAGCGCGAGCACCGGTCACGCGGTTCGACAGCTTGTTGAAAAATTTTCGGCCCGGCTCCTCGACGAAGGAATAGGTGAACCACGCGCAGATGATGATCGCCGCCACATAAGCCAGCGCCAAGAGATCCATCAGCACGGTCGGGCCAAAAGCCAGCCGCTCATGCACGCCATCGAACGCAATCAGCGGCGTACCGATCCGCCCCTGCACGATCTTGGCTCCGGCAAAGATGATGGAAAAGACGATGAAATGGACGAGATAGATCGAATAGGAAAGCTTGCCGAGAAACAGCAGCGGGCGCGCGCGCAAAAATTTGGCGACCGTACCGCGCTCATAGGAAAACAGCAGGATCGCAGCCGAAAAGCAGATGATGTTGAAGGTCGTGTAATGCGGCTTGAACCAGAACAGCAGCAGCATGATCGCGGTTGCCAGCAATTCGGGCGCAGTGCCCTGTAGGGAATTACTCTCTCGCAGCTTCAGATAAAGCGCATAGGTCAGGTTGCCGGCGAAAAACCCGAAAATGCACTGGACGAGGCCGAGGCCGGACGCGAGGTTGAGATCCGGATGATAGGCATCGAGCCACACCAGCAGCAGGCCCGAAGCGATAAAGACCGCAACCGAGCCCCACATCCGATATCGCCCAAGCCCGAGAAATACCGCTACGAACACGAGGTAGGTATAAAACTCGGTGCTGATCGACCAACTGGACGCATTCCATGTCAGTTCCGGGAAGGGAATGACCGCCTGCAGCAGGAAAAGGTTGGCGATCAGTGACGGAATATCGTTGGTTCCCGCGAACGCACCCTCGCTGCTGTGCAGGCCGGCGCGCGCCGCCATCAGCATCTTCATCACTTCGAGAATGACGAGCACCAGCAACGTCACCAGATGCAGCGGATACAGCCGACCGAACCGGCGGATGACGAAACGCCAGCCATCGCTGCCACTCGACAGTGACGTTCGATAGGCGTGGGTGATGACGAAACCGCTCAGCACGAAAAAGAAGGGAACGGCGAGATTGCCGTTCCGGATCAGCGGGAAATCGTAAAAAAAACCGGCTGCCTGAAAATGGAACAGCGCCACCAGAAGGGCAGCAATACCCCTCCAGCTATCGAGGGCGTCGAACCTGATCTGCCCTTCTTTCATGCGCCATACTCCCCGGATCCGGTGTATTTGCAGCGCCAGTCTTGGTTCACGAAGGCGAACCCGTCAAGCGGAATGCTGCGTTGCATATAATTCCCGATCAGATATCGTCCAGAGCAATCGGCGACCTATATCGAAACAAAATTCGAGCGACACATTTCAGTGTTAACCAATGTTGTTAAGTGCCGGACCGGGCGAAAATGCGGTCTTACGGCCAAGTTTGCGGAGACAAGATGGACATGACGGAAACGCCGTTCCAGAAGGTGAAGGCCGATCTCAAGCGGTATGCCCTGCGGGAAAACAGGACATCCGCCGGCCTCGGCTTCACGCTGCGCATGTTCCTGCTCACCCCCGGTTTCCAGTTCGTCTTCTCCCGCCGCCTGCAGGAAATGGTGGTAAAAATTCCGCTGATCGGCCGTCTTCTGCGCAGAATTCTGTGGTGGTGGAGCTGCGTGTTTTTCGGTTCGGAACTGGCGATGGCGGCAAGGATCGGCGGCGGCTTTTACGTGCCGCACCCGTTCGGCATCGTCGTGGGCGCCGCCACGCTCGGCCGCAATGTGTCCATCCTGCAAAACGTCACCATCGGCCGCAAGGCGGCGGAAGATCCGCGTGATCCTGTCATCGAGGATGGCGTGTCTATCTCGGCCGGCGCCGTCGTGGTCGGTGCCATCACCATCGGTGAAGGCTCAACGATCGGCGCCAATGCGGTCGTCACCAAGGATGTGCCGTCGCATTCGGTCGCCATGGGCATTCCGGCCAAGATCATCGGCCCCAAGCCGGTCGCGGACAATTCCGTCAGCACCAGTCCAGCCGCGTGAGGGGAACCGCGCCAATGCGCATCGCCCTGTTCAGCGCCCTTTATCCGACACCGCGACATCCGAAGATCGTCGGTGGCGCGGAAGTGTTTGCCCGCCAGTTTGCCGAAGCCCTTGTTGCTGGTGGCGACGAAGTCATGGTCATCTGCAATTCGCTGGAGGGCAAACGCGAGAGCGAATTCGTCAATGGCGTGCGCGTCGAATTCATTCCGGTGCGCAACCTGTTTCCGCCGTTTCAGGAAAAACAAAACCCGCTGGCGCGCATGCTCTGGCACGTCATCGATGACTGGCAGACCGCCCATCCCGACGTGGCAACACTGCTTTCCGATTTTCGCCCGGACGTGATCAATTCCAACACGATCAACGGCCTGACCGCCGATATCTGGCGCGTGGCGCACACAAGAAAAATCCCCACCGTGCATACGCTGCACGACTATTACCTCACCTGCCCGCGCTGTTCCCGCTTCCATGGCCAAAAGTCCTGCGGAATAGCCTGTACCACACTCACCGTCGGTCGCCGTCGCCGTGCAAAAAGGGTGGATGCCGTGGTCAGCGTCAGCCAGCGCACGCTGGATCTTCATCTGGAAGACGGGCTGTTTGCCGGTGCGGCAAAACATGTGGTGCGCAATGTGCCCAATCCGGCCATCACCTTTTCCCCTCGCCCATTGCCGTCGGCGCCGTTGCGTATCGGTTATCTCGGCCGCTTTTCCGAGGAAAAGGGTGTCGGCCTGCTGGTCGAGGCGGTCGCGCGTCAAAAAAACGGCACGGTGACGCTGGCGCTGGCCGGCAATGTGCCGGTGGATGAAAAGGCGCGACTGCGAGCGCTCGCCCCGAATGCCGATCTCGATTTCGTCGGCTTCGTCACACCTTCAGAATTCTACGCGACCGTCGATGTGATCGCCATTCCTTCGATCTGGGAAGAACCCGGCGCGCTCGCGCTGGTGGACGCATTGGCGGCAGGCCGCCCTGTCATCGGCAGCCGTTTCGGCGGCATTCCGGAAGTCATCGAACACGGCGTGACAGGCTGGATCTTGCCACCCGGAGCCGATGGTTTTGCCAAGGCAATCGAAGCTCTGGTCGACGATCCGGCACGGGTCCTTGCCGCCCACGAAAACCTCCGCAATCGCCCCGGCCGGGTGTTCGATGACGTGGTCCGCGAATACCGAAAAATCTATCACTCGCTGATACCGGCCGTGGCGGAAGCCACCTGAACCGGCGCTTTCGGCTTCGTCAGACGCGACAGCCAGGCGCCCATCGGCTTTTCCAAAAGCAGATGCACGACAATCGATCCGATGATCGACACGACCAGACCGCCGATAAAAATGCCGAGCAGCGGCAGGCCGAGCTTTGCGCCGATAACGCCAAAGATTTTCAGCGCGAACGGATGCGACAGATAAAGCGCATAGGATGCATCACCACCCAGCGCAAAGGCGCGCGTGATCCGGCCATCCGGCGCCGAGGGGCCAAGCACGACGGCAGCGGTGATCAGGATCGCCGGAATGCCGCCGGTAATGAGGCGCGTGACATGTTCATAGGCCGCAATCTGGTAGAGCCAGATCGCCAGTACCAGACCGGCGACGATTATCGTTAGCATCACGCCGAGCGGCAGTCGAAAACCCTTGAGGTAGAGCGCCGCCAGAGCGATGCCGAGCAGAAACTCGCCGATAATGCCATTGCCCCAGAATTTTATCAGCCAGACCCGGTCCGGCACCAACACCGCCGCGGTGCACAGAATGGCAAACATAACGAGCATCACCGCAATACCGACCGGCCTGCGCAGACACAGCGCCAGCGCAAAGATGGCGTAGAACAACATCTCGTAATTCAGCGTCCAACCGAGCGAAAGAAGCGGAAACAGTTCGCCATCCGTGCGTGGCCAGGGGATGAAGGCGTAGGAGGCGATGATGTGGCGGATATCCAGCCCATTGTTATTGATCAGGCTGCCGGCGGCGAGGATCGACACCAGCATCAGCGTCGTGAAAATCCAGTAGAGCGGCACGATGCGCACCATCCGCCTGCGCAGGAAATCCACCGGCGCGCCGGCGCGGCCAAAACGGTCATGCATCATGAAATACATGATGAAACCGCTGATCACGAAAAAGATGTCGACGCCCAGCCCCCAGTCGAGAAGGCCGATGCCGCCAAACGTGCCGCCACTGCGGGCCGCAACGTTCAGCACTTCCACATGCGCATGCGCGAACACGACAAGAAAGGCGGCGAAGAACCGCAGGATCTGCACGTTGACGACGTAGTTTCCGCTTTCACGGACTTTTGTCTGCGACATGGTTTTTCCCATTCATCGCGCTATCTGAGTGCGCGTTCAGCCAAAATCTTTTCGCAATGCAAAGCTAACATGACGATGACATAGATTCGAGCGATTATGCCTTTTATGGCGCCAAAAGTTCCGCTCGCCGCTGGATATCCTCGCGAAATCAACTATTTCGCACATTGATGACACAAGCAGCGATCTGTCTTGAAACGGATCAAACCGTTGACATTCACGGTCAGACCGCTACGAAACATAACAGTCCTTCGCAATTGCGAGATTGAAACAGACGAACAGGAAGCCTCATGAAATTCTGGGATGTCGTCAAGGCGGATCTGCACATCAATGCAGGCCACCGCAGCATGAAGAAGATGCCTTTCACGTTTCTCTTCAATCCCGGTTTCGCCACCGTCTTCCTGCACCGCGTTGCCACACATTTTTACAAGGGCCGCCTGAAGCGCCTCGGCATTATCGTCTGGCGCTGGAACGTGACGCGCAGCGGCTGCCACATCAATCTCGGCAGCCATATCGCGCCCGGCCTGTTCCTGCCGCATCCGGTCGGTGTCGTTATCGGTGAAGGTGTCGAGATCGGAGAAGGCGCTGCCATCTACCAGACGGTGACGATCGGCAAGACCGCCTCGCCAAAGTATCCGGTCATCGGCGCGGGCGCGACGCTGTATCCGAATGCCATCGTCATCGGCCCGATCACGGTCGGTGAAAAGGCCGTGGTCGGTGCCGGTTCGGTGGTCGTGAAGGATGTGCCGGCCCACGGCATCGTTGCCGGCAATCCGGCAAAACTCATCCGCGTCGGCGCCGGAGAATAATGCGGGCCTACAAGCCCGATCGAATGACGCTTCAAGCGTTCACGCGAACAACCGAACACGGGGGTGTTTTTGGCCATGGATCAGGTGAAGTCGCGCAGCCAGCTCTACCAGTTGAACTGGGTTCGTGCCGTGGCCGCTCTGATGGTCGTCGGTTACCATCTGGAAATCACCATGGCGCTGTCGAAATATTTCGATCGCGCCGTGTTTCCCGTCTTCAAGGCCGGCTCGGCCGGTGTCGAACTCTTCTTCGTCCTAAGCGGTTTCGTCATCTATTACGCCCATCACCGCGACCGGCAGGGCGATATGGAGGCGGTGAAAAAATTCGTCTTCAAGCGGTTTCGCCGGCTTTATCCGCCGCTCTGGATCGTTCTGATCGCCACCACGGCGATGGCATTCGCCGCTGGCGCCGAAGTGTCCGCCTGGGATGTGATCGCCTCCTACCTCATCCTGCCGGTGGAAAAGGAAGTGCTGCTCGGCGTCGAATGGACACTGCGCCACGAAATGCTGTTTTACGCGACCTTCCTCGTCTGGCTCTGGAACCGTCGCATCGGCCTTTTCCTGCTGATAGGCTGGGGCGTGATCGGCTCCGTCGCCGGCGTATTCCTCGATGAGCCGTGGCTCGTAAAATTCCTGCTCAGCCCCTATCACCTCCTGTTCATGACCGGCATGGGCATCGGCTGGCTGTTTGTCCGCGAGGACATGACCCATGGCCTGCCGACCTTCCTTGCCGGTCTCATCGTTTTTGCCGGCACATGGTGGCAGATGAGTTATGGTGGCGGGGCGGACCCGGATTACCTCATCCTGCTGTTCGGCCTCGGCGCGACCGGCATCATTTACGGCCTCTGTGCGCTTCCCTCATGGAACCGGCCGTGCAAGCCGCTGGATATGATGGGCGCGGCGTCCTACAGCCTTTATCTCATCCACTACCCGCTTCTGTCGCTGCTGTTGAAGATCGTCATGATCGTGCATGCGAAACTGCCGCTGCCGCTTGAACTCTATTTTGTCGGCATCGTCATCGCCTGCCAGGTGGCCGGGCTGCTGTTTCATTATTACGTGGAGAAGCCGGTACTCAGCCTGACGGGACGCATCATGCAGCGTCGTCAGCCGCAGCCGGCGGAGTGAAACAAACGGACTTATGAAATTCGGAGGGTACACCCAGCCGATCTCCCCTTTGAGGGGGAGATGTCCGGCAGGACAGAGGGGGGCTGGCGCGAACGCCGCTTCCGATCCATTTGCTGCACCGTTGCCTACCCGCCTCTGTCACCTTTCGGTGACATCTCCCCCTCAAAAAGGGGGGGATCATTGGGAGCAAGCGGCAACAAACTACCCCTGCGGCCTCGGCACCATATCCGCCTGCGCATTGACCAGCCCCGGTTCTGCTCCGCCCTGCCCCGCATTGCGCGGCGAAAGTTTTGGCTGCCTCGGAACACGAGACTTGTTCCTCACGTGATACCCGAACATTTCGGAAAAGATGTAGCCGAACATCAGCGTCGCATAGGACGGGCCGTAACACTGGATGGTGATGCTGTAGAAATTGAACATCGTCATCAGCGACAGTTTCACCGGATCGCGCGCATGCCGCACCATCAGGAACTGCATGGCAATGAAGAGGATGAAGGGCATGCCCATCATGATCAGCGTCGACATGTAGAAATTGTCGAGCGGCAGATTGTATTCGGACAGTGCTGTATAATCCATCGGATAACTGAAACAGCCGAGACCACAGCCGAACACCACGCCGGCCGGAAAGATTTCGGCAACCGTCTGGAACGGGCCGGGCCAGGTATTGTCGATACGGTCCTGCAGACTGAACAGCGATGACGATACCTTGCCGAGATCGGCGCCGTAAAACATCAGCATCAGCAGCGGCGGCACCAGCAGGCACACGAAGGACCATTTGGCGACAAGCCGCAGGAAGGCGATGTTCAGCGCCCGGTCGCGCAGGAAATAGACGGTGAAATAGATGCCGACATAGAGGAAATAGACGCCCAGCGCCGTCTTGCTGGTCGAAACCTGGATGGCCCAGAGAATGATCGGCAGGCAGATGACATTGGTCAGAAAGCTGTAATGCGGTGACAGCAGAATGAAGATGAAGATGACCATATAGGCGGCCATGGTGCTGTCGCCGGCCAGCCCGCCATAACGGATGCCGCCTTCCTGCCACCACAGTTTTGTCGCTTCGCGCTCCATGCCAAAGCTGCTGATCGTCTGGCCGACCCACGGATATTCCACATAAGGGTTCGCCAGCAGGCCGAGGACGGAGGACACGCAGATGACGATCAGCACTGCCCGCACCCATGGCCGCTCGGTCACCGACCGTCCGTAAAAGCAGAAGCCGACGAACATCGGGATGAACATCTTGATCGACGAAAACAGCGAGAACGCCGAGTTGTTCATGAAAAAGATGCTGGTGATGGTCGAGATGATGAAGATGTAGCAGAGATACATCCCGATCGCGTTCTTCTTGACGAAGAACTGCTGGTAGAAAAACAGGCCCATCGCCACAAACGACATCAGGTCCGGCACGAACCACAGGAAGGACACATGCAGCAGCTGGAACAGATAACGAATACTGCCCGTCAGTCCGTCGCGGATGGCGAACAGGATGAAGGTGATCAGAAGGAAGTTGTAGATCACTTCATCCCAATCGATTTTCGGCGTATCGCTCTGGTAAGCTCTGGTGATCATACAGTCTGCGGCTCCACTGCCCGCGTCGCGGCAATCGACACATAGACATCATCGATCTGCCGCACCATGCGGTCGGACGTATAGGAGGCGAGGAAGCGTTTGCGTCCGACGTCACCGAACTCGCGCAATGTTTCCTGGGTCAGGGCGGCAAGGCAATCCCGCAGGGAATCCGGGTCCTCAGGCGGCACCAGCATGCCGTATTTGCCATGCCCCAGAATTTCCACAAGACCACCGACGGCAGCCGCCACGACCGGTTTTTGCATGCGCATTGCCTCGATGGCGACAAGCCCGAAACCTTCCCAGCGTGATGGCACGACCAGCACGTCACAGGCCTTCATCTGTGCATAAACGCCATCTCGATCCATCCAGCCGAGCTGGGCGATATGCGGTGGCAGCGTTTCCGGCATGTTTTCCTCGCTGACGGCAAAACCGCCAACAAGGCGAACGCTCAGACGGTCACCCAGGCCTTCGACGGCTTTCAAAAGAATATCCACGCCCTTCTGGTAGTCGAAACGTCCGGCATAAAGAAGGCGGATGCGATCGTCCTGCCATTCGGCGGCGGGGACAGGCGGCACCTCCCGGTCGATGCCGCTTTCCACCAGTGTGACCTTGTCGGCGGAAAGCCCCAGTTCCATAGCGCGTTTATATTCGTGTTTCGAAATGACGATGATGCTGTCGGCCGCAGTGCCCAACCGCCGCTCCATCATTTCGGCAAAACCGCGCACATACCGCGCGCCCTGCATATCCACCGACCAGCCATGCGGGCAGAACACGATGCGATAGTGCCGCCGCAGGCCGAGCACGCGCACGATGATACCGGCAACGGATGAATGGGCATGCACCACATCCGGCTCGAAATCGCGGATTGCCTGAAGGTAACGCTGCACCAGCAGGAAGGAGCCCAGCAGCCGTGTCGGCCGCTTGAAGGTGATGATCTGCGCGCCGCATTCGCGGATGACCGGATCGATGAAATCGAAATGCGTTTCAGGAACGAGCAGCTGCACGTTCTCGCGCCCATAGGCTGCGACCTGATGCGGGATCAGTTCGGCCAGATAGGAGCCGGTACCACCGATAATGCTTTCGCAGACGTGCAGTATCTTCATCTTGTTGACGCGCCCCACGGGACGGGCGGGCTCGATCGAATTGTCTACCGGCTCCGCACGCCTGAACGGGCGTGCTTGCCGGAGCACTGTTACGCCTTCCACTGCGCCGATGTGATCCGACAAACGAAATCCCCCCCAGTTGGTTCTTCTAGTCTCAGGACCGCATGATCTTTTTAAGGCCGGGCGAACGGATCAGCGGCAACGAGAAACGCCGGCCGAACATCACCAGACTGCGCAAATGCGCACGGCCAGCGAAACTGAACGGGCTCGCCGCGCTCGACCGCTGGTGATCGTGCACAAGTTGCGCGCCCGGATAGCAGATGACTTTCTGGCCGGCCCGCCACACGCGGGCGCACAGATCGACGTCTTCCATATAGAGGAAATAGGCCTCATCCATGCCGTTCAAGCGCGCATAAAGATCGCTGCGGATGACAAAGCCCGTGCCCATCACCCATTCAGCCTCGAACGGCTTGCCGTCGCGCCATGCTTCCCGCATCAGGTGACGGTCGATACGACCGGCAAACATCTTTCCAAGCATGTTAACGCGGCGCGCGCCGATATCGAGGATCGAATAGAAGCGACGGGCCGAATACTGGCGGCTGCGGTCCGGGTTGACGAGATCGAGACCGACGAGACCGACGCTCGGATCGCGGTTCATGAGGTCCATCACCCGCGCAACGCTGTCGAACTCGAAATAGGTATCCGGGTTCAAGACCAGCAGATAATCCGCATTGGTGTGCTTGTAGCCTTCGTTGATGCCCGCTCCGAAACCGGCATTGCGGTCGGAGGCGATCAGTCTCACCCCGACCGGCAGTTTTGCGCGCAGCACCGGCACGCTGTCATCGCCGGACAGGTTATCGACAACGATGATCTCCTCCGGTTTGGCGACGGATTGCTCGATCATCGATTCCACGCAGCGGATGGTAAGACCGGCCGTGCGAAAGTTGACGACAATGACGTTGAGAGGCGATTTGTTTGTCATCTCTGACCCATATGTTCGTGATGGGATGAAGTGCGCTGCCAGAGCGTTTGAAGCGGTGACAGCTGAAGCATTCGGCGAAGATTTTTTTGTTTGAAAGTCATGCTCATGCCTTCCCCGGCGTGCCCGGCAAAAAGCCGGTTCCGGTGTTGAAGACAGTGTCGGGATCGGCAGGCGTGTCGATATCGAGCGCACCGAAAAAGATGTTGGCTTGCGCCACAGAGCGACGGTGCATCGCCGCGATATGGGCACGCCCGGCTTGCGCAATCGCCTGCCGGTTGGCGGCAAGATCGGTGATGGCGCTGTCGAGAAGAGCCGTATCCCTGTCGAGATCGAAGGACATCAACCGGTCGGCGGTTCGCAAACGCTCAGGAATGCAGCCGGTAGAGGACGCGAGAATATCGCAGCCGTAACCATAGGCTTCCAGAATGACCAGCGGATCGGCCTCGTCGATCAGGCGTGACGGCAGAGCGAACATGTCCAGCCGCTGGTAGAATGCGTCCTTGGCACCGTCGTAAACGGGGCCGAGATATTCGGCACGGTCGGGATATTTTTGACAGAAGGCCAGGATTTCCGCTTTCAGGCTCTCATCACGCACCGGACCTGCCAGCACGAAACGGAAATCGTCGCGTCTCGCAAAGATCCGCTCAGCGAGCGCGATCAGGTAATCCACGCCCTTTTCGCGGGTAAGAACACTCAGATGCCCCATCGTGATCGGGCCTGTCCGCACCGCGCCTGCCGGCTTTTCCTCGAAAAACAGATAGGCATTGGGCAGCACAAAACTGCGCGCCTTCAGTTCCGGGGTGAAATAGAGATCGGCATACCGATCCCGCATCTTTTCCGACAGGAAGACATGGCGCTGATAGGGACCGCTGACGGCCACCAGCGCCCGCGCCGAACGGGTCGGGCCGAGATTGATCGGCCGGAACGAATGGTGGTGGATGAAGTGATCCAGCCGCTTGAGGCGAAGAGCAGCCAGGCAGCCCATGAACAGCCAAAGACCGTTCTGGCCCGGCGGCGAGGTATAGACGTGATCCGTGCGCGGGATGGAAAACAGAACGATCAGCGGCAGGACGAAAGCGGCGGCGATCTTTTCCGCACCCGTTCCACCGGTCGGCAGAACCGTCACCGGCGCATGTTTTTCGAATTCGGCGACGATGTGGCGATTGTAATTGGTCTGGCCGTTCAGCGGTTGCGGCATCGGGCCGATCACCCAGATACGGCTGCGCCCGCCGCGTGTGGCCTTTGCCGCCCCGGCTGCCGAAAACAGTGATCGAACGAAGGAAAGAACCGACATTATTGCTGCACCTCGCTCAACTCGCCCACCTTGATTGTGACCGGATCCTGCGTGGAAAAATCGAGAATGACCGGCGCCGGGCCGATACGTCCGGCATTCGCCTTGGCGAGACCTTCTGCCTCGCACATGGCTTGCGTCTTCATCGGCTGGGCAGACGTGGAATAACCCGCCTTCACCCAGTCACCTTTCGTCCACATGACGATTTTCTGGCCCGCACCGGAGACGAGACGCGCAACAAAGACGTCCGGGCGAGGTTCGTGGATTTCCACGCTCTCTGCCGACTTCACCAGTTCGGCGGCGGCACCCATGAAGCACGCTGCCGGTTTGGCTTGGTCCTCATAAGAAAAGAGGCCGTAATTGCTTTCACGATCCACCGGGTCCGGCGAAATGTTCTTCAATTCGTGCATCCACACACCCTTGATCCAAGGGATCGTCGAGGCATGCAGGATGAACTGGGCGAAATTTTGAGCCGATGTATCAAGCGGCATGCCGCAATTGCCCTTCGAGGTCGGCCAGCCGAACTCGGTGATATAGATCGGCGTCTCAGTTCCGCCGCGCACTTGGCGCAGGTCCGCCTGCAGTTTCTCGACACGGTCGATCATCTCTTCAGCCGTGCGGTCATACGGATTGGCCGAGCATTGATTGTAGAGATGCACGGAAAGCCCATCGGCGCCTTCCATCACGCCATCGCGCACGATCGCCTTGGCCCAGCCCCAATCTTCATCATCGCCAACCGCGCCGACAACGATCTTTGCCTTAGGATTCACTTGCCGGATTTTTTCAACAGCCACCTTGGCCACGCGCACATAATGGCTGGCCGAACGTGGATCGTCCTTCGGCCCCTCACCCATGATGCGCGGCTGCGGTTTGCCGGTGCCGATATACATGTTCCATTCGTTCCAGATCTCGTAGATCGGATCGTATTTTTCAGTCAGCTCAACGGCCTTGCCGACATAATCCTCGAACACTTCGAGCGCTGAATCGCTGATCGGCGGAACGCCACCTTTGACGCCGGAATTGGCAAGGCCGAGATTGATCATCGGCGTGATGCCGGCCTGCGGCAGAAAATTCATCAGCCGACCGGATTTCGCCAGAACCGGGCCGGAGGGCGGAAAATTGAACGACTGCCACGGCATATAGTCTCGGTATGAGGTCGCGCCGATCTGGTTAAGCTGGTCGCGCACCTTGTGGGCATCCTTGTAGCCAAGAATGCGCACCGTGCCGAAATGCGTGTTGGCGCCGATGATCGGGGCAACGAAACCCTTTTCCTGTGGCTTATCGAACGTAACCGACTGCGCAGACACCGATGACGCGCAGGCGAGCACACCAAAGCAGGCGCTCAAAAGCGCGGTGCGAAAAGCCGTCTGTCCTGTCACCTTCATGTCGTTTTTCCTGCCTTTGCGCATGTCACCCGGCTGTCTTGCCGAAACCGCATGCGACGCATGGAATCCTGCTGATGGCCTCAAACGGCCACCCGCCCGTCGAAATTTTTGATCTGGTCGATAAACTCGAGATAACGTCCGCCGAGATAGTCCTGGTCGAATTCGCCTGCCTTGGATGCGGCATTGGCCTTGTATCGTTCCAGCTTTTCCCGATCGGCCAGCACCTCTTCCAGCGCATCACGCCAGGCGTTTTTATCGCCCGGCGGCACCAGAATGCCGTTTTCGTCATGCTGCACCAGTTCCGGAATACCGCCGACGCGGCTGCCGATCACCGGCACGCTCATGCCCAGCGCCTGGATGACGACGCCCGGCGAATTTTCCATCCAGATCGATGGAATGCACAGGACATCGCTGCCGCCGATATTGTCGATCGCCGTCTGCAACGGCACGTGGCCGGTGAATTCCAGCCATTTGTGATGGCCGAACCGGGCCTTCAGCGCATCCGCATCGGCGCCGGAACCAACCACCTTGAAGGTGAACGGCCATTTTTCAGCCAGTTCTTCCGCGGCCTCCAGCAGAACATCCACGCCCTTGGCGGATTCCAGACGACCCGCGTAAACGAAACGCACGTCGTTGCTCGGCTCGCGCGCCTTTGTCGGCGGCGGATATTTGTTGGCGTTCAGAATATGCGCCATCGGATAATCTGCCAGCGGCTGAAACATCGCATTGCGCTCCAAATTCGCCCGCGAGGGGGAACAGAAGCCGATGCGGCGCATGGCGCGAATACCACGGCGTTTATAATCCGCCGACATCTTGCACGGCCCGCATTGTTTTTCGCAGGTCTTGCCGTCCACGAACATCGTCAGCTTGACGCAGGACAGCGCCATGTCGGGCATGACATACATGACCGGGATATCGCGCTTTCCCAGTTCCGGCAGAACGTTGTGGCCGATGCCGGTGATGTAATGCACGTTGCAGAAATCCGGCTTGAATTCGTCCAGAACCTTGGCAACCATTTTGGGATTGCGTGGATCGAGATGATCCTGCAGATGCCAGAGCGGCTTCTTGAATTTCGAGACGCCACGACCCTGTTTGAAGATCGGGTAAGGCCTCGGCATGTAGAGCGCCCAGATCTTCATGCCATCGACCATCTCGCCGTATTTCACCTCGTCCGGCGATTTGGCAGCCGTCAGCACGCCGATCTCGTGGCCCTGTTTCTGCAGCCAGGTCGTGAGGTTGAACGCCGAAATTTCCGCGCCGCCAAGAATGTTGGGCGGGAACATCGCCGAGATCACCAGAATACGCATTCACACCTCAAATTGTTGCCGGATCGCTTTTTGCCGGTCGGGTCGCCCTCCTCCCAAAGGGCGCATGTCTGAACGTCTATGGCCTCAAAAGCCCAGATCGTATTTGGTCTTGGCCAGCTTCATCAGGTACTGGCCGTAATTGCTCTTGCCGAGTTTCACGGCCAGCTTCTCCAGCTGTGCCTCATCGATATGGCCCATGCGATAGGCGACTTCCTCCGGGCAAGCGATCTTGAAACCCTGGCGCTTTTCCAGAGTGCCGACGAAGTCTGCGGCATCGAGCAGGCTGTCCGGCGTGCCGGTATCGAGCCAGGCGTAACCACGGCCCATCAGTTCCACCGAAAGCTGGCCCCGCTCCAGATAGATGCGGTTGACGTCGGTGATTTCGAGCTCACCGCGCGGCGACGGTTTCAGGTTGGCGGCAATGTCGATAACCTGTTCGTCGTAAAAGTAGAGACCGGTCACCGCCCAGTTGCTCTTTGGCTGTGCCGGTTTTTCCTCGATCGACAGCGCCTTCATCGAACCGTCAAACTCGACCACACCGTAACGCTCGGGATCGGTGACGTGATAGGCGAACACGCGCGCACCTTTCGCCGTGTCGCCCTTCGGACGCATCAGCTGCGGCAGGCCGTGACCGTAATAGATGTTGTCGCCGAGGATCAGCGCCGACGGGTTGGAGCCGACGAAATCCGCACCGATGACAAAAGCCTGCGCCAGACCATCCGGGCTCGGCTGCACCGCATATTCGATCGAAATGCCCCACTGGCTGCCATCGCCCAACAGGCGCTTGAAGGCTTCATTGTCATGCGGCGTGGTGATGATCAGGATTTCCTTGATGCCGGCCAGCATCAGCGTGGTTAGCGGATAATAGATCATCGGCTTGTCATAGACCGGCATCAGCTGTTTCGAGACGGCCATGGTGATCGGATAAAGGCGTGTGCCGGAGCCGCCGGCGAGAATGATACCCTTCATGCGTTTTCCCTTACTGTCAGGCCCGCTTGGCTGGGGCACAAATGCGTCAGGCGCGAACCGCGTTCGCACCGATCGTTAGAGAAGGCGGTCGAGCACGACCTTTGTGGACTGTTTCCAGTCCGGCAGCACGATGCCGTAGGTTTTGGCGAGTTTTTCGGTCGACAGGCGCGAATTGGCAGGCCGTTTCGCCGGCGTCGGATACTCTTGCGTGGTGATGCGGCCGACAGAGACAACCTTGCCGCTTTTCGCCTTCAGGCCGGCAAAAATTTCATCGGCAAAATCCGCCCATGTGGCTTCACCGCTGCCCGTCAGATGGAAGACGCCGCGCAGGCTCGGATCGTTGTCCGTTGCCAGACGCTTGGCGATCGTGATCACCGCATCGGCGATATCGAGCGCGCTGGTCGGAGTACCGTGCTGGTCGGCCACGACATTGAGCGCATCGCGGGTTTCCGCCAGCCGCAACATCGTTTTCACGAAATTGGCGCCGAAGGGCGAATAGACCCAGGCGGTGCGCAGAATGGCATGATTGGACGTCGCAGCCGCAATCGCTTCCTCGCCTGCAAGCTTGCTCTGGCCATAGACGGAGACAGGACCGGTCGCGTCGGTTTCGACGTAATTGCCCTGGCTGTCGCCCGGAAAGACGTAGTCGGTCGACAGATGCACGACCGGAATGCCTATCTCATCCGCCACTTCGGCCAGCGCCTGCGGACCCTTGGCATTAACGGCAAAGGCCAGTTCGGCTTCGCTCTCAGCCTTGTCCACTGCCGTATACGCAGCAGCAGAAACAATCGCATCCGGCTTAAGTTCAGACAGTACACGGCGGATCGAGGCCGGATCGGCCAGATCCAGTTCCGGCCGACCAACGGCGACGATCTCGACTCCGGCCTGTGGCCCGCGCTCCAGAAGCGCCGTCACCACCTGTCCCTGTTTTCCTGTCACGGCAATCCGCATGCGCATCAGCCCTTCTTGAGAACGCCGAGACGCTCGCCCGAATAGACACCCTGGCGCAGCGGCTGCCACCACCATTCATTGTCGAGATACCAGCGCACAGTGCGCTCGATGCCGCTGTCGAAATTCTCCTGTGCTTTCCAGCCCAGTTCCGTTTCCAGCTTGGTGGCATCGATGGCGTAACGCGCATCATGCCCCGGACGGTCGGTGACATAGGTGATCAGGTCCGCATGCGGCGTCGCCTTGGGGCGAAGCTCATCCATCAGAGAGCAAACACGCTTGACCACATCGATATTACGGCGCTCGTTGCGGCCGCCGACATTGTATTTTTCGCCGAGACGGCCGCGCGAGGCAATCAGGTCGAGAGCGCGTGCGTGATCCTCGACATACAGCCAGTCGCGGATATTGACGCCTTCACCATAGACCGGAAGCGGCTTGCCATCCATGGCATTCAGGATGATCAGCGGGATCAGTTTTTCCGGAAAATGGTAGGGACCGTAATTGTTGGAGCAGTTCGAGACCACCACCGGCAGGCCATAGGTGCGGTGCCAGGCGATCGCCAGATGGTCACTCGCGGCTTTCGAAGCGGAGTAGGGAGATGACGGATCGTAAGGCGTGACTTCCTCAAACAGGCCTTCGTCACCGAGCGAGCCGTAAACTTCATCCGTAGAGACATGCAGGAAGCGGAACGCTTCTTTCCGGGCCGGCGACAGGTCGTTCCAGTAATGACGGGCGGCTTCCAGCAGCGAGAACGTGCCCATGACATTGGTCTGCACAAAATCGGCGGCACCGCTGATCGAACGGTCGACATGGCTTTCGGCCGCCAGATGCATGATCCGATCCGGCTTGAACGAGGTCATCGCCTCCGACATCTTCTGCAGATCGCAGATATCGGCCTGCAGGAACTGGTAGTTCGAGGCACCCTCGATTTCCTTCAGCGATGCGAGATTGCCGGCATAGGTCAGCTTGTCGACATTGAGCACCTCGGCGCCAACGTTTTTGACGAGATGGCGCACGAGTGCCGAACCGATAAAACCCGCTCCGCCGGTAACGAGAATACGCATATATCTACTCCGTTTTTCGCAGTTCTGGGCGATGATCAATAGGTGAAGGACGGCGGCAGATCCGCCAGCTTTGGCTGTTTTTTATCCTTGTCGGAGAGGATCGCATTGTCGAGCGGCAGCGGCCATTCGATTCCGATCGCCGGATCGTTCCAATAGAGACCCCGATCGTTTTCGGCGCTATAGGGCGCGGTCACCTTGTAATAGATGATGCTGTCGGGCTGAAGCGTCGCAAAACCGTGCGCGAAACCGGCCGGCACCCACAACTGCTCGCCATTCTCTTTCGAAAGCTCCGCGCCATACCACTGGCCATAGGTCGGCGAACCGACACGGATATCGACGGCGACATCGAAAATACTGCCTGCAAGACAACGCACCAGCTTGCCCTGCGCAAACGGTTCCAGCTGGAAATGCAGGCCACGCACGGTACCGACCGCCGCCGAAAGGGATTCGTTTTCCTGTACGAAAGTCACGTCCGCGACATTCTCGCGAAACCAGCCATCCTTGAAAACTTCCGCGAAATAGCCGCGGTGATCGCCCAGTCGCGTCGGTGTAATCTTGGCCAGACCAGCCAGCGGCAATCGTTCGATCTTCATCACGCACCCGTCAGTTTCATGAGATCCTTTTCCGATCGAAAAAGGCATTTCAGACAGAGGCATTCGATATGCACTAACGCCTGCCTCTTGAGAATTGTCAGATTCCGGCAGCCCTTCGAAAGGTCTCCCGGCAGCTTGAATTCGTTGCATTCAGCAATGGCCGTAGCCGCAAGTTTGCACTTTTCATGCTGCAAGGCAACATTTTCTGTCTGCCTGTCAACTTTGCCCCTTCATCCTTTCTTCACCACCCCGCCGGCCGGAATTAGGCGTTGCAAAGCGTATGGCAAGGGTCACTCAGATATTTAAAAAGTGACCATAATTGGAAACAAAGGTGAATTTCTGTTCACAGTCCGAGATTGCCTACCCGGCACGCACTCAACCGTGCCCCAATCATAGGACGCAAATAAAACATTTTTGTATCAAAGACATAAAAGCCGTCACAAATATGATGGATCATCAACTTGTTCACGCTGCGGCAGAAAAGTCACTCATCAAGGGTTAATTTGGCCTGACAGGCAAACTCGATTAACAATGCGGATTGAAAGAACGGACTTACGCCCCAGCTATGGGGGCGCCCACAATCGAATTCTCTGTCAGAAAGTGGCTTTTGTCGTTGTCCTGATACAGAATATGACACAATAATGCCGCGCTGCAGCATCAACCTAGTCCTAACACGCGAGGGAATATGCGTATCACCATGATCGGTTCTGGCTACGTCGGTCTCGTCTCCGGCGTCTGCTTTGCGGACTTCGGCCATGACGTCATCTGCGTCGACAAAGACAAATCCAAGATCGACGCGCTTGAGAAAGGCGTCATGCCGATTTACGAGCCGGGTCTCGACCAGATCGTTGCCGACAACGTCAAGGCCGGCCGCCTGACCTTCTCCACCGACGTGCCAAACAGCGTCAAGGATGCAGACGTGGTGTTCATTGCCGTCGGCACGCCGTCGCGTCGCGGCGACGGTCACGCAGACCTTTCCTACGTCTATGCTGCCGCGAAGGAAATCGCCGAGCATTGCACCGGCTTCACCGTCGTCGTCACCAAGTCGACCGTGCCTGTCGGCACCGGCGATGAGGTCGAGCGCATCGTCAAGGAAGCCAATCCGAACGCCGATATCGCCGTGGTTTCCAACCCGGAATTCCTGCGCGAAGGTGCGGCCATCGAGGACTTCAAGCGTCCCGACCGTATCGTCATCGGCCTTGACGACGACCGCGCCCGCGGCGTCATGACCGAAGTCTACCGCCCGCTCTACCTCAACCAGGCGCCGCTGCTGTTCACCGCCCGCCGCACCTCGGAACTGATCAAATACGCCGCCAACGGTTTCCTCGCGATGAAGATCACTTTCATCAACGAGATTGCCGATCTGTGCGAAAAGGTCGGCGCCAATGTGCAGGATGTTTCGCGCGGCATCGGCCTCGATGGCCGTATCGGCGCAAAATTCCTGCATGCCGGTCCGGGTTACGGCGGCTCGTGCTTCCCCAAGGACACGCTGGCGCTGGCGAAAACCGCGCAGGACCATGAAAGCCCGATGCGCCTGATCGAGACCACCATTTCGATCAACGACAACCGCAAGCGCGCCATGGGCCGCAAGGTCATCGCAGCGCTCGAAGGCGACGTGCGCGGCAAGAAGGTCGCCGTCCTCGGCCTCACCTTCAAGCCGAACACCGACGACATGCGCGATAGTCCGGCGATCACCGTGATCCAGACGCTGCAGGACGGCGGCGCGACCGTTGCCGCCTACGATCCGGAGGGCATGGAGAACGCCAAGAAGCTGATCGAAGGCATCGAATATGTCGCCGGTCCGTATGAGGCGATTTCCGACGCGGACGCCATCGTCATCGTGACGGAATGGAACCAGTTCCGCGCCCTCGACCTGCCGCGCGCCAAGGGCATGATGAAGAGCCCGGTCCTCGTTGACCTGCGCAACATCTACCGCCCGGCGGAAGTCGCCAAACACGGTTTTGCCTATCACGGCATCGGCCTGAATTAACGAACCTGCCGGGCGATCTGCAGATTGCTTGCCCGGCAAACCAGCATATGACGCAGAAAATGGCCCCGGCATGTTTCCTTTGGCATTGTCGGGGCCATTTCCTTAATTTCGTCAGAGATGGCATGATGATTGCCTCTCAGACCATAGACTAAACAGACTTGCCATGATCGTGGCCGCCATCGCGGTCGCCTCGTAAGAAACCCCGATCCTTGCCGGTTATCATGACCGGTCGAATGCCAAGACATCATTCGAAGGACGATGAGGAGCACTTGATGAGGGTACCAGACCAGCTCTCCTTTCAGCAGGCCCAGGACCAGTTCGGTCAGGGCCAGTTTGGCTCGGGAGCAAGCGATCCGGAAATTACTCTGATCGATTTCGACGCCATTCTTGCGATGATCCGCCGTCAATGGATGATCATGGCGGCGATGATCGTCGTGTTCGCAGGCCTCGGTTTTGCCTATGTATCGACCACGGTGCCGCAATTCACGGCCTATACAAGTCTGATCATGGATCGCGGCAATAGCGGCGTCATTTCCGACATGACCGAAACCCAGTCGCGGGTGACGGTGGATGACGAGGCGACCATCCTCAGCCAGCTGGAAATCATCAAGTCCGACAGCGTCGCCGATGCCGTCATCGACAAACTGAACCTTACACAGAACGAAGCCTTCATGGGCGCCTCCGGCTTTTCCATCGGAAAGCTGCTCGGCCCGCTCAACGTCACGCAATGGTTTCGTTCCGAAGCCGAAGTGGCGGAGGACAACAAGACGATCGCGCGTACGGTCCTCTTGAAAAACATGGCGGTGGCCCGCAGCGGCCAGTCCTATGTCATCAATCTCGGCTATACGTCGGCCTCGGCGCAGCTGTCCTCGGAAATCGCCAACACCTATGCCAGCGTTTATCTGCTGGACAAGTTTAATGCGCGTTTCGAGTCCACCCGCCGCGCCAGCGAATGGCTGGAACTGCGCCTAGCAGAGTTGAAACAGCAAGTGCTCGATTCCGATCTGGCGGTCCAGAAATTCCGCCGCGACAACGGCCTGATCGCCGCCAAGGACGGCCTGTTGGTCAACGAACAGCAGCTGTCCGAGCTCAACAGTTCGCTGATCGTCGCGCAGGCCGACACCGCGCGCGCCCAGGCGAAATACAATCGCATCCAGACCATCGTCAACGAGCGCCGCTCCGACGCCCTTGTCACCGACGCGCTTGTCAACTCGATCTCTGCAAATCTGCGTGACAAATATCTGACCGCGTCGCGCAAGCAGGCGGAAATTTCCCAGAAATTCGGCGAAAACCACGTTCAGGCCGTCCGTCTGCGCGCGGAGATGGAGCAATACGAAGAGCAGATGTTCGGAGAGCTCGGCCGTATCGCGGAGAGCTATCAGAGCGAACTCGATGTCGCCAAGGCCAAACAGAAATCGCTGGAGGAAAGCGTCGCCAGTTCCACCTCGGTCTCCGCACTGGCTGGTGAAACACAGGTACAGCTGCGCGAGCTGGAGCGCTCTGCTGAAAGCTACAAAACCCTCTACCAGACATTCCTCGCCCGTTACCAGGAAGCCCTGCAGCAGCAATCCTTCCCGGTCACCGAGGCACGCGTGATCACGCAGGCGACGCCGCCGATCAAACCGAGCAAGCCCAACAAGCCGATGCTGATGGTGCTGTTTGCATTCTTCGGCCTGATGGTCGGCGCCTCGATCGGTGGTTTCCGCGAATTCCGCGACCGGTTCTTCCGCACCGGCGATCAGGTCCGCGACCAGCTGGGGCTCGAATATCTCGGCCTTGCACCTCTGATCACCGATGTACGCGCACCGGCCAACAGCAGCGAACCGGCAAATCCCGCCGTCATTCGGCCGCTCAACAATGCCTATCGTTATTGCGTGGACCACCCTCTGTCGCAATTCGCCGAGACGTTGCGCAGCGCCAAGATCGCCGCCGACTTGTCCTTTTCAGGCGAAGGCGCCAAGGTTATTGGCGTGGTGTCTGCACTGCCGGGCGAAGGCAAAACGACGGTTTCCGCCAATCTCGCAGGGCTTCTCGCCATGCAGGGTTCGCGCACGCTGTTGCTGGATGCCGACTTGCGCAATCCGGGCGCCACACGGGCGCTTGGCCAACATGCCGAACGCGGCATTCTCGAAACGCTGACCAATAACGAGCCGCTCGAAAAGACGCTGATGTTCGATCCGCAGACCCACCTCGCCTTCCTGCCGGCCGTGGTGCGCCGCCGCGTACCGCACTCTTCCGACCTTCTGGCCTCGCCGGTCATGGGTCGGATCATGGAAACGCTGCGCCGCAATTTCGATTACATCATCGTTGACCTGCCGCCCCTCGGTGCCGTCGTCGATGCCCGCGCCATCGGCCCCATGCTGGATTCGATCCTGATGGTGGTGAAATGGGGAGAGACATCTCCGGCTGTCGTGCGTAACACGCTGTTTGCCGACGCGGAACTGCACGCCAAATGCATCGGTGTCGTTCTCAACAAAGTCGACATGGAAAAGATGAAACTCTACGGCCAGCATGGCTCGAACGAGTATTACCACAGCCAGATTTCCAATTATTATCATGATAAATGAGGTCTGGCGGCTGCTCGAAACGGCGGCAGATTCAGCGCCGGGCACTTGCCGACCAGCCCTAGATTGACAATCGTCAGCAATGGCCAAGCCCCTGTGCTTATTGCGAAATCCCTCACAAGCCTTGGTTTTCGGCCTGTCTCGTGCCGGGCGAAAATCCTGTCATAAAAAATACGAAAATTATTCGCTTTACCGCTTGTGCGAGACAAGAGGCTCGATTATAGAAACCCCCGCTGGCCACGGAGTGTAGCGCAGTCTGGTAGCGCACCACGTTCGGGACGTGGGGGTCGCAAGTTCGAATCTTGCCACTCCGACCAGCCAGAACAACCCCGCTCACGCGGGGTTTTTTCGTTTTTAGGCATCGATCAAGATCTTCGTTGCATCCTGCGGTGTTCACCAGCATCGCTCGCAAATCGGCCCATATCCGGTCACGAAAGCATCACTATTCGTTCATCCACGGTTCACCGCCAAAAGCGCCAAATCCTCCTACCCCAAAAGGAGGGATTTGATCATGCGCGGATTGATCTTGAGCGCCGGACTCATTCTTGGAACAGTGTTTGGCAGCGGAGCAAATGCGATGCCGATCGGCCAACCAGCCGCCCCGAACACTTCAGCAGTGCAGAGCGTCGATTACGCCTGCGGACGCGGTTTTTATCTCTCACCACGCGGAATCTGCCGCCCCCACCGCCCACCGCCGCGTTATGAGCGCCGTTGGGATCGCCGTGAACATTGGCGTGACCGTCGTGAATGGCGTGAGCGCCGCGAACGCCGGGAATGGCGCGAGCACCGTCGTAACAGAGATTATCGCGAGTGGTGACGACAAGGCCCTTCCGGAAACGGGAGGGCCTTTTCACGCTGGGCCACAGAATACCGAAGCGACGAGACCGGGGGGACGCCTCACGCCCGTCCCTCAATCGTGATCAACTGACACTTTAAAACCGCATCACCACCACCTAATATTAATCGTCGTTATAAGACGTGACGGAGGCGATGATGAAGCCCTGGCTTGTCATGGGTATATTGGCTGTCGCCATTGTGGCGGGTCGATGGTTTCTCTGGGCCTATCCGGGTGTATCAGAGGTCTCAGCCCATATCAGCTGGCTGTTTCCCCGCCTTTCGACAAGCTGAGCGTATATCCCGTCATTTGTGACACACTGTTGCACTAAGTGATTAAACTTCAAGGTTGATTGTGCGTTATATGCTGAGCCGTAAAGGAGCAGCCATGAACGCCAAACTGCGTCTTGAAGTTTTTGGATGGATCATCGGCACGACCGTCATGGTGGCATGGCTTTCGATGCCGTTATGGTTGGGCAGTTGATATTCAGCCTTGTCAATGCCGGCCGGACAGGCCTTGATTGCGGGGGATCACGTT
The DNA here is from genome assembly GCF_050847465.1 of Endobacterium panacihumi. Taxonomy (NCBI): domain Bacteria; kingdom Pseudomonadati; phylum Pseudomonadota; class Alphaproteobacteria; order Hyphomicrobiales; family Rhizobiaceae; genus Endobacterium; species Endobacterium panacihumi. Next base: position 89,528 of record NZ_JBOZRA010000001.1, on the reverse strand, counting down.
CCCCAATCCCCCGCTAAAAACCCCTTAACTGCAAAGCTTACTTTTCGGCCTCACGCTGCGGCATGCACAGTCGCGGGATTTTGCGCTGCCGAACCGCCAGCCGACGTCTGAAACCGGCGCCGGTATTCCGAGGGAGAGATGCCCACTTCCTTCTTGAAGGCCTTGCAGAAATAATTCGCATCGGCATAGGAAAGATCCAGCGATACGTTGGTGATCGGCAGATCGCTGTTTTGCAACAGATCCTTCGCACGCTCGATCCGCTGCTCCTTCAGGTAGGAAATGAAGGTCATGTTCATTTCCTTGCGAAACAGCCGGCTCAGATAACACGGGCTGACATGCGCGAATTCGGCCGCATCCTCCAGTGTCACACCCTTGGCAAGATTGCGCTCGATGAAATGCAGCACGGTTTCGATCCGTTCGCCCGCCGGCACCGTGCGCTCGTCATCGGCTTCGAACAACGTATCCGTGATCTGGCAGAACAGCTCCTGCACCTTATAGAGGCTGCGCGCATCCAGCCGCTGACTCTCCAGCCCGTCAATCTGCCGGGCAATGGCCTGCGGCAATTCGCGGCCGGAAAGCGCCACGAGATCGGTCAACATCTCGGCGAGATCGAGCACTTCATGGCGCGGCGCCGTGTCGCGATGCGCGTAGATCGTCTCCAGCCGCCGCCGCACCAGCCGCAGGCAGTCGCGATAAGCGCGCCGGTCGACCAGATCGCCGAGACGCCCCTGGATATCGTCGGCATCGATGTCCTCCACCTCGACGACAGCAGAGCGGCCCGGCGCGGCGGCAAAGGGTTCGGCCAGGCAGTCTCCAACCGCCTTCAGAAGCGCTTCGGTGCGCACCGGTTTGAGCAGAAAACCGTCGGCCTTCAGCTCGATCGCCTTCTGCATGATCTCGAAATAGTCGTAAGCGGTCAGGATCAGGACTTTTGTCGTCAGATGCCGCTCACGGATCATCTGCAGGATTTCCAGACCGTGCGGACGCGGGATCTTGATGTCGAGCAACATCAGGTCGATACGCTCCTCATCGAGAAGCCGCACGGCCTCCGAACCGTTCTTCGCCTCGCCGACGATGCAGATGCCCTCGACATTGCGCTCGATGATGGTCCGCAGAGCGCGCCGCTCCAATTCCTCGTCTTCGACGATGGCAATACTGAACATGGTATTTCTCCTCCTCCTCGAGGCATCGGTAGCAATGAAAAATCAGAATTCGGCGGGATCGAAGTCGAGCGGAAACCGCATGCGCACCAGCGTGCCGCGTCCCTGCCGGTAGGGGCTGAGGATCTCCAACCCGTGCTCCGGCCCGAAATAATAACGAAAACGGCTGTCGACATTGTAGATGCCGATGCTCTTGCGATTGCCGTGATCCGCCTCCCCGCGCATCACTTCCTGTTTGCGGTCCGGCGAAATGCCGGCGCCGTTATCGACGATATCGATGATCACGTCGGCGCCATCACGGTAACCGACGAGTTCGATCAGCCCGCCGCTTTCACGCGGTTCGATCGCATAATTGATGCAGTTCTCGACAATCGGCTGCAGCACCATGAAGGGACAGAGCACCTCCATGAACTCCTCCGGTACATCGAGGGTGAAATCGAACCGGTCGCCGAGCCGCAGTTTCAGCAGTTGCAGGTAATTGCCGACATGCTCGATCTCGGTTCGCAGCGGCACGAATTGCGAGCCGCTCTTCTTCAGGATGTAGCGCATCATGTCGGCGAAGGCATAAACCGTGTTTTCGGTCTGCGCCGCCTCCTCCACCAGCGCCAGTCGTCCGATCGTATTGAGAACGTTGAACAGAAAGTGCGGATTGACCTGATAGGACAGTGCCTGAAGCTCGGCCTCGCGCAGCAGCTTTTCCAGCTGTGCCCGGCGTTTGCTTTCCTCGGCCAGCCGCAGGTTGTTGGCGTAAAGCTCCTGCGTCACGCCCTTGGAATAGCTCTCCTCAACGATATGCGAGGCAATATAGAACATCGAAAAGGCGGCGGAACGCAGCTTTTCATAGGTGATCTCGCCGATCCTGCGATGCTCATCCAGAAGCGGCTGATCCTCATGCCAGGATTGTTCCGTCGGAAAGATGTTGGAGAGGTCAACAAGGCCCGGAGCCTCTTCTCCGACGGCAAGTTTCACCTGCCCGCAGATGACGGCGCCCAGATATTCCCCGCGCATGATGATCGGCGCAGCGAAATCGACAAGGCTGCAATGACATTTGTAGATCGACGGCTCGCCGGTCGACAAGGCCGTGCGCCCGCCCACCGCATCGCAGTGAAAACAGCGTTCGCGCCATTCCGCTCTCAGCCGGATCGACTGGCAGAAACTGGAAAAGCCGGAAGGTTTTGTGACCGGCACGCCCTCGGGATCGACGATCACCATCGCGACGCCCACGGCGGCGCTGAAATTGTCCTGCACCTTCTGGAGCATGTCGGTGCCCATCAACTCCAGCAGGCGTTTGCGGCGCACAGCCTTGACAGCCGCGCTATCGTCGGCGGCACGACCGGCGGCTGCCGGAAACAGCTCGGGAAAAAGCACAACGTCAGGCGTCAGACGCCGCAATACCTCCGCAGGATCTGTGCCCGATCCGTTTTCTCCCATGATCTCTCCTCCGTCATTCGACCGAAGTGACCATAGGAAGCGGTTTTTTGAAAAACGGGACGGCGCAGCGCAAGTGCGTCGATCATCCCCGATACGCTCAGAGGGAACAGTTCGCGTATCGCTTCCGCAACAATATCCGTATCGACCTTCGATTCTCCCTCCATCGATACCCCGACCATTTCGGGCGTTTTCTGACCTATCGCAAATGCGAGCGATATTTCGCAGTTTTTCGCCAGCCCCGCCGCCACGACATTTTTGGCGATGTAACGCGCCATGTAGGCGCCGGTGCGATCCACCTTGGTGGCATCCTTGCCGGAAAACGCGCCCCCGCCATGCCGCCCGATACCGCCATAGGTATCAACGATGATCTTGCGACCGGTGAGCCCCGTGTCAGCCGCCGGCCCACCAGCCACGAACCGCCCGGTCGGATTGATCAGCACACGCGTATCACGCCGCAGCCAATCTCCCATCACGGGTGCGATCACCTCGCCGATCACTCCGCGCAGCAGGCTTTCGTCCGAAACATTCTCCGCATGCTGGTTAGACACGACGACACCGATCAGGCGCTGGGGCCGGCCTTGAGCATCATGCGCAAAGGTCACCTGCGCCTTGCCGTCCGGTCGCAGGAATGGCAGAAGCCCGTTCTTGCGCACCGCTGCCAGCCGATGCGTCAGCCGGTGCGCATAATGGATGGCGGCCGGCATGTAGCTGTCGGTCTCATCGGTCGCGTAACCATAGAAAATCCCCTGATCGCCCGCGCCAAAATCCTTTTCCTGAACCACGCCTTGCGCAATATCCGGTGATTGTTCGTGCAGATCGGTCAGGACAAAACAGCCATCGGCATCGAAGCCCAGATCCGGATCGGTATATCCGATCTGCCGGATGACATCGCGTACCACGCCGACCACGTTGACCCGCGCCTTCGATGTCACTTCGCCTGCCACATGCACCATGTTGCCGGATACCATCACTTCGGCGGCGACCCGCGCCATTGGATCCTCAGTCAGATGAGCGTCAAGAATGGCGTCGGATATCTGGTCGCAGACCTTGTCCGGGTGACCTTCCGTGACCGATTCCGAGGTGGTGTAACGCACGACCATGGCCGTCTCCTTCCATTGTTGACCGGGCGTACCGGCCGTCATTCGTGCCACTCAGCCACCGATCACGCAGGTGAATCCAAGCGCCTCAAGGGCGGCCTTGAACGGCGCCATGTCTTCCGGCTTGAGGTTGGGCGCATCGCACATCGGATAGGGCCGGCCGAGCAGCGCATATTTATTTTCGCCATAGGTGTGGTAGGGCAGAAGATGCACGGTATTCACACCCGGCATAAGTCTTGCGAAATTGCCGATCGCCGTGATCGCCTCGACAGTATTGTTGACGCCCGGCACGACCGGAATGCGCACCACGGTCTGGGTGAGCGACGAGATGCACAGCGCGTTTTCGAGGATGATCCGGTTGTCGATGCCGGTCGCGGCCTGATGTGTGGCCGGATCGATCGACTTCAGGTCCATCAGCACATGATCCACATGCGGAATGACCTCACGCACGATTTCGCGGGTGGTGCAGCCGGTGGTTTCCATGGCTGTGTTCCAGCCTTGTTCGTGGCACGCCATCAGAAGCTGCTTGGCAAAGGCATGCTGGAACAGCGGCTCGCCACCGGACAGCGTCACTCCGCCGCCAGACCGGCGGTAATGATTGGCATCCTTGCGCAGTTCCTGCATCACCTCGGCGATGCTCATGGTCCTGCCCGCGCGTTTCAGCGCCTCGGTCGGACAGACTTTTGTGCAGGCGCCGCATTTGATGCACTTGCCGCGATCGACGAAATTGGGATTTTCATAGGCCAGCGCCTTGGTGGGGCAAACCTGCATGCACTGGCCGCACTTGATGCAGGCGGAAGGGCGGAAGAACAGTTCCGGCTCCGGGTTTTGCGATTCCGGGTTGGAGCACCACAGACAGCGCAAAGGGCAGCCCTTCAGAAATACGATCGTGCGCACACCCGGCCCGTCATGGATGGAATAGCGCTGGATGTCGAAGACAATGCCTTCTTTTTCGTAATCGATGGTGTTCACGGGGGCATTCCTCTCATTCAAAATCCGGCTTCAATGCCGGCTCTGGGCGCCCTCCCCGGACGCCCGTTGTGTGTCAGAACCCGCTCTGCTGCGCCGTCGCGATCGCCTCCATCGCCATGCGAACGGACGCGGTTTCGCCCAATACGGCCAGTGACGTGACGTGTTGCGGGCAGGTGCCGTAAAGCTCCACCGTGAACACGTCGGCCGATTTCAGCGCCAGATCGGAGAAGTAGAAGAGATCCGCCACCGGGATCTGCATCAGCCCGACCGAATCCACCCGGTTTGCCTGCACCCAGGCCCGGCCATGCGGCGGCATTCGCCGCTGCAACATCTGCAACACATCGGGATGCGGGGCGTTGATGATGCGGGTCGTCATGGCGGGTCTCCTCGAGTCGTTCTCTTCTCTGTCGGTCAGGCCATCAGCGCACGTTGAGGGCCTCGACCATCACGCACTTGCGGCGGCGGGCGAAGGATTTGGGCGAGGTCAGGCCCTCGCCGGTCGGGCCGGCAATGGTGAAGGTCGTGTAACCCTCGCCGCCGACGCCGATGCCGGCATAGGAAGGGCCGTTCTTCACAAAAATCGTCGTCTGGATGAGCTTGGCCATCTTGGTGATCTTGCGGACATTGGTGGAGTGGATCATCGCCGTGTGGCGGTTGCCGTTCTCCAGTTCGACCGCGAGATCGATGGCTTCGTCGACATCCTTTGCGCGCACCAGCGGCAGGATCGGCATCATCAGTTCCTCGCGCACGAACAGGTGTTCCTTCAGCAGTTCGATGAGGATGACGCGGATATCCGGCCCGACCTTGATGCCGACCTTGTCGAGCAGGTAGACGGCGCTCTTGCCGACGCAATTGGTCTGCGGGCCACCCTTGGCCGTCAGAACCAGTTCCTCCAGCTTTTTTACGACGGCCGCATCCTTGACGAGATAGGCACCGGCCTTCTGCATCTGCGAAATCAGGAAATCGGCGATCTGGTCGACGGCGATGACTTCCTTTTCGGCGATGCAGGGCAGGTTGTTGTCGAAACTGCAGCCGTTGACGATGTCCTGCGCGGCCTTTTCGATATCGGCGGTTTCATCGACCACGACCGGCGGGTTACCGGCACCGGCGCCGATTGCCTTCTTGCCGCTGGAAAGAACCGTCTTCACGATCGACGGGCCGCCGGTGGCGACCAGCATGCGCACTTTCGGATGCGCCATCATCGCATTGGTGTTGTCGATCGACGGGGCCTGCACGGTGACGATCAGGTTGGCCGGTGCGCCGAGTGCCGCCAGCTTGCGGTTGATCATCTTGATCGTCAGAAGCGACACGATCTTTGCACGCGGATGCGGGCTGAAGACAGCCGAATTGCCGGCGGCCAGCATGCCGATCGAATTGCAGATGATCGTTTCGGTCGGATTGGTGGTCGGCGTGATCGAGCCGATGACCCCGAAAGCCGAATATTCGACCAGCGTCAGGCCATCGTCGCCGCTCTGCGCCTCGGTTGTCAGGTCCTCGGTACCCGGCGTCTTCTGCGCGGCCAGACGGTTCTTTATGATCTTGTGCTCGACATTGCCCATGCCGGTCTGCTCAACCGTCATGCGAGAAATGCGCTCCAGGATATCCGGCTGAACGAAGATGTCGCGAATGCCGTCGACAAAGCTCTGACGGGCCGACATCGAGCAGAACAGATACTGGCGCTGGGCTTCTGCGGCGGCCTCGATGGCCTCGTCCATGGTGGCGAACACGCCTTCGCCGAGCGTGACGGCTTCCTCGTCTGAAATATCAAGCGAAACTGCGCCACCCAAAGCACAATCCTTGCAGCCGGCGCAATTGGCTTCACCGACAGCATTGCAGCCCTGCGAGAACGGCGCGGTGGCAAGCGGTTCAGCAGCCTTGGCCGTCGTGGTTCCGCCCATTTCCGCGATGATGCGCGCAACCGCATCATCGATCGAGGATGATTTCGACGCGGCAGGAGCAGGCGCAACAGGAGCCGGAGCGGCGACCGCGACGCTGGCCGCAGAAGAAGTGCCCGAAAAGTTGGCGAGAACGCGATTGACGGCGTCGTTAATGTCTTGGTCGTTCATAGTCCTGTTCCTTCTCCGGGGACCGTTCCCCTTGCTTCGGAAAATGTCTGGAGCGCATGGCGGGCGATGAGCATGTCCTCGTCCACCGTGCCGCCACTGATGCCGATGGCGCCGATCACGGCGCCGCCGACGCGGCAGGGAAGCCCCCCGCCAAAAAGAACCACACGGATATCGGTATGCCCCGCGCCGAACAGCATGCCCCCCGGCTGGGCAGCAGCCCCGAGTTCATCCGTGCCCATGCGATAAGCCGCCGCCGTCCAGGCTTTTGCCGAGGCAAGCCCGATGCTTGCCGGCAGGCTGCCCTCCATGCGGTGGAAAAGGATCTTGCCGCCTTCGGCATCCGTCACCGCGATGCAGACGGGCAGGCCCATGGAGCGGGCTTTTGCCTCGGCACTCGCTGCCAGACGCTGCGCATCAGCCAGCGTCAATGTCCGCGATCCAGCTGTCAGGCCACGCCTGCCAAGTTCCAGCGCAAGCGCCTCGACGATCCGGTCATGCTCATGAGCGGCGAACATTCTCAAACCTCCGCCAGCGCATTGCATTCCACCGTATCGACGATACCGACAATGGTGGCATCGACCACCGAATGCTGCAGCGAGGCGGCAAACCGCCCTGCACTGCCGGTGGTGACGATCACCGTTTCACCCTTGCCGGCGCCCACAGTATCGACAGCGACATCGGTCTTGCCCTCCGGCTGCAACTGTTCGTTCAGCCGCGCGACGATCAGGAGTTTCGAGCCGGAAAGGCTGTGATCCTTGGTGGTGGCGACCACCCGTCCGATAACCTTGGCGAGATACATGTTTCGTCCTCCCTCACGCACCGGATCTGACGAGCCGGATGTTTCGCGCACGCAGTTCTTCCGCAGCAGCAGGCGTGACGATGACACCGCCGCCGAGCAGCAATTCGTGGCCGTCAAAACCGCGGGTCTCGCTGAGACCGAATACGCCGGTTTGCCGGGTGTATTTGGAAACCGGAGCCGGCTGTCGGCCCGTGCCATCGATCGCCGCGACAAGTCGTGCGGCCCAGCTCAGCTCGATGCCGAAATCCGAAATTTTCTGCAGATGACCGCTCATCACCGCCTGATAGGCAGCGTTCGGCAGAAGCCCGCGTTCGCGACGATCCCGGCCATTCGGGCAGACACCGTCGCGTGCCGCAATGATGCGGTTGCCGCGTTCCAGCGCGCCCTGCAACAGGCCCGACAGCAGGTCGTCGGCAATACCGACCGCCACCTTGGCGGCCAGCGAGAGGCTGAGCGTCGGCACCAGCACAAGCGTATGGCGACCGAGCAGATCGGCCACGGAACCACCGGCTTCAGGCATATTCACATCGGCAAGCTTGCCCTTCGCCAGGACTGGAGCGTCCGGCGCAAAAACGGCTTCGAACGTCCAGCCGGCGGTCTGCAACTGCGCCATCTGCGCAAGCGCGGCATCCAGCCCGAAATCGGTTTCGCCAAACAGAACCAGCGCCGAACGGCGTTGAACCTGTGCCCTGCTCTTCATCCGTTCGATGATACGGTCGGAAAGAAGGTCGATCAGGATCCGGTCCAGCATGTCATCGAGCTGCGTCATGGCCGGCCTCCGGCATGAGGCAGCGCGCCGCTGTCGAACATGGCGATGCCGAGCGGGGTGACCAGCAGCGGTTCGACCGGCTTGATGACGCGGCGGCCGGTGACCTTGGCCAGCACCGCCTCGAATTCCGTGAAGGAGCAGGCACCACCAACGACGTGGATCGTTTCCACATCCGGAAATTTTGCGAGAAAGCCGGATACGATCGTCGCCATCTTGTCGATGACGGGGCGCACCAATGCAAACACGTCGCGTTCGTTTTTCGGGTCGAGCTTTTCGGCTTCGGCTTCGGCAATACTGATCTTGCGGGCACCGGCCAGAACCAGCGTCATATGCGTGCCGCCGGTGGCCTCGTCGAAAGCGGCAACCACGTCGCCCCCTTTAAGAACTGAAATGCCCGTCGTGCCACCGCCGACATCGACAACCGCGCCATCCGTCACGCCGAGAAGGCGGGCGGCAGCGGTCGGTTCGTCGATAATTTCCACCAGCTCGAAATCGGCGGCCTCGACAACATTGCCGATCGCTCTGGTGCTGCCGCTGTGAATGCCCGGCGGAATGGCGGTGGCCGCATATTTCAGCGGCTGACCCAGCCTTTCCTCGATCTCGGCCTTCATTTTGCGCACGGCATTCACCGCGCCGATGTAATCGACGACGATGCCATCGCGGACCACGGTCGAATGGAGGGTCGCACCGGCAACCGGGTTGTTGTCCACATCAACGACCGACAGCACGAGATTGGCCGTGCCGAGGTCGACGCCCACTTTCAGCGGGCCGGGTGCGCGGTCAGAAACGGACACGAACGTACCTTCCCGGACCAGTCTCCCAAATGCCTGAAGTTTGCTGTCGACGACGGACATGACGTTCTCTCTTCCCCGATCAGACCCTGACGATCCGCACGAGCGCGTTGTTCTTCAGCCCGAAAGCGTTGGCTTCCTCGACATCGATATGCATCTCGGTGGAGGAGGCCTCGGCGGCGCGGATGGTGACGTGATGCATGACGCCACCGCGCACGCCCTCGACCACGACATCGACTTCATCGCCATTTCTGAGGCCCAGCTTTGCGGCTTCGGCCGGCAGCATGTGGATGTGGCGCAGCGCAACGATGACGCCGCCTTCCTTCTTCACTGTCCCCTGCGGGCCGACGAGTTCGACGCCGGGCGTATTATCCAGCCTGCCGGACATGCGCATCGGCGGCTTGATGCCGAGCACGAAACCATCGGCCACCGAAACCTCTATCTGGGTTTCCTTGCGCAGCGGCCCGAGTACACGCACCTTGGCGATCTCGCCCTTGGGGCCGCGTAGGGTCACTGTTTCCTCGGCCGCATACTGGCCGGGCTGTTTCAATGCGGATTTGCGCGTCAGTTGCGAGCCGGGCCCGAACAAAGCATCCATGTCGGAACGCGACAGGTGGATATGACGGTTGGAAATGCCGATCGGTACCAGATAGGGGTCGGTCTGGGCGGCTGTCTCCGTCGATGCGCCCACCGTGCTTTTCGCTTCGGCAGCGGCCGCAAGTCCCTGGGCCAGAAGTCTGGCGACGATTTCATCGAGAACCGCGCGGGTGATCTGCATTGTCTTGTCCTGTACATTCCGCCCGCTGCATCCCGGGCATTTTTGGAAATCCCGCAGGCGGATGGGTTTTGCCCCTTTCCGCCTGCCGGCATTGTTCGTCAGCGTCTGCGATGCTGTTTGGCCGGACGCGACGGCGAGCGAGGCGGCTGTTGCTGTTTGACCGGTTCGGCTGCCCCGGCCGTAGCAGGTGCGGCGTCGGGAGCAGCCGGCTCAGCTTCGGAAGGTTCACTCACCGGTGAAACAAGGGTTTCAGCAGCCTCGCCGCCTTGGCCGGAAAGGGCCTGTTCGGCCGGTTCCGGCGTGGGCACCGGTTCCGCGGAAGGCTCTTCCTCCGTCGCCATCGCGACAGTTTCCGGGGCCTTTGGCTCAAGCTTGGAAGACGCGGGATGTTCGACCCCGACGGTATCCTTCGTGTCCACGACCCTGGTCAGGTCGCTGGCGGGGCGTGCAATGACCCGGGTCGCCACAACTCGTCCAACACGCCCCGCCTCCGCCTCGGCTGCGGACACTGCAGCCTTGACGGCCCCCACGTCGCCGCGGAGTTTCACGACCGTCATGCCGTCACCCTTGGTCAGCTCGTAACCGATCAGCGTGACATTGGCCGATTTCACCGCGGCGTCCGCAGCGGCGATGGCCGCCGACAGGCCGATGGTCTCGATCAGTCCAAGGCTTTCTTCCTGCGACATGACGGTCTCCTTTCAGTTTCAGATGTACGGCTTCGAGCCGGAGAGGACCGGCGCGGGATCGAGCGTGCCGAGGATCTGCTTGCCCACGTCGCGGGCAGCGCGGATCGCCTGCCGGACGGCACCGGAATCACCGGAGAACATGAAGATCGCTTCGTTCGAGTAGCTCGTGCCGCCATTGCCCGGCGTGGCGTAACCGACCGGATTGACGGTTGCGGCCTTGGCGGCGGTATCCGCCATCAGCACGCCGATCGCAGCCGGCGAACCGACCGTGATGCCAAAAGCCTGGCCGACCGGTGCGCCGAACGCTTTTGCAAGCGCATGGCTGGCGCGGGCGGTGTACTGGAATTCCAGATGGCCGGCCGGTGTGCCGTAAACGTCGCCAAAGGTGCGGTCGAGTTCCGACAGCGTCACTTCAACGGCGCGGCGGGCGTCGGAAACGTCCTCGGCGCCGAAGATGATCAAGCTGCCGTGGCCGCCACCGCCTTCGGTGTCGCGCGGCAGTTCGATGACAAGCACTTCGCTGTTGGTGGCCTTCACCGCTTCATCAGCAGCAAAGATCTGCGGTCCGGCGCCGGTACGTCCACCGACGATGCCGATCGACCGGTATTTCTTGTCGATCTTCATCTGCTCGTGCAGCAGCGGGTCCACATTGGCGATCACCAGACCGACAGTGTGGCCATTGGCGGTACCGACGAATTCGGTGAGATTACAGGCTTTCGGCGCCGTTTTCGGGGCTACCGTCGTCTCAGGAGCGGGGGCCGCCGCGGCCGGGGAGCTTGCGCTCCCCCCCATCTTGCGGATCACCTCGTCCATGAGTTGCTCGACAAGAGCGTCTTTCATTGTCGATCCTCCAGATTGGGTTCAGGGGTTCAGCCGGCCTTCTGTTCCGGCAGGACCTTTTCGACTTCCATGTGCGGGCGCGGAATGACGTGGACGGAGACAACCGTGCCGACCTTTTCGGCAGCGACGGCACCGGCATCGGTTGCTGCCTTGACGGCGCCGACGTCACCGCGAACCATCACGGTGACGAGGCCCGAGCCGATCTTTTCGTAACCGACGATGGCGACATTGGCCGACTTGACCATGGCGTCCGCTGCTTCGATGGCGGCAACCAGACCTTTGGTTTCGACCATTCCGAGAGCTTCCTGTTGCATGACTTAACTCCTTAGCTTTGCGTGTTTGGTGTTGATGTAATGACCGTATTTTCGGATTGGACGTGTCGTCTGCTCCTCCCTCCCGGCCTTAGCCCCCGGCCCGGCCGAGGAGCATTTCAAGCTCCTTCAGCGTGGGTCGGCGTGGGTTTCCCGCGGTGCAGGCATCCGCCAGCGCCGCTGTTGCGATTTCCGGTATTGCCGCGCGAAAATCCTCGACATCCATGCCGAGGCCAGCCAGCGTGGGCGCAATCGAAAACCGTGTATTGAGTGACTGAATGGCCCGGATCAGCGCCAGCACGCCGGCCCGCGGGCTCGGAACGTCCAGCCCGATACGGGTGGCGATGCGGGCATAGATGGCGAGCGTCTCGCGGCAGCCCGGTGCATCGTCTTCGAGGCCAGTATTGAACGCGATGACATGCGGCAGAAGCACCGCATTGATGCGTCCGTGAACGAGATGCATACGCCCGCCGATGGCATGGGCCAGACCATGGTTGATACCAAGCCCTGCCTCGCTGAAGGCCAAACCTGCAAGGCAGGATGCCTGATGCATCGCATCGCGTGCCGCCATGTCATTGCCGTCGGCATAGGCTTTCGGCAGGTTGGCGAAGGCCAGTTCCAGCGACTTTTCCGCAAAGGCATCGGTGAAATGCGAGCGGCCATTGGCGACCACCGCTTCCAACGCATGGGTAATGACATCCATGCCGGTATCGGCGGTCACTTTCGGCGGTGCGGTGCGCACGAATTCCGGGTCGAGAATGGCGATATCCGGCACCATGTCCGGCGAGATCAGCGGGAATTTACGGCCCTTGTCAGGATCCGAGATGATGGCAAACGAGGTGACTTCCGATCCCGTACCGCTGGTCGTCGGGATGGCGACGAAGCAGATGGTGCGGCTGGTATCCGTCGAGCGCACCACGGCAACGATTGCCTTGGCCGCATCGATGGGCGAACCGCCGCCGAGCGCAATCACCACATCCGGGCGGAATTCCGCAAAGATGCCGGCCCCCTTGGTGACGGTTGCGATCGGCGGTTCGGGAATGGCTTCGGCAAACACCTTCACGTCGCAGCCATCAAGATGGGCCAGCACGCGGTCGAGGGGGCCGGATTTTGCCATGAATTCGTCAGTGACGATGCCGACCCGCTGGCCCCGATAGGCCTTGAGCCTGTCGAGCAGCCCTTCGCCGAACACGATCTCGGTCCGGGGGGAAAAGCTTTTGTAGGAGGGCATGAGTTCACCTGTGATTGGCAGTTTCGGTTGGTTTTGGAAAGGCGCAGGCCAGGCTTCATTTCGGCCCGCGCCCCTCCCTCAGGCCCAACCCCGCGCCCGGCGGGGTAAGGCCTTGTCCTGATCAGAAAGACTGTTCCGTGCGGCTGATGATGTCGTCCTGCACTTCCTTGGCGAGAACCACGAACTGCGCGGAGTAACCGGCCACGCGGACCACCAGATCGCGATGCGCTTCGGGATCGGCCTGGGCTTCGAGAAGCGTCTTTCGGTCGATCACGTTGAACTGCACGTGCATGCCCTTCTGGTCGAAATAGGAGCGGACCAGCGAGGCGAAGTTGCGCAACCCGATATCGCCGGCGAGTGCCGAGGGCAGGAACTTCTGGTTATAGAGCGTACCGTTCGAGGCGATGAAGTGGTCGAGCTTGGCAACCGAGTTGGCGGCAGCCGTCGGACCGAGACGGTCCTTGCCCTGACGCGGCGACACACCATCGGCAAGCGGTGCCTTGGCGGGACGGCCGTCGGGCAGAGCCCCGACATCCTTGCCGAACAGCACGTTGGCCGAAACCGGGTAGATGCCGGCCTGGAACTGGCCACCGCGGGGATTGGTGTATTTTTCCACTTCCTTGCAGTAAATCTGCGCGCATTTGCGGGCGATCAGGTCGACATCATCGATGTCGTTGCCAAAGCTTTCGGCTGAGTCGAGCAGACGGCGGACGTCTTCGTATTTCGACGCGCTTGCAGGCGCATTGCCGGCAGCGAGCGTGCGATAGACCTCATCCTTCAGCGTTCCGACATCCACCGACTTGCTGGCGGCAAGAACCTTGCGGACGGCGTCGTAGATCTGGCCTTCGGTCAGTTCACTGCTGCCATTGGCAGACTTGACCGTTGCGCCGATTTCCAGACCGAAATTGGCGTCGAGCGCTTCCTTCAACTCGGCCATGTTCAGGCGCTTGTCGTCGAAGACAAACTTCTTCATCGCATAGACGGAGTCACCCGTATCGGCGACACCAAAGGCCTGCGGACCGGTGAAGTTGTAGATCGCGCCGCCTTCCTGGGCCGACATGCCGCGTCCCATGCAGTCCTCGATCATCGGCGACAGGAATGGCAGTGGAGCACGTTCTGCGTGAGCGATGTCGACGCAGTTGTCGGCTTCGGCCAGATACTTGACGAAGAAGGCCATCTGCTTGTTGAAGGCATCATAGAAGTCGTCGAGCGAGGTCCAGGCCTTGGCATCGCCGGTGACTGGGCCGAGCTGGGTATCGCCGACCTTGCCGTTGTTGAGCGTGATTTCAAGAACCTTGGCGACGTTGAAGAACGCGGCATCATGCCAGCCTTCGGTCTTGTGGATCGCCTGCGGCTCGACGCAACCGACAATGCCGTAATCACGGGCATCGGCGAGCGAAACACCGCGGTTCTGCAGGGCGGGAATGATGACTTCGTCGTTATAGACGGCCGGAAGACCGAGACCCAGACGAACGACTTCCGCCGCGCGGTGCAAAAATTCGTCAGGCGTGCCTTGCCAGACGCGGATGGAGAAGGATGGTGCCGGCAGGCGGCAATGCGCTGTGGCTTCCATGCACATGTAGGACACGTCGTTGGTCGCATCGCGACCATCCGGCGTCTGGCCGCCGACGCACAGGTTCTGGAACACGGCGTAACCGGCAAAGGCCTGGGCCGAGACTTCGTCGCGGGTCTTGTTGACGTCGTTCAGCTTGATCCAGATGCAGTCGACCAGTTCCTGCGCGAATTCGCGGCTGATCGTCGTATCGGCCTTGAGGAAGGGATACATGTACTGGTCGAAGCGGCCGGGGGATATGGAGTGACCGGAGGATTCGATCTGCAGCATGCACTGCACGAACCACATGGCCTGGCAGGCTTCCCAGAAGGTCGAGGCCGGATATTCCGGAACGCGGGTGCAGTTCTTGGCGATCTGCTCCAGCTCGGCGCGGCGGGTCGGATTGCTTTCAGCGCGCGCCATTTCCGTTGCCTTGTCGGCATAACGGTGGGCGAAATCGATCGCGGCCTTATAGGAGATGATGACGGCGTTATAGAACTGCTGCTTCTTGATATAGGACGGATCCATCAGATCGAGCATTTCGATCTGTTTCACCGCTTCGGCGATGACGCCGCGGAAACCGATGGTCAGGATCTTGCCGTAATCGACGCAGACATGGCCGACGCCGCCATAAAAATAGTTGCCGACGGTGAACACGCCGTTGGCGATACAGTCCTTGGCCTTCTGCGACATGTAGGAGGAAGCCAGATCGCTGGTGGTGCGGCCCGGCCAGTATTTGAAAGCTTCGCGCAGTTCGTCAGCGGTCTGTTTCGGAATTTCGAAAGGATCGGCAAGACGGGTTGCCATCGTGTCGAATTCCTTTTCGACCCAGTCGAAAGAGAATTCCGGGCAGATTTCGGTCGAACGCGGGTTCTTGGTGATCGCGCCGACGACCAGTTCGTCCTCGCGGATGGTGACCGGCAGCTCGTTGAAGATCTTTTCGACAACGCGGGCACGTCGCAGGATCGCCGGCAGGCCTTCGGTTTCCTGATAGGCCCTGGTGGCCAGAACAGCGCGCTCCGACTCGACATGCGGTCGGGCATCGATGATCTGTTTCTTCAGCCGCATCACGCGGTCTGTCGGTTTGGAAAAGCCCTTCTCAATCATTACGTCCTCCAGTGTGGTAGACGTCCCCGATGCCCTTTGGCCGGGGGCGCATTCGTCTGGCAAAAACGTAGGCTCGGGGCCTCTGAAGGGTCAACGCGACGGGTTTGACCAGCACGGGTAAATACTTGACTGAGCTTCGACATCCGGAAAAGCATTGGAATTCAGAGGGTTATATAGCATACCGGTCGGAAAGCCCGCGCGGGTAGAAACAAGGAATTTCTGCACCCGGTGTTTTCTTGTCCTTGCCCGGCACGACCGGCAACGGCCCCTCTGGAAAAAGGCGCGCGCTCGACCACCAATGCCGCAGCACGATTGATCCGGCGCAAACATCGCCATCTGATTTCAATGCGTTTTTCGGCGCGCCGCCGGGCGGTTCTTTCTTCCGCGCAGTTGGTGACAAAAAACTACCCGTTGAGGCCAAAATCGTCGCGTTGACCCGCTTCATCCCGCCTCGGTAGTTTGGGCGCAGATCGACAACCTGACAGCGGCATCCACTTCGAAAACCCACACGGCCACCACAACGGCGGCGCCCTCGGCGCTCGCCTGTGAACCTGTGCCCGGGCCGATGGGATGCGGCCGGGCAAGGGACTGCCGGTCGCTATCGCAACGACATTTTTACGGGCCATCCGGCGCGGCAAGGGAAGCCGAAAAAGACGGCAGGTTCCGGGGAGAGATTAGATATGACAATGCTCGGCCTGCTCGTCGCTTTCGGCGGCGGTATTTTTGGCGCGGCCATCGGCGCCCTGCCCGCCTTCGCCTTCGTGGGTTTTCTCTCCATGCTGGGCGTCGCCATCCAGCTGGCGGTCGCCCCCGCCGCCACCGATTTTTTCGGCATCCCCTTCGGTGTTTTCGGCCCGCATGTCGGCGGTTTCGCCTCGGGCGTTGCCGCCGCCGCCTATGCCGCCTGCAAGGGCAAGCTCGATAGCGGCCGCAACATAACCACCGCCGGCATGGGTTTGAACAGCCCCGACGTTCTGCTGATCGGTGGCCTTTTTGGTATTATCGGTTATCTCATTGTATGGCTGCTGGCCATGATCCCGAATTTTTCACCCACGCTGGCATGGACCGATCTGCCCGGTGCCGGTGTCGTCATCTCGGCCTTCATTGCCCGTTTTGCCTTCGGCAAATGCGGTCTGTGCGGCAAGTCGGAACCGGGTCGCAAATTCTTTGAACCGACCGACGCCACCAAATGGCTGGTCTTCCAGAGCGGCATCGGCCAGCTTGTGCTGATCGGCATCGGCGGCGGCCTGCTGGGCGGCTGGCTGGGCATCACCTATGGCGGCACCGGCGCGCTTCTCGCCTTCGGCATCGCCGCGTCAAGCCTCATTCTGCTCACCGTCGGCGTTTTGACGCCCGTTACTCACCATATCATGCTGCCGGCCGCCATCGTCGGCGCATCGTCGGGCAGCATCCTGTGGGCGGCGATCGCCGGTCTCGCCTGCGCTTTTGTCGGCGAGTTTTTTGCCCGCCTCTTCCTTTGCCATGGCGACACCCACATCGACCCGCCCGCCTGCACCATTGCGCTGATGACCTTCGTCTTCAACGGGCTGACCTTCCTCGGCTTCTGGGCACTCGTGCCGCTTCCGGTCTGAACAGGGCCATCTGAACAGGGATCTTCAGTCGATCCCTAAGGCGGCGCAGTTTCCCCTCCCATCCCGCTGCGCCGCCATTCTTTTCAAAAAGGATTTTTCCGTGATTTTGACGATCAACTGCGGCAGCTCGAGCCTGAAATACCAACTCTACAGCACCGATCTGGCGCATGTCCTGGCCTCGGGCGTCATCGCCAAAATCAGCGAACCCGGCAGTTACGTCGACCATCGCACCGAAAGCGGCAAGATCCGCATCACGCGGGATATGCCTGACCATCAGGCTGCCTTCGCGCTGATGATGGAAAACCTGCTGTCATCCGAAATCGGCGTGATCACGCAAACACGCGAGATCACCGCCATCGGCCACCGCGCCGTTCATGGCGGCTCGACATTCGTGGAATCCGTCCTTGTCGATGACACTGTCATGCAGGGGCTGGCCGAATGCTCCGCCTTTGCGCCGCTGCACAACCCCTGCAACATCGCCGGTATCGAGGAAGCGAAACGCCTGTTTCCCGGCACGCCCAATGTCGTCGTGTTCGACACCGCCTTCCACCAGACCGTGCCGCCGCACGCGCATGTCTATGCACTCCCCTACGAACTCTGCACCGAGCACGGCATCCGCCGATATGGCTTTCACGGCACCTCCTGCCGGTATGTCTCGCAGGCTGCAGCCGAAGTGCTGAACCGGCCGATCGAGGATCTGTCCATGGTCGTCTGCCATCTCGGCAACGGCGTCACCATCGATGCGGTGAAGGGCGGAAAATCGGTGGATACCAGTATCGGTTTCGGCACCTTCTGCGGCATTCCCATGGGCACACGCTCCGGCGATTTCGACCCCGCCATCATCTTCCATCTGGTCAAGACGTTGGGCATGAGCCTCGATGAGGTCGAAACCATCTGCTACAAGAAAAGCGGGCTTCTCGGCCTGTCCGGCCTCTCCAACGACATGCGCGAGGTCTGCGAGGCCGCAGATGCCGGCAATGAACGCTGCAAGCTCGCCGTCGAGGTGTTCGTCTACCAGATCCGCAAGCAGATCGGCGCTTACGCCGCCGCCATGAACGGTTTTGACGCGCTGGTTTTCACGGCCGGCATCGGCGAAAACAGCGCCGAAATCCGGTCGCGCATCTGCTCGGGTCTCGGCATCTTGGGCGTATCGATCGACGAAGGCGTCAACGAAATCGCCCGCAAGGGTCACCCCAATATCAGCGCGGCGGATGCCCGCGTGGCCACGCTGGTGGTGCCGACCGATGAGGAACGCGTGATCGCCATCGATACACTGCGCCTGACCCGCGATCTTGGACATGCGACACAGACGGTCGCCGCCGAATAGGGACATTTCCTCTGTGCTTCTCCCGCTCTGGCGGCGGAACTTCTTTGCCGCCAATGGGTTGACCCTGCAACGCCTCCCGTGAGGCAGACGGTTTCATAAAACGAGGAGCAGCGTCATGCAGGACAGCCGACCGCAAGCCCGCCGCGGCATGGTCAAATTCGTGATCACCATCTTTCTGATCGCCATCGTCATCGCCGGCATCTATCTGCTCGGCTTCACGCCCGGCGAGGCCTGAACCAAAGCAACATCTCAAGACAAAAGCCCCGGCGGTCACCCGCCGGGACTTTTGTCATTCTCATGCTGTCATCGGTCAGACCGTGCCGGCACTGTCCGAACTGTTGTCCAGTGCCCGGCTCACGCCCAGAGCAACCAAGGTACAGATCGCACCCGAGATCAGATAACCACCGATAAAGATGATGCCGAAATTGCTGGCGAGCCCGAGCGCCACGAGCGGGGCGAACCCCGCGCCGACCAGCCATGCAAGGTCAGACGTGAAGGCCGCGCCGGTATAACGGTAGCCCTGGCTGAAACGGAACGACACCGAACCGGATGCCTGACCAAACGACAGACCGAGAATACCGAAGCCGATGATGATGAACGCATCCTGCCCGGCCGGGCCGGCATCCAGCAGGAACGGCGCTGTGAAGCTGAAGATGGCGATGATGATCGCCCCGATCAGCAACTGGCCGCGGCGGCCGATCCGGTCGGCCAGCATGCCCGACAGGATGATCGTCATCACGCCGACGACGGCACCGGCAATCTGCACGAACAGAAAACCTGCAGCCGGCTGGCCACCATAGAGCGTGACCCAACTGAGCGGAAAAATCGTCACCAGATGGAACATGGCAAAACTTGCGAGCGGCACGAAGGCACCCAGCAGGATGTCACGGCCATGTTTGTTGACCGTCTCCAGGATCGGGCGCGCCTCGAGTTCATGGTTCTCAAGTTGTGCGCCGAACTCCTTGCTGGCGACGATGCGCAGCCGCGCAAACAGTGCAACGACGTTGATGGCAAAGGCCACGAAGAACGGATAACGCCAGCCCCAGCTCAAAAAGTCCGCGTCGGACAGATTGGCGACGAAATAACCGAACAGCATGCTGGCCATGGCAAAACCGATCGGCGCGCCAAGCTGCGGGATCATCGCATACCAGCCGCGCCGATTTTTCGGCGCATTCAGCGACAGAAGCGACGCCAGACCATCCCATGCGCCTCCCAACGCAAAGCCCTGGCCCATGCGGAACAGCGCCAGAAGCGCAACCGACCACATGCCGACGGTTTCATAACCGGGCAAAAAGGCGATCGAGGCGGTGGAACCGCCAAGGATCAGAAGCGCCGTCGTCAGTTTCGTACCGCGACCATAGACGCGGTCGATCCACATGAACACGACGGATCCGACCGGGCGGGCCAGAAATGCCAGCGAGAAGACGGCGAACGAATAAAGCGTTGCGGTGACCGGATCGGGTACGAACGAAAACACCAGACGCGGAAACACCAGAACGGATGCGAGACCGTAAACGAAGAAGTCGAAGAATTCGGACATGCGGCCGATGACGACGCCAATGGCAATATTGCCTGGCGACACCGGCTTGTCCTCATGCATGTGCCTGACGTCGTTTTCGGCAGACGTGGACGAGGGTATTGCGACAGCGGTCATGAATTGCGTCCTCCTTCGCTTTCAATTCCGGTACCAACATTGTGATGATGTCGGTGAATGGGTCAGGCAATCAAGAACATTCTGATAAAGACATGCAGATTTAGATTATTTCACTAATTTCAAATGCTGCGCCGCCTTGGCTTTGCCCCATTTCCGCCTTAATCGAGAAAACGCTTGCGGTGTGGGGCTTATGCCTCACGCAATGATTTTCAAGGGGCTTCGTTCCCTTGCGCAATCGCATTTTTTGTTGCGATGCGACGAAACACCTCATAGAGGCTACGGCGACGCTGCATTAGTCAAAATGAACAAATGCGAATTTCGAACAGAAAGATGCCTAGGTTGTTGAAGCTTGTTTCTCGCCTCTGTGCGCTCGCCATCCCCCTCGCACTTGCCGGCTGTGACATGGTCGTCATGTCACCCTCGGGGGATATTGCGGCGCAACAGAGGGATCTCATCGTCGTATCCGTGCTGTTGATGCTTCTCATCATCGTACCGGTACTGTTTCTGACGCTCTATTTCGCATGGCATTATCGCCATTCGAACACCAAGGCGCGGTATGAGCCCAACTGGCATCATTCGACGCGCCTCGAAGTCGTGATCTGGTCGGCGCCGCTGGCTATCATCATCGTCCTCGGCGCAATCACCTGGATCAGCACCCACAAGCTTGACCCTTACCGTCCGCTGGACCGGCTCGATGCAGAGCGCCCGATCCCGGCCGATACGCGTCCGCTCGAAGTGGAAGTCGTCGCGCTCGACTGGAAGTGGCTGTTCTTCTATCCGGAATACGGCGTTGCCACCGTCAACGAGATGGCCGCCCCGGTCGATCGTCCGATCACCTTCAAGATCACCGCATCCTCGGTGATGAACTCCTTCTACGTTCCGGCGCTGGCAGGCATGATCTACGCCATGCCGGGCATGGAAACGAAGCTGCACGCCGTCATCAACAAGGAAGGCGTGTTCGACGGTCTGTCGGCCAACTATTCGGGCGCCGGCTTCTCGCACATGCGCTTCAAGTTCCACGGCGTGACCAATGAAGGCTTCGACAGCTGGATCGCCCGCGTCAAGCAGACCGGCACGGCGCTCAGCCGCGACGCCTATCTGAAACTCGAAAAGCCGAGCGAGCGCGAACCCGTTCGTTATTACGCCACCGTCGAGGACGGCCTTTACAGCCGCGTTCTCAACATGTGCGCCACGCCCGGCAAGATGTGCATGAACGAGATGATGCACATCGACATGATGGGCGGCGCTGGCGTCGAAAGCCACGAGAACCGCGAAAAGCTGAAGTATGACAATCGTCATGCCGGCGAATCCGCACACGGAACCGGCTCCGGCATGGGCGACACCGTTCCCGCCACGGGCGAACCTGCCCGCAGCGAGCCGGCTCCGCATGAAGCCGCTCCGGGTGCGCAGCACGAAGGTCATTCGGCACCAGCCGAAAACAACAATGGGACGCCGGCTCCGGCTCAGCTCAACAGCAATTGAATCTGGCGCGTCGCGTCCCTTTAAGAAATCAATGAACGGGTTACTCCATGTTCTCCAATCCTGATCTTGCCAAATGGATCTTTGGGCGGCTCACACTCGATGCCATACCCCATGAACCAATTGTCATCGTGACTTTCATCGCAGTCGTGCTCGGCGGTATCGCCGTGCTCGGACTGATCACCTACATGAAATGGTGGGTTCCGCTGTGGCGGGACTGGGTCACCAGCGTCGATCACAAGAAGATCGGCATCATGTACATCATCCTCGCCATCATCATGCTGTTCCGCGGTTTCGCCGACGCCATCATGATGCGTATCCAGCAGGCGATCGCCTTCAACGGCAACGAGGGTTATCTCAACGCGCACCACTACGACCAGATCTTCACCGCCCACGGCGTGATCATGATCTTCTTCGTGGCGATGCCGTTCGTGACCGGTTTCATGAACTATGTCGTGCCGTTGCAGATCGGCGCACGCGACGTGTCCTTCCCCTTCCTGAACAACTTTTCGTTCTGGATGACGACTGCCGGCGCAATCATCATCATGATCTCGCTGTTCGTCGGTGAATTCGCACGTACCGGCTGGCTGGCCTATCCGCCGCTTTCTGGCGCGGATTACAGCCCGGGCGTCGGTGTCGACTATTACATCTGGGGCCTGCAGGTCGCCGGTGTGGGTACGACGCTGTCCGGCATCAACCTGATCGCCACCATCGTCAAGATGCGCGCTCCGGGCATGGGCATCATGAAGATGCCCGTCTTCACCTGGACCTCGCTTTGCACCAACATCCTGATCGTCGCCACCTTCCCGATCCTGACCGCAACCCTCGTGCTGCTGTCGCTTGACCGTTATGTCGGCACCAACTTCTTCACGAACGACCTCGGCGGTAACCCGATGATGTACGTGAACCTGATCTGGATCTGGGGTCACCCGGAAGTCTACATCCTCGTCCTGCCTGCCTTCGGTATCTTCTCCGAAGTCGTGGCGACCTTCTCCGGCAAGCGCCTGTTCGGTTATGCCTCGATGGTCTACGCAACCTGTGTGATCATGGTTCTGTCCTACCTCGTATGGCTGCACCACTTCTTCACCATGGGTTCGGGTGCATCGGTCAACGCCTTCTTCGGCATCACCACGATGATCATCTCGATCCCGACGGGCGCTAAGATGTTCAACTGGCTGTTCACGATGTATCGTGGCCGCATTCGCTACGAAGTTCCGATGTACTGGACGGTCGGCTTCATGGTCACCTTCGTCATCGGCGGCATGACCGGCGTCATGCTGGCAATTCCGCCGGCCGACTTCGTGCTCCACAACTCGCTCTTCCTCATCGCCCACTTCCACAACGTCATCATCGGCGGCGTGCTGTTCGGCCTGATGGCGGGCGTCACCTACTGGTTCCCGAAGGCTTTTGGCTACAAGCTGGATCCTTTCTGGGGCAAGATGTCCTTCTGGTTCTGGCAGATCGGCTTCTTCTTCGCCTTCATGCCGCTCTACGTTCTCGGCCTGATGGGTATCACCCGTCGCGTATCGCAGTTCGAAGACCCGTCCCTGCAGATCTGGTTCATCATCGCCGCCTGTGGCGCCGGTATGATCGCGATCGGCATCGCCTCCTTCGTCATCCAGCTCGTCGTCAGCTACTTCAAGCGCGAACAGCTGAAGGACGTCACAGGCGACCCGTGGAACGGCCGTACGCTCGAATGGGCAACCTCTTCGCCGCCGCCGGACTACAACTTCGCGCTCACCCCGATCGTCTACGACCATGACAGCTGGGATGACATGAAGGCGCGCGGTTACGTTCGCCCGACCGAAGGCTTCCGCAAGATCCACATGCCGAAGAACACCGGCACGGGTGCCATCCTCAGCGGTCTCAGCGTCGTCCTGGCGTTCGCCCTGATCTGGTACATCTGGTGGCTCGCCATCGTTGCCTTCGTCGGCATCATTGCAGTCTCCATCGCCCATACCTTCAACTACGATCGCGATTTCTACATCCCCGTGGAAGAGGTCATCGCGACCGAAGGCAAGCGCACTGAACTGCTTGCGAAGCAGGTGTCATAACCATGAGTGAGATCAACACACAGACGGCCGAAAAGCCGGAATTCTACCTCAAGGACGACCATCACCCGGAAAACTCCACCAATCTGGGTTTCTGGCTCTATCTGATGAGCGACTGCCTGATCTTCGCAGTCCTGTTCGCCACCTATGCCGTCGTCGGCCGCAACTATGCGGCCGGCCCTTCGCCGGCCGATCTGTTCGACCTGAAGCTCGTCGCCATCAACACCGCGATGCTGCTGTTCTCGTCGATCACCTACGGTTTCGCGATGCTGCAGATGGAACGCGGCGCCAAGCAGGAAACCCTGTTCTGGCTCGGTATTACCGGTCTGTTCGGTCTCGCGTTTCTGGGGCTGGAACTCTATGAGTTCTACCACCTGATCCACGAGGGTGCGACGCCGCAGCGTTCGGCCTTCCTGTCGGCCTTCTTCACGCTGGTTGGTACGCACGGTCTGCACGTCACCTTCGGCATCATCTGGCTGATCACGCTGATGGTGCAGGTCCAAAAGCGCGGCCTGATCCCGGAAAACCGTCGTCGCCTGATGTGCCTGTCGATGTTCTGGCACTTCCTCGACGTCGTCTGGATCGGCGTGTTCTCTGTTGTCTATCTCATGGGAGTAGTCGGATGAGCTCTAACGCCCCTTCGCACGAAGATGCACACGATGCGCATCACGCCCACAGCCATGGTCATGAGGCCAGCCACGGTTCGCTGAAAAGCTACGTGATCGGTTTCGTCCTCTCGGTCATCCTGACGGCGATCCCGTTCTGGCTGGTCATGGGCGAGGTGATCGAAAGCAAGGCCGCTCTGGTTGCTGCGATCATGATCCTCGGCGCTATCCAGATTGTTGTTCACATGGTGTATTTCCTGCACATGAACACCAAGTCGGAAGGCGGATGGACGATGATGGCCCTGATCTTCACGATCGTCATCGTTGCCATTGCGCTCGCCGGTTCGCTGTGGGTCATGTACCACCTGAACACCAACATGATGCCGACGATGTCGCCGGAAATGATGCGAAACCTGCCCTGACCGGGCAAGTCACAAAGGGCGGCTTCGGCCGCCCTTTTCTTTTGATGCCGCGGCACACGCCGCCCCAGTTTGACGGCACCCGCTGATGTCTTCCGAAAATACCAAACCGGCCGGCAAGGGCCGTATCATCCTCTTCGTGGCCATGCTGGTCGTCACCGTCACCTGCACCGCACTCGGCGCCTGGCAGGTGCAGCGCCTGATCTGGAAGCTCGACCTGATTGCCCGCGTCGATGCCCGCGTGCATGCCGAGCCGGTCAGCCCTCCCCCCGCATCGGAAACTGTCAACGCTGCCGATGACGAATACAAACATGTCCGCATCTCGGGCACGTATCTGAACGACAAGGAAACCTTTGTTCAGGCCGTGACCTCACATGGTCCCGGCTTCTGGGTCGTCACCCCGCTTCTCACCGCCGATGGTTCGCATATCCTGATCAATCGCGGTTTCGTGCCCCCAGATCGGCGTGATGTCACAAAACGCGCGCAAGGTCAGGTGGAGGGCCAGACCGAAGTCACCGGCCTGTTGCGAGTAACCGAACCGGGCGGCGGCTTCCTGCGGGAGAACGACGCCGCCAACGATCGCTGGTTCTCCCGCGACGTGACCGCCATCGCAGCCAAAAGAGCCGTGACACCGACAGCTGACTATTTCATCGATGCCGAGGCAAACTCCGCCTTGCCCGCCGCCGCTCCTGTCGGCGGCCTGACCGTCGTCAAATTCCCGAACAACCACGCTTCCTACATTTTCACATGGTTTGCGCTGGCCATCATGTCTGCGGCCGCCGCCTTCTACGTGTTGCGCGGCCACTGGCCGTTCATGCGCAGGAAACACAAGGCCTGAAACGGCAAAGGGCGCTCGATCCTTTCGGAGAGCGCCCTTTGACCATGACCCGGACAGCCTCAAAAACGATCGCTGAAGCGCAGACGCGCAAGCGGTGTCGCAGAAGGTTATCAAAACGGGTGGTAGGCCTTAGATGCGGATGGGAAGCGACATTTTCAAGGGGCTTCTGAAAGTCGCGTTCAAACCCGCAATACAGTACACATTCCGCTATTGAAGCCGGTAGCTCCGCCAGGCGGCGGGTGTCAGTCCCGTTTCCCGCACAAAGGCGCGCGACAGGTGGCTTTGATCGGAAAAACCGCAGCGATGCGCGATCATCTGAAGGCTGAGCGAACGTTGAGCCAGTAGTTCCTTGGCGCGGGCGATCCTGACATGCATCAGCCACTGATGCGGCGTAAAGCCGGTTGCCTCCCGAAAACCAACGGAGAGATGCCGGGTCGAAACACCGGCTGCCGCCGCGATCAGCGAGACCGAGAGATTTTTCTGCAGATTTTCAAGGACAAACTCCTTCGCTGCATTTTCCTGCGTCGCCGACAGCAGGGTTGGAGGGCTTCTGAGAGCCTCCTCCATACCCGGCAGATGGCCGTAGTCGTGCAGAAGATGTGTGCAAAGCGCAATCGCCATATGCCGCAAGGTTGTGGTCGAGGAAAGATCCGACCTTTCGAACAGCGGTAGCAGCGCCTGACCCATATGCCCGATCACAGCGTCGGCTTCGCCCCGCCGACAATGCAGTCCGCACGCCGTCAGATCGCTCAACAGGTCGCCGAGTTCGTCGAAGAGATCATAGGGAATGACGAAGGCCAGCGAATCCAGCCGCGACAGCAGCATGATTGATGCACCGTCTTTCAGATCGACGAGGCAAACAGAACCCCGCGGATAAAGACGTGATTTGGTCAGCGAGCCATCCGCGCGGATATCACAGTGACTGACATCGCTTAAGTACAGCATGAGGAAATACGCATTCTCTGCCGGCAATCGCACGGGCGCAGGAACGCTACCGAGAACATCCCGCCTTAACCGCGTCACTGAAAAATGCGCACTTTTTACGGGAACAGTCATCAGACAGGGTGCGCCGGCAATTCCGAAACAACGGCCGACCTGCCCCTTATCATAGGTGAATGTTTCCAATGACTTCACAAGAAATCCCTTGAGCACACGGCCAATATGTAAGCGGAACGGGCAAAGCATAATGCAGGACCGCTAACCGCGCAACCGTCAACAAAACAATCCATAATTGCGGAAGTGACTGAGCGCTTTTAGGCCGCGAAATGATATTTCACAAGCGTGCACCACGGATGACCTGGCACCAGGCAATTCCGTCACAGTAACATATTTTTGCGCAAAGGCAGGAATGCGTCGTTGAGAATTGCCAGTTCACGGTCTATTGGCAGTTTATCAAATCGCGCCGCGGTCAACCACCATGCACGATGGGATCGTCCGCTAGCGGACAGAGCCAGACCATTGCGAAGACACGACAACCTTTGAAATATCGATTTCCGACAATCTGTTACACTCGATCAACATCCCGTTGGGTGCAAGCCTGCTCGCTTGACATAATTGTCGCAGGGATGGATTCTGCCAAATTAGAAATGACTTAAGTTGAGGAGAATATTCATGAATATGGATCTCTCGCGGCGCAGCTTTTTAAAGCTGGCTGGAGCGGGAGTGGCAGCGACATCGCTCGGTGCGATGGGCTTCAGCGAAGCGGAAGCGGCGGAAGTCGCCCATGTCCGCGCGTTCAAGCTGGCAACGACCACCGAAACCCGACAGACCTGTCCCTACTGTTCCGTCGCCTGCGGCATCATCATCTACTCCAAGGGTGACGTGCGCAAAGGCGATAAAGCGGAAGTCGTCCACATCGAAGGCGATGTCGACCATCCGACCAACCGCGGGACGCTCTGTCCCAAGGGGGCGGCCCTCAAGGACTTCGTGAAGTCCCCCACCCGTCTCCTCTACCCGATGCACCGCAAGCCTGGCTCGGACAAGTTCGAGCGCATGTCCTGGGACGAGGCTCTCGATCGCATCGCACGGCTGATGAAGGACGACCGCGACGCCAACCTTCTTCTGAAGAACGAGAAGGGTCTGGACGTCAACCGCTGGACGACGACGGGCATGCTCGCAGCGTCGGCCACATCCAACGAAACAGCGTGGGCGACCTTCAAGTTCGCCAAGTCCATAGGTATCGTCGGTTTCGACAATCAGGCACGCGTCTGACACGGCCCTACGGTGGCGAGTCTCGCCCCAACATTCGGCCGTGGTTCCATGACCAACGCCTGGACTGACATCAAGAATACCGACCTCGTCGTCGTCATGGGCGGCAACGCGGCGGAAGCACATCCCTGTGGTTTCAAGTGGGTGACGGAAGCGAAGGCCCATCGCGGCGCCAAGCTCATCGTCGTTGACCCGCGTTACACCCGCACGGCCTCCGTATCAGACTTCTACGCTCCGATCCGTCAGGGTTCGGACATCGCTTTCCTCAACGGCGTGATGAAGTACTGTATCGATAACGGCCGCGTGCAGTGGGAATACATGAAGGCCTTCACCAACGCGTCCTATATCGTCAAGGACGGCTTTGGGTATCAGGACGGCCTGTTCACCGGCTATAACGAGGAAAAGCGCGATTACGACCGCTCGACCTGGGATTACGTGATCGGCGAGGACGGTTTTGCCGTGACCGACCCGACGCTCGAACATCCGCGTTGCGTCTGGAACCTCTTGAAGGAGCATCTTGCCCCTTACACGCCGGAACTGGTCGAACAGGTCTGCGGCACACCGAAGGATAAATTCCTGAAAGTGGCCGAAATGATCTCGGAATGCTCGACGCCGACCAAGACGATGACGTCGATGTATGCGCTCGGCTGGACCCAGCATTCCAAGGGGTCGCAGAACATTCGCGCCATGGCGATGCTGCAGCTGATCCTCGGCAATATCGGTGTACGCGGTGGCGGCATGAACGCTCTTCGCGGCCACTCGAACATTCAGGGTCTGACCGACCTCGGCCTGATGTCGCACCTCCTCACCGGCTATCTGACGATGCCGAGCGAGAAGGACACCGACTTCGAGACCTATATGTCGACGCGTCAGTTCAAGCCGCTTCGTCCGGGTCAGACCAGCTACTGGCAGAACTACAAGAAGTTCATGGTCTCTTTCCAGAAGGCCATGTGGGGCGACGCCGCGACAGCCGAAAACGGCTGGGCGTTCAACTACCTGCCCAAGCTCGACGTTCCGGCATACGATGTCCTTCGTATGTTCGAACTGATGAACAACGGCAAGGTCAACGGCTATCTCTGCCAGGGTTTCAACCCGATCCTCGCCTTCCCGAACCGGGCCAAGATCACGTCTTCCCTGTCCAAGCTGAAGTTCATGGTCACCATGGACCCGCTGGAAACCGAGACATCGCGGTTCTGGGAAAACCACGGCGACTTCAACGACGTGGATACGGCTTCGATCAAGACCGAAGTGTT
Organism: Endobacterium panacihumi; assembly: GCF_050847465.1. Classification (NCBI taxonomy): domain Bacteria; kingdom Pseudomonadati; phylum Pseudomonadota; class Alphaproteobacteria; order Hyphomicrobiales; family Rhizobiaceae; genus Endobacterium; species Endobacterium panacihumi. The sequence goes on along the minus strand of NZ_JBOZRA010000001.1, from coordinate 60,512 downwards.
CCAGCTGCCGACGACCTGCTTTGCGGAGGAAGACGGTTCGCTGACCAATTCGGGCCGTTGGCTGCAGTGGCACTGGCAGGCAAGTTCGCCTCCGGGCGAAGCCAAGCATGACAGCTGGATCATCGCACAAATCTTCCTGCGGATGCGCGAACTCTATCGCAAGGAAGGCGGCGCCTTCCCCGATCCGATCCTCAACCTGTCATGGGATTACGAGGACGAGAACGAACCGACGGCGGAAGAACTGGCGAAGGAGATCAACGGCCGTGCGCTATCCGATCTCATGGACCCGACCGATCCGACCAAGGTTCAGGTGGCCGCCGGCAAGCAGGTGGTCAACTTCTCGCAGCTCAAGGACGATGGTTCCACCATGTGCGGCTGCTGGGTCTATTCCGGCTGCTGGAACGAGCAGGGCAACAATATGGGTCGTCGTGACAACCACGACCCGGACGAAACCGGCGCCTATCTCGGCTGGACCTTCGCATGGCCATTGAACCGCCGCACGCTCTACAACCGTGCGTCTGCGGACATCAACGGCAAGCCCTGGGATCCGACCCGCAAGATCATTGAGTGGGATGGTTCCAAGTGGACCGGTTATGACGTTCCGGATATCGCCCCCACGGCGAAACCCCAGGATGTCGGCCCGTTCATCATGAACCAGGAAGGCGTTTCGCGTCTGTTCGCCCGCGGCATGATGCGTGACGGACCTTTCCCGGCCCATATGGAGCCGTTCGAAAGCCCCGTCGAAAACGTCTTCAACCGCAAAATGCGCGGCAACCCGGTTGCCCGCGTGTTCGCATCGGACGCCGCCCAGCTCGGCACGTCGGCGGAGTTCCCCTATGCGGCGAGCTCCTACCGCCTGACCGAACATTTCCACTACTGGACGAAGCACAACCGGGTGAACTCGGCGCTTCAGCCGGAATTCTTCGTGGAAATTTCTGAAGAGCTGGCAGCGGAAAAGAAGATCGAACATGGCGGCTGGGTCCGCGTGTGGTCGAAACGTGGTTCGGTAAAGGCCAAGGCCGTGGTGACGAAGCGCATCCGGCCGCTCATCTGTGACGGAAAGCCGGTTCATATCGTCGGCATCCCGCTGCACTGGGGCTTTACCGGCTCGGCGAAAAAGGGCTTTGGCCCCAACTCGCTCGCAGCCTTTGTCGGTGACGCCAATATCGAGACCCCGGAATCGAAAGCGTTCCTCGTCAATATCGAACCCTCGACCGCGCCCAAGGACAAGGAGGTGAACGTCTGATGGCCAATACCATGGACAGCCCACGCACCGCCGTCAGCAATCCACCGGTGCAGCCGATGGAAACCAACCTGACGCAGCGCGACCTCATCCGTCGCTCTGCAACATCCGAGCTGCCGCAACCTGAGCGGCAGCTCACCCCCGTCGCAAAGCTCATCGACGTGTCGAAATGCATCGGCTGCAAGGCCTGCCAGTCGGCCTGCGTGGAGTGGAACGACACCAATCCTGCCGTCGGCGAAAATGTCGGGGTCTATACCAACCCACACGACCTGACCGCCGACATGTTCACGCTCATGCGGTTTACCGAATGGGTGAACCCGGAGACCGACAATCTGGAATGGCTGATCCGCAAGGACGGCTGCATGCACTGTGCCGACCCGGGCTGTCTCAAGGCCTGTCCGGCGCCGGGTGCGATCGTGCAGTATTCCAACGGCATCGTCGACTTCATCCACGACAACTGCATCGGCTGCGGCTATTGCGTGAAGGGCTGCCCCTTCAACATTCCCCGCATCTCGAAGGCGGATCACAAGGCGTATAAATGCACGCTCTGTTCCGACCGTGTTGCCGTGGGCCAAGGCCCGGCCTGCGCAAAAGCCTGTCCCACCCAGGCGATTGTCTTCGGCACCAAGGAAGACATGAAGAAACATGCGGAAGGCCGCATTGCCGACCTGAAGTCGCGCGGTTACGCCAATGCCGGTCTCTACGACCCGCCGGGTGTCGGCGGCACGCATGTCATGTACGTGCTGCACCACAACGACAAGCCGCATATCTATGCCGACCTGCCGGATAATCCGGCCATTTCCGCCGTCGTGCAGACGTGGAAGGGCGCGACCAAATATGCCGGCCTCGCCGTCATGGGTCTGGCCGCTGCCGGCACCATCCTGCACGGCCTGTTCGCCAAGGCCAACCGCGTGTCCAAGCACGAGGAGGAAGAGGCGAAGGAACTGGTCGACGAAAGCGTCGAGCATGTGCAAAAGCGCGAGGAGGAGGCCTGATGAGCACGCCTGCCAATACCGCACAGCCTAAAACCAGCCCCGTCAAAACCGGGGCTGAGGACAGCATCCGTCGCGGACCGCCTGTCGAGGTGGTCCGTTACGGACCCGGCAAGCGCATCAACCACTGGGTGACGGCGATCAGCCTCATCCTGTTGCTGCTCTCCGGCCTTGCCATGTTCCACCCGTCTCTGTTCTTCCTCACCGAATTGTTCGGCGGCGGGCAGATGACGCGATGGATTCATCCGTGGATCGGCGTCGTGCTGTTCATCTCCTTCTTCATCCTGTTCGCGCAGTTGTGGAAGCTGAACATCCCGAACCGCGACGACGTGAAGTGGGCCTCGCAGATCTCCGACGTGATCGGCGGAAATGAGGAAAACCTGCCGGAACTCGGCAAGTACAATGCCGGCCAGAAGTTCATCTTCTGGGGCATGGCATCCCTCATCATCGTGCTGATCGTCACCGGCATCATGGCGTGGGAGCAGTATTTCGGCCACCTGACGAGCATTCCGGCGCAGCGTATCGCGCTGCTCGTGCATTCGCTTGCAGCCGTGGCCATCATTCTGGTCTTCATCCTGCATGTCTATGCGGCCATCTGGACGCGCGGCACGATCCGGGCAATGACCCGCGGCACCGTGACCGGCGGCTGGGCATGGCGTCACCACCGCAAGTGGCTCAAGGACATGGCTGGACGCGGCCGGATTGATTCGACAAAATAGCCGTCCAATGACGGTAAAGCCGCGCGCCTTCCGTCAGGGAGGCGCGCGGTCTCACAAAGTAATCCCGAATTGCGTATCGCGCGCCAAACAGGCCGATACACTTGATGAGAGAAAGCTGTGGCCGGTCGGCCCTGCGAGGTTTTATGTCCGCATCTTCCATTCAGCCCGATCCCTCGATGATCGGCGGTATTGCCAAGGCACCCTTTGCCCTGATGCCGAACCCGGCACGCTTCTTTCAGGAACGCGCCACCCGTTTCAGTATCCTTGCCGAGACGAGCAATCTCGGTCCCTACCTGAAATTCCTGAGCGCCATCGCCTCACTTCAGGCCGACCTGATCGCCGAGCTTCCCGCAATCACGCCGGTCGATGCGGATCAGGTCGCCCGCGCCCGTGAAAACACCATGCCGCCGATCGATCGCGCCGCCATGGTCAAAAGCGACGATTACCGCAAGACCCTCGCCCTCTTCCTCGACCGTGCCAAAACCATCGAAAAACCGCCAGCAGCACAACAGGCTCTGGAAGCCGTCATCGCCGCCGGCGAGGACACGCTCGACTGGATGATCGGCAATGTGATCGCCGATACGATGCCGGTCGAAGGCTTGGCTCATCACCTCTATATCGCCGCCGCGACGCAGGTTCATGCCGCCCGCCTCGCTGCCGGTCTGGATGCCTTAAAGCTCGTGCCCGTCGCCCCCGGCATCTGCCCCTCCTGCGGCGGCAAGCCGGTCGGTTCGATGATCATCGGCGTTCAGGGTGCCGAAGGCGCGCGATATGCCTGCTGCGCCGGTTGCGCGACGATGTGGAACGAGGTGCGTGTAAAATGCATCGCCTGCGGCACCACCAAGGGCGTCGGTTACCGCGCCGTCGAGATCGAGGGCGACCCGGAAGGCAAGACCGCCGTCATCAAGGCGGAAGTCTGCGACGAGTGTAAAAGCTGGACAAAAATCCTCTATCAGAACAGGAACCCGTCGCTGGAAATCATCGCAGATGATGTCGCCAGCCTCGGCCTCGACCTTCTGATGAAGGATAGCGAGTACAGGCGCGCCGGTTTCGATCCTTTCCTCGTGGGGTACTGAGACCATGGCGGACCTTTCGAGCCTGCGTCATCTCCCCTCGGTCGACCAGATCCTCAAAGCCCCGGAAACGGCACCGCTTCTGGAGACCTATGGTCGTGCCAGTGTCACGGAAGAACTGCGCACGCTTCTCGATGAGATCCGCACCGCCATGCGCGGCGGCGCCGCATTGCCCGATGCCGCCGCCATCCTCGCCTCGCTCACCAGCAAGTTGGAATACGCGGATCGCACCAACCTGCGGCCGCTGATCAATCTTACGGGCACTGTGCTGCACACCAATCTCGGCCGCGCGCTGCTGGCCGAAGAAGCGGTCAAAGCCGCCGTTGACGCCATGCGCGAGGCGGCAGCGCTGGAATTCGACCTCGACACCGGCAAACGCGGCGAACGCGACAGCCATCTGCGCGAATTGTTGTGCGAGCTGACCGGCGCCGAAGATGCCACCATCGTCAACAACAATGCCGCCGCCGTACTGATCGCGCTCAATGCCGTCGGCGCCGGGCGTCAGGCCATCGTCTCGCGTGGCGAACTGATCGAGATCGGCGGCGCATTCCGCATGCCCGACATCATGGAACGTGCCGGCGTTCAACTGGTCGAGGTCGGCACCACCAACCGCACCCACCCAAAAGATTACCACAACGCCATCCGCGAAGAGACGGCGCTGATCCTCAAGGTCCATACCTCCAATTACCGCATCGAAGGTTTCACCGCCGAAGTGTCGGGCGCGGACCTGGCAAAGATCGCCAAGGAAAACGGTGTCGCCCTCCTCAACGATCTCGGTTCCGGCACGCTGGTCGACCTGTCGCAATACGGCCTTGCCCGCGAACCGACCGTGCGCGAAGCGGTCGCCGAGGGCGCGGACCTAGTCACATTCTCCGGCGACAAGCTTTTGGGTGGCCCGCAGGCCGGTTTTATCGTCGGCCGCAAGGATCTGATTGCCGAGATCAACCGCAACCCATTGAAACGGGCTTTGCGCGTCGACAAGATCCGCATCGCCGCCCTTGCAGCGACGCTAAAGCTCTATCGCGACCCGGATCGCCTTGGCGAACGCCTGCCAACCCTGCGCATGCTCTCACGCCGCCAGAGTGAAATCGCCGGACAGGCCGAACGCCTGTTGCCATCCGTCTCCAAGACCCTGGCAAAATTCGGCTACACGGTCGAAACCTGCCGCTGCTCCAGCCAGATCGGCTCCGGCGCGCTGCCGGTCGATACCATTCCGAGCGCAGGGCTTCGCATCAGCCACACCAGCGGCAGTGCCCTCGAAAAACTGAGCGCCGCCTTCCGCGCCCTGCCCCGCCCCATCCTCGGGCATATCCGCGATGGCGCGCTCACCCTCGACCTGCGCTGCCTCAACGACGAAACCGCCCTGCTCTCCAGCCTTTCACACGTGAATGCCGATGCGCTGGCTTGACCGTTTCCGCCGCAGCACCACTGAGCCAACACCGGTCGCGGATCCAACCACCGAGCAGATGGACGCCGCCCTGACCGCCGCCAAGGCCGGCGATTACGACACCGCTCTTGCCCTGTGGGAGCCGCTTGCCCGCGCCGGCCATGCCCGTGCGCAAAACAATATCGGCGCCTGTTTCGCCGAAGGTCTGGGCGTTCCCTCCGACCGGCCGCTGGCGTTGAAATGGCTGACACTGTCCGCAGACGCCGGCGACCCGGTCGGCCAGCGCAATTGCGCCGCCTTCCACATGCAGGGCAGCGATGCCACCGGCTCCGATGCGGATCCGGCGAAGGCCGCAAAACTCTATCGCCTTGCCGCCGAACAGGGTGATGCGGAAGCACAGGACATGCTGAGCTGGTTACTGCTCGAAGGCGAGATCATTCCCGCCGATCCGGAGCAAGCCAAACTCTGGGCCGAACGCGCAGCAGAAGGTGGCGTTGCCGCCTCGATGACCCGTCTCGGCATGCTCTATCACAACGCTCTGGGTGTCGACCGCGACCCGGCCAAGGCCGTTTTCTGGTGGCGCAAGGGTGCCGGAGGCGGTGATGCCGACGCACAGGCCATGCTCGGCGCCGCCTGCCATATGGGTGCCGGAACGCCGGTTGACCGTGTCGCGGCGCTGGCCTGGCTGATCCGTGCCATGCACGGTGGCAGCACACTCGCCCAACCTTTCGTGACCCCCGTCCGCGAAAACCTTTCGCCAATGGAAATCACCGAAGCCGAACGCCGTGCAAAACTGCCGCTCGCCGACATGATCGCGGGGGAAACGCCATGATCATCGGTACCGCCGGCCATATCGACCACGGCAAGACGACGCTGGTGAAGGCGCTGACCGGCACCGATACCGACCGCCTGAAGGAGGAAAAGGCGCGCGGCATCACCATCGATCTCGGTTTCGCCTACGCAAAATTCGCCGGCGATGCCGTCACCGGTTTCATCGACGTGCCCGGCCATGAAAAATTCATTCACACCATGCTGGCCGGTGCCGGCGGCATCGATTACGCACTGCTGGTGGTGGCCGCCGATGACGGCATCAAGCCGCAGACCCGCGAACATCTCGCCATTCTCAACCTGCTTGGCATTGTTCGGGGCATCGTTGCGCTCACCAAGGCCGACCTTGTCGACGCCGACCACATCGCCTCCGTCACCAACGATATCCGCGCCCTGCTCGCCCCGACGCGGCTGAGAGATATCGATATTCTGCCGGTCTCGGCTGCGACGGGCAAAGGCATAGAAGACCTGAAATCAATCCTCGCCGAAGCAGAGCGCGCCACGGTCGAGACCGCCACCGAAGGCCGGTTCCGTCTCGCCGTCGATCGTTCCTTCACGCTGTCAGGCGCCGGTACCGTCGTCACCGGCACGGTTCTCTCCGGTTCGGTGGCAATCGGCGATGCCGTCACCGTCTCGCCCAGCGGCCTTGTTGCCCGCGTCCGCTCCATCCACGCCCAGAACATGGCCGTCGAGCGCGGTTTTGCCGGCCAGCGTTGTGCACTCAACCTTGCCGGCGAAGCGATTTCAAAGGACGCCATCCATCGCGGCGATATGGTGGTCGATCCTGCGCTGCACGCCCCGACGGACCGGATCGATGCCGAACTTACGGTTCTCGCCGGTGAGCCGAAAGCCATCGGCCAATGGTTTTCCGCCCGCTTCCATCACGAAAGCGTCGAGGCCGGCGTGCGCATCGTGCCGCTGGAAGGTCCGGTCGCCCCCGGCGCCACCGCCCGCGTGCAGATCGTGCTCGACCGCCCGATTGCAGCCGCGGTCGGCGACCGTTTTATCCTGCGCGACGTTTCGGCCCAGCGCACGATCGGCGGCGGAGCCCTGATCGATCTTCGCCCACCCGCCAGAAAACGCCGCACGCCGGAACGCCTCGAACAACTGACGGCAGCAGCCAGACCCACTTCTGCCGAACAGCTTTCCGCCCTGCTCGACACCGCCCCCTATCTGGTCGATCTCAATGCCTTCGCCCGCGACCGGGCGATGTCGCCGCAGCAACTGAATGCGGCAACAGAAGCCGCAGGCATCGTGCTGGTCGAAGCCGGTGGCATCACCTATGCCATGTCGGTAAAACACCGCGCCGCCTTCACGACACAACTGACCGACCTGCTGACGGCGTTCCACGCGGAAAACCCGGAACTGCAGGGCCAGGGCCGCGAGCGCCTGCGCATGGCGATGACACCGCGCCTGCCTGCCCCGGCCTTCCTCGCCGTCATGCGCACCGAGGCGGCGGCGCAAAACATCGTGCTCGAAGGCGCCTTCGTGCGCCTGCCCGGCCACATCGCCCAGTTGGGCGAGACGGAAGAAGCGATTTTCGCCGAAATCCTGCCCCATCTCATCGGCGAAAACCGTTTTCGCCCGCCACGCGTGCGCGACTTTGTCGAGCTGATCGGCAGTGATGAACGTGAAATCCGGCGGGTCTTAAAACTCTGCGCCCGGCTCGGCCGCGTCGACCAGATCCGCCACGATCACTTTTTCATCCGCGCCACCACAGCCGAAATGGTTGAGATCATTCGCGAAGTCGCTGCAGAGGCCGAACATGGGGAGTTCTCAGCTTCCGCCTTCCGCGACCGGGTGACGAGCGGTCGAAAAGTTGCGATCGAAATCCTCGACTTTTTCGACCGACATGGTGTAACCCTTCGGCGCGGCGATCTTCGCCGCATCAATCCGCATCGGCTCGATCTGTTCGGCCCGTCCGCACCTGATGCTGAGAATGGAAGAGATTCGTCCCCGGTGGGGCGTCCGGACTTCAAATCCGGGTGGGGTAGCGACGCTGTCTTGGGTGGGTTCGACTCCCATTCTCTTCCGCCATCAGGAGAAAAATCGTGAGCAATCCCGCAGCAGATACCGATTTCGACGACTGGGTGATCGACACCTATTCGGATGCTGGTTCCTTCACCATGCTGTTCATTCTGGTCTCGATCAGCGAGACCAGGGTGGAGCTTTTGCGTTCAGCCTATCTGCATGTGGTGGGCGACGAATTGCGCTGGCCGGACATGACCAAACTGTTTGCCGGTGCTGGTGTGAACTGGTCCGGCGTGGTGTTTTATCGCGCCGGCCGAGAGGGGCTTGTCGAGGATAAAGAAGCCAAGGCGCGTCTCGCGTCTCTCGTGCGCAAGCTGGAAGAAGACCGTTCACTGATCCGCGATGGCGAGTTTTTTAATGCCGACGGTCTTCGGCTGATGATCGAGGAAATCAAGCCGCATTGATGGGCGGCCGAGTTTCTCTGACAATCGCACCTTCTGCGTCATTCCTGTCCCTCGCGTTTCACGCGAGGTATGTCACAGGAATCCAGCCACCGCGCGTCCGCGCGGTGAGAGGACTCTTCCTTCAACAGCAGCGTCAAAGAGTATTGTGCACCGCAGACGCGGCGCTGCTGGATCCCCGCCACAAGGGCAAGGATGACGGAGAAACGAGCGATCTCATCACACAAAAAAGCCGCCCGGAAGGCGGCTTTTCCATTCGCTCAAAGACCTGAAACTCAAGCCGTGATTTCCTTCGAGGAAATCGAATAGGCAAAGGTCTTCGGGCTCAGGCAATCCACTTCGCCACGCGAGGTGAACGCTGCTGGATACATGAAGAAGTTCTGGCGTATTTCGTTGCCCGGAAGCGTGATGTCACGCGCGGTGTTGTAACCGATCCAGTTCATTTCCCAGTTGCCGAAAGCCTTGGCACGGAAAGCCTGCACAGCATCGTTTTCGAGCGGCAGCTTCTCTTCCAGCACGACCTTGCGCACATCGGCCGGATCGACAGGAACCCAACCCTGCCCTTCGAGATAGACTTCGGCGCGACAGTGCTGCGCACCGGTAATGTCGCCAGCACGGCCGAGCGTCTTGAAGTCCGCCGAATTGGCAACACGCACGCCAAAAACGTCGCGGGCCGGCAGGCCGGCGGCGCGGGCAAGTGCCGTGTAGAGGCTGTTGATGTCGGCGCATTTGCCGCCGAAATAGCCGGTTTCCAGCATGTCTTTCACGTTGCCGACGCCGCAGCCGGCCACATTGGCATCACGAAAGGTGTTTTCGACGACCCAGTCATAAATGGCGCGAGCCTTGTCCTCGTCCTTTTTGCGGGTGCCGATGATGTTCATCGCCGTGTCCTTGACGATGCCGTCGATCGGCGCGCTCGGCGTGCCGACGAGAGCGGCATCCAGTTCGGCCTTCTCAACCGCAACGCCATCGGCAGTACGGTTACGGGTCTGGATCGTCTGGGTGAATTCGATTGTGCGCTTGCCGTCCGTCTGCCATTCGACCGAAAGGATATCTGCGCCCGAGGTCGCGTCTTTCTTCATCTCGACCTGCTTCGAATCCGACGTCCAGTGCGGCGCGGAAGCCTTCTGGTATTCACCGGCCGACTGGGCAACAGGCAGCCAGAGTTTTGCCGGGCCGGTCACATCGCTCAGGTCCACCTTGGTGGTGACTTCGAACGTGCGCCATGCAGCCGTATCGGCCACCTTGTCGGCAGCGAAAACCGGGCTTGCACCGCGGGAAACGAAGGCGGCGGCAACTGAAGCGGTTGCGGCATGGCTGAGGAAACGGCGGCGGTTCAACATGATGGTCCAACTCCTGTCGGCGGCACATCAGGCCCGGAACCAGTCCGGTTTTCGGGCAAGACGATGCGTCGCTCAAATCGCGATAGAATGTCGCCTTGCTTTACTCCTTTCGCCGCGACCGTGGAAACAGGAATTGCAATCATCAAGCAATTTTGACGAGGACATCAGCAGTTTGTAGCGGTTTTGCCCGTCTCCGGTTTCGGCATCGGCATGGCGAGATCGAGACCGCGCGCGGTCGGTGGCTGCCATGTTTTCGATTCCGGCAACGCCCCCTGCGGGTTGGTGCTGGTGTGCTGGCCTCCCGTGCCGCCGGTCCAGCCTGTGGAGCCGGTATTGCCGGGCGCAGTGCCGGCTGCCGAATGGGTGTCGGCCGGCGTTGCGGCCTCGGCTTTTCCGGCCGGATTGCAGGCCGCCTTGCTTTCCAGGCTCTGGGTGGAAGGTGGCGTGCCGGTATTGCCGGTCTGGGCCGCAACAGGCGCGGCCGCCAGCATCAGCGCCAGGGCAGGCGCAGATGCGCCAGCCAGAAAGGTCAGGGTTTTCGATCGGGATACGGGCCAAGATACGGGCATGGGGAACCTCCATCAGTTCCCCATGGAACGCCTGCACCCGAAAACTTGTTCCGTCAGGACACCGTTCCGCCGTCGACGACGATGCCGGCAGGACCGTCTTCCACGGTGCCGACGATTGACACGAGTGGATAACCGGCGTCGCGCACTTGGGCAACAAGCGCATCCGCCTTGTCGGCGGACACCGCGACCAGTAGGCCACCCGATGTCTGCGGGTCGGCGAGCAGCATGCGCTGCCATTCCGGCATGTTTTCCGGCAGCGTGATGGCCTCGCCATAGCTCGCCCAGTTGCGCACCGAAGCACCGGTAATGAAACCCTGCTGCGCCAGTTCTTCCGCCTTCGTCAGGAACGGGATGTCGGCAAGCTTCAGCCGCAGCGTCAGGCCGGAGGCGCGCGACATTTCCAGCCCGTGCCCCAGAATACCGAAACCGGTGACGTCGGTGATCGCGTGCACGTCGGCATTGGCGGCAAGTTCGGTGCCGATCTTGTTAAGCAACGTCGTGGACGCGATCATCTCGTCATAGGCGGCCGCCGGCAGCGCATTCTTCTTGATCGCCGAGGAATAGATGCCGATGCCGATGCCCTTGGTGAGGATCAGCTTGTCGCCGGCCTTTGCCCCGCCATTGCGGCGTACCTGGCTCGGATGGCAGATACCGATGACGGCAAGCCCGTAGATCGGCTCGACGCTGTCGATCGAATGGCCGCCGGCCACCGGAATGCCGGCGGTGGAACAGATGGACGCGCCGCCTTCCAAAATCTTGCCGATGGTTTCCGGCTCCAGCTTGTTGATCGGCATCCCTAAAATAGCGAGCGCCAGGATCGGCTTGCCGCCCATCGCATACACATCCGAAATGGCATTGGCGGCGGCGATGCGGCCGAATTCGTAAGGATCGTCCACCATCGGCATGAAAAAATCGGTGGTGGCGATCACGCAGGTATTGTCATCGATCTGCCAGACGGCGGCATCATCGGCCATCTCGTTGCCGACGAGCAGTTGCGCGAAAGGCTGCGCGGCCGGCTGGCCTGCCAGCAGTTTCTGCAGAACGGCCGGCGCCAGCTTGCAACCGCAGCCGCCGCCATGGGCAAGTTCCGTCAAACGAAAAGATGTTTCTTCTGCCATGATCGTGCTCCCGAGCCATTCATGGCTCGCTTATTCCGTGGCCCTTCGAACCGCGAACCGGCATCGAAGCCCGGTATCGGCTCTATCATCCGAACGATCGTCCTGTCAGCGAAAACCGATCGTCTGACACGATTTTGAATGCGGTCGCGTGGCAGCATCGGCACAGAAAAAAGGGAGGGCCGCAAAACAGCCCTCCCTTGATGTGATCATGTCAACCGGATCTCATCGACCCGGCAGAGGAAAATCAAAACTCGGTCCAGTTCTGCTCCACGGCCACGGCGGCATTGCCATTGAAGGCATTGGCCACCTTGCGCACCATCGAACGGGCCGGAGAGGCAACCGGCGCATCCTGCCTGCTGGCAACGCGAGCGAGCTGCGCTTCGCCGAGCTTGAACTGCGCCAGCAGTTCGTTCAGCGAGGCGACTTCGCGGGCAAGACCGTGGCTGGCTGCGGTCTGTTCTTCCACCATCGCCGCATTCTTCTGGGTTTCCTGGTCCATCGAATTGACGGCGGTGTTGATCTGCTGGAGACCGGTCGACTGTTCCTGCGCGCTTTCGACGATCGCCGCCACGTGCCGGTTGATCTCCTGCACCTCGACCACGATCTTTTCCAGCGCCGTGCCGGTGGCGCCGACCAGATCGACACCCTCCTGAACCTGCACGTTCGACGTGGTGATCAGCGTCTTAATCTCCTTGGCAGCGTTTGCCGAACGCTGGGCCAATTCGCGCACTTCCTGTGCGACAACCGCAAAACCCTTGCCGGCTTCACCGGCACGCGCCGCTTCGACGCCAGCATTCAGCGCCAGAAGATTGGTCTGGAAGGCGATGTCGTCAATCACACCGATAATGTTGCCGATCTCGCTCGAAGACTTTTCGATCTTCTCCATGGCGATGACGGCACGGCGAACGACTTCGCCGGAATGCTCGGCTTCCTGACGGGTGCGCGATACCAACGCACCGGCTTCCTGCGCGCGCTTGGTCGAATCCTTCACCGTTGTGGTGATCTCTTCCAATGCGGCGGCGGTTTCTTCCACGGCGGCAGCCTGCTGTTCGGTGCGCTTGGCCAGATCGTCGGCCGCGGCCTTGATCTCGTTGGCGCCGGCATCGATACCGCGAGCATTGTTGGCGACACTCTTCAGCGCATCCTGCAGCTTGGCGGCAGAGGCGTTGAAATCGGTGCGGACGCCATCCAGCGAGGCGGCAAAACCGTGCTCGATGCGATAGGCGACATTGCCATCCGAAAGATGCGACAGGCCTGTCGCCAGATTGTCGACCGCGAATTTCACATCAGCGGCTTCTCTGGCCTTGGCGGCTTCGCGGTCGATACGCTCCTGTTCCGACAGCGAGCGATTGGCGGCAGCTTCCTTTTCGAGGTTGATGCGCTCAATGGCATTGTCGCGGAAGACCGCAACGGCTTCCGCCATCTGACCCACTTCATCCTTGCGCTCCAGGCCGGCGATTTCCTGTGCCGTCTCCCCACCGGCAAGAGAAATCATCCGTGCCTGCAGGCGTGCGATCGGGCCGGAAATGCCGCGCGAGGCGACGAAAAGCGAGGCGACGATGGCCGCCAGAAAGATCACGCCGAGGCTGACCAGAAGCGTGGTGATGGTGCTACTGACTGAAATGCTGATCGCATCCGCTTCGGCAATCACTGCCTTGGTATTGGCAATGTTCCAGTCGCGCAGATCGTCACGCAGCTTGCCGATGTCCGGATCGACGCCGGCCATGATGGCCTTCGCGTCAGCCAGTTTGCCGTCCTTGATCATCGCAACGGCCTTGTCCGTCTCGACCGTGATCGCACGGGCGCGGTTTTCGAAGGCATCAAGCGTGGCAGTTTGTTCCGGAATGAGCTTCTTGGCATTGGCGAAGCGCGCAAAAACAGCGCCCTTGCCGCTTTCATAGTTCTTGGCGACATAGGCGCGGAATTCGGCGGCGCTGTCATATGTCATCAGCTGATAGGCGCTGTAGGCCACAGAATTGATGGAGGTTGCGGCGCGGGAAACGTCCGTCGCGGCAACATTGTCTTTCGAGATGAAGGAATAATAACGATCATCGGAGCTGTTGTAATTTTGAGCGAGGACGACGACACCGGCGATCCCGACAAAACAGATGGGCAGTATCAGAGACAGTATTTTCGTGCGGATTTTCGCATTGGACAGAAACGACATGGCACACCACGGGGCGGGCAAGCTCCGTGACGCGTCGCGGAAACTCGCTAAGGTGAAGGGAAATTTTTGAAGGCTGACATCGCGCTGGAACAAGCCAATCATCGGCTCGGGCGAACGCTAGAGCCAAGATGATTAATCGCAGATTAAATCAGGTTTTAATCAATCGAAAAAAGTTGAATTGCTGACGATTTCTCAGGAAACAATATATTCAAAGTGGCACAGATCGCCGAGAGAACCCTCATTGAGAGCATTTACTGCTTCACCAGCTGACATCTGGAAAAGCGTTCAGCGGCATCTTCAGATAGCGCCGGCCATCCTCTTCCGGCTCCGGCAGCGCTCCGGCGTTGAGATTGACCTGCAGCGCATGCAGGAGAAGTTTCGGGAACGGCAGCGTCGCATCGCGCTGCTTGCGTGCGGCGATGAAATCCTTGCCTGTTCCCCGCAGATGGATGTTCTTTTCTTTCTGTTCTGTCACCGTGCTTTCCCAAAGGGGCGCACGACCATCGGGACAGTAATCGTGACCGGTGAACAGGCGGGTCTCATCCGGCAGCGCAAGAATTCTTTCGATCGATGCCCACAACGTCTCGGCACTGCCGCCCGGAAAGTCGGCGCGCGCCGAGCCGCTGTCGGGCATGAACAGCGTGTCGTGGATGAAGGCTGCGTCGCCGATCAGATAGGTTATTGAAGCCAGCGTATGCCCCGGCGAATGGATAACCTCGACCTCCATCTCGCCGATCAAAAAACGCTCGCCATCGGCAAACAGCCGGTCCCATTGCGAGCCGTCGCATTTGAGGTCCGGCATGTTGTAGAGCTTGCGCCACAAAGCCTGAACCTTCACGACCTCGGCGCCGATCGCTGTCGGCACGCCGGTCTTTTCCTTCAGATAGGCTGCTGCGGAAAAATGGTCGGCATGTGGGTGGGTGTCGAGGATCCATTGCAGGACATAACCCTCCGCCTCGATATGGGCGAGAATGGCATCGGCGTGGCGTGTCGCCGTCGAACCGGATTTCTCGTCGTAATCCAGCACAGGATCGATGATCGCACAGGCCCGCGTTTTCGGATCAGCCACCACATACTGGATGCTGCCGGTACGTTCGTCGTAAAAACCCTCGACCAGCGGATGTGCCAGAACCGTCATGCGTATGCCCTTCTTTATTTCGGCCATATCCCTAACCGATTGGCCTGAAAATCGGAACCCGCCCAGCACAAACGCAAAAGGCCCCGACAAGCGGGGCCTTCGCATGCATTCATGACAACAATTAGAGCGCCAGGCCCGGAGCCATCTTCACTTCGCCGGCCGGTGTCGTCGGCTTGCTGTAGGCGGCCGGATCCATGGCAGGCGACGCGATGGCGAGCTGCAGGCGCTCTTCTGTCGCGGCCCATTCCTTGGCCAGCATGTCCGGGTTTTCGTTGAGCTTCTGGCCGTAGCTCGGAACGATCGCGTGGACGCGTTCCTGCCATTCCGGCGTCTTCAGCTTGTCCGGGAACACCTTCTTCAGAACGTCGAGCATGATCGGGGCGGCGGTGGAAGCACCCGGCGAAGCGCCGAGAAGAGCGGCAATCGTGCGGTCTTCGGACGCGACGATTTCGGTACCGAGCTTCAGCAGGCCACCCTTTTCCGGGTCGTTCTTGATGATCTGCACGCGTTGGCCAGCCTGCCAGTAACGCCAGTCTTCAGCCTTCGCATTCGGGAAATAGACTTTCAGCGCATTCAGACGATCTTCGTCCGACATCATCAGCTGACCGGCGAGATACTGCACGAGGTTGAACTCGTTGGTGCCGACCTGCAGCATCGGCCAGATGTTTTCGAGCGTGACGGAAGCCGGCAGATCGAACAGCGAGCCTTCCTTCAGGAACTTTGTCGAGAAGGTTGCGAACGGTCCGAATAGGATGTGGCGCTTGCCGTCGAACACGCGAGTATCAAGATGCGGAACCGACATCGGCGGAGCGCCGGTTTCGGCCTGGCCATAGGCCTTGGCAAGGTGCTGGTTGACGATCTCCGGGTTGTCGCAGACGAGGAAGGAACCGCCGACCGGGAAACCGGCATAGGCGTCGCCTTCCGGAATGCCCGACATCTGCAGAAGCGGCAGCGCGCCGCCACCGGCGCCGAGGAAGACGAACTTGGCCTTCACGACGGTGGTGTCACCGGTCTTGGTGTTGGAGTAGGTCACGCTCCAGGTGCCGTCGTCGTTCTTGACGATATCCTCGACTTCCGAGGAGGTACGCAGGGTGAACTGCTGCTGGCTCTTCAGATGCGTGACATACTGGCGCGTGATCTCGCCAAAATTGACGTCGGTGCCGAGCGGGCTCCAGGTCACGGCCAGCTTCTGGTTCGGATCTCGGCCTTCCATCATCAGTGGAACCCACTTGGCGATCTGCGCATGGTCGTTGGAGAACTGCATGCCGGCAAACAGCGGGCTCGCCTTGAGCGCTTCGTAGCGCTTGGCAAGGAATTCGGTGTTGGCGTCACCCCAGACGAAGCTCATGTGCGGGGTCGAGTTGATGAACGAACGCGGGTTCTTCAGAACGCCCATGTCGATCTGGTGCGACAGGAACTGACGGGTGATCTGGAACCATTCGTTGATCTCGATCGCCTTGGTAATGTTGACATTACCCTTGGCATCCATCGGCGAATAGTTGAGTTCGGCAAGTGCCGAGTGGCCGGTGCCGGCATTGTTCCAGCCGTTGGAGCTTTCCATCGCCACGTCGTCGAGGCGCTCGATCATCTCGATCTTCCAGGTCGGCTCGAGCTGCGAGAGCAGAACACCGAGCGTCGAGCTCATGATGCCGCCACCGATCAGCAGCACGTCGACAACACCGTCGGAGCCCTGCTCCTGCGCCCAGGAAGGCATGGTGCTGACGCCGATTGCGGCAGCGCCCGTCGCGGCAGAGCCAAGCAACTGGCGGCGGCTCAGCATCAGGCGGCTGTTGGTGGACATCTTATTGTTTTTGGAAGGCATGAAGCACCTCGGTTGGTGAGCCGCCGGACGGGTGCCTTCGGAGCAGACGAGCAAGCGACATGTGGGCGCGCGACGTCTTGTCGCGCAGTGGTGCGTGGGGTTTGCGCCTTCAAATTGACAAACGCCATTAAATTGGAATTTAAGAAATCACGCGGACACCGGGGCCGGTTTGGATATCATTTGTCATGGATCGGCGATAAACACCTGCGTTCATTGCCCCGCAGCCTTGCCAGGAAGAAACCATGACCAAGGTCGTTCTGATCGAGGATGACGAAGACACTGCACAGGATATCTGCGCCGAACTGAAGGATTCCGGCTATGTCGTCGACTGGGCAGCCGATGGCATCGAAGGGCTTGAGCGCGCGCGCGCCGCAGATGCCGATGTGCTGATCGTTGATCGCATGCTGCCCGGCATGGATGGTCTTGCCGTCATCGATACCCTGCGCCGGGAAAAAATCCGCACACCAGTTCTGGTCCTGAGCGCGCTTGGTGCCGTCAACGACCGCGTCAAAGGACTGCGCGCCGGCGGTGATGACTATCTGACCAAGCCGTTTGCCGTGCTTGAGCTCGTCGCCCGCATCGAGGCGCTTCTGCGCCGACCGGCCGATACATCGGCAAAAACACTGCGTGTCGGCCCGCTGGAAATCGACCTCATCGAACGCAGCGCCAACCGCGCCGGGCGCGAGATCGAGCTTCTGCCGCGCGAATACAAGCTTCTCGAATACATGATGCGCCATAGCGAGCAGCTTCTCACGCGCGCCATGCTGTTTGAAGAGGTGTGGAAATACAAGTTCGTGCCGGACTCGAACCTCGTGGACGTGCATATGGGCCGTCTGCGCCGCAAGGTCGATGCGACGGGAGAAGCGCCGTTGATCTCCAATATTCGTGGAGAGGGTTTTGTTCTTCGCGCGCCTGATTGACTGGATCTGGAACTCGACATTTCGTTACACGGTCGCGTTGTTCATCGCGATCGGCGCAACGATCATGCTCAGCCTCACCTTCGCCTATGTCACCACCAGCCGTGAACTGGTGTCGTTTCTCGACAGCCTGATCATCCAGGAATCCGACGCGATGGTCGCCCAGTCGAAAGAAGGGCTTCTGACGCAATATGAGGAACGGCTGCGGCAGGACCCACGTCGTTACAAGCCGGCCGGATTGTTTACCGCCGACGGCAAACGCATTTCAGGCAATATACGGCAATGGCCGGCCGGGCTCGAAGTCGACCAACTGCCGATCCAGGTGGATATAGATCGTGTCGATCCGGACATGGAGATGATCCAGCCGTCACGGGCGCTCGCGCGCCGGCTCGCGGACGGCAATATCGTCGTTGTCGGCTGGAGCACCAAGGACAATGAACAGACCGCCTCGGTGGTCAGGCGCGGCCTGATTTTCGGCCTGCTGCCGGCCTTCCTTCTCGGTCTTGCCGCCTCGCTGCTGTTTGCCGCCCGGTCGCAGCGCCGCATTCGCGAAATGCAGTTGCGTGCCGCCGACATCGTTGCCGGCGATTTTTCCAAGCGGCTTCCGACCCATGACAGCGAAGACCCGCTCGACAAGCTGGCGCAGATCGTCAACGGCATGCTCGACGAAATCCAGACGCTGGTCGAAAATCTTGCCGCCATCGGCGACGACATTGCTCACGACCTTCGAACGCCGCTCGCGCGTGTGCGGATCGGGCTGGAGCGCGCGCGCCGCAGCGCCGCTTCTGTGGAGGAATTTCAGGCCGCGACCGATCGCGCGATTTCCGGTGTCGACCATGCCATCTCGATCATCACTGCACTGCTGCGCATTCGCGAGATCGAACAGACGCGCCGTTTTCAGGCATTTGGCAGCGTCGATCTGGCGGAGTTGATCACCGAGGTCGGCGAGCTTTACGAACCCTTTGCCGAGCAGAAACAGCTGGCGCTGGCCGTTCATGCCGCAGGCGAGAACACAACGCAGGGAGACCGCGACCTGTTATTCGAGGCGGTCGCCAATCTCGTCGACAATGCCGTGAAATACACGCCCGAAGGCGGCAGGGTCGATGTCGCGCTGGTGTCGGAAGGCGATCATGTCGTGATCCGCGTGAAAGACAGCGGGCCGGGCATTGCCGAAAACGAACGCGAACTGCTGGCGCAGCGTTTCTATCGCTCCGACCGCAGCCGCCACACCAAGGGGCTGGGCCTTGGGCTTACCCTTGTCGCCGCCATCGTCAAGCTGCACGGGTTCCGGTTCGAGATCAAATCGGGTGACGGCTTTACGGCGGAAATCGTGCTGCCGCAGGATGGGGCGTAGGAAGTGAGATCATCGGTGCGTCACTTAAAGCAAGTCCCCCTCTGGCCTGCTGGCCACCTCCCCCACAAGGGGGGAGAGAACTCGCGGCAAACTCCCTGCCCAAATTGAACCTCAGCGTAGCGCCTGGGTTAAGCCCCTCCCCCTTGTGGGGGTCCGAAGGACGGGCGAGACCCGTGGCTCGCCCTGATCGGGTTTGGGGCGGGGTCTTTTTTGATGGAGCACCCTGCGGTTACAGCGGCAGCGGCAGCTCCATCACCATCTCATGCCAGGCCATGCCGCCATGATCGGAGGCCGACGGCTTTACATACCGATAGCCGAATTTTTCATAGAGCCCGACATGCTGTTCCTTGCACATGAGATGAATGGTCTTCTTGCCCATCGCCTGCATGCGCGCGATGAATTCGCGCATCAGCCGTGACGAATGGCCATGCCCCTGAAAAGCCGGATCGATCACGACCGACATGATCACGACATTTTCGGCATCGGGATCATGCCCGATCAGCTGTTTGAAATCCTCGTCGGACATCACGACGTTTTCAGCGCAGCCGCTGTTGATGAAACCGACGATCGTGCGATCGACTTCCAGCACCAGAAAACCCTGCGGATATTGGCCGATGCGCAGCGCGATCTTTTCCAGCGTCGCCGCCTCATCGCCCTCGTAGGCCGAAATCTCGATTTCGTAACAACGCGCCGCATCCGCCGGCACGGCATGGCGAAACAGCGGGCCAGCCATCACTTGCTGACCAGAACGCCGGCCTCGACGGCAGCGGCCACAAAAGCCTGACGCGCATCTTCATCCGCGCGCTTGCCCTTGGAGACATCGGCGCAGATCAAAAGCGCCTTGTCGAGCGCCGGCTCGTCCTCGATCGGCCAATCCTCGATCATCGCCCAGGAGGCGGCCTGTGTCGTCTCGATCGCGGTTTCGACCGGCGGTTCGCCGATCATCACGACAACCGGCTTGCTCCAGGGTTTCTGCATGTCTTTTCGTCCCGTTCTGAAAGTCGCCCCTCATAGAGCCTTTCAGCGGCGAATGTAATCGGGAAACTCGGCGCTGATCACATCGATGATGGAAAGCGTGCCGGACAGATGTTTTCGCAGCGCCGCAGCCGCGATTTCCGCCTTGCCGGACCTTATGCCTTCGACAATCGCTTCGTGATCGGCAAGCACCGTCTGCATCTTGCCCGGCATGGGCAGGTTCAGCCGCCGCAACCGGTCGAGATGCACACTCTGACGGCGCACATTCGCCCAGAGTTGCTCCATGCCCATGCGTTCATAAAGATGGCGATGGAACTCGCGGTCTATCTCGTCGAACCTGTCATAGGTCTCGGGCGTCGCGACGGCGCGTTGGCGCAGCAGGATTTCGGAAAGCTCCGCCGCCGTCGCTTCCGGGCGATCTTCGGTCAACCGCCGCACGGCCTCCAGCTCGATCGACAACCGCAAAAACTGCGCCTGCCTTGCATGGTTGATGTCGATCCGCGCGACCACGGTGGCGTATTGCGGATAGACATCCACCATGCCCTCTTCCTGCAGGCGCATCAGGGCATCGCGCACCGGCGTCTGGCTGACACCGAACTCCATCTGCAGGCTGGAACGCGACAGGACCGTGCCCGGCACAAGTTCCACCTTCAGGATGCGTTCGCGCAGGATCTCATGCACCTGCAGCGCCACCTGCCGCGAGCGATCCAGCTGTCCGCCCCTGACCGTGCCACTTCCCCTGATCATTTCACCCATGCGCCGTTCCACCATTTGCTAGCTGCCTGCATTAAAACACAGTTTTCGGGTTGATGCACTGATGTTTTAGTGCTTCAATGCAATTGTCGCTTTGGGAGAGGCGAACATCGGGCGCATGTTTCGATGCGTCTGAACCATGGAGGAGGAAACATGCGACTGTTTTTTTGCGGGGCGAATGCATCTGCCGTCATCAGCACTTTGCCCCAGGTGCCGCCGCCATTTCCCTCACCGTAAACGATTGATAGCCCCACCCATTCGGTGAGGCATGTCGGGAAGGCCAAAACCTTTCCGCGCCCGCAAAAAGGTTGATTGCCATGTCCAGCAGTTCCCTGCCAAAGACCAAAAAGCCGGAAGACCTGCGCAGTGCCCGCTGGTTCGCGCCCGACGATCTGCGCTCCTTCGGCCACCGCTCGCGCATGATGCAGCTCGGTTATTCGGAAGAGGAGTTTCGCGACAAGCCGGTCATCGGCGTGCTCGACACATGGTCCGAACTCAACACCTGCCACGCCCACTTCAAGGAACGCGTGCAAGATGTGAAGCGCGGCATCTTTCAGGCCGGCGGTTTTGCCGTGCAGATGCCGTCTTTGTCGCTCGATGAAAGCTCGCTCAAACCCACGTCCATGCTCTACCGCAACATGCTCGCCATGGAGACGGAAGAGATGATCCGCGCGCATCCGCTCGATGGCGTGGTGCTGATGGGCGGCTGCGACAAGACAACGCCGGGTTTGGTCATGGGTGCGATCTCGGCCGGTGTGCCGATGATTTACCTGCCCGCCGGCCCGATGCTGCGCGGCAATTATGCCGGTAAAATCCTCGGCTCCGGTTCTGACGGCTGGAAATACTGGGACGAACGCCGCGCCGGCAACATTACCGATGAGGAATGGCTGGGCGTGCAGGGCGGCATTGCCCGCTCGGCCGGCACCTGCATGACCATGGGCA
Source organism: Endobacterium panacihumi (assembly GCF_050847465.1). Lineage (NCBI taxonomy): Bacteria > Pseudomonadati > Pseudomonadota > Alphaproteobacteria > Hyphomicrobiales > Rhizobiaceae > Endobacterium > Endobacterium panacihumi. Next base: position 38,740 of record NZ_JBOZRA010000001.1, on the reverse strand, counting down.
CGGCATCGACCATGACGGCGATCGCCGACGCCATGGGCCTGACGCTGCCCGGCGCCTCCTCCATTCCGGCCGTCGACAGCAACCACCAGCGCATGGGATCGGATTGTGGCCGCCGCATCGTTGACATGGTCTGGGAAGACCTGACGCCGGACAAGATCGTAACCGATGCCGCCTGTCGCAATGCCGCGATCGTCGCCATGGCCACCGGCTGTTCCACCAATGCCGTCGTACACCTGATCGCCATGGCGCGCCGCGCAGGCGTCGATCTCACCCTCGATGATCTCGATGCGCTCGGCCGCGTCACGCCTCTCATCGCCAATGTCCGCCCCTCGGGCAAGGACTATCTGATGGAGGATTTTTTCTATGCCGGCGGACTGCGGGCGCTGATGAAGCAGATGGAGGACCGGCTGGATTTGTCGGTCATGACCGTCACCGGCCGCACCATGGGCGAAAATCTCGAAGGCGCAAAAGTCTATAATGACGACGTCATCCGCCCGCTTTCCAACCCTGTCTATCACGAAGGGTCGCTTGCCGTGGTGCGCGGCAATCTCTGCCCGAATGGCGGCGTCATCAAGCCCGCTGCCTGTGATCCGAAATACCATGTGCATCAGGGACCAGCCATGGTGTTCGACAGCTACCCGGAGATGAAGAAGGCGATCGACGACGAGAACCTCGACGTCACGCCCGATCACGTTCTGGTCCTGCGCAATGCCGGCCCGCTCGGCGGCCCCGGCTTTCCCGAATGGGGTATGCTGCCGATCCCCAAGGCGCTGATCAAGAAGGGCCATCGCGACATGCTGCGCATTTCCGACGCCCGCATGTCCGGCACGTCCTACGGCGCTTGCGTACTGCATGTCTCGCCGGAAAGTTTTGTCGGTGGCCCGCTGGCACTTCTGAAGAACGGCGACATCATCCGTCTCGATCTGCCCAATCGATCATTGGACATGCTGGTGAGCGAGGAGGAACTGGCACGCCGCAAGGCAGAATGGAAAGCGCCGGAGCCGCGTTTCCAACGTGGTTACGGCTGGATGTTCTCCAAACACGTCACCCAGGCCGATCAGGGCTGCGATTTCGATTTTCTGGAAACCGGGTTCGGTCAGAAAGCCGGCGAACCGGATATCTATTGAGGAGGATGAGACCGATGAGCGACTACGTACTCAGCGACGCAACGCGCGCAAAATTCAAGAAGATTTCCACTGCATCGCTGGCAACCGCCATGTTCAAGCGCGGCCTGCGCAACCAGTTTATCCAGGGCGTCGTGCCGGTGTCGCCCAAGACGGAAACCATGGTCGGTCAGGCGTTTACACTGCGCTACATCGTGGCGCGCGAGGACCGCAACCCGATTACCGTGTTCCGCAATGCCGACCATCCGCAGCGTGTCGCCATCGAAACCTGCCCGGCCGGCCATGTGCTGGTGATGGACAGCCGCAAGGACGCCCGCGCCGCCACGGCCGGTTCGATCCTGATCACGCGTCTCGCCCTGCGCGGTGCCGCAGGCGTCGTCACCGATGGCGGCTTTCGTGATGCGGCGGGCATAGGCGCGCTGGACATGCCGTCCTATCACGCCCGCCCCTCCGCCCCGACCAATCTCACCCTGCACGAGGCGATCGATATCAACGTGCCGATCTCCTGCGGCGATGTCGCGGTGTTTCCGGGCGACGTTCTCGTCGGCGACAATGACGGCGTGATGGTCATTCCCGCGCATCTGGCCGAGGAACTGGCGGAGGAATGCACGGCGATGGAAAGCTACGAGGCTTTCGTGCTCGAACAGGTGAAAGCCGGCACGCCGATCATCGGCCTTTACCCGCAGACGAAAGACGAGTTCCGCGACAAATACGAGGCATGGCGCAAGACAAACGGTCGTTGACCGCCTGATCTTTTTCAAAAAACTCAAGAGAAGCGCATGGCCCTGCCCGGTCATGCGCTTCTCTCGTTTCCGGCTCGGACATACCAACTGAATTCCCGAAAAAGCTGCAATTCCAATGCACTCACGCGTCCGTCAAAATTTGCACATACGCAAACCATAATTTGTCATACTAATCGGTATGGAATATTGACATTCAAGCATTTTTTAGTGGTATAAAGATTACAACATAAAACTGGTACCATGACATGCTCGCCATTCTCGCAGACGATCTGACCGGCGCACTCGACAGTGCCGCCCCTTTTGCCGGGCGTGGTCTTCGCACTGAAGTCGCGCTCGCCCGCGAGGCAATTGCCGATATCGTCGCGGATCGCCCGGATGTCATTTCCATCAACCTCAACACCCGCGAAATCGGTGCGGATGCGGCGCGCGAAACGACTGCAGCGGTGATGGCCCTGCTGCCAACCGGCACGCTTATGTTCAAGAAGGTCGACTCCCGTCTCAAGGGCAATATCGTCGCCGAACTCGATGCCATTGCCTTTTCCCGCGCCCTCACCGCCCCCGCCATCCCGGAATTCGACCGCATTGTCGAAGGCGGCGCCGTTCGCGGCTTCGGCGTCGACACACCGATCGTCATCGCTGAAAAACTCGGCAGCCATGCCGCCCGCACCCACACACCCGACACCCGCTCGCCCGCCGACATGGATGCCGCACTCGACGCCGCACAGAATGACGGCACCGATCTCCTGATCGGCGCGCGCGGCCTCGCGGAAGCGCTCGCCCGCCGCATGACGGCAGGACGTGACGCGCAACCGGCAAAGATCCCGACCGGCCGCGCCACTTTCGTCATCGGCTCGCGCGATCCGATCACGCTCGCCCAGATCGACGCCCTGCGGGCAGGTCACGACCTCACCTATATTGCCGCACCGAACGGTCAGATCAGCGAAACACCGGATGCAGATGCAGCCCTGATGCTGGTTCAGGCCACGCCGGGTCAAAGCGACATCAACCCCGCACGGGTTTCGGAAGCACTCGCGGAAGGCCTCAAACACAACCTTGCCGGTTACGAGGGCACGCTGCTTCTCTCCGGCGGGGCAACGGCCGAGGCGGTGATGCGCGCACTTGGCGTATCGCGTTTCACCCTGCATGGCGAATGCCTTCCCGGCCTCGGCCTCGCGTCGAACGAAGGGCGCTGCATCATCGCCAAATCCGGCGGGTTTTGCGGGCCGGAAACATTGAAGACGATTGCGGACATGGTCCTGGGGAGGGCAAATTGAAGATGGGACTGGAAACGGGAACCGCCCGCAAGGGCCTGGCCGACATCGTGTTCGAGCGCATGCTGCGCGCCATCAAATCCGGCGCCTACAAGCCGGACGAACGCCTGCCGACCGAACACGATCTCGCCGCCGAATTCGAGGTGTCGCGCCCGGTCATCCGCGAGGCGCTGAAACGCCTGCGCGACCAGAGCCTGATCTATTCCCGCCGCGGTGCGGGCAGTTTTGTTCGTTCCACCGGCCTGCGCAATCCGCTCGGTTTCGGCCAACTGGAAAACGTCGCCGACCTTCTGAACTGTTACGAGTTCCGCCTGACGCTGGAACCGGCCGCCGCAGCCGCCGCAGCCTCCCGCCACGATGCCGACAGCCTGAAGGCAATCCGGCAGGCGCTGGAACTGCTGCGCGACGCCACCAACCGCCAGTCACACCGCGAGGATGCCGATTTCCAGTTCCACCTGGCCATCGCCCGCGCCGCCCAGAACAACTATTTTTCCACCGCCATGGAAGCGCTGAAGGACCACATCGCCGTCGGCATGAAGTTTCACGGGGCCTCGATCAAGCGCGAGGCCTCCGGCCTCACCCGCGTGTTCGGCGAACACGAAGCGATCGCCGCAGCCATCGCCAACCGTGACGAGGACGAGGCGCGACGGCTGATGCTGGAACATCTGAAGGGGTCGCGCGAGCGGCTGTTTCAGTCGTCGCATCAGTAGTGTTCAGGCACCGCCCGGACAGGCTGTTTTCGAAACATCGTTGCTCCCCGGCGGCAGAAGCGGTATCTGGCGGCACGGAGCCCGTATCGATGCGAGCTCCGAAACGCATCCTTTACAAGCAATGGCAGAAGACCGATGGCCCGCAAGATCAGAGAGGATTTCGCTTCGTCGCAGGAGGAGCAGCAACCGACGATTTGCCCCCTGTGCGAGCGTATGATCCCGTTTGGCGATGAAGATGCCCATCACCTTGTTCCGAAAAGCAAGGGCGGCAAGCAGACCGTTCTGCTGCACAAGGTCTGCCATGACCAGATCCATGCCGTCTTCACGAATGCGCAGCTCGCCAAGTCATTTTCGACGATCGAGGCCATCCTCGACAATCCCGACATCCAGAAATTTGTCGCCTGGGTAAAAAGCAAGCCTGCCGGCTTTTCCGGCTCGGCAAAGGAATCGCAGCAGGGCAGAGGACGGCGATAAAAGACGTCGTCCAGCTCAGCGCATTTGAAATCGCCAGGACGTAAAAAGGCGGCGCAATCGCTCGCACCGCCTCTCTCCTCCAAACCAGCTTTTTAGAAGCTGGCCCGGTAAACCCCCAGCACATCCTCGACACTCATATCGGCCGGATTGTGATCCATCAGCCGGCGAATGGCATGCGCGTCCGCCGCAAAGCGCGGCAGGTCTTCTTCTTTCGCACCATGTTTTGCCAGCGACATCTCGATGCCGAGATCGGCGCAGAAGGCATGCCCCGCACCGCTCAGATCCGCCTGCGACAGACCTTTTCCGAGGCCGAGCGCTTCCGCCACTTCCGCCGTCTTGGCCGCAACAACCGGCTGGTTGAAGGCCAGAACATGCGGAAACACGATGGCATTGGCGAGCCCGTGCGGCAGGTGCAACAACGTGCCGAGCGGATAGGCGATGGCATGGCCGGCCGCCGTATTGACCGGCCCAAGGCAGATGCCGCCGTAATAGGAGGCGAGCATCATGCCCTCGCGGGCCTCACGATCCGATCCGTCCTTCACGGCGCGCGCCAAAAATTTGCCGACGAGCGAAAAACCCATGCGGGCAAAACCGTCGATCATCGGATGCGCGCGTTTGCTGGTAAACGCCTCGACGCAATGCGCCATGGCATCCACACCGGTCGCAGCCGTGACGGCCGGCGGCACGGAATAGGTCAATTCCGGATCAAGCACGGCGAGATCGGCGATCAGATGCGGGCTCTCGACCGCGATTTTGGCTCCGGATACCGGATCGGTGATCAGCGAGCGGATGCCGGCTTCAGAACCGGTGCCGGCCGTCGTCGCCACCTGCGCCAGCCGGGTCTTGCGGCCCGCCACCTTATTGGGACCAGCCACATCGGCAAGCACCTGCTCGCCATCCCAGAGCGCTGCCACCAGCTTGGCGACATCCATGACCGAACCACCGCCGAGACCGACGACGAGATCGGGCTTGGCCGCACGCGCCGCAGCCAGCGCCGCATCGAGCGTGGCAATCTCCGGCTCACCGGGAATGGCATCGAACAGGGCAATCTTGCCCGGCAGTTTCAGGCGGTCGATAAAACCGGCGGTGATCGGCGTGGCGATCACCAGCGTCGAGGAAACGTCGCCGGCCCATGGCCCAACCTCACCGATCGTGCCGGCGCCGACGATCAGCCGCTTCGGCTGATGCAGGATGATGACGGGAGCGCTGCTCATGCCTTGCCCCCCTTGCCGCCGGTAACCAGCTTGCGGGCATAGGCGATCGCTTCCAGCATGTTGCCATGGTTGGCGATGCCCTTGCCGGCAATGTCGAAGGCGGTGCCGTGGTCGACCGAGGTACGGTCGATCGGCAGGTCGACGGAGACGTTGACCGCCGTATCGAAGGCGACGAGCTTGATCGGGATATGGCCCTGATCGTGGTACTGCGCGACCACCAGATCGAAGGCGCCGGAATAGGCGCGATGGAACACGGTGTCGGCCGAGATCGGACCATAGGCATCGATGCCTTCGGCACGCGCAGCAGCAACGGCCGGTGCGATCTGCTCGTCATCCTCGGTACCGAACAGGCCGTTTTCACCGCAATGCGGGTTGATGCCGGCAACCGCGATGCGCGGCGCGGCATAACCGGTGCGCTTCAGGTGATCGTTGCCGGCCTTGATCGTCGCCAGCACCCGCTCGGTCGTGGCGCGGCGGATCGCTTCCTGCAAGGACACGTGCGTGGAGACATGGATGACCTTCAGCTTTTCCGACGCCAGCAGCATATAGGCCGCTGCCGATTTCGTCAGGCTGCGCAGCATGCCGGTATGGCCGTCATAGTGATGGCCGGCAAGGTTGAGCGCTTCCTTGTTGATCGGTGCCGTGACGACGCAACCGATCACACCGGCTTCGGCATCACGCACCGCCTTTTCGATAAAACGGAAGGCCGCATCGCCGGCAACCGGCGACAGCGTGCCCCATGGCAGCGGTGCGCCTTCGATCGGCAGATCGACGACGTAAGCGGTCAGATCGATATCGACGCCCAGCGCCTTTCGGGCGGCTTCCAGCGTCGGCAGGTTGCCGTAGATACGGGTATTGGCGCGGTCCGCGTCACCCATTTCGGCCAGCGCCCGCACCGTGATTTCCGGTCCGACGCCGCACGGGTCACCCATGGTGATGCCGATGATATTGCTCATGATTATTCTCCCGCTTGTACAGCATCAGCCCAGCCGGGGGCCAGACGAACATATTTGATGGCGCGCCTGTAATAGGTGTAGGCGATGTGAAGACTTCCGTCGGTGCCTTCCAGCAGCCACGGATAGGACATTTCCTTGTTGTGGCCGTCGATGGAATTGTTCGACATGCAGGTGCCCGGACCGTCCTCGATGAGGATCCGCTGCGAAAAACTCTTTGCCCCGTCATCGGAAATGCAGACGGAAACCGGCGCGCGCGGCACGCCCCAGATCGGCACGCAGCCGCCATCCGGGTTCGCATCCGGACGGTCGTCATCTTCGCCCAGCTCGTCATAAAGCGAGGCGCGGCGATCCGTGGACATTTCCGCATTGGTCGGGTTGCAGATCATCGCGATACGGCCGTCCTTGAGGCGGGTCGCTGCAACGGAAGAATTGTTGTTGGGCACATCCGTCGCCTGCGGCACGGACCAGGTGCGGCCACCATCGGCGCTTTCGGTGCGATAGACGAAATCGGCCTGACGACGGCGAAACACGGCCGCCAGCCTGTTATCGCCGAGCGAGACCGGCCCCATGTGGACGCAGCCGGTCGACTGGTCGAGATCTTCCAGCACCCAGGTCTTGCCGCCATCCTGCGAAATACCGACCGCCGCACGGTCATGGCTGCCGTTCCATTTCTGGCCGGGACGCTGGATGCAACGGAAGATCGGCAGAAGCCATGCGCCATCATCGCGAACCACCAGCGGCGCGCGAACGAAACAGCCGCGCGGCAGATCGAGATAATCCCCCTCGCCCGCCGTCAGCCTGGTCGGGTCGGAAGCATCACGCGAAATTTCCGCCATGCGGATGCGGCATTCATCCTGATTGCCGGAAGGCTGTGAGGTGTGGAACAGAATGAGTTTTCCATCCGGCGCCGCAAACAGAACCGGGTTCTGCTCGGAATGTTTTGGATCGAAACTCAGCCGCTGCGGCTCGCCCCACTGCTCGGAGCCTTCGGCCAGAACCGACGCGAAGACGGAAATATCCGACTTTCCTTCCAGCGTGCCGCCGAACCAGGCGCAGATGAGTGCGCCGTCATCAGCCAGATGCAGGAAGGATGCGTGGTTCTGGATCATCGGCGAGGCCAGCATCGCCTCATGTCGTCCATGGCCAACGGCTTTCACCGTGCCGTTCATGACGGTTGCAATCTGTTCAGGCGTCATCAGGGTCTCCTCTTATCCCCATGAAAATCACCCAAATAACAAAGTTGTCAAGTTTGAAAAATTTGCCAATTTGCCATTGACGATCAGATTAAGAGGCACATGTATTTGAAATTAAATCGTTTTATGAAAGGCAATTTCGTACAAATTGACAGTTCCGAATATTTAATTTGACAAACTTGCCAAGAAATCCGATGGTCTGCGCCAGCCCAACAGGCACCGATCAAGGGACGGAGGCATCCCGGTCGAAGCAAAGGGCCACGGAGGAATGCCTTCAGACCGCGCGACTAAGAACAGCCGGCGCGCCATGAACAGCAAGCGGTGCACAGTTTGCACCCCAGAGGGAGGAGAATGACATGAAGACTTCGCATTTGCTTGGAGCCTTGCTCGGCTCCGTCCTCGCACTCGGCTCCGGCGTTGTGCCGGCTTATGCCGCGTCGAGCGACATCAAGATCGTCCTGCCGGAAGAGGCAGACCTGCTCGAGCCCTGCATGGCGACGCGCTCCAATATCGGCCGCGTCATCATGGAAAACGTCAGCGAAACGCTGACCGAGCTCGACGTGCGCGACAAGAAGGGCGTCATGCCTCGCCTCGCTGAAAAGTGGGAACAGAATGCCGATGGCAGCTGGCGTTTCCACCTGCGCCAGGGCGTCAAATTTTCCGACGGCAAGGCTTTTGGTGCCAAGGATGTCAAATATTCGTTCGACCGCATTTTCAGCGACAAGAACATCTGCGAATCCCGCCGTTATTTCGGCGGCATGAAGTTTGACGTGAAGGTCGTTGACGACAACACGATCGATTTCAAGGTCGATCCGGTTCAGCCGATCCTGCCGCTGCTTCTGTCGCTCGTCACCATCGTTCCGGAAGGCACGCCGCTGGAATTCGTGCGCGAGCCGATCGGCACCGGTCCCTACAAGCTGTCCAACTGGACGCCGGGCCAGCAGATCGTTCTCGATGCCCGTGACGATTATTGGGGCACGAAGCCTGCCGTCACCAAGGCAACCTACCTGTTCCGCTCCGATCCGGCCGTCCGCGCCGCCATGGTTCAGGCCGGCGAAGCCGATCTGGCACCGTCGATCTCGCAGGTCGAAGCCACCAACGAAAAGACCGACTTCTCCTATCTCGACAGCGAAACCGTCTATCTGCGTATCGATGGCAATATCGCGCCGCTCAACGATGTCCGCGTCCGCAAGGCGCTGAACCTCGCGATCGACCGGCAGGCCTTCATCGGCACGCTGGTTCCGCAGGATGCGGTTCTTGCCACCGCTCTGGTGCCGCCGACCACGCTCGGCTGGAACCCGGACGTCAAGGTCTTCCCGTATGATCCGGATCAGGCCAAAAAGCTGCTTGAAGAAGCCAAGGCCGCCGGCGTTCCGGTCGATACCCCGATCACCGTCGTTGCCCGCACGGCCAACTTCCCGAACGTGACGGAAATCATGGAAGCCATCCAGGCGCAGCTGCAGGATGTCGGCTTCAAGATTGACCTGAAATTCGTCGAAGTCGCCGAACACGAGGTCTATTACTCGAAGCCGTTCAAGGAAGGCCGTGGCCCGACGATTGTTGCTGCCATGCACGACAATTCCAAGGGTGATCCGTCCTTCACCATGTTCTTCAAGTATGACTCGAAGGGCACCCAGTCCGGCTACGCCGATCCGAAGGTCGATGATCTCATCGCCCGCGCTTCTGCCGCCACCGGCGATGAACGTGCAAAACTCTGGTCGGAACTGATCGCCTATGTCCACGACGATCTCGTCGCCGACGTCGCGCTCTTCCACATGGTCGGTTACTCGCGCGTTTCTGAGCGTCTCGACTTCAAGCCCAGCATCGCCACCAACTCCATGCTGCAGCTCTCCGAGATCGGCATCAAGAACTAACCACAGGCCGATTTCGTAGGCAAAAAGACCCCTCCCAATCCTCCCCACAAGGGGGAGGGCTTAACTCAGCCGAACCGTCGACTTTCACTTGAGGCAGGGCGGGTGATGCAAATCCTCTCCCCCCTTGTGGGGGAGATGGCGGCAGCCAGAGGGGGACTTCGCCCAATGCGACCGTCCTGATCCAACCCGAGGGTGATCGCAGATCATCCCAAAATCGAAGCGAAATGGGCGGCGGCATCGTCGCCGTCCATTCCAGCAATCGAGGTCACCATGCTCAGTTTCATCCGCAAGCGCGCCTTTGCCAGCCTCATCTCCCTTATCGGGCTGCTGGTCATGGTGTTCTTCCTGTCGCGCCTGACGGGCGATCCGGCATCGCTCTTCCTTCCCGTCGAAGCATCCGCCGAAATGAAGGCCGAATTCCGCGCTCTTCACGGTCTCGACCAGCCGCTGCTCGTGCAGTTCGGCCAGTATGTCGGCAACGTTTTGACCGGCGATCTCGGCGAGAGCCTGCGCAAGGCCCGCCCCGCCCTCGACGTCGTGCTCGAAGCCTTCACATGGACACTCTGGCTCGCCGTCATCACCATGACGCTGGTCACGGTCTGCGCCATCGTCGTCGGCTCGCTCGCAGCTTTCCGTACCGGCGGTTTCTTCGACCGTTTTTCCTCGATGGTCTCGCTGATCGGCGCATCGGTGCCGGATTTCTGGCTCGCCATCGTCGCCATCGTCGTCTTCGCCATCCAGCTGTCCTGGTTGCCGACGTCGGGCACCGGCTCGCTCGCCCACTGGATTCTGCCGATCTGCGTGCTGTTCGTGCGCCCGTTCGGCATCATCGTTCAGGTCGTGCGCGGCTCGATGATTTCGGCGCTGTCATCCGCTTACGTGAAGACGGCCCGCGCCAAGGGCGTCAAGTCCGGCCCGATCATCTTCATCCACGCGCTGCGCAACGCCATGCTGCCGGTCATCACCGTCATCGGCGACCAGGCCGCCAGCCTCCTGAACGGCGCCGTCGTCATCGAAACCATTTTTGGTTTCCCCGGCGTCGGCAAGCTGATGATCGACAGCATCCTGCAGCGTGACTTCAACGTCGTGCTGGCGGCGATTCTCGTCACCGCTTTCGCCATCTTCCTCATGAACCTCGTGATCGACCTGGCCTATGCCCTGCTCGATCCACGCATCCGCTACTGAGGATCGATATGACTATGGCCATTCAATCCACACACACACCGAAAGAAACCGTCGCGGAAGAACCGAGCGCCATCGTGCGCATGGGCCGCATGCTGTGGGCCGACAAGTTCGCCCTCTGCGCCGCCATCTTTCTCGTCTTCGTCATCGTCATGGCGATCATCGGCCCGACCCTGCTCGATGATCTCGCCACCAAGCAGAACCTGCGCGGCCGCAACCTCGCCCCCTTCATGTTCGACCGCGAATGGTTCATGTGGCTCGGCGCCGATGCGCTCGGCCGTCCGCTCTGGCCGCGCATCATCGTCGCGACGCAGAACACAATCATGGTCGCCGCCGGCGCCGTGCTGATCTCGGCCGTCGTCGGCACCATGCTCGGCCTGATCGCCGGTTTTGCCTCGGAACGCACCAGCCAGATCATCATGCGTCTCGCCGACGTCATCATGTCCTTTCCGTCGCTGCTGGTCGCGGTCATCGTGCTCTACATTCTCGGCTCGTCCATCATGAACCTGATGCTAGTCCTGTCGATCACGCGTATCCCGGTCTATCTACGCACCACCCGCGCCGAAGTTCTGGAAATCAAGAGCCGCATGTTCGTGCAGGCCGCCAAGGTCATGGGCGCATCGTCCAAGCGCATCCTGTTCCGCCATATCCTGCCGGTGGTTCTGCCGACGCTGACGACACTCGCCACGCTCGATTTCGCCTATGTCATGCTGGCGGAAAGCGCGCTTTCCTTCCTCGGCATCGGCATCCAGCCGCCGGAAATCACCTGGGGCCTGATGATCTCTCAGGGTCGCCAGTACCTTACCAATGCATGGTGGCTGTCCTTCTGGCCGGGCCTGGCAATCATCCTCACCACGCTCTCGCTCAACCTTCTGTCCAACTGGCTGCGTATCGCACTCGACCCCGTCCAGCGCTGGCGCCTGGAAATGAAAGGACCGAAAAATGGCTGATCATCTTCTCGAAGTCCGCAACCTCTCGGTCGACTTCCACACCGCGTCGGGCGTCGTGCACGCCGTGCGCAACATCTCCTATTATCTCGACCGTGGCGAAACGCTCGCCATCCTCGGCGAGAGCGGTTCCGGCAAGTCGGTGTCGTCGTCGGCGATCATGAACCTGATCGACATGCCGCCCGGCAAGATCTCGTCCGGGGAAATCCTGCTCGACGGCAAGGATCTGTTCAAGATGAGCGCCGAGGCCCGTCGCGAAGTGAACGGCCGCCGCATCGCCATGATCTTTCAGGACCCGCTCAGCCACCTGAACCCGGTCTACACCGTCGGCTGGCAGATGCGCGAGGCGCTGAAAACCCATGGCAAGGGCAATAGCGAAGCCCAGGCCGAAGCGCTGCGCCTGTTCAAGCGCGTCGCCCTGCCGGAGCCGGAAAAGGCGCTCGACAAATATCCGCACGAATTTTCCGGCGGCCAGCGTCAACGTGTCATGATCGCCATGGCGCTCGCACTCAAGCCCGATCTGCTGATCGCCGACGAACCGACCACCGCGCTCGACGTGACGGTGCAGGCGGAAGTGCTGAACCTCTTGAAGGAACTGCAGCGCGAAACCGGCATGGGTGTGCTGATCATCACCCACGATCTCGGCGTCGTCTCGGAAGTCGCCGACCGCGTCGTCGTCATGGAAAAAGGCCAGCTGGTCGAAAGCGGCACGGTGCGCGAGGTCTATCACAACCCGCAACATGCCTATACCAAGAAGCTGATCGCCGCCGCCCCCGGCAAGGGCGACATGCACGAACCGGCGACGTCAGGCGACGCCATTCTCCGCGTCAAGGATGCCCGCAAGTTTTACGGCGGCTTCGAGGCCCTGAAGGGTATTTCCTTCGATCTGAAGGCCGGTGAAACCGTTGCCGTCGTCGGCGAAAGCGGCTCGGGCAAATCCACCCTCGCCCGCATCCTTCTGCGCCTTGAAGAAGCCGATGGCGGCACCGCCGAATGGAAGGGCAAGGACCTTTTCACCATGTCGCCGGGCGATCTGTTCAAGCTGCGCCGCGATCTGCAGATGGTGTTTCAGGACCCCACCCAGTCGCTCAACCCGCGCATGACGGTCTATCAGCTGATCTCCGAGGCCTGGGTCATCCACCCGGAAATTCTGCCCAAGGCCAAGTGGCGCGAACGCGTCGCCGAGCTGCTCGATCAGGTCGGCCTGTCGCCGGAACATATGGGCCGTTACCCCCACCAGTTTTCCGGCGGCCAGCGCCAGCGTATCGCCATTGCCCGCGCGCTTGCGCTCGAACCAAAGCTGATCGTCTGCGACGAGGCCGTCTCGGCGCTCGACGTTTCGGTACAGGCGCAGGTGATCACGCTTCTCGACAAGCTGCGCAAGGAAATGGGCATTGCCTTCATCTTCATCGCCCACGACCTGCCGCTGGTGCGTGATTTCGCCGATTACGTGATGGTCATGCAGAAGGGTGAAGTGGTCGAATTCGGCACTGTCGCACAAGTCTTCGACAACCCGCAGCAGCCTTACACGCAGGCCCTTCTCGCCGCCAGCCTCGATCCCGACCCGGACGTGCAGGCCGCAAACCGCAATGCCCGCCTGGCCACCGCATCCTGATTTGATTGATACCGGAGTAGAATGATGACCAAGAAAGCCTTTGTCGCGATCGTGACATGCTTCAACGACGACGAAACCATCAATTACGAAGCGACCCGCGCGCAGGTGCGCCGTCAGGTGGCGGCCGGCAACAACATCATGTGCGCCGGCACCAATGGCGATTTTTCCGCGCTGACCTTCGGCGAAAAGGTAAAACTGCTCGAGGAAGTGGTCGATGAAGTCGGCGGCAAGGTCGATGTCATCGTCAATGCCGGCATGCCCGCCACGTTCGAGACGCTGCAACTCGCGAAAGAATTCGACCGCATCGGCGTTACCGGCATTGCCGTCATCACGCCCTTCTTCATCGCCTGCACGCAGGACGGCCTGATCCGCCATTTCTCCACCGTTGCAGACGCCGTCAACACGCCGGTCTATCTCTACGACATCCCGGCCCGCACGCAGAACCACATCGAGCCGGAAACCGCCCGCAAACTCGCCACCCACGGCAACATCGCCGGCATCAAGGACTCCGGCGGAGCGCAGGAAACGCTTGCAGCCTATCTGCAGGTCTCGAAAGAAGTCGAAGGCTTTGAGGTTTATTCCGGCCCGGACCATCTCGTCCTGTGGTCCTTGCAGAACGGCGCCGCCGGCTGCATTTCCGGCCTCGGCAATGCCATGCCGGATGTTCTTGCCGGCATCGTCGGCGGCTTCAACTCCGGCAATATCGAGGAAGCCCAGCGTCAGCAGGATATCTACACCGCCTTCCGCACCGACCTTTACCAGCACGGTTTCCCGCCGGCCATGGTCAAGCGCGCGCTTTACCTGCAGGATTCATCCGTCGGCGCCAGCCGCCAGCCGGCTCTACTGCCGAATGCCGAGCAGGATGCCAAGATCGGCGAGACGCTGAAGAAATTCGGCCTGCTGTAAACGATCTCATAAGGCCGCGGCATCGCGGCCTTATTCCTCCCGCGTTTTGACGGGGAAGAACACAGACCCACTGCGCTGACCTGCCGAGACGATCTGCGTCTCCTTCGAGCCTTCTGCCGCAGGCGCTACCTCCTCCAGGCACCCAACTACCCGTCGACAACATAACCTGCGCGTTATTTTTCAGACTGTTCCAGCTTATAAAGCCCGCACTCAAATAGTGTGCATGCAACGCCGTTTTGGTGCGTAGAGCAACGAACACGCCCTCTGCTTTAACAAACGACATGATACATTAACGTAAATCTTGGCCTTGCCGGGGTAACCGCGCGATTGTGTGTTGACAAGCCGCGCCTGCCGTCCTGTATCTGTCGCACCGACTCGAACTGGCACCAGGGGAAGGTAAGAGGACACGCCACGGCTTTGATCCGGGTGTTTGTCTCTGGGGTGCCTCAGAGGCAAGAAGTCAAAAAAGGGGAGTTTTCCATGAAACGCGCGCTTATCGCCGCACTCGCACTGGCCGCGCTGCCAATGCTTCCGACCGTCGCTGCGGCCAAGACCTTCGTATTCTGCTCTGAAGGTTCGCCGGAAGGTTTCGATCCGGGCCTCTACACCGCCGGCACGACCTTCGACGCTTCGGCACATCCGATCTACAACCGCCTGCTGGAATTCAAGCCGGGCACGACGCAGCCGGAAGCCGGCCTCGCCGAGAGCTGGGAGATTTCGCAGGACGGTACGGTCTACACGTTCAAGCTCCGCTCGGGCGTAAAGTTCCAGACCACCGAATTCTTCACGCCGACGCGTGACTTCAACGCCGATGACGTCATCTTCTCCATCGGTCGCCAGATCGACGAAAAGAACGTCTGGAACAAGTACATCACCGGCGGCACCTGGGAATATGCAGATGGCATGGGCTTCCCGAAGCTGATCAAGTCGATCGAAAAGGTCGATGACCTGACGGTCAAGGTCACGCTGAACCGTTCGGAAGCGCCGTTCCTGGCAAACCTTGCCATGCCGTTCGCATCGATCCTGTCCAAGGAATATGCCGACAGCCTCGAAAAGGCCGGCACCAAGGAACAGTTGAACCAGCAGCCGGTCGGCACCGGTCCGTTCACCTTCGTTGCCTACCAGCAGGACGCCATCGTGCGTTACAAGAAGAACGCCGACTTCTGGGGCACAGCTCCGAAGATCGACGATCTCGTCTTCGCGATCACCACCGACGCTGCCGTTCGTTACCAGAAGCTCAAGGCTGGCGAATGCCACCTGATGCCTTACCCGAACGCTGCCGACGTGCAGGCCATGAAGTCTGACGAAAACCTGCAGGTTCTCGAGCAGGAAGGCCTCAACATCGCCTACCTCGCCTACAACACGACCCAGGCTCCGTTCGACAAGGTCGAAGTGCGCAAGGCACTCAACAAGGCGATCAACAAGACCGCCATCGTTGATGCCGTCTTCCAGGGCATGGCAACACCTGCCACCAACCCGATCCCGCCGACCATGTGGTCCTACAATAACGACGTCAAGGACGACACTTACGACCTCGACGCCGCCAAGAAGATGCTTGAAGAAGCAGGCGTCAAGGACCTCTCCATGAAGGTCTGGGCCATGCCGGTTTCGCGTCCGTACATGCTGAACGCACGTCGCGCCGCTGAAATCATCCAGGACGATTACGCCAAGATCGGCGTCAAGGTTGAAATCGTTTCCTACGAATGGGCAGAATACCTGTCGCGTTCGAAGGACAAGAACCGTGACGGCGCCGCCATCATGGGCTGGACCGGCGATAACGGCGACCCGGACAACTTCCTCGACACCCTGCTCGGCTGCGATGCCGTCGGCGGCAACAACCGCGCGCAGTGGTGCAACCAGGAATTCGACGCCCTCGTGAAGAAGGCAAAGTCGACGTCTGACCAGGAAGAACGCACCAAGCTCTATGAGCAGGCGCAGGTCATCTTCAAGAAGGACGCTCCCTGGGCAACCATCGACCACTCGCTGGCCGTCGTTCCGATGCGTAAGGGCGTAACCGGCTTCACCCAGAGCCCGCTCGGCGACTTCACCTTCGAAGCTGTCGATATTGCCGAGTAATCTGGCACTCTGACAACTTTTTGCCGCGGGAGACATTGCGTTTCCCGCGGCATTTTCTTATGAGTTGCCCAAAAATATGGCGGTGACGCCGAAATAGCCTGATGCATGGCTTGACAAAAAACATGAATCTGGCCCGCCCCTTTTCCGCAAAGGCTTAAAATGTTTGGCTTCCTTCTGCGGCGCCTCGCCGTCCTGATCCCGACGTTCATCGGGGTCTCCATCATCGCGTTCTCGTTCATCCGTCTTCTTCCGGGCGATCCGGTCGCGTTGCTTTCGGGCGAGCGCGTCATGTCGCCGGAGCGCCACGCGCAGATCAGCGCGCAGCTCGGCATGGATCGGCCGATGGTCATCCAGTATTTCGATTATCTCGGCGGCGTTCTGACCGGTGACTTCGGCACCTCGATCGTTTCCAAGAAGCCGGTGCTCGACCAGTTCCTGACGCTGTTCCCGGCGACGGTCGAACTCTCCTTCTGCGCCATCATCATCGCCGTCTCGCTCGGCATCCCGGCCGGCATCATCGCCGCCGTCAAACGCGGGTCGATCTTCGACCAGGGCCTGATGGGTATCGCGCTTGTCGGTTATTCGATGCCGATCTTCTGGTGGGGCCTGCTTCTCATCATCCTGTTCTCCGGCATCCTCCAATGGTTCCCGGTCACCGGCCGCATCTCGCTGATGTTCTATTTCCCGCAGGTCACCGGTTTCATGCTGATCGACAGCCTGATCTCGGGCCAGAAGGGGGCATTCGCCTCGGCGCTCAGCCATCTGGCGCTGCCGTCGATCGTGCTTTCCACCATTCCGCTGGCCGTCATTGCCCGCCAGACTCGTTCGGCCATGCTGGAAGTTCTCTCGGAAGATTACGTCCGCACCGCCCGCGCCAAGGGGCTTTCGCCGTTCCGCGTCATCGGCATCCATGCCCTGCGCAATGCCATGATCCCGGTCGTCACCACGGTCGGCCTGCAGGTCGGCGTCATGCTGGCCGGCGCCATTTTGACCGAGACGATCTTCTCGTGGCCGGGCATCGGCAAGTGGATCCTCGATAGCGTGTTCCGCCGTGACTATGCCGTCATTCAGGGAGGGCTGTTGCTGATCGCTGCGATCATCATGACCGTCAACCTGATCGTCGACCTGCTCTACGGTCTCGTCAACCCGCGCATTCGCCACTAAGAAGGAGCAAAATCCCATGGCCGACGCCACACTTGCACAAAAGGTTGAGGAGCCCGTCTCCAGCGCCCAGATGCGACGCCAGATGCTCAAGGAGTTCTGGTTCTATTTTTCCGAAAACCGCGGTGCCGTCATCGGCCTCTACGTTTTCGTGGCTCTCGTTCTCGTCGCGATCTTCGCGTCGCTGATTGCACCGCATTCGCCATTCGAACAATATCGTGATGCCGTGCTGAAGCCGCCGGCATGGGTCGAAGGCGGTAGCTGGACCTATGTTCTCGGCACCGACCCGATCGGTCGCGACATCCTTTCGCGCCTGATCTACGGCGCGCAGTATTCGCTGTTCGTCGGGCTGGTCGTCACCACGCTGTCGCTGGTCGCCGGTATCATCGTCGGCGTCATCGCCGGTTATTATCGCGGTTGGGTCGACACCGTGATCATGCGCCTGATGGACATGATCCTCGCCATCCCGTCGCTGCTTCTCGCTCTCGTGCTCGTCACCATTCTCGGCGCCGGCCTCAACAGCGCGATGATCGCCATTGCCGTAACGCTGCAGCCGCATTTCGTGCGCCTGACGCGTGCCGCCGTGATGGCCGAAAAGTCCCGCGATTACGTAACGGCTGCCCGCATCGCCGGTGCAAGCCCGCTGCGCCTGATGTTCCGCACCATTCTGCCGAACTGCACCGCGCCGCTGATCGTTCAGGCAACGATGTCGTTTTCGAACGCCATTCTCGATCTGGCCGCTCTCGGCTTCCTCGGCATGGGCGTACAGCCGCCGTCTCCCGAATGGGGCACGATGCTGGCCGAAGCCCGCGAATTCATCCTGCGTGCCTGGTGGGTCGTCACCTTCCCGGGCCTTGCAATCCTCATCACCGTTCTTGCCATCAACCTGATGGGCGACGGCCTGCGCGATGCGCTTGATCCGAAGCTGAAGAGGTCCTGATCATGTCGCTCTTACAAATCGACAATCTCACCGTCGAATTCGAAACCTCGACCGGCTGGTTCCGCGCCGTCGATGGCGTTTCGATCAAAGTCGACAAGGCCGAAGTTCTTGCCATCGTCGGTGAATCCGGCTCGGGCAAATCGGTCTCCATGCTGGCCGTCATGGGGCTTCTGCCGGCAACGGCAAAGATCACCGCCGACCGCATGCTGTTCGAAGGCCAGGATATCCAGAAGCTCAGCGGCGCCGAGCGGCGCAAGCTGATCGGCAAGGATATCGCCATGATCTTCCAAGAGCCGATCGCCAGCCTCAACCCGTGCTTTACGGTCGGCTTCCAGATCGAGGAAGTGCTGCGCATTCACCTCGGCCTGGACAAGAAGGCGCGTCGCGCCCGCGCCATCGAGCTGTTCAAGCTGGTCGGCCTGCCGAATGCGGAAGAGCGCATGCATGCCTTCCCGCACCAGATGTCGGGTGGCCAGTGCCAGCGCGTGATGATCGCGATCGCGATTGCCTGCGACCCGAAACTGCTGATCGCCGACGAACCGACCACCGCTCTTGACGTGACCATCCAGAAGCAGATCCTCGATCTGATCATGGACCTGCAGGCACGCACCGGCATGGGCCTGATCATGATCACCCACGACATGGGCGTTGTCGCCGAAACCGCCGACCGCGTCGTCGTGCAGTACAAGGGCCGCAAGATGGAGGAGGCCGACGTGCTGTCCCTCTTCGAAAACCCGCAGAGCAACTATACCAAGGCGCTGCTGGCGGCCCTGCCTGAAAACGCCACCGGCGACCGTCTGACCACGGTTTCCGCCTTTTTCGACGGCAACCCGGAACCGGCACCTTCTGCAGGAGCATCGGCCGAAGGAGCATCCGCATGAGCGAGCTAAAGACCACCGACACCATGCTCGAAGTGCGCGACATCAAGCGCGATTACGAACTGCCGGGCGGCTTCATGAAGCCGAAAAAGACCCTGCATGCCGTCAAGGGCGTATCCTTCAGCCTGGAGCGCGGCAAGACGCTGGCGATCGTCGGCGAAAGCGGCTGCGGTAAGTCCACGCTGGCGCGCATGATCACCTTCATCGACGAGCCGACTTCGGGTGACCTGATCATCGACGGCAAGAAGATGGACACGCGTCCGGGCCACCTGACCTCGGACATGCGCCAGAAGGTCCAGATCATCTTCCAGAACCCTTACGGCTCTTTGAACCCGCGCCAGAAGATCGGCGATGTTCTGGGTGAACCGCTGGCGATCAATACGGACCTGTCGGCTGCCGAGCGCCGCAACCGTGCCACCGAAATGCTGATCAAGGTCGGCCTCGGTCCGGAACATTACAACCGTTATCCGCACATGTTCTCCGGCGGTCAGCGCCAGCGTATCGCCATTGCGCGCGCGCTGATGATGAACCCGAAGCTGCTGGTGCTGGACGAGCCCGTCTCGGCACTCGACCTTTCGGTTCAGGCACAGGTTCTCAACCTGCTCGCCGACCTGCAGGACGAGTTCAACCTCACCTATGTCTTCATCAGCCACGACTTGTCCGTCGTGCGTTACATCGCCGATGAGGTGATGGTGATGTATTTTGGCGAGGCGGTCGAATACGGCACGCGCGACGAGGTGTTTTCCAACCCGAGGCACGAATACACACAGACCTTGTTCAAGGCGACGCCGAAGGCGGATGTGGAATCCATTCGCGCCCGTATCGCGGCCAAGAAGGCGGCGAGTGCGGCCTGAACTCTGCGACGGCAGGTGCTGCCGGAGTTGATGTCAGCCGATCACCATTGGAAAAGGCGCTGCGAGATCGCGGCGCCTTTTTTCGCGGTTTCGTGACCATTCGGGTAGCTCCCCGGCTACCCGCTCTGTCCGGTGGCCAGAAGCAGAAAGCCCGAACCCCAGCCGGGAGCGGCCGATCGGCAACGGCCCAAAATGCCGATCCGGCACCGGGTCTCCCACCGCATTGAAGGCAGGCGCGCAGCTTTTGAGCATGAGAAGCCACAAGCAAATATTGCCTTGCCCTCACGCCGCCGACAGTTCCCCCTCCCCTGCCCCCGGCTACAGGCTCACTCACTCTCCAAGTACAAGTCCAAGCCCCCTCACCGCAGCGTCCTGCAAAACGCAGCGACAGCAGGCACAAATACACCTCCGCACCTTCCGACACGTCACTGCAGCTTTCGGCGATCTTCGGACATCTGCCGGGTCAGGCCGGCAAAGCCCCTGACTTTTTCGCCACCCATGTCGCCACATAGTCCATCAGGCCCGGGGAAAGGCAATCATAGGGCTGCAAGCCGAGGTCCTTGAGCCGTGCCCGGATACCGTCCATCCGGCCCGGATCGACACCGGATTCGATGATCGACGACACGAAGGCGGCAAAACCCGGAGGTGCCCAGCCGCTTTCCTGAAAACGTTCCGGATGGATGAAATCGAGCCCCTGGAACGCATGCTCGCGCTCGACCGGCCCATACATATGCACGCCGCATTGTTTGCAGGCATGCCGCTGGATCAGCGCCGACGGATCGACCACGGCGAGCTTGTCGCCGTTTTCCGTCACCGTCACCTTGTCATGCGGCACCACCGCAACGATCGAAAAATCGGCGCCCTTGGGTTTCCAGCATTTGGTGCAACCGCAGGCGTGGTTATGGGCCACCTGCCCCTCGATCTTCACCTTGACCGGCTTGTCGACACATTCGCACACCAGCGTGCCGCCGGAAAAACTCGAACTTTCCGGCTTCACGCCACCATCGACCGCGGGATGAATGCGGACCTGAACTGCACTGTCCATAACAACGCTCCTCCTCCTAATCGAGGTCCGGCCCGATCATCGGCGGCTGCCTCGCTTCATCTCAGTTTGGCGACAACACAACGCACCGCACCTGCACGCGCTTGCTGTTTCCGTAGACACCGCCCAATCCCGCATTCGGTCGCCTCAGACGTTTTGGGCAGATGCAGTACCACCTTCATTTCAGGCGCACAGTTTGCAGCACATCTCCCGAAACATCGGCCACACCGATTGTCAGCACATCAATAAATCACCACACCGCGAATGCTTTCGCCCGAATGCATCAGCTCGAACCCCTTGTTGATGTCTTCGAGCGGCATCGTGTGGGTGATCATCGGATCGATCTGGATTTTTCCCTGCATGTACCAGTCGACAATTTTTGGCACGTCGGTACGGCCGCGCGCGCCGCCAAAAGCAGTACCCATCCAGTTGCGGCCGGTGACCAGCTGGAACGGACGCGTGGAAATCTCCTGACCGGCACCCGCAACCCCGATGATGACCGACTTGCCCCAGCCGCGATGCGAACTCTCCAGCGCCTGACGCATGACCTTGGTATTGCCGGTGCAATCGAACGTGTAATCGGCGCCACCGATAAGGTCGCCGTTACGCTTGGTCATATTGACGAGGTAAGGCACGATGTCGTCGCCGACTTCTTTCGGATTGACGAAATGCGTCATGCCGAACTTTTCGCCCCAGGCCTTGCGATCCGGGTTGATGTCGACGCCGATGATCATGTCGGCGCCGGCAAGGCGCAGGCCCTGCAAAACGTTCAGCCCGATGCCGCCGAGACCGAAAACGATGGCCGTCGAGCCGATCTCGACCTTCGCCGTGTTGATGACGGCACCGATGCCGGTGGTCACGCCGCAGCCGATATAACAAACCTTGTCGAACGGGGCGTCGGGGTTGATCTTGGCAAGCGCGATCTCCGGCAGGACCGTAAAATTCGCGAAGGTCGAGCAGCCCATGTAATGATGGATCTTGTCCTTGCCGATGGAAAAGCGCGAGGTCCCATCGGGCATCAGGCCCTGTCCCTGTGTTGTGCGGATCGAGGTGCAGAGGTTGGTTTTTCGCGAGGTGCAGGAATAACACTCGCGGCATTCCGGCGTGTAGAGCGGGATGACGTGATCGCCCTTTTTCAGCGAGGTGACGCCGGGGCCGACATCAACGACGATACCGGCACCCTCATGGCCGAGAATGGCCGGGAACAGGCCTTCCGGATCGGCGCCGGACAGCGTGAAATCGTCGGTGTGGCAGATGCCGGTGGCCTTGACCTCGATCAGCACTTCGCCGGCCTTGGGGCCGTCCAGCTGCACGGTCATCACTTCCAGCGGCTTGCCGGCCTGAACGGCCACGGCGGCACGTACGTCCATATTCTATTCCCCTCTCCCTCTCACTGCGTGATCCTGCGGTCGCGTTCATCCAGCAGCGGCACATTGTATTCCAGCAGCAACCGGTCGATCTCCGGCTGCTTTTCCTTGATAAAGGCGTTCAGCACGCGCTTGAAATTCTGGTCGGACGGCCGTACGCCCATGGTGATGCGGTAGACCATACGCTGGCCCCGCTGTTCATGGATCAACGGCACGAGCACCATGTCCTTGCCCGCTCGCGCCGCATAATAACCGGCCATCGGTCCCCACATCACGGCAGCGTCGATCACACCCGCTGCCAGATCCTTCATCGCCAGTTCCGCCATGGATGGCATGACCCGCGTATCGACCATCAGCGGATACACCTTGGCTTTGCCCATCAGCTTGGCCGCAGCCATGTTGGCAGTCGGCGGCGTGCCTTCCACGACGCCGATGCGTTTGCCGGCAAGTTTTGGGTCGGCCAGCGTCTCGACACCGGTCAGATCGCCGGCCTTCGCATAAACCAGCACATAGGCGGAGCGGTAATAGGCATTGGTGTTCTGCACCAGTTCGTCGCCCTGCGCATACCCCATGACAATGTCGCAGCGATTGGCGCCCAGCGTGTTGCGCACGAAACCGGTGATCGACGGAAACCAGGTGTAGGAAACAGACTTACGCCCCGTTCCCTCCGCCACCATTTTCGCCAGCTTGTCCTCGAACCCCTCACCGCTCTGATCGGAAAACGGCATGTTGGAGGGATCGGCGCAGACCCGCAGCACATCGGGATCGACAAGCTCGCCCGCTGCCCCCAGTCCTGCCCCTTGCGCCAACACCCGCTGCGGCACAAAGCCAAAACCCAAGGCCAGCACCACCGCGAAAGAGAAAAGGCATTCGAGCCAAAACCTGAAACCACCCGCCATCTCAGCCTCCCATGCAGGAGGCTTCGTAATCCTTGGCCCCCTGTGGCTTGTCGGCTTTTTTCGGCGGCCGCCCGCGCGGTGCGGCTTCGACGGCGCGCGCCCGCAAATAGACGTAGATATCGTCGAGATAACAATAGACGTTCTTGTTGTCGCCAAAGGCGGGCATGACGTTTTCCTTGCCGCCACCGACATTTTTGCGGCCTTCCGCCACGATCGACAGGAAACCGGCATAGTCCAGCTTCTTCAGACTGGTCGCCAGTGCCGGCGCATAACTCGACCCCACACCGTCCGGCCCGTGACAGACATGACAGTCCGAATGATACCGCCGGTAACCGCTGAACGTGTACCAATCGACGGTGCCGTCGGCGGAAATCCGAAAAGTCGGATTGCCATCCTTGTCGAAGAACTTTCCGTCCTCCTCGCTCGCCACCGCCGCCTTTTCCTTGTCGTCGTCGGCAAAGACCATTCCAGAATGCGAAAGAGAGAATATCGCTGCACAAAACGCGAAAACTGCCATGCGAAAAGCCATTGAAGAACCTCACACGTCAAACATTTCTGCATGCACGGAAAACGCCATTCGGAACGCTTGCGCCCCGAAAGCAACAAACCGCACGCCAGGTTATCATTCTGAATGATCCACCGATCCCGTGGCGGGCCGCACCAGAAAGGCGCGACCCGTCTGCTCAGGTCCGTCAGTCGGGAAGACCAAAAACCGTCAGCTGACCACCAAGCGTGGTATAATCGGCAAGCGCCGCATAACCGCCGACCGCACCGAGACCGGCCGTGCCGACCACCGCGGCCTCATCCTGACCGCCACGGCCCTGATCGACCGCACCGTGCCAGGCGGCAGCGTTTTCCGGCGACAGAAGACCGCCGGCAAGGCCGATGCCGGCCCAGCCACCGACGCCCGACAGCACGGCGATATACTGCTTGCCGCCATGTTCGAACGTGTTGATGTTGCCGATGATGCCGGATGGCGTCTTGAACTTGTAAAGCTCCTTACCGTCGAGGCTGACCGCCTTGATGTAGCCTTCCAGCGTGCCGTAAAAGACCACGTCACCGGCGGTTGCCAGTGCCCCCGACCAGACGGAGAACTGTTCCGGGATCGACCAGACGATCTCCCCCTTGGCGGCATCCCAGGCGATGAAATTGCCCATGCCGCCATGGCTGTCCGGTGCCGGATACATCGACACGGTTGCCCCGACATAGGGTTGACCGGCTGTGTAACTCACCTTGTAGGGCTCGTAATCCATGCAGACATGGTTGGTCGGCACGTAAAAGAGCTTGGTCTTGGGCGAATAGGTGGCCGGTTGCTGGTCCTTCGAGCCGAGTGCCGCCGGGCAGATGCCGGTCGAGTTGGTATCCTCGCCGTTCTGCTGCGTCGAATATTTGGCGACCACCTGCGGCCGGCCATATTGCTCGCTGCTCTTGTCCATCACCACTTCGGTCGCCCAGTTGACCTTGGGGTCGTATTTCTTGGCGACCAGCAGCTCACCGCTCACCCGGTCCAGCGTGTAGCCAAAACCGTTGCGGTCGAGATGCACCAGCACGTCATGTGTCTTGCCGCCGATCTCCATGCCATCGACAAGGATGTTTTCATTGACGCCGTCATAATCCCACTCGTCATGCGGGGTCATCTGGTAGAGCCATTTGGCCTGACCGGTATCGGCATCGCGCGCCATCAGCGTCATCGACCATCTGTTATCGCCGGGTCGCTGCACCGGGTTCCAGGTGGATGGATTACCGGTGCCGTAATAGATCAGGTTGCTCTTGGCGTCATAGGAGAACCAGCCCCAGGTCGTGCCGCCGCCGGTCTTCCACTGCTCGCCTTCCCAGGTATTCATGCCGGAATCCTTGCCGACAGGCTTGCCCAGATGCATGGTCTTTTCCGGGTCGATCAGCGTTTCCGCATCCGGCCCGGTGGAATAGGCCTTCCAGGCCAGCGACCCGTCTTTCAGGTTGTAAGCCGCCGTCCAGCCGCGCACGCCGAATTCGGCGCCGGAAACCCCAATGATCACCTTGTCCTTGACCACCATCGGTGCGGCCGTGCCGGATTCACCCTTGCCGCCATCGATCTGATCGCCGTTCTTTATCGACCATGCCAGCTTGCCGGTCTTGGCATCGAGCGCCACCACCGTCGTATCGGCCTGGTTGAGAATGATCTTGCCATCGCCGTAGGCCACACCGCGGTTGACGGTATCGCAGCACATGATGCCGATGACATTCGGATCCTGCTTGGGCTCGTATTTCCAGAGGATTTTTCCGTCGTTCTTCAGATCGAGCGCATAAACGATGTTGGGGAACGGCGTGTGGATATACATCACGTCGCCGATCACCAGCGGTCCGCCTTCATGGCCACGCAGCACGCCAGTAGAGAAACTCCACTTCACCTGCAGGCTCTTGACGTTGTCCTTGGTGATTTCCTTCAGCTCCGAATAGCGATGGTTGGCGTAATTGCCGGTCGGCATCGCCCAGTTTTTCGGATCCTTCGACAGTTTCGTCAGGTCATCATTGGCCAGCACCGTGCCGGCAAGCCCGACAGCCATGCTCGCGGCCAAAAGGCCGGTGGCCGCCAGAGGCAGGAAAAGGCTAGGCAGACACTGAATTTTTCCAGTTACACGCATGCGACATCCTCCCGATGCTTATTATATTCACACGAGGTTCGTCATCACGAACGCTCGCATGCTCCAAGGCAGCCAGCGCTTCATGCTATGTGCGGGAATATTTCCGTCAGCGTGTCACGGTAAAAGGATGGGCTGAGGGCACCGTTACTGCCCACCCCACAAACCTTCGAAACCCTGCTCCTCCCAAAAGCAAGGCCTTGAAGCCGGAAACTTTTGTGACAATAGGTCAATAAATTGGATGCGGCAAGTGCAATATACGAATAGACTTTGACGAAGACGACAAATGCTGCCAAGCAGCAGAATTTGCTGCAATAGCGCAAAAGTATTACTTGAAAAATATAAGCAATATTTGAAAACTGTACAAATGACAGCTTTTCACCGATCGAGTAAAACCCGGCCTTGGGAGGAGAAATATCGATGTCTACCCGATTTTTTTGCATTGCATTCTTCTTGGCGTCATTCCTGCCCGCCACCGACACATTGGCAACCAATGACTATCCAACGGTTGCAGTCTACGATTACGTTAACGGATGCATGAAAGCCAATGGTGAAAGCCGCGCCGCACTTCAGAGTTGTTCTTGCTCGATTGATGTCGTCGCCTCAATCATCCCCTACGAGCGTTATGAAGCGGCGGAAACCTTTGTGAGCCTTGGCCTGCAGACAGGAGAACGCGGTGTGCTCTTCCGGCAGGGTGCCATTGCCAGGACCGCAGTATCCGAACTGCGCCGTGCCCAGGCGGAAGCCGATGTCCGTTGTTTCTGAAGGAATGTTTTGCGCCGCGGATCAGATTTTTCGGCTGCTGTCGGGAAAGGCACAGGTCCAGCGAACGATCCTGACTGCCGGGTGTTCGCTCGACCATTTGGCGATCTCGGACGGCGCCAGGATCATGCATTGGAACAGCGAGCCGCGACTTTCGAAATACAGATGTTCCTTGCGGCAGACGCCCGGATCGCTCAGCAGGCAGACTGTCAGGACAAGATCGATCATGGTCATCGGAACCTGCCTCGCGCGCTCTGGCACCCGTGCCCGGCGACGCGACAAAGTTTACGCCCATGGCCGCACAGCGTCAACCAGAGCGGGAAACCGTGACAAAAATCTGCGGATCTTCTTTTTGCGGCATGATCTCTGCGATGGTGTTGACTTACCATTGCCAAAAACTACCCTTGCGTGCACGGCGCTGCGCGCGATCGGGATGGGAGCCCGGTCAGCCCAGACGTCTTTTCGGGAGGAAATCAATGCATTCCATCAATCTCTGCATTCGTTTCGGCATCTGTCTGGGTGCCATCGGCCTCGTGCTGCCGATGGTAGGTTCAGCCCAAGGTCAGGATGCTGCCGCGGGCGAAAAAGTATTTGCGAAATGCAAGGCTTGCCATGTCCGGGATACCGACCAGAACAAGATCGGCCCCTCGCTGAAGGGCGTGATCGGCCGCACCGCCGGCACCCATGACGGCTTCAAATATTCCGCCGCCATGGCGGATGCCGGCAAGGGCGGCATGGTTTGGGACGAGGCGACACTCACCACCTATCTGCATGATCCCAAAGGCGTCGTGAAAGGCACGAAAATGGCCTTTGCCGGCCTGAAGGTGGACAAGGATGTCGCCGATGTCATCGCCTATCTGAAACAGGCCTCGCCCTGACGAAACCACGGGCCATCATTTTGGCGTTGGTCCTTCCGAAAGCACTTTGACCAGCGCATAAAGCCTCTGCTCGATCAGCGTCGGCACTTCGCAGACGTAAGCGAGCGACTGCACGCGTTCCTGAAAGATGCGGGTGCGAAAGGTCAGTTGTTCGCTGCGGACCGCGATCTGCACCTGATCCGCCCCCGGTTTTGCGCGCAGGAGATCAAGTGCCGAGCCTTCCGCACGCAGGCTTGCCGCCATGTCGCGCTGGCGGTGCGCATAACGGGCGATGCCGGAAATCACATGGGCGCGCTCGCCGTTCATCGTCTCGAACAGGCCCTGCACCAGCATGTCGACACGTCTCTGCCACTGCTCCTGCTTCTGGCCATCGCGAAAGGCCCGGATTTTCTCCTGCGCCTCGGCAAGCGGCAGACGCCGCGCCGCAAGTTCTTCCACCAGTTCAGCCAAATCCGCGTCCCTGCTCCACTCGGCAGCCACTGGCGACAGGGCCGGCCCGGTCCAGATCTGCCCGATCGACAGTTGCGGCACCTTGCGCTGGATGCAGGGCCAGTCGGGATCATCCCCCTGCGCCGCCATCAAGGGCAAAGGCATCAGGACCGACATTGCCACCACGATTATGGATCGTGCAAAAATCATCAGCCATTGCCTCCTGTATCGCGCTTACGGCCCAACAATCCGTGGGCCGGGTCATAGGCAAAAATGGCGCCACCGAGGAAAAGCACGGTGAAACCGCAGACAATACCGAGCGACATCCACTCGATGCGCCCGTAAAGCGCAAAACGGATCAGCTCCACCGCATAGGTGAACGGATTGGCCTGACAGACGCGGAAGAGAAGCGGGCTCGATTCCTGGATACGCCAGAGCGGGTAAAGCGCCGAAGAGGCAAAATACATCGGGAAGATTACAAAGTTCATGATGCCGGCAAAGTTTTCCAACTGCCGGATCATCGACGACAGAAACATGCCGAGCGAACACAACATCATGCCGGCCAGAAGCAGCGCCGGCAGAACCAGAAGATAACCGACAGGCGGCGGCCGCACATTCCAGAACCAGGCAATCGCAAAAAACGCGTAGACCTGCACCACCGACACCGCGACGCCGGCAAACAGTTTCGATATCAGCAGGAACCAGCGCGGAAACGGGCTGACCAGCAACGTGCGCATGTTGCCCATCTCGCGGTCATACACCATCGACAGTGACGACTGCATGCCTGAAAACAAGAGGATCATGCCGGCAAGGCCGGGGGTGATATAGACCTCGTACAGCACATAGGTGCGGTAAGGCGGAATGATAGACACGCCCAGCACCTGCCGAAACCCGGTGGCAAACACGAACAGCCACAGAAGCGGCCGCACCAGCGACGACACGAACCGTTCGCGCTGGTTGAGAAACCGCAGGCTCTCACGGATCATGATGCCGGACAAGCAGGCGAGATATTGGTGGGGTCTGAAGCCGCGGGATGGGTGTGAGGGGAAAGCGGTCATAGCGGCACCGCAGCCTTGGGCGCAGACGCATCACCATCTGGAGGCGTGGAGCGGTCGCTTTCCGATCTCCCCCCTTGAGGGGGAGATGTCACCGAAAGGTGGCGGAGGGGGGTGGACAACGGTACGGTAGATGGTTCGAAAGCGGCACATGCGCCAGCAACACCCCCCTCTGTCCTGCCGGACATCTCCCCCACAAGGGGGGAGAGCACCATGCGGCACGCCTTTTTTCCCGAAACCAACCCCGCAAACGCTTCCGCAATATCCCTCGAACCCGCCGCGCGCACCACATCCGCCACGCGCCCCGTAGCCAGCACCCGGCCATGGTCGAGGATCACCACGTCGTCGCTCTCTTCCACCTCATCGATCAGATGCGTGGCCCACAGGACGCTGAGACCGGTCGCGGCCACCAGCGCCCGTATCGTCGCCAGAATGTCGGCGCGTGCGCGGATATCCAGCCCCACCGTCGCCTCGTCGAGCAGCAGCAGCGATGGCCGGTGCAGCATCGCCCGAACGATTTCCACCCGCCGCATCTGTCCGCCGGAGAGATTTTTTGCCTTGTCATGCAGCCGGTCCGCCAGACCGACCGTGTCCAGCAGAACACCGATCCGCGCCATCGCCTCGCGCCGACGAAAACCGTGCAGCGCTGCGTGATAGGCAAGGTTTTGCGCAACGGTCAGATCGAGATCGAGCGTGCGGGCCTGAAACACGATGCCGAGCCGCCGCAATGCCTCGCCCGGATCGCGCCTGATATCCCGACCAAAAATGCGGATCGAACCGTCGCGCGTGTCGTAAAGCCGGCTGATCAGCGAAAACAGCGTCGTCTTGCCCGCCCCGTTCAGCCCCAGAAGCACGGTAAAGCGCCCTGCCGGGATCGAAAACGACACATCGTCCAGAGCCTTTTTCGGCCCGTAGGCATGGCTGAGGCTGGTGACCTCGAGCGCATGCGGCACACCCGCGTTATCCTCGTTCTGATGCATGACATGTCTCCTCCCATGCTCTATGCGGAGATTTTCCGGGCAGCGGCCGGTGCTTCGCTGCCACCGCAAACGAGCAGGCCGCATGTGGAACGAAGGGGAACGATCTGTTTCTCTCGGACGTCTGCGCGGAAAAGAGCATCGTCCCCGTCACTCCACCTCACTTGATGGTAATCGTCCCCTTCATGCCCTTGTCCGCCAGATCCGGCACCGACCAGGTGTAGCGCCCTGGCCGAACCGCGGTGAACTGCACCTGCATCGTGCCCTCGCTGTCGAATTCCAGCCAGGCCGGCGCGCCGTTCATGTGAACCTCGAGATCGTTGATGACGATCTGGTTCATCCAGACATTGCGGAACAGATCGGTGACGAACTTGTATTCGAGCCCAGCCGCAGACGTGATCTTCCAGCGATAACCCTGACCCGCGACAAGCTCGAAATCCTTGGCGTTGACGGCAAAACTGTCCTCGGCTGACCCCAGCACCAGCTCCGGCACATCCTTGCTCGCCCGCGTCACCTTTTCCGCCGAAACCGCCGGCTTTGCCGTCGGTTTGTCATCGTCGTCATCATCAGCGTCCTGCGCAAAACCGGCGCCCGCCGACATGAACACGGCCGCAAGCGCCACCAAAGCAAACTTCCGATCAAATGCCATCCTCTTCTCCTCCCGTTATTGTTTCGGCGAAACCACAACACCCCAGGGCATTGCCCCCACCGTCACCGATTGCACCGGCTCATCCGTCGCAACGTCGATCAAGGTGATGTCGTTGGACACACCATTGGTGCTGATGATGGTTTTCTGGTCCGGCGTGAACGCCAGCTGCCAGACGCGCTGGCCCACCAGCACATATTTTTCTATCCTGTAGGTGGCGGTATCGACCACCGCGACGCGGTTGGCCGGACCCAGCGCCACATAGGCCTTTTTGCCATCCGCGGTAATGCGCACGCCGACCGGCTGGATCGCTTCGGCGCGCAGCCCGGCAATCTCGAAACTGATCTTGTGCTTCACCTCGCGGCTGGCGTTGTCGATGACCGAAACCGTGCCGCCGATCTCCGCGCTCACCCACACTTCCGAACCGTCCGGCTTGAACTCGGCAAAACGCGGGCGTGCATCCACCAGCACATTGTGGGTGATCTCGTGGCTGTCGGTATCGATGAAATGCGCCATGTTGGTCGTTTCCGACGTGTTGACCATGGTCTTTCCGTCGGGGCTGATGCCCATGCCCTCCGGCTCCACGCCGACCGGAATTTCAGCCAGAACCTCCCGGCTTTCGATATCGATGACAGTGACCAGGTTGTCGTCCTCATTGGCGACATAAAGCGTCTTGCCATCCGGCGAGAGAACGAACAGTTCCGGGTCCGGCCCGGAAGGCAGATGGTTGACGATCTCATGGGTGTCCGTATCGATCACCTCGATCGTGTCATCGTCGCTGGCGCACAGATAAACGAATTTGCCGTCATGCGAGATGGTGATGCCGCGTGGCCGCTGCCCGACGGGCAGGGTTTTGACCACGGCACCGCTGACCGTATCCACCACGGAAACGGTATTGTCCTTCTCGTTCGACACATAGGCCGTGAAGGCCGAGGCCGGCTGCGCGCAACCCAGCCCGGAAATAAGCACAACAGCAGCAGAACGTGGTGTCATCAGCATGTCGGCCCCTCCCAAGGCTGTTTTGGCGTCACCTCATTTCAGCACGCAGCGTGTCTCCGGCTGATCGATGCCAAGCGTGTCGAGTTCGGAAACCTGATGCAAAAAACCCTCCTGCGGAGAGGTCGAGACGACCGAACGCCCGTCGCCGATGAAGACCGGCTGTCGAAGCTGATGATTCCAAGCGCGAAACGTCAGTTTCTGGCCCTTGAAGGCGGCAATCGAAAAATCCGGTGAGCGGACAAATTCGGCAATCCGCGCCGCATCACCGCTCTGCATGCGCGTTGCCGCCTCGCCGACAATGCGCACGGCCGTCCAGGCCGACATGTCTTTCGACAGCATCCTGCGCCCGGTGCTTTTGAGAAAACGGTTCTGGATCTGCGTGCCGCCCCATTGCTCGCTGGCCGGGTGCCAGGCAGAAGGCATCAGCCCTGCCGAACCCGCCACCGGCCGTGGCTCCCAGGTGCGAAACGGCACATAGGTTCCGAAAACTTCACTCTCATCGGCCACCAGCAGCACGTCGTGCTCGGCCAATCCTTGCGTGAACACCGGCATCTGCCGCTGGATCTGCACGACGCCGCTGTCGGTGCGCCGCGCCGTGCCGGTATCGGCGAATTCCTTTTCCGCAACGATCTGACCACCAAACCGCTCCGCCGCACGCCGCAGCGCATCGGCAAACAGCCGGTCATTCTCATGCGACCCGGAAATCAGTGCCCAGCGCCGCCATTGTTTCCAGACCAGATATTGCGCCAGCCCATCGGCCAGCATGCTGCGCGTCGGCGCGGTGTGAAACACATTCGCCCGGCAATCCTCTTCCCGCAACCGGTCATCCGTCGCGCCGACATTGAACACGAGGATGCCCTTCGATGCCGCGGCATCGGCCAAGGCCAAAAGCTGCGCGGGCGCCAGATCGGCCAGAATGGCAATCACACCCTTGCCCGCCATGATGTCGAAGGCGGCAAGCACATCGGCCTGCGGCTTCACCTCGGCCACGTCGATGGAAAATGCCTGCCCGAGAAAGCGCCCGGTCGTGTTGTTGTCGGCGATCGCCACATTGGCCCCCGCAACACCCTCGTCGCGGGGCGGTACATCCAGCACCGACAACGCCAGTTGCCGCGCATAGGCGCGCAGATAACCGAGACGAATATCGACCGGATCGGGTTTCGTGAGGGTTGCCGGTGTCTGCCCCTGAGCCACGGCGAAAGGCGAATGGTCACGCTGATCAGCCGCAATGCCGGAAAAAGCGATGACGAACGAAAACAACGAAGCAAAAAGACAATAAAAAAGCCGCACCCTGCAAATCCACGATTGCAACGAAACGACGCTTTTCCCAAGCGGCACACCTTACATTCCCGAAACCCGACTGCGGCTTTCGAGAACCGGATGCACAACCTCACACGCTGCAGCATCCACCCGCCACGGCTGGCGTGCAACGCTGCAAGCTGGAATTCACATCATTTCAAAGGTGCCCATCGATAATCTACAGGACATGGCACGGCCTGCAACCAGAAATTTCACATGGCGGCATTTCCGGCATTCCGTTACGCTGTGATCAGGCAAGACCTTTATTCGGAACGCTTCGGTACTCAGTCATTGTCCTTGTCTTGGTCCCGGTCGCCACCCGAAGCGCCGGCCGACTTGCGCGCCAGTGCAGGCGGGCGGCCCGGCAGTTCAAGCGCGTTGGTGGCGCCCTCCGTTTCCTCGTTTTCAGCCACCGGTTCGAAGTCCTTTTCCATATCCTGCTCAAGCGGCGGAGGATCCAGTTTTCGACGCGGATCGGTCTCGATTTTTCGTCTGGCCTGTTGCTGCGGGCTCATGATCACCTCTCGGTTTTTAATTCGTACGTAGACGGAACGATTGTCGGCACCCGACTGTTCCCCGATCTCTGCAACCGCGATTTCTGCATGCATTCGAAAGGATCGACGTGAGCGACAGACACTATGACGTGGTCATTATCGGAGCCGGCACCGCGGGCCTTTCTGCCGAGCGCAGCGCCCGCCGCGCCGGTGCCAGCACCCTGATCATCGATGAGCGGTTTGCCGGCACCACCTGCGCCACGGTCGGCTGCATGCCTTCGAAACTGTTGATCGCAGCCGCGAAAGCCAGCCATGCGGCCCGCCAGGCATCCACCTTCGGCATCCATCCCGGTGATCTGCGGATTGATGGCACAGCGGTGTTGCAACGCGTTCGAAAACTGCGAGACGAATTCGTCTCGGCGACGCTGAAATCGATTGATGAACTGCCACCACAATCCAAGTTGCGAGGGACCGCCCGTTTTACCGATAGGACGGTGCTCGATGTCGATGGTGAATGCATTCGCGCCGGCGCCATCGTCATCGCCACCGGTTCCTATCCCGCCATCCCTGCAACCTTTAAGGACCTCGACCACATCCTCACCAATGAAACGGTCTTCGAGCTGAAAAATCTGCCGGACTCGCTGGCGGTGATCGGGGCCGGCCCGCTGGGGCTGGAACTGGCGCAGGCTTTTTCCCGCCTCGGTGTCGACGTGGCCGTCTTCGATGAAAGCGACACGGTGGCAGGGCTGAAGGACAAGGCGGTGTCGTCGGCGCTGAAAGATATTCTGACGCAGGAAATGCCTCTCCATCTCGGCGTCTCCACACGAGCCCGTCAGGTGAAGGACGGCGTGGAAATTTCATGGTCATCCGAAAAACACGACGAAACCAGCGGCACGAAAACATTCAGCCACGTTCTTGTCGCCACAGGCCGCCCGCCGAACCTGAACAGACTTGACCTTGCCAAAACCGGTCTTGCGCTGGGCAAACACGGCACCCCGGTCTTCGACCGCAGCACGATGCAATGCGGCGCCTCACCCATCTTTCTTGCCGGTGATGCCGATGCGGATGCGCCGGTTCTGCACGAAGCCTCTGCGGAAGGTGCGATTGCCGGCCACAATGCTGCACGGTTTCCCGCCATCACGCCGTCCCGACGCACCACGCGTCTCGCCATTGCCTTCACCGATCCACCGGCCGTCACCATCGGGGTCGCCCCGCCGGAAGATGCGCTGATCGGGAAGGCTGATTATGCGGATCAGGGACGCGCCAGGGCGGAAGGCCGCAACGCCGGTCTGGCGCGCATTTATGCTGACGTCAAAGGCAGATTGACCGGTGCTGCCATGGCCGCGCCGGAGGCCGAACACATGGCGCATCTCATCGCCTGGGCCATCGAAAAGGAACAGACTGCCGCCGATCTGCTTGACCTGCCGATCTACCACCCGACTTTCGAAGAAGGCCTTCGCAACGCGCTCAGGCAGATTTGCGCCCAGGCAAAAACGCCGGTCGGCGATAATCGCGACGAAGGGAGCGCGCCGGGGACATGAAAGGAAAGAAGCAAATGCAGGACCCGCAAAAATCAGCGTTCGGCGGCTTCGCTCAGGTTGGCGGTCAGGCGATTGATCGTCATCAGCATGTCTTCGCCTTCGCGTCCGTCCACGGCAATCGCCTGCGCGATACACTGCATCACCGCTTCGGATTTCGTCTCCAGCGCCCTGCCCTGATCGGTCAGAAAGATATCGACACGGCGTTCGTCATCGGCACGGCGGGCCTTTTTTACCAACCCCATCAGCGTCAGCCGCTTCAAAAGCGGCGTCACCGTGCCGGAATCGAGACCCAGTCTTTCGGAGATTTCACCGACCGACAGACTACCCGCATTCCACAGAAGCCGCATGGTCAGAAACTGCGGATAGGTCAGTCCCAGCGGCTCCAGCGCGTGCCGGTAAACGCGGTTGAAGGCCTGTTCGGCCTTGTAGACGGCGAAACAGAGCATCTGATCAAGGCCGATCTCGGCGGTGGTTTTGGAGGGCGTTGTCATGCGCAAAAGATAAATGGCGCACAATCCAATTGCAAGTGATTGACAACGGTGGACCTGAAAACTACATTGTGCGCAATAAGATTTTACAAAATAAAAATCAGTCACCGATCTCTGTGACCAACCAAGGAGAAGACCTATGTCTGTGGATGCAAAATACAAGACGAGCGCGACGGCAACCGGCGGCGGCCGTGATGGCAAGACATCGCTCGAAGACGGTACCTTGTCGCTGCAGCTGGTGGTTCCGAAGGAACTCGGCGGCCCGGGCGGCGATGGTGCCAACCCTGAAAAGCTGTTTGCGCTCGGTTATTCCGCCTGCTTCCTCGGCGCACTGCGCGTCGGTGCGCAGCAGTTGAAGACCAAGGTTCCTGACGGTTCCACCGTTGGCGCGACCGTCGGTATCGGTCCGCGTTCGGAAGGTGGTTTCGGCATCACTGCCGCTCTCGACGTCTACCTGCCGGGCCTCAGCGAGGCCGACGCGCAGAAACTCGTTGAAGTGACGCACGACATTTGCCCCTATTCGAACGCCATCAAGAAAAGCGTCGACGTCGATTTCACCATTCGTACGTAAGTCAGGGCAATGCCCGAGACATGATGTTGAAAGCGCTGCAAGGCGCTTTCGGCGCCGGTCATCCTCCGCCGGGATGGCCGGCTTTTTTGTGGGTACGCCCCCCGCAACCGCGGCAAGCCCAATGATGTTTTCGGCGACCTCTCGGCGACAACCGGCCTGAGCCGCCGCTATTGCGCGGCCAGTACCTGTTCACCGGGCATGCCGGCACTGACGACACTGCGATTGCGGCCGCCCGCCTTGGCGAGATAAAGCGCCGCATCGGCCGCGGCCACCACATGTGGCGGCTCCTGACCGTCGGCGTTATCCGCCACACCGATGCTGACCGTCGCTGCCACCCGTTGTCCACCTGCATTGATGACGAGCCCGGATACGGCATGGCGGATCATTTCCGCCAGCTGGAGACCTGCCGTCGACTGCAGATCCGGCAAAAGCGCAACAAATTCCTCGCCGCCCAGACGAAACGCCGTTCCACGGCCGCCCAACGTATCCGCAACACAGGCGGCAATCGCCTTGAGCACGACATCGCCGGCATCGTGACCATGGCTATCGTTGATTTTCTTGAAGTGGTCGACATCGATCACCAGGATGGAGAAGGCGGATGCCTTGCCCGAAAGCGAAGCTGTCGCTTCGTAGAAGGCACGTTTATTGGCCAGCGATGTCAGTGCGTCGGTATAGGCCTGTCGCTGCCAGAGGCGTGCTTCGGAAAGATGCCGCATCTCGCGTTCGATGAACCGGCCGAGGATGAGCGCGGCTGCCAGCGAACCAACCAGCGTTGCCGGATATGTCTGCAGGAAAAGCGACACGCCCTGCCCCGAGGAAACCAGAAGAAGCAGCAGCGCCAGCGCCGAAACGATCAGCCCGAGCAGCGACAGACTGCCGACAGACAGCCCCAGACGCGGATAGACGAGAAACCGCCAGCCGAGCCCCACGATGCCCGCACAGATCGACGGGCGAAGCGCCTGGCCGATGGGAAGCCCGGTGAGTTCCATATGGCCGACAAGGGCTATGAGGGCCGCGACGAGATAGGGAACGACGCCGCCGAAGGCAGCGGCAAAAGCGAGAAACAGCGAACGCCCGTTGATCACGGTGCCGTCAGGCAGGACAACCGGCATCATCATGGTAATGCAGGCGGCGGCGGCGAACGGCATCCCTTGCGCAATTCGTTTCCATCGCGGTGAAAGACTGAGCCGCTCGGTGCTTCCCAGGCACATGGCGACCAGCGCCATCAAACCGATGATATTGAGAAGGAGGGGAAGCAGAGACATGCGTGAAACCTGTTGGCGTATCGAGCAACAGATACGCCGCAGGTCAAAAGGTCAGGTTAATGCCGTTCTTGAAAAAATGGACAGCAGCACTGCTGCCGAACACCGCCAGCACCTTGCCAGGCGGGATATCATCATTTGCTTGCCTGATGGGAAAGGTCGGCAAAATCGGGTTTCAGGCTGGGAAAGCCAGCCTCAAACCGTCAACCCCGGGAACGACTGGCGTCTCCGCGGGTTGCACCAGTCTGATGCTATCAAGGAGGCTAGGATGGAAAACGCTTCAAAAAATCTCGCCGACGAATATCGACGCCTGGGCGGCACGCGGATCGCCGTGATCGACGACAATCTCGGCTCCTCGCGTGACTGGGATGGAGATCCGCCTGAGGCGGCCCGTTACTGGAATGAGAACATCGCTCCCCTGTCCGACCGGGAACGACGGGATGTGGAGACATTCCTGCCGTCGGTCAGCGAGATCGACAACGAGCATTCGTCCAGATGACCGTCCGCGAGATGGTCTTCAAGCCAAGTGGGTGGGTACCGAACAATCCGCATTTTCCCGTATTGATCTACAAATCCGTTCTGGCAGATGGAATGACGTTCGAAAAACTCTTCACTGCGAACGGATGGGACGGGATCTGGACCAATGGCGTGTTTGATTACCAGCACTATCATTCCGGCGCCCATGAGGTTTTGGGGATCGGCAAAGGACGTGCCACCTTGCTGATCGGCGGCCCGGATGGCGCGGCGCTTGAAGTGGAGGTCGGCGATTGTCTCGTCCTGCCGGCCGGGACAGGGCATCAAAATCTGGCGTGCTCATCCGATTTTCAGGTCGTCGGCGCCTATCCTCCCGGCCAGCAGGCCGACATCCTGACGAAAGCCGCGTCAACTGCGCAATTGAGAAGGATATCGTCATTGCCGCGCCCCGAAACCGACCCGGTGACCGGTTGCGCACATGGGCTGATCGGGCGATGGCCGGAGCAAAGCCTCGAGAATTGCGGCGGACAGCAAGGCGAGGCATGACCCGGACCATCAGACGGGAAAGAAATCGCTAGCCCCCTCCCCTCTGTCACTGTTTGTGTTTAGCGTTGGGTCGCTGCTTCGACGGCGTAGGGGCACGATGTCTGGGTTTGTTTTGTTGACTTGGTTTTTTTAAATTTTCGGGGATATTTGTTTTGGTTGCGGGGGCAGGATTTGAACCTGCGGCCTTCAGGTTATGAGCCTGACGAGCTACCGGGCTGCTCCACCCCGCGTCACCAAG
Source organism: Endobacterium panacihumi (assembly GCF_050847465.1). Lineage (NCBI taxonomy): Bacteria > Pseudomonadati > Pseudomonadota > Alphaproteobacteria > Hyphomicrobiales > Rhizobiaceae > Endobacterium > Endobacterium panacihumi. Next base: position 34 of record NZ_JBOZRA010000001.1, on the reverse strand, counting down.
TGTCGGGCGTTTTGGGCCCGGAAGCAATTGTGTC